>NZ_JQLR01000001.1:0-4064496 GCF_000744315.1 Methanosarcina soligelidi
TCGTGCTGCACAGCATATGCAGGTTTCAATCCTTGTTTTAGTGGATCTTGCTCGCGAATTTTCTCATATTTATTTTAAGGCTATGCGTTTCTGAAGTTTCAATCCTTGTTTTAGTGGATCTTGCTCGCGAATGGGAACCCTGAGTTTATCACAATCGAAACTCTCAGTTTCAATCCTTGTTTTAGTGGATCTTGCTCGCGAATAACTATAATGAACCCGAAAATATTCAATCCTATGAAAAGTTTCAATCCTTGTTTTAGTGGATCTTGCTCGCGAATCGGATAAGCCGCCTGCAATGAATACAAGGACTGCCAGTTTCAATCCTTGTTTTAGTGGATCTTGCTCGCGAATAAAGATTTACCTGATCTGGACCTTCAAGGCGGGTTTTGTTTCAATCCTTGTTTTAGTGGATCTTGCTCGCGAATTCGATAAACTCCCTTAACTGCCAGTATCCAATTTATGTTTCAATCCTTGTTTTAGTGGATCTTGCTCGCGAATACAGTTCCCATAGATATTTTCAATTCCCCTCCAGGTTTCAATCCTTGTTTTAGTGGATCTTGCTCGCGAATTGAGTACGGTTGGATTATTACTCTCTACAGTATTTGGTTTCAATCCTTGTTTTAGTGGATCTTGCTCGCGAATAAGTTTTGCATGAGCCGGATAAAGAAGTCCTGCAGGTTTCAATCCTTGTTTTAGTGGATCTTGCTCGCGAATTTGAAATGCTGATGATTAGCGGCATTCCTGAGTATGTTTCAATCCTTGTTTTAGTGGATCTTGCTCGCGAATGTTGGTATGATGGAAATAACAGATTTAATGGATTTTTGTTTCAATCCTTGTTTTAGTGGATCTTGCTCGCGAATTCGAATACTGTACTATTATTAGATCCATTAAATCTATGTTTCAATCCTTGTTTTAGTGGATCTTGCTCGCGAATATGGGTTACTGACATGGTATCTAGGATACAGAATGTTTCAATCCTTGTTTTAGTGGATCTTGCTCGCGAATCAATCACTATGACCTTCCTCAAGCATGATATTATTTAGTTTCAATCCTTGTTTTAGTGGATCTTGCTCGCGAATCTTTCCACTTCTAAACTTCCTACACAAGTACTTATGTTTCAATCCTTGTTTTAGTGGATCTTGCTCGCGAATGCTTTGCATGAGCTGGATACAAGAGCCCCGCAGGTTTCAATCCTTGTTTTAGTGGATCTTGCTCGCGAATCCAGGCATCAGATGGAGCCCTCCCCATAATAGACTTGTTTCAATCCTTGTTTTAGTGGATCTTGCTCGCGAATCCTTACAGACCTCTTGGAAGCTGGGTATTCATAGAGGTTTCAATCCTTGTTTTAGTGGATCTTGCTCGCGAATCCAGATATCTGAAATCTGATAAACATAACAATTTTGTTTCAATCCTTGTTTTAGTGGATCTTGCTCGCGAATGATCTTGAGAAGTGGAAATTACCTGGCACTCATGAAGTTTCAATCCTTGTTTTAGTGGATCTTGCTCGCGAATGTATTTTTTTCAGATGAATCTATAGCTCCATCATTTTGTTTCAATCCTTGTTTTAGTGGATCTTGCTCGCGAATAAAGGAGCGAAAACATGCTACGTAAAATAATTAACTTCTTTTGTTTCAATCCTTGTTTTAGTGGATCTTGCTCGCGAATAGAAAATGAGAACCGGATTTTTGACGACGACATTGGTTTCAATCCTTGTTTTAGTGGATCTTGCTCGCGAATCGTCAGGAGTGAAATAGTAAGTATTCCAGATCCATTTTGTTTCAATCCTTGTTTTAGTGGATCTTGCTCGCGAATGCTGATTCCTTCGAGATTACTGCCGATTTTGAAAGTTTCAATCCTTGTTTTAGTGGATCTTGCTCGCGAATATGATTAAATTCTCATTCCGCCGCCTCTTGAAAGTTTCAATCCTTGTTTTAGTGGATCTTGCTCGCGAATCTTAAAGTCTTTGAGGTTAAACATTGTTATTCCTGTTTCAATCCTTGTTTTAGTGGATCTTGCTCGCGAATTTTTGATTTTCCCTTTTATATCTACTTGACTTTTTTTGTTTCAATCCTTGTTTTAGTGGATCTTGCTCGCGAATTTTAACGTGCTCCATGTATCCAGCTGTGTATTTTTGTTTCAATCCTTGTTTTAGTGGATCTTGCTCGCGAATGACATCACCTGCAGGAGTGATAAAATTTACAGATAGGGTTTCAATCCTTGTTTTAGTGGATCTTGCTCGCGAATCACTAATGAAATTAATTCCTATAGTCGCTATTCAGTTTCAATCCTTGTTTTAGTGGATCTTGCTCGCGAATCTCTAACGTAATCTACATCACAGAGTGCCATGACAGTTTCAATCCTTGTTTTAGTGGATCTTGCTCGCGAATCGGGGATCTTCTCGGGGATCTTCTAAGAGCTTCTGTTTCAATCCTTGTTTTAGTGGATCTTGCTCGCGAATTCTGTGCATATAGTCTTTAGAACATGGCTTAACTGTTTCAATCCTTGTTTTAGTGGATCTTGCTCGCGAATAAAAATGACTGAAGACAACGTAAACTATGAACTACTGTTTCAATCCTTGTTTTAGTGGATCTTGCTCGCGAATATTTAGGCACTCTCTAGTTGCCAGGGTAGACGGAGGTTTCAATCCTTGTTTTAGTGGATCTTGCTCGCGAATGACACAGAAGAGGCTTAACCATGCTAACTAAAGAGGTTTCAATCCTTGTTTTAGTGGATCTTGCTCGCGAATTTTGTGTGTATTATTTGCTCTCCGTTCATTACAGGTTTCAATCCTTGTTTTAGTGGATCTTGCTCGCGAATTCTGAAAGATTGTGACTTCCAGCATGTTCATATTGTTTCAATCCTTGTTTTAGTGGATCTTGCTCGCGAATATTGTTAAACAGAAATGCAATTGGATTTGATAATGATGTTTCAATCCTTGTTTTAGTGGATCTTGCTCGCGAATCCGTTGAGTTCCGAGGAATATACCTCGTCAGCCAGGCGATGTTTCAATCCTTGTTTTAGTGGATCTTGCTCGCGAATTGAAGCCCAGATAAGCTTTTTCCGGGCTTTGGGATGTTTCAATCCTTGTTTTAGTGGATCTTGCTCGCGAATAGGGCAAAAATTTCCGTTATTTGGCCAGAAAAGACCTGAAATGAGCCCTTTTTTGGGGTTAAAATTCTTACTGGAAAATTATCAAACCCTTTATAAATACAAGAAAAACTTCTCATACGCAGATATTCCGGTAACAGCAATCTACGCATTTTCTAGAAGATCTGGCTGTCTTGGGATATAAGCCTTTTTGAACGATATCGAGAATTTCCTCGATTATTTTCTCTGCTTTTTTGAAATCAGAAAGGCTGATCTCAATCTCTTTGACTAGACTATTGCTTCGAGTATAACAAATATATGCACGGTTTACTTCAATATTGTAATTTTCTCTAATTAAAAGTGCTTGCAAAACCATTTGAAACTTGTAAGTCTTAAAAAGCTTATCTTTGTATTCGGCAAATTTATATTCAAGAGGGGCAGCGGTTCCGTCTTCCAGAAATAGAACCTCGTCCACAATCCCTTTTATATGGTATTTTTTAGAGGCAATGAATATTTCGCTTTCTTTTCTAATACAATTCAGTTTCTTCCTGACGTAATCTCTATTGGTAAGTTTTCTTGTTTCATGGACTTCACGCCCCTTTAGAACCTTAAAGCGTTTCTCCTGATGCTGTGGGATATCAAGACAGTACATATAATAAATGAAGCGAGAACAAAACAAATATTCAAGCACATCTGAAATTGTGATTATTGTTTCAGTATCTGTATCAGTACCGATTTCATAATTCATTTCACTGCTGACTTCAGAGTCTGATTCAACTCCTTCTTCTCTTTCAATGACCTCAAAGTTTGCCATGATTCCTCAAAAAAATCTCAAAAGAATTTCGTTAACACTTCGTCACTGACAAGTTCCTTATCAAAAGCCTGACCGATAAGATGAACTTTTTTGAAAGATTGTTCATCCATCGGGAAGATGTACACAGAATCTTTATCTATATCAATCAGTTCTTCACATTCTAGAGCCAGAGAGTCTCTATCGTTTGTATTAAGGTCGCCCAGAAAAACGCTTTTCTGAACCCTGTAAAGCCCATAACTCTTACAACAGTCGCTGACTTTTTGACGGATTCTATTTTCTGTAATATCGTATATTACCCAGACAAGCATCCCAACATCCCTATTTCTTGCATTAAACCAAAATTAATTTACCAACTCATCAGCTCATACAATTTTATTTCCCTATCAGGCTGTTCGCAATTCTATGGCAGTCAAATTGGATTGTATTTCCAATTTTTATGTTTCTGCCACGGTAAGTTAGATCCTTATCAAAAGTTTCATTGATAGCCTGGATAAGGAAAGCTTTTCCTTCTTTATTGAGAGTCATTCCATTGGGGATCTTATCAAAGAAACTCTCTGAAACCTGTTTTTTTGAAAAAAGATGGAAAACTGTCCTGTCAATATAAATGCGATACATCTCAATAAGGTCGAAAACAAGAGATTTTTTATTATAGTCATCGGTATGATTGAAACCTACATAAGGATCAAGTCCAGCTATAATGCAGGCCTTTTCTACTTTGGAATACAAAACTCCATATCCATAATTCAAAAGACAATTAAATTCATCTTGAGCAGGATTTCTACTTCTTCCATTAAATTTCCATTTATCAGGCATAAGAGAGCTCAAAGCCTCAAAATAAGTCCTTGAAACCATACCTTCTATTCCCATTATTTTTCCACGCAACTCATCAAGAGTTCCTTCAAGTTCTTCAAGCTGGGATTTCAAACCTTCAATTCCAGAGATATAGTCATCAAATTCATCCTTCTGATCAGGTCTGTTCTTTTTAAGGTCTTTCAGAAATTGTACCTGGTTTTCAATCTTCTGCTCAACCCAGCTTTTTGCCAGCCGAAATCCTTCAGGCTTGTCCGAAATTTCAAGCTGCCTTCTTCTGATGTATGTTGTGCTCCCCAATTTCGAGTGCCATACCCTGCCGTAAGGGTTCCCGAAATTGTCCAGAAAAATAATATCAATATTACTTTCCACAGCAAATTTGATCGCATCGGTGGTAATAGTTGCAGAAGTAGTAATCAAAATACTATCAACTTTCTTTTCAGAAACCTCGAAAACTTTGTCATCATTTTTAACAAGGAAACAGTTGTTCTGCTTCTTCAAAAATGAGCCTCGTGTGTTGATTACAAGCTGCATCTTTTCACCGTTCCAAAACCGCGAGATCTGGATTTTTCAAAAATTATGGAAAGTATATTGAGTCAAATGTCTAAATAAATTAACAGAAGAGTGTATCATATCCTTTTCCTAATTTATTTTTGATGTTTTCTTCAAATGTTCCTCCTATTTCAGAGTTATAATTCATTTTCATTACCTTCCATTTATCATTGCTCTTATCACTTTTTGCATGTAGATACGCCCATAAAGGCATCTTCAAAAGATGTTCCATTATCACAAATTGGTTTTTGTTATTTATTTTAGTCCAACAGTCTTCAGGAACAACTTCGACAGTTTTATACGTTACAAAACGCGTATGAAGGTCCGTTTCAGGCAGATCTTGGATTGCTCCTATGTCATACATAACTTCTTCTAGAACCTGCCTCGTGTTTAGATATCTTAGATCATCGTCAAATTTTCTTCCTTTATATATGTTTTCAATCATGTGATTTAGATCTTTTTCAGTGAGCGCTGGATTTAAAGATACTTGATCTTGCAAAATATTGAGTGCTTTTTTTGTAATCTCAGGAGGATAAAAGTTCTCAGAGGCTTCATCTTGCTGAAACACGTAAATTTCTCCTTTTTCTTTACTTCTTTCACGATTAACTCTTCCAGCTCTTTGTATTATAGCCTCTAAAGGAGCACCATCTGTAAGGAGAACATCATAATCTAAATCCACACCACATTCAACAACCTGAGTTGCAACAAGTATATGTGGCCAAGACTGCTCTTTTTTGTCTTTGGACTTATCTTTTTCCAGTTTCTTTTCTTTTTCTCTTCTATCGTGGGAGATAAAACGAGAATGGAAGCACATTATGTTTTTATTTTCAAAGTAGTCCTTTGTTTTTAGCATTTCATAAATCTGTTGAGCTGTTTTTACCGTATTACATACAATTAAAACTCTCTTATTATTTTCAACAAAATTTTCAATATTTTTCATTAATAATTCCGTTTGTTTTTCATTTTCGGGCAGCAGTTTTGAAATAGTGTTCACATGGAAAATATTTCTTGATTCATCTAAAAGAGTTGTATCTTGTACCCGTATATTTTTTTCTGTACCAAGAAGCTTTGAAATAAAATAGATCAAATTTTCAGGCATAGTAGCACTCATAAAAAGCATTTTTGAGTAGTACCGAAGTTCTCGAGTAATTCTTTCCAAAAGTGCTAGCATGTGTCCATCGTAGGCATGAACTTCATCAAAGATTATTGCCCCACCAAAAATTTCTCCCATCAACACAGACCATCGCTTATTTCCATTAAATGCCAACGCAAGTAATTGGTCTACTGTTGTGACCATAATAGGTCTAAACATCATGCGGTTAAGAAGATGAGAATATTTTTCCTTATCTGTAGGGGTTAATTCATTTTTATCAAATTGTTCAGATTCGTAATTATCGGTTCGGTTTAGTATTTGGTACAAGAATGCGCTACTGTGAAGCAAGCCAACATTTTCTTCTCCAAAATATTTGACCATTCTTTCATATATACTATTAGTCAAAACCTGATTTGGAAGTACGTACAAAATTTTCCCATTTAAACTCTTATTTTTTAAAGCCCAAGCAATTGCTCCCTCTGTTTTTCCGGAACCAGTCGGAGCAATTGCTATTCCGTGACCTGAGATATCAGCTAATTCTCTCTGGAAGTCTTTTACTTTGAATATCACATCTGGCTGCTTTTTAACTTCAGTTTTAACTCTCTCCCAAAAATCATCTGTTGACAAGTTAATAGTATTATGAATTTCATTTTCAGGAGAAGTTATCCAGTATGAACCTTCCCAATCAGAGGCGACTAACAAGCTTTTTAATAAAGAGAATGTTTCTCTAATTTGCCCAATAATTGATGTATCTCCTTCTTCGGATAATATATCCTGAACTACAAGTGGCAAAGTATCGATCCTATCTTTTACGTTTCCTATTATGCTCATTCCATTTTTGAATATATCTTGCCACTCCACTTCAGGTAACTCAATGCCTTCTTTTTCAAATATGGATTTGGCCACTTCCATAACATAATTCCATTCGTTAATTCCATAACCGACTCTTTTCATCTCATTTGGATCATCGTATAATCTATCAAATTCTCTCCTAAAGACATCGGGATTTACCGGTTTATGGTGTCCAACTACGGCAAAAAATTCATATGAAAAATTGTTTTCGGTTCCCAATTTCCCAACTGACTCGTCAAAAAGAGAGGAAAAATAAGATGTAGCTATGGAGCTTATAATTTCATGCCGATATGGTTCAGCTTGATAGTCGGAGTTTGGTAAACTTATTTCATTATTGCACGTATCACAAAAGACATTAAAATTATTTTTTTTATAATTTAATTCAGCCATTGTTTTCTGGAAAGTCAATGAGGTTTTTCCAGCATCATGGAAGGCTACTGTTAATAGAGAAGCGATTTTGAATCTTTCAGGAGAATACCCATATCTTTCACACAGTAACTCGATAACTTCCTTCCTTTTATCATATGATTTCTTCCAGGATTTGTATACAGCTTCAACGTGACATGTGTAACATTGGTTCGGCTTTCCAAAATAAACCATGCTCAAATCTCCAATAAGGGAATATTTAAAGATCCACTACTGAAAAAACTAATTTTATCGTTACTTTCATTTTCAATGGCTACTTGAAAACCCTGGACATAATTTTTTATTTTTACTTCACGATTTCCTATAAAAGTAAAATCTCTATAATTGTCTGCTTTTCGTTCATAAGAAAATCCGTCTTTGAATTTGAAATTCACAGGTAATCGATAAAGCAAAGTACAAGGCCCTAGATCCGTTGGGTCTTCGACATCAAATAAGGTATCTTCAACATATATTGTAGGCGTTCCAGAAATTACAGTGTTACACAAAACCTTCAATTCTTCGGGTTCCTGTTCAATAGCATCATGGACAACTACATTGGCTAGATCCTCAGGTCTGCCGAGAGAGATTGGATAAACAGGGGTTTTAAAATATTTTTCACAGAACCGAATGATTTTTTCCTCGCCGTAAAAAATGATGTGGTATCTAGGCTTAAAGAGAATCTCCCTTTCTACCACATCTCTTTCAGAATTTTTAGTTGTTAACACTCGCCAGGTGTCATTGTACCGACTTTTGCTGGCTCCCGCTACACCTACTTTTAAGTTAAAATGCTTAAATAATTCCTGAGAGGTTTGCATATCCTTTCCGATCGCAGCTCCAAATATACCAACTATTGTAGTATATGAAGGAAGAGGAAGTGAGCGATGGTATTTATACATATGAGGCACTCGAAAACTAGCCGTTAACCCGCTCAATTCTATATGCAATAAATACATATTTACTCCTTAACAGGATCCATATTTTCATTTTTATTGCTAGGATTTTGCTCCTGATCTGTCCCAAAATGCAACTTGAGCCAACCATCAATAGTATCAAATGCTTCTTTCATGGACAAAATATTTATATCATCATATTTTTCTATAGGTTCTTCTATCAAGTCTTTTCTATACCCTACAACTAGATTTTGGATACCATCAGAAAAAGTTTCTTTTACACTTTCAATTGCTTCAACATTGATTTGATTTCTATCACTTTGTGACTCATCTAAAAGATTAGATTCTAAAAAGGGAGTTTTTGCACCTTTAACGTAAGCAGCAACCATAAGTTTTGGGGTGAGATCAATGAGCCAGTTACTATTACGTCCAGAAGGAGCAAGAAAACGAATAGCATCAACGAGAGCTTTGGCTCTATTATATTTTTCCTCATTATTTAACTCATTGTATTCGTATTTCCACAAGTTACATTTTTCACCTTTTCCATTTATTTCAACAAAATCATACTTTTCATTTACTTCGGGTAAATCTTTAATGTTTTTAATTTCTGCAACTTTTATTTTATCCTTAAGGAATCCGTCTCCTTTACCGATCCGGTCAAGTTCAACATAGAGACTAATTCTATACCATCCTCTGTGAACTTCGGTCTCATAAGGCATTGGATTACCTCCCGCTCTCAATCCTACCATATTAGAACCAAAATCAATATTATCCTCAAATTCACTCAAGGATAACAAAGGCGTCATTGAAACTACAGATTTGCGAATTCCATTTAGCTTATCTATATCAGTATTTCCTGTTTTCTTACTGCCAGCATTCATATATCCAAACAAGTCATCGTCGATATATTTCACAGGATCTCCTACAGTTCTTGCAGGTGCGGAATCTATTATTGGAGAAACAGTATGTCCTAAACCCTTTAGAGTATCTTTTAAGGATCTTTTCATAGCTTGAGCAGAAGCATAAGGATAATCAAGATATCCTTCTCTTATTTTTTTTATAACATTCAGGTTCTCAATTTCACTTCTGCCTCCACTAGGTGAAGCTATGCTTAGGTGTACAAGATAGGTTATTGCTAACCCCTTTGAGATTCTCGTTTCATCATTATTCATTTCATCAGTTGCCATTGGTTACAACCTCCCCGTCACTTTCACCTGCTTGATTTATTGCATCCCTTTTTGTACCACTAATCAAGCCATTTAACATGCCTGCAAGGAAGTAAACTCTGTAAACTTCAAAAACTTTGATATCTTCGGTACCATCTTCTTTATGAAAGATCATTTCCTTAGGAATCTCTTTAGATACTTTTTTGTAAGCGTGTCTCACCTGCTCTAGAAAACCAACCGGAGATGGAGACCTTTCTATGCGATAGTAATATCTTTTGAGAAGATTTTCTTTTTCATCATCATCCCATTCTTTTTTCGCCCAAAAATCTTGACTCAAAAACCAGCCTGAATTCTTTGCTTGTTCAACTATATTTGCCATAGTTACGTTCTCCTTTAGAAATAACCACTGATCATATTTCTGGAACAACATTAAAATCTGAAAAGCACTGTAAGAATCTGCATTACCTGTTTTCAAATTTGAAGAGAGAAGTGGTAGTAAAAACCTGTGAACGTGTTTCCCTTCCGTAATTGCATGGGAAGCCTTTAAAACTGAAGTTTTTTGAAGATAGTTTGATTTTGAGTCTGCCTTCCCAATAAATGAACGCACTCCACTTAATAAGTCTCCACCTTTTGTTAACTCAAACTCTTTTTTAATATGTGCAAACAATTTTATAAAATAAGCAGATTTATCGATCGTTGTCTCGCTTATAATGAAACTTTTTTTTCCAGAGTCCCTCTTTAAAAATAGTGCTGTTTGGAACACAGTACCATAATCATCTATTAAACCAATATTTTTAGACGACTGAAAAAGCCCGCCTACATTTTTTGGCAACAGTTTTTCGTAAAGATCAAAGTAAAAAGATAAAGAAAAAGACGAGATTCCCTTAGGAACAGAAGGGAAAAAGCTTTCGTAATTCATATTCTTATGATCTGTTCCTAAAACACGCGCTAAACCTCTTTTACCAGAGAGATTACGGTATAGTTTATACGTTGCTTGAAGATTTCCTGGGATATAAGGTAATGCATAATAGGTATCCCCTTTGCCCCCACTAACATTACTTTTATAAAACAATAATAATGGAGCGAAAAATGTAACATATCCACATTTCCAACATTTTTCTGAAACTTTATGTGATGAATGAAAACATTTATTAGAACTTTCTCCTTCTACAAAAGGAGAAGACTTTGAGGTATCCCCTATAAATACATCATTGGCATTTTTACCCAAGAAAAGTCCTGTGTCAATCAACTGACCACAAAAGATACAGTTTGAAGTAGGTATTTTTTTTGGTTTGAGAGGTAAAAAAATATTCTTTTTACCTATTTCTTCATTAATTTCCTCCCTAAAATATGTATTGCCGGAGGCCTGTTTTCCTTTTCCAGATGCAACTACTTCACCAGCAAGCGTGCTCTGTTTTTTGACTCTTCCATCTTCTACTGGGTTTGCTATTTGATCTTCAGACGATACATCGTAAAGTGTAGTTCTTACTTTTTCGAGGGCATGTGAAAGAGCCAGATCGATCTGCTTTTCACTTCCTTTAATTACAAGTTTATCTGGGTAAAGAGTTGCCTCTATTCCAGAATATTTTTTTATAGTTTGTGACCAACCACCAGTTGAATCGGGAAGCGAAACAGGCTTATTTAAAGAATCATAAAAACCGACAATTCCCACGTCAATCCAATAGTTGCAGGTTCTTTCAAATACTAACTCCATATCATCCATATTGGATCACTGTTCCATAACCTCTAGACACAAACTTTCCAATTCCGATATAATCAGGGATTTCAGTATTGCATTCAAACATTACATCAAAAGGAACAAAACTGAGATCATCTTTTATTTTGATTGGAATCCCTTCCCGCATCAGAATAAGATTTATTTCTAATTTATGTGAGACAGTTACTCCACACCACTTTGCAGCGGTAAGTATATGATTTATAAGTCCTTTTTCAATAGCTGCTCTTTTTTCTATATCGGAAAAGGACAAATACTCCTTTTGATTTTTTTGATTGAGTGCAATATAAGGAGATACGTTCCTATAATATTTTGATTCCGATTTTTGAAAACTCGACTGTTTTTTTGTTTTTGAAAACAGTTCAAGTTTTACCACAAATTGGTTCTTACCTAATGGCATATCGATTGTATGAGGCCACTGAAAAGACTGAGCAAAATCAGCACCCTCATCCAAAGCTAAAATAAAAACCTCATTATTTATTACCTTAAATTGAAAAGCAGCTCCTTTACTTCTGTAAATTGATTTCCCGTTGGGATAATGATTGTGAAATAATGGATGTTGATATGTGTCTACAAAGTATTGCCTCACTGAGCCAGAATAAATTTTAAAATTATTATTTAAGTTTAGTGGCTTATAATGTATTAGGTATAAATTTTCATTCATGAGTCTACACCATATTCATTGAAGAAAAATCATTACCTCATATATAGAAAGTATATTATAAATTGAATTAACGTTCTCAAATCCACCTGCTTTATTAATTAATTGCATTTTTTGAGGTATCATTATGTTATTGTATACATGTAATATATACTTACCTAATTATTAAGTATAAAGTTGACCTATTAGATCTATTAACGATATATAACGTAGTAAAACATATAACTAAATTAAACAATACTAATCCTCTAATGTCAAAGCTTACACTTATCTCTACAATCTATTCTCTTGAGCCTGTTATTATCTGCGTAACGCGCCTCTCTCCTTCAAAAATTATACTACTCTCCGAAGAAGGGGCAAATGATAAGAAAGTGCAATCTGAAGATATAATCGAAAAAACGTTCAAAAACGCGCTTGAAGTTGAGAAGAAATACACTGCCCTTTATGACACAGTCCGCGTAGCAAAAGACGTTGCTGAACTGATTGAAAAGGAACACGATAGAGGCAACCAGGTCATTGTAAATGTATCTGGAGGCAGAAAGCCGCAGGCTTTTGGGGCGCTTTTCGGGGCATATGCAAGAAATGATATGGTTCAGAGAGTTGTTTACGTCACCGAAGAAGACAGCATGATGATTGATTTTCCGGTCCTGAGCTTCAACCTATCGGAAACCAAGAAACTGATACTCGAAGAGATCCAGAAAGGGAACTCATCTGTCACCAAAATTGCAGCGACCGCCGGGATTTCTAAAGGGATGACTTACAACCATCTCAGGGAACTCAAATCGATGGGATATATCGCAGACGGGGACAGCGGATACATAATAACTGATGCAGGAAGAATTGCTTCCATTTAACTGCCTGAAGAGTAGAGAAATTAACCGAAAAGCTTGAGGAGCTTAAGACAGAGCTATCGCCTTTACCTTCTTTCTTACCTTCCTTCTTTCTTACCTTCCTTCTTTTACCTTCCTTCTTTTACCTTCCTTCTTTTACCTTCCTTCCTACTCCTCCCTTCAAACTTACTAAATTTTCACATTTTACTCAATACTTTGAAACAGATAATCTCATCCATACCTCGCCATCGGAGAAGGCAAAGAAAATTCAAATAAAGGCTCAATGTTCTTACTAAAAATTAGACAGTGATAAATATTTATCATGTCTGGGTAAAAAGAAAAAAATACTTGTGAAGACATTCATTTAATTGGCAGACAGACAAAGCTTTCACAGTTGGATCCGCCCGCAGACAAGACTGCTGGCAAAAATATATGGGAATAAAAACTAGGGAACACGGGGGAGAAAGGGGCTCAAGATGCTCTATGGGGATACTGCATCGGAAAAACTCCTGCTCCCTTAACTTCCTTTAAAACAGTGACCTGCTGTAAACTATACCTGCCGTAAGCTAAAATACCCTAAGTTCAGTTTTCAGCCATCAAAAATTCAACCATTTAACCCTTTCTTTAAAACGCTGCAATATCTCCCTTCACAGGGTTGTTAAGATTTTATTGTTTCCTTTTTTATTTTTTTTTCATTTTTTCATAGCTTCAGCCCGGAGGTCAGGAGGGAATTTTTCGATAGCGTACCTCAGGGAGGTCCTGGGCATTTCTTTTTTGTTTCTCATGACGTATTCGAAGACTTCCTGCTGGTGGGGCTTGCTGGCTTCTTTCAGCATCCAGCCGTAGCCTTTCCTGACCAGGTCGTCTTTATCTGTCAGGAGTATGTTTGCGATCGCAAAGACTTCGGGAAGAAAAAGGCCTTTTCTTGCAGGCAGGACAAGGGTTACGGCTGCTGCCCGCCTGAACCAGCGGTTGTCAGACTTCGCCCATGTCTTGAGGTTATCAACAAATTCAGGGAATTCTTCTATAAAAGAGCCAACCGCGTGGTTGCAGAGGGTATCGCATTTTGCCCAGTTGTTAACGTAATTTTCTATCCAGTGCTCAAAAACAGGGAAGTCGTCTTCTGTGTACTGCTCTCTTACCTGGTATGCCCAGTCGAAGGCAATATAGGCTTCCTCGCAGTAGTCTGATTTCAGGAACTCTTCAGCAAGGGAGAACACGTTCTTTTTATCCGCCTTGCCTGACTTCTGCATCTCCTTAAAATAGTCTTTTGCTATTTTTCCGACAATAGAAGTCTTTACTCCAAGACACTTTACTTCCTCTTTAAAAAAACGGGAAGAGCTATTTTTGGTTTTCTCATCAGCGTTTTCGCTGAGGTCCTTTCTAATCCTGGATGTTATATCGGCTTGCACAGTTCTATATTTAATCAAAGGTGTTACTTATATCTTATTTTTCGGCACGTTAGCTGGTCCGGATGGAAGCAGTAAAAAGGTAAAATAACGAGGCAGGAGTTTAACCGGGCCTCCAGAAGTTTAACAGAGTCCCCCAGGGGTTTAACAGGGCTCCCAGGGGTTTAACAGAGCCCCGGCTAAAAAATTGGAAAGGTGTCAAAAGCTTTATTCAGGAAGGAAGCTCAATTTTCCATCATGCTTCAAGTAAAAATTCGCCCTCAGGAGATTTTTGACGCAGAACGCTTTTTTGAAATATTCACTCATCTGGACTACCAGTTTATAGAAGTCCCCATAAAAACCCTTGAGGACGAAAAAAGGTTCCTGAAGCTTAACGAAGCGAAACGGAAAACTAATTTTGAGCATAACTATTCAATCCTTTTGGAAGAAAAACTTGTGGGAGGCTGCGGGATCAGGATTGACCAGCACAGGCCGTGGACAGGGGAAATCGGCTATTTTGTGGATAAGGCTTACCAGGGTATGGGCATTGCAACCGAAGCTGTAAGACAGCTTGAGAAAATCGGTTTTGACGAACTGAAACTGCAGAGAATAACTATCCTGATGGATGTAAGGAACACTGCAAGCGAGAAGATTGCAGTGAAATGCGGATACGAAAAAGAAGGCATAGCAAAAAAGATCCACAGGATAGGGCAGGAGTATTATGACTGCTTTGTGTATGCAAAAACCAGGCAAATAACAGAGTAGAGAGGTCTGCCGCAGAAAAAGATATTAGAGTGGTAAAAGAGGAGCTATTGGAGGAATTTTTAAGGACTGTAAGAGAGAATTTAAAGGGCTGTAAGAGAGCTTTAAAGGGATTTTAAAGGGACTTTTAAAGGGCTGTAAGAGAGAATTAAAGGGATTTTTGAAGGGATTTTAAAGGGACTTTTCAAGGGACTGGGAGACAACTATTAGAGGAGCTGTTGGAAGAGCTGCTAGAAGGAACTGTTGCCATTGGTGAAAGGGTCAGATCAGCCCGAGAGACTCTATAAGACTGCTTCCGTACCAGACCACCATGAGGTTATTTATAGTGACAAGAATGCCTACGGATTCTATTATTCGTTTTGTAAGCTCCCACCGCCCTTTTGATGCCTTAATTATTGGAGCTACGTAAAAGAGCAGAAGAATGAATGCGAATTTTATGAGCAGTAGATGGTAAATTCCGTAATTTTCCAGAATCATTGCAGGAACAGGGTTATATTCCGTACCGAATGGCAGTGCGTAAAAGGTAGACGCCCAGTCCCCTATCACATAAAAAAGGATGATAAAACGAATATCGTACAGATACGTCCAGAATGAATTCCTAGTGTAACTAACTTCCAACAAAAGTCCTCCCTAAAATACCCTTCTGTTTTTCAGTAGATGCGACTCTATTTTTTAGGGTTATATAAACATAAGAAACTAAGATAGAGACTTAGAAATTTTAGTAAAGAAAGAGTAAAGAGGATTAATAATATTTAAAGTGTTTATAAGCTGCCAAATACGAAATAAAGACATAAATAAACTTAAATTAGCAATAAAACAGTAAAATATTAATTTGACGGATATTTTTGAGAAATATTATAAAAAAGAGATAATTAATGGCTTTCAATCTCGTTTACCGTTAAAATTTAGACAGCATATCCAATACACAAACTAAGCTGGCTAAAATATATAGTTTCGTCACCAAATAAAGACTTTAAAGCTTTTTTCTATTCAGGATTTTATGTAAGATAAAAGGACTATCTGAGAGATAGAAAAGATTAAAAAGGGGAGCTTAAACCAAAAGGAACTCTCCGGCAAAAGATTTAATAATCCCGAAAAATCCAGAGACATCACTGATGTTAACCGGAAATATATAAACCGAAAACATATGAGCTGGAAACTAATGAACCGAAAAAATATAAGCCGGATATATGAGTTAAAAACATATGAGTCGGAAACCAATGAATGAGAAATTAATAAGATAATGAATGGGAAATTAATAAGAGTTCCGCGGAAATAACAGCCGGATTGCTGGCCTAAGTTAAATGCTGCTAAAATTAGGATTCCAAACTCAAAAGATGGTACCAATGACTGAAAAACTGAAAAATGCAGGAACGGAAAATTCTCCTGCCCTGCTGGAAATGAAAAATGTTACGGTTGTCAGGAGCGGGAAAAAGATCCTCGACTCCGTATCTCTTTCAATAGAGAAAGGAGAACACGTGGCAATCATAGGGCCCAACGGTTCGGGAAAGTCTTCCCTGATAAAAACCCTGACAAAAGAATACCACCCTCTGGCAGGAGCAGAAGGGCTTGTGCTGAAAATCATGGGAAAAGAAACATGGCACGTTTTTGACCTCAGAAAACTTCTCGGGATTGTTTCCGGGGAACTCCAGCAGACATGCTGCCGCGAGATCACGGTCTTTGATGTGATACTTTCCGGGTTTTTCAGCAGCATAGGAATATACTACAACCACAAAGTTACCCCTGAAATGGAAGCCAGAGCAGAAGAAATCCTTGAATTCCTTGAGATTTCTCACCTCTCAGACAGATTTATGCACGAACTTTCAACAGGAGAAGCAAGAAGAGTGCTTATAGGTAGGGCCCTTGTGCACGACCCACAGGCCCTCATCCTTGACGAGCCTGCAAACAGCCTTGACTTAAAAGCCATGCACAGTTTCCGTGAAAGTGTCCGGAAAATAGCCGGCTCGGGGAAAAATGTAATCCTTGTCACTCACAACCTTCAGGACGTTATCCCGGAAATAAGCCGGGTGGTCCTTATAAAAGAAGGGAAAGTCTTCAGGGACGGAAATAAGGAAAAAGTCCTTACAGACGCAAACCTCTCCGAGCTTTTTTCTCTTCAGGTAAAAGTCCTGGAAAAAGATGGCTACTATCAGGCATGGAGCTAAAAGGAACAGGAAATTAAAAAACCTTGTTTTCAGCTAAGAGTTATTAGCTCTCCCGATAAGGATATTTATTAATAGTCCCTGGTTGAGCCTGTATTATGACTGTAATGGGCATAATCGGCTGCAGGGTATTCGAGGACGAAATTGTCCACGTACTTTCAGGTGACCCTGAAGTGGAAAGGGTTTACCTCGTAAAAAACAAAGAAAATATAGGCCTCCAGGATAAACTTAAAAATCAGGGTCTTAGACCTCTGGCACTGCCTGTCCATGAAATAAAAGCCTGCCTCAAGAAAAGTGACGGGTTCAGTGTCATCGTCCAGCTTCAGGAGATAGGACTTCATTCAGACCCTTCCAGGCTCAAAAACAAAACATATACAAACCTGAGCCTTATGTCCGGTTTTACAGACGGAATTCTCCTTTTTTACGGGCTCTGCGGGCATGCTTTTTCAAAGATGCGGAAAGATTTTGCATATACAGGGTGCTCTCTACAGCTTCTTCAGGACAGAAGCACAGGAGGAACAGCCCGGCCTCTTGACGACTGTATTGCAGCAGCCCTTGGAGGCAATTCCCGCTATCGGGAAATTCTTAAAAGCTATAGTGATACCTTTTTTTTAACTCCGATGTGGGCAGTAAACTGGAAAAGCGCTTTCGGGACATTTGAAGGAATGATAGGGGGCTTTGAGTTCACCCCGGAAAACCTGAGAGAACTCGGGTATCGAAAAGTAGCACGAGTCAATACAGGGCTCTCCTACGAACCTGATTTTGAAAAAAAGATAGAGGAATTTGCTCTTAACTTCGGTTTTGAGATTATAGAACTTGAAGGCAGCACTGAAATTGCACAAAAATCATACAAAATGATGCAGAATATGCTGCTCAGGCCGCTTAAAACTTGAGAATGTTTCAGGCCAGCTTTGAAATTAGAAATTGTCCTGAAAGCATTATACCGGGTTATTGAAATATACCTGAGGATTAATCAGTATATTTTTTTAACGCTCAGATATATAAGCAGTGCAATATATTTCTCATAGAGAGATATCTATTAAAAATAGGAAAATATTATTCCGGACACATGCTGGTTGCATGAATTGTTTCAGGGACCTCCCTATCAGTTTTTAAAAAAGAAATAGTAAGTTGCACGTGCCAGAGGAGCTTACATGCCGGTAATAACCATTTTAGGGTGCAGGATGTTCGAAGACGAGATAATGCACCTTCTGGAAAACGATCCCGAGATTGAAGAAGTGCTTGTAGTTGAAAATGAAGACTGCGTGGGCATAATGAAAAAGATGGCTGAAGCAGGACTTGCATATACTGCTCTTTCCCCCGAGAAAATCCCCGAAAAGTCTTCAGAGGCAGGAAAAGGCCTGACCCTGATAGTTTATATGCTTGAGCTTGCCCTCCACGCAATCCCTGAAAACCTTAAAAAGACCGTTTACTCAAAAGTCGAGCTTATGTCTTCCTGTTCGGACGGGATTCTGCTATTTTACGGGCTCTGCGGAAACGTGCTCGGGAAAATAGAAGAGGATTTCAAAGACCTTGGCTGCCAGGTCTGCATACTGAAAGAAGAAAACGGAGAAATCGTTGACGACTGCATAGGAGCCGTTCTGGGTGGGAGGAAACAATACCTTGAAGTCCTGAAAAGCTGCAGAGGAGTAGGAACCTTTTTCCTGACACCCATGTGGGCTGTAAACTGGAGGGAAATGATAAGAACCTCAGGTCTGAGCCAGAACCCTGATGATATATCCATGTCAAAGTTCGTCTTTGATTATGCAGGCTACAAAAGAGTTGCAAGACTGGACACGGGACTGGCTTATGAAAAAGATTTTGATGCCTGCGTAAAAGAATTCTCAACACTCTTTGAGTTTGAAGTTACGGAACTTGAAGGGACTTTACACCTGATAGAAAACTGTTACGCAAAAACAAAAGCCTCGGTATTCGAAGCCTGCCCTCGCTCGCAGGCCTGAAGCCTCTTATCCGAAAAGCTTTTTCCCGGCTCTATTTTCCCGCCTTAGCCGGGCTTAAGTTTCCCGGCCCTTATCCTGTTTATTTCCTCCTTCCTGCTTATACCCTTCCTGCTTATACCCTTCCTGCTTATACCCTTCCTGCTTATACCCTTCCTGCTTATACCCTTCCTGCTTATACCCTTCCTGCTTATACCCTTCCTGCTTATACCCTTCCTGCTTATACCCTTCCTGCTTATACCCTTCCTGCTTATACCCTTCCTGCTTATACCCTTCCTGCTTATACCCTTCCTGCTTATACCCTTCCTGCTTATACCCTTCCTGCTTATACCCTTCCTGCTTATACCCTTCCTGCTTATACCCTTCCTGCTTATACCCTTCCTGCTTATACCCTTCCTGCTTATACCCTTCCTGCTTATACCCTTCCTGCTTATACCCTTCCTGCTTATACCCTTCCTGCTTATACCCTTCCTGCTTATACCCTTCCTGCTTATACCCTTCCTGCTTATACCCTTCCTGCTTATTCCCCCTCCTGCTTATTCCCCCTCCTGCTTATTCCCCCTCCTGCTTATTCCCCTCCTGCTTATTCCCCCTCCTGCTTATTCCCCCTCCTGCTTATTCCCCCTCCTGCTTATTCCCCTTCCCGCCCATTCCCTCTCCCTGTTTATTCTCCTTCCTGCTTATTTCCTGAACTTCCCGTCTTCATCAGTTTCCTTTATCAATTTATAGAGATAATAAATATTAACAGCAAACTAAAAATTAACACAGAATTTAACAGTAAAAAGCCTGAGGGGGAATTCAGGAATTGGGAAACCATTTCATAATTATTGCAGGAGAAGAGGCAGGGCCTGCATCAAACAAAATGGGCGGGATCTGGAACGTCATTGACGAAGAAGCGCATACTCTGGCATCACTTTTTGATTCCGGAAAAATAAAAGCAAAAGAAAATACGGAAATCCTTGTCGCAGGCCCTTATTTCGGGCACAGGGGCGCAGACTGGAACCGTGGCCTGAATAGAATTACTGATATGGAAGGGCTTGCCCCTCTGAGTTCGGACGGGGAGCTGGAAAAATGCCTGAAAACCCTTGAAAGCGAAGGCATTAAGGTCTTCACAGGAGAGGAAATGGCAGGAGAGACCAGGATAGGCTACCTGCAGTTCCAGACCTCGGATTATGGGAAAATTCGCTCATCATATATGGGAAAAGAGATGACTCTCGAAAGCCGCATCAAAGCCGAAGCCTATGAGCTTCTGGGGCTTGATTCCCTCAAATATGAAAGCCTTCCAAACGGTGCGGAATATACCCATTACCTTTCCCTTTCACACTCAATTTCAGAGCTTATCCGGCTTCTTATCGGTTCGGCTCCAAGAACTGCAGACACCTGGGCAGAAGAAGGTGCTGGCAAGGACCTTATTCCCTGTCCCGGGATTTCCCTTCACTGCCACGAGTTCGGGACATTTTATGCGCCTGCAAGACTTAAAAAACTGGGGATCCCGATAAATACCGTTGCGACTCTGCATGCAACCCTTCCGGGCAGGGCTGCAGGATACAGCTCCATTCAAAAAAGGAGAAACAATGACAGTACATGGCCTCCTGGTGTGCCTGAAAACCTTGCCTCACTAGAAGCCCTTGCCCTGTATGCGGACACCGTTACTGCAGTAGGGGAGTCTACCCGCCAGGAAGCCAGGCTTTTTTACGGGATAAACGGGATTGTCATCAGAAACGGGATAACCATTGAGTCCGAAAAAATAGACTGGAACAGAAAAGAACTATGCCTCTCAGGGATCAGAAATTTCCTCTCCGAAAACCTGTACAGGTATTACGGAGGGGAAAAAATCGAGCCCGAAAAGATCATCCCTATTTTCACAATCTCCCGAATAGAGGTTGAAAATAAAGGATACCCTGACCTTCTGGACTCCCTTGTGGCTCTTGAACACATAATAAGGAACAGCATTCTGGAAGGGCATATGGAAGAGAAAATAAAGGTCATCTGCTTCCTTGTAACAGCAGAAGGCCCGAAGGCTGACCTTCCCGAAGGATTTCCTGTGCACCTGCCAAAAGATGTGCTTGTGGGAAACGAACTCAGGCTTCAGCAGATGATAGAAGAAAGAGGGCTGGATTTCCCAAAACTTGTAAGAGGGAAGCATTCAGTTGCTGCTGTCCTCTACCCCCAGATAATCTCAGAAACAGACGGAGGGCTGGGTATGGGAGTAAGGGACTTTATGGCAGGCTGCTGTGCCGGGGTCTTCCCCTCTCGCTATGACCCTTTCCTGCTCACAGGGCTTGAAGCAGGAAGAGAAGGGACACCAAGTGTGGTAAGCCGGGTCTGCGGCTTCAGCGATGCCATAAAAACCATCGAGTCCCTGATAGAGGGCCTGGGTGGAGTGATAGTGGTGGACAACATAGACCTCTCCTATTACGAAACAGTCCTTGAATATGCCCTGGCAATCAGTTACTTTACCAGAAACTTCGTAGACGATAGAGTAAAATACAAACTGCTCTGCAGGGAAGCTTTTCTCCTTGCAAAGGACATGGATTGGAGAAAGCCAGCTGAGCAATATTATGAATTGATCAGCGGAGCACACTTCTGTATGCGGGAAAATGAAAACCCCGCAAAAAGCAAAAAGTAAACAGGGACAGGCGGAAAAAACTGGCTGAAAGAAAAGGTTGAAAAAATTTATTGAAAAGCTGGCTGAAAGAAGAAGGTTAAAAGAAACAGATTGAAAAAGGCAAGCCGGAAGGAAAAATTGAGATACATATATTGAGGTCTCAGGATGTCAGAAATAAGAAAGCATTATTTCCTCTGCGAATACTGCATAATTGCCAAAGAGAGGGCAAAAAGGCCTTCAGACTTTGCAGTGGCATCCGGGGGTTCCGGAAAAAACGGTTCTGGAAACTGTGTATTCTGCGAGGGAAATGAAGAAAAAACACCTCCTGCAACTGCTGTATATAAGAATGGGGAAATCTTTGCCGATACAGGGGAAAAAAGAATATCCGGCTGGGATTTCCGCTGTTTTCCAAACCTTTACCCTGCACTTTCTCCTTTTTCAACCCTGCCGGAGTCCCGTGAAAAAGACCCTGAAGTTATTCCGGGATTCGGCTTCCATGAAGTGATAGTTGAGTCTCCTGTGCACGGGAAAAGACTTGAGGACTTTTCGGATGCCGAAATCTCAGGTCTGATGAATGTCTACAGGGACAGGGTATGCCACTACGCGGCTCATGAGAAAATCTCTTACGTATCCCTTTTCAAAAACTCCGGAAAAGAGGCAGGCGCTTCCCAGGACCATCCTCACAGCCAGTTAATAGCCCTGCCGGTTTGCCCTCAGCTTGTTGAAAAGGAGCTGGCATCCATAAGAGGTTTGAAAAACTGCCCTTACTGCACTCTCCTTGAAAAAGAAAGAGTTTCCCCGCGCTTTATCTTCGAAAACAGCGGTTTTATAGCTTTTGCCCCTTATTACTCAACCGTGCCTTTTGAGGTATGGATTCTTCCGAAAAAACACATAAACTTTCTTGGAGGGCTCGATTCGGGGCTCCTTTTTGCCCTTGGAGAGATATTAAGGGATGTGCTCGGAAGATATTCAAAAGTACTTGGAAACCTGTCCTATAATTATATGTTCTATCAGCTTTTTGAAACTCCGGAGTATCATCTGAACCTCAGGCTGCTTCCCAGGCTTTCCACAGCTGCGGGATTTGAACTTAACACAGGGATTTACATTAATACCGTTTCTCCCGAAAAGGCAGCTTCATACCTTAAAGGAAATGAATGAGCCATCTGAAAATAAGTTCAGAATATATAAAAACGGGGTGAAAGGCTCAAACCCTAAACATGTAGAAAAAACCAGAGATATGTTTATGTATAATAAATAAGGAATAAAGTTAGGGAAATATAGAGATTACATCTTTAACAGGAAAAATTGCCCTGTAACAGGTAGTTATATTTAGATAAAATTATTTAGATAAAATTGGTTGGACAAAATCTTTTGGACAAAAATCCTGTTACAAATAGAGTGCGAGAAGGATTTTTTAAGAGGGGAATGCGCACGGAAAAATTAAGTAGGAAAAGGCACAACCTGAGTTTACCAATCCGGAAAATAAGTCTGTTCCGGTAAACTGGAAGGTTTGAACAGGACGGGCTGGGGGAAGCCTGTAACTTTTGAAAAACCGTGGTATCCTTCACTTAGACAAAAAGGAACAAGTGAGTTTATGAAAAAAATTCGAATAGGAATGTTTAGTTGGGAAAGTTTGCATTCAATACGTGTTGGAGGGATCGCCCCTCACGTGTCCGAACTCTCCGAGGCCCTTGTAGCTGAGGGGCATGAGGTTCACCTATTTACCCGAGGTCAAGAAAATAATGATGATATAATTAACGGAGTCCACTATCACAGGATCGCATGCGACCGGACTGGAGGAATAGTGGAACAGATGAACAGGATGTGTGACGGCATGTACTGCCGTTTCCTGGATGTCCGGGAAAAGGCAGGAGAGTTTGATGTCCTCCACGGGCACGACTGGCATCCTGTAAATGTTCTCTGCAGAATTAAAGCCCAGTTCGGGCTGCCATTTGTCCTGACCTTCCACAGCACGGAATGGGGGCGCAACGGAAACCGCCACGGAGACTGGTGGGAAGCAAAAGAGATCTCACACAGGGAATGGCTTGGAGGCTATGAAGCTTCCGATGTAATTACGACTTCCAGAGTTTTGAGAGAGGAAGTCCAGCACATATACAAAATTCCCGATTACAAGATGTGGGAAATCCCTAACGGAATAAATGTGGGAAAAATAAAAAGACAGGTTGACCCTGGAAAAATAAAAAGAAACTATGGTATACACCCCTGTCTTCCTGTGGTGCTTTTCACCGGGAGGATGTCCTATCAGAAAGGGCCTGACCTGCTTGTTGAAGCCGCAGCAAAAGTCCTGAGGAAGCGCGATGCCCAGTTTGTTCTCATAGGAGAAGGAGAGATGCGGACCCATTGCGAATACCAGGCTCAAAAGCTTGGGATTGGGAATTCCTGCAATTTCCTCGGCTACGCACCTGACAATACCCTTATAGACTGGTACAATGCCTGCGATCTTGTATGTGTCCCGAGCCGGAATGAACCCTTCGGAATAGTTGTGCTTGAAGCATGGGACGCACAAAAACCGGTCGTTGCGAGCGATGCAGTCGCCCTTGTCGAAAACTTCAGGACAGGAATCATTGCTCATAAAGAGCCATCTTCCATTGCCTGGGGCCTCAACTACGTACTTGAAGGGCTCGGCCGCAACAGGATGGGAGAAAAAGGTTACGACCTCCTGAAAAAGAGATACAATTGGGAGACAATAGCCAGAAAGACCATTGAAGTATATGAAAAAGTTATGGAAAAAATGAGTATTTAAAGAATTATAAAAAATTTAAATTTTTGGAAAAATTAAATACTGAAAACCCTGAGCATTTTAAATCTGGAATATTTAATAATTCAGGTCACTGAAAAAAAGATTTAAAATGTTTGAAGAAAAGTGTAAGAGGAAGATGTGGTGTAAATAAAGACGTTATATTGCATCGTCCTCGTCATCTTCATCGAATTCTTTATAACTGTCGCTTCCTACCATTGCTGCTGAGATAGAATCAATCCCGTCAAGCCATTCTGCAACAATTCCGTATGGAAGATCAGCCATTAATTCTTCCGGCAGGGTCTGCCCTTTGAGCACTATTGCACCGCACTGTGCAGTGTAATCAAGAGCGAGTTCAAGGTTATCCGAGGCTTCGGCATCGATTGCTGCTTTTATAAGCTCATTGATATCTGCTCCTTCCTCGTAGTCGCCCATGACATAGCATTCAAAGGCCACAAGTGCGCCCATTAAAGAGGTCTGTACAGAATCAATCATAAGGTCAATATCCTCGGAAATAGGTTCGACCTCGGCAAGAACGATATCCCTCATCTCCTCAAGAATCTGTAAAGCCATTTCTTTGGAGAGCATCTCCTTTTCAAAGCGTGCGGTTACTTTCAGGCAGGCAAGAATTACATCATCTACCATATTAACGAATACAGCACTTTCCTTGCCGGCTTCTTCTTCGGACTCTTTGATCTGAAAACCGCTTTCCTTTGCCCGTCCGAGCCAGTTTTCCCAGCGCTTTTGGGTATAAAATTCATAGGGGAGGACCTGGTTCATTTCATGTTCAGGCACTTTTAACACCGCTTATAAACCTTTTTTATTATTAATCAGTCTTACTATTACTAAAAGGTGTTTGTTTATGTTCACCACGCAAGCTTTACCTTTTTCAAGGAAATGCCGGCTTCGCATTTTGAATCAAGGCTCTCGAGGACCTCTACAATTTTGCATTTGTCCCCTTTTATAAGCCCTTCAGGGTGGCATGTCTCATACTCAGCACACTCTCTCTTGCCACATTTGGCGGGCTCATACATAATTTTTGCCCCTTGAACTGCTTTTCTGGACTCCACACTTGTTGTGATGGGAGCCCTGCTGACATCCACCGCAAGAACCCCGCTGTCGTGCAGGAAACATTCGTGTATATCCTGGCTTTTAATTCTAACAACTTTATACCTGCGCCCGGGTTCAAGGTTAAGGCAGGTGTTCTTCAAACGGCATTTCTTACATTCAGGCATTTCACCTTTGAATATGAATTCCAGACCTTCCCTTGCCAGCCGTGATCCGATGAGTGTTATTTTGGTATCGCTTTCTGTCATAATAGTTCTTCCATTTAAATTTTTTTCGGGCCTTTTCTGAGTTTTCAGGATATACCTGAGTTATCCCAAAAATTTTGAGTCCGGTACTGAATCCTGGCATGAAATAAGGCTTTAGAGTTGGATTATCCCGAATAAGCCGAATTCATCAACCAGATAAATCATTTGAATTTGAATGAACAATTGATCATGATTAAATCGAATCCTGCGTTAAAAGATTCTGCTTATTTATAGCATATTGCTTCGTGATGTTTTGGAGAATTGATAATTTTCTATTTCAGCCTGAATAAAACAACTTTTCAATTTATGACCTTTGTGATTCTTGCAACTTTCTCAGCTGCCGAGAGCGTCAGACCATTTCCGAGAATGGTGTATCTGTCCGGGCGGATGCTGTGCGCCTGCAGGAGCGCTTCAATTATATATTTATCCTCTATGCCGAGCTCTTCAGCATTCGTGGGAGCCCCGATTTTTTTCAGAGCATCCCTGATCTCCTGCCAGTTTCCTCCGTGCAGGTACATCATCATAATTGTACCAACCCCGCACTGCTCTCCATGAAGCGCAGCCTTTGGGGCAATCCTGTCAAGGGCATGGCTGAACATATGTTCCGATCCCGAAGCCGGCCTTGAAGAGCCTGCAATACTCATTGCGACCCCGTTTGAGACCAGAGCTTTTACCACAAGCCTGGCTGAAGTCTCATGGTCTGGCTTTATTGAATCGGCGTTTTCTATTACCACCCTTGCTGCCATTCTGGAGAGGGCAGCAGCGTATTCCCCGAAATACTCGTTTCGGAGACGGCTTGCAAGCTCCCAGTCCAGGACTGCGGTATAATTGGAAATGATGTCTCCACAGCCCGCTGCAAGGAACCGGTACGGAGCGGCCGAAATAATTTCAGTATCCGCAATCACAGCAAGAGGTGCCTGAGCCTGTATGGAAGCATTTTTTCCGTTGTCTATTACCGAGGCGCGAGAAGATGCGATGCCGTCATGAGAGGCTGCCGTGGGCACGCTGATAAAGGGAATTTCAAGCCTGGTGGAAGCGAGTTTTGCAAGATCGATAGACCTGCCGCTTCCCACCCCGAGCAAAAAGGTCGCTTCCGTATTCAGGGCTTTTTCCATTAATTTATCAACTTCTTCCATGGTTGCCCTGCACGTAAGGACCGTTTCCGTACTGTTCCCTGCGTCCTCCAGAAGTCTGCTGACTCTTTTGCCTGCAACATCCTGAGTAGTGCTTCCGGTGACTATCAGCGCATTTCCTTTGAGTTTCAGATCCCTGCAGACATCTCCCACTTCTTCAAGGACGCCGTGCCCGACAAGCACGTCTCTTGGAAGCTGCATCCATTTTGCGCTGTTTTTATTAATGGTCAATTTCATACCCGCATGAATTTTTGATCGTGATAATGATAATTTATAATAGAGTTAATTAGAGTTAATTGATTGAGTATATAAACCCGGCTTAAACCATCCAGTCAGTGAGTAACCCGCTTGCCGGGAATAATAAATGCACTGTTATGTCAAATATCTATATTTATAAAGTATTTAACACCAGCAGATATCTGCCAGCAAATATCTATAAACTGAAGCTGCGGATAATAATGCTTGCAGAATACATAGGTAACTTACGAAAGATAGTATACATAGTTTAATAGGGAAACTTAATTCTTTAACTTAATCTCAAAAGAAATAAAGGAATGACTCGGGTAATTAAAACCTGAATTCTTTTTCTGGTTTTCAGTCCGTTTGGTGTTTCAGTCCGTTTGGTGTTTCAGCCTATTTGGTGTTTCAGCCTATTTGGTGTTTCAGCCTATTTGGTGTTTCAGCCTATTTGGTTTCTCAGTCATTGGTTCTTCTTCCGGAAATGTCAAATTTCAAAGCCTGTTTCAGGCTAAATGCAGATATTTTTCCAGAACACAGGCGTTTATTCAGGGTAATTTACTTAAACCAATTCTCTCTATTGACATGTCTATAAACACTTACTTAAAACACTTACTTCAGATGTCTATTAGCACTTATTTGACATGTTTATTAACACTTACCGCAGATGTAACTGCAAAGGTGAATTATAAAAAGATAGTTATATAATACACATATAATATAAGACTCTCACAATATGTTTGCTTTTTATCAAAGTTGAGCCTGGAGAAAGCAAAGAGATATCTGTAATTAAACCGAACACGGTTCACGGTTGAGCCACCATACCCGGAATTAAAAGATAAATTTATTCCAGATTATAATGCAGTAAACATATTCAGCTATATACTGTGAGTATTTATTCAGCTATATTGTGAGTATTTATTCAGCTATATACTGTGAGTATTTATTCACCTATACTGTGAGTATTAATTGTATCAGGTCATTGCCATTTTAAATGAGTGATAAGATGAGTTTTTTAATGGAAAAAATTTCACAATTTATCAATACCTATTATCTTGACCCCATAAAGGGCGATGAGGGGTATAACATTGTAAACACATTTACCTGGGCAGTGGTACTGGGTATCTGTATTTTCGGGGTTTTCAGGCTTCTTGAAAAGATGGAAGTGAAGATAACCCCAAAGTTCATTCTCTCGCTCCTGCCATTCGTGCTTGCGGGCTCCTCCCTGCGTGTGCTCGAAGACTCGCCTGCTAACATCTTTCACCCCCCTTTCAGCTATTTGCTTATAACTCCGAACATTTATTTCCTGGTCTTCGGAATAACAGTGATCTGCCTGTGGCTCTCAATAAGGCTGCAGAAGGCGGGGCTTGTAAAGGATTATCATCCTGCCTTTGCAGGCTTCGGGCTGGCATGGTTTTTATTGAACCTCGGAGC
The DNA here is from genome assembly GCF_000744315.1 of Methanosarcina soligelidi. Classification (NCBI taxonomy): domain Archaea; kingdom Methanobacteriati; phylum Methanobacteriota; class Methanomicrobia; order Methanosarcinales; family Methanosarcinaceae; genus Methanosarcina; species Methanosarcina soligelidi. Next base: position 28,649 of record NZ_JQLR01000001.1, read on the forward strand.
CCTGCTGTATTTTGAGGACATTGTAGTCCCTTACGTTCCGGTTTTTGTGCTTGGGGCAGGTACAGGGCTAACATTTGTCTTTTATCTGGTTGCCCGACACTTAAAATCCGCGATTTTCACTGATCCCCTGAACCTTTCCATCCTTCTTGCCCATATGCTGGATGCTTCTTCGACATATATAGGGATAGATAAACTCGGGTATTTCGAAAAACACGTGCTCCCCTCATATCTTATTAAACTTACGGATACTGCACTGGTTATGTATCCATTGAAGATAATTATCTTCGTAGGGGTTCTTTACGCACTTGATACCCAGTTCGAGAAAGATGATGAGTCAACCAACCTGAAAATGCTGATTAAAATGGTCATCCTGATCCTCGGGCTTTCTCCGGCAACCCGGAATACAATCCGGATGATGCTTGGCATCTGAAAAGTCAGGAAACAGGTGCCTCGCTGATACCGGGGTTCAATGTGTCAGGTTTTATTGGGGATAAACATGGAAAGAGAAGAAGAATATTCACGGGAAAAAAACGGAGAAATAATAGCAGAAACTCCTGACGGGGGGAAGGAAGAAAAAGCGTACCCTCCGCAAGAGAATGCCTATCTGGCTGGCAGCAGGGAAATAAAATCCCTGCCTGAAGAGAGAGGCGCCTCAAAGATATCAGAATTTACGGGCTACCTGCGCTTCATCCAGCCTTATGTCCTTTTTATTACCTTTGTGTTCTTCGGGGCTTTGCTTGCAGGTTATCATTCATCGGCAAATTTTCCGGAGATGGCGGACCAACTCATGGAAGGGTTCAGTGCCCGTTTTGCACCCCTTCTTGCAATGCCCCCGATAGTCATTATGTTCGGGATATTTCTGAACAATGCCTTTGTAAGCCTGCTTTTTCTTGTGCTGGGGCTTGCCCTTGGCGTCCTTCCTGTACTGTTCATCGCTTTCAACGGGTATATTGTGGGAGTTATCTCGCATATAGTAGCCCAGGAAAGAGGTCTCCTTTTTATAGTCCTTGCTCTCCTTCCTCACGGAATCGTGGAGCTGCCTATGGTTTTTCTGTCAGCCGGAATAGGGCTCAGACTGGGGCACCAGGTTTTTGCCGCCCTTATAGGCAGGCCTACTGAAATAAAAAAAGAATTTAAGGAAGGACTACAATTTTATTTTCGCTGGATTTTGCCACTTCTCTTTCTGGCAGCTATAGTTGAGACCTTTATTACACCTTTGATCCTGAATTTCCTCTAAAAATCAGACAAACAGAGCTGCCGTGAGAGGGCAAACCAGCCCTTCACCATACCTTTATTATATGCCCCCTCAGCTTACCCTATATTTATAAATGATTACTTCTATTAGAAAGGGTTTTAATAGGTAAAGCCGTTAATGGGGAAAAATCCGATCAGAACTTTTGTTTAACAAAATACGGCAGGCTAGCACAGGGACCTGCATTTCAGGAAATACTGCTTCAATACAGATCAAAAATCACACAGGCCAGTGCCTGATCACCATCTCACGGAAGTATCACTACCTCGAAAAAGCTGAGAGATATCACATATGATTGACAGGAAAGAAATAAAGGAAATTGTTGAAGGCTATTACGCGCACGCTGATAAGATAAAAATAGGGGCAATTGCCTCACACTCAGGGCTCGACATCTGCGACGGAGCAGTTGAAGAAGACTTCAGGACCCTTGCAGTCTGCCAGGCAGGAAGGGAGAAGACTTACACTGAATACTTCAGGGCTCAGAGAGACCATTACGGAAGAATAAAAAGAGGGATTGTCGATGAAACAGTTGTATATAAGAAGTATAATGAAATCCTTCTGCCCCAGAACCAGCAGAAACTGGTTGACGAAAAAGTGCTCTTTATCCCTAACCGTTCTTTTACTTCCTACTGCAGCATAGATGAGATTGAAGATAATTTCAGGGTCCCCATGGTAGGAAGCAGGAACCTTTTGAGAAGTGAGGAACGCAGCGAACAGCAGAGCTACTACTGGATCCTCGAAAAAGCAGGGCTTCCTTTCCCTGAGAAAATAGAATCTCCAGAGGACATCAACGAACTCGTAATGGTAAAACTTCCACACGCAGTAAAGAAACTCGAGAGAGGCTTTTTTACGGCTTCAAGCTATAAGGAATACCAGGAGAAATCCGAAGCTCTTATAAAGCAGGGAGTAATTACGCGCGACGCCCTTGAAAATGCCAGGATAGAGCGTTATATTATAGGACCAGTGTTCAATCTTGACATGTTCTACTCTCCTATCGAGCCGAAAATGAGCAAGCTGGAGTTACTTGGCGTTGACTGGCGCTTTGAGACCAGCCTTGACGGGCATGTAAGGCTTCCTGCCCCGCAGCAGATGGCTCTTGCACCTCACCAGCTCACTCCTGAATATACGGTCTGCGGACATAACTCTGCGACACTTCGTGAATCTCTTCTTGACAAAGTCTTCGAGATGGGAGAAAAATACGTAAAAGCCACTCAGGAGCACTATGCTCCTGGAATTATAGGACCGTTCTGCCTCCAGACCTGTGTGGACAAGGACCTTAATTTCTATATTTATGATGTGGCCCCGAGAGTAGGCGGCGGGACAAATGTGCATATGTCAGTGGGTCATTCCTATGGCAATTCACTCTGGAGAAAACCGATGAGTACGGGCAGAAGGCTTGCCTTTGAGATAAGACGCGCTCTGGAGCTCGAGAAGCTTGATATGATCGTCACATAAATTTATTAAGGCTTTCCGGCATTAGTAGATATAAATTGTGCAGAAACCGTAAACTTTAAAAAGATCTCCTGAATCTGCGGGATTCAAACCGTAATGAGATCTCTCTTTAAGTTACAATTACAATAAACCAAGGATCACATAATAAAATTAAGAATCAGACCAGGTTTGGAATTGAAATCTGAAAGCCCCAGGGAAGAAAAAAGTCCTGAAGGCACAGGTTTCGGAAAAAATACTTGCCTTATATCAGATTATTTTCACTCTACTGGAGGAAACTACAACTTGAGTCAGCCCTGTGTTAATATCGGCATGGTAGGTCATGTCGACCATGGAAAAACCACACTTGTTAGAGCTTTATCCGGCGTGTGGACGGATACGCATAGTGAAGAAGTAAAAAGAGGAATTTCGATAAGATTGGGGTATGCAGATTCCTCATTCATGAAATGCCCGAAATGTCCTGAACCTCAGTGTTATACTGTCGAAAAAACCTGCCCTAACTGCGGAGAAAAAACGGAAGAGCACAGGACAGTTTCCTTTGTAGACGCTCCCGGGCACGAAACCCTGATGGCAACCATGCTTTCCGGTGCTGCAATTATGGACGGGGCAGTGCTTGTAATTGCCGCAAACGAAGACTGCCCGCAGCCCCAGACAAAGGAACACCTCATGGCCCTGGACATCATCGGGATTAAAAACATTGTTATAGTCCAGAATAAAATCGACCTTGTGTCAAGGGAAAAAATTATCGAGAACTACCACCAGATAAAAGAGTTTGTCAAGGGCACTGTTGCCGAAAATGCACCTGTAATCCCTATTTCTGCCCAGCAGAATATTAATATTGATATTCTCATCGACGCCCTGGAAACCCAGATCCCGACTCCTTCCCATAAAGTAGATAAGCCAGCCAGCATGCTGATTGCCCGGTCTTTTGACATTAATAAACCAGGTGCTTCAATTGAGGAAATCCGCGGAGGAGTTATAGGAGGAACCCTTACCGAGGGCGTGCTTCATCCCGGAGACGAGCTTGAAATCAGGCCTGGAATAAAGGTCACAACAGAAGGCAGCACCAGATGGATCCCTATTTTGACCACGGTTTCATCAATTTATGCAGGAGCAACAAAGGTAGATGAAGCAACCCCCGGAGGGCTTCTTGCCGTAGGAACTTATCTTGACCCTACCCTGACAAAGGGAGACTCCCTTACGGGGCAGATGGCAGGTGTTCCGGGTACCCTTCCTGAAACAAGGCACCAGTTTGTTATGGAGCTTCATCTTCTGGACAGGGTTGTGGGAGTTACCAGGGAAGAGAAAATTAATGAAATCAAGACCAGTGAACCCCTTATGCTCAACATAGGAACCGCTACAACTGTAGGTGTGGTCACAAGTGCCCGGAAGAATGAAGCTCAGGTGGCACTCAAGCGTCCGATAAGTGCAGCCATAGGAGCTATGGTTGCGATCAGCAGGAGAGTCGATTCCCGCTGGCGGCTCATTGGAGTAGGGGTAATAAAGAGTTGAAAATTATAATTGACACCAACGGATTCATGATCCCTGTCCAGTTCGGAGTGGATATCTTTGAAGAGCTGAAAAGGCTGGGTTTTAATGAGTTCTATGTGCCTGAAGCTGTTGTATTTGAAATAGAAAAACTCATAAAGCGGGAGAAAGGTTCAAACAGGACAGCCGCAAAGGTTGCCAGGTCCATGATGGAAAGGTGCATGCGGATCGCAGGCAAGGGACCTGCTGATGATGTGATCCTCAGGCTCGCAAAAGAGATGGGAGCGGCTGTTCTGACAAACGATATAGGGTTGAAGCGCAGGCTTGCTGAAAGCGGGATCCAGACCATATCCCTGCGCCAGAAAAACAAACTGGATTTTGTTTGAAAAACCCACCGGAGATTCCGGGGCAGCAGTTCGATTGATTAAGTTTACGGGTGATTAGCAGATGTATAAATTAATGAAACTCGTTGATACGGTTCGTATCCCTCCTACCCTTCTCGGGGAAGAAATAATGCCCACTATTAAAAATGCATTAAGGGAGAAACTTGAGGGGCAGGTAGACAAGAAACTTGGCTCTCTCGTTGCTGTTTACAATATTGACGAGGTCGGAGAAGGACATATCCTTGTCGGAGACGGGGCTGTGTACTACGATGTGACATTTGAAGCGATAATGTTCTACCCTGATCTCCAGGAAATCATAGAAGGCGAAGTCGTTGAGGCTGTAGGCTTCGGAGTTTTCATAGGGATGGGACCAATGGACGGGCTGCTACACGTCAGCCAGATCACTGATGATTTTATTTCCTATGATGCGAAAAATGCAAGGCTTGTTACTAAAAGCGGAGGCAAGTCAATTGCCGAAGGCGACCATGTAAGGGCCAGAATTGTCGCGGTCAGCATTAATGAGAGGGAGCCGAAAGAAAGCAAGATAGGACTTACCATGCGCCAGACAGCCCTTGGAAAACTTCAGTGGCTCGAAGAAGCCCGCAGAAAGAAACAGCCTCAAGAAACCCCAGGTGAAGAGGCTGCCTGAGTAAAAAAAGGCAAAAGAGAGGATTGCAATGCCAGAAAAAGTCTGTCGACACTGCCTGAGGGTTCTCGAAGGGCAAACATGTCCTGTTTGCGGAACTTCAGACCTTGCAGAAGAATGGAATGGACTTGTTATTATTCTTGATACCGAACGCTCGGAAATCGCAAAAAGACTCGGGGTTGACATCCCGGATAGATTTGCTTTGAAGGTGCGCTGAGTTGAGTGTTCATATCGAACTTCCGAGAGAACTTCGCCCACTTATGAAAAAACCCCTCGGTATTTTATACAGAGGAAAGGGCAGGGATACGATAGAGAAGTTTGCAGGGGAACTTTCAAGCCCCACAAAACTTATATCCGTAGGGGATGTTACTACCTTCCACCTGCTCGAAGCCGGAATTATTCCGGACATCTGTATTGTGGATGACCGAACCAAAAGGAAACCGGTATCCAGCGATGTTTCGGTCCGGAACAGGGACAAAGTATATGAAGAAGTTTCGGTTGACAATCCTGCAGGAATAATCACCGATGAGCTTATAAGAACTCTCTGCGAAGCGTTTGCTTCGGAAAAGCTTCTCCGCATTTTTGTAAGGGGAGAAGAAGATCTGGCAACCCTTCCGGTAATCCTTCTGGCTCCACCGGGGTCTGTTGTCCTTTACGGACAGCCCGATGAGGGCGTGGTCTTTGTAGAGGTCACCGAGAAAAAGAAAGAGGAAATAAGAGCTCTTTTTGAAAAGCTTATCAGTAAAAATCAGAATAATGAATTGGATAAAATACGGAGAATCCTAGATGGACATAAAGATAATTAAAGACAAAAAGAATCCACTTTTAAACAGAAGGGAACTGGATTTCATTGTGAAATATGAAGGTTCGACTCCTTCCAGAAATGATGTAAGGAACAAGCTTGCTGCAATGTTAAATGCTCCCCTTGAACTGCTGGTTATCCAGAGGATCAAGACCGAATACGGTATGCAGGAAAGCAAGGGCTATGCAAAGCTCTACGAAGACGCAGACCGCATGAAACAGGTAGAACAGGAATATGTCCTTAAAAGGAACGCTGTCCCTGGTTCGGAAACTGAGGGAGAAGAGGCTTAAGCCTTACCGAGGTGTATAAACATGGCAGTAAAAGATTATTACAAAGTCCAGGGCGACTCCGTAACCAGACTCAAACAGTTCTGTCCCAGATGCGGACCCGGTGTATTCCTTGCCGACCACAAAAACCGCCTCGCCTGCGGGAAGTGCGGCTACACCGAATTCAAGAAATAACCCGCAAGGGAAATCATAACTCATTTTTCAACCCGGAGCGCAGGAATTTTCCTGCAGCTCCTTTTACTCAGGTCTTTTTACAGAAGAAAATACCGCATATCTTTTCTTTGGAAGTTTATGAGGTTTTTGAATTATTCAGGGATGTTTTAAATTATTCAGATCCTTTCTTTGAATATTCCAGGATTTTTTAAATTATTCAGATCATTTCTTTGAATTTTTCAGTCTTTTTTAAATATTTCAAGATTTTTAAATAGGTCAGGATTTTTTAAATATTTCAGGACTTTTTAAAGTTTTCGGTCTTTTTTTGAATTTTTTGAGGATCTCTTTGAAACCTTTCAGTTTTTTCTTTCAGATTTCTTTCAGATTTTTTCCGACATTACAGGGCTCTGTTTTTCCTTAAGTAGCCAGAGTTTGCTTCAATATTATATAATTTCAAATCCCAAAAATTACATTATTGAAAATAAATAAATCAGATTTAAGGACTACTTTTATGCAAGATTTTATCTATTTTGTATGCTAATTTCTATTAGAAGTAATATTTCTGATTTTTACCGTCTCGAAAAAACCTGTGAAAAAACCGGACTTAAAAAGAGAGGCAGAAAACTGCTTCGGAATATATCAGAATATTATACTTAAAAAATACATTAAGGAAACAAAGACGCTTTCGGAAAGGATAGGGATAAAATATGCCTGGGGAAGATAAAACAAAAATAGTCAGAGTAAAGAATATTCGCATAAAAAGCCTTAAAGTAAAAGGCCTGAGACCGAAACCTCTTATTATAAGGAACCTGACATTAAGAGACGTCAGGAAAGCAAAGAGGTAACATGTCAGAGAAAAACACAGAAACAAAAATCATCACAATAAAGGAAGCGAACATAAAAAATCTGAAAATAAAGGGCTTGAGACCTGAACCTCTCATCATCAGGAACCTGACCTTAAGAAACGTAAGGCTGATATTCAAACTCCCGCCAGAAAAGAAGAAATAATGGAATTTAACTTCAAGATGTCTGTTTTTATTTATTTTACCGACTTTTATTTATTCTACTGACTTTTATTTACTCTACTGACTTTTATTTATTCTACTGACTTTTATTTATTCTACTGACTTTTATTTATTCTACTGACTTTTAATTTATTCTATTGATTTTTAATTTCAACACTTATTTTTTATTATTTTTAAGGATTGTTAAATCCATTACTGGTCTTTGCTTTTTTTTGCTGAATTTTAATTTTTATACTGATTATTATTTCATTTTATCAGAAAAATCCAAATTATAGATCAGTAACTCTTTTCTGCAATCATATTTATAGCCGGGAGCGTATATAATTTCACACAAATATTTTTAGAAGAGAACTCCCGGGGGAATATGCAGTCTCTTTACGCCAGAGCCTGGTACAGCAAAGCTCTTGCTCTTTTGAATCTCAAAAATCCTATAGGGTCAGAGAAAAATTTTGAAAAAGCTCTCGAGGCTTTTGATGCCCTGCTTGAGATAACCCCTAAGGACACGGTTGCCTGGCAGTACAGGGGAAATATACTCAGATACCTTGACCGTCCTGACGAAGCCCTGGAAGCTTTTGAAAAGGCTCTTGCTTTTGACCCGGAAAACATCCCGGCCCGCTACTTTAAGGGGCTTACTCTGGGGTATTTGAACCTCCCGGAAAAAGCTCTGGAAGCATTCAGAGGAGTAATCGAAAGAGATCCTGAAAACGCAGGAGCACTCTATTACAGCGGGCTTGCTTTAAACCAGCTCTGGAGGCATACTGAGGCAGTCTCAGCTCTTTCAGAAGCTCTTAAAATAAACCCTGATAACCCCGGAGCCTGGTACTACAGGGGGGTATCTCTCTACATTCTGAGAAAATGTATGGAGGCTCTGGAAGCGTTTGAAAAAACACTGGCACTTGAGCCTTCACATGCAGGAGCATGGGAGGGAAAGGCAAAAGCGTATCTATCCCTGGGCAGGAGAAGAGAAGCTCTGAGAGCGTGTGAGAAAGCTATTGAACTTGAACCCTCTTCCGCAGGAGCATGGGAGACCCAGGGTAAAATTCTGAAAGGCATAGGAAGGAGAGAAGAAGCTCTTGGAGCTTTTGAGAAGAGCCTTATACTTGAGCCCATGAACGCAGAAAACAGGCTGGAAAAAGGCAGGCTGCTGGGGAGTCTGGGAAGATGCGGAGAAGCGCTTCTGGAGTTTGAAAGTGTTCTTCAGATAGACAGTTCCCTTACTGAGGCAAAAATCAATAAGGGAAAAGCTCTTCTGGCTGTTGGGAACTACCAGAAAGCTCTCGATTCGTTCAGTAAAACGCTCAAAGAAGGCACGGAAAATTCAGAGAGCTGGGGAGGAATGGGAAGCTGCCTCCTTGCCCTCGGGAAATATTACGAAGCTATGAAGGCTTATGAAAGAGCCCTCGCGTTAGGAACTGAAAATAGCTGTACCCTGAGCGGAATCGGGGAAATCTATTACGAGCTCGGGGATTTGACCAGAGCCCTGGAGTTTTTTGAACAGGCTCTGAGCCTCGATATTGAAAATGCTTTTGCCTGGAATGGGAAGGGAAATGCTCTCTGCAAACTCGGTAAATACAGGGAAGCCCTGGAAGCTTATGAAAACCTCCTTACTCTTGACTATGAAAGCCTGCCTGCCAGATACAATAAAGGAATTGTCCTTTCCAGACTTAAAGCCAGACTAAAGAATTCTGGAGAATCACTTGAAAACCAGTTCCAGACCGCTTTTAAAAAATACCTTGAATTGTCAGGAAAGCTATCTGAGAATAAGATAGGCTCTGAGGGATGGAAATGCAGAGGGCTTGCTTTTGCCGAACTTGGGGAATACGAAGAAGCTATTAAAGCTTTTGACAGGGCAGCAGAGTACAGCCCGGAATATATAACTCCAGCTGTTTACAAAGGAATTTCCTTAATATGCCTTAAGAGATATGAAGAAGCTCTGGTGCTCTTTGAGCAGGCAGAAGAGATTTTTTACACAAACATGGGTGCGGAAGGAAAAGGAGATCCGGATGAAGAAAAAAAGGCAGAAGAATCCTGGATGATGAATTTTGCCATGAATTTTGCCGGCAAAAAGCCCATACTGGAAATTCTCAGGAATGCAAAAGGTTTTGCCCTTGATGCTCTTGGCAGGTACAAAGATGCCCTTGAAGCCTTTGAGGATGCCCGAAAGGTTTCGGGAAACGGAAAAATTTCGTTCTCAGGAAAAGGAATTGTTTTTGCGCACTGCGGAAAATGGAAAAAAGCAATTGAAGAATTCGATAGTGTCCTTATTTTAGATCCTGAAAATGTTCCGGCTTCTGTTATGAAAGCCTTTGCACTCATAAGGCTTGAGGAATTTGGGAAAGCTGCCGAATTCCTGGAGAAATTGACATTAAAAGACTGTGATTCCGACCTTTCCTTATGCCTGCTGGGTTTTGCCTTTTCAAAGCAGGGAGACCTCGAGAAAGCCCTTCGAGCTTACAGGAAAGCAATTGAAGCAAACCCGAAAAACATTCATGCCAGAAACGGGCTTGCAGAGATTTGCTTCATTATTGGGAACAGCACAGGTGCATTAAAGGAGCTTGAAGCTTCTATTGCGGAAGCCCCTGATAATGCATATTCAAGAAGCCTGAAAGGCAGAGTAGAACTTGAAGAACAGGAATGTGAAAACGCCCTTGATTCCTTCAGGCGGGCTCTTACTCTTGATACTGAGAACCAGAGGCTTATGCTCTGGGATGCATATGCCAGGTATATATATGCAGAATCTTTTTTTGATGAAGACAGCGCACGTTTCAGGTACGCCCTTCTTACAGCTGCCGGAAAACTTGAAAAGGCAGCCGTTTGCAGGGAAGCCGAAGACAGTGAACTTAGGGCTTATGCCCTGTATTTCCTAGGGCTTTGCTACTGCAAAGTCCATTATTTCCGAAAAGCCTCGGAAAGGCTCGAAGAATGCCTGAAGCTTGAAAACTCAAAAAAGATAAAACAGCCCGCGGCCCTTCTTCTTAAAAGTATTCGCGCAAAGAAGCCAAAACACGCCTGGTGGGAATGGTGGTTTGCTCCGGGAGCGCGTTCGTTTATTAAAAAAACCGGATTCGGAATAATTGTAGCCCTTATATTCAGCATACTGCTGTCTCACCCCGCAGCTTCGACCCTGCCTTTTATATCCTGGCCTGCGGCTTATATAAGCCAGATTTTCTACCCGGCTGGGGAAAATATAACTTCGTGGGCACTTTATGGGAGAGAGTATGTAATTTCAGTCCTTATCCTGTCTTTCCTTCTTGTCCTTCCAGGGCTCAGTTCAGGAAGCGTGGAAAATGGAGAAATCGAACCTGAAACACTCACACCTCCGTTTCCTGACTTCTACATCCCTGTGTCCGTTCTGGAAGAGTTTACGGAAAGGCTTGAAAAAAGCCTCTTCTCTACGGAGCCCATGAGGGAAAGCATAGAAAAACTTGGAAAATTTTAAAGCAGTAAAAAATGCTCAAAAATATTCCGCAGGTATCAAAAAAGCAAATGTATATAATCCTCTCCTGTATTATCGAAGGCAGTGACAGTAAGCAGAGGAAAAGGACCGGAAAGGAGACCTGAAGCCTTGAAAAAAACATTCATCCTTGGAATCGAAGGCACTGCCTGGAACCTGAGTGCCGCAATCGTGACCGAGACCGAGATCATTGCCGAGGTTACAGAGACATATAAACCTGAAAAAGGCGGAATCCACCCCAGGGAAGCCGCCCAGCACCATGCAAAATATGCGGCAGGCGTTATCAAAAAACTCCTTGCAGAAGCAAAGCAAAACGGGATAGAGCCGTCAGACCTCGACGGCATAGCTTTTTCACAGGGGCCTGGGCTTGGGCCGTGCTTAAGGACCGTTGCAACGGCAGCCAGGATGCTCGGCCTTTCCCTTGGCATCCCGCTTATAGGAGTCAACCACTGCATTGCCCATATTGAGATAGGGATCTGGAAGACCCCTGCAAAAGACCCTGTTGTGCTCTATGTGAGCGGGGCAAATTCCCAGGTAATCTCTTACATGGAAGGGAGGTACAGGGTTTTTGGAGAGACCCTTGATATAGGACTTGGAAATGCCCTTGATAAATTCGCTCGCGGAGCAGGCTTGCCTCACCCGGGTGGGCCCAAAATCGAGGCATATGCAAAAGAAGCAAAGAGATATATCCCTCTCCCGTACGTGATTAAAGGAATGGACCTCTCATTTTCCGGGCTTTCAACAGCTGCAAGTGAAGCCCTGAGAAAAGCCTCCCTTGAAGATGTCTGTTATTCTTATCAGGAGACTGCCTTTGCAATGGTTGTGGAGGTCGCAGAACGCGCCCTTGCCCATACAGGAAAAAAAGAAGTGCTGCTTGCAGGCGGGGTGGGAGCAAACACCAGGCTTCGTGAGATGTTAAATGAAATGTGTGAAGCCAGAGGTGCAAAGTTCTATGTTCCCGAAAAACGCTTTATGGGCGACAACGGGACAATGATCGCATACACAGGGCTCCTGATGTATAAGTCCGGAAATACCATTTCCCTTGAAGATTCGCGCGTAAACCCCAGTTTCAGGACAGATGATGTCAAAGTGACATGGATAAAGGAAGAAGAGATGAAAAAGGTCCCTGAAATCTCCCCTGAAACTTTCTTCAGGATGCCTCCCGGGGAAATTCTCGACAACGGGGCTGAAGCTGTTGTCTACCTTCAAGAGGGACCTGAAGGTAAGAGGGCGCTGGTCAAGGAAAGGGTCCCAAAGGCTTACAGGCATAAAGAGATAGACGAGAGGATAAGAAGAGAGAGGAACAGGACAGAAGCCCGCCTTATGTCTGAAGCCAGGCGCGCAGGCGTGCCCACTCCAATCATCTATGACGTTGAGGAATTCAAGCTTAAAATGCAGTTCATCGAAGGGGTCCCCATAAAGTACCTTATAACCCCCCCACTTTCGGAAAAGGTTGGAGAGCTCGTGGGCAAACTGCACAGTTCAGGCATCGTACATGGAGACCTTACAACCTCAAACCTCCTGCTTGCAGGTGAGAGGCTTTATCTTATCGACTTCGGGCTTGCGTATTTTGACAAAAGCCTTGAAGCCAGAGGTGTGGACGTCCATGTGCTTTTCCAGACTTTTGAGAGCACTCACCGCAACTATGAAGCCCTTGTCAAAGCTTTCGAGAAAGGGTATGCAAGTACTTTTATAGATTCAGAGGATGTACTCAGGCGAGTTGAAGAGATAAAAAAGAGGGCTCGCTATGCATAAGATCGTTTTTGTTACGGGAAATAAAGGCAAATTTGCCGAGGTGAGGGATATCCTCAAGAATTTCGGAATCGAAGCCATCCAGAATAAAGACGGTTATCCCGAACTCCAGGAAGATGAACTTGAACCTATCGCGGCTAACGGGGCACAGTATGTTGCAAACAAACTGAACATGCCTGTAATGGTAGACGACTCAGGAATATTCATAAATGCCCTGAACGGCTTTCCGGGACCCTACTCCCGCTTTGTGGAAGACAAACTGGGGAACCTGAAAGTGCTGAAGCTCATGGAAGGAGAGAAAGACAGGTCAGCGTATTTCAAAACAGTGATCGGATATTGTGAACCGGGACAGGAGCCTCTGGTCTTCCCCGGGGTCGTGGAAGGGAATATCGCATACGAAGAGCGTGGAACAGGCGGTTTCGGTTATGACCCTATTTTCGAGTATAACGGCATGACCTTCGGGGAACTCGGGGATGAAGAGAAAAACAAGGTTTCCCACAGGCGCAGGGCTATTGATAATTTCCTGGAGTGGTTCACAGGCGGGGCGTAAAACCCCTGCACTTAAAAAATTTGAAATTTCAGGAATGACCTTTTCACGTCCCTCAAACTTACTTTTTCACTTTTTCTCTACTGGTTTGTGCCTTACAAGGTCAAGAGCGACATTGAGCTGGTTTAAGCCCAGTTTCAGAGCAGTTGTAATTACCTGGTTATTTGAAGTAATCCCAAGTTCTCTTTTAATGGCGAAGAGATCCATTATACACTGAGGGTCAAGCACCAGAGGGCCATCAAGCAGTTCTTTCGAGACCGGTTTTTTATTTTTAGCTTCTACTTCCTTCAGATCGATTTTGCATTCGTCTTTAGGTTTTCCAGACCCGTTCTCAGCTTTGGATTCTTCGGGTCTCCGCCCGTAGAAGTATTCCATCTGCTGGAGACAGTGAGTCAGGCAAACGCTCTGTATAAATTCCTCAACTTCCATACCGTTAAGAGCTGCATATTTTTTGATCTCCTCGAGCTGCTCCTCAGAAAAAGATATGCATAATAGATTTTCATCACATTCTTCGCTTATTCCAAACCCTCCTGTACTTTCAGATAAACGTCATTTTCATTTTATTTTAAAAAATTATTGATTCAAGCTTTCTTCTGGCAGTCCTCTCCTTTTATCCATTAACCTGTCCTTCATCTTCAAGTTTTCCTTTTAGTTTTTAGTCTTCAGAGTTCTCTCCTTTCACGAGGTAAAATTTTTTATTATGTAGAGATCATTTACAATCATATGAAAAATATTATTTCCGACACTGAAGCCGCAGATACGATTCCCCTTAAACTTGTGGTGTATCTCGCGCTTCTGGCTGCGGTGGTGGTCCTACTGGCTCAGGCATGGAGTATAGCCTCACCTGCCCTTCAGGACGCGGAAATAAAAGCCCAGGCAGAAACCGCTTCCCTTTCCCTTCTCTCAATTCAGGGAGGATACGCCCGTAATTCGGAAGACAGATACAGCCCTGAAGGCAGCATGTGTACCCTCAAATTTTCTCTTCCGCCGTCTGTCAGGTACATCAGTTTTGGAGTGGACCCGGACCAGGAATGCAACAGCAACCTGACCGACTCGGAATGGGTTCCGGAAAATAATGCCGTTATTTACCAGTATAAAAACGGAGTTAAAAAGAGAGTGTTTCTTGAAGGGGCGCCGATCCATTTTATAAAAGGCATAGAAAACTCAGAAGGCATATGGATCCCGGCCGGCAGCCAGGAAGGTAATGAAACTTTAGATCTCCAAAACACATCAGTGATAATAGAATACCCTGTTTCAGGTGAATTCCTTTTTGAGATGGTTACCCACAACGGTACAAGGTATACAATGTCTCGATTCTGAAGTAATCGGGATAGATGTGGGTGAGGAATATAACGGCAATCTGACTGACTCAGAGTGAACCTTAGAAAACAAAACACTTATCTCAGTATGAAGTATCCATATCCTCTCTCATGATAATGGGTCATAAACCGGGATACATTTGTTACTGGCATCCCGGTAATCGATGCAATCTCAGGACATGTCAATATTCCAGATCCGCTCTGCATAAAAGCTTCCTCGATTCGAAATTTTGCTGCATTTGAATATGATAAATTCCAGGCATAAATCCCCCGAATTTCCAACTAACAACATATACTTGTCTACTAGTTGTAAAGTTTGAAGATCAATATACAATATCTGGATGCTATATACAACCCCCCCCAAAAATTTCCGCTAGACTTAGTCAGACTTCCAAGGCTAAACTATCACCTCAATCCAGTACCTATCTGTCAACCCACCTACAAGCTCAACTATGAGCATCTAAAAAAGTCCAAAAATTAGCCTATGCCGAAAATATACAAGCCAATCTGTTTTTATGGGTTTAAATGGCAAGTCAACTTATATTGTTTTCCAAAACCAATATAGTGCAGGCGCGTATTGTATGCGCGTGTGTATAAAAGTAATATCAGATAACAAATAAATTGCCGGAGGGTAATGCCGTGAGTTACAGAATTACTCTCTCATGCTATTTGTTTTATGAAAAAGCAGCTATGTCAATTATATTCATTCTTTAATTGTGCTTAATAACTCGTCCTTGCTAACAGTTTTACCAGGTCTTACAGCTTTCCCATCATCAGTTAGAGTGAACTTACCCTGCGAAAGTCCTGTAACCACGAGGTGATCAGGGCCAATGTCCCGAGTAGCATCACTAGTATCTTTGGTAAGATAAAGTAAAACTTTTTCTTCCGTTTTGAAGCTCGGTTCATCTTCCATTATGAAGGTATCGTTTCCAATCGTTCCGCCTGCCACTCTCACTATAACTTCTTTTGACGATGATGGATTTTTGAGGTATTCATCTACACTTATGACAATATCAGTATAGATAACATGATCTGGGCCAAAGTCAATATCTTTACTAAATCTATTTCCATATTTACTTGAAAGTATTTCCTTAACTGTACCTATTAAAATAATATCTGAGCCGTTAACTAACTCCTTATCATTGAGTTTTTCGCTTGATCCGCTGCCCACTCCCACAGAGGTAGTATTTTTTTCATTATTTACAAGCTTGGTATTGTCTTGTGGGAGGATATTCGCAAGTTTAGTATTGTCTTGTAAATTTGATAATGTTAAGGCACTGAACATTATTAACGAAACTACTCCAACCAGTAAGATTCCATATTTTGCATTCTTATTCATTGTCATCACCTTTTAAGGATAAAGATATCTGATGCCTGCAATATCATCTGAATCAAGAGATCTCCTCTTTGTTTCACTCGCTGCCTGCCACTTATACATCGTTTTATCAGCATCGCTATCATCAACCAAATCATGTAAATTTAACCAGTGTCCAAATTCATGAGTAATGCAGCTTTGTACATCCTGATATCCAGAAGCTCCATTAGGTGACCAAGATTTAGAATCGCTATAAAGTGTTTCCATAGATGTTAGGTACCCATTGGTTGAACCTATATACGTCATCGCTAAATATCGACTATCAAGGTATCCATAGTACAGTTTTTTGCTAGACGATTGATCATTAGAAAATCTGAAGCTTGAACCGGCGTTGTTCCATGCAGCCTTAGCGTAATATATTGGAAGTGACCAACCTATCGGAATTGTAGAATCTATTTTGTAGGAAACACTTCCAGATTGCCATTTATTTCCGGCTGAATAGGCTGATGCCTGAGGTGCTATACTTACCAAAAAAATAGTTAATAATAGCGTTCCTATCAACATTCTTTTGCCATATTTCATTATTATATCCTCCTTTAACCCAAGGAGGCAGAATCAGGCAAGCTTAAATAGACGCACAGCTAACATAATCACTGCCTCTTAGGGCATAGTTTATGGAGTTCGGGTGACATTGGGAAACTACTTTTGAACTCCATAAATTCCTCTTACCTAACTCCTTATAAGTTTTCTGTCCATTCCATCAAACTATCTTGTTTTCATACTCGTTTTGAATCTGAAATTATTCCCTGAACTTTGATTGTTTGATGGTCTGGAGAGAATTTATATATATGAGAATATCGCCTCAACTCATATTCGGGAGTTTTTTATGTAACAGATGAAATATAATAATGAGAAGTAAGTTAATTCGATTGCAAGGGCTGTAATTACGAATGTTAGAGTAAATATTTCTCCTAAATGACTTTTCTAGGTATATGTAAGCCATTATTTGCGAGATTTCGCTAAAATTGGTATGGTTTTATCCCTGCTGCCTCCAGATAGACTATAATAGTACTTCAGTTTACACAATTGTAGGTTTCATCCAAAACGTCCCGGACTTCACTACATCACAAATTATTCTCATTGTACTTTGGATGAAAATCCCCAATCAATTAATTTGGAGTATTTTATCTTAAAAACAGATATTTTGTTAAAATTTAATAAAAATATTTTCTAGTAATTTTTTTAACATATACAAAAATCAGAAAACACTAGGAAAAATCATGAGTTCGAAATCAATAATGCTCTTGCCGGAGCACCGTCACAACCTTCAATTTTCAGGGGCAAGCACAGGAAAAAATAAATTCCTGCTTCCACCGAACTCAGGTCAAGGCATTCCACAATATTCACGTTGTTTGAAAGCAATATATGATGGGCAGACAGATTTTCCGAAGAGAGACTGTCAACTGAAAAGCTGTCAATCCCGACTGTTTTGAACCCTTTCCGGACAATCCATTCCGCAGCGCCGGAATCAAGATAAACAGAATTTTCAGGCGGCTCCTCAAATTCTATTCCTTTATTGCTTTCGCCCGCCTGAAGACCTGAAACCCTTGAGTTATTTTCATAATGGAAAGAAGGTTTTGTCTTTAGAAGTAGAATTGAGACATGGTCAGTGTTCTTCAGGTGATTGTAAGCTTTGTCAAGAATAGAATCTGGCAATGCCCCTTTTATTAGGGAGAAGTCCAGAACTATTGCCTGGCCCATAAAGTTTTCGAGATTTAAATTGTCTACAGGGAGCCCGTTTTTCAGGATATGAGAGGGTGCATCAACATGTGTGCCCGTATGGCTTCCTAAAATCAGCCTGGATACTGCACACCCGTCTTTTTCTATAGTACAGGCACTTTCGATTGAAGGTTCCGGGTCTCCGGGAAAGATAGGAGTGGAAGAGGAAATCGGGACTGTAATATCTATAATTTCTCCCCTGAATGGAATTTTTTTTGGGTTAAACATCTTATCCCACCTTATCCTGAATTACTCCAACTTTTTCAGCTTCATTTCAGTTTTATTCAAAACCAGCCTGATTTTGAAGGTTCCCATTTAATTCTGTACCCGTATCATTCCATATAAATAATGGATCTGTTGGTACATTCGTCTATGCATTTCATGCAGAGGTTACATTTTTCAGTATCGATTTTAGCAAGCTCGTTTTCTTCGTAAATAGCACCCACAGGACATACATCCCTGCACTTGCCGCACCTTTTGCAGCCGAAAACCACAACATACCCATTCATCTCTGACATTAGTGAACCTTTGGAAGCTGAAGAATATATTAGTTTCTGAACAGGCATAGAGAAATTATATTTCATAAAAAATCATCGCACCACCAGCACCCGAAAAAGAGGTCAGGAAACAATCCTTATATAGGACAAAAGGATATGCAGTCTCAGAATGGAAAAGTTCACAGAGGATGAAACAGGCTCTTTTTGCAGTTACCTTTCAGAAGGCTGTAAACTCTGCCAGCAGGGCGCCAAGATGGTACTCTTCGTAACCGGGCTCTGCCCTAAAAGCTGTTTTTACTGTCCTCTTTCCGACGAAAGGCGCGGTAAGGACCTTGTTTTTGCAAACGAAAGGCATGTAAAAAACGACGAGGACCTGATCAAAGAAGCTGAGCTTATGGACGCTCTGGGGACAGGGATCACAGGGGGAGAACCCTTACTTAAGGTAGAGAGAGTCCTGTACTATATCCACCTGCTTAAAGCTTATTTCGGGAAAAACCACCATATTCACCTTTATACTTCTCTTGCTCCGGATAGGGAAACCCTTGAAAAGATGGCAGAAGCAGGCCTGGACGAGATACGCTTCCATCCGCCTCAGTCAGTCTGGGGAGAACTGGGAAAAAGCCCTTACGCAGCCGCCCTGAAAAATGCGAAGGATCTGGGAATTGAAGCAGGGATTGAAATACCTTCTCTCGAAGGCGCTGAAAAGGTCGCAGCTTTTGCAGAGAAAATGGGGATTTTCCTCAACCTCAACGAACTGGAATTTTCCGACAATAACTCCGAAGCGCTTCTGGAAAAAGGGTTTTCCCTTGAGTCAGATATTTCGTGCGCTGCAGAAGGCTCCTCCTTGCATGCTGAAAAGGCTTTCCTCGCCTGCGAAAGGGTACATTTCTGCTCTTCTACCTATAAGGACGCAGTCCAGCTGCGCAAAAGGTTTCAGAGAATTGCAAAAAACACAGCAAGGGAATTTGACGAGATTACAGAAGAGGGAACTCTTATTTACGGGGTTATCGATGGGGGAGACCAGGCACTTGCAGAAGAAATCCTGACGGAAGCAGATGTTCCTGAAGAACTTTTTGAATTAAAGGAAGGGAAAATAGAGCTGGCATGGTGGGTTCTTGAAGACCTTAAGGATGGGCTTAAAGAAGAGCTGGAACCCTCCGGAACAAAGATATTCATTATTGAGAGGCATCCATTTGAAGACGGGATGCTTGTAGAGCTCATTCCTTTATGAGCATGAATATCCGAACTTATACCCTTATTCTTTTAACAAAACCAATTCAAAATCTGTCCAGCAAGCTCAGAAAGGGTCAAAATTTTATAGAAGATTGACCAATAAAGTTTAAAGAATTATTAATCTTCCGGGGGGCCATATATGAAAGACTCTGAATACTCCAGACACCACACGTATGGAAAAAATAATAGATACATTTGAAAAAGGGTTTCTGATGCCATATCCAGTTGTACATGTTTTGTTCTTCCTTTTTTGTGTGGGCATAGTAGCCGTATATGCCATAACCGGGCCTCTTTACCGGAGAGAGCTATCTTTCAGTGACGCCAGAAAACTGCTCTTACTGGCGTTTGTGGGCGGTGCATGCACTCTCTTCCCTGATATAATGGTTGTATATAACATAATTATAAACAACACCATGGAGCACTGTTCTATCGGCTCTATCCCGACACACTCACTCCTGTTCAGTTTCACAGCAATCCTTTTCGGAGGGCTTGTCGGATACGCTGCATTCAGGGAGTTCAGCAAAGCAGTCTATATGGCAATCTTTGCAGAGTCTGCTTTTCTTACACACCTGCTCCTGGACGATATCGCAGAAGGCGGCTGTGAGTACCTTTATCCGCTGTACAGCAGTCCCATCAGTGTATTCTCAATGATGGACACGGAATTTGCAGCAGCAGGAAGCCTGTTTCACTATCTGATGGTATCTATTGTATCCGTTTTTTGCGTATTTGTTGTAATATTAATGGCACTGTTTGCTCTGGACAAATTCGGGTTTGAGTTCGGTTACAGGAAAGAAAAATAGTTATGAACCCTGGAAAGATTTGAAATAATGGGTATAAGATAAAAATAAAAAACTAAAACGGATAAAAAACTAAAATAAATATAAAACTAAAATAAATATAAAACTAAAATAAATATAAACTAAAGCAAATATAAACTAAAGCAAATAAAAAATAAAAACAGATAAAAAAGAAAGAAAAAGCAAAAAATTAAGAATAAATTAAGAATCATCAAAACTGGTCTGGAGCTCACCCACACCGTCGAGTTTTTTGATAACTCGAGCCGGATAACCAAGGGCAAGGCTGTTTGGAGAAATGTCACGAGTAACCACGGAACCTATACCGATTATTGAGTTATCCCCGATCTCGACCCCCTGAGTAATTATGCAGCCCGGATTTACAGAAACTCCACACCCTATTTTTATGGGCTCTATGGTCCTCGGATATGCCTGCCTTGTGGTCAGACTGCCTCTGGAATGGGCAGAGAGAATGCAGCGGTCTCCTATTTCAGAATAATCTCCCACTGTGATCATTTCAGGGTGAAGCCTGTCAAAAACCACATCGTAGCCTACATACACGTTTTTTCCGAGATTCACGCCTCTCATTTTATGAAATTTAGCTCTCCATGAAGGAATCGGGAACCACGCAGCAACGCGTTCCAGAACCCAGTTCTTAAAGTACTTCAGCCCAAAAATGAGTTTATTGCTGTGGTAATGATCAGCCACTTCACCAAAAGTTACTTTATCTCTGTTTGATATTACGGCAGTTATGGTAATGCCCCCCATTTTGCGGTCAAAAACGCCTGGTACTTATATTCATTACTTTTCTACTGATAAATATATTTCCCATTGTCAGCCCTGGACCGGAACATTTCCTACCGGATTCTGACCGGAAAAATTTGCTTCGGACTAGCATCCTGAATAAAGAGATTGAAATAAATAACAATAAATTAAAGAGAATCTTATTTTCTGCATTCCCATTATTGGATTATTTCCTCATATCCTGCTTTTACTCAGGCTCAGCTTTTCTTTATGTTCTGCTTCTGGTCACCACCTTCATCAGGAAGGACTTCCTGATTTCTACCGCATCATTAGGGCAGAGTTCGCGGCAGCAATAACACTGGATGCATTTTTCAGGGTTAATTTTGAGTGTTTTGTTCATTTCCTCAATTGCATGTGCCGAACAATTCAAAACGCAGGCTTTGCAAAGTGCACATTTTGATGTATTTATGAAAGGCTTTACAGTCAAATATTTTCTAAGAGTCCTCATAAGAAAAGGAGGCACCATAGCAGTTACTCCGCCTTCTGCCATCTTAAATTTGAGACCTGCTTCTTGCAGAGGCACTCCTGCAAGCTCTGGCTGTCCGTTCCCGAACCCTCTCGAAAGCGCAGCTTTATTTGTGGGCACTTTTAACGGGTCGATCCCTATGAGTTCGGAAGCAACCATATCAAGGGCTACGCAGTCATAACTTGCAAGAATCAATCCAGAATTTATGGGTGTCCCGTTGGCAGGGCCGTTTCCTTCCATCCCGACCACCCCGTCCATGACTGCAAGGTGGGGCTTGACGATTGAATATATGTCAACTATCGCCTCTCCAAAACGGTCACGGTCTTCCAGAGCATGTGCCTGCTTTCGGATCTTATGCGGCACAGCCCCGAAAAAATTTTTGAGAGCCCCGGTATAAAGGGTCAGTTCATGTGTTTTAAGCTTAGGAAGCGAAATAACAACATCAGCTTCAAGGACTGCTTTTGCGATATAAAGGCGTGGAAACTGCCTGGCTGCGGGGACAGAGACCTCAGTATAACCCGAAGTCTCGAAATTAATGAGCTCTGCCCCGCAGGAGGACGCAGCAGCCTCAATTCCGGATGCACGAAAAGCCTCCGCAGTACTGACATCGGGTCTTACAACCCCTGACCCGTCTCCTATTATCGGGATGCCGCCCACTTCCCTGACCAGCTCACACATTGCAGATACTACTGCAGGGTGAGTGGTAACAGCATCCTCCGGAGGCCGGATAGCGAGGACATTGGGCTTAAGCAGCACCCGATTGCCAGGAGCAATAATACTCTCAAGCCCTCCTATCAGGGAAAGTGCCTCTTTGATTGCACTTTTCACTTTTGAATAGTCGGAACAGCGTACAATTGAGACTGTTGTGTTCATGCTTATCCATCTGAATTGCGGATCAGATCCATATGAAATTTTGATGTAGAACCTGCTTTTGCGGCTTATCTGTCCAGATAATAAACAGGAGGAGCCGAACGCACATATTCTGTAGTATCTCTTATCCTGTCAATATGCCTCCAGGCTTTTTCTATGGTATCTCCGGGAAGGCCAGTATTCCTTTCAGCAACCTCTAAAGGCAGTTTATGTTCCTGGGCATAGAGGAGCTGATCCATGATATGTATGGGCATACGCCAGTAGAATTCCTCGTCGCTTGTGTAATGGCTCCATGTATCAGCACTTGGAGGGCGCTTTATAATTTCCTCATTTACCCCCAGATGCTTTGCCAGAGCATAGATCTGGGTCTTATAGCAGTCTGCCAGAGGTTCGAGGTCCACACCGCCGTCCCCGTATTTTACAAACTGGCCCAGGACAAGTTCGGTTTTATTGGTTGTGCCGCAAACAACATAATTTAGCTTTTCGGCATACATGTACTGGACTATCATTCTTGACCTCTGCTTGACATTCTGAAGGCCAATCAACTCCAGGTAGTCATTTGCTTTTAACCTGTATCTGGAGATAGTTTCCCCGTCCTTAATCAGCCTGATGTACGGGACATTCAACAGCCCCTGGTTAAGGAAATCAGGCAGCACAAGAGATGTTTTGTGTATTTTGGGGTCGTATTCAGGACAGGTTTTTTTAATTATCTGTTCTTTTTTGTCATAAATTCCCAGAGCCTCAATGATTGGGGAAATAGGGACCTCCTCATACTGGACACCCATGCTTTCACAGATTTCTGCTCCCAGGGTCTTGCTTGAAGGAGCCGATTCTTTTTCAGGAAGGAGGAGACCATATACATTTTCTTTGCCGAACTCCTGAACACATAGCGTCAGGGCTACAGCTGAATCTATACCTCCCGATACCCCCAGAACCACTCCTTTTTTCTTAAAGCCGGTGACCTGGTCTCTTATAAAACCCCTTATATTTTCGGCAAGCTCACCGATATCCCTGTTCAGTTCGTTCAGAATCAGAACATCACTATAATCTATTTGCTTTCCGGCACCTTTCTTTGATAATGCCCTTACATGACTCTCCGTAGTTTTCTCTACGCTACTTCCAACAATCTGCATAAAACTACTCCCCTAACAGAATATTTGTTATGTAAACTGATTATGAATTCAGAAATTTGTTATGTGAACTGGTTATGAATTCAGAAATTTGTTATGTGAACTGGTTATGAATTCAGAAATTTGTTATGTGAACTGGTTATAATTCTGGATAATAATTTCAAATCACTGAATAAATTTAAGCTACAGGCAAATGCTTATTACTGTAGGCAAATTCTGATTAACTGCAGGTAAATGATTATTGAACCTGCAATTGAGCCTTCGGATCCCTTTATTTAAACTGTCCTTTGCTCAGAGAAACAGCTTAAATTTTAAGCAGGATTTTTTTCGGATTATTTACCTTAACCTCCAGCTTTTCTGCGGCTTCCTCTATCAGTGGCTCTGAAAGTTCCTGGTGGAGCTTTTCCAGCCCTTCTCCCCTTGGCATCTCCCCGCTTCTGACAAGCCCAGCTATGTCAAAAGCATATGGATGGAAACCATACTTTTCCAGATGGTTATAACATGCAAAAGAATTCAGCGTGCAATTTGTAGAATTGCTGTCATTAAGTTCCGGAGGCTTCCACCCGAGCCCGATTACTGTCTCAAGCACTTTATCCTCACTGTACTCCCACAGGCAAAGCGGGTGCAGAATGGATGGAGCAGGCTCACCTATATTTTTAATGACCTCATTTTTAATAATGAACTGCTCGTCCCTGTCCTCAACACCTATTTTTTGAAGCTGCTTTTCAAAGAGGTTCCTTGACCACTGTATGAAATTAGCTGACAGATTGATTATGGGATTGGGAGACTGCCCTGCTGTAAAAGCAAATACAATAAAAGGCGCTTTCTGGATTATTGCCTGTTCTATAAGCTTCTGCTTAATTACACTGATACAGATATTGCAGATGTCGCTTGCCCTGTATTTAGCAAACTTCGGGAATGCATCATAAGATTCGGCTGCTTTCCGGAAGAGGTCATAAAGCACCTCTTTTTCCATTGAAAGCTTAAAATAGTCGCATCCGGTAATCTCGCACATTTTTTTTGCGTTTATTACGGCATAATCCGAAGTGAACCCGTTATCAAACTGGACGGCAAGTATTTTCAGGAAGGGATAATCTTTTTTGAGCTTGTAAAGCGTGTATGAAGAGTCTTTTCCCCCCGAAAGTGCAAATATCACATCATAGTTGCCCGTACCACTGTATTTTTTAAAAAGCCCTTCAATCCTTTTAAGATATTCTTCCTTTTCCTGTAAAGAAAGAGGGACATATGTCTCGCAAAAATGGCAGAGACCGCTTTCTTTATTGATTTCTATGCCTGGAATATCAGAATCCAGAACACACCGCTTACATACTAGCTTTGACATGCTGGTACTCCTCTATAATAGACCTGTTGGATATTTTCCCGTTCTCGCTCAGTGGGAGATGGTCAATGAAGAGGATCTCCCTCGGATAGAGATAACCCGGCAGGTTCTTCCTGCAAAAAGAAAAAATTGTATCTATCTCGGTTCTCTCATTTGGTATGACCATGAGGCTGATTGCATTTCCCATTAGCTCATGGGATACGGGCACAACAAAAACACTGGAAACCTCATTATTCATCTCGATTTCTTTTTCAATCTCTCTCGGGTTAACCCGGTGATCCCCTATTTTGATGAGATCGTCCTTGCGTCCAAGCAGTTTTATATACCCGCAGCGAAGTTTCTGTGCCAGATCCCCTGTATGCAGCCACTCGTCAATGATCTTTTTTTCCGTTGCAGCCTCGTCATTCAGATAGCCAAGCAGAATATTATCCCCTCTGGCAACAAGCTCACCTGTGACGCCGGGCTCTACCGGCTTATTTTCAGAATCAAAGACTTCCAGTGTGACACCGGGAATCGCTTTTCCTATCGTGTCGATAAACTCGTCCACGTCTTCTGCAGGCAGGTAGGAAAGCCTTGCCGTAGCTTCGGTCTGGCCGTACATTGGCAGGATCTGCGTATCCGGACTTAATTCCCTGATACTCCTTACAATGGTCCTGTCCATGGCTCCGCCAGCGGAGGCGGCAGTCCTGACATTTTGAAAGGCTTTTCGGAACCTCTCCGGATATTTGAGAAGGATGCGATAGGTGCTGGGCACTCCATAGAATATGGATACTCCGGATTCGATGAGACTGAAAACGGGGTCTATGAAATTCATTGTCCCGATTTGAATTGAGCTTCCAGCCATCAGATGGGAGTTAATTATCGAATTCCCGAAGGCGTGATGGGGAGAGATTACCAGTGCTGCTTTATCTTTTGAGCCTATGCTGAGAATCCCGGTTATTGACCTGGCATTTGAGACCAGGTTTTTATCGCTCAGCATAACTCCCTTGGGAGTCCCTGTTGTTCCCGAGGTGTAAAGCACCAGCCGAAGCCTGGGATCATTTCTTTCGAGGATCATTCTTCTGCTGAGCGTCTCTACTGAAGTATCATCCGAAACGACAATAACGGTTCCAAAACGCTCAAAAAATCCATCTCCAAACCTTGAATACTGTTTTTTCGTTGCAATTATGTTGTTAATGCATGCAGTATCAAGAATTCTTTCAAGGCTTCGCCCCTGCATTTCGATTGGCTGAGGTATTGCAATATTGCCTGACCTGTATACTGCCATAAGTATTTTGACATACTGTATTCCAGACTCTGCCAGTATTGCAAATTTGCAGTGCTCAAAGCCATCCAGAGATGAGGCAACCTTATTTATGTCCTCATCAAGGCAACTGTAAGAAATGGACTTTTTACCGTCTTCAAGAGCTAGCTGATCAGGATTTTTTCTGGCGTGCTCAGCGATATAAGCATCAATTCTCATGCCCCTCACTTCGCCAGTCTGGTTATCAGGTTGGTAATCCCCTGTAAAGAATCGAAATTCTCCGGAGTCAACATATCTTCAGGAATTTCGATAGAATATGTTTCACAGATATAATCTATCAATTCAAGTAAACCGATAGAGTCCATGATCCCGCTCTGGGTGAGAGAATCACTATCACTGATAGTCGTTTCCCGCTCCATGAAAGAATTGTTCTTCAAGTAATCGAGTATATCGTTCTTTATCTGTTCCATATAATCTTACCCCTTTAATTAATTGAAATTTTCAGTATAAGTAACACACACTTATTCATAAAGTAACACACACTTATCCATATTAGTTGAAAGCCCCACAGGTAATTATGTAATACAACTATATAAATAATTTGAGAGTATTTAATAGACAAATATTGTGTGATGAAGAATAGAAAAAGAGCTTGTGTGAGCCTGATAACGATATCGGATGTATATTAGTCCGGCAATTATATATATGGAATTGATAAAAAGAACTATTGCCAACAATATTTAATAAATTTAATTGTTTTGAAATAGAGTTGTTCCGGAATAGAATGTTCTGGAATAGAATTTAGAGTGAAATTGTTCTAGAGTAGAATTATTTTAGAGTAGAATTATTTTAGAGTAGAATTATTTTAGAGTAGAATTATTTTAGAGTAGAATTATTTTAGAGTAGAATTATTTTAGAGTAGAATTATTTTAGAGTAGAATTATTTCAGAACCAAAATTGTTTCTGAGTTGAATTGTTCCAGGTTGAGAATATTTTTCTTATTTAAAAACGAATTTCCTGCGATGATTCCTCAAATACTTATTCCTGTTTTGATAGATTTTCAGTGGTTTTCCAGACAGCTTCGCCTTGATAAGAATTTATTTTCTCAAGACAGCTTATATCAAGATAGTTAATATCAAAAATGTGCTGGCCTATTTCAGTAACAATAGACAAGATATATTTACCGTCCAGTAAAAAGTTAAAATGAGAAACATTATCGAGGTCAGACTCCTTATTTAGAGAGGAGAGCATACCTGTATTAGAATATTTACAATACGCCTCTTTCAAAGTCCATGCATTTAGAATACCCATATCATCTACAGGCTTGCCGGAATAAAAAGGGGTATTGTGGAGGTATTTTAAAGTTTTTTTCAGTTCAAACGGCCTTTTAATTTCAATGTCAATTCCAACCTTAACTCTTGATATTGCAATAGCTGCAATGTTTTCAGAGTAGGAAATGCAGATGTGCAGATCATCGTGCTTGAATACACGGACTTCTCCATGCCTGTCTTTATAAGTAGAGATATTCAGGGAAGACTCCTTATTAAGAAGACAGCACAGGATATGTTTCAAAACTGTCCTGGAGACAATAAATCTTTTTTTAAAATATAGTGTTTGGAGTTTTTCCAGGTTTTCTTTTTCGTTATTATCCAGGAATTCCGTACCCGGTGAATCGTAAGAATTCATATCAATAAAAAATATCAGGATATCACTTTTTGCCCATAAGAAAGGAATGTTTTCCAGAGTAACCGAAGGGAGTATTAAATTCCTGGTGTGCATACAGCTCCATCATATACATATTGCGATCAGTAGATATAAAACAATTAGTAAATGTTAACCTGTCTTTTAAACAGACCTTTTCTCTGCACCGGTCTTAAATCTCCTTCTGTCTTAAATTTCCTTATCCCTGAGAGGTAAGAAAACTTTTACCAGTAAAAATAAGAAAATTAAATAAAGTAATCCAGGATTTTTATTTTTTCGAGATATTTTTCTTTCTTTAAAGCATCCTTAAACAAAAAATATAAAGTAATATATTTGAGATAAAAGAATGTTTTATTCTCAGTTTGTTCTCATGAAAAACGTGAAGCTCAGCTCTTTTTTGTATAGGAAGCGGGTCTGAAAGGCGCCCGAAGATCCGGGGTATGCTTCAATATAAATATTTAAAAAAAAGTAATCCTAAAATATATAAACGATAAGGATATAGGGTATTCGATTCTTAGCTCCCCCTTAACGGGGTCGCATCCCTCTGGAAATATAGCCGGAACAGGATGAATACGGTATAAAAGAATATAATTAAGAAAAGAATATAATTCAAAATTATCATTAAAACTGAGGTGTCCGAAACTGCAGACTGCGGAAGAAAGGGTAAGAGCGAGATTGATAAAGTATCTCGGCAGGGACGAAAACGGGATACGCAAGGTTGTGCTCAATCTCTTCCTGACCGGAGACAAGTTCACCACCGGTGAAGTTTATGACTACCTTGATAAAGGAAATTTCGAGGTAAGCTACCGGGGAGTGTCAGCCATGGTCGGGCTTATGAATACGAGACTCGGAATACTGAGCATAAACGTTACAGGGGATCATAATGTGTATTCCCTGAAAGAGACTTACAAAAACATTGTCGGCTCTGTTCTAGAGAACTACTGAGCCGCCTTATTGCTGTAACTCCTGTTTTTATGTGAGAAGAACTTTCCAGATCTCCTGTTCTATTCTGTTGATATCGAAACAATAAATTGTAAATTTGAACATCTATTAAAAATTAGTGTCTTGTTATAAAAAACAGAAATATAGAGAATTAGCATTCCATAAAAATCGGTATAATTAATTTTACTTTCCCCTGGAGTTGATATCCCGAAAAAGTCCTGTTGTATCAGAATGCCAGCCCAAAAGTGTTTAAAAATATTAAAATAGTTTTACATACATAACTGCAATTCCTATCAACAGGTCATATAGCATTAACAGAGAATATCATAAGCATTTCCAGTAGATACCATAAGGATTAACAGGACTTTACTATTTCAATGTATTGCACTATTAAAGGGCGGAAATAAAGCTTAAGCTTCATGCATCAGAATAGGCCATAAGACCTCCAGAAAAAAATAAAATTTAGCTTTCCAAATATGTGAAAAATTTAATACCACACCGCAAAAAATGTATATGAATATTCCTGTTACCTATAATATTCCTGTTATCTATCATATTGCCAGGGGGAAAAGAAATAATTAGCCTTAAAATGGGATCATTGAATAAAGGAGCCTTTCAGGCAGGGCTTCGCTTCATGAAAAATCGGACTTTCAGTGTGTTCTACCGGAAATACGAGCAGATCCTGGAAAAGGAGATTCTGAGTTCTGAAATTCCCGAGCACATAGCTGTAATTATGGACGGAAACCGCAGATACGCCGGACAGCTGGGAAAAGCCCGAATTTTCGGACACGCTATGGGAGCAGAAGTTACTGAGCAGGTTATTGAATGGTGCTATGAGATAGGAGTAAAACAGCTTACTCTCTATGCCTTTTCCACGGAAAATTTCCAGCGTTCGGAAGAAGAGGTCGGTGGGCTCTTTAACCTTATCAATGAGAAATTTTTGAAGCTTCATACTGATAAGAGAACTTATGAAAAAGAGATGCAGGTCAGAGTTATAGGGGACAGAACAAAACTGCCTGCATACCTGAACGAATCCATTGACAGAATTGAGAAAGCCACGGAGCATCACAGGAAATTCAGCCTGAATGTGGCTATTGCTTATGGTGGAAGGCAGGATATAATGCAGGCTGTAAGGGATATCGCAACCTGTGTATCCAGCGGGAAACTTTCTCTGGAAGATGTTAACGAAAGCCTGATCTCAAAACACCTCTATCCTGCCCCCGGAGTCCCTGTCCCCAATGTGGACCTGATCATCCGCACCGGAGGGGATGAGAGAATATCAAACTTCCTTCCCTGGCAGGCTAACGGCAGTGAATGTGCAACTTATTTCTGCGCTCCTTTCTGGCCCGAGTTCCGAAAAATCGACCTCCTTCGTTCTGTCAGAGTTTATCAGGCCAGAAAAGAAGAAAAGAAACGTGAGCATTCGTATCGCATCTCAAAAGTTAAGAACTTTCTCAGGGTAGGGAAATATGAGGATAAAAGTGAAGACCTGGGACAGCTCCTTCCTTTAAAAAAGCAGGGAGTCTCCTGAGCTACTTAAAGCTTTGGGGAAAGACTGGGACTGAATTAAGAACAGCAATTAATCCCATTCTTAACCTGGATCTTTACACTCATTATAAAAACTCTTTTTTCGCAAATTGCAGGTCCCATACCTTTTTTTCAAAACTTACTTTCCTGCCGGCTCTCTTCCGGGAAAAATAGCCCCGAAAACACCGTTATATTGATATTCCGGGGGGACTATCTTAACTGGGGAAAGTCTGGCTATATCTAATTTTTCAATTCCCGTAGTTATCATCATCTCTGAAAACCTGGTACAAACCAGAAAGTAAAAACAGGATCAAATAAGGCAAGCCGGCAAAATTGTCCGGCAGGTGATCAAATACTTACTTATTCGGATGAGGGGAGTTATTATGAATATTTATGAAGAGTTCAATCCTTTTATGAATATTTATGAAGAGTTCAGTCCTTATGCCTGCGAGGAGTACACTTCAGGGCTTGAAAGGCAGGATCTGGATCTTGATGAAGAGCAGGAGTGATTATACTGGAAAAAGAACCGAAAGAACCTAACCACCTGATTAAAGAAAAAAGTCCTTATCTTCTACAGCATGCCTATAATCCTGTAGACTGGTACCCATGGGGAGAAGAGGCTTTCGAAAAAGCCAGAAAAGAAAACAAGCCTGTTTTTCTCTCAATCGGATATTCGACCTGCCACTGGTGCCATGTGATGGCACATGAGTCTTTTGAGGACGAAGAAGTTGCAGGGCTTATGAATGAAGCTTTTGTCTCCATAAAAGTGGACAGGGAAGAACGGCCAGATATCGACAACATTTACATGACTGTCTGCCAGATTATCCTTGGCAGAGGAGGATGGCCTCTCAATATCATCATGACTCCGGGCAAGAAGCCTTTTTTTGCTGGCACATATATCCCGAAAAACACACGCTTTAACCAGATAGGAATGCTGGAACTGGTCCCCAGGATAAAAGAAATCTGGAAACAGCAGCATGAAGAAGTGCTTGATTCAGCTGAAAAAATTACATCCACCATCCAGGAAATGATTAAGGAGTCCTCAGGAGAAGGGCTCGGGGAAGAGGTAATAGAAGAGGTTTATGAAGAACTTCTCAGCTCGTTTGATACGGAATACGGAGGTTTTTCAGGAGCTCCGAAGTTCCCCACTCCTCACAAGATTTCCTTTTTGCTCCGTTACTGGAGGCGCAGCAGAAACCCTGAAGCCCTTCATATGGCCGAATACACACTGGACAAAATGCTCAGGGGAGGGATCTATGACCACCTGGGATCAGGTTTCCACAGATATTCTACGGACAGCATGTGGCTTCTGCCTCACTTTGAAAAAATGTTATACGACCAGGCTCTTACTGCAATTGCGTACACTGAAGCCTATCAGGTTACCGGAAAAGACCTGTATAAAGAAACAGCAGAAGGAATCCTCGATTACGTCCTGAGAGACCTTACATCCCCGGAAGGAGGTTTTTACTGCGGTGAGGATGCGGATGTAGAGGGGGAGGAAGGAAAATACTACTTATGGACTCTGGAAGAGATCAGGAGCATCCTTGGCCCTGAGGATTCCGAATTGATAATAAAAATGTTCAATTTGAGAGAGGAAGGAAACTTTGAAGAGGAAATAAGAGGCAGAGAGACCGGAACAAACCTTTTCTATATGGCTCGCTCTCCAGGGTCACTTGCAGCTAAGATGAAGATTCCTGTAGAAGAAGTCGAAAAGAAGGTAAAAGCTGCCAGGGAGAAACTCCTTAAAGCCAGATATGAGCGCAAAAGGCCTTCGCTGGACGATAAAATCCTTACCGACTGGAACGGGCTTATGATTGCTGCCTTTGCAAAAGGTTATCAGGTTTTTGGAGAGCAGAGGTATCTGAAAGCTGCAGAGAAAGCTGCGGATTTTATTCTTATGGCTCTT
The DNA here is from genome assembly GCF_000744315.1 of Methanosarcina soligelidi. Lineage (NCBI taxonomy): Archaea > Methanobacteriati > Methanobacteriota > Methanomicrobia > Methanosarcinales > Methanosarcinaceae > Methanosarcina > Methanosarcina soligelidi. The sequence continues at coordinate 60,752 of NZ_JQLR01000001.1, forward strand.
TACAGTCCAGGGGACAGGCTGCTTCACCGCTACAGGGACGGGGTTGCAGGGATCTCAGGAACTTCCGATGACTATGCATTTTTGATTCATGGGCTCCTGGAACTATACGAGGCGGGATTCAAAATGCGCTACCTTAAAGCTGCAGTTTCTCTTAACAGCGAGCTTCTCGAATGCTTCTGGGACCCTGTTAATGGCGGACTCTACTTTACAGCAAATGACAGCGAGGCTCTTATATTCAGAAAAAAGGAGTTTATGGATTCGGCAATACCTACCGGTAACTCATTCGAAATGCTGAACCTTCTGCGCCTCTCCAGAATAATTGCAGACCCCGGACTTGAGGAGACGGCTGACAAACTCGAACGCGCGTTTTCAAAACAGATTATGAAAGCGCCTTCTGGATATACTCAGTTCCTGTCAGCCTTTGATTTCAGGCTTGGGCCGTCATACGAAGTGATAATTTCGGGAAAAGCCGAAGCTCCGGATACGGAACAGATGCTGAAAGAGCTCTGGAGTTATTTTGTGCCCAACAAGGTGCTTATTTTCAGACCTGAAAGAGAAAAATCTGAAATTACTGAGCTGGCAAAGTATACAGAAGAACAGGTCCCAATTGAAGGAAAGGCAACTGCATACGTCTGCCAGAACTACGAATGCCAGCTTCCCACCACAGAGATCAGAGAGATGCTAAGGATGCTGAATGTTTGAGCCCGGTCTCAGGCTGGTTGCGGATTCCAGGATGGCAGATTCAAATTTATAAAACCAGATTATGACTTTAACGTGAAAGAACTGGAGGATATGAAAATGAAAGAATATACGCTTGAAGAACTTTCAGAGTTTAACGGCAAGAACGGTAAGACCTATGTTGTATATGACGGCCAGGTGTACGATGTATCAAACAGCTATCTGTGGGAAGACGGAACTCACCAGGGGCTGCATGAATCAGGAAAGGACCTGACGGAGGATATGGATGAAGCGCCTCACGGACCAGAGGTCTTTAAGGACTATCCTGTTGTCGGGACTTTGAAGAAGTGACCTGTTATCTAACAGGTTATTTTATTTAAAAAGAAAAAGAAAAACTGAAGAGTTGTGACTGTGAAAGATAAAAATGAATCAGTTATCCCGCATGGAGTTATCCTGCATGGGCCAGAAGAGAGAATAAAGGAAAGTTCCAGAGAAAAAACAGGGCTGGAGAAAGAAGAATGCATAAGACAGTTGAAAACTTTCTTTGAATCCCAGCCCCATGCCGTTCTGGCCACTCAAAACGGAAAAACACCTTATGCAAGCCTTGTTTCCTTTGCTTCAAACGAGAAGCTTACATATCTGCTTTTTGCGACTGCGACGGCCACCAGGAAGTACTCAAACATTCTGGAAAACCCTTCAGTGGCACTTTTAATAGATAACCGGAAGAACACAAAAGAAGATATTCAGGAAGCAACGACAGTAACAGCCCTGGGGAGGGTTGAACAGATAGAAGATTTCGAACGCAGCATAATGGAAAAAATCTATTTAATGAAGCACCCGCACCTTGCGGACTTTCTTAATTCCCCTAAAACTGCTTTTCTGAAAATCCGGATGGAGAAATACATTGTTGTGACCCATTTCCAGCGGGTTGTGGAAATTTCGGTTTAATACGCTTATTCGGCCTGAGAGATTTACTCTGGTTGATATCTTAAAAGTCAGACATTTTAGTTTTAATCAGAACTTTTGTTGAATCTTCTCATTTTCTCATTTTCTCATTTTTCCTTAAAGGATGATGAAACAATGAAAAAAATAACCACTTATTTGTTATTAATACTCTTATTGACAGTATTAACCGGACTATTCATTATTGAGACGAATCTAAGAGACTGGAGAGCTGACGAATTAAGACCACATTACGAATATACGGTTAAAATAAGTGGTCTTTCAGGAACTGAAGTATTGGGAACAACTAAAATTTTAGTCCCAATTCCTGCAACAAAAGAAGGAGTTTTTGCAATCACGTCTTCTCAGGAAGAACCGTCTTTTTTCAAAAGTTTTCTGCAAGAGAATGTTTTCCACACGCCAGAGAAGTACATAAGAGGAATATATTTTGAAAATACTACTGAGTCACTCGACAATAAATCACTCAATGGAAACTGGACGACTTCTATTGTAAATACCAAACATGGTCCAATGCTAGAATTCAGGACAAACGAATCTGTTCTTACAGATATTTCCTTTTCAAAGATTGTAGTATTGGAACAGATGAACCACGAAGACCCTATTAATGAAAGCAGTCCTATATTATATCCGATTGCAGGTGAAGTATCATTAGTAGGAGAAGATTATCAATACTTTCGATTAATGTCCCGAGTAATCACATATGAAACTTATATTGAAATGAGTGATAATATCAACAGTAAAGCCATAAAATTTGATATTAGCCTTGAAGTCTATCCAGATGTTACTGAACACGATGGAGATAAAGGCACTTATAAGAATAAACTGGATGTGGTTGTTGCCGAATCCGGCGAATTAAAAAAGAATGCCACTATTGAAACATATTTGTAACTTATTTTTTAATTTCATTGTTAATTTCCATTTTTTCGAGAAAGGCCGGTCGTGCTCTCACGACAGGGGAGAGCATGGGGACCAGAATAGTCGATAGGTACAGGCGCTAGCAGGGAAACCCCAGCACTCAGATTCTTCAGGGCGGCATTAAGTATAACTGCGATAAACCCTATCTCCCCCTCCATGCTCATAGGACTCACAGGTACGCCGGGAACAGGAAAAACCTCAGTAAGCAAACTTCTCGAAAAATGCAGGGGATGGAAAGTGGTCTACCTTAATGATCTCATAAAGGAAGAACACCTGTACTCAGAAGTCGATGAAGAAAGGGACTCCGTAATTGCTGACATGGAACTCATCAGGGAGCGCCTTGCCGGAATTCTTGGAGGAGAAAAAGGACAGCATGCCGAAAAGGCAAAAGTAAATGGGGAGGAAAAGGAAAATATCACTATCATCGAAAGCCACCTAGCTCATTACATAACAGATATTGTGATAGTGCTCAGGGCTTACCCTCCCGAACTCAAAAAAAGGCTTGAAAAACGCGGATATTCTGAAGAAAAGATTAACGAAAACGCAGAAGCCGAGTCAATTGATTTGATCCTGGCAGAAGCTTTTGAATGGTGCAAAAAAGTCTTTGAAGTAAATACGACCGGCAGGACTGTAGAAGAGACTTCGGAAGATGTGGAAAAGATTATAGATTATATTCTTGCTGGCAAAGAAGAAGAACTGCAGGAATACATTCCGGGCTCACTTGACTGGATTGACTCTGTGCCCTGAAAGATACTCTAAAAACCATAAGAAGCTTAAAGATGCTCTAAAAACCTTAATAAGCTTAAAAGAAGATTATTGCATAAAAGTGGTCATAAAGAAAAATTGCTGTCACTGGTAGAAACATTCTTCAGGCGGGAAACTCCGTCGAAGCTTTTGATTACCTCTGCGACCGGTTTCGGGACAAGGTGCTCCCACTTTTCTCCTTCTATCATCCGCCTTCTGATCTCAGTGCCGGAGTATCGTTCTCTAACGTAAAGGGGAGATTCCTTAACACAGAACCCGGCTTCCCTGAAAAGCTGGATGACAAGAGGGTTGTTCGAGTACACCACGTCAAAACGGGGAGTTCTGGATACGACGTGGTGAACCCAGATAGAGTTATATCTGACATCTTCGATGGGGACGACGTAATGACGGATAGAAAGGTGCTCAAGTGCATTATAAACCATAAGAACCCTTTCCCCTGCAGTGAAAGGATCAATGGCTTCATGGCTTTTCTGGGCACTCCCTATGCCTATGACCAGTTCGTCCACCTCTTCTGCAATCCGCGCGATTACGGCATGGTGTCCGAAGTGATACGGCTGAAAACGTCCTATGTAAAAAGCTCGCGTCATCGTATCCAACCTCGAATGTACCATATTTCTTTTTTGAATTAAGTTTCGGATTTAAATTAAGTTTTGAATTTAAATTAAGTTTCGGACTTCAGACTGTTTCACTGCGGATTCCGGTCTCAAAGCTGAATTCCTTGCAGACTTCCTGGAAATGTTCCGCATTACCCTTGCGCTTCATTTCGATAAGCTTTCCAACAAGTTCGAGGCCTGGCTTGGGGTCTTCCATTATCTCCATCTCATCCCGAACCATATCGAAGTATTTTTCCCCGATTTCAGTCCTTATGAAAACAGAGTTCCACCCGTCAGGTGCTCCAACAGAACCCACAGAGATATCGGCAAAGACAGAGGTATAGTCGCAGCAGTGATGGCAGGGATTCCTTGCATACTTTGCAATATCCTTGATAGGCACGGAATGGACTTCCCCATCCTTTGTGTAGACCCAGAACTTGCCTTTTGTGAATTCCATCTTTACGATATCCCTGACGTTTACTTTCATGATCTCAGGGATAATTTTGTCGAGCATGACATCATGATGGAAACTTTCCATGCAGAGCAGGCCAATAATGAGCACAATCTTCTCGTTTACGTTTTCCCGGATCAAACGTGCAGCATGAGCCTGGCAGGGCACCCCTACAACTGCAATCCTGTCGTACTTCTCAAAAGCTTCCCTGAGAGCTGCTACTACGGGATCAGAAGTATATTTTGTTCCTCTTGTCCTCTCAACGTCTTCCGCACTTGTGAGCAGAACAACTTCAGGTTCCCAGTTTTCGTTCCGGGTGATTCCCACAGCACAGTCAATTTCACCTTTATTGAAGAGGGCTTTGAGAATTCCGCTCGTTACGCCTCCGTCCTGGCTGCCGGCATTATCTTTAGACTTTGCGCCAAAGAATTTGCGGACATTTAAAAGCTCGTTTTCAATGAAACCGTCCACTACGGGACAGATCCTGCTGCAGGTCAGGCAGCCTTCGCAAACCTGGAACGCAGCCCCTTTTTCATACAGGCTCAGATCGTTCGGATCTCGAATTTCTGCCGCCTTCTTTACGGTAACAGCTCCAATGGGACATACAGCCTCGCATGCCCCACAGGCTGCGCATACGTCATATTGAATGACTTCTGCAATCTTTGGTGGCAATCAGTTACCTCCACTGCCTTGATAAGCTTGCCTTACTGGCAAGACGTTTTTAAAAGTATAAAGGGATAAATTAAAAAAAATTATTGCAGGATGTAATAAAATTACATCTTTGCAATGATCTCTTTGCCTATAAGCTTTATTGCCTTTTCTTTGTCAGGACCGATAGGGGATCCGGCAACAATCTGGGTTACTCCGATTGCTTCGAGGTCTTTAATCCTCTTCATGCAGTCTTCTGGAGTTCCGCAAATTGAGAAAGCCTCGATCATCTGTGGGGTAACAAGCCCGCCCATGAGAGATCCGAAGTCTCCTTTGGCAATAGCCTCTCCGATCTGCTTCTTTGCTTCGACAGAAATGCCGTGGCGTTCGAGGACAAGGTCTGGGGATCCTGCGACAATGAAAGCGACCACTACTTTTGCAGCATTGACTGCTTTTACAGGGTCTTTGTCAATGGAGAAACAGGCATATGCAGTTACATCGACTTCACTCGGGTCGCGGCCTACTTTTTCGGCACCCTTGCGGATCTGTTCTACAGCGACTTCAAAGTCCTTGGGGTGAGAAGCATTGATAAGGACACCATCTGCAACTTCACCGGCAAGTTCGAGCATCTTGGGACCCTGGGCACCCATGTAGATTGGTATTTTTCCAGCCTTGAAGGCGAGCTTTGCACCTGCGAACTTGACCATTTCGCCGTCCATGGAGACTTTTTTGCCGTCTATGAAGTCTCTGATGGCCTGGATTGCCTCTTTTGTGGTTGCAAGAGGTTTTTCCCATGCAATGCCCATGGCATCGAAGGTTGCTTTGTCTCCGGGGCCGAGACCAAGAACTGCCCTGCCGCCTGAAATCTCAGCAATGGAAGCAATGCTTGATGCTGTAATTGCAGGGTTTCTGGTGTAGGAGTTTGTAACACCGGAGCCGATCTTGATGCTGTTGGTGTTCAGAGCGAGAACAGTAAGAGTGGAATATACGTCACGGTTGTTGTAGTGGTCAGTGATCCAGACATAATCGAATCCCTGCTGTTCTGAGAGCTTTGCGTAATATGCGATCTTTAAGGCAGGATCGGCTGGTACAAATTCAATTCCGAACTTCATCTTTGATTACTCCTTAATCTACTATTTAATAACTAGATGGGGGATTTTTATCCCATGATGAATATAGAGATCAAATTATAATTAACATCTATTACAATAGATGTTAATTGCAACCTCTAACTAGAATTCACATAACAGTATTTAAGAATCTATATATAATTAACTGTATTAAAGGAAATGTATATAAAAGGACTGATAAAACAAATCCTCATACAGTCATTACACTGAAAACCTGCACAACGCAGGGCTCATTCAAAAGAAATAACCAAACCATATAAACCTTATCGAGAAGCGGATATTTTTCATGCCGTGTTTTAAATGGGGAAAAAAAGAGACATAAAAAAAGATAATTAGGATATTTTAAAGTAAGTTTTCCGCCAGAAAAAGGAAAAGATTTATATTGTAAAGATGTGGCGCGTCGAAATAGACAGAAAATTTCGCAGCCGTTAATTAAGAAAAATCAGGGATACGGACGGTGGAAATAGAAAAAGAAAACCCTGAAAGCCCTGATATAAACATATGAAAAAAATAAGAAATATTGGAAGGGAATGGGGAGACCTATGTTACTTTTTTAAAAATCCTTAGAATTATATACAAAGAATGGTTAATGAGTATGGATGTTGTGAAATTCGGAGCCTTCTCCGAAGATTACAGGGCAAGGGGAAAGCCCGTGTAAGAATTTTAAAAAATTGGAACCAGAAGGAGGTGAAGTAGCTGTGGGCGTATCCAAGAAAGGAGAAAAATACCTCTGCGAGATCTGCGGTAATGAGGTCACCGTAACAAAAGTCGGAGGCGGAACGCTTGTTTGCTGTGGGGAAGAAATGACCCTGATAGAGGAATAATGAAAGAGCCAGAGACTTTCTCATATAAAAATTAAATCAGACCTGAAATAACTGGTACTGGAATAATGTTTTCTGATCTGGAGGTCGAAGAGCAATGAAATGCTACGAGTGTGCCCTTGAGGGCAAAGATACGGATGCTGTGGGAATTTGTATCGTATGTGGGAGAGGGGTTTGCAAAGAGCACCTTATCCATGAGGAAACCCCTGTATGGGAAGGCAACTATCCAATTCAACTCAAGCCCGACCAGGAACGTATAAAAAGAATTGTCTGTGTACCCTGCCACATAGCTTTGAAAGAGAACTGTCTGTTTAACGAAGTGTGTTGAGGTGGTCAAATATGCTGAAATGTTACGATTGCCTTGAAAATAATAAAGATAGTGAAGCAGTAGGAGTATGCATCGTCTGCGGAAAAGGCCTTTGCATGGAACATATCAAACAGGTAGAATTTCCAATGAAAGGGGGATACCCTCTACCTGAGCTAAAACTCAAGAAAGATCTTCCCAGAATGATGTGCCGTGAGTGCATCGACGCTACTGTTGGAGAAGATTTCTGCGTATAATTCTATGATTGAATATGCGTAGAACTGGATTTTTTCTTTATCCGGGGTAGAACAGTAGAAAGATTGCGGAAAGATAAAAGTCAAAATAACTGTAGAATGATGACCCGTACGCAGACGGCATTTATCAGAGCAATTAGAAATATCTCAAGAAATATAACAACTAAAAAATAAAAATCATTTAAAAAAGGAGGCTATCAATTGACAGAGCATAAAGAAGTAGTGGAAAGTATCGGAAAAAAAATGGGATTCAAGCCCAATATCCTTGAAACGCTAGGGGAACTCGATCCTGAATTTCTCGGAAAATACAGACGCTGCGACGGAAAACTCCTATCGGATGGAGCCCTGCCCGCAAAAACAAAGATCCTCATGGCTCTTGCAGTTGTGGCATCCAAACAGTGCGAATCCTGTACCGTAGCTCAGATGAAAAGCGCCCTGAACCATGGAGTAACCAAAGAAGAAATCATGGAGACCATGGAAGTTATCTTTATCACCTCAGGAGCTCCGGCTGTAGCTGCATGCAGGGAAGCCCTGAAGCTTCTGAAATAAATCATTCGGAAGTTGCATGGAATACAGGCCTGTTAACCTGGCTGAGTACTTGATTATAGATTAGATGCAGAAATGAATAGTATGTATCCAGAAATCCCTGTGGAAAACTCCCGGATACATACATTCTAAATTCAGGAAGGGTAAAAGCTCGAAGTAAAAACATACTGAAGAAGCAAGATTGTAAAAAAAGGTAGGTTATTACCATGATAGGAAATGAAGAAAAAATAAATAAGCCAGCAGATCCGGCAAACCTTACAGAAGGAGAGAAAAAACACGTACCGGTTATTGAAGCTTCTGAAATGGTAATTACAGGAGAGCCTTTTGAAGTTGCCGTCACGGTTGGCAGTATTCCCCATGTAATGGAAGAAAAACATTTCATAGAATGGGTTGAACTTTACCTGCACAACAAACTTGTGGGGAGAAAAGAGCTGGATCCTTCCGGAGAAAAAGTTGCAAAAGTGATCTTCAAAGTGGAAGCCGATGAGGCCCTGATTGCTATCAAAGAAATAGAAACATGCAGGGTCCGTGGAGTTAATATCTGCGGCAGCTGCGGAGAGAAATCAGTAATAGCAAACCTTCGTGCAGTGGAAAAATGCAATGTCCACGGCATATGGGAAGAATACAAAAAAATAGAGATAATGTCAGGGGAAGAAAAAGAAGAAGGCAAAAAATGCGTCTGGAAAGCCTGAAAATTTGAACAAAATAACTGGGGGAGAGGCAGTGAAAAGCCCGGGACTTCTAAGTCTAATCATTACTATTCTTTTTGCAGGATTGATCATATTTGCCGGAGCCGCAGAGCCGAGTGGACCCGGAGATTTCACATCCAATCAGTTTTCGAAATCAGGAATCTGTTCGAACTGCCATGGGAGCAGTTTCGGAGAATGGGCCGGCTCCATGCATTCGCTTGCAGACAGCGACTTTTTTTACAATGCAATGCTTCAGGAATATGGTGTAGCTGCAGAAGCCCAGGGGCTTTCCCCGGAGTTTTGTTCCCGTTGCCATACCCCTATAGGAGTGGTTTCTTCCGAAATACCTCCCCTTGATGGGTCTCACCTGAGCGAAGTTTCAAAGGAAGGGGTACAGTGTGACTTCTGCCATGTAGTTGCCGAAAGCGAAGGGATCGGAAACGCCCCCTATATCCTTGAACCGGGAAGTGTAAAATGGGGAAACAGGGAGGATGCAGAGTCTCCATCCCACGAAACAGAAGGACATGAGTTTTATGACGATTCAGCATACTGCGGCATGTGCCATAACATCTACCATCCGGTAAATAATTTGACTCTTGCAGCCACATATACGGAATGGGAAGAAAGCCCTTACGCTGAAAATGGGGTAAACTGCCAGGCATGCCACATGACCCCCGGAATTGTTAAATTCGAAAAAAATCCGGGAAAAGCTGCCTCATCAGGCCCTAAGAGGGAACATGTTTATACTCATCACTTTGTGGGTGCAAACGCTTTCGTAACCGGTGAAATGGGTGAAGGCAGGCATGAAAAGAGAGCTATTGAGTATCTCCAGAACGCCGCAAAACTTGAAGTAAATGCTTCTGATTCGGCTGAACCTGATGAGAATGTGGAAGTTGAAGTCAAAATTACGAATGTAGGAGCAGGGCATAAAATTCCAACCGGAGTCACCGAAGAAAGAGAAATGTGGCTTGAGCTTACGGTAAGTGATTCAGAAGGGAAGGCACTTTATCATTCCGGAGCTCTTGACAGCAACGGTGGAATTGACCCCGAAGCAACTGTCTACCACACAGTCTTTGCTGATGCCGATGGAAAGCCAACAGTCAAGGTGTGGGAGGCAGCAAGCATCCTTTCAGATAACAGGATAGGTCCGAAAGAATCCGTAATTGAAAAGCATTCTTTCATAATGCCTGAAAATGCTTCAAACCCTATCAGTACAAAAGCAATTCTTCACTACAGGTCGGCTTCTCAGGTGCATATTGACGAGCTTTTCGGAGAAGGAGCCTATGATGTGCCTGTAATTGATATGGCAACATACCCTGAAGAAGAAGAAAAATCATCAACTCCTGGATTCGGAATGCTTGGAGCAGTCGTCGCCCTCTCTCTGGGCAGCGTCTTCAGAAGGATTATTCAGAAGGATTAAGAAGTAAAACGGAAGGAAAAACTAAAAATCAGGGTTAAAATCGTAAGGGCATAAGATTATTGCCCTGAAGCCACAACATCATATGGATGAATCCGGAAGTTGCCGACTTCGATAAACCCTGAATCTGATTCAAAAGACCCTTAATTTAGAGATACAGGAGAAGGGACATGCAGGAAACCGAAGCCAAACCTATAAGGATCCTGGGAATATCGGGAAGCCCCAGAAATATGGCAACTGATTATCTGGTTCAGGAAGCCCTGAAAATCGCAAAGGAGAAGTATGGTGCAGAGACGGAATATTTCTCCGCAAAAGGAAAAAAACTGAATTTCTGTATCCACTGTGATTTCTGTATTAGAAAGAAAGAAGGCTGCATCCATAAGGACGACATAGCGGCTGAACTTTACGATAAAATGATCTGGGCAGATGCCTGGATAATAGGAACTCCTGTTTATCAGGGAACAATAAGTGCCCAGACTAAAACGATAATGGACCGCTGCAGGGCTGTGGTCGCAAGGGACCCTAAAGTATTTTTAAATAAAGTAGGGATGGGGATTGCGGACGGAGGAGACCGCATAGGCGGACAGGAACCTGCTATTCAGACAATTCATACTTTTTACATAATTAATGAAATGATTCCTGTTGGAGGAGGCTCTTTCGGGGCAAACCTGGGAGGCACCTTCTGGTCAAAGGACAAAGGGGCAGAAGGGGTTTCTGAGGATTCGGAAGGCATGCGGAGCCTTAGAAGAACCCTTAAGAAGCTTATCCAGACAGCCCAGCTCGTAAAGAGGGCTGATGCCTCGGAAGAGCCTCAAACTCCTGCGCCTGAAATATCCGGAGAAGCACATAAGCAGTAACTCCAGGCGGGGTAAAGGGTTAAAGATTCGGAAGTCCGGGAATAATCACATGATCATGGTAATAAGTCATCAGAGATTGGATTGAAGCCCAGGAAGGTGTTATCTTGGTAGAATCGTTAGACAAACAGGTTAAACGCATAGCATGGGGAATTACAGGTTCCGGAGACCAGATGATTGAAACTTACAGCATTCTGGTAGACATAAAGAACAGAACAGGCGTTGAGACAATGGTTTTCCTGTCCAAAGAAGGGGAAACCGTAATGAAGTGGTATCATCTATGGGATAAAATTCAAAATGATTTCCCTAATTTTAAAGTGGATGCAGGCCCTAACTCTCCATTCATTGCAGGTCCGCTGCAGATGGGATATTATGATTTCCTGCTGATAGCCCCGGCAACCGCCAATACAGTGGCAAAAATAGTGTACGGAATTGCAGATACCCTTGTTACGAACGCGGTGTCTCAGACAGCAAAAGGAAAGACGCCCATATTCATCCTTCCTGTGGACCAGAAAAGGGGAACTGTAAAAACTGCCGCACCCAGTGGCAGGGCGTTTGAGCTTACAATGCGTGAAGTAGATGTTACAAACTCGGAAAAGCTTGCGCAGATGGAAAACATAAACATACTTGCCAGCCCCTATGAAATATATGACATATTCGGGATTGAGAGGCCTACTGAAGATATAACTGTAAAAGTTAGGGAACAGAAGAGAAAGAAAGCAAAGAAAGTAGCCGAGAGTTAAAAACTCTTAAAATAAAGGGAAACCTGAAAAATAAAATGGGGGAAAAATATGGAAAGCGCATACCAGAACACTGTAGATGAAGTAAGGAGTCTTAAAGGAATTGAAGAAGCTCTGGCTCTTGCAATTGAGAGAGAAAAAGAAGCAAAAGACTTCTACATGCAGCAGGCTGCCATGATGGAAAACCCGAAATTTAAGGAGCTTTACGAGCACCTTGCAGGCGAGGAAGTAAAGCATCTGGGTTATCTCGAAGAATACCGCGATAAAAAGGAACTGCCTGTGATCAGTACGGAAGTTCCCAGCGGGCAGTCTTTCAGCCCTGAGTTCGATCCGGCACGGACAAAAGTGGGAGAGATTACCCTCGGAGATGCAGGCATACTGCTGGCAGCCATGAGGCATGAGAGAAAGAGTGAAGACTTTTATTCCGAGCTTGCAAAAAAAACAGAAGACGAAAATCAGAGAAATTTCTTCCAGATGCTGTCAGGGTATGAAAGAGAACATTATGAGATTATTGACAGTTACCTGGAAAATGTTACCAGTTTCCGCATGCAGACCTGAAAAGTATAAAAGGCTATCAGCGTATGGAAACTGGGGTAACAGGCGGGACAGCCCAACTTGCCAGAGGAGTCTACCGGGCAGGATAAATTGACTGGAACGGCAGGGAAACATCAGGGACTTTCACGGGTTTACCACCTCAGGTGGGACGACCTGTAACTCCTGCCTTATTGTCGGAGAAAAATTACCTTATTGATACTGTGAAGGCTCCTTTTGCAGAAGAAATGCTGAGATGCATACGCCAGTTTATTGACTTCTCGAAGCTCGATTATATAGTAGTAAACCATATGGAGCCTGACCATAAAGTTCCCTGCTGGAGCTAAAAAAGCAGGCGACGCAAAAATCCTCATCACAGGAAAAGGAGTCGATATTCTAACGGCTACTTCAAAGATTCCGGCAGTAAGGACTGGAATCTTGAGATAGTGAAAACTGGCGATGAGCTTGACCTTGGAGGCAGGACCCTCATTTTCCTTGAAGCTGCCATGCTTCACTGGCCTGACAGTATGAAAATTTTTCAGAAAGAGGACAGGATTCTCTTCTCAAACGATTGTTTCGGGCAGCATTTAGCCTCAAAGAGGTATGATTTTGAAGTAGGAGACGCCCTTCCTGACGCTGTAGAGTATTATGCAAACACTTTAATGCCTTTCCACATATCCTAACACTTTAATGCCTTTCCACACTCCACTTCTCCGCTTTCAGGGAGTTCTGGAAAAACCTGGAGTCGAGCCCCTGCAGATAGCCCTTTCCCATTAAATTATATGGAAACAGGATCTCAAGCATCAAGATGACCTTTTTACTTGTTCCACCTGTTAGAAGGGCTGATTTTTAGTTAATTAGCGGCATAAAGCTTTTTTTCGCTTGCTCCGTTTCGCTCAGGAGACTAATTTATGAATTAGAAAAGTGAGCTTCGTCCATGAGGACTCACAGATCAGGCATTGCTTTTTTTGAAAACATTTAGAGGTTATTTAAGATTTACTTTTTGGGCATTTTCAGATTCGATAGCCGTAGAGGTTAGAAATATTCAGTCCTGAGATTTATTAGAAAAATACTTTCACCCTGCTTGGCGGAAGTTAATAAGTACAGAAGTCGTTTTCAGGAGTAGAGGTGAATACAATGGAAGAGATATTCAAAGGATTGGTAGAACGAGCTCAGTACTATGAACAGTTTGAGAGCTTCAGAAACCGGGATATTTCTGGACAGTTCGGGGATATAACAGAAATGAACCTGAGGATAAAAGTTTCAGTACCGAATATGTGAGACCGGAAAGGAATTAACAATTGTATCCGGAATATGCTGGAAACGGTAAATCCGGATAATGAAAGCTGCAAATCTCTAAAAAGGCGGAATGTTGAGATTTAACCTCTCAACACAACAAAAATTAAAAAAATCAAATGAAGAGGATGAAAAAGAAAAAGAAACGAAACTAACAGACAACCGGACAGACAGACCTAAAAAATTAACAAGATCGATATTAGAAAAACAGAAATTTAATTAAGAAGAAGTGAAGGATTAAATGAAAAATTCGAAGGGAGTGGAGGGGAAAAAAACATAATTTTTAACGAGTAATTTTTTAATGATTAATGAAATTTTTGAGGGGTCAGAAAATAAAAAAATAAGAGAAGAAAATTTTTTTCAAAATGCGACTGGAAATAACGCAAAACTTTAAAGTCTGGAGATTACTTTTCAACTTTTTCCAGATCTTCCTGAAGGTTCTGGCCAAGTTCCGCATTATAGAAGTCTTCGCTGGCAGGAAGCTCCATAAAGAATATACTGGTGATATCAAGTGAAGCATCTCCTTTTTCCATTTCAAGGTCAAGAACGTGCCCGCCTGCGCTTCTGTTCTCTGTGATAAAGTGAAGGTGATATCCCGGCACATTTACTCCCTTTACGTATTCGGGAGTTCGGAATCCTACCAGTGTACCGCTTACATTTTCAAATTCAAAGACGGACTGGGAAGATACTGCATCTGCCAGTTGGGGATAAGGCTTCTCCTGCCGGGGTACACTCCGTGCTTTTACGTAAGAGAAATTTCCGTCAACCTTTACCGCATAAAAAAGATTTTCCGAAGGCAGATTAAGGTCAAGAAAATCTTCGAGCTCGGAAAGGCTTACGGGTTCCTCAAGCCGAAAAGTTTCATCGGCTTCAAAATAGGTGACAGTGGCAAAAGGAGTTGTTATTTTCCCGGAAACAGGATAAGCGACACCATCTGTTTTTATTTGATAGTAATTGCCATCAAGAGCGAGCATTTCCCCTTCGAGCCCATCAAAAGTCCCTATACCAAAGTCCCCATGAGTTTTAAGATCAGAAACAGGCAGAACCCCATCATAGACTCCCAGAAGCAGGGCATCAATTGTTGATACCTGATAGAGCACATCAGAGGCATTATTGCTGATAGCCGGAACTGAGTTCTCAATACTTTCGGCGTTGCAATTTTTGCCAGAGGTCTCAGGGGTGTTGCCAGCAAAACCTGTGCAGCCTGAAAATAAAGTAAATGAAGTAACTGCTAAAAGGATTAAAACGATTAGAAAATATTTTATGTTCATCCGTGTTCCTCACAGAATTCTTTTAAAAAATTATTGTTTCTGAAATTACAAATAATTTTAGTATGTTTTTGAAAATACTCACAATATTTATAAGAAATGAAGCTGAAGTACTCTATGGGAAAGGGAACAATATGGAAGAATATTTTGAATATCTTGTTGAGAGGGCACGGTATTATGAAAGGTTTGAAATTTTTAGAGAAGAAGGCCCGAAGGTCCAGATCGGTTTAAACAGGAGTGAACATATCAAGAAAGAGATATCTGTTATTGAACTCTTTTTCAAGCAGGATTCGGAAAATAACAGTTAAGGATCAGGAAAAAAGTTAAGAATAAACTGCAGATATCATACAAATAATTTTTAAAGGAATTTCCTGTTTTTTCCGAACAGGCTACTCTTTAACCAGCATTATTCTTGCCGGAGTCCGACCGCGCCCTTAAGAAGGGGCAGGCCAGGGGATGTATATCCCTATATAGAGACTCCCTATATAGAGACCCCGAGGTTAAGCCAGATAAAAGGACCATGTTATTAATGAGCGGCTCACGAACTTCTTCATCTTCTTCATGCCTGTTTACTCTCAGATGATAAAACTCCGGGCTTTTGACGCCGGCGTCAACAGGATTCCTGTAAATTTTCGAGGTTTCAGATTCTGAGTTAAAGTTCTGCATTATCCTGAATTAAGGCTCTGCATTATCCTGAATTAAGGCTCTGCATTATCCTGAATTAAGGCTCTGCATTATCCTGAATTAAGTTTCTGCATTATTCTGAATTAAGTTTCTGCATTATTCAGAGTTAAAGGTTCTGCATTATATACTTTGCAACCGCATTTCCCACTTCTGCAGTGCTCGCCCTGCCTCCCAGGTCAGGAGTAATTATTTTTTTCTGAAGGAGGTCAGCTATTGCAGCATCAATTAGTCGGGCTTCGGGTTTGCCCATCCATTCGAGCAGCATTTTTACGCAGAGAATTGCTGCAAGAGGGTTTGAAATTCCCTTTCCCGCAATATCAGGGGCACTCCCGTGCACGGGTTCAAAGAAGGCGTACTTTTTCCCTATATTGGCGCTAGGGACAAGCCCAAGGCTTCCCACAAGGGCTGCACACATATCACTCAGGATATCTCCGAAAAGGTTTGTCGTTACCACAACATCATACTTTTCAGGGTGCATCATAAGGCTGTAAGCCATGGAGTCAACCAGCATGTCTCCATACTCAACTCCATAAGAGCTGGCAATGTCCCTGCAGACATCAAGGAAAAGTTTGTCTGACTTCAGGACATTGGACTTGTGGACAATGGTTAATTTGCCGGACCTTTTTTTTGCAAGCTCGCAGGCGTATTCCGCAATCCTCTCAGAACCCTTTCGGGTTATCACCCTTTTTGTCCAGGAAAGATCATGTCCTATCTCCTCGATCCCGGAATAAAGCCCTTCAGTATTTTCCCTTACGATAATGAAATCAAAATCGCTTCTTCCGGAAACTCCCACAACGCCAGGAAGGGGTTTTACAGGCCTGACATTGGCGTAAAGGTCAAGCTCTTTCCTGATAGTCAGGAGAACACTTTTATAACCTGGGTCAGGTACCGTGGTGACTGCTCCAAAAAGCACAGCATCGCAGCTCTTTATAGTATCCACATCTTCTTCTGACATTGCAGTGCCTGTTCTTTCCCACCTTGCATAGCCGATTTCCAGAGGCACTTTTTCGAATTCAAGCCCGAAGGCGTCCAGGACCTCAACAGCTGCGGGAATCACTTCCCTGCCGATACCGTCACCTTCGATTACTGCGAGTCTCATGGTACTGCATCTATGGCTTGAGGTATATGAATCTGGCGTAACTTTATAAGATTCTAAGGTAATTTTTAGATCCAGGCCATATGTTCGGCAAGGATTTTTACTCCAAGCCCTATAAGGATCAGCCCGCCCAGGATTTCAACCTCATTCTCGAAAAAGTGGCCGATCCTGTACCCAAGAACTGCCCCGCAAAAAGACATGACAAATGTTACACAACCTATAATAATTACGGGCTCAAGAATGGGCGTCCCCAAAAAAGCAAAGCTGATCCCCACTGCAAGGGCATCTATACTTGTTGCGACTGCTAAAAGAAAAAGCATGGAGTAATTAAGGGAATTTACCTTTCCGTCCGGATCTCCATAGAGAGCTTCAGAGATCATTTTGCCCCCGATGAAAGCCAGGAGCCCGAATGCAATCCAGGGGGCATAATCCGAAACAAAGCCGCTTACCGCACTTCCCCCAACCCAGCCCAGTACCGGCATCATGGTCTGAAAGCCCCCGAAAAAAACAGCCAGCTTGAGGGCATCACTTATCTTAAACGGTCGGACCGTGGTGCCGCTTGACATGGAAACTGCAAAAGCATCCATTGCAAGCCCCAACCCTAAAAGGAAATTTGTAAGAAAAGACATGAAAAAGTTACTCCGCCTTCGTTTTGTACATGAGGTCCGGGATAATAGGTTATCCGGCACTTAAAGGTTTTCCGGCCGCATTTACCGGTCCTGGGCGGAACTGTTTTTACTCCTGATCCTGGTTACGAGATTTCGGACCGCTTCGGCAACCTGGTATTCCGATGCTCCCCAGTGGACAACAGCCCCTTCAAAACCTGAAATATTCACAAGCCCTGACTTTTCCGACCTGCAGCAGCGTGTAATAAAGGGTTTTGAAGGCACAACTATTTCGGATTTAAAAGGGCAGATGTTTATGAAAGAATATTCAAGTTCAGGAAATCGCATCTCAAAAAGAGTCTTTGAGATTTCACATCCTACAAGCAGGTGCCCGTCTTCGGTAAGAGTATCCGAGTCCAGGCATTTCCCTTCAAGTCCTGATGAACTGCATGGGAAGACGGTTTTTTCCCCTTCAAAACGCCTGAGGTCAACAATATTCTCAGTAAACCTTACCTGCAGATCTCCGAAAATCCCGCTTGCTTCAAGTCTCCTCACTACCTGGGAAAGCCATGCAGGCTCAGGCGGAGCGACATCAAGAATTTCTATTTCGAGAATAGCGGAAGGGTCCGGCTCGTGGACTATGGTAACATGCCTGTCCATACCCGTAAAAATGACAGTGTTTACCCTGCCGGTACAGAGTTTTAACGACGTCTCGATCAGGAGGGCACGGTCTTTGATGTTCAGTTCCTTATCATATTTGACAACCTCTTCTCCTGAGGCTATCGTCTCAAGGGCTTCCACTTTCCTTAGAAACCCGTCTCCGCTTTTTTTAACGCGGTAAACTGTATACTCAGAACTGCCTTTCTCAGAACTGCCTTTTTCGGGTTTTTCCCTTTCTTCAATAAGATACTCCGTAAGGAAATAAACCGGCTCCTCAGTGCCTTCGGGGAGCGCTTTAGTCACTCCCACATATTTGTACTCGTCTGGAAAAATCATAAATATCGCTTTTTATACCGTTACCCTGCTAATCTGATCAATCTATAGATCAGGCAACAAAGCAGTATTTCATCAATTTTACTATAATTCTCCGTTAAACTGATTTATTTAATTGTCCGTTAAGCTGATTCTTCTTTCTCATGGTCCCGGACTTTTTTTCTATGGGCAACAAGCCCGCCGTCAGTGAGCATATCGAGAAGGAAGTCAGGAAGTTTGTTCCCCCTGAAAACACCTTTTCCGGAAACTTTAACTTCACCTTTAAGCAGGTCAACTTCAATTTCGTCCCCTTCCTCACATTCAATGCCTG
Source organism: Methanosarcina soligelidi (assembly GCF_000744315.1). Lineage (NCBI taxonomy): Archaea > Methanobacteriati > Methanobacteriota > Methanomicrobia > Methanosarcinales > Methanosarcinaceae > Methanosarcina > Methanosarcina soligelidi. The sequence continues at coordinate 79,303 of NZ_JQLR01000001.1, forward strand.
CTTCCATTAGAGGAAGCCCAACATTAATTGCATTCCTGAAAAAGATCCTTGCAAAAGATTTTGCGACTATACAGGCTATCCCGGCGTGCTTCAAAGCCAGAGGCGCCTGTTCTCTTGAAGACCCGCACCCGAAATTGTCCCCTGCAACAATAATATCTCCGGGCTTTGCTTTCTTTGAGAACCCGGGGTCAATACCTTCCATTGCGTGAGCCGCAAAGACCTGCATATCCTTTGTCCTCAGGTATTTTCCCGGAATGATTACATCAGTATCTATATCGTTTCCGAATTTCCAGACCCGGCCTTTAATAGGGTTTTCCATCACACGTCACCTTTGAAATAGGTTTATTAATAGTATATTTAAGTAGCGGGCATGAGAGGAAAAAATAATAAAGGAAATTAAAGGCTGGAAGAAAGCAGATGTGCGGAGAACTGAGCTTCACATCTTGCTGCTTGAATTTTTACTTCCAGACGAAATACTCCTTCAAACCTTTATTTCTTCTCCATTTAATACTGCTTCTTCACTTACCCTTACTTCTCTGGTATCCCCATAGCTTACAACATAAGCGCCTGTCGGTGCAGTGTCGAACTGTGTTTCTCCGGGGATGGGGCCTTCGGTTGAGTAAGGAACAATAAACTCATACCTTCCTTCAGAGTCAGAAGTTGTGGACTGGGAATACTCAAACGTTCTTCCCTGGCCTGTCAAAATTGTTGTGTTTATATTGACAGTTTCATTGGGGGAAACTGTTCCTGTAATCTTTGCACCCTTTACGTACTCGAAAATCTTGACATAGCCGGAGTCAACTTCAGGGATGCTGCTGCCATAAAGGAAATTATAGACCTGCTTGTATCCTGCTTCCTGGGTTTGATAAGCCCACGTTTCATAAACAAGACGGTACTGTTTAAGCCCGTTTCCGTCCAGAAAATGGAGTCTGGATTCCATCGAATCAAAATAACGTTTGGAAGGGAGGTACTGGTAACCGTTACCTGTCCAGTAAGGTTCCATATACCCTTCGGTATCAAGAGTCCATTCAGGCATTGCCATAAATATGTCTACAGCCATCCTCTCATCGGACATAATGTAACGCGCCCCGGATTTTTCAGGGTCGGGGTGGATGGCTTCAAGCACTTCAGTTGCTTCTTCTTCGGATTGGGCAGTTAAAAAGGGAGCTGCACCTGGCATATTTGTTTCATTAATGCTTCCTCTGCGCCCACCTATCCCTGCCTGGAAAGGGTTCGCGTTGGGCATCCTGTGGCCCAGGGTTTCTATGTAATGACCATAGTCCCACCAGGACATGACCCCATATGCAGATTCAGGGTAATCGAAAAGCTTCCCGGCTTCAGGGGCTTCATAAATAGCGTTGTAGTCCATTCCTGGGTCAGGAGTGCTGGATTTGAGCCACAAACAGGCTTCTATCCATGCCCAATCCGGGTCATTTGAACCTGTTGATTGTACCATTGCAGCCCCATATACAGGGTAGATAAGAAAAACTGCTATAGCCAGGACCGCAAGAACCTGCTTTGCCCTGACGGACTTCAGGAAACCCGGAATATCTGCAGGAGATTTTACACTGGACTTGAATTTTTCATCAAGTTCATTCCACTTTACCTTTTCAAGGAGTAAACCTCCTATGTAGGCACTGAGAATTGAAACATTTATTGAGTAATAGTATGCGAAGCGGTTCTGGCCATAAATTGCAAAAAGCATCAAAATACTCCAGACCAGAACCAGCACTTCTTCAGGTTTTGCTTTCCGGATTACGCTCACAAGAAGGATAATTAATCCAATTATTGAGGCAAAAAATCCGGAGACTGTGAAGTTTCCAAAGGCTCTCGATAAAGTGAAAGTGCCTCCATAATAAAACATAGAGGAAACTTCACCAATTGTAGCCGCTCCTCCTGTCAGGACCCCAAATACGGTATTCGGAGCGCTTATAATAAGAGAATAAACGGACGGAGATGCAAATCTTATTGCAAGGAGTCCCAGGAAGCCAAGTAAGAATATTGCCAGAGGATAGTAGTAAGCTTTTAGATTCCTGTTTTTAAATTCCCTCTGGATAAGACTCAGAGCTGCAAAGCCTGCCATAGTGCCAATGGCTGTCGCCACATGGAACCAGGTGTAATAGTACATTGAAAAGCCCAGTTCAGGATGAATAAAAGGAAGAATAAGAATCGCACTTACCAGAAATGTGATAATACCTGTGAACCCGAGATAATCACTCGATTCACCATTAAAGTTATCAAGGATATACTGGACAACAGCATAAACCAGGGCAATAAACAAGAAAAGAGAAGCTCCTGGCCAGGAAAGCTGGTAAGCGGAATACATGACACCAGCAATTATAGAATAAATAAGCGGTTCCTTAACCACATTGAAGTTTTTATTGAATAAATCTTCAAAACGCAAATTCTTTTTCTTTGCAGTGATTATTGCCAGCATGAAAAACATCATGAAGAATGTGCTAAATAGAGACTCGGCCACGTGATGGTCCGTGAAACCAATAAGTGAGCGTGACAAAAACTGTCCCGGAGCAAAAGCAATAAGGACTGCAGCGAGGATGCCGGTTTTACGGCCTCCGAGGTATTTTCCGATATAGTAAACAGGAATAACAGTAAGAGCACCCAGAACTGCAGGGAAATAAGCTCCTACAGTATTGATAAGATCCTGACTCGGGCTTCCCAGTCCTAAAATTAAGGATGTTATCGCCATCATCTGGTCGTAAAGAGGACCGAAATGGATGTAACTGCCATTGGGATAATTGGTCATAGGGTTGAAAAACATCCTTTGAGGATAATTTTCGAGAAGAACATTCAGGGTGCGCATATGGTACCAGGGATCGTTACTCGTGAACTTTACAAATCCGTTGGACAAAAACACATGATCGTAAGGGCGCATTCTGACCCACAGGGAAACAAAGCCAATTATCGCAACTGCCAGGGTATAAGGCAAGCTGGACTTTATTCTAGACTTGAACGTTGTTGCAGGATGATTCTCAGAATTCATAGTAATTCCTTTTAGGACTAGATTTTTACAATCAAATATATAATTTATGTGAGAAGAAAGTAGAACAGATTTTATTAATTAAATCTGAAGGTTTATAATTTTATCCCGGTTTCGATCTCGCCAGCCATCTCCACAAAAAAGAATTCTGACAGAGAATTTACGGCAGATAAATCACAAAAGGCGGAAAGACTAAAGAAAGATATGAAGAGAGATATGCAGAAAGAAACGCAGTTTAGATTTTCAGGTGCAGTTTAATTTTTTCTGCACATCTCAGGATCTGCATATCCCGGCACATATTAGCTTTAGATCCCGCTTCCGGCTTTATGTTGCCATTAGATTTTTACTTCCTGTCCATTCAGCACTGCTTCCTCATTCACCCTTACTTCTTTTGTTATATCCCCATAGCTTACGACATAAGCGCCCGCAGGTGCAGTATCGAACTGTGTTTCCCCGGGGAGGGGACCTTCTGTCGAGTAAGGAACAGTAAATTCATACCTTCCTTCAGAGTCAGAACTTGTTGACTGGAAATACTCAAACGTTCTTCCCTGACCTGTCAAAATTGTTGTGTTTATATTAACGGTCTCATTGGGGGAAGCTGTTCCTGTGATTTTAGCACCCATTACATACTCGAAAATCTTGACATAGCCGGAATCAACTTCAGGGACGCTGCTTCCATAAAGTAAATTATAGACCTGCTTGTATCCTGCTTCCTGGGTTTGATAAGCCCAGGTCTCATGGACAAGGCGGTAATGTTTAAGCCCATTTCCGTCCAGAAGGTGAAGCCTTGACACCATTGAATCGAAATAACGTGTGGAGGGAAGATACTGGTAGTCACTGCCAGTCCAGTAAGGCTGGTAGTAGCCTTCGGTATCAAGGGTCCAGGCAGTCATTGCGTAAAACTTGCCAGTGGCCATTTCAATATCCGAGATGATATAGCGAGCGCCTTCTTTTTCAGGGTCGGGATGGATAGCCTCCAGCACTTCAGTTGCTTCTTCTTCAGACTGAGCTGTAAAGAAAGTAGAAGAGCCAGGCTGATTTTCTTCCTCCATGCTTCCCCTGCGTCCTCCGATTCCTGCCTGGAAAGGATTTGAATTGGGCATCCTTTGCCCGATAGTTTCAATCCAGTGACCATAATCCCACCAGGACATAATTCCGTATGCAGAATCAGGATAATCGAAAAGCTTCCCGTCTTCAGGAGCTTCGTAAATTCCGTTATAATCCATTCCCGGGTCAGGAGTATAGGATTTGAGCCAGAGACACGTTTCTATCCAGGGTCCATCAGGACCACCTGTGCCTTTTGTAAGTTCCATTGCAGACCCGTACACAGGATAAATAAGTACAACCACTATAGCCAGGACCGTAAGAACCTGCTCTACCCTTAGGAACTTCAAAAAGCCCGGAATATCTGCAGGAGATTTAACAGTGGACTTGAATTTTTCATCAAGTTCATTCCACTTTACCTTTTCAAGAAGTAAACCTCCTATGTAGGCACTGAGAATTGAAACATTTATTGAGTAATAGTACGCGAAGCGGTTCTGGCCGTAAATTGTGAAGAGAATTAAAACACTCCAGACAAGAACCAGTACCTTTTCAGGTTTCGGTTTCCGGACAGCATTTGCAATCAGGACGAGCATTCCAAGCAAAGAAGCAAAGAAACCCGAGGCAGTAAAGTTTCCAAAGACTCTTGAGAGGGTAAAAACCCCACCGTCGTAAAATATTGAGGATACTTCGGCAATCGTGGAAGGACCGCCTGTCTGGACTCCAAATACGGTATGTGGAGCGTTTATAATAAGTGAATAAATGGGTGGGGACGCGATTCTTATTGCAAGGAGTCCGAAAATGCCAAGTCCGAATATTGCCAGAGGATAGTAGTAAGCTTTTAGATTCCGGTTTTTGAATTCTCTTTCAATAAAGCTCAAAATTCCAAAACAAACTACTATTCCGGTGGCTGTTGCAACGTGGAACCAGGAGTAATAATATAGAGAGAATCCCATATCAGGGTGGACAAATGGAAGTATAAGTATTGCACTTACCAGAAATGTGATAATACCTGTGAACCCGAGATAATCACTCGATTCGCCATTAAAGTTATCAAGGATATACTGGACAACAGCATAAACCAGGGCAATAAACAAGAAAAGAGAAGCTCCTGGCCAGGAAAGCTGGTAAGCGGAATACATGACACCAGCAATTATAGAATAAATAAGCGGTTCCTTAACCACATTGAAGTTTTTATTGAATAAATCTTCAAAACGCAAATTCTTTTTCTTTGCAGTGATTATTGCCAGCATGAAAAACATCATGAAGAATGTGCTAAATAGAGACTCAGCCACGTGATGGTCCGTGAAACCAATTATCGAACGTGACAAAAACTGTCCCGGAGCAAAAGCAATAAGGACTGCAGCGAGGATGCCGGTTTTACGACCTCCGAGGTATTTTCCGATATAGTAAACAGGAATAACAGTAAGAGCACCCAGAACTGCAGGGAAATAAGCTCCTACAGTATTGATAAGATCCTGACTCGGACTTCCCAGTCCTAAAATTAAGGATATTATGGCCATCATCTGGTCAAAAAGAGGACCGAAATGGATGTAACTGCCATTGGGATAATTGGTCATAGGGTTGAAAAACATCCTTTGAGGATAATTTTCGAGAAGAACATTCAGGGTACGCATATGGTACCAGGGATCATTGCCCCCAAACCTTACAAACCCATTGGATAGAAAAACATACTCAGACGGACGTGTTCTAATCCACAGGGAAACAAAGCCAATTATCGCAACTACCAGGGTATAAGGCAAGCTGGACTTTATTCTAGACTTGAACGTTGTTGCAGGACGATCCTGAGAAACCATAATAATCCCCTTCAAGAGGTTCATTTCGCGACAAATATATAATTTGTATTAGAAGAGAATCAGAGAGATTCAAAGGTTATGTATATTTCGGTTCTACTTACTCGGTTTTATTTATTCGGTTTTATTTATTCAGTTGTATTTATTCGGTTTTATTTATTCAGTTGTATTTATCCAGTTGTATTTATTCAGTTGTATTTATTCGGTTTTACTTTTCCTGTATTACTTATAATAATTTCAATTTTCTCACCGTAAAACTGATTAAAATGGCTTCAGAGATGCACCAACAGAAGAAAAAATTAAATGGATTGTGTTAATTCAATGTAACAGTTTATAATTTTATCCCATTTTTGGTCCGGAGCTTCATAATACTCCCCTGTCCCTAGAAGGCTCAGGACAGCTCTCCTGATGGATTCGACATCTCCGGGAGGGACAAAAAAAGTACCTTCATACCCTGCCATTGATTCTTTCAGGCCGCCAACTTCAGAGACTACCACCGGTTTTCCAAAAGACATAGCAATATGGGCAATCCCACTCTGGGAAGCCCTCAGGTAGGGCAGAACCACCACATCTGCAGCGCTGAAATAAATATTTACCCTATCATCAGGAACGTACTCATCTATAAGCGTAATTTTATCGTGTGCTGGAGACGCATTAATCTGGTCAAACAGTTCTTTTCGGTCTTCCCAGATTTCTCCGACGATCAATAGCCTGCTTTTTTCAAGGATTTCGGGAGGAAGCTGCTCAAAGGCTCTTATAAGGTAGGGAGTCCCTTTGTACTTTCGGATCAAACCAAATGATAGAATCACAAACTCTTCATTTATCAAGAGATTCTTTTTTGCTTCCTTTGTGTCGAGCAATTCTCCATACTGGTCATAAAGCCCGTGTGGGATTACATGGATTTTTTCAGGGGCAATTGTATATCTTTCTGCAACAAGCTGTTTATCGGATTCCGAATGGGTAATATATGCATCAAGGTTTTTGCGAAGGAGTTTTCCCGTTATTTTCGAATATAAACGGATAGGAAGTATGGACTCTTCAAAGGGATCCACGACTTCATGAAATTCGATTATAATTTTTGGTTTATTTGACATGCCTGCAAATATCTTTAACAGGAGCTGCATATGGGCAACTGAGGAGGTCCACCACTGCAAAATTATGACATCAGGTTTCTGTTCTTTAATGAAATTATATGCCCTGAGCCACGTCAGGGGGTTATTATAGTCCATTCCATCAAAAACAGGAATTCCGGATGAAAAGTTCAGGTTAGAAATATCTTTTCCGACGTGAGACTTTCCGGGAAAAAGAAAGGTTGGCAACAATTGCCTGAAGCAGATAACAGAAACATTTTTTTCCGAATGCATTGCATTTGCCAGACGAATAGTATAATAACTGATTCCACTTAAAAAACGCTTGGAAGGTCCGACTATGCAAATGCTTCTGCTGGATGCCATCTATCTTAACTATCACATTATCTTTATATTAAGCTAATGCATTACTCCTTATAATTACTACCTATAAACACTATTCAAAGAGGTTTATTCTTGAAAATAGCCCAGATCTGTCCTCGTTATTCTCCTGATATCGGAGGAGTGGAAACACATGTCAAGGAGATTAACGAGAGGCTGGTCAGGGCAGGGCATGATGTTGAGATTATAACAACAGACCCAACCGGAAAACTAAACAGAAGAGAAATAATAAATGGGGTAAAGGTCATCAGGTTCAGGTCTTTTGCCCCCGGAAATGCATACTACTTTGCCCCTCAGATCTATTTTTATCTTAAAAAGCACAATTTTGATGTGATTCATGCACACAGCTATCACGCTCTTCCTGCTTTATTTGCAGCTCTTGGAAAACGTGGAAGAAGGTTTGTATTTACACCTCATTACCACAGGAGCGGGCATACTGCGTTTAGAAACCTTCTTCATAAGCCGTACAGGCTCTTTGGAAAAGTTATATTTTCAAGGGCAGATTCCGTAATATGCGTATCAGAGTACGAAAAAAGGCTAGTTGAGGCTGATTTTAGAGTTGAAGGAAAAACTGTAAAAATTCCAAATGGGATAAGCTTTGAAGAGTTTGAACACCTGCGAACCCGGCAGAAGGGCGAGAGTGTTGAAAGGAAAGCTGGTGAAGAAGCAACTGGTGAAAAGCAGATAGGAAAAGACAAGGTTGGAAAAGAAAAAATTCTCCTGTATGTGGGCCGCCTGGAAGAGTATAAAGGAGTGCAGTATATAATTCAAAGCCTGCCTGAACTGAAAGATTTCAGGTTAAGGGTTGTTGGAAAGGGACCCTATGAAGAAGAGCTCCGAAATATGGCAAAAAAACTGGGGGTGGCTGAAAGGGTCGAGTGGTTGAAAAATCTCTCAAGAGAAGAGCTTCTCGAATGTTATGCATCAGCTGATATTTTTTTAATGCTCTCCTCCCATGAAGCATATGGAATAACGGTTGCTGAGGCACTGGCTGCAGGGACTTCCTGTGTGGTTGCGAAAGGGAGTGCACTTGAGGAATTTGTTGATGGGGAAAATTGCGCGGGGATTGAGAATCCTGTAACAGTAGAAAAAGTGATTGATTCGCTTCAAAAAATTGAGATATTTAAAAGAGAACCGGTTTCTGGGAGATTAAAGGGAATAATGGACTGGAATGAAGTATCAGCTAGAATAGAAAAAGAGTACATAAAGCAAAGTAATAAGACAAATCATTAAAGACAAATCATTAATTTTTTCGTTAAAAGAAACATTTGCAGAATTATTCCTGAATTTTTGGGGAATTTAGATATGGAAATTGATTATATAAACGGCCTGAAAACAGACGAAATATTCGGGATGTCAAAATATCAAAGTGAAATCAATAGCAGGCTAGGGAACATCAAATTAAATAGGATTGAATATCCGGACATATCAAAGACACCTGGGGTTAATAAAATTGTTGAATACTTTGCATATCCATTCATTGTAAAGAAAGAAGTAATTAAGAATAACGTTAAGCATGTGACCCGCCAAGATCTTGCATTTCTTCTCGAGCTAATAGATTTAAAAAAAACAATTGTTACCTGCCATGATATTATACCTGTTGCATACTATCATACCCAAAACCCCATATGGAAACTTAACGCAAAAGGATTGAGAAAAGCAGAAAAAATAATTACCGTATCCGAATTTTCTAAAAACGATATTATTAAACATATAAGATATCCAGAAGATAAGATAGAGATTATACCTCCTGCTGTAGACCACAATTTATACTATCAAAATCGAAATAAGTCAATTTTGAAAAAGTATGGGATAAAAGAAGATGAAAAGGTAATCCTGTATGTCGGAGCGGAGGAACCAAGAAAAAATATTCAAGTTTTAATAAGTTCATTCAATAAATTAAAAAGTAAAATCCCACAGATAAAATTGTTGAAAGTAGGAACGCCAAATTACCTGGGAGTAAGAGAAAAACTCCTGAAGCAAATAGAGTCCCTGAATTTACAGAAGGATGTTATCTTTGCAGGGTATGTGCCAGAGAGTGAATTAGCAAAAATATACAATGCTGTTGACTTATTTGTATTTCCATCTTTGTATGAGGGTTTTGGAATACCCCCTCTCGAAGCTATGGCTTGCGGGACCCCGGTAATAACATCAAACAGCTCTTCACTGCCTGAAGTTGTGGGAGATGCTGCTATAATTATAGACCCATACGACGCAAATAAATTTGCTGAAAAAATGTATGAGCTATTAACGAATGAGGGACTCCGAGAAGAAATGACCAGAAAAGGACTTGAAAGATCAAAAATATTTAGCTGGAAAGATTCGGCAAAAAAAACGTTAAAAGTATACAAAGAATTATGACACAGTTTTATAAAATAATTTTTAAGGAAAAACTTGGTTTTAGTCTTTGAGGTAGTTAGCCATAACACACTGAAACAACGATGAAATAATGCATATAGAAAGAGAACTTATTCCGGCGAAAGATGGGGTTTTGACATTATTGTTATAATTATTTTAGTCCGAAAAATTGGTGAATAATTTATGAGCAAAAGACCACTAGTATCAATAATTTTACCGACATACAATAGGGCATCCATTCTTGGAGTCTGTGTCGAATCGGTCTTAAACCAGTTATACACCAGCTGGGAACTTTTGATTTCGGATGATTGTTCAACTGACAATACAGAGGATGTCATAAAACATTATATGACCCGTGATTCCAGAATAAAAGGTATAATTAATGAACACAACTTAGGACTTCCACGTAACAGAAATAAAGCCCTATCAGCAGCTGCAGGGCAATTAGTGTTTTTCATTGAAGATGATCTGGTTTTACATCAAGACTGTTTAGAGAGACTTGTCAGCACTTACAGTTCACTTGAAATACATGATATTGTTATCGTTCCGAGATTGATAGAAAATACAGATCCAGATGAAGAAGCTGTCAGGCATAATATACCATTTTATGTAAACAGATTCACTGGTGAGATCTTCAACAATTACGGGATGGACTCTGGAAGTGTTTTAGAAGTAAATATGGGACACGCTTGTTGTTTATACCCGAGGGATCAGTTACAGGGTATAGGTGGGTATGAAGAAAAAGCCTATAAGGGCACATACTGCCGTGAGGAAAGTGACCTGAACATGCGGCTCATTAACAAGGGATTTAAGTTTTACTTCCAACCGGCTGCAGTAGCAGATCATAACAGAGTCAGCACAGGTGGTTGCAGGCTATCCGGACGCTTGAGACAGACTTACTACTATGCCAGAAACCATATAGTCTTCTTACTAAGGAACTTCGGGATTAGGTCAACGTATATGACACCATGTTTCCTGATAGTATTAAGCCGCAGAATACTCATTAATAATTTCTTTTGAAGACTACCTAAACTAATCTTCAGACTGAAAACAATTTTTTTACAATGATCAATTGATGTTATAAGGTTTTTCTTCATAGTACTTTTTTCTATTGTAGGACTTACGCGGTTGAACCGAAAAACCAACGGCGTTAAACCTTCAACCGTCTAAACAATAGCTTCAACAACAATGTCTATTGTTCTTGATTTTGAACCTCAAGTGCGTAAGTCCTATATTGGATATTTTTTGTTATATTTTCAAAAATTGAAGCAGTTATCTTCCCCAGACTAGCTTTTTATATTTTGAACAGAATTTTTCACAATTAAAGTTTATTTTTGCATATTCATAAGCTTTAGCAGAAATCCTATCCACCAAAAGTTTATTTGAGACAAGTTCACTTATAACGTCACACATTTCATTTACAACTTGATCTTCGCTTTCGTTTTTTATAAGAAAACCGTTGTACCCATCATGAATATGTTCTGAAATACCCCCTACATCAGTGCTTATAGTTACAACGCCATGGGCCATTGCTTCCATTATAACTAAAGGAAAACCTTCATACTTCGATACGAGTAGCAATATATCAGAATTATTGTATATTTCCGAGATCCTTTTTTCGTCTACAATCTCTCCTAAAAAATTACAATATTTCCTATACTCATGGGGAATTGAATTTATAATATCTCCAACTAAAGTAAATTCAACTGGCATTTCTTTTTGATGACAGATGAGGGAAATTTTTCCTATAAGATGTACTCGTTTTTCTTCCGAACCACGACCTACGTACAGGATTCTTAAAGTAGATCCATTAATTTTCTTGCTAATTTTTTCTGGAACATGTACACAGTTTTCGATTAAAAAAATCCTTTCACTCATTTTTTCATTAATCCCATTTGAATGATATTGGTTCTTCAGGTCACTCAATGTCCGTGTATTAATAACAACTCTTTTTTCTAATCTGTTAACATACGGAAGGCTGAAGTTTTCAATTCCACCACCAAAAGCGTGTATGAGATCCATACAGCGGATCTGAGGATCTAAATATGGAAGTAGCCTGTAAAAAAGTAGATTATTGCATCCAAATACTATGCAATTTTTCTTACTATTGAAAATTGTGAACAATACACCGACCCAAAAGTAAATCAAGAGTGGGTTATTTAAATAACCAAGATTAAATATTTTAGCGTTTTGCATAAATTGCTTTTTTAATGCTGAATTTGTTGATTTATCCGCAAAAAACACTATCGGATCATATTCTTTAAGGCAGCCAGTAATTTTTAGATGAACTTTCTCGGCTCCTCCTATATGGTAAAACGGAAAAAGGAGAAAAAGCTGTGACTTAAAAAATGGAATAAAAAATGAGCCTACGAATTTACCAGCTAGTATAAGAGGTTTCTCTATATATGGGAGGAGTTTATGTAGAAAATATCTCGTGCACTTATATAGAATATCTTCTGCCAAAAAATAGACCCTCAGATCAATATAGCTTTTAATTTTACCCTATTCTAAGATATTTAAGTCTAATCCCTTATTTTTTAAATTTGGATACTTCTTATTACCTATTCATATTATAGATTTGGGTAAATTTTACGTATTAATACATTTCTTTATTGCACTATATTTATCAACAGATAAAAGAAGTTAATGTTATATAACATAACTTTTTGATATATGAGCTATACTTTTAAGAGCTTAACGGATTACTAACTTGGATTAGACGTAGACTAAGCAAATATTCGAGGTCTTTTCTAGATAATTATATTTAAAAGTTGAAAGCATAAGGATTACTAACCAATCATTTTATGATCTGCTTGTATAATTTATTTTAAAAATTTATTTTTTACTAGTGACCGTAAATTTCCAACAAATTTATTCAACAACTTTTGAATATAGGCGTAGAAAAGTAACTTTTTTGCAAGACCAATATATTTTTTATTAGTTTTATTGAAATTTTTATCTTCAGCCCATAAAACGAAATCTTTCAAAACGTTAACTCTTATCTCCCAATAGGGAGGACAAAAAGCCCTTATACTGGTTTGAGGCTCATCCCTATATATTAATAAAGGTTCATTTAAGAAAGCAAAATTAGTCAATGTAGTGACACGTAGCCACAATGCATAGTCTTCCCCTATTTTCAATGATCTATCTTCAGGAAATCCTCCACATTTTACTAAAATGTCTTTCTTAATCAAAACCGAACTACAGATTACATAATTATCACTAGTAATTAAGGGAAAAGATATCAAATCTCCAGAGATGTTCCCATTAAGTATCGTCCCTTGATATCCTTGAGAAGGTATGTATCTTATTGCATCAGAGCATACAGCACTGCATCCCATTTTATTAACATGTTCCAGTTGTTTTTCAAGTTTATCCGGCAACCATTCATCATCGCTATCCAAAAAAGCTAACCAATCTCCCTTACTTGCTTTAATTCCTCTATTTCTGGGAATCGATGCAAGCCCATCACGTCCTCCTTCTATCCATACCACACGGGAGTCATGAATTGAATTAACAATTTTTTGATCCGGAGAACCGTCAACTCCACACACCAAAATTTCGAGAGGAGGAAAAGTTTGGTTTAAGGCGCTTGAAATAGCTTTACCAAGTGTTTCTGCCCTATTCCAAGTTGGAATAATAACACTGATTTTAATCATTTTTTCCACCTTTCTTATTCAAATAATAAATTCTTAAAGAAATAATACAGCGACTGTATACAGATATCGATTCATAGCCATTTCGGCCAAATATATCCTATACCCACTTTCTCTACAATATTTCTCATTTCATCACAGACATTTCTATCCAGTTTCAATATCAAAAAACCATACACAGTCCCCCCTAAAGCAACTGCAAGCAATGTAAGCCATATGTTAGAGGGTGGCAAAATCAAACGGTAAAAACCAACAACTGCTCCCATTATAACCGAAGAAACCAGGATATTCGAGAGAGAACCTACCTCCAGACGGATTGTTATATATTTTGATAAGGCTCTCCACGCAAGTAGGGCATTTAATGCTAACGATACTAGAGTCGCAATGGCTGCACCATTTATACCCATGAGCTGAATAAGTATTATATTGAGAAGAATATTTGCTCCAACCCCCACTGCCGTAGCTTTAAAGGATTCTTGCGGACGATCAAGGGCATCTAAGTACATTGTGAAAAAGTACTGAAATATATTAATTACCTGTACAATAAGCAATACTACAAGGGCTTGATAGCCACTAGCAAAATCTGCACCATAGAAGAAGCCCAATAGATGATCTCCAAGCAATATCCCACCAACTAGTACTGGAAGTGCGAGCAGTAATGAATAGCTTATTGCTCGACCTAAAGACTTTTCTATAAGGGAAATTTCATTGATTTTACCCCACTGGCTGACTCTTGGCCAGAGTGTGCTTCTTAATGCATATGAACTGAATGTAGCAATTGCTGTGAATTGGAGGACTATCCTATAGATTCCTACATCTTCAGTATTCATGAAATACCCAATAAGCACAGTATCTGCCTGTGAAAATACAAGCGCTCCCCCAGACGTTAAAAATAACCAGAACGAGAATGCAAATAAGCTTTTTATATGCTCCCATTTGAAATGTGCGAAGTGTAAATCAAAAAAGCGATATTCGACTATCGCTGCCCCTATCATTCCAGCTATCATTCCGCCAGCAAGCCCTGCGGTTTCATATCCAAGATATACTGCTGGGATCTGAAATAAAATACGTAAAATATTGCTTATGCCTTCACAAGTATTGCGTATCCCCATTCTCCCCTTGCCAGCAACTCCACTAGAAATAGGGCCTGAGACCATTGAGACTAATAATGCCACAAGTAGCCAGAGAAACGTTCCTGATTCATTAAGTTCTGAAAAATAGTCCATAAAAACAAGTAAAGCCAGTATTCCAGCTATTGTAAACGTTAATCTCAAGACAAAGTACGCACTAAAATACGCATCAGAATTTTCTCCTTCACTAATGCGCTTAATTGCAGCTCCCCCAAATCCTCCATCAGTAACCATATTAATAAGAGTGAAATATGCAAAAAAGAGGAAATAAGAGCCCAGAACTGCAGCACCTACTGTGCGTGCAAAGTACATAGTACTAAGGAAGCCTATAGCTGTAAATGCGATCTGCCAGAATAATGAAATTATGCTCTGGCGCTGGATAGGATCTATTTTCAAAATATTTGAGAAAATAGTGGTTATATTAAGCATAGTCCGAAAAATCCATTATATTCGCAGTATTATTCATAGAATTTCATTGATGGCAGTTCAGTACATTTTTGATTTATTTATTATCGATAAAAAATTAGTCCCACCCCTTAAACTAATTAATCCTGCATCTTAATTTTGAAATAAATGGCATCTTCTTCAGCTATCAAAAACTAACATGGTTTATTAAAACCATTCTTTTAAATAAGATTTATAGGCTTTTACAACTAACCTCTTTCCAGAAAAAAATTAATTAACATATTGTAAATTTTCATTTATTTTCCTCTATCCTGTATTAAAAATATACTTAAATTAATGTGATTTTTGCTCTGTAGAAATCCTTAATTATATGTAAATTATTCCCACAACATTTTTATCGACAGTGTAACATAAGTTCTGTAAACTCACAAATCTCAAGAAGTTATTGAGTAGAAAATTCCACATCAGAAGATCAACTTTCCCATAATACACAAAAACTTGACTTCAAATTTACAGCAAATTTGCGACACTGCCTTTTTATCTATATGATACACTAACAGTTTAATTTTTATTTCTTTGACTTGACTATAGAACTTTCTTGCCCTTAGTAATTCTCCAAACTTCCTTTTGACAACAGAGAACGTTGTTTCTGCTATATTTCTTTTGTTGTATTTTATTTTATCAAAGGTTAAATATAGCTGTTTTCTATATTTCCCCTTTATTTTATTCCTTTTTCTTATTCTTAAAGGTATAATTGAATCTGCTTTTATTTCTTTTATGATAAGAGCATGAATTTTTTCAGGACCATATCCTTATCCATTACATAAAATTCCGATTTTCTTAACTTTTTTGATTGTCTTATCAGAGTTTTTGCATGCTTGACATCATGATCATCTTTTTGCCTGATTTTCCATCCTAATATTACTTTTTTATCAGTGTCTACTGATGTTGAAGTTTTAAGGAAGCTCTGGAGGAGCTTCCCTGTTCTTCTAGAATAATAATGACTTGCATGTGAACTCGTAAATCTAGTTACATCAATTACTGTAATAAAAGCATTTTCTCCATATGAATAAAATAGTTTAGAGTTTTTGATAGAATTAGGTAAAAAAATGAAGAGGGGATTCTGGGCACAAACTTTTGAAGAGTAGTATAATGAGGAATGTTATTAAGGTCAAGTTTTTCCTTTTTAGTGCTCATAATGTTAACAAGTTCTACAAGATCACGATAGTTTGTGCTTATATATACTCATTCAGTAAAACAAGAACAAGTAGCTGATGCTGAGTATAAACACGTTTAGAATATTTATAGGAGTAAAGGTTCAGTCTGGAAGACTGAACCGTCTTAAGACTTAGATCAATAAATTTAATATACTTATTTAATAACAAGAGTGATTGTTCCTCGTTTTTTGTGGGGACAAAAAATAAGGAGCATGTTCAAAATTCTTTGGATGAAAATGTAGCTAAGAGGAGTCTGCAGAACCGTGATTTTCACAAATCAATTAGTTACATTTACTGCCACTTATAATGACATAAATTTAAAGAGATTTGGTAAGTATTTGAATATATTTTAAACTAAGAATTATACAACCAATTATATTCGATACTAGGACTTCAACAGTTTAAAATAAGAATCCGAAAATAAGAATCCGGATTCAGCGAGTTCTCAGTGGCAAATATACTTACTTCTATCAATAGATTTGCTATAAGAAGGAGACTATGCTGCCTATTACTATCTCAGGACCCCAGCATGTTACATTTTATTCCAATAATCTAGATATAGATCTTTTGTATCTAATGTATTAACATTGAACCATTTCCTTGGAGCAATTACTACCTTTTCTTCACTTTTTGATAACCACGCTCCCCACCAGCTAAATGAACTGTTTGCGATAATGTGATGTTTACATGTGCTTATCAGCCTCATATCTTCATAATTTTTATCACCGTTATGTTTGATGTAGGTTACCGGCGAATCCGTTTTGATATTTTCGCTTGCCCAGTCTGGATCATCGGAAAAAACAAAGAAGTAAGGATTGTCTATTTTTTCAAGCATTAGTCTCATTGCCCTTTGATAATATTCAAGGCCAAGGAAGCCATGATACTGACTGGTTGTAGGGTTGGAAACGTAATCTCCTCTTCTGATATGTATACTCACTGACTCACATTCTGTGATTTCTTTCATAATAGATTCATTTATTGGATCTGGGCGGTTTTTAACAGTGAAATCCTTTTTGATTATTTTTTTTATATCAGAAAAATATTTTTCACTCTGCCAATAGCCATCAAGATATATATTATCCCCCATATTTAGAATCTCTTGCTGGAAATTGAATGTCTTTTCTTTTATATATTGTATTTGTTGAATTCCTTTGAGTTTTACACCTATATGTTTTCCAACTTTACTAATTAACCTGTCTGATGGAAGGACAACTCCCGAGAGATCATTTGATGTGGCAATATTTTCCAGTATATTAAAACAACTTAGGTCATAATTTCGAAGTTTATAATCATTAAACCCTTGTATATCAAGCTTTAATGTGCTGTTGTTCTTAACTGCAAGCTGTCGACCTAAGGCATATTGAAACATTTGATTGCCAAGACCGCCAATTAGTCTAACAATTATCATTTTTTTCTCCAAAACTTTTATCTTATGATATCAAAACAAGCTTATTATATACAATCATTTATATGCCCAATACGCGCATTCTAGTGGTTCTTCTAAAACTCAGACATTAATGACATTAAAAAGTGATTTAGTATCGGAGCCTTAACTGGAGTAAAAGGCAAAGCCCTTATGTTGTGGTGATATCTTAAAGGAAATGATCAATCTGACTGAAAGGCTTTAACATGCTGACCTAAATAATCCAAAGAAGTGACTTTTAAGGGGTAAGCTAATTTTCAATTTAGATCATTTAATAGTTATTGTGTAAACATGTAAAAGCATTTTGCAGGAGGTACATATTTTCTATCAATTTTACGGATAGATTTATAGTCCACAAAGTAAAATATTTTAAAACATTAACCCATAACTTCCAAAAGAAGATAAAAACTCTTATGCTGGTTTAAGGTTCGTCCATATATATTAACAACAATTCATGAAAAGCAAAATTTGTAAATGTAGCTATTCAAAGCTATAAAGCATAATTCGAACCCACTTTTAATGCTTGTCTTCTAAAAAATCATTATTTCTCTATAATTCTCTTCTAACTAAAAATAAACTGTAAATGAGCTGATCCCAAAACTCAATATAAGTTTCTGAATTTCAAATTCCTGATAACAGATAGAGTTTCTGCTGCTGGTAAATAATTGTGAAGCTCCTGCCTATTGAGAATCAGATTAATATTGGGAATAGCTCAATAATATAATTACTAAAAAGAATATTACTTACATTCGGATATTTTTTTCAAAAACCAGAAACACCCACACCCATATGTACATTTATTTGCCATTTCTTCAGTTGCGTCAAGTATAATCCCATCTGATGATGGATAATCAGGTATCAGTGCAAACTCAATAAGCTCTAAGTCGTTAAAATGTTCAATTATCTGTTTATAGGTATATATTCTATGAGCATTGAACATTATCTTTGGTTTATTCCCTATTGGGACAACAAATAATAAATTTCCTTCAAATGCAAGTACTCGTTTAAGTTCAGCAATCGCTTTGAGATCCCCATCTGGATCTAATGAGTCACCATATCTACCAAGTCCAATATGTTCTGCAGTATGCATACAGGACAAAGATTCAACACTATTTGAGGCAAATGGGAGAGATAAAATATTAGCAGATCCGGAGGAAAGATTAGAAAGTTTCAGATCTGCTGGTCTATAATCATAAAACTTTACGGGAACAAATGCTGAGAGAATGGAGCAGAAATGAAGTGTTGAAGAGATATCAACATGAACTGCTGGCTTTATTTTTATAATAGCCCTCGCCGCCCATGCCGGATGATAAATATAATGCGAATCAAATGGTGTAGTGTCACTGTTGTCATAAAGGCAGGGATATCGGTCTCTCCAATTGATAGAGAAACGGGTACTGTATTTAGATAATGCCCAAAAATTTTTATAATCAATTATATAATTAATTATTTTTTTTACCTTAGTAATCATTTGCCACGCCATTCTCCTTCAGATACAATTCTTCCATGGTTTAGACTGTTTTAACTCCCTTACGTGGATCATCCTAAAATAATCAAGTAGGAAGAAAACAAATTCCTTATTGAAATCCTTAAGGATTTCTCATTCTATATCTAATAGATAGTATTTATACTATATTCAAACTAAGGCTTTACTACTTTTTGGCTTTTATCGGAGTTTATCTCACCGATACCACAATAAATGTGGTAAATCCAAATGAAACTTTGATTTTAGATGCTTTTAGAATATGTTTTAGATAAAATATCAACTTCTTATTCCATAATCGAGACCAATAAACCTGATCTTTTAGCTATTCAGTATGAGGAGTAACTTAATTTCACTTTTATGGTTAGAAATATTGTGGAAGATTTTTACTTCATAAATACATTACCTGAAATATGTTAAACTAATAAATTCAATTGTATAAATCCTTTCATTAAGAAAGTCTTTGAAATCTTGTTTTTTCGAAATTTGGTCGTGTCTCCAAATCATTGACTTAATTTTATATAATTTTGAATCTATTATTATTTGGGGGTAGTGAAATCACTTCTGAAATCGATTTTTCACAATTTTTTTGCTGGAACAAAGATTGTCCTGATTATGGATAGGACTTACTCAGTTGAACTGAGAAATCAATAGCAATAAACCCTCAACTGTATAAAACATAAATTTAACCATAAAGCCATTTGAATTTGGTTTTTACCGCAAGTGCGTAAGTCCTATATGGAATTAAAAATCAGGGGAATATAACCTTTAAAGAGAGATATGGTAAAAATAATCATGTTCTTCTTAAATGTAAAACCTGTAATCGTTGCTTTAGTGAAACAAAAGGTACGGTATTTTTTGGACTTAATACTTCCGAGGAAGAAGTTCAAAGAGCCCTAGCTATGCTTCCTGAAAAAGAAAGTATTCGTGGAGTTGCAAGAGCTACTGGGCATGATAAAGACACAATTTGTAGATGGCTCGAAATTGCAGGAACTCATCCAAAAGAAGTTACAGATTATTTCCTCATAAACCTTAATCTTAAGAGAGTAGAGGTTGATGAGATCTGGTCATATATAAAAAGCAAAAAAATGTGACTGAAGAGGATTCTGAAGAGTATGGTGATGTATACTCACTTACAGCAATCAAAAGTGACTCGAGATTGGTCCTTTTCCATCATGAAGGAAAACGTAGTACAGAGGATGCTATAGAGTTATTTAACGGAGTTTAGAAGATACGTTCTGCATCTTCTCCTATTCCTGTATTTACCGCGGATGATTGGGATGCCTTTGAAGAAGGGCTTATAAATGTTTATGGTAAAATCGAGTTACCACATTACAAAGGTATTGGGAGAAGACCACTACCGAGACTGGTTCCGCTTGACGACTTAAAATATGTCAAGACACTAAAGAAAAAGGTAAAGAACTACGTAGTTGAAACAATTCGACGTATCATTTTTGGAGATCTTAAGGAAATATTCGAAATTAAAGAAAAAGGTAAAGAACTACGTAGTTGAAACAATTCAACGTATCATTTTTGGAGATCTTAAGGAAATATTCGAAATGCTTGGAGCCAAGTCAGACAACTACATTGGCACTTCATATGCAGAAAGGATAAATTTTACGATCAGGACATCTCTTGCAAGATTTATAAGAAAGGGGATGAATTTCAGTAAAACAATGAAGATGCATCAGAAAGCTTTTGATTTATTCCAGGCATGGTATAACCTTATAAAACCTCATAAGTCCCTAAGATTAGAAATAAACTCTGGAAATAGAAAAGGGTTCCAAAGAACTCCAGCAATGGAAGAAGGGATAACTGATCACATATGGAATTTAAAGGAATTACTGACGTTTTGAGTGTCTGTTCAATAACTTGGGGACACGACCAAATAATATAATAATCAATATATTCAAAACAGAAACTCTAATATTACTGGTAATTGTCGGACAGCCTGTAAAGGATGGAGTATTCGTGACCCTGTGCACTCCCTTAGTAATAAAACAATTAAAATTAATATTTTTCAGATAAGAAAGTTAAGCGAATGCCTATGTAGACTTAGAGCCTATCCGAAAAGTATTTGGATTACGATAAATGGTAATTTGTGGTAGTGACAAAACGAAAAACGGTACCCGACTACAAGATCTCTATTGAATTCTGGAATAAAATAAAACCATTACTACCACTGCCCAAACCGAAAAAGAAGCTTGGAAGACCTCGAGAAGATGATTGGAAAATCTTGAGCGGTATTTTTTATGTCCTTCGTACAGGCTGCCAATGGAAAGCATTACCAAGATGTTATGGAGCGCCAAGTACCGTCCATGATCGATTCCAAGAGTGGCAGAAAGATGGATTATTTAAAAGAATGTGGCAAGCTGGTCTGCTGGATTATGATAATGAAAAAGGTTTAGAGTGGGAGTGGCAAGCAATTGATGGAGCTATGACAAAAGCACCATTAGGTGGAGCTGGAACTGGGGCTAATCCTACTGATCGTGGCAAAAAAGGCACAAAAAGAAGTATATTAACTGACGCAAAAGGCATACCACTTTCTGTTATCGTGGATGGAGCTAATCGTCACGATAAAATGCTTGTAAAAAAGACATTGGATGCTATAATTTTTGAAAGACCTTCTCTAGACGACGGAATTCAAAATATCTGTATGGATAAGGGATATGATTATCCTGATATCAGAGAATTGGTTAAAGATTATGGTTATACTGCCCATATTCGGAGCCGGGGAGAAGAAAACATAAGAAAAAAAGAGATACCACGTTACAGAGCAAGAAGATGGGTAGTGGAAAGAACACATTCATGGCTAAATAGATTGAGAAGGCTGCTTATTAGATGGGAAAAGAAAATTGAAAAATACATGGCTAAGCTACATTTAGCATGTGCATGCATAACATTCAGAGCAACGGGACTTTTCGGATAGGCACTTAGTTATTCACTTATATGATTTTGATACCATTCATAAGTTTGTTCAATCCCGGTTCTCAATAAGATTTTAGCGCTCCATCCAAGTGAGCTCAATTTTGTAATATCAAGCAGCTTCTGTGGAGTACCGTCAGGCTTTGAAAGATCCTTTTTAATTGAACCTTTAAACCCTACAATCTCTTTAATCAATTCGGCTAATTCACCTATTGTAATATCTTTCCCTACCCCAATATTGACAAATTCTCCGATATTATCTGTATTAAAATTTTCCATTAAATAAACACAGGCATCAGCCATATCATCTACATGAAGAAATTCCCTATATGGTTTTCCTGTACCCCATATTATAACTTCAGGCTCATTATTCACCTTAGCATCATGAAATTTCCTAATTAGCGCAGGCATTACGTGTGAAGTCTCAAGGTCAAAATTGTCGTTAGGCCCATAAAGATTAGTTGGCATTACCGAAATGAAATTAGTTCTATATTGCTGATTGTAATGTTTGCATAGCCTGATACCTGCAATTTTTGCAATTGCATAGGCTTCATTTGTTTCTTCAAGAGGGCCGGTCAATAGATATTCTTCTTTGAGAGGTTGGGGAGCGAGTTTAGGATAAATACAGGAAGAGCCCAGGAAAAGCAGTTTTCTTACGCCGTATTTGTAGGAAGCATGAATAACATTTGCTTCAATCATGAGGTTTTGATAAATGAATTCAGCAGGATAAGTATTATTGGCAAGAATTCCACCAACTTTTGCAGCGGCTAAAAAAACATACTCCGGCTTTTCTCGTTCAAAAAACTCATTAACAGCCTGCTGATTAGTGAGATCAAGCTCTCGATGAGTTCGCAAAGTAAGATTTGAGTAATCTTTTGACTCAAGTTTTCTTTTCAGAGCTGAACCTACAAGACCTCGGTGGCCAGCCACATAAATTTTTGACCTTTTATCCATGTGATCACCATTGAACTTTACTCAAAAGTGTGATTTTCCTGTACAGCTTTCTCGTCGGCCGTTATCATGATTTTTACCAGCTCTTCCAGTTTTACTTTTGGTTTCCAGCCAAGTTTTTCCTTTGCTTTTGAGGGGTCTCCAATTAGTAAATCTACTTCCGTAGGTCTATAATATCTGGGATCTATTTCTACCAGAACTTTACCTGTACTGGAATCAATTCCGACTTCATCGCTACCTTTGCCTTTCCACAAAATCTCGATCCCTACTTCCTTAAAAGCTAATTCCGTAAATTCCCTTACCGAGTGAGTCTCTCCTGTAGCAATAACAAAGTCGTCTGGATTTTCCTGCTGGAGGATCAGCCACATTGCTTCCACATAATCCTTTGCAAATCCCCAATCCCTTTTGGCATCAAGATTTCCAAGGTAAAGCTTCTCCTGAAGTCCATGCTTTATTTTTGTGGCTGCCATAGTGATCTTTCTGGTAACGAATGTTTCTCCCCGAATAGGAGATTCGTGATTGAACAAAATTCCATTACATGCAAAAATGCCGTAGGCTTCCCGATAGTTAACCGTAATCCAGTAAGCGTATAGTTTAGCCGCTGCATAAGGGCTTCTTGGATAGAAGGGAGTAGTTTCTTTCTGAGGGATATCCTGGACTTTTCCGTAAAGTTCACTGGTTGAAGCCTGGTATAATTTCGTTTTTTTCTCCATGCCAAGGATTCGAATAGCCTCCAGAAGACGTAATGTGCCAAGTCCATCGGAATTTGCTGTGTATTCAGGGGTCTCAAAAGACACCTGCACATGGCTTTGAGCGGCAAGGTTGTAAATTTCATCAGGCTGAACTTCCTGAATTATCCTGATAAGGTTAGTAGAATCCGTAAGATCGCCGTAATGCATAAAAAAATTTACATTTCGCTCATGGGGGTCTTTATAAAGATGGTCAACTCTTGCGGTATTGAATGAAGAGGATCTACGTTTGATCCCGTGTACAACATATCCTTTGTTAAGGAGAAATTCCGCTAAGTAAGCCCCATCCTGGCCCGTTATTCCGGTAATTAAGGCTGTTTTAGTCATTTTATACCCTGATAACTATGTATTAAAATATTTAATGTTTACTTAAGAACAATCAACTGTTTAATTAATCTTAGCATGAGTCTAATAGGCTCATCTTCTCCCATACACATCATCAAACCTGACAATATCCTCTTCATCCACAAGCTCTCCCAGCTGCACCTCGATAATTTCAAGAGGGAGCTTTCCGGGATTCGACAGCCTGTGTTTTTGTCCGGCACGGATAAATGTGCTTTCTCCAGGTCCCAGGAAAAACTGCTTTCCATCAACTTCCACGCATGCCATACCTTTTACGACCACCCAGTGTTCGCTCCTGTGGTAATGTAATTGAAGGCTCAGCTTATGGTCTGAGAGCACGGTGATATTCTTAATTTTGTGCCCGGGAGAGGCATCGAGCAATGTATATGACCCCCATGGCCTGTAAACTGTCTGTCCTATAAACGCCCGTTCGTCTTTTCTGCCTTTCAGCTCGGAAACTATTTCTTTTACTTTCTGGCTGCTGGATTTGGGGCATATTAACAGGGCATCACTTGTATCAACGACAACCATATCCTTAACATCAATCAAAGAAACAATTTTGCCGCATCTCGAATACACCAGGTTCCCGTCGGAGTTAAGAAGCATCGGGTCACAATCATGGATGACATTTCCTACAGAATCCTTTTCGAGCTCATCATAAATTGCTGCAAAATTTCCAAGGTCGCTCCATTTATGATCCAGCCTTACAACCGCAACCTTATCGGATTTCTCCATTATGCCGTAGTCGATGGAGATGTTATCCACACATTCGTAAATTTGATTAATATCTCCTTCTTTCTCAAAGCAGCCATAAACTGAAGGAGCATGTTTTCTGGCTTCTTCAAAAAAGAGCCTGGTCTCAAAAAGGAACATCCCGCTGTTCCACAGGCACCCTTCCTCAATGTATTTTTTTGCGGTTTCAAAATCAGGCTTTTCCCTGAATTCTGAGACCCTGTAGCCCGGACTGCATGCCTCTGAAGCTTTGATGTAGCCATACCCGGTATGAGGGAAGGTAGGAACAACCCCAAAAGTGACGAGATAATCCGAAGCCAGATTTTCAGCTGAAGAAATTGTCGCCATTGCAGTCCTGTCAAGGACATGGTCTGAGGAGAATACTCCTACAATAGAATCCCCGAATTTTTTTTCGATTTCTTTCATCCCAAAGAAAATTGCAGGAAGCGTGTTCTTGCCTTCAGGCTCTATCAGTATATTCTCAGGAGGAATTGAATACCCTGCCTCTTTGATCTGCCCAATGACGAAAAACTTCTGGGCTTCATTGGTTACGACAAAGATTTCAGAGATGTCCGAAACCTCAAGACATCGCAGTACCGTCTCCTGAAAAAGTGAAGTTTCCCCGAATTTTAAAAATTGTTTGGGATACATTTCCCGGCTGAGAGGCCAGAGCCTTGTCCCTGAACCACCTGCAAGAATTATCGACTTAATCCTGTCATCTCCTTTAGATGTTGATAAAATCTATCCAATTAAGTATACCCCACTCTATATTAATATATAGATTGTTCTGAAGTAGCGAAAATTTCAAGATAATTTAATGGGACAAAAATATCAAATCAGATACGAATACCTGAAAAATATAATTCATCAAGCATTATATAAGGAGGCGTTAAATAAGCTTTCCCCGAAGCTGATGGGATAAAAGAAAAAATATTTAGAATTTGAAAACGAGAACAAAAAGATGAAAAAAATGAAATAAAGGAAAAA
Organism: Methanosarcina soligelidi; assembly: GCF_000744315.1. Lineage (NCBI taxonomy): Archaea > Methanobacteriati > Methanobacteriota > Methanomicrobia > Methanosarcinales > Methanosarcinaceae > Methanosarcina > Methanosarcina soligelidi. The sequence goes on from NZ_JQLR01000001.1 coordinate 104,983, forward strand.
TCAAACTTGAAGCTTAAAAAATTAAAAAATAGAAATTAAAAAGCCTGCTTACTTACAAGTATCAAGAAGGCCTTTCTTTTTACCTCCCCTCTGTTCAGAAGGATGTATCGGTTCAACTTTAGCTTCTTCGACGTCTTTCTTTTCTTCCTTGAGAAGATCTTTTCTCTCTTCTTCTTCATATTTGTCGCAACTTATTAGAGGCTTTTTCTTATTTTCTGGCATATCTTCAACTCCCCTTATCAGCTAATTCTTAGAAAATATAATTCATACCTCAGATTTCAATATGACGTTCCAGGACCCGGCTAACCTATAAGGACTTCGAGTTTTCAGACCTCATAGGATTATATTATAACCCTTAATCTATGGGACTTCAAGATCGATCATTAGATCCCGTCGCGGCGAGCAGACAATATTTTGAATAGTATTCCTCATTTGCCTTTGAACCAGATGGTTCTATTTAAGACCCTGAACTCTTCTTTTCTTCATTCCTCCTTTCTGCTATTCCCGGATAAAACAAAATGGGAAATTTGCCCCTAATTTAATTACATTCCCCAGATTTATTAAATTTTTGTAGAAAGGATAAAAGAATCTGAAAAGATCCTGTCCATTTCCAACAGGATGCCAAAAAACAGGTTTTTATAATATAATTAAAATGCAAAACCGGTAAAATAATTAAAATTATTTGGTAGAATATATATCCCATTAACCAGTATAAGGGGAACGTCCATGAGGAAAGGCAAAGGGACAAAACTTCATTTGACAACCCCCTCATAAATCTCAGTTACATTTAAATTTACCCTATCATTTGTTCAGAAGATATGCTCTTAGTCAGGAAAATGTGATCTTATGGTATATAGAATACTGGAAAAGGAAGAAATCGCTCCATCGGTGCACAGAATGGTAATAGATGCCCCTGATGTAGCAAAGGCTGCAAAAGCCGGACAGTTTATAATCCTCAGGATTGATGAAAGGGGGGAAAGAGTTCCTCTTACAATTGCTGATTTTGAAAAAGGGACAGGAACGGTTACAGTAATTTTTCAGGAAATGGGCAAGACCACAAAGCAGCTTGCAAAACTTTCTGCAGGCGATTCCCTTGAAGATTTTGTCGGACCCCTTGGAACTCCTGCCGACATCAGAAAGCTTGGCACTGTAATTCTTGTAGGAGGAGGAGTAGGAGTTGCCCCTGTATACCCGCAGGCTAAAGCTTACGTAAATGCAGGAAATAAAGTAATTTCCATAATCGGAGCCAGGAACAAAGACCTCCTTATCCTTGAAGATGAAATGGAGAAAGCCAGTTCCGAGCTTTATATAGCAACCGATGACGGGTCAAAAGGTCACCACGGGTTTGTGACCGATATTATGAAAAGAATCCTGGACAGCGGGGAAAAGGTTGCAAGAGTGGTAATTATAGGACCCCCAATTATGATGAAAGTAGGAGCAGGGGTTGCTTCTCCTTATGATGTGGAAATCCTTGTAAGTCTGAACTCCATAATGGTGGACGGAACAGGGATGTGTGGAGGCTGCAGGGTTACTGTTGGCGGAGAAACAAAGTTTACCTGCGTCGACGGTCCTGAATTTGATGCAAGGAAGGTCGATTTCGTCCAGCTCATGAACAGGCTTGCTATGTACCGCGGCGAAGAAACAGAAGCTACGGAAAAGTATGAAGAGAAATGCAGGTGCGGACTGCACTGAACTGGAGGGGAAGAAAAAATGCAAGAATTACACGGAGAAAGGACAGGAAAAGCAAAGAAAGAGAGAACCCCAATGCCAGAGCAGCCTGCAGGGGAACGCAGGAAGAACTTCAATGAAGTTGCCCTTGGCTACACGAAAGAAGATGCCCTTGCAGAGGCTTCCAGGTGCCTTGCCTGCAAAGAACCGAAATGTGTTGAAGGCTGCCCTGTGAACGTGGATATTCCGGGATTTATTCAACTTATATGTGAGGAGAACTTTGAAGGGGCGATTGAGAGGATTAAAGCCACAAACGCTCTCCCTGCAATCTGCGGCCGCGTCTGCCCTCAGGAAAGCCAGTGCGAAGCCCACTGTGTACTGGGGAAGAAGGGCCAGCCTGTTGCAATCGGAAGGCTTGAGCGTTTCTGTGCAGATTATGAGCGCGAAAAAGGTGTGAAGTCTCCACAGGTCATGCCGCCCACAGGCAAGAGGGTGGCAGTTATAGGTTCCGGTCCTGCAGGACTTACTGCCGCAGCAGACCTGGCAAAACTCGGGCACAAAGTAACAATCTTTGAGTCCCTGCACAAAGCCGGAGGAGTCCTGAGTTACGGCATCCCTGAGTTCAGGCTGCCAAAAGAAATTGTCCGGCAGGAAATCGAGTACATTGAAAAACTCGGTGTTGAGGTCAGGCCCAACTATATCATAGGCAGGATCAAGACCCTTGACGAATTATGTGACGATTTCGATGCCGTTTTCCTTGGAACCGGGGCAGGGCTCCCGAGCTTCATGGGAATAGAGGGCGAAAACCTGAACGGCGTATATTCAGCTAATGAATTCCTGACCCGGGTAAACCTCATGAAAGCCTATGACCCCGAATACGATACCACGGTCAGGCGCGGGAAGAATGTTGTGGTTGTAGGAGGCGGAAATGTGGCAATGGACGCAGCCCGCTCTGCTCTCCGCCTGGGCGCAGACGAGGTAAGCATAGTCTACCGCCGCGGAGAGGATGAGATGCCCGCCCGCCGTGAGGAGATCGAGCACGCCAAAGAAGAGGGCATTACTTTCAGGCTCCTTACAAACCCCGTACGCATCCTTGGTGACGAGAAGTTCAACGTCACAGGTGTCGAATGCATAAGGATGGAACTTGGCGAACCCGATAAATCTGGCAGGAGAAGCCCTGTCCCTGTTGAAGGCTCGGAATTCCTTGTGCCGGCAGATGTTGTGGTTATTGCGATAGGCACCTCTCCAAACCCGATCATTTTTAAAGGCTCGGAAGGGCTTGAACAGAATAAGAGAGGAACTGTAGTTGCTGATGAGGAGACCGGAGCGACCTCCAAATGTGGAGTCTTTGCCGGCGGAGACGTGGTTACAGGGGCAGCAACCGTTATCAGCGCAATGGGCGCAGGTAAGAAGGCTGCAAAAGCAATTGATGAATATTTGAAAGAAAAGTGAAACCAGAGAAATAAAGAAAAGTAGTAATGAAATAGCAGTGAGATAAAAGAAAGATGAAACTTCTTCATTTATTATTCTTTTATCTCAGTTTCTTTGTATTGTGTTTTTAGCAGGATTAATAATAATAAGAAACATTATTGAATTCTGCATTTGCCTGATAATAACGGCCTTTTTCCATATATCTGCAGCCAGCTTCGATATGTGGCAAATCTTTTTGCGCTTGAGTCAGAATTCCGCAAATTTCGATGGCTGTCACAGAAACCTCTGAATACTCTGAATCTTTCAGTGTCTCCAGAATCTTTTGAGATTCAGAAAACTTATCAGAAGCTTTTCCAAATTCATCGGCAGCTTTACCCCATTCCTCAGCGTCACCATATTCTATTCCATTTGAAAGACACACATACCCGTCCATGTATGGATACATTCCGCTCATCATCTGTCTTAATTCGCTGTGCATAGTTTCGCTGGCTTCCAGATCGTTTCTTAACAGAATAATAGAACTCTTTTGCTCTATCGGTACTGACTTAGGATCGATCGTAAAGACTTTTTCTTTTGCCGAGATTGATGAAGCAGCAGACTCATTTAAAGCTTCATTCGCTATATTAAGTTCTTTTCTGCTCAGGTTGAATTCTTTTGAATATGCATATGCCATGGATTTATCTGAATGTTCCATAGCTGTAATCAGACTCTCCAGAGAATGAACCCTATCCAGGCCGCCTTCAGCTAGAGTTTTATATGTCTCAATGTCCTGAATTTCCTCCTCATAATCCGAAGAGGCATTATTGAGAATCTTTAAAGCTTCCTCAAAATCAGTCTCTGAGGCATTCAGATTAATTTTTGCATTAGAATAGGTGCTAGACTCTACGTCCTGCCTTACAGACATAATTCGAGTCTCAGCACTGTTGATAAGTGAAGCAGAAGTGTTGATTTCGTCTGCAGCAGAAACTTTACTCCCTAAATTTGCAGCAAAAATATTTTTTTCCACACACCCGGAGCAAAAAGTAATCAATGCAAGTCCCAGAAGAACCAGAACGGTTCTGCCAATAATTATGTTCTTTTTTATCCCCATATTTCTCAACCCCCAATGTGACTAAAGGAAATCAAACTTGTAAGGCTAAGCTTTCCACAATGAAGTAAACAATTAAAGTAACTTTAAGCTCCAATCGGGAAAACTTTTCTAAAAATAAGAGTAAATCTGGACTCCTCAGAGATTAACTTTACTAAAAATAATAATATTTGCAAATTTAAATTCAAGATATAAAATCGAAAAAAGAAAAGTGAAATAAATAAGAAAATATAGATGAATCAAAGATTTTCCAGCACTATTTTCAAAAGTATGATCAAAACAATGATCAAAAACAGAGTCCATACAAGCGGCAGAAGAAACCGAAGCAGGAAATAAAGTATTATTGCTATGAGAATTAACTGAATTAAGGAAATTCTTCTTCCCCCCATACGTATAGAGCGACGATTTAATCCGCGTGCCATCCTGTAAACCTCCAGAATTCTCTTTTGTATATGTTTACTTCACTTCTCTTTTTATATTTTTTGCCCGTAGATAAGAATGATCCTGTAATCTTAATAATCGACCTGAATTTAAGAATGTTCCTGTAATCTTAATGATCGACCTGAATTGATCTAAATAAAATGATTTATCCGGAATAGAGTAGAAAATCGGTCAGGAGGGGGGACTGAAAAAAACCGGATACAAAGCTTAAATTAAAACCGATTTTCAACGGCTCCACAGTGAACTTATAAAAAGCCTGCAGTGGAGTTAAGAAGCAGGTCTGCTGGGAATCGAACCCAGGTTCGGAGCTCCGGAGGCTCCAGTGATATCCTCTACACCACAGACCTTCATTGTTAAAGCTCAGCAGGTTAGCTGGTTCAAAAGACCGGGATCAGTTAACTGGCTGTTTATAGTGCTAAATAGCTTATAAATTTAATCCTCAATCAGGTCGCAAAGACTCCGGTTTTCCAGAAAAATTTCAAACCAGATGCCAGCATTTCAAGAGCCTTTTGCTGCAACAAAAGACTGTTTTACTTATGTTAGGACTATCAAAAAGCATCTAGCTGGGCTGCATTTTTCATTTTGCAGGGTCAGGATAAGGTTGGAAATGGGATATTATTATAGTCCAACATAATCCAGCACGACTGTAAAGTGACTCAAATATTTGGATACAGTTAGATTTTCCGTATTAACTGCAACAGAACTCTTTTATATTAATCTTTAAGTGAATTAAACATATATAGTAATACTTACAATTATCAAAGTAATATCATACCAGCAAATGTGAAATTGCCTGGCGGGTGGTACTATGGAAACAGAACTTATGAGGATAGGGGTTTCCCTTCCTGATACCCTTCTTGGTAAATTTGATGAGATTATCGAAAAAAGAGGTTATTCTTCCCGCTCGGAAGCCATAAGGGACTCCATCAGGAGTTATATTTCCTACAACGAGTGGATGGGTAACATTAAAGGCCATCATGTAGGAACGATTGTGATTATTTACGACCATACACAGCGCGGCCTTTCAAATGTCCTGACAGATATACAGCACCATTATTCTCACCTGATAAGGTCTTCAATTCATATCTATCCTGATCGTGAAGACTGTTTCGAGATAGTGGTCCTGGAAGGAGAAGGTAAAGAAATTACCGAACTTGCTGAAGCTATAATGGCGCTCAAAGGAGTGAAACTCTCAAAGCTAATAACCACAGAATCAAATGAAACGGATGAACCTTCCATCGTAATCTAAATCAACACATATAAATCAATATATAAATCAACATATATAAATTAAAATATATAAATAAGTGTGTATAAATTGACGCGTATTAATCAACACAGGGAGCCTTAAAAAAGACCTGAAAAATATATGAAATTCACCGGATAATTCGGATCCAATTTTTCATTCCTTTATGCATTGAGAAAATGCCGTTTCCAGAGAATATGGCAATTTTTTCTGTTTTTTGTTTGTCCCTGAAGCCCCGGGACATCCTCTTTAGCTCACAAACCAAACGATTGTTCTTAGGAAAAATACCCGTAGAAATTCAGCAGTATAAGATAGAGAACCACCCGCCCGGGCAGGTGAACTCAAGAATCCCGAATTAACGGCATTTTTCAGGAGAGATCCATAAAAAAATTTAGAAAAGTTTAGAAAAATAATCAATAAAGGAAAAAAGCCGGATTTTTTGTGACTCCCTTGCACCTGAAACTCCACACCTGCCTGCACCACAGGTGGGGAATTCCAGCATTGCAAGTTTGTACAATATATTTAGGAGGCGTTTCCCATTTTTACGTCTGTTCGCTAGACATATGTATGTATGAGGAAGTTATATTTAATACTTTTCTTTAAGTTCATAATATTTAATGTTATTATATTGAAAATTTGTAAGACATGATGAAAGAAAATAAACTCCCTGAAGGAAAATGCCAAAAAATCAGTATCAGGCACAATCCGTATCAGCCAGCGAAGAAACCAGAAAAAAATTGAGCAGAATAAACTTCTCCCAGGCTGGCTCAGATCCCTGATTATGCTCAAAATTCAGGAATTTATTCTTCCCATTTCTGTCCGTATTTTTCATTAAAAACAAGCTCGGAAAGGGGTTTTCTGGAAGAGGTACGTTTTCCGGGCGCAGGCTCCCCTATAGCAAGGACTGCCATAAGGTCAAGTTCTGGAGGGCAGTGCAGGATTGAGTTAACCTTTTCATTCTGTTTCAGGATCTCTCCCAGCCAGACGGCACCAAGGCCAAGGTCACAGCAGGCAAGAAGCATGTTCTGGATGGAAGCTCCTATTGCCTGGACATCCTTTGTCCTGTTGTAGGAATTTTCAGTATCCAGAAAAGCTGCTATAAGCAGGGGAGCTCCTTCAATAATACTGGAATAATGTGTGCATTCCGAAAGCTTAAGAATGGTTTCAGGGTCCATGATAACGATAAAGCGCCAGGGCTGGTTGTTCAACCCGGAAGGAGCCCAGCGGCCTGCATTAAGAATTTTATTGATTTCTTCCTTGCTGATTGGTCTGTCGTTAAATTCCCGGACACTCCGTCGGTTGAGTATGGTGTCAATGACTTTGTTTTCTCCTGATGCTGGCATGATTTCACTCCTGATTGAATTTCCAATTCCGGATTTATGAATCTTCTGTTAAAATACTGGCAGCAGGCAATTAAACTTTACCGGAAGGTTCGGGAAGACCCGGTAAAAGAATCCAGAGGACTGCCGGGTGCAGGTCAAAAAAGAAGCGGCAGAAAAAAGCAACGAGAAAAATGAACCATCAAGGAAATGTTTCATAAAAAATGAGCCTGCCAGGCCATATAACTGACCTGGCTAGAAATGAGAAAGAGCAATTTCACGTTCAGTCGTCATCAATCTTTTTGTTGAGCCAGGGGATGTTTGCACGGATCTGTTTTCCGACAACCTCAAGCTGGTGTTCCTTTTCCTGGCGTTCCATGGCTTTAAGAACAGGGTGGTTGACCATGCCTTCGAGTACGAACTCTTTTGCGAACTCTCCGTTCTGGATCCTCTCAAGTGCCTCGTACATGGCTTCACGGGAATACTCGTTGATGACCCTGGGACCAACTGTCATGCCACCGTATTCGGCAGTATTGGAAACTGAGTGCCACATTCTCTCAAGCCCGCCTTCGTAGATAAGGTCAACAATGAGTTTAACTTCGTGGCAGGTCTCAAAATAAGCCATTTCCGGCTGGTACCCTGCTTCTACAAGCACTTCAAAAGCGGTCTTGATAAGTGCAGAAAGCCCTCCGCAGAGGTCAACCTGTTCTCCGAAGAGATCGGTTTCGGTTTCTTCACGGAAAGTGGTCTCATAGACTCCCGCCCTTGTGGCGCCTATTCCCTTTGCATAAGAAAGGGCAAGGTCTCTGGCTTTTCCGGTTGCGTCCTGGTAGACTGCGATCAGGCCCGGAACCCCGATGCCTTCAGTGTAGGTCCTCCTGACAATGTGCCCGGGACCTTTGGGGGCAACCATGAAGACGTCGACATCTTTTGGAGGCACTATCTGGTTATAGTGGATGTTGAAGCCGTGAGCAAAAACAAGGGCGTCTCCGGCTTTCAGGTTGGGCTCAATCTGAGAATAGTAAACTGCTGCCTGCTTTTCGTCAGGGAGGAGGATCATGATAACATCCGCAGCTCTGGAGGCATCGTCAACAGTCATGACTTTAAGACCGTCAGACTCGGCTTTTGCCCAGCTTGAACTTCCCTGCCTGAGCCCGACAATAACATTAAGCCCGGATTCGTGGAGGTTCCTGGCATGGGCGTGCCCCTGGCTTCCGTAACCCATTACTGCGATGGTCCTGTCCTTAAGTGCATCAAAAGTGGTTTCGTCGTCATAAATTATCGTTGCCATTCTCGATTCTCCTGATTGATTTTTAACTGATTATTCTTTAATTCCTTTCCTTTAATTCCTTAATTTTAAAATTGAATTATAGAATTTAATTTTAAAATTAAATTTAGGGTTTAATTTCAGAATTAAATTTAGGGTTTAATTTCAGAATTAAATTTAGGGTTTAATTTTAGAACTTATTTTGTAATAAGATTCTCTGTATTATTTAACAGAGTTTTGAATTTACAACAATCATTTCCCAAAAATTAAACTGAGTTTTGAAAAATCACTGCCTCTGGAACCGGGCGGTCTTTTAAAATGAAAGAGAGGCCGGAAACCCGGAGCGTTTTTAAGAAGACCTTCAGAACTTGAAAAGGCTTCCGGCTGCCCCAATCTGTAAAAAATAATTGAGCAGCTACCTCTCTTTACCTGCCCTTAATATTTAAACCTTCTTTGGCCCGCGCACCATTGCAATCTTGCCTGTCCTGACCATTTCCTTGATCCCGAACTGGCGGAGTAGTTTTTCGATTGCCTGGATCTTGCCTTCATCACCTGTTACCTCAACAGTCATGGACTTCGGCGCAACATCAACTATCCTGGCCCTGAAAATGTTTGCAATCTGGATAATCTCTGCCCTTGTGTCCACATCAGCTGAGACCTTGATAAGGGCAAGTTCCCTTTCAACGGCATCATCGCTTCCGATATCCGAGACTTTGATAACATCAATGAGCTTGTTAAGCTGTTTTGTAACCTGTTCAAGCACATGGTCATCCCCGTGCACAACAATGGTTATTCTCGAGATGTCAGGGTCTTCGGTTACTCCCACTGCAAGGCTGTCGATATTGTATCCACGCCTTGAAAAGAGAGAAGCAACTCTGGAGAGCACACCCGACTTATTTTCCACAAGGACTGCAAGTGTATGTTTCATCTGTGTTCCTCCAGGTCAATGATCTCATTAATTGCAGCCCCTGCCGGAACCATTGGATAAACATTTGCCTCGCACTCGACAATAACTTCAACAACTGCCGGCCTTCCTGAATTAACAGCCTCTTCGATTGCAGGCCTGACTTCAGACGGCCTCTCTGCACGCAGTCCAAGGGCTCCATAGGCTTCGGCAAGCTTTACGAAGTCAACACTGCCTTTAATGAATGTGTAGGAATACCTCCTGTCATAGAAGAGTTCCTGCCACTGCCTGACCATGCCCAGATAGCCGTTATTCAGGATCACGGAAACAACGGGGATATCGTTCTGGACCACAGTTGCAAGCTCCTGGGAGTTCATCTGGAAAGAGCCGTCCCCTGCGATGTTGATGACGGTTTTATCCGGCCTGCCCACCTTGGCCCCCATGGCTGCCGGGAACCCGTATCCCATAGTGCCGAGTCCGCCAGAAGTGAGGAAAGTCCTGGGTTTGCTGTATTTGAAGAACTGGGCAGCCCACATCTGGTGCTGTCCGACCTCGGTAACTATAATTGCATCCCTGCAGACTTCGGAGATCTGTTCGATAACAAATTGGGGCATTATAGTATCCCTGCACTCCCTGTAGTTGAGAGGATATTCTTTCTTCCACAGGTTTACCTTTTCAATCCATTCTGCTGACCTGCAACACTGGACATATCTGATCAGGGATTTGAGAACCTGTTTTGCATCCCCGACAATGGGGATATGTACCTTTACATTCTTGGAAATCTCTGCAGGGTCAACATCAATATGAATAACCCTGGCGTTGGGGGCAAAGGATTCGAGTTTGCCGGTAACACGGTCGTCAAATCTTGCTCCCACAGCAATAATCAGGTCGGATTCCTGAATCGCATAGTTTGCGTACTTACACCCGTGCATCCCCAGCATTCCGACATACAGGGGATGTTCAGTCGGGATAGAACTTATACCCATAAGTGTGGTTGTGACGGGGGCCCTGATAGTTTCGGCAAACTCAATGAGCTCTGCACTTGCATTGGAACTTATCACTCCGCCACCTGCGTAGATTATAGGCCTGCAGGAGTTTGCAATCTCTTCAGCGGCTCGTTTAATCTGCTGAGTGTTTCCTTTATAAGTAGGCTTATAGCCCCTGAGCTCTACCCTCTCAGGATAGTGTAAGTCAATCTCTATATTCTGTACATCCTTCGGGAGATCAATTAATACCGGGCCAGGCCTTCCGGTAGACGCTATGTGGAAGGCTTCTTTTACAATCCTCGGGATTTCTTGCGGATCCTGTACGAGATAGTTGTGCTTGGTAATCGGCATGGTAATGCCTGTAATATCCGCTTCCTGGAAAGCATCGTTTCCTATAAGGGACCTCGGCACCTGGCCGGTTAATGCTACAATCGGCACAGAATCCATGTATGCAGTAGCAATGCCTGTTACCAGGTTGGTTGCTCCGGGACCTGAAGTGGATACGCAGACCCCGGTTTTTCCAGTAGCACGGGCGTACCCGTCCGCAGCATGAGCAGCTGCCTGTTCGTGGCGTACAAGTATGTGGCGAAGATCTGAATCATAGAGTTCATTGTAGAAAGGAATGATCTGCCCTCCGGGGTATCCGAAGAGAGTGTCAACTCCTTCTTTTTCGAGGCACTTTATAAGAGCCTTTGCGCCGCTGACTTTGTCTGTTGACCCGGTTGTCATTATTTATCTCCTTACTTATTTCTTGAGATTTTGTCCGGCTGGGCGCTCACATTACAGGTGAGCCTTTCCAGTCAGGGTGTGTAATAAGAAATACTATATTATTTATCTTATCTTTCACACTCACACTTTTTTGATTGCGAATTTCGCAAATATATCATAATCAATCATGTTATATATGGATGAGGGTTTCTCCGGGTTTTCAGAGTACCTGAGACCCCGATTTCAAAAATATATTCAAACAGAAAAAAAGAGAGGACAAAAAGTCCTCTGAGAAACCTTTGAAGTTCCATGCTTTTTTGTGGCTTATTCTGCCCGGACAAGGCGGTTAAGTCCGTTCATTACGGCTTCTACAGAAGCCATGATAATGTCCGTCCTGGCTCCACTTGCGGTGATTGACTTTCCTTCCTTGGAAAGCTTTACCCTTACCTCTACAAGGGCATCGGTTCCGCCGGTAACCGCGTCTACATGGTACTCTTCAAGGATGACGTCTTCAGCACAGGAACTTACAGCTCTCCGGATAGCATTGATAACCGCATCCACAGGTCCGTTTCCGATTCCGGCCTGTACGATCTCTTTGTCTTTTACATTGAGCTTTATGGAAGCTGTTGGAGTCACCCGGTTTCCGGATACTATGGTGAATTCTTCTAACTTTACCAGAGGTTCTTTGTAGATATCAAGCACGGTTTCTGCGATGATCTGCAGGTCAGCATCTGTAACATGTTTACCCTGGTCGCCCATCTGCTTGACCCTGTTGAAAATCTCTTCAGTCTGGGCATCATCAGCTTCAAGCCCCATTTCCTTTAAAGCAAGGGTAATAGAGCTTCTTCCCGCATGTTTTCCAAGTACGATCTGGCGCTGCCGTCCAATATATTCAGGGCTCATCGGCTCATAGGTTGCCTTGTCAGCCAGAAGCCCGTGCACATGAATGCCTGCTTCATGGGTGAAGGCATTTCCTCCCACAAGGGCTTTATTGGGAGAAACCGGAATTCCGGTAAGGCGGCTCACAAGCCTCGAAGTCCGGTATATCTGCTCGTGCTTGATGCCGGTGTCATATTTGTACAGCCACTCAAGGCACATTACGACTTCTTCAAGAGAGGCATTTCCTGCTCTTTCACCTAAACCGTTAATTGTTACATGAGCCTGTTTTGCTCCTGCCGCGAGCGCTGCGACCGTATTTGCAGTTGCTAAACCAAAGTCGTTGTGACAGTGAATGCTGATAGGGGCTTTCAGGGAAGAAGACAGGTCACGGAAGATTTCAGTGGTTTTTTCGGGCACCAGAAGACCTACCGTATCGCAGAAGCATAATCTGTCAGCTCCGGCGTCTATTCCGTCCGAGTAAACGGCTTTTAAGAAGCCAAGGTCTGCCCTCGAAGAATCCTCACCGCTAAGTTCCACAATCAGACCGTGTTCTTTGGCATACTCGGTTACATCGGCTGCAATCTGCCTTACTGTATCCCGGTCTTTTTTGATTTTCGTCCTGATATGCAGGTCAGAAACCGGAACGACAAGGTGGATAGAGTCAACATCGCACTCAAGAGCATGGTCAACGTCCGTTTTTACAATCCTGCAGTAGCTGCAGATTTCGGCACTGAGCCCTGCATTCGCTACAGCCCTGATTGATTCCCTTTCACCTGCGGAAGTAATTGCAGAGCCTGCCTCGATTACATTGATTTTCATCTCATCAAGGGCTCTTGCAATTAAGAGCTTTTTCTCTTTCGTCAGGGCTACGCCAGGTGTTTGTTCACCGTCTCTCAAAGTAGTATCCAGAAAACGGATGTTTTCAAATAATATAATCCCTCAGTATTGGTTTTTATTTGGATAGATTGGTTCTGCAGAACAGGAAATATAGTATTACTACTATATTATATAATTACATACTATTTTGCAAAACTCATTTTATTATACATATTACATATATTTATCTCAGGAGCGAGAATCCACTGGATTATTCCCGGGCTTACTCCCGCTTTCTCTAAGACTTCTCTCCAATAGGTAGACCATAGTATTTTTAGTTTCCAGTTAACAATATATTTATTTTAAAAGCATGCCGCCCGAAAAATGGGTCTGGAAAGACCAGATATATGATTTGAATTTCATTATTAAAAATATAGAAAAGACGCTGATCTATATTATAAGATTCATTAGAATAATAATTAGTCCAGATGAGAAATCTATTAGAAATAAGACAGCTGAGAAGCAGAAATAAGACAGCTGAGGAGCAGTATTCGTAAGATCGAAAGCGAGGACCTCAATAACTAAAAGATTGAGATGTCTGGAAAAACTCCTGATATCCAGGCAAAGGCATTCAAGAAAAGCTGATAACAGAGTAGTCCTTTGTGAAAGATCCCTGCTGTTTTCCTGGTGAGACCAGGACCAATATTTGAAAAAATGATTATTTTAGCTTTCTCAATTCATTAAAAATTGCTTTTGCGTGTTTAATCTCGTCATATCTGTACGATTTACTGTATACTCCAATCTCTTTGACCTGGCCGTTAAATCCCATTTTAAAGTGATACTGCCCATGTGTTTCATCAGGGTGAAGGCCCGCTACATCAAGATTTTTGAAGCCATTTTTCTTTCCATCCACTATGATGTGCCAGATTAAGAGCTTATAAGCGTTAAGACCGTTGTATTCGCCTCTCAATACCGAGGTGTGACCCAGATATATAGTATCTTTATAATAAAAGTTTATTAATGCTCCAACTTTTACTCCATTATATTCTGCAAAGAATAACCTCGCCATTTTTTTCGGAAAAAGGACGTCACGGAGCATTTCAAAATACGAATATGGAACCAGGGCGTATGATACTCTCTTATAACAATTTCCAGTCCTTTCAACAACTCTGTCAATTAATAGTTTCTGGAACTGATCATAGTAAAGGTCTATATCTTCCTCATAGTTCTGACTTTCGTATATAATTATTTCTTTTTTTGAAGCTTTTTTTATGTCTCTACTGAATTGCCTCTTAAACCCCTTACATATTTCATTAAGGTCCCTATCTATATTAATTATAGCAGTTTTTTTAATTCCGTTTTTGATATATCCGTTTTGAATTAGTGCCGAGTCCAGGCAATTATAATAGGGATATATCAAATGATCCATAATGCTTTTTTCATTTTTACTATACGAATCAATGAAATCAAACATCAACCTGTAAATCTCTTCACAATTGGTAAGACTGGAAGGGACACAGGGGCCTCCAAAACTGTATAATTTATGATGAGGAGAACAGCCTATTTGAAAGTTATTAGAAATAATCGGCAAATATTTGTTAATTCTGTAATCTTCAAAAATATTTCTTATAAAAAATGGAAAGATCCCTATTAATTTATTTTCTTTCTCGTCTTCAACCGCCACTGACAAAGATTTGGAGTTTAACCCCTTTTCTATAACCTCTTTCCATTCCCAGGTATGATAAAAGGTCCCATTAAAACTTTCTTTAACTACGTTATTCCACTGTCCTTTATCTTCAGCTTTTATCTCCCTGCAAATAATCTTAAGAACCTCCTACATATTTACAAATATTTTACCACATACATGGGAATCTCTTAAAATACCATATTCAATTATGCTTTTAAATTCCAGCCTTTCTTTTTTGATTTCATCAATTAAGATGACAAAAAGAAAAGATTTAACTCATTTAGTAATGAATTAACTATCATATATAAATATAATTATATATGTCACGTATTTCCCACTGATCTCCAAAATATAGTAATTTTTGCATATCTATATTAAGTTTTTGAATTAACAAAAGAAATCAAGTCTTTAATCAAAATCAATAAGAAAGGTCCAGAGACTTTGACCAAAAATCTTATCACAGGTACTATATCCTGCTACAAAACCTGGTGCTGTGTAAACAGCAAAATAACTTTAAAAATCAATTGAGCTCCGGAAATCATTAAACATATAATGTTTAAGATGAAACCGGAAATTTTAAGTATTACATTTGGTAACCGGAATCTGAACCAGAACCTTCAATTTTTTTTAATCAATTTGACGATAAAAAGTCAAAAAATAAAGAAGCTAAAGAAGAATATGAAAAGTGCACAAAATTGTAGCCCGCAAACCTGTCCTGTTAAACAGTAAATATAAAAAGAGAATTGCACAGCACCAGCCCTGTTGATACAACTCTACTGGTGCTGTTCCGATGCAGACGCCCCGGCTCTGAAGATCGCCCTTTTGAGCGAGCAAAGCCGGAGAAACTTGCCAGGCTTGAAAATCGGTAGCTTTAGAAGTATGCTTTTAAATTTTCTATTGCCGTCACAATGAGAGAAACGCAGGCGTCTATATCAGCCATATCCAGAACCTCTACAGGAGAGTGAATGTAGCGTGTGGCTATACTGACCGTACCTGTAGGGATACCTTCTTTGGTGAGGTGGATTGATGTAGCGTCTGTGGTGCCTCCAGAACCTACACCCAGCTGATAGGGGACCTCATTTTTATCGGCGGTTTCCCTGAGCCATTTGAGAATCTGCGGATGGGCTATGAGACCTCTTCCGGACGCGTCTGCTACAGTTATCACCGGTCCTTTTCCAAGTTCCAGGGCTGAATCGGTTTTGTTGATTCCCGGATGATCTCCGGGGATGGTGGTGTCAAGGGCAAGGGCAACATCCGGGCAGATGCAGAAAGTACAGGTTTTTGCTCCTTTAAGCCCTACTTCTTCCTGAACCGTGCCGACAGCATAGACATTTGCTTCAATCCCGCGTTCATGAAGCTCTTTCATAACTCTGACGAGAATTACAACTCCTGCACGGTTATCAAAAGCCTTGGAGGTAACCTTTCCGTTTGCCAGGGTCGTGAATTCCTGATCGATTGATACTGAAGTGCCTATCTCGACACCCAGATTTTCAGCGTCCTCCCTGTCCTTTGCCCCTATATCGATAAACATGTCCTCGAGTTTCACGGGCTTTTTTCTGTCCTCATCTTTCATCACATGAGGAGGTTTGGACCCTATGACTCCATAAATGGAGCCCTTTTTGCCGTGCACGATAACTCTCTGGTTCAGAAGAGTCTGGTCAAACCATCCCCCAATCCCGACAAAGCGCAGGAAACCGTTCTCATCAATATATCTGACCATCAGCCCTATTTCATCCATATGAGCAGCCAGCATTACAGAAGGACCTTTGCCCTCTTTAACAGCGATGAGGTTCCCCATAATGTCCTCCCGCATACTGTCAACATAGGGCTCAAGCTCTTTCTCAAGCAGTTTCCGGACTTCGCCTTCAAAGCCGGAAATTCCGTGAGCATTCGTGAACTTTTCGAGAAGGGATCTTATTTCTTCAAGCTTTTCGCCTTTTTCCGTATTTTTTTCCATTTAACAAATCTCCTGAATCCTGTTTAAATCTGGAATGTCAATTTGAAGAACACAGATTAATACATTATAGGTTAGTACTGTGGATAGTTTATCGGCTTTACTTGCACTGAAACGATTCGCTAACCAACTTATTTGCTAATTAATCTGTATTAATGCAGTAATATAAATGTCCAGTTATATCGGTATAATGCAGTAATTAAATGTTCGTTATATCGGTATAATACAGAGTTACAAATGTGTATAATTATAGTATTATAAATGTTCATTTATGATTATCTTTTGCCAGATGACCGTTGAGATTTACAGATTACAGATTAGGAATTACAGATTACAGATTAGGAATTACAGATTAGGAATTACAGATTAGAGAGGATACATGCGAAAGGTTCCTCTTCTGCCTCTGGGCATAATCTGAATACATTTATTTCACCAAATCTTTTTGATATTAATTAAATTGTTTAAATGTCTTTATTTAAGTTCAACTTGTTGTTTAAGTTTTTGGCAGGTGTTTTTAATCCAATTCTGTGGGGGAGGGAATTTTCGGAAGCTGCAGGACAGAAACATTAAAATCCCTTCAGGTTTATTGTGGACTCAGGTGAAAATTACATGACTTCAGAATTACCTCCTCAAATCCAGAACCAGATAGCACAGCTTCAGCAGGTACAGCAGCAGGTTCAGGCTCTGTCCATGCAAAAATCTCAGATTGAAGCTATGCAAAAAGAGTCAAAAATGGCTCTTGAGGAATTGGAAAGACTGGCTGACGATGCGGTTATTTACCGCAGTGTCGGAGAGCTGGTTATAAAAACAACTAAAGAGGAGTCCGTTTCAAAACTTAAAGACAGAGAAGAAACCCTCTCTCTCAGGCTTCAGTCTATCTCCAGGCAGGAAGAAAGACTTACTGCCCGCTTCAAACAGCTTCAGGAGCAGATCCAGCAGGCTCTTGGGCCCAGAGCACAATAATTTTAATTTTCGTCTACACATATAGAATACGGAAAAGGACTATATCTGTAATGGAGATTGTGCCGAAATCCCGCGTTTCCGGGATTTTCGAAACCCATACAAAACGGTAGCCAGAGAGGACAATGCGAGTTGATGAAGCGGAGTTTTTTAACCGGCTCCTTGACTATCGAAACATTTTATATTTGTGTCACAGGAATGCAGATCCGGATGCCGTTAGCAGTGCTTTCGCTCTTTCTGAAGCTATAGGAGGAACAGTCGGACTGGTGGATGGGTGTAACCGTGTAGCATCTGTCCTGATCGACAGGCTCGGAATCGAGGTAGTGGATAAGCCAGACCCTGCAAATTATGGTTTTGTTGTCGTGGTCGATACCTCGACAAAAGCACAGCTAAATGATATAGAGCTGACCAGTTATTGCGTAATTGACCATCATACCACTACTGCCCTCACAGAAAACGCAGAATTTTTCCTGCACAGGAATACAACTTCCACTGTAGAGATAGTCTACGATATCCTGAAAGCAATGGGAGCTCCGATTAACCGCAGGATGGGAATTGGCATGCTCACAGGAATAGTAACTGATACAGGGCATTTTAAGCATGCTTCAGCCGATACTTTCAAAACTGTGGCGAAAATTATTGAGGCAAGTGGGGTAGAGTATGGAGAAGTCCTTGACCTTATGGCTGCTACACCCCAGGACATCTCAATGCGCATAGCTATCCTGAAAGCTGCAAGCAGGGTTGAACTCGACAGAGTAGGAGATATGATCATAGCTTCTTCTCATGTGAGTTCTTTCGGAGGCTCTGCATCTTCCATGCTCATTAACATCGGGGCTGATGTGGCTTTTGTGGGCACGACGAAAGGAGAAAGTGTCAGAGTGAGCGCAAGGGCAAAACGCGACGCTGTAAATGCGGGAGTCAATCTCGGCCAGCTGATGGAAGATATTAGCAATGAATATAACGGCACCGGAGGCGGACATTCAGGAGCTGCGGGAATAGATATAATTGCCAATATGGATGAAGTACTCCATAAATGCAGGGAGATGACAAAGAAAATCCTTGAGAACTGCCTCGGAACCACGGCAAAAGAGATTTCCGAGGAAGAAATCGAAGTCAATGAGGACGAATAAATTGATAAAGCAGATAACTGGCAAATAATAACAGTGAACAAGCAATAGCAAAAGATGGTAAAATAACTTCAACTTTTTATCCTGTCTAAAAATTATTATTTTTTCTCATGCCTTTTCTGTTGTATTCTCAATTAAAGCTGAATAAGATCTTTTTTCCATTCGATAGCAACAACTATTATTTATATGAGAATCAAACTTAATCTTCCATTACCATATCTATCGGAAGTTCGTATACGCCGGGAAAAATCCCAACTTTCCGAAACGAAAAACCGGTAAGAAAAGAGAATCATATTAAGCATGACCTCAAGGGGCATGAAATGAAAAATATACATAAAAAAAGGCCGGAAGAGACGCAGCCTGAAACAAAAAGGTCTCTGAATAAAGAATAAAGAGCGTGAAAAAAATGCCAGAATACTGGGATCCTGAAATCGAGACAATGCCTGTGGACGACTTGAGAAAGTTGCAGGAAGAAAAATTGAAAAAACTTGTACATTACGTGTATGAGAACTCTCCTTTTTACAGAAAAAGGTTTGACGAACACGGGGTTCGCCCGGAAGACATCCAGACTCTCGAAGATGTCAGGAAATTACCTTTTACATATAAGCAGGATCTCAGAGATACCTACCCTACAGGGATGTTTTGCGTTCCCAATTCAAAGCTTGCCCGCTTCCATGCTTCTTCGGGTACCACAGGCAAACCAACTGTTGTAGGATACACACATAAGGATATTGACAACTGGGCAGAATCCCTTGCCCGTGCTCTCACCTCCGTAGGAGTGGGGAAAGAAGATATCCTTCAGGTAAGCTACGGGTACGGGCTTTTTACAGGAGGACTCGGCGCCCACTATGGAAGTGAAAAAGTGGGAGCAACCGTACTCCCCACAAGTTCGGGAAACACAGAAAGGCAGCTTGAACTCATGAAAGACCTCGGCACGACATCCATAGCCTGCACCCCCTCTTACTTCCTGTACATGATTGAGACCGCCAGGAAAGAAGGAATCAACATCAGGAATGATACAAAATTAAGGAAGGGATTCTTCGGAGCCGAACCCTGGTCCGAGGAGCTCAAGAGGAGAATAGAAGAGGAATCAGGGATTAAAGCCTATGATATTTACGGGACTTCGGAACTCAGCGGCCCTCTTTTTACCGAATGCGACGAACAGTGCGGCATCCATATCTGGGCAGACCTTTTCCTTGTAGAGATTCTGGACCCTGAAACCGGTGAGCCTGTTCCTGATGGAGAGACAGGGGAACTTGTAATTACCACCCTTGCAAAAGAAGCAAACCCCCTTATCCGCTACAGAATCAAAGACCTTACCAGAAAACTGTCTGATCCCTGTAAATGCGGCAGGACGCACCCGAGGATTACACGCATCAGCGGACGCTCGGATGACATGATCATCGTGCGCGGCATAAATGTATTCCCCGGCCAGATAGAATCGGTTTTGATGAATATCCCTGAAGTCGGAAACCATTTCATGATAATTGTGGACAGAATAGGTCCGCTCGACTCAATGAAGGTGCAGATAGAGATGCATGAGTCTGCCTTCAGTGATAAAATGTCGGATATGATGGCCCTTAAAGGGAAAATCGCAAGCGCTTTAAAGAGCGTGCTTAACCTTGCAGTCGAAGTAGAGCTTGTCGAACACGGCTCTCTTCCACGTTCGGAAGGGAAATCAAAGAAAGTTATAGACAAGAGAAAGATCTGAAAGCTTTACATTTGAAGATCAGAAAAGCCAGGAAATAAGAAGGCCAGGAAATTTGATTTTCCACAGAGAAAAAGGAATTGCGGAAAAATGTAAAACATTATTCCTTACAGGTATTCCTTTTTCAGTTCCTTTTTTAATACTCTTTAAAGCTCAGACCAAGTCCCAATATAGAAAAATAATACACCTGTAAGTTTAAAATACAGACAGAAACTTATATTATATTCAGAGGAAAATATTGAGAAAAGAGTGAGAGGAGAAAAGAAGGAATTAAAAAGCAGGAAAAGAAAGGAAATCAAAATTTTAATTAATTCGTTCGAAGAAAAGAATAAATTTAAAGGAATAAGGGATTAAAAGGACATGGGTGCTGGAATGGAAGATAAAGTGATAAAACAAATTTCCCTTTTTGCGGAAAACAAACCTGGAAGACTTGCAAGCGTGGCAAATAAACTGAAAAGTGCCGGCATAAACATAAGAGCGTTTACCATTGCCGAATCAGGAGATTTCGGGATCATCCGAATGGTTGTGGATAAATCGGATTATGCCCACCGTGTGCTTCACGATGCAGGGTTCACAGTTTCGGAAACCAGTGTTCTGGGAATTGAAATGGAAGACGTCCCTGGAAGTATGTCCCGGATTGCGGAAGTCTTCGGGGAAGCGAATATTAACCTTGACTATGCCTATGCTTTTGTCACCAGGGATCAGAAAGCCCTTCTTATTGTCCGGGTAAATGACACTCAGAAAGCGATAAAAACCCTGGAAGAAAATAATATAAAGCTAATTGGCATGAAAGAACTTGAAAAGATCTGATTTTATTGAATACCGGGTTTTACGAAAAAGAAATATTAAAAAGCCGAAAAATAATCCAGAGACACGGTACATTATATGATGTGCCTGAGTTTATCGGTGTACCGGACATCTGGAATTCTCTTTTTTCATAATCATGAAATATAACCTGAAAAATTTACCGGTATTTTATTCACTTTTCCACTGAGTAAATAGATATACATTATAAATATAAAAAGAACAAACAGAGAAGAACTTTTCTGAGAATAAAGAAAAGGCGGCCCATATAAAGAGATCTGGGCTGCATTTACAAAAAAGTAAAGTCAGCCGGTTTGACTAGATGATAGAGAATAAAGACAGCTTACAGGAAAACGCTCAAAATCTTTCAAAGAATAAACTTGGTGGAACCCATACTACGGTTATTGGAGGGAGAGCTGGAAAAAAACTGATAAAACTTATAAGCCAGCATCCTGAGCTTAAAAAAGTAATTCCATCCGTAATTTCCGTAAAAGGTGTTGCAGGGGGAAAACTTGCAGGAAAAGTCCTGCGAGCTGACGCCAGGGGAAACCTGAGGCTATTGCTCTCCGAAGGCAGAAGTTTCCAGGAAATCAGGCTGGTGACAACAGTTGGTACCGCTGAAGAGGGGGACAGAATAATGAATGAACTGAATGAGATACTAAAAAATGCCCTCTGAGGCTTTACAGGAGAGATCACTTGGCATTCATAGGAGTTGACCACGGAACAACCGCAATGCGTTTTGCACTTATCGAAGGTGAAAAGGTTCTGACCTTTGAACTCGGAAGGTCTGAAGCTGCTGCAATGTCAGAAAAAGAAATTCTGGAATCTATTGAAAAAGAGTTCGGAGTCAAAGTTAAAGATATAGATTTGATTGCTTTGACTTACTCGATGGGAGACGGCTTTTCCGAGATTAAAGACGTAAAAAAGATTGAAGGGCGGGGGCTTCAGAGTACGGAAGGCGCGGGAAAAAAGACCGGAGGAGGCACACGGGTCTTTGATGCTGTGAAGAATTCCGGCATTCCGGCAATAGCGATTCCCGGCCTGCACACGAGAAGTAAAGTAGACCCGAGAATGAAGGTGTTTTCCCACCTTACAAGCCCGGAAAAGCTGGGGATTGCATATCATATCCGGTGCATGGGCTACAAAGACTTTGTTGTTTCAGATATCAGCTCCAATACTGTAACTCTTGCGGTTGCCTCTGGAAAAGTTATCGGGGCAATCGATGCCTGTATTTTCGCTCCCGGAGTTCACCACGGACCTCTTGACCTTGAAGCTATCAGAAATGTTGATGACGGGCTAAGGACAGCGAACCAGGCATTTATGGAAGCAGGAGCTCTGAAGATGACTCCTTATAAAGACAGGGGAGAACTTCTCAATGCAGCCGAAAATGGAGAAGAGCCCGCACTGCTCGCACTGGATACCATATCACTTTTTGCAGCTATGGAAATAGTTTCAATGCAGCTTCTCCTGAAAGAATACGGAGTTACGGGAGCTGCCTTTCTTGCAGGCTCTGTAGGAGAAGTGGAATATGTGCAGAAAAAAATCAGCAGGCACCTTGGCCAGGAATGCCTCAGCCTTGGGAAATGGCATGCTGCAATTGGCTGTGCCGGGATAGCAAGAGATGTTTTTGCCGGAGAAAACCATATTCTCGGAATAGACGTGGATTATCCTTAAAAAATGAGAGAGTATCCTGAAGAGAAAAATCAGACCTCTAATCAGGCCTTTTCCATAGATTCTCCATACTCATCTTCGGGATATTCCTCGTGGTATTCTTCACGCTCCGAGGCATCAGGTTTCCCTTCTTCATCTTCATCATCATAACCGCTCATGTGGTTTTTGCCCATGAGAATGACGTAGTCCGCAGAGTTCTTGAGTGCCGTAGAAAATCCGGGCTCAACCCCAAAGATAATGGTTTCTTTCCCGTGTTCGTTTGCTTTGTTAAGCAGTGGTTTGAAATCCGCATCGCGGGTTACGATTGCAAGGGTGTCTATATTGGGATTATAGACCAGTTCCATGCCCTCTACTGCGAGGCGCACATCCACATCACTGGAACAGATTATGGGTTCAAGTCCATGGTTTTCAATAGCCTCGACAAGCTTGTCCGAGGCATACTGGTTCAGGAAAACGCGTCCAATCTTGATATTCCCGTAGTCCTTCAGAACGTCCCTAATCTCCTCGAGATTTACATCAAACTCTTTTCTGAGGATGTTCGGTCCGTCTACCAGAAGGCCTATTTTCCTCCTGCCGACTTCTTTCTTGGTACGGAGGTATTTGGAGATGGAATCAAGTCCGCTTTTTACAGGCTTCATTATCAATGTCCTCTATGATACTTACAGTTGTACTCAACCTGCATCTTTTTCTTTAATCTCCGCAATTAACGGAGAACTGACCTGTGAGGGCAGCATAGTTCCCCGAAGCCATTTCACGCTCACAGGAATGGGTTTTCTATTTTAACCTTCAGAGAATAACAGTTCCATATATGAGTCTACAGATACTGCTTTTCAGGGATTACCTTTATCACGGCAGTTCGGGCAACAATCTGGTTATATCTAAATATTTGCTTTTCTGTAGTAAAACATTTGCATACTTTGGCAATAAAAGGTCTTAACATTACCAGTCTGAGAGCTTTGACTGAAATTTTTATCCTATCCCGGAAAAGGTAAGTCCTGCGAGATGAGTAAACCCCTCCAGATTAAACATTTCTGGCTATAGAACACAGGATATATTTTCTAGAATTATAATTTATCGGAGAAGGGACCTTTTTTAACTTCCCTGATAATGAAAGGAGATTCCTTAAGTTCAAAGACATTGTCAGTTTTTCGTCCTTTTTTCTCCCTGCTGTACTGGATTTCCCCTAATTTCCGAAGAAAAGCTTCATAGACCTCCATAAACTGTGCAAACTCCGCATTTGTAAGTTCTATTATCCCTTCCCTTCCCGCAAGCCAGTCATAGACATAAAGAATGACAGCTTCTCGCACCCTTTTAAGCCCGTATGCTTCGGATTCATCAGGAGCTTTTTCAAAAAAAAGAGTGGCTTTCAGCTCTGGAGACCAGGCTGCAAAGACACGGGTGAAATTTAAGATCTGAACAGGAACTTTTTCCCCTGGACCAGGTCTGGGATGATAGTACCTGTCCTGAGAAAAAGCCTCTTCATCCAGCCTCACCACCTGCCGGCAAACCTCGTTCTAATGTATTTATCATGCATTCTCTTTATACGGTAACCCATGTAAAGCCCGACAAAGAGCCCGCTTAAGTGGGCAGTGTGGGCTATCATGTCCGTTGAATTTACCATCAGAAAGTCAAAAACGGCAAAAAGCAACAGGGCATGCTTCAGACGCATGGGGACAAAATAAACATACACCCTCAGATTTGGTTCAAGTACGGTTAGAGCTGCAAAAACCCCGTAAATAGCTCCGCTCGCACCTACCATAGGACCGGGATAGATGTCGAAAATGGGCCTGCTTAAGAAAGTATACCCTATAGCGGACAGAATTCCTGCCGTAAAGAAGATTCCGAGGAGCTGCTTATTCCCCACCTTTCGCTCGAGTGCAGTCCCGAAGAAATACAGGACAATCATATTGAAAAAAAGATGCCCCAATCCGGCGTGCAGGAAAATATACGTGACAAGAGTCCAGGGCCTTGTCAAAATAGAGCTGGGATTAAACTGAAAGGTGTCTATATAGAGAGATCCTATGCCAGGGACCATTTCCAGAAAGAAAGAAACTATACAGAGAAAAATAATCGCCATCGACGGGCTTGCAAAAATAGAACTTTTGATCCTGTCGCTCGTTCCGCCTCCGGGCTCATATGGTGTATCACGGCTAAACATGTTTGATTGCTCTCTATTTAATTCCAGTATAAAATTGTTGGATTAAAATTACTGATTAATGGGGCAGTATAATAAAAGCGATTTTATAATGCCCTTAAAGAAATCAGAATATTATTCAAATATAAGAATGGCGTCCAGACACAAGAATATTGTCCAGACAGGGCTGAGGAACAAATTCTGATAAGTAGGCTGATAAATAAAAGGTTCGTATCCTGAAAAAGCTGTCGTAAACAACCCCATAGTTAAATTCAGTGTAAGAAACTCATATTGAAGTGTAGAAACCCCAAACCCGGAATCGATCACTCCAAATCCTGACCAGTCCAGATTCCGGCCTGGAACCCGCAAGCAAAAGTCGACCCAGGTTCCAGTTAATCAAAATTTCTGGTCTTAATCTCCAGATCCGGAAAGATCCTGCTCAGGGTTTACGGTCATAATTTATATTATTATTTTATTTATTCTGTTTTGGTAATAGGTGTCCAGCAGTAGCATATAGATTTAGAGTGCCTATTAAATTAGAACAAATATTATTTAGATCAAAAATTAAATCGATTAATATTAAAGAGAAGGAATAATATTTAGTTATTTCCAGAGAAAAATCATGAAAACGGTTTACAGCGTTTACTGTACGAATTCGTTTAAAGACAGTACCGATATAAATATGTTTTGATATTTTTATCAGGTAGTGAAATATAGATTTGAAAAAAATAATATTTAATAATATATTAAAAAGTTAATAAGGAAAATCTGAATTAAATTAATGCAAAATTTGCAGCTCAAGTAAGAAAAATCTTTAGGGCTATTTGCACTTAGTATGAGAAAATATTAGAAATAATAACAAATATTAAAATCAAATAAAAAAAATATTGAGATCCAATATTACTCTCATTAAAAAACGATATGCTTTGACATAGAGTATCTTTTTTGATCAAAAAGTCTTTGAGGTTTTTTTTAAGAAGAACGGGTCTCCACATTCCATTTTTACCTGTTCGGATAAGGTGTTACAAATTAGAAAATGTTATATAGATTTGGTACATTTAGTCACTTAATTAGTGTTTATTATCCATCGGTAGCGACCTCTGCTCTAGATTAAGGTCCCAATCGTTGGCAAAAACGGTTTTTTTGAGAAAAAGGGCGTAAAAAAGGATTTTGAAGAGCATTGATGCCCTAAAAACGATTTTTACAAGAAAAATATTCCCTACAAAAACGCTTTTATTTGAAAAAACGCTGGTAAAACCTTCAATGTTCAAATAGAGAGCTAAGAGTGTTTTGCCATTAAACGTCATTTAAACGGTTGTAAATTTAAAGCAGACGGCAAAATATATAATTAATAATTATGAAGAATATGCCGAAGATAAAGATTGCAATCGTCTTGGCGAAGTCGACTTTAAACAAATTTAGGAGGTAAAGCTCAAATGAGCAAACTAACTACCGGGAGTTTTTCTATCGACGATCTGGAATCCGTTCAGATCACTATTAACAACATTGTAGGGGCAGCAAAGGAGGCTGCAGAAGAAAAAGCAAAAGAGTTAGGCCCGATGGGTCCAACTGCTATGCCAGGCTTGGCTTCCTACAGAAGCTGGAACTTGCTTCTTCTTGACCGCTACGAACCTGTTGTTACCCCCATGTGTGACCAGTGTTGCTACTGTACCTATGGCCCCTGTGACCTTTCAGGAAACAAAAGAGGTGCCTGTGGTATTGACATGATGGGCCACAACGGAAGAGAATTCTTCCTCCGTGTAATTACAGGTACTGCCTGCCACGCAGCCCACGGCCGCCACCTGCTTGACCATGTAATTGAAGTCTTTGGTGAAGATCTCCCACTCAACCTTGGAGAATCAAACGTCCTGACCCCTAACATCACAATCGCTACAGGACTCAGTCCAAAGACTCTTGGAGAATGCAGAGCTCCAATGGAATTTGTTGAAGAGCAGCTCACACAGCTCCTTGCAACTATCCACGCAGGTCAGGAAAGTGCAGAAATAGACTATGATTCTAAAGCACTCTTCAGTGGCAGTCTTGACCACGTTGGTATGGAAGTATCTGATATCGCTCAGGTATCAGCATATGACTTCCCGAAAGCTGACCCCGAAGCCCCCCTGATCGAAATCGGTATGGGTTCCATTGACAAGTCCAAGCCATTAATCGTTGCAATCGGGCACAACGTAGCCGGTGTAACTTACATAATGGACTACATGGAAGAAAACAACCTGACCGACAAGATGGAAATTGCAGGACTTTGCTGTACCGCATTCGACATGACCAGGTACAAGGAAGCTGACAGGAGAGCCCCATACGCCAAAATCGTAGGGTCCCTTGCCAAGGAACTGAAGGTTATTCGCTCTGGAATGCCTGATGTCATTGTTGTGGACGAACAGTGCGTCCGCGGTGACGTCCTTTCAGAATCCCAGAAGCTCAAGATCCCCGTGATCGCATCAAATGAAAAGATCAT
Source organism: Methanosarcina soligelidi (assembly GCF_000744315.1). Taxonomy (NCBI): domain Archaea; kingdom Methanobacteriati; phylum Methanobacteriota; class Methanomicrobia; order Methanosarcinales; family Methanosarcinaceae; genus Methanosarcina; species Methanosarcina soligelidi. The sequence continues at coordinate 132,253 of NZ_JQLR01000001.1, forward strand.
GATGGGGCTGCCAGACAGGACAGACGCCGATGTGGATTCAATAATAGAGGAGCTTAAATCCGGTGCGATTCCAGGCTGTGTAATGCTCGACTATGATAAACTGGGAGAACTCGTCCCGAGGATTGCCGAAATAATGGCTCCAATCCGCGATGCGGAAGGTATCACAGCAATACCAACTGATGAAGAGTTCAAAGCATACATTGACAAGTGTGCACAGTGTGGAGAATGCCTGCTGGCATGTCCAGAAGAGCTCGACATCCCGGAAGCTCTGCAGTATGCAGCCCAGGGAAGCTACGAGTACCTCGAAGCTCTCCATGACCAGTGCATTGGCTGCCGCCGCTGTGAACAGGTCTGTAAGAAAGAGATTCCAATTCTGAATATGCTCGAGAAAGCTGCACAGAAAGCCATCAGCGAAGAGAAAGGATGGGTCAGAGCCGGTAGAGGACAGGCAAGCGATGCAGAAATCAGAGCAGAAGGCCTGAACCTTGTTATGGGTACAACCCCAGGTATCATCGCAATCATCGGATGCCCGAACTATCCGTCCGGTACTAAGGACGTCTACAACATTGCCGAAGAATTCCTGAAGAGGAATTATCTCGTTGCAGTGAGCGGATGTTCTGCAATGGATATCGGCATGTACAAAGACGACGAAGGCAAGACGCTTTATGAAAGGTACCCTGGTGGATTCTTCGGTGGCGGACTGCTCAACACAGGATCCTGTGTATCTAACGCCCACATCAGCGGAGCTGCAGAGAAAGTTGCTGGAATCTTTGCCCAGAGGAATTTGGCAGGAAACCTTGCAGAAATTGCCGACTATACCCTCAACCGTGTAGGCGCATGTGGACTTGCGTGGGGAGCATACTCACAGAAGGCAGCTGCAATCGGTACAGGATGCAACATATTTGGTATCCCTGCAGTTCTTGGCCCGCATTCCTCGAAGTACAGGAGAGCCCTGATTGCCAAGAACTATGATGAGTCAAAGTGGAAAGTCTTTGATGCCAGAGACGGTTCAGAGATGAACATCCCGCCAGCACCAGAATTCCTCCTGACCACAGCAGAAACCTGGCAGGAAGCACTTCCAATGATGGCAAAGGCATGCATCCGCCCGTCCGACAACAACATGGGCAGGTCTATAAAGCTGACCCACTGGATGGAGCTTTCCAAAAAGTACCTTGGTATCGAACCTGAAGACTGGTGGAAGTTCGTCAGAAATGAAGCAGACCTCCCGCTTGCCAAGCGTGAAGAACTCCTCAAGAGGCTCGAGTCGGAACACGGCTGGGAAATTGACTGGAAGAGGAAGAAAATTATCTCCGGTCCGAAGATCAAATTCGATGTCTCCGCACAGCCCACTAACCTCAAGAGACTTTGCAAGGGGGCCTGAAAATGGTAGAAACTACCAAGAACACCAAACTCTTTACCACCTACGGAGTGACAACTGCCAAAGCAACTACCCCTGAGATAGCAGCCAAGCTGATTTCAAAGGCAAAAAGGCCGCTTCTTGTGGTCGGGACAAAGATCCTTGACCAGGAGCTTCTGGACAGAGTGGTAAAGATTGCACAGAAGACAAACATTCCGATTGCAGCTACCGGAAGTTCTATGCCAGGCTTTGTTGACAAAGATGTGAATGCCAAGTACATAAACCTGCACCAGCTCGGTTTCTATGTAACAGACAAGAACTGGCCAGGACTTGATGGAAACGGGACCTATGACACACTCATTGTCCTGGGACACATAAAATACTACATCAACCAGGTACTGTCAGGAACAAAGAACTTTTCCGATGTAAAATCAATAGCAATTGACAGAAACTACATCCAGAACGCAACGATGTCCTTTGGAAATCTAAGCAAAGCAGATCACTATGCTGCCCTGGATGAGCTAATTGACCTTTTATAATTTGATTTAGGAGGCGAAATATAATGGCAGAATTCCCATTTGAGATTTCCCCAATGTTTGAAGGAGAAAGAGTAAGGAAAGAAGGAATGTTCGTTGAACTCGGTGGTCCAAAATCACTTGGTCTCGAACTTGTCAGGGCTGCAGACATGGATGCGATTGAAGACGACAAAGTCACAATCATCGGTCCTGACCTCAAGGACATGGAAGAGGGAAAGACCTACCCCTGGGCAATGATCTTCAACATAGGCGGAGAACTTGTCGAGCCTGACCTTGAGTCTGTCGTAGAAAGGCGTGTCCACGACTTCATCAACTACTGCCAGGGCATCATGCACCTGAACCAGAGGTACGATGTCTGGATGAGAGTTTCCAAGGACACAGCTGCAAAGATGGACTCCTTCGAACCCTTCGGAAAAGCTGTTATGATGCTTTTCAAGACAGAACTTCCCTTCATTGAGAAGATGCAGGTGACCTTCTACACCGACCAGGCCGAAGTAGAGAAACAGATGGTAACAGCAAAGGAAATTTTCAAGGCAAGAGACGCAAGGACAAAAGACCTGCGCGACGAAGATGTGGAAGTCTTCTACGGATGTACCCTCTGCCAGTCCTTTGCTCCGACCAACGTTTGTGTAGTATCTCCTGACAGAGTTTCCCTCTGTGGTGCAATCAACTGGTTCGACGGCCGCGCAGCAGCAAAAGTAGACCCGGAAGGTCCGCAGTTCGCAATCGAAAAGGGTGAACTTCTCGATGCCAATACCGGTGAATACTCTGGTGTCAACGATATCGCCAAGAAACTCTCCGCCGGCGAATTCGATAAGATAAAACTCCACTCCTTCTTTGACTCACCACACACATCCTGTGGCTGCTTCGAAGTAGTCGGGTTCTATATTCCTGAAGTAGACGGTATCGGCTGGGTTAACAGAGAATACCAGGGAATGGCACCGAACGGCATTGGTTTCTCAACCATGGCAGGTCAGACTGGTGGTGGAAAGCAGATCGTAGGTTTCCTCGGAATCGGTGTTGCATATTTCTACTCCCCGAAGTTTATCCAGGCTGATGGCGGCTGGAACAGAGTTGTCTGGCTCCCCTCGATGCTTAAGGAAAAGATTGATGAAACCATCCCTGCAGACCTTAAGGACAAGATCGCAACCGAGAAAGATGCAACCGACATCCAGTCCCTGAAAGCCTTCCTCCAGGAGAAGAACCACCCCATAGTTGCTACCTGGGCAGCAGCTGAAGAAGAGGAAGAAGAAGAGGAAGAAGAAGAGGAAGTAGCTGTTGCAGCAGCTCCGATGATGATGCCAGCAGCAGGATTCCAGATGCCGGCAATGCCAATGATGTCAGGCGGTTCAAGCGGTGGAATAAAGCTGACCTTCAAGAACGCAAAGATCACCATTGACAGGATGATCATTAGCGAGAAGAAGGAAAAGAAGTAACCGAGAAAGAAAGGCTAGTGCCTAACCGAAAAACAATCAAAAGGGGTATTCTGTGACCAAAGTAATTGCAATAACGGGAAAAGGCGGAACTGGAAAAACAGCGGTAGCGGCTCTTCTGATCCGCTCCCTCTCTAAAAAAGGGCAGTATATACTGGCAGTTGATGCAGATGCAGATACTAACCTGCCGGAAACCCTTGGCTGTGAGGACGTGAAAACGATAGGGGATGCAAAGGAGTTTTTACAGGCTGAGATAACAAAACCAAGGCCTGACAATCCCGATATGAATAAGGAGTCCGTGCTCCAGAGCAAGGTATATGAGATCATTGAAGAGATGCCGGGTTACGACCTGCTGGTAATGGGAAGGCCCGAAGGATCAGGGTGTTACTGTTATGTAAACAACCTCCTGAGGGGCATCATGGACAAACTGGTTAAAAACTATGATCTGGTTGTGATTGATGCAGAAGCCGGGCTTGAGCATTTCAGCCGAAAGATCATCCGGGATATTGATGATCTTATTGTGGTAACTGACGCCTCAAGAAGAGGGTTCCGAACTGCCGAAAGAATTCATGAACTTGTGGATGAACTCGAGTCAAATATAGGCAGTATTCACGTTATTGCAAACAAGGTTACAGATACTAACCGGGAAAAGCTCGTTAAACTGGCAGAGGAACTGAAACTGAACCTGATAGGTACGATTCCTCTTGACCCGAAAATTGAGGAAATGGACATAAAAGGTATACCTCTCTTTGAAATACCCGACGATTCGGTTGCTGCAGTGGAAATAGAAAATATTGTGAAAAAACTGGGGTTCTAACCCCAGATTACTTTTGAATCTGTGGATCAGGCAGAAAACCACAAAAAATGCAGAAAATCACCGGGACAGAGAACAGGTGAACTTATCCGGTTTAAGAGCTTGAAACGGGATTTAAACCAAAATTAAAATTAAAATAATAAAAAGAACGGGGCAGAATCTGTTCCAGAATTAAAGGAAAGGAACGGAATGATTCAAAGGAATGATTCAAAGGAATGATTCAAAGGAATGATTCAAAGGAATGATTCAAAGGAACGGAATGATTCCTGCTCCGGACCCTGTATTATCAGGGTAAAGATCTGAAAACACATCCTGTATTATATCCTTTATTATAAGCCACTCATAAAAACGGATAAATTACGGAAACGGTGAGGTTTACATGGCAAAGAAAATGAAGTTATCTGATATTACAAACATGTTCGCGGGCATGGATGTAGAAGCCCTCGAAGGTGTTACTATAGAAGGGGACATTGAGATTGATCTCGGTGGACTCGGAGGCGGCTTTGACCCCATGCTTGCCGCTGCCCTGGGGCAGGAGAGCGCAGTACTCGCCCAGCACTTCGCAAGAATTGCAGGCATGTTCGGGTACCCGGTAGGCATAGGTGCACCAGCAGCTCCGGCAATTTCACCTGCTCTGGCAGCACCCAAACTGAAGGATCTCATACCTGCAAAGTTTGATGTTGCCAATATTGCAGAATGGGCAACTCAGATTCAGGAAGTACCAATAGGAAACACATCAGCAGACGGTGGAAGCCGTGGAAAGAGAGTGCTGGTAGGTGGAGAAAAAGCCCTGCCGTTCTTCCCTGACGCGCCAATGCCCAACAGGAACCAGGTAACAATTGACGTGTTCGATATGAGAATTGGGCTTGCAAAAGCTGTCAAAGAAAACTATGATGAGGTCATGGACAGCCCGGGAGAATGGGCAAAGAAGAACGTTGAGAAGTTCAACGCAGATATGATCACCATTCACCTGATTTCAACTGACCCGCTTGTAAAGGACACACCTCCAAAAGAAGCAGCAAAGACAGTAGAAGAAGTTCTCCAGGCTGTTGATGTCCCAATAGCAATCGGTGGATCAGGTAACCCGCAGAAAGACCCCGAAGTCCTCGCAAGAGCAGCAGAAGTTGCAGAAGGAGAACGATGCCTGCTTGCATCTGCAAGCCTGAACCTGGACTATGCAGCAATTGCAGAAGCAGCACTCAAATATGACCACGACGTCCTTTCCTGGACTCAGCTGGACATGAACGCCCAGAAGGAGCTTAACAGGAAACTCATGAAGCAGTGCAATGTCCCAAGAGACAGGATCATAATGGACCCGACCACTGCAGCCCTCGGATATGGTCTCGACTACGCTTACACAAACATGGAGCGTATCAGACTTGCAGCACTTATGGGTGACGATGAACTCACATTCCCGATGTCATCAGGTACAACAAATGCATGGGGTGCCCGTGAGTCATGGATGGTGGGATCACCGCTTAAAGAAGACTCTGATTGGGGACCAAGGGAATACAGAGGACCTATATGGGAAATTGTCACAGGTCTGTCACTTGCAATTGCAGGAAACGACCTATTCATGATGATGCACCCAACATCGGTTGCTGTCCTGAAGCAGATTACCCAGACGCTATTCGGTACCATAGACACAGAGCAGGTGGATATTGCAAACTGGATCGGAGCGGAGGTGTGAAAAATGAAGATTAACAGCCCATTAGAAGCGTACAAGTACCTGCCTCAGACCAACTGTGGAGAATGTGGCCAGCCTACATGTATGGCATTTGCTTCCACGCTGATCGATAGGTCCGGCAAGACAACAGACTGCCCTCCCCTGATTAAAGAAAAGAAGTATGCAAAGAAACTGGCAGAACTCGACAGGCTTCTTGCTCCTGAAATTCGCCAGGTTACTATTGGTGTTGGCGAAAGAGCAGCCAATATTGGTGGGGACGATGTACTGTACCGCCACAAACTGACATTCTTTAACAAGACAAAGATGTTCTTCGATGTGGCAGACAACATGGACGAAGCTGCCATTGTTGAAAGAGTGAAGAAGATCAGTGATTACAAGAAGTTCTACGTAGGACGTAACCTGCTTCTCGATGGTGTGGCAATAAGAGCAGCATCCAATGATCCTGCAAAGTTTGCAGCAGCTGTCAAGAAAGTTATAGAAAACACAGAACTGCCAGTGATTCTCTGTTCTTTCAACCCAGCAGTCCTGAAGGCAGGACTTGAGGTAGCAAAGGGTAAGAACCCGCTGCTGTATGCCGCGAACAAGGACAACTGGAAAGAGGTAGGAGAACTCGCACTCGAGTACAACGTGCCTGTGGTTGTTTCAGCGTTTAATGACCTTGACGGCCTGAAGACTCTTGCAAAGACATTTGCAGAGGCTGGAATTAAGGACATTGTGCTTGACCCGGGAACTTACCCAACCGGGAAAGGTCTGAAGGATACTTTCACAAACTTCCTGAAGATCAGGAGAGCAGGCATTATGGGAGACACCGAGATCGCATATCCGATCATGGCTATGCCGCTTACTGCCTGGATGGCGGGAATTGCTGACCCTGTCAGTGCATCATACTGGGAAACGGTTCTTGCATCAATCTTTACTATCAGGTACGGAGACATTATGCTTCTCCACAGCATGGAGCCATATGCCACCATGCCAGAAGTACACCTGGCAGAGACAATATACACTGACCCCAGGTCTCCTGTTGCCGTAGACTCAAAGATGTATAAGGTAGGAAACCCAACAGCAGATTCACCTGTACTCTTTACCACAAACTTCGCCCTTACTTACTACACAGTAGAGAGCGACCTTGCATCAAACGGAATAGACTGCTGGCTGCTTGCAGTTAACACAGATGGTATTGGTGTGGAAGCAGCGGCTGCAGGTGGACAGCTGACAGCTGATAAGGTGAAGGATGCATTTGAGAAGTCAGGATTTGACCTCAAGAGCGATGTTACCCATAACAGTGTAGTTATTCCGGGTCTTGCCGCCCGTCTACAGGGTGATATTGAGGACAAACTAAATGTAAAAGTTATGGTTGGTCCAATGGACTCAGGAAGGCTACCAGGCTGGATGGAGAAGAACTGGCCACCAAAGAAATAAAATAAAGTGAAAAAGACTAATTTAAACCTGAAAGCATCCGTGCTAACCTGCACGGATACTTTACTCTTTTTTAGAACGCACTTGAGGGTTTTTATATACACTTTGCAGGCGAACTTTGGGATCATAATATGGCAGTAATTGGCCACTTTAAAATTATAATTTAGGTGTTTTGTTTTAGAGATACTTAATAAAGCTCTGAGGAAGATACCAGTTGTCAGAGATTATCGATACGACGTAAAATTATACAAATGTTTATATAAGGAAAATGCCTATTTAATATGCTTCTAAACTATATATTTAACAATATTTATTTATAAATTGAACATAGCAGTTCCCTTCTGATATGCAATTATTGTGTCTCAAAAATAACGAGCATAGATATTAAGATATAATTGCAGATTCAAGACATAATTGCAGATTCAGCTATTCTTAAATAACATAAGTGTGCTTAACAAATGAACTGCCCAATGTTACTGAAAACATATTTTGAATACTTTTTAAAGCTATTACTCCAAGAAGACTGAAGAATAAGGATTATAGATGAATTCCATTACATGCCCGAAATGTGGCACAGAATGCGACAAACTTTTTGATTCCGTTTGCAGGGACTGTTTCTTTGAAACTTTCAAACTGATTGATCTGCCTCTCGTACTTCATGTAAAGATCTGTTCCAGCTGCGGAGCATATTTCCACAGGAGCCGCTGGGAAAACATCGGCAATCTGGAGGAAGTGGTGCTGAAAGCCGTAGAAAACGCCCTTTTCATCCACGATGAAGCAGGAGATGTGGAACTCTACCTTGAGCCGAAGGAAATTACTCCATATATATACATGGTGAGAGCCGAGGTAGATGCAATTGTAAAGGGAGAACCGGTCCATGCCGAGACTGCAACCGAAGTAAGGGTTCAGAGGATAGCCTGCGACATGTGCAGCCGTGAATCCGGAGGTTATTTTGAAGCAATTATCCAGATAAGGGCAGCAGGCAGGTTTCCAACAGAAGAGGAAAAAAGGCGCTGCTCCGCCATAGCCAGAGAAGCTATGGAAAGCATGAAAAAAAAGGGAGATCGACTGGCATTTATAAGTGACTACCAGGAACAGAAAGAAGGCATCGATCTTTACATGGGTTCCATGAATGCGAGCAGGCAGGTTTGCCGTATGATTATCTCTGAACTGGGGGGCAGTTTTGCCGAATCTCCTACGCTCGTAGGTATGAAAGACGGAAAAAACCTTTACAGGATTACTTTTGCCATGCGCCTTCCTGAGTTCCGACCAGGCGATGTGATAAGGTTCAGAGGAAGAATCATCCAGATCAGAAGTTCAGGCAAGAAAGTAAACGGGATAAGCCTTGAAGACGGTTCCCGGTTTCTATCAACTCCTGAAGAACTGAAGGGCGCAGAAAAGATTGCAAACATTGGAGATGCGGTACTTACGGTTCTGGTCTCAATCGAAGAAAATGCAATTCTTGTCCTTGACCCTGTGACCTATGAAACCGTCGCGATAAAAAAGCCCATGTTCTTTAACGCAGAGGCGGGAAGCGAGATTCCTGTCCTGAAAACAGAATATGGAATCTTTGCACTGGCACACACCGATATTCCGCAGGAAAAATAAAAGTTTAACGAGGAAATATGCAGAATATCCTTGCAATTGGCTTTGACACGCGAAACATTGTTTGCTCCGCAAGCAGGGCAGGCTATACTGTCTGCTCCATAGATGCATTCCGTGACCTTGACCTTCAGGAATGTGTATATGCATCAGCTCTTCTCGAATGCAGGACTTCAGGTGAACTCCGCCAGCTTGACCCTGGATGGATAGTAGCTAAAATGAATGGTTTCGGGCTTGACTTTGATGCCATCGTGCCTGGCTCGGGAATGGAGATGCTGGACCCTTCTCGTTTTCCCTGCCCTGTGCTTGCCAGCAGCCCTGAAGCAGTGAAGGGAGCTTCAAACAAGCTTCATCTTGCAAAAAGGCTTGAAGCTATGGGAATGCCACATCCTCGCTGTTATTCTTCCAACGAGCCGGAAGCAATCGAATATCCTGTTATTCTCAAACCGGCTACAGGAGGAGGAGGGATATTCAACAGGGTTGCAAATAACAGACAGGAAATGCTGGAAGTACTGGAAGAATTATCCGGTCCTGACCAGGGCCTTACGGAAAATGAAATTGTGATTCAGCAGTTTCTGGAAGGAACCCCTGCAAGCGTCTCTGTGCTTTCTACAAAGGATGAAGCCCTGGCAGTTGCTGTGAATGAGCAATTAACAGGCATACCCTGGCTTTCACGGCTGCCGTTCGCCTACTGCGGAAATATAACCCCTTTCATGACAGAGTACGCAGAAGATATGGAAAAACTTGCAGAAGAACTGATACTTGAACTCGGGCTCCTCGGGTCATGTGGAGTTGATTTTCTGGTCACAGAACAGGGGCCTGTGGTGCTTGAAGTAAACCCCAGGTTCCAGGGAAGCCTGGACACGGTTGAGAAAGCGATGGGAATTAACCTTTTCGAAGCTCATGCCGGTTGTTTCAGGGGAGAACTTCCTGAAAAACCGAAAGCAAAACTATTTGCAGCAAGAGGAGTTCTTTATTCGGATCGAGAGCTTTTTATAGACAGAAAACTCATGGAAGTCATTCTCAGGGAAAAAAGCGCGGACATTCCGCCTCAGAAAACTGTTATCGAGCCTGATTGGCCTCTGACCTCCCTGTTTGAATTCGCCTCAACAAGAGAAGAGGCAATCAAATCTCTCGAGGGAGGGGCAGAGAGGATAAAGACTTTTATTGCAGAACGAATGACAGGAGAAACAGAGTCCCTGAGTCCTGCTGGAGAAGCATGAGGTTCAGCTGCTGAGATTGCAGTTTTTTCCGGACATGGAATCTTTTAAATAAAAATTTTAATGTAAGCTTTAATAATGGTATGTTCAATTCATATAAGGGATTTGCGAGGTGAACACTTTGGTCGATTTAAATGACAAGGTAATTAGAGGATACCTCAGGAGCCTTGTAGGGGATGACGGGCTTAAAATGATAGAACAGATGCCCGAAGGCAATGTCACGGATGAAGAAATTGCGGCGAAGACCGGAGTTCTGCTGAATACCGTGAGAAGAACTCTTTTTATACTTTATGAGAATAAATTTGCAATAGTTGTAAGGGAAAGAGATTCAAATAGCGGATGGCTGACTTATCTCTGGCATCTGGACTTTTCCGACATAGAGCACCAGCTTATGAGGGAAAAGAAAAGACTGCTAAGGAATCTGAAGACCCGCCTTGAATTTGAAGAAAATCATGTATTTTACGTTTGTCCTCAGGGTTGTGTTCGCCTTCTTTTTGACGAAGCAACGGAGACGGAATTTCTCTGCCCAATGTGCGGAGAAGACCTGGTCTACTATGACAACTCCCGTTTTGTGGGAGTTCTGAAAAAGCGCGTGGAAGCTTTGAGTTCCGCATAAGGGATTAATCTTGACCACCAGAGCCGAAGCGATCAGGTTTCTTGAGGAATCAGGCTGTGCCCCGAATGTGATTGAACACTGCAAAGAGGTCGCCTCGCTTGCAGTTGAGATTGCAGAAAAGGCAAAAGCAGCAGGAATGGAAGTGGACCTGGAACTTGTGGAAGCGGGAGCCCTTTTGCATGATGCGGGAAGGTGCAGGACACATGAGATTGCACATGCTGTTGAAGGGTTTCGGCTGGCTACGAGCAGGGGAATAGAACCTGAAGTTGCCGAGATAATAAAAAGGCATATCGGAGCCGGAATCTCTAAAGAAGAAGCAAAAGAATTGGGGCTTCCTGAAGATGACTATTTTCCCAGGAGCCTTGAGGAAAAGATTGTTGCGCATGCGGACAACCTTGTAAAAGGAACAAAGAGGATAACGGCACAGGACAGATTGGAGCTCATGCGTAAAAAAAACGTATCTGAAGATGTAATCCAGAGAATAAAGAGGCTGGCTGAAGAAGTGGAAAAAATTTCACACTAAATTCCGAGTTTCTTCAGCTGCAATGAACGCTCAGTCACAAAAAAGAAGGAGTTATTTTATCGAATTGATCCTCCGGTTCCAAATGCGAACGCATTTAGAAAAAGGGAGGAAAACTTATATATAGCGATATTAATAATGAGATAATGGATTGCTAAATCCTGCGATTTAAGCTAAAAATGCTCACCTCAACTAAAACATTTTTTTTAGCGCCATTTTCTCATTTTCAGCTTATTATGAGGGTATGTTTATGGATAATGACAAATATTTAAAGGGCACAACTACCGTAGGAGTAGTTTGTACCGACGGAATTGTGCTCGCAAGTGAACAGCGAGCCACTATGGGGCATTTCATCGCAAGCAAAACTGCAAAGAAAGTTTACCAGATAGATGACCTGGTAGGGATGACCACTGCCGGTTCGGTAGGGGACGCTCAGCAGCTCGTGCGATTGGTAAGTGTGGAATCACAGCTCTACAAGATGCGCAGGAACGAATCCATGACGATCAAAGGGATTGCCACTTTGATGTCCAATTTCTTGAATGCTAACCGCTATTATCCTATGATGGTTCAGCTCCTTATCGGAGGGGTTGACAAAAACGGGCCTGCAATCTACTCACTGGACCCTATGGGAGGAAGCATTGAAGAGACAAGAATCTCAGCAACCGGCTCGGGTTCTCCCATGGCCTACGGAGTGCTGGAAGACCAGTACAGAGAGGATATAGCTGTAAAAGAAGGTCTTGATCTTGCGATTCGAGCAATTCACAATGCAACGAAAAGAGACTCAGCTTCCGGAGAAAATATCGATGTAGTCGTAATTACAAAGGAGGCATTCAAAAGGTTGGATCCTGAAGAAGTAAAATCCAGAAGAGCTTTATTAAACTAAATAATTAAATTGTTGGTTTTTTATTTCATCATACAAACTAACACCTTTTTCAAATATTATTTTTTCAACATCCAGATCTTTTTGATTTTTTGATAAAAAGGAAGATTCTTAATGCCTATAGAAGACGTGCTATTAGACCTCAAACACAAAATTGAGAAAAACCTACCCGCAGGCGTTACAATTACCGACGTCGAATTTGAGGGCCCTCAGCTTGTTCTGTATACCGAGGAGCCCAGAAAATTCGCTGATGACGGGAATATTATCCGCAACCTGGCAAAAGAACTCAGGACGCGGATTGCTATGCGGCCTGATCCCAGGGTTCTCGCAACTCCTGAGGACTCTATTTCTATAATTGAAGAAGTTGTTCCAAAAGAATCCGTAATCTCGAGCTACTATTTTGACCCCGATTCAGGAGAAGTAATTATCGAAGCCGAAAAGCCCGGGCTTGTAATAGGAAAACATGGCGCAACCCTCAGAGAGATTACAAAGCAGATTGGCTGGATTCCAAAAGTTGTCAGGACACCTCCTATAAAGTCACGTACGGTAAAAAACATACGGGAGTTCATGCGGAACAACCTCAAAGAAAGGAAGGAAATCCTGAAAACAGTGGGGAGGAAAATTCACAGGGAGTGTACTTCAAAAGACCAGTGGGTAAGGGTTACAGCCCTTGGGGGATGTAAAGAAGTAGGAAGAAGCTGCTTTTTGCTTTCTACACCTGAATCCAGAATCCTGATTGACTGCGGAGTCAATGTGGGTTCTGACGAAAACATGACACCTTACCTTTATGTTCCTGAAGTTTTTCCATTAAACCAGATAGATGCCGTGATAGTTACCCACGCTCACCTTGACCACCAGGGACTTGTCCCCCTGCTTTTCAAGTACGGGTACGAAGGACCTGTCTACTGTACCCCTCCAACAAGAGACCTTATGGTGCTGCTCCAGCTCGACTACATAGATGTGGCAGCTAAAGAAGGGAAGAAGATTCCCTATGAATCAGGGATGGTAGCAAAAACCCTCAAACACACCATACCTCTGGACTACGAGGAAGTAACAGACATAGCCCCCGACATAAAACTGACTTTCCATAATGCAGGTCATATCCTGGGCTCAGCTATTTCCCATTTCCATATAGGAGACGGCCTCCATAATGTGGTCTTTACAGGAGACTACAAATATGAGAAAACCAGGCTTTTTGACCCTGCTGTCAACAAGTTCCCGAGGGTCGAAACGGTCATCAGTGAAGCTACTTATGGAAATGCAAACGCTTTCCAGCCTGCACTTAAAGATGCGGAAAAGCACCTGCAGATGGTCGTAAAGAATACCATTGAGCGCGGAGGAATTGCAGTCATTCCTGCTTTTGCTGTGGGCAGAAGCCAGGAAGTTATGATTGTGCTCGAAGAGTCCATAAGGAAAGGACTTATCCCCGAAGTTCCGGTCTACCTTGACGGAATGATCTGGGAAGCAACTGCAATCCATGCAACTCATCCGGAATACCTGAATAATGACCTGAGGAAACTGATCTTCCAGAAAGGCCAGAACCCCTTCCTGTCAGAGTGCTTCAAGCCTGTGGACTCACATGAAGCACGCCAGAAGATCATCCAGAACCCTCAGCCCTGCGTAATCCTGGCAACTTCGGGCATGATGAACGGAGGCCCTGTTATGGAGTATTTCAAGGCTTTTGCAGAAGACCCGCGCAATACCCTTGTGTTTGTGGGCTATCAGGCTGACGGGACAATAGGGCGCAGGATCCAGAAGGGATGGAAAGAAATTCCGATGACAGGGAAGAACGGAAGCACCGAAATGCTGAAAATGAACATGGAGGTGCAGGTTGTAGACGGATTCTCAGGCCACTCGGACAGGAGGCAGCTTATGGAATATGTTAAAAGGATGCAGCCCCGCCCGGAAAGAGTATTCACGGAGCACGGAGATGAAAAAGCCTGTGTTGACCTCGCAAGTTCCGTTTACAAGAAACTGAAGATAGAGACACGTGCGCTCACAAACCTCGAAACCGTAAGACTGCTGTGATCCCTGGTGAACCACACCTTTTTTTGAAAAATTTGAATAAAAAAGAATACTGAAGGATTCCCGGGTAAAGATTAAAAGCAGGTAAAGAGATGTACAGAAATTTTTATCGCCTGCGCCCGGGAATAAATTCAGGGCTGAAAAGAGGCTCGAGACTGAGGAGATGTTCCATCAATTTTTGATGATTTCCTACAACAAGGTCCGCCCTGTCAAGCTCGGAAGGTTTTACGTACGTGGGGACACCTATGCAGTAAATATCTGCCTTTTTTGCGGCTTCCACGCCCAGGACGGCGTTTTCTATCACAACACATTCCTCTTTTCCGACATTAAGAAGCTCAACCGCTTTCAGGAATGGGTCAGGATCCGGCTTTGAGTTCAGGACATCGTCTCCCGTGACAACAGTGTCGAATATGCCCGGGAAAAGCTGGTCAACAATTCCGTTAACAATTAAACGGTCCGAACCTGAGACTACTGAGAGCAGAAATCGTGATTTAAGAAATTCAAGGCACTCTTTCATTCCATCGAATGCCTTCAGCTTAAAAATCCGGTTAAATTCCTGCCTGTAAATTGAAGTGATAGCTTCAAAGTCAAAATCTTCCGGCTCCTTCCTGGCTTTTCTGATCAGCAGAGGAAGACCATTTCTGGGATTTGAACCTTCGATTGCATAGATATCCTCGTCCTGGATTTCCATGCCCATTTCAAGAAAAGCCTTCTTCCAGGCTGCTGCATGAAAAGGCATGGAATCTACAAGAACTCCGTCCATATCAAAAATTAATGCTTTTAACACGTTTCTGACTCCTGAACCAAAAGGAATGGGGTTTTCGGGGAAGTAAGTACAGCGAGTTAGTTAATAGATAAAGACACATTCTGAATTTCATATCCGATAAGAATTAAAGCAGGTGACTCAAAGTAAAATGACTTTGCGTTCTTAAAGCTTTCCAGGGATTCCCGGGTTACTGAGATTTATGTATGGCTACAATGTAAGAGGTCTTTTACTATCTAAGAGGTCTTTTACTATCGTTTTGGAAGAGTGCAGGTCCTGAGACATTCCTTATAGAATGAAAACGGTTATATAGAGCCTTCTATCGGGCAAACGGGCCAACCGCTTACTATGGAAATAAAATTTAAAAGATTGCCAGGAATTCGAGATATTGAGCTTAAATTTATATAAACATTTATGTGCAGCTATTCTTCAATACTGGAAAAAATAAGCAAGAGCCTCAAAATCTTCGAAAGATACCGAAAAAGTTTTTAAGAGGAGGACTCTACTTAAATAGTAATAATATAAACAGTTCCATTAAATTGCAGGTTTCCATCTTAGAGGTCTCGAGAAAACGCAGTATAGATACTACATATTCAATTATTTGAGGGAAGCATGGCAGTAAAATAACAGGCAAGAAAGAAAATAAAAATTGCCCTGATATATATAATCAGGACAGCTTTCCTGAAAAACGAGACTTTCTAGAGAAATTTAAGCTACTGTATATAAGTATTACGTAAGTCTTCGGCTTTTTGCCCTGAGGTTTCAGGACTAAAAAGCAGAGATGAGTAAAATATATGAAATTTATGGATGATGTATTTAAACTTCATATACAATTTAAAAGCACTGTTTAAATATGTCCGAAATGTTTAAGGTTTAGTAGAGTGACAACTTATTAAAGATAACGGATGAAAATCTTTTATTAGGTTTTTACAGGTTATCCCCAGTTTAATTGATATCAGCAAAATTTACCCCCCGACAAAGAGGGTGGGGAGTGAAAGAAAAAATAGAGAAGATATAATAAACGAAATCCGACCGAGGGGATAAATTGCAATCTATAGTACAGGAAGCAATGAAGTTCAGCGAAAAAGAAAAGGAATACCGAAAAACGACGTCCGATGAAGAATTCGAAGAATTCGGACAGCCGAGAATTATGATTGTAGGGTGTGGGGGCGCAGGGAATAATACCGTAAACCGTCTCTACAACATTGGAATTGAAGGCGCAGAAACAGTCTGCATCAATACGGATAAGCAGCACCTTGACAATGTAAGGGCTGACAAGAAGATCCTTGTTGGAAAAACCCTTACAAGAGGACTGGGAGCAGGCGGCTATCCAGAAACAGGGAAAAAAGCCGCAGAACTTGCAAGAGGCACCCTTGAAGAAGTCCTGAAGGATGTTGACCTTGTTTTCGTTACCGCAGGCCTCGGAGGAGGCACTGGAACAGGAGTTGCCCCGGTAGTTGCCGAAGTTGCAAAAGAACAGGGAGCAATCGTTGTGGGCATGGTTTCAAGCCCCTTCAGAGTCGAAAGAGCCCGCATATTTAAAGCCGAAGAGGGTCTCGAAGACCTGCGCAGGGCAGCAGACACGGTAATTGTCCTGGACAACAACAGGCTGCTCAATTATGTACCCAACCTTCCCATTGACCAGGCTTTCTCAGTAATGGACCAGTTAATTGCAGAAACCGTAAAGGGAATAACCGAAACCATTACTGTGCCTTCTCTGATCAACCTTGACTATGCAGATATAAGGACAATCATGAGCTGCGGCGGAGTTGCCGTAATGCTTGTAGGAGAGTCAAAGAACCAGGACAAGAGCACCGAAGTCGTGAGGACTGCCCTTAACCACCCGCTGCTTGATGTTGATTATAAGGGCGCAACCGGTAGCCTTGTCCATGTAACAGGCGGGCCTGACCTCAGCCTGAAGGAAGCCGAAGAAATTGCCTCCATGCTTACCTATGAACTTTCCTCGAACGCCAATGTGATATGGGGCGCAAGGATAAGGGATGATTATGAAGGTAAGGTCCGGGTAATGGCAATAATGACCGGTGTCCAGTCTGCCCAGATCCTGGGCCCTCAGGCAGGAGCTGGAATCCTGGAGTCCAGAGCCGAAGCTGACCCTATCCAGGAAAAAAGATTTGGAAGGCTGTCACTTGAAGCCAGGAAAGCCGGGACTGCAGGTCCTCTGAGAAAAAAGCACGAAGAATCAATTATTGATTTCATAAATTAATTACGTTAAGGCAAAAGCCCGAACCTGCAGGTTTTCGGGCTCCCTCAGTTATTTTTTCAGGATATTCGGGTGAGCTACCGGAGACCTGGAGAAACAAATCTTCCTCGGAGCGGAAAGTTAGAGTTTTCCTGACCGGGAAGCTATTTTTTGAGGCAGCTACAGATAGATACTCTTTTTTATTAGCTATTCTATCTAAAAAACATGGAAATTTTGATTGCAACAGGGCGGCTTGCGGAAAATACCGTGAGAAAAGCGGCTGGAGAAAAAGCAGACGTCCTTGTAGCAGATATCGACATTGCTGCCTTTATCACCCCGAAAAAACTCACCAGAGCCTTTGAGGAAGACGGATTATCAAAAAAATATGACCTCATTCTGCTTCCCGGACTTGTACCGGGTGATTTTTCAAAGGTATCGGACGAGCTTGACTGTAAAATCCGGCTGGGCCCTAAACATGCTTATGACCTTGGCTTTGTGCTCCGTTTTGCAGAAGAAGTGGAGTTTTCCGTAAAGGTCCCTGCCTGTGAGCTCCTTGCAGACGTAAGAAAGGGAGAAGCTCTTGAGCTTATAAGAGAAGCCGAAGAAGAAGCCATTTCTCCACTTAGCCTGAGAGGAGTAAAACTGGGAGGAAACTCCCGAATGAAAGTTATGGGAGAGATTGTAGGAGCAGCCGAGTTGAACCCTGCTGACCTGGAGATAAAAATCGAAGCTTTTATCGCCCGTGGAGCAGATATTATCGACCTCGGAGCTACACTTAACACCCTTCCGGGACAGGTCCGAAGTACAGTATTCCTTGCAAAATCTCTCACAGATATTCCGATAAGTATAGATACCCTTGACCCTGAGCTGATAAAGGAAGGAATAGAAGCAGGAGCAGACCTTGTTCTGAGCCTTAACAGCACAAATATGGAAACAGCAGGCTCCGTGGTTGCAAAAGCAGGTGTTGCAGCAGTCATAATTCCTGATGAAGGAAACAGTCTGGAAAGCCTTGTAAATAATATCGAATCCGCACGCAGGCTCGGGATTGAAAGAATTATAGCCGACCCTATCCTTGACCCTGTAGGCCATAATATAACGGAATCCATTGTTCGCTACCATGAGTTTCACAGGAGATATCCTGACATTCCATTATTCTTTGGGGCAGGCAATGTAACCGAACTCATGGACGTGGATACGATAGGAGTAAATGCCACACTTTGTGGAATAGGAGCCGAAACCGGGGCAAGTATCCTTTTTACCCCCGAGTACAGCGATAAAGCCCAGGGCTCCATAGGAGAGCTGAAAAAAGCCTCTGAGATGATGCAGCTTTGCAGGATAAGGGAAAGCTCCCCCAAGGACCTTGGCATTGACCTCCTCTTCATAAAGGAAAAACGAAGACGCCCTGACAGCCCCCTCCCCAAAAAAGTGATTACCGCCAGAGCTTCGAAAAACTGGCGTCAGGACCCTGCAGGCCCAATAAGAGTCAGGATTGTGCCGGATAAAATTAACGGAAATGGCGGACTCATTGTAGCCGAACATGAGAAAGCAGCAATTGCAGGAGAAAGCGCCAGGGAAGTTATGGATACATTGATTGAACTCGAACTGGTCTCGCGCCTGGATCACGCTGCATATCTTGGAAGAGAACTGGAAAAAGCCGAACTTGCTCTGCGCTTCAACCGGAGTTACGCCCAGGACGATATATTTTGAATACCGGAAAGCAGGCAAAAAAAGGAGATGTGAGAAAATGAAACTGGAGAATGAAGATAAACAGTCAATCTTTGAGATAGTGGCAGGCCGCTATTTCACGACACAGAACTGGAAATGGGTAAACCTGAAAAAAGACATTAACAAAATCATCAGAGCTTTTGATGAACTTAACGAACAGTACGCGTCCTATTCCTATGTCAGCAGGGACTGGTATGTGGAGAATATGGGATCCAAGAATCTCCATATGTGCAATAGCTGGGATGAGCTTAAGAATCTGGTTGCCTTCCTCAATACCTATGGGACGGCTTTTAATTTCCTTGTAAATACCGGAAACAGAAAATCTTTCTGTATAGTAAGTAACTCGAGAGACCTGGATGAAAATCAGGCGAATGCGATTAAAGAAGTCCAGAAACTGGGGTACAATACTTTCGTATTCCTTGCCACTATTCCTGATGAAATTGAATTCCAGCTGCTTCAGGTAAGGGGAGTTAACTGAGCTCTCCTTTCCGGAAAAAGGGCTGTTCTAAACTCGGAATATTTTTCTAATTCAGATTATTTTTTCTCTGCACAAATTCTTTTTTGCCTGGATGGAGTAGATGCCTTATTTTACTGGAGAAGCAAGCTAGAAAACAGAAGTGGGATTCCAGCTAAGAGATAATTTTTGATTAAAATTGGATTTTTTCAGGACATTGGGTAAAACCGAAAGATTTTTATTCTTAAATCCTCAAATAGGAAACTGTATTCCTTTTTGGCAATTCGATACATAAATAACCATCGTGTACGAAGAGCCTTTGTGTGTGAAAAATCTCGTGTGTGAAGAATTTATCATAGTGCAAACAGGAAAGAGGCTTGCCTATGGGACAGGAAGGAACGAAGAGCTGAAGCTATGCTATTTTTGTTCTGAGATTCATCCCCGGCATGTAAAAGAGCTTAAGCTGTGGAGAATTAACCAGCGAACCATCAAACCAGAAAACCTGGACTCTGGAGAAAGGGGATATTCTCTGGATTTCCGGAAAAGCAATATGAAACCATAAAAATCAGAAACACGAAAAACATACTTTCCTCAGACTTGAGCAAAATAAAACCTGGAAAGGAAGACCAGAACAAAACAGGCAAAGATCCAGACTAAATTAAAAAGAAAAAAAGGGAAAAAAGGGAAAAATTTAAGGAAATCAAATAAACAGCGGTGCAAACACAAGAGCCACAATACTCATGAGCTTAATGAGGATGTTGATTGCAGGTCCTGCGGTGTCTTTGAAAGGGTCACCTACCGTATCGCCGGTTACACCCGCTTTGTGGGCATCAGAACCCTTTCCGCCGAAGTTTCCAAGTTCAATGAATTTCTTTGCATTGTCCCAGGAACCTCCTGCATTGGACATTGTAATTGCAAGCATGAAACCTGAAACCACGGAGCCTGCAAGCAGCCCACCGAGAGCCCCTGCGCCGAGTACAAGTCCTACCAGAATAGGTGCAATAACAGCAAGAATTCCGGGCGGGATCATCTCTTTAAGAGCAGAATGCGTGGAGATTGTAATACATTTACTGTAGTCGGGGTCAGCTTTGCCTTCCATAAGGCCTTTGATCTCTTTAAACTGCCTCCTCACTTCGACCACCACTTCACCTGCTGCATTTCCGACAGCCAGAATGGTCATGGACGAAAAGAGGAAAGGAAGCATTGCGCCTATTATAAGCCCTATGAATACGTTAGGGTTCATAACGTCAATAGAAGTGAGGCCTACTGCAATAGCATATGAAGCAAAGAGTGAAAGTGCAGTAAGAGCTGCCGAACCGATTGCAAATCCCTTACCCATAGCTGCCGTGGTGTTTCCTACTGCATCAAGGGTATCGGTAATCTGGCGCACCTCTTTCTTCTGGTGGGACATCTCTGCAATGCCACCTGCATTGTCAGCTACAGGACCGTAAGCATCGACTGAGAGGGAAATCCCGAGTGTTGCGAGCATTCCGACTGCTGCAATAGCTATGCCGTAAAGACCTGCGAGCTGGAATGCGATATAAATTGCAATGCTGATGATGACAGCGGGCCAGAGAGTTGACTCCATCCCTTTTGCAAATCCTGTAATAACATTTGTAGCAGAACCTGTCTGGCAGGAATGGGCAACAGTGAGAGTTGGCTTTTTGTCATATGATGTATAGTGCTCGGTGATTTGTCCGATAAGGAAGCCTGCAACCAGTCCTGCAACCGTTGAGAAGAAGACGTTAAGCCCGTATCCTCCAAGGAGATGGCCTGTAACGACGTATGAAGCAATGACAGTAAGAACGATCGCGGCAATCAGTCCCATATTAAATGCCATATGGATTGCTGAAGATTCTGTCTTGTTGGTGCGTACAAAAAAAGTCCCTATAACAGATGCCAGAATACCAACAGCTGCGATAACAAGTGGGACCATAACAACGTTCATAACAGGAATCCCGGGGAAAGTTGCTGCTGCGGTTGATGCTGCAAGAAGCATGGTTGCAATGATTGAACCCACATAGGACTCATAGAGGTCAGCACCCATTCCCGCAATGTCTCCTACATTGTCTCCTACATTGTCAGCAATAACAGCAGGGTTCCTGGGGTCATCTTCAGGGATCCCGGCTTCAACCTTACCTACAAGGTCAGCTCCGACATCAGCAGCTTTGGTGAATATTCCGCCGCCTACACGGGCAAAGAGAGCTATAGACGAAGCTCCGAATGAAAAGCCCGCAATAATGTTCAGGAGGGTGAACAGATCCATATCTGTGTAGATATTACCAAGAATTATAAATGAAAGAGATAATCCAAGGAGACCAAGGCCCACGACACTCATTCCCATGACGGTGCCTGATGCAAATGAAACTTTAAAAGCAGGGCCGATGCCTCTTGTGGCAGCATTTGTGGTCCTTCCATTTGCAATAGTGGCCGTAAGCATCCCTGCGTATCCGGCTGTTGCGGAAAGCACTGCACCAAACACGAAACATGCGGCGGTAAGAACTCCGTTCGGCAGAACTAACGCAAGTACAATTGCAATAAAAACGACAAAGACAGCGATAGCACGGTATTGCCTGTTAAGGTAGACCATAGCTCCACCATGAATTGCCGCCGTAATTTTCTTAATAAGTTCGTTACCCTCGCCTTCATTTCGGACATTTTTGTAGGATATACCTGCAAAAATTAAACCAATAAGGGCACATATTGGTGTAAGGTAGATTAACATATCCATATTTAAACCATCCTACCAGAAAACACATCAAAAGCACTTTAAAGTATTAATCTCCGTAGTAATTTTTGCGATAATAAATGAGTCTTTGTATATAAATTGATACTCGATCCTCCATTGAAATCTGGAGGAATTGAGGGTTTCAGCCTCTAGTTAGTAAGAATTTTCGGTTTTAAACGGGCACGATTTCTAGTTGTAAATACGCACGTTATTTCAATCCTATATAACAGTTGCTGTGAATAAACTGATTTTCCTGATCAGATAACTTTCACCGGTACAGGTGTTTTCCACGGTTAAACACTTAATGGTTTAAAAGGTTCCTGTCCCTCAATTTTCAGACCAACAAACCATGATTCTACAGGCAGTTATAGGCACACGGCAACTTATTACCTTATTAATAGGATAAATAGATATCCGAAGAATAGGAGAAAAGAGAAATTTCTATTTTTACCCCCGACTTCTGAAGTATCGGTTTACGGAACAACACTCCCCAATAAAAGAATTGAAAAAATACCAAGAGTGAAAATAAAGAACAGGAAAAATTTTCGGTTACGAGAAAAATTATCGAATAAGGAACGAAAAAGATTAGCAAATAAGGAGTGAAAAAAAATTAGCAAATACGCAGTTAATTGTGTAAAAAAGTTAATAAAGATTTTTTGACATAATAGCATAAAATTATAGATAAAAGCACATACTTACACGCTTTCTAAAAATAAAGTATTGTAACTTAAAAACAATTCTTCAGAACAATTTAAATTGAGATGTAAAAATCATTATAAATTTAAGATAAATATAATTGCGGATTCAATACTGTAGATAACCAAGGAGAATTACAGCTAAAGGACAGAAGTACTGGAAAGGACCACAAAACATGGGAATTTGAAGGAGTACAAATACCAGAGGATAGGAAATTTATGGAAAGGTTAATATTCACTGCTCCTCTGGCAGGCTTAATAAGTCTGACCTTTGCCGCTTTTTTTGCAAAAAGCATCCTGAAAGAAGATGCCGGCAATAAGAGGATGAAAGAAATTGCCGAAGCAATTAAGGAAGGATCCACAGCTTACATGAAGCGCCAGTACAGAACGATTGCAGTGGTTTCTGTTATTATTTCGTTATTGATCCTATTTTTGCTTGACGAGGGGTTGAAAATGGCCGCTGGTTTTCTGGCAGGTGCCATAAGTTCTGCTGCCGCGGGATATATAGGAATGAGCATCTCAGTCAGGGCAAATGTCCGGACTGCCAGTGCTGCATCAGGAGGGGCCGGGAAAGCGCTGAAAATAGCATTCCGCGGAGGGGCTGTAACAGGACTTGCAGTTATAGGGCTTGCACTTCTAGGAACAAGCAGTCTTTATATCCTCTATGGAGATGCTGACCTGGTTGTCGGTTTTGGTTTCGGAGCCAGCCTTATAAGCCTTTTTGCCCGTGCAGGCGGCGGAATATTCACCAAAGCTGCTGATGTCGGAGCTGACCTTGTAGGTAAGGTTGAAGCCGGGATCCCTGAAGATGACCCCAGGAACCCTGCCGTGATTGCAGATAACGTAGGAGACAATGTAGGAGACTGTGCAGGTATGGGAGCAGACCTTTTTGAAACATATGTGGTAACTTCACTTGCTGCCATGCTCCTCGGTTCTCTTATTATTGGCACTTACAAAAACGCCGTACTCTACCCTCTGATGCTCGGGTCTGCCGCAATCTTTGCATCCATTATATCCATATTTTTTGTGAAGGTAGAAAAAGAAGGCAAAGTCATGAGTGCTCTCTACAGAGGCGTTGGTGGCTCTGCGGTTCTCAGTTTGATTGCTTTTTATTATATAACAGGTTTCCTGATGGGAGATATCAGATTTTTCTATGTGACGGTCGCAGGCGTTGTAATTACAGTGCTCATGGTAATAGTAACCGAATATTACACTTCTAAAAGCTGCAGACCGGTAAAGACAATAGCAGCCTCTTCGGAAACAGGGGCTGCAACCAATATAATTTCAGGGCTGTCAGCAGGATTTGAAAGCACACTGATACCTGCTGTAGTGATTGCTGCAGGCATCCTGGTTTCGTACTTTGTAGTAGGAGGATCTGCAGACCCCGGAACAGGGCTTTACGGAATCGCTATTGCATCCGTTGCAATGCTCTCAACCGCAGGCATGATAGTTGCTCTGGACTCCTACGGACCCATTACGGACAATGCAGGCGGAATTGCACAGATGGCAAACCTTCCGACTCAGGTCAGAAAAGTTACGGACGAGCTAGATTCCGTGGGAAATACAACCAAAGCTATTACCAAAGGATACGCCATAGGCTCGACAGCTCTGGGCGCACTTGCCCTGTTTGCGGACTACAGAAACAAAGTAAGCCTTGAGAGCCAGTCTATCAGCCTCGACAGCCCTGTGGTGCTCTCAGGCATTCTTCTCGGAGCCGTACTTCCTTTTTTATTCAGCGCTGTCATGATGAGTGCGGTGGGAAAAGCCGCCTTTGAAGTAGTAAATGAAGTCCGCAGGCAGTTCAGGGAAATCCCCGGGATTATGGAAGGTACCGCAAAGCCGGAATACGGGCGCTGCGTTGACATCGTAACAAAAGCAGCCCTTCACGATATGGTCATGCCGGGCTTTCTTGCTGTTATCATCCCCCTACTTACAGGATTTTTCCTGGGTCCTGAAGCACTGGCAGGGCTTCTTACAGGGCTGATTGTAGTGGGGTTCATGCTTGCCCTCATGATGAACAACGGGGGAGGAGCCTGGGATAATGCAAAAAAACTGATTGAAGATGGATATCACGGTGGAAAAGGTTCGGAAGCGCACAGAGCTGCAGTTGTTGGGGATACCGTAGGAGACCCTTTCAAAGATACTGCGGGACCTGCTCTCAATTCCCTGATAAAGGTTGTTAACATGGTGGCAATTCTTTTCTCACCGCTTATAATAGGCGGCGGCCTTTTATAAGAAGAACGTCGAGGCTTCCCAATTCTATCAAATCCTGATTCTCATAACCTTCTATTCAGAAGAATCATTTAATTTTATGAAGTAAAAAAGGAGATAATAAAATTTTGATTAGCATTTCTGTAAAAATTAGCTGGCTTTTTAGTCC
Organism: Methanosarcina soligelidi; assembly: GCF_000744315.1. Lineage (NCBI taxonomy): Archaea > Methanobacteriati > Methanobacteriota > Methanomicrobia > Methanosarcinales > Methanosarcinaceae > Methanosarcina > Methanosarcina soligelidi. The sequence goes on from NZ_JQLR01000001.1 coordinate 157,304, forward strand.
TGTACCAGCATAATGCACTTTTTTTTATAGCTATTAAAAATCTTCAAAAGGAATTGAGATTAGTAAATAATTTATTAAAAATGTTCAAAATAGAAAAAGAGAGAGTTTAAGGATTTAATAGCATATATAGAGATAATAAAGAACCTGGAATTAACATGACAATCAGATAAAAATAGAAAAGATAATAAAGGATCAATTTCATTATTTTTAAATAGATAAAACAGATTTTGATAAAAATATTATATAAGTTTATAGCAGACAGAAACTACCCCGGAAAAAAGCAATTTGTAGAGGTGAAATTGTCAGATAAGGAGTTTCATTATAACCTTTTGCATCAAACAGAAAAAAGCAGGCTTTTGACCGGTGAACACAAGAGATTTATCGATTGGCTCTGTAAAAAGACCCGCTGAAGCAATAAAACCGTAACAAGCCCCATCAAAAAGTGAATAAAAAATAAAGGATAATTAGAAGTAGTGTGAGCGGGTTGGGGAGTGGGGGGTCATATGGGGAGTGGGGGGTATGGTATGTGAAAAAAGTTTCCCGCTCACATTACTCACATTACCCCTATTCAAATTAATTATATAAATAGCTATGCATTTCGTACCAGTCTAATATATTATAAGAAATATCATGCCATAACATTAGTAACAAATTCAGATTCCACATATAGATTTTTTATATGTCTAAAAGAAAAAATCTCAGGCATTCAAAAAGGAAATAACAGGCTCTGGAAAAAGATCTACGATAAGAAACTTATACGAGATTGCGAGTTTTTAGTTTTATGCACCCTGACAGGCGATTGATTTATGTTGCAGTTTTTGCAATCATGGGTCTTTCCAATGCCGTAATCCCTATTCTTCCGGAACTTGCAGCCCGCTACCACAGTATGTACGGGGAGTTTGCATCAAGCCTGCTTTTTTCAGGGTACTTTCTGGGAGCCCTGGCAACAATGCTCCCTTTCGGCATCCTCTCTGACAGGTTCGGAAACCTGATGCTCATAGGGCTTGGTATCGCCCTTACAGTTGTTTCAGGAGTTTTTATATTTTTATCCGAAAACCTGTGGATTCTTATTTTTTTCAGGTTTGTTGAAGGTGCTGCCTGTGGAGCTTTTTTCCCTGCAGCATTTTCTTCACTCTCAAAGTGCAAAGACCCCGGACGCTGTATGGGAGAATTCACCTTTCTTTTCAATGCAGGTCTGGCTGCGGGAGCTCTGTTCTCAGGCCTGCTTGCAGACATTTTCCTGAAAAGCGCTGTCCTCATATTCACTTTGTTTGCCCTGCTTTCGGGAATTCCCCTCCTTTACAGGCTCGATGAACTATTTAACCCGAAAAAAACAGGAACGGACCCAAAATCACTGGCAGGCCAGGATTCTCTAAAATCCCATTTCAAGCATTCTTTCATAAAAGTTACAGGGCTCATTTCCCGCCGTAACTCAGGGATCTGGCTGGGTTCATTCCTGCTTAACGGAGCAGTTGGAGTTCTCATAGCTTACTATCCCGACTACAGCCTTGAAATTCTGTCAAAAGCCCGGCTCGGAGGCGCAATTGCAAGCCTCTACATCTGCGCTATGGTCACTTCCCTTCTGGCAGGACGTTTTAAAGTAAAGGAAAAAACAATAATCCGCATAGGCCTGGCTTTTTCTGCCCTTGGGGCTTTTTTTGCGATCAAATATCCATTTTTTGGATTCTCAAGCCTTGGAGGCGGGTCAGGGGTTGCAATGGTAGGTTTTGCCCTGGCTGTAGCAAGAATGAATGCGGACAGAGGGCTTGCAATGGGATTATTTAATACAACTATATATGCAGGGCTTTCCTTACTTCCAATTGTTGCAGGGTTCCTGACAGAGACCCTGAGTTTGAAAGAATTATTTCTGGTAAACGGCTGTATTCTTACAGTGGCTCTTCTGTTGAAAAAATGAAAAGAGATCCTGCATTCTTATATGCATCAGAGCGCTTCCAGGGCATCCCCGGTATTATCATTTTCCTGAAGGCAATTACAGAAATTAATTACTGATCAAATGCGAATAACAGAAAAACCATGAACTCGAAAAAACTCTTACTTTACTCTTCAGTCTTTGCAATCCAGGGCCTCTCTAACGCGGTAATTCCTATCCTTCCCGAACTTGCAGGAGAAGGCAGCACGAGCCCTGCGGTTTCAAGTTTAATTTATTCCGGATATTTTATAGGAGCCCTTCTCACCCTTCTCCCTTTTGGAATACTTGCAGACAGAATAGGAAACCTTAAAGTGGTGAGCCTGGGAATCACACTCACCCTCATTTCCGGGATTTTTATTTCGATCTCCGACAACCTCTGGGTCCTTGGCATTTCACGCTTCGTGGAGGGTCTGGGCTGCGGGGCTTTTTTCCCTGCTGCTTATTCCATGATTGCAGACTGGAAAGACAGCCATCAGAGTCTGGGAGAATTCAATTTCCTGTTAAATTCAGGACTGGCTGCAGGAGTATTTTTCTCAGGGATGCTTGCAGAACTGGAGATCAAGATTGCAATAAACATCTTCACCCTTCTTGCCTTCCTGTCTTTCATCTTCCTCCTTCGCGAAACCCGGGGGCAGACCCCGGACAACTCCGGCAGAAAAAAGGACGAATATGGGACTTCAAAAAGAGTTAAAACCCCGGGAGAGCCGTATGAAAGCCGGACGGGCTTCAAACCCGGCATGTATCTGGAAAAAACCAGGGAGACTTTTTTTGAAAACGGATTCTGGAAACTCTGGGGAATTTCAGTCGTCCTTTACGGAGCCACAGGAGTGCTGAATTCAAACTATGCAGACTATAGTGCCGGCTTCCTGACAAAACCGGAACTTGGATTTGCAATTTCAGCATCATATCTGGCTGCAATGTTGAGTTCACTTGCTGCAGGAAGAACAAAGGCAAAGAATAAAAGTATAATAAGAGCAGGAATAGTCCTTGCAGCAGCAGGGATCCTGTTTTCTCTAAAAGTGCCTTTACTGGCATTCTTCCTTATTGGTGCAGGAGGAGGGGCAGCAGTCCTTGGGCTTGTTGCTGCAGTCTCCAGAGTGAGCTCGAGCGGGATCGCGATGGGATTATTCAATACAGGAATTTATGCAGGTCTCGGGCTTATTCCAGTATTTGGAAGTTTGTTTATAGGACCCTTAGGCTATGAAAGCGTGTTTCTTGGAAGTGGCCTGGTGCTTCTCACGATGCTTTTTGTTAAATTTGAATAAAACATTTATAAACAAAATCCGGAAATAATTAATAAAAATGTACAGGAAATTGAGCACCTGAGTCCGATAATATCTGAGTTTCCACATAAGCTTTAAAAGGCTCAGGACCCTATCCTATGAATAAGCTCAACCTTTTGAAATCGGGTGATTGATTGAAAATAAAGTCAAGAGTTCAGCTGAGGAAAAATATAAAGAACAAGATGCTAAAAGACCTTGAGTCCGCCTTCGGTAAAGAAATGGAAGACCTGGAAAACAAAACACTTGAAAAGGTTACCCTTGATGAATATTCCCTTATTCTTGTTGAAGGCAGGCCTCTTCTGTTTGAAATAGAGGGGCGTCTTTTTCCCACAGTCCGCGGAGCTCTTGAGATGGGGCTGCAGAAACGCCTTGTTATTGTGGATAAAGGAGCAATTCGCTTTGTATCAAACGGGGCAGACATCATGGCTCCGGGGATCGTGGAAGCTGATCCCGATATAAAAGAAGGGGATTTTGTAATTGTAGTGGAAGAAACCCATAGAAAACCTCTTGCCATAGGAAAAGCCCTTATGGAAGGGCAGCAGATGGTTGATTCAGAATCGGGGAAAGCCATAAAGTCAATAAGCCATGTAGGTGACAAAATCTGGAGTTTTGAGTTCTGAGAGTGCCAGAAAAAAGCATTCCCCCTGGAAAAAATCCTTCTTCATAAAACTGAAAGAATCTCCGAATACAGGTCGGGAACCAGTGTAGCTTTATAATAGCAAAATTAATTAATATAGATCCCAATATAGGACAGATACTATCTAAATTTAAAAAAATACAAAAGGCGTGCATAGATGGCAAAACTTATAGACAAAATCCTTGGCGGCAATGTAAAGAGTTCGACCAGTGCCGAAGACTATACTGAAATCGATCTCAGCAAATATGAAGAGGTTCTGGAGGAAGAACCGGCAGAAACTTACGTAAAAATTGCAGAAATCTCAAGCATTAACCAGGTATCTGCACTTAAGCAGGAAATTTATAATGGTAATATTCTCATGGTTGACATCTCAAACATCAGAGGCGATGACCTGTTAAGGGACAGGGTTTTAAAGGAGCTTAAAGACGTTGTTGTTGATGTCCACGGAGATATCGCAGGTGTTAAAGGAAACACCGTAATCGTAACTCCTACCGGCATTAAAATCGACAGATCAAAGATCATTGGTGGAAAATATTGAGTCATAAATGTTTTAAGGATGAAAGCTTTGAGACCAGGATCTCCTGCCCCCTGTGTCAGAAAGAGCTTATAATGACATGGCAGAGAGATAATATTCCGTATTTCGGGGAGATCATGTACGTAAGTGCAAAATGCCCCTGCAGTTTTCGCTTTGCAGACACTATGATCCTCTCCAGCAAAGAGCCCATGCGTTATGAGCTGTCAGTTGAGAGCCCTGAAGACCTCGATGCAAGAGTCATCCGTTCAACCTCAGGAACGATCCGAATTCCTGAGATGGGAATAGTTGTCGAGCCAGGCACGGTTTCTGATTCTTATATAACGAATATTGAGGGTGTGCTTCAGAGGGTTCAGAACGTCCTTATGACAGCAAGCAGATGGGTACGGGAAGATGAAGAGAAATTTGCCCGAAGCCAGGAACTCCTGTGCATGCTCAATGAAGTGATTGAAGGCAGGAGGGCAATCACGGTCATCATTGAAGACCCTCTCGGGAACAGCGCAATAATTTCTAAAAAGGCTGTAGCTTCCAAACTCTCAAAAGAAGAAGCAGAGAAGCTGAATACCGGCATGATAGTTTTCGATGTTGACAAATCCGAACTTGCGCATGATATTTCGGACAATGTCAAGCCCCTCGGAGGAGATTAATTCTTTTTTCCGAATTTTTAACAGCCCGGCCAAGATTCAGGGGGCGAAATCCCCCATTATAGTTATTTACTTTTGCCTCATAAATGCAAGCATGCCAGGGGCTGTACAGGTTTCCTGTTGAAACCGGGCGCTGCGAGTACATCAGATGTGTAAAACCCTGAAACCCTTCAAAAGGATTTCAGGTTCAGGCAACTGATTGAAAGGGAAGTGCCGGATTTCGGGGAATTAATAGTACAACCGCCTGCAAAATCTGCAGTCTCCAACCCAGATATATTAAATAATAAAATGCGATTATATTCACCAGCGCCTCATTATAAGACGTCTCATTATAGGATAATAGACAGCGGCAGCATACTTGATTAAAGCACTTCATGGTAGAATATTTGGTTAAAGCATTTCATATTCGATTTATCATAAGAACTAACTGAAATCACAATAATATGGTGAAGGTATGGCAGAAAGCGAAAAAGAAGCAGCACTTCCTCCAAAAGAGACATTCAGCGACTGGTACAATGAACTCCTGTGGATGGCAGAAATAATGGACGTCCGCTATCCTGTAAAAGGGCTTTACGTATGGTACCCGTTCGGCTTTGCCATCAGGAGGAATACCTACGGTATCATAAGGGAAATCCTTGACAACAGTGGACATCAGGAAACACTTTTTCCTCTACTTATTCCCGAAAACGAGTTCATGAAGGAAGCCGAGCACATCAAAGGCTTTGAGAACGAAGTTTACTGGGTCACACATGGAGGAAAAGACCCTCTTGACATACCACTGGCTCTCCGCCCAACAAGTGAGACTGCCATATATCCGATGTATAAAAAATGGGTCAGGTCGCACGCTGACTTCCCGCTGAAGCTATATCAGATAGTTAACACCTTCCGCTATGAGACGAAGCATACCCGGCCTCTTATCAGGCTCAGGGAGATCACTTCCTTCAAAGAAGCCCACACCGTACATGCCACCTGGGAAGATGCAGAATCTCAGGTAAAGGAAGCTATCAGGCTTTACACTGAGATATACCGCAGGCTGGCAGTCCCTGTGCTGCGTTCAAGGAGACCTGACTGGGACAAGTTCCCCGGAGCGGACTATACCGATGCTCTTGATGCTGTTATGCCTGACGGGAAGACCCTTCAGATAGGGACTGTCCACCACCTGGGCGACAACTTTGCAAAGACCTTTGATATAAAATACGAGGCTCCTGACGGCGAACAACGCTATGCCCACCAGACCTGTTACGGGATTTCAGAGAGGTCTATTGCAGCCACAATCTCCATTCATGGAGACGACAAGGGGCTCGTCCTTCCCCCGGAAATAGCACCTGTCCAGGTAGTCATTATCCCCATCATCTTCAAGAAAGGAGCAGAAGAGGTTCTCACAGCCTGCAAAGATGTCCAGGAACGCCTGAAGAAAGCAGGAATTAGAGTAGAGATCGATGCAAGTGACCTGCGCCCGGGAGCAAAATATTACAAATGGGAAATGAAAGGAGTCCCTCTCAGGCTTGAAATTGGACCTCGCGACCTGCAAAATAATGTTGCGGTTGCAGTCAGGAGAGACACAGGAGAAAAAGACCAGATAACTCTACCCGAGATAGAAGCCGGGGTTCGCCTGAAGTTTGAAGCAATCCAGAAAAGCCTTTACGAGAAAGCCGGGTCTGAACTTGAAAGCCGCATATTTGACTGTGTCGATCTTGACGAGGTAAAGGAAAAGATCCAGGAAGGAGTTGCAACAATCCCCTGGTGCGGCAAGAGGGAATGCGGGCTTGCAATGGAAGACCGTATAGGAGCAGGAATCCTGGGAATTCCCCTGACCCCGAGAAGCAAAGGAAAAGAAAAATGCCCTGCCTGCGGAGAGGAAACCGAAACTCGCGTTTACGTTGCAAGGACTTATTAAGACCTGTAAAAGCTCTTCTAAGACACGGGACAAAATCTGAAAAGTCCAGATCTGAAGTCTGGAAAGTCTAAGATCTGTATCCAGAAAACATCTTCCGGGTGTTTTCTGCTTTTTTTATTTCCGTTTTCATTCTGTCAGGATCTACCTGAACCTGCGGATTGGGGCAGATTGGAGAATAAAAGTAGGAATTTTTTGTGTTCTTATGACTATTTTCAATGTCTTATATATTCATTAGAAACATTTTACACATTTAGTCAATTGATCTTTAGTACAAACTGCGCAAATGCAAATCTTCTGAGCACGGAAATGAGGCAAAATAAAGTAAAATTAAGTTGAATATAATTAAAATATAATTGATCGCAGATAAATATTAAATACTAAGTAGAAGAATTCTTCAGTAGACTCCGGGAAAATATACACTAATTTACCTTGATGTTTCGTATTTACCTTGATGCTTCGTATTTGCCTTGATGTTTCGTATTAAATCTGAGGGCTGTATAGAATCCCGGAAAAAATGTATCGAAAATTTCTAAAAACTTATCTTCAAAATTTCATAGAGGAGATATGAATGGCCTGGATAGAACCGGAAGTAACAGAAAAACCCAAAAAACCGATGTTTTTGTGCGTACTTTCCAGCACAAAGACAGCACATATTCCAAAACTCTCGGCAGCAGGAAAAACAGCTGAACTTACAGACTACACGCCTGCAGGGGATGCGGAACTTATGGAAACAGGAAACATTATCAGTGTACCGGTGCTTCCCATGACTCCTCCTTATGACACGCCTACCCCTGCAATTATGACCCGTTCGGCGCTGAAGCTTACGGACGCTCCCTACCATTTTATAAATTCGGGCTTGATAGTGACTCCGGATGTCCCGTGCATCGACCTGAAAGCAAAGCCCGGAGAAGACATAAGAGAGCCTGTTGCAGTAATGGATGTGCAGGGCATATACGAAAGGGCGAAGCTCCTTGCAAAGCGGCTCAAAAATCAGGCAGACCATGTGGTGATCGGGGAAAGCATTCCCGGAGGTACAACAACGGCAATGGGAGTTTTAATGGCGCTCGGATATAATGGGAATGTCAGCAGCAGCGCAGATGAAAACCCTCTTGAGCTTAAAAAACAGGTTGTTGAAGAGGGGATGAAAGCTTCAGGCCTTACATTTGGCTGCCTTAAAGACGACCCCATGAAAGCTATTGCCTGCATGGGAGACCCCATGATGCCTGCGGTTGCAGGGCTTGTTGCGGGATTTCAGGACACAGATATCAGCGTTGTCCTTGCCGGCGGAACTCAGATGGCAGCTGTTTACGCCCTCATCAAACATCTGGGCTTAAATACGGAAAAAATTGCAATTGCAACTACCCGCTATGTTGTGGAAGATAAATCCGCAAATTTCATTCAGCTGACCACAAATCTTGGCGTGCCTGTAGTTTATGTTGCAGACCCCGGATTTGGCAAGTCAAGCATGAAAGGGCTTCACAGGTATGAGACCGGCACTATAAAAGAAGGTGCTGGTGCAGGCGGAGCCATGTACCTTGCAGGGCTTTTCGGTATTACTCAGGACCAGTTCAGGACAGAAGTGGAAAATGTCTGCAAACTGCTCAAAGCGGGGCATTGAAGAAAAAACTGCTTAAAAAGTAAATTTTACAAAATTTATATTTTTTTATATAGAAGCCAGTTGAATTTTTTTGCTTATATACAGGAAATCATAGATAAAAGAATAAAAACAAAAAAATTCAGGGTTAAAAAAGAGAAAATCAGGAGCCTTTTCAGGCTCAGTTTAAAAAAAGTAATTTTTTTCAGATTCTTGGATTCTAATTAATTTATTTTCCAGGTTAGGATTCTACTATAGCTTTCCGGGCATCTTCAGAAAGTTTAAGGCTAGCTGCAGAAGATACTCTGTGGGAAGGCAGTGGTTTCTGGACCTGGAGCATGTTAACTCCCCCAAAACATGCTTCCGAACTCACACGCCCACAATTCCGGCAGTAGTAGAAGACGTTAGAACCTATTACCTGGCGTTTTAGCCTGGACTCACATTCACTGCAAAATTTATGATTAACAGATATTTCCATTGGAACTCCTCATTCGTAAATCATAATTGAATCGAGCCTTGCAGTACCTATTTTTGTCCAGTACTTGCAAATACTGCAATACTGGGTCTTACCGTCAGCGCTCATTTTCAACTTGGCATGACATTTTGGACATATTTTTAGATGTTTCGTTAATAAACCCCCTTGAATTTTCATTTTTAGAGTTGTGGATCTGTAAGCCAGAAGTCCTCGAATACAGCAGGATTCTCCTGTAACATGCCCTGACGACCTAATATAGAATACCTGACTGTGCAGAGAACACCGATGGCATCAAACCCTTTAATAAACAATTTAAAAGCCTTTTTGGACTTTCATGCTTAAACGAATCGAATTCCCCCGGACAAAGCCTCAGATAAGGCATTTTAAGCTGATAGGTATATTGCTTAAAATTGGACATGTCCGCTCGCTGTACGAATTTTACATCAAATACCAAATATATTATTCTTGAAAGGATATAAGTTTTAGCCAGAAAATAGGCAGTTTTATAAGCAATTAGAAGGAAAAAGGATTCCATCAATTAAACCCCCATTATAAAAATAGCAGAAACAAATAGAAAAAAAGAGCCAGTGTAATAGCAGGGTTAGTTGAATAAGTATCAGACCAAATTTTAATCGAATAAAAAATGATAGTTGAATGGTATCAAATCCATTACCGGAAATACTAACCGCGTGATTATCTGCTGGCAGTTATCAGTTAGAGGAGATAAGGTAAAATCGGTTTTTAACCGGAGACCAGCCGCAGGGGATTGATAAGAAGCCGGAAAGCAGAACAAAAGTAATGGTTTGAGGGTTAAGAATTGTATATTAATGAGATTTAATGAAGTTGATCCGGAAGGGCAGGATATTGTGAATTAAAAAGTTGCTTTGGAGGGGATGATAAAGAAATATATTATAAAACCCTGTATTAAAGATACAAAGCTGCCCGTGGAAAGAGTTTCAAGCGAAATATATAAATACAATTGTCGCTTTAGGAATGTTCGCGACAGGGTAAGCAATAACTGATAAACCCTATCCTGCAAGCCGCTTTAACTCAGTTGGTAGAGTGTCTGGCTGTTAACCAGAATGTCGTAGGTTCGAGCCCTGCAAGCGGCGTAAATCTTTTGCACAGGTTACAGCGATTTTTTCCAGAAAATAAAACACTTGCAAAAAGTTTATTATTAAAGCGTACTTAAAACTATTGAACATCATATTACAAAGAGGGCCTGTAGCTCAGTCAGGTTAGAGCGCTCGGCTCATAACCGAGCGGTCACCGGTTCAAATCCGGTCAGGCCCATAAAACCCATAAAATTTATATCCCAGGAATCTCTTTTATGAGAAGGTTAAGGGTAAAAATCAAAATGGAATAACATTCCAATCATAAAGCCGCTTTAACTCAGTTGGTAGAGTGTCTGGCTGTTAACCAGAATGTCGTAGGTTCGAGCCCTGCAAGCGGCGTAAAATTCACTGCTTTTTTGTAAGAATTATTCGTTTGCCGGATATTCAGTTTTTGATTCATAATATGGCTTACTTTTTGATTTTCATTTCTTCAGCCATTAACTGTTTACTATTTTTGAGTTATATTCTGCTTGCTATTTTCGATTTATATTTCGTAGCTATTTTACACTCTCAATTGAACGAGGATTTAAATTTCCGAAACGCTTAATAATCGAGAATCGAATAGTTTTTTACTGGCAGCAAGGGTTCGGGAGATATCAGGAAGTTTTGAACAGGGGAAAACTCCTGAATTTATGTTCCATTTCGAACTGGAAGAATTAATAAATATAGTAGAGAAGAATAAAGTAAATAAATTACTTCCAATATTACTACCTACCTTCTAACTGAACCTACCTTCTAACTGAACCGTTCTGACACTACTACTTACATCCTATTGACTGCTATTTAATAAAACTGAGGTTTATGAACATGGCTCCAATTAAAAAAGAAGACGTAATCGTACCTTTAGATGTCCCGAAAGCAATGCGCGAAACTTACATAAAAAACTACATGGAAATAACAAAAGAGAGCGGAAGGCTGATGCTTTTTGCCGGGGACCAGAAAGTAGAACACCTGAACGATGACTTTTTTGGACCGGAAGTCCCTGAAGATGACGCTGACCCTGAACACCTTTTCAGGATTGCAGCTCAGTCAAAAATAGGGGTTTTCGCTACCCAGCTCGGGCTTATTGCCCGCTACGGCATGGACTATAAGGATATTCCCTATCTTGTAAAGGTAAACTCCAAGACACATCTTGTTGAAACCGCACAGGCGGACCCATTCAGCAACCTCTGGTATGACATTGACCAGGTAGCCGAGTTTAGAGAGAACAGCGGGCTTAACATCCATGGTGTCGGCTATACAATCTACCTTGGGAGCGAATTTGAAGCCGAGATGCTTGTTCAGGCTGCCCAGGTAGTTTATGATGCCCACCAGCACGGGATGCTGTCTGTACTCTGGATCTATCCGCGCGGAGCTGCCGTAAAAGATGAAAAGGACCCGCATCTGATTGCAGGAGCAACTGGAGTAGGAGCCTGCCTTGGGTCGGACTTTGTAAAGGTCAATTATCCCAAGAAGGAAGGAGAAAAGTCTGCCGAGATCTTCAAGGAAGCAGTCAAAGCAGCCGGGCGTACAAAAGTAGTTTGCGCCGGCGGCTCAAGCGATGAAGCAGAAGCTTTCCTCAAAAAACTCCATGACCAGATACACATCTCCGGAGCCCAGGGGAATGCAACCGGTAGAAATATCCACCAGAAGCCACTGGGTGAAGCTGTCCGCATGTGCAATGCTGTTTATGCCATAACTGTCGAAGATGCAAGCGTTGAAGATGCCCTCAGGATTTACAGTGGAGAATAAACTGTACCAGAAGGGCCTGGGCAGGATTTTTCTGAAAGCGCATGAAATAAATTCCAAATTTTTCAAAAAGGGATAAATCCAGAAAAATTTGAGGCTGTGTAACCATGGAAATCCCGGATCATAAAACAAAGATCGTCTGTACAATAGGACCTGCCTCTTCTTCTGAAGAGATGATAAGGAAGCTTATGCTTGCGGGCATGAACGTGGCAAGGATAAATTTTTCTCACGGAGACTTTGAGAGCCACTCAAGGGTTGTCCGAATTATCCGTAAGGTTGCAGATGAACTTGGCAGGACAATTGCAATCCTTGCAGACCTGCCTGGCCCGAAAATACGCATAGGCAAACTCGAAAAAGAGCCTGTTATGCTCCATAAAGGGAACCTGATAACCCTTACAATTGACGACACTCCGGGAAACGAAGAGAGAATCCCTGTCAGTTACAAACAGCTTCCGGAAAGCGTAACCCCTGGGAGCCTTATCTACCTCAGTGACGGGTTCATACAGCTCCTCTGCAAGGAGGTTACAGGAAAAGACGTTCTCTGTGAAGTCCTTATCGGAGGAGAGCTTTATTCGCACAAAGGGCTGAACCTTCCAGGGGCAAAGATCTTTCTTGACGCTGTGACTGAAAAAGATTTCAGGATCCTGGAATTTGCCCTTGAAGAGGACATTGACACTTTCAGCATCTCTTTTGTAGAAAATGCAGAAGATATCCGAAAAGTAAGAAATTTTGCCGCTTCCAGAGGAAAGCAGGTAAATATAGTATCAAAAATAGAACGCAGGCAGGCTGTAGAAAATATAAGAGAAATCCTTGACGAGACCGATGCCCTTATGGTTGCAAGGGGAGACCTGGGAGTTGAAATTCCTATCCAGGAAGTCCCTTCAGTCCAGAAAGAACTTATCCAGAGGGCAAAACTCCTTGGAATTCCTGTGATTACTGCAACCCATATGCTGGCTTCCATGACAGATAATATAAGACCCACGCGTGCCGAAGCCACGGATGTTGCAAACGCTATCCTTGACGGCACGGATGCTGTTATGCTCTCGGAAGAAACAGCAGTCGGAAACTACCCCGTGGAAGCTGTCGAGATGATGGCAAAGATTGCAAAGACCACTGAAAACTGGCGCTCCCGGACTAAATGGGGGCTTGACACAATGATCAAATCCATAACTGCCAGGGAGATGTCAGTGGATGAGGTAATCACCTTACAGGTTTATGAAGCCCTGCAGAAACTGCCTGTTGCAGCCGTACTTACCCCGACAAGGAGCGGAGCGACTCCCCGCAGGATTTCGCGCTTTAATCCTGACCCCTGGATTCTGGCTTTCAGCCGCGTTCCTAAGACCTGCAGGTTCCTTTCCCTGTCTTACGGGGTTTATCCTGTTGCCGTAAACGAATCTATTGAAAGCTGGGAAAAAGAGACAACGGAAAGAACAAAAGAATTGGGATTTGCGAAAAGTAAAGATCTCGTGATTTTTACCCAGGGCCCTGCTTCCGGAAAACCCGGAGGTACGAATATGCTCAAGATCCTGACCCTTGACTGAAAAGGGCAGAACATTCCAGAATTGAGATAAGGAGATAAAACCTCAATTATCTCAGAAAGACTTTTTTATCCCGAATTCTTTTTTTCAAAAGTTAGGGTAAAATTATTTTTATAATAGAATAGTAATATAAGTGCGAATACAATAGATTTAGATAACATGTGTGTTTTATACATTCAGAAGAATTTATCTTATGTTATGAGGTTTCATTTATGAAACGAAAGGATCCAGCAACAAAAAACCAGAAATATCTGGCTATCTTCCTGGCAGCAACAATGTTTCTTTCTGCCTTTATGATACTTTTCTCGGGAACTTCAAATAATAGTAATGAGGACGAAGCCCCCACTTCGGAAACCGGTGGCGAACTTATCACAGTTCCTTTCTCACAGGTTCCGGGCAAACATGTCCAGCACGATTTCAGTTCGATCGCTGACGGACTGGAAATGTCTCCTGAAGGAGTGACAAATGCAGTGTACGTGGACCTTCAAAAAACCGAAGGAACTCCACTTGAATCCGTTTTTGGAAACAGACAGACTATGAATGTTTCTTTCTCTTACGGTGCTGATGTGACGAAAAGATACGGTGCAAATTACGGAAATGAGAGCGGCTTTGAGCTGCACCAGATTCCTGAACAAAGGATCAGCATGCCTGTGGACACAAAGGCAATGCCGTATGAAGGATATCAGATCCTCGACCGTACAAACGGCACTTACAACATCTGGAACGTTGTTGGAAGCCCGGCAATAATAGGTCCTATTGATACTGTAGCTGGCGTTATAAATGTCATTGAAGGAAACGAAACATCAACTGCAGAATATGACCAGATTTTGAGCCAGGCAGACCTTGAAGGAAGCATCTACCAGGAAGTGGTCAAAAAGACAAACTCCTCAGATGCCCCTGCCGAACAGTATTACAGAGACCTCAAAAAACTGGATGACGGAAGTTACGTTCAGACCACAATCTATCTTAATCCGGAGCCGGTAGTGAACGAAAAAATCACGGCTTACCAGACGAACGCAAGCGAGCGTGGAGTGGCTTACAACGTAACTACCCTTGACAACATTACTAAACTGGTAATAAGTTCAGACTTTGAGAGCGTGTATAACGAAAGTGCCCTGCTTTCAATATAAGCAGGCAAACTTTCTTTTTTTAATTTATTTTTTTGATTATTTATTTACTTGTTTTTTATATAGTTAGTTAGTTAGTTATAGATATAAATTAAGAGGCAGTGTCGCGAATTTGCTGTAAATTTGAAGTTAAGTTTTTGTGTATTATCGGGAAATTGATCTTCTGATGTGGAATTTTCTACTCAATAACTTCTTGAGATTTGTGATTTTACAGAACTTATGTTACACTGTCAATTACGGGGTTTTATTCTGGAATTCTGTTTTCATCTCTCCGATATGTCTTCCGGTTTTTTATTCCATATCGCAATCTGAGTAGAAACTTTCTTTTCGGCCAGTGAGAGAAGCGGGCATCACTACTTATTTCTATAGACCCGGCGTATATTTAATGGGAAGTGATGTTATTGGCGTTTCTGGACAAACTGTTTAAAAAGAAGATAGAGGGAAAGACCGTAGAGGAATGGTACGGGCTTGCAACAGCAGAAACCGATCCTGAGAAAAAAATAGAGTATTTTGACAAGGTACTGGCATTAAAACCTGACTTTGCAG
The DNA here is from genome assembly GCF_000744315.1 of Methanosarcina soligelidi. Taxonomy (NCBI): domain Archaea; kingdom Methanobacteriati; phylum Methanobacteriota; class Methanomicrobia; order Methanosarcinales; family Methanosarcinaceae; genus Methanosarcina; species Methanosarcina soligelidi. The sequence goes on from NZ_JQLR01000001.1 coordinate 172,350, forward strand.
GAGCCTGGAACCTCAGAGGGCTTGAATTTGTGGTTCTCAAAAGGTATGAAGAAGCCATTACCTCGTTTAACAAAGCTCTTGAGATAAGACCAAATTATCTGGAAGCAAAGTACAATAAAGAGGATGCTGAAACTGAATTAAGGAAAATAAAGGCGGCAGAAAGTCCGGCTGAAGGCAGATAAAGCAGGACAAAAAATATATGCAAAAAGAAGAAAGGAACAAAAAGAGGAGAAGAAACGAAAATAAAAGAAAGAAACGATAAAAGAAGAAGAAAACGAAAATAAAATTAATAATGAATAAAACCAGTAATGAATAAAACCAGTGATGAATAAAAAAGTCAGGAAAACAGATTGAACAGGAGTATTTCCCGACTTCCAACCTGTAAATTTATTTTTTCCCGCGGCTGAGGGCTTGAAGCCCGAGCTTTACAGGTCCTGGGAGTTTTCCGCACTGCATGACCTTCATCTGCTCCGGGGAAATAAACCTGAAAGCCGCATTCATGAGGGCATCGGATTTCATTATGCCGTCCATTATCTGCCTTGCCTGTACCGAAGTTTCAAGCGCCTGCCCGAATTGAGCTCTCCATCGCCTGTCATACTCTTCAAGATCGCATTTCCCGGCTGCAAATTCGGCTGCAGTTTCCCCTGCAATTTTTCCAGCTATCATGGCAGGAGGAATTCCACCACCGTTCGTTGCGATGATATGCCCGGCTGCGTCCCCGACGACCAGGGAATCTGCTGTTGCGGTATTTGCAGGAGCTCCGTTAACAGGGATAATGCCTGCAATGACATTCATTATAACGGCGTTTTTCAGCTTTGGGCCTGCCACAGGGTGTTTCTTTATAAAACGGTGCAGGTACTCTTTTGCAGAAACCCCTTTCTCAGCCATGCAACTCCGGATTCCGATTCCTACATTTGCCCTGTCCTTTCCCTCAGGAAAAACCCATGCATACCCGCCGGGAACATAATCTTTTCCGAAATACATCTCTAGGGCATCCGGGTCAATATCAACGTTCCTGACCTGGTATTCAATACCGACAGAGGTCTCCTTTGCTTCTGGTTTCATAATAAGGCCCCTGGATTTTGCGACAAGGGAGTTGGGACCGTCAGCTCCGATGATCGCTTTTGCCCTGATCGTGTGTTTTCCGAAAAGCCCTGAAGTCTCAACAGTTGTGCCCTGTATTTTTGTAACTCGCGTTTTTACCATAAGTTCAGCACCTGCCTCTGCTGCCTGCCCGGCGAGGAACTGGTCATACCTGCGGCGGTCAAGGACCGTCCCCTTCACAGCAAATTCTTTTGCACTGCAGTTTGGAGGAATGATGCGCTGGGTCTTAATCGGCTGCAGCACACAGGAATCAGGATAGTTTTTCAGTGCCCCTGGCAGGTCAGCCTCAGGCAAAAGAGCCTTAACCTCCGAAGCATCCGGGAGAAAACCCGCACACTGGATAGGGCTTCCGATTTCCCTTTTTTTGTCAAGGAGAAGTACAGAGGCTCCTTTCTTTGCAGCATATAATGCGGCAGTGGAACCTGCAGGGCCTGCGCCCACCACCACGATGTCATAAGAGGTTTCCGGGATCATGAAAGGGTCTTCCTGTTGTTTATTTTGCCTCTGCAATTTACTTAAGAATTGTTTATTAAACCTTTCCTGAAAACCGGAAACAAAAACTAAAACAAAAGGAAGTTTTCATTTTGTAGAAAAATTTAAATAATATTAGATGGTACAACGGTTACCGGCTTCCGGTAAAGAAATAAAACGAGGAGCAAGGTAAGACATGAGACAAATAGCAATCTACGGAAAGGGCGGTATAGGAAAATCCACTACCACGCAGAATCTTACTGCAGCCCTTGCGACTATGGGAAACAAAATTCTCCTTGTGGGATGTGACCCCAAAGCAGACTCTACCAGAATGCTGCTTGGCGGCCTGAACCAGAAAACCGTGCTTGATACACTCAGAAGTGAAGGAGACGAAGGAGTAAACCTTGACGTCGTTGTACAGCCTGGTTTTGGGGATATTAAATGTGTGGAATCAGGAGGGCCCGAGCCCGGTGTAGGATGTGCAGGCAGGGGCATTATTACTTCCATAGGGCTGCTCGAAAACCTGGGAGCCTACACTGAAGACCTTGACTATGTATTCTACGACGTGCTTGGTGACGTCGTGTGCGGGGGCTTTGCCATGCCTATCCGCGAAGGAAAAGCCAAGGAAATTTACATTGTGGCCAGTGGAGAGCTGATGGCCATTTACGCAGCAAACAACATCTGTAAAGGACTTGCAAAATTCGCCAAAGGAGGAGCACGTCTCGGAGGCATTATCTGTAACAGCAGAAATGTGGACGGAGAACGCGAACTCCTTGAAGCATTCGCAAAGAAACTTGGAAGCCAGTTAATCCACTTCGTACCCAGGGATAACATCGTCCAGAGGGCAGAGATCAACAGAAAGACTGTAATTGACTTTGATCCCGAATCCAATCAGGCACACGAATACCTGACCCTTGCCAATAACGTCCAGAACAACACCAAGCTTGTGGTCCCGACTCCGCTCCCAATGGAAGAGTTAGAAGCCATGATGGTGGAATTCGGAATTGTTGAGCTCTAAATATGAGTGACTGTTGAAGAGAGATAGAGGAGATGAGAACGATGCAAATGATACGTGCAATCATAAGGCCGGGAATGGAGTCAAAGGTTGTCGAGAGCCTTGAAAAAGAAGGCTGCATTTCCCTTACAAAAATGGAAGTCTTCGGGCGGGGCAAGCAGAAAGGGATCCATATTGCAGACGTGCACTACGACGAACTGCAGAAGACCATGCTCATGATGGTTGTCGAAGATGAACACAGGGACAGAGTTGTACAGACCATAATGGAGGCAGCCAGGACCGGAAAGTACGGAGACGGAAGGATATTCGTAAACCCGGTTGAAGAAGCCTACACCATAAGGACTGGAAAGCCCGGACTTTGAGCCGGATTTTCGGAGGAAAATTCCGTGAAAGAGATTACGGCAATAATCAGGATGAACAGAGTCCAGAAAACCAAGGATGTGCTCCTTGAATGCGGCTTTCCCTCCTTTACCGTGAGAAGGGTGATGGGTCGCGGAAAACAGAAAGGGCTCTGCTTTGAATTTAACCCGCCTCTGCCAGAACCTGAAAAGGAAGCAGAGACCTGTATTCACTTCATTCCAAAACGCATGTTCACCATTGTGGTGGATGATGAAAATGTAAACGAAGTGGTTCGGAAAATTATAGAGGTAAACCAGACCGGACATCCGGGAGACGGAAAAATATTCGTATCAAGTATCAGCGAAGCATACCGTATAAGGACCGGAGAAAGCGGAGAAGCAACCGTGAATAAGGAGATGGTGTGATATGGGAGCGGAAATTAACTCTGATATTGGAGACAAACAGCAGCTTGTTGAAAATATGATGAAAGCGCTCCCGGAAAAGGCTGCAAGAAACAGGAGAAAACACATCGTTGTCAGGGACTGTTCCACCGAACAGCACATTGAAGCCGACGATAAGGTAATTCCCGGAATCCTTACAAACCGCGGATGTGCTTTTGCTGGCACCAAAGGTGTGGTTTTCGGGCCGATCAAAGACATGGTGCATATCGTCCACGGGCCCATAGGCTGCGCATTTTTCACCTGGGGGACCAGGCGAAACTTTGCAAAGGCAGAAGAGGGCGAAGACAACTACATGAATTACTGCGTATGCACGGACATGAAGGAGACCGATATTGTCTTTGGAGGAGAAAAAAAGCTAAAGAAAGCCATTGACGAAGTTGTAAAAATCTTCAATCCCGAAGCAGTTACCATCTGCGCAACCTGTCCTGTCGGGCTTATAGGAGACGACATCGAAGCAGTTGCAAGGGAAGCTGAAAAAGAACACGGTATAAAAGTAATTCCTGCCCGATGTGAAGGGTATAGGGGAGTCAGCCAGTCAGCCGGACATCATATTGCGAGCAACGCCCTGATGGAGAACCTTATCGGGACCGAGGATATTAAAAACCCCACCCCGTTTGACATCAATATATTCGGAGAATACAATATCGGAGGAGACCTCTGGGAAATTAAGCCGATCCTTGAAAAAATAGGGTACAGAATTGTCTCAACCTTTACCGGAGACGGGTCATTCCATAAACTTGCACAGGCCCATAGAGCAAAGCTAAGCATCCTGCTCTGCCACCGCTCCATCAACTACACAAACCGCATGATGGAAGAGAAATACGGGATTCCCTGGCTGAAGGTCAATTACATAGGTACAAAAGCTACTGAGAAGTCACTCAAGAAAATGGCAGAGTTCTTTGACGACCCTGAAATCACCAGAAAAACCGGAGAAATCATTGCCGAAGAAACTGCAAAGTACAGAGACGAGATAGAGAAATACAGAAAGAAGCTCCAGGGAAAAACCGCCTTTATCTATGCAGGAGGTTCAAGAAGCCATCACTACACGAACCTCTTTGAAGAACTCGGTATGAAAGTGGTTGTTGCAGGCTACCAGTTTGCCCACAGGGACGACTACGAGGGCAGGCAGGTCATTCCCCACATGCAGGAAAAAGCCCTTGGTTCGATCCTTGAAGATATACACTACGAAAAGGATGAAAATGTCAAACCGGCAGTCAGTCCTGAAAGGATTGAGGAGCTGAAAAAGAAAATCGGTCTCATGGACTATGAAGGGCTCTTCCCGGAAATGAAAGATGGGACCATTGTTATAGATGACCTCAACCACCACGAAACCGAAGCCCTCCTGAAAACCCTTAAACCTGACATTTTCTGCTCAGGGATCAAGGATAAGTACTGGGCTCAAAAGCACGGGATCCCTTCAAGGCAGATCCATTCCTATGACTACAGCGGACGCTATACCGGTTTTTCCGGAGTTGTAAATTTCGCAAGGGACATAGACATGGCTATGCACAGCCCCACCTGGAGGTTCATACGCCCGCCCTGGAAAGGAGAAGGAGAAGAATAAGGAGGGACGAAAAATGTTAGACTATACCCCATGTGAAGAGATAACCAGAGAAGCAGTAACCATCAATCCTGCAAAGATCTGCCAGCCAATAGGTGCGGTATATGCGGCTCTTGGTGTGCACAACTGCATGCCTCACAGCCACGGTTCACAGGGCTGCCTTTCGTACCTGCGTATGTGCCTGAGCAGACACTACCGCGAGAACCCTGTCGCAACTACCAGCAGTTTCTCAGAAGGTACCGCAGTTTTCGGAGGCGCAGCAAACCTCAAGGAAGCCCTTGGAAATCTGACTGCAATCTATAGACCTGAAGTAATTGCCATCCATACAACCTGCGTGGCAGAAACCATAGGAGACGACGTGGGAGTTATCATTGAAGACGTAAGGGCTGAAGAACTCATAGACCCATCAATCAAGATCTGTGCGGCTTCCACTCCAAGTTACGTGGGCACTCACATAACCGGCTATGACAATATGGTAAAGTCCTTTGTGACCACCTTTGCCAGAAAAACCAAGCCGAACGGAAAACTCAACCTTATCCCCGGCTTCGTGGAACCCGGAGATATCCGGGAAATAAAGCGCATACTCTCAATCATGGGAATTCCGAACATCGTCTTCCCGGACACAACCGATGTTTTTGATGCTCCCCTTACCGGAGAGCCGGGGATGTACCCGAAAGGAGGGACTCCGATCGGAGATATAGAGGATTCCGCAAATTCTGCAGGGACCATAGCCCTCTGCAGGATGGCAGGAGGATCAGCAGCAAAAATCCTGGAAAGCAAGTTTAAGGTTCCGGCAAAAATAGGGCCTACCCCTATAGGGATAAGGAACACCGACCGCTTCGTAATGAACGCAGCAAAACTTGCCAATGTGGCGATCCCTCCGGAACTCGAGGATGAACGCGGCAGGCTTGTAGATATGATGACCGATGCTCACCCTCATTACCATGGGAAAAAGGTTGCCATCTATGGGGACCCGGACATAATTTCAGGGCTTACGAGCCTTGTGATGGAAATGGGCATGGAACCGGGTGTGGTGCTTACCGGCACCCAGAACTCTGAATTCGAAAAAGAAGTAGAAGGACTCACAGGTTCCGAGTACCCGGAAGCCGATATTATCTCGGGAGGGGACCTCTTCATGCTCCACCAGATCATCAAGCGAAAGCCCGTGGACCTCCTCATCGGCAACACATACGGGAAATTCATATCAAGGGCAGAGGATGTGCCCCTTGTAAGGGTAGGATTCCCGATAATGGACCGGGCAAACCTGCACTACTTCCCGATAATGGGGTACGCCGGAGCTGCACGACTGGTGGAGCGCATAGGAAATACCCTGCTTGACAGGAAAGACAGAGACGCACCGGACTGGTTACTTGAAACCATCCAGTAACGAAGGAGCCTGAATATAAAGGTAGTGATCTGAAAGGTACTGACCTGAAAATCTCAGAGATGACAGCAAACTGATAAATTCAAAATTGGAAAAAGTGGAAAACTGCCGCTGCAGTTCTGAAAACAGGTAAAAATCTGAAAACAGAAGCAGAGGGGAGTGAAATAGATGAGTGAGAAAACCGGGATAGTGGATACTCTCGAAGAAAGGCAACCGTATATTACCAGAAAACAGGAAAAGGAGCAGGAAATTCCCCTTGCCTGCGACAATAACTCTCTTGCAGGAGCCATTAGCCAGAGGGCATGTGTATATTCGGGAGCAAGGGTTGTCTTAAACCCCGTAACCGATGCAGTCCATCTGGTCCACGGCCCCATAGGCTGTGCAGGGTATACCTGGGACATAAGGGGTGCAAAGTCCAGCGGAGTCGAAACGAACCGCAGCAGTTTCAGTACGGACATGAAAGAGATCGATGTTGTCTTCGGAGGAGAGAAAAAACTCTCAAATGCAATTGATGAGCTGGCAGGCATCTACCGCCCTCCGGTCATTTTCGTGTATTCTACATGCATTGTGGGAATTATCGGAGATGACATGGAAGCCGTATGCAAAACAGCAAGCAAGAAGCACAATATCCCGGTAATCCCTGTAAAGTCCGAAGGGTTCAAAGGCAACAAGTCCGACGGATACAAAGCTGCATGCAATGCCTTAAAGCAGCTTATAAAAAGACCTGAAAAGAAGACTGTAGAAAAAAAACCCGAAATAAGGTCTGAATCTAAAAAACCGGATATTAAACACTCAAAAATCGAGAAGATGGAAATCAAAAAACCGAAGATCAATATCCTCGGGGACTTCAACGTGGCTGGGGATGTCTGGCTCGTAAAACCCCTCTTTGAAAAGATGGGAATCGAAGTCATAGTCTCCATGACCGGAGATTCGACTGCCGAATCCATTTCAAGGGCAGCGGAAGCAGACCTCAACCTCGTCCAGTGCAGCGGATCAATGACCTATCTTGCAAAATGGATGCAGCAGGAGTACGGGATTCCATATCAGACTGTAAGCTTCTTCGGAATCGAAGATATTTCCATTGCTCTTCGGAAAACTGCGGAATACTTCGGCTCGGAAGAAATGAAAAAGAAAGCAGAAAAGATTCTTGAAGCCGAAACAAACCGTATCATGCCTGAAATTTCCCGTGTAAGAGAGAGTATCAAAGGGAAAAAGGCCGCAATCTATATGGGAGGCCCTGCCAAAGCTCTCACGCTTATCAAAGGTTTTGCGGAACTGGGCATGGAAGTGGTCATTATAGGGACCCAGACCGGGAAAAAGGAAGACTACGAGCAGATCAGCTATTCGGTCCGGGACGGGACGGTCATTGTGGATGATGCAAACCCCCTGGAACTTGCAGACCTGCTCGTGAAACAGAAAGCCGACCTGATGGTTGCAGGCGTGAAAGAGAGGTTTATCGCATACAAGCTGGGCGTTGCTTTCTGCGATTTCAACCACGACAGGGTGGTGGAGTTCGAAGGCTTTGACGGCTTTGTAAACTTTGCAAAGGAAGTGGATGCTTCCATTAACAGCCCTGTCTGGAAAGCTGTCAGGCAGAGGACCCTTAACCCCGAACCCCTGGAGCCGAAAAAAACCATGGTAGAATCGGGACAGGAAAAAGCCACAATCAAAGAAGAAGTTTCCGAAAAACCATACTCAAAGAAGTGTAAGGGTCTAGCCCCGAAACCGGAGTTTTTACACTCCGGACAGGATGCTGTAGTTGAGAGTGAGGTATGAGGAGGCAATGAGATGACTAAAAGAAACTATGCAACCGTGAACCCCTGTGTTATGTGCCAGCCCATGGGAAGTGCCCTTGCCTTTAAAGGAATTGAAAACACCATGGTCCTCTACCACGGCTCCCAGGGATGCAGCACCTATATGCGCCTGCACCTTGCCCACCATTTCAGGGAGCCTGTGGATATTGCCTCAAGCTCCCTGAGCGAAAAAGGGGCTGTCTACGGGGGCAGGGAAAACCTGAAAAAGGGACTCAGGAACGTCATCAACAGGTACAGACCGAAGGTGATAGGTGTTGCGACCACCTGCCTTGCAGAAACGATCGGCGATGATGTTCCTGCGATTATCAGGGAATTCAAAGAGGAAGAAGGGATCGGAGACAACCCTGAAAAAGATATAATAATCATTCCGGTTTCCACTCCCAGCTATGGGGAAAGCCATGTCAGCGGATATATAAAATCCCTGGATGCCATTGTAAGGAAATTTACGGAAAAACCTGAAAGTCCGGAAAAACCGAAAATCCCGGAAGACACCGAAATCATGGATTACATGGAAAACATGGAAATTATGGGGTATACGGACATCCTGGAAAAAGAAAAGGCAAGGGAAAGCATGGGGAATGCAAAAAGTCCTGGCATGAAGAAAGAAGCACCCTATCCGATTAAAACTTCAAACGGCAAGCTCAACATTATCTCTGTCGAGAGCGTCTCCCCGGCTGATGTGAGGGAAATGAAAGAGATCCTTGCAGAGACCGCAGGGGGCTACATCTTTCTCCCGGACATTTCCGATACCTTTGATGCACCACTTCGGGACCATCTTCCAAAAATCGCTCCCGGAGGCACTCCGCTTTCGGAGATTGCCGATATGCCTGACAGCAGGGCAAGCCTGGGCCTGGGTGTTGTCAGCACGAACCTGGCTGTGAAATACCTCGAAACTTCCCACGGGGTTCCCGGACACAACGTCCCCATCCCCATAGGGCTCTCAAACACCGACCTTTTCTTTATGGAACTGGTCCGTATCCTTGGCTGCCCTATCCCTGAGAAATACCAGAAAGAAAGGGGAAGGCTACTCGATGCCATGGTAGATGTGCATAAGTACCTCTATGGAGTAAAGGCAGCGGTCTACGGGGACCCGGACACTGTATTTAGCCTGACGACCTTCATGCTGGAACTCGGGATGAATCCCGTCCTGGTAACAACCGGAAGCAAAAGCCGGAACTTCGAAAAGAGAATAAAACAAATCTTTGAAGAGATCAGGCCGGAACTGGAACCTGTAGTTCTGGACGGGATTGACTTTGACAGCCTTAAAGATGCAGTAAAGGAATGCAGTCCCGAAATCCTGATAGGAAACTCCAACGGGAGATATATTGCCAGAGCACTCGACATCCCGCTTGTAAGGGTTGGACTGCCAATCCATGACAGGGTAGGCGCACAGCGCATCCTTACTGTCGGGTACAGGGGAGCCCTGGAACTTCTGGACAGGATCACAAACATCATCCTTGAAGTTACGGATACTTTCACCGCGCCTGTACAGCCGGAACCTGAAATATATGCCGGTAATGGAGCAGAAAACGAATATGCAGAGGAATTGCAGTGAGCGGCAGAAGGGAAAAAAGGGACAGAAAGGCAAAAAAACTGATACTTCCGGCTTTTGCAGCAATTCTCTGTCTTGCCGTACTTGCCTTTATTGCAGTCTCCCATGAGACAGAAGAAGAAACAGCCACCATCACCGTTTCGGCTGCAGCAAGCCTTACTGAAGCTTTCACTGACATTGCCAGAGAATTCGAAGCCGAGAACCCGGACACAAAGGTCGAACTGAATTTTGCAGGTTCGGGAACACTTCGAACGCAAATTGAGTCAGGAGCACCTGTTGATGTGTTTGCTTCGGCTTCGGAGAGTGATATGGACCTCCTCTCTGGAAAAGGTCTGATCGAAGAAAGCTCAAGAAGAGATTTTGCAGCAAACACCGTCGTAATGGTGGTGCCTGAGAAAAACCGCTCAGAAAGCCCGAAAAAGTTAGAAGACCTGACTGCACACAGCGTAGAAAAAATTGCGATAGGAAACCCTGAAACTACGCCGGCAGGCAAGTACGCAAAACATGCACTGGAAGATGCAGGGATCTGGGACGAGATAGAGAGTAAAGTTATCCCTGGAGAAACTGTGAAGCAGGTGCTCACTTATGTGGAAACCGGAGAAGTTGATGCGGGTTTTGTGTTCATTACAGATGCAGAAAACTGCCGGAAAGACCTGTATGAAATAGCACTTACAGTTCCTGTTAACGAATCTATAATTTACCCCATAGCGGTAATAAACGAATCCTCAAGCAAGGAAAAAGCACAAAAATTCGTTAATTTCGTTATCGGAAAAAGAGGGCAGGAAATTCTGGCAGAACACGGCTTTAAGAAGCCATGAATTAGAAAATCAAAATTACAGATTGAAGGACTTTGTAAATTGAAAAAGTAAGGATAAGATTCAGGCTTTTAACCAGAACAGGGCCTGAAAATTTGGAAGGGATTTAATGGAAATGTTTCAGGTGGTCATGAGCCCTCTTTTGCTTACTCTCAAAATTGCCGCAGTTTCAACCTTCTTTGTGACATTTCTGGGTATTCTGATCGCCTATGTGCTGGCAAAAAAAGAGTTTAGCGGAAAATGGCTGGCTGATGCGCTCGTGACCCTTCCCCTTATTCTGCCACCAACTGTAACCGGTTATATTCTGGTTATTCTCCTCGGTAAAAACGGAATTTTAGGAAATATCTTTACCGAAATTACGGGAAAAGGCATACTTTTTACCTGGCAGGCAGCAGCCATTGCAGCCTTTGTAGTCTCTTTGCCCCTGATGGTAAAAACTGCCGCCTCAGCCATAGGGACTGTGGACAGGAGTGTTGAGGAAGCAGCCCGTATCCTCGGGAGAAACGAACTGGAAACTGCTCTCTTCATAACCCTGCCTCTTGCAAAAAAAGGCGTCATCGCAGGCTGTATTCTGAGTTTTGCAAGAGCAGTCGGAGAGTTTGGGGCAACCCTGATGGTTGCTGGAAATATTCCGGGAAAGACAGGCACAATGCCTCTTTCCATCTATGGGGCATACCAGACCGGAAATAATGAACTTGCCAGCCTGCTTGTGATAGTTCTGGTTGCCATATCCTTCCTGACCATTGCAGCAACCAGCAGGCTTGCTGAAAAATAAGAGGTGAAGGCTGAATGACTATTGAAGTTGACATTGAGAAGGAATTCTACGGAAGAAAACATGGGAAGAAAGGAGAAAACCCGAGCTTTTCAATGAACTGCAGCTTTGATGCCGATTCCGGTTTTTCAGTCCTGTTTGGTTGCTCGGGTTCGGGAAAAACTACGGCTCTCCGCTGTATAGCAGGGCTGGAAATCCCGGATGCAGGTGCTATAAAAATAAACGGTAGTATTTATTTCGACAGCAGAAAGAAAATAAACCTGCCCCCTCAGAAACGGAAAATCGGTTACATGTTTCAGGAAAATGCTCTCTTCCCGCACATGAATGTCCGGCAGAATATCGAGTTCGGGTTAAAAGGTCTAAGATCCGTGGAAAAAACGAAAAGGGCAAACGAAATGCTGGTCCTTGTGGGAATTGAAGAGCTTGAGTTTGCCTACCCTGATGAGCTCTCCGGCGGGCAGAAACAGAAAGTTGCTCTTGCCCGGGCTCTCGCGCCTGATCCGGAAATCCTCCTCCTGGACGAGCCATTTTCATCCCTGGATACCGTTGTCCGCGTAAAACTGAGAAAAGAGTTGCGCATGATCCAGAAAGGACTTGGAATTCCTGTAATCTTCATCACGCACGACCCTGTAGAAGCATTTACCATGGCTGACAGGATGATAGTCTTTGACGGCGGCAGGGTGCAGCAGACGGGCTCTCCTGAGGACATATTCTACCATCCTAAAAGCCGCTATCTTGCAGAACTTGTGGGCTTCTCAAACCTTTTTGATGATGCGGTAATCGAGGGACACGGGCAGGGAGCCGAATGTACTTTCCTCTGGTCTCTGGGAACCGGGATAACTGCCCCCTATATCGAACGCACGGCAGGAGAAAGGGTTAGCTGGGGCATCAGGCCTGAGAATATTGAGCTTGTGTGCAGGAAGAATATCCATGCTATCCGGAAGGAAAACCGGAAAAACCTGTTCGACGGGACAATAATGAGCGTGGTAAACAAAGGCACCAGCCGGATAATGTCTCTCATACTCGCGGAAAGCGAAGATGTCCTGAAGGTAGAGGTTGCAAACAGAGTCTTTGATTCACTAAAAATAGAGACCGGAGACGAATGCACGGTCAGGCTAAGGACTTCGGATATGATTGTTTTCTAAGCAGAGTTCCGTCTCGCCCGAGTTCCGTCTCGCCCGAGTTCCGTCTCGCCCGAGTTCCGTCTCGCCCGAGTCCCGTCTCGGGAGGACGGGGTCCTTTTCGCTCGCTTTGCTCGCTCAAGAGGACTAATTTATAGTTAGTGGTGAGTTCATTGTTAAATGAAAAAATAAATCCCCCGGACCGTTTGATTGTCCGGGATAATTTTCTGTCGGTTAATATGGTTGAGTGGTCTCGTTCAGGTCCTCGATATAGGTCCCGGCCCCGAGCCACCAGGTGTCGTCAACCTTCTGGACGTAGCTCATCTTTGGTTCAGGGGTCATATTGCGGGCCGGGTTATAGTAATGATAGAAGAGAAAACCCCCTCCCTGCTGCGCGAGGAAGACCTCAACCTTTGTATAATTCACCCCGTAGGGGTCCTGGAGCCCGGACAGGTCCGTCCCGATAAGCTGAGGCTGATAGGGGAGTACCAGGGTAGTTCCGTTGTAATCAAAGGCATAGACATAGAGGTTGCCGCGGACGAAAGTCCCATTCTGGTCATTGAATTTCGCGATCGCTGCATCTTTTCCACTCGTATTAGCATAGTCAATTGCCTCCCCTACAAAAGATTTCAGGTTCTCCCTAACCTGGGGATCTGTCCCCGAATTCACGATCGATGAATTCTCGGGCGGATTATAAATTCCAGCCCCAAGTATCCAGCTCTGGTTTACCATCATCACATAGCTGAGTTTTTGTTTGACAGTGAAGTTGTCTGCAGGGTCTGCATAGAGATATTGAACAAAACCCCCTCCTGACTTTGCTGTAGATATCAGATCCTGGATAAACAGGGTTCCGTTCGCGTCCGTGAGATTCCACCGGTTCGTCCCGATAATTTCGGGCTGGAAGGGAAGAGCAAGAGTGGTGCCGTTTATATCGTATGCGAAGATGTAGAGTTCTTCATCAACGAACTGACCTGTCTTGTTGTTGAACTCACGAAGAGCTGCTTCCTGTCCGTTCACATGTGCATATTCGAAGGCTTTCTCGACGAATGCTACAAGTTCCTCGGGAGATGCAGTGGAATTATTAGCCGGTGTTGCCTCGGACTCGTTATGGCAGTCCTTATAATTGCCGCTGCACACAATGTAGAAGTTTCCATCGCTTCCCCGGGTTAACCTGTAGTAAGTTGTCTTATAGTACAGGTTCGCCTGGACAGGATGCATATAGACGTAATCTACCCAGCCGGTCCCGTTATTCAGTGCTCCTTCTAAAATTTCATCACGGAAAGGCTTGCCAGTTACATCTGTTTTGCCCCTGAAGTTCTCGCCGACAACCTGAATATTGTCTGCATGAGCAACCATAGTCAAATTCATATCATAGACGAAGACATAGAGGCTCGGATCTTGCTGATTTCGAGATGGTGCTTCACCTGCGTTGATGCGCCGGAAAGTATCTGCAACGTTATTCTCTATTGCTGCGGCAGTTGTATTTACAAGCTCCACCACCGCGTCGTCGGTGAATGTCTGCGGAGCGCATCCAACCCCCAGATTCCGGTAAATTATCCTCTCATACTCGCTGACTCCCTGCTCATCCTTCTGATTTCTCGCCGTCTCGATAGCCTGCTCGAAGGCACTAACCAGTGTGTCCGGAACATCTCTACTGAAGATATAGTAGAAGTCGTTCTCGCTGAGAGTGTATACGATCTCATAGTTGTTGGGATCCTCTGAAGTCTTTAACATCTGGTGTCTCCCGGCAAGGTCACCGGTTGCCCAGAGATCGATCTCGCCGTCATCCAGCATTTGAAGCAGGTTTTCGGGTGTTTCGCCATTGACAATCTGTGATTCATTCACACCCTGGCTGGCGAGGAGGTCGTTTTCGATAGAAGCCTCCACTGCACCGATTCTGTACTGGTTGAGGTCCTCTGCAGAGGATATTGTAATATTACTGCTTATCGGTGCATAGAGGACAAAGCTGGCTCTGGTAAAAGGTCCTGCCCACTTGTAAAGGGGCTCGCGTTCCGCTGTGCGGACAATAGAGAAAAGAACCGTGCTGGAATTGTTCTGTGCGATCTTGAAACCTTCTGCCAGAGGGACAATGCGGATATCTGCCCCTGAACGGTTTACGCCAATATTCTTGAAAACGGACTCGAGTACCTCGACAGAGATGCCGGTGACATTTCCATCCTCCTGGTAATTAAATGGAGCCCACTCTTCGCTCAGGTAATTGAGCCGGGCAAGGCCGACCGATGGGATATACTGCCCGAGGATCTGATCATATTTGCTGATGCCTGCAGAGTCTTTCTCTTGTTTAAGAGCATCCAGTGCCTGCTGGAAGGATTTAATGACTGAATCAGAGGTATTTTTATTGAAGGCATAATAAAGATCCTGAGCTTCTAACTGATACACAACTGTGTAGGCATAATAGTTCCCGGTTACCTGTTCAGTGAAGTGCCTCCCTGCTTCCTCAGGACATGCCCAGAGATCTATCTCGTCATTCTCGAGTGCGGCGATGTTTGCGGATGCGTTGCTTTTGGGCACGATCTGGCTCTGGTTTACCCCAATATTAAGCAGCTGCTGAGCCGCTACATCGTCGCTGATAACTCCAATCCGGTATTGCTTCAGATCTTCAGGGCCGTCTATTGTGACTCCAGGGTCTCTCTTGGCGAACAGAACGTACTTATCAGAATAAATAGGCCCTACCCACTTGAAGGACTGCTCTCTTTCGGGAGTTCTTGCTGTAACGAAGAGAACCGTATTATTCCGGGTGAGAGCAGCCTGATACCCCTCAGTCCAGGGAACGAGATGTATCTCTTCCCTGGTCACCTTCTTCCCCATTTTCTCGGTGATCGCCTCAAGGAGATCGATAGAAACGCCTTTCAGCGTACCGTTATCCATGTAATTATAAGGCGGTAGCTGTTCTGTGTAGTATGTAAGGTTAGCCGACATCATAGTGTCGTTCATATCTGTAGATGCAGCTTCAGATTCAGAAAGGGATCCGGCGGCTGGAGACAGGGCTCCAAAAAACACCGCAATAAGAATAAAGCACGTGTACCTTACCGATTGCGACATAATAGGAGTCTACTGATCAGCATATAAGTAAATACTGAATGCACCTCACCAATTTGCAAAAGAAAGGCCTTTAGAAAGGTAAAAAGCTAATACCGGAGTTTTCGAGAGGGCTAATTAAAATAGACATCTAAAAAACGTCTTCTTTTACTTTTTGAAGGTTGTTTATTGAAAGGTAGACAACATCCTGACTTTTCAAGAAACAAAGATTCTATAATTATATATTATTCGACTTCGGTCATATCTGCGATAAATAAACGAGTTAGATAAATTATAACACATTATAAATAAAAAAGGAAGAGGAAGAAAAAACATGAAAACGAGTTTATTTTTTATATTCTTGCTGGTTGTTGCCGCAATAATGGTCATGCCGGCAAGCGCAGGAGAAGTAACAATAACATTTGACGAAGGCAGGGTACCTAAGGGGCATGAAATCGGAAACGCCTATTCGGATATGGGAGTCACGTTTTCGTCCGGAGCGACAATTGTTGATACAGGTGAATGGTGGCAGAGACAGGACCTGGGATTCTGGAACCAGAATAATTATTTTACTCAAATCACTTTCTCACCGGTTGTAAGATCGGTTTCAATAGATTTCGAAGACGCATTTGCAGGCAATATGGACGCATTTCTTGTAAACGGGGAAATTCTTTCCAGGTCCAGATGCAACTTTTTATGGGTCACAGAAAAGAGATTGCGGATAGAAAGCAATGAAACAGGCATCCAGAGCATATCATTATCAGGCGATTTCCCGTGCGTAAATAGCATAAAATTCAATAATATGGTTTATGATCAGGTCACAGAGCCTTCTACTCAGATCCCTGAGTTTCCCACTGTTGTACTTCCAGTGGCTGCATTACTGGGCATAGTACTTATATTCCAGCGCAGGAAAAACTAAATTCCAAAGGAATTGTTATTGATTCCAGAGGAATTGTTATTGAGGTAAATTTTTATTTTGGTGAATCGCTGTGAAGATGGATTGAAAGAAAATAAGATTCATAATCATGTTCTGAAAATCTTTCAATCCATTTTTAAAATCACTCTTCTCAATATTCAATATTATTCTCTTTTTACAGCTCTCAAAACAACTGCTCCTTCCATATTTTCGGTTTTCACACCAAAACCTGCTTCCTCAAAAAGCTCTTTCCATTCAGCTTCCGAAAGCTGGGGTCCGTGATGGTGGTGGTGTGCCAGCGGCTCAACTGCAGTTAATGACCCGCCTTTTTTCAACACCCTTTTGATCTCAAAAAGTGCGAACTTAATATCTTCCAGGTGATGGAGCATTAAAAAGCAGGTTACAGCATCTATCGAGTTCTTTTCAAAAGGCAGGGCATAGGCGCTTCCTGTCCTGAACTCAACATTTGGCAATCCGAGGACTTCAGCATTCATTTCTGCCTGGCCTGTGAGGGAATCATGAAGGTCAATGCCGTAAACCTGCGATTCAGGGTTATTTTTTGCAAGCTCCATTGTGAGTGTCCCGAAACCGCAGCCAATATCAAGGATAGTTTCCCCTTTTGTTTCCGGAAGCACGGATGGGATCACCTTGCCCCTTACACCGGACATGCGGTCTTCAGGGAATTTAGCTTTTTTTGCTTTTTCTGCATCTATTGAGATGAAAGGAAGGATAGAATAGACTTTTGACCCGTTAACAGCCATCAAACCCCTCACGTAAGCACTGCTGGCATCGGCTGTAACCAGTTCCACAATGGAGACTCCGACATCCCTGCAAAACCGCAGGTTCCATTCTTCTCTTTTTTCAGAGAATTTGAAATTCAGAGGAGTATGCACCACGATATAATACGAATAGCTGGGGCTGAAGTATGCTGATACTGATTCAGGTTCATTCAGGCGAATTTCGCTTATGCTTTCCCTGAAAAGGGAGAGGATTTGCAGGGAAGTTTCATCTGCCTCGTTTCTTACAATTCCGATTTCTCCAAACATAGCTCTGAATTTGATTTCAGGGAATAAAAATTCTCTGATAGAAGAGATGAAAAGGGGAAGTCTGGGTTTTAAACCCGGGTTGATCGAATTCAATAACGAATATTTTTACAGGTTTTTGCCCCATACTGTTCAAATAATTAGCACATATTTAGATAGAATTAAATAGAATAAAGTAGGATAGAGGATACCTACTGGTGGTCGCGATGAAATACGTAATTGCAATGATAAGGCCTGAAAGGCTTGATGCAGTCAAAAGAGAGCTTCAGAAAATCGAAGTAAGCAGGTTGACTGTATCATCCGTTTCCGGCTATGGCGCTCAAAAAGGATATATGGAAATCTACAGAGCGATGGAATATGATGCAAACCTGCTTGAAAAAATCAAGATCGAAATCGCTGTAAATGACGAATTCCTTGAGCCAACAATTGAGGCAATAAAAACTGGAGCAAAAGGCAGTGACGGTTACGTTGGAAGCGGAAAGATCTTCGTGCTGCCACTTGAAAACGTGATAAGGATCCGCACGAACGAAACCGGACCTGAGGCAATTTGAGGGGTTGAAAATGGCTATAAACGGAGCAGACACTGTATGGGTATTGCTTTCATCGGCATTGGTATTATTAATGGTTCCTGCGCTGGCACTGTTCTACGGAGGGCTTGTCCAGCGTAAAAACGTCCTGAGCAGCATGATGCATTCATTCGTTGCAATGGGCGTCCTGGCTCTTGAATGGATAATAATAGGTTACTCCCTTGCGTTTTCAGAAGGCAACTGGTTTATTGGCGGCCTTGAGAATGTGTTTCTGAGCGGGATTGATCCTTACTCCGTAACAGGTACGATTCCCACCTATGCATTTGTTGCGTTCCAGGGAATGTTCGCAATAATTACTCCTGCACTTATATCTGGCGCCATAGTAGGGCGCGTCAAGTTCAAGTCTTACATCGCGTTCATCCTGCTCTGGGGCCTTATTGTCTATGCCCCGGTATGTCACTGGGTTTGGGGCGGCGGATTCCTTACCGGAGAAGCCCTTGACTTTGCAGGCGGTACGGTTGTCCACATAACTGCAGGTATGTCTTCACTTGCAATACTGGCATACCTCGGCAAGAGAAGGGGATATGGTGTTGATTCCCTGAAGCCGCACAACGTTACTCTGACCCTCCTCGGAGCCGGACTCCTCTGGTTCGGGTGGTTCGGGTTCAACGCAGGCTCGGCTCTTGCTGCAAACGAAATAGCAGCCCTTGCATTCATGACAACGCTCGTTGCTCCCGCTGCAGCAGGTTTTGTCTGGATGGCGCTTGAATGGGCGCACCTTGGACGCCCCACAGCACTAGTGTCTTAGCAACTTAATTATGGTGCATAATGCTTGGACATTTTCTCATCAGCAACTTTTCTCGTAAACTTCCAGTTGATCTTACTTTCATGTTCATTTCTTCTCTTTGTCCATGCACCCACTTCGTGGGTAAGTGTCTGCATATCTCCGATCCTTCTGTCTGTACATTCAATATCCATTACATTGATCTCTATTTCTGCAGCATTAAGCCAACTTGCATGTTTTGGTGTGTAATGGAATTCTATCTTGTCCAGAATCTTTTTTGCTTCCTCTTCGCTGAATGTTTCGTAGAATGACTTTTCTTTATGGATATTGAGATTATCCGTAACCAGTCGGATGACTTCAGCTTCAGAATATTTTTCAGTAAGGAGAATTTTCACGAATTGTGCAAAATCCTTCATAGTTCTTCTTTCGGTGACTTGAGTCACCCTTTTTCCTGCTTTAAATTCTACTGCCACGAATACATTTGCGGTTCCATTCCTGACATATTCGTAATCATATTTTTCTGGACTTCCAGGTTTCATTGGGATAGCTTTCCTCTTATCTCCAAGAAGTTGTTTTGGTTTCTCGTCAAGGCATATGAGAGGTTTTTTCGGGTCATATTTTTCTTCATAGAGGTTGAGAATGTTGTACATTCTTTCTCTATACTCGGCATTTATCTTTTGAATGCACCACATCCGTCTTAACCAAGGTTTAGTTTTGCTTTTTTTAGAATAAGCCGGATGCTCTCCTTGTTTATTGTTTCAAACCCTTCTCTCATCTTCAGTTCTTCAGTAAGCAGTACAAGTGTCCACTTTTTTCTTCCATCAGGAGGTTTGGTACATGCTTGCGCTATGATTTCAGCCGTGTGCTTTTCGGTGTATTTTATAGGCTGGCCAGTTCTTGTTTTATCTTCAAGAGCGCTTTGGAGACCTTCATCCAAGTACCTTTTCTTGATTCGCCCAACAGTATTCCTACTAACATTCAATATCTCTACGATCTCGGTGTTCTTTTTATTCTTGTTGGCAAGTAACAGGATTCGTGCTCTTGTTAGTTCTCGTGCACTTTTCTGTCCCTTTTTAACAAAGTCTATGAGGTACTGCACCTCATCTTCTTCAAGTTTTATTTTTGCCATGAATGAAGATACAGATGGGATTCAAAGTTTATAATAATGACTCAAAATTAAGTTGCCATGACACTAGGGTTTGCAACCGGTATTCTGGCAGGGCTTGTAGGGATAACTCCTGCTGCCGGATTTGTCACTCCAGTAGCCGCGATTGCCATAGGTGCAATTGCAAGCTTCATATGTTACCAGGCTGTGATGTTTAAAAACAGGCTAGGATACGACGACTCACTTGATGCATTTGGAGTTCACGGAGTCGGCGGAATAGTCGGTGCGATATTAACAGGCGTATACGCAAGTGTAGGCGGAGAAGGCCTCCTTCTCGGGAACTCTGCCCAGTTGATGATTCAGCTTCAGGGAGTGGTTATCACAATTGTATACGCAATGGCCTGCACCCTATTGATAGGATTTGTACTCCATAAAACGATAGGGCTCAAAGTCAGTGAAAGCGAAGAAATCATAGGGCTTGACAAAACCCAGCATGGTGAAGCAGCATACAACATTTGAGTTCGGGTGAATCTTCACCCTGGCTCTCTAATAGATGTTTTTATTTCTTAACTGTTTTATATTTCTTAACTATTTTTTATTTCTTAACTGTTTATTATTTCTAACTGTTTTTTAGTTCGCAGAAAAACATGCTTTTTAGAGAAAGTATGCTTGATAAAGAGAAGAGGGAATTATAATTCCTGAGAACTTTTACGCTGCTTTTATAGAGAATGTAAAGGAACACTGTAAACGTGAATATACGTTTTAAGAGAAGCCTGGCAGACAATAAATTAATGATCATATGATAGGTAGTCCTGTACATGGCCGAAAAGCTCCCACCAGAATTAATAAAGGAGTTCGAACGCGCGAACCGTCTGCACGAGCAGGCAGTCTGTGACCACGAAAAATGCAGGGAATTCAGCGAAAGTCTATCTAAACTTCTGACCAGGCTTGAAGATATGAAATATTACAGGACAGCAGACAGACTGATGAGTATCCTCATAAACTGCAGCCCCAAAGAAGCTTCCCACTGCGAAAAAGCAACCCTTGTGGGAGAGATGATGAAAGAAGTAGCAAAAGAGGCGCAAAAGGCAGCAGGGAAATGAGGACTGGATTACGTGTCCCGAAATTTAAGGTTTTCAGAGACAAACTTACCAGTCCAGCTCTCTTCTCTCAGGTTCAGCGAGGGGTATAGAACATTACAAAAACTCCCACAAGTGCTATCAATGCACCTATAACCTCATATCTGTCAGGTCTCTTTTTATCGACAAAAAAGCCCCATATAAGAGAGGAAATAATAAAAATTCCTCCGTATGCAGCATAAACTCTTCCGAAATTTGCCGGTTGAAAGGTTGGGATGACTCCATAGATAGCTAATATCAGCCCTCCCAGAAGCCCGAATAATGCTCCCTTATTTTCCCTTAACCACAACCAGACCAGATATCCTCCTCCGATTTCAAAAACACCTGCAAGGATGAACAGAAGAATAGTATAAAGAAAACACCTTTTTCTGGATATACAGCTTGATTCGACTTTAATTTTCATCCCTATAAAACGCTACAGAAAATATATAAATAAACTCATATTCGAACCCTTCAGGAGATCTGCAGTAGACATGAAATACAGGCTCCAAACTTATTTCAAAATAATTTGAAATAGGAAATTTTATATAGTTTATTTCAAATATATTTGAAATAATAACAAGAAATCTGAAAAAAACCTGGTGAAAAAGTGACCATTGATTATGTTATGTATCTCATATCGGTCGGGTTCCAGTCGCTTCAGGAGTATCTAGCTCTGCATGTGCTGATGTGCCTCCTACCTGCCTTTCTTCTAGCTGGAGCAATAGCCTCCCTCTTTTCCAAAGAATCCGTATTGAAGTTCTTTGGCGCGGATACCCCAAAATATATCTCATATACCGTAGCTGCGGTTTCAGGCTGTCTTCTTGCGGTCTGCAGCTGTACGGCTCTTCCTCTTTTTGCGGGGATATACAAAAGAGGAGCAGGAATAGGTCCTGCAACCACTTTTCTTTTCTCTGCCCCGGCAATCAATATCCTTGCAGTTGTTTATACCGCAAAAATCCTGGGATATGATATCGGAGCTGCAAGAGCCATTTTGGCTGTAATTATGTCAGTGTTTATAGGCCTTACAATGTCTCTGATTTACGAAAGGAAAGAAGCGGAAAAGAGTTCCATAAAAACCTTTGGAGAAGAAGAACACAAACACACTGTTGAACTTTTTATTTTGCTAATTGCAGTTCTTGTAGCACCGGAATTCATGTCCTCGTGGGGCTGGAAATTCACAAATCAAATAATTGCCTGGATACCCCTGATAGCTCTTACTGCATACCTGTCTATTAAGTGGTTCTCAAAAGAGGAGCTTGAAAGCTGGATGGGAGAGACCTGGTTCCTGATAAAACAGATCACACCCCTGCTCCTTATAGGTGTATTTTTCGCAGGCATTATAGTTGAAGTGCTCCCAAAAGAGATTGTAGCATCTCTGGTAGGAGGGAATTCCATTGCTTCTAACTTTGTCGCATCTATTGCAGCAGCCCTTATGTACTTCTCCACTCTTACGGAAGTCCCTATCATCAAAGCTCTTACCCTGCTTGGAATGGGAACAGGACCTTCTCTTGCCATGCTTCTTGCAGGTCCGGCACTTAGCCTTCCAAGTATGATTGTTATCAACCGGGTAATGGGAATAAAAAAAGGAATGACTTATATTTTCTTCGTAATAGTGGTTGCAACTATTTCGGGGTATATATTCGGACTTACGATTGTGTAAAAAATAATACTGAAACAAACAAGATCTAAATAACCCTAAGAAGAAATGAAGGCTAGAGATCAAATAAAAAAATGATAGAGAATAAATAAAATTAATAAAATGTTCAGGTGAAATACATGAAAATCGAAATACTGGGTACTGGATGTGCAAAATGCAAAAAAACAAAGGAACTGGCAGAAAAAGCAGTCAAAGAACTGGGCGTGGATGCTGAAATTGTCAAGGTAGAGGATTTTGATAAAATTCTTGGATATGGAGTTATGGTCACGCCTGCCCTTGTTATTGACGGAGACGTCAAAGTCGCAGGAAAAGTCCCAAGCGTGGAAGACATCAAGAAATGGATCACCAAATGAGAGTTACTAAACAAACAGGAGAGAAAAATAATGGCAGAAGAAACAAAATGTTCATGCGGCTCGGCAAATGTCGGAATCTTTGCCTGCAGCGGAGCGTCCAACGTCGGCCAGATAGCGAACAAAATTGCAGTCGAACTTACAAAGCAGGAAGTCGGGAAAATGATGTGCATCGTTGGGATTGGTGGCAGGATCAACGGGCTCCTGAAATCGGCCGATGGTTCCGACAGGCTTATAGCTATTGACGGCTGCCCCCTGAATTGCACGAAAGAGACACTTGAACTTGCGGGATTTACCCCGGACAGGCATATTGTGGTCTCCGAGTTAGGAATCAAAAAGAACAAAGATCTGGATCTTAAAGACGAAGAAGTTAAGGAAGCAATGGATAAAGTAAAAGAGATACTGCAATCCGAGTGACACCCATATTTTCGTTATACTTTTTATCTTAGGTGACCTCATCACACATTCGTTATACTTTTTTATCTTTACACATTTTTTTCTCTATATCTTTTTTCATTATCCATTTTTTTCTCTATATCTTTTTTCGTTACCCATTTTTTCTTTATACCTTTTTTACCCATTTTATTTAAGATTATTCAAAAACTTTTTTGAGTCCGTCCAGTCTGGATTTTTTATTCCGGACTTTTATCCTTATTGTCTTTATTCCAGCTGTTTTCTTTAACCATTTTATCATTGCATTGTTTTTACCTTCTTTTACCCCAAAATCGAAAGTTTGCACACCTTATTTATATTGACAGAAGAATACTATTAAAAGGGGCTTTAACGGGAAGGCTCGATTAAAACGTTATCATAGCCTGAAACAGGGGGAATCGGATTGATTGAAACTGTACTTGTTCCTGTAGACTTTACCATTGAAAAGGAAGACTTGCTTGGCTGCATAGGGGAATTTAAAAATGCGGGACTGAAGAAAGTTATTCTGCTGCACGTCGTGGACATACATAAAAGCCAGGGGCTTACCCCCACGTTTGAGAGAAATGCAAAGAAAATAATTGAGGACTACGAGGGCTTTGCAGAGGAACTGGGGCTTGAAACCGAAGCTCTGGTAGTGATAGGAGATATTAAGAGGACAATTTCAGAAACCGCGGACCGGAAAAATGTTGATGCCATAATAATGGGAGCCACAGCTAAGGGATTCATAAGAGGAAGATTTCTTGGAAGGACTACGGAACACATTGCGCGCAGTTCGAAGAAGATTCTGCTTGTTGAGAAGTACGATGCCCTGAAAGAAGGAAAAGAATATTATAAAAATGCATGCAGGGCAACTTTCTCAAGGGTTCTTGTGCCTCTTGATTTTTCGAAAGAGTCAATGAAAGCGATAGAACAGCTTCAGGAATTTGAGGGGATAGTAAAAGAAGTCCTGCTCCTGCACGTAATAGATAACATAAAAGACATGGATTTGCTGGATGAACAGAGAGAAGAAGCAAAGGGGAAACTAGGGAGAATAAAAGAGCAGCTTGCAGGCATAAAGAGCCAGTACCTTGTTGTTGAGGGCATCCCATCCGACGAAATTGTCAAATTTGCAAACATAGAAGAGGCCACTATGATTATGCTGACTTCCCGTGGGAAGGGGGATTTGATAGACCTGATACTCGGGAGCACGGCAGAAAGCGTGCTCCGAAAAACCACAAAACCCGTATTAATTATCCCTGCAAGCAAAGAGTTCGATGGAGAAGAGTGGGACGAAGGAGAGGAGTATGCCTGAGGGAGCTAAACAAAGGGAGCTCGACTTTTTCAGTAAATACCTATCTATCTGGGTTGCGGTCTGCATCATACTCGGAACCGCACTGGGATATGCTTTTCCAGGATTTGCGCGCGCCCTTGGTGGAATTGAAATTGCAGAAGTTTCGATCCCCGTAGCTGTAGTACTCCTGATCATGATGTATCCTATAATGCTTAAAATTAATTTTGAAGAGATTTTGAATGTCGAAGCGAACCTGAAACCCCTCGTCCTGACCCTTGTCGTAAACTGGTTGATAAAGCCCTTTACAATGGCTTTTGTTGCGTGGTTTTTTATGAGCGTCCTTTTTGAAGCCCTGATCCCTGCTGACCTTCAGGCACAGTACATTGCAGGCATGATTCTTCTGGGGCTTGCCCCCTGTACGGCGATGGTGCTTGTCTGGACCTACCTTGCAAGAGCAAATATTAACTATGCTTTAATTCAGGTCTCAGTAAATGACCTTATAATCCTGGTCCTTTTCGCCCCGCTGGGAAAATTCCTGCTCGGAGTCACAACTGACTTCCCTGTTCCTCTTATGACAATCTTTGTCTCGGTCCTGTTTTATGTGGCAATTCCTCTCGGTCTTGCTGTGCTGACAAGGCAGGTAATGATAAAGAAAAAAGGCATTTCCTGGTTTGAAAATAAACTTATACGAAAAACTCAATGGATCACTCCTGCCGGGCTTTTGATAACTCTTGTCCTGATTTTTATATTCCAGGGAAGCAACATCATTAATTACCCTCTGCATATCCTCCTGATTGCGATCCCCCTTGTTCTGCAAACTTACCTGATCTTCTGGATAGGTTATGCAGGAGCAAAATACCTTAAAATCCCTTATATGGAAGCTGCACCCTCGACCTTTATCGGTGCCAGCAATTTCTTTGAACTGGCAGTAGCAGTAGCTTTAATTCTATTTGGAATGGAATCAGGGGCAGCTCTCGCGACAGTTGTAGGAGTGCTTGTGGAAGTGCCTGTTATGCTTTCCCTTGTGAAAATTATGGAAAGAAGCAGAGAGAAGTTCAAGTTCTGACGAGATTAGACATGGGAAAAAAGCAAAAAATAGAACAGATTGAAAATCAATTGATAAAACGAACTCAAAACCTTAGCCCGTTATTTATTTACCGCAGCAGCAGCCTTTCTCTTCATCCGATTTCTCTTTTCCGGACTCCAGGGGTTTTTTCTCCTTAAAGATGATATCATAAACGTTTTCGCCGTAGTTATTCGCCCAGTTAAGCTGAGAGCCTCCGGCTATAAACATGGCAACAGCAATGGCTTCTGCAACTTCTTTTTTGCTTGCTCCATTAGCAACAGCTCTTTGAGAATGAACATCAACACAGTACTGGCAACGCATCAGGACTGAGGAGGCAACGGCTATAAGTTCCTTGGTTTTGCGGTCAAGTTCTCCACCTTCAAAGATAGAACTTCTCAGTTTTCCGAATGCTTCAGCAGTTTCAGGCAGTATTTCATCCATGAATGGCATTTTATTCCTCCGCTCAATAATACGATTTCAGTTTATAAAAGAAGGAGAGTCATATACCAAGTTTAGTTGATATTCAGGTTACGCCTTACTCAGCACTATGCAGATATACGCTGTAGGTATGTTTGTTTTCAACCCTGAAAGTAACCGATTTGTCCTGATCTACCCTGTAGTCAAGGGATTTTTCTGAGGTATTATCGTAGACTCTTGTGCCTTTTTCAGCCTTTATATTTACATTTGCCAGGGCGTCGCAGCCGTTTGTGTGTGCGATGAAAATGACAGAGTTGTCAGTATGCTGGAGGATATCAAATTGGGCTTCATGGGTGTTACGGCTTATCTGACCGTACTCATAAAAAGAGACTATTGACGCACCATTTGAATTGTAAGTATCGACCCAGTTGAGGAATTTCGAGCGGCTTATCGAATATTTTATAGCCGGATCAAGGTCAAGTTCATGAGTAAAAGAAGGGTACGCCATACCCGCTTTTGAAGCAGATTCCCACCACTCCCATGTGTTGTCATCCAGGTTTCCAACGTTTTTTTCCGCATGAACTCCAGAGTCTCCGTTTCTCCAGAACATCCCCAGGTTTTCATAGGCATAAATGGCATGCTTAATATTGTCCTTGTTTCTCATCGAGCACCAGCCTGTAGGTTTTTGCCCGATTTTCTCATAAACATATGAATAGCCCTCGTCCATAATCTTATAAGCCTCTTCAGGCGGGAAGGCGTTCAACTCTTTAGAATAATGTACCCCGGTATCCCAGGAATTATCAAAAACCAGACTTCGCAGGTACTCAATGTCTGACTCGCTGCATTGCTCAAGGAGATCTATATCAAACCAGATCGTGCCTTTGTTATTTTTGCTGTTAAGATAGCGTATTCCCTGCTCTGTTGTATTCCTTACATGAGGACCGTCAATCCCGAAAGGAATCAGCCTGGAGTCTCCGACAGAGGTTACTAATTTTCGGTCTGCTATCTGGTTTAGATTGTAGATGCTGATGTCCATATACCTTCCTTTTCCGGTGATAAAGGATGTGAATTTCAGATACCCGTTTGAGAAATCCACATAAGGAAGCCTTTGCCTCTCGAAGTTATAAAAGGGGGTCACAATGGATTTGCCATCTCTGGTAGATATTGTGTTTGTTTTGCTGCACCCGTCAAACGCAATTTCGAAGTCCAGTTTCTCAGAGGAGTTCCCCAGAGTTATGGTCTCGGACCTGATACCGCCCGAAGAACTTTCGAAATAACTGATTAATAAAACCCTGTTATTTACTTCCTTAATTACCAGTTTTGAACCCGGACTGTTAAGTTCGATAAAACTGCGGGTATCATCCGTTTTTATATCCATTGATATTTGGTAAGTACACTTAACCATTGGTATAAGCCTGCAGATGTAAAGTGACCCTGCCTGCCGTTGCTGTCCGTGATAATGAACAGAGGGAAGAGACGCTGCTTCACAGAATCCAAGGCTGTCAAAAATTTTCAGGGCATCTCCGGCACGCCTGCCTGGACCGGAATCAAAAATAGTGTCTGTCACCGGAAGTAAACTGCGTGGAGATAAACATGGAGACCGTATATTTTTATACACAAGCCCTTCTGTGACATTGTTAAAAAGAATTTGCGGTTGTAGTTCTCCGTAAATTGTCGAATAAAACCGATCGTGTATTTTATTTTTCAAAAGTTTTGCAATAAAAACATTATCCGGGACGCTGTGAATTTTGGAAAAATCCTGTGAAAACAGGGTAATACTACCCTGATCAATGTTTTTGGGACTTGATGGATTAACTGTTTCAGGGGAAATGTTAACTCCTCCAATAAACGGCAGTCAAGGTTTATCTGAAAAGATAAAAATTCGGAAAGAAAGTTTTTAGATAACAGTAGAATCTCTTTTAAGAAATTATTGCGTGATACTTATATTCGTAATACATGGACTGGACATACTCCATCTTAAAACCATGTTTATTTGCGATTTTTTCTATTGTGTAGGGCTTATGGGTGTATCCGAGAATATCTTTTGGACGATTTTTAAGAGCCGCCAGGAGAGTTGTACGAGCGTCAAAAAGAATTCTGCGAAGAATTTTATCTGCTCCGAAATCTCGTGAAAATAGCCCTATTTTCCATAGGGGATATAGTCGGGGGTCCAGAAGATCAAAAAGGACAATTTTGCCTCCTTTGTTCAGATGCCTGGAAGCATTGGCAATAAAATCATCAACTTCTTCGTCTGTGAGGTACTGGATAACACCTGCTGCGGTGATTCGGTCAAAGGAAGTGTCAAGCTTCCCCCATACGGTTTTATCGTTAGCCAGAATTAGAGTTATATTGTCCCTTTTTCTTTCCCTTATCCTCTTGCCTGCCTCTTCAAGCATTGATGCGGAAAAATCAGCTCCTACGAGCTCTTCATATTCGAGAGAATAATAAACCAGAAGCTCTCCTGCGCCGCATCCAAAGTCGAGAAGTGTTTTGCCTCCATCAAGATGGTACAGCTTTTCCCTGGCCTCTTTGGATATAAATTCTTCCGCAGATGACCTGTGCCCACCACTTTTCTTGTTTGCAAAAAATTCTTCCCAAACATTTCTCGATTCCGACATATTTTATACCCCTGTTCCTGTTTTTAATGAATTTGCTTCATGTTAAGATGCCACGCTGAAAGGTTCATTTTATGTATAAGCTGGTCCTATAATTAAAGAGAAGAAGGGATTTAATTTCACCCATATGTTATTAAATATTTATATGTATCGGATTGGAGATATTTTTCCCGGATAGAGTAATTCCTAATGCTATTTTGTTTTTCCATTTTCTCAAAAATACAGTAATATCCGGATTCATGTAAATCAGGCTGATCAGGACTGAAGTGAAGATATTATCCGGAGAGATTTATCAAATGCCAGTTTCCTTGTTCTTAAGCAATCGATTCAAAACCCCAGCATTAAGTCAAAAAGTCTGAATATTCTTTTCATAAACCTGAATGCATTTCAGTTCGCGATTCAGACATGGAAACTTAATGCAAGTTCAAATAAACATGGAGTAGCATATATAAAAGATATTAGATAGAACATATTTAGAGACAGTTATCCGGAATCATGTAATTTACTCGGGATCTCCGGTAATATGAATATTTCAGGAAAAAGATACAGGAAGAAGATATAGAACATACAGGAAGAAGATATAGAACATACAGGAAGAAGATATAGAACATACGGCAGGAGATTCGTATTTTAAAAACGTCTCAACCTTCCGGGAAATAAAATAGAGATGCCACAACAAATGTGGCAACTGCTATTGCTTCGGCGAATTCTTTCTTTTCAGCCCCTGAAGCAACAGCTCTCCGGGCGTGTATGTCAACAAGGAACTGACAGCGCATAAGAATTCATTCTGTTAAAGTGAAAACTGGATATTACATTCAAAGAGAAAATGAGTAGCGTTAATTAATCGGGCTCAGCGCCCGGATTTTCTGCATAAGCTGCTGTTCCAGCGCATTTCATTGCCCCGTGCTTCGGACTTATGCGTATACAGAAGGTCTTCCTCGTCTTCCAGTTGATCTATTTCAGAACTCTTCTTTTCCGGCACGATGTTCTTTTTGTCTTCCATAATTCTGCCTCCATATCCCGGTTAATTCTGAATATATTCCCGGCTCCTGCTTAATGATATGAAAACATGCCTTAAAAACCAGCAGGTAAGTATCAAAAATAACTGATTTAATTCCGGAAAGGTTAAAGAGAAGTAAAAGAGAAGTATGAAATAGCAGAGAAGAAGTGAATATAGGAAATGGCAGGAGATGACCTTTCCAGATGAACTCATCTTCATTTAACTCCGGCTCCGGAACGGATTACGACAAACAATGGGCTTTTGAGGTTGCATATTTTATCCAGCACATAGGGACAACCCTGCAGAATCTGGGAAACTTTCTGAATACAGGGGACTATGTTGAAGCCCGTGTACTGGCTGCAGAGATGAAGCAAAGGGCAGAGTATGAAAAAACCCTTCAGCCGGATTTCAGAACCTCTGATTATTTCGTGCAGGCACGCAGGCTGTTTAACAGCTTCCTGGACGAATGCGTAAATTTTGCCGAACTCCTGAGGGTTACAACCATCCAGGAAGAAACCGGATGCGAGGAACTTCAGGACAAGCCCGAGCAGATAAGGAATTCCATAGACAGGCTTAACCTGTTAAAGGAAATGCTGACGGACGAGCTTCACTTAAAGGGCTGGTATTGAAGAGGCCCTGGCACAAAAAATTAAAACTTAAGAAATATAAATCAGAGCAAATATACATCCGGCTCTGGATTAACATTTATTATAATTCAAGTTTTCTCCCGAATTTTACCGGGTTTTACAGCTTTTTTCAGGGAGTTCTGCCTGATAGGTAGCAAAAGGTTATATACAGGAAATGGGTCTAGTGTGTATTCACTGGAGTAAAAGACAACGGTCTGGTTACTCATTTGCCTGTATCACGGGGAAGAATTCAAAAAGTGTCCCGAACTTATCCAAGAAAGCCATTTTTTGCTGCGTAAGTTTATTTATACTGATTCTGAATTTCCCTGGTTTTAGGCAATTTTTCGCAGTGCCGGGGAGATTAACCATTTATGCGGCGTGTTTACCTGCTTTAGCTGGTAGCGTGTACCGATTTTAATAAATGGGCCTTTCCGTAAAGAAAACTGACGGACTGCGGCAGATAGTATGTAAACAGCAGGTCTGCAATCTGCAGAGCCTGTAGAAAATAATCGTAAATTCTAGAGTGAGTACATGGAAAAATTAGCAAAATTTAAGGCACTTGGGCTCTCGGACAGTACATTGAAAGCCCTCAAAAAGAAAGGTTTCGAAGAACCAACCCCGATTCAGGAAAAAGTCATTCCGCTTTTTTTGAAAGGAGAAGCAGACATTATAGGGCAAGCCCAGACAGGAACAGGAAAAACGACAGCCTTCGGAGCCCCCATCATAGAGAAAATTCCTGAGAAATCAGGACACGTTCAGGCAATAATCCTGACCCCTACAAGGGAACTCGCAATTCAGGTTTCAGAAGAACTTAACTCCATAAAAGGAGACAAGAAACTATATATTGTCCCTATATATGGCGGACAGTCCATGACCCAGCAGCTTCGCGTGCTGAAGAGCGGCGTGGACATTGTTGTAGGAACTCCGGGAAGGGTCATCGACCACCTCGAAAGAAAGAGCCTCAACCTCGAACATATCGCATATTTCGTTCTTGACGAAGCCGATGAAATGCTGAACATGGGCTTTATTGACGACATAAAAGAGATCTTAAAATCAACCGGCCCGAATAAGAGGATGCTTTTCTTTTCAGCCACAATGCCAAAGGCAATTCTTGGAATCGTCAAGAAGCATATGCAGAACTATGAGCACATTACAATCGAAAAAGAGGAACTTACAGAAACCCTGACCGAACAGATCTATTTTGAGGTCAAGGAAAGCGACAAGTTCGAAGCTCTCTGCAGGATTATCGACATTGAAGATGAATTCTACGGGCTCGTATTCTGCCGGACAAAGACTGACACAAGCCAACTTGCCCAGAAACTCAGCGACAGGGGTTATTTAGCCGATGCCCTGCACGGAGACCTTTCCCAGCAGGAGAGGGAAAAAATCCTTAACAAGTTCAGGAAGCAGAAGATAAACATCCTTGCAGCAACCGACGTCGCCGCAAGAGGCATCGACATTATGGACCTGACCCACGTTATCAACTATGCCCTGCCCCAGGACCCGGAGTCCTATGTGCACAGGATAGGAAGGACAGGAAGGGCAGGCAAGCAGGGAACTGCCATTACTTTTGTCACATCCACGGAATTCAGAAGGCTTACTTACATTAAAAAGACTTCAAAGTCCGAAATGAAGAAAGGCCACATTCCCGAAATAAAAGATGTAATTAAAGCCAAAAGGGCTAGAGTAAGAACAGAACTCGAAGAGACCATAAAGACGGAAGAATACGGGGACTGCCTTGAGATGAGCCAGAAGCTCCTTGAAGAATACCCTGCAGAAAAAATTCTGGCTGCCCTTTTGAAGTTCACCTTCAAAGACAAGTTCGATGAAAGCATGTACACTGAAATCTCTAGCGGCAGCTCCTATGTCGACAGGAAAGGCAAATCCAGGCTCTTCATAGCTATGGGTAAAGCCGACGGCATGACTCCGGACAAATTGTCGTATTTCATTCAGGAAGAACTCGGGGACGGCGAACTCAAAGTAAGGGATGCAGAAATTTTCCCGCATTTCTCCTTTGTAACTCTGCCATTTGCTCAGGCTGAATCCCTGATCGAAATATTCAAAAACAAAAGGAGAGGAAGCAAACCCTTCGTGGAACTCGCCCAGAAATCAAGGGGAAGAAGCTCAAAGGATTCAGGGGAGACCAGAAGCGATAATCGAGGCACTTCTAGAGGCAATTCCAGAAGCGGTGAATCCAGAGGGGATTCTAGAGGCGAATCTCGCGGCACAAAAAGCACAAATTACTCAAGAAGTACCAGAAGTACAAGAAGCACGAAAAAGAAAGACTCTTATTAAGTCTGTTTCTTTTTCCCTTTTCTTTTTCTCAATTCGTTCTTTTATCCCGTTTTCCTGTTTCTTTTTTCAAAGTTTCAAGGTTTTAATCTTCATAGTTATTTAATGCAATAAAATCCAGCCTGCATATAAGAGTACCAGAATAGTTCCACAGTCCTGAACCCTGTATCTCTCAACAGCTTCAGGTGTTCCTCGACAGTTATTGGGAAATATTCGGTATCAAAACGCTCAAGATGTTTTTGTATTTCCTTTTCTTTCCGCCCATGCAGGGATTGAAATTTGCCCCAGTACCTTTTTCCCACGGCGACTCCTTCTTCTGTAAGGGGCCTGATGTTCTCGAATGTAATGTAAATTCCACCCTCTTTCAAAAGATTATAACACACTCTGGTGGCTCGGGAACGGTCTTCCAGACTGAGATAATGGTGGCATTGTATGGCAGTGATAACGTCCGGCTTTTCTTCCAGTTCCCGAGAAAATTCCTGGGTGGAGGAAGCCTTCAGGAACTCCACCTTCCCATCAGGGTAGAATGATAATTTTCCCTTAGCTTGCTCGAGCATGCTTTCAGAAGGGTCGAGTAAAAGGAATTTTGTATCGAGAAATTCCTCAATCGATTTATTTATCAGGGAACCTGTCCCACAGCCGGTATCCATCCAGATTTTCGGGCTTGAGGGCAGCGATTTGACAAGGTTGATAGTCTCCTGGTGAAAAGACGAATAATAAGGAAGAACACTGGAGATTCTGGCATCATAATCCTCAGGAAGGTGGGGAGTAAAGTTTTTGGGAGGTATTTCAGGCGTCATATCGATGAATTCCTTGTAAGTTTGTCTTAAACCCATGATCCGAACAAAAGCTATTTCTTTTACTTTTCAGACCCTGAAGTAATATATTTTTTCCTTAAAAAATTACTACCATTTCAACCCCGCCATTTCATTCAGGTTTCCGGCTGGAAATTCAGAAAAAACGCATATAGTAAAATGCATATAGTAAAATTCACTTCACTCTAATAAAAGGGAACTCTATATTCGAAAAAAAGAAAACAATAATTGACAAATATAAAGGAGATCCATACTGCTTTAGGTTTCAACCAGCCTGTTAGAAGCAGAAAAAAACTTTGAAAGGATAAATTTGAAAAAGTAAATTTGAAAGGATAAATTTGAAAAAGTAAATTTGAAAGGATAAATTTGAAAAAGTAAATTTGAAAGGATAAATTTGAAAGAATAAATTTGAAAAAGTAAATTTGAAAAAAGAAATTTAAAAATTTATTTTTCAAACTGAATTGTTACCTTTGTAAAGCCTTCTGAGCGTTTGGCAAACTCCCTGTAGGCATCAGGCGCTTCCTCTATGGAGATTTTATGACTTACTATAAAGCTTGGCTTTGCCACGCCTGCAATTATCATATCCCTGAGCATCGGTTGAAGTTTCTTAACCGGAGTCTGGCCTGTTCCTACACTTATACCTTTTTCCCAGAGCTGTCCAAAAGGCAGAATATACTCCCCTTTCTTGGCACGTTCATTATAAGCTCCGGGGTCATCTGCCACGTAGACCCCGATAACACCCAGATGACCGGTCGGGTTGATAAGCCTCACCAGATCACTTATCACCTGCGTTGGGTTTTCCCTTGAGGGATCTTGCCTGTCTCTTGCCTGATATCCGACTGCGTCTATACCGGACATCACACCTTTCATTTTTTCCTCACCTGGAATCAGGGACTGAACAATTGCTGGGTTCCCTGCCCTCAACATCTGAATCATAGTTACGGGATCGCTCCTGGCTAGTTCAAGGTTAGCACCTATACTCTTGGCAAGGTTTTCTATACTGGACATGATTCCCTGCAGTTTTTCCTCGCCCGGAAGCACGGTATCCACTCTCGAATGCTGAGACCTTAATGCCTCAATCATGGCTACGGGGTCGCTAAGTGTAAAATCTACAGGAATAGCACCAATACTCTTTGCCAGCTTCAGCCTCTCAGGAATGTAATCAACGACAAAAACCTGAGCTGCCCCCTGCAGTATTGCGGAATAAGCTGAGAGCAAACCTACAGGTCCTGCCCCGAAAACCGCGACAGGAAATCCTGGCATTACCATTGCAAGCTGCGTAGCAAAAAAACCTGTAGGAAATACATCCGACAGCATAATGAAATCGTCTTCCCATTTATCCCCTGGAGATCCTGGAAGTTTCGTACAGTTCAGGTCGGCAAACGGCACCCTTAAAAATTCAGCCTGAGCCCCTCTATAAGGGCCCATTTTGGCATATCCAAAAGCCCCTCCTGCACTTTCAGGATTAACAGTCAGGCAGGCGCTGGTAAAACCCCGAATACAGTTCAAACAGTGCCCGCAGGCAATGTTAAAAGTAACGACAACCCTGTCCCCTTTCTTAAAAGAGGTCACGGCATCCCCCACCTCTTCTATAACCCCTAGAGGCTCATGCCCAAGAACTTTTCCCGGCTTTTCAACAGTTCTTCCTTCATACATATGAAGGTCGCTTCCGCATATGCCACTCGAAGTAAGCCTGATTATGGCATCTGCAGGGTGCTCTATTTTCGGATCTTCGACTTCTTCTACGGAAACCTGATTCGGTCCTCTATAAACAACGGCTTTCATAAAATCACCCCAATCCTGTGAAGTTTCTCTGTCAGCTTTTTCACCTTCCCTGCAAATGCAGAGCAACAGAGAATAACCAGATTATAGCATGTATTTTTATATTAGTTTTTTTATAAAAAACACATGAAACTATATAACTGTTACAGAATTTAATTTGAGGGACTTAAAAAATAAGCCATGTATTGAAATTCTGGCTCCGGATTTGATGTTAACAGTGATAAGCAATTCCTTTTATCTGATGTTCGGCATACCTAAACCAAGTTAATTTTAATGTAAAAATCTACTGCAATTCCATACTCTATTGCAGTAAACAAAAAACAACCAAAAACAAAAACAATAAAAAAGGAGCCATTTTTAATATGCACTATAGCCTTGGAATCGATGCCGGAGGCACTTATACAGACGCAGTACTTGTGAGGGATTCTGATGGGAAAATTGCAGACTCAAATAAAGCACTGACCACCTATCCCGACCCACTTGCCGGCATCAAAAAGGTAATTGATGGGCTTAATCCGGAGTATCTCAAAAACATAAAACTCGTATCCGTATCAACCACCCTTTCCACCAATACCATACTTGAAGGGAACGGTTTTCCTGTAGCTCTTATCCTTATCGGGGACCACCCTCTTGAAAAGGAATTCCCGACAGAGCATGTGCTTTTTGCAGGAGGGGGGCATAACCACAATGGAGAAGAAGTATCCTCTCTTGACCTGAAAGCCATTGAAAAATTTGCCCTGAGCGTAAAGGACAAAGTATCTGCTTTTGCTATTTCTTCCTATTTCAGTACACGCAACCCTGAACATGAGCTTAAAGCAAGAGACTGCATAATGAAACTTACAGGACTTCCTGCGGTCTGCGGGCACGAACTCTCCCAGGAACTGGGAGCCTATGAGAGGTCAGTAACAGCTTTCCTCAATGCACAGCTGATCCCCATAACCAGGCAGTTTGTGAAGTCCATTATTGCAGACATGACAGAAAGGGGGATTAATGCAAGGCTTCTTATGCTCAAATGCGACGGTTCGGTTATAGGTATAAAAGACGCCCTGCAAAGACCAATAGAAACAATCTTTTCAGGCCCTGCAGCAAGCCTTGTGGGAGCTTCTTACCTTTCAGGGCTGCAAACCTGCGCAGTTGTTGACGTAGGTGGGACGAGCACTGATATTTCTTCAATTTATATGGGAGTCCCTGACCTGAGTGACGACGGAGCCATTGTCGGCGGCTGGAAGACAAGAGTCAGAGCTATAAGAATGGAGACAACAGCTACAGGAGGAGACAGCCATGTCTGGACAGTGGACAGGGGGCTCCACCTTGGACCACGGAGAGTTATGCCTCTTGCAGTAGCTGCAGCTCAGTATCAGGATTTTCTGAATACGCTCAAAAGGACGCCCATGCCTGCCAGAGAAGACCTGGGAGAAAATATCCAGCCTACAAAATTTTTTGTCAGGTCAGGCTATACAGCAGGTGAGATTAGCAAGGTTGAATCTGAAGTCCTCGGCGTAATAGGAGACGAGCCTGTTTCCGTGAATGACATAAAAACCCTTATCAGAAAAGACCTCCACCCCCAAACCCTGGACTCCCTCATTAAAAAGAGGCTTATCCAGGCTATAGGTTTTACACCAACAGATGCTCTTCATGTGCTCGGGGAATATACAGCCTGGAACGAAGAAGCTTCCAGAATAGGCGCAGAAAGGCTTGCAAGGCTCATGCGCATGACACCACACGAGTTCTGCGCTGCAGTAAAAAAGAGGGTTGCAAGGAATATGTCGCTCCATCTCCTCTCATATATCCTGCAGGGAGTCCCGCATACGGCTGTTGAGCAAATTCTGGACGGGAATTACCAGGCAAAGTTCAAGCTTGGAGTCCCTGTTGTCCTGCTCGGAGGACCCGTGCGCTCACACAGGAAAGAACTGGAGGAATTTATAGACGCCGAAATTATTGTTCCCGAACATGCCGAGGTAGGAAATGC
The DNA here is from genome assembly GCF_000744315.1 of Methanosarcina soligelidi. Lineage (NCBI taxonomy): Archaea > Methanobacteriati > Methanobacteriota > Methanomicrobia > Methanosarcinales > Methanosarcinaceae > Methanosarcina > Methanosarcina soligelidi. The sequence continues at coordinate 209,585 of NZ_JQLR01000001.1, forward strand.
TGCAGGGGCTCTTGCAGGAAAAGGTATCAAAAGAGTGGAGATCCTTATAAGGCCTGCAAGCCTGATGTCTCCTGAGAAGGATTTCCTTGTTTTTGCACCCGGCAGCAGGCAGAGGTTCGATGTATACACAGAAGCATTGAATACTGCAACAGAACTTGGAAAAAAGCTCGTTGAAAATTATATGAAAGAATGTGGGCTTAGTGGAGACCAGGTTGAAATTTCCATTGAGAAAAAGACAATCTCACCTGAAGGCTGGAACCATCCGCCAATGGAAACAAATCTGCTTGTAATGGGAGTTGGAATGCGCAGACTCCACGGCTGAAAGCTCGGAATGAAAAGAAAAATTAGAATCCAGAGGAAGTAAAAACCAGGAGGTAAATAAACGAGACTGTTACTGATCGCTGATATCCATGGAAATTATGAAGCTCTCCAGACAGTTCTTGACGTTCCCTATGATAGGGCAGTCTGCCTTGGAGATATCGTGGACTACGGACCTGACCCAGACAGGTGCATAGACCTCCTGCAAAAAAAGAATATCACTACCATCAGGGGTAATCACGACAATGCGGTTGCCTTTAAAGTTGACTGCCAGTGTGGTTACAGGTACAAACATCTCTCAATTGCAACCCGGGAATATACCTGGAAAATTCTTGACAGAGCAGGGATGAAGTACCTGCAAAAACTTCCTCTGCTGATCAAAGAAGAAATTGGCGGAAAAAGTTTTTACTTTACCCACGGGAGCCCGCGCTCTATGTTCGAATACATAAAACCCGAAACCTCCGATGAAGAGGTTTTGAGAATGATAGAAGGAGCAGCAGAGCCTGTGGAGGCTGATTTTCTCGTTGTCGGACACTCTCACATTCCCATGAACCGAAAAATAGGAAACCTTACAATAATAAATCCGGGTTCAGCAGGACAGCCAAGAGACGGAGATACAGGGGCGAGCTGTGCTGTTTTAGATACTGAAACAGGAGAGGTGGAGTTCCTGCATCTGAAGTATGACATTGATGCGGTCTGCGCCAAAATAGAAGAAAGAATGCCTCACGCAGAGGAGCTGACAGGCATCCTCAGGCGGGGATATTGAGGAAAAGGTACAATTAAAGGAAATCAGAACCCTTAAAGGAAATCAGAACCCTTAAAGGAAAACAGAACCGCAGAAAGCTCGAAAATTTACCGGATTCAGGCTTCCTTTACAGCCCGGATAATTTTTTCTATATACTCCGGCTTTACATCCAAAGGTCTTGTTTTTTCAATTCCAATCTCGGTAACCATAAGATAGACTTCTGCCTGTATTCCCGCCTCATCAAGTTTTTTTGTGGCACACCTGTCCGTACAGCCGTCGAGAACCAGCACTCTGAAACCTTCGGATAACGCGTCTTCAACCGCATCTGTCCCCTTCAATGCAGCTGCAGCCCTGTAAAGGTCAGGTCTTCTGAAAGCCAGGGTCGATGCTGCCTGCATGGTAAGTTTCCCTGTATTTGATAAACCGGAACACGCAAAAATAAGGGTATTTCTCCTTTTTCCGGAAGAGTTATTCGTTTCGGGAAGGCTTTCCAGGAATGGTTCTTTCTGTCCCGGGGGCTCATTTTGCTCATTCTGTTTGGCTTCCATTGCTATTAAAACCATTAAGGAGCTATTGTTTAAATAATTTTTGAAATAAAAGTGAAGATAAAGGTCAGTCAAGCTCCAGTTCGGTAATCTCAACGTTAAGGTTTGCGATCTCAAGGGTTGCAACCGTAACTTTTCCTGACAGAACCCCGGAACACTCGCCTGGATTTAGTACAGGCGTCCCGTCAATCATTTTGACCCCTGCGTTGTGAGTATGCCCCCGGACCACAACGTCAAAATCTCCTGACTTTGCAAGAGCTCTGACAAGAGTTTCGTCTGTCCCATGTAAAAGGGCGATATGCAGCCCGTCAATAGTAAGATCCCCGAAATCCCCACAGGAAACGGCACCTATTTCTTCAAACTTCTTTGTCAGGGTTACTCTATCCCCATCGTTATTCCCAAAGACGAAATAGAGTTTTGGATTTAGTTCTTTAAATTCCCTTACCGTGAAAGGGGAAATGATATCCCCTGCATGCAGCACTGCTTTTACCTGTTTTTTGTTGAAGAATTCCACAGCTTTCCGGATAGCTGCCAGGTTATCATGCGAATCCGAAATAATTCCTATCAAGTAATCCCACCTCACTTAATACTAGACGCCCTGAATATTTAATACATACTTTGAGGCTCAGGAAAGAGCTATTTTTAAATAGGAGATATAGATATTACTCCAATAATCTCAGAGGAATACTTACAGAACCTCCAGAGAGTACCAGATAAAGAAAATTTTCCATAAAATTAGAGTCAGTGAGAAAGGAATGAAAGCTATAACCCTCCTGAGCAGCGGGCTTGATTCCGTAGCAGCGCTTGCGATTGCTGCCGAAAGCCTTGAAATTGAGATGGCAATTACATTTGACTACGGGCAGAGAGCAGGGCAGCGGGAAATGGAATATTCCGAAAAGGTCTGCGAACACTTCGGAATAGAGCAGAGGATAATAAAGCTGGACTGGCTTGGAGAAATAACACATACATCCCTTGTAAACAGGGATGAAGAAGTCCCTTCCCTGTCTTTTGAGGATATTGATGAAAACTCCCCTTCCATGATTACCGAGTATTCTGCAAAGGCTGTCTGGGTCCCTAACAGGAACGGGGTTATGTTAAACATCGCAGGGAGCTTTGCCGAAAGCAGGGGATGTGATTACATAGTTGTGGGCTTCAACGGAGAAGAAGCCGGAACCTTTCCTGATAATTCCCGTGATTACATACAGGCGGTGGACAATGCCTTTTCTTACTCCACACAGAACGGAGTGAAAGTGCTTGCTCCCCTGGCAGAAATGGGAAAAACTGAAATCGTTAAAAAAGCTCTTGAAGCAGAAGCTCCGCTTGAATACAGCTGGAGCTGCTATCACGGAGGGGAAATCCCCTGCGGAAAGTGTGAAAGCTGCGTGCGCAGGGCAAGGGCATTCAAAAATATTGGTATAAAGGACCCGCTTCTGGAAAGGTTGGGGATCTGAAGTACCGGGTCCGAACAGGGAGTATGAACAAATTGAGAATTATGATATTACGGCACTGCTGAGATCCGGTAGAGAAAATAAAGAAACAATTTTAGAGATTGCAGAGAGAGTTCCATGAAGTGTATTATTTTACCCGAAAAACTTGACTACGACGGAAGCCAGATTTCTTCCCTGTGGGCTTATAGCAGCTTTGGAGTGCAGGAAGATTCAGTTATTGTTTTTAGAGGTGCGTGTGACGTTAAAATCGAGCATATGATTGACCTTGAAGACCGGAGAGCAAACGAGTCTATCTGGTCTGAAGACATGCTGAGTTTCATAATAGAACATTTCGATTCCACCGACATGAAACTGATTTATTCACGCCAGCGCCTGTTTACTGCAATAGTCAGAGAATACCTTGAAGAGCTTGGGATCAACACTTCAAGAGCAGGAGACGACCTGTTTTTTAAAGGAAAGAAGCTGACCGTATCTATTGCCAGCACCTCGGCTATTTCCCAGAAAATCCATTTCGGCATTAACGTCTCGCATGAGGTATACGGAAACCTGAAAGAAGCCGGAATTGAGGGCGAGGAAAATATTGTACGGCTGATGCAGGGTATCGGGGAAGCTTATGTAAGTGAATTTGGGGATATAGAAAAGGACCTCAGGAAGTCCAGACCTCTCGGAGTGGCGTAAATGTCATCTTCAAACCATGAACCCGCTAACTTAAGAGAAGTCTTCTGTTCCGTGCAGGGAGAAGGCCCGTATGTCGGCATGAGGCAGGCTTTTGTCCGGTTTTCAGGCTGCAACCTCAGCTGCAACTACTGTGATACTAATTTCAGAAATCCTGGAACCTGCGATTACGAGAGGGTTGAAGGCAGTGGAGTTTTCGAAAAGGTCTCAAACCCCGTAAACATAGAAAAGCTGGAATCCATGCTTCAGCCTTTCAAAGATCTCCATTCTGTATCCCTGACAGGAGGAGAGCCTCTTTTGCATGCGGATTTCATAGAGAAACTGAACCTTTCCGTGCCTCTGTACCTTGAATCCAATATGACTCTGCCTGAGCAGGCAAGAAAACTGCGCGAAAATGTTGCGTACGTGGCAGGAGATTTCAAGCTCCCGGAAGCTCTCAAAGACATCTCCCCGGAAACCAGGGAAGCACATATGGAAAACACTATTGAGTGCTTCAGGCTCCTTAGAAAAAATAATTCAAGAGACTGTTTTTGCAAAATTGTAATAGGCAGGGATACAAACACAGATACGGTATCTCTGGCTGCAGAAGCAATAGGATCCTATGTATCCTGCATAGTTCTCCAGCCCGAAACGCCTCTGGGAAGTGCGGTAAGGACTCCGCGGTTCAATCAGGCATCGATAAGGGGTATTCTAAAACTGCAGAAAAACCTGCTAAAGCTAACCGACACGCGAATCATTCCGCAGACTCACAGAATGTGGGGTTGCCTGTAATCGAAAAGGGGGACGAATAAAATGGCAAATATGAGATTGGGAGTTATTGATTATATTGACAGCGCACATTACCTTCCAGGGCACGGGAAGTGCGGAAGAGTTCATGGACACACATATAAAATAGAAGTGGTAGTGGAAGGAGAGGTAAGGGAAAACGGTATGGTGATAGATTTCTATGACCTGAAAAAAGGCATAAAGGAGACTCTTCAGGAGTATGACCATACCCTGTTAAATGATATCCTTGACTTCCCCAGCTCCGAGCACCTCTGCCAGCACATTCATTCCCGCCTTCTGGAGAGATTTGGCTTTCCACTTCTGGTGAGGGTATGGGAAGGGGAAGGCAAATGGTGCGAAATGGATAATTTCTCCTGATTGAAAAATGTGGGGCAAAAGTGGTCTGTGTACAGACCACTGTATAAATGTGAGATTTTAATATAAATCGAGATATTTTAATAGTAGCAGGATATTTAAATATATAGATCAGATCCCGATCCTGGAATGCTCAAACAGTAATAAAAAAGAAGAATTGAAAGATTCATTAAAGAAGATACACCTTTACATTAAGAAGGAAATCAAAGCAATTTTAGGGGAATTTTGGAAAAATTTTGTAACGATTTAATCGTATTTCAAAAGGTTCAGGGATAATAAAGAAATTGTTTTGGAACAATTTCGAAAAAACTTCAGAATAGTTATGAAATAAAACTTCGGAATAGTTATGAAATAAAACTTCAGAATAGTTATGAAATAATCCTGAAACTATTCCACAATGTATATCAGGGAGCTATATCATAGGTGATTTAGACATTCAAAAATCCCTATTTAATGTAGAATCCCTATTTAGTGTAGAATCCCTATTTAGTGTAGAATCCCTATTTAACGTAGAATCCCTATTTAGTGTAGAATCCCTATTTAGTGTAGAATCCCTACTAGAGTAGAATCCTTATTTAGTGTAGAATCTCACATTCATTTTACATTTCGAACGGAGGAGAAAGATTTGCCAGAAGAAAATCAATCTGTAGACAATGAGAATAAAGGCCCCATCCTTGGAGAGGAAATCCGCAGAAAGATCTCCGAACACCCCTGTTACGATAAAAATGCTCAGCATAAGTTTGGGAGAGTCCACCTTGCTGTAGCCCCCAAGTGCAACATCCAGTGTAATTTTTGTGTAAGGGAATTTGACTGCGTAAATGAGAGCCGTCCGGGAGTTACAAGTAAAGTCCTTAGTCCTCAGGAAGCCCTCGAAAAAACCAGGCAGATCCTGGCAGATTATCCGTTCATTAAAGTTGTTGCAATTGCAGGACCTGGCGACCCTCTGGCTAACGATGAAACATTTGAGACATTTGAACTTATAAGGAAGGAATTTCCTGAGGTGACCCTCTGCATGAGCACAAACGGGCTTATGCTCCCTGAAAAACTTCCGGACATGCTGCGTGTTGGGGTTTCCACTCTGACAGTTACGGTAAACGCAATCGATCCCGAAATCCAGGCAAAAATAGTGAACCATGTAGTATATCACGGAAAAGTCTACAGAGGAGTCGAAGCTGCCGAGATTCAGATCAAAAACCAGCTTGAGGGAATAAAGGCGGCTATTGATGCAGGAATCGTTGTCAAGGTCAATACCGTGCTTATACCGGGAATTAATGATAAGCATGTGGTAGAGATTGCCAGAAAGCTCAATGAGCTCGGGGTCTACATCATGAATGTCATGCCTCTGATCAACCAGGGAGCATTTGCACATCTTGAGCCTCCAACTGCCGAAGAGCGGAAAGCCGTTCAGGAAGCCTGCGAACCTTATGTTATGCAGATGCGCCACTGCAGACAGTGCAGATCCGATGCTTACGGACTCCTTGCCCAGGACATGTCACAGATGAGTGAGGAGCGCAGAAACCTTATAAAAATCCAAACAAAAGAAGACTTTGAAAAAGCAAAAGAAGTTCTGAAAACGAACGGGAAAGAAGAGTCCTGAGTAACTTAATAATTTTATTAATTTCAGCCCGGGTTTAGAAAAAGACCTGAAATAAGAAAAGCTCAAAAACCCTGGCCTGAATGGCGGAGTTTGGGAACTCCGCTTTTCAGAACTTATTTTTAAAAACGTTACTCGAGAGTGATTGCCCCGTTCGGGCAGGCATCTACACATGCACCGCAGTCAAGGCATTCATCTTCGTCTACAACTGCAATGTCATCGTCATTGAGGGAGATTGCAGCTGCTGGGCATTCATCTACACAGGTTCCACAGCCTGTACAGGCATCGGCATCGATTTTTGCTACCATGTTTTTCACTCCTTATTTAAACAAGGGGGATTTTTATAGAGTCGAAAATATAGAAGGTTGACATACAAGGAGATAATAATTTATAAAAAGCTGTCGCTTCCATCCCGGAAACAAAGAAAAAAAGAGATAAAGGATAACTGAATTACGTATTGCTGCATAATTCCTTACTTCAAGGGTAGAGATAAACGGAAAATCAAAGATACAAATATTGCAGTTGCTGATGTCAACCCATAACGAATTCCATGATTATATGTCCGACCATCAACATCAACCCGCAATAAGTTTATAATTAACTTATGAAAACCTCACAGCTGGTTTTAAGAACTTATTTTAACTCTTGAACTGTAACAATACATTTATTAATACGTTTATTGTCCTGCCATAATTTGATCTGATCAGATAACAGTAAGATCAAATTGCTGTTAATCTGATCTTAATATTAACTACTAGATAGCCCAATACAAGTAAAAAAACAAACAGGAGCCATTGATTGAACCTGGAACAGCTAGCAGAAAGGATAAGGAGTTTCGAAGGGGTTACCCGAAAAAAACAGATCGAGGATATAGTCTCTATCTTTGAAGCCGTCCGCCCGGAATACGGGAACGCTATCGTTGATTTCGGGGACGATGCTGCAGTAATTGACATAGGAGGAGATGACGTTATCCTCTTTGCAGCTGATGGTATATGGGGACGGCTTCTAGACGCGAGCCCCTGGTGGGCAGGTTACGGGGCTGTTGTTGTTAACGTAAATGACATTGCAGCGATGGGAGGAAAACCACTTGCCATGGTGGATATCGCCTCTGCAAATTCCCCAAAAGCATGCAGGGAACTGATGGAAGGCCTGGCTGAAGGAGTAAGAAAATTCGGGGTTCCTGTGGTTGGAGGGCATGTCCACCCGGATACGCAGTATAATTCCCTTTCCGTTGCCATAATAGGAATCGTCAAAAAAGACTGTGTGATCAGAAGTGATACTGCAAAACCAGGCGACCTTGTAATTGCAGCCTATGATATGGACGGAAAAATCGGCCCAAATTCCCCTTATAGCTGGGACACGACATCTTTTAAAGAGCCTTCCGTGCTCAGGGAAAGCTACCTTGTAACCCAGGAAATAGCACAGAAAAAGCTTGCAAGCGCCGGAAAGGACATCAGCAACCCCGGGCTGATAGGAACGCTCGGGATGCTCTGTGAGACGAGCAGGGTAGGAGCCTCTGTCGATCTGGAAAAAGTCCCGAGACCTGAAGGCGTGGATTTTGAGCAGTGGCTGAAAGTGCACCCGGGAACTGGTTATGTGTTTACTGCAGACCCGGAAAAAGCCGGAGAGTGTGTGGCTGTGTTTGAAAAGGCAGGGCTTACAGCTGCAGTAGTAGGAAAAATTGAAGAGGGGTTAAAGCTTGACATGTATGATAAAACAGGCAGAGTAACCGTTTTTGACTTCTCAAAGGACAGTATTACAGGCATAGGTTCCGAATAAACGGGACCTTTCTGCTTGAAATATTTATTTCAAAAATATTGTTCTGCTGAAAAGTTATTATTTTACTTATCCAGCATCTGCTCCTGTTTATTTTATTATTTTTATCCTGACGAGTCGTTTACTGGTTTTCAATCCAGGATTTCATTTCGTCATAGAGGAACGCTTCTGCAGCCTGAACCTTTTCAAGAGGCCCGCGAAGTACGAGAATTTCTCTTTCTTCACTGTTTGCAATGCTAACAGGCATCTTCCGGGTTATAGGTTCAAGATCAAATTCTTCCACGATATCATAGATGATTGATACAACTGTCCCGGGGGGAATAATCAGGTCGTAGAGACTTTCATTTGTCATTTCGGGGTCTTTTTCAACATCCTTTTTAGCCTTCTGGGCGATTAAATCATCAAGATTGAGTGTTCTGTGCATCCGGGGATCACCTTCTTATTTTTATTGATTATAATTACTGGTTGTTATTTATCAGTGACAGGTTGATTTTAACAGGTAAATGAATTAATTTTTGTCTACATATATTAAAGCAACTTATCAGGCGTATCGAATAGCTTGAAGAGTTTTAAAATCTTCCTTATGATCTGGAAAAATGATGTCCAGTCATATCTCTTTTTTGCATGAACCTATGATAAATATACTCATATTTATGGTTGCTTCTTGTGAACTGCAGATTTGGTTATGCCAGAAAGATCCAGAAAACAGATATAAAAAAGGTTAGACTATGTGATACTAAATCTATTTAGAACCGGGTATCTTTATTTCAAGATAATCTTTATTTCAAGATCATTTTTGAGTTTAGTATTTTCTTTGCTTTTAAGACCATTTTTGATTTCAAGATTATAAATATGTCTGGCAACTTTACAGGTTAATAGCAGATGTAGAAATAAAAATTATAGTTATAAATAAAAATTACAGTTATGAAACAGGAAAATACATATGTACAATTAACTTGATAACGGTTGAGACCAGTATTTAAATAAATATAGGTTGTTAATTCAAACTGAAACGACATCAATAACCGTAAATCAGCAATATTCAAGTGATAACAGCCAGAATACCTGGAGCATAAAAATATGAAGACCGGCTCCAGAGTACATGCCCTTCTTCCGGGATCATCTGCCCGACTGATCCGGATTATCCCTGTAGATTCCGGATAAAAAGGCTCTGGCAAACTTTATCTGAGATGAAAATATCTTATAAGAGGATAGCAATGCAGCAATACAAGTTGAAACGCGGCTTTAAACCTGAACCTGAGAGAATATACCAGGCAATGCAGGAAAGCTTCCCTGTTGAAATTTCCCGTAATGGGGACAGATTCGAGATCTCATACGGGGCACTGTCAAAGATAACGGTCTGGATAGAAGACAAAAAACTCTGTGTGGAAACGGTTTCCGATGCGGCTGTGAAGGACGATGAAACGATCCTTCAGACCAACAAAGCTTACAGAGACTTTCTCTTAAAGTCTACAGGCTACACGGCAAAAGAGCGCCTGAAAATGGCGAAAAAGGATGTCGGAGAGGCATAACCTCCTGACCGCTCGTTCTTATTTCACATAATAAATAATATCCTGCAGCATTTACCTGGAGGTGTCGTTCTGGAAGGAGATTTCCTTGAAAAACTGAAAAGCCTTGAAATTCCCACCTGCCTCCGGGTCTGCTGTGGGACTGACGGTTCCGTAACCTTTCTTCTGGAAATTATGTCCCGAAAGCCGGTGACCGTAAAAACAGAGTCTCAATATATCGTTAAAGCCGACAGGGAACTGGCTGAGCTCCTGGGAGTAGAAGAAGGCAGCGAAATAAACAACAGAACAGTCAGGCTTTACGCCGGAGACACGGTTTTCGTACACGCAAAGTCCCTCGCCCCTCTGGAGCGTATGCCCCAGACAATGCGTGACCAGCTCATGCGGGCAGACATCCCTATCGGCAGGATCCTGCGCACCCACAACCTTGAAACCAGGCGGGACATGGTAGAGTTAGAGATTCTTGAGGGCGAACCCACCTTTGACGGGACCCCCATACTTTCCCGCACCTACAAAATCGTCCACAATAACCACGTCCTCATGTGGATCAACGAGCGCTTCCCTATAGATGCGCGCTGGAAACTCTAAAAAGCCAGGCTTTCAAAAGCCAACTGTAGAAGAAACAGGCAATTTTTCCTGCCAGTTTCTCAATTTTTTCAAGCAAAATCCCCGGATTTTTAGCCAGTTCAGGAATATTTTCCTGTTTGAAGCCGCTTCAGTCGAAACCTTTATATCTGTAGTATGATATTTTGGAGATGCTCTTACAGCAACAGTGCCTTGGTGGCTTAGGGGTATAGCGCGTCCTTGGTAAGGACGAGGTCGCGGGTTCAAATCCCGCCCGAGGCTCTTTTATTTTTTGTTTTTTCTGAAGATATTATGTTTTTAATGAATTACTACCAATTTGGTAATAATTAGTAGTTTTTTGGTAGTTACTAATTGACCCGGATTTCTGTATTTGAAACTGTAGAAACAACAATAAGATTTCCAAAAATTACATCGTAAATTATTTTGACAGCGGTTCTGATATTGGATTCATTGAAGACTTGACGGGCTCATGTTAGCTTAAAGACCAGTTGTAGTAACTTCTCGTATGATTTGTATAGCCCAAGACATTGCGAGTAAATCAAGAATTAAATTATATGTAGCAAGCCATATAAACTGAAACTCAGTAAAAAATAAAGAATTTAGGCTTTGAATCTACGCTCTGATCTGGAGATGCCCTTGGAGCAGCAGTGCCTTGGTGGCTTAGGGGCACAACGCGTCCTTGATCAGGGCTGGGGTGCCGAGGCCGTTAGGCAAAAGCGACGACATGAGCGCCTTCAAATCTTGCCCAAGGATCTTTGCTTTTTTGTTTTTAGATATGAAGGTTCAAAACTTATTTTATTCGTCGGAAGAATTATACGCTTGACATTTTCCATCTCCGCAGCAAGCTAGCAGGACATTCGACTGAAATTAAAAAAAATGGGCGTTAATAAGTGATTATCTGACTCTATTTCAGTTAAATTCCATAAATATTATTTTATAACATTTTTGGCATTTGTTTCGAGTGTTTTATCCTGAAATAATTTCGCTTTGAAACTTTTTTCCTTTTGTCCATATTTTCACAGCCCAAACAATCTCGTTCCTATTCTGAATTTTGCCTCAATTGGAAGTCTATTCCAGAATGCATCTTGTGGTGACTCTAATTGTTCAAGTTTCAAAGCCCCATGAGGCCTCTTGTTATACCATTGTAAGAATTCCTCGAACGATTCAAACTCTCCTCTAAACCTCTGATATGTATCAAACCATTTCTCTATTTTTCCGTTTGTCTGAGGATGTCTGACCCTTGCAAGTATTGGTTTAATCCCAAGTTCTCTAATTCTCTCTTTAAATTCACTATCCCATGAACCATCCTCATTAATCCTGTGTGCTCCGAATTCACTTCCATGATCCATGATGAGTTCCCTTAAAGGACATATATCCCAGTACTCTCTGACAAGTTCATCGATCACTTTAATGGTGTTTTCCGTGTTGCAATGGGCGTACTCTCCTCCTGCAATTACCATTCTTGATGAATCATCAAGAATGGCACAGACTTGTAACCCTAAAAGAGGGTTTTCATGCCAATCGATGTGTGCAGCAGACATGCTGTGTTCACGTTCGTATCTACACCACTTTCTTCTCTGCTTCTTTTTTCGGTTTTCCTTGGCAAGGTTCATACTGAGTAGATAGTTATGGATTCTGTTATGAGATATTTTACGATTATACTTGCCTTCTATGAGAATCTCAAGGTAACAGGCTCCAAACTTATAATCTGAGTAAGTTTGGTCAATTATCTCCTTATCGTCGGAAGATAACTGTTTACGGGGCCTTCCAAGATTATTACCAACTTGAGGAAGCTTATCAGTATCAACATATTCTTTATATATCTGCTGAACTCGACGAGCTGAGATCCCCTGGATCTGAGCTATCGTCGAGGTAGATTCCCCTTTCAACTTTTGAGCAATGATCCAACGTATCTTTTTCCCGTTAAGTTTCACAATAGATAAGGGATTGCAACCAACATAGTTAGCGCGAAATAATTTCGGGATAAAACAGCATTTGTTTCGAAGCGTTTATTAAATAAACATATTTAACGGACCTTTGGTTAGAATAAGTTCTTATTTATTAATTGAGTTTCTCTTCTTCGGAAGTATTACGGTTAATCAGTTCTGGAATATATTTAGACATGCATAAAACAGTGTATAGAGTCCCTTCCGGGACTCAAAACTATCAGACTTAAAGTCTGTGATTCTCATTGTATTCGTTCATAAGCTCAGTTGCCTGTAAAGTATGGTCTGTTCCAGAGTTGATGAATTCTCCTGCATTGTTAAAATTAGCCTCAGCCTCAGCAGCGTTCCCCGAATTGAATGATTCAATACCAGCGTAACAGGACACAGCCGCCCAATTGTAAGCAACCATAGCAAGCCTGTATTCGTCTTCTACTGGTTGTAGATCGGCAGAAACATCATATCTGTCGCAGTGGTCAATAGCAATGTTAGTGCTTGCATACATATTGTCGGCATATACAGCCAGGCTCGCCATATCATTGGTTGAAGCGGCTCTTGAAACGTCGTCCATATCCGCCCGTACATCAGCTAAATCGTCCAGCATCACATCAATCCATATGGCATCATCTGAAGAAATAGTCGATTTGGACTCTTCTACTTCCCTTTCAGTTTCTTCTTCAGCTTCCTCTTCTCGGATTTCCTTCATACGAGTTTCCATATCTACTTCAGGTTCTTTGTCATTTTCTTCAAGGGTCTCTTCTTCAGCTCCTTTAGCCTCTTCAAGGCTTATTACACTGGATTCTTCCGTATCATCTTGTACGGGTGTTTCCGTTACAGTCTCAGTTTCCTCTGTAATGGCTGGCTCAGGTTCTTCTTCCTGTATTGCTTTCGTTTCACCTGTTTGAATATTCTCAGATTCGACTGATGTCTCAGAATTATCGCCTGAATCGCTACACCCAAGGGCGAACATAAGTCCCAGGATAATCACAATTACCAGAATTATTTTTTTGACATTCATAATCTCGCCTACTTAAAAAATTAAAAACATAATATTTATATAAAATTCATAAGTTATTATTCATCGCATATATAAATTAATTTGTATTTGTGCCCACTGTCACTCGAATAAAAATAAGCGAGAGAAGCTGAAAAAGATATAAAACTAAATGAAAAAAGGAACTTTGAACACTAAAATACTGTCTTCTCGCACGTAATCAGACCTTGGTGACTTAGGGGTATAGCGCGTCCTTGGTAAAGACTAGTGTCATGACCATTTAATTATTTCACATAATACTTTGACATTTTCTCATCTGCATTCTTCCTTGTAAACTTCCATTCAATTTTCCTTTTGTGTTCATTCCTTCTCTTTGTCCATGAATCCACTTCATTTTTAAGCGTCTCGATGTTCCCGATCCTTCTTCCTGTACATTCGATATCCATGACATTGATCTCGATTTCAGCAGCATTGAGCCAGCTTGCATGTTTTGGCGTGTAATGGAACTCTATCTTGTCCAGAATCTTCTTTGCTTCCTCTTCTGAGAATGCTTCGTAGAATGACTTCTCTTTATGGATATTGAGATTATCCGTAACCAGTCTGATGACTTCTGCTTCAGAATATTTTTCTGTGACAAGAATCTTCATGAATTGTGCAAAATCCTTCATTGTTCTTCTTTTGGTTACCTGAGTTACCCTTTTTCCTGCTTTGAACTCTACCGCCATGAATATGTTTGCTGTTCCGTTCCTGACATACTCATAATCATATTTTTCTGAGCTTCCAAGCTTCATAGGAATGCTCATTCTTTTATCCCTGAGCAGTTGCTTAGGCTTCTCGTCAAGACAGATAAGAGGTTTTTTAGGATCATAATCCTCTTCATACAGACTAAGAATGTCATACATCCTGTCTCTATATTCAGTATCGATAGTCTGAATACACCACATCCTTCTTAACCAAGGTTTAGTTTTGCTTTTTTCAAAATAAGCCGAACACTCTCTTTACCTATAGTTTCAAATCCTTCTTTTTTCCTAAGTTCTTCAGTAAGCAGGGATAGCGACCATCTCTTGCTTCCATCAGGGGAACTGCTGCAGGCTAAAGCGATTACTTCTGCAACATGTTTTTCAGTGTATTTTATAGGTTGACCAGATCTTGATTTGTCAAAAAGAGCATTGGGGATACCTTCATCAAGGTATCTTTTCCGTATATTCAAGGTGGTACTCCTGGAAATACCTAATATTTTCACGATTTCAGTGATTTCTGTTTGCTGGTTTGATAGAAGGAGAATACGGGCTCGAGTTAGTTCTCTTGCGCTTTTACGTCCTTTTCTCACAAAATCCTGAAGGAAATTTACCTCATTATCTGCAAGTTGAATCTGTAGCATGAAGGTATAAAAGGATTCAACGTTTATAATGATGACTAATAATTAAATGGTTGAGACACTAGTGGCCGGGACGGTCAGACAAAAGTGACTTCATAAGCACCTGAAAATCTCGCCCGAGGCTTTTTCATATTAAAGGATCAGACTTAGAGGCTATTTTTTCGTGGAAAAATCTCATAAATTCAAAAAATGAAATTTAATTCTGGTTCGTACACTCCAATATAACACTGTCAGATTAACCAATTTTCTTTAATTTTTCGAGTGTCCTCTTCACTCCCGCCCTGGGATTAAGTTTCAATGCGGTTTCAAAATGCTTTATCGCTTCTGCATTATTTCCCTGCAAAAGGGATATTTCCCCCAGAACCCTGTGGATTTTTGACCTGGTATCCCTGTCAGAGAACCTTTTCAATCCTTTTTCCAGAGGAACTATAAGGTCAACATACTCTTGAGGGTAGGTACTTTCAGAGAGCTCTGATTTTAACCCATTGAGTGCTTCAAGAAATTCGATATCGTTTCCAGAATTGATGCAGTCATGCCGGTATAGTTTAGAATCAAGAAAAGTCCCTTCAAAGGTGTAGCGGTAAGTCCTGTTCTTATCGTGTATCAGATACAGGACTTTTCTTTTAGTATCAAAACGGTAGCTTTTTGCCCAGTTAAGCTCGCTTCCTATAGTTTCAGGCACTTTTTTCCACAATAGTTTTTTGTTCTTTATATCAAAGAAAAAAAGTCTGCAGCTATCCGACTTGCTGGTACTTTCCAGAGACTGACAAACAGCAAAACGCCCGTCATCTGAAATTCCGGCAGAGCCCAGATTTGCCCTGCACCTTTGTTTTATCAGAGTTTCTCCGTCGGAATTAATTACATGGAATACGCCATACATGCCCTTGGAGGTCAGGTCGCTGAGGAGAAACACTCCCGAGTTTGAAACCATTCCATTATCAGGGTGCCTCATCTTAGCCTGAAGTTTTATCTTCCCGCGATCCAGCAAAATGTATTTTCCGTTGTCACCTGAACTTTTCCACGCTAAAATGAACCTACCTTTTGATGACTGATGATATTCCCCTGTAAACTCACCTATTGATATAGAAGTGCCGTTTGTAGAATAATTCAATTTGGGGGATTTTTGAGAGTGTTTTACTTTATTTTTAAAAAAGTCAACCAAACCCATATTGTGAACACCGGAAACATGTATATTAATCAAAAACTATTCAGGTATAAACATCTGATTCTTTATAATGTTTCTGAATCTGATCGTTTTCTATTTCCTTTTTTTAGCCAGTTCCCGGAACTTTCTGGAGTTTTCCTGAAATTTAAAGCTCCTCAGGCCTTCAGTGCAGAACTCGTGCAGTAGAATTGAGAAATGAATAAGGTTAACCTGTAAATATAAAAAATAAAGGACAGAGAAAACAACAGGGCTGGGAAAAAGAAAAGAAGAAAAAAAGCTAAAAAAGAGTAGGGAAAGAAAAACCAACCAAGAGGGCTGAAAAGAAGAAAAAGTTTAATAAAACTAAAAAGAAGAAGAAGAAGAAGAAGTCAATTAATAAAAATAAAAAGAAGAAGTCAATTAATAAAAATCAAACTGCGGGCGGCCACCCCACCCTAAAGGATGGGGTATGCTTCGGGCCGCCCGCCCGGTTACTCGGGGACAGATAATTAAGCATCCTCTAACAAGGTTTCATGAACATAAGTGATTGAAATTTGCCTCGGTTTCCGGTCCGATTTACGATTATTATACAAGGAAGCTATGATTTAGAGATTTAAAGAGAAAAACGAAGAGGCGAGGGTTCACTTCATCCCCTACCTAAAGGAAGGGGTATTCGTGACCCTCTGCGCTCCCGTTGTAATAAAAAGAAGAAGTCAATTAATAAAAATAAAAAGAAGAAGTCAATTAATAAAAATAAAAAGAAGAAGTCAATTAATAAAAATAAAAAAAAAGAAAAAAGTAAATAAACAGAACTGATTTTTAAGTTCTGCATTTTCATGCCCAGAAGATCTCGAACTTAACCCTGATTTGCCTGAGTATTAAAAATAAGGGTGAACCAGGGAACAAAGTTTAGAGATGCCTGTTCAGTCTCCCTCTTCTTCAGCTTCAGGGTTCATAAACTCTTCAAAGCACGTAAGACATATACACTTATCGTCGGGGGATACCTCTTTAAAGTCCACTTTGAGACAGCCCGGCTTTACGATTCCCATCCTTAACATATAGAAGTGCTCACCGAATTCTACCGGCTGACCGCATCTCGAACATAAGAAGGGTGGATTCTCAACCGAGTCAGCTGCACACTCTATACATATCAGATCGGACTTATCCCCGTGAACGTCCTGGAATTTTATTGGTTTCATGTCCTGGCTGGTATCCACTACCAGCACGTCCTCCATCAGTTCCCGACCGCAAATATTACAAAATTCTTTTATTTTTTCGCCTCCCTTCATTATGTCGGGCAGTGTACCGAAAGTTCTGTAAATTATGATTGACTCTGTATCCTTTTCCTTTCACCACAAAAAAACAGGATGCGGAGTCAATGGTAGATTTATTCTCACTCATAAAAGATTATCTTGTCGATCAGGAAGATGGAATTCGCCATTTAATTACGTGGTTTTTAAATCTCGTAATGGAGGAGGAAGCCCTCCTCCAGGTTGGTGCACAACGTTATGAGAGGACTGATTCTCGTAAAGCCAGTAGAAATGGCTACAAACCCCGAACCCTCCTTACCAAGTATGGAGAACTTGAATTATTAAAACCTCAATTCCGTGAGTTTCCCTTTGAAACTCAGGTATTTGAGAAATATTCCCGAGTTGAACAGGCCATCTTATCCGCTGTAGCTGAATCTTACCTGCAAGGCGTTTCCACCCGAAGGGTGGATAAGGTCATGACTGCTTTGGGAGTTGAGGGAATCTCAGCCTCTTCAGTTTCCAGGATTACAAAAGAGCTGGATGAGAAAGTTTCAGAATTTTTGTCAAAGCCAATAGAACACGAAATTCCTTATTTGTTTATTGATGCTACTTATCTCAAAGTAAGAGATGGACTTCATTACGAAAATAAAGCTCTCTTTATAGTTTCTGGAGTCAGGGATGATGGTTTTCGCGAGATTCTTGGAGCAAGATTGGCAGACAGCGAAGACTCTCTGTTCTGGCAAGATCTATTCGAAGACCTGAAAGAAAGAGGGTTAAGAGGTGTCAAGTTAATTGTTTCTGATGGTCATAAAGGAATACAAAAAGCAGTTAGAGAATCCTTTATCGGATCAAGCTGGCAGATGTGCCACGTTCATCTGATAAGGCAAGCTCTAAAAAAGGTTCAAAAAAAGAAGCAAAAAGAAGTAGCAGATAAGATAAAAGAAGCATTGGTAGACCGTCATAAATACAATGATTTGATAAGGGAACTGGATAAGATGGAATATAAAAGTGCAGCTGATACTCTTGAGAATTTTCAGTATGATGTAATGAATTACATGCAGTTTCCACAGAGTCATTGGAGAAAAATAAGGACGACAAATATGATGGAGAGAACTAACAAGGAGATAAAAAGAAGAACCAAAGTTGTAGGAGCATTCCCTAACCAGGAATCAGTATTGAGACTGGTAGTCTCAATACTCATTGATATAAATGAAGACTGGATTACTGGAAACAGGTATATAGTAATGGAGCAGTAATCAAAAAAGAAGACTAAGGGGTATAGAGCAAATTTTACAGAAAATTAGGCACACTGCCTTATGTCGCCTCTATTCCAGATAGATTCTCAAAAAATCTCTTGTCAAGCCCTTAAAAGGTATTAGTTTCCCCGTTTTTCACTTAAGTATCACCTATTTTCCAGGCCCATATATTGTTTATATCAAAACAGATATTTAAAAATATTGATATTTTAATCTGTTGTCACTTAATTCAGTATTTTCATAATTAGAGTTCATCTATATCTTGTAGAAACTTTAAGCAGAAGTTTTTCAGAAATCAAGGTTGCAGTTTAAGCTCCGAATACTGCCCTTCAATGGACCGTCAATAGTTTATGCATCAAGAATTAATTCGAGTTTCTTGCTGCCGAGTTCATTTGTACTTATTAAAATTTGGGATATGTTCGCGATTAAGATGGAGGTTAATAATTTCAGGAAGATATTTTATGAGTTCACCCCCACATATGATTTTTTAGAAATTTAATGGCCGAAATCTATATACGTGTAATGCCTAAATTAAGTATCTTGGAAAGTCTAAAGACACCGAAATGACCCTCCATTTAAGGAGTGGAATAATATGGAAACACATGAGTTTATAAAATATGTCAAAAAATCAATGACACACCCACTGATGATTATTTCTGCCATGAATTATTATGGATTGTTAAAATGGTTGCCGGACAAAACACTTTTAGAAATTGATTTTAAAGCCCGCCACGGCAAAAAACTTGATTTGGACAATCCGATTACATTTAATGAAAAGCTCCAGTGGCTTAAATTATATGATAGAGACCCTGCTTACACGCAAATGGTGGATAAATATGCTGTCTATCAATACGTATCTGAAAAGATCGGTGAAAAGTATCTAATACCGCTACTGGGGGTATGGGATAGTACAAAAGACATCGATTTTGACAAATTGACGGATCAATTCGTTCTTAAACCCACTCATGACTCAGGATGTTGCGTGATCTGTACAGATAAAGAAACATTTTCCCGGAATAAGGCAATTAAAAAACTCAATGCAGCCCTTCACCGTAATTATTATTATTCGGGACGTGAATGGCCATATAAAGATGTAAAACCGCGTATTATCGCCCAGAAATACATTGTCGATGAGTCCGGGTATGAATTGAAGGATTACAAAATATTTTGTTTCGATGGTGTGCCGAAACTGATTCATGTGGATTTCAACAGGTTCACGGATAATCATCAAAGGAATATTTACACCCCCTCGTGGGAATATGTCCCAATGTCGATCCTGTATCCAACATCACCTGAGACAAAAGTTGAGAAACCGGTTGTCCTGAAAGAAATGCTGACTATTGCAAAAAATCTCTCAGCAGGAATACCGCATGTACGTGTTGATCTTTATGTAGTCGGTGAGAAAATCTATTTTGGTGAACTGACCTTTTATCATGACAGTGGGCACACAACGTTCAATCCTTCCGAGTGGGACGAAACAATGGGTTCATGGATCAGGTTGCCAGGGAAGATAAGGACTGATAATTAACATAGACACAACAATTCTTCCTTATTTGTTGGATAAATTCAAAAAATATGGCAAATTTAAGAGAAAAAACAGAATGAGACGATTTCCCAGTTTCCCACCGTTATTTCAACTGGAAAAAATAAAATAGATTTGGAGTTAAAAGAAGGAAAATTGAGTCTTAAATTATAAATTGAGGCTTATTTCTAATTTTTTTGATTTACTTTGTCCCTGAGACTGACAAGGTCCAGGTTCAAATCCCTCCCGAGGCTCTTTTCTTTTTTTATTTCATACATTTTAAAGTCTATTTTTAATGAAATAATTGAAAAAACCAGCTGAACTTAAAAAATAAACTTATATTTAGAGTTGAAAACACAATAGAATTAAAAAAATCCTGTTAATAAAAATATGATTTTTATCCGACCCTGGTTTTGGAATTACAGATCTATAGGGATTAATTTGCATTCATTCCATCCACTAACAGAATTCTGGCTTATGTACAGTTTTGACAAAACAGTTCAAGTTTGTATATTTATTCTGGAATTTATTATGAAATCTTTATTTATAATTAAAAATCATTATATATCTGGTGATCTCTGTATGTGTCAATCCGAAGTCTACGTGGCAGCAGATCTATACCTCGGATATAACAACATTATAAGGCGCAACAATCGCCCATTTATGAACGTGGAAGAAATGAATAAATTGTTGCTCAGGAACTGGAACGATACCGTTTGCTCTGACGATATCGTTTATTTCCTGGGCGACATATCTTATGGAGAAAGCGCAAAAAACATAGATTACTGGTTAAAACGTCTGTCAGGAAATATTGTATTTATAAAAGGAGACTATGATTTCTCTGACGAAATGGAATTCCTGCTGGATTATGTGAATGTAGACATTGGCGGCAGGCACTTCTGCCTTGTACATAACCCTGCAGATGCTCCGGAAGATTTTGACGGCTGGATAATCCACGCACACAATTACAGCCACGATCTTCAAAAGCACCCCTTTGTGGACCGCGAAAGGAAAACAATAAATATCTCAATGGAGGCTACAGAGTATCGCCCTGTATCGTTTACTGAGATAGAAGGAGTTGTTTCCTGGGCTGAGTCAATCTACTCGAGGCCGGACTACCTGGCTACCTATGAAGTCCCTGAAATTATGCAGGATTAAACAAACAATATTTTTAAACATTTATTGAGACCAGTTTATTTATAAACTATATTTGAAAGGATTCCGGAGCTGTAAAAGCGCCTGCAACAGGAATCCATTCCATATTTCTCATTGAGCCGATTTCAAAAATGAGGTTAAATCAGACTTCCTACCGGGCTCATTACTTGATTGGTGATCTCGTTTAAGATGTGAGGAGTTATCTCATTTAATACTCGACTTGATGAGTGATCTCATTTAATTATACATTTTCTTATCATTCATTGTTTCCGGAAGAAAACGCTTGCATCAACTCTCCGGAAAGCCGGCACGAATCCCTAATCAGCATATTACCTTCCGTTCTTAAAACGGCATCATTGTTTGCGCGCCTGCTTTTATTTTTAACCGTCTCTAAGATAAAATTCGCACTTCACATCTGCAGATCCTAATCAGCATCTTCAAACCTGAAATTTAAAATCTACAAACCTGAAATTTAAAACTGTACAGGATTCTCCGCTTGCTCAATATCTTTATCAGTAATGAGAGTAATGTTTTTCCTTCCCCGAGTAGTTTGAACGGTTATGATATAGCTTTTTTCAGCTCGAAAGGTTAGAAAATAGTATTATGGAATAAAACAGCAATAGAAAATACGATATATTGAGGACATACTGTAAAACAAGGGGGAATAAAAATAACCGATAACAAATGTACCGTTTTAATTTATTACCATGATGATAATGACGGATGCTGTTCGGCTGCAGTGGCTGGAAATATCTATGACCGGAATGAATTTGCCATAAAGTTCGTTGCTATAAATTACGGTAAAGAGTCATGGAATGAGGAAGAAATAAGGGCAGCAGAAAAGGTATGGCTTCTTGACTTCACAAGCGATAAAATGGAAGAATTCGCAGAGGTTTGCGGGTCCAAGCTGATATGGATAGATCACCACAGGACAGCTATGGAGAAATTTCCGGACCTGTGGACTTCGGAAAGCATTCCTGGAATAAGGTCCATTGAAAAGGCAGCCTGTGTACTTACATGGGAGTACACGCATCCAGATCATGTTTCACCTCCTGAAGCTGTCGCCTATATCGGGGATAAGGACATGTGGAGGTTTGAATACCCTGAGACCAGAGCTTTCAGTGCAGGCTTCAGTCTGATGGTAAAAACCCCTGATGACCCACTATGGGACATGCTTCTCGGTTCCGGATATAAAGAAACCGTAAACAGAATGATATCAATTGGTGAATTACTCCTGGAATCCCAGAATTACAAGCTTCAGAAAGCATTTGACCGGGGAGTGGATTATACTTTTCATAACTGGAAAGCCAGGCTTGTTAACACCACAGGGAATATTTCCGAACTTGGAGAATTTATATACAGGAAGCCTGAATATGATATTGCCGTAATGTGGCAGGCTGTAGAGGACATGATAGTATTCAGCCTGAGGTCTGACTCGGGAAATCCGGACTCACCCGATTGTGCAAAAATTGCTCAGCAGTATGGCGGTGGAGGACATAAGAACGCAGCCGGGTTCCAGAAAAAGAATATAGATTTTCCAGGCCTGCTTTTTAGTCAGGTCTGAAAATTGGAATTTACTCATTTTTTCAGGCTTAAAAAGAGAATAACTCATTATATAGGTTTCAAGGCTATCGATTTTAAAACTATCAATTTTAAAAAACTAACATTTTAAACCATTCTTTTTTATTTTCGTGCCTGACCCTGAGATTGTTTTTCCTCAGCCTGAATGGACAGGAAAACCTGATGAAAATCTGAAGCTGAAAGAAGTATTGATCAAAATAAATTTATCAGTTGTGGGAAAAAATTATAGCATGAAAAAGAATAGAAATCGAGAGGAGAATAAAAGGGAAATAATACTAAATAGTCTCTAATACCTGCTTTTGACTTCAAATATCAATTAAACAAATATAATATGGATGATCTCTCAAGAATACTATCTAAATAATATTAGCTTAATGAGATAACTATTTATAATAAGTGTATGTACTTTATATCAAAGAACAATCAAAAAAGAACCTGACAGTGGGGGAAAAATATGAGAATACGAGTAGTAAGTTCAAGAGAAGAAATCTTTACACTTAATCCGAATGAGCGACTTGTTCACCTGGCATTCAGGCCGTCCAACAAAGATATCTTTGGACTGGTTGAAACCTGTCCGAAGATTGAGGTAATTCAGTTACCCAAATCGTATATGGCTACTGTCTCAAAGTCCATAGAAATGTTCCTTCAGATGCAGAGGGTTCAGCTCATAGAAGGGGACGTCTGGGGACACAGAAAGGACATAAACGAATATTATGCAATTCCGTCCTCAGTGATTGAAAAAATCAAGGAAATGAAAAATGAAGGAAAAGCTGCTGAGGAGATTGAGAAAAAAATTGCACGGGAAAGCAAGCTTAACCCCGGGATGGTCGCTTATATCATGAACAAAGAAGCTTCTTTCTGAGTTCAAATGCGAAAAAAGCTGGTGAGTCTCTTACTGGGGACTGGATAGACAGCAGCGTGCAGGCCTTATGTCATCCGGTCTCCAGCTTAAATTGATTTATTAATTCTGTATCCCTGATTGAGTGACTGAGATTGCCAGAGTACATATCCAGGCCGTTTGCTTTGAAATTTTCAGTATTAAGAAATATTATTCGAGGGGATGATTTTTGATATAATTAATTTAAAATAATTTATGTTATTTATTATAGATTGGAGTTGGGAAGTAGAGGGGTACAATCTACCACATAAAGAATCACCTGGGGGTCACTGATCCTTCTTCAAATCCACATGCTTGGGGGAGCATATATTGATTTGGAGACTGTATTGGGGGATACGGCAAGGATACAGTGCCTCTGGGTTTCTTCTTACTATTTTTGTCAAGCCCTATCAAATTTTGTCAAACCCTATCAAATACTTTATTTTGATTGTTTCATCATAACCTGATGCTCTAAGGGACCTGTTAATAGTCCTGACCGCATCCCATACTCAATTAAGTAATAAAAATGACCGCAGAACCGCAAGAATGTTTTTAAAAAATAGTCTCCTGCAGAAAATGGGGGAAACAAATGCCGGAGAAACAAATACCATATAAAAATAATTCTGAACTTCCAGACAGTGTGAAAGATAATCTGCCCGGGCACGGCCAGGATATTTATAGAGAAGCTTATAACAGTGCGTGGGAAGAATATAAAGACCCTTCGGAAAGAAAAAGGGATTCTTCAAGGGAAGAAACGGCACACAGGGTTGCCTGGAGTGCGGTTAAAAAGAAATATGAAAAGAATTCTGAAGGTAACTGGGTAGAAAAGGACTGAAATTTGATATTCAAATTTATAATCGGTTTTTGGAATTCCGGTTTAGTTTCTGGGATTTTAGTTGTTTATAGAATGGAGGTTTTCTTTCAGGGCAGTCTCCTTTAGAAAAAGGTAAAAAAGATTTATCATACAATTCTTTTATCCATTAACTTGGACCACTCATTCGTTCTCAGAATCACACAATTTTATTTATCCACAGATACAGCATTTTCAGATCACGAACTCCACCATATTCGACTTAATCTACCTCGGAAAAAACTGTAGATTGCGGGAATATCCAGTACAGAAAGCACATCTGTAACTACCACATTCAGTCCTCCTTGAATTCTTTGGTCCTCCTTGAATACTTTGGTCCTCCTTGAATACTTTGGTCCTCCCTGAATACTTTGGTCCTCCCTGAATACTTTAATCCTTTCTGAGTACTTCAGATCTTAAGCTTTTTTCCTTCCAGTAAACTGTTACTTTTTCAAGATTAGGGAAATTAAATATTCACCATAACAGGGGGTTTAAAAAAGAAGTATTATAAAACTGATGCCAACAAGAATAAAAAAGTAATTAAAAATAAAAAGTAGTAAAAATAAAGTGATAATAAAAATTTAAAAGTAATAAAGCGTTATGAGGTTGCACTTAAAAAGTAACACAAAATGAAAAAATAATAAAATTACAAAGCAATAAAAATTAAAAGAAAAATGAAATGGGAGCCTTAAAATAAACTTTTGAGGCTCAGGCACTGACATCCTTTCTGAGGATGTAAGCAACCATTTCGGGGTTAAGTTTGCTCTCCCTTGAGACTTTTTCTTCAATAGCCTCAGTGGATTTGCCTTCAACCTTCAATTCCCTTATCTCCTCAATTATAGAGGAAGGAATGCGATAATATTCGTTTATGTCTTTTCTGTGTCCCCAGACATCTCCTTCTATGAGCTGAATGCGCTGCATTTCAAGGAACATCTCTATGGACTTCGACACCGTGCGCCTGTAAGATTTAGGAAGCTGTATTACCTCAATCTTCGGGCAGTTCTCAACCAAAGAGAAAATATCTTTGTTTGAAGGCCTGAATGCCAGGTGAACTATTCTTTCGTTGGGATTCAATGTAAATATTTCTTCTCTAGAACTCACAACCCTTATTTTCAAAGTTTGTCCTCCCGATCTATTGATTTTTTTTCATCTGAAGATAAAAAATTCTTCATTAAATATTTTTCTATAACTACATGATTTATTTGTAAAGAACTAGTATTTACATACTTTCTTTTAGTTTTGGCAGTTTTCAGATATATTTATATAAACGATATCTAGTGCCCCACTTAGTTAAACATACTAAATAAATAGAGAATACTACATTCTGAAAACCATGGGGAGTAAAACTAAGAAAAAACCAGAATATAGTGAAATTTTATTTCTTTTGTCACAGGTCAGGGCATCTATAATATTTTACCGCGTATTGATGCAAACTCTGGATAAACCCCTGTATTTTATGAAAACTCTCACGGTATGTGAAGTATTACTGAGGTTCTCGAGAGAAGTTCAACCCTCCAGAAAGTAGTTACTCAATATTTACTAGAGACAGGTCCCCCAATATAAGAGACAACTGCCTCATTAAATAGACATAAATGTCATGCTATAGACAGGCAACTATAGATAGGCAACTTTTGATAATAAACAGGCAAATAGGAGATATATGATTAAATAGCCGGATTATCCGATCTAACTTAATCACGTTTAATCACGTATTTTCCGGCTGAAACTCAATTAATTATAATAGTTTTCGTATTTATGAATCAAATTTTCTAAACCATCTGAATACTCTTTTTTGCAGGCAAAAAGCAAGTATAACGAAAAGGAAAAAATCTGAGCAGATACTCGATTTCTCAGGACATATTTGATCTGTTATCAATAAAATAATCTTTAATAAATGTATCCATTTTGTACGATAGTGGAAAAGTAAGAATGTAGTTCTGCCCGCGCCTAAAAAATATTTATATATTTCCATAACTGCCGTGTTTTGCGCCTGTCAGATTGAACTTCAGATTGAATAATGGATCTTTCAAAAGGCAGGAGAGCTTCTTCTGAAAAATGCAACTGGCTAACTTTAAAAATGCCCTGAAAGTCACATAACTTTTATAAAATGTCGTGTTCATTATACTTCAGACACTACTTTAAAGAGGCTCATGCATGGAAGATCCTGTTATCTCAAGAATAAAAAACCAGTTTGATAAGAAAGGAAATCCGGCAAAGATTCCGCTTATGAGCGGGAAGCAGTTTTTTGAAGCCCGAGCCGAAAATGACGGAATCTATGTTGACAACCTGAAAAATCAGCCTTTTCTCCCATGGAGAGCATTTTACGAGACAGTTAATTTCCTTCAAAAAAATGGTGGAAAGGCAAAAAAAGGAAATGCGACAGGCTCAAGGCTGGGAGATACAAACCTTGACCTGAACACCGTTGAAGGGTATATTGCCAGTGAAGTCTACGGCTGCAAAACAGGAGAAACCGTATTTAAGAGGATAACATCAATAGCCTCTATTCTCGACTGGGCTGAAATCTGCGAAAACACGAGGGGGCAGCTCGTCCTTCTTACAGAAAAAGAAGGAAGAGAAAAGGGAGAGTTTATAAATGCCCTTAATATCCAGCTTTTAAAAAAGGATTCCGAGCTAAACAGCCTGGAAACAAAGCTTTCGGAAAGCCTGCAGAGAATTGAAGAACTTGAAGAACAGGTTGCAGGCAGGGACAGGGAGATTGCCACCCTGAAAGAAGGGCTCGAAGCAAAAACAGGAAACGTGAATATTCTTGAGAAATCCCTGTCGAGCTCACAGGAAATCATAAAAGACTTTGAAGAAAAGATTAAAGAGAAAGAAATAGAGATCAAAGAAATTGACAGACTTACTTCTGAAAAGGCAGATAAAATCGGGAAATTCGAACAGGAAAGAATTGAAAAGGAAGAAGAAATAGGAAACCTTCGGAATTGCCTTGCTAAAAGGGACGAAGCTGTAAAAGACCTGGAAGGTCAGCTCATTAAAAAAGAGGAAGCAATAAATGGACTCGAAAGCAGGATCGCTCAAAAAAGCAGTGTTCTTGAAGAACTAAAATCCCGGCTGAATGAAAGGGAAGAAGCCATAACCGTTTATGAAAAGGATATTCAGGAAAAAGGCTCAAGAATTCAGGAACTGAGTGAGACTATTTCAGACAGGAATAAGGGAATAGAAGAACTTGAGTCCAGGCTTGATGAAAAAGAACAGGAGAAAAGTAACCTTGAGGAGTCACTCAGGGCAAAAATAGAAGAAATAAAAGTCATTCATGAAAAATTCCTTGAAAAAGAAAGAGCTGTGGAAAAGCTTGAAGAAAGCATTTCAGTGAGGGACAGGGACATTAAAACTCTTGCTGACGAGGTAATCACAAAGAGCGGGGAAATGAAGAGAATTGAGGAAAAACTGACCGCTAAAGAGAGAAAGATAAATACACTGGAATCCATGCTTGCAACGAGCGGAGAAAGAGTAAAAAAGCTCGAAAAGCAGATCTCGGAATATAAAGGGGAAGAAAAACTCGCAGAAGAGCTGATGGAAAAAGACGAGCTGGTAAAACAGCTTAAAAGAACGCTCGTAAGTAAAGAAGAAGAAGTTTCCCGGCTTAACGAAGAAAACAGAAGATACAGGCTGCAGCAGAAATATTCATCTGAAGGATTAAAGCAGATAGAAGAGCAAAAAGCCTCAAAGAAGTGGTGGAAACGCCTTTAAGCCTGAAATAACACTTTTTCTTAAAACTGGCTTCAAAACTTAAACTCTATTCATTTCCGGTCTTTCAGAGCCCGGTGAAAGGAAAGAACTGTGAAGCAGATGGAGAATCATATCAGGGCTGATTTTCCTGAGGTTCGTTACCTCACCAATAATTTCTTCTTCGGTCCTTCCCTGAACCTCCAGTTCCTTTATTTTTTCAAGCACATAAGAAGGGATTACAAAATAATTATTAAGGTCATGCCAGTGCCCGCTGACATCCCCCTTTACAAGATGGATGCCCGAAGAGGATAAATACATTTTTATAAATTTTGAGAGCCCGTCATAGGAAGACGCTGGAAGCTGAAGTATCTCAATTGAAGGACATGTCTTGACAAGACTGAAAAGATCCTTATCCGAGGGCCGAAAAGCGAGATGTACTGCCCTCTCTTCCTGTTCAAGGCTAGGGATTTCATCCCTGTTTGTTACCACTCTAATTCGTATACTACCTAGCCCCATTTTATGCTCCCACTCCTATATGTAAGCACGGATCATTTATTTAATTTTGTATTCCAGTTTTCAGGATCAAATTTCAGTATGTTGGATGAGTAAGCCCCTGACGGGAAACATCAGAAGCTGTGAAAGTTGGTTATTTCCTCTATTAAACTCTCTCCGGAACCTGATTACTTTCTGGATCTGTTCTGAGCCCGCCTGCTATTGCCTGCCCGAATGAAATACATCCGTCTCCGCACGGCGCCTGGCGGTGGGCGAGGAACTCAAAACCTGCTTCTGCAACAGTTCCTGCAATGCACGAGGTGATGTGATCATTATAGGCAACTCCTCCGCTCAGACCTATCTTCTCAAGCCCTCTTTTTGCGGCAAGAGATAAGGAAAGTTCTGAAATTCCCTTTGCAAGGCTTTCCTCAACCGCAAAAGCAAGATTTTCAGGAGAATACTTACCGGAAAGCTCATATGCCCCAAGAAGAAGCTCGGTAGTATCAAGCACAGGAACTCCTGAGCCCCCGTATTTTTTGAATACTATGGGAAGATCGACAACATGCGTGCTTTTCTTTGCGGCAGATTCGAGCTTCATTGCAGGCTCTCCATCATAGGTCCTTATTTTGCAGATTTCAAGAAGTGCAGAGGCGGCATCAAGTACTCTCCCGGTACTGCTGCTCTGGACAACATTTATCCCGGTTTCAAGCTGTTTCAACACAGTTGAAAGCTCCCTGTCCCCCTGAGGAAAAACAAGGGGGAGTTTTTCCAGTTCTGGTCTCCCAAGCTTCTCGAAAAGGATACCAAGGACCATCCTTGAAGGTACCCTGGAAGCAAGGTCTCCGCCCGGCATTGGTTGAGGGAGTAAATGCCCTATACGTTCGTATCCGAAGTAAGATGATTCAAAGAGTTCTCCGCCCCAGATTGTCCCGTCACCTCCATATCCTACCCCATCAAGAGCGATTCCGAGAATTCTGGAACCCAGAGGCAGGGAGTTGTCAGCCATGAGTGCCAGCATATGGGCGTAATGATGCTGGATCTTGAGTGTATTCTCCCCTCCCATTTTCAGCGCAAAACGGGTTGTGTTGAATGAAGGGTGAAGGTCACAGCTCCAGTGGAGAGGTTCAATTCCGGTAAGCCGGATAAGGTGCCTGACAACCTCGGAGTGATACCTGTAGGTTTCCACATGGCTGGTATTTCCTATATACTGGGATATATAGGCAAGTTTTCCCTTTGCCACGGTAACGGTAGAATTCATCTCAGCGCCAACCCCTATAGAAGCTTCTATTTCAAAAGGCAGTTCCACGGGTTCAGGCACATATCCGCGGGAACGCCGGATAAAGGCAGCCTGCCCATTTACAATACGGATAACCGTATCATCGTTCCTGTTTGCAATGACCCTGTTGTGCAGAAGGTAAAAGTCGACGATTCCTTTCAGTTTTTCGAGAGCCTCCCTGTTATCAACGACCATTGGCCTTCCCGGGAGATTCGCCGAGGTCATAACATATACAGCATCAGGCACACGGTCAAAAAGCAGATTCTGTGTGCCTGTGTAGGGGAGCATGACCCCTATATTGTGCAGTCCGGGAGAAACCGAATCTGCCAGATTGAATTCTTCTGACCTGGGAAGCACTGTGATAGGCCGGCGGTGAGAGGTGAGATATTCCCTGCCTGCGCCTTCAAGATCTGCAAAAGATTCCGCAACACCTGCATTTTTTGCCATGACCGCAAAAGGTTGCTCCGGACGCTTTAACCGTCTCCTGAGCTCATTTACGGGTTCTTCCTGTCGTGCGTTGCAGGCAATATGGAAACCTCCGAAGCCTTTTACAGCAAGAATCGAGCCTTCCTGAAGGAGGTCTGAGGCACTGGCAATTGCTTCATAACCTCTTGACAGTACATTTCCTTCACGATCGGAAAGCCAGATCTCAGGCCCGCACTTCGGGCAGCAAACAGGCTGCGCGTGATACCTTCGATTAAGAGGGTCAGTATACTCTTTTTCGCACTCCGGACAGAGGGGAAAATCTGCCATAGTGGTATTTTCCCGGTCGTAAGGTAGGGTTCTTACTGTTGTATACCTGGGCCCGCAATTTGTGCATACGGTAAAAGGATAATGGTAATACCTGGAAGAAGGATCGAAAATCTCAGACCTGCACTGTTCACAAATAGCCGTATCTGGAGGAATTATGGAATTTTCAAATACTCCGGATTCACTGGGAACGATAATAAATCCGGAATATCCTGAAAAAGGCACGTTCTTTGTTCTGAGTTCAGTAATTTTAGCAAGAGGAGGTTTTTTTTCAGGAAGTTCTTTAAGAAAATTATCAAGGCATTCCCGATCTCCTTCTATAAGGATTTCCACGTAGTTTCCCAGATTTTTCACGTATCCGGAAAGCCCATTGGCTTTTGCAAGCTGATATATAAAAGGGCGAAAACCTACACCCTGTACAATACCGGTAATATGGAGAAGCCTTGACTCGTTTTGCATATATGCAAAGATTACCGTTTGTCATTAAAATAGCTTTCTAAATAATAAAAACATCCAGCAATACATCATTAGTAATATATCATTAATAGATTAAAATATGAACCAGGGATTGAATGCGTAGAAAACACGCAAGTTACAATCAGGTGAACAGAAAAAACAATAACAATATTCAGGAAAAACGATAACAATATAAGGAAAAACAATAACACAATTCAGGAAAAACAATAACACAATTCAGGAAAAACAATAACACAATTCAGGAAAAACAATAACACAATTCAGGAAAAACAATAACACAATTCAGGAAAAACAATAACACAATTCAGGAAAAATGACAACATTATCAAGGAAAAACGATAAAACTGTTTAGAAAAACTGATAACTTGGACTAAAAAAGCATAATAATTACAAGTATAATTGGAGAGCCTGAAACAAAAATTTGTGACATGATTCAGGATAAAATTGCCCTGTCATGTCACATAAAATTTGGAGAAATTGTTTTAATTATAATGATGAACCCTATAACCATCATTAAAAGGGAAATCCTCCAGGCCACCTGCAACAGGCGGGCCTGGTTTTTGGGTTCACCTAACTTCATTACTGCTCTTTCAACCAGATTAGGTCGATCGTCGCATTCTGCCATGTTCAAATCAAACTTAATCTCTCATTCTTGCCTTGACTCTCTTCAGCCTGAAGGTGTTTTCTCTTTCCATCTCTTCAAGCATGAAGCGGATGTACTTCATGGTATCAATGAGTTCGGGAATCACCTTGAATTCCAGAGCGTTAACACGCCTCTTGGTCTTCTCGATCTCATCAAGGAGCCTTTTCATTGTAGTCTCAAGCTCTGCTGCAGTGATGATCTTTTCTACAAGGTCCTCGTAGGCATCAGCAGTTTCATCAATATATGAATTTGTTCCGATAATACCATATCCCCTCTCATAGAGGGACTTGCGGACACCTGTAGAGCTGATCTTTGGCACCACAACACCCATGATGTTGTGCCCTGAAAGCTGGATTTCAGGGGATTCTTTTGCTGTAAAGGCGGTTGACCTTACTGCAACCATTCCATTTACAGCAGAGGCAAGATTGATTTTTTCAGTACTCTTTGCAAAGGCAGCATCCAGCTCGGTTCTGACATTCCTTGCTTCGTTAAGGATCTTGAAGAACTCAAGGATCAGACCGTCTCTTTTCATCTTCAGGAGCTTGTGCCCACTTTCAGAGAGCTTGATCTTTTTCTTGAGATTAATTAACTCCGAACGAGTTGGTTTTACGTCCTGCTGAGCCATGGCAATCACTTAGCCTTTCTGTGTGCCGGGTGATATTTCTGGATATATTTGTTGTCAATCCTACCCAACTGGTTTTCAGGAAGGTGAGTGAGAATCTGCCATCCGATCTCCAGAGTATCCTCGATTGTCCTGTTTTCGTTTCTGCCCTGACGGACAAACTTGTCCTCAAACAGGTCGGCAAACTCGAGGAACTTGGTGTCTCTTTCTGACAGAGCTTCCTTACCGACGATTGCCACCAGACCTCTCAGGTCACGCCCTTCTGCATAACCTGCATACATCTGGTCAGAAACCGCCTTGTGGTCTTCTCTTGTCTTGCCGGCTCCGATACCGGAGTTCATCAGCCTTGACAGGGACGGCAGCACATTAATTGGCGGGTAAATACCCTTCCTGTGCAGTTCCCTGGCAACCACAATCTGGCCTTCGGTAATATAACCGGACAGGTCAGGAATCGGGTGGGTAATGTCATCACCAGGCATTGAGAGGATCGGAATCTGAGTAACGGATCCCTTGGCACCTTTGACAATACCTGCACGCTCGTAGAGGGTTGCAAGGTCAGTATACATGTAACCCGGGTACCCACGGCGACCAGGAACTTCGTTACGGGCGGCACCCATCTGACGGAGAGCTTCTGCATAGTTTGTAATGTCAGTCAGAATTACGAGAACGTGCATGCCGTGTTCGTACGCGAGGTATTCGGCTGCTGTGAGAGCCATACGCGGGGTAACGATACGTTCGACAGCAGGGTCGTCTGCAAGGTTAAGGAACACAACTGCCCTTTCCAGTGCGCCGGTTTTCTCAAAGTCGCTCATGAAATACTGGGCTTCTTCATTGGTGATACCCATTGCTGCGAAAACTACTGCGAAAGCAGATTCGGAACCGGGCACAGAAGCCTGCCTTGCAATCTGCAGGGCGATTTCATTGTGTGGGAGACCTGATGCTGAGAAAATAGGCAGTTTCTGCCCACGAACCAGGGTATTTGTCCCGTCAATTGTGGAGATACCTGTCTGGATAAAGTCCTTTGGAGGCAGCCTGGCGTAAGGGTTCATTGCGGCACCGTTGATGTCCAGCAACTGGTCTGGAACGATCCTAGGTCCACCGTCCCTTGGTTCTCCTGAACCGGACAGGATCCTGCCGAGAAGATCGACGGATGCGGGAAGCTTCAGAGTTTCACCGGTGAAAATTACACCGCAGTCCTTGTCAAGCCCACCAGTACCTTCGAAAACCTGGACAACCACAATGTCAGCGGAAGAGTCCAGCACCTGTCCTCTGCGAACAGTTCCATCACCCATCTTAATGTTAACGATTTCATTATAACCTACAGGCTCTGTTTTCTCGACAAAAATAAGAGGCCCTGCAATCTGAGTGATCGTCTTGTACTCTTTTGCCATCTTATTTACCTCCCAGGGCTGCAAACTCTTTATCCATCTTTGCAAGAACAGCATTCAAAGAGCCTTCGAAGTCCTCTTCGAACTTAACTTTGGGAAGCTCGTCCTTTGACTGCATCTTGAGAATTTCCGAAGAAAGTACACCTGATTTCAGGGCGTCCATTGCAGCGTCTCCCCATTTCATGATGGCTTTCATGATCTTATACTGTTTTTCGAACGGGCTGTATGTGTCGATCGGGTGGAATGCATTCTGCTGCAAGAAGATTTCCCTTATCATACGGGTAATTTCAAGCAGAAGCTGCTGTTCTTCAGGCAGAGCATCAGAACCGACAAGCTGCACGATTTCCTGCAATTCGGATTCTGTCTGCAGCATATCCATTGCCCTTTCTCTCATAGGGACGTAGTCCGGAGCCACATTTTCGGTAAACCAGTCATTGAGGTCTTCCTTATACAGGCTGTAGCTGTTCAGCCAGTTAATTGCCGGGAAGTGGCGCTTCTGGGATAACTTTGCATCCAGAGCCCAGAACACCTTCACGATACGCAGAGTGTTCTGAGTAACAGGTTCGGAGAAGTCACCGCCAGGTGGAGATACTGCACCGATAGCAGTAATTGAACCTTTCTCACCGCAGAGTGTTTCGGCAACACCGGCACGCTCGTAGAATTCTGCCAGCCTTGCAGACAGGTATGCCGGGTAACCTTCTTCACCAGGCATTTCTTCAAGACGGGAGGAAATTTCTCTCATGGCTTCTGCCCACCTTGAGGTGGAGTCTGCCATCAGGGAGACGTCATAGCCCATGTCACGGAAGTATTCCGCAAGTGTCATTCCTGTATAAACAGATGCTTCTCTTGCAGCCACAGGCATGTTTGAAGTGTTAGCGACAAGGATGGTACGCTCCATGAGCGGCCTTCCGGTCTGCGGGTCTTCAAGTTCCGGGAACTCCCACAGAACATCTGCCATCTCGTTTCCACGTTCACCGCAGCCGATGTAGACCACAATCTCAGTGTCACTCCACTTTGAAAGCTGCTGCTGAGTAACGGTTTTGCCCGACCCGAAAGGTCCTGGAATTGCAGCAGTTCCTCCCTTTGCGACAGGGAAAAGTCCGTCAAGGATTCTCTGCCCTGTGACCAGAGGCTTTTCAGGAGTAAGTTTTCTCTTTACCGGCCTTGGTTTTCTGACTGGCCATCTCTGCATCATCTGCAGTTCTGTTCCATCAGTCAAGGTACAGATGGTATCTACGACAGTGAAGCTTCCGCTCTTTATGTCGGCGACTGTTCCGGAAATGTCAGGACGAACCATAATTTTGTGTTCAATGTTCACAGTTTCCTGTACAACACCGATAACATCTCCACCAATTACACGGTCGCCTTTTTTGACAACGGGCTTAAACTCCCAGAGTTTTTTGTGGTCAAGCCCATCTGCAGTGACACCTCTACCAATAAAACCGCCCGTCCTTTCCAGAAGGACATGCAGTGGCCTCTGAACCCCATCATAAATACTGGAAAGAAGACCTGGACCAAGCTCCACGGCAAGAGACATACCTGTAGTGACACAGGGTTCTCCCGGCCTGACGCCGCCTGTCTCTTCGTATACCTGGATGATGGTTTTGTCTCCTACTATTTGGATGACTTCGCCCATCAGCCCTTCGTTACCGACTTTGCAAAGGTCATACATCTTTGCATCCAAGCCGATAGCGGTGACGACAGGCCCAGCCACACGATAAATTTCACCTTTTACTTCCACAGATCAACACCTACCGCTTGTTTTATTTTTTCTCTTAAACTCGTTGAGCCTGATCCGCTGCCTCCTAGCGCTACTACTGTAGGCTGGACAGACTCGTTTAAGTTCTTCCTTAGAACTTCCGGCAGATTACCAATGTCATCATTATGCATTACAAGAATCCCGACACTTTTATCCTCAAGCACAGACCTTACAGCTGACTCAGTAGCCGGGATATCAGGGGTTTCATAAACCTTACTGATGCCGGCCAGCCTGAACCCTGTAACGAATTCGCTCTTTCCGATCACTGCTAACTCCATTAGATAATCACCAACTGGTCTTTGATTAACTCATCACTGAGGCCAGTCTCTTTACCCCTGAAAATGATCCGGAGATTTGTAGCCTCATTATTTTTATGAATGATATAGTCCAGAATAGGTACAACTGTGATCGGAGATACATGCGAAAGAATTGTTGAAGATTCAAGATAATATCTAGTGAGCCTGCTTTCAAGGGTAGTCAGAGAAATCATATCCGGACCTACAACGCCTGAAATCGCTTCCCAGTATTGAGTTCTTTGAAGCTCATTGACAAATTCGTCATATGGTAGAGCTGCCAGTTTCTCGATCTTTAGCTCGAGACCACCTTCAATCATGAGAGGCATGATTTCATCAGGCTGCATAACACCTGCTTTTTTCAGCCTGAACAGGTTGATTAGATTCTTAACGTCTACTTCCAATCTGACAACCTGAGCGAAAAGCTTACGGTCCTTAGATCTTGGTTTCCCGATTGCTTCAAACAAGTCTGCATAATATATCTTGTCAAGTTCGTTTTCTATGTATGCTAGGTTAGTTCCGTCAAACTTCTGCAGCAGGGGATAGTACTCAGTATGTTTCAGGGCCTCAACGATTTCCTGATATGTGGCCTTGGCTGCAAGTTCTGACATAGAAGTGTAAGTAAACTCCCCGGCAGCAATAAGAGATTCCAGGATATCTTCAACAGATGCGTTGTAGATTTTCCCACGGAGAAGTGTTTTAATGTTCCAGATGTCGTATCTTTTCAGATATGCGACAATCAGATAATTTAATTCTCCGGAGGTAATTCTTACCAACTTATCATAAGTGAGCGCAAGATTCCTGTTCAATGCGTGTTCTGCCAGGTCGCCACCACTGTATTTCATTGCCAGTTCGTCAACGTCGTTTTTGTATTCAGACTCTTGGATAAAGCGGGTAATTTCATCGATTCCCATGTTGAGAAGCCGGGGATACGATTCTTTAGGGAGCAACTTACTTTTCATCGCGCGGACACGGGTTACGGCATAAGCATAGTTTGAACTGCCCTTTTTCTTTTTATCGGATTTTCGTGAGGGTTTTTTCCCCCAGAGATTCTCCAAAAGCCGCATCGAACATCACCCGTATAATATATCAGATATCTGCTTCAATGAACGTTCATAAACGCTTTTCAGGATTGAATCGTATGTGAAATCTAACCTGACTGTCCTGTCCTCGTTTTCCAGAACAATTCCGCCAATAGAATCTATATTGCCAGCATAAGATAGAGAAGTTAACTTCTTAACAAGCTCTTCTGACTCCTTAGAAGAATAAGCTCTAGCGCCGCTAGCTTCATGCTTGTCGAGAATACTTTTTAACAGCTCTTCTTTTTTGGATGCCGGCATTGACTTAATATTTTCAACTGTCTGGTTATAAACGGTATCTAGAAGTTCCTTACGCTTGTTAAGCGTAATTCTTTTAACTTCCAGGTTTGCACTTGATATGACCTGCTGGTGCAGACTTTGGAGGTCCTCTTCCGCCTTGGCAAGGCTGTCTCCGAGCGTCTTCTTCTGAATTTCTTTAGCTTCATTAATTATCTCGGAGGCCTTTGCATCGCCTTCGGCTTTAATACGGGAAACCTCAGCTCTTGCACCCTCTTGGATGTCTTTTACAACGATCTCTAGTCCCATGCTTACACCTCCAAATAAATTTAGAGCAAAAAAGTGCTCTAAAGCCTAGAGCAAAACTCTAAGCTGCTTAGAGTGCAACGATACCTAAGGGGAACTTAGAGCATTATTAACGCTCCAGGTCTGCCTGGTAGAGAAAAAAGTCCAGGTAAACTTAAAGCAATGCTCTAAGAAATTTAAGAGCGAAATACGCTCTTAAATTTAAGTAAAATCACTGGTTGATAAGCAATGCAACGACAAGACCGAAGATAACGATGGTTTCTGGAATGACAGTAAGAATAAGACCCTTACCGAATAATCCTTCGTTTTCTGCCATTGCGCCGATTGCTGCTGTACCGATGTCTTTTTCAGCTATTGCAGATGCAAGACCAGTTACTGCGATTGCGATTGCTGCACCGAGTGCTTTCATTCCTGCTGCGTCCAAAAAGAGACCTGTTGATGCTGCGTCTACCATGTTTTTATTCCTCCGTGTATTTTCTTATGTATCCGAATGGATTGAATTTTCTGCCCCCGCCTTCATAGAATTTTCCAAAGAATTCTACATACTGCAACCTGAGTGCGTGCAGTCCAGGAGCGATGATACTCAGAATAGTGTTAAGACCATGTCCGAGTATGAATACAATTATTGCAGCTATTGCTGCGGCACCGATCTGAGAGTGATCAGGCCAAATCATTTCGAAAGCAATATCATTTACCGTACCTGCAATGTAAATCGAAGACAGACCGACTGCGATAATACGAGCATACGAAAGTGCATTACCCATAAGAGATGGCAACTCGATCGGACCTTTGATACCTTCACCCATGGTGAGCATCACAACTCCGATAACTAGAATAAGAGCACCTGCATAGGTGAACACTTGAATGCCGCCAAAATAGCCGAGAACTGCAACGAGCACACCAAGCTCGATAATGATCCAACTGCCTTTTTCTAGGACCGCGTGTTTAATCCCGTGGTGCCTGGCGATGTTTGAAAACCCGAACAGGAAACCGAGATTTAAGTGAATCAGTCCTACCAAGACACTTATTGCTATCATAGTCATTACCATGTGAGACCTGTGGATTGGGAAAGTAAATTCCTCGCCTCCTATGCTTTCGAAGAGAGTTATAGTTTCCCAGCCCGGAATCAAACCTGCTGCCATACCATGTGCGGTATGTGAACTTGCAAGCGAGAATCCAAGGAACTCACCATAAAGAACTCCAAAGATAATTGTCCATATCTGACAATAGATAAGAATATTCATTAGAGGCTTCACTGCATCTGACTTTACCAGTTTTTTAATTGCCAGAGCAAGTGACCCCAGTATTATTGCATATCCGATGTCTCCGAGAATCATACCATATATCAGCGGGAAGGTTATGAAAATCGCTGAAGATGGGTCGAGTTCAGTATATTTGGGCCTGGAATACAGATCCATAATTTCCTGCATCGGTGCCACAACTTTTGAATTGTTGTATTTGACAGGGGCATGTTCTTCTTCCTCGTGATGAAGTTCGAGGCTTGTAACATATGCCTTGCCATTAGTGGCACTGTTAACTACACTTACAATCTTATCAAAATCCTCGGTGGCAGTCCATCCGTCGATTATGAATGCGTTTGCAGATGTAGCTATTCTAAGAGGCAGTTCTGCTTTCTGACTCTCGATACTCAGAACCTCGTCGCTGGCAAGGATGAAATCGGCGTACTTGACTTTCAAGGACTCGATTTCGCCTTTTAAGGATTCGATCCTTCTGGTGACTTCGGCTTCTTTCTGTTCAATGAACCTTAACAGCTCGCTTGGGACACCACCTCTTTCCGGAACTCTAAGTTCTTTGAATCCAAGACCCTGAAGTAATTCGTAAACTTTGTCGGCATCATTTTTAGCTACAAACAGTACAACTGCTTTTGACTGAGGGTCATAGTACAGCTCGTAAGCTTTGGTGATGCTCGAAATCTGACTTTCTTCCAGGCTACCTTTTACAGTACCTGCGAAAACCTTGAGGCTTTCGTAGCCACGGTAATATTCGAAGTCGAGATTAATGGACAGATAAGGCAGGATTTCCCTTTTCTGGGCATCCAGGTCTTTCAATTCATTTTCAAGCTGGGAGATTGTTTCCGTCTTAGCTGAAATTGTCCTATCCAGTTCATTCAACTTCGTGTCAAGTTCGCGCAGAACAGCGTCAGATTTCTGAACTACCGGTTTTTTGCTTTCAATCCCCAAATAATTGGCGATGGAACGGATCTTCACAAGCTTTTTCGAGACTTCTTCTCCGTTTTTAAATGGCTTGCTGATCTTAAAACCAGACTCGTCTTCGACAAAATCTTCTATGTGAAAGAGATTAATATCATGTAATGCATCGATGGTTTCTTCTAAAATGCTTTTATGCCCGACAATAACGGCCCTTGTCATCTCTTTAGGTCTACTCATTAAGGACCGCCCTCTCAAACTCCTGTACTAGGTAATTGACGGATTTGTCGATATTAGCTTGAGCTTTTTGGGACATGGCTATTGCGTTTTTTTCACCATCGTTGACGATCTTATCTCTTTCCTCCAGGATCTTTTCTTCACCTACTTTAAAAGAGTCTTGTGCAGCTTTATGTGCATCAATTTCGGCCTGTTTCAGGATCTCCCTGGCTTCGGCCCTGGCATCGGAGATGCGCTTGTTTTTCGCTTCAATGGCTTCATCAACCATTAATTTAGCGCTCTCTTCCGCTTTTTTTATTTCGGATAAGATTTCATTTTTAGCCATGTGAATCTCCGTCTCTCAAAATTTAATATATAAATTAATAATTAAAAATCCCTACTCCAATGGAGGTAGTTAACAAATCCTTCGTGAAAGAACTATATAACAGCTTCGGTTTTATCGAAGAGGATTAAAATAACTGTAATGATTATTCATGATATATTAAATTTGCAGGAAATTATTAAGAAATTAAAAA
This sequence comes from Methanosarcina soligelidi, assembly GCF_000744315.1. Lineage (NCBI taxonomy): Archaea > Methanobacteriati > Methanobacteriota > Methanomicrobia > Methanosarcinales > Methanosarcinaceae > Methanosarcina > Methanosarcina soligelidi. Next base: position 249,819 of record NZ_JQLR01000001.1, read on the forward strand.
ATATAAATAACAAAATATATGGTTAAAATCCAAAAGATTAAATATAACAGTAAAAAATAATTAAATAGAAACAGTAGAATATAATTAAATGATAAAAAATCAGGTTTCACCACCAAAAAAAAAGATCAGAGTACGGAATAAATCTATTCTCCAAACCTGTATTCAGGAGATGCTTTTAAGGATCTTTTTAAAATAAATAAGAAGTTACTGAATTGACGTAAGACTTTGTAAAATAAATTCCAAATTAAGAATTAGTAAGAAAACATATCTCTCACTGCGCTCAGGATCAGAATATTTAAAGCAGATTTAAAAAAGAAAAAAATAAATTTATTAACAGTAAGGAATTATTACAATACGGGTAATCAAATAATTTAGAGCCTGAAGGCTCAGACCTTTTCTCCACAGAGTGTGAATATTATTTTAGGAAGAAATAAAACTTATTTAAATAGATCCGTTAAACAGAAATAAATTGTGGAATTCTAAAAATAAAAATATTTCCACAAATTCTGAGGTTAAAGAACCCCGTTGAAATAAAAAGGAGACAGGATAAAGGGTTAATGAATGAACAATATTTTAGAAAGAAAATGATAATATAATTACTGGAAATTTAAACCTGGCTTTAAAACCAGGAAAAAAACTGCAGGAGAGAAAAGGGGGTAAGGGATGACAAAAAGAAAAAACTTCCTGATCAAAGCCAAAGAAAAAAGACAGGGAACAGGTAAATCTCTTTTGAAAGGAAATTAAAATTTTTATAAAATTTTAAAAAATCTTTAAAAAATAATTAGAGAGAAAAATTAATTAAAACATGAAAAAAATCGACTGAAAGCATAATTAATTAAAATATATAAAAATTAATTAAAAGTGAGAAATCAATTCAAATTTGTAAAAATTAGTAAGAAGTGATAGATAAATAGAAACTTTTTAAAAATTAATTAAAAATAAATTAATTAAAAATAAATTAATTAAAATAATTTAATTAAAAATATATTAGTTAAAATAAGTGAATTAAAAATAGATTAATTAAAATAAGTGAATTAAAATCTTTAATTAAATTTTAAAGATTTAATTAACTTAAAAGGTTTTATTTAACCCTGTATGGAATTCTGGATCCGGTGGGGATGGTATGTATATACTTCTTCCTGAAATCCGGATTTCGCATCATGCAGTAAGCTGCATTATCTTTCTTATACGCGCTGTGTTTACCCATGCGCTTCCAGATAGTTTCCAGAGGCTCCTCGCATATGTTTCCAAAAGAAAGCGGAGTATACGCACAGGGCATGACCTCTCCGTCAGATGCAACATGCATCCAGCGCCTTCCAGCAAAGCACCCGAAAAGCTCAGGACCCATAAAATAGGGAAAAGCTGTGACCCTGGGACCTTCAGGTTTGTTGTTCATTGTTATCTGGAAATCCTTAAGCCTGGATACATCCTTATCGCTTATTACTTCATCCTCGTGTTCAAGCCAGCGTCCTACTGCAATGATTTCATAAATTGACATTTCTTTTACGTTCAGCTCAGCTGCGAGGGAATAGAAATCTTCAAGATCATCAATATTGTGCGGGGAAACAACAACAAACATGTCTGTAAGGATTCCGGCAGCATCTGCATTTTTAATCCCGTCGATCGCGTCTCTGTATGCGCCGTTACGACCTCTGATACGGTCATGCTCGGCTTCAAGAGGACTGTCCAGGCTGATCCTGGCGGCATACAGGCCTGCAGCTTTAAGTGCAGCAGCTCGCTCTTCGGATAGTTTGAAGCCTGAAGTCAAACATGTGGCAATTGCTTTTGTTTTGTCTACCCTTGAGACCATATCAACGAGATCGTTTCTGATCATCGTCTCTCCGCCGTCGAAGGCGACCAGATAGGACCCAAGTTCAATGCTCTGATCAACAGCATTGCAGATTTCATCAAGCGTCAATTCCTTTTCAGGCTTTATGCCGGCTGCCCCACAGTGGATACAGTTATTTGGACATCGGGCAGTAATCCCTATTGTAAATTGATCCGGGACACGTTTTTTCCTTATGGCTGCAATTTCAGCGCTTATAACCCGGCTAAAAACAGGGCCGGGAATAGGAGGAATCCAGGTAGAAAATATAATCTCGTCTTCGTTTATTGAAATTGGTTTTTCTTCCGAAAAAATATTATTTATACGTTTCAGAAAGGGTTTTACAATATGGGAAAGAGGTCCTTCTGCGTCGAGCACCACCTTTTCATTTTCAGTGCTGGCGTTTACCTTAATCACCGGACTATCATACACTTTCATGGATACACCTGGTAAAGTTAATGGCAAAGCTGAAGCCTGCCAGGGTTTTTAGTTAAGAGATCAAATAATATCATTCTAAGATTGTAGATGTAGAAATTAGATAGAACCAATTCATTTTAGAGAACCAATTCATTTTAAAGAACCAATTCATTTTTCAGGACAGTTTAAGGTTTGTCAGAGGTTCTCAAGCATGTCGACGGTTATATAATCCGTAATCTGGAACAGCTTGTCTCTTGCAGGACATTCTCTGAACGTTTCGAGGGTTTCTTTTGCGGCAGCAACATGCAACTTTACGCAGTCAATTGACTTTTTGAGAGCTTCTTCCTTTGACGTGCTTTTCATATAGATGTGCGGCAGGGTTTCGGATGTGAATTTAGACTCCTTTCCCTCGACAACCTCAAGGAATTCAAGGATATCATCAACAATCTGGTATGCCGTTCCGAGGGCATTTCCGAAATGACTGAAACGTTCTGCAAGCTCTTCTTCAGCTCCGCCCGTATAAGCCCCGATGGATGCACTGATTGCGAATAGAGAAGCCGTCTTTTTATAGATGCATTTAAAGTAATCATTTTCTCCGAAACTCTCATCTTCAAGCTTCAGGTCAAGGACTTCTCCTTCTGCCATGTCCATCCCTGCTTTCCCAAAGTCCTGAATAACTTTTTCCCCATAAGGAGAAATGAAAGCAATTGATTTTGCAATAAGATAGTCTCCGCAGAGCAGGGCTCTTGAAGGCCCGAATTTTTCAGGAGCCGAAGGAAGGTTTCTTCGGACAAGCCCCTGATCCAGCAGGTCATCGTGAATTAAGGAAGCCGAATGCATCATTTCAACTGCCAGAGCTGCATTAAGGCTCCGGGAATACGAGCCTGAACAGATCTCGCTGACCAGAAGGAGGATAATTGGCCGAATTCTTTTTCCTCCGGAATGACAGACATGCTCAACCATTTTTTTTAAGCCAGGATCCTCTATAAGAGTGATAGATTCTTTTATTCCGGCTTCTACATATCTGTATTCTTCCCATTCTTCAATATTCATCAGTATTACTCCGTGTACTTTGACGGGCATCCGGTAACTATCTTATTTGCCTCAAAGGTAGATTCGGAAATCATTGATCCTCTGATGGTCACCTGTTTTCCTTCAGCAAGGTTGGAAGGTAAGTTTCCTACATAATTTACATGTATCTTAAGGTTTTCATCGTTTTCATCTTTCAGGTCGAATGATGTCACACCGGGGTCTTTATGAAGGCTCCTGTCTTCTACAACTCCCATAGCATTTATATTCTGCCCGGAGTAGTCCTGGGGATTGGCGAGGAGCTCAGATACTGCGATGTATCTTTCCGAAGAGTCAACTCCATAGAGCCCTATAAGAATCACACCAGCAATAAAAGAAACTGCAAGCAATGATTTCTTTTTTTTATTCATACTAAAATCCCGTATGACTCAATCATTACATTAACCTTTTGTTAAGCTCTGCATATGTCCTGAATAGCGAAAGGAGGTATGCAAATATAAGAATCCAGCTTACTGCAAATGCCAGAATTGAGGGTTCCATTCATATCACGTCTTTACATTATCAGTTTCTTCAACTTCTACTGGAGCCAGGGCAGCATAAGAGAAGAAAGATGGTTTTGAGAACTTATGTCTGGCCCTATATAAGAGTATATATTCCTTATCAAGAAATAAATTGATAGGATAGCAGAAAAAAAGCAAGGTTTACTTCTTAACCTTTGGAATAATAACATCGACTTTCCCTGGAAGAGAAGAATATTGTTTTCACAGTAAAAGCATCAGGGGTGAATAATTATAATTTAGATTATTTACAAAGAAAACTATTGAAATTAAGTACTTTTTTTCCATAATGTAGCAAAAATAGAGAGTTTAACTGAAAAACCGGTTAATTATAAGGAGAAAATATATTGTTCAGTTAAAGATATATTTGGTGTAATTTACTCCAGGATATTTGTATTAAAAATTCTATTTTTACGGCAAGCAAGGTTAACAATAAAATATAATTGTCCATATAAAACTAAAATATATAATAATAAGAAGATTTAGCAACCTGTAATCAAAGTCCGGCATAATAACTATAACTTGAAGGCATGAGAAGCTGCATGCAGCATGGAGAAAAACATATGAAAAGAAACAAAATACCAAACATATGAAAAGGAACAAAAATACCGGGAAAAGAACAATAGGTATGATAGATAGATATGATAGATAGATATGATAGATAAATACATAGATATGGTTTTTGAGAAATCAACATCATAGTATCTTCCTGAAAAGGAGCATTTTCCTGAATGAAACCGGATAAGCCAGAAATTCAAATTGCAGGATGAAACCCAGAAAGAAAATTTCCAGAAATACGGAACAACCAGCAAGTTGATCCTGATCAACCTGCCAGCTAAATAACCGGGGCCACCCGAAATTAAAGAAGAGGATTTTCAGAGACGATCACGAAAGTCTATAAACACAGTGAAATAAATAAAAAAGAAGAAAAAAGGAAGTAAAAGAAGGAAAAAAACTACAAAAACTTTGAGATGTATAAAAAGTAGGCAATTTCAAGCGAAAACGTTATATTTGACAAATACCTCTAGTGTGTTGCAGTTTGCGTTGATGGTCTAGCGGCTATGACTTGGGCCTTCCAAGCCCAAAACCCGGGTTCGAATCCCGGTCGGCGCATTTAATATTTTTCAATTAGTTTTAAACTATCTTTTCTTACTGTTTTGTATAAACTAAACAACATTAGTGCGAGGGTTGCCCAGCCAGGTCAAAGGCGATGGGCTTAGGACCCATTTTCGTAGGAATTCGTGCGTTCGAATCGCACCCCTCGCACTTATATTTAAAGTAACCGAGATCTAAATTTTTAATACGATATTGTATGAGTTATTCATAACCCATTCGCAGAAAACTTAACCACAGAAAAAAATCGGATTTCCCATTTATCCGATTTTGAACCTGCTTCAGTCATTTGTCAGTAAAACTGATAGTAGGTTTTAGGGATATCAGAAGAATAATTGTTCATTATTATCCATTATTATTTATTAATATCCATTAAAATTTACAGAGCTTTTCTTGCAAAGTACCTCTCTGAGCTAGAATGTTCAACAAGTTTCCCGTTTTCAAGCACGGATATGGAACCGTGACCGCAGCAAACAAGACACTTCTTGCCTTTTTTAACAAGTTCGGAATCCAGTTCCTGTATAAGAGAAAGTAGAGCATTCCTTTCCTCTTTTGCAAGGCTGCTGTCCACATTTACCGAAGTCATAAGATAATCAGCCAGTACATTATATTCCGTCCTCTCCGGGCTTAAGCTCCTGAAATTGATCACAGCGTCCTGAGGAAAAAGCAGGCCTTCTTCCGGGCAGAGATAGAATATTTCCCCATGCATGTGCCCTCCAAGGCCCTGAAGAGCTTCAAACTCAAGATCTCCTATAGTAAAACAGGAAACAACCGGAAAAGCGCCCCTTTTCTCTATTTCCTTATCCTGGGATGAAATTTCCGGAAAAAGGATTACATTTGAAGGAGGGGTGAACCTTGAGAAGAGGTTAATCATTTTCGTATAAACTTCTTCCAGGATACATCCCTGGTTGCTGGACCCATAAGCCCTGCTGGTTTCCCGTGTAATTTTCAGGGTTTCCCGGTTCAGATAGGAAGGGGCAGAGAAAAAGCCGGCAGCTCCGCAGTGGTCAGCATCTGCATGAGTAATATAGATCCTTTTAAGCAGGCTCAGGTCCCCAAGCCCATAGTGCTGGAGCATGTTAACGACATCAGGCTGGTATATTCCATAACCGGCATCAATCATGACCTTTTCTCCAGGGGTATCGAAAAGATAGATATTTCCCCCACAGGGAAGCTGGAAGCAGAAAAGTTCAATCTCTTTATTTATCCTGACCCTCTGCACATCGGCATAAAACCCTTCACCTGAGGTCCTGCGGAGGGTTTCCCCGACTTTAAGGATATTCTCAAAGACCTCTACAGGGTCTTTTTTCAGGTTTGAGAGCTCCTGAGCGATGTGGTTGATATCATGAAGAAATTTCATTAAAAAATCGTCTTCAGCATTTCTAAGATAGTACCTCAATTTCTGGGCAAGCCGGAGGTAAAAAACCGTATCATCGAGCTTTTCGCCTGTTGTATCATACTCTACAATCTCAAGCCTGTACTTTGACTTGAGCCTGTTAAGGAGAGAATCTATAAGGTCAGTATTTTCAATATTCAGGCTCACGACAAGCCTTTCGGGATGATGTCCCCTATCATCAAAATCAAGGAAAGTAATATTTGCCCCTGAAGAAGTGGTATGGTTCAGGAAATCAAATAAAGCTCCGGGGCAGTTAGGGAGATAAACATTGAATTTAAGGAAAGCTACGGGATGCAGAGAGGTCTGGAGGTAACCTATTCTTTCCAGCTCCTCACGAATATTTTCATAAGCCCCTGAAGCAGCAGCTACCTCAAAGAAGACAATGTTCCTGTCAATTCTCCGGTCATACTGTATCCGGTTGATGTTTCCTTCATACCGTGTGATAATCTCGGCTGCCCTGTGAAGTGCTCCTGGCTCATCAGGCATTGAGGCAATAAAAGAGAACTGTTCCATGAAACATCCCCTGATCAGATTGGAACGTTTTTTCTGATAATTAAAATAAAATCCTGCCTTACTTTAAACTTTCCTGTACCTGTGAGAAAGAAAAAGGGAATAATAAAAAATTCAGTATTTAATAGGATCTATTTAACAGATTTAATAGAAATTTAACACTCAAAAACGACCGGAAGCAGTTCGAGTGCTTCAAAAACTTCTGTGACTTCAGGAAAGGGATCTTCTCTTCTGTAAAAAAGATGGGATATACAGGCACAATCCGTGCACCCGAAACCCGGAGCTGAATCACCCCCAACCCTGCGTGCAATTTCACACTCAAGCCTGTCAGAAGTGCTGGCACAGACAGCCCCCAGCAATTTGAATGAAGGATTCAGGTGTAGATAATCCACATGCCACCTGGGGTTTTTGTCCTTCTTTAAGGATAGCTCAATATGCCTTTTTACCCGCTTCATTCCCCCTGACCCGAGGGCTGACCCCACATAAATATGAAAGCCCTCAGGAAAAGAAAAAGTTCCTTTTTTCCCGACCTCCACCACACAGCCCCTGTTTTCGAACACCAGACAGTAAACACCTTTTTCGGAAAAATCCATCTAAAGACCTCAATACTTAAGACCTCACAATTTTAAGGTCTCCACTCTTAAGACATTGCTTTGTTTTCAGAGACCTCAAAATACTTCTCAAGCAGAGGTACTACCATTTCTTCCAATATCTCTTTTCCGTCCAGGGCTTCAATCCATGAGATCGGAACTGCTTCAATTCCAAGCCTTGCCCCAAGAATCCCACCTGCAACACTGGCAACGGAATCCGAGTCTCCTGTTATGTTCACTCCGGTCTGGACTGCTTTTTTATAGTTATCAGGATACCGCAGGATGCAGAAGTAGGCAAGTGCAAAAGTCTCATCCGCATACCATCCCTGACCAAGTTTCCTGAGAGCATCCTCATCGCTTAAATTACTGTGGGCAAGCTCGTAAGAACTTTTGAGGGCTTCCGTAAACTCGTCAGAAATTCCTTCCGTTACTTCGAGAAGAGGTAAAAACATATCTTCGGGGTCCACCCCGTCAAGAGCCAGTTTTACGGCATACGCCCCTGCAATAGATGCTGCATCCGCAGTCGGATGGTTATGAGTAATTCTGCCGGAAAGGGAAGCAGCTTCAATCAATTTTTCAGGATCTTTACTGAAGATGAAGCCAAGAATTCCAACCCGCATTAGGCTTCCACATGTTTTTGAATTTAGTCCGGATTCAGTCCAGTGAATCCCATCCTTAAGACTTAAAGCTGCACCTTTTGTGGTTGCTCCTGCTCCAAGATCAGGCTCATCAAGCCAGAGAACAAGCTCACCTGCAATTTTATCCATGAGCTCAGGCAATTCAAGTTCTGCTCCTTGAAGAAGTCCTCTGGCTAGAACAAGCATCAACTGAGTATCGTCTGTCCAGGGGGATTCGGGAGGAAGTTCGAGAATTCCCTGTTCTCCGTATTTTTCCTTTATCTGCTCAAGGGTCAGGTGTTCCACCGGACGCCCCAGAGCATCTGCGCAGGCTGTGCCGAAAAGGTAGCCGCGGAGTTTACTTTCGAGATCTGGAGTCGCTTGTGTGTTTCTCGTTTTCATTGTTGCAATCCTTTATTTCTCTTGATCTCATCTTTTACAGGTTAAACCGTATTAAAAAATCATTGTATGAAAGTTCTATAAGAATCAACCTGAAGGCAGATATCTACATAATTATAGCTGAGCTCATAACTTACATAGTGTCAACGGATATGAAGCCTGAAATGCAGATAAAAGTATACGTGCAATAGAAGATAGCTGGGTTTAGCTTAAAGTATTTTGTCCGCTGTCAGAGAAAAAAATGGATTCAGATTCATAAAGTAGAATAAAAAGAAAGCTGAAGAAATCAATATCATGATGTGAATATTGCGATTTTGGTAGAAAACGCATATCTCAACTTACTGTATAAATTATATGTTCTATCTTACTATACAGAGTCAGTATAGAGTTAGAAAAATAAAAAGTATGGATTATATCCATACGAACAATTTATTGAGGGATTGCTCATGTTTAACATATAAGATATTTTAGTAATCACAAGTTTAAGGTACAGGAACTTGCAGACAAATAATTTGTTCATCCCATGTATCTTTGTAAAACCGATTGCCTATATAACCCTTAGTCCACAAGCATGATCCTTTGAGATAGAGGCAATATTTAACCTCTATTACTTTTAAATCTGTGCTGCCACAAGCTTCTCCCTTAGACAAATCAGCTGTTATACATTGTGTAGCATTTGCGATAGTAATGCATGCTTCTACCTTTCCTGATTTACAAACCTTACCTTTTATTTCAATTCCTATTTTCACATCACCAAACTTAAACTCCTGACAATCTGAGTCTGCAAGTTTACCGGTTTCAACACTTTGTTTTAGATATTCGCTTATTGTTCCTTGAAACTGTTCCATTAAAAATCACTCCTTATTATAATTCAAAGACCTTTTGAATCGTTCTCCATAAGCTAGATGTGTTTACCACAGAATGCACCAAAGGGAAAAATAAAAAAATCATAAACAGACAATTTGTTCATTCCATTCCTGTTTTTCGTGGAACCATCCATCTATGTACCCTTTTGTCCAAAGACAGGACCCCTTCAAGTAAAAGCAGTACCTGATTTCTTCAAAGCCAATGCTTAATGTGTTGCAATATTCCTTATTCAATATATTAACAGTCTGTTGAGCAACTGTGAAGTCTAAAAATTTGGATTTTATTGTAAGTTCTCCATTTTTACAGATTTTTCCTCCTACTCCGAACACATCATAAATACTGACAGAAAAATCGATACAGTCATCAAGTTCTCGAGGTTTGGCACTTATGTTTTGCTTGATGTGGTCTGCTAGTGTTCCTTCTAACTTTTCCATTTGAAAACTCCCTTTCCACTAATACTTTTAAGGGCTCATCTTAAAATTCAACTCATCTCTATTGAATGATGACCAGTGTTAACTCTAAAGTCAAGCCACAAATCCTTCAAAAAATCATGTGCTATGACCTTATAAGAAATACTTCTCATCATAGGATTTTGCATTCGATGTTGAAATCAAATATGTTAAACATCATGGTTTAAATTTATATTTCAGACATTTAACAGTTTAATTTCTATTGTTTTTAGTTTCGATGTACAGATCCAATCTCAATAATAGGATCAAATTGATTTTAAGACTGGCTCTAAGAGGTTTTCTTGTCTAATGTATTTCATTTTCTTTCTACATTTGCTTTTACACAGTTGAAGATTTAGTACTTGGTTTTTAATTCAACTACGTAAGCCTCAAGCAATTTATCGCTGAGAACTATGCTAAAATAAAATACGCAGATAAAAATAGATTATCCAGATAACATATGTGCATACTGCACATGATTCACTTAATATGTGGATGGAAAAAGTAAGAGTTAATCCCACAGTAATTCTTTACTGTTAACTGTACTAGGATAAAATACGTAAGTAAAAATAGGTAATGCAGGTAATATACGTTTAACATGCGCATAATGCGTTTGATATGCGCATAGAAATTAATGAATTTAAAAAAATGAAATCCCAGGATGTATTGTTTTGAAAACTCACCGCATTTCTACCACAATTTCGAATAAACACTGGGAATTATTAAAAAAGCACGCCGAAAAATATGAAACACAGCAAAAAGCCTTGGAGCTTGCATTAGAAAGTCTGGAAAAGAGCTCAAAACAGATTCAGGAATTAACCCTTGAAGAGAAATATTGGATGCGCCTTAGAAGGGCAAAATCATTGGTTATCATTGAAAAGACTGCCTTTAAATATCTAATAGAAACCGCTGATATTAAGTTCCTAGATGAACTTTTTAGCCAAAACAAAACGATAGAATATACAATTGAGCTTTACTTTCAAAAGTCTCTTGAAGAATGCAGCCTAAATGAAGTTATAGACGGTCTAGTTATTAATCTTAACATAACTAACTGGGTTGATACTATAGAATATATAGATAACGGAGGCTATTATAAGCTTATAATCACACACGGTCTTGGTTTTGCATTTTCGAAATTACTTGCAACTTCGATTGAAAACATGTTCAAAACTTACGGAGTCAAGCCAGAGAGTATCGTTTCAGTAAAAACGATTTTCATGAAAATACTTAAAAATTAGCAATTAGTAACCTTAACTTCACCGATTTTAGATAACCAATTACTGATTTATTCGTATGATGCTGTTTTTTACCGGAATTAAATATTTCCTCTTTTTATAAGTTGAGGACTATATGCCTGATATAGATAAAACAAAAAATATCTGTTCAGATTTAGATGTTCAAATTTTTAAAATTTAACGCAATTAATTCATGAGTTACTGTAAAAGTTATAAGCATACAGCATGAAAAAAACTGTAAAAAGGAAAAGTGCTCCGATGGGGATTTGAACCCCAGTCGCAGGAGTGAGAGTCCTGAATGATTGGCCGAGCTACACTATCGGAGCACGCTGTTAATTATGCTCTGTCCCTAAGACAGCATACCTTCAAGTGATTTATAAAATATAAACCTTTCGACTGATTTTAGAAAAAATTTAAAGCAGCCGGGAAGGAATTTGCCTTTTCCCGGCAGTTTAAAAAGAATTGCTTCTCAAATTTATACGAACATAGCCTGCGGGATTGTGGGTTCCTGAACGTTTACGACCTTGTCGTAGGCTTTCATGAAGTCTGCCATGGTGATCTCTTTTCCACGCCTGCGCAGGACGAAAATTCCGGCTTCCTTGACAATTACGCTGATCTCTGCACCGCTTCTGCCTGACATGACCTTTGCAAGCTTCTCAAAGTCCACATCATCTGCAAGCTTCATCTTTCGGGTGTGGATCTTCAGGATCTCGATCCTGCCCTTGTCATCAGGGAGGGGGACTTCAATCGACCTGTCAAACCTGCCTGGCCTTAGGAGAGCCGGGTCAAGAAGGTCAATCCTGTTGGTTGCAGCAACTACCTTTACGTTGCCTTTGGGGTCAAAGCCGTCCATCTCGGCAAGGAGCTGGAGCATTGTCCTGTTTACCTCTGCCGAGCCGCTTGTCCCGTCATAGGTCCTCATGCTGCCCACTGCATCGATTTCGTCTATGAAGAGGATGCTTGGGGACTTGTCCCTTGCAAGCTGGAAAATATCCTTGACAAGCCTTGAGCCTTCTCCAACGAACTTCTGGACGAGGTCAGAGCCTGACATCCTGATAAAGGTGGCTTTTGCCTGAGAGGCTATGGCTTTTGCAATAAGGGTCTTTCCGGTACCCGGAGCCCCGTGGAGAAGAACTCCGGATGGAGGCTCGATTCCCAGGTCTTCGAAGAGTTCGGGCTCGGTGAGTGGGAGTTCCACGCTTTCACGGACTTCCTGAAGTACATCATCCAGCCCTCCGATCATGCTGTAGTCTATGCCCGGAGAGTTGATAAGCTCCATAACCTGAGCCCGCACATCTGCAGCCCTGCTCACTATGGAGATGATAGAGTAAGCTCCGTTTACAGCAACCCTCATCCCGGGCTCTATTTTCCCGAGGCACTCTTCCGGGATCTGGGTGAGGACTTCCTGGTTATTTCCGTGCTGCCTGATAAGGGCAATCTCCCCGTTTACCTCAAGAATGGTTGCAATGAAAAGAGGAGGTTCGGTAAGCTGCTCCAGATGGGCTTTTAATTTGTTTATCTCCTGAAGGTGCCTGCCTGTAGCTACGCTCGCTTCAAGGAGCCGTGCCTTCATATTTTCGTTCTGGACCTTGAGTATTTCTATCTCTGTTAAGAGAGTTTTCACATCCTCCGGGATGATCTCCCCGCACTCAAGCTGAAACTCTACCCTGGACTTAATATCTTCCAGGGAGGATCTTATGGCACTGTCTTCTGACATTTGAAAACACCTGTTTTATCGTATAAAATTGATTTTGTTTATTCGGTTTCAAGCCAGCTGGCCTCTAAACCGGTATGATATCGGTATATTTCGATTAATCTGATCGAGTTGTAATATTATTCCGAAACAGGATAAATGCTATTTCGAACAAAGTACTGCGCCTCATTACCGAAGCCTCTGCAGGCAGTCTGAACCATTGCGGATAAAGATAGTTATCAAACATACTTATCAGACATAACGGTTAAAAGGCAATTGACTCAAGTATACTATATTAGGACAACTTAACAATTTATATACCTGCCCTATACAGAACTGCATATATCAAAGGTTAAAATGCAACTGAAGAGGTTCTTATCGTGTTTACAGTATATATTAAGATGCCGGGTACTGAGATACAACATATTAAGGGAAGGTACATAAATATATATCTATAAATATAAAATGGGCACATATAAGTTTCTTTAATAATTACATTGATGACCCCGGGAAATTACCTTGCAGCAGGTATTCGACCCATCTTTTTATGTTTCTTTCAAATCATATATTTTTCCTTCAATTTGCAGGCAAGTAGTTAACGCTTTTTAGCATCCTTATATTTTTCCAGAAAGAAACGGAACTCCTGAGTAAAAATAAAAATTGCGGCATTATTCATACATGTCCGCCAGAGGAGGGCCATATATAAACGTTTATACATAAGAATGTATGCGATTGAATATAGAGAAGATTAACTTATTAAAAGTCTCAAGAATAGCCTGTTAATTCGCCGTTTTTTTAAAAAATTAACCAGAAATTCCAGAAAAGAAGTATAGTTTTGAAAAAGAAGAGCAAAGTTCTCGACTGAGATAAAAAATTTAAAGGATAGATTTAATAATAAAAGCACAATATCATTCCACATGCGTGCATCAGAAGATTTTCTAAGAGTAGGCGCAACAGTTACATTTATTGGCTTCATTATAGTATTGTTAGGCATAGTTCTTACCATGTTACAGCACCCTTCAAATGCCCAGATGGGCGGATTGATAATGCTCGGACCCATTCCGATAGTTTTCGGTTCCACACCAGAAATTACAACAAATATGCTGGGGCTAGGATTACTGGTAACAATTCTCTATCTATTCCTGTGGAAGACTAAACGTTGATTGGAAACTTACTTGTTCTGACTGGATTTTTCATAATACTTATCGGGTTTTTAATGCTTATAATCGGAATAGCCACAGGCTTGCGCAGAGGTTCGGAGAGTGAAACTGAAGACAAAAAAAGAATGAAAGAGTACGGAAAAGAAGCTGAATCGGAAAACTCTTTCAGGTACACAGGAAATGAAAAAGAGCCTTATGCGGAAAAAGCCAGACCTGAAATCAAGGGAGGAGGAGTTATCATGCTCGGTCCTATCCCGATCATCTTTGGAAGCGATAAAGAAAGCGCAAGTACTGCAATAATTCTTGCGATAATCCTCATGGTCCTCAGCCTGCTTATTTTCAGAGGCGTGCTTTTCTAAATTTGCATGTGTTCAAAAGACCGGATCTCGAAAGAAACTGAGAAGAAATTTCAGGTTGAAAATACGCTGAGAAGAAGGTAAAACAAACCGGACAAAACCTTATTAAGGTTAAGCCCGATTCAGGGCTTATGTTTACGATAATCACAGGCGCGCAGTTCGGTGACGAAGGAAAGGGTAAGATTGTCGACCTTCTTGCAAAAGACTATGACGTTGTTGCCCGCTTCCAGGGAGGGAATAACGCGGGCCATACAGTAAAGGTAGGAGATGAGGTCTACAAACTGCACCTGATTCCTTCAGGCATCCTGCTTGATGCCAGGGTCCTTATCGGGCCTGGGGTTGTCCTTAACCCTGAGGTTTTAGCTGAAGAAATCGAAATGTTTGAAAAGCACGGAGTAAAGGTCAATTCGGAAAAGCTGGGAGTGGACGCCAAGACAAGCATTATTATGCCCTACCACATAGAGCTTGACGGCCTCAGAGAAGCTTCAAGGGAAACAAAAATAGGGACCACAAAACGCGGAATCGGTTATGCTTATATTGACAAGGTGGCAAGAGACGAGATCCGCATGGCTGAACTTGTGGATAAAGAGCGCTTCCTTGCAAGGCTTGAAGAACTCGCCCCCCAGAAAGAAAAAGAAATTGAAGCAATGGGCGGTGACCCCAGGATCGTAAGAGACCCTGAACTTATAAAGAGGTACCTGGAACTGGGAGAGCAGTTTGCTGCTTATATTACTGATGTTTCCAGGGAAATCAACCAGGCTCTTGACGAAGGAAAAAATGTAATGGCTGAAGCTGCCCAGGGCACACATCTCGACGTTATTCACGGAACCCAGAAGTTCGTAACTTCTTCTTCTACAATTGCAGGTTCTGCATGTGCAAACCTCGGGGTAGGTCCAACAAGAGTGGACAATGTCATTGCCATAGTAAAAGCCTATATAACCAGAGTAGGGGAAGGCCCGCTTCCGACAGAGCTCATTGGAGAACTTGGAGAAAGAATACAGAAAGCCGGAGGAGAATTCGGGACAACTACAGGCAGAGGAAGAAGATGCGGCTGGTTTGACCTCCCACTCCTCAAGAAGGCTATTGCTCTCAATGGATACACGGAAATTTCCCTTACGAAACTGGACGTACTTACCGGGCTTGACCCTCTAAGGATCTGCACAGGTTATGAGTATAAAGGGAAAAAACTGGACTATCCTCCGGAACTTACGGAAGACCTCCAGGCATGCAGCCCTGTGTATGAAGACCTGCCAGGATGGAAAGAAGAACTGACAGAGGTCAAAGCCTACAATGAGCTCCCGGAAAATGCCAGAAATTATGTTGAGAAGCTGGAAGAGCTCATGAAAGTCCCTGTCAATTATATTTCCGTAGGACCGGGGAGGGCACAAACATTTAAAAAAGAGGACTAACATTTAGTAAGCCAGTCCAGCAAATTACCGAAAAATGTATATATTAACCAATAAATTTATCAACCCCATTTTCCAGTTTAGACTAACTTCATATTAACCGGCATTATCGGGCCTTCGTGCCCAAATTTTAAGAGTCCGTAGCCAGCTAATAAACCAGCAATGGACAACTCGGAAGAGCAAAAGAGTTACCTCTATCCGAGAACAAGAGTTACATTCCTGACAGATTCGGGGGGAAGAATCGGCGCTATCGCCCGAACCTGCAAAAAATTAATTCGCATGAGGAGGATACATGACAACAGTGTTTGACGTCCCTGCAGCAGAAATGATCGACAAGCTTGCAGGTATTCTTAAGGAAAATGAAAATGTCGTTCCCCCCCAGTGGGCAGGGAACGTGAAGACCGGAGTTCACAAAGACCTTCCGCCGACCAACGATGACTGGTGGTACGTAAGGTGCGCAGCAGTCCTCAGAAAGATCTACACCGATGGACCAATCGGAATCGAGAGGCTCAGATCAGTCTACGGAGGAAAGAAGGACAACGGCTCCCAGCCTTACCACAAGGCAAAGGGTAGCGGTTCTATTGCAAGGAAGTCAGTCCAGCAGCTTGAGGCTGCAGGTTTCCTGCAGAAAGTAAAGGACGGAAGAACAGTATCTGCAAAAGGACGTTCCATGATGGATAACGCAGCACACGAACTTAAACAGGAGCTGCTTGAGAAAATCCCGGAACTTGCAAAATACTGAGATGAAAAATCCTTCAGAAAGGGACCTTAAAATCCGGACCCCCTTTCGATATACCATAACCATATTCCAGAAAACCGGTTTTTTCGGTGATTGCCATGTCTAATGATGACGAACTCGAAGAAATCCGAAAGAGACGACTTGCAGAAATTCAGAGGCAGCAGGCGCAGCAGCCATCCGATATGCAGGCAGCATATCAGCAGGAGCAGGCAAGAGCTGAAATGGAAGCTCAAAAGCAGTCTATACTGAGGCAGATCCTGACTCCGGAGGCGAGGGAACGCCTGACAACCCTTAAAATGTCAAGGCCAGCCCTGGGAGAACAGCTTGAGCTGCAGTTAATTTCGCTTGCCCAGAGCGGAAGGCTCCAGTCTCAGATAGACGACGAGCAGCTGAAAACACTCCTGATGCGGATGCAGCCAAAGAAACGCAAAACGTCCATAACCCGGGTTTAAGCACGATGAAAGTCTCGGTCCTCTTCAGTGGAGGTAAAGACAGTTCGCTCTCTGCCCTTTTACTGGAACCGTTTTTCGAGGTCGAACTCGTAACCTGTAACTTTGGATTGCTCCCAACAGGAGAAATTGCAGCAAAAACTGCAAAAGAGTTACATTTTCCTCACAGGACTGTTTCTCTTGACAGAGAAATTCTGGAAAAGGCATACGAGCTGTTACTTAGAGACGGGTTCCCCAGAAGCGCAATTAATTACATTCATGGAAGAGCTGTTGAAACCCTCGCTCTGGACCCGGCAGTTAAACTGATTGCCGACGGGACCAGGAGGGATGACAGGGTCCCGGTGCTTTCTATTTCACAGATAAGAAGCATCGAAGACAGGCTGGGAGTTCAATATTTCTGCCCCCTTAAAGGCTACGGCAAAAAGGTTGTGGACTCTCTGGTCAGGTCTTACCTGAATATTGAACAGGGGCCGAGTGAGAGTACCCAGAAAGCAGATTACGAAACAGAACTCAGGGAGTTGATCCGTCAGAGGCAGGGAGACGAGAGGATAAGGGAACTATTCCCTGTTCATTTCCAGTCCCATGTACTTTCAAGGAAGAAATTTCCCTGAAGAAGCCTGTGTGTTTAAAAATCGGAAGCCTCCCTGAAGGGAAAAATTCTGGAATAAAGATTTATAGAATCGAGTTATATTCAACCCCTATACTGCTGCAGATTAACCACATACTATCATAAATTTACAGAATACGGTTTGCAGACCATGGCCATTCAGGCATTGGAGAGCCGCAATTATAAGGGTTAAAATCACAATCAGCTAATTACGGGATATAACGTAAATTAATAGAATTAAATTGCTACAGGTCAACAGGTGTGATCCACTTGAGTCATAACATGAAAGGACAGAAGAAGCGTCTTGCAAAGGCGCACAAGCAGAATTCGAGAGTCCCTGTGTGGGCTATAGTAAAAACTAACCGGAAGGTAGTAAGTCATCCCAGGCGCAGGCACTGGAGAAGAGGAAGCCTGGATGTGAAGTAAGCGAGGATGGTGGGAAAAATGGCAGACGACATGGTAAAAGAACAGATATATACAATTCCACTTAGAGAAGTAAGGAAGGTCCCTGCATGGAAAAGAGCCGGCAGGGCAGTTAAAGAAGTAAGAGGTTTTCTTGTAAGGCACATGAAGACCGAAGCTGAGCAGGTTAAGCTTGACAAAACCATCAATGAATGCCTCTGGGAAAAGGGCTGCGAAAAGCCCCCTCTATCAATCAGGGTAAGGGCTGTCAAATTCGCAGATGGTGAAGTACAGGCAGAGCTTGCCCAGTAAATAACCGTTAAAGCGAAAATCAAAGAATATGATTCGAACAGTGGATATCTACGATACCTCGATTATAGGGGTATTTGCAACCTGTACAGAAGATCTTGCTCTCGTTCCTCCTCTTACAAAGCCGGAGGTCTGCACTATACTCGAAGAGGCTCTGGATGTAAGGGTAGTTGAAACTCTTATAAACGGAAGCACTGTGGTAGGAGCCCTTTCAAGGGGCAACTCAAATGGGTTTTTACTTCCATACGGGTCCAGTGTCGAGGAGATGCAGAAAAGGACAGGTGTTCCTGCAGGCATACTTCCGGACAGGCTGAATGCAGTTGGAAACATTGTGCTTGCAAACGACTCTGCAGCCCTTGTTCACCCAGAGCTTTCAGACAGAGCTCTCGAAATTATCGCCAGAACCCTCAAGGTAGAGGTTTACAGGGGAACAATTGCCGGGATAAAGAATGTAGGAATGGCAGGAGTCGTTACAAATAAAGGGCTTCTTGTACACCCTAAAGTGACCGTTTCGGAAAGAGAGGCTCTGGAAGAGATCTTTGGGCTTCCGGTAAATATAGGGACTACTAATTTCGGAACCCAGATGCTTGGTTCAGGTCTGCTTGCAAATTCAAAGAACTTTGTAGCGGGCTCAGAGACAACAGGACCGGAACTCGGAAGAATTGAAGAAGCCCTTGGGTTCCTGGAGTGAGCATCATCATCCATCTGTTCCAGAAAAAAGTTACAGCAAGAGAGTGGTAATGATGAAGAGTTTTATTGTTAAAGGTAAATTTAAAGCAGGAAATTCCTGGGAAAAATTCACAAAGAAGATCGAAAGCCAGAACGAAAAGAACGCAACAGATAAGACATACTCGATCTTCGGAAGCAAGCACGGCGTCAAAAGAAACCAGATCCAGATCGAAAGCGTAGCTGAGGAGTGAAGGATATGGCAGAAGTCAGTGAAGAGATCAGGAATCTGGCAGCCAGGCATCAGGAGTTCCAGAGGCAGGCTGAAGCGCTCAGGCAGGAAATGAGCATGGTACAGGCTTCCATTGCCAGCTGCGACCAGGCCATTGCAACGATAAATGAGCTGAAAGCAGCCTCAGAAGCTGGCAGGGCTGCAGAGACCATGGTACCGGTGGGTTTTGGCTCTTACGTTTATGCTGAGGTTAAGAATCCGGATAAGGTTGTTGTAAATCTCGGAGCGGGTTTCAGTGCAGAAGAAACTGCAGAGGCAGCTGTTGAGACTCTTAATCGCCGCAAGGAGCAGCTTACAAAAATCCTTGAGCAGATGAATGCTTCACTGACTAAAATTGCACAGGGAATGCAGGCCCTTGAAACAGAAGCTGCAAAAATTCAACCTGGCCAGGCATAAATAAGCCCTGGCTCAGGAAAAGGTCACGGATTGCAGGAATCCGGAAGCCACATTCAATGATCGAATAATATCATTAACTTTAATTAGTTCGTAAACTTAACTAACTCGAATTATTGATAATTTCAATCATTCGTGAACTTTATTTACCTATTTTTTACTGATCTTTTCGGGATGGATCCTGTGTTCAATAAATTTAAAGAGAAACTTGGTAGTTTTAAGAAGGCATTCAGCAAAACGATTGATGAGAAAGCAGTGGAAGTCGAGCCGGTAATCATCGAGCAGGTGCCTGAAAGCGAAGAAAGCCTCGAAGAGGAAATCGAGCCCGTAATAGAGGAAGAGACTATCGAGGCTGCTCTTGAAGAAGAAATTCCCGAAAAGGGTGCTGTTCCTGAGGTAATCTCCCATGTTTCGGTAGAGGACCTGAAGAAAGCTGAATACAGGAAAAAAGTTGAAGACAGAAAAAAGGCTGCAGAGAAGAAAAAAGAGGAAAAAGAAGAAGTAAAACCCGTTGAAGAGAAAAAGTCTTTTTTCAAAAAGCTTGCCCCGAAAGTCGGGTTTACCCAGAAAGCCAAAGCCCTTGTGTTTAACAGGGAAGTATATCTGGATGAAAAAGACCTTGAAGAACCCCTCTGGGAACTTGAAATGGGCCTCCTTGAAAGCGATCTTGCGGTATCGGTATCTGAGGCAATTGTTGAGTCCGTGAAGAACCAGCTCACCGGAACGACAAAAAGGATTGGGAGCAATACCGGAGATATAGTTGAAGAAGCCCTGAAGAAAGCGATTCTTGATGTGGTATCTGCCAATACCTTTGATTTTGATGAGTATGTCAAAAACCGGCCAAAGCCAGTACATATTGTTTTTGTAGGAATTAACGGGACAGGAAAGACGACGTCCATTTCAAAGATGACGCACAGACTGCTTAAGTCGGGTTATTCTGTGGTGCTTGCTGCCGGAGACACTTTCAGGGCAGGTGCTATTGACCAGCTGGGGATTCATGCGGACAGGCTCGGGGTAAAGATGATAAAGCACCAGGCAGGAGCCGACCCTGCAGCAGTTATTTATGATGCTGTCCAGTATGCAAAAGCGCATAATATCGATTTTGTCCTCTCTGACACGGCAGGACGTATGCATACAAATATGAACCTCATGGCCCAGATGGAAAAGATCTGCAGGGTAAGCTCCCCTGACCTTATTATTTTCGTGGACGAAGCCGTAGCCGGAAACGATGCTGTGGAAAGGGCTGCCCAGTTCAATGACGCTGTCCCTATCGATGGGTCCATCCTGACAAAAATTGATGCTGATGCCAAGGGAGGAGCTGCCATATCCATTGCTTACATCACAGGCAAGCCGATCCTCTTTTTCGGAGTAGGCCAGGGATATGAAGACCTCAAAAAATTCGAACCCGAATGGTTTGTAGATCAGCTTTTCGGGCAGTCATAAATCTTCCATGCCCGATTTGTGATGAGGAATGTTCAGGATAGATATGAGTAAACTGAAACCGGTCACAAACGGAAATATCAGTAAAAAGAAAATTCCCGGGAAACCGCTTCCGGGAACTCAATTACTGAAAAATAATAGAATAAATTACAAAAATGGTATTGCAGCATTTTTTTACGGGTTTACTGCAAAAGTAGAAAAAGGGAAGAAATTAAGAAATATGAAAAAAGGAAGAAGAAATTAAGAAATATGAAAGCTTCCGGATTTTAAGGTTCTTCAGGGATTATGATCCAGGCTATGACATAACCGATTATTCCAATTCCCTGCAAAGAAAGTAGCACCCATAAAAGCCTTACTAGCGTAGGATCCACGCCGAGGTACTCGCCTATACCCCCACATACTCCGGCAATAATCTTGTTTCTTTTTGACCTGTACAGTTTCTTCATATCAGTGCCTCCACTCCAGAAAAATACCTGAGTCATCTGAAGGATATCAGATTTTTTGGTTGTTCCGAATTTTGCCTGATTTCCCGTATATAATGGATTAAATATATACGATTTATAAGTAACTCTCCATTTTTCAGAGTTTGTTTCAGTTTTTAACCCTGTGCGCTTAACCCTTTGCATGAATAAGGGGAAATGTTTCTATCAGATACTTTCCCATTTATATTAGATACATACCCATTCTACCAGATACTCCACCATTTCCATCAGATACTCCACCATCTCCATCAGATACTCACCCATTCGCTCGTAATTTCTTCAGAGAACAGGTTTTCCCCGAGAGCTCTCACATATACCCTGAAGGTCCTGCCTCCAGGGACTCTGAGTCCTTTTGCGGTGAACTGATAGGCTCCCTCAGGCTCTATTATTACAGGGTCGCTCTCGATCTGGTCCCATATTTTACTCCCGTCCTCTGCCTGAAGGGCAACATAAACAGTTGTATTTTCTGCTACCTCGGAGCCCACATTTCTCAGAGTAACATTAACGTCCACAACCCCTTCTTTCTGGGAGTATTCGCACTGAGCACTGAAATCAAGGTTAACAAGGGGCCTTCTATATACAGGGATAACTTCTACCGGTTCATCCTTATATTCTTCAGGCATTTCCCCGATCTCCCAGTTGCTCCCTGTAGTTTCCAGGTAGTAGTAATGATTATTATTGTATTCAAAGCTCCTGCCCCTTGTTTCAGGGCTGCATTTTATTCCCAGAGCCATATGCTCCGGAAGTTCCAGCAGGACAACATCATAGCCCATTTCCTGAAGAATTGCCACCGATAGGATGGAAGTATCCTCACAGTCTCCTCCGTTATCGTAGAGAGTCTCATAAGGAAAACGGGGGTACTGGTCATATCCCGAACTTGTAAGGTCTGAAGTATAGTTAAGGGACTGGATAAAAGAAACACAAAGCCCGGGTATTTTTTTTTCTTCAAGCCCGTATTCATTTGAAAGAGAAATAAGAGTATCTGCGATATTCTTTATTAACCAGTCATCATAAGGGTCGGAAGCGAAGAGGTCATAGTCTCTTTTGCGTGTCCTTGACTCATATGCACTGTACAGCTTATCATCAAGCAGCAGAGTAAGGTGCCACCGGTATCCCTCATAATTCCATGAGTAAGATCTGGAAGATTTCCCTGGTTCTATGAGTTCTTCCGTAACCAGAGCTTCAGAAGAGTTATAATTACCACCCGTTTCTCGAGGCAGGTTTTTATCTATCTTTTTGTTGCCAGAAACTGCGGATCCCTCAGAAAAAGGCCAGAAAAAAAGAACTGCAGCCATATATACGAGTAAGAAAATAAAAGTCAGTTTAATTCTAGCTTTCATGATTTACTTCCGTCCAGAAATATCTTAATAAAACTTTATTTCCAGAGATCTTCCCTCAGGTGGGATTCTACAGGATTTATTTCTATTAAATCCTCAGGATACGGTTCGAAAAAAGTCTGGCTCATGAGGTAGCCGTCTTCAAACCGTACAATCCATGACCTGATCATGTTTATTGCAGGACAGACCGAAGCCCTACCTTCCCTGTATTTCTGAACCCAATCAAAAAACAGGGCTTTTTCACGGCTTGAAAGCTGGTCTGAAAAAAATCCGAGAGCGTGCATTAACACGTTTATGGTTGAAGTGTACCTTGGAGCTCTGGAAAGGGCGCTGTACAGGTGATTTTCATAATCGGAAATCAGCTCTTTCCAGGGCCTTTTTTCTCGGTTTGCAGCAATTTCTCCTAATTTTTGGAGTTCAGCCTGATTATAAGCCATAAGAAGAAACTTGTTCTGCGCATGGAAATTTATCAGATCCTTTATACTGCCCTCGGACTTTACTTTCCGAAAAGCTGCAAATGTGAAGAGTTTCGTAAGGAAATGCTCTTTTATCCGGGCGTTTCTGAGCCTGCCCTCGTCCTCAACAGGATGGAAAGGATACCTTCCCAGAACAGCACCTCCGAAATATCCGGAAATCTTTTCAACTGCACCTCCATGACTCCCTGCAGACGGGTAAACCTTCACGTCCTTGAGACCGCAGGAAGGAGACCTGAATTTAAGAATAAAACCGTCAACTTCGTCTATAGAATTAAGAAAATTGGAACAGAAAGATTTCATATCCTCAGTTACATCCTTCCCACTTGAAGGCTGGACAAGCCTGTGATCTCCTTTATCAAGGACTATTCTCACAGGGTTTCTTGGTACTCCAAGCCCTATTTCCACTTCAGGACAAACGGGCAGGAAATCAACGTGTTTTTTGAGTTTTACCACCACAGGACTGCTGATCATATCTCCATTGTATCGGCAGTGATCAAACTCAAGACACCTGCTAATTACAATCTTCGGTCGAGAAAACTCTCTCATTTAACCCCCATACAAAAAGGAGTTACTTGGATAAATTGTTTTCCAGACAAAAAGGATCATGCGACTTACTGAAAAAATAAGTGATGATAATATAAAAAGAATGCAAAGATAGAAAGGATGTAAAATATAGAAAGAATGTAAAAATAAGTGATAAAAAATAAGATATAAAGAATAAGAAAAATAAAAAACGCTCATGATATTCCTGGAATAACATGCCCAAAAAATGAAAGTATCTGGAAGTACTTTCATGCCAAACAAAATATAGAAAATAAAAAGAATTTAAAAGCAGTATTTCCAGAAACAAAGATTTTTTTCAGTAATCAGTAAATGATTTATAACAATGGAAAATAATAGTAAGGTAGTTGTTGGGGACGATAGAGGGAACGGATAGTGCTTTTTAGGGTTCGAGCACCAGTGCCTGACATCGTACTTCGGATAACGGAAAAAGATTGCAAACTAAAATGAGGTGAGAACATAATAGAAACAGAGTCAGAACAGATACACATGCCTCTCATTGGAGACGATGCCCCTTCATTTACTGCAGTAACCACACAGGGAATTATCAAATTCCCGGATGATTATAAAGGAAAATGGGTCATTCTGTTCAGCCACCCTGCAGACTTTACACCTGTATGCACTACTGAATTCATGACTTTTGCCAGTATGCAGGAAGAGTTCAGGAGCATGAACACGGAACTTATAGGGCTCTCCATAGACAGCGTCTTTTCCCATATCGCCTGGCTTAAGAGGATTGAAGAGAAAATAGAATATAAAGGAATGAAAAATCTGGAGATCAAATTCCCGGTGATAGAAGATCTGAAGATGGATGTTGCAAAGAAATACGGCATGGTACAGCCAAAAGCCTCAACCACCCAGGCTGTAAGAGCGGTATTTATTATCGACCCAGAGGCGAAAATAAGGACAATACTCTACTATCCGCAGTCAACCGGAAGGAATATGCAGGAAATCAAGAGAATAGTAGTCGCCCTGCAGAAAAATGCAGCCGAAAAAGTTGCAACCCCGGCTAACTGGCAGCCAGGAGAAGACGTTATCATTCCACCTCCCAGTTCAATGGAAGCAGTAAAAGAAAGGATGGGAAAAGAAGAGGAAGGAAAGCGCTGCCTTGACTGGTTTATGTGCCTGAAAAAAGATACCCAGAAATAATTTGGGTACAATAAAAACATTATTTTACTTTTTTAAAAACATTAGTTTATTTATTAAATACATAAAATACACTGCTATTTTTTAAGATAAAAAGCCTGTAGCGAATAATCTTTCAGGCGAGAATAAGAGGGGTCTGGAGAGGAATCTCCTATCCCCCTATAAGAGATCCCCCTCATGGCGAACAGAGAAGGTCCAGTACCCCGTTCCACCATAATTTATCGTAATTTATTCGCTTCTTATTTTCAAATTAAGCATGATTTTCCGGGTTCACCGATGAATACAATATAGGTGAAAAATCCTCAGTTTTAGAGAACTTATACAGGATATCCCGGACTGGAACATCTCATAAACGAGAGTAAGGCATGGGACAGGAACTATGACCCCCACTAGCTCCATTTATGCATGCTCAGCTTTTATCAGGTAGAAAATAATATTGATTCCACTGATATATAAAATTTACCCAAATTTATAACAAATAATCATGAACTATAACTAAGAAAATAAGAGGTAAATAGCACAAAGGACGCTAGAAAGCGAAAAGAAAGGAATTTTTGTCTAGAAAGCAAAATTTGTCTTAAGAAATTTACGCATTGAAGACTTATAAAAAAGAAAAAGGATGAAAAGGAATTAAAGATGAAGGAAGAGGATTTAAGAAAAGGAAGAAACCGATATTATTACTTCTTCCCAAGTTCTCTTGAGCGTTCACTTGCTCTTATAACTGCATTCATAAAAGCTGCCCTGATTCCTGCTTCCTCGAGAGCATGAACTCCCTGAATAGTGGTACCGGCAGGAGATGTAACCATATCTTTGAGTTCTCCGGGGTGCATGCCTGTTTCAAGTGCCATTTTTGCGGCTCCGAGCACGGTCTGGGCTGCGAGGGTAAGAGCGCTTTTCCTGTCCATGCCTTCCAGTACAGCCCCGTCAGCCATAGCCTCTATGACAGGGAAAATGAAAGCAGGCCCGCTGCCGGAAAGACCTGTAACTGCGTCCATCAGGGATTCAGGAACCTGAACTGCAGTACCAACCGCAGAAAAGATAGTAAGAGCATCTTTCATATCCTCAGGGGTCGCGTTCTTCCCGGGGGAAATTCCCGAAGCAGCCTCCGAAACTGTTGCTGCTATATTGGGCATGACACGGACAACCCTGGTGCCTTCAAGAAGAGCGCCCTCGTAAGTTGAAAG
This sequence comes from Methanosarcina soligelidi, assembly GCF_000744315.1. Taxonomy (NCBI): domain Archaea; kingdom Methanobacteriati; phylum Methanobacteriota; class Methanomicrobia; order Methanosarcinales; family Methanosarcinaceae; genus Methanosarcina; species Methanosarcina soligelidi. Next base: position 275,921 of record NZ_JQLR01000001.1, read on the forward strand.
AGGCACTCCTGCAGCAATTGATATTACGAGTTTTTCGGAAGTAATTTCATTTTTCAGGTTTTCAAGCACAGAACCAAGCGTTTGGGGCTTTACTGCAAGAATGAGGATATCCGACTCCCGGACAATAACGGTATTATCGGTTGATACCCTGATCCCCAGCTTTGTCTGAAGCTCTTTTAAAAAAGGCTCGTATACATCGCTTGCACCGATATTTTCAGGCTGCACGATTCCGGCTTTAATTATGCCCTGCATGAGAGCAGAACCCATTTTCCCTGCCCCGATGAATCCTATTTTTCGATTTATCATGTATAAAATCTCCTTATTTCCAGAAAAATAAACTTAAATAAACTTAAATAAACCTTAAATTACCGTAAATTACCTGTAAAGAACCAGAAGGTCCTGAAACTCTTACAAACCCGATGCTCAATTTAACTCTTCCAGTATGCCGATATTTTCCTTTTTTATCACGTTGTTGTAATTACTGTAGCCCAGAACGTTTTCAATCTGGTCTGTATGAACTCCTTTTATTTTAATTAACTCTTCAGAGGTATAGTCGGTAATCCCTTTTGCAAATATTTTGCCGTCACATTCGAGTTTCACGACATCTCCCCTATCAAATGTCCCTTCCACATCCACAACGCCTGCCGGGAGAAGGCTATTTTTCCCGAGGACAGCAGCTTTTGCTCCGGCATCTACACGGACCGTTCCTGAAGCCCTGGCAAGGATAATCCAGCGAGCGCGGTTTTTCTGGATATGCCGCTCAGCAAGGAAAAGGGTCCCTATTTCTTCCCCTGAGGCTATTTTCAGGATGACGTCCTCTACATCGCTGTTTGCAATAACTACATAGCAGCCTGCCATACTGCAGATTTTTGCAGCTTTTATTTTGGTCCGCATCCCGCCAACGCCTTTGAAGCTTGTAGGGTCGCCCCCATAACTTTCAATCTCAGGCGTGATCTTTTTCACAATGGTCAGAAGCTTTGCGTCAATGTGAGTTTTCGGGTTCCTGTCAAAAAGCCCATCAATATCCGAAAGGATAATCAGAAGATCAGCATCGATTTTGCTCGCAACCATTGCGGAGAGCTTGTCATTGTCCCCGAAGATTGCTTCAATCTCGTTTGTACAGGTACAGTCGTTTTCGTTTATTATCGGGACAACACCATACTCCAGCAGGGTTGAGATGCTGTTTCTCAGGTTGAGATAAGTTACTCTATCAGAATAGAATTCATAGGTAAGAAGGATCTGGGCAACCTTCATTCCGTATCTGGAAAAAGCTCTGCTCCAGTCCTGCATCAGCATACTCTGCCCGACCGCTGCAGCTGCCTGTCTGATAGGGATCTCACGGGGTTTGGGGGCTATGCCCAGCTCATTCAGCCCGACACCTATTGCTCCCGAACTCACAATAATTACTTCTTTCCCCTGCTTTCGGAGCTCTGAGACCTGGAAGGCTATGCTTTCCATAAATGCCGGGTCAATATTGCAGTTTTCCCTGGTATGGTCACAGCCCTTTCTGGTAATTGAAGAAGTTCCGATCTTAATGACGATTTTACTAACATCACGGAAAAATTGTTCTCTTTCTGTCAATAGAAGTGCCTCTTAAAGTTATTTGGAAAGCGGCTGCAGTTGATCTCTGTAACAGCCGGGTTTCCGGTTTTTGCACTTAACCTGCGCTGGTATTTCGATTCAAATATATAAACATATCAGAAATTATCAGGGATGTGTTAATTCACATCCTCGAACTTAAGGTCAAGCTTCCTGTGAGTATAGGGTTTTGCATTTTTTCCTGCATAGTCTGCAACAACCTGCCCTTTACCCATGAGGATATACTTGTAAATTAACAGCCCTTCCATACCGACAGGCCCGCGCGAATGGATCTTATTTGTGCTGATCCCGACTTCGGCACCTTTTCCATACCTGTAACCGTCAGCAAAACGTGTTGAAGCGTTCACCATAACGCTTGAAGAGTCAACAAGCCCTATGAACTCCTTCCTGCGGGAAGCGTTTTCCGTGATTATCCCGTCTGTGTGATGGGAACCAAAGGTGTTTATGTGGTCAACTGCTTCCTTAATGGTATCTACGAGTTTTATTGAGAGGATAAGGTCATTGTATTCAAGGCTCCAGTCCTCATCAGTTGCTCTTGAAAGGGGAGATAGCCCTTTTTCTGAGAGCAGAGAATAACTACCTTCATCGCAGCGCAGTTCAACCCCTGCCTTTAGATACATTTCAGCCATTTTGGGCAGGAAAACTTCTGCAATATTGCGGTTCACAAGAAGGGTTTCTATGGCATTGCAGACTGCGGGGTACTGGACTTTGGCATCAAAACAGACCTTCCAGGCTGTATCAGGGTCTGCAAATTCGTCCACATAGATGTGGCAGATGCCGCTTGTATGCCCGAGTACAGGGATTTTTGTATTGTCCTGGATAAATTTGACAAATTCATTGGACCCTCTGGGGATAAGGAGGTCGACATACGCATCAAGGCTCAGAAGGCTCATGATTTCTTCCCTGGTTTCCATAAGCTGGAACGCCCCTTCAGGCATGCCCCCGGTGGACTCTATGGCTCTTACAAGAATATCGAAAATAGTACGGTTAGACTCCCTGGCTTCGCTTCCTCCTTTGAAAATGGTTGCATTGCCACTTTTCAGGCAGAGAGACATTACCTGGGGCACCACGTCAGGCCTGGACTCAAAAATTACCCCTATAAGACCTATAGGGCAGCTGACCTGGTAGAGGATCAGGTCGTCATCGAGTTCAAGAGTGGAAAGGGTTTCTCCCACAGGGTCTTTAAGTTTTATTACGTCCCTGATTCCTGCAATCATCCCGTCAACTTTTGAGTCCGTAACCTTAAGCCGGTCTACAAGAGCCTGAGTAAGCTTTCCGGCTTTTTTCAGTTGGGCTGCATATTCAAGATCCTTTAAATTCGCTTCAAGGATGATTTTTCTCTCTTTATCAAGGGCTTCCGCCATAGCTTCAAGAGCCCTGTTTTTTACCTCGGAGCTTACACTGGCAAGCTCAATTGAAGCTTTTTTTGCTTTAATTACTTTAGATTCAATATCATTAGCCATATACTCACCGTCTTTGCAATAATTGCGAGGGCTTTGCCCACATAAGCCTGAAACAGGTTCTGGACCAGATTCAATTATCTATTCAGACCTGAAAATCAAAGGGCTATATAAGATATAATTAACTGAATCATGGAGTTAAACTGAATTAAGGGGTAAGGACTTAGTCCCGAAACATTTGAGCTTTTTCATAGATGGAAATGAAAAAAGGACACAGGGAGTCCTGGGATAAATATTTTTGTATACTGTTTAGGTATATGATATGGTAAGGTCCTAAATAAAAGATACCATTTGAGGGAGTATATTCCGGTCCTGTAGTAACATCAGGCTGGAAAAAATAATATATTAAAGTATTTATTTAATTATAAATGATATTTAATAAGTCAATAAAATAAATTGAGGATAAAAAATTCTCTGGTCAGTGATTGATTTTGTGAAAAATTCATCATGCTGAATCAGGACATATTAAAATAGGCAGAGAGGAATAAAAAATAATAATATATTAATAAAAGAAAAAAAGTAATTTTTTAAAAAAACGCAACTAAAAAAACTTTAAGTAAAGTTTTCTTGAGAAGAAATATTATTTCAAAACGAATATATATACGATGCATATAAGTATAGAATACGCAGCTTCATATCATGGAGACGCATACTAAATCTTGAAAAAAGACAATTATGGAATAGCCCTGTAATTTTTGAGTATAGGAGAAAGGCGTACAATATATTACGACTCCGTAAATGACCATTTTTAGTTAAAATAATATGATGAGGACGCCGCATTCGCAAGGGAATAATGGTCGCCTGCTAAGCCATTTCATACACAAAGTTTATTATAGGGGTAAATCCATATCGAAATGGGGATAACTTTATAGATTGGTGGTGTGTAAAAAATGAAATCATTCGCGTTAGTCCGGGCAGACGACTCGGATAAAGTAAAAATAGCATTACATGACCTAGAAAGATACGGACATATTCAATTTTCAGCGACTCCTAAATGTATTGAGCCAAATTATGCTGATGAACTTCTTGTGAGTGTAATGGGCGTATCACTCAAGTCAAAATGCAACTCTGCAGCCCTTGTAGAGTTAAATAACCACGCGGGAGCGGCGATAAGCAGGTTGAAGAAGATCCACCCCCCTGCGCATATAATAATTATCAGTCCAAGACATAAAATGTTTGAAGAACTGGCTGGCAAATTTCCAAAATATCCGGAATTTGACAGGACATTCAATCATCAAAAGAACCCTCAAGGCCTGGATATGATTCAGGAGAAAGGAGAATCATCCAACGCATAAGGGATAAAAGTTTTTTAACCGGATGTAAGTATTAATCTTCAAATAATCTTCAAATCTTCATTTTTTCTTTTTTAAAATATATTGAGAATAAGGGCACTTTACCGGATAGTAACGTTACTATCTTTCAAATTCCAGATTCGTTTCATATTCGGAGTTTAGAGAAGAACCTGTTTTTACCCTGAGTTTGGAAACATAAGTATACAGGCTTTCTATATCTTTGATTTCTTTCTGGGAAATCAGTTTCAACTTATTTCGGATTTGAAGGTCAGGCTTTACCCCAAAATTTTCAAAATATTCCGAGAGTTTGGCTGCAAGCAGGTCACCTCTCCTGTCCCAATCCGTAAGTATGATAACCTCACAGCCGAGGCTGGCTATCCTCTCTGAGAAATTAAAAAGAGAATGCCGGGTTGCAAGCTCGAAGCTGCCTTTAATACCGAGCTTTTTCATGGAAAGAATATCTCTTTTTCCTTCTACGATAATTACTGCCCCTCTTTCCGCAGATTCTGAAAGTTCCAGAAGCAGTTCTTCAATCCTTTCCAGCCTTTTTCTGTAGACATCAACATCAGTCACGTTATTCTTCAACCTTTTTCGTTAAACAGGAAGTGTGGTAAGAAAGCCTGCCAGTCAGGAAAACTGTCTAAAACTCCTGGCTTCAACCCTTTAAGTGTTTCCCGAAAACCAGAACAGCTTGCTGATAGGATACCCCTTTTATCAGCAAGGATTTCTTGCTGCTTGTGGCTCCGCTACTTATAAGGATATCAGAACTGCTTATGCTGAAAAGCTCTGCAAGGCTTTCAATAAGCTGCTCATTTGCCTTTCCTTTCTGGGCATTTCTGGTCAGCTTTACTTCAATTCTCTTTCGCCATTCATTATAGCCACTCGGGACAGAAAGCGACCTGGAACCCGGAGTGACTTCGATATCCACAATAATACCGGAATCCAGAGATTTTATTGCCTCTTCAAAGGACATGGATCTCATCTTTTAAAATATATTATATAAATTAGTGACGAAACCTGGGAATTTGTAATAAGAGCCATTAGCAAAAGGCAGAGGATAAATAAAAAGCAGCCGAAATGAATAAGTTATAACCACGCATGGAATGGCGAACCCTGGACGGCTGGGCAGGTACTGAATTTTTCCATATATAAAAACACCAGGTATGAAATAAATTATAAACTCGAGTTATAAAAATAAATTAACATAAAATAGTGCTGTAACCCGGACGCACTAACTCCGAAAGATCATACTCTGGTTTTCCGCAGTCCCTTTCAGTTACCCTCGTGCCGGGCAATATCACACTATCGATGTATCGCATTGGGGTTGTCTGTACACTCACAGTCAGGATTTTCCATTATCTCGTGCAAGGACCTATACAATGCGACTGAAACCCATATATATATTTGATAATTAATAAATATGTCGGTGAAAAGAATTTTTGTTTTGTATATATATTCAGAAACTTCTAACCAAAAAGACGAAAAAAATACTCCAGCGTGCCCAGAATAGAAGAAAAAATGCCTGAATAATATAAAAAGGCTTAAGGAAAGATTATATATGATGTATATGTTTGGTCTCCATAAGCTGAGCACAGAAGGTTGATAAACAGCAGAGGTGCTTATAGATGTACGGCACTGAACAAATAATTTCCGGAACAATTATTGCAGGTCCCGAGATTTTGCCCATAGAGGGGTACATCTGTGTAAAAAATGGAATAATTACGGAAATTGGAGAAGAACGTACAAATTCAAAAAATATAATAGCTCCCTGTTTTGTCAATGCTCACACTCATCTTGGGGACTCCGTTTGTAAAGACCCTGTACTTGGAAAAACTTCCGGTTTTCGGGTCCAGAGAGACCTTGACTCTCTTGTAAAGCCGCCTGACGGATTAAAACACAGGATTCTCAGGGAAACTCCCTATAAAACCCTTGTAGGGCACATAAGAAGGTCTTTACTGGACATGATAGATACCGGGACCTGTGCTTTTGCTGATTTCAGGGAAGGAGGGTTTTTGGGGGTTGCAGCTCTGAATAAAGCCCTTGAAGGACTTGAGCTGCGTTCATTGATATTCGGAAGACCTGCAGAACCGGATCTACCTCTGCAAGTAGTACTTTCCGAAGTAAGAAGGATTTTACTTCGTTCCGATGGGCTCGGAATGAGTGGAGCAAATGACCTCGACATGAACCTCCTTCAGGAGATTACAGCCTGCACCCGGGAAAGAAAAAAACTTTTTGCAATCCATGCAGGTGAAAAGAATAGAAGCGACATTGAAAAAGCCCTTTCTCTTGAGCCGGACCTTTTAATTCATTTAACACATGCAGGAAAAAAAGACCTCGATGAAATTGCTCAGGCAAAAATTCCGGTTGTTGTCTGCCCGAGGTCAAACTTCGTAACAGGGGCAGGGATGGCTCCAATAGCTGAAATGCTTGAAGCGGGTATTCGGGTAGCAGCCGGGACAGATAATGTAATGTTAAATTCTGTAAATATGTTTGCTGAAATGGAATTTATGTCAAAAATATTTTCTATAGATGATAGGCAAGTATTTAAAATTTGCACACTTAATGGTTCTTTTGTAATGGGACCAGATTCCATGTGTTCTATCGAAAAGGGGAATAAAGCCAATTTAATGATCCTGAACGGGGATTCTAATAATCTTGCAGGTATACAGGACCCTGTAGGTGGAATTACAAAACGGGCAAGGCCCGATGATATATTAGCGGTACTTCATTCGTAAATCAAATGGAGAACGAAACATGAATAGCGAATTTTACCGGAACATAGTAATTGCAACAGATGGATCCGAGAATACCCAGAAGGCAATATCTCACGGAATTGAGATTGCAAAACTCAGCGGGGCTACGATTCACGCACTTTATGTGGTGGACATATCTTCTTTTTCATCAATACCTATGAGCTCGGAAGTCGGCTGGGAAGCGATGTACGAGATCCTGAAGTCCGAGGGTGAAAAAGCAGTTTCTGCCGTAAAGAGCCAGGGAGAAGCAGCAGGGGTAGAAGTAAGAGAAGTTGTCCTTGAAGGAAACCCGAGCAGTGCAATTATCGAATTCGCAGAAAATAACAATGTTGACCTGATAATTATGGGAACACTTGGAAAAACCGGACTTGACAGGTTCCTTCTCGGAAGCGTTGCAGAAAAAGTTGCCAGGGGCTCAAAGGTTCCGGTAATGGTCGTTCGGAGTGGAGAAGAGAGCTGAGCTGAAGCCCTCCGTAGAGAAATGATAAAAGAAAATCCAGGATTCAGAGGATAACACAGGTGTAGATCATATGCCAAAAAACATCTTCATAGAAGATATCATGGTAAGGGACGTCGCATGCGCAACCCTGCCTGGTTCCAGGGACGAGGTTCTTAAAATCCTTAAGAACAAACACATCTCGGGGGTTCCTGTACTCAAAGATTCCAAAGTGGTCGGGATAGTGACAAGGACAAACCTCTTGCAGAACCCCGAAGAAGAACAGCTTGCCCTTCTTATGACACGGGACCCGATAACCATATCCCCTGGATCGGACCTGCAGTCCGCTGCCCGCCTGCTCCTTCAGCACGGAATCAGAAGGCTTCCGGTAGTAGACGATGGAAAGCTCGTGGGGCTTGTAACGGTTGCTGATGTTGTGGGCGCAATTGCGGATATGAATATAGACACTCCTATCAAAGACTATGTGGAAAAGGAAGTGGTGGCAATATTCAGTGAAACACCTTTGCCTGTAGTAGCCAGGATCATGGAACTGGCTTGTGTCAAGGCTGTACCTGTACTTGATGCTGCCCTTGAACTCATAGGAATTATCTCGGACCGCGACATTATTTCTGCCAGCGTTATTGAGGACAGCGTTGAGATGTCAGACATGTCCGCAGGTCAGGACGACGATGCCTGGACATGGGAGTCCATGAGAGATACCATGAGTATTTACTACAGCGTATCCAGAATCAAAGTCCCCAATCTGATAGGAAGCGACATTATGATCCGGGAACCGATCACTGCTACTTATATTGCCTCTATAAGCGACTGTGCAAGAAAAATGAAGCGTAACAGGATCGACCAGATACCGATAATTAATTCAAACCGCAAGCTTCAGGGGCTCTTAAGAGACCACGACCTGCTGAAGCCCCTTATAGAAGCCTGAATAGTGGTAAAAGACAGTTTTGAGCCGGGGGAGGAGATATCATTTCCCCTGTTCAAACCTGCCCGGCTAAAAAATTAAATGGCTAAAAAATTAAACAGCTAAAAAATAAAAACGTGATTCTCAATTACGTGACTCTCAATTCAATACTTTTTTTCAGGAGCTAAAAAATGGACAGGCCCTTTATTTTTATAAATTCTGCTATGTCAGCTGACGGCAAGCTCTCAACAAAGGAAAGAAAGCAGGTAAAGATCTCCGGAAAACTTGATTTTGAGAGAATGGATGAACTCAGGGCTCATGCAGATGCGATTATGGTGGGAATAGGGACCGTACTTGCCGATGACCCCAGCCTGACAGTAAAATCCCCTGAAAGAAAGGCAGCCAGAAAAGCTGCCGGAAAAAGTGAAAATCCCGTAAGGGTTGTTGTTGACAGCTCAGCAAGGACACCTCTTAATGCCGATATCTTCAAAAAAGGTGAAGGGCTCAGGATAATTGCTGTTTCAAATTCCGCCCCTGAAGAAAAAATCAGGATGCTGGAAGAAAAAGCCCTTGTCATAAAAACAGGAGCCTTTAGAGTTGACCTTACCGAGCTTGCAGCAAAATTAAAGGAAATGGGTATAAACAGCCTCATGGTCGAGGGAGGCGCAACCCTGAACTGGGGCATGCTTTCCGCAGGTCTTGTTGATGAGGTATATACTTTTGTTGGAAACCTTATCATAGGAGGGAAAACAGCTCCAACCTTTACTGACGGGGAAGGTTTTACAGAAAACGAACTCCTCGGGCTTGAACTGTCTTCAGCTGAAAAAATTGAAGATGGAATACTTCTGAAGTGGAAGGTCAAAGGGAAGAAGAACTGAAAACCTTTTTTATAGAATCATTTTAAAAGTACTCTCTTTTCTTATTTTCATAGAATTATTTTAAAAATATTCTCTTTTTTTATGTTTACAAAATTGCCTTTTTCGGCATCAGTTATGCCTTATCTTTCAGACTCTTTTGCGAGTTTTTGTTTTTCAAACCCGCCTTTGCAATATACAAAAATTTCCAGGTCACATTCACCTTTAAGAAATTCACGCATTTTTCGGTCATAGGTTCTCTGGATGTGTTTTAAACCATTTGTCCTGAAATGAGCCTTCACAGCTTCGAAAAAGCCAATCACCTGCTGGAGATAAGCTTCTTCATAAGCCCTTGTCTCCAGTGCAATTTCTTTACATGCCGGATCGTCGAGATCTGAGTGATAACTCCCGTGCTCGTTTAAGCCGCTTATCTGCCGCCAGTCCACTTTTCCGGTTTCATCGGCTTCCCTGTGCAGCATATGTGGGTATACTCTGCAGATTGAAGGGCGGCTTTCATAAATCCTGCATCTTTTATTTTCAAGGAAAATGCAGGAGCCGTCAGGTTTTGTTTTCAGGGCATAGCCTGATACATAGAACCTGCCGTTCTGGTCGCAAAACTCATAATACGGGGCAGGAGTGACGGCATCAGGGTCTATGCTTCTTACTCGTTCCAGGTCCGAGTCCAGCAGGAACACATGGTCGTTAAACTCTCTGGTGCAGCAGCGGGCACAGAGTTCACATTTGAACCCTAGTTCCCTGATTATGCCGACAAATTCGGAGTCAGGAAAATTTCTTAAATCCCGAAGTTCCTCGTGCATTTCGGCAAGCCTGGTGTCAATTGGGTCATTTTTTACGGGAATCACCTCTCCAGAAAAAGAATATGGCTTTCAGAAGAGCTTTTAAGGTTCAAGCCAGTTTCAGTCGGATTTATACGCATCTTCGGAATTATTTATACCTTACGTATATCTGCCATTTTTTTATGCCTGAATTCCTCCGGATATCCGTAACATTTAACTAGTAGCATTTCTCTTTATGATAAACTCAAGGCTTGATTAAACCATAGTCTCTTACTTCAGGCTTTTTAAGGAATATCAGATATTCCGATCAAGATCATTGAAAGATTACCTATTTGATAATCATCGAATCAGATTACCTTTTTGCCAAATCGCTGCTGAAGGAAAAAATCCGCGGCAAACAGCAGCGATAGGCGAGAAGGCGGATACGGTATGTGAATAAATCATCAATGAATTAAAGCAAATATAGATAAATTCAAATCAAAATCAGCGAGGAATGATAATGGGCAAAACCGGCAGCATTGATTGGGTAAAGGTAAAAGGCAGAAAAGGCAAAGTAATCAAGGTCCAGAAATCAAAATCACAGAAAGCACACCCCGGACCTGCACAGCGCTTCACCTCTTCAGGCCACAAGAGGCGCTTCATAAGAAGATCTGCAAAAGCCCTTGTAAAATAATCGGGCTTTTTCATTTTACCATTTTTAATTATCAATTTTTTTTAGGTCACTGAATTTTAATCAATTCAGGTCTTTTTCTATCACTGGAAGGTTATTTCTACCAGCCCTGCCTATAAAAAAATAGTTCTTTGATTAAAATAATTTTGTTGAGTAAAAATGATATTTTTGATTAAAAATAGCTTTTTTGATTCTCGATATGGAGTTTTGGATTCCTGCTCTCAAAAGCTGACGCTTTAAAAATTCAAAATCAAAGCCTGAGAGCAAAGTATGCGATGCCTACTCCCAGAAGACAGAGGATAACATTGAGGAAAATATTCAGAAAAAATGAAACGTTCTGTCCGTCTTCCAGTAGCTTGAAGGTTTCGTAAGCAAAGGTTGAGAAGGTCGTGAAGGAGCCGAGAATCCCTATATTTACCAGATAGACCACGGACTCGGGCTCAGAGGAAAAAGTAAGAAGGGAAAGCACAATGCTTCCCAGAAAATTTACTGTAAGGGTTCCTGCCGGGATACTCCGGATTTTTGGCATTCGGCTTGAAATAGTATAGCGAAGAGACGCCCCTATAAAACCGCCCGTGCCTATCAAAAAAAGATCTCCGATGTTTGCCGCAGGAAGCATGGATCAAATCTCCCTGCTTGAGAGAGCTTTTATAAAGCTCCTGCCAAAGAATACACCTGTAAGGGTAAGAAATAGGTTGGCGCTGATATTTCCAAGGGCAGGAAGAAAAGCCATACTGAAAGACTGGACTGCAAACGTCGAGAAGGTTGTGAACGCCCCTATGAAACCGGTCCCAAATGCCAGTCTTCCTTTAGGACCTATGAAGCTCAGGTACTCAGCATCATACATTATCATACCCAGCATAAAACTCCCGAGTACATTTACAGAAAGGATGCCAAGCTGCCCATCCACATGCTCACAGATCAAAAATCGGCAAACGGCTCCCAGAAAGCCGCCGAGTCCTATTAATAAAACTTTATCCATTTCTTTGTCAGGGGAGGGCATGTTTTCACTTTTATTAAAAAATTGGAATAAAGGACGGTTAATTCTTTCCTATTACCTCCTACAAGTATAAAATACTATTTATTTTAAAAGAAGAGAAAAGTGGAGGAAGTAAGCCATAGCTGCTTATTGATGTTTTTTTCACTCAATTAAAAAAACATCAACTTCCTGCCCCTCTTCATAACCTTCTATATTTTCAGGCACCAGCACGTAACCGTCAGCCTTTGCAACCGAGCTCAGAACTCCTGCCTTTCCAGTAAGAGGGCGTATTTTATCCCCTTCAAAAACAACCCGGACAAAATTGACATAACCTATTTTAGAACTTATTTTTGCAGCCAGCCGCCTTCTAAAGACAAATTCCGGCACTTTGGGTATTGATCCAAGCTTCCTTATCCCGGGACGGACAAAGAAATACAGGGCAACAAGCCCAGCAACCGGGTAGCCTGGAAGGCAAACCACAGGAGTTTTACCTATAACCCCAAGCGCTGCTGGCTTTCCAGGACTGACCGCCACCCCATGGACAAGCAGTTTTCCCAGAGATTCCACAACTTCGGGAGCATGGTCTCTTTTGCCGACCGAAGTCCCGCCGGACAGGAGAATCATGTCAGCGTCAAGGTTTGCCTCTATGGCTTCTTTTATACTCTCAGGACGGTCAGGCACGATACCTGTATGTCTGGGAACTCCACCCCACTTTTCCACATAAAGAGCAGTCATAAGCCCGTTCGTTTCGAGCACCATTCCGGGGGGAGGAACTTGCCCGGCCTTTTCACGGCTTACCAGTTCATCTCCTGTAGGGATGACCACAACCACAGGTTTTCTGAAAACCTTCGCCATATCCAGTCCGAGAGAGGCAAGAACTGCAGCATCACAGGGGCGAAGGAGGTGACCTTCCTTAAAAACCAGATTTTCTTTTTTGATATCCTCTCCAGCCTGTCCCACATTCTTTCCCGGATGGACCTGAGCCCTGATTTCAACCATGTTTCCGGCTGTAACGGTGTCCTCAACCACCACAACAGCATCAGCCCCTTCAGGCAGAACAGCTCCCGTATGAACCCACATAGCAGTTCCTTCCTCTACGCAATCCGAAAGCTGCAAAAACACAGGATTTGAAGGAGAAGCTCCCGAAGTATCAGATGACCTGACAGCATATCCATCCATTGCAGCGCGCCTGTAGTGAGGGACATCCCTTCCGGAAATTACAGGCTCTGCAAGTACCCTGCCCGTACAGGCTTCAAGCGGTACTTCTTCAGTGTGACTCAGAGAAGAAAAGCTCTCAAAGAAAAGCTCCAAAGCCTCGTCAACGCAAGTACGTTCTTTGAATATCCTGCCCATAATCCTGGCCCCCCTGAAAACTTATCCTCCGGAGACAGGAGGAAGAACCCCAATTTCATCCGAATCTTTAAGGTCAGTGTCAAGCCCTTCAAGGTGCCTGACATTATTCCCGTTTATCAGGACGTTAATGGAAGCGCAAAGAACCGGGCTTTCATCTTCTCCATCGTTCTTTTCAAAAATGAGTTCCTTTAAAGCGGGATGTTTTTCTGTAAGAGACAAAAGGACATCAATAACTTTTTCTCCGGAAAGCAGGAGTTCCGGTGTGCCTGCTGCCTCACGCAGATTTGCAAATAACTTAACTTTTACTTCAGCCATGAGGAAGACTATTTCATCCTACTCCTTAAATATACCTATGCCTTATAAGAAGCATCCATTACCGGAAGGTTCGGGAAACAATGCAGAAAATTCCAGGTTATGAAAACACAAATTCGGAGGTTCCGGATAAAAAATACTGGCTTTACGGGCTTATGATTGTGTTTTTTGCCCTTGCCTTCAGATTATTCGAGCTGGGAGAGAGGGTTCTCCACCACGATGAAAGCATACATGCCAGTTTTACCCTCAAACTTCTTGAACACGGGGAATACAGTTACGATCCAGCCTACCACGGCCCTTTCCTATTCCATTCTACTGCAGCTGTTTTTCATTTTCTCGGAATAACTGACACGACATCCCGTCTTGTCCCGGTCCTGTTCGGAGTTGCAACAATCCTTTTACTTTTTTTGCTGAAAAAAGAACTGGGAAAGAACGGTGTTCTCTGGTCGATGTTTCTGCTTGCTTTTTCTCCGAGTATGGTGTATTTTTCCAGGTTCTTCAGAAATGATATGATAATTATATTCTGCACCCTGGCCGCAGTGACAGGCGCATTCCGATATCTTGACAGCATACACAGCTTAAAGCGGTACCCTTACCTCGTCCTGGCGGCTTCGTCTCTTGCCGTTGCAGTGTCATCAAAAGAGAATGCTTACATAATTCTTGCTGTCTTCGGGGCTTATGCCGGATTGGGCTTTCTTTACTGGATTTGTTCAGACTGGAAAAAAGAGAATATGGGATTAAAGGAAACCCTTCGCAGTAAGACTTCGGCTCTTTTGCCCTACCTTCCTGAGATCATCCTTTCAGGGGCACTCTCTGTTTTTATTATAATGTTTTTTTACTCCAGTGCTTTCAGGTACGATGTATCTCTTTTTTCAATCGTGGAAAGGGCCTTTAATCACTGGATGGAAATGCACAGTATAGAGAGGATTGGAGGTCCCTTTTACTATTATATCCCTATTCTCCTCAGATATGAGATTCCGGTTGTACTCTTTGGGGCTGCTGGCTTTTTTTATTTCCTGTTTAATAGAGTAAGAAATAAAGGGCAGAATTATTCATTTTTCCTTTTCCTCTGCTACTGGGCGCTTACAAGCCTGCTGCTCTATTCATATCTCCAGGAAAAAGTCCCCTGGCTTGTCGTTCACATAGTTTTGCCTTTCGGACTTCTTGCGGGAGCCTTTCTTGGAGAAGTATTTTCTAAAAAGAATAAAGACGGACAGCCGAAACAGCCTGATTACTCCGGTAAAATCCGCGCTCTACTTGCAGTAATTCTTGTGCTTACTCTGCTTGTCTTCATTAGCCAGTGCATCTCGGTAAATTATTATAGAAGTATGGAAGACGAGGAACTGATAACATACACGCAGGCATCTCCTGATATCAGGACACTGATGGAGAAGATAGAGGGATTCGATGAAAGCCCTGATACCCTTAGAATTTACGTGATTGACCAGTATCAGCTCTACTGGCCCCTTCCCTGGTACCTGCGGGACTATGAAAGAGCGGCATACTCTTCAAAACCGCCGTCGAGCAGCAAATACGATGCTATAATCGTCCCCATATCCTGTGATATGTACAGGGAACTTTCAGAAGAAGAATATTCTTCCTACAATTTCACCCTGCGCCCTGGAAGGGATTTCACCCTTTATTATAACAACAAACTTGAACAGCAACAAATTTGAAAAAATCAGATAACCCATTCTCTACAGTGAAACTGAGATTCCTGTTTTTTTATATAAATCCAGAAACAAATAGTAGTGGATACTATAGATTGGAAAACAGTAAGGAAGGTATAAAAATAGCCGTGGAGGGGATATCATTCTGGCAGAGAGCTTTATGCAGAAAAAAACCTCCGGGAAAAAAGATGATAATGCAGAAACGGAGAAAAACTCCAGAAAAGAAGAAGAATTTTCTGAACCTGTGAAGGAGCCCTCTCAGAAGGATTATCCCGGGGAAGCAGAGGCGTTTTTTGAATCAATTGTCAGGGGATCCGAAGGCTGCCTCTGGATGACTATTGAAGAGCTTATGACCCGGGACCTTGTAACGGTAAATGAAGACGCACCTGTTGAAGAAGTTTTTTCACTTTTTGCAAAAAATCCCTACCATACCCTGCCCGTAGTTAACAAAAAAGGAGAGCTCGCAGGGGTTATCGACCTTGACACTGTTCTTGAGATCCTGCTTTTATGCCTGATGCCCAGAGCTAAATATACGCCCCTTGCAGCCAGAAGGTCACTCGGAGAAAACGCAAAAGAAATTATGATTACGCACCCTGTGACAATCTCATTAAATTCCACGTTGAAAGATGTTTCTGACCTTATGATGAAAAACAGGTTTGACCGCGTTTATGTGAGCGAGAATGGAAAACTCGTGGGGATCATATCAAAAAGAGACCTTGTGAAAGAGATATGCAGACGGAGAAAAATGGAGGCATGAAAAAGAATTCTTAAGAAAAAGATGGGCAATAAAGCAAAATTTAAAAAGGAGCTGTAAAAAGGAATTTAAAAAGAGGTTATAAAAGAAAATTTAAAAAGAGGGTATAAAAGGAAATTAAAAAGAGGTTGTAAAAGGAAATTAAAAAATAAAAACAAACGTGTAAATAAGAACCGGGGGGTAAAGCAATAAGTGCTCTGTTTCAGGTACTGTTTCTCATTTTCAGCGTGAAATTTTTTGGGGAGATAGCAGAAAGGGCCGGAGTCCCCTCAGTTATGGGAGAAATTCTGACAGGGATCCTGTTTGGAGCACTTATTCTGGACGTGGAAACCGGGATAATAACTTTTTTTGCTCAGCTAGGGTCCATTTTCCTGCTTTTTACCGCAGGATATAAAGAAGTGAGCCTGAGAGACCTGAAACCCGCAGTACTGGTCGCCTTTATCCCTACTCTCACCCAGCTGGTTTTTGCCTTTGCATTCGGGTTCATGCTTGGGAAAATCTTTAATTTTACATTTCTTCAAAGCCTTTTTATGGCGGTTGCTCTCAGCCCGACAGCCATAGGAGTGGTTATCAGAATTCTTATAGACCTTAACTACCTGTCCAGCAGACCTGGCATAGTAATGCTTTCTTCGGCGGTTCTGGACGATATTATAGCAATATCCCTTCTCTCCCTGATTGTTACCTTTGCCCGTTTTAACCGCGCACCTTCTGCCCTGGCAGTTCTTACAATCTCAGGAAAGATCCTGCTTTTCCTGCTGATTATGTACATCCTCGGAAAATATTTCTTTCCCAGGCTTTTTGTCCATGCCCAGAAAATGCACGCAAAAGAAGCAGTATTTTCCCTTGTGGTTATGACAGCCCTTTTTTCTTCCTATCTTGCAGAGTTATTTGAGCTTCATGCAACAATAGGAGCATTCATAGGAGGGATGTTAATTTCTGAAATTCCCCTTGCAAAGATTCCTGACGTGCAGAGCAAAGTAGAGGGACTGGCTTACGGGATTTTAATCCCACTTTTTTTCGCGTTCATAGGATATTCAATTGATCTTTACGCCCTGGTAAAAGCAGGTATTTTCGTCCCTGTGGTCACCCTCCTGGCCCTCTCAGGAAAGCTGATAGGGGGATTCATAGGGTCAAAAGCCATAGGGTTCAATTTTTGCGAAAGCCTCGCATTTGGGGCAGGGGTCATGCCCAGGGCAGGAATAGAGCTTGTAATGCTGACAATAGGAAGAGGGATCGGAATTATAGGCGAAGAAATATTCTCAGCCATGGTGTTTATGGTTATTGTGTCCATTCTGATTTCACCTTCGGCTTTGAAATTTGCGATCCAGGCAGAAAGAAAAAACAAAACAGGCAATGAATTAAAGGTTGGATAAGAGTAAACAACCAGGAAGTTGAAAAGAGCAGGAGCATGAGTTTTAAGAATAGGGCGCGAAAAAATACCCCTGCACCGCTTATAAGGTTCCCTTTAATCAGACTTTTCCCCACTATTTATGCTAATCAGACTTTTCCCCATTATTTATGCTAATCAGACTTTTCCCCATTATTTACGTTAATCAGCCCTTTTCCCGTTATTTATGTGCTTTACAATTTCCATGGAAATGAGGGTGGTGGAGGCTAAAGCGAGTATGATCCCCCATTCCGGAAGGGAAAGGGGAACTGTACTGAAAGCAAGTTGAAGGAACGGGACATAAATAACCATCAACTGCAGGACCACCGTGGTAAGGACTGCGTAAATCAGGGCTTTGTTTGTAAACAGCCCCAGAGAAAAGACCGAATACCTGTCAGACCGCCAGTTGAAGGCATTAAACATCTCTGAAAATACTACAAGTGTAAAGACCATTGTCTGCAGTTTGGAAAGGGAAAAGCCACTCTCCAGAGACCAGACTAAAACTATCAGTGCCTGCAAAGTAACAAGGGTCCCTATTCCGAGCCCGGCAGTTATCTCACGGCGTGTAATAAGCCCTTCTTCAACGTTCCTGGGCTTCTGCCTCATAAGCCCCCTATCAGGAGGCTCAACTGAAAGAGCCATAGGAGGAAGCCCGTCTGTAATGAGGTTAATCCACAGGATCTGTACAGCCATAAGAGGAAGTATCTGCCAGCCCAGGATTGCTATGAGAACGATCAGTACCTCCCCTATGTGGCAGGTAAGCCCGTATGTGATGAAGTTTCTAATATTTTTAAAGATATTCCGGCCTTCTTCAACTGCCGAGACGATTGACGCAAAATTATCATCAGTAAGGATCATGCTTGAAGCTTCTTTACTGACGTCCGTGCCCGTGATACCCATGGCTATGCCCATGTCCGCAGCTTTAAGGGCAGGGGCATCGTTTACCCCGTCACCTGTCATTGCCACAACATAGCCTTTCTTTTTAAGGGCTTCCACAACCCTCAATTTGTGGGCAGGGTAGACACGTGCATAAACCGAGACCCTCTCAACCCTGTCCTCAAATTCTTTTTCTTCAAGGCTGTCAAGTTCCGAACCTGTAAGTGTCAGGTCGTTCTCTTTCAGAATACCGAGTTCCCGGGCGATTGCAGCCGCTGTAACCTTATGGTCCCCGGTTATCATCACGGTCTTGATTCCGGCATCCTCGCAGGTTCTGATCGCAGCCTTTACCTCTTCTCTGGGAGGGTCTCTCATGCCAGTTAAACCTGAAAAAACCATATCTTCTTCGGCCCGTTCCACAGGGATTTTCCCGGAAGAGATTTTTTCGGGAGAGAATCCCTCTTCAAACGGGCGGAAAGAAAAAGCCATGACTCTCAGAGCCTGGTCAGCAAGCTCTTTTACTTCCTCTAAGATCTCCTGCTTCTGCCCATGGGTTAAAGTTTTTATTTCGCCGTCAAGGAAAATCTTCGTACATGAACCGAGAATAACCTCAGGAGCCCCTTTCGAAAAAGCTACCAGTTCGGAATCAAGTACATCCCCGGGAAAATCATCCAGTTTATTAAAAGTGGTCATTCTCTTGCTTTCGGAAGAAAAAGGAATTTCCGCAAGCCTGGGATATTTACTGTCAAGTTCGGATTTTTCAAAACCAGCCTTTGCCGCAGCGACCACAAGAGCTGCTTCTGTCGGGTCTCCCCTGATTTTCCACCCGTCTTCTTCTTTATAGAGGTTTGAATCGTTACATAAAGCAGCCGAGAGCAGCAGGACCCGGAGGTGAATATCGTCCCCGGAGACCTCAGGGTCTTCTTTCTCCGAATCTCCTTTCAGGAATTTCCCATCCGGGTCATATCCGCCTCCCGTAACCCTGAGAATCTGCCCGTCAACATAAATCCTCTCAACTGTCATTTTATTCTGAGTAAGCGTGCCGGTTTTATCCGAACATATGACATTGGTAGCACCCAGGGTTTCTACGGAAGGAAGTTTTCTTACAAGGGCATGCCTTTTGACCATGCGCCTTACTCCAAGCCCGAGCCCCACAGTGACAACCGCAGGCAGAGCTTCAGGTATGGCGGCAACTGCAAGCGCAACACCCCAGAGAAACATATCAAGAGGTGGAAAGCCTAAAAAAACGCCCAGAACTGCAACAAAAGCTACGATTACTATGGTCGCCCCGCCGATCCACCTGCCGAATTTGTCAAGGCTTTCCTGGAGAGGAGTCCTTGACCTTTCTATTGTCCCCAGAAGCCCAGCAAGTTCTCCAAAAGAGGTTTTCATGCCTGTTGCCGTAATAACGGCTTTCCCTCTCCCATAAGCAACCGCAGTCCCTGCATAGACCATGTTATTCCTGTCAGCCTCGGAGGTGCCTGCCGGCAGGGCATCGGTAACCTTCTGGACAGGTACGGATTCCCCGGTAAGGGAGGATTCATCGACTTTGAGGTTAAACTCTTCAATTATCCTGGCATCTGCAGGAATACGGTCCCCGGTCTGGAGCAAAATAATGTCTCCGGGAACCAGATAGGTTGAGGGGATTTTTTTTTCACTGCCATTTCGTACTACAGTTGCTTCCGGGGATGTAAGAGATTTAAGGAGCTCGATTGCCTTTTCAGCCCTATACTCCTGTGCAAAACCGAGGATTCCGGCAAGAAAAACGGTAAATAAAATCACAGCAGCATCAATGGCTTCGCCAAGAAGAGCCGAAACGATGGCAGCAATTACAAGGATGAGAATTAAAATGCTTTTAAATTGCGAGAGAAAGAGCCTGAAAACAGAGACTTTTTCTTTTTCTTTAAGCTCGTTTTTTCCGTATTCTTCCAGTCTCTTTTCGGCATCTTCGGGGCTCAGCCCCTTTACTGATGTCCTCAGTTCCCCAAAAACCGAGCTGATATCCTGATCGTAGTACAACCCTGGACCTCGTTTAATTAAAAACGGGATAACACCGAATTCAATATGTCGTGTACTATGATATAAATTAGTTTAACGTATATATATCGGTTAGACAGAGCAATATACAAAATAGCTTTTAAGAAGCTGTCATTCTAGAAAATCACTCTACGAGAAGATAATACTCAGAATCCATCTATTTGATACACAGAATCCATCTATTTTTGTATGCGGGAGTTTTATAATCATAAAAATCAACCATCAAAATTAGTTTAAAAATTTAATGAATAGAAGGAAAAAATAAACATGAAAATAGTGATAATCGGAAGCGGACTTGCCGGTTTGTCTGCTGGTTACAGGCTCTGTAGATCTGATGAAGTAATAATTTTTGAAAAAGATCCTGATATTGGGGGGATGTCTGCAAGTTACTCTGTTGAGAATGAAGGAAAAAAATACTTTATCGAAAAATATTACCACCATATATTCAGGAGTGATTCCGAACTCCTCGCCCTTATAAAAGAACTCGGGCTTGAAAAGCAAATGCTGTGGCTTAAAGGAAAAAACGCCTATTTCGTAGACGGTAAAAATTATCCAATGAATACTCCTGTTGAGATCTTACACTTCAGCCCCCTTTCCGTTCTTGACCTGGCAAAACTGGGCATGCTGGTCCTGAGGATAAGGCTGATAAAAGACACGGCTCCCTATGACAGGATAAAAGCAAAAGAGTGGATTCTTGATACTGCAGGGAAATCCGTGTACGAGAATTTTTTTGCTCCCCTGATGAAAAGCAAATTCGGGGATAATGCAGAAAATGTTTCAGCTGCCTGGGTAATCGGAAGGGTAAAAATAAGGTCGGACAGGGGAGCAGAAGGAGAGAAACTGGGTTACATGAGAGGAGGGTTTAACTCCCTTATAGAAGCCCTGGTAGGGGAGATAACAGCAAACGGAGGGGAAATCAGAACAGACAGGGAAGTAACAGAGATCGTGATAAAAGACAGCGCAGTGCAGGGCGTGAAGGTTAACGGGGATTTCATACCCTGCGACGCAGTGATCTCGACTGCAGAACCAGCGGTGCTTGATGCGATTACCGGAGGCAAACTGGGAGACCTTCACGAAACCCTCAAGAGTATCCGTTATCAGGGGACTGCATGTGCTCTGATAGGGCTTGACAGGAGCCTTATGGAAGACGGAAATTACTGGCTGAACATAAAAGCAGATGTGCCCTTTGGAGCCGTAATCGAGCACACTAATTTTTTGCCTTTTGACGATTACGGAGAAAACCTTGTGTATGTAACGTCCTATTTCCAGGACAGAAAAAGCCCCCTCTGGACGCAAAAAGACACAGATGTTATAGATTCCTATTTAAAAGGGCTTGAAAAAATGTTTCCCAAATTCTCAAGAAAAGATGTGCGCTGGACAAGGCTGTACCGCAGGATGGATACTGCTCCAGTATACGAACAGGGTTATCTGGGAAAGGTGCTTCCTTTTGCTGCAGGTCCTTCAGGGCTCTACCTTGCAGGCATGTTTTCCTCAAGCAATTACCCGGAAAGGAGCATGAACGGCTCGGTAAAAGCAGGATTTCAATCAGTGGAGTTATTGAGGAAAGAAAAAGAAAAGACAGGATACGATGAGAAGTAAAATAACTGGAAAAATATTTCGGTTATATCGAATAATATAAGCTAATTGCCGGGGGCTATTCAAAAGTAAATATAAAATTTAAAAAATAAAGTTGAATATATAAATAAGGACGTTTAACTCAAAACAATCCTTTCGGACGAACTATTATATATCCTAAGTGATGATATTATAATGTCTGTGCCTGCAGAATCTCTTCTGCAAGGCTGCCTGCCTTGCCTAATTTGTCACCCACGGGGAATTGAGAGTGCCAAAGCGAGGGGAGGCAGAAAAACAAAAAATGTTCTGAATTTCTGCCGTGAACCGGCTTTTTGGGAGTACACAGCCATAACATGAAAGAAAAATAAGAAAAAATTTATTTTAAGGCTGAATTTCCAAAAAATAACCCGGATGCTAAATAGAAGCTGCCAAGCTTCCGGGAAGGGGTATGGGCGGCGTAAAAAAATATGAGGAGTGGTAAAAGATGTTATTCATGGACGTTAGTACCTGGGACCCTTCGAATCGCGACAAGATTCTTGAGCACTTCAAGAAACTGGAAGTTCCCGAAGGAATTGATATAATCAACCAGTGGGTTGACCTTTCCGGAAACCGCTATTACATTCTCTACGAAGCAGAAAGTGCCGAAGCTTACGGAGCATTCAACCTGCCCTGGTCTGATATCTGCGTGATTGACAGCGTCCCCGTAATGGAAGCTTCAGAATTCATGCAGCTCCTTCCCAAGTACAAAAAATAAGATGAGGAAGTTAAAATCGGTATAATGAAGAAGCTCGGTGAGCCGGCTGATCAAGGCTCATCGAAAACCTTTATTTAAATCTTTATTTTTCCTTCCAGACAGATCAGCATTAAAAACCCGATTTTACAAATTCTGTTTACCGGTTTCCGTGTTATTAAATTCAGGTTTTTAACATTATGGTCCTGGTTTCGAGGTATTCGGAAAGGATGTCAGGCCCGTTTTCTCTTCCAAACCCGCTCTCTTTAACTCCTCCGAAAGGAACTTCCGGGGCTACCTTAAGGTGCTGGTTAACCCATATAATTCCTGCATTCAACTGCTCGCATCCCATCCTTATCCTGTCCAGGTCTTTTGTCCAGATGGATGCTCCAAGACCGTAAATGCTCCGGTTCGCCTCTTCTATAGCCTCATCAAGGTCCCTTACTGTAACTATGGGCAGCAAAGGTCC
Source organism: Methanosarcina soligelidi (assembly GCF_000744315.1). Taxonomy (NCBI): domain Archaea; kingdom Methanobacteriati; phylum Methanobacteriota; class Methanomicrobia; order Methanosarcinales; family Methanosarcinaceae; genus Methanosarcina; species Methanosarcina soligelidi. The sequence continues at coordinate 298,846 of NZ_JQLR01000001.1, forward strand.
GAAAACCTCCTCCTTAAGGAGCCTGGAATCTCCTGGGACATCTGAAACGAGAGTGGGCTCAAAGAAGTATCCTTTATCCATGCCTTTGAATGAAGGGGCTTTTCCTCCTGCAATTATTCTTCCTTCATCCTTCTCCTCAATTTCTGCTACCAGCTCTTTTATGTATTCAAACTGTCTGCGGTTATTGAGAGGCCCCATATCCGTATCCTTATCCAGTCCGTTTCCGACTTTTAACTTCTTAACTCCTTTTTCAAGTTTTCTTATGAACTCCCTGGCAACGGATTCAAAAACATACAGCCTTTTGACAGCAGTACAGGTCTGGCCGCAATTGTAAAATCTTCCCCTGATGGCTCCTGCAACTGCACTTTCGAGATTGGCATCATCACATACAATCATGGGGTCGCTTCCGCCCAGCTCAAGAGTAACCCTTTTCATCCCGCTGGCTGCAAGCTCGGATATCCTTTTTCCTGTCCCGGATTCCCCTGTAAAAGAAATTTTTCTTATATCAGGGCTGCGGACAAGGCTTTCTCCTGCAATCTCTCCAGAGCCTGTGACAACATTCAGGACTCCTGCTGGAAGACCGGCTTCATTCAGGATAGAAGCCAGGGTGAGGTTTGTGAGGGGAGTGCTGCTTGCAGGTTTTAGCACAAAAGTGTTGCCTGAAATAAGGGCAGGTGCAATTTTCCACCCCATAATCAGGGCAGGCATGTTCCAGGGGATGATGGCTGTACATACACCCAGAGGTTTTTTTACGGTAAAAGAATAACCGTTTCCCTTAACAGGGATAAAGTCTCCCCTCAAACTGCCTGCAAGCCCGCAGTAGTATTCAAGCACATGCGAGAAGCCTTCCAGTTCGTTTCTGGCTTCTGCAAGAGGCTTCCCCTGTTCCTGTGTAAGCAGGGCAGCAAGCTCCTCCTTCCTCTGCCTTACAAGCCCGGCAGCCCTGTAAAAAACCATGCCTCTCTGCTGTGGAGAGATAGAAGCCCAGCCTTCAAAAGCTGATAAAGCGGCTTCTACCGCAAGGGCAACATCCTCTTCCGTGCCTCTCGGAACCTGCTCAAGAAGTTCGCCTGTTGCAGGATTTCTAACGTCAAAGCACTCGCCACCACATGATCCTGCCGCTTTTCCATTAATCTGCATTTTCATGGCTACCATTATTTACAAAGGCCTATTTTAAGATAACAAATACCGCAGTAAATTCGTTGCAAATTTGTTCAAATAATTTTAAAGATAATTTTAAAGAATAATACAGGAAGGAAAAGAAAAACAAGTTCCCTTTACGGAAAGATAAGTATATTAACAAAATATATATTATCAATATATGCAGGTCCTTATGGATTTAAAAAAATGAAAACGAGATTTGTGAGGACATTTTAAGGGATATCCTGAGGCTATACCGGCTCGTAAATACTATACTGGATAAGTTTGGGGGCTCCAGATACGTTTTTTACAGAAAAGCTCAGGAATGTGATTTTGCAGAATGCACATACGGAAAATATGCCAGTACCGCAATTAAATGAAATTTTCAACGATGTAATTTGAAGTGGGTACGTTATAACAACCATGTCTTGAAAAGAGTACTTCAGATTTGAAGTTTGGGGCTTCAGAATAAAGCAGAAATAAGAACTGAATTTGCCAGTAAACTGAAGGTGGGCTTCAACTGAAAGGCTTCTTTTTACATGCAGGGGGAGGGGACAGTGTCAGAATATCTGCATATAATTATATGGTTTTTTCTTATAGAAGCCCTGAGCTTTATTTCGGTTCCATTCATAAGAAGTGCAGGAAACCGGCTCGCTGACGGAGGTTATTCTGTTGCCAGAGCCCTCGGAATTATGCTTGTTACCTATCTTTCCTGGATTTTTTCGTATATACTGGGTTTCAGCTTTACAGCTGTCCTGATTGCATTTTTCCTTCTCTGCTCCGTATCCATTTTCCTTTACAGGAAACAGAAATTTTTTCCGGGCAGGAAAGTTCTTGTAGTAAACGAACTGGTATTTGCATCAGGCTTCTTTTTTTTTCTGCTTGTACGCACTTATCTGCCCGAGATATATAGACATGAAAAATTCATGGACTTTGCATTTTTAAATGCAGTAATAAGGGCCAGCTCCTTTCCCCCTCAGGACCCATGGTTTGCAGGCGGGCTCATGGATTTTTATTACTATTTCGGGTATCTCTCAGTAGCCGTATTTGGAAAACTCAGTGCAGTAAAACCTTCCATTCTTTTTAACCTGGCAGTCGCGCTGACTTTTGCCCTGTCCCTGAACGCATTTTTCGGCATGGGATATAACCTTACACGTGGAAAAATCAGGTATGGAATATTGACTGCAGTTTTTGGGATGCTTCTTGGAAACCTGCAGGGGCTCATAGAATTTGTATCGGTGTACATCAGGCATGAGCAGGCCCTGGGAGGATACTACTGGAGCAGCTCAAGAGTCATCCCTTTTACAATAAACGAATTCCCGTACTTCAGCTTCATACACGGCGACCTTCACTCCCATATGCTTGCAATCCCTTTTCAGCTTCTTGTACTTGCGTTTCTCCTGAATATGCATTTCAGGAAAAATGAGGACTCAATATTTGAAAACAGCCTTGCACTTCTTATGTTTTCAATGTCTCTGGGTTTTTTATTCCCATTCAACTCCTGGGACTTTCCTGTATACTTCGGTCTGGCATTTCTTGTTATTTTTGCATTCTACTGCGGGGATTATGTCCATAATAGAAATTTATTCGCTGCTGTTGCAAAATTTTCCAATTCGATGATCTTTATTTCCATTTTCAGTTTCCTTCCCTATTTGCTTTTTTACCTGGATTTTAATCCTCAGGCAGCAGGAGGGTTTGATTTCGTCCTGCCTGAGTTAAGGACGGAGACTGATAGATTCCTGATTCTTTTCGGGCTTTTTCTCTTCCTGGTATTTTCATTCCTTATCACCCGCCTGGACTCCAGAAGGAAAATAGTATTTTTTGTCCTGCTTGCAGGGGTTTCAGCATTGCTTTCAAAAGCATGGTCTATTCCCCTGCTTGCAGTCCTTTTGCCTGTGTTTGTTTTTTCCCTGCTTCTATTCCTTAAGGATATTCCTGAGCGGAGCGCGTCAGGGTTTGTATATCTCCTGATATCAGCAGCTAGCTTTATCGCTCTCCTCTGCGAGGTTATTTTCCTTGACGACCCCATTTCCGGGGAGTTTGCCCGTATGAACACGGTTTTCAAATTTTATATGCACCTGTGGATCTTTCTTGCTATTTCAGCTGCTTATTCATATTATGACCTTAATTCCCATTACGCGGCCAGATCCGGAAACAGAAAAACTTTGAAGCAGTTTGTAAAAAAAGGATGGTCAGTTATTCTTGTGATCCTGATAATCTGCTGCGCCATTTTTCCTGCAGTATCGACCGTTACAAGAATAAAAGAGATGAATGCCGAACCTTCCCTTGACGGGATGGAGTACATGCGGGAACTGGAAAGGGGAGACTACAACGCCATAAGATGGATGCAGGAGAATATCAAAGGCTCGCCTGTAATTCTCGAAACCTCGGAAGATGACAGCAGCTACAGTTATGCCTGCCGCGTCTCTTCAAACACGGGGATTCCTGCGGTCATAGGATGGGCAAGGCATGAGAGGTTCTGGGGAAGAGACCATGAAGAAGTGAAAAAGAGGATAGGAGACGTCAGCCTGATTTATTCAACGGGCAGTGAAGAGGAAGCAATTGAGCTTATAGAAAAATATAACGTAACCTATGTATATATCGGAACTCTTGAAAGGCAGGTATATGACGTAAATACGAAAAAATTCGAAAATAAAGCCTATTTCGAACCTGTTTACGAGGGTTCAGCCACAATATATAAATTGAAAAAAAAACCGTAAAAAAGATGTTATGAATTTCCACTTTTAGAAAAAAATACGGCTAAGATAAAAAACGAATTTTAGATAAATGTATCATTAATTTCAATATCTGAACATTGTTTCATAAATACTTTTCATAAATACGCTTCAAAACAGATTTCGCAAATATATATTATAAATATAGAATTATACAAATTTTCAGAGTTTTACAGGAAATACGGTTAGCATAAAAGCTCAATTAATATTATAAACATCAAGAGGTTGTTCGTATAACCAGCGTTTCAGTAGTTCTGCCCGCTTACAACGAAGCAGCCAGAATAGAAAATACGGTCTCGATAACGGCAGAGACCCTTTCGAAAATAACTCATTCTTTTGAGATCATAATAGCAGAGGACGGGAGCAAGGACGGTACTGACCGAATAGCTTCAGAACTTTCGGAAAAGTACCCTTATGTAAAGCACCTGCATTCCGATGAACGGCAGGGGAGAGGAAAGGCTCTGAACAGGGCTTTTAAGGCAGCCTCAGGGGAGGTACTCTGCTATATTGATGTTGATCTTGCAACGGATATGAGTTACCTGGAAAAACTGATAAGGGCTGTAAGTACTGATGGCTATGATTTTGCCACCGGTTCGCGAATAATGCCCGAAAGCGATGCAAAAAGGCCTTTTAAGCGCGAGTTTGCGAGCAGAGGATATAACTCCATGGTGAGGCTCCTTCTGCACTCAAAACTTTATGACCACCAGTGCGGTTTCAAGGCTTTCAGGAGAGGCCCTCTCTTGGAACTGCTCGATGAAATTGAGAACCAGCACTGGTTCTGGGACACTGAACTGCTTGTCAGGGCCCAGCACCGGGGCTACAGGGTCCTTGAGTTCCCTGTTTACTGGAGGCATGGAGGGTCAAGCAAGGTCAATTTCGCAAAGGATATCGTTGGAATGGGTTCGGAGGTCTTCCGCCTCTGGTGGGAACTGTTTTTTCCGGGCTTATTTTCAGGAAAGGGCAAAATATTCCTGACAGCCTTTCTTGCAATTCTGATTCTTGCACTTGCTGCAACCTTTCTGGGCGCATCCGAGGTTCTGGAAAATATAAAACATGTCTCACCCGGAACACTGGCTCTTGCATCTTTTGTTTATTGCGCTTCCTGGCCCCTGAGAGGGATGCGTTTCCAGCAGATCCTTAACAGGCTTGGAAACCATTATGGAATTGGATTTCTTACCGGGAGCATTTTCATCAGCCAGTCTGCAAACGTTATCCTTCCTGCAAGAATAGGAGACCTCAGCAGGATGTATATCCTGAAAAAAAGTAAAGACCTTGCCTTTACAACCAGCTTCTCCTCTCTGACCGTAGAAAGAGTCTTTGACATAATTGCAATTACCTTCATTGCCATACTTGCATCTTCAGGCGTGGCTTCCAGATTAGAGCTTACTCCCTGGATGGAGTCCCTGATTAAATTCTCAGGGGTTGCAGTCCTTCTTTTCTTCGCTGCCCTCTTTATATTATCTTATAGAGAGAGCCGCAATAAAAAGAAAGTAAAAGAAAAAGTTCATAAAAATATATCAGGCGAGCCTCTGAGTAAAATGAAAGAATTCTCTTCCACCTTTATCCGTCAGATGAGCGTTGTTGCAGTCAGACCCGGGGCTTTTCTTGCAGTGGTCGCATCTTCCCTCCTTATATGGGGAATGGATATCTTTACCTGCTTTCTGGTTTTGAAAGCCTTTCCGGCGGCTGGAGTAGACATGACTTCAACTTTCAGCATATCCCTGGTTTTCCTTGCAGTAGCTCTCGGGAACATTGCGAAAACTTTCCCAATTACTCCCGGAGCCATAGGGACATATGAAGTTGCCCTTACTGCAGTATTCGTACTTGGAGGGGTCAGGCCTGAACTCGCATTTACTGTCGCCGTAATTGACCACATAATAAAGAATTCAATCACATTACTGGGAGGCGGGCTTGCCCTATCTGAACTGGGATTTAGATGGAGAGAAGTCCTTTCAACAAATACCGATACCCTGAAAGGAATGTAAGATCACAAAAGAGGGTCGTGAAAAACGACCGGACTGCAACAGGACAGCCGAAAAAAGACTCTTCAGGCTTGAAAAGGAAAAAAATGGTGCTAAAAGGTTCTGAAGGTTAAAAGAGGAAGCAGCAATAAATATAAGGGAACTCAGAAACTAAAGAGAAGCGTTTAAGTCAGAATAATAACTGGAAACTTTAAAAGTTAAATTAACGACCGTCTGCTTTGCCCCAATTATGCCCGGGTAGAAAAAATGTCTGAGTGGAAGAAATGTCTGAGTGGAAGAAATGTCTGAGTGGAAGAAATGTCTGAGAAGAAGATAATCGAAGTCCGGGATGCTTATTCCCTTCCTGAAGATGTGCTGGAAGCTGTTCATACGGCTCTGAATGAGGATGTTGAAGAAATAGTAAGTTTATTCAAGGTCCTTGCAGACCCGACCCGCCTGAGGATACTTAAAGCTCTTGAAGTCCAGAGCCTTTGCGTCTGTGTCCTTGTTGAAGCTACGGATCAGAAGCATTCCGCACTTTCCTATCACCTGAAGCTTTTAAAGGAAGCAGGGCTGGTCGATTCAAGAAGAGAGCGCAGCTTCCAGATTTATGAGCTGACAGAATTCGGAAACCTGCTTTTGAGGCATATAGAAAGGCATTTTGAGAAAAACTAATAAGGAATTGAGGGACTTTTACCCGTTAAAAAAGATTTATGTCCCTCTTCCTGAGCAATACTATCTTTTCAGAGATTTTCATCCCTGAAAGATAAAATTAAATCTTTTCATTTGAGGCTACAGTAGTAAGTTTTGAGAATTTTACGCCTTTGAGTGACATAATGGCTTCGGCAAGTTCTTTGATTTCCTCGCCATCACCATCAAGAACAACAACCTCAAAACAATTATCGTGGTCAAGGTGGATGTGTACGGAAGACTTAATCAGGTGAGAGTAGTGGTGCTGTATATCTGCAAGTGCATTGGAAAGCCCGCGCTTGGTGTGGTCGTAAATAACGGCAACAGTACCTACACGGTGACCTTTAATGTCACCCATCCACTCGTAATAAGAAATATAACTCCTGATGGCGTCCCTTATGCCTTCCGAACGGGAAGAGTAACCTCTTTTTTCAATAATCTCATCAAATTTACTAAGAAGTGTGTCGGGTAGGGAGACTCCTATCCTCATAAGTTCTGTTTCCATCGTATCACCAAGTAATTTGTAATTTATCCGAATGATATTACATAAACTTATTGTATGTAATACTATATATGTTTTTTTCACTTGATCATTAATATAAAAGAGTTGTGTCGGTATGTAAATTCATCCTTCAGTATATTAATGTTTGGGAATTGTCAAATTCGATATAGATTAAAAGGATAAGACGTCAATAAAAAATAAAAAATGAAAAAGATATCGAAAAAATAAAATCAAAAAGAAGGATGTAAAACAAATAAATAAGCAGGATATTGAAAAGAAAATAAAAAATTAAAAAATAAACAAAAAATAAAAATAGTCACAGGATTAAAAATCACCTTCTGTCTACTAGCCTTTTTGGTCTTCCTTTAATTTTATACAGCTCAAGTTCTCCTGGACCTGCAAAATTGAAGAGAATCCTGAAACTGCCATCTTCATAAGCCCTGGAAAGGGGAGGTTTATATTTAAGGAAAGAGCGAACAAAATTTTCCTGTATGAGGTCTCTGTCGCAGGCATCAGGATTTTTGCATTCCATACTGACCCTGAGTACGGTTTCGCCCTCGTCCTCCGTGCCGTAAAGAAAAGCCTCGTATTCTCCTGTAAGGTATTCCATATTTCCACTCTGAAAGACTCCTTTTTCCACATCCACACGGTTAAAAGGAGCGCCTTCAACCCAGACTGTTTCTGCCTCTCTCTGCGGGGTAAGGATTTTCATGTGAGTCCTTCCACAGGCACATTTTTTGCGCGTAAGAACAACTGTAGTATCTTCAGTATCGTAATTTAAAAGCAGGTTTCCTGCTTTTGCCCCCACAGGAAGAAGTGTGCTCAGGACAACTCTTCCGCATTCTCCTTCAGGCACGAATTCCTTTACATGCGGGTCGTAAACATCAAGATGAACAAAATCTTCGGGGACGTGAAGCCCTGATATTTCACTGCATTCTCCACACATGGTCCCTTCCGTGCTTCCATAGGTATTGTATACGGGGCAGCCCCAAATCTCAGAGAGATAGTTTCTTGATTCTTCAGCAAAGGATTCGCCTCCCACAACAAGCTTGTTTACGCCTGAATTCTGGGGGTCAATTCCTTCAGCCTTCATTCTGCGGGCAAGGTTCAGGAGTTTGAATACGCTTCCTACTATGCCTGTCGGTTTGTAGGTTTCAATAACACGGAGGGAAAAGGTGCATTTACCTTCAGGGATAATGCTCATGCCCACCTGCCTGGCAGCAAGAGTCATTGTGTTTGCCCCCACATTCATGCCGTAAGAGGCACAGACAACTACCCTGTCTCCTTTTCCGAAGCCCTGGGACCTGAAAATCCGGGCGTATTTTTCCGCGTAACGTTCCCAGTCTTCCCATGTAAGGAAAAAGCTCTTTGGAGTCCCGCTCGTCCCGCTGGTCTCGTGAATCGTAAAAACATCTTCCCAGCCAGCACTCCTGAACATAAACTCCTTTGTTTCAGGGGGCTGGTTTTCCCGGATTGTTTCCCCGGAGATAATCGGGAGTTCGAGGAGGTCTTCATGGGCTTTGATATCTCCCGGGTTTACCCCATGCTTTTCAAACCATTTCCTGTAAAAAGGGGAATTCTCAGCCGCATATCTTACTGTATACCGCACCCGTTCCTCGACAAGAGCATCGAGTTCTCCCCTGTCCATTGTTTCAATTTCGAAATTAAAATAAAGATCTGAGCTGTCCAACTCTTAACACCCCGGCTAAAGCCACTAACCATGTAAAAAATCTGTATTTCTTACCTTCGAGGATAAATTAACTTTTAATTATTAATCTTCAATTATGAAACAGTTTTGGGTGGTAAAGAGAGATAACAGGGGACTAACTTTCAGAATTCTTCAGGTGGATTTTGTATTGAGAAATAATTATTCAGGTGGATTTTGTATTGAGAATAATACTTCAGGTGGATTTTGTATTGAGAAATAATTATTCAGGTCTCCTTCTGCTTAAAAGGAAAAAAGTAAAAAAATAGCTGATTTTTCAGAACTATCATGCATCAAAAGGCACCAGATACACTCCATCTGCCCTCTTTTGCCCTTTTAACAGCTCACAGTGCCTTAGAAGAGCAAACTGGTTTTCAGTCTCCCTTGCAGATATTCCAAACTTTTCTGCAATTTCTTCTTTTTTTGCTCCTCCCCTGGAGACTATGAAATCATAAATAGCTTTTTGCAGTTCTGTCAGGCCTTCAGTCCCCTCAAGCCCTGCTTCTTCCCGGAAGATTTTTTTAGAACGGACAGCCCAGGGGTCACATGCCTGGATCTTATGGCGGCTCTCAATATAACAGTCTTCGCAAAAGGTCTCTCCGCCTTCTTCGATAATGTCTTCTGCAGACAATTGACATCCACATGCCGCACATACGGATGAGCTGGATTTTTCTCCTGCCATCTTTTACCACTCCAGAATTCAGACGTTAAGTTCATCAAGGATTTTAAGGACGACCACTGACCCGTAAGCTACTCCAGGCCCTCCTGACATCATTATTGCAGTGCTTACAGCTTCAAGAATCTCTTCCCTGGTAGCCCCCATTTTCACAGCCTCAGGGACATGTTTCCAGAGACAGTACTCACAGCGAATGGCAACTGCAATCCCTACCATCATCAGTTCTTTTGTCTTGGCGCTTAAAGCCCCGTCCTTAACGACTTCAGAATGAAGTCCCATGAGAGCTTTCATCACTCCGGGGATTTCTTCTGCCATTGCTTTCGCTCTTTCGTCCATATCAATTTTTTCAGTCAAACTTTCACCCTCTAAACATGCCGGTTATTATGGATGGTTCAGGAATCAAAAGGCACCATATACATTTCGTCTCCCATTTTTCTCCACTTTAAAAGCTCACAGTGCCTCAGTATCGCAAGCTGGTTCCTGGTCTCCTGAAGGGTCAACTTGAAGAGCTTCGAAATCATTTCAGGGGTAGACCCTCCTTCCTCAATGATGAAACTGTAGATTTCTTTTTGCAGCTCTGTCAGGCCTTCAGTCCCTTCAAACCCGTGCTGTTTTCTGAAAAGCTTTTTGGAACGCACTGCCACAGGGTCCGCAAACTTGATTCTCTGGTGCTCCTCCAGATAACAGTCTTCACACACCGCTTTCCCGTTTTCTTTAAAATATTCGTTTCCAGGGATATCTTTCCCGCAGCCCGTGCAGGTTACAAAATAGCTGATGTTCAGGTCAAGTTCCCGGTTACCGTGTTCGTTCGTTTTTAGAAGACCGTGGAATTCGAGATAGCCTACGATTTCATAAACTGTTGACCTTGATAATCCGTATCCGGCTTTTGCTTTTTTGATTATATCCCGAATATGAAAGCCTCTATCCATATGGGCTTCTTTTATGCATTCAAGAACCCCTATTTCCTCTTCATCCAGCACGATTTTCATTTAAGTCCCTTGAAATTCCTGACCAGCAGTGAAACAGTTTCTGAGCAAGACACGTCTCAAAAACTCATGCCTGCTTAATTTTCTTAATTTAGCGTGTGTTCTGAACGGCTTTCTCAGATTTCACATCTGTCTCTCTATAAATTGCCATAAAACTATAAAAAATTATCGATAATTATAAATATAAATATTAAACCAGGACAAAATGAAAAGGATTGAAAAAGAAAAAATCAAACCCTGCACTCACATCCTCTTTCTTTCAGGATCCGGACCTGTTCTTCATATGTATTTACAAACTCATCCTGAACAGCTTTTCCTGTTGCCAGAACAGGGTCGAGCGGGGTATGGTGCTTATACCCCCTTTCAGTCATTTCCCTTACAAGGGCTTCATGCCGCAGGTAGAGAGCTTTCAGTTTTCCTCTCCAGCGCAGGGTCTCGGGGTGGTGGGCATAAGCTTTCTTGTTATTAGTTATTATGGACCACAGGGCGTGCAATTCACGGTGCTCCCCTAAAAGGTGGTTCCGGCACATTTTCTCAGGAGGGATATCCCAGATTCGCATAAGATGAACTTTGAACGCATCTCAGAAAGGACTTTCGGCAGGAATTTTACTATTTTAAACCTGAAATTATATTTGAGCCTTAACTTAATACCAGCAGTTTATTTCTGATCCCAGGTTCTGATACCTATTTACTGGCAGCAAATGAGAATATAGTCTATGAAAAGGTAGAAGTAAATATAGTTCTTCCTTTTAAGTACATTAATAGCTGAAACTTACTTTTCGCTTATTCTTGCGTTTGTGCATATTCCGGTCTTTGAAGGAGAATTCAAGCGGATTGAATCACAGGGAACGTAGGAGACCACAAGAGCAGAGAAGCGAGGGAACAAGAACAAAAGGAAACCGTGAGAGAGCCAGAGGAGAGCCTGAGAGAAGACATAGAGGGACAGAAAAAGAAGGAAGAGATTCAGAAAACATGTAAGTATTGCGGCAAGACGTTCTATACTGACAATATCCAGAAAGAGTATTGCAGCCCAGAACACAGTGAAAATTTCCGCAATGAGAAGAAAAAGAAAATAATTTAAAAGTTTTTACTTGGGAAGATACTGAGAGAGCAGCCCGTAAATGCTCATTAATGGGGCAAGTAAATCGGTCATTAAGTGGTGATTCCATCCGATAATAAGGATGAAACCATCTGCAACCTTTTTATATAAGATGGTCAGTATTTTTATCATCGTAAATCAACTTTCGAATTTTGTTCGGCTAGACCCCCCCGACAGGGGTCTATCTGCTTTATGCACATCAAATTTGATTTTTTATAAATGATATGGGCGATTAGGTATATACTCATACTTCAGATGTAGCCTCCCGTTACCGTTATCATCATCGTTATCGTTAAATCTAATTGATGTTAATGAGGGTATATATGGTTTCATACCAACCCTTTTCACCGGTAGCGTTTTACTTAACCTTAAGTTTAAGAATATTTCTTTAAGTTTCTCCGGTTATTAGTAATGTGAGTGAACATATATAATATTTTCCATGTAGTGCGTTCGACTGATAGCGGTTTTTGCGTGCAAAACTATATGTGTTTTGCACGCAACAAAAATCGTGTTTTTGCCGATGTTTGTTTTTGTCTTATAAATGAGATTTTATGAAACCATATGTATAAAAATACGTTTTTTCAGTCACTTCTTTTTCGCTTTTTTAATTCACTTTCCATTTGTCGATACTGGTGGATGCAGGGGAAAATCAGGAAAAAAACCGACCATTGCAGCCATAAACGCAGTAATTCCCCCAACATAAACAACAATCCATTTGAAAATAAGGATGGAGAAGCCTTTAAACGCTGAAATAACCACATGACCACCGAAAAAGCAGTGGTTTTATTATCTTTTCTCCCTCTTTCCCCTCGGGACAGTCAAAAGAGAACTTTATATCTACTGAGAAATATAGGATGAAAATGGAAAATTAAAAGCAGTTAAATCTTAGCAAAAAAATGATAGGAGAAAAGTAATTCAGGGGATGTACCTGCCAAGATTACATCCCCTAAGTAAGGATGTGTAACACATGTACTTTAGATTCGGCATATATAAAGGTCTTTTCTTTGAAGCAGATGTACCCAATGAGCTCATGTTTTTTTATATTGGGCTCATTGTAATGATGTTATTGAGCAGATGACGATTTGTTTTCCTTTTGAAGGCAGGGAACGTATATTTTTCCCACTTTCGTTTTTTCACGACTTGTTTAATTTTGAAACAGATGAGAAAAAGCAGTTTTATCTTTTTTCTCTTTTTTTGACTCAGTTCCAAAATCTAGTGATAAAAATAAATGTAACATCACTATACAAAATTATAATTGTATAATTATGTAATTATGTAATGATGTTACGGCACAAACAATGGTAACTATAAACCCTATGTTCGGCAGTTCGACATTAAATTTTGAGAATTTTTGTTGATAACGTTTTTCAAACATAATTCAAATATGCGTAAAGTTTAAAATCGGTTAACATATGGCACAAATCTTACGAGATATATAAGCAATGAACCATTTTTAAACTAATGTTTAGTATCCTGAACTTATTAATTCCAAACGACTGTTTCTGATCCCAGGTTCTGATACCTATTTACTGGCAGCAAATGAGAATATAGTCTATGAAAAGATCAAGGTCAGGATATTTCGTCCTTTTATGTATACTAATAGCTGGGACGTACTTTTTGCTTACTCCTGCGTTTGCCCATATTCCGGTCTTTGAAGGAGGAGGCAAGAGCCCTGAGACAGCAACTCATGTAGAAAACCCTGAAAAATCCAGAGTCCTTTATGGTCAGCTTTCAGAAGAAAATATTCATTATTATAGTTTTGAGGTGGAAAAAGGGGAAAGAATATTACTCGGGCTTATAGTCCCAGCCGGGCTGGAGGGCCGGATTTATGTCCCCGAGGTGGACATTACAGGAGCTGAATTCTTTACTCCGGACCTTATCCTTATGGGTCCCGGGCTTTCGAGTGAAGGAGAAGTGCCTGAAAACACTAAAATTCCTGAGGGTTACGGAGTAAAAGTATTTCCGGGAAAAAGAACCGGAAGTGCCATATACGAAGGGTTCTCGCCCAGTGCCTTTTATTCCCTTGCCCTTGAAGACTTCCAGGCTCCGGAAAGCGGCACGTACTATGCAGCGGTAAGTTCTGCCGTAGGAGAGGGAAATTATGGAGTTGTTCTGGGATACAGAGAAAGATTTTCCCTCTCAGAATGGCTGTCAATTCCTCTGAAACAGATAAAGACCTACCGCTGGGAAGGACAGAGCCTGCCCTTTATATTCCTCCCACTGGGAATAACACTTGCAGCCGGAATTCTGGTAATTTTACATAAAAAGGAAGCTGCAGCAGGGTTCAACCCGGCACGCTGGGCAGGGTTATTTTCAGGGCTTTTTTTCCTGGGCACAGGGTTTTCTTTGATATTCCAGATGCTTTATTCACTTAGCAGGAGCTCATATTCTCCAGAAGTCATAATTACTGTTTTTCTGGCTCTTGCAAGCTCAGGATTTGGAGTTATAGCCCTGGTCCTGAGCATGAAAGATGAAAGGTATGGTGAAAAATCAACGCAGAAAAGACTTTACTTTTTCGTCCTCGGGCTTGCAGGGCTTTTATTCTGGGCAGGCTGGATCCTGGGCCCTATCCTTGCATTTGAAGCGGCGGTCCTGCCCTGGAAAAGAAAAGGATGAAACAGGAACTGGAGATCAGCGAGAAATGAATAGGGAACGGGAAGTAACAGAAAAAATGATACATAGGAAATATAATTTGTATGATAGGATTAAGTGATATAACTTTTAATTATTCACTTAAAAGAGATAATATTGCGGTAGGGACTTACCAGGAGTAAAAAATATGCCAAAAACATCACTTGAATCAGGGCAGGTTTCACCAGACTTTTGCCTTCCGGACCAGGAAGGAAATCAGATATGCCTTGAAAACTTTAAAGGACAATGGGCAGTCCTGTTCTTTTATCCCAGGGACAATACTCCGGGCTGCAGCCTGGAAGCCAGAAGTTTCAGCGACCTGAAAAAAGATTTCGAAGCCGAAAATGCGATAATTCTGGGAGTCAGCAGGGATGGCAAAGAATCCCATAGAAAGTTCATAGAGAAAAAAGAGCTTAAAATAACACTGCTTTCCGACGAAAAAGCGGAAATCCATGAAAAATATGATGTCATGCACCCTAAAAATTTCAGAGGTAACGAGGTTATAAGCACTGTCCGAACAACTTTCCTTATCAATCCGGAAGGAAAAATTGAAAAAGTGTGGAATAACGTTAAAGCTGCAGGACATGCCGAAAAAGTGCTTTCTGAATTGAAAACCCTGAAAGGAAAGTAAGCGAAAATAAATTATGACAGAAATATCAGAAGAGGTGCATCAGGAGAGATACACATAGAATGATTTTTGAATGTGTTCAAAACCTGATATTCCTGGCAATCAACAAATTAGAATAAAAAGAAAGATGAAATATATAAGAACAGAATTCATAAGAAAAATAATTTTATATTAATATTATATCCAGCTTTCTAAAAAAATAATAGCTGGTTAAAGCTCCTTTTACAGTATTACACCGGAAAGGAGTTTTTCAATCTCTTTTTACTCAGTGGCGTACCGTGGTATCTCCAGCGTGATACGTATCAGCTCTTACGGCGAAATAAATCGTATAAAGCGCTGCAAGACCAACAAGTATGTAGATGATTCTCGACAGAGCACTTCCTTCTCCAAAGATAGCAGATACAAGATTAAAATTCAGAAGCCCTACAAGCCCCCAGTTTAATCCGCCCACGATGACAAGTATAAGTGCTATCAAATCTATCGGGTTTCTTACTGCCATAGATATCACTCCCTATTTTTGGTATTTTATATTTTATAGTGCGGAAAAATATAAAAATCCAATATTAAAATTGGATGTACTTGTATTTATATGTGACTAACATAAAAATTAAAGCCATTTAAGGAAATAGAAAAACGAGAAATTTATTGTTATTCCGGCACAGGAACCCTTTATTTTCCAGGCATTCATTAAAAGAAGATTTTAAGGGAATCCAGAAAAAGAACCAGAGTTATTTATTAGCTCTCTTCAGACATGGCGGGAGGTTAGAACCTCTCCCGCCTGCATTAAACAATTTTCCAGAAACGCCTGCGGAAGTGTGTTAGAGAACACCAAACACACCGGATATTAAATATATGGAGACTACATAAAAAATTAAGTTCACAAATACTTTACCAGCTTTATAGTCGGAATTAGCCAGGTATTCATTTTCATACAGCTCAACATATAATCTATATGCTATTGATTTTCGATTCCAATTATCAATAAAAACACAGCATGCTCCTACTAACATAATAAGAAAGCTGGCTTTTGTTGCCAGGTTAATAACCGATGGATAACTCATTATCAGTAAGAAGGGAAATATAATGCCGTTAAGACCTATGAAATACCTGTAATAATCATTCATGCCGTCAAGATTTATGAGGGATTTATAATAATCGTCCAAAGAAAAAGAATGCTGATTCATGCCTGTACACCGTAGAAAATCCTTTAGTAATTTTAGTAAATATTAAAACATTAAGATAAATATTAATTTAATGCTTTTATGCGAATTTTATCCAGATGCTGCCTGGAAGGTTTTAAGGTCAGACTATTGAGAGAAATATATCCGCCTTGAGCCCTGTTTATGATTGCAGGCTAAGCACTTCAATGTTCAGAAAAAACGCAGGTTGAAACTTTTGTAAGCCTGGAGACATATAGATAAAAGTTGAAATCTGATGGTATACTGCGAATAAAAAAGTTATGAAGGCTCTCTGGATAAACTCAGGGAATTCTACAGAGCTGAATATTTTTCAATATATAATTTAACGTCAAATTTTCTTTTGCAGCCTTCATAACTCATATATCTTATTTTTCCTGTTACTCCTCTCTCCCCCCATGCCCTGTCATGGACTCCTCCGATACTCCAGGCAATTCCGGCATATCCATTGGGGTCTCTTCCGTCAAGTTCATACCTGTCGTTCAGGCAGATTGCAATTTCAAGGGCTTTTTCGGGAGATTCGCTCCATTCCAGAATTTTTTTTGCCCAGTACATGCGCATGTAACCGTGCATTTTCCCTGTACTGAGAAGTTCCATCTGACTCGCGTTCCAGAGTGGGTCATGTGTTTTTCCTGCTTCGAACTCTTCAAGGGTGTAGATATGACTCCTCACATCATTCCTGTGGGCGTTTAAAGATTCCTTCGCCCAGGATGGAAAGCTTTCAAACCCATCGTATCCTGGGTTATAATAACAGAAATTGTCCGAAATCTCCTTCCATATAAGGATCTCATCCAGAAAAGCTTTCTTTGACCCGGGGTTACTTTCTGCCTTTTCCACTTCAAGCACAACCCTCTGGGAAGAGATCTGCCCGAAATGAAGATAGGGAGAGAGGTTTGAAAGCATATTTTTTGTCGGGTCATTTCTCAGCCCCTCGTAAGAATCAAGCCTGTCTGCAATAAAACTCTCCATTACCTTTTTTGCAGCTTTTTCTCCGGGCTCGAAGTGCCAAGGTTCAAAAAGAGGATCCTTATTTTTAAGTAAGGCTCTCTCAGGAAGAAGGGCTTTAACTCCGGTTTCCAGTACGTCCGATAAAGTCTCCACCATGCCGGCATCGTCTGAAAGTTCGGAAGTTACGGAATTTGGCTCAAGTTCAGGGAACTCTTCAAGGAACTCAGGAAGAAGAGCATAGAGTTTCGGGCGGAAAGTATGCGCTGCATACTCATGTTTTTGAGAAGCCTCCCAGCAGGGAACAACATTATGAGCGTCAACCTCAAAAAACGGGATTGAAATACCGGAAATAACTTTTTCTATCCACTGGTTTTTTATGCGGAGCGGGCTGAAGTCCGTAACAAGAGTCCCGGCATTATAGTCTTTTACAAACCGGGAAATTTTTTCTCCGGGATCCCCTCTCAGGAAGAAAAACGGAATCTTTTTACGGGAAAGTGAAACCTCAAGTTCCTGAAGCCCTTTGAGCATGAATTCATACTGCCTGATACCAGCCTCTAAAAACTCACCCGTCAGGCAAAAAACCACCATTACAGGCACATTAGCTTCTTTTGCTATTGCCCGTGAAAAGAGAAGAGCCCAGTTATCTTCAACCCTCTGGTCGCGGCTCATCCAGTAAACAACAGGTCCGTCCCCCTGTTTCCCCGATTTAAGAGCCCTGATACGTTTCGGATTCATAATCAATTCTGGGGCTTAGGAGATATAGAACTAACACCTGAACTGTAAATATAGAACTAACACCTGAACTGTAAAAATGAAAAATTAGACTAAAAATTAGACTAAAAATTAGACTAAAAATTAAACTGAAAATTAAACTGAAACTGAAACCGAGACTTAAACTGAATAACGCTCTTTCAATACCGGGCAAAAAATGCCTGGAACAGTAAAACTGGCTGAGAAATCCAAAGCTCCTGTATGAAGCGCAGGCTAATATTTAAAAAAGGTTAAAACTCAAAGACCTGCCCGTCATACCCCAGCGGTAAAAACATTGCTTCAATATGGTGCGGGCGAAAGAGGTGGCTGAGATGAGTCAGGACCACTTCTTTTGCATTTAGCTTCTGTGCAAGTGCCATAGCCTCTTCCGAGTTCATGTGTTTTTTGATATGAATGTGCGGGGGAACGATGGCATCTGCAATAAGGAGGTCAGGGTCTTTCATTAACTCCAGGCTATTTTCAGGAATATCGGGGCTCGTATCTCCTGTAACAACAACCTTTGTATCCCCATCCCGAATAACAACTCCGGCAGGGACTTCTACAGGAGGATGGTGAACCTTGAAAAGTGTAAACTCAAGCCCGATTAATTCAAAAGGTTCATAGAGTTTTACGTAGTGATACCTGGGTTTCAGGAAAGAAACATACTGGTCTATGTAATCCAGAGTTTCGCAAACACCATATACATCGACTTTATTTTGAACCCGGTAAAACTCTCCGAAACCTGCATAGTGGTCATAGTGCCCGTGTGTCCAGATTACGGCATCTATACCCGAAAGCTTTTGCCTGAGAAACTGCTGCCTGAGGTCGGGGCTTGTATCAATAAGAATTTTGCCCTGCCCGGACTCCACAAGGATAGAAAAACGAAGGCGCTGGCTCTTTCCACCTTCACGAGCATCAGTGCATGCGGGGCAGTTACACCCGATTTTGGGCGTACCTACCGCGTCCCCGGTTCCGAGCAGAGTCAGTCTCATGAGGATTTCTTCCCTGCGTACTCATCGGACTTTAAGTCTGCCCGTTCGTCAAAGGAATTAACCGCGTCAAGCAGGTCCTTCTGGGTAAGGACCTTGCGTTCCTCGAGAAGAGCACTCAGGACAGCTTCCCTTATAACCATGCGCAAATCAGAACCCGAATAACCTTCAGTCAGTGCCGCAATCTCTGCGGTATCCAGGTCTCCTTCTATATGCCTGGTTACTATGTCCAGGATATTTTTGCGCATATCAAGGTCAGGAAGTGGGAAATGGACAATTTCATCAAAACGCCTCCATGCCGCGCTGTCAAGCATTCTGGGGTGGTTTGTTGCAGCAATAAGGAGCACGCCGTGTTCTACAAGGCTAATTTCATCTATGGCTTTGAGGAGGGTATTGACTGCCCTTTTGATTGCGGCATTTTCGTCAGAAGTCCTGGCTTTTGCAACAAAGTCCAGTTCATCTATGAAGAGGATACAGGGATTTAATTTCTTAGCAAGCAGGAAAACACGGTCTATGTTCTTTGCAGTCTCGCCCAGGTACTGGTCTGTGATCATTGAGAGCTTGACCTCAACAAAAGGAATGGAGAGCTGTTCCGAGAGTGCACGGGCAACTGAGGTTTTGCCTGTGCCAGGGGGACCTACAAAGAGGAGTTTTCCTATATCATGCAGCCCTATCTCCCACAGGTATTCCCTGTGCTGGATAGCTTTCATGATTTTTTCGATTTCATCCTTTTGCTCCTCAGTGAGCACAAGGTCCCTGACTTTCTGTTTGACGTCTTCAGGAGCGATAATGACAACAAGCTTGAGCATCTCCTCGCTCTTGTCTTCTTTCCTGATTTCAGCTATCAGGGACTCTATCCATTCCCGGTCAACTTCTTTTGGCCTTATTTTTGCCTTTGCTGCGGCATAATCTGCAGCTTCAACCTTTCGGATTTCCCCAAAATAGTAAGCAAGGACAGGGTTATTTTCAATTTTTTCCTGAGAACCTTCCTGTTTCTCAAACCATTCGGCTGCAAGGTCAAAAGCGCTCAAACGGAGTTCAAAATGAGACCTGTCAATATTTATAAAAGGTATATTCCTTACGGTTTTTTCGATATCTTTGACCCCATATAGTTTTTCGATCCTGACAAATGAAGCTATTATGGGTTTGGGAACTGTTTTTTCCACGCTGCTCCAGTAACTTTTACGGATGTTTTTGGGAAGATCATTAACATCCAGTTCCGGATAGCGGTTATAGATCTCTGCGGTGAGCAGTAGTTCTACGATGTCTAGTATCATGCCTGACATGTTTTTTACCCATTGAATACTTAGATTAGACTACCATCAGGTAGTATACATCCAGAGCAGAAAGTTCTTAAATCTTTTTTTAAGTTGCTAAACCTAGTAATGCGCTCTCTTTAAAGATATAATTTACGAAGCAGGAGACAGACCTCTTCAGAAGGATAGAAAGCCGGTACGAATGATAAGTTTATCTAGCAGAAGGGCTTTTCATTTACTCCATCCCTTCATGAAACCGGGAACGTGTTTGAGAAAAAAATCCATAATCTGCAAACTTCCAGGTTTACGGGTGAATCTTTGAAAAGTCTGGAAATACAACTATTTCCATAAGCATACAGATTCGGAGAATGCTTATCCGTTTCTGGAATGTCCCGAATATTAATAAAATAACTATTATATTAAAATTGCTATTATTCCGGAAATAATCTCCGGAAATCTCTCTATCTAAGGAAAATCCAGAATTATCCCTAGAGAGGACCATTACATGAAAAGAGAACAGCTCTATTCAGGGAAAGCAAAAACCATCTACAGGACAGATGATCCCGATACCCTTATCGCTGAGTTCCGAAACAGCCTTACCGCATTTAATGGGGAAAAGAAAGGCGAGATGGAACTGAAGGGTTACTACAACGCCCAGATATCAAAGAAGATTTTTGAGATGCTGGAAGCCAGCGGAGTCAAGACCCATTTTGTAAGTATGCTTTCCGATATTGATATGCTTGTAAGGAAAGTTGAAATCATCAAAATTGAGGTTATTGTAAGGAACATTGCCGCAGGCTCGATAACCAGGAAGTACCCGATAAAAGAGGGAACGATTTTAAAGCCGCCTGTTCTCGTTTTTGATTTCAAAAGCGATGAATACGGAGACCCAATGTTGAATGATGATATTGCTCTTGCGCTTGGCATTGCAACCCGCGAAGAACTTGCAGAACTTCGAAAACTGGCACTCAGGGTCAACGAGCTGCTTGTTCCCTACCTTGATGAAAAAGGAATTCTACTTCCCGATTTCAAGCTTGAGTTCGGTAGAAGGGAGGGGGAAATTGTCCTTGCAGATGAGATTTCCTGCGACACCTGCCGTTTCTGGGACAAGAAAACCGGGCAGTCTATGGACAAAGACGTTTTCAGGTTTGACAAGGGCGACATCTCCAAAGCCTATGAAGAAGTTGCCCGGCGCATAGTGCCCGAGATATTCGAATAATCCAGAACAGGTCAAAAAGCAGGATCTTAAGCCTGAATAACCTGAAAAGGCTTTAAAGACCTGTTCATTAATTTTTAAACATCAAGGCAGTTCATCTTAACGAACCTGTCTTCTGGCTTCCTTATTTTCACACCAATCCTTTTCACTTTAAATTCTTTAGAGATTAGAAAAGAAATTAAATTTTTCTCAATTTTTAAATTCTTTATAAATTAAAAAAGGAATTAAACTCTTTTCACTTTGAATTCATTAGAGATTAAAAAAGGAATCAAGAGTTTTCTGGAATCGGAACTCAGATAGCATCTTTGCCTGCTGAATCCATTCGATTTTTGGAGTCCTGACCCTGCCTGAAAGGTCAGAAACTGCGGCTTCCAGGGATTCAAAAGTTTCAGGGGGATTCTGAAGGGCTTTTCTCATCCCCTCCCTGACCACCCAGACTCCGAGAGGAGCCCAGTAATCGGGAGTGATTTCCCTCAAAACAAAGACCGAAGCCTGCCTTTTGATTCCTATCAGATATTCGAGTACAGGGAGCCTTGCTGCATAATAACCCCCTGCAAGGGGAGAATAGCCTTTCTTTCCGTTAATATCTTCACTGTCCTCCCCTATCCAGCTTGATTCCCCTGACCAGACCGTTTTTGGGAGCCAGATTTCAATAAGTTCAAAGGAATAAGCCCTCGGAAGGATAAGGACTTCAAAATGGTTTCCGAAATGGGTCCCGCTAAAGAGTTTGATGTCAGAAACCCAGGGGAAGTCAACTATCCGGTCTGAAAGTTCCTTCCCAGCCATATCATCGACAGCTGTTATAGACCAGCGAGTAGGCACTACTTTGCGTTCTTTTCCCAGGAGGCCAATGGAAAAAAGACGCGTAATATGCTCGGTGGAAACATCACTTTTCAAAAGTTCGGTAATGGCTTCTTTTGCCAGGGCATCGGTATCGTAAACAAGGTAATCCACTTTTTTCGGGACATCGGGGTTCTCGGCAAGCTCAAAGTTTTTCACAAGCCCTGAAGGTCCCATGGGAGTAAGGACTGCATCGAACTTGAGTTCCTGTTTCGGAGCCTTAAAAAACCAGGCTTCGGTGTCCACCGGCTTTCTGGAGAGAGCCAGTTCCTGAGCCTTGACCAGAAGAGGGTTTTCTTTGCTCCGCGCATCTTTCACATGCAGGCTTGTGTTTGCTCTGACCATACGGGAACGCATGGAGATGATATCTTCGATCTGCATGTTTCCCCAGGCTGAAGGGTCTTCGAAAATAAGAGCCTCATTTTCTTTTGCCATGGGAGGGATCAGGGGACCCGCAGAAACCCTTGGATAGCCATAGCTTCCTACAAAAAGAGCCGGGGGAGATGCCCCAAAAACAGAATCTCCTGAAATTGCAGGAGAAATTGATTGCAGGGATTTGAACTTTTCAAGAATAGGGCAACGTGGACGCCCGCAGAGTCCTTTTCCCTTACATTTGATGCACAGTGTATCCTTCACTTTTCGTTCATATCCTTACAGAGTATGCAGGCTTTGGCTTCGGGAGCATTTCTGTACAACCAGCCGGATTTCTGGACGAAACAGCATATACTGCACATACCCTTGACTTTCTCCTGAGAAGATAGACCTCCGCTCAAGAGTACTGAAGCGAATTTTCGGATTTCGTTCTGGGTCTCTTCAGAGAAATCAACTTCAGCTCCTCGTTTTTCACTCACATACTGAGAAACAGCTGCTCTTGAAAGCTCAAGGATATCCGCTACATCCTGCTGCGTACACCCATGTTCGAAAATCATTGCCCTTGAGAGTTCGGATCTGATAGCAGGCAAGACTTTTTGTACCATTATTTCGCATGTTGTTTTCATTGGAGACCAACACTTGCAAATATAAAATATATGGAAACGCACTTTTTGTATGGTTTTCCGGGATGGACTCAGGTTCCGACGAGTACGCCTGAAAGAAGGTGCATGCTATCGAAAAACTGGCAAAAAGATACGTAAAACTCCGAATCTATAAGCTAATATCTCAGGCTCGAGAGTTCCGGTGGGGGACGGATTCAGAGTTTAATTTTTGATTTGTTCAGCAGAGAAACCCTTTTCCATGAGGACTTCTTTCATGCGGGTCAGGTGATTGCCCTGAAGTTCGACCGTATTTCCTTTTACTGTACCGCCGCATGCAAACTTTGATTTCAGGTAAGTGGACAGTTCATGAAGGTCAATTTCACTAGCATCAAAACCTTCTACGACAGTGACTTCCTTACCATATCTTCTTCTGTTAACTTTAACAGTTATTCTCTGTTGCTCTTTTGCAACCTCTTCGCATATGCAAAGTTCTTTTGGAAGCCCGCATACCGGGCACATTCCGCTGCTCATTTGTTAGTATGTCCTCCAAATTTGTAATCATTGTATATGTAATTTACATCCGAAAATATCTAAATAGATATAAAGTACTTATCAATGATGATATTAAAGCCTAATGGTATTTTTCAGGCACTTTATACTGAATTTCTGCTATACACAAAAACCCTCAATAATATAAAAAGCCAACCAGGGCTCTATATTTTTTTATTCTTTGTATTATAAGTAAATAATCCACAGAGATCGAAAACGATTCACATATCTGAGTTAATATAATTTAACATGATTACATAGGGGATGGAAGCGATCTACAGGAAACTGAAAAATTCAGGTATAAGTAGCTTCAAGAATAAAAAATACGGAAAGACCCTGTTCTTACCCTGAACAATAAGTCCCCGATAATTTGTGCTTTTGCCAGAAAAAGCATTTTTCAGCCAGCAAAAAGCTAAATATATCTTGAACCCCATCTTTTTATATAATCTGTATAGCCACATATTTATGTACATCACATATATAAATATGTCTATATAATAACACTAAAAACCAGACATACGGGAGGTACCCTGTGAACGAGTTAATAGGTTTTGTAAATGGAAACAGCGTGAGGCAAAAAGTGCTCTCTCTGCTCGCCTCAAAAGGGGAAATGGAAGGGAAACGTATTTCAAAAACTCTTCGGGTGGTATATCCCACCATAGCAAAGACCCTCGAGGAACTCGAGGAAAAAAACCTTATCTCAAAAAAAGAAGAGATTTACTTCCTGACTGAGACCGGAACAAAGATAGAAAAAATGGTCCAGCAAATCTAATTTTCATCAATCCCTATTTTAAAAATTTCCAATTCAAATTTACTTTTTTTACCTGCGGGTCCCTTGCATACTTTTCGGTTTTTGCCTGTAATTAATCTGCAGCCTTTTTAAACCGGAATACATATCCCGTAAAAGATAGGATTTTTCCTCTGTAGGGGAAGAAGAGCTTTCCCCTTTCCGAATTAAATACTCAGGTAAAGTGTTTACAGTCACCTATTCCTGGGAAAATATTCCTGCCCGGCCTGAAGAAATATTTATCTAATCCCTATCCCTTTATGTCCGCATAGTCTGTTTAATCTGTTGTAACACTAATCAAACCCTGAAGTATCAGGGAACTTATAAGAAAATCTGAAGCTTCGGCATATCCAGAGAGGCTTAAGAATCAGAGGCAAGGCAATGTTACCTGAAGAAGACCTTAAGATCATTAAAAAAGAACTCGGGCGAGAGCCCACCCTTGTAGAACAGGGCTGTTTTTTAAATCTGTGGAGTGAGCACTGCTCCTATCGATCAAGTGCCCCTCTCCTGAAAACCTTTACAACCACGGGCGAAAACGTGATTATCGGTCCCGGAGACGATGCTGCAATCATCAAATTCGAAGACGGATATGTGCTTGCTATAGGAATGGAAAGCCACAACCACCCTTCATATGTGGACCCGTATAACGGGGCAGCTACCGGTGTGGGAGGCATTGTAAGAGACATAATTTCCATGGGAGCCCGCCCAATAGCCCTTATGGACCCGCTCTACTTCGGGCCTCTGGACACCCCTAAAAACCTTTTCCTTTTCGAGCAGATAATAAAAGGAATCGCAGGATACGGAAACTGCATAGGAGTGCCCGTGGTTAATGGTGAGACCTTTTTTGACAGGAGATACAGCGGAAACCCGCTGGTAAACGTTGTTGCAGTCGGGCTCTGCAAAGAAGAAAAAGTTATGACTTCCCGCTCCCAGAAAGCAGGAAACAAGCTCATTCTTGCAGGTTCAAGCACGGGAAAAGACGGGCTGGGTGGAGCTTCCTTTGCTTCCAGAGACCTCTCGGAATCAGCCGAAGCCGAAGATCGCCCAAGCGTCCAGGTAGGAGACCCCTATACAGAAAAGCTTGTTATGGAAATGACCCTGGAAGCCATAGATAAAGAGTACATAAAGTCCTGCAAAGACCTCGGAGCTGCAGGGCTTGGGGGAGCGAGTTCGGAACAGGCTGCTAAAGGAGGACTGGGAGCCTATATTATTGCAGACGCAGTCCCGCAGCGCGAACCCGAAATGAACGCTTATGAGATCCTGCTTGCCGAATCTCAGGAACGTATGGTCTTTGAGGTAGCCCCTGAAGATGTGGATGCAGTCCTTGCCCTTGTGCAGAAATATGATCTGAACGGGGCTGTGATTGGGCACCTCACAGAAAAGCCCAATTACACTGTTGAGTTCAGAGGCGAAATCGTGGCTGACATCCCTATAGGTTTCCTTACGGGAGGAGCCCCGACCTGTGAAAAGCCTTCAGAGACCCCCATACACAGGGAAGAAGGCAAAAAACCGGAAACCCCTGAGGACCTGAAAGCAGCTTTCATGAAAGTCCTGTCTTCACACAACATTGCCTCAAAGGAATGGATCTACAGGCAGTATGACCATGAAGTCCAGCTAAGGACAGT
The DNA here is from genome assembly GCF_000744315.1 of Methanosarcina soligelidi. NCBI lineage: Archaea > Methanobacteriati > Methanobacteriota > Methanomicrobia > Methanosarcinales > Methanosarcinaceae > Methanosarcina > Methanosarcina soligelidi. Next base: position 324,729 of record NZ_JQLR01000001.1, read on the forward strand.
TGTCAAACCAGGAGAAGATTCCGGAGTCCTCAGAATTACAGATAAAAAAGGAATTGCACTTTCCTGCGGCTGCCAGCCCAGAGCAACTCTTCTTGACCCCTATACAGGAGGAAGAACTGCAATCATTGAAAACGCCATGAACCTTGCAGTAAAAGGTGCTGAAGGGCTTGCCATTGTGAACTGCCTCAACTTTGGAAACCCTGAAAACCCTGAAACCTACTGGCAGTTCAAAAACGCCGTACTCGGGCTCGGAGACGCAGCAAGGGAGCTTTCAATCCCGGTTGTAGGAGGAAATGTTTCCCTTTATAATGAAAGCGATGAGTTCAGGACTGCAATCCCCCCAACCCCTTCAATAGGAATGATCGGAAAAGTTGACCTCGAAACGCCTCTCCCATCGGGCTTCTTTGCAAAAACCGGAGACAGCATTATACTTGTAGGAGAAATAGTTCCTGAAATGGGAGGTTCGGAGTACTATTCCTGCATGGGAGCTGGCAATGCCGGAAAAGTACCTGAGGTACCGAAAAACGCCCCTGAAATAATAAAAGCCGTAATTGAAGCTGTTAAGAGCGGAAAACTGAATTCCGCACACGACCTTTCCCTCGGAGGAATCGGTGCAGGGCTTGCGAGGATGTGCAAAAACATAGGCGGAAAAGTAGACATTAGCGAGATTGCCGGCGAGATGAAGGCAGACGAGTTCCTGTTCTCAGAAGCCCCCGCAAGGGCGCTGCTTGCAACAGCTGAACCGGAAGCCGTCCAGGAACTCCTTAAAGGTGTGCCCCATGCCGTAATAGGCACGGTTGGTGGAGATGCCCTTGAGATAAAAGGTAAAGATTTCGAGCTCTCCATCTCTTTAGAAGAAATCAAAAATGCACATGAAAGCCTTACTAAATTTATGATGATGGGATGATTAACCTCATCCCATTTCTTTTTTCTTTTCAGTTAAGTGTTCTTATCAGCCTGAAGGGCATCTTTTAATTCAATATATTTTTTATTTTGTCATATCTTTTGTTCTGTTTTCGGTCACATCTTTTGTTCTGTTTTCGGTCACATCTTTTGTTCTGTTAATTCTGTTACATCTTTTGTTTCTTCATATCTACTGATTGGAAACCGGTTTTTGAGACTGAGAAATGTACTCTCTCAGTACGCAGCATTTTCAGCAGATTTTCCTTTTATCTTCCATGGTTGCAGTTTATGGGTTATTGTTTTTCTCACAGAACTCACCGGTACCGGTCCAGAGCGGCGCAGGAAAGAAAACAGAAGACGTCTTTTCCGGACTCCGGGACAGGTATAGCGAGTAATAAAAACCGGACTTTTTAAGAGAATCAATAATTCAGCTACAGGCTAGAGAATAAAAAAACAATAGTTTTTAGTAGGTTTCCGCACAAGAGTATTTTGTTATGAAAGCCGTTTGCATGTGTGTGGGAGTGCATCTTCCTTACAGCCCGAAATGGTACTGGCCTGTAGAGGGTTTTACCGGAGTGCCTGAGATGGACAGGTATTTTGACCGGAACCAGATATTTTCAAGGCTTCTAAAAGCAGGTAGAGAGTTTTTACGCCTTAATGATCTTTTTATAGAATCAATTGAAAGAGGGGGAAGTTATGCTTTTGATCTTTCAGGTCCTTTCCTTGAACAGTGCAGATGGGACCCTGAGATGCTTGAATCTTTCAGGGAACTTGCAGAAAGCAGGAGAGTAGAGTTTACAGGGAGCTGCAACTACCATTCCCTGAGTGCCCTTTATCCCGACCTTTCCTGGTTCAGGGAAGAAGTAACAATATACAGGGAAATGATGAAGGAGCTTTTGGGAGTAAGCCCTGAGACTTTCGTAAACACCGAACTCCTGTACACTCAGAGAGCAGGCGACATACTTGGCGAGATGGGCTTCAAATGTCTTATTGCCGAAGGGTCAAGAAATATTCTGGACGGATACGACCCTGTCCGCGTCTTTGAAAGCCAGCTTCCCATTCTTCTAAGACACATAAACCTGAGCGAAGACCTGGAACTGCGCTTTTCGGAGAAAAGCTGGGAAGGATATCCTCTTATCCCTGACAAATTCGCAGACTGGATTGCAGGAATTGAAGGAGATGTCCTGACCCTTTATTTGAACAATACGAGCCTCTGCCTTCACCACAGGAACAAGAGCATGATAGCTGATTTTATAAGGGCTTTTCCGGAAGCCCTTAAAAGCCGGGGCATTGAGATGATCACACCTTCTGAAGCCGTAAGCAGGTTCAGCCCTTTAAGGCTTCCGACTCTGGGGACAGAACAGACAATCCGTTATGGAATGCACAATGCCGTCGGAAACCATGCTCAGCAGCTTTACCTGAGGGAGCTTGTAAGGGTAGGGGAAGAACTTTCAGAAATTAAAGGAAAAAAGAACTACGGTAGGCTCAAACAGATATTTGGCTACCTCCAGCAAAGCGAAATCCTTTTTTCAATGGGACCCGGAAACTCACGGGAAGGCCATGAAAGGGCTGTGAACTATTATTCCATTCTTTCGGACCTGAGAAGAGCTGTTCTGGAGGAAAGCGCATGACCTCACTATGCATGTACTTTCAGGTCCATCAACCGTTCAGGCTGCGCAGGTTCTGGCCCGATGACAGACCTGGCTTTTTCCGCTACTTTGACGAAAGGAGCAACAGGGAGATTTTTGAAAGAGTAGCCCGGAAATGTTATATCCCTGCAAACAGAACTCTTCTGGAGTCCATTGATGAGCATAAAGGGGAATTCAAGTTTTCCCTATCAATTACCGGAACCCTGCTTGAACAGTGTGAACTCTGGGGGGGAGAAGTGCTGGAAAGTTTCAGGCAGCTTGCGGAAACGGGGGCTGTGGAGATTCTGGAAGAAACGTTTTACCATTCCCTCTCAAGCCTTTTTGAAGACAAAACAGAATTTATCGAAGAAGTAAAAGAACACAGGGAAATGGTTTCCGATCTCCTCGGAGTTAAACCTCAAATATTTAGAAACACAGAACTTCTCTACAATAACAGCATAGCAAAAATCGTTTCCGATCTGGGTTATAAGGCAATTCTTACGGAAGGAGCGGACCATATGCTTGAGGGAAGGTCTCCTAACGTGCTTTATAAAGCAAAAGATTCAGGGTTACCCATTCTTTTCAGAAACTACAAACTGAGCGACGATATAGGATACCGTTTCTCTGCACGGTGGTGGGAAGGATACCCTCTGACCGCGGAAAAATGGGCTTCATGGGCTTCAGGAGTTAAGGAAGATTGCATCAATATCTTTATGGACTACGAGACCTTTGGAGAACACCAGTGGAGAGAGACAGGAATTTTTGATTTTGTGGAAAAGCTGCCTGCAGAAGTCCTTAAAAACGGCCTTGAATTCAGTACTCCTGTAGAGCTTACTGAAAAATACTTACCTGTAGCCGAAATCGATGTTGGAGACTTTTCAACGATTTCCTGGGCGGATATGGAACGCGACACCAGCGCATGGCTAGGGAACGACATGCAGCGGCGCTGCTTTGAAGAAATAAGGCTGCTCGAACCTTTTGTGAAAAAGACAGAAGACCCCGAAATCCTGCGTATATGGAAGCACCTGCTGACTTCGGACCACTATTACTACATGTGCACCAAATGGCTCGGAGACGGGGACGTACATTCTTATTTTAGCGTCCATTCCACACCTTTCGAGGCAGCAGTCAATTTCATGGCTGTACTCATTGACTTTAAGGCTCAGGTATTCAAAAAACTCAGCAAAATGCCTTAAGGAAATATACATTTACAAAATATTCATACACATCAATGGGAGTTTGTCATATGGTCAGGGACTTATGCATGTTTGCAGGATTCAATGAAGATTCGCGAATAGTATGGTTCAAGATTACTTATTCTAAAGGGCCCGGTTCTTTATCCGCAATAACCGATTTTCTTGAAAAAGAAAATGCATACATCAAGTTCGGGCATATTGACAATATTACGCAGCACATTGGAGAGTACTCAGTATTTACGGAGCTTAAGAAAGATGTGGATATTGGGGAGCTTGCCCGGAAAATCGAAGGTCTGGAAGCTGTAAGTATGGTGGAACACGGGATTTCGGAATTCGGGATGATTTACTCCGTTGACTTCCCTCTGAACGTTATAGGGGTCAGGGGAGTTATGGCAAGGGCGCTCACTATAGTAGACATTATTAAGATACTTAATCAGAGTGTTCCACACGCTGAAGGGCTTCTTACACTCTCAGGACTGCGCGGAGGAGGCCATGCAGCAAAATATTTTAAGAGTATTATGCCAATTAATGATAGTAACTTTGCAAGCATGCTTGCAGAACTTTACAGAGCTGTTGGCTGGGGGATCCTGGAAATTGACTGCAACCCAGAGACGTGTGAAGGAAAAATCATTGTAAAGGATTCATTTATAGCTGACGTTTACGGAGGCTCGGACCAGCCAGTCTGTGCATTCATGAGCGGTTATTTTGCTGGCTACCTGACCGAGTATTTCGGAAAGAACATCAGTGTGAGGGAAGTCAGCTGTAAAGCCACCGGGAAGAATGTCTGCGAACATATAATTTCACTGGCTCCTACCAGCCCGGATCAGCAAAACCAGCTCAGAGGGGAGATTAAGTGATCAGACAACCGAATGTCATTCTGGGGAATGACGAGCTTCTTGTGACAATGGGAAGAAAAGGAGAAATCCTTGGCTTATTTTATCCCCGCAGAGACCATGCCCAGCACGTAGAAGAATCCCTTGCCTGCATTCACACAGGAGAAAGACTTCTCTGGACAAACGATAACGAATGGCACTCGATTCAGAACTACATAGAAGATACCAATATAGTATCAACAAAACTTTACCATGATTCCGGGATAAGAATCTCTATTCTTGACCTTGTACACCCTGAAGTCCCGGTCCTTATCCGCAGGTTCAAAGTACAGTCCCAGCAAAAAATTTCCGGAAAATTCTTCTATTACTCGAACCTGAATGTGGGGGAAACTTCCAAAAAAAATTCGGCTTTCTGTGATTCAGAAGCCAGACTTCTTGCCCAGTACTGGCAGGATTATTACATCGGGATCTATGCCCTTCCTGAGTTTACGGAGTGGCAGGTCGGAAAGGCGATGGACACCATCTGGTGGACAAATTCCAAGTATGATATGGAAGACGGGAAACTCCAGAGAAATAAAGAAGATATAGGAAACATCAACAATGCTGCGGGCTGGGACCTCGAGCTGGAAGCTGATGGGGCAAACGAATTTGTCATCTTTATAGGAGCCGCATCTTCCCGAAGCCTCCTGTACAAAAGGATGCGAGAGCTGTCCAAACTGCCTCTGGAACACATCTTTGAAAAGACACGGGAATACTGGGTGATGTGGCTATCGAAAAAGCATGTACTCAAAATGCCCGGAATAGAAGGACACAATAACCTGCGCCAGGAGCTTTTCAATGCTTACAACAGGTCTCTTCTCATGCTTTACCTCCTGAACGACCGTGTAAACGGGTCTTTTGTAGCCGCTCCGGAATTTGATTCAAATTTTGAAAAATGCGGAGGATATGGTTTTTGCTGGAACAGAGACACCTCGGAACTGGTTCTTGCCCTCAAACATTCCGGATATCCTGATTATTGTGACAGGTTTTTTAAATGGTGCATCAGGACGCAGCTGCCTGATGGTTCCTGGTTCCAGAGATACTGGCTCAATGGGGACATAGCCCCTTCCTGGGGAAATTTTGACTACTCGACCCAGATAGATGAGACCGGAGCCACACTTCATGCCATGGACGTTTATTACAGGATTCTTGAAGGGCTTAAAAAGGTAGAGTTTCTGGAAGAAGTATGGGTCTCAGTCCTCAGGGCTGCTGAATACCTTATGAAAAGGACAAAATCCGGCCTGCACGAAAGCTGCATGGACCTGTGGGAGACATATTACGGGATTTTCACCTACACAAATGCTTCAATCTATGCAGGGCTTATGGGTGCCTCTCACCTTGCAGAAGAAAACGGCGAGTCCGGAATGGCAAGGCGCTGGAAAAAAAGGGCTGATTTCATAAAACAGGCTACAATTGATCGTTTCTGGCTTCAGGAAGGTTATTTTGCAAAAGGGATAATTCACGAAAAGCTTGACAAGACCCTTGATGCAAGTGTTCTGGGAGCTTATATTCCTTTTAGAATGATCTCTCCTGAAGATCCTGTAGAAAGGGACATGATTCTTTTTCTTATAGAAAATATCCAGAAGAAGCTTTCAATTCCCATCAATAATGGCTATGGAATCAAGCGTTACGAAAATGACACTTATATTGACGGAAATCCCTGGATAGTAACAACACTCTGGCTCTCGGAAGCTATGTTCGCTTTTGCCCTTGACCTGCCGGAAGGAGCAGGGGACCAGTATGCTGAGGAGGCAAAAAAGCTGACCGAGGAAGGAATAAAATGCCTCAGATGGGCTCTTGCCGGAGCTACAAGTACGGGCCTTCTCCCTGAACAGGTGGATAAGTCTACAGGCAAGTCGGCGTGGGCAATCCCTCTCGGCTGGAGCGGGGCTCTTATGCTTAACAATATTATTCTCTTTGATAAAATTTGTAGAAGAAACGCAGGAAATCAGGAGTAAAGCTCAGGAGAAAAAACGAACAACTGGAAAAAAAATCAAATTATAGAGCCTGCAATCGCTTCCACAATTATTAAATTCCTTCACGCACAGCTTTTGGCTCGCTCTATATTCTTTCATTTCTAACTTAATTTAGACGGCATCGACTATGGAATATAGTTCTGCCAGCTGTGCGAAAGAGTCTTTTGAAATAGTCCGCAAGCTCAAACTATCTTCAAGGGCAAGCTTTTCTAATTTCTTCTGCCCCACCCATGTAAGGCCTGAGGACTTCCGGAATTTCGACACTGCCGTCTTCACGCTGGTAGTTCTCCAGTATTGCAACAACCGTCCTGCCGACAGCAAGTCCCGAACCGTTGAGCGTGTGAACGAACTGTGGCCCTTCAGGAGTCCTGTAGCGGATGTTGGCTCTCCTTGCCTGGAAATTATCGAAATTAGAGCACGAAGAGATTTCTCTATACTTTTCCTGTGTAGGTACCCATACTTCGAGGTCGTAAGTCTTGGCAGCCGAGAATCCCAGATCACCAGTGCAGAGGCTTACTACCCGATATGGTAACTTAAGGAGTTTGAGGATCTCTTCAGCATCAAGAGTAAGTTTTTCCAGTTCTTCATAGGATGTTTCAGGCATTACGAATTTAACAAGTTCAACCTTATTGAACTGGTGGTTGCGGATGATACCTCTGGTATCCTGACCATGTTTTCCTGCCTCACGCCTGAAACAGGCGGTGTATGCTGTAAGAAATACCGGCAGGTTTTCCATATATTCATCCATGAAGAGGTTGGTTACAGGCACTTCTGCAGTAGGCGCAAGATAGAAACCATCAGTGCATCCGTACATATCGTCTTTAAACTTGGGTAATTGGCCTGTACCAGTCATGGCTTTCTCATTAATAAGCACAGGAGGGAAAACTTCAAGATAACCCTGCCTGGTGTGCACATCAAGCATGAAGTTTATGAGAGCTCTCTCAAGCTTTGCGCCCATACCTTTATAGACTGCAAAACCCTGGCCTGATATCTTAGCTGCTCTTTCAAAGTCGAGGATATCCAGAGACTCTCCTATTTCCCAGTGGGGCTTTGGAGTAAATGCGAACTCCCTCGGTTCTCCAACTACCCTTACAACCGGATTGTCATTCTCATCCTTGCCTACAGGCGTGGTTTCAGAAGGGATATTTGGAATACTTAGCATTATTTCATTTATTTTTGATTTGTAATCGCGTATTTTGTCATCCAGCTCTTTAATACGGCTGTTAATGCCCTGCATTTCATTTATTCTGGATGCAGCGTCTTTATTTTCCTTCTTGAGCTGCGCTATCTCGCGGGTGACAACATTACGCTTGTGCTTCAGGTCATCGCCCTCGATGAGACATTCCCTCCAGGCTGCGTCATATTCAAGAAGGCTATCAATAAGCTCTGTGCCCATATTCCTGCTAATAAGAGCACGCCCAACTATGTCGGGGTTGTTACGTACAAATTTAAGTTCCAGCATGTTAAGCCCGTGATATCCTGCATGTTAGCTAATATATATTTTACTATTTTCAGGCTGCAAGCCTGCATAAGAAATTGAAATCCTAAAAATAAGTAATGGAGAAGGAAAGTCAGAAAATCCGTTAATTGCGCAAACACGCAAGGACTTTCCCATAAGGACTTTCCTCAAAATAACTGACGAATTGACCTGCTCCCTCGCTTGAGTTGTCCGTTTCCGAGCCCAGAAGCAAGCTTGAGAGGGTCGCCCTGTTCATATAAACAACTTTTGGCTTACCCTGCACCCCTCCGAGTTCCGCAGCCTTATCAATTGCATCATAGAGGTTTCCAAAGTCATCCACAAGCCCGAGATCTTTTGCTCTTGATCCGGTATAAATGCGCCCGTCAGCAAGTTTTTTTACTTCACTCCGGCTTATATTCCGCCCTTCGGCAACCTGGGTTACAAACTCTTCATAACTCTCCATTACAACTTCATCAGCATATTCTTTTTCTTCGTCGGTCAACCCTCTCCAGGTCCCTCCCATATCTTTAAACTCTCCGGACTTCGAAACATAATAATCTATGCCTTCATTCTGGTAAAAGCCAGACATATTTTCAAAGGTCCAGATAACTCCAATAGACCCCGTATTTGTGGAAGGATTTGCAAATATGTAATCTGCCGGGGCAGAGATATAGTACGCAGCGCTGGCTGCAAGGTCCCCCATGGAAACAATGACAGGGACTCCCTGTTTCTGAGCTTTCTCTATCTCTATTGCTATTTCCTGAGCGGCTGAAGGAGAGCCTCCACCGCTGTTTACCCGGAGTACGATCGCCCTGACGTTATTATCCTCTACAGCAGAGTGAATGTTTTGACAAATTTCTTCCGAGGTTGCATAGCCGAGCCCTGCAGGAACATTTCCGGTGAGCATGGTACCCTGCACATAAATGACCGCTATCTTATCGGAACTCCCGATATTTCCTCCGAAACCAAGCCCGTAAAAAATAGCGGCTATACTAACCGCAATGACAGCAATTAAAGCCAGCAATAAGATAAGATAAGAAGCCCCACTGCGTTTCTTTTTCGGCAGGGAAGGAGAAGAGCCTGAATTCATGTTTAAACGCTCACTTTTAATAGTAGTATGAGGTTCCGGCTGAGAAGGTTCCTGAACATCTGATTTTGCCGCCTCCTGCTGCGTTTCAGAAGCGGAATAGGAACCAGAGGAATTTTCTTTTATTTTACTCTCCGAAATGTCCCCATCATGAGCAGTAATTTCTTTTTTATTATAAACATCATTTTCCGACAGGCTGTCTCCAGACATCTCTTCAGGACTCGTGTTTTTTGAATCCACACCATCTGAATTTACACTTTCATCATTCATATTGACATGACCGTATTTTTTGGATTTGTTTCTCTAACTTCCCCGGTCTGTACTTTTTCACTGCTGAAAACTCCAGTTAAGGGGCAGGCAAATTTCCAGTTACAGGAACTGCCAGAAGTATATTTTTTAAAAAGCCCGCAAATAAAAAGATTAATCCAATAGGTCTGAATTGTCAGAGCAAGTATTTATGTTTCTCTGAATTCCACCCCTCTTTATATATGATAATCAACTATCCCTCAAATAAGTTCCCTTGTAACCACGATAAGCGAAATATATTTCAGAATTGCAGTCATCCAGAAGAGATACATCTAGAAAAATATATGGAGATAAGAATGTCAAAATCATCCAGTAAACCCGTACTTGTCACATGCGGCCTGCCCTATGCCAATGGCAAGGCACATATCGGGCATCTCCGGACCTATGTGCCCGCTGATATTTATGCCCGTTCCCTGAAAAAAGAGGGGCGGGAAGTAACCTTTGTTTGTGGCTCGGACACCCATGGAACCCCTATTGCCGTAAACGCCGAAGAACTGGGAATTACCCCAACAGAACTTGTAGAAATATATCACAAACACTTTGACGAAACTTTCAAGGAGCTTGGAATTTATTTTGATGCTTTCGGGACAACGGATGACCCTGAAAACCACAACCGGACCCACGACATAGTGAGCAGGCTGATTGAAAAAGGATATGTCTACCCGAAAATTATAGAAATCGCCTACTGTCCGGCATGCAACCGCTTCCTTCCTGACCGTTATGTAGAAGGAGCCTGCCCTCACTGCGGAGAAACTGCCAGAGGAGATGAATGCGACCAGGGCTGCGGAAAACATCTTGAGCCCGGGGAGCTTCAGAACCCTGTATGTACCATCTGCGGAGGCCCTGCAGAGTACCGCCAGCAGGAACACTTCTTTTTCAAGCTTTCCGAGTTCAGCAACTACCTGATGGATTACCTCTCAAAAGACCTCGGAGGGACCACAAATGCCATCAACTACGCACGCGGCTGGGTAAAGCAGGGGCTTACGGACTGGTGCATTACACGGAACCTTGAGTGGGGAGTTAAATTTCCGGGACACGAAGACCTTGTGGTTTATGTCTGGGTGGACGCTCCGATAGGTTATATCGCTTTTACCGAGGAATGGGCTGCACAGGCAGGAGACTCCTGGGAAAAGTTCTGGAAGGGAGACGGGGAAATAGTCCACTTTATAGGAGGGGACATAACCTATCACCACTGCATCTTCTGGCCTGCCATGCTTAAAGGCGCAGATTACTCCGTGCCAACAGCAGTTGTAGCTTCAGGGATGGTAAAAATCGAAGACAGGAAGTTCTCGAAAACCAGAGGCTATGTAGTCTGGGTTGGGGAAGATTATCTTGACCACGGCTTCCATCCCGACCTTCTCAGGTATTACCTTGCAAGCTATACCTCCCACACCAAGGAACTGAACTTCTCCTGGCGCGTGCTTCAGGAAAAGATCAATGCCGAACTGGTTGCAGTTCTCGGAAACTTCCTTTACAGGACCATGCTCTTTGCTTTCAAGAACTACGGAGAAGTCCCGGAAGGTGAAGTAGAGCCTGAAATCCGGAAAGAGATAGAAAAAGCTCTCGTAGAGGTCAAAGCTGCAATGGAAGAGTACGAGTTCAAGAAAGCAGTGGACTCTGCCATGGCTCTTGCATCTTTCGGTAACACTTATTTCCAGTCCCATGAACCCTGGAAACTGATAAAAGAAGACAGGGATGCATGCGGACAGGTCGTCTATAACTGCCTGCACCTGGCAAAAGCCCTGAGCCTGATATTTGAACCCGTTATCCCGCAGACAATGGAGAAAGCCTGGAAAGGGCTAGGGCAGGAGAGCGACATACATGCCGCACTTTATGAAGAGACCCTTGTGCCCCTGAAAGCAGGCACAAAACTTGCAAAACCTGAAATCCTCTTTACCAAGCTCGAAGATGACAGGATAGGAGAGATGGAAGAGATTGCAAACCAGCGTGTAGCAGCCGCAAATGCAAAGAGAAACGGAGTAAAAGGAGGCGAAAAAGAGCCTTCAAAGTCCGAAGGAATGGGACCCTCTGAAGCATCAAAAGCATCCGAAAAAACAGTAGATGTTGCAGAAGTTGAAGAGAAAGTACAGGTAGAAACCCTTCCAGTGATCGATTACGAGGACTTTGCAAAACTTGACATAAGGGTAGGAAAAGTACTCCTCGCCGAACCTGTGAAAAAGTCAAAAAAGCTCCTGAGGATTGAAGTGGATATAGGAGAGGAAAAGCCCAGGCAGCTTGTTGCAGGCATGGCTTCATATTACACTCCAGAAGAACTTGTAGGCAAATCCGTAATCGTGCTCGCTAACCTGAAACCCGCCAAACTATGCGGAGTTGAATCTAACGGCATGATGCTTGCAGCCGATGACGGCGGAGCAATTGTGGCAGCCCTGATGCCGGATAAGGAGATTAAACCGGGCTCCAGGATAAGGTAAAGATTGAAAAAAAGTTAGAATCGGGTAAAATTAAAATAATCAGGTAAAATCAAAATAACATAGAAGCTTAAACCCGGCTTTAGACAGGTTAAAGTTTGATTTTCGTCTTCGTGCCCGTAATAATGCGGGCATGAAGATAACAGCTAATCCAGGAAAATTAAAACCCAGGAAAATTAAAACCCAGGAAAATTAAAACCCAGGAAAATTAAAACCCAGGAAAATTAAAACCCAGGAAAGTTATAATCCAGGAACGTTATCAATTTCTTTTTTCCAGCACCATTTCAAGGTAAGAAGTCCGGATAGAATCTTTTTCACTCAGGCCAAACTGAGATAAGAATTTAAATAATTCTGCCCTTGAACTTTCGAGATCTTTTTTATCTTCCACATCGAGCTCTACTTCCAGAAACTCTCCGAGCCCTTCGACGGCATCAAGACAGACAATAATCTCTCCTGCTCTGAAAATATCCCTTTTTTTGCGGACTGCACCGGCTTCCATGAAGCCCAGAGAGTGGAAAATTTTAGCTGTAGCAGTCCCATCCACTGGAGTTTCGATCTCCACTCTGGTTTTGGAAACTTTATCAAGTTTAGGACCTTTATAGGTCAGCACAGAATGTCCTCCCAGAGAGCGTATCCTGAGAGCCTCATCGGTCTTTGCAAAATCGCGGTATGGAGCTGCAAAATAGACATCTGACTGTTCTTCAACCCCGATTTTACTTGCCCCAATTTCTAAAAGTAGATGGCGGATCTTTGAGTGATCCGCTCTAACCTTGACTTCCACTTCAATCATAATTCCAGACATCTCCGGCTCAATTTATGGTTTGGCTCAATTTATGGTTTAATCCATTATTAATTAATAGGGGAATTAACAGCAGATGCCTGGAAGGAAATATCCGAAAACTATCAGGCATCCACAGGGACGAATTTGGTGCCGTAGTAGATCATACCACGTTCGCCATCTTCCCCGAGTTTTCTGAACACAGACCTGACCCGCGTTCCGATCTGGATATTATCGGTATTGCCGACCACCTGAGAGGTAAGGCGAGGACCTTCATCCAGTTTAATGATTGCAAGGGTGTAAGGAGCCTGGCCTTCAAAACCTTCAGCACCGGTGTGAATCAGTGTATAGCTTACAATTTCACCCGTGCCTTTGAATTTGAAGGGTTCAAGCTCTCCCATGCGCCTGCAGTTTACGCAAACATTGCGTGGGGGATAGAAATATTCCCCGCATTCCTTGCAGCGGGTGCCTTCAAGGTTATACCTGCTGCCGAGGTTTCTCCAGAATCTTGGAACAGAAGACATCGAATATCACATCCCCCTCGACAAAATATGTACTACTGCTGTCGCTCCTGACCCTCCGACGTTATGGGTCATCCCGTACTCAGCTCCTGCTACCTGGCGCTTTCCTGCTTCTCCACGCAGCTGGGTTACGATTTCCACCGCCTGTTTTATTCCGGTTGCCCCTACAGGATGCCCGCAGGCTTTCAGGCCGCCGGATGTGTTGACAGGAATCCTGCCTCCAATTGCGGTTTCTCCGTTTTCTGTGACAATTCCGCCTTTACCTTTCTCTGCAAAGCCGAGGTCTTCAATTGCACAGATCTCTGCAATGGTAAAGCAGTCATGGACCTCTACAAGGTCGATATCTTCAGGGGTAAGTTTTGCCATAGAATATGCCCGCTTTGCAGCCATCACGGTTGCATCCAGAGTTGTGATGTCTCTCCTGTCATGCAGGGCAATTGTATCGCTTGCCTGTGCTGTTGCTTTAATGTAAATTGGAGTGTCGGTATATTTGTGGGCAATCTCCGCAGGTGCAAGGACAAGCGCAGATGCTCCATCTGTTATCGGAGAGCAGTCAAAGATATGCAACGGGTCAGCTACCATTATTGAGTTCAGAACATTATCTACGGTGATTGTGTTCTTGTACTGGGCAATAGGGTTAAAAGATCCGTTTTTGTGGTTCTTCACAGCTACTTCCGCAAGCTGCTCACCTGTGGTTCCGTACATATGCATATGAAGCTTTGCAATCATTGCATACAGCCCGGGAAATGTTGCTCCTGCCATGCCTTCCCATTCACGGTCAGCGGCTGCCGCAAGAGCCGAAGATGCTTCTTCAGAGCCTACATCTGTCATTTTCTCTGCCCCTGCTGCGACCACGATTTCGCTGTAACCTGAAGCCACAGCCATTATAGCCTGGCGCAGGGCAAGCCCTCCAGATGCACAGGCGGCTTCCACCCTGGTAGCCGGGACATGAAGGTTCCTTGAAAGCCCGGAATAATCTGCGATGAGTGCGCCTATGTGTTCCTGCTCAACAAAGCGGCCTCCACTCATGTTTCCAATATAAAGGGCATCAATATCTTTTCCGCTTACTCCTGCGTCCTGGATTGCTCCGATTCCGGCTTCCACGACTATGTCTCTTAAGGAGCGCTCCCAGAGTTCGCCAAATTTAGTATTCTTTACTCCGATAATTGCTACGTCTCTCATTATTATTCACCCCGTTTTCAGGCCAGGCGGATCTTGCCTTTATGCCTGGCATACCTTGCGTAGTCGATGTATACAGGATCCTTGATAAGTTCGGAAACCGTCGGAGCCCTGTTTCGGATTTCCTCAATCCTGTCAGTAACCGTTATGCTGAACGCGTCAGAACCTGCTCCGGACCCGAATGCGGTTGCAAATATCCTGTCCCCTGGCTTTGCCTGGTCAAGGGTTGCAGCAATTCCCATGAGGCAGGAACCTGAATAGGTGTTTCCTATTTTCGGGACAACAAGTCCGGGAGTAATCTGAGCTTTTGTGAACCCTAGCATCTTTGCAGCCTTGCTCGGGAACTTTCCGTTTGGCTGGTGGAAGACCGCGTAATCATAATCTTCAGGCTTTGCCCCGAGTTTTTCAAGCAGGCCTTTTGCTCCGTTTGTTACATGTTTGAAGTACCCGGGTTCTCCCGTAAAACGCCCTCCGTGCTCGGGGTAAGGCATTCCTTCCCTTCTCCAGAAGTCGGGAGTATCTGTTGTAAAAGAGTATGTATCTTCAATGATAGCAGCAAGTTCGGATTCATTTCTACCTATAAGACAGGCGACTCCTCCTGCTGCTGCGGTATATTCAAGGGCATCACTAGGAGCTCCCTGGGAAACGTCCGCTCCTATAGCCAGACCAAGATCGACCATTCCCGAGCCTACGAGCCCCATACATGCCTGAACTGCGGCTGTCCCTGCTTTACATGCAAACTCAAAGTCTGCTGCAGTCATTTGAGGAGTTGCGCCAATAGCCTGAGCGACAATGGTGCTTGTCGGTTTTACGGCGTAAGGGTGACTTTCAGAACCGGTATACACCGCCCCTATTCTGGAGGGATCGACGCCACTTCTTATCATTGCGTTTCTTGCTGCCTCCACGGCAATTGTTGCTGCGTCTTCATCGATATCGGGTACGGATTTTTCATACACCATGAGGCCGTTTTTGAGAGCCTCTGCGTCATCACCCCAGAGCCGGGCAATTTCTTCAATTTTTATGCGGTATCTCGGAACATATGCGCCGTAAGATACTATTCCAATGGTCATGCTTTCACCTGTTTTTAAGTGTTTAGGGTATTCCAGGGGGTCATTCCCTTGCGTAGTATTGACTGTATTTTTTCAGTAGCTGCACAATCTGATCGAGGTCCATTGTGGTTGCGACCAGGGGGACACGGTCTACTTCCGCCATCTTGACTGCAACAGATTCTACCTCTTCTTTACGAAGTCCGTGAAGCACAACAGCTCCGGGCTTCAGGTTAGTTACCCGGATAGCTACCAGGGGGGATTTTCCGGTACTGACTTTTGTAAAGATCATGGCTCTGTCCGTACTCCAGCCGTAGAGCTTCTGAAACTCGTGTGAGGAAAGTTCCAGGATTGCCCGCTGGCTGTCGACAACAGAAAAACCATATAGAGGCTTCTCGATTCCTTTATAGACTATATCGCCTTCAATAAGGTTAACCAGTTTAGCAAGCTGTATCGGGAGAGTATACTCGTAGGTTGAGTAGATTGATTTTGAGCCGCTTTCGGCATTAAGCATAGTTTCGTAGGTGTGAATCTTTTTGCCTCCCCTCTCTAGATCGATTTCAAGCAGGGACTCCACGATCTTCCGGACGATCAGTGTCCCTGGAGACTTTCGCCTCCCGCTTTCATAATCGCTGATAACGGAGGGAGAGACCTTAAGGTAATTTGCAATATCAGTCTGGGATATCTCGAAGTTTAACCTCCACTTTTTCAGGGACTCTCCGGGTTTCTCTGAGAGTGTGATATCTCCAGCCATTTTTTCCGCCAGGCGGTTGCGCAGATTTTCTGAGGAATCATTGGATGTCATGACTTACTTAATCTAAGAGGAAACATTAGCATATATATCTAACGAATGTCAGTTCGGCAATTGTCGCAGAGCGTTAACTGTCGAATACGAGAAGCTCTTTATGAAAAAATTTATAATATTTAGAAGAGAAATTACAATGTGATGCCCACAGATTCACAGAACCCGGAGATCAGCGTCTCAGACCTGCTCCTGTATATCAATTGCCCGCGAAGGGTTTACTTTGTCAGCCGGGGATATGAACTGCTCCCGGAAATTAATGCTTCCCGTCTTGAGAGAATGCTTCTGAAGGAACTCTCCCTGAATTATTCGGAAATTGTGAAAAAGTGTTCGTTAAACGCCGATACCATGTGCAAAGAACTCGAAGCTGCTCTCACTTATGCATGTAAAGACCTCCCGTTAATGTTTCCAAAAGAATTTGAACGCACAGAAAAAGGATTTCTGGAAGAAGGGGACGCGCGGGCAAGAGCTAAAATCCCTGAAATTGCAGCCAACCTTCTCAAAGGGATAGAAGAATTCGGAAATGATGCCATGCTTGCGGCACTTACCCCTGTAAAAACGGAGCCCATTATTTTCTCAAAGCGCCTGAACCTGAAGGGATCACCTTCCAAGATAGTCTGTTTTGAAGGCGCAAATGTCCCCTCAATAATAAGGCCCGGAAGCTGCCCCATTCAGGGCGTATGGGCATCTGACAGAATACACATTGCAGCACTTGCCCTTCTCCTTGAAAGCGAGACCGGAAAAGAAATTCCTTTCGGTTTTGTCGAATACGTAAGTTTCGGGATAATCCGAAAAGTAGTTATCCGGAGTTCGGACCGCAGGGAAGTATTGAAAATATGCAGGCGTGTGGAAAAAATAAAAGCCGGATTGATGCCCGAAAAAACAGAAGAAAAATTCTGTCCGGAATGCACCTTTTCAGAGCACTGTGTTTCGAATTCTTCCCTCATGTCCAAGTTTTTCTAAATCATGAATGGATGGAAAAGGATTGCAGCATAATAAAAAAAGCAAAAACAAAACTGTTGTTCAGTAACAGTTGTAAGGACTTTTTTGAGTGCGACTGAACACAGTTTGTATCTTTATTAACAATAACATTTCTCATTTTTTAGGTGTAAGAAAGAACTTGCGTTGAGTATGAATATATAAGTTTTTTCTCCAGAGTCTCAAACAATTAGTCAATAAAGTAGTAATTTTGAAAAAAATAATCATAAATCCAACATCATTTCTGATTGTTTGATAATCTGGACAGAAAACATATAAGGAGTTAGGTAAGAGGGATTTATGGAGTTCAAATAAACTTTCCAGGTTCAGTCGAACTCCATAAAACATACCCTACGAGGCATAATTAAGTTAGCTTAGCGTATATTTAAGCTTGTCTTATTCTGCCTCCTAGGGAAAAAATAACTAGGAATGTAATATAATGTTCAATAAAAGGTTTGGAATAGGAATATTAATTTTGGTAATACTACTGGTTGGTATGACATTGATACCAGCTGTGAGTGCACAAGAAATCTCAAAGATCAGTAAGAAGCCTTCTGAATTGGAACAAGGGCTAATAGATTCACTGAATTCCAATAAAAAAAACTTATCCACAGAAGATGTGGTTGCGAATTATGTTAAAGCAAACAAAGATAAAATTTCAATAAATGATCTTAAAGAAAATGATACTGCTTCAGATAAAATTAATTTAAGGACTTATCAACTAAGAGATGGATCAAATATAACCTTCACAAATGGAAGCTATTTCTTCATTACTGGCGTAGAGGAAGAAACAAATAATGAAATAACAACTCAAACTGCTACTATAGCGAGTGTTTCGACTACTCCCACCATTAAAGGATATAAGGAACTCTATTCTTGGACTGGTGTTAAAGTCTACACAATTTATACAAAGGGGTATTTTACTTATAATGGTCAGACTGTAGATGCTCATTATATAGATTCATGGTACGTAAGAAATTATGCATTATATTGGTCAGTTAGTAACTGGGAAGAAGGAAGTATCGAATATAGTTCAGGTACTCGCTCAGACATCTACGGTAGAGGAACTTTCCAGTGGGGAATATTTATTGAAGGTACTGGTATAGTTATACGTGAGTTTTATGACAACCTTTACATAAAATGTGATCAAAACGGTAATTATCGGGTTATTTTTGAAGAAACTGCTCCTTAACTATAATGATTGTGAAAAAATAATTTATCAAAGGTAGAAATTTGGTTGCGTTACTATAGAAAGGCAAGGTTAACTCTACAATTCTTTCATAAAACCTCATAATGCTTTCAAAAGCAAAATACTAAAATTGTTGTATGTAAAATTTGATTTTTGCAATTTTTTAGACCCACAAATAGTATTTCAGCCAAAAATATCTACACTTTAATTTTTTTATTTATAGTCATTCTTGTGGAAGAGGGATTAATCTGCGGCTGAAACTAAATTTCTAACCGTAGGAGAACAAAATAAGTTCTAAGTACAATTCATGAGTCAATGTACTTCACATGTTTGGACTAAAATGATAGTAAAAAGGTGTCGAATTATGAGTAAATCAGTTAAATATATTATAGAGCTTGTATTATTATGCATTGTACTTTTTGTTATTCTCCTGGGATTAACATATAGGTGATCATTTGGGACTATTCCTAGTATAGTGCTTAGATTCTAATATATAAGGGGATTATATTAATTATTCAATGAACTACCTTACACCTCGTATAAGTCATCGTCCTAAAGGAGCAATTCCAAAAATTCTCAATGCGAGCAACATAAAACCACATAAGATTAGCTCTTATATTGCTAAAGTTGATCCAGAGTTTGATCAAAAAGCAGTTAGGGATAATCCGAAAAGTAGTTATCCAGAGTTCGGACCGCAGAGAAGTATTGAAAATATGCAGGCGTGTGGAAAAAATAAAAGCCGGATTGATGCCCGAAAAAACAGAAGAAAAATTCTGTCCGGAATGCACCTTTTCAGAGCACTGTGTTTCGAACTCTTCCCTCATGTCCAAGTTTTTCTGAACAGGAAATAGGCGGAAAAAGCTTACAGTACAAAAAATGGGAAAAAACCTGTCCCATTTATATGGTTGGCTCTGGAGAGAACAGATGAATGCTAAAGATGGAATATTAGTGCTACATGTTGCCATAGTTTTGTGTTTATTCCTGCCGCCATTAGCAATGGCTTCCACCGAAGAACAGCAAACAAACCAGACTAAAGATGCTGCCCAGTTAGAGATGGAGGCTCTAGAGGCTGAAATGGGTGAGGAAGGAATGAAAAAAGTTGCAGAATACCTGCAGCTGCAAGCCTCTTTGCCGGATGCTGTCAAGGCATCTCCTTATAGCTCGATTGCCTTTGCCGCGACGGATAACGAGAGCAGGGCTGCTTATATGACTGCAATTGACGAATCTGATCTTAAGAAGGAGGATAAAGAGAAATTAAAGGCTGACCTGCAGGATATATGGGAAAGGTATCCTGATGATTTTAAAGTTGAAGACAATGAGCCTTTAAAAGTGATTAATGAAATAATGACAAAAAGATTCATTCAAACTCAAAAATCTGCAAGAGAAGCTTCTACCAAAGAGCAAAATACCACCCCAGTTAAAGATGCTGCCCAGTTAAAAATGGAGGCTCTGGAGGCTGAGCTGGGCGAAGAAGGAATGAAGGAGGTTGCGGATTACCTGGAGCTGCAGGCTTCTTTGCCGGATGTGGTGAAACGTATGCCATATAGAGGGCTTGCTTTTGCTGCTACAGATCCTGAAAGTCAAGATATTACGATGGAATATATTGACAACTTCGATGTTTCCGAAAAGAGGAAAGAGGAGTATAAAGCTGGATTACAGGACATCTGGGACAGGTATCCAGAAAATATCACGAAAGATGACTATGCTTTCATGAGTGAGATAGGTCCAATGGTCGAGAAAGAGTCTTTTAAAAAATATCAGGATCAAAATAATTCAAACAACATTGCTTCTGGATCTAATAATGTCAGTAGATCAAATGGTAGTAGTTCAGATGAAAATGAATCGAGCACAAATAACTCTGCCCCAGGCATCGGATTATTAGGAAGCGTGACCTGCCTGTATGGAGGGCGGAAACTCAGAAAAAAGTAAACAAGACCTGGATTGAACAAGTATGCTACTTTTTAAGTTCAAATACGCAAGTCCTTCTGCGGCTTCAAAATAAACTCGAGATTAAGACTTTCTCATAGTAAAAGCCAGAGCTTTTTACAGAAATTTTTGGTCAAGCTTTTTTTTAAAAAGGTTGAGCCAGAGCTTTTTACAGAAATTTTTGGTCAAGCTTTTTTTTAAAAAAGTTGAGCCAGAGCTTTCTACAGAAATTTTTGGTCAAGCTTTTTTTTAAAAAGGTTGAGCCAAAGCCTTTTAAAGGTGAACCTCACTCAATCTGCGTGACATGTCCAGACCAGCATACCTTGGCAAAATGCTCCTGCACTGGTGCGAAGCCTGCAATGTGCCTGTGCTCGGAAAGAAATGTGGGTGCGGCAGTAAAACAAAAAGAGTAGATGTAACTCCTCCCGGAGATATCCGTCCCGCTTTTGATTATGATATAAGGCGCATAAATTCCATTTCTGAAAAACAATTTAATGCCCCACTTATCCCGGATGACCGCCTTGTGGTGCTTAACAAAGCCCCTTATGAAGACCGCATGGATGAAATCATAGTTGATGGGGAAGTTATTGCATCCATAAGGTTTGAAATCGAGAGCTGCGAATGGGTCCTTCTCCCCCGCCTCGAAGGGGCAAGACGGCTCTTCCAGGGCAGGGACAGGAAAGACCTGAAAAAATGGGTAGTAATTGAAGAGGAAATCCTGCCTTTCATCCTGAAAAAAGGGGCAAGTATCCTGGCTCCCGGAGTCCTTGACGCAGACCCTGAAATTAAAAAAGAGGATGAAGTAGTTGTCCTGAACCCTGCCGGAGAAGTGGTCTGCTG
This sequence comes from Methanosarcina soligelidi, assembly GCF_000744315.1. Taxonomy (NCBI): domain Archaea; kingdom Methanobacteriati; phylum Methanobacteriota; class Methanomicrobia; order Methanosarcinales; family Methanosarcinaceae; genus Methanosarcina; species Methanosarcina soligelidi. The sequence continues at coordinate 345,844 of NZ_JQLR01000001.1, forward strand.
CGGACGAGCACGGATGGCAGGAAAAGAGATGATAGAGGAAAAGCGCGGAAATGCGGTAAAGCCTCGCTGGAGTGCCGCACCTGCGGCTGCAAAAACTCTCGAACCAGGGAGAAACTGGGAAGATGCTGTAAAAGCCAATGAGAAAATCCTGGACCGAATGATAGAGGAAGCTCATGCCTTCATAAGGGACGTTTCAGGGAACATGGACCTGAAAGTCAGCGTGTCATATTCCGGGGGAAAGGACAGCCTTGCGGTCCTGCAGCTGATGGACGAAGCACTTGACGATTATGAGATTATGTTTGCAGATACAGGGCTTGAGTTTCCGGAAACCCTTGAGAATGTCAGTGAGGTTGCGAAATATTACGGAAAGCCTCTCAGAACTTCAAGCGCAGGAGATTCTTTCTGGGAGTCCATAGGAGTTTTCGGCCCCCCTACAATGGACACGCGCTGGTGCTGCAAGATCTGTAAACTCGGGCCGATTACAAGGCTGATTGACGAAAACTATGAGGGAGGCTGCCTGAGCTTCATAGGGCAGCGCCAGTACGAGTCCCATGCTCGGTCTATCAGCAAAAGGGTATGGAAAAACCCATGGGTAGGGAACCAGGTTGGAGCGTCCCCCATACAGGAATGGACAGCCCTGCACATCTGGCTTTATCTGTTCAGGACGAAGGCTCCTTACAATCCGGCATATGAGAAAGGGTATGACCGGATGGGGTGCTGGCTATGCCCATCTTCGTCTTTATCTGATTTCTTCCAGCTTGGGGAAAGCCATCCTGAACTCGCGGAAAAGCTCAACTTTCACCTGCGTGCTTATGCAAAGAAAATGGGGCTTTCCCCCGAATGGGTGAAGTACGGCTTATGGCGCTTTAAACGCTACCCAAAAGTATTGCAGGAACTTGCGGACAGAAAAGGAATTTCCCTTCTTCCTTCCCAGGAAGCTCCAAAAGAGCTCAATTTCGAGGTCGCCACAGGGTACAGGCCCTGCAAAGCAGGAGGAATTTCTGCTGATGGAAGCTTCGGGCAGGCTATTGACATAGAGATTCTTGAAGAAAGCGGCATGCTCAAGCCGATAGGGAAGGTTTCTTTCATTGAAGGGGCTGCTTCTGTTTCTATGGGAGAATCGAGAGCTCAGGTCTTTGCTTCAGGAAACGTGAATGGGAGAAGCGAAAACGAAAAGACTCTGAAAAAGCTCATGCAAAAGGTTGAGTTTTCGGTAAGGAGAGCTGTCCTCTGCCAGGGGTGCGGGGTCTGTGTAGGGCACTGCGAACACGGCGCAATTGAAATGAAAGAGAAGAGAGCCTGGATAAAAGACAGCTGCACTCACTGTGGAGCCTGTATAGAGGTCTGTCCACTTGTGAAATTTATGTAAGCGTGATCAGGAATCGTAAAACAGGGGCAGGTCTGGAAAAATTAGAAAAAGAAAATAAAGAAAAAGCAGAAAAGTGAATCCTGGAAAAGCAGGGCGGATTGGACTTTTACCAGAGAAGGCGACCTTTCCAGGGCTTCATTTTTTCAGCCTGTAAAAATTCTTATTCGGCGTCAATATTGATTTCAAAACAACTTGCTATCTGGTTACCCCTCCGATATGTGCCTGTTATCTTTTGACTTCCCTGGCAAGTTACCTGAATATCCCATACCCGGTATCCTCCACCACTGGTCTGTTCCTCATCCTCAGGAATAAATCTTTCCCTCATTACCTGCAGCCCGTTACTGGTCGCGATGTCCCAGCTAAATCCGCTAACCGGATTTTCCGGGAACTGGATTGTAAACGGTTTTTTAATCATATTGTCCCTCTCCTAACCGTCCTTATGTAGCCGTCCTTCCTTACCCACTCTACAAATTTTTTCGCCAATTTTAGCGAATTTCAAAGGAAGTGCCGTTTTGAAGAAACCCGCATTCAGAGATAATCTACATAAAAAAATAGCCTGGCTCAAAACGGGGATAGAAATTCAGGTCCTTGAAGCAATTCTGGAATATTAGCCTTATTATTATTACATTTCTTGTATGATAAATTTTATGAAAAAATTTTCCTGCAGGTTAACAAAAAACAGAGAAGATCGGAGTGAATTATTTAAACTGTACGGAGCATAATTATATACAAAAATTAAATATAAATTATGTGAAGAGTTAGAGCCATGCAGAAGGTTGACATAGTACACAGAACTCATTAAGCCCGTTCTCCAGAGTTGTTTCTTATTAAGCAGATTTTCAAGATTTGTTGACATGGTACACAGAACTCATTAAGCCCGTTCTCCAGAGTTGTTTCTTATTAAGCAGATTTTCAAGATTTGTTGACATGGTACACAGAGCTCTTCAAATCCACTCTCAATAAGATAAACATGGTTTCCAGGATAAACATAATTTTTAAGAAAAAAATAATTTCAAAAATAAACTAATTTCAAGACTCAAACATCTTCCTCAGTAATCAAAAAGGCTTTTCTGACCTTTTTTTTTCTGGAGACCTCCCACCCTTACTCCCACTCGCCTGAACTCAGTCCTGTTTTCTGAAAGGAATTCATCCAGAATTTCTCCGGATACCTGAAGGAGGACTTCTTTTGAAGATACCGGGTGGCTCAGTGTACGGCTCTTTGTGTACATCCTGAAATTTGAGTTTATGACCGTAACGGTCACAATCCTGAAGGAGAGTTCCCTTGAATCCAGTTTTTCGATAACATCCCCTGCTAGCCTCTCGATCAGTGAAGAGATCAGCTTTTTATCCAGGCTATCTTCGGGCAGTGTTGCAATCCTCCCGATCTGCTCCGAGCCGTCTCTTTCTTTAAGGGGAGAATCATCAATACCCGAAGCTGCCTGTTTAAGCCAGGTGCCCCTTGATTTTCCGAAGATGGAAATAAGTTCAATAACGTCCCGCTCTGCAAGGTCCTTTACCGTAACTATACCCATTTCCTGCAATTTTCCTGCAGTTACACTCCCGATCCCCCAGAGCTTTGATACGTTTAACGGCCAGAGGAAAGCTTCCAGGTCCTGCGGGCTCACAACAGTTATCCCATCAGGCTTTTTTGCGGAAGAAGCCATTTTGGAAATTAACTTATTCGGACCTATCCCTATGGAGCATGTCAGGTTTTCTTTTTCTTTAATTTCCTTTTTAATCTGCATCCCGATCTCAAAAGCAAGCCTAAAGTCTCCACCTGTCCTTTCTGAGCTCTCAAGGAATGCCTCGTCAACACTTATCTGTTCGAAAGAATCTCCGTTTCCAGGGTCTGCATAGCTGCGAAGGATTTCCATAATCCTATCCGAAACCGAGGTGTAGAAATCTTTTCTGACCGGAAGGAAAACAGCTTCAGGATTGAGTTTCTTAGCCCTTGAGCAGGGCATTCCTGACCTGATTCCAAATTCTCGGGCAACGTAATTGCATGTGCTTACAGACCCGCTCAGTTCGCTCCGCCCTGAGAGCATGCAGACTACAACTGCTTTTTCGCGAAGCTCCGGATTTTCCCGCTCCTCAATTGCTGCAAAAAAATAATCCATATCTATGTGAAGGACGACCCGCTGCATCAAAAGAAAAGATGCTGGGAAGATTTGTATAATTATCTCTCGGAGTATCTGTCATTAAAGCTTAAAGCGAGAAAGGTGAAAGAAAGATAGGAAAATAAAATACTAACTTCAGTCATCTGGCTTTAAACAGAATTAAGTGAAAGACAAGCAGAATCAAAAACATGGCTGATTAATAAGACCTGTTTCAAAAAGGAAAATACAAACCATAACGCATAAAAAAGATAACTTCATTAGCTGTAATACTGTTTTTAAAAAAGGTATATAGAGAAGGTCTCATTAGAGGACGTTTTCAGTTATGAGCAAATCAACCCCCCTAAAAAGTTCAATAATAAAAGCAGATCTTCCGGAGCAGGCTGAAGGCAGGACGGGCCCGGAAACCGGAAAGGATCCGGAAAAGACAGGTAATCCCGAAGGAGTAACCGGCACTCCTGTTATTGAAGTAAAAGATCTCTGCCACAGATACCCTCACCTGGAGGCAAATGCGCTTGACAGAATAAACCTCAGGATATACAGGGGGGAAAGAGTCGCAGTTCTCGGGGCTAACGGAGCAGGGAAATCCACTTTATTCAAACACCTCAATGGTATCCTGCGCCCTCTTTCCGGAGAAGTCCTGGTAAAGGGGGAAAAAATAACAAAAAAGAATGTCCGGATGTGTAGAGGAACAGTAGGGATAGTTTTTCAGGACCCTGACGACCAGGTGCTTGCCCCAAGTGTTGAAGAAGATGTGGCTTTCGGGCCGATAAATATGGGGCTGTCCAGAGAAGAAGTGAAAATGAGAGTAAAGGAAGCCCTGGAAATGGTAGGGCTTAATGGTTTTGAAGAGAGAGCCCCGCACCACCTGAGCGGCGGACAGAAAAAACTTGTGGCAATCGCAGGAATCCTTGCCATGAGGCCTGAAGTTATTGTTCTGGACGAACCCACCGCAGGACTTGACCCTTTAAGCTCAGCCCGGGTCCTGAAGCTTATTACGAAAATGAACAGGGAGCTGGGGATCACTCTCCTGCTTTCAACCCACGACGTGGATGTTGTTCCTTATTTTGCGGAAAGGGTTTTTGTACTTCACCACGGCAAACTTGAAGCCAGCGGAAGCCCGGAAGAGATCTTCAATGACCCCGCGCTGCTCAGGAAAGCTCATCTGAGGCTTCCCAGGGTTGCAGAAGTTTTTGAGATGCTGAAACAGGAAGGCGTTGACGTTAATATACAGATAACTGCCGAAACTGCCAGGGATGAAATCCTCCGGGTTATAAGATCCGAGAACCGGAAAGCAGAGATGAAATAAAAACAGAATAAAAGTCATAAAAACTATTGCGGGGCTTTTGAGGAGAATCCTGATGGTAACACTTACTGATATCGAGCGTGAGTCGTATAAAGACAGCCCTGTACACAGGCTTGACCCCAGAGTAAAACTGCTCTTTGTGCTTTCTGTGATCCTTTATACTGTTAGCCTGCCCCGAATACATGAAGAAAACATAACCCGCCTTTTTGCGGTCGAGGTCTATCTTCTCCTACTTGTACTTGCTGCCAGACTGGATTTAAGGTACTTTTTCCTGCGTGTTCTTGCAATTTTACCTTTCGGGCTTGCAATTGCCTTGATCCAGCCTTTCCTGAGGCCTTCCTTCATAGAAAATTATACTCCTTACCCTCTTGACCTGCCTTTGGGGCTGAGCATAACATATGAGGGCCTTGCCTTTGGGAGCACGCTACTTGCAAAATTCCTTGTATGCATAACATCCATTGTCCTTCTGTCCTCCACAACACGGCTGCGAGATATGGTTTCAGCAGCTGACAGGATGGGCATCCCAAGGGAATTCACCCTGCTTCTGAGCATGATGGTGCGTTACCTCTTCCTTTTCTGGGCAGTCCTTAAAAGGATAAGGGTCGCACAGCAGACCAGGCTCTTTGATATATGGAATAAAGATGTGCCCAGGAGGTGGGTACTCGAACAGGTAGGAAACAGCATGAGCTCAATCTTCATACGCTCTTATGAGCAGGGGGAAAGGACCTACATCAGCATGCTTTGCAGGGGCTATGGCAGCGGGCATGAAAAATTGTATTTCAGGACAAAAATAAAAACACCAGATGTCATTTTCCTGCTCCTTGGTGCAGGCTGCATCTTATGCGTCCATCTTTATATCTGAATAACCTGCGGTTGGTTCTTCTGAGAACTAATAATTAAGGGTTTTGACGACTCTGATGCTTTTATCCAGACTTATGACCTTTCCGCTGCCCAGAATGTAATTCTGAATTTCGTTCCTCCTGCTCTCTCAAGCTCGATCTCTCCATCTACCTGGTCAACAAGAGTGTTAACCAGCTGCAGTCCAAGTGATTTAACACTTCCTAATTCTGTATTTTCAGAAATTCCTTTTCCATTATCAGAAATCGTCAGGCTGAAAAGGGATTTATGTATTTCGTTATTCTGTTCTTCCCTGAAAAGCTGGATTTGAACTTCCCCATTTTGTTCAGTAAATGCATGTTTGATGGAGTTGGAAACGAGTTCATTAACAATTATTCCTAACGGGACAGCAACATCCATATTAAAGAATGCATTTTCTTCCAGATTCATAAATAGAGAAATATTTTTATTGCTCAGGCTGTAAGTCTGTAAAAGTTTTTCAGCCAGCTTTCGAAGGTATACCGAAAAATTCAGTGTATCGGTTCCCTCTCCCCTGTAGAGTTCTTCATGGATAAGGGACATCGAGATTACCCGGTTCTGACTTTCCCTGAAAGCTTCAAGAATTTCCGGAGCAGTAACTGTCTCTCTATGGTTGAATGTTTCAGCCTGAAGGTCAAGAAGAGAAGAGATAACCTGGAGGTTGTTTTTTATTCTGTGGTGGATTTCTTTTTTCCTGGCGTCCTCAATTTTTACCAGGGCTTCTTTTGCCTTTATTCTCTCGGTAACGTCGGTTATTGTACTCTGGTGATTATCAGGTCTCCCATTTTTGCCTGGAATTTTCTGGTATACTTCATGCACCCATTTTATTTTTCCGTCCTTGCATCTTATTCTGTAGCTAAGTTTTCCAGAATATGGAGAGCGAGCATTCTTGATCTCTCTTTCTTTTTTAAGGAATAACGGGAGGTCCTGCTTCTCAACAATTTTTCTCCACCGCTTCTTAGACATTAATTCTTCTTCACTGTACCCGGTAATCTCTTCTACGTTCCCTTTTACAAACTCCAGGTTGAGGTCCTCGTCTTGCTGAAAAGCAATCCCCGTAAAGTTCTGTATAAAAGAACGGTACCTCTCCTCGCTTAATAAAAGCGAGTCTTCGATCTTAGTACGCTCCGTAATGTCCTGGAGTGTTCCTCTCATTCGGACAGGAGTATTTTTCTCATCAAAAATAACTTCTCCATGGGAATGGACTATGCGCTCTTCTCCATCAGCTGAGATGATCCTGTGGTCATTGTCATAGAGCTGCTCTCCATTCAAAGCTTTTTTAATGGCATTATCCACAAAGTCTCGATCACCGGGATGTATATAATTAAAAAATGAATTGTAAGCTGGTCTGAATTCCTGAGGATCAAGTCCGAAGATAAGATAAAGTTCATCAGACCAGTAGAGTTCGCCAGTTACAATATCCCATTTCCAGCTTCCAATATGAGCCATTTTTTGAGCTTCAGAAAGGTCCATCTCACTTTCTTTCAACCGCTTGTAAGCCTTTTCAAGCTGCACCGTTCGTTCTTGTACTAATTCTTCTAAATGATCGTATGATTCTTTCAATTCAAACTGGCATAAGCGGGCTCCCCAGGGAGTGTCTCCAATAATCTCGATACCAGAACTCCTAATGTTCTTCCCCATTAACATCCCCTCTAACTCAGGACTTAAGCAGCGGCAGGTTTAGAGACATAACTCCAGCGTTATTGTAATATTATCAAATTCTAAAATAATTTTAAGTTTTCAAGAATTCAACTGAATAAGTCTTAAAATGTCAAAATTTATTAATAAATAAAACTTACTCATGCATATAGATATAAAGAGTAACACAATATAAAAAGGTATTGACATTTATTTTTATTAGATGCTTTTTAAGATTTTTATATATTTTCGGTGCAAAGTCAGACTTACGTCCAGAGAAAGAAAACCATGAAATTATTACATTTTTCAGTTAGAATCTGCTGTACTCTGAAATTGTTTCGAAGATTCAAAACAATCTGGAAACTCAATACAGATACAACGGCAGAAGACGCAAAAGGTTAAACGTTGTATAATTCCAGTTACATTCTGGCACTATAGAAAAATCATCTAAAATGAAACAAATACGAAGTTGAAGTAAAATAACGGATCATCTGCATACGAGACATAATCTTAGTAAAAAATTAAAAAAGATGGTTTTGAGATAAAGCACCACAGATCGAACTGCAATAGCTTGGAAGCGTTTTTATCTCTTTTTAAGAAATACAACCGTATTATTAACCGGCGGTTCAGGCTGAACCCTGAGATATTCTTCAAAACCTGAAGGCAATTCAAAGAGTGAACTGCCGTCCAGAATTCTCCGGAGACCCTTTTCGTAAAGGCGGTAGGAGACTTTACTTCCTTCGGGCAGGACTCTGGCTAGCTGTTCAAATACTTCCCTTTTGGGTTCGGCCTGGGCAGCGACCATATAAAGGTCACAGCGGGTTTCAAGTGGCGGGCCGGTCATGAATTTAACTATCAATAAGAATATTGAGAAATTTTATCCCGCAAGAGATGAAAAAAATAAAAAATATAATAAAAATCCTTATGGCAGGCATTATATAAGCAAAAAAAGAAAAGAGTAAATATACACAGAAAGAATTATAAAAATGTCAGGGCATTATGGCGTTTTTCAGTCTTTATGTTGCAGAGGACTTATTCTAATTTTTCTGCCCGGATATCAAAAATATGGAATTATTCTCAAATATCCTCCTTGAGAATGAATGCCTGTTTCTTTGAAATTTCTGCACTTCCAGAAGAGGGCTGATTTCAGTGTTCATGAGTCCGGTTTCAGAAAAGAGAAAGGAAATATTTTTCGGGCTTATTTTTTCGTAAAGGGGAAGAGAATTCCTGATAGGGTCGTAAGACTTCTTGAAAATAAGATTGTACTGGTTCTTTTTTGCAAACCTCTCTGCCAGCCCGTAAAGCATTCTTTTGATATACCTGTCAGGCCGAGGATCAAACCAGTTTCCATCAATGGCAAAGATCATCCCTCCGGGTTTAAGGACACGCTTCCATTCCCGGACCGCGCTGGCAGGCTCCTGGAGTGTCCAGAGAAGGTATTTGTTAACAACCAGATCAAAGGAACAGTCTTCAAAAGGCAGATTTTCCGCGTCTCCGTGGAATAAAGAAATTTCCAGGCCCATATTATCTGCGTTATGCCTCGCTTTCTCAAGCATGCCTTCAGACAGGTCTATACCAGAAACCTCATGCCCCATCTCGGCAAAAAGAAGGGCAAGAAAACCTGTACCTGTCCCCACATCCAGCACTTTTAAACGCTTGCCTGAAGCCAGGGAATTTTCAAAGATCTGTTTCCAGACAGCACGCTCTTCTTCATCGAACCCATTTATCCCATTTTTGTAGGTTGAAGACCTGAAATTCCAGTAATTAGCAATAACTTCCTTGCAGTCTATAAATACTCCTCCATATGATAGAGAATATGGCAATATACAAATATACCTTTTTTTCATAATAAATATTACCAAAGATTAAAATCTGATGAGCATATATTACCTAATTGCTTATAAAAGCAATCACCATTCCTCAAAAAGGCAGAAAAAATTAGGCTAATGTGGATTAACACCAGCTTTTCCGGGATGAATATCTATTCGACCTGATAGAAAATTCAGGGTTACTTAATTCAACTAAAAAATAAAAATACCGCACGGAGGAAGATTTCATAAAAAAATTATCGAAAAAAATAATACCAAAATGTATATATGTATTACAGAATTAATTAGAAAATAACAGAAAAATCTTCCGAAAATGCCTTGAAAATGAGCATCCGGAACAGTCATAATAGATTTCTAATTGATATTAATTCACAGAATAGCATTCAGGGTATTCTGACTTTTTAGGTGTTTTATTCTTTATACAATGAATATTCCGAAAAATGTGGGAACTGGAATGTTCACAGTGAAAACGGGAAAGACAAGATATAAGATTCAAGGAGAGGAAAAATAAAAATGCATATACCTGATTCTTTTATACCGCTAAGCCAGGCAATAGTTTACTGGGTAATTAGCATTCCTTTTATTTTTATGTCAATGAAATGGGCAAAAAGTGAGCTTGAAGAGATGAAAGTGCCCATCCTTGCTGCCCTTGCAGCAGGAATATTTGCTATTCAGGCCATGAATATCCCTATAGGGATGGGAACAAGCGGGCACATGGTAGGAGCAACTCTTGTTGCCATTGTTTTCGGAAGCCCCTGGGCTGGAGTACTGGTTCTCACACTCGTGTTGCTTGTACAGGGTTTCGCATTCGGAGACGGCGGAATCACCACCATGGGAGCAAATATCCTTAACATGGGCATTATTTCCGGCTTTGCAGGATACTATACATATCTCGCTCTCCGCAAGAGCGCAGGCACAAGCATTGCAGCCTTCGGAGGCGCATGGTTAGGACTTTTCGTTTCATCAATTGTTTGCGCCGTTCAGATGTGGCTTGCAGGCACTTTCCCTCTGGTACCCGGGCTTATTGCTATGGGAACTTTCCACCTGATAATTGGCTTTATCGGGGAAGGGCTGATCACTTCGGTTGTGATCACGGCGATTGCGAAATCCCGTCCTGACCTGCTTGAAGGTGGGTACACTGCCAGACCTGAGAAATCCAAGACGGAGGCTCATGCATGAGCAAAAACTCGAATATGAAATTCCTTTACGCAGGAATAGCAATTGCACTTTTGCTTTCCGTCCTTGCTCCTTTCCTTGCCTCTTCCGACCCCGACGGGCTGGAAAGTGCAGCAGGAGGAGTAATTGAAGAGTCGAAAATGTCAGAACTCGAAGAAACGGAACCCGCAGTAAGTTCTCCAATGCCTGACTACGCTATTGAAGGCATGGGAAAGAGTGGAGAAGTTATGGCAATTGCAATCGGAACTGTAGCAGTGCTGGCGATCAGTTTCGGGTTTGGAAAGATCTTCAATAAAAAAGCCTGAGCAAAAATCATTTCTCTGTTTTGAAAAGCCGCTTTTTCCAGAAAATGGAAGAAACGGCTACCCTTAAATTACCACAGTGCATGTTCTGGAATGAGCATTCCAGATTCCTCTTAATAAAACTGTAAAACTGTTTTTGTACCCTGAAACCCCGGTTTACTCTCCAATAAAAATAATGCTGGAAGGGCACAGTTCTTTTACAACACAGATCGAGCATCTCGGTTTTCTTGCCTGGCAAACTTTTCTACCGTGATGGATCAGGGTCATGGAAATCGAATCAAGGTCTTCTTTCCGGGCAAGGGACATGAGGTCCTGTTCTATTTTTACCGGGTCCGAATTCCTGGTAAGCCCCAGCCTTCCTGAAACTCTTTTCACATGAGTATCCACGGCAATACCCTCTATTATCCCAAAAGCCCTGGCAAGCACTATATTTGCGGTCTTTCTCCCCACTCCTGGAAGGGTGACGAGTTCTTCCATTGTTTGTGGGACTTCTCCCCCATAATTTTTGATAATCAGTTGCGCAGCCGCTTTGATATTTTTTGCTTTGCTTTTGTAAAACCCTGTAGAATAAATATCCGCTTCCAGTTCTCTGATATCTGCGCTTGCGTAATCCCAGGCGGTCCTGTACTTTTTGAACAGATTTTCCGTCACCTTATTGATCTGAACGTCCGTCGACTGGGCAGAAAGAACGGTTGCCACAAGGAGTTCCAGGGGGTTGCTGTAATTAAGAGATGGTTTTGCATCCGGGTATTCATCTTTTAGAAGGTCCCAGATGCGGTCAAAGTTATGCCTGTTGTCAGGAATATCATATTCGTGCGGGACTTTTTTTGAAGTCGATTTTCGGGGTTTTTTTTCAGGCATCAAAAGAACTCCGTTAAAATGTTCAAATTTCAGATTATAACTAAAGAACCGCTTTTTGAAATATATCTGTAAAAGTATGGGACGTTTTTTGTTTCTAAGTTTTTCGGACCAGATAAAAGAAAAAGACAGTCTTTAAAGCTACCGGAATTACAGCATATACCGAATATCGGAACATATTGTCGGGTAGGTAAATACAACTTTCCTTATATCCGAAGTCCTGAGCCCGAGACGCATTGCCATGGCAAAGATATTGATAACTTCTTCGGCATTGGGTCCCAGGATGTGGGCTCCCACTATATGATCATTTTTTTCGTTGAGAATTATCTTTGAAGCTGCAAATTCCATCCCTGCCCTCCTGGTAGTGCTCCATGTACTGCGGTCACGGAAAATAACCCTGTATTTATCACTTTCTTTTTCCTCACTGATTCCAACGGAAGCAAGCACAGGGATGGTAAATACTGCACTTGGAATTCCTGTATAATCGGCTTCAGCCCCGTTTCTGTCAAAAATATTAGCAGCTGCAACTTCTCCCTGAAGAGTTGCTACCGGAGTAAGCTGAATTCCTTCGGCAGTACAGTCTCCCCCTGCATAAATCCGGGGATTTGATGTTCTCATATGCTTATCGACTATAATCCCTTTTCTTTCAGCCCTGACTCCAGCATTCTCAAGCTGCAGGTCTTCAATATCAGGAACCCGCCCTGCGCCGTTTACCACCATGTCCGCATTGAAAACCTGGACTTCCGACCCTGTTTCGGTTTTATATTCAGTCCTGACAAGAAAACCGTCACCTGCTTTTTCAACAGCCACCACCGGCCTGTTTGTAAGTATTTTTATGCCAGCCGCTTCGGAAGCCCGGACAAGCATGTCCACCAGATCAGGATCAAATGCCCCCAGAGGCCTTTCACTTCTGTGCAGGATCAGGACTTCAGCCCCTGCCCGCCTGGCAATGTGTGCAAATTCAAAGGAAATATACCCGCCTCCTGCAAAAATAATCCTTTCAGGGAGCTCCATGAGTTCCATAAATTCCTCACTTGTTGTGAGGTATTCCTCTCCAGGAATCTTCAGTTTACGCGGCTTTGAGCCTGTTGCAAGAAAAATATATTTTCCTTTGAGTTCATCATTCCCGACAATTACGGTATTTTCGTTCTTAAACCGGGCTCTCCCGTGATACATATCAATCCTCATATCCGCAAACATTTTCTCAGCTTCGCGGGGATAGGCTTCAGTAAACGTCCTTTTGAATCGGAGAAGTGAAGGCCAGTCTATTTTTAAAGGCTCTTCTGTCCCTGCGCCTTTGCCTTTAAGCCGGTTATTCAGGTCTGTAGCTTCCGATGCGCCTGCAAGAACTTTTTTGGGATCGCATCCTCTTAGAGGGCAGGTGCCTCCGTACTCCCTTGAGTCAATAATGGCAAATTTCATTCCAGAAGACTCTGCCCTGCCTGCCAGAGTTCTGCCTGCAGTCCCTGTCCCGATAATTATAATATCATATTCCTTTTCCATTGAATCCCCATCCCCTGTATCTATTTCTTAAAAATAGATCTTGAAAGCAAAATAATAAATAAAGCTTAAAAATATGGAACAGGCTAAGGTGAGAATAATAAAATACCACCCTTCCTGCACTCATTATCCTTTCGATTTCCAGAGATAAGTATTCAACCTGAACATTCTTTCTGAGCGATTAGAAATGGAATATTTGTGAAAAAATATCATTCAAAAATACCAAAAGGTTAAAGAACAACGTGTTTGAAGGACTATATCAGAATGTTAACATAAATGTTGCATTTAAGGAGTTTAACTCTGATTTTTTCAACGAAAAAACCTCTTTCAAATAAAATAATGTGTAAACCATAAGTTTTATAGCTAATAATTTTTAAACCAAGTATATTGGTGATTTTTTGGTAAAAAGGGCATTGCTCAGCGTCTCAGACAAGACAGGAATTGTAGAATTTGCACGCGGGCTCGAAGCACTTGGCGTGAAAATTATCTCAACAGGCGGGACCGCGAAAATCCTTCGCGATGCAGACATTGAGGTTACTGATGTTTCGGAAGTCACAGGCTACCCGGAGATGATGGGAGGAAGAGTCAAGACCCTCCACCCGAGAATTCATGGAGGACTTTTATGCCTCCGGGAAAGCAAAGAACAGATGGAGGAAGCTGCAAAAGAAGACATCTCCCTTATCGACCTGATAGCCGTAAACCTTTACCCCTTTGAAATAACCGTTTCCAGAGAGAATGTGGAGCTTGAAGAAGCCATTGAAAATATAGATATCGGAGGCCCTACCCTTCTCCGCTCCGCAGCCAAGAACTACCGCTCAGTGACGGTGTTATCTGACCCCTCGGACTACGGGCGTATCCTTAAGGAGCTGCGCTCAAGCGGGATAATCTCTGATAAAACCCGTGCTGAACTTGCGGTAAAAGCTTTCAGGCACACAGCCGACTATGATGCGGCAATTGACACATATCTTAGCAGGACCCTTCTTGGGGAAGAAGTTCTCCACCTGAAATTTGCTGACGGTGTAAAGCTTCGCTATGGAGAAAACTGGCACCAGAAAGCATATTTCTATAAAGACTCTGCAATAAAAGGTCCGAGTCTGGCAAAAGCCATCCAGCTTCATGGAAAAGAACTCTCCTATAACAACTATGTGGATGCGGACAACGCCCTACAGACTGTCAAAGAACTCGGGAACGCTTCCCCTGCCGTAGCAATAGTAAAACACAATAACCCATGCGGACTTGCTACCGGAGAGTCCCTCCTTCAGGCGCTGCATTCTGCCTGGGACGGGGACCCTATTTCGGCTTATGGGAGTATAATCTGCACAAACGAGGTTTTTGACCTGGAAGCTGCAACTTTTTTGAACGGGAAATTCGTAGAAATTATCCTTGCCCCTGATTTCAAGCCCGATGCACTTGAATACCTGAAAAAGAAAAGCGAAAATCTGAGGCTCCTGAAACTTCCTGACCTCAGGGAAGGGTTCGGAGCGGAATACACCTACAAATACGTCATAGGCGGCATGCTCAAGCAGAGCCGGGACATAGGGATCTACGAAAAATGGGAGTCTGTTACTGAAGTACCCTATCCTGAAAATAAGCGTGCTCTCTCGGAGTTTTGCCTTAAAGCATGTAAAGCTACAAAGTCCAATGCCGTGATCCTTGCTTATGAATATGAACCAGGGAATTTCATGGTTCTGGGAATGGGAGCCGGGCAGCCTAACAGGGTAGATTCCATCCGTAAACTGGCAGCCACAAAAGCAGTTGAAAACCTGAAAGTAATCTACGAACGTGAGCAGCCTGCTGTACCCTTTGAAGAATACTGCCAGAAGATTATGTCAGAATGTGTAATGGCTTCAGATGCTTTCTTCCCATTTGATGACAGCGTGGTCCATGCAGCCGAGAATAATATCCGCTATATCGTTTCCCCTGGTGGCTCGATAAGGGACAATGAGGTCATTGCTACTGCAAACAGACTTGGAGTTGCCCTTGTTTTCACAGGAATGCGGCATTTCCTTCACTGAAAAAAATAGAGACAAAGAGGACTCAGGTATAACTGAGTCCAGAATAAAACATGAGTACTCCTGCGTACAGGGGCAGGATACGCCTAATTTTAGATCTGTCTCCTGAAATGTCATGACTTGAAAGAGAAAATTGGCGGGACTATAATCGTTTTATGGTATTCAGCTGAGTATGTACTACTGATAACCGGTCGCGCCGCCAATAATTGAATACTTTGTCAAATTATTAATATAAATAATTAGAGATTTAACCATATAATATTAATATACTTTTATAAAGAATTTATCAGACAATAGGGTTTAAGTATCAATTTTTTATCTCTGATTTTTAATTTACATTTTTAATAACCGCTTTAAGCCGTATATTGATAGAATAACTTTATATCAGTGAGATACGATATTTCTTTTGGAAGTAAGCCAATGTTTTGCTAATTGGAAATTTTCATTTTCGAAATACTGGTACACAAAAAATCTGAATGTCAGAAAAAATTATTAAAGATAAGATATACTCTTAAAAAAGATAATATATATTGAATTCGTATACCATTCTAGCAATATTATATCACCTTGACATAACCGTAACCTCAATTCAATATAAAAGATGAAAGGAATTAAAAAAATAAGATTGCCTCTCCTGCAAATAAAACTGGAGAGCTTATATCAGTGTAATAACTTTCATATTACTCCAGAAACAGCATTATAATACATGGGCTGATAAGTGTGAAATCGACTGGACTTTTAAGCATCCTGACCTTTTCTGAAAAACGAAAAGATATTCTATTTTTACTTCAGGAGAACCCTAAAACTCTTTCGGAGATTAAGGACTACTTCGATGTAAGATCACCTGAGATTTTACCTCGCCTGAAAGAAATGGAAAACTCGAATATGATTGTCAGGCAGGAAGGAGTGTATAAATTAACTTCCCTGGGGAAAGTGGCAGCTATATATTACAAACCTTTCCTTGATACTCTGACGGCCATAGAAACAAATGAAGACTTCTGGAGAGACCATGACATTACAGCAGTTCCTGATACTTTGTTAAGCAGAATTCAGGAGCTAAAGGAATGCAGGATCATAAAAGACGAACATGAACATATTTACGACTCTCACAAAGCATTCATGGATAATGTCCCGGCCTCTAACCGTTTTATGGGTTTTGCGTCCATTTTCCTTCCAAGTTATCCAGCGATGTTTCTCGAAATGGCCCGGAGGAATATCCCGATTTCCATAATTGTTACGCCAAATGTCTTTTTTAAAATAAAAAACGAGCATAACGCTGAAATCGAAGAGTATCTCAAGTTCAAACACACAAGTTTCCATGTTTACGACACTGCCAAGGTAGCTTTTGTCGTAACGGACAGATTCCTATCACTCTCTCTCTTTTTCAAAAACGGGACCTTTGACCCCAGAAGTGATCTTGTAGGATTTGATTCCTCATCAATAAAATGGGGAGAAGACCTTTTCAAATATTACAAAGAAAATGCAGTCGAAATTAAAACTCTGTAAGCCGGGTTTCAGAATAATGTAAAGTTGCAGCCCATAAGAAACTGAAAGAAAAACAGATAGAAACAGCTGAAGACCGGGGAATCTTCAGCCTGACACTTTTGAAGTATATTTGACCACCCTGTAATAGAGTATTCGACTGATTCTGCATGTTATCAGTTTAGCATGAAAATATTCCAGATATTTTCATTTTTTAGCATGAAAGTACTTCCAGATACTTTCATTTTTTGGACATGTTATTCCAGGAATATCATTAGCGTTTTTTGTGATATATTAAATACGGATTCAAGCTCCAGATGCAGATCCGGGGAAAGTTTTCGAGGACTTTCAGGCGATTAATCTTTATGCAATCAGATATCCCGCAATTCTCAGCCCCGTAATGGATGTGGATTCCCCGTCAACAAGCAAAGTTCTTTCCATTTTCTGTGAAGGGAATTCTTCGTATTCCGGGTGTGCAAATTTCTGGATGCATATCAGTCCGCAAACAAAACTATAGAGGACTATAAGAGGTTCAAAAGCGAGAGCTCCATGAATAAGGGCGACCCCTATTACAAGGTGGGAAAAGAGGTGCATGGCAGTAAGGAGATTGCGGGTTTTCCTTACTCCCAGGCTTACTGGAAGGGTATTGATACCTGCAAGAGTATCTCCTGCAATATCCTTAAAATCGTAGATCGTAGAATTAATAAAGAGTTTGACGCCGAAGAAGATGAAAATCAGAACAACGGGTATAAGGTTTCTGCACCCGCTCCCTGCAAGCCCTGCAATGAAAATACCCCATGTAAGCCCCACAACAATATTTTTTACCCCAAGCCCTCCTTTAAGCTTCAAAGCGAACTTGCCTATTTTAATGCCTTTACTGTAAAGATATCCGGTTACGAAAGGTATGAACGCAAGTGGAAGCATTTCCTCTCCTGCCAGGATATAAGTTCCCACCATGAAAGCCAGCAGTGAGACTGTGAGTCCGACTTTTTTATTCGACCCATTAAGTTCCTTCCGGTTTACCGAGTCTTCTTCAGATCCCAGAGCTCTGTCAAGAGTGTAAACTGTATAAATAATTAGACCACCTGCGATACAGACCAGTATATTCGATTGAATATACATCAATAGAAAGGCAAGGTGTATTCTTAGTGCACCGGAGAATGCAACTAGAATAGAACTTTTTATCAGTTCAAAAGTAGCATTTTCATTTTTGTATTCATGAGAATTCTTTCTACTACGCTTGAAAATCTGTCCAAAACTTCCAGAAAATACATTGAAGCTCATGAAACTAATAAAGTTTGACTTTTAAATATTATTAATTCGATATAATATAGACAGATACGTATAACAGATAAGACACTATTAAAATTGTATACGATTAAACTAACGAGTAAAAAGAGAAACTAACAATTATATTTATACAGAAATTTTTTCTGATATAACGGATAAAAAAGCTGCGGGGCACCGGTCATAATGGCCCGAACGAGCAGAAAAACATATATTATGGATTAACCTGGTGCTGAGATGGGGTAGCGATCATTTTAAAAAACTGTTTAAACTTTGCGAAAAAAGGACAGGTACTCAAACCAGGCTTATTACCGGGCTGAAACCTTCGCAACGATGAGATATATTTTCTATATTGTAATAAAAGCAGGGAGCAGAAATAAGAAAATATCAGCGTAACCATGGTTCTCCTTTCCATGATACACATATTAAAGGATTATACATTTGAAAAGATTATACATTTTAAAGGATTATACATTTTAAAGGATTATACATTTGAAAAGCCCTTAAAGTCCGGATAAATCACAGTCAAGACAGATAAAGAGTGTCTCCTCTTAAACTTAAATCCGATTTTATTCAGGGCACATCAGAAAAATAGATATAAATTGATTTCGCAAAATATATTTAGTAGTTATAGTTCCGGATTATAATTATATCCGAAAGGGCATCCAGGAAGTTGAGCGATAAAAATAAAACAAAAATAAATAAAAAGTAAAAATAAAAGCTGCAAACAAGCAAAATTAGATTTATAATAAGCAACATATGTGATGAAAGGGAGAAAAACAGGCAAATCGGTTTTACAGAGAATATCGGGTCATTTAAGCTGTAAAAATCGATATTTGATCTTCATTGATGAAGTCCCTGGTCTCAACTGATTCAGTTGATTTAAGGACACAGAAAAATTGCATCTGAAGAAACTTTTACTGTATCTATCGTTCCTGAGTAAAAATAACAAACTATCGTTCCTGAGTAAGAATAACAAAATCTGTGATTGACTTAAAAACAGGAAGCTGGCGTAAATTCGCAAGGAAGCGAAATTTGTGGGAAAAATTTTGAGAGGTGACAAGCGTGTTTTTATCAGATCCAGATGTATCTGAAGGGGAAGAAAACAAACAGGTCCCGGAGGAAAAAGGGAAGAATAACCCATCTCAGGAAAAGTACTCTGAGACAGAGATTTCAGAAAGCCATTCAAAAACTACTTCGTGGTATTCTCTGGAAAACGAAGTGATATTCAAAAAGCTTGTAACGTCTTCCAGGGGGCTTGATCCCGAAGAAGTAGCAATCAGGCTTAAAGAATATGGAAGAAATACACTTCCTTCAAAGAAACCTCCGGGAATTGCCGAAATAGTTATCCATCAGTTTAAAAGCCCTTTAATTTACATTCTTCTTATAGCAGGAGTAATATCTCTTCTCCTTGATGACATCAAAGATGCTGCATTTATTTTCCTTGTGGTAATAATCAATGCGGTAATCGGCACCATCCAGGAATGGAAAGCAGAACAGAGCGCATCACAGCTGCAGACCATCCTGAAAATAATGTCCAGGGTAAGGAGAGGGGGAACCGAGAGCCAGATTTCGGCTGAAGAACTGGTTCCGGGAGATATAGTCCTTCTTGAGTCAGGAAACCGCGTTCCTGCTGATATCCGCATTTTTCGTGCTACTAATCTTACTATTGATGAGTCACTCCTTACCGGTGAATCCGAGGCTGTGCAGAAGACTGCGGACATAATGAGGGAAGATATTCCAGTAAGCGACCGGCGCAATATGGCATATGCAGGAAGTACCGTAATTACCGGACGAGGCTGTGGAGTGGTGACCGCAACCGGCAGCCGAACAGAAGTAGGTATGATTGCACGCGCAGTCACGGAAACGGTATCTGCAAAACCTCCTCTTCTTATACGGATGGAGGAGTTTGCTCAGAAAATAGGAATTATTGTTATTGCTGCAAGTGCTGTTATGAGCGCGGTTGCCCTTTCACAGGGGACTGCACCCATAGAAGTTTTTTTCCTTGCAGTAGCCCTTGTCGTATCAGCTATCCCTGAAGGTCTTCCCGTTGGAGTAACAGTTGCGCTTTCCATTGCTTCCACCCGGATGGCAAAGAGGAATGTAATTGTCCGCAGGCTCTCTGCAGTGGAAAGCCTGGGAAGCTGTACCACAATAGCAACCGATAAAACCGGAACCCTCACAGTCAACCAGCAGACTGCCAGGAAAGTCCTGCTGCCCCCGGAAAACTATTTTGAAGTTTCTGGAGAGGGATATGTTCCTTCAGGGGAGATAAAAGAGGAAAAGGGAAGCACTCCAGAGACAAAAGACATGGAAAGGCTTCAAAAATTTGCGCGGGCTGCTGTGATCTGTAATGAAGGCACACTTTATCAGGAAGAGGGGAAATGGGTCCACCATGGGGATGCTATAGATGTGGCTTTCCTCTCCCTTGCGTCCAAGATAGGCATAAATCCAAAGGAAGCAAAAAAAGAAGTGAAAATAGTTGCCGAAGTGCCTTTCGAATCAGAAAGAATGTACGCTGCTGTATATTACAAGGAAGACAAAAGCGACCACATCAGGGTAGCTGTTAAAGGAGCAATGGAAGCTGTTCTTCCTTACTGCAGGAAAATGTACACGGCAGGAGGGGAAGTCCCTATTGACCCTGATTCCCTGAACAGGGAGCTGAACTCCCTTATGGAGAAAGGGTACCGTGCACTGGTTGTGGCTGAGGGTCCGGTCCAGGGAGAAATAGGTAAAGAGGCTGAGCTCGAATATGTAAAGCCAGAACTCACATTCCTGGGCATTGCAGCTTTTATAGACCCATTAAGGCCCGATGTCAATGAAGCTGTCCGGACCTGTAAAAAGGCTGGAATTGATGTAATAATGATTACAGGGGACCACCCGAAAACCGCATTTGCAATAGCCGGAGAGCTTGGAATCACCGATTCCAGGGAAGAAATGCTCACAGGCAGAGAGATAGAAGACCTTGGTGACCCTGAACTTCCCACTTTCATGACTACCCTGGAAAAAATCCGGGTGTTTGCGAGGGTAACACCGGTTCAGAAGATGCAGATTGTGGATGCACTGGTAAGAAGAGGGCATTTTGTTGCAGTTACAGGGGACGGTGTCAATGATGCCCCTGCTCTGAGGCGGGCAAATATCGGAGTGGCAATGGGGTCAGGAACCGATGTGGCGAAAGATACCTCATCCATGATTGTAACCGATGATACGTTCTCGTCTATTGTTGCAGGAGTCGAGGAAGGAAGGGTCGCTTATGATAATATAAGGAAGGTTACACTTCTTCTCATCTCAACCGGGCTTTCGGAGGTTATCCTGTTCATACTTGCCCTTTTAGTAGGTTTACCAATACCTCTGCTCGCAGTCCAGCTCCTCTGGCTGAATCTTGTTACGAATGGGATTCAGGGGGTGGCTCTGGCTTTTGAAGCAGGTGAACCCGGTGTGATGTACAGAAAACCGAGAGAACCCGAAGAAGGGATCTTTAATAACCTGATGATAAAAGAGACCCTGGTCTCAGGAGCAACTATAGGGATGATAGCGTTTGCAGTCTGGATGTGGCTACTTGGAGAAGGCTACGAAGAAAACTGGGCAAGAAACCTCCTGCTTCTCCTGATGGTTCTCTTCGAAAATTTCCATGTATTCAACTGCCGTTCTGAGTACCGTTCCGCATTCCGGGTGCCTATAAGGAATAATTACTTCCTGGTCATAGGCGTGGTTATGATGCAGGCACTTCATATTTTAGCCATGCAAGTACCTTTCATGCAGGGACTTCTCAGTATAAGCCCGGTCACATTTCAGAGCTGGTTCAGCTTTTTCGTAATTGCCGCCACAATTATTGTTGTGATGGAAATATTCAAAAAGATAAGAGCTGCTCGTGATAAAGATATTGTGACATGAGGGCAAGCCTGAACGGCTAAAAACGCCCTCATTTTTTTTCAAAAAGAAGAAACCTTCCACCACATCTTCACCCTTGTGCTTTTGCCTTTCTGCACTAGGGCTCCATTTTCTTCTTCTAGCACATCCAGAAGGTAAGACCTGAGTATTTCTTCCTGCTCAGGCGAGGATACGGCATATTGAGGCTTAAAGTGTTCAAGAGCTTCTTCAATGTTTTCAAACCGGTTATTATGTTCAAAAGAAAAGACCTTCATATTCGGATAGATGCCCATATCGTAGAGTACGTTGTAAAGGACATCTGCCTTCGGGCCCTGCCTGTACTCACAGCCGTGAAGGATAGGCCAGAGCTTTCGGGAATGAATATCCCAGGATGTGTCGCCTGCAAACCAGTAAAGGTAAACATATCCTGAAGATACGTCAATCATTTTCTGGATTGAAGCCCGGATATCTTTCATGCCCAGTGAATATGACGCGAATACAATATCATAAGGAGGGCAGAGGTCAGACCCTGCGTCAACAGCTTCCCAGTCTTTATAAACACAGTCAATATTCCTGGTCCCATAGGTCTCCATGTTCTGTTTCAGTATCTCCATCATTCCTTCTGCAGGCTCGACTGCTGTCACATGTGCAACCGTCTCAGCAAGAGGAATTGCCAGGCTTCCCGGGCCGGCACCTATATCGAGTACTCTGGACTCAGGAGTAAGAGCCATTCCGGATAGAGTTTTTTCAACCCTGCCTTTATTTTCCTGAGTCATATCCCAGAAACGTTTTGCACTTTTTTGGCTTTTCCACATATTTGTGCAATCGGTATTCGTTTTTGTTTTACTTTGCAATTCCATTTTCTCTTTCCAGAGTTCATTCCAGTCGATTTTGAGATCCATTCTTCATCCTCGTTGGTTTTTTCCTGGTTTGACCACAGGTAATATAGAAAGTTAAATGAGTGTTAAAAAATAAGTAATTTATTAAAAAATCCTGCACATGTATGAAAAGAATCTTCTTTGAGAAGTATTGCCGGACTGAAAGACTGCAGAAAAATAGAGAATAAAAAATGTAACTATTCAGGTAGCCTTAACGAGGCTACACATTTTTCCTCGTTCCGAGGAAAAATTGGATATAAAATGATTCCTTTTTAGCTTTATGAAACGTGATGAGATTCTTTCTTACTGTGCTTCAAATCCTGAAATTATTGTAGCTTACATTGAGAGTTTAGAATCTCAAGTTAAAGAACTCACTGAAAGACTTGTAGCCTTAGAATCTCGTTTAAATCAAAACAGTCGTAACAGCAGTCGACCTCCTTCTACTGATTATTTTGTCAAAGAGAAACCTAATCCCAAGAGTCTGCGTAAACCAAGCGGGAAGAAACCTGGAGGTCAGGAAGGTCATCCAGGCACGACTCTTGATATGGTTGATCATCCTGAGTAGGTAATAGAACATTCTTTGACCTGCTGCAAAGAATGCGGATCTACCCTTGAGAATGTTGAAGTTGAAGCTTATGAGAGAAGACAGGTCTTTGACATTCCTCCCGTAAATCTAATTGTTACAGAACATAAAAGTCAGATTAAAACCTGTCCTTGTTGTGGAAAGTTGAATAAAGCCGTTTTTCCCGAATCAGTGAAATATCCGGTTCAGTATGGCCCTAATATTTTAGCTTCAGCTATTTACTGTAAAAATTACCAGTTTGTTCCTTATGATAGAATTTCTGAGTTATTTGAAGACATTATGGGAATAAAAATCTGTCCTGCTACGATAATTAGAGCAGAAAGAGAATGTTTCCAGAATTTAGAGGAATTTGAAAACGTTATTAGAGAGAAGTTATTAGCCTCGCCTGTAATCAATTTTGATGAAACTGGTATGAAGATTGAAGGAAAAAGACACTGGCTTCATGTAGCTTCTAATGAAAAATACACATGTTATTTTGCTCATACAAAAAGAGGAGCAGAAGCAATAGATGCTATGGGAATTCTTCCGAAGTTTAAGGGAGTAGCAGTTCATGATGGATGGAAACCTTACAACGTTTATGATTGTGATCATGCTCTGTGTAACGCTCATTTACAGAGAGAACTTACAGGAATTGAAGAGAACTATAAACAGACATGGGCTAAAGAGATGAATGAACTGCTCACTGAGATGAAGAAATACACTGATGAGTGTAAAGAGCAATTAAGAGAACCTGATTTTGAGCAAATTAAAGCATTGGAAGAAAGGTTTGATGCAATTATCATTAGAGCGCTTGAAGAAAATCCGCATTCTCTAAATCCTGAAAAACAGGGAAAACGCGGTAAAAATCCAAAAACAAAATCAAGGAATCTGCTGGATAGGTTTATAGAACACAAAGAAAAGATTCTGAGATTCCTGACAGATTTGAAAGTTCCATTTGATAATAATCAGGCAGAAAGAGATATCAGGATGATGAAACTACAGCAGAAAATATCGGGAACTTTCAGAAAAGCAATGGGAGCGCAAGCTTTCTGCAGAATTAGGGCGTACATTTCTACAGGAAAAAAGAACGGTTTACCTGTTTTAGAGGGTATTCGTGCGGCGCTCATAGGAGCGCCGTTAACTATACTCTGAGCAGTTACTAAAAAATAACAAAAAAGACAATGAAGAAGAGATGAGAAGTAGATGAAGAGATGATGGAGAAGAGATGAGAAGTAGATGAAGAGATGATGGAGAAGAGATGAGAAGTAGATGAAGAGAATAGATAAGAAGTAGATGATAGAGAATGGATGAGAAGTAGATGATGAGAATAGATGAAGAGATGATGGAGAGAAAAAATTAAAGAAAAAATTAGGGCTAAAAAGCCCGGAATAAACGTTTAGAAATCTGCAAATATTTTTTAGAGGGGAACTATCTTTTTCCCGTAAGCCTCGTTCAACACCTGGCCAAGAGCTGCATATATTGCAGAAAGTCCTGTGAGGATTCCTTCATAACCTGCGATCACGAGTATTGATTCACTTCCAAGGTAGTTGCCTGCAGCCAGCAAGAAGAACAGAATTGTAAGGGTAAAAAAAACAACAGAGAGAGCTTTTGATCCTTTTAGCGTGCCTATGAACATGAAAAGAGTGAAAACTCCCCACATGAAAAGATATGCAGCAAATGGGAATGACTCCGTGGCCAGCCCTGCATAGCTTTCAGACTTGGGAAGCAGGACAATTCCTACCAGTGTGAGCCAGAAAAGCCCGTATGAGGTAAAAGCCGTTGCTCCGAACGTATTACCTTTCTTCCATTCCTGAATCCCTGCAATGATCTGAGCCAATCCACCATAGAAAAAGCCCATTGAAAGAATCATTGAATTCATCGGATAGAAACCTGCATTGTGTATATTTAAAAGCACAGTTGTCATTCCGAACCCCATCAAACCCAGTGGAGCAGGGTTTGCGGTTAAATCCTTGATTTTTATGTCACGAATGTCCATAACATCTTTAATGTTTTGACTCATAAAATCCAATCCTCCTTCCCGTTAACCGGAGATTTCGCCTGAACTTCCAATAAATAATACGAGGAGACACCCTCCCTTTCAGGATGTCTCTTTTTCACCTTTTGGAGAAGTATGTAATTATTAATACTTATATTTAAGGACAGTAGATAAATTTTCAATACATCATAAATATATAACATTTAATTTTATAAGAAGTCTCCAGATCACGGGAATCTATTTATTAACATGTGCGGATTTCCCTTCATATGACTCAGGCAAGAAGACCTCTTATGCTTATGATCCTTGATGGCTGGGGCTACAGGGAGGAAAAAGAAGGAAACGCTATCCTGGCAGCCAGCACTCCTAATCTTGACCGGCTGCAAAAAGAACGTCCCTCCTGCTTGTTAGAAACATCCGGAGAAGCCGTAGGACTGCCGCAGGGCCAGATGGGAAACTCTGAAGTTGGTCATCTGAACATAGGGGCAGGAAGAGTTGTTTACCAGGACCTTACAAGAATAAACGTCTCTATAAGAAACGGAGACTTCTTCGAAAACCCTGTTTTGCTGGATGCAATTTCAAATGTGAAGCTCAATAATTCGAGCCTTCACCTTATAGGACTTGTCTCTTACGGAGGCGTCCACAGTCATATGACCCACCTTTATGCCCTTATCAAACTTGCACAGGAAAAAGGGCTAAAAAAAGTATATATACATGTGTTTCTGGATGGGAGAGACGTCCCCCCAAAAGCTGCATTAGGAGACGTCAAGGAGCTTGATGCGTTTTGTAAAGAAAACCAGAGTGTAAAAATAGCGACAGTACAGGGGCGCTACTACGCAATGGACAGAGACAAACGCTGGGAAAGAACAAAACTTGCATATGATGCCCTTACTCTTGGAGTCGCGCCATACAAAACCTCTGATGCCGTAACTGCAGTTTCTGAAGCTTATGAAAGGGGAGAAACTGATGAATTTATAAAGCCCACAATAGTTACAGACTCAGGAGGAAACCCCGAGGCAGTAATACAGGATACGGATTCGATAGTTTTCTTTAACTTCAGACCCGATAGGGCGAGACAGCTTACCTGGGCTTTTGTAAAAGACGACTTTGAAGGCTTCACAAGGGAGAAACGCCCGAAAGTCCATTATGTCTGCATGGCACAGTATGATGAAACCCTGGATTTGCCCATAGCATTTCCACCTGAAGAGTTAACAGATGTTCTTGGCAAAGTACTGAGCGACAGGGGGCTTATCCAGCTCCGCATTGCTGAAACCGAAAAATATGCCCATGTAACTTTTTTCCTCAACGGCGGACAGGAAAAATGCTATGCGGGAGAAGACCGCTGCCTGATCTCCTCACCTAAAATATCCACCTATGACCTCAAACCTGAAATGAGTGCATATGAAGTTACGGACGAAGTAGTAAAAAGAATCCAATCAGGAAAGTACGATGTGATCATACTTAACTTTGCAAATATGGACATGGTGGGGCACACAGGAGACTTTGAAGCCGCAGTAAAGGCTGTGGAGACAGTGGATAACTGCGTGGGAAGGATTGTAGAGGCGCTGAGAACGGCAGGCGGGGCAGCACTTATAACTGCAGATCACGGGAACGCCGAACAGATGGAAAACTCGCATACAGGCGAGCCGCATACGGCTCATACTTCAAACCGTGTAAAGTGCATATATACAGGAAACGGTGAAGTAAAAGCCCTTGAGAATGGGAAACTGTCCGATCTCGCGTCTACCCTTCTTGATCTTCTTGAAATCCCAAAACCTGAAGAGATGACAGGCAGATCACTGATAGTGAGAAAATAAAAGTGAGAGAATAAAATAAACAATGAATCTCATTGATGAGAAAAAATAATGAGAAAACGAAGCCCGGAAGAGAATCAGTGATTTTAAATTTTTATTACTCCCTTTTAGTTTTGTAAACTTACCAATCTAACCGGGGTTCTCTTTTCACAGAACACTTAGCTTTTTACGGAATCTTCTGTACCCAGTTTTAGAACCAGAAAGACTCCCCGAGCAGGATTTTTTTTAAAAGATTAAATATGAGCAATTACAATAGAAAGTAAAGATAATGAGGATATTATAAAATTTTAAAATGTCCGGGATTGACAAACACATGATCAGAATAACCACCCCTTGCAGAATTCATATGACTCTTATTGATATGAACGGAGAAATCGGAAGAGTCGATGGAGGAGCAGGACTTACCCTTTCATCTCCGAATATAGAGATTACGGCAGAAGAAGCCGAGGAAGTCAGTATTGAAGGTCTTCAGGATTTTGCCGATCGAATGGAAAAAGCTGCAAAAACCCTGCTCCCTGAAGGGAAAGGAATCAGGGTCAATGTTGAGGAAGTGTACCCGGCTCATGTGGGTTTTGGATCAGGAACTCAATCTTCCCTGGCAGTAGCGGCAGCAGTAAATGAACTCTACGGGCTTGGGAAGAGTGTCAGAGAACTCGCACTCACGGTAAAAAGAGGAGGAACTTCAGGTATAGGAGTAACTGCTTTTGAGAAAGGAGGGTTTATAGTTGACGGAGGACACAAATTTAAAGATAAGGGAGGATTTATGCCATCGGCTGCAAGCCGCGTACCTCCCGGTCCAGTTCTCTTCCGGGAGGATTTCCCTGAATGGGACATCCTGTTAGCAATTCCAAATGAGAAAGGAATGCATGACCAGGAGGAAATTGATACATTCAAAAAATTCTGCCCCCTGCCCATAGAGGAAGTAAGGGAAATTTCCCATGTAGTGCTCATGCAGATGATGCCTGCCGTAATAGAGGGAGATATTGAGAGTTTCGGAGCTGCAATAAATCATGTCCAGACTGTCGGCTTTAACAAGAGGGAGAGCCTTATCTGGCCGGATTTTGTAAAGAATATTGCTTCTTTCCTGCGCAGCCAGTGTTATGGAGCCGGAGTAAGTTCATTCGGGCCTGTGGTCTATGCTCTTGTGGATAATAAAGAAGAAGGCAGAAGGCTTCAAACAGAAGTCCAGAAAATGCTTGACGAAACCGTAGGCGGAGTCACGATGATGACCAGGGCTAAAAACAGCGGAGCAGAGATAACCAGAACCTGAATATGAAAAATCTGAAGCCCTGGTAAAAGAGTTAAGATGGATTAATTACCGGGAGAAATTACCGGGAGATACGGATTCAGGAGAATTAACATGGGCAACGTCGGGGTCGTTTTCCGGAAGCCGGTGAAAAATCTCTCCCGACTCTCCCGGTCTACGTGCGCAAACGCGTTTGAAAGTTAATTAAGGCTTTGAAGCATAGTGTTACTTCACACTTACCGAAATCTCATGCCCTTCCTTAACAGAAAGCCTTGAATCTACTGCAATATTCACCCAGGCATAAAGCCTGTGCCTTAACCAGCGCACTTTTACCTCTCCTTGTCCTTTACTTCTTTTTTACCTGACTGACTACCTGGCGGATCTGATCAACAAGTAAGTATCAGTCCTGTAAAAGCCATTTTAGAGCAAAGAGACCACTGTTCATGGAAAAAAGCTCAGGTCCACGGCTCCTTGTAAGTGAGAATGAGTTTATTTTTCCCTCGAATGCCCCGGTTCAGATTCTGCCAGCCTTAAACCTTCTTCGCCGCAATCCTGAAAGCCTTTCAGAACCACTGGTCAAGGGTTTGCTGCCTTGCCCCTGAAGCCGCTTTAAGGCGATCTGCGGCTTTTACCACCCTGTCTTCAGAGAAATCGTTCTCGTCGCAGAGGAAATTAATGAGTTTTTCAGAGTCGGGTTTTCCCCATTTGATTTCATAGTCATCCGTAACATCAGGATGGGTAAAAAGTTCCTTTATGCTGTCCAGAGCTTCAATCTCCATACCTTTTTCCCGGAGCACGGCATGAATGTTTCCGTGCTTTTTAATCAGCTTGAGGGCTGTTTTGGGACCCACTTTTTCCAATCCTTTATTATAATCCGTGCCCACACAGATTGCTATATCAATAAGCTGGTCTCTGTTGATTCCCAGAGCGTCCAGGGTTTCCTCAAGCTCAATCATTTCAAGTTCAACATCAACATACACATTTTTCCCGGGGAGCTTGCGTTTGCCGGTGGCAGCCAGATTACGGACTACAGTCGGGGCTCCGAAGAGGAAAGAATCGTAGTCCTGGGAAGCAACACAGTCAGCATCTTTTTTAAGGACCATATGCGCAGCCTGCGCCTCGCCTTCACATGGAGCCTGTATCCAGGGGATGCCCATAATATCGAGGAGATATTTGGAGTCCTCAATAATGTCCGGGTCAACTTTTGAAGAAGCCTGGGCGTACTTATATGCAGCTTCAAGGTTGCCCTCTGCTTTTGCATTCTCCCACTTTTCCTTTGAAGATTCCCTGATTTCTTTCCTTCGATTCAGAGTTCCTGTTTTCATTTCAGGAGGCTTGCCGTCAAAAACGAAAACAGGCTTGATACCTGCCTCAACCAGACTGGCTGTGCGGTAGAGAAGCCCTGAGAGATGAGAAGTTACTTTCCCCTGTGAATTAACCAGAGGGCTTCCATCTCTCTGGCGGATGATGCTCAGAAACTGGTGCAGGGTGTTAAATGCGTCAACTGCAACCACCCGGTTTGAAAGGTCAGAAAGTTCTATTTTTCTTTTCCGGAGCAGATCTCCTATATCCGTACCCATGTTTTACCTCAGAATAAAACTCTATATCAAACAGTGATGCATTTTTTTTGTTTATTATCATTAACCCTTTTGCTGTCAGGTGAATAATCATCTCCAGCAGGTTTATTGCGAGAATGTATTACTGAAGGTATCTCCAGTTATTTGACAATAGGCTTTATGTATACTGAAGTTTTACGCTCTACCGGACAGAAGTTTTTACCAGAAAAAGAAGTAAAAAAGGCATAAAGATAATTTGTGTCAGATCGAGGAGAAAACAATTAAAGAGAAAATAGACTTTTTAAAGCCATCAAATTTCCTCCCCGGAACTCAGGGCAAAAATCAATATTAAATTTAACAGACTGTTTCATTTTATGTAAGCCTCGTGCCTGCTTGTCAGATCCTGCGCATTCCATTAGATGTACTCCCCAGCGTACACTTTCCATAAGATGTACTCTTCTCGTAAACAGAAAGCTGTGATATAGAAAGATGAGATATAAAATTGCAGCAACCCATTTTCAGGAGTTCCAAATAAGGGCTCGACCACTGGAATTCCAGTATAAGCTATTCAGGAGAAAAAAAATTTGAAGAAATCTGCGATTTTGTCGACATATGTCGAAATCGGAAGATTTCAGGCAGTCAGATCAAGCCGGACATCAATTACAGAGTCTTCGTTTGCCTCTATTTTGGATATTGTCAGCAGATTCCCTTTCCTTTCCAGAAGAGTAGCCTTCGTAACCTGGACCTGGTGACCATCTATCTGTTTTTTACTGTTGTTTTTATGGATAACCAGAAGCTTCTGGCCCATTTCCGCTCCTTCTCCTATTTTGGAGACGATATTCCGTATGACCTGCTCAAAATCAGAATAAATCAAAATCTCCGACTTATTTGCAACCTTTTTGATAATACCAATCGGTTCAAGATTGAGGTGCATATTAGCTTTCCTTCTTTACCTGCTTACACAAGTAATTCAATATACTAACTCTGGGTAATAATACCTTACGATTCTCAATATCAATATGAATATATTTATAAATATCTGGGATACAGATATTCCCCTCTAATACAGAACATCCGATATATAAATATTGCTAAACCATGGGGCTTGCCCCCGAAAAGAACATGAGAATATTAATGATTCGGAGGAGTTCTGTAACATAAATTGTTAAATATAGAATTGAAAATAATAACAATTTCAATTCAGTAAAAGTGAGGATTAAAGTCTCTTCAATAAAACATGTATATGAACTTTTCCTTTTAATTTATTCCGTGAATGTAAAAATTTGTTCCCGGGAAAAAATAATTCAATATGTTGTACTGATTGCATGATTTCAAAATAATTTTAGAGATTAAAACATTCAAAAGTCAGTCAAAAAAAATCGTTGATTAACGAAAAAGAAACTGAAAAGTGGTTATGATGAAAAAGAAAGATAGAAAAAACTACATCATGAGAAAATGAAATGGAAAAGAAGAAAAAAAGAATTAAGTACAGTGAAAAATAGAAGAAGAAAAATTAAATAAAGTGAAAAGATAGGAAAAAGGAAATCAAATAAAGTGAAAAGATAGAAATAGAGGAAAATTAAGGTCAAAATATAGAAACAAGAATCATATGAAGTCAAAAGATAGAAACGGAAATCATACAAGGTTAAAAGATGTAAATTGAAGCCGTATATGGCTAAAGGATATAAACGAGAGTCATATAAGATTAAAACATAGAAATGAGAAACAGATAAGATTAAAAGATAGAAACTAAAGTCAGATAAGATTAAAAAATAGAAATTAAAGTCAGGAAAGGTTAAAAGAGAGAAACAAAAGTAAGATTAAGTTAAAGATAAAAAAGTCAGGCAAAGTCAAAAGAAAAAAAGGTTACGGATAAAAAGAAGACCGACAGTAATCAACTTTGCGGAGAAAAAATAAGATTTAGCAGAAATTAATGATATTTTCTGCGGTTAAATTCATACACTGCGTTGTCAACTTTGCTTGAGAGTTCATTCATCCTTTCTTCAATTTTTGTGTCCGATGTTTCCATATTAACCCTGAGGGCGCGGTCTCTTGCTTCAATTTTATCTTCAAAATCCTGAAGTTTATTGTTAATGGAAATGAGCATGAGAGATAATGTTCCGGTCAGAACCATGATAGATATGATAATTAAAGGGTCAATAAAAGGGTTTTCGGGCTTGTACGTAAACCTTCTGAGCCACTCAAAGGATAGAAGGAAAGATGACAGAACCATCACAATAAGGAATACTGTGTCTCTTGTCTCCATTATATACCTCTGATGTAATTATGGAAATTTTCCTGATAAAATCACAATTTTAATAAGTCGCATTTTTATAAATCACAATTTTTGCATCAAAAACAAATTTCCAGATGGCGGAATGGAAATTATTAGGTGAAGATAATCCCATAAAGTATTTACTGTTTTTCAATTTTTAATATACTTCTATATTAACTATTTTTTATTTCGGTTTATTTTTTATACAGTGATTCTATTTAACTATTTGCATAAATTATTTATTTATCCCCTGTCTCGAATTTGTTTTTTTCGTAATACGAAAAAACCAGGCAATATATAAAAAAGAGTTACCGGGAAGATAATGAAATAAACTAACACAATCCAGAAATTTTGATAAAACAAAAATTCAAGAGAATATACCAGATTGCAAATCGATTACACAAAAGGTACAGATAAGATAAGTATTGGAGCAACAGACAGTATATCAGACAGTATATAATAGAGAGGATAAAAATTGAAGATAGAGGATAGAGTAAATATATAAAGGAATAGAAAAAGCATACTGTCAAGAAATAAGGAGTTTAATAATTGAGTTCCAGCGAAAATTCACTCAAAGATTATTTACCAATTCTCTCCATGGCAGGACTAATATTAATAGTACAGATTCTTTCCCTGCTCCTGTCCACGCCAATGGAAACGAATGAAATGCAGGCTTTTGAAGATCCCACGCAGGTTTCCAACTCAATATATTATATCGTAATGATCCTGACTTTTACGCTTTTTGTTCTGATAGCTATAAAGAAAAACATGAAATGGATCATCAGCTTACTGATATATCTCGCTATATTAAGCACTCTATACTATGTATTTTTCGCACTTTTAACCCTGATTCCTTCACTTGCAGGCCTTGAAAATATAATTTCAATCCTGCTGTCTACCGGATTAACATTACTGCTCTACAAATACCCGGAATGGTATGTAATCGATATCCTCGGAGTCTGCATAGCAGCTGGAGTCAGTGCCCTGATAGGGATTTCCCTTTCCGTTATCCCGGTAGTAGTCCTTCTGATACTTCTTGCGGTCTATGATGCTATCTCGGTGTACAAAACAAAACACATGATAACTATGGCTGAGGGTGTGATGGACCTTAAACTCCCCATTCTATTCATAATTCCAAAACATCGGGACTATTCATTTATTAAAGAGAGTTTTAAAGAGGGAGAAACTCGCGAAGCTTTTTTCATGGGGCTTGGTGACGCAGTCATGCCCAGTTTGCTTGTAGTTTCCGCAAATGTATTCATTGAAAACGGAGGCATCTCATATCCGGTACTCGGGGCAATGCTGGGGACTCTTGCAGGGCATGTGATCCTGTCTATCCTGGTGATGAGAGGAAAACCCCAGGCAGGGCTCCCCTTCCTGAATTCCGGAGCAATTCTGGGCTTTTTTGCAGGGGTTTTGCTTTCGGGAGCATCAATTCTGTGAAGAAAGAAAAAGGAAGGTTTAACTTTACTACTTCATTTATTTTTATAAAATTCCTTTTTCCGCCTGTTTTTTTCTGTTTTCACAAAGATTTTTTTATTTTATAGAATAATCATTTGACATGGCCAGACGAATTGCAGTGGTCTTTGACAGTGCCGGGACTCTTCTACACATGTACAGAGTTGCAAAAGAATCCAGCACAGGGAACCTTCTCGAAAATATAGAGAGCACTGCCATTGTTGCGAAAAAAAACGGTTGCGGCCTGGTAGCTCTTAATACGGAAAAAGAGATAATCCTGCGTTCAAAAAGAGAGATGACTTTATTTGAATTTATAAGGGACTACAGGATTTCAATAGGCATAAGCTGTTCAAAAGGGCTGTTTACCTCGGATATTGCCTGTGAGGTCATAAAAAGCTCTTCCCTCTTTATGGGAGATGTTCACGATGTGCTCGAAGCGGTTACAGCCCGCTGCCCTGACAGCATTTATCTTGCGGCAGGACTGATAGTGGACTCTGAGGCAAGAAAAATACCTTATGTACTCAGCACAGGAGGGCAAGTATTCAGCAAGACCTTGCAGACAGTCCAGATACTCAAGACCATGGAAGTGGATACATATATAGCATCAGGAGATAGAATGTCTGCACTGGCGCAACTTGCAGAGTTAATAAATATCCCTGTAGAAAGAGTCTTTGCCTTTGCAGACCCCTTTATAAAGGAGAAAGTTGTGCTTGAACTTAAAAGCAGGTATGAGAAAGTAGTTATGGTAGGCGACGGAATTAACGATATCCTGGCTCTCAGGGCAGCAGACGTGGGAATAATGACAGTCCAGCAGGGAGACAAAAGACCTGAAGAACTCAGAAAAGCAGCAGATGTGGTGCTCGACGACATCATAAAAGTTGTGGATGTGGTAAAAGGATTATAAGGAGCAAAAATCCGGCAATTTTGCCAGCTGATGCTGGTTATCAATGTTCACAGTGACAAAATAATGCGTTATGTTTATGTAATGTTTATTCTTATCTACTTGTTGCCCATATGTGTGAAATTTATTGGTCATGTTAGTGTAAAATTCCACTTTGAGATAATTACTTTTCACTCTTGAGCGATACGCCCAGGCAGGCGGGAGAAAGCCACCAGATTCATATGCAGCTCATTATTGCGGAGGAAAATTCATGCCAGTATTTATTGAAGTTAAAAACCTAACTGTAGACTTCGACGGTCTCAAAGCTCTGAAAAACGTAAATTTAAAGATCAACGAAGGGGAAGTCGTTGGAATTCTGGGAAAAAGCGGATCCGGAAAAACAATCCTGATGCATGTGTTGCGCGGGACAGAATCATTTGAAAACATCTCAGGCGAAGTAATATATCATCTGGCCCGCTGTGAAAAATGCGGATATATAGAACGTCCAAGCAGAGTAGGACAGAAATGCCCGGTCTGTGGCGAGACTCTTGAGTCATTTAAAGCCGATTTCATAAAACTTTCTCTTTATGATCCGGTGAGAAAGGATATCACCAAACGTATTGCAATCATGCTCCAGAGAACCTTTGCCCTTTATGGTGATGAAAGAGTTCTTGTAAATGTCATAAACTCCCTTAATGAAATCGGGTATAAGGGAGATGACGCCATGAGAAAGGCAGTTGAACTCCTTGAAGAAGTAAACTTAAGCCACCGCATGATGCATGTTGCAAGGGAGCTGTCGGGAGGAGAAAAACAGAGGGTTGTACTTGCAAGGCAGCTCGTAAGGAACCCCCTGCTGCTGTTAGCAGACGAACCCACAGGGACTCTTGACCCCATGACGGCAAAACTGGTTCATGAAGCTATTATAAAAGCTGTCAAGAACTACGATATGAGCATGGTGCTCACCTCACACTGGCCCGAGGTAATAGAGAAACTGGCAGATAAGGCAATCCTGCTTGAAAATGGGGAAGTCGTTCAGGAAGGAAACCCGCTTGAGGTTTCTGCAGTCTTTATGCAAAGCGCATCCATGGTCAGGCAGGACAGGAATGTCCTGGTAGGGGAGCCTATTATCCGCGTAAGGAACCTGTCAAAACGTTATATTTCAGTTGACAGGGGCGTTGTAAGGGCTGTTGACAACATCTCTTTTGAAGTGAAGGAAGGAGAAATATTCGGACTTGTCGGAGTAAGCGGGGCAGGCAAGACCACGACCTCAAAAATCCTTATGGGGATTTTACCGCCAACCTCAGGAGAAGTCGAAGTCCGCATCGGAGACGAATGGGTGGACATGACAAAACTGGGAGTTGATAATAAAGGCAGGGCAACGAAATACATGGGATTCCTGCACCAGGAATATGGGCTTTACACCCACAGTTCCGTAATAGACAACCTTACAGAATCCATCAGCCTTGACCTCCCATTTGAACTGGGGGTAAGAAAAGCCGTAATAACTCTTAAAGCCGCAGGGTTTGAAGAAGACAAGGCAAAAAGTATTTTACCCAAAATGACCGATGAAATGAGTGAAGGGGAGCGGCATAGGATTGCACTTGCGCAGGTTCTGATCAAGGAGCCAAGAATCGTCATTATGGACGAGCCAACCGGGACAATGGACCCAATTACAAAAGTTGCGGTGACAAATTCGATTCTTAAAGCCAGAGAAGAAATCGGAGAAACGTTTGTCATCGTCTCCCACGATATGGACTTTGTAAATGAGATCTGCAACCGCGTCGCACTTATGCGCGATGGGAAGATAGTGGATATAGGCCAGCCAAAGAACGTACTTTCCCAGCTTACAGAAGAAGAAAAGATCAAAGCTGCAGAAGAAATATAAATATGCTGCCACCTCTTAGTATGGAAAAATACTAAAATGAGGTGCCGATTACGAGTAATGAGATCAGCGTAGAGGTGAACGGGCAGGTTTACACTTTGCCCGCAGGCTCTACCATTGGAGACGCCCTTAAAGTTTCCAGAGCCCCCTACATAGCCGGTGCAGCGATTGGGATTCTCAAAAAAGCCGCTGAAAAGAGAACGGAGAAAATCACCGAATACGCTATCAATACGCCCAAAGGGGAGCTGAGGATAGAAATCAAAGACCCCGAGTCAACCTCAGGAAAATTATGGGCCGAACATTATAAAGAGTACGAAAGAAAGGACATCCACTGGGAAAGCCCTGAAGCTCTGGCTTTCGGACCTTTTGAAGCCGATATAAAACCTTCGCGTGAAACAGGAAACTTTGAAGCTTTTGATGTCCTTTTCGGAGCTGGAGGGTTTGATCCGCACAATACTCATCTGATCCTGTCAAGGAAAAGACATTCAGCCGAGTATGGGTCTCCTGATGACGGTGTTTTTGCAAGCATTGTAACCGGGAGAAAAATAATTTCCAAGATTTCCAAAGAAGATTCTATCCTGAGCATAGAGCCTGTTATAGAATGGGAACGGATTACAGAGAAAACATGCACTACCGACCTCTCGACCCCTCTCGAAGACGAGGACAGTGTATATACTTATTTTGAGGTTGAGCTTTCCAGAAATGCTCCTGTGGGGGCAGAGCATTTCTATGCCCTGACCCGTGAAGGGACACTTAAAGTAGATGCGGTTACCAGCTCGTTTATTTCGGACGACAGTCTCAGGGAAGTGCCTGCTCCTTATGAAAATTTTGAGCAGAGAAGAGAAGGTGCCATTTCGGTAAGGACAGTTGGATACGGGACAGGTAGAATATATATTTCAAGAGAAGAACGCCCTTCAAGCCTTGTGCATTCTGTCGTGGGACAGGTAACAAAAGGGCTGGAACTCATAAAACTTGCAGAAAAGGGGCAAAAACTGTCAGTAGAAAGTCTTCCTCCCCAGATCGTCCTTCTAGGGCACAGCTTTGAAGAGGTGGAGCCTTTACTTTCCTCTATTGGAGTTGAACTGATAAAAGAAGGCTACGCCGGAGAAGATTCGGTGATTGTCAGGCAGGAACCCCCAACTACCCTGGAAATTCTCGGAGAGGCTAAAGTAAAGGCATATGCCGTAGCCAGGGCAAAACTCATCGAGGTTGAACTTTATACGGAGATAGCTCCAAAATCTATTGACTTTTTCCGCCACGCTCTTGATCTTAAAACCAAAACCGTCGGAAAACTTCCCGTTCATATGATATACGAGACCACTTACCTTTTTAAAACGGAAAAGGAAATGGTGAAATATAAGGAAATCCTCCCTGAAAACACGCCTGAGAAGAAAGTACTGGCTGGGGAAATAGGAATCACAAACCAGGCAGCAAAGAGAATGGGTACAATAGGAGTCAGACTTATAGATGACGATCTTTTCGGCCCCACAGGAGAGAAATTCTCTTCGACAAACATTATCGGCAGAATTGTCGAGCCTGACAAACTCAAAGGCATCAAAGAAGGAGATGCCATATACATAACCGAAGTTGCACGCAAAGAAAATGGTGGCCAGAAAAATTGAGAACAGGGATAAGAATAATTAGTGAAGTATAAAAATAGCCGCATAAATTGATAAGTAATGCAACAATAAAATAATACATAAGCGAAATAAATACCCGATGCTTGAGTGGATTCACATATTTTGATTTTTTTTCAGGTGAAGTCTCCCGAAGCTAAGGAGAGACAGAAAATGACAGAGATAAAAAAGGAAGAGATTACGAAAGTTATTGTAATCAGTTCGGATAAAGTGCTGCCTTCAGACGCAGCCATGAAGATTTACGAATCAGAGTTTCCGGTTACTGTAAAGGAAACCTGCTTTGGATTGATTGTAACAGGTCCTAAAGAAGATGTTTTATCAGTGGCCGAAAAGATCCGGGAACTGGATAAAAACCATATTTTTATAAAAGATAGGGGATTTCCTGCCGGCGACGAGAGACGCTGCCGGGCAAGCCGGGGGGGAGGTCCGAGACCTGGATTCCATTTCCTGAGAGAAGAAGTTGAGATGCTCCCTGCCATAGGGGCTGCACTCGATGACCTGGAAGCAAAAGGATGTGTAAAAGAGAAGCCAGAGGAGAAACGCAGACTTAAAGTTTCGGAGCTTGAAAAAGTTATTGAAGCGGAACTTTCGAGGTGAATTTTTTGGTAAAGGTTTTCATTTACCCTATAAACAGTCTTATTCTTGCTGATCTTGTTGAACGTTTCGGGCACAGGCCCCTTAGCATGATGAACCAGATACGAGAAAAAGTTACAAACATCGGCCTGGACTCTCCCCCTATTAATATCACTTCCGAAGACCCTAAACTTGGTCTTAAATATGCTGCAATTGAAGTGCCTGCCGGAGTAAGAGGAAGGATGTCACTTATAGGTCCACTGATAGAAGAGACCGAAGCTGCAATTATAGTTGAAAATCCTCCTGCTAATTTTGGCTGTGTGGGCTGTAACCGTACAAATGAGTTAATGAAATATCTGGTCCGCTCAAAAAATGTCCCCATACTTGAAGTAAAGTATCCTGAATCCAGTGAAGAAGCCCGAGATTTTGTAAGCCAGATCGCAGAATTCCTGGAATCATTGCCTAAAGAAAAGTCTGAAGAAAGTAATAAGGCAGACAAAGAAAAAACAGCTGAAGAGGAGGACAGGAAATGAGCACTGAAGAATCCGGACTTGTCAAGATTGCCCTGGTGTCCTGCGGCTCTGAATATGCGGGAGTCCAGCCTGAATTTGATGAAGCGGCAGCCAAAGTGAAAGCAAAATTTATTTTTCCTGAAGTTGACGTTGCATCCATAGACACCATAGGCAGGGATTTCGGGCTTGAAGTTGCAAGCGGAGACCTGAGGCTTATGATGGCTCGGGCAAAAGCTGTCGTTGAAGGGACAACCAATGCCGATGGAGTCTTTATCACTACCTGCTTCCGCTGTGCAGAAGGAGCTATCGTGCGGAACGAGGTCAGAAGGTACATCCATAGACACTCGAATATTCCGGTTATTAGCTACTCTTTTACCGAGAGCACCACTGCAGGCACACTGCTCACCCGACTGGAAGCCCTTACTACAATTGTCAGACGCAGGCACCTCCTTACAAGGGAAGTTCAGCACGGGCTTACTGCCGGGATAGACTCAGGGTCAACAACTACAAAAGCAGTGGTAATGAAGGACAATAAAATAATAGGCAAAGGGTGGGTGCCGACAACAAAAGTCATTGAGAGCGCTGAAGAAGCATACTCTATTGCCCTGAAAGAAGCCGGGGTTTCCAGGGAAGAAGTCCAGGCTATGGGAACGACAGGATATGGACGCTTCCTTATAGGAAACCATTTTAACGCCCAGCTTATCCAGGAAGAGATAACCGTCAATTCAAAGGGAGCGGTCTATCTCGCAGACAGGCAGAAGGGGCCTGCAACAGTTATTGACATAGGCGGGATGGACAACAAGGCGATCTCGGTTGAAGATGGAATTCCGGGAATGTTTACAATGGGCGGGATCTGCGCCGGAGCTTCAGGACGTTTCTTTGAAATGATTTCAAAGAGGCTTGGTGTGGACATCACCGAACTTGGAGCTCTTGCAGTTAAAGGTATGCATGAAAATGTATCCATGAACAGCTACTGCATAGTTTTCGGGATTCAGTCCCTTGTAAATTCCCTTGCCAAAGGGTCCACCCCTGAAGATGTAGCCGCTGCTGCATGTTATAGTGTGGTAGAGCAGATTTATGAGCAGCAGCTTCAGGAGGTTGACGTAAAAGAACCCCTGATTCTCGTAGGCGGCTCTTCCCTGATCGAAGGGGTTCCAAAAGCCCTTGGAAAGCTTCTCAAGATTGATGTCCTTGTTCCTGAAAACTCCCACCTGATAGGGGCAGTAGGAGCAGCACTTCTTGCTTCCGGCTTCGTGGAGGAGTGAGATCAAAATGGATTCGCTTGAGATCTTTGTTGTCGAGTCCGCAATTGATTCGGAAACGGAGTTTTACAGAAAGATCATCGAGGACAACCTTGCGAGTCTCAAGCTTGCCCCTGCAATAGGAAGAATCAAGGTAGTACTGAGACCTGAAGATTCCCTTTTCCAGATGGCAATCATCCTGAGGGATGTAGGCACCAGGGTTACGACAATCGATATTGCCGACGTGGAAACAAAACCCGTCGCCGGCGAAGTAGTGATCTCTATTAAAAAAGAACAGTATATCCCGGAACTGCTTGTAAAACTCTGGGAACGCTACGGAAAAGCAAACATCAGTCAGCCGGACCGCTGGACAGTAACCATCAGTACGGATAAGCCTGCAGAAGAGGCTGAATTTATTAAAGAAATGCTGGTTGCAGATCCCAGGCACAGGCTTCATGAAAACCTTGTGGACTTTGCAATCCGGGTAACACCAGAGGGTTTCAGGGTACGCTACCACCTTTATAAAGGCAATCGCTTTGTATTTGTAGCATCAGAAGAAACATTAGAGCGTGAGTGGATTGAAGAAGCAGGAGCAATGCTAGACGAATTAATGGAAGGAGGGAAAAAGTAAGATGGCTGTACTCCTACCCTATCTTTATACCGGCGGAGTCCATAAGCACGGGCTTCTAATCGAACTGATGGAAGACCTTGGAGGATACATAATTCAGAAAGTGGTTACAGGGACCGAAGTCAATCTCATAATGCTTGTGCCTGAAAAAGACGTTGATATTGTGAAAAAACTTTCTAAAGAACTGCTTGGAATACTGGTGGAAGCGCCTTTAACAGGTGTGGAAATCGCAGTTGTATCCCCAACACTTGCTTCCCATCACCTGCCCCACTCAGCCTGCGATGTAGCAGAATACCTGCGTCACCCCGGAGCCAATACGAACATGTTAGGGCTCGCACGAGGGATGGGGCGAAGGGTATCCCTTTCAATGGACTACGAAAGGAAGCTGATTAACGAGCACGATATTGCAGTTTTCACCTTTGGCTCTTTCAGTGACTGCATCACAAAAAAGAAGCCAAAACTTTTTGAAGGCATAGAGATACCCATTGTGGTGACAGGTGGGCCTTCAGATCTTAAAACGGAGGATATTCAGGGAGCAGACCTCTACGTAGGAAATATCGGAAGAGTTTCCCACAGGTTAAGAAGAACTGAGGAAGTTAATGCCCTTGAAAATCTCAACCAGGAGGTTTCAAAAATAGCGGACAGTATTCGCAAACAGCAGGCAAGAGATCCTCTGGCAGTACTTCCTGCAAGGGTGATGAAAGAGATAGAAAATCAGGTCCCGGAAATCCGTACTGTGCTCTCTCCCGCCCCGCTTACCCTTCAGCTCGATGGGGTCAGGGTAAAACTGCCGTATGACCAATTCCATGAAAAAATAGAAAAGCTGGAGTTTGATGAAGGGGTTACTCTTTCAGAGCTTGCAAATATTTCTCGGTCAAAAATGAAAAATTATATATTGATAAAAATCAAATCTAAATCCGACGTAGGTTTTGCAATTTGACCCGGATTCTGTTGAGCTAAAACTATCCATTTTACATTTTTACTGGGTTTGTGCCTTTTCACTTATCCTTAAAACTGTAAAACCCGACCCGGAAAATGGGTCTAGCCCGGTTTCCACGTTAATCTATGCTGGTGGTTTCATATGGAACTTGAGGATATTGTGGAAATTTTAAAAAATGATCCCCAAAAAGTCATTCCTAAGCTCCTTGATGACGTTCGGGAGCAGTATGGAGAAGTCCCCTATATTATGAATTTTATGAAAGATCTCCCTGAGATCTTCATTCCGAAAACCCTTTATGATAACTCCATCATGCGAGAGGTAAAAAATCTCGACCAGGAAACCGTGGAACTTATCTCCATTGGAGTGGCTTCTGCCCTTCGCTGCGAACACTGTTTGAAGATGCATGTGAGAGTAGCGAAAAGGAAAGGGATTTCAAAAGAAAAAATATTTTCTGCAATAATGATAGGGGCATCTCTATCAAATGCTGCCGTGCTTGCAGAAAGTACAAGAGCTCTTGCTTCGGAATTTCCAGATGAGAATGGAAAAAATAAAGAAGAAAAAAGCGAAGAAAAAGAGCAATGTGACGACCCTGACTGCGAGGTATGCAATATTGCCGGAGCACATATAAAGCAAACATGAATGAAAGCAGGCATGAATGAAAGCAGGCATGAATGAAATAAACATGTAAACCTGAAATTTAACTTTTTCAAACTGGCGGATTAAAGAACCAGTTTTCAATACTTGATTTTAAAGACATTTTCTGGTCTGTTTTATCAAAAAGTGAACCTGAGATCCAGATAGGTTTCCAGGCGAATAGATCCGCGTCAAAGTTATTATAACCATGGAACTACTTTTTGAAAATATATTTCTAACACTAATTAACTCAAGCTGTAAACGCCAGATTAACTGCAAACATAAAAATTGCTATAAACACCAGATTAACTGCAAACATAAAAATTGCTATAAATACCAGATTAACTGTAAACATCAAACTCATGCAGGCTCGAATCAGAACCCATACTGTTTGTACGGCAGTATACCTGAAAACAGTTTAAACAAATCAATGCTGATACGGGGGCTCATCTTTATTAATCAAAAAAAAATAAATCTAATAATATTATCCTTCGTTTTATTGCTGATAGTATTTTTAATACCTGCCGTTTCCGCAGAATCCGGGGAAGTCCCGGAAAAAATTCTCGATAAACCCTGGGACCATTCCCCAATCACAGTATACATTGACGATAAGAATACCCCTTCCCGTTACAGCCCCACATATTATGAACAGGTAGAAAAAGCTCTTGAATACTGGGAAGAAGGAGGAAACGGGAAACTTAATTATACCCCTGTTTTTGAGATCGTTGATTCCGAAAATGCTGACATAAAGATAAGGTGGGTTGAAAACCTTGAGAAAGTAGAGGGCGCTCCTTCAGGTGTGGCAGGCTATGCAAAGCCGAGGATATCCGGAGACCGTTTCATTGAAGTTGAAATAGTACTTGAGGTTGGGAATTATCAGGGCAGGTCATGGAGCCAGTATG
This sequence comes from Methanosarcina soligelidi, assembly GCF_000744315.1. Lineage (NCBI taxonomy): Archaea > Methanobacteriati > Methanobacteriota > Methanomicrobia > Methanosarcinales > Methanosarcinaceae > Methanosarcina > Methanosarcina soligelidi. The sequence continues at coordinate 389,076 of NZ_JQLR01000001.1, forward strand.
GAGACTCAACCATGCTCAGCATTTCAAAGCATGAGCTTGGACATGCCCTTGGTCTCGGTCACAGCGATAACCCGAGGGATATAATGTATCCGAAATATGAAATGAGGGATAACATCAATCCCATATTGTGGAGCAGGTATGGAGGCCTGATACGTGCAGCAGTTTTTTTAGCTCTTGCAGTCCTGCTCTTCCTGGGGATAAGCTGGCAGAAAAGCCGAAGAAAAAGAAAAAAACTCGAAGATGAGTATTTTAAAGAATAAAAAATCCAAAGGATAAAAAATGCAATACTCAGATTAAATAAAGAGCTTTGAAGGTTTTTTGTTCTCACGATCAAACCTTTCAAAGAAATCCCGGAAATAAGCCGGGAGCGTCTCCATACCGAGAATCTTTTCCAGCGAGACCCAGGAATATTCAATGTGCTCATAGCTCAATTTAACGTCAGCGACAACATACCCCCCATCAAACACGATAGCAATGACCTTCTTTTCAGTGAGTTCAAAGTTTACCTGCCCTGCAATATCGCCCGGTACCATTGTAATTCCGGTTTCCTCCCAGACTTCACGCACAACCCCTTCTTTAAGAGACTCGTCCGGGTTTACCTTTCCGCCCGGAAGGTCCCACTTTCCTGCATTGGTGCGGGAATTTTCCGAGCGCCTGAGCAGCAGAAATTCCCCTTTTTCGTTCCGGATGAGAGCATATACGGAAATGATATAAGGTTTCTCCAGGTTCATGTAATATTATCTACAATTTCTCTGCCTTAAAGAATGGCTCTTTCAAGATTTTCACGGTAAAAATTACAATTAAAGCCCATTCTCAAAAAGCATTTTCAAAATTTAAGCATCAAGAAAGCCCAGAAAAGATTAAAAGATATGAAAAGGGATTTTGATATGGTTTACCGGACAGGAAAAACAGTATATATAGACCTTGGCTCGGAATCGGTTAATGCTGTAGAGACTGATGAAAAGTTAGTCCTCAATTACCTTGGAGGGAGAGGGCTCGGAGTAAAACTGCTTTCCGAACTGGCAGATGCTGATATTGACCCCCTCAGCCCGTTAAATCCACTTATTTTCACTGCAGGGCTACTCACGGTCCTTGCTCCCATGTCTTCAGGTGCAATTGTCACATCGAAATCCCCCCTCACAGGCACGGTATTCAGCTGGAACACAGGCGGAGGCTTTGGAAGGGAACTGAAAACAGCTGGAATTGATGCGCTTGTGATTACCGGAAAAGCAAAGAGGCCTTCTCTTGTGGAGGTAAAGGGAGAGAAGATAAAAGTCAGGCAGGCAGACCATTTATGGGGTAAAAATACGGGAGCATGTACCGAAGCCCTGAAAAATAAAGGAAGCGCCGCCTGTATAGGCAGGGCAGGAGAAAAGGGAGCCCTTATTTCTTCTTTTGTAATTGATTCCATTCACAGCGGCCGGGGAGGCCTGGGAGCTGTTGCAGGCTCAAAGATGTTGAAAGCTGTGATTGTAAAGGGTGAAAAAGAGATCCTGCCTGCTAGCCCTGAGAGTTTTGGGGATCTCAGGGCAAAAATGTTGAAGCTTTTTGAAGCAAACCCTGTACTTTCCAAAGGGCTTTCAAATTACGGCACTCCTGCATTTGTCAAGCTACTGGACTATATGGACCTCATCCCGGGAAGAAACTTTTCCGAAAGAAGGACTTCTTTTGCTGACCGTTTCTCAGGTGAGTATATAAAAGCCAGTTTTGATCTCGAAAAAGAAAGCTGCCCCTCCTGCCCCCTGAGCTGTAAACGGAGAATAAAAAAAACAGGGCAAATTCTTCCTGACTACGATTCTTTATGGGCTTTCGGATTTAACCTTGAAAACCCCGACTTTAACTACGTGCTCCTGGCAGACAGAATATGCAAAGACTACGGGCTTGACCCTGTTTCTGCGGGTTCGGTACTTGGCGCTCTGGCAGAACTCAAATCAGAAAAAATAGAGGCAAGAGAACTTGAAGGTCTGCTTGAAGAAATGGGAGAAGGAGGCAAAACCGGGGAAGGTGCCAGAAAATATCTCTCAAGCCGGGGGAGAGAAGATATCAGCATGGATGTAAAAGGGCTTGAACTCGCAGGGTTTGACCCCAGGGGGATTAAAGGTCAGGCTCTGGCTTACGCGACTTCCTGCCACGGCGGAGATTATCTTACAGCCTTTATGGTAGGGCCGGAAGTTCTAGGAAAACCACTGATGCTGGACCGCTTCAGCCTTAAAGGAAAAGCCGGAATCCTGCAGGCATTTGAAAACATGACTGCTGTGCTTGATTCTCTTGTACTCTGTCCGTTCTCGGTTTTTGCCGTAGGCGAAGAACTCTGTTCAGCTTTATTATACGCCGGGACAGGAATAAAAATATCTCCTGCAGAACTCTTGAAGGCTGGGGAAAGGATCTGGAATCTTGAAAGAGTTTACAATATAAAAGCAGGATTCTCTCGAGAAGATGATACACTCCCTCAAAGGCTGTTCGAAACGAGCGAAGGGAAAGGAAATGGAATAGATAAGCAGGAGTTTAACGCAGCTCTCCAGGAGTATTATCATTACAGGGGCTGGGACAGAGAAGGCGTGCCTCTCCAGGAAAAGCTTGAAGAACTGGAAATCGCATACTGAAAAAATTGAGAAGAATCAAGGAGTTCTGGGCATATCTTAAATTCCTCAGAAAAAATGTCCATCGAAATTAATAATAATCGCCTTTGAACTTTAAAAAATAATATTTTACTCAAATAAATAAAACTGCCCGGTTTTTCGAGAGAAATCCTCTGAAATTATGCCCGGAAAAACGAAATCTCGCATAAGCGTTATATACTCTAGGATAATTAATCGTATTAGTCTCGACCTGTCAGGTTGCACAGGCATTCAGATAATAATTACTTCCAGCTTTTCTATACGAGCAGTTAAGTAAAGTATGGATGAAAGGGTAGACAGGCTTAAAAATTAAAAAAGCCTTCTTATACCACTTCACCGGAATTGGCGCTGAAAACTTTAGATCAAATCCGGTATGACGTTTACAGCTTATTATAAATATATAAAATGTAAGGGAGAATCACTATGAAACAGCAGGTAGAAGTAAAGGAACTTAAAGAAGGAAAATATGTAATTATTGACGATGAAGCATGTGTGATAAAAAGCATTACCAAGTCAAAACCCGGGAAACACGGAGCCGCAAAGGCAAGAGTAGAGGCAATAGGCCTTTTTGACGGCCAGAAGCGCTCTTATATCGGGTCCGTAGCAAACAAAGTTTATGTCCCGATCGTGGAAAGAAAGAGTGCACAGGTTATCTCAATCACCGGAGACATTGCCCAGCTTATGGACATGGGAGACTTTTCGACTTTTGAAATCGTAATTCCTGATGAATTAAAGGAGAGAGTAAAAGAGGGCGAAGAGGTATCCTATATCACAGCCCTCGGAAAGGTCAAACTCGATATAAGGACGTAATCATTGAAAAACAGACAAACAAAAACTCAGGTTAATACAGACCCTGAGTTCTCTTTTTTACTAATTAAACAATTTACATCAGGTATAATTTACATCAGGTAAGAGTATGTTTTTACCCAATTCCTTTATAGATGCCCTCGCAGATTACGAATCTGCACGCTACGTAATTTTTGGCGTACCCTTTGATAATACCTCTTCATACCGTGCAGGCAGCCGCTGGGCTCCGGATGCTATGAGGCAGGTTTCTGCAAATTTTGAGAGTTATAACCCGGTTTTCGACATAGACCTTGTAGACCTTCCGATATATGATGCAGGAAACCTGGAAACTTCAGCCTCGGTTGACGAGACCCTGAGGGACCTTTACGAAGAGGTAAAGGCTCTGCTGAACGACGGAAAGCTTCCTATTATGCTTGGGGGCGAGCACTCCCTGACTTATTCTACGGTCAAAGCCTGTGCGGAATTCGCAGGGGATGATTTCGGAGTCCTTATTCTTGATGCCCACTTTGACCTCAGGGAGGAGTACAGAGGTTTCAAACACAACCATGCATGTGTATCCCGGAATATTCTGGAAAATATCACGGATAATCTCGTTTCCATAGGTATAAGGAGCGGGCCCGAAGAAGAATGGATTTTTGCCAGAGAAAATAAGCTGAGATACTACACGGCAGATGATGTTGAATCCATAGGCATGGTAGAAGTCCTCAAAGAAGCGATTGAATCACTTGACTGCAGCCAGCTCTACCTTTCCCTTGATATGGATGCAATAGATCCCGCGTATGCCCCCGGACTGGGAACACCTGAACCTTTCGGGCTGAGTGCCAGGGATGTCAGGACTGCGATAAGGACCCTTGCCCCTTACTCAATGGCTTTCGATGTTGTTGAAATTGCCCCTGAATACGACTCCGGACAGACAGCGATGCTCGGAGCAAAACTTATGAGAGAATTTATTGCCTCTCATGCAAAAAGCTGCATCAAAAAATAAAAGAATAAAATGAAAGCATGAGCTATGAACTGTAGACCTGCAGGTAAAACGGTAAAAACAGGAAAATATTAGCTCTCAGTATCAGCTTTCAGGAAGCATTTACTGTTGAAATTCAAAATAACCGTCACTGATAGAGCAGTTTCAGCCCAATGAAGAAAATGCGGGGATGGATAAAAATATTCCATTCAAAGACTTTTCTGCTACTCAGTCCTTTTATTCAACTGCTCTATCTGACAGCTTTCGGTTCAAAAAACTGGCTTGATTATTCTCGTTTTCCCTTTTATGCACGCCAGACCGCTATGATCTTATCGATTGCTATGTGCGTGTATTTTCCATTCTTGTCAAGAGTGAGAACGTTATCTGCGCAGGCTTTAACCTTTCCGTTAAAAACGTCTGAACCCCCACAGTAAACATCCAAAACTTCGTCAAAATAGTGCTCCACTATAAAACACTGCATTTTCTGCACCTCGGTGTGTTCATTTTCGCTCCTGTGGAATAAAGGATCAGCTTCCACCCAGGCAATGGAGAATAAAAACCTGGCTGGGCAAAAAAACCGGGCTAATCCTTCAATCCATAGAATTATTCAGCGATACAGATAGCTCAAAAAAGGATTATGGCTGTCCTTTTTTTCCCTGTCTGCCGCGTTATATCACCTTAAATCTGCAATTCGAAATTACTGCGGCCACATAGCTATGATTTTATCAATGGCTATATGTGTCAGTTTTCCATCATTTTCGAGGGTGAGTACATTATCTGCACATGCTTTTACGCTTCCTTTGAAAATGTCCGGCCCGCCACAGTAAACGTCTACAGCACTTTCGAGATAGTGCTCCACTATAAAAGATTGCATCATACTTTTACACTCCTGCTGATCTCCCTTTTCGGGAAACTGGTTTTGTTTATTCGGCTGTTCCTGCTTTATTGTCTGGATACCGGTTATCAAACCGATACAATAGAAACAGGTACCCTGTTAAACTAACTGCTCATTCCTTATAAGTTTATTTAAAAACTAATCTTGATTTTCCTGATGCAGAGCCTTCAAAATTAACTGGTAAATCTAGCTTAAGTGAGAAAATCCCATATCATTGATAGACAGCGATTTTACAGGAAATAAAGCAAGAAATATATACATTTTACTTCAGGTTTATTTGCGTAAAGGAGAAAAGGAAAGCTAAGTTTATCTGAAAAAAATATGAGGAGGTTGCTTTTATAAAAAAATCGGAAAAAATACAGAAAAAAAACGGAATAAAAGATTTTTTACCGATTCCGAGAAAAAGTAAGAAAAAAGTAAGAAAAAAGTAAGAAAAAACATATCAAGAGCAGTCTTACTTCCCTTTTTCCTCATAGAGAAAGATGTCTTCGATATTTGCGTTAAAAAGCCGGGCAAGCTTGAAAGCAAGGTCGAGGGAAGGGTCATACTTACCTTTCTCAATGGCATGTATTGTCTGCCTTGTGACCCCAACTCGGTCAGCAAGGTTTTCCTGGGTAAGATCGTGCATTGCCCTGTAAACTTTAATTTTGTTTTTCATATCAGCCACCGTATTCCCTGTTATAATACATATAAAACAGGGAGTAAAGCACAAGAACTCCGCAGCCTGCATAAGCCATGAAGAACCCCAGATCCACGTATCCCGGATAAGTATCTCTCATGGCTATGAGGGCTGCACCTCCAAGGGCAAAGCCCAGTGCAACTATCTGGAGAGTAATGCGGGAAGCTTTCTGGCTCACCTGATAGATCCTTTCATCTTCGACCACGCCTTCCAGCCTGCTTTTCAGAATATACATAACAGCCATGCCTGCAAGCACGACTCCTACAGCTAGCACAGGATTTCCTATAGATGCCGAGAAACCTACCACAGCTCCAATCATCATCACAATCAGGAGAGAAACTATCCGGAATTGCTTTCGCTTCATCTGAAACCACCTTGTTTTCCATTTACAGTTTTAATTAGTAGAGTTATTATTTAGTCTAAAAATTAAGTAAAGCTTTAAAGACAAATAGCAAAATTAAATTAACATAATGTAAAGAAAACATTACATTATGTAAAATAGCTAAGGTATTATTTAAAGATATCTGAAAGAAACAAAAAACAAAATGTTGAAAAATCCCTGCAAATTGATTTTGAAAAAGTATTGAAGATATTCTCTGGAAAGAGTGCCTGTAGCTCGAGCAATTGACAGAATGACTATTTTTAGAGACCAGATAATCTTAACATGCCAGAAATCAAAGTCAAAATTAAAAAATATAACAGTAGAAATTGGATACAACAGTTGAAATTTCAAAAGCTCGAGGATGTAATCGTGGATATAAATACCATGTCAGCAACACGCCAATTATTAAAAATATATATAAAGTAAGGCAGGTATTTCATTTTCATTTTGGGAATATTTCCCGGAGGAATAAGCCTTAAAGTTTGAAAACATCAGTCAGAAACCAGAACGAACTATTAGAAGAATTCAAATAAGAAGAGAATATTATAAACATTATGGAGGATAAATTTTTAAAATATGTTGAGATTATATTTTGCATCACTCTCTTCATACTTTTTCTAATTTCCAGTTTCAATACACCTTCATGAACTAATTGAGTAGACAATGACATCAATGACATAATTTATTTTTGCGTTTTCCGGGGAGCGAAATAGATGGAAGACTATTTGCTGGCAAATGTTGATGTGATTCTCGGCTTTGCAGTCGTAATTCTTACTATATTTTATAGATTTGAATTCCCTCCGATACTGGGCTTTCTTGTAACCGGGATGCTGATAGGGCCTTACGGTCTTGGAATCCTGAGCGGAGGGGAGATAGACATGACTTCCGAACTCGGAGTAGTCTTTCTGTTATTTACGATAGGAGTAGACCTCTCCTTAAATGACCTCTGGAAAATGAAAAAAGCCATAATGGGCGGAGGAGTTCTTCAGATCCTTTTTACAACAACTCTAGCTTTTATTATATGCACATGGATTGGATTCAGTTCTGCCACATCAATTTTTATAGGGCTCCTGATTTCACTTAGCAGTACCGCAATAGTACTCAAAGTTTTTCAGGACAAAAACGAGGTTGATACCCCACACGGAAAAACTTCACTCGCAATTCTGATCTTTCAGGACCTTGCCATAGTCCCTCTTATTCTTATAACTCCAATACTTGCAGGAAGTTCCATAAGTTTTGATGGAGCTTTTTCCAATATTTTCTTTAAAGGCTCACTGATCATCTTTGTTTTTATCCTGAGCTCCAGATTTCTGGTCCCCTGGATATTTTACTGTGTAGGCAGGACAGGCAGCAAACAGTTATTCCTTGTCAGTGTTGTTTTTATATGCTTATCCGCAGCAGTCTTTACATCAAGCATTGGCCTCTCTTTAGCCCTTGGAGCTTTTTTAGCCGGGATAGTCATCTCAGGGTCCCAGTACAGCCACCAGGCGATGGGAAATATCCTGCCTTTGAAAGATATGTTCATGAGCTTTTTCTTTGTGTCCATAGGTATGCTTCTTAACATCAGCTACCTGCTTGATCATCTCCCTCTCCTGGTTCTGGCTGCAGTCGCCCTTATTATTATAAAATCAATTGCAGGAATGCTTATCACCATTATTCTTGGATATCCTCTCCGTACAACTATAATTACAGGGCTTGCACTTTCACAGGTAGGAGAGTTCTCATTTGTTCTTTCCAAACTGGGGCTGGAGTATTCTCTCCTGTCGAAGGAGACTTACCAGGCATTTCTTGCAGTTTCAATCATTACCATGGGAGTTACACCCTTTTTGATCAATGCTTCTTACAGGCCTGCTGAGTTCATTGTCAAAAAGGCTTCAGATTCTGTATATGGCATGAAGCTCGTACGTGGCTTTTGCTCAGGTCCCTTTGAAGGGAAAGAATGCGTTGAACCTGAGATAAAAGATCATCTTATAATGGTAGGTTTTGGATTTTTCGGAAAAACGATTTCAAAAGCTGCAAAAGCTGCAGGTATTCCATACATCATCCTGGAAACAAACCCCGATATTGTTAAGCAGGAAAAAACAAAGGGTGAAAGAATACAGTATGGAGATGCAACATTCGGGGCTGTCCTGGAACATGCAGGAATCAGGAACGCAAGAGTGCTCATAACCGGAATATCCGATTCTCTTGCCACAAGAAAAATTGTAGAGAAGGCAAAAGAGTTGAATCCAAATATCTATGTAATTGCAAAGGTTCGGGAGCTGCAGGAAATGAAGCACCTCCATCACCTGGGTGCGGATGAAATTATCCCTGAAGAATACGAAACCTCACTAGAGATATTTGTCCGCCTTCTCGAAAAGTATCTTGTGCCGAGGGAAAATATTGAAAAGATGGTAAATGATTTGAGAGCTAACGGTTACAGAAGATTGAGAAAACTGTCAGTCGATCAGGATACAGATAATGAATTCAGCATAAAGGATGAGCTTCCGGGTGTTGAGATCCAGGTTCTTAAAGTGGGGAAAGGGTCAGGTTTTGACGGAAAAACTCTTGCAGAGATGGAATTCAGGAAAAAGCACGGAGTAACAGTACTTTCTGTCCGCAGGGGCTCAGAAATGATTCACACTCCTGAAGGCGATTTCCTTCTCAAAGCAAAAGATGCCTGCGTTCTTCTGGGAAAGCCTGAAAGCCTGCTCAATGTGAGAAAGTTGTTTGAAAGCATCACCGGAGAAGTAAGACCTTCTTTTCAATCCGGGAGTAAAATTGAGCTGATCCCAAAACCGGATTCATTTCCACATAACTAAAAGTTCAGAATTACTTAAATACTCAGGAATACAGACAGGCATTTTAAATTCGAGGTTAAGAGAAGTGGACTTAAATTCTGGGACCAGCAACTATTATTGAAAGCCTGCAGGAGTAATTCTGAAAGGGTAATTCTGAAATAATGAGAGGCAAATGAAGACTATTTTTCTTTATATTGCAATAAACATCTGATGTCAGAAAGATATCCACATTACCCCGAACGTCTATTTATGAACCGGAACTTTTCTGTGATCTGTCATGCATTTCACAGAAGTAACGGGTGATGCCAAACACTTTCTCCAGAGGGACTGTAAATCCTACGCCTGTTCCAGGCTCATCGAGTTTTACCGCCTCAGTAATGGATTTCAGGATATTGTCTGCTATACATGATTCGGTTATGGTAAGAACGATTTCCTTTTCAGGTTCTATCATCAGACCAAGAATACTCTTATTTTCGTGTATACCTGTGCCGCGCCCGTATAAGATTGTCCCACCCTGAGCACCAGCTTTTCTGGAAGCTTTGACCACTTCATCCCCCCATCCTTTTTTCACTATAGTTACGACCAGTAGAAAATCTCCTTCACTCGACATTATTTATACCTCCTTTAAATCGTATATAAACACCCAGCAGCATAACAAAGATAATAGGCGCAAGAGCGATCATTGCGATCAGGCCGAAACCGTCTACAAGGGGATTTCCGCCTTCCTGCGCCGAGGCTACGCCAACTGCCATTGACATGAGAAATGTCACAGCCATAGGGCCTGTTGCAACTCCACCAGAGTCAAATGCAATAGCTATGAAGTCCTTGTCGCATAACCATAACAGAACAAGGACAAGTAAGTATCCTGGAACTATTATATAAAGGAAAGGAATCCCGTAAACCAGTTTTGCCATTGCGATGGATACAAATACCGCAACTCCGGAAGAAAGCGTATAGAGCATGAGCTTCGAGCTGATATAACCGCTGGAAGATTCCTCTATTTGATAGCATAATACCCTTACAGCAGGTTCTGCGAAGGTGGCAAGAAACCCGAGAACAAAACCTATCGGGATTAACAGGCTCTTTTTATCAGAGCCACCAAAAAATTCACCTATTTCCGTTCCTATCGGGAAAAAGCCATTATAAACTCCGTATAGAAACAGGATCATTCCAATTGCAGTAAAAAAGATTCCTGTAAAGAGCTTAACCAGCTGTGATCTGGGGAGCTTCAGGTACAGGCGCTGGAATACGATAAAAAATATCACAAGAGGGATAAGTGCCTGACTTACTTCGACAACTACAGACAGTATCCCTTCTGTACTTTCACTCATGAAGACAGTACCCCCAGTAGCATCAGGCTGAGTATGGGACCTATAGAGGCAAAACCAATGAGCCCAAACCCTTCAGAAAGCTGGGATCTTTCCTGCAGTACCGAAGCTGTCCCGATCCCCAGTGCCATAATTACAGGCACGGTCATTGGTCCGGTGGTCACACCTCCCGCATCAAAAGAAATAGCACGGAACTCCGCCGGTGTGATAAAGGACAGAAAGATTATGAGAAGGTAGCTTATTGCAAAAAGATATTTTATAGGGATTCCGTAAATTATCCTGAGGATGGAAACGGTCACAAAAAACCCTACTCCAACACCTATTGATACTATCAGTATATTTCTGTCTATGCTGTCTTTTGAGACTGAATCGATCATGCTGCTCAGGACTCTTACATCGGGTTCCGCAACAGTTGTCAGAAAAGAGAGAAAAAATGCTGCAACTGCAATAAATATCAGTGATCCGTGCTTTGGCAAATTAGACCCTATCGCTTCACCCATTGGCAGCATGCCCAGTTTGACCCCCATAAGAAAAAAAGTCATTCCTGCTATGACCATTATTGTCCCGGTCAGGAAGGACGCCAGATGTCCCAGGTTCGAGCCGAGAAATACCAGCATGATCACTATCACCGCCAGTGTTAGAGGCAATACCGCCTGAATAACTTCAAGAAAAGTCTCTTTAAAATCTCTCATCATAAGAATTTTCCACCAGATAAATAATGAAAGGTAGCCATAAACGTGAAAAGCGGAAATATTCAAAAATATTTAATTAACGAGACTGAATTGGAATCTAAATTGCCGCTAATAGTCATCGAAATTTCAGTTTGCAGGTCTGAAGCTACGCAAGATTAAGTATTAAGTATTGTTAAATGTAAGCACTAATAAGCGTGTAAGTATTAATAAATTTACATAATAATATAAGTAAATATTCATGTATTCATATTCGCGTATCCTGACTTCCGGCGTTATCCCTGAAATTGTTTATTTTCAACCTTACCTGAAAAATACCGGGATAAAGAAACATTATCCCACCTGATCTTCAAAAAGCTTTTTAACTTCATCAAGCTTTTCAGGAGGGCTGATCACAAGCAGGATATCGTTTGAATGGATTTTGGTCTCTGCCTGCAGCTCGGAGATAAGTTTATGATTTCTGGAAATTGCAAGTATAGAGACTCCATATTTTTTCCTAACGTTGAGATCTCCAATGGTCATCCCTGCCGCCCTGGAAAGTTCCCCAACCCTGATACTCCTTATTTCCACATCTGCAAAATCGAGAGCCAGGTCGCAGAACTTTTTCCGGGGAATGTCAGGACTGCGAAGCATCCTGTAATGGTCGGAGCGTAAGGTTGAGCCCAGAGAATCGATTTCATTTGAAGGAACCAGATACCTGTGGAGCACTCTTGTGAAAATTTCTATTGAGCTTTCAAACTCATCCGAAATAACTTCATCGGCTCCGGCGATATGAAATTTATCCAGCTCGCTCAGGAAATGTGTCCTGGCAATAATATGGACTTCAGGGTTTAGCCGCCTGGCAGCTTCAATAACTCTTCTGGCACTTACCGGATCCCCTGCGGTCACAACAACCGATTTCGCAGTCCGGATACCGGCATGTTCCAGAACAGCTTTCTGGGCAGCGTCTCCATAAAGGATATGTTCTCCTTTCTGTTTCTCCTGTCTGACGGTTTCAGGATTGATCTCGATTATCCGATAGGGGATAGAAGATGACTTTGCAGCTGCTGCGACATTTCTTCCATTTATTCCGAAACCTATCACAATCACATGGTTTTCAGGCGCATCTTGAGGTACGTGCTCCTTAAAATGCCTGTACCACCCGGTTTTTACTATTGAAGGTAAGGGGAGAGACTCGGCAAATGATGTAGTCCGATATCCCATGCTCATTATGAAAGGAGTGAGTACCATGGAAATTACGGCGATATCTAGAAACTCCTGATAAATTTCAGTAGTTATCAGCCCGCTCGTAAAGCCTACCTTCGCAAGAATCAGGGAAAATTCCCCAACCTGAGAGAGGGAGAAACCGACCAGGATCATGGTATGCAAAGGAAAACCTATAAGGAAAGTGCTAAGGGAATTTGCTGCAGCTTTCAAAATCAGCACTCCAAGAGTTGCAGCCAGTATTAAGGGTAAATGTTCTCTTAATACACCCAGATCAAGAAGCATCCCCATTGAAATGAAAAAAATGCTCATAAACATATCCCTGAAAGGAATTAAGTTTCCAAGCGCCTGAATCGAATATTCGGACTCTGAGATGATCAGACCGGCAAGAAAAGCTCCAAGAGCCAGAGAAAGACCGACCATGGAAGTCAGCCAGGCAACAGAGAGTCCGATTGCCACAACACTCAGGAGAAACAGTTCGCTATTACGCGTCTTTGCTACCTGGAACATAATAAAAGGGACTGCATATCTGGCGCTGAATATAGTAAACAGTATAAGCCCAAATCCCTGCAGGATAAGTTCTACGAAAGATTTTTCCGTTCCCTGAGTTCCCGCAAGGAGAGGAATCAGGAGAATTATCATTACTGCAGCTACGTCCTGGAAGATCAATATCCCCAGGGAAGTCCGCCCGTGAAGACTGTAAATTTCCCCTTTTTCCTGCAAGATTTTAAGGACTATTGCCGTACTGCTCAATGCCACCAGGAGTCCGAGGAAAATTGCAGTTTCTCTGGAAATTCCAAGAATGAGGAAAATAAAAGCGGCAGCAAGAGTAGTTATAAAAAGCTGCAACCCTCCTCCAAAGATGACTATTCTGCGAAGCTGCAGGAGTTCACGCAGGGAAAATTCCATCCCGATAGTAAAGAGCAGCAATATGACTCCTATCTCAGCCAGCATTTCAATATTGCCCAGATCTTGGACCAAGCCCAAACCAAAAGGCCCCGCAAGGATGCCAACAAGCAAAAAACCCACCAGCGGAGCTATTTTCAGCTTTGAGAAGGTGAAAACTACGGGAATAGAAAGCCCGAAAATAATGAGTAAGTCGGTTAAAAGATCTGTTGCCATTAATATATATTTAAATTTCAAATGATATAAATTTCATCATATTATCTATTATCGAAACATTGAAAATCTGTAACCGAAAAAAATGAAAAAACAATAATGAGGGACCAGTAATGAAAAAAGAGTGATGAAAAATCAATAATGAAAAATTTAATGGCGAAAAAATAATATTTTAAGAAACTGACGACAAAAAATTAATATTTTTAACCATTAATCGTCCTTCATGCAGATAGAAAATATTGGACATTATTTGAGTTGATCTCAAAAATCATTCAGTGTCATTATAGATAATTTAATATTTAATTTTAAAATTCAAGTTTTAATTTTAGAATTCAAGTTTTAATTTATAATTCAAATTTTATTTTATAATTCAAATTTTATTTTATAATTCAAATTTTATTTTATAATTCAAATTTTATTTTATAATTCAAATTTTAATTATAGAATTCAGAACTTAATAGGTTATTAACGGAGCGAACTTTAAAGGGATAAAAGTTTAACCCTTAGAAAAGCTCATTTTAAAATCGATATAAAGTTTTTATCAGGATGGAAGAAGAAGAATAGTTTTTCTATATAGAAATTATCTATTCTGGAAGCTTTAAAAGGTTATTAAAAGAATTAAACTCTTTTTTTTCAGGCTTGCAATATTCAGGAATGATTAAATAAGGAATAATCTGGATCCTGCTACATTATAAAAGAATAAAGAGATAAAACAGGTTTGAAAGAGAAAAAACTGAATATAAAAGGAGCTTTTTTGGAGCTTTTCATAAAAATATAAGGATTATTACAGCTCATTTCGATAAAAAAGTATTTAATAGATGTGTTTAATCTTAAAATTAATCAATTATATACGCATTTTCTTTAAATAAGCTGGGAAAGACAGGATTTAGTTCATAGAACATATTTAAATTTTTCACATATTATAGATATTTTATGTTCTGGACATCTGTCCCTTAATTTTTCTTCCAGCAGTCACGAGGTTTAAACGTGAAATCCAGGATAAAAGACTGTTTTAATGCATCCGAAGAAGAATTTTCAGACTGGAAATGGCAGTATAGAAATAGAATTACCACCGTTGAAGAACTCGAAAAACTGATTCTGCTTTCGGACACGGAAAAGAGAGACATAAAGAAAGCACTTGAGGTTTTTCCAATGGCTATTTCTCCTTATTATGCCTCACTTATCGACCCTGACGACCCGGAATGTCCTGTAAGACTGCAAGCTGTGCCACAGTCAGCCGAGCTTCAAAAATCTTCCCGGGAACTTGAAGACCCTCTCTGTGAGGACCAGGACTCACCATCTGAAGAGAGCTGTATAACCCACAGGTACCCGGATAGGGTTCTTTTCCTAATCTCAAACCGCTGTGGGATGTACTGCAGGCACTGCACTCGCAAGCGCAGGGTCGGCAACAGAGAGCATGACTATTCTGAAAAAGCAATAACGGAGGGAATCGAGTACATCCGGATGCACCATGAAGTAAGGGATGTGCTTCTTTCAGGAGGAGATGCCCTGCTGGTATCTGATGAAAGGCTGGACTGGCTTTTAGGTGAACTCTTCAGCATTCCTCACGTAGAGATAGTAAGGTTAGGTACAAGAGCACCTGTGACCCTGCCCCAGCGCATAACCCCGGAACTGTGCGAAATCCTTGGAAAATATCCGTCGGTCTGGCTCAATACTCATTTTAACCACCCAAAAGAGATCACTCCTGAAGCTAAAAAGGCAATGAATATGCTCGCCTGTGCTGGAATTCCACTTGGCAACCAGTCCGTACTCCTCAGAAGGGTAAATGACTGTCCGGTGATAATCAAAAACCTCTGTCACGAACTCCTGAAGATAAAGACCAGACCTTATTACCTCTATCAGTGTGACCTCTCTTTTGGGCTGGAACATTTCAGAACCTCAGTTGCAAGGGGCATAGAAATAATAGAGATGCTAAGAGGGCACACATCAGGGCTTGCAGTCCCTACTTTTGTGGTCGACGCTCCGGGAGGGGGAGGAAAAATTCCTGTAGGGCCCAATTACCTGATCTCAAGCTCGGATACAGGAGTTACTCTCAGAAACTACGAAGGGGTAATCTGCGTATATCCGGAACCTGCAGAGTACTCCTCAAAGTGCCAGCAAAAATGCACTATCTGTGATAAGCACCCAGGGCTTAAAAGTGATACAGGACTTGCCAGGCTTTATGATGAGGAAAATGGTGTTATCGCCCTTGAGCCGGAAGGACTTGAAAGAAAACAGCGTTTCTGAAAGGAAAAAATTCCGGAAAAACAGGTTATCTAAAATTAAAAAATGTATTTAAACTGAGGAGGGCCAGCCACGAAAAAAAACGTCTCCTTAACGCTCGAGATCAAAGAAGAACTTCCCGGGTACTGGATAAATGCAGAGTTAAAGGAATCCGAAGTAAAAAGAGCCGAACTTATAATTGATTATTATAACAGAAGAATAAAAGTCATGGACTTTATCGGACGTTTTGAGGAGATTGCAGGAGCCCTCAAAGCTCTGACAGGAACCGAAAAAATGGGAAAAATAATTGTATATACCCCTCCGGAAAAAAAGGACGAACCAGAAACCTGCGGTTATATGGAAGAAGGGATTATCAGGGGATATTATGCAGGAAAGGACTGCCACATTTATTCAAACTACCCTGAAAGTTCCAGGGAGACGTCCTTCTATAAAGAAAAAGAAGACCGGATTATCAAAAATTGCCTTAGAAAAGATAGAGGGACCGGAAAAAACCAGAAAAAAAACAAAATTTCACGGAAAAAAGATAACTGGAAAAAACGAAAAGAGAAAAGCCGGCTTCCGGAAGGGTATACGCTAAGACCTGCAGTTCAGGCTGATGCCTCTGCAATGGCAAGCCTGTACAGCCAGGGATTTGAACTATATCCCACTCCCCTGCATATGGAAAACTACATTCTCGAAACAATGCACTCAAATGTACTTTATTTCCTTGTGGAAAAATACGGAAAAATTGTAAGCCTTGCCTCAGCAGAAATGGACCCAAAAAACAGAAATGCTGAAATAACCGACTGCCTGACAATCCCTTCAGAAAGAGGGAAAGGGCATATGAAAGAGCTTATCAGAGCCCTGGAGAAAGAACTTTCAGAAAGAAGCTTCCTGACTTTCTATACCCTTTGCAGAGCTTCAGCCCCCGGAATTAACGCAGCCTTTTCTTCCCTTGGCTATGCCTTTACAGGCAGGCTTGTGAACAACTGCAGGATAGGAAACGGATTTGAGGATATGAACATCTGGTGCAGGATGTTATGAATCCTCTCCAGAAAACCGGGCTTAAGGAAGTTTATTGATATGCTGCAGGAGCTGCTCTACAGTTTTTCCTGCAGCTTCTTCAGCCAGGTGTTTCCTGTAAGCTTTTAAAGAGATAATCCCTTTTGTGGAATCCTGCACTACAATTTCTCCATCCATCAGCATTTTCCCTTTGCCCGAACCGTCATTTACAAAGATAACAGACTCGTTTCCATTTTTGAATTGTTCGAAATATTTTGTATCTTCACCTGTGGAGGTATAAAAGAATGCTAAATTGAGGTTTGAAGAAGCGTAAAAAGGAGTATACAGCCATTTATCTCTGCTGACATTCACCAGGAGAGCCTGAGAACCATATTTTTCTTCAATGGAGTTTATAGCTATAACTTCCATACCTTCTGCTTCAAGGTCTTCCTTAAGCTTCTCTTTCAAATTTACTGAAAGCGCATCCTCTCCTTCAGTATAGAGGTAAATCCTGCCAGAAGAGTTGAGTTCAGGGCTGCCTGAAGAATAAGCACTTAATCCAGAGTTGACATGGGTCTCGCTCTGTGATATTTTGAAGTCCAGGGCATAGAAAGCGGAAAGAAGAAGTGCAAAGACAAAAAAGACCAGAAGTATTTTCTTTATTTTCGGATTTTCAGACATACTTTAAAAATTCATTTTGGAGATTAAAAAGGAATGGGTTAAAAAGCAGGTAAAAATTGGATAAAAATTCAGGTAAGCCTCCGGAAAAATCTCGAAGGCTTAACCTCAAACCCAGGACTCAGATAAACATAACGAACAGCACATAAGACAGCGACATCATCGCAAGGGAGTGCTTGATCCCTGAGGAAATGTTTCCCGAGCCCATTTTACCTGCAACCAGCCCTGAGCCGAAACCCTGCAGGAGAGCTGCATGGAAGAAGAGAAGGGTGTATTCCTTAAGGTCAAAACCTCCCATGGACATTGCCGGGTTACTCGAACCGTCAAGTGCAGGCAGGAAGAACGCAGCAAGCACGTATACTATCACCAGAAAAACAAAGAATGTCACAAAGATGATGAAGACATAGATAAACATCTCTGCAGAACGCTCTTTCTTGAGGTTTTTCTCGATATCTGCATCATCCGCAACCGTGCTGATAACCTGATGTATATCTCCTGTGGACTCGCTTGCTTTGGCAATAAGGCTCAGGCTGCGTCTGGTCATGTTGGTCCGGATCCTGGCTTCAAAACGCTTCATAGCGTCTACAAGGTTTGAATTCCAGCGGATATCCGCAACCGTACGTTTAATTTCGGATTTAAGCCTGCCCATATTTGACTGGGCTGTAATGGCAATGGCATCGGCAAGCAGAATTCCTGTACCGTTGATACTTGCAAGCCTTTTAAGGAATTCAGGAACCTGGTCCTCAATCTGCCTTATCCTGCGGACTTCAAGTTCGTGGAAGATTATGTAAGGAATGAAAAGAATAAGAAGAGTTGCATAGAGATAGTCGTCAAGAGTGGATGCTGTCTCGACAAAACCTCCATAGTAAGGCCCGTGTTCCATGTAAGCAGAAACAAAATATCCCAGGGCGACCGGAGCGCTCACCACGAAAGCATATACAGGTCTGTCAATCATAGCCCTTATGGGATGCAGGAGAATTCTTTTGACTCTGGAGACCTTTTCAAAGAACTCCATTTTCTGAAGTAGCTCTTCATCAACTTCGGTTAACGGTTTTACCCTGACGTCGCTGAAAGAATCCGGCCTGATTGCAGAGATTTGCTCTTCAGGCATCTTTTCCGCATCTCCTGTAAGCATATCCAGAAAGACAAGGAAAATCATGGTCCCGAAAGGAATTGCACCGTATACAAGGATATAGAGCTGGGTTGGGCCCCCGTTATCGATCATATTCATAACAACGAGGATAACCATAAGGAAAAGGGGACCTACAACGAACACCGTAATATAAACCTCTGCCAGGAGACCGAGGGTTTCAAGGAAACGTTTGTGTTCCTTATTTGCATTCGATTTATAAAGGTCAGTCTTATTTTTCAGGTAAAGAGTAATGTCTCCTCCGCTTGAAACTATAGAAATCAGACCGTCTACAAGGTCTTTGAACTGCTCGGAAGGCGTCCTGTCAGCAGAGTCCCAGAGAGAATCCTGAAGGTCTTTTCCAAAGTACTCTATATCCCTGACAATATTCCCGAATTCACGGGCGGTGGTCCCGTAAAGATGGGAATGCTTCGAAAGCGACTTCATGATATCATAGATGGTCATGCCTCCGCCTCTCTGCAGGACATAGAGAAAAGCTGTTGCATGAGGCATTGATGCGTTGATAGCGCGCTTCCTGCTGTCAGCCTTCATGGGCGGGTACGCCATGATAAGCCCGTAAGTAAGGGCAGAAATCATAGAAAAGAGAATGATTCCCCCTATAGCCGTAAGGATAAAAGGGAGATGAGATTCGATAAATGCAGGAGTCTCAACCGCCCGGGTTACCCTGTTCGAGATGCCGAACATTGAAACAATGCTTTCCGGAGTAATTCCCCGGAAAAGTTGACTCCCGAGAAGCAAGCCTGCAAACCCTCCAAAAATTCCCGCAAGCAGGGAAAATAAAATTGCGGTTGAAACATACTGCTCCACAGGCAAGGGAATTTGGGCCTGACGAAGCTTTATCCTGAGAAGGGCAAATTTGTCTTCTTTTTCAAGAATTTTTTCTCCGAAAATTCTGAATGCCAGGGTATTTATAGCGTTCATGGATACCCCCGATTAACTGTGATGTGCTACCATATCCCGCAGGGTATCGTTTCCAACCGCTTCCATTACAAGCTGCGGATTTGTAGCATACATATGTACTATAAGGGAAACGCTCACGTAATCACGGATCTGTTTTGCTGCCATATAGGCAAGGATCTGCTCCCGGTTTTTAAATTCAATGAAGAGCTTATCAGGGCTCCATCCTCTTGCTCTCATAATCTCATTAAGCACATAGGAATCGCCTGCCCGCTTGAAGTTATCGTGCACCGGCTCCCAGCGGTAGAGTTCATTGATCCTCAGACTTCCTGACCTTGCGTCAAGTCCTGTGATCTCCACTATTGTTTTGGTTCTCCTAACTCTGGTCTCATTGACATAGGTCTGCATCTGAATGCAGATGATACCAAGGGCCTGCATCATTACATGAGGTACGTTGATAGGCTCGTTCTCAAGCCTGTTAACTACAGTCTGCACATCGCTTGCATGCATTGTTGAATAGGTGGTGTGGCCTGTTGACATTGCCTGGAAAAGAGTAAGAGCCTCTTTGCCACGCACTTCGCCCACCAGGATATACTCAGGACGCTGCCTGAGAGCAGCTTTCAGGAGCTCATACATTGAAACTTCGCCAGTACCTCCCACTGTGAACGATTTCCTGGTTGCTCCTGCAATCCAGTTTTCATGGTAGAGCATTATTTCCCTTGTGTCTTCAATGGACACCACTTTTGACAGCCTTGGAATAAAAAGAGAAATAGCATTCATAAGAGAAGTTTTACCTGAGGCCGTGCCCCCAGCAAAAAGCACACTGATATTGTTTTCAATTGCAATCCAGTAGTAAGCCATCATTTCGACACTGCATGTGCCGTACCGCATCAGGTCAACAGGAGTTATCGGATCTCCTTTAAACTTACGGATTGTGTAAGAACTTCCCCTTGTAGTAACTTCTTTTCCGAGGGTTGCCTGAATTCTTGACCCGTCAGGAAGAGTCGCATCTACGATTGGTTCTCCTATAGAGATGTGCTTGCCGCTCCTCTGGCAGAGCTTGACAACAAGGGAATCCAGTTCTTTCTCCCCAAAATGGATATTGGTCACGATGTTGTTGTGCTTTCTATGGTAAAGATAAATAGGGATTTCAATACCGGAACAGGAAATATCTTCTATGTTCGGGTCATGAATCAGCGGGTTTATCCTTTCATATCCAATGAAATTTCTTCTCAGGAAATACATTATTTTATGAATGGAGGAAACTTCAAGGGTACTGTAATACTGATCAAAAAGCCGCATAGACCTGTTAATGAGGACGACGTCTTTTTCTTTTCCGGTTATCATGTCCTCCTGAGTAAGAACGTCTTCAAGATTATTTCTGACCCTTTCAAGAACAGTTTTTTCATAGACGGTTAGAGTAGGCTCAATAACATAATAGTATTTCATTTCCCTGTTTTCTATTATGCTGACAAAAGCGTAAGGCTCTTCTACCCAGTAGCGTTCGATTTCAGTAAATCCCGCAGGAATTTCATATTCAAGAAGAGGGCCGCAGGTTTCCGGATCATAAGGCGGAAGAACCCTTATTTCCTCGTCCTTCAAATTCCGGATTATTTCTTCAAATTTCTTTTTTGCCCCCTCAGGGGTTTTTACTTCCTCAAAGAACTCTTTGAGCTTATCACTTAATTTTTCGCCTTCTTTAATCCCCATTATGTCCCGGGTAAGACCTTTCATATTTTCGGCGAATCCGGGTTTTTTCTTGATTTTTGCCTTCCGGACAGCTTTTTTGGATTTACCTGAAGTTCGGACTTTTTTCTCTATTTTTGTTTCTTGAGAACTCTTTAATTCCTTAACTCCATCTTTATCGCCTGCAGTCCCTTCAAGATGAGGCCCTCTAGGAGGGGGAAAAATGCCTTTATTTTCAGTTTCCTGAATTAGTTCAACTTTCTTTTCAGAAGTCGCCTCTTTAGAAACAGCAGGTTTTTGTTCAGAAGCCGCATTTCCATCAGAAAAGGTCGTTTTATCGCTGTCGGGCTCGTCCGCAATTAAAGATGGGCCATGTAAAACTTCAGATTTCAAACCTCCTTCAACCCCTGTTTCCGGGGAAAAACTCTCAAATTGTACAGGTTCCAGTACAGGTTTGGTTTTACGGCTTTCTACCTTGATTTTCATATCAGGGAGATGAGTATTTTCATTTTGATCATCCCCATCTTCTTCATTCTCATTTTCTGCAATTTTATTGAAATCATTTTCATTTCCCGCAGTTTCATCTTTTAAAGCTTCCTGCAGGATATTATCCGTATCTGCATCTGTATCCTTTCCAGCCTGAGGGCTGCTACCGGGCGTATTAGCACCGGTTTCATAAGGAATTTTCTTGACAGGCACCTGTAAAAGATAGGATTTGCCTGCCTGAACATCTTTTTCCTCGCCTGTACGCATGTTCTTTTCTGATCTTTCTGAGTCATCCGGAGATTTCTCGTTTTTAGAAACCATAGAAGCCCACCCCACCGGAGATTAGTCCCCTCGTAAATTCGGCTATCGGTATAAAATAATAATACATGTTCTGTTTAAATTTATCATAATTGTTAAAGGTCTTCAATAGTATTCATCATGTTACTAAACAATGATATTTCATTCGAAATTTAATTTACTCTTCAATGAATATAGAGAAAAACTACTGAAAATTTTGAAATTAATTAAATAAGAAATAGCGTTTAATAGTATAAATCTTTTCATGAAGATAAATCATAAAAAATATATTATATTTAATTTGTATTGAAAATTGAATTCAAATTTAAAAGCTGATATCCATACAGGAAAATATAAAAAGGATTTTTAAGAAAAATTATTTGAAAAGAGAGATTATTTGAAAAAGAGAATAGAATTATAATTAATCAGAGGCTCAAAGGAGTTTAATCCCGGATGAGGTAATTTCAAATCTAATAGGGTTTAAACTGAGGCATGTCCGTCTCATTTTAGGAATTCTTATGTAGCGTTCAATGTTTCCCGTATATGGGTTTTCGTCTACCATAAGCCGGAGAGAACCGCTTACAGAATATTCGGCAAGGTTGTGAGTCATCTTGCAAGCCGTGTCGTCCATGACAAACATTGCCGTGCAGTCACCTCTGGTGCTCAGGATAAAATTCAATGCGTCAAACTGGTCCCTGAAGTCCTGTATAGAGAGCCTGAGTGTGAAAACCCCTATATTGTCAATAACCACGACATCTGTTCCTTCAGGTACATAATCAGAAAGGGTTGGCAGTTCAATTTCAAGGCCTTCGGGAGTGAAACCGAATTTGGAAGTCTGAACTTTTTCCGAGCGGTTCTGAAAGGACCTCTCAATAGCAAGCTGACCATTTTCATAATATTTAGTAAGCCCGAGACCCAGCATTTCGGATAGGTCAAGAATATCCTCAGGAAGTTCTTCCGTTGCAACCAGAACACACTTTTTACCATCAAGGCATGCCCTGTGCAGAAAATGAATGGTAAAAGTTGTTTTACCGGTTCCTGTATCCCCTGTGATAAGGAGAACCCTGCCCGCCAGGTATCCACCGCCGATTCTTGTGTCAAGCTCAGGTATCCCTGATGATATCCGTTTCATTGTTTTAACTCGGTCCATTTTATCATAATCTTTAACCCTCTGAGTTGCAGTACAGAGAAGAGGGCTAGAATTGAATTTTATTTATAGAGTATAAGGAGAGCTCTTATATAAAATGTACATACAGAAAAGAGAAGAAAATAGATAAAGAAGAAATAAAAATTAAAAAGATATTAAAAAAGAAACGACGAGAGGGGGACTCGAACCCCCGGGATGCGGAGCATCACGGGATTAGCAATCCCGCGCCATACCGGGCTTGGCTATCTCGTCACATTGAACTTTAGAAACGCGTCCCCTAAAACGCATTTCATATATTTAACCTTTTCCGGAGAGAGAAACATATTTAAGGGATTGATTAAGTGAAAAATCACAGTTATATTATAAAACCAAACTTTTCAAATGGATTCAATAATGGATCAAGTGATGAGCACGCCTCAGGTCGCTGCGCCTCGGAAGCTCCAGTAGGCTGAGATCTCTTCTCCACCCCGCGACCCCGCAAGCGACGGTTGCCCACAGTGAGTCTGCTCCCTTCCGGGCCTCGACCGGTTTCCACGGTTAGGGTATGAGAACCTGTTTTCCAGCAGGCCCGCATACCTGCACCATCCAAGCAGGACGGGGCTTCTCAGTTGAGACTTCAGGCTGGAATCTCTCTGGCACATCTTCCTTTGGCTTCGTCCCCCGCGTATCGGCGATTTCGGGTTACAGGTAACGCCGGGCTACCCGGACTAGCTCATCAGCTATACAAAGACATATGTAGTATATAAAAATATCTTACCCGTATCTCTCCCGATATCTATTTTTTAGTAAAATAGTCCGGATATTTAATCAGCCTGAAAAGAAAAAGCAAAGACGGAAAAGGTATTTTTTACACATAGAACAGGAAAATTAAAAAATTAGCCAGGTATTAAAATATTAGATAAAGAATAAATCCCCGCATTTATTTATACGTCATTTTTCAAAGTAATATTACACAAAATCTCAAACGGCTTAAGTGATATGTCAAAAACCCGGAAAAATAAAAAGATGAGGGGATCTATATGAGATATGGAGTTGCAGTTGACCTGGGAACAAGTGGGTATCGAGCTCAGAAGATTGACATGGATACCAGAGAAATCAAAAGGACAGTAATAACACTGAGAAATCCTCTTCCCGGAGCGAATGTGATGGATCACATGGACTTCGCAATTCGCTACGGGCAGGATCTTGCACATGGGCTATCGGTAAATGCGGTAAAAACCCTGCTCCAGACGCTTGATGTGCCTAGCGGGGAACTGGACAGAATTTCAATCTGCGGAAACCCGATTCAGTTGTCTATTTTCCAGGGAATCACTATCGAAGACCTGGCTTACGCAGGGGAACGGAAGAAAAAGAAGTACAACATACAGGAACAGACCAGAAACGCGAGGATAATACCCAGCAGCGAAATTTCAGGGCTTGAAGAGTTCAACTGCGAAGTTGTAATCCCTCCTGCCATAAAACACGAAGTAGGAGCGGATGCCCTTGCCCTCATAACCAAATCGGGAATGCTTGAAAGTGACGAAATATCAATTGCAACGGATTATGGGACAAATGCCGAGATGGCACTCAAAGTAAAGGATATCATTTATACAGGCTCGGCAGCAGCAGGTCCTGCGCTTGAAGGGCAGCAGATAAAGCACGGAACCCTTGCTTCTCCCTTTGCAATTTCGGACTTTGAATTCGAAAACGGGGCATTGAGGAACTATGTATTGAACGAAGAGATGAAACCCGACCCTGGGGATCTTGTTGACCCTAAAACCGGAGAAATCCTTGAAGAAGGTAAGATTAAAGCAAAAGGGATCACAGGTACTGGAGTTATTGCCCTTATTGAAAAAGCCATAGGGCATGGCCTGGTTGAACTTCCGAAAGTCAAGACCCCGGACGGATTTATTCACCTGCAGAACAATATTTCGTTCTCGGAAAGAGACCTGAAAGAAGCCGGAAAAGCTATTGGCGCTATCAGAGCAGGGCATATAACTCTCTGTGCGGCTGCAGGCATCGAAATGACAGATATAGATGTTGCCTATATGGCAGGGGCTGCCGGAACTTACATGGACGCTGAAAAAGCCCAGAAAATTGGATTAATCCCTTACTCGACAGGAAAAATTGCTCAGCTCGGAAATACTTCACTTGCAGTTGCAAGGGAGACCCTGCTTTCAGAGGAGAGGCTCTGGGAGCTTCAGGACATTGCAAGCCAGATAATAGGCACTCATATAATGTTTGCGACTGTTCCGGAATTCAGGGATGCATATGTCCTTGAACTTGCGTACTGGGAAGAGGGGATGCCCTTCAAGATGTTTAAGAAATACCTTAAAAAGAAGGGGCTTCCGTCACTCGATGACCCTATAAGCAACCCTGTGGTCGATAAGCGCGTGGAAAGAGATATCCCTGTGCTTGGAGAGGAGGGCCTGTACGTACTGGAAAGGGTAGGGACCTATATGACCATGGTAGTCTCTGACTGCCCCGAGTGCAGGAAGTGCATAAAGGTCTGCCCCAACGATGCCATTTCAATTGACGAAGAAAACAGGGTTATGATAAGCACTGACCTCTGTGAAGGTGCACACTGTCAGAAATGCATTAGAGCCTGCCCTCCGGACAAATTCGACTGGAAGAACCTGGAAGTTTTCAAACCCCCACAGCAGGAGTAAGCCAAATCTGGTTACTACTGAACCGGCACTTTAATACTGATCGTGCAGGAAGACATCAGTTTAAAATAAATATTTAATGAGAGTTGGAGCTGAGAGACGCCCACGCACGACAGTATTTAATGTGTCATCTTAAAGTGTCATCTGGTACTGCCCCTGCCAGGAAGTACTGTATAATAGAATCGTCTCTTATTGAGGAATTGAGAATTTCTGTTTTATTGAGGAACTATACTCTTATTGAGATTTCTGCTTAATTTGGGAATTATACTCTTACTGAGAACTTCTGCTTAATTGAGAGAAATGATGAAAATGCAGGGAATAATGAAAAAACTCGGATAGAAAGAGAGTATGCTGGTCCGGAAAAGGGAAAACAGAATTAAGCAGATAGTTTTGGGCGGTTGTGTGCAGAATGAACACAAATTATATAAA
The DNA here is from genome assembly GCF_000744315.1 of Methanosarcina soligelidi. Lineage (NCBI taxonomy): Archaea > Methanobacteriati > Methanobacteriota > Methanomicrobia > Methanosarcinales > Methanosarcinaceae > Methanosarcina > Methanosarcina soligelidi. The sequence continues at coordinate 415,177 of NZ_JQLR01000001.1, forward strand.
TAACCTCATCATTAGAAATTATTGAGGCATCTAATCCACTTTCACACCAAAAAGAATCTACCATCTAGCCCATAATAGATTTCTGATTAAATAAAGTCTGTTTTGTTAGATGCCTCAATCACCCATGTGGATGAATTCTGGTTAAAGCACGCTAAGTGGGATAGAGAATCATCATATATAAACTTTTATTTTATAAGACTCAGTTCCAAAATCTAGTGTCATGGCAACTTAATTTTGAGTCATTATTATAAACTTTGAATCCCATCTGTATCTTCATTCATGGCAAAAATAAAACTTGAAGAAGATGAGGTGCAGTACCTCATAGACTTTGTTAAAAAGGGACAGAAAAGTGCACGAGAACTAACAAGAGCACGAATCCTGTTACTTGCCAACAAGAATAAAAAGAACACCGAGATCGTAGAGATATTGAATGTTAGTAGGAATACTGTTGGGCGAATCAAGAAAAGGTACTTGGATGAAGGTCTCCAAAGCGCTCTTGAAGATAAAACAAGAACTGGCCAGCCTATAAAATACACCGAAAAGCACACGGCTGAAATCATAGCGCAAGCATGTACCAAACCTCCTGATGGAAGAAAAAAGTGGACACTTGTACTGCTTACTGAAGAACTGAAGATGAGAGAAGGGTTTGAAACAATAAACAAGGAGAGCATCCGGCTTATTCTAAAAAAAGCAAAACTAAACCTTGGTTAAGACGGATGTGGTGCATTCAAAAGATAAATGCCGAGTATAGAGAAAGAATGTACAACATTCTCAACCTCTATGAAGAAAAATATGACCCGAAAAAACCTCTCATATGCCTTGACGAGAAACCAAAACAACTTCTTGGAGATAAGAGGAAAGCTATCCCAATGAAACCTGGAAGTCCAGAAAAATATGATTACGAATATGTCAGGAATGGAACCGCAAATGTATTCGTGGCAGTAGAATTTAAAGCAGGAAAAAGGGTGACTCAAGTCACCGAAAGAAGAACTATGAAGGATTTTGCACAATTCGTGAAAATTCTCCTTACTGAAAAATATTCTGAAGCTGAAGTCATCCGACTGGTTACGGATAATCTCAATATCCATAAAGAAAAGTCATTCTACGAAACATTCAGCGAAGAGGAAGCAAAAAAGATTCTGGACAAGATAGAATTCCATTACACACCAAAACATGCAAGTTGGCTTAATGCTGCAGAAATAGAGATCAATGTAATGGATATTGAATGTACAGACAGAAGGATCGGAGATATGCAGACACTTACCCACGAAGTGGGTGCATGGACAAAGAGAAGAAATGAACATGAAAGTAAGATCAACTGGAAGTTTACGAGAAAAGTTGCTGATGAGAAAATGTCCAAGCATTATGCACCATAATTAAGTTGCTAAGACACTAGTGATAAAAGTAAGTGTAACATCACTACACAAAATTATAATTCTATAATTATGTAATGATGTTACGGCACAAACAATGGTAACTATAAACCTTACTCTTAATAACTTTTCGGAGCTCCCTGCTCTTTTAGACGTTTTTGGTTGTTTTGGAAACAATTATGAATACACTACACAAGGAATTTTTCGTAGAAAAATTCCTCCAGTCTGTTCAATTTGTAATACTCCAATGGTTCATAATGGCTATAACCCCCATACTAAACAAGGTCTTGGAGAAATCAACATTGGTAGATATAAATGCTCAAATTGTGGTCGTACATACGAAGAAGATTATAGTTTTTGGGGAGATCTGAAAGCTTTACTTTTTGATTCATTCAATGATTTCTTCAAGTTACTCAGATACCATAACGTTTCATACGATGGAATTTCTGATATAATGGAATTCATCTATCCAATATCAAGAAGCACTATTTTAAGAGCATTCTACAAAGAAATGGAACAGGAAACTGTTCCATTTTCAGAAAATATACATATGGTACACTATGACGAACAACATCCAAAAGAAGGAAGGTGTCAGAAATACCGTTTAACCTTACTGGATGCAAAAACTCAAACAACGATAGCAGATGAACTTTTTGAAGATAAGAATCCAGAAACTATTAAGGAGTTTCTGCAGAAAAATCTTGATCCATCAGAGCCTGTGTTTATCGTTACGGATTTTGATAAGAGATACCCTGATATATTAAAGGAAATTTTTGGGGATAAGTTAGTCCATCAATATTGTTTGATGCACTTAAACAAGCTTATAGTTAGTGATTTCCCAAAGAATACAACGATTGAACAGGAACTATTGAAGTACAGGTTATTGAATATATTCTACAATCGAGAAAATGAGATTAAATTTCTGGAAAAACTTCTATCTGAAGAACTCAACGTAATTACTAATGAAGAAAAACATCAAGAATGGAGTAAAAAAGCAAAAAAGGAATTTAACCAGTTTAGACATAAATTAAAGCTTAAAAGAAGACGAAAAAAGGAAAATTTCCCACTTAATAGCCTTGAAAAAGCAAAAGATAACTTTGATAAATTAATGCAAAATATAAGGACATATGATGAAACGATTCAAAAAAGATTGTGGATGATCAATAAACACTGGTTAAATCTTACTTTGTTCCATTATCTTCCAGGAGCGCCAGCGACAAATAACCCTATTGAAAGCTATTATTCAAAAAGTCTAAAAACCGACAACAAGAAGCAGTTCAGGACTGACAAAGGAATTGAGAACCAGATTAAACTTACTCAAATGAGAAGGTTAAATTTGCTCAAGAAACCACAAAAGTCATTTCTGGAATTGTTCAGATTATTTAATCCATTTAAGCTTTAGTAATCTATTTTGAGAGAGGAATTAAGGATTATGTAGCGGAGCGTATCGATTTTAGGCAAAAAATAAGTGAAAAATTAAAAGAATAAAAGAATTCTTTGGAATTCATGCCAAAGAAATTGTTTCTCAAGGATTATTACAGTTTATTTGGACGGTTAGCAGAGAAAAATGAAGATTTAAGAAAGGAAAAAATGAGAAATCACTAAATTATGAAATTGTGTCTTTTATAATCATAAAATAAAAAAATGAGATCATCTATTTCTTTCGACAAATAAAGTAATTTCAAATAGATCCAGGCATGAATGCCTGCAAAACTCAAAAGATTAAATACCCTTATGATGTATTGTCTTCCTTTTCTCAGAAAACTTCCGGGTCAGGGCATGGAGAGCTCATAGAAGTATTATTTCTCGGAGATGTAGATAACATTCTGGTCCAGACATTGTATGGGAAAAATAGAAGTCCTAAAATGGGAAGCCAGATAAGAAAGTATCCATTCATCCGGAATAATCCATTCATCTTTTCCGTAAAAAGCTTAATATGATCTTCATTTTCGACTGGTATGTAGATGATTAGTGTTAGATAAACAGAAACTAAATAAAAAAGAATAAAAAGATAAGAAAAAGAGATAGTGGGAGAAAGAATTATTCTGGGAAAACAGGGAATAAAATTAGCATAAATTTTATAAATAACCTGTACATAGGAGTTAATGAGGCATCTTATCCACTTTCACACCACAAATTATCTACAACATCTAGCCCTGTAGAATTTAGTTACGCATCACCCGTTAATTAGATGCCTCATCACCCAATTGAATTATATTCAGGTTAAAGCTTTCATATACAGAAGGGATTCATCTGATATAAATATTTATATTTAAGCCTGTCGATAAAAACAGAACGATCGAGAATATTTTAGGGTCACGAAAGAAATTACTTTTTTGTATTTATGAAATTTAATAAAAAAGGAAAAGAGTTTCAGAGTGAATAGGCTTCTCGAAGCTTTATAACGAGCCCTTCTACCTGTTCCACTGCTGTCCCTATATATTTGTCAGGGTTTACAAGGTTCTCGATATCTCCTGCACTCAGATATTTTGAAACGGAAGGAGTATCCAGAAGAACCTGTTTGAAATGCTGCCCTGTATCATGAGCTCTCATAGCTGCAGTCCGGACAAGTTCGTGAGCTTCCTGCCTGCCGACACCTCTTTTTGCAAGTTCTATCATAACAGCCTCGCCCATATTCAGACCATTTAAGGAATCAAGGTTCCTGCGGATATTTTCAGGATAGAACCTGAGGTTTTCAAGAACGCTGATCCCGAGTTTAATGATATGATCGGTAAGTATACAGGCTTCAGGGAAGACAATCCGTTCACTTGAAGAATTCGTGAGGTCCCTCTCGTCCCATAGTGTGTTGTTAAGGAGTTCAGGCTCAACCATTGCCCTTACTATTCGGGCGAGCCCGCAGATCTGTTCGGACTTGATAGGATTACGCTTGTGAGGCATGGTGGATGAACCTACCTGCTTTTTCCCGAAACTTTCCTCTATCTCGGCGATCTCACTGCGTTGAAGAGTCCTGATTTCGATCCCGATCTTGTCCAGTGTTGTAACTACATTTGCCATCCACATAACAAACTCGGCATGTCTGTCCCTCTGGATAATCTGGTTTGAGACATCAACAGCCCCGATTCCGAGGTGCTGCATTGTAAGTTTCTGAATAAGGATTCCCGATTTTCCAAAAGCTGCCTGAGTGCCTACAGCGCCGGTCATCTGCCCCACAGTAGCTCTTGGAGTCAGTTCGTACAGGCGGTCAAGATGCCTTGAGATTTCAGAAGCCCAGATTGCAAAACGAAGACCGTAAGTGGTTGGAACACCTATCTGCCCGTGAGTCCTTCCGCAGCAAACAGTATTTTTGTGGGCTTCAGCCTGGTTTACCAGAACTTTTAGAAGGGTTTTGAGTTTGTCTTCTAGAATATCAATTGCGTCTTTAATCTGGAGAGCTGTTGCGGTATCAAGAATATCGTTTGAAGTGGCTCCGAAGTGAACCCATTTTCCTGCGTCATCCCTGCACATCTCTGAAATTGCAACAACGACAGCCATCATGTCATGGTGGATCTCGGATTCTATTTCATCGACTCTCTCGGCTTTTACAGAAGTAATGCTTTCGAATATAATTTCAGCCGCTTCTGCGGGAATAAGCCCCATATCCGCTTCTGCCCGGGCAAGAGCTGCCTCGGTCTGCAAGATCTTAGCAAGTCTGTTTTCCTGACTCCACACATATTTCATTTCTGCTGTACCGTACCGGTATTCTATAGGATGAATAGCCATATCAATCACCACACTGGAATCGAGAATTAAGTTATCCCGGGTCTACATTAAATTTTAAATTAATCCTGGTTTTTGAATAGTCTGAGTTCGATATTTTCTGCCTGATTGTTTTTGAGTCAAAATTGTCTTTCAGACTAGATTACCTTTGGCCTGACAATCCTGGAATTACATAAATTCAGTCATAAACTTCACAGGCTATCAATATCAGCCTGTTAATGGCAGTGTAAAAATACATTTACCGCCAGAAATGCCAGCATTGATATTATTACTATTAAACAGATGTCATTAATATTCTGCAATATTCTGCAGTCTCTAACTCCAGCCTGCAGGATACGGGATAAACAGCATAACCAATAAATAACCTTTGAGTATGAAGAAAAGGGCAGGGTATGTGATAGAAGAGAAAAAGAGTTCAAACCCAGTAAGCCGCGGAAATTTTTGATGAAAAACATTATATGTCTTAACATCCATTAAGCGGGCTATATACCGTATTGATAATAAAAAATAATAGCAGGTGACAAAAATGGGTCGTTTTCCAGAAGCAGAAGAAAGATTGTTAAACAAGAAAATCTGCATGAAGTGTAATGCCAGAAACGCTACAAGGGCAACCCGCTGCAGAAAGTGCGGTTCCAGCGCTCTTCGCGTAAAATCCAAGGAATCCAAGGGAGCATGATCTTTTTTGCAGGTGGAAGCACACCTCCAGAAGATTATTGAAAAGGACGGAAAAGTTCATCTTACCCTTATCGATCCGGCGTCCCAGACGCCTGATAGAGCCGCCGAAATTGCTCTTGCAGCAGTTGAAGGGGGCACTGATGCCATCATGATAGGGGGCTCAACCGGAGCGTCGGGAACCCTGTTAGATGAGACTGTAATAAAAATTAAAGAGAATGTAGACGTCCCCACAATCCTTTTCCCGGGAAGCTCAGCCGGGCTCAGTAAGTACGCAGATGCGGTATTTTTTATGAGCCTTTTGAACTCAAGGGATCTGGGATATGTAATTACAAACCAGGTTCTTGGAGCTCCGCTTGTATACAGAAGCCAGATCGAGCCAATCTCCATGGCATACCTTATAGTTGAACCTGGAGGCACTGTTGGCTGGGTGGGGGACGCCAAACTGATTCCAAGAAAGAAGCCTGAAATTGCCGCAGTCTATGCTCTTGCAGGCAAATATCTTGGCATGCATTATACCTATCTGGAAGCAGGATCCGGGGCTGATTCTCCAGTCAACCCTGAAATGATAGGGGCTGTCAAGCAGGTACTTGGAGAAAACAAACTTATTGTTGGCGGCGGGATAAGAAACGCGGAAACTGCAAAGATCTGTACCTCTGCAGGTGCGGATATGATCGTCACCGGCACAGTTGTTGAAGAAGTAAAAGACGTTACTGCAAAGGTGGCTGAGATTGTATCAGCCATAAAAAGATAAGTGCCTGTTAAGGGCTCAAGGTGTGCTACCTGCTTATTGCATCAAAAAGATTCGTTGCGCTTGACCGATTTTAAACATTAATATTTTTGTGGTTCTGAAAGTTTCGGAACTTACTTATTTCTTTTCAGAGATTTGCTGTTTAACTTCAAATTTTAAACTTATAGTTCCTTTTCAGATTTTTGCTTTGAATTTCCTGTAAGACTTTTACCTAAACTTTTTATTTCTGAAACCTTTTATACTTAGAAATATTCTTGAATGCTCAACTTCCCAGAGCATATGATATTAATAGTTCACAGGTAGACCATCAGTAACCTGTTATAATACACACATTCAGAAATATCACTTAAATTTAATCTAGTGTCATGACAATTTAATTATTGAGCATAATTTATAGTATTTATATGTTAATACATAACGATTCTTAACTTATAAAATGACCAAAAACTAAATGTTCATGACACTAGTAACATATTAAACAATAAAAGATATTAATTAGTGTTACATGGCCCAGGATTCAGGCAAGAACGAGTAATTTCTTGTAATAGACCTGAAAATCTCAGTATCGGGCCCAAAAATGCAGTCAGCACTAAGAGGTATGATTATGATCAGGATTTCCAATCTGGTAAAAGATTATGAGGTACGTTCCGAAAAAATAAGAGTATTAGACCATATCGACCTCACGGTGGAGGACGGAGAAATCCTCGGAATTACAGGTCGAAGCGGAAGTGGAAAATCTACTCTGTTACGGATTATCCGTGGAGTCGAGCCCTTTAACGAAGGGACTATAGAAGTTGATGGAAAAGTTGTAACTCCGGATTCAGGGATTGAGGGCGAACACTTCCTGAAAAGTGTCACGGCAATACACCTCCAGCGGAATTTCGGTCTCTGGAACGGTCCTGCAATAGAAAACATCATAAGGAAATTGAATTACCTTAGAGTAGGGCATGAAGCTCTTCCGCACAATGAGACAGATGATTATAAAGATCTCTTTGACGAAGCTATGGAGTACATAAAACTGGTGGGCCTGGAACACAAAGCCCTTCATTCCACAAATCTTCTGAGCGGGGGAGAAAAACAAAGGGTTGTAATGGCAAGGCAGCTTGCAGCAAAACCAAAAGTCCTTCTCCTTGATGAGCCCGTAACGATGACAGGCCCGGATACAAAGCAGGAAATCCTTGACGTTATAAAGAGTCTGAAAGAAAAACTGAATATCCCTATTATAGTTGTATCCCACCTTCCTGAAATCCATGCTTATCTTGCAGACAGACTTATCTTCCTTGAGAAAGGGAAAATCGCAGCAGATGGTGAACCCGCCTGGGTCCTTAAAAACTTCCTGAAAGATATGAAACCAAGGGAAGAACTTTCAGAATCCGGGAACAAAGAAGTCTGCATTAAAGTAAGAGAGATATCAAAACGTTATTCTCTTATCCGGATGGGAGAAGTTCTCAACATCAAAGATTTCTCTCTGGATGTTTATAAAGGAGAAATTCTGGCGTTTATAGGGCCTTCAGGAGCCGGAAAAACAACAATAATGAAACTGATGGAAGGTCTGGTAAAACCGAAAAGTGGGACTGTCGAGTACCTCTGCAAAGGTGAGTGGGTGGATGTCACCGGATATAGCAGGAAGCGTATGGAACTCAGGCGCATTATGAGCATTATGAACCAGGAATTCTCAATGTCCGTAAACTCAACTGTGAGAGACCAGATCCGCTTCAGGCTGAGCCTGAAAAAACAGGGTGCAATCGAATATGCAAGAAATAAAGCCAGCGAACTGGGACTCTCAGATGAAACCCTGGATACAATTTATCGCCTGCCAGATATGCCTGAAGAGGAAAAGACAGAAGCGCTCAGAGAACTCAACCTCAGCGACACGATTTATTACGAACTTTTCCCAACAGTTCCGGTTACTGATGTTGACATCTACTCAAAACCCGTTTTCGAAGCCCTTGACCTTCCACTTGAAATCCTTGACAAGACTCCTTACCAGATAAGCGGAGGAGAACACGTCAGAGCTTTTATTGCCCTGAGCCTTGCAACCTCTCCAGAATACCTTATGCTTGACGAGCCTTTCGGAGACCTTGACCCCGTAACCCTGAGGGATGTGACAAATTCACTAAAAAGGGTTAACGAGCGTTTTGGCACAACAATTGTACTCGTAAGCCACCATATGGACTTTGTCAGGGAAGTAGCTCATAGAGCTCTGTTGATAGAAAACGGAGCTCTTGTAATGGACGGAAAGCCTGTAGAAGTCTGCCAGGAGCTTATTAACAGGAGTAATGCACCTTACATGGAACACAGCCTGGATGACCTGGTTGAAGGAGACCTCCAGAGTCAATAACTGGTATTAAACCAGTGATTAAAGAGTCTGCTATAGACTCTTTCCTTCATTATTTACCAGTATTGCTGGCCAAATAAGATTTTTTACAGCTTATTTAAGCATTTGCTCCTTATCTGAGCTCCAGAGAAAAAAATAAGTTACAGGGCATCATTTATATTCGGTCTGATTTTCTTTTATGAGCCTGTCCCACTCTTCGTTTCCGAATTTTATGTACAGGCTGGAAGGTACAATTGGCTTCCCAAGGTCTTCAATTATTTTTTCAGAAAGCATGTGGTTTTCAACGATTTCTTTACCGGCAGACCTGAGCAGTTTTTTGTATTTTCCTATGAGAGGTTTCAACATGATATTTTTCTGGCCCCTGAAAATTTCCCCTTCTGCTCTATAGATTTCCGCGACAAGCTCAGTATGAAAAGTTCTTGCAAGCCTCCGAAAGAAAAGCCTCTCTACATCGAAATTTATCTGCCCGGGAAGCCCTGCATTCGAAATTACGGCAAGTTTCGGATATTTTTCATAACGTTTAGCGTGCCTGTACTCTCCCTTCCCGTCTTCCTCGAATTGAGGCAAAAGTACAGGAGAAAGCCTCTCTACGAAGCTTTTCATTATGGAAGGGACATTATCAAAGTATACAGGGCATGCAAAGACCACAATATCCGAGCCCATGAACCTGGAGATCAGGTCTTCCATGTCATCGTGAATAGTACAGCTGCCCGGGGTCTTAAGCCAGCACTCAAATTTCCCCCTGCAGCGCCTGATATTTTTCTCTGCCAGAATAATATTTTCAGTCTCTGCCCCGGCTTCTTCTGCTCCTTTCAGGAACTCCTCAACCATAATAAGAGTATTTCCTTCCCTGCCCTTATGGCTCCCGCTGAATACTGTTATTTTTATAAGATAACCCCCTGCTGTCCCATAGAAATCGAAACTGGTAAAAGCTGATTATTCGGCCTGAAATTTTCAAAATTGCTATCAAAACCCTTTGTTTGCGCCTGCAAAAAAGCCCTCTTCAAAGAGCGCCCTTTTTCTACACGTTATTTTCACTTCTGTCCTCATTAATATTCTGACTGAATTTTTTTCCAGAATACCAGGCTTTACCGAGGTGCTCACCGATTCCCCAGTAATTGTTATCATACATAGAAAAAACGATGGGTTCGATCTTTTCTACATCAGGAATCCCGTTGCAGAAATATTTCTCCTCTGCATAGCTTTCAAGAATCTCACCGATAAAAACCTCACTGCCACCACCAAAGTCCAGAGTATCGACCAGCCTGCACTCAAGATTGACAGGACATTCATGGATCATTGGAGCTTTCCCAAGTTTTCCGTAAAAACTCCGAAAAATGTCGGATTTATCGGCTTTTTTCCCGGATACTATGCCGCAGTAATCCGTGACTTCAAGCATATGTCTGGAAGGAATATTCACGCTGAAGCATTTATTTTCCCGGATACCCTCATTTGTATAATGCATTTTTCCGAGAGTTACCGCAATCATAGGGGGACCTGCCTGAACAATTCCACAAAAAGCAACTGTCAGGTAATTTGGCTTTCCATTAACATCGGCACCTACAAGGACAGTGGGCATAGGATAAAGGAAATTCCTGGCTCCAATAGTCTTCTTCTCTCCGAGTTCCACCCTTAAATCCTCCACAAAATTATATAAGCAAAAATCCAGGTTATTGGTTGCCCTTTTCACGAACCTGTGGAAGAAAACACAAAAAATGTATTTTTGAATAAGTATCCTCCTGTATATGTAATTATTATTCCGGTTTCTGTTTAAGGATAAATTAAAATTCGTAAGAACTGGTGTTTAAGAGCGTTGTTTTTACTCATGCCTCAGCGCATCCACAGGAGTGAGTTTTGCTGCTTTGTTTGCAGGGTAAACTCCGGCAGAAACGCCGACAATTATTGCAACTAGAATTCCTGCCTCGAAAATATAATGTGGATAAAGGAAAGGCAGGTTAAGGGCGGTTGTGACTGCATAAGCTCCCCCAATTCCTACAATCAGTCCCAGAAGCCCTCCAAACAGACTGAGAATAATAGACTCGACAATAAAAAGGACAAGAATGTCAGTGCTTGAAAATCCCAGAGCTTTCATGATCCCTATTTCCCTGGTCCTTTCTGTAACTGTAACAAGCATTATGTTCATGATTCCTATCGAACCCACAAGTAGAGAGATGAGAGCTACTGCAACGAGGAAATTTCTCAGGGTGTCAGAAAGCTGGTTTATTTGCTCAAGGACATCCGCCTGATTAAAAATACTGTAGGGTTTTGCGTCTTCATCATCAAGGTCTCTTGATGAGACCCCAAAGTTTCGGGCAAGTCGCTCATCCACCTCATCCGAGACTTCCTCCACATCCTCGAGACTGTCAGACATCGCAAAAAAGGCTGAAAAATCATCTTCTTCGAGCATCTGGTTGATGGTTGAAACAGGTACAAAAATGGTTACATCCCTATCTATTCCGCCTCCGGTAAACGAAGCGTTCAGGCTTTCAACAACGCCTTTCACCTTGAACGTTCTGGTCACAGTCCGCCCACCCTCCAGACGCAGGGTAACATCTATTGAACTGCGGGCAGAAATACTCCTGTCAAATTTTTCATTTGCGATTTCAGACCCGATAGCTGCGGAAAAAGTGTCCTGGTCGCTTATGAAACTTCCACTTTCCATAACGATGTTAGCAGTATCCTCATAGTCTCCGGTCACCCCTGCGATGTCGATATTTTTATTCTGGGAGAAATAGGTCACTTCCCCAAGCTGCTGTTTTATTGGAGAGACCCCGCTGATTCCAGGAGTTTTTTCGATTATTTGAAGCTCGTTGCTGTAAAAAAGGTTAGGCTCCTGGCTGTAAATGATAATAAAATTGGAGCCCTGGGCACTTATTTCCTCTTCAAAAAACACATTAAAACTTTCCCCAAGAGAGATATTTGCAACTACTGCGGCAATACCTATGACAATACCAAGGGTTGTCAGGCCTGAACGGAGCTTTGAGCTCTTTATACTCCCAAGAGAAATCCCAATAGCTTGCCTCAACTTCAGCATACAATCTCCACGTCAAATGAAGCTTCACGCAATCATAAAGGATGTAAGAAATCCGTACCTTCAGTTAACCTGGTGCTGATTAATTATCCAGAAAACCTTAGTAGATATTAATTCACAAATATATAAGAGCATTATAAGAAAAAAATAAAAAGGTCACTCAGATATTTTGCGAAGAGACAGACAATAAAAAAGGAGAATAATTTGCAACATTGGAAATTAGCACATTTCTTATATATGCTGATGTAATATGATAGAAAATAAAAGCATATGTATTAAATATTGGAAGTTAGGAAAAAATAAATGTTTGAAAATTAATATTGTCCTGTAATTTTCAGGGAGATTCCCTAAAACTTTAACCCTATTTGGAGCGCGGAAAATTATCATACATCTCCGCAGCCTCTGTCTCATGCCCCACTCAAACCCGGATGTGCGCTGAAGATGCGCTTACTGTAAACATATGGAGGGGGAAAGATTCTGACAAAAAAGACTGACAAATACCCCGAACTTTTTTCAAGCATTCCACAGAGCTCTCAGCTCTCTGCCGTATATAGTGATATCGAAGAACTGACAGAACTACTTGTTTCCTATTTTAAACAGGGAATTGAGAGGGGAGAGTACTGCCTCTGGACTGTTACGGACGCACTTGAAGAAGAAAGAGTAAAAAAAGAACTTGAGAAAGCAGATGTGAGTGTCGAGAAATATCTGACTTCATTTCAATTAGAGATTATTAACACCGGCACGCTCTCTAAAGGTTCCCCGCTTCCTGAATCAGCAGTAAAAGAACTCATGAAAGAAAAGAGTGAAAAAGCCTTTTCTGAAGGATTCCCCGGCTTTAGAATGAATGTTAGTATTACCAGGAAGGGAGGTTCCCTGAATCCCGACCCTGAAAAGCTGGAAGAAAACCTTAAAGAGATTAACCGGGATAACGAAAGAAAGCTTACATATCTATGTACTTTTCCTCTTGAAGAATTATCGGGCAGCGAACTTCTCAGGCTTGTGGAGGAAAAGGGCGTTCTCGTTAAAAGAAAAGGTGGCTGGGAATGCCTGATGCATACATGCAACATAAACGGGCAAAAAGAGCTTGAAACGACCCTCCTTACAGCAAAAAAAGATGCTGAAGCTACAAACCGGGCAAAGAACAGTTTCATAATGAATATGAGCCATGAGCTCAGGACCCCTCTCAATTCGGTTATAGGTTTTTCTGACCTGCTGCTGGAAGGAGCATTCGGGCCCATGAATACAAAGCAGTCAAAATATGTCAATAATATCCTTATAAGCGGAAAAAATCTGCTTGAGATCATTAATAACCTGCTTGATATCTCGAGGCTTGAAGCTGGAGAAAAGACTCTCAAATATGAGGACGTGGATGTTGCAAGCCTCATAGGAGAGGTTAGAATGAACCTCCTTTCACCTGCTTCGGTAAAGAAGATCAATGTCGAACTGAAGATAGACCCCTCTGTAGGAAATGTTGAAGCTGATATTTCAAAACTCAGGCAGATCCTGTATAACCTGGTAAGTAACGCCATAAAGTTCACTCCGGCGAGAGGAAAGGTTGTAATCAGCGCCTGCAAAAAAGAAGGAGTTCTCGAAGTAAAAGTCTCGGATAACGGGATAGGGATTTCTGAAGATAGCTACGAGAAAATATTCATGCCTTTCACACAGGCAGATTCTTCAGCAGCACGAGGATATGGGGGAGCAGGACTTGGGTTATTTATTGTCAGAAACTTTGTAGACCTGCATGGAGGGGATATAAGTGTGGACTCCGAAGTAGGGAAAGGAAGTACATTTACTTTCACCATTCCGGCAAAACCAGAGAACACTTCCCTTCAGGAAAACGAAACAAAAAACACACATGATATTCTTCGAATAACATGCCCAAAAAACACACATGATATTCTTGGAATAACATGCCCAAAAAATGAAAGTCTTTTTCACTTAGCTTTTTTGATAATAGAACTCCATCATTACCTTTGGACAGGAAGGTTGTTTTTACTTTGGTTCTCCGAAGCCGTCAAAAAACTAACCATTGAATTGCCATCGAAGGCCCAGATGTGACCTTGATCACGGATGCCAAATTGCCTTTGAAGCAATTCTACTGTCCTGGAAATGATGGAGTAATGTAAATTGGACGGAGAAATAAACAAATCTTGTGGTTTAGACATTCACAAACGTTTTGTTATTGCTACTATCCTCAGTAGATCCGGTGAAAAACAACAACATCGTTTTGCCAGAGATGATGATGGGATTTTAGATCTTAAAAATTTAGTAACCTCTGAAAAATGTGATGTTGTTGCCTGTGAATCAACAAGTGATTTCTGGGTTCCGATTTATGAGGCATTGATAGATCATTTGCCTGTTATAGTTGGAAATGCTCGAGATATGAAAGCATTTACACATAAAAAAACAGATAAAATAGATTCCGAAGTAATTGCAAAACTTGCATTGAATAAGATGGTTCAACCATCAAGAGTTTTTCCGAAGAAACATAGAGAATTCAGGTCATACGTCAGGCTTCGCCTAACTCTTGTAAGAAAAAGAACGGACATTAAAAATGAAGCTCATGCAATTCTTTCCTCCGAAATGTTACATCTGGGTGATGTTCTGACTGACATTTTTGGAAAAAATGGTAGAGCAATTCTAGCAGGAATCTCTTCAGGTAAAAATATTGATCAAATTATAGAGTCGCTTTCTCCAAATGTTCGGAAAAAGAGTGTTCAGATAAGGGAAATTCTGGATAGAGAAATATCACAGAGTGCTGCAATAAGGCTTCAGATATGTCTGAACCTTATAAAACATTTAGATGAAGAAATTGAAGTTCTTGAAAGAGAAATTTTCAATTATGCTTATCAAAAGCATAAAAGGGAAATGGAAATTTTGATGTCAGTTCCAGGTATTGGGGAGCTTGGTGCGGCAACTCTAATTGCTGAAATAGGAGATTTCAGGGATTTTCCAACGGGAGATAAACTTGCTTCATGGCTTGGAATAGTTCCTAATGTGTATCAATCTGCAGATAAATACCATAACGGAAGAATCACTAAGAGAGGATCAAAAGTAGCAAGGTGGATTCTAACTCAGATTGCTCAAGCAGCAGCAAGAAAGAAAAATAGCAGATTAAAGGAGTTTTTTAACAGGAAAAAGAAGACAATTGGATATGCTAAGGCAATTATTGCCTTAGCAAGGAAAATTGCAACAATAATATGGCATTTGATCACAAACGATGAGATGTACGAAGATGAAACAGGATACCAAAAGGGAGAAGTTAAAAAGAGAAAGATTGTTGAGGCAGACATATTCTCGGTTGATGAAAGGATAACAATAATTAGTGGAATTATCGCAATTATGGGAAAAAAGGAAGGAGAGAGTACGTGATGAGTTTTCTCATCATGGACTTTCATGCCAAATGAAAGTACTTGAAAGCACTTTCATGCCAAAGTGGAATCATCTACAAAAGGAAAAAAATTGAAAAAAACAGAACTATTAAGTGAAGATGAAAATTGAAAATATATAACTTTCATTAAATACGGGCCTGGATTAAAACCTCTATTTTAAGGATGGAGATCCAGAGGAAGATGCCTGATTAAAAAGTGACAATTTAACTGCAGGCATCAGCAGCTAGTTACCGGAATGCTTCCGGATTACTTATTTATTTTTACTCTGTTTTTTTCGATATAAGAACACACCTGCAGTGGCAAGGGCGACAAGCACGAGGGCAAGTAGAATCATACCGGAGTTACTCCCCTGGTTTTCCCTAGTCTGCTGAATATAAAGATTACTTACCAGATTTTCATGCTTGTTAATGCCATTGCTATAACTTGCGGAGAGGCTGAGGTTTATAGGTTCAGAAGTTTCCCATCTGTTATCCAGAGATGAGTCTGCCACAGCATCAAACTTTATTGTGAAAAGCTCGTCAGGGTCCATTGGTCCGATAAAATATTCGACAGGGTAAAACTTTACACCTTCAGCTTCAGGCTTTATGCTAACAGAGTTAAAACTGTTTGGGTGAGTATTTGCCACATCAAATTCTACAGTAGCTTCGCCATTTACCAGCGTGAGGGGCTTTGAAGGAATGACCTTTACATTTGAGGGGTCAACCTCAAGGGGAATGTTCTTCCGGCTATTGTAATCAAAAGAGTTGCCTTCGATTGCAAGCTCGAGGTTGTGCGTTCCCTCATTAGCGTCCTCAGAGACCATAACGTTAAATGTCAGTTTGATACTGTCACCCGGACCAAGAAGGCCCATTTCTCCGTAAGGAGCATCAAGGACGATTACCTCGTCAGAAAGTGGTCTTAAAACTGCAGACTGGATCCTCGCATTGGTATCGTAATCTTTTCCACTGATAGTAACAATCGGGGTTGTTGCAGTATTTTTAAGAGTTGCTGTAATAGTGCCCCGGCCCCCGGGCATAAAGACTTCAGGGGATGAGACAATCTCTGCAAGCTCGACAGTGCCTTTACTGTCGAATGTTTCGGTACCTATTCTTATATCAAATGATTTCTCACTCCATGGGCTGTTATTATTAATTCGGGCACGAACATCAATTGACCTGACCCCTTTCTGAGCGTTCTTGTCCACGAAAAGATGAAACTCTCTGGATGCAAATTTACCAGGAGCAAGAGACCCTATATTCTGCACGGCATTTTCCTGGGAATCAAGGGAAAAGGGATATTCAGGAACTATTTCGAGATCAACGTTTTCTGCCCTATCCCTGCCCACGTTTTCTACCTGAACTGTGAGGTCCAGATATTCTCCTATTTTTGCTGGATAAGGATTTGTTTCGACTATTGTAATCTTCAGATTAGCACCGGCAGTCGATGCAGATGCAGGTGTCGCAATAATGGATGAAACTAAAAGCAAAAATATAATAATGGAGGCAGTCGGCGTCTTTATTCGTTCCATTTTAACTCATCCTGATTAGCTTAATGCAGATAAAATAATCCGGGAGTTCTGATTATTCATATCTATCTTGACTATTTTTATATATCCAGATTATTAGTATTTTGACATTGAATTTCAAAATGTATAGAAGATTCAAAATTAATCCTGTTTATTCTGTATTGCTCTGGATTATTCCGTCTTTTACGAGTACTACCCTGTCAGCATATTTCGCAATTTCTGGGTCATGAGTTATCATTATAATAGTCCTGCCGTCTTTGTTAAGTCTGGCGAACATGCCAAGAATTTCACAGCCTGTTTTAGAGTCCAGATTTCCTGTGGGTTCATCGGCAAGAAGGATTGCCGGGTCATTAATAAGAGCTCTGGCAATGGCTACCCTTTGCGACTGTCCTCCGGAAAGTTCACCGGGTTTATGGTGCATGCGGTCCGCAAGCCCGACCATATCAAGAAGTTCTTTTGCCCTTTTGCGCGTATCCACACCTTCTCGTGAGTTAGCATAGGTGGGCAACTCAACATTTTCAAGGGCTGTGAGCCTCGGGATTAGATTGAACGTCTGAAAAATAAAACCAATTTCAAGCCCTCTGAGCCTGGCAACTTCCTTATCAGATAGTTTAATAATATCACGGCCTTTAATCAGGATTTTTCCTTCCGTAGGCCTATCAAGAAAGCCTATAAGGTTCATAAGTGTGCTTTTTCCAGAACCTGAAGGGCCCATTATAGCAAGAAATTCCCCCGCATATACTGTAAGGTTAACATCACTGAGAATGGGAACTTCCATATCTCCCAGGGTATAACTCTTCTTGACGTTTATGACTTCTATTACTGGAGGCCCAGGTTGACTTTTTCCTCTACCATTACTGCCTGATTGACCAGAATGGGACAACTCACATTTAAAGGACTCTGTATCAGAAGTTTCACTATAAGAAAGTTTTTCTTCCGAAAACAACTTTTCCTTATTTTCATCTCTAGCGTCTGTTTCCAGAGAGGAAACATCGGGAAAAGAAACTTCATGATCAGCTGTTTTGGAATTCATGTTTACTCCGCTGTTTGTCCAACTTTGAAGTTATTATATGGATTCGTTTAAAGACATCAGTATTTATTAGCTATAAGTGTTTTTCATCGGTATTCGAGTTCATGATAATATCGAGAAAACCAATTTTCCAGTTAAGGGGCTGATCCCAAAATTCAAAATTGCTTTTCACAATCTCGAATTCAGGATACTCAATCAAGATTCGGATCGCGAGCTGTAATTCTGAAACTTTCATTGATTTGAGAATAAAATTGGTTTTGGGATGAGCTTATCAGTAAAAGTACTGTAAACAAAAGATATTAAAAGTCATTTTACTTATTTAATATAACGGGATTAAAAGTAGAAAAAAACTCGAAGAAAAAGATAGAGATGGTAAAAAATATTGAAAGAATAAGGGTCATTCCTTCAAACTTAAAAGACCCTTATTCATATCGTAAGGCATCTACAGGATTCATATTTGCAGCTTTTCTTGCAGGGTACAATCCCGCGCCCACTCCCACGAGAACCGAAATAAGAATTCCGATTTCGATTAACTTGAAAGGGAAAACCGGCGGAAGTTTAAGTGCCTCTTCAAGGATATAGGCTCCAAAACCTCCTATAGCAGTACCCAGTAGCCCGCCGAGAGAACTGACCATTATTGACTCCAGTAAAAAAAGGGACAAAATATTGGAACTGCTGTAACCTACGGACTTCATAATACCGATCTCTCTTGTGCGTTCAGTGACCGTAACAAGCATGATATTCATTATTCCTATCGAGCCTACAAACAGTGAAATTAAAGCAAGGACGAGCAGAAAAGTGCTTAAAGCTTTTCCCAGTGCACCGGTCTCTTCTAGGACATCTGCCTGATCGAATACAGTATAAGGCTTCGAGTCTTCATTGTTGAGATCCCTTTCAGCAATTCCGAAGCTTCGAGCAAGTCTTTTATCCACGTCTTTTGAAATATTGCCGATGTTTTCAGAACTTTCTGCCATCGCAAAAAAGGCTCCATAGTCCTGTTCCCCAGTCATCTCATTCATGGTCGAGATAGGGATATAGACTATCATGTCTGTACTGCCATCCCCTCCAACAATAGTTTCTTTTGAATCCTCCAGAATTCCTTTTACTTTGAATTTTTTAATTACAAGCGTGCCGTCCTCCTGCCGGAAAGCAATATCAACACTGCTCCTGTGCGAAATACTCCTGCCAAATTCCTCTTTCGCAAGGTCATACCCGAGCACAGCAGAATAAATATCCTTATCTGTAAGAAAACTGCCCTCTTCCATTTTGATTCCCTGGATTTCCTGAAAATCTCCGTTTACACCCACAATGCTCACGCTTTTAACATCGGAAAGGTAATTGATCTCTCCAGATACCATCTTCCTGGGAGAAACTCCTAAAATCCCGGGAGTGTTTTTAATAAGTTCAAGCTCACTATCATAGAAGAGGTTTGGCTGATCGCTATATGCAATTATAAAGTTTGAGCCCACAGAGGAAACTTCATCAGTGAAGAACTGATTAAAGCTGGCACCTAGGGATGCGTTTATAATTACTGCTGCGACGCCTATCACTATTCCGAGTGTCGTGAGTGCAGAACGAAGTTTGGCGCTACGTATGCTTCCTGAAGCAATTTGAGCCGCCTGTACAAATTGTATCATATTTTACCCCCGCAAATATGACATTTAGAAGGCCTTCATTCACTCATTGTTTTTTTCTTCTATACAGGAGAACAGCTGCAGGGATAAAAATGACTGCAATAACACCCGCAATTGCAACTGTAGAGTTTCCTTCAGAAGGCAAGGAGTCAGTTGCAAATTCCAGGTTACCTGCAACATTTTCGTGCCTGTTAATTCCATTATTATAGCTTGCAGTAACAGACATATTTATCCCTTCTGAGTCTTCATTGTCAGATCCCGAAGAATTGTCCCGTACAGCATCAAATTTTATAGTGAAGAGTTCATCAGGGTCCATAGGTCCTATGAAGTATTCTGCAGGATAAAATTTCAGACCTTCAGCTGCAGGTCTTATGCTGACAGAGTTTAGCTCGTTTGGATGAGTATTTGCTACATCAAACTCTACCGTAGCTTGACCATTTA
This sequence comes from Methanosarcina soligelidi, assembly GCF_000744315.1. Classification (NCBI taxonomy): domain Archaea; kingdom Methanobacteriati; phylum Methanobacteriota; class Methanomicrobia; order Methanosarcinales; family Methanosarcinaceae; genus Methanosarcina; species Methanosarcina soligelidi. The sequence goes on from NZ_JQLR01000001.1 coordinate 435,060, forward strand.
TCAGCTCAAGTGGTTTTGAAGTAATCACCTTAATATTTGAAGAGTCAACTTTGAGCGGGATATTCTTCCGGCTGTTATAGTCATAAGAGTTTCCTTCGATATCAAGTTCAAGGTTGTGAACTCCTTCTCTAGCATCTTCCTCAACCTCGATATTGAAAGTCAATTTAATACTTTCTCCCGGCCCCAAAAGTCCCATTTCGTAATAGGGAGCGTACTGAACACGAATTCCATCAGACAACGGCCTTAAAACTGCAGCCTGAATCCTTGCATTGGTATCGTAATCTTTTCCATCGATGCTAACTGTAGCCGCAGTTGCGGTATTCTTAAGAGTTACTGTGACAGTACCTTCATCTCCTGGCATAAAGACCTCAGGAGACGAGACGATCTCTGCAAGTTCGACAGTGCCTTTGCTGGTAAATGTCTCAGTGCCTACTCTTATATCAAAAGATTGTTCACTCCATGGATCATTCGGGCTCGTTCTCGTACGGATGTCTATAGAACGAGTTCCTTTCTTGGCGCTTTTATCAACAAACAGATAGAACTCTTTTGTAGCAGTCCTGCCAGGATTGAGAGCTCCGATGTTCTGCCGGGCATTTTCCTTAGAGTCAAGAGAAAAAGGAAATTCAGGGACTACTTCAATATCAATGTTATCAGCTTTGGCTCCTCCGACATTTTCCACCTGTATATTCAGGGTAAGATACTCTCCTATTTTTGCAGGATAAGGATTTGTTTCAACGATCGTTACTTTCAGGTTTGCACTTCCCACTGCTGCAGAAGCCGGACATGCAAAAACTGAGGCAACTAGAAGTAAAGAAAAAAAAGTTGCAATAATACGCTCTTTAATTAACCCCATATATTCCCACCTTATCTATCGTTTAATTAATTATATTGAATTGTTCCATCTTTTACCAGGATGACCCTATCAGCAAATTTTGCGATCTCGGGGTCGTGTGTAACTATTACGACTGTCCTTCCGTCCTTATTTAAATCCATAAATATGTTAAGGATTTCAAAGCCTGTTTTCGAGTCCAGGTTTCCAGTCGGTTCATCCGCAAGAAGAATTGAAGGATCATTGATGAGTGCCCTTGCAATTGAGACTCTCTGCGATTGACCCCCAGAAAGCTCTCCAGGCCTGTGGCGCATGCGGTCCTTCAGTCCCATAATACTGAGAAGTTCCTTTGCACGCTTTTGCGGATCTGTGCTCCTTGAATTAGCAAAAGTAGGAAGCAAAACATTCTCGAAAGCGGTCAATCGAGGGACCAGATTGAATGTTTGAAAAACAAAACCTATTTCAAGCCCCCGGAGGCGGGCAAGCTCTTCATCGGACATCCCATCCAGATCTCTTCCTTTTATAAGGACCTGACCTTCAGTAGGCCTATCAAGGCAGCCTATAAGGTTCATAAGAGTGCTTTTTCCAGAACCTGAAGGGCCTACAATCGCGAGAAATTCTCCTTTTTCGATTCGAAGGGAAATATTTGAAAGTACAGGGACTTCCATCTTCCCAAGCATATAACTTTTCCTGACGTTAGAAACCTCAACTATAGGCGACTTATCATCAGGTAAACTATTTTCATTAATGTTCACATCCCTCCCCCCAATGATTACTGAGATATGATCAGAAAGAAAATTACATAAAATAATCTCAATTGTTTTTTTACTCCTTATGTAAGAAAGTCCATTTTAACCTATGCTCTCTTAATTTATTTATAAAGTTGGAGTCAATATCTAACAGTTCATTATTTATGTCTTCCAGCGTGGGTGTCGGAGCTTAATTCTTAAAGTAAGCATTTAGTCCACTGTTTTGGACTCTTCAACAGATCATTAAGATCAGTCTTTCTTATTAAAACGGAAATAAAAACAGTAGTAACTTTTGACAGCAGAAAATAGAGAATTTACAGGTTATTTCTGAAAACAAAAGGTTTGCAGAAATTTAAATTCTTATCCAGGTCATAGATTTGGAATTTTAAGCCCTTTTCCTGGAGGATTCAAGGCACATATGTCAAATAGAAAACTGTGATCGCTGACGAGGTCAGTTTCAAAAAGTTGTCCTGAAATAAGAGAGGAGCAGAAAAATATTTATTCAAAATTCAGAACTTTAATAAACGTCCACCATTTATAATTGTAAAAAATATATAATTAGTTGTCCAATACATTTTATCTAAATTTTTAAGAACTATGATTTGTAAGGATGTCTAGTTCTATTCAATTTATATAAGCTGATATATATAGCTAAGTATGCTCACTGCCACTTAGAAATTAGAACTGTAAATTTAAATAGAACAGAAATTTCCAAAAATAATTTCTGTGAGTGGCTGGCAGAGTAACATTATGGGGGGGTTGGTAAAGAAAGCTTTAAGCAAGCTTTTCGAAGAAGTGTTACTCAAAAGAGTATACATAGGCATCGGTATTGAAACAATACAAACAAGGAGGAAACCAATATGCCATTCGGCTTTATAATCAACCTTGATACATTCCTTCAGCTCATATTTAACTTCAACCTGGGAATGTTCTTCGGCTTCTAATCGAATTCGATAGATTGAATCTGAGTTCAAATCCAGATTCAGCCGATATAAGATATGAATGTATAGATTTGCAAAGCAACCTGTGTAAGATTCATTTACCGGATATAACCGGGATGCAAAGAAAGTCATAAAGGGCAATTGGGAGTGCAGTGAATCCCTGGACCAATTGCAGACGGATGTATAACGGGAATGAACAAAATAAAAGAAAAGAATGGAGTGAAAGATATGTTCCTCAGCTTATTCTATAAGGCTGTAGAAATCGCCTACACATCTACCGTCTTCAAGTTCTTTTACTGTATGTAATTGAGCTATGATGGGAAAACTACCAGGCTATAAGGGGCTATGTGCTCCGGGCCCGATAGAGCGGGTATAACGGGAAATGAACAAAATAAAGGAAAAGAATGGAGTGAAAGATATGATCCTTAGCATTTTCTATAAGACTGTATCAGTAGTCTACAATTCCACAGTCTTCCAGCTCTTTTACTGTATGTAATTGAGCTATAAGGGGGAACTGCAAGGGCTATTAAAGGAGTTGTGTACTCAGAGTCCATTGCAGAGTGTATAACGGGGAATGAACAAAATAAAGGAAAAGAATGGAGTGAAAGATATGATCCTTAGCATTTTCTATAAGACCACCGAAATCGTCTACAAATCCACCGTCCTCAAGTTCTTTTACTGTATGTAATTAAGCAGCAGAATTAATAAACCGTAAAAATAACATGTACAAAGTTGCCTGTTTCTCAGGCAATTTTGTCTTTAAAAAATAAATATATAACTATTACTTTTTTACATATTAACTATTTTTTTAAAAATTTACGTTTTCATTTCTGTATTAACCTTTGAATGTGTTCATCCAGATATGAGATAAAATATATGAATAAAATCAGAATGTACATTTAAAAGATCATCATTTTAAAAAAAGAGAATGCTTTTCGAACATTAAAATATTTTTACATGATTTATGTTCAAATATTCAGGGGATTAATAAAAGGAGAGAGGGGCATGAGCATGATAATTACTTAACCTGGGGAGACATTCTGTGACCAAATTCTTAAAGACTACTTTTTGTAAGGAGTAGATGTTCTTCACATTATATATAAATTCATAATATACCTGTATATTGATGTTCTTTTAATTCCTAAAATTGGATTATCCAATTTTAAAAAAGAAAGAATATCAAAATATCGTCTTTAATTAAATATGGATTATCTGGAGAGGGGATTAAAAAAGATTAAGTATCTTAATCTTTTTAGCTGGATATCTCTACAATTGTCTAATATGTATTGTACCAAAACATGCCTTTGAGAGTAAAACAGATCTCCGCAAATATAAAGTACAAGAGGGGGTTGGCGAAGAAAGCTAAGAAATTGCTCAAAATTTGATTCAGTGTGATTTCAAGGGCTGATCTCAGAACTCGAATTTATTTCTTTAAATTTTAGAGTTGGAGAACCAATCAAGTTTCGGATAAGGAAAAATAACCCTGATAATACTATATATAATTCAGAATAAATTTAGTTTGAGATGAGCTCTAAGGGTATGGTTTTGAACAAAAGATAACAGTTTCAGGAGTGGAGGGAATTACATGTTTCTCTATTTAAACTATACAAAGATAAGTCTTTACCTAGAAATAGTACATTTGAAAATATTGCAGATGAGCGGTTATGGAACCCTCAACAGGTAATGCGTCATAGATGTCTACAGATCGGCCTTTGAATAATGAAATAGTGCGGCTTATAGTACAGGTTCAATAGCAGTAGTATCCCTACTATTTCATTATTTCACTGGTAACAGGCAGGCCAGAATACTGGAATAAGAGAGATTGGGAAGAAAAGAGAGTAAAGAGCTTCAGCCGGAATAAATCCATTTCAATTAGCAATGTCCTCCTGAGTCAATTAATTAAAACATTGATTTATTCCAGTTGAAGGAAAAAATCCCTGAAATTATGACAAATAATAGAGGACTTAAGAAGACACAGGTATTTAAGAAGAACCTCATAAAGATAAGAAAAAAATCAAATATAAAAATTATAATTTTTGAATTATACTTTTAAGGCAAGGCTTCCTGAAAAAGACTTTAATAATTTCTTATTAACCAATTAAGATTTTCAGGGCCTCTGTTTTCAGGATCAGATAATAAGCATCCTCAGTTGTTCTACTTCTCATATGTGTCCTTATTATGAGCTTCCGTGAAGAAGTTGTAACCTGTGATGTTACTGCCAGGGACATATTAGTAGCATACTTAAGAAGGCTCTGCGGATATCCTCTGAAATAAAGAATCTCCATTAATGTGACCAAGTGGCTTTATATGCTTTTACTTAATAATTTTCAGCCTCTTGCAGCTGATTTAGGCAGGTTTTCTACAGAGCTATTAAGAAAGAAACTCTCGTGCTTAAAGAAATCTTTATTAATCCACACAGATTTCATTAATTCTGTTTTGCATTACAATTATATTTAATATTGTGACCGCTTTGACTTGTTAATGTCCTGTTTTGTTCTGCTTTTTGTTATTCTGCTTGTTATTATTCTGCTTGTTATTATTCTGCTTTGATAGCGTACCGAAAGTTCTGTAAAATATGATTGACTCTGTATCCTTTTTCTTTCACCACAAAAAAACAGGATGCAGAGTCAATGGTAGATTTATTCTCTCTCATAAAAGATTATCTTGTCGATCAAGAAGATGGAATTCGTTGTTTAATTACGTGGTATTTAAACCTTGTCATGGAGGAGGAAGCCCTCCTCCAGGCTGGTGCGCAACGTTACGAGAGGACAGATTCCCGTAAAGCCAGTCGAAACGGCTACAAGCCGCGAACTCTTCTCACCAAGTATGGAGAAGTTGAATTATTAAAACCTCAATTCCGTGAATTTCCCTTTGAAACTCAGATATTTGAGAAATATTCCCGAGTTGAACAGTCCATCTTATCCGCTGTAGCTGAATCTTACCTTCAAGGCGTATCCACTCGAAGGGTGAATAAGGTCATGGCTGCTTTAGGAGTTGAGGGAATCTCAGCATCTTCGGTTTCCAGGATTACAAAAGAGCTGGATGAGAAAGTTTCTGAATTCTTGTCAAAGCCAATAGAACACGAAATTCCTTACTTGTTTATTGATGCAACTTATCTCAAAGTAAGAGATGGACTTCATTACGAAAATAAAGCTCTCTTTATAGTTGCTGGAGTCAGGGACGACGGTTATCGTGAGATTCTTGGAGTAAAATTAGCAGACAGTGAAGACTCTCTTTTCTGGCAAGATCTATTCGAAGACCTTAAAGAAAGAGGATTAAGAGGTGTCAAGTTAATCGTTTCTGATGGTCATAAAGGAATACAAAAAGCAGTTAGAGAATCCTTTATTGGATCAAGCTGGCAGATGTGTCATGTTCATCTGATGAGGCAAGCTCTAAAAAAGGTTCCAAAAAAGAAGCAAAAAGAAGTAGCAGATATGATAAAAGAAGCATTAGTAGACCGTCAGAAATACAATGATTTGATAAGGGAACTGGATAAGATGGGATATAAAGGTGCAGCTGATACCCTTGAAAGGTTTCAGTATGACGTCATGAATTATATACAGTTCCCAAAGGATCATTGGAGAAGGATAAGGACAACAAATATAATGGAGAGAACTAACAAGGAGGTTAAAAGAAGAAGTAAGGTAGTAGGGGCATTCCCGAATGACGAATCAGTATTGAGACTTGTAGTCTCAATACTGATCGATATAAATGAAGAATGGATTACAGGAAATAAGTATTTAATAATGGAACAGTAATCAAAAAACAAGAGGAAAAGGGTATAGAGAATTTTACAGAAAATTAGGCACACTGCCTCTGCTTTCTGTCTGAAATGGTAGAAATTAAGTAATTTAAGAAAAGTATTCAGGTATTATTCCCTGACCCGCTTAACAAGAAACTGACGTCTTAACAGAAACGCTTCTTAAATATAGACTCCGCTTATCCTTAAAACCAAAACTTAGAGAAGGGGTTAAAAACCCAGAAATAATCTCAAAATCAATGACTGAATAACCTGCTTTTATACTATGGAACTTTTTAAAGAAGAGAACGTTGATATCAAAAAAAGATAAAAATACCATAGAACAGATTAAAACTATCATTTTGCAAACAGTATGGCAACTAAAAAATGAAAAAAAGATTTTGTAAATATTTATACGTCTACTTTATTGAACCTCCAGAGTGAAATGGCTAGCATTGATAGGGCAAAGAATAAAAGGCCCAGGAAAGACACGCCTATGTCTGTTGCAGTGTAAATGTAGTGATTACCTATTACAGAGAAATTGTCCCCTAAAGCAAAATAGCGGATTCCATTTGCCAGAAGGGTCAGTGGATTAAACATAGAAAGAAACTTCAGAAAACTAGGGAAAGCATCAACCGGATATAACGCATTGCTTACAAAGAAAAGGGGCATACTGAGCAGGGTAAGTATAGACTGCATTCCCTCAGGGTTCTCTATGGTTATAGCAATGGAGCCGGACAGGAAAAGGAAACCCAGAGTAAAAATCCCTACAAGTAGGAAAATGCCTGCCATTGCGAAAAGCGTTTCGGCAAGTGTATACCCTGTAAAGAAATCCATTCCAATCAATTTCCCAAATCCTATTATCATGGCAGTTTGAATAAATGCTTTTGTCACACCGGAAAGCCCGACACCTAGAATAATGTGAACTCTGGGAACCGGGCTTGCAAGAGTTTCCCTCAGCAGACTAAACTTTTTATCAAACATAAGGCTGGTTCCACCAAAAAGGCTGCTGAACAATACGTCCATGGCAATGATTCCTGCCCCCATATAAGAGAGATAACTGACGTTTCGGACTCCTTCAACAGGAGGAATAAGAGAGGTCAGCTGGTCAAAACTATCTGACATTGCAAGCCCGAAAAAAGCCAGCCACATTACAGGCTGAATTAACGAACTGAATAGCATGGACTTGTACCTGAAGAATTTTACCATATCTCTCCAGTATATTGCACGGAATTCAAAGTTCATTCAGATGCCCCCAGGACCTCTATTCCTTCGGGTTTTTCCTGTGGTTCCCCTTCCCTTAAACCATGTCCGGTATAGTGAACGAAAACGTCATCCATTGAAGGTTTCTTTATATTCACGGTCGTGATTTCTAACCCTGCCTTTCTGATCTGTTCTATGATCTGGGGAAGTACGTGAGTAACGTCTTCTCCTATCATAACTCTCAGCGATTTTGTATCTTCGGTTACGGTTTTTACTGATTTAATAGCCCTTAAAATATCTGCAGCAATTTTATTATCACTGGTTTCCAGATAAATAAGATCTTTACCGAGCTTGTTCTTTAATTCGTCTGCAGTTCCGGTTACAATAATCTTCCCGTGATCTATTATACTGATCCTGTCGCTGAGCTGGTCGGCCTCTTCCATATAATGAGTGGTAAGGAATATCGTAGTGCCCTCTCTCTTAATCTCTCTCAAATATTCCCACATTCTCATTCTTGTCTGGATATCAAAACCTATTGTGGGCTCATCCAGGAAGAGGACTGCAGGTTTTGTCATCAATCCCCTCGCAAGCTCAAGCCTTCGCTTCATACCACCGCTAAGATCTTTTGCCAGAGTATCTTTTTTATGCTCCAGCTCAGTTAGTATTAAGAGCTCTTCTATACGCTTTTTTCTTTCATTTTTTGGCATTGAATATATTTTACCGTGGTATTCGAGATTCTCACATACAGTCATTTCATGGTCAAGGCAAAGCATCTGAAAAACAATACCTATAGATTTTCGTACAGATTTTGCCTCCTTTGCCACGTCATATCCATTAACCCGGGCTTCCCCTTTCTGGATTTTTCTAAGTGTTGTGAGAATATTGATTACCGTACTCTTGCCCGCACCATTTGGACCTAGAAATGAGAATATTTCCCCTTCTTTTACTGAAAAGCTGATATTATCAACAGCTTTTACAGAGCCATACGAGTGCTCAAGATTATTTACTTCTATGACATTTGCAGTCATCTGTAACCCCCCTTCCCTGATGAATTAATGCACCCCATCACCCTGATTTAACCCCAAATTCCGAGTGACAAGAGAGTTATAAATTTGTTGAAACAATTAAGTTCGGATAAATATCTAGATAGTTTTACACAAGTAGTTGTCTCTCAGTACGCTTATATAATTAGGAAATATTGATTCTAAACTAACTTCCTATAGGCTCATTCTTTTCTGGTTTCATGACATTAAAATGATCTAAGATTCTGTTAAATCCTTTTCTTTTCCTGAATTCAATGCTTGATAACTTTCCTGATTTTACTTTTTCAAAAAACAATTTTTTTCCGATTGATTACTATTAAAATAGGGACTATAAATAAGAAAAAGAAATCTTTATATCATGGAATTTATCGTGAAGTGAATTTAAATATTGCAAAAATTGTCTATTAACCAGAAGGAGTTTCCAGATAAAGTATTTCCAGATGAGGTAATTAGAAAGATCTTTAAAAGTACTGATAAAACTGTTACGAGTAGAATAAAAGTTCATAAATATCCGGAAAAGTTGGGCTCAGAGCTCATTATTTTACATAACAAACTGTTTGTGAACCTGTATTTTTGGAATTGAAATCTGCTTTTACACTAACTTGCCGTGCGCCTAATAGAAAATTATAAATAATATTAGATCTACAACCACTTACCGGTTGCCGATGGAAAAAAAGGAGGCAAAGAACGGTATGTCAAAAAATGTACAGAAGATAGAAAAACTGCTGATAGTAATCTGTATGATATTTATAGTGCTGTCTTCACCGGCACTTGCTGTAACGGCAGAAGAAAATGCAGAAGCAATCGAAGGGCTTCAAACTACACTTACATTCTTATGGCTGCTTATAGCAAGCGGACTGGTATTTTTTATGCATGCGGGTTTCTCGCTGGTAGAAACCGGCCTTACCCGGAGTAAAAACACAGCCAATATCCTGATGAAAAACTTCATGACTGTAGTTCTCGGCATTCTCGTCTACTGGGCAGTGGGCTGGGGAGTTATGTATGGAGCTGATGCGGCAGGACTTATAGGGACTGATCAGTTCTTCCTGGCAGGTGCGGATAACGCAACCTGGAACAGCTGGTTCTTCCAGATGGTATTCGCAGCCACAGGCGCAACTATAGTTTCAGGAGCAATGGCTGAGAGGACAAACTTCAAAGCTTACCTTGTTTACTGTGTCCTGATGGTAGCAGTAATCTACCCAATATACGGGCACTGGGTATGGAGCGGAGCTGACACGGCTCTCCTGAGCGGAGCCGATAGCCCGATCGTAAAAGCAATAGGAGTGGCACACCATGACTTTGCAGGTTCCGGAGTGGTGCACTCGATAGGTGGGTATTCTGCCCTTGCAGGCGTACTCCTTGTAGGTGCAAGGATAGGCAAATTCAGGGATGGAAAAGCCATACCGATTCCAGGTCACAACCTGACCATTGCTTTCCTCGGAACTCTGATCCTCGCCCTCGGATGGCTGGGGTTCAACGGAGGGAGCACCCTTAACGCAAACGACCCTTACATGAACCTTGTAGTGGTCAATACTTTCCTGGCAGGTGCTGTTGGAGCTGTCACAACTATGGCAATTACCTGGATGAAAACCGGAAAACCAGATCCATCTCTTACTGCAAACGGTCTTCTCGGAGGGCTTGTGGCAGTCACTGCCCCATGTGGCTCGATATCGAACTGGGGAGCCATAGCAATAGGAATCATTGCCGGGATAATCATCTATGCAGGTGTCATGTTTAACGAGAACAAACTTAAACTGGACGACCCGGTAGGTGCAATTGCCGTACACGGATACTGTGGAACCTGGGGTCTGATCTCTGTCGGGCTCTTCTCGATAGGTATAGGAAACGGCATCCTTGCAGACGCTTCGTATGCCGCCGCGGTTCCCGGACTCTTCTACGGAGGAGGGGTAAGTTTGCTTCTTATCCAGCTCGTGGCAGTTCTGATAACCATTGTCTGGGGCTTTGGATTATCATTTATAATCTTCAAGATCCTAGATGCCGTAATAGGACTCAGGGTATCCGAGGAAGAAGAAATTATGGGCCTTGATATTTGTGAGCACGGAATAAGAGCGTATCCCGAGTATCTGATGAGGGAGGAATAAACATGGCCAGGATGTGCAAAATAGAAGCGATCATTAAGCCCCTGAAACTGCACCAGGTAAAAGATGCCCTGGAAGAAGCAGGATTCGCAAGCCTGACAGTTACCGATGTCAAAGGGCGAGGCCAGCAAAAAGGGATCGTACAGCAGTGGAGAGGAAAAAAATACTGTGTAGACCTTCTTCCAAAAACTAAAATAGAAATAGTTGTGCCGGAAGAAAAGATCGAAGAAATAATACAGGTTATCCAGAGTACAGCTTATACCGGAGAAATCGGAGACGGAAAAATCTTCGTAATCCCAATAGAAACCGTGGTCAGGATAAGAACCGGAGAAAGGAACGGAGATGCCCTGTAACCAGGCACCTCTTTATTCTCATTTACATTATTTACCATTGAACAAAGAAACGCTTAAAGAATAAGGCAGATAGACGATGACCGAACTAAAATCAGAAAGCTCGAAATTTGAGATTCCACACGGGTACGGTATGCCCGTAATTAATCTGTATTTCTGGTTAGGGCTGATTTCTGCAGTCCTGCTCAGGAGTATAATTATCGCTGACTACTACAGTGTTTTCTGGGGAAAAGCAATATGGTATCTGGGAATAACAGGTTACCTCTGGTTCTTCGCTCACAGATATCGCGTTGCAAGACGAAGGTTTGCTGTGATTAGAGACCTGAATCTGCTTGAAAAAATAAGAACCAGGCAGAAACTTTCATGCCAGGACTTTGAAGGACTGGAATATCTTCTCTGGAGCCTTTCAGTTTCAAAAGAGCGTGCAAACTACTATGTAATATTTTTATTCTCGATAATAGCAATTGTTCTATCCCTGAGCCTTGACCTCGGGATTATAAAACTCTGAAAAGGAACCAGATATAAAGATTCTTTGTAAAAGAATCTTTCAATACTTTTCTATATTCAATTTATTTTCATAAACACGCGATGTCTCGTGTCTCATTGATTAACATACCTGGCTCTGTTGTGTCTCATTAACATACCTGGCTCATTGTGTTTATAAAAAAAAGACCCGGACTGAAGTGAAATAAATATGTAAGATATATATAAATATCTTAATAGGCGATTTTATCTGGGGAATGTTATGGCTGAGATTTTAAGATTATCACCTGCTATCTGTGCGTATCCTGACGAGACATATGAAAATTTGAAGATAGAAGTAGTTCTTCCGGGCGTAGAAAAAGAAAACATTTCTTTTAAGGTTGTAGAAGACGGTTTTTATGTAAAAGCGACCAAAGAAGGGGTTGAGTATACTGACAGCTATGCAGTATGCTGCCCTATAAGCCCTGAGAAAGCTACTGCAACCTATTCAAATGGAGTGCTCAAAGTCAATGTACCATATCAGCAGCCTTTTGAAAAGGCAGTTGATGTCAAAATAGAATAAATATCACATTTAAAATGACAGCAAGTTTGAAGTCATCAAGCTACAAGATTTTTGGGGGGAGTATTCAATGAAAAATCCCGTGCCCAGAATAATAAAAACTCCAGTTATAGCGATGTATCATGACGATAGACGGGAAGAGCTTACTATAGAGGTTGAACTTTCGGATGTTAAGGACGAGAATATAACTCTTATGATGCATGAAAATAGCTTTTACATAAAAGCTTTCAGTGAAACAGTTGAATATCTGGGATCTTTTTTCCTGGACGGACCTGTAGACCCGGAAAAAGCTGTTGCAGCGAACAATAATGGAATGCTTACGATAAAGGTTCCTTACAAAGAAGGTTTCACCTGTGCAAGATTCATTCATGTAGATTAAAAAGTTGATACCAGAAATTTCGCATAAAGAGAAAAACATAAAGACTTAATTTTATATCCAATCAATTTTTATTATATTTAATTTGAATCGAATGAACCTATTTTGAAAGTCTATTTTAAGAAATTATTCTGCGAGAGGAGATGCTATGAAAATTGTTAAGTGCGGCGATCTGGGGTTCAGATGCAACTTTATGGCTGCCGGGAATGAACTTGAAGAAGTAGAACAGGCCATGTTTGACCATATAGAAAAAGAACATAAACAAGAACTTGAAAGGATGTCAGAGGACGACATTCACCACCTCAGACATCGAGTATCAACTCTGTTAGGAAGAAGCTGCGGTTGCGGTGCCCTCCATACTGATGATTCCTTTTAACTCAAATCTCATTCTGCCTTGAAGTTCACCCGGATTCTCCGGATATAATCTTTTTTTCAGAATTCATATATTTTTTCAGAACTCATTTTATGAAGCAGGATGATCCCAGAAATAAATCCCTTCAGAGATATTGTCCTGTACTGAATACTTATTTTTAATACAGATGCTATTTGTGGGGAGCTATCGGTAGAAAAAAGGAGATGGCTGGTGGGAAGGGAACTATTGATAGAGATATGCATTCATGAATTGAGAACCCAGATCTGGTAATTAAGCAGAGCTGCAAAGCTAACCCAGAGTATATATGGGACAAGGAGAAGGGAAGCAGATTTTGAAATTTTCCAGAACTGTATTATAGTCAGCAGAATTGCAATCCAGAGAACGAGAATCTCAAGAAAGGCATAATAAGGAGACTTTAACCCGAAGAATAACAGGGACCAGAGTGTATTAAGTACCAGCTGTAATCCGAAGAGAAAAACACCTGTTTTGACCTCTTTATACTGCAGACCTTTTTCCCAAACAAGGTACAGGGAAATTCCCATTAGTGTGTAAAGTGTGGTCCAGACAGGGAAGAAGACCCAGGCAGGAGGGTTGTAAGATGGCTTTTCAAGCAAAATGTACCAGGTATCAAGGGAAGAAGATGTAAATACAGATCCGATTATTCCTGCAAGCTGGCAGATTATTATGCAAGCCAGTAATCTGGGAACATTTATTCTCTGAAACATATATGACCTCAATGATATATTGAACTTCAAAGCTCATTAATAATGAGGTTAAAAAAGTTTAACTTTCTCTTTCTGCGTATTTAAGAGTTTTAACAAACTTTTAGAGATAGAAAGTTGAAATTTAAACTTTATTGAGGGATCTATCTCATCTGGAATGAAATTTATATACAGGATATTGAAATATATACAGTAAGTGGGGATGAAGCCATAAATAATTTTATAGTTTGCGAGTTCTGACCGGGTTTCTAAAGTATCTTAGATCCGGGATTTGTAGTAAATTATATATAGTATCAGATAGGCAAATGGTTACCTAATGCCTAGTGAGGATGGAATCAAATGGTGCAGATGAAAAAGTGTACAACTAAAGAAGATGTGTTAGAGGCCGTAAAAGAACGAGACGTGAAGTTTATCCGTACCCAGTTTACGGATACACTCGGCATCATCAAAAGCTGGGCAATTCCTGCGGAACAACTGGAAGAAGCTTTTGAAAACGGTGTAATGTTTGACGGATCTTCAATCCAGGGTTTTACAAGGATTGAAGAATCTGATATGAAACTCGCACTTGACCCTTCAACATTCAGAATCCTGCCCTGGAGACCTGCAACCGGCGCAGTAGCCAGGATTCTCGGAGATGTATATCTTCCTGACGGAAACCCCTTCAAGGGAGACCCGAGATATGTACTTAAGACCGCAATCAAAGAAGCCGAAAAAATGGGCTTCTCAATGAACGTAGGGCCGGAACTTGAGTTTTTCCTGTTCAAGCTTGATGCAAATGGAAACCCGACAACCGAACTTACCGACCAGGGAGGATACTTCGATTTCGCACCCCTCGACCGTGCACAGGATGTCCGCAGAGACATTGACTACGCCCTGGAACACATGGGCTTCCAGATAGAAGCTTCCCATCACGAAGTTGCACCTTCCCAGCATGAAATAGACTTCAGGTTCGGAGACGTGCTTTGCACAGCAGACAATGTTGTGACTTTCAAATACGTGGTAAAATCAATTGCTTACCACAAAGGCTACTATGCCTCCTTCATGCCAAAGCCTCTCTTTGGTGTAAACGGATCAGGTATGCACAGCAACCAGTCCCTTTTTAAGGATGGAAAGAACGTTTTCTATGACCCGGACACTCCAACTAAACTGTCCCAGGATGCAATGTATTATATAGGCGGGCTGTTGAAGCACATCAGAGAATTTACAGCTGTTACGAACCCTGTAGTAAACTCTTACAAGAGACTTGTCCCTGGCTATGAAGCTCCTGTTTATATTTCGTGGTCTGCACAAAACAGAAGTTCCCTGATCCGTATCCCGGCAACCAGAGGAAACGGAACAAGAATAGAACTCAGATGTCCGGACCCGGCATGCAACCCTTACCTTGCATTTGCTCTCATGCTCAGAGCTGGCCTTGAGGGAATAAAGAACAAAATTGATCCCGGAGAGCCTACCAACGTAAACATATTCCACCTTTCGAACAAAGAACGCGAAGAGAGAGGAATCCGCTCCCTTCCCGCAGACCTTAAGGAAGCAATCGATGAAATGAAAGGCAGCAAGTTCGTAAAGGAAGCCCTCGGAGAACATGTTTTCAGCCATTACCTCTGTGCAAAAGAGATGGAATGGGACGAATACAAAGCAGTTGTTCACCCCTGGGAACTTTCCAGATATCTCTCTATGCTGTAAATATAGAAAAGAAAGTTTGACTTAAGATGTGCCGGGAGGATCTGCTCCAGGCCTTAAAAACGTTTATTAAGGGATATACTGCCATTAAGGGATATGTTGCCGGCAGTTTTATCCATATTTTTTGAAAAAAATCAGAGAACTTGCAAGAAGAGATTTTATGTAAAAGTTCTTTTTTATGCAATTAAGGAAAAGAACTGGAAAATAATTTCTGTATAAAAATGCTTTCCCCGGAAAATCATTTTATTTCATTAGGTTATCGACTCTGTGGTTACTTTTTTTGATGCGTCTAAGACGGGAAAACAGGATATGCCTGCCGGGAAAGAGATTATAGTCCTGAATAAAAACAATACAAATTGTAGATGGGCATCCAGAAAAGAGAAAAAGGATGCAAAAAAGAACATTGAAGGATTAAAACGACCTGCTTCGCAGTGTTATGTCAGGAAGTTCCGGTTCTGGAAAAAGAAACATATATATATTGTCAAATAGGTACTAAATTACTTACTTCCCTTAGCGGCGACCCTCTCAATTTTACGGAATAGAAAAAACAGAGGCAGGAAAGTTATCACAAATTCAAGTTAATAATATAATCAAACAAAATGGAATTACGTGAAATATCCCTTTAATCTAATACCTGTGAATATTCCTTGAGAACCCAGTTATCCAGCTGGCAAATTTTTTGAACTATTTCTCAAAAATGAGCCGCATAAGTCCTGGGAAATACCCGGAAACGAAGGGATTATTAGAAAATTGCTCTTATCACGCTCATATCTATCCATTTCTAGAGTGATCAAAATGTGTGGAATAATAGGCTTTATAGATCGAACAAAGTCCAGAATGGACGGGTCGGGCATAAAAGCCGCTCTCAGTCTCATGAATGAAAGAGGCAGTGGAGACGGGGCAGGCTATGCTGCATACGGGATTTACCCCGAATATGCGGACTACTATGCTCTTCATGTTTTCTTTGATAACCTGGCTGAGCCAAAAAAGAAGGTTGATGAACTCCTCCAGCAGTGGGGAGAAATAGTTCACCAGGAAGAAATTCCGACTACCCCTCAACCAGGAATCAGAAAGGTCCATATCCCCTGGAGATATTTCTTCAAACCCTCGGAAGACCTGATGGCAGGAAGGATGAACTCTGAAAATGATATTGTAACGTACATAGTCATGGAAGTAAACGCCAATGTAAAAGGCGCCACAATATTTTCCTCCGGCAAAAATATGGGGGTTTTTAAAGCTTCAGGCTGGCCTGAGGATGTAGCAAACTTCTACAGGATTGAAGACTACAAGGGCTATATCTGGCTTGCTCACAACCGCTACCCAACCAACTCTCCGGGCTGGTGGGGAGGAGCTCACCCTTTTAACCTGCTTAACTGGTCAGTAGTGCACAACGGAGAAATTACCTCATACGGCACTAACCAGCGCTATGTCGAGGGGTACGGATACAAATGCACCCTCTTTACCGATACCGAAGTTGTAGCTTACCTTTTCGACCTTCTCGGAAGGCAGCACGAACTCTCCCATGAAATGATTGTCAGGGCTCTTGCCCCTCCGTTCTGGGACGACATAGACAGAATGCCGGAAAAGGAAGCTGAATTAAATAAGGCAGTCCGCCTGACCTATGGGTCTGCCCTTATGAACGGTCCTTTTGCTATTGTTGTCGGCACTGATGAAGGAATTGTAGGATTTACTGACAGAATTAAGCTTCGCCCCCTCGTAGTTGGAGAAAACGGAAGCAAACTTTACATCTCCAGTGAAGAAGCAGCAATAAGGACCCTTGACCCCGAAGTAAAGAGTATTTACACTCCCAGGGCAGGAGAACCCATAATAGGGAGGTTTATCGAATGACGCTCGGAAGTGTACCCCCAAAATTTAAGGTCAGCATTGACCGCGACCAGTGCATGGACTGCGGCCGGTGCATTGAAAACTGTTCCTACGGCGTATACAGGAGAGAAGGCGACAAAATCCTGATAGAATCAAGGAAGTGTACTGCCTGTCTCCGCTGTGTTTCCATGTGCCCCAGGGACGCAATAAGTATTACAGAAAAACCAGTTGACTACCGCAGCCACCCAGTCTGGACAAGGGAAGCCAGAGAAGATATAATCAATCAGGCACGCAGCGGGAAGATCATCCTTTCAGGGATGGGAAATGCCAGAGACCTTCCAATTATCTACGACCGCCTTCTGCTCGATGCCTGCCAGGTTACAAACCCGAGCATTGACCCCCTGAGAGAACCAATGGAGCTCAGGACCTATATAGGAAAAAAGCCGGCAAAACTCAAATTCAGAAAAACCGAGAGCGGAGATGTCGAGCTGGACACAAAACTTGCTCCAAACCTCAAGCTTGATACCCCTATAATGATCGGACACATGAGCTTCGGGGCTATCAGCCTTAACTCCCAGCTCAGTATGGCAAAAGCCGTAGCAGAGACCGGTACTTTTATGGGGACAGGAGAAGGAGGCCTGCACAAGGATCTCTACCCCTACCAGAATCACATGATTGTCCAGGTAGCTTCAGGCCGTTTCGGAGTAAATATCGACTACCTGGAAAGAGGCGCTGCTATTGAGATCAAGATAGGGCAGGGAGCAAAGCCAGGTATAGGAGGGCACCTCCCCGGAGAAAAGGTAAACGATGAAGTTTCCAGAACCCGCATGATCCCACTTGGAAGCGACGCAATCAGCCCTGCTCCTCACCATGATATTTACAGTATCGAAGATCTCGTCCAGCTCATCAGAAGCCTGAAAGAAGCGACCGAATGGAAAAAGCCTGTCTTTGTAAAGATTGCAGCCGTGCACAATGTGGCTCCTATAGCTGCAGGCATTGCAAGGTCCTCAGCAGATGCAGTGGTCATTGACGGGTTCCGTGGAGGGACAGGAGCAGCCCCGAAAGTATTCAGGGACCATGTGGGAATCCCCATCGAAGCGGCAATCGCAAGCGTTGACCAGAAACTAAGGGACCAGGGTGTAAGGAACGAGATTTCCATCATCGCAAGCGGCGGTATAAGAAGCAGCGCTGACCTTGCCAAGTCAATAGCTCTCGGAGCAGATGCAGTCTATATAGGAACTGCCGCTCTTGTTGCTCTCGGATGCAGAGTATGCGGCAACTGTTATAGAAACCTCTGCCCATGGGGAATTGCTACCCAGCGCCCTGACCTTGTGAGCAGGCTTGACCCGGAAGCCGGAGCAGCACAGGTTTCAAACCTTATTCACGGATGGACCCTGGAGCTTAGCGAACTTATGGGTGCGGCAGGCATCAACAGTATAGAGAGCCTGCGCGGAAACAGGGACCGCCTGCGCGGATATATGCTGGATGAAGGAATGCTTAAAATCCTGGATGTACTGCCAGCGGGGGCCTGAACATGAAGACAGTAAGAATTGATGCCAGATGTATGCACTACACCCCCTTAAACCAGAAAATAAGGGCTGCAGTTGCAGACGGGGCAGAAGAGATCATCCTCGATAATGTGCTCGGCCAGCGCTTCATAGGCGACGGGGTAAGAGGCAATGTCCGCATCATAATCAACGGAGTTCCCGGAGGAGACCTCGGGATGTTCATGAGCGGGCCTACCTGCATAGTTAACGGAAACGCCGAACACGCCCCAGGGAATACAATGGACAGCGGCATGCTTGTTATCCATGGAAGCGCCGGGGATGCAGTCGCTCACAGCATGAGGGGCGGCAAGGTATTCATAAGGAACAATATCGGCTACCGTGGCGGCATCCATATGAAGCAGTATGAAATGGAAGCCAGACCCGTACTTGTCATTGGAGGCACAGCCCATTCCTTCCTGGGAGAATACATGGCAGGAGGCCTTGTTCTTGTCCTCGGGATCGGCAAAGAGAAAGCCATGACAGACAGGGGCATAGGAAGCGGAATCCACGGTGGAGAAATTATCATCCGCGGAGAAGTGGATGATTACCTGCTCGGAGTGGGAGCCAAGAAATTCAAATTTACGGAAGAAGACCTTGAACGCATATCTCCGATAATAAAGAGTTTTTGTGAGCAGTTCGGGTATGACCCCGCGGAGTTCCTGGACACTAACTATACAAGGATCGGACCTGCAAGTAGCCGGCCTTTTGCAAGCAAATACGTCTGGGAGTGATCAGAAATGGCAGAAAAGAAACCAATAAGCAAAAGTTACCTTGACCTGAAATCAAAAGTCTGGGACACAGGACTCTGCTCAGGCTGCGGAGCCTGCATTGCAGTCTGCCCTGCTGATGCCCTGTACTTCGAAACAGGCGGCGATTCCACACACCCGAAAAGCAACAATTACTGTAAAGCTGCTGTTGATGATGTGCCCTGTGGAGCCTGCTATGAAGTGTGCCCGAGGCTTGACGAACAGCCTTCAAGCCTGCTAGGGGACTACCTGCAAATTACTGCCGGAAAAGCCGAGTTCGATATCCCGAGAAAACAGAGCGGAGGAGCCGTTACTGCAATTCTTGCAAATGCTCTCGACACCGGCCTCGTGGACGCCGTGGTTACGGTTACTGAAGACCCCTGGACTCTCAAGCCGCGCTCTATGGTAATTACCAGGAGTGAAGCCCTCATTGGCCAGGCAGGAAGCCGCTATAACTGGTGGGTCCCTCTTGTCTCTTCCCTCAAGGAAGCGGTTATAAACAAGAAGTACAGGAACATTGCAGTTGTCGGAGTGCCCTGCGTTATCCAGGCTGTCCGCAAGATGCTTGAGTCCGACCACCAGCTGGTCAGCCCCTACAAGAAGTCAATCCGCTTCGTACTCGGGCTCTTCTGTACCGAAAACTTCGACTACGAAAAACTCGTTGCTGGCAAGCTGAAAAGCGAGTATGCACTCGAACCAATGAAAGTCTGCCGCATTGATGTTAAAGGCAAGCTCGAAATCACACTTAATGACGGGACCCAGTATGTGATTCCTCTTACCGAACTTGAGGACACGGTACGCCCGGGATGCAGTGTCTGTACGGACTTTACCGCTCTTAAGTCCGACATTTCTGCCGGTTCGGTAGGCAGTCCTGACGGCTATACTACTCTTATCGTCCGCACCCTTGTAGGACAGCACCTCCTTGACAGCGCAGTTGCTAGCGGGAAGCTGAGCGTTGGTGGCGAGGTCAGCCTGGGGATTATTGAAAAGCTTGCAAAGAAGAAGATGGCAAGAAAGCCGGAGTAACTAGTAAACATAAAGGTGAAGTTTCAGGCTTCATCTTTATTTCATTTGGCATGAAAGTGCTCTCAAGTACTTTCATTTTTTGGGCGTGTTATTCGAAGAATATCATGTGTGTTTTTTGTGCTTTTTTGACTTTCACATTTGTGAAATTTTGCCTGCTATTTCCCACACACATTTCTGCCATGAATTAAATATACTAAAATTAAAGATGTGCTCCTATGGCCAATCTTCTCCGAATGCATTAATTTTCATACAAAGCATATGTACCGGATACGCTGCTTCGTCTCACCATTAAGGTTTCATTAGCATAATATTCTGGACCATATCGACCGTACCATAAGGTGTAGTTCCCATGAGGTATAACCTGCCCCAGAACAGCACTGACTTTTAAGTTGCCTGTGGCATTAACATTTGTTATAATTTCATTCATATACAGACCCCTGTATTCCCTGGACCATTCATTGGGGTCATTATTTGCCTGCAGATGGACATAGAAAGATACCGATCCTTCTCCAAGATTATCGCTTACGTAGACGTAGCTGTCATACGTCGGATTCGAGGAATATTTAATGTATTCTCCATAGGAGACTACAAAAATATTAGAAACGTTTTCAACTGGGAATAATATCGGGCTCCCATTATTTATGGGATCGAAAATGTCGAAGTAGTCAGCAACAAAATCTGCACTATAAGAGATATCTTCGAGCCTTGTCTCGTTTGTTCTGAATCCAAGCATATATCCTTTATCGGTTTCTGCAATGAAAGTTGTCCAGTTCCCGTTTATTGTTTTGTTATCAAAAACTTCCGTTGCATTTTCAAAATAGGGGCCTTTGCGGTGTTTTTCAGGCCAGTTGTTGATTTCATGCATCAGCTCCTGGGGGAAATAAGGATCTTTCTGAGCCGGGGGAGTAAATAGTTTGCCTTCTTTTGTCGCAGGAATCGGAACCATTACTACAGTAGTTCCCTCTACCTCCCTTCCGGAAAGATTTCCCACACTAACCTGATATATGCAATAATATCTTTGGCCCCTATCTCTCCAATCTATTGCATCCATGTAAATAGCATGAGTAAATATGCCCCCAACAAAAAGAATAATAAGTATAGCTATGAATAGCAAATTTCTTTTTCTCACTATTACTCACCCAGATTATGTTTAAAAAATTGAGAGGATTACCCTCTCACATACTTTACAAGCCCCATATTGTACTTTGCTGTCTTCCCCAGAACTCTTTGTGTGATTTCGATTACGTCAGAATCGGATCCAAAAGTATCTGGATAATAGAAAACCGCGTCATATAAAGCATTCAAATCGGAGTGGGTCGCACTTGCTAAATTTTTGGCAGATTGTTCAGGATTGGTTATTGAGTAGTAAGTGCCAGTGTTTTGTACTGCATTTTTATAGTTATATCCTGTATTCCAGTTATTGGCTACATACGACTCATAGGAAGTGTGAACCCATTGATTTAGATACTGTTCAGATTCCTTACCTGTATGCATAGGGTTTCCTAGATCAGCCATGTAATGGCTTGAATATCCAAGATGTTGATATGCACTATTGTCTTAGCAACTTAATTATAGTGCATAATGCTTGGACATTTTCTCATCAGCAACTTTTCTCGTAAACTTCCAGTTGATCTTACTTTCATGTTCATTTCTTCTCTTTGTCCATGCACCCACTTCGTGGGTAAGTGTCTGCATATCTCCGATCCTTCTGTCTGTACATTCAATATCCATTACATTGATCTCTATTTCTGCAGCATTAAGCCAACTTGCATGTTTTGATGTGTAATGGAATTCTATCTTGTCCAGAATATTTTTTGCTTCCTCTTCGCTGAATGTTTCGTAGAATGACTTTTCTTTATGGATATTGAGATTATCCGTAACCAGACGGATGACTTCAGCTTCAGAATATTTTTCGGTAACGAGAATTTTCACGAATTGTGCAAAATCCTTCATAGTTCTTCTTTCGGTGACTTGAGTCACCCTTTTTCCTGCTTTAAATTCTACTGCCACGAATACATTTGCGGTTCCATTCCTTACATATTCGTAATCATATTTTTCTGGACTTCCAGGTTTCATTGGGATAGCTTTCCTCTTATCTCCAAGAAGTTGTTTTGGTTTCTCGTCAAGGCATATGAGAGGTTTTTTCAGGTCATATTTTTCTTCATAGAGGTTGAGAATGTTGTACATTCTTTCTCTATACTCGGCATTTATCGTTTGAATGCACCACATCCGTCTTAACCAAGGTTTAGTTTTGCTTTTTTTAGAATAAGCCGGATGCTCTCCTTGTTTATTGTTTCAAACCCTTTTCTCATCTTCAGTTCTTCAGTAAGCAGTACAAGCGTCCACTTTTTTCTTCCATCAGGGGGTGTGGTACATGCTTGCGCTATGATTTCAGCCGTGTGCTTTTCGGTGTATTTTATAGGCTGACCAGTTCTTGTTTTATCCTCAAGAGCGCTTTGGAGACCTTCATCCAAGTACCTTTTCTTGATTCTCCCAACAGTATTCCTACTAACATTCAATATTTCTACGATCTCGGTGTTCTTTTTATTCTTGTTGGCAAGTAACAGGATTCGTGCTCTTGTTAGTTCTCGTGCACTTTTCTGTCCCTTTTTAACAAAGTCTATGAGGTACTGCACCTCATCTTCTTCAAGTTTTATTGTTGCCATGAATGAAGATACAGATGGGATTCAAAGTTTATAATAATGACTCAAAATTAAGTTGCCATGACACTAGTCTGTATATTTCACTGCAGTTATCTACGGAGAGGTTATCAGAACCGTGAGCTACAGCATAAAGTAAAAATGAAATAGTTGCAAAGGATATAGCAACTATCAAAACAATCCAGATTTTATTTTTCAAGAGAGAGAGATTCCTCACTTTTGTTTGTTTTATTGCCAAACGGATTTACCGGACCAAGTAACTCTTCTCTGGAGTAATCAGTTCTGTTCACAAGTTCGGAAATTAATTCTTCTTTATCAGCAGGTTCATCTTCTGAAATCACTTCTTCTACAGTAAGGTTGTGTGCAACATACACGGGTTCTCCGTACTTAATCAGCTCTTCGACTATTTCAGGGGCGAGATTAAGCTCACTGGAACGTGCTTCCAACTCATTTAAAGGAATTACTTCTATCCCGTATTTTTCCTTTTCTGCTTCAGTCATTTTGCTCGGAGCACGACTTGGGGCTGTTACAGTATACGTCTTTTTAACATCTACTACTTCATAGTATGGACCAAATAAGCAGTTTTCTACGGAAAATTTAACCGTTTGACCCGGTTTTACATCATGCATCCACCAGAAAAAGTATGAAACATCTGTTATCTGGAGCATATTCCCACTCTCGCCATACAGTCTCTCCATTGATTTCATCATCATAGCCGCTGAGTAGAGAAGCTACAAGGGTTGTCGCTGAAATAGCAAAACTTGCATAAGAGTTTATTGCACCGATTGCCATAGAGGAAATTTCATAGGCAACGTTTGCATAATAAGCACTGTTACCATTAGATCTGGGCCACGAACCTATGTACTGTGGGTCTGTACTGGTCCATATTGCTTGGTTTGCATTATTTGTTACTTCCTTAATTTCAACGCTTTGAATCCTACATTTTGCTGTAGATCCTCCACTAGAAGTTCGTGTTTCTCCCAGCCTGTTATGCGATAATTATATACATATGCATTCCTTCCAGGCATATATACAGGGTCGCCAAAAAGACCAAGAGTAGCGGCTGTATACGCATATACTCCGTTATAAGATGCCGATGCTTTCAAAGTAGAATCCCAGTCAGGTTCGTCATAAGCAGATGCCACTGGCATGAACAGTATATCCATAACTAAAAATGCCGCAATTAGTATATTTACGGCAACTTTTCTATTTCGTAACATTATATTGTTCACCTCTCGGTTCAGTTATCCCAGGAGGCAGAATAAAGCAAGCCTTAAATATTCACAAAGCTAACACTAATCATGCCTACGGGCAAAATGGAGTCCAAATAGACTTTCCAGAGCAAATTTGAACTCCACTAAACATCTTTTTAATGTTCATTTTTTTCATGGATTCACTCTTATAATTAATTTGTGGCCAAATCATCCAACTGAGAGTATAGATAAACCTAAATACGAGCTTTTTGGAGATTTATAGGGCTATTTGATTGATAGTTAGATGATTTGGCCATAAAATTTAAGTAAACTCTCTTGATAAGTGTTAAAAGGAGAGTTAACAACGTCAAGAAAGATATTCTTGGTTATATTGACAATACACTGTTTTTTCTATCTGTCACTGCAGCAGCAATAACTGAAAAAATAGATAAAGAAGAAATCTCAAACAACTATACCGTAACACCTGCAACTGATACTGAAACCTGGACAGTTGACGGGGATACTGGTATCTAGGTAGTTTATGGTTTTGATTCCAACGTACATTATAACAACACAGTTTCTTCTTACATTTCTGAAATCAGGCTTGAAAACTCAACCCGAATTATATCTTCTTTTGGATAAAGAAAAATCGGAAGCCAAAATGCTGCCTAAGCTTCCTTATTTATAAAAAATGAGATGGAAGAAGCAGGCCTGCAAGTTTCCCTTGACAACTTTTCTGCCAGAGTGCATACAAGGGATTTCAATTACTGGAATGTGAGCGGCACAAATGTTGTGGGGATTAAAGAGGGAAACGCCCTTAAAGACGAGATAATTCTTATAACCGCTCGTCATGATTCAAAAATAATTGTACGTCCAGAATCAGGTTTACGAGATATTTTTGACTCCTGGATTAGAAATCCCTATCTTTGGCCGATCTGGTCCGATACTTACGTTTGCGAATCAGCCAATGGAACCGGAGCAGATGATAATACAGGAGGTGTTGCCTGCATGCTTGAACTTGCAAGGGTCTTGCAGAATGAATCCTTTAACAGAACAATATGTTTTATTTTTCCGGGGAAGAATACAATCTTCTTGCCAGCCAGGCATGGGTTGAAGCCCATCCTGAGCTTAAGGACAATATTGTTGCGGTCATTAATGTGGATTGTGTGGGAATCGAGCCTCTCTACATAGAATATCTTCCCCAGAATGCCTGGCTTAAATCTGTTCTTGAAAACGAGGCAAGAGACTTAGGGATCGAAATTCAATGTGAAATTCCGGATTATTCAAACTTTATTCATCCTTTAATAGGAGGAGATCATGAAATCTTCTGGGAAAACAACATACCTGCAGTAATTCTTTGCATCAGAATGACAAAAACTTCCATAAATTAAGTGATACGATTGATAATGTCGATTTTTCAGTAGTAAGGAATGCGAGTCTTCTGACAGCAAAAAATGTTATTTATCTGGCAGATCCTGCTGAGAATCAGCCTCTATTTGTTAATATTTTCAATTCAGAGGTTTCAGGAGGCTCATTTGAACTCCTTTATAATGTCTCTCCAGCCCCGTTACTTTCCAATTAAAAGCAGTATATGTCTTTATTTCTACTTTTTATAATATTTAATAGCAAGTTTGATCATCAAGACATTTACACTTATAATGGCAAATGCCATTAAAGCATAAAATACAATACCTACTAGTTGGCCAAAGAGCATAAATAAAGAATCGTTACCAGGAAAGATATAATAAAAAAAAGTGACGAGCAGTAACATCACGAAGAATACCTCTGCCAATGATTTGCTGGATATTCTTCTTAACATACCACTCATCTCCTTGTTATACTCAGGACACCGTTACATCGAAATTATCATCATCCCATGCAGAAAGACCACTAGCTATTTCCTGTTCATGGTCATATGCATAAAGGTTGAAACTTCCTGTATCATCATATTTTACCTTAACTTTTATAAGTTCATTATATCCAAAAGTGTGAAGATCTTGCCAATATAAAATAGTGGTCGACCCATAGACTATGCACTTGTTTTCAATAAACACAAAGTAACTATTAGTTGGAAGAGTATTATATATAAAAAACCATGAATACAGAAACATTACCAAGAATAATGTTCCTGCTCCTAACTTCTTTGCTATCATTTGTTTCACTTCTGTTTATTTTCCAAGAGGCAGAATAGAATAGATTTAAGACCCTTTAAACTAATATCCTCCTACTGCCAGGCATAGATGGAAATTGAAATTCATTCTGGAAAGTTCATTTGAATTCCACAGATATCCACAAAAATGCCATCAATTTTCTCAATGCGACAGTAATTTGAATGGTTATCTTGCTTTTATAAGGGAACAGCAGACGAATTGACAAATAAATTCTGCACTTGTGTATATCTGCGAAATGTCGGACACATAATTAGGATGATTAATTTTCATCATTCTGATTAACATTCATTAATCTGATTAAATTCTTCATTAAAAAATTTAGGTTTATGACGATAAAGTAAGTTATATTAAAAATCTTGATTTAATACGACTCTAGCTTCTATTTTGCCTCTATCGGAAGTATCCATAACCAGATAATTTAAATAAGAGCCTCTATACCTTTTTGGCCATTCCATCGGATCGTTATACCCTTCGAGAGTAATTTCAAAATGAATGATCCCGACTTCTACATTATTACTCATGTATACGTAGCTCTCATATGTGGGGTTTGCTTCATATTTTACTTGGTCTCCGTATGCGATCAAAGAAGTATTTGAAATATTTACCGCAGGATAAAGTATCGGACCATTTTTGTTAATTGGATCGAAAATATCAATATACTCCACAACTACGTTTTTTCGGAAAAGAATATCTTTAAGTATAGAATCATTCGTCTTAAACCCTAACATGTACCCTTCTTCAGTTTCTGCAATAAAAGTTGTCCAATTTCCGTTAATAGAGTTGTTATCAAGAGCCTCTGTGGTGTTTTCAAAATAAGGGCCTCTTCGGCGACTTTCCGGAGTGTGAAGAATATATTCTTGCAACAAATTTTTTAAAATAGAGGGTTCTTTCTGGGAAGGAGTAATAACAAATTCACCATCATTCGTCGCAGGGATTGGAACAAGTATTTCAGTCGTCCCTGTAGCCCCTCTTCCTGAGAGACCTTTGATTTCAACCTCATAGTAATAATGATATCTTCTATAATCACTTCGCCACTCTCTCAAATTCATTTCCACAAAATACAATCCAACCACTAGAATTAAGGTCAAGGAAATAATGAGAAAAATATATTTCTTTTTCATTTCAACTCCTCAAATAAAAAAGAGAAGTTTTTAACTTCTCATGTATTTAACAAGTCCTAAGTTATACTTTGCTGTTCTAAGTAATACATCCTCTGTAAGGTCTCTGATATCTGCATCATTTTCCCATGTATCCGGATTGAAATATATAGTCTGATATAACTCGTCCAGATATGTGTTAGAATACCCAGCTAGATCTTTTGTCGCTTGCTCAGGATCGGTTATTGTATAGTAATTGTTGTTGTTCTCCACTATAGATTTAAAGTTATATCCACTATCCCAGTTAGCTTCTACATAATCTTCATAGTCATAATGAATCCATTTATCCATACCCTGCTCAACTTCATAGCCTGTATGAAGCGGATTTCCTACATCTTGTAAATAATGACTTGAATAGCCCAGATTTGTATATGCAGTAGTAAGCTGTGAGTCTCCATAATTTGTTTTAGCAATATTTGCATAGTATTCACAGTTTGAAGGAGCATAGCCAGTATGGGTATTGGGGTTATAGTAATGATGATAAGATTGCCAGATCTCACTATCCGACCAATCGTCGGGATCATCGGCATGGTCTCTAGCTATTCCTGCGTAATAATCAGACACCCCCCATTTTTTGACAGATATATTAATTATATCGCCGTGAACTGGTTGTCCTATCCACTTAATTCCAACCTCACTATTTCCATACTTATCATTAAGATATTCAGCTGTTGCCTTAGCAACTTTGTCAAGCATTAGATTGTCCTGTTCAGTTATTTGATCGGGATATCTTTTCCAAATATCTTCCATTGATTTTTTCATTTCTTCCTTTTCTTCATCGGAAACGTAACAATTGTCAATGTAACTGAATAAGATTTCTTGTTCTTCATTATCTGCTTCGAGTAAGTGCAAATAGGGCAATTTAGGTGTTGTATCAAGCACAGTAATCGGCTCTGGCTCTGGAACTGGATATTCCATCTCTCCAATAGCAATATTATCGGTATCTTCGGTTAGTGTTTCGGCACTCGCCACCGGTACAAAAACCGTGCTTATTAAGAACATTGTCAAAAACAATATTCTTATTCCAAATTTATTCTTTGTTGTCATGTTTCTACCTCGCACATTTTGTTCCAGAGGCAGGATCAAGCAAGCCTTAAATATTCACAAAGCTAACACTAACTCATGCCTCCGGGCAAAGTGGGGTTCAAATTGGATCTGGAAAATCGAGTGAACTCCGCCAAACATCTTTTTAATGTTCGTTTTTTTCATGAATTTACTCTTATAATTAATCTGTGGCCAAATCATCCAACTGAGAGTATAGATGAACCTAAATCCGAGTTTTTTGGAGATTTATAGGGCTATTAGATTGTCAGTTGGATGATTTGGCCATAAAATGTAAGTAAACTGTCTTGACAAGTGTTAAAAAGAGGGCTAACAATGTCAAGAAAGATATTTTCGGGCTTTGTAAAATATCTATCTAAATTAGATGTAAGAGATTGAAAAAAATAAGCAAAAAAAGTGTCAGGCCATTAATTTGAATGGATATTAGTTGTTTCAGAAGATTTTTGCAGAATCTAGTTTTTTTATCGCTTTCTTATGCTCAAGTAGATTCTGTAGCAAGTTTAACAAATCCTTAAAAAGAAAAAAATGGATGAAAAATCTAGGCTATCAAAGATAGCACCTTTTACACCTTAAAAGACTCGACCCATTCCGGTCTTCCGGGAGGGTTATTTTCTAGCATTTCTCCCCATTCTTCATCCGTTAACCTTTCCCCTGAAGGCTGCCAGAACTCATAATAACTCATTACAGGGCCTGCTCCGAGTACGATCCTGCCATTCGGTTGTTTATAAGCTATTACTATCAGATCCAGTTTTCCGGTTCCTTCTTCCAAAACCCTCCCTTCCTGATCTGTATAGACATCGGCAACCATAACAGAGCTCTGGGCATCCTCGTCTATGTTTTCAAGCATTGGAGCTATATTCTGACCGAAATTCCTGATGAACTCGTACTCTTCATCTGTCAGCTCTTTGTTTTCAAGCTCTTTAACCGAGATTTCCAGCAGCTTTTCAAGGGTGACTTCAAGAGTTGTAAAGTCTTTATCCGACTGCTCATCAAGTACTTCCATTTCAGCTAGCCCTTTGTGTGCCATTTTTGTAAGGGCAAGCATCCTTGCATAGAATTCAGGCACTGGTTCTACGTATCCTTGAACAGGTTTTTCTTCTGGTGGCTCGGTATAAGCTCCTGTGAAACGAGCTTGTTTTGCATAGAGGATAGTGTCATGCCTGAGTTCAGTCCAGGAAGCAAGAGCCGCATTCAGTTGTTTATCTTCCCAAGCTTCGGTTTGCATGAAGGTGGGATAACCTTCTTGATAATTTACAAGCAGAGATTTTAGAGCATGTAATTGAGTCCAGTAGAGATTTTTATTCCAATCATCTTCGTCAAAAGCTCCAAATTCATTTGCCAGAGATTGGTGGCGCTCTTTGTATTCTTCATTTTCAGAAATACCCAGGTTTTTCATGTGTTCTTTAGCTCTTTCAGAACCGAGAAGGTCCATGATATTCAGGGCAGGGGGATTGAGAGTCTGAAGAATATAGGAGTCTGGAATGTAGCGCTGCCCCATAAATCTGAACCCTTTTGTGGTGTCAAGAGTTTTGTTATCAGTTTCGGAGCCTGCAAGAATTATTTTCCCTGTTCCGCCGTAGATTTTCGGACTTTCGTGTCTTTCCAGTTCGGTTATAAGTGCCGTGAGGTTTTCGTTGTCAAAACTAATTTTTTCTCTATCACTCCCAAAAACAGTATCCAGAGATTTTGCATATTCATAGGGTCCAAGGTCGTCAGAAAAACCGACATAAAAAGCCGTCACACCATAAATTCTATCCCATCTGTCCCGGAGGTTTTTGTCTCCATCAAAATGATCAGAGATTAAAAGAGCCTGTATTGTCTGAATTCTAGCTTCCTTTTCTGGGTCTTCTGCAGTTGATCCTTCTGGAGTAATCATATCCGACTGAAGGAGCATACCTATTCTACCGTGCCACATCATTGCCTTAAAATAGTTCTTCAGTTTCTCAGAGGACATGTAGTGTCCCCGTGGGGTATACTGAGAGTAATCTTCGATGTACTTGGAAATCTGAGACATTGCTTCATTTTGGGCTTCTATCAAAGCGAGTTCGGCTTCGACATCATCTTTTACAAATGCAGGAACTTCGATACTGTATTGTTTCGCATCCTGAGGATCGAAGAGTATAGCTGAATCTTCCCCTGATTGTCCTATCTGCTTAGATTTCGGTTCAAGAAGGCTCAAAGCCACGGCAAAGTAGGCAACATTTCTTCTTGCAGCTTCAGTTACTTCTTCAGAAGCATCGTCCTCTATCGACTTGCCATAATCGTCTATAGAAGCTTCAAGGAGAGAATTGTCAAGTTTCCAGAGATCATCGTAAAATTCCTCAGCTTCTACCCTTTTTAGTGTCTCATCAAACTGGATATGATAAAGGTGAAGAAGGGAATCCGACGTTATGAAAATAGGAACATCAGTAACTTTCAGATTCCTGTAAGTTTCATTTACCTGCTCCGCTTTAAATTGGTTTTTAGTAACTTCATTTTCAATTACAACAAACCCATTTTTGTACAGTAACTTCCTGTTTTCTTTGGTGAGGGGAATTTTCTGGGTAAAATGATAATAATTTGAAATTTCAGAAGCCTGTAGAGGTAAAGAATAAGGGGAAACATCTGCTTCAAACTGCAGATTTTCTTTACTGTAATATTTGGAAAAAGAACTTTGTTTCTCAAGCTGAAGAGAGTTTATATTGCCTGCATACTCTTTATCTAAGGTATTTTTGTTTGGAGATTCATCTGTCATGTTTCTAGGATTCTTTCCTTGAGCTAGATTATCTTGATTATCTGTACACCCGAAAATCAACGATACTGCCAGCAAGCAGATAAAAATAATTATAGTTATTTTTTTCAAAGTATACCCTCATAGCTATTTATATTGAAATTATACTTAAAAGTAGGCTAGAAATCAGGAGTAATGAGTATATTTTTATGATATAGTTAATGAACTTGTAATTGTTTACATAAATAAGATATTTAGTGCATTGATTATCAAATCAAGTACACAAACCAAAAAGGATATGTATATAGTAAAATTAAAAAACAATTTTAAGCTTTTTTTCATTTTTAGTCTTTAACAACGATATGATGGCTATGAGTAATTGAGTCCCAGTCTTCCCAATATATACCTCCCCGATAATCATTTCCAAAATTGAGGCTCCAGGGATCGTATATGTACAGGTAATAGTTTCCATCAGCTCCCTGACAATAGCCTGCACAAGCTCTTACATGACCGCTAATCAAAGTTGCTAAAGGCCTATTATTGTCTATTTCTGTTTTAGCTTCAGTCCATGTTGGGCTATAATCGATGTATGAACCATCTTTGTCTAACCCATCACTGTCTTCATAATATTCGAGTTGATCAGTAACACTAGTTCCTAGACCCATTACTACAAGCATTATACCAGCAATGTATGTCTGAGTATGAGTGACTTCATAGAAATTCGCAATCATCTTTCCTGTAGCTGGTGCACAATAATAGTAATTTTGTTGCGCATAACGAGTGAAAGGAAGCGTTTTTTGGACTCCAACAATTTTTAGCTGAACTTCGTCTCCTTTAAAATTATTATCTGCAATTTTCGTTGCACGTTCGTCATATTCATCCCAAGCTACTAATCGTTCCTCTATTTCTTTCTCAGGTATTTCCGCATATAACGACCATGCATCAGCAACTTCAGAGGAGTTGGTATCATTTACGCTCTTGTCAACAATTTCAGAACCAGAGAAGTCAAACAATTTATTTTTTTCTTCTTTGGACTCAGATTCCTGCATATCTACCATTATTCCTATTTTAGGATAGCTATAGCATACAACTTTTGAGGAGGTAACATTTACATTTTTATGATCTTTTGCGATTAATTTTTTTGTATTTTCAACTTCTTTTTTCATATCCCAGTCTTCAGAATAGAACTCTATTGTCCGGATGGGATCTCCAAGCACTTTACTTGCTGCAACTTTTATTGCCCCTATATTTATCCCATTACTTTCAACCGTAAACTGATAAAAAAGTTTTTTCCCATTCGTATCGTATATTATAAGAGGATCTGAGTTTACTGTTGCATTTGTCCAATCCGTAGGGTTGGAGCCTGGAGCACCAATCAATAAGAAATCGTAGAGAGCGGTTTTGGCATGCATTTCTGCCTCTTTTATTGAGACATAATTCTTTTCGATTATTTTATCATCAATAGATGCAGATGCAGGTAGAATGCATACAACACTCAATAGTAGCAATCCTGCAAGTAATACACCTAATCTAAATTCATACTTTATCGTCATAGTTTGTCTCCTGTTCATTTCCCAGGAGGCAGAATCAAGCAAGCCTTAAATATTCACAAAGCTAACACTAACTCATGCCTCCGGGCAACGTGGAGTTCAAATAGACTTTACCAGAGAGAATTTGAGCTCCGCCAAACATCTTTTTGGATGTTCATTTTTTCCATGAACTCACTTTTATAACTACTTTATGGCCAAATCATCCAACTGAAAGTATATTCAAATCCAAATCGAGCTGTTTTAAGATTTATAGAGGAATTAGATTGATAGTTGGATGATTTGGCCATAAGATATTAAAAGAACTAATAAAAATGAGTTTATGGAGTTTGGAAGTATTTCCACATACCTTATTGGGAAGCATTTGGTTCTGAAGATGACCGTATATATGTGAGGAGTTAAAACTCCTCATTTTTTCGGTGATTGATGTGAATAAAATTAGCAAGGTAGTAGTTGTTTTTATTGTTCTTCTAACCTTCTTAGTACTGATGACGCAATCTCAAGAAGTTAAAGTAGCTGGTTTACTTATTCAATTTGAAAATGAAACTAGTGAGCCGGGAGTTAAAGCCATTCTTGAAAATTACGATATACCCGTGAATTATACCATAGACTACGATTCTAATATTGGGCGAGGAATGTACTACATAAAAGTAGATGAA
The DNA here is from genome assembly GCF_000744315.1 of Methanosarcina soligelidi. NCBI lineage: Archaea > Methanobacteriati > Methanobacteriota > Methanomicrobia > Methanosarcinales > Methanosarcinaceae > Methanosarcina > Methanosarcina soligelidi. Next base: position 468,508 of record NZ_JQLR01000001.1, read on the forward strand.
GATAAAATATATGAATTAAGGAAAGATGAAAACTGGACTTCTGCAGTTGAAATCAAAAAAGGAAATTATAACATAATTATGTTATCTGAAGAATTTGTTCCGGATGAAAATTTTCTCACAATGCTGGAAAAAATAACCTTCAGTTGAAAAAGGCTGTTGTGTGTTATATCCATTTTGGAGATGGATCACCGGACTGGGTTGTGGGAGAGAATTGTATTCTGGAGAGGGATGCAATCAGGATAAAAAATGAGCTCGAAACAAATGAGAAAGTTTTGATTGTAGGCCTGGATGATATTGAAGGATAAAAACCCTGTACTGAATTATCACTACAGACATAATGAGACAGTGTAACGAGAGTTCTATAAGTGCCGGTTTAATCCCCTTTTTCTTTGCTATTCAAAGTGGAGTTTTCATTTTTGAAGATACATATGTCATCCACCATTACACGGTTGATGTTTTTCACCCCACTTTCCGCACTATTTTTTTATCCCACATTCCGCAGTATTTTTTCGAAATTTGACATTTTTCCTGATAGCGTTTTTTGAACAGATTTAAGGAATTTTGACTATTAAAGTAATTTGGTGAAAATTGATTGATATCGTTTTTTGGTTTCTAAATACCTCACATAGTTGCTTTTACCTCATGCATAAAAATCCAATAAATCGACGTTAGATTCAAAATCGATAGCAGGAAAAATTATGAAATCTGAAATTTTCCTGCGGAAAGTGGGGTATATCATTCTCTTTATTCGATCACAAATTACAACAAATAAAAAAATAAGTAATGAATCAGGAAGCCACTCGTTTTAACGGGTGATACGTCATATCTCGTACGTTCCTTCTCCGGTAACAAGCTCACCATTTACTGTTGTCCATCCATCCTGAGATCCAGACAACTTAATTTCCATGCTCTCCCAATAGCTGTTATACTGCCATCCTCCGATCCACCATTCATTACGTGCGTTTAGGTAGATTGAAATGTTGACGTTTGCATTCGAGGAGGTTTCATAGTAGGCATACATCCGGCTTTCATAATCAAATTGTTCAGACGTCCGTGAATAAGCTCCACTAGCATTGACATTATGCGTGAGATTGTATTTAGGCATAAGAACCATTTCATTGCCAACAGGGTTCATTGTGTCTATGGTTTGGTTGGATAATACCATTGTACTAAGATCTATACTTCTTGCCTTCTCATTTTTCATAGAAAGCATGAGCCCGTGTTCCGTGTCCACTAGGGCATATTCCCATGAAGGATCGTCGTCATTGAAGTTATGCTCTACTATATCCATGCCCACAGATGACGTCTTGTTTATCGCAGGGAGTGGAAGGTAAAGAGTCACGTTGATCAGGGTCGAATCTGTAGTTAATATTACATCGTAATCATAACTACTCCTGATGCTACTATCATACATCTTCTGCTTCTGGCCTTGCCACCAGATAGACAAAACCACAGCAGAAATGATTATTACTAGTACAAATCCGATCCCTATTTTGTGACGAGTCCTCATATTTCTCCACCTAATCTACTCTTGAGTACAGACAAAGCTAACACTAACTCATGCCTCCGGGCAAAGTGGGGTTCAAACAGACTTTCCAGAGTGAATTTGAACTCCGCCAAACATCTTTTTGGATGTTCATTTTTTCCATGAACTCACTTTTATAACTACTTTATGGCCAAATCATCCAACTGAAAGTATATTCAAATCCAAATCGAGCTGTTTTAAGATTTATAGAGGAATTAGATTGATAGTTGGATGATTTGGCCATAAAATTTAAGTAAACTGTCTTGACAAGTGTTAAAAGGAGAGCTAATAATGTCGAGAAAGATATTTTTGATTATGTTGACAACTTTGCTTTTTTTATTTTCCACTGCAACAGCAACAACTGAGAATATAGATAAAGCAGAAATCTCAAGTAATTACATCGTAACACCTGCAATTGACACTGAAACCTGGACAGTTGACGAGGAAATGGGTATTCGTACAATTTATGATACGATCAGACAGGGAGAGACAAACCTGCATGAAAAAAAGTGTAAGTAGCGGCCTGACCCTTCTGGTCATTGATCTTAACTGGGGAGATTCGACTGATTCACTCCGGCTTAAGGTGTATACTCCGAGTGGCGCATTGCTAGGTACATACTATGATAGTGCAGACGGCATAACTGACGGCAGGATTCATCTCTATATACAAAATCCAAATGGAATTGAAGCAGGAACCTGGAAGTATGAAGTATATGGGTACAGAGTGACCGGAACAGAAGATTATACGATATAAATTTATAAACTGAGTTAATCAAGTTATGAGCCAGTATGTGGAAAAAGATCTTACTTTTTATTCTTGTCCTGAATGCCGTCGCAGATACGGTGAGTGCAGATACCGGAGGATATATTGTTGGTCCCTGCCCACCCGAGGAAGAGCTAGAAAAATTGGGTGATGCTATTGATATGAGTGGGGCGGACAAGACTCTTACTTTCTGGGAGTTTCCACTGTCATTCAAAATAGCTTACATAATAGGATACCTGGCCATTTTTGTTTCTGTTTTTAAAATGGCTCCGGTAATCCTTGGCCAGATGAGAAATCTAAATAAACGTAATAAGAGAAAGAAAATTATCGATTATGTACTGAAGAAGCCGGGATGTACCCCCTCCGAAATATCAAAAGAACTGAAAATTACCCGGGGTTGCGTAAGGTATCATCTCAAGACACTTAAAATCGAAGAGAAGTTGACCTTAATTAAAGAAAGAAAGTTCACAAGAGCCTTTCAAAATTCCAATGCATTCACAAACAACGAAAAAACAATAATAGCACACCTCAAAGGCGGTACAAGAAAACAGATACTCCTTAATATTCTGGAAAATCCCGGGATTACAAATCAGGAAATCTCAGAAAAGCTGAGTTTAGACAAAAGTACTACTCACTGGCATATAAAAAAGTTACGGGAAGACGATATTATTATTTCCGAAGCAGAATGGAAGTTCTCAAAATATATTATAAACCCTGCTGTGGAAACAGATCTACTAAAATGGCTTAAAACATAAGGCATGAGACAATTTTATTGCTGTGTTAAAAAAAGAATAGATAGCTGCAAAGGGAGATAGCAACTATCAAAGCAGTCCTATTTTGTTCTTAAAAACTATACTTCCTCACAATCGGTTTCTCTTAACTCACTAAACATCAGCTTTCATCCACATTTAATAATCAATATACAGGAATCAGGCCCGGATTATCCCCGGTAATGCATTCTCCGCCTTCAGAAGTTACTATGAAGGTGTTTTCAATTCCTACCATACCGATTTTTTCAATTCCTTTTTGGGTTCGAGGGCAAATACCATTCCTTCCTGAGGGGGTTCCTCGAACCCGGTGGCGATTATGGGAGTTTCATCGATCAAGAGGCCGACGGCATGCCCGAGGAATTTCACTCTACAGCTACTGAACCCCATGAAATTGTGCAGGAATTCGTTATGTAACCTTCTCATTATGGTATTGCAAATATCGGAGAGGGCAACACCGGGATTTAACGTCACTGTTTTCGATCCCACTCTTTTTATAGTCTCATAAAAAGGCAGGAATATCTTCATTATTACATTTTACAATATTTAAGAGGAAGTCTGATTATTGAAACACATATACTTATAATGGCAAATAACATCAAAGAATAAAACGTAATACCTACTAATTTGCTAAAGAGCATAAAAAAAGAATCATTGTTAGGGAATATGTAATAAAGAACAGTGATGAGCAGTAACATTACAAAGAATATCTCTGCCAATGATTTGCTAGACATCTTTCTGAACATAATACTATTCCTCGTGATAATAAGGGCACCTTAACATCGAAATCATCATCGTCCCCTGCAGAAAGACCACTGGCCATTTCCTGTTATCTTATAAAATGTTATTATTCTAGAAACTTACTTTTCTTACTTTTATAACTAATTTGTGGCCAAATCATCCAACTGAGAGTATATTCAAACCAAAACCCGAGCTTTTTGGAGATTTATAGGACTATTAGATTGATAGTTTGATGATTTGGCCATAAAACATTAAAACAACTAATAAAAATGAGTTTATGGAGTTTGGAAGTATTTCCGGTACACCTGAACTCCATAAAATCTGCCCTAAGAGGCAATGATTATGTTAGCTTTGTCTGTATTTAAGCTTGCTTGATCTTGCCTCCTAAGGTAAAAATAACTTAGGAGTTAGACGAATGAGTAGAAACAAAATTATGATAAATATGCTTCTTTTGACAATGCTGGTTGGTATAGCGTTGATACCGGCAGTAAGTGCAGCTACAAATAATGAAAATTCAGATATTATGAATAATATTGATTTTGACAAAACATCTCTTAAATTCAATGAGATACTAGATAATTTTGAAACTGTTACTACAAATACTACAGCTTTTCTTAATGATATTCCTGATGGTCAGGTCACACTAAAAATATCAGGACAAAAATTCCAGCTTGACCTTCAAGAAATAGATATAGTAAGTGATGATGCAATAATTATAACAGAAAATGGATCAAGGATGCCTGCTCCTAAAATTTCTACATATAAAGGAACAGTTGTTGGTAAAGAAAATAGTAGTGTTCTATTAACAGTAGCAGATGATGTAATTATAGGACAAATAAACGTTGGCGATAAAAGTTATTTTATTGAACAGACCCCTATAACATACAATGAAAAAATTGTTCATGTCGTTTATTCATCAGATGCTATTAAGGATAGAAAAATTTTGGTGTATAATACTGACGGAGATGATGTAAAAGCGGCTCAAGAGGGTTTGTCCACTTCTTCGTTGGATCCGGCACAAATTTCAACCTTGTTACTTTCCTTACCTGTTGTGGATATTATGGCGTGCTATGATGAAGAATTTGACTTAGAGTTTTCCAATCCTAATGCTGAGATGCAGAATATATTGGCTGGTGTCGAATCTATATTTTCACTAGCTAATGTAGATTTAAACATAAAATCATACACATATTATAGTACAATTCCTAATGATGAAGCCTGTGAAGTGCTATCCGATTTCGCTAGTATTGCTGCAAATGATAGAGATAGCACAAACAGTGATTTAGCTTTTTTATTCACTGGAAAAGAGATGACCGGCAGCGATATTGGTTGTGCGCGTGTATTTAATGGTAATTCGGGTCAAGCATATGCAGTAGGACAGATGGTGTCAGCAGGATATATAAACAGTTATCAAGCAACCTCTTTACAAAAAATAATTCTTACAGCGCATGAACTTGGACATAATTTTGGTGCAACTCACGATGAAGCATATAGCTGGGATAGTGGTTTATCTCACTATTACACCGTCATGTGGACTCCTTTCATGGGCTCGATTTTCCCTAACTACATGCAAGACGAATTCTCTAACTTAAATGACCATGGAGATTCTAGTCATAACAATATATTGTACATCGTGGCGAATAAAAATACAATTGCAGGATTCCAATAAATATTCCAAAGAACCCTTAGTAAACAATTATGGAGTTTATCCCAAAACTCAAAATCGCGTCTCAGACTCATACTTCTAACAATTAATCGAGTTTCTGATCATGGAAAAATGTTCTAAAAACTTACTGATTTGAGAAAAATATTAGTTTTGGGATAAGCTCGTGTAATAACCTCAATTAAAGTAACTTTGATTTAATGATTAGGCTATTATACAACTTTTGTTAGAGGTACAAATCTCTATAAGATTGGATGTAAATTATATATAGGACTTACGCACTTGGGGAGTAAAATCAGGCACATGCGGACTCGTCAACATTAGTCTGATTTATACGGTTAAGTCTTTTCCGCTTATGGTTTTCAGTTCAACTGCGTAAGTCCTAATATAGTAGAGTGATTTTAATTAAGAGGATTAAAATGCAAAGAAGATTGCTAATTATAGTTGTAGGCATATTCTTTTTATTAATACTCACTGTTGTTTTACCTTATGTTATCACGTATAATTCTCTTCATGAAAAAAAAGAAAATCATACGTTAATTATACGTAATCAGGACAATACAAGTCATGAAGTTACTGTAAAATTATTTGATTCAAATAACAGCTCTATATTTAATGAATCATATGTTTTAGATCCTGAAGAAAAAATAAAAAGTCAATATCCGGTTAGACTGATAACAGGGACATATATTGAAGTTACATTAGATAACAATATTATAAAAGCTGAAACTGTTTACTCAAATTTGAGCGATACAGATATATTATATATTAATATAAATGCGCGTTCCGATAACCCGTTGGATCTAAGTATTGTTACTCCGTGAATTTGATTGTATAAAATTGAGCAAAATTTTCTTAAATTACTATTTAAGTGGAAACTATTTTTTTTCTGCTAGTTGAATCAGTTCCAGGATGAAAAAGGTCTGAACATCATCACCTTGAAGAAAAAGTTCTTTTCCGAAAGAAAATGAGTGGGATGGCTGTTCCTCCTACTATTAAGCTCCAGGTATTCTCAGTCATGTTATAGACCTCCGTAAGAGGGTTCTATCTTTTTGCCGCAGTGATCACAGTATAGGAATTTCTCCTCCCAATTAATATCATAATTAATGAAAAGTTCGTTTTTAGGGTTAAGACAACTTTCTATATTCTCATTGGCACATTTATGGCAGAGAACTCCTTTCTAGGATAGGTACAAATAAAGGTAAAATCCTGCCCAGGTGTGAGAAGGAAATTTTTTTTCTTCCTCCTGTCCTCTATCCCATTGATGAGCATCATCATAGCACCCCCTCAATCTCAAGAGTAAAAACAAGCTCTTTAAGCCGGTTATCGATCTCTCGCAGGTATCTTAAGTGCCATCTGGTTAAGTAGTTCGGGTTAACATCTCTTAACCTTCAGGCATTGTTCCTTATACGATTGATTTCAGCTTCTATTTCTTTCGCCTTTTGAGGAGTTAGCCCATCGATGCCGTGTTTCAACCTCACTATCAGAGAGATTATTTACACTTGAATCCTAGGCAGCCGCACTCGCAGTTGATACAAGAACAAAACTATTCACAAAGCTAACACTGAATCATTCCTCTTACCCAGGAAGCAGGATCAGGTAAGCCTTAATATTCGCAAAGCTATCATATTCTTGCCTCCGGGCAAGGTGGAGTTCAAATAGACTTCCCAGAGGGAATTTAAACTTCTCTAAATATCTTTTTAATGTTCATTTTCTCAGGGATTTACCTTTATAATTAATTTGTGGCCAAATCATCCAACTGAGAGTATAGATAAACCTAAATACGAGCTTTTTGGAGATTTATAGGGCTATTGGATTGTTAGTTGGATTATTTGGCCATAAAATTTAAGTAAACTGTCTTGATAAGTATTAAAAAGAGGGCTAACAATGTTGAAAAGATATGTTCGGGCTTTGTAAAATATCTATCTAAATTAGATGTAAGAGATTGAAAAAAATAAGCAAAAAAGTGTCAGGCCATTAATTTGAATGGATATTAGTTGTTTCAGAAGATTTCTGCAGCATCTAGATTTTTTATCACCTTCTTATGCTCAAGTAGATTCTGTAGCAAGTTTGACAAATCCTTAAAAAGAAAGAAATGGATGAAAAATGTAGGCTATCAAAGATAGCACCTTTTACACCTTAAAAGACTCGACCCATTCCGGTCTTCCGGGAGGATTATTTTCTAGCATTTCTCTCCATTCTTCATCCGTTAACCTTTCTCCCGAGGGCTGCCAGAATTCGTAATAACTCATTACAGGGCCTGCCCCTAGCACAATCCTGCCATCAGGCTGTTTGTAGGCTACAATTAGAAGGTCCAGTTTTCCGGTTCCTTCTTCCAAAACTCTCCCTTCCTGATCTGTATAAACATCCGCAACCACAACAGAGCTCTGAGCGTCCTCATCTATGTTCTCAAGCATTGGAGCTATATTTTTTTCGAAACTTTTGATGAACTCATATTCTTCATCTGTCAGCTCTTTATTTTCAAGCTCTTTAATCGAGATTTCCAGCAGTTTTTCAAGGGTGCTTTCAAGAGTTGTAAAGTCTTTATCCGACTGTTCGTCAAGTACTTCCATTTCAGCCAGCCCACTATGCGCCATTTTTGTAAGAGCAAGCATCCTTGCATAGAATTCAGGCACTGGTTCCACGTATCCCTGAACAGGTTTTTCTTCCAGATCATAGAACGCACTTACAAAGTAAGCCTGCTTTGCATAGAGGATAGTATCATGCCTAAGCTCGGTCCAAGAAGCGAGGGCCGTGTTAAGCTGCTTATCTTCCCAGGCTTCGGTTTGCATGAAGGTAGGATAACCCTCTGGATAACTTACAAGGAGAGGCTTTAAGGCATATAGTTGAGCCCAGTAAAGGTTTTTATCCCAGTCCTCTTCATCAAAAGCTTCAAATTCATTTTCCAGAGACAGGTGACGTTCTTTGTATTCTTCATTTTCAGAAATATCTAGGTTTTTCAGGTGTTCCTTCGCTCGTTCAGAACCAAGGAGATCCATGATATTCAGGGCAGGAGGATTGAGATTCTGGAGGATATAGGAATCTGGCGTGTATCGCTGACCCATGAACCTGAATCCTTTTGTTGCCTCAAGAGTTTTGTTTTCAGTTTCGGAGCCTGCATAAATTACTGCTCCTGTTCCGCTGTAGATTTTTGGGCTTTCGTATCTTTCCAGTTCCGCTTTCAACGCCGTAAGGTTTTTGTTATCGAAATTTATTCCTTCCCTATTATTCCCAAAAACAATATCCAGAGCTTTTGCATATTCGTAGGGCCCGAGGTCGTCGGAAAAACCGACATAGAAAGCCGTCACGTCGTAAATTATGTCCCATTCGGCCTGAAGGTTTCTATCCCTGTTAAGGTGGTCAGAAATTAAAAGAGCCTGTATGGTCTGAATTATCGTTTCCTTTTCAGATTTTTCCGCAACTGAGTTTTCCGCAGCTGATTTTTCTGTAACCGAATCTTCTGTCGTTAATTCTTTTGCAGTAATCATGCCCGGTTGAAGTAGCATACTTATTCTACCATGCCACATCATAGCCTTAAAGTAGTTCTTCAATTTTTCAGAAGATGTATAGTGTCCCCGTGGGGTGTACTGAGAGTAATCTTCGTCATAATTGAAAATCGGAGAAAGTACAGAACCTTCTTGAGCCTCTATCAGGCGTAGTTCAGTCTCTACATCAGTTTTTACAAATGAAGGGATTTCGACATTGTATTGTTTCGCGTCCTGAGAATAGAAATTCTTCCCTGAAATTTCCGGTTTTTCTTCTATCTGCTCGGGTTTTGGTTCAAGTAGGCTCAAAGCCACAGCAAAGTAGACAACATTTCTTCTTGAAGCTTCTATTACTTCTTCAGAAGCTTTATCCTCTATCGACCTATTATAATCCTCGATGGAGGCTTCAAGGAGGGCTTTATCAAGTTTCCAAAGGATGTTGTAAAACTCCTTTTCTTCGACTCGTTTTAAAGTTTCATCAAACTGAATATTATAAAGGTGAAGAAGAGAATCCGATGTAATAAAGATAGGAACGTCAGCCACTTTCAGATCCTTGTAAGTTTCGTTTACTCTCACTGGCTCTGCTTCAAACAGGCCGGCTGCCCCACTTTCAATTACAACGAATCCATTTTTGTACAGTAAATTCCTGCTGTCGTTTGTCAGGGGAATTTTCTGGGAGAAATCTTCATAATTTGCAATTTCGGAAGCTTTTAGAGGCAAAGGATAAGGAGGAACATCTGCCTCAAACTGTAGGCTTCTTTTACTATAATATCCGAAAAAAGAGCTTTTTTTTTCAGATTCAAGGGTAGCTTTGCTTTCTTCCGAGAAGTTTTCCTCATGAGCAGTTTCTACTGTAGTATTGGATGAAGTGTCCTGACTGTCTGTTACTTCATCCAGTTTGGCTTCTTTGACTGGTTCGCTACTACTGTCAATGCAGCCCGACCCAGGTATCAGTGACACCATCAGCAGGCAGATAACTATCAATGTTCTGATTTTCAGGTAAAGTCCCTCCATTTTTAATTTATGCAGGCAAATTCAGAAACAATTGAAAAATAAAAAACACGAATAACTGCAGATTTATAATTATTGCGACTGAAAGGGCTCTGTAGAAATCCTCTGATATAATGAATCTCCATTAATTTTAACTGAATGGGCGGATTCATTTATACTTAGTTATTTTCGTCCTCCTGAAGCTGGTTTAGGTAGGTTTTCTACAGAGCCACTGAAAGAAAACTATTATACTTAGGCCCCGTCACAGAATTACCTCTGCAGACATTAGATTGGACATCTTGATTTTCACGATCAGGGTCGCCAATCAAAGTTACAATAAATAATAAGTTGCATAGGTTATTTCGTTGCGGGCACTTACTCTAAACTCAGTTTCTGAGATCCGATTGATATTCTTCTATCCAAACTCCGCAGACGTGCACAAACGTACTTATTTGCCGATTTTTCCTCGCGGAAATTCTCTAAAAATGAAAAAGACGCAAATATTTACGTCTTAAATTTATGCTGTAAGAGGAGTTACACCGAGCTTAGACGTTACTTCCCCGCATGGAATATAAACAGTGGCTGGTATAGATTGATTTACTGTCGTCCATCCACATATTATTCCAACGATCTTATAATTCCCATTATAATAAGCATATACAGGTCCGCCGCTATCTCCACTTGTGCATGTTGTAGTCATTAACTCTATTTTATCCATGTAGTGCCCACCAATGGTCTGACCTGTCAAAACTCCGATGTATTGTCCTGTCACAGATCCACTTGCTCTTCCAGATTTTGTAAGAGTCATGCCTGAAATTCCACCCGAATAGTAACCGGCTACGTTCACAAAATTCCCTCCACCAGTATGTATTCGAGCCGTAACATTACTATATGGTATAAAAGCTGCATCAGTATTTACGCCGATTTTTGAAACCGTCCCAGCCTGATTACCAGAGCCGTATATTGGCTGGTATGATGGTAAGCCCGTTTGGAACCAAGATGTATGTCCAGTAGTTACATATCCATTGGCATTATCACTATTTCTTTTAGCAGCAAATCCTATAGTCCCGTCAGCTCCAGAACCCCCATTAACTATAGTAAGCGCTATCCCTCCTGTAATAGGGCGACGATAAACAAGGTACGGGTCTACAGAACTTGTTGAAACTTGATTAATGGAAGCAGAAGTAATATTTATTGGAGTGCCAGTAGAAAAAATAATTGGCACATCTTTAATGTTTAGTTTTATTGCTTGTTTATTTATTAAATCGACAATGGCATCAAAATCCTCGTTTTTAATATCATACCTTTCGTCGACAATAATCCAAAAATAACCGTCTGCATGTGTACCGTATGCTACAAGTGGGCCTGCAGGATAAAAGTACGGCTTCATTTCTTTGTTCTCATTCAGGTTAACCCTGATACAGTCCAAAGTATTAAACCATTTATAAACCTCAGTACCTGTTGTAATTTCAGGAACTTTACCGTACGTTCTTAAAGCGCTCTCATTTTCACTCATTTTTTCCAGGATATGGGGATCTGTTGGAGGAATCTGTTTGATTATCGAATTTAGCTCCTCTGATGTAATTAGTCCTAGCTCTGCAACTTCTATATCATCAGCACCTTCAGATAATGTTTCGGCACTCGCCACCGGTACAAAAACCGTGCTTATTAAGAACATTGTCAAAAACAATATTCTTATTCCAAATTTATTCTTTGTTGTCATGTTTCTACCTCGCACATTTTGTTCCAGAGGCAGGATCAAGCAAGCCTTAAATATTCACAAAGCTAACACTAACTCATGCCTCCGGGCAAAGTGGGGTTCAAATTGGATCTGGAAAATCGAGTGAACTCCACCAAACATCTTTTTAATGTTCGTTTTTTTCATGAATTTACTCTTATAATTAATCTGTGGCCAAATCATCCAACTGAGAGTATAGGCAAACCTAAATCCGAGTTCTTTGGAGATTTATAGAGCTATTAGATTGATAGTTGGATGATTTGGCCATAAAATTTAAGTAAACTGTCTTGACAAGTGTTAAAAAGAGGGCTAACAATGTCGAGAAAGATATTTTTAATTATGTTGACAACTTTGCTTTTTTTATCTTCCACTGCAACAGCAACAACTGAGAATATAGATAAAGCAGAAATCTCAAGTAATTACATCGTAACACCTGCAATTGACACTGAAGCCTAGACAGTTAACGAGGAAATGGGTATTCGTACAATTTATGATACGATCAGACAGGGAGAGACAAACCTGCATGAAAAAAGTGTAAGTAGCGGCCTGACCCTTCTGGTAGTGGATCTTAACTGGGGAGATTCGACTGATTCACTCCGGCTTAAGGTGTATACTCCGAGTGGCGCATTGCTGGGTACATACTATGATAATGCAGACGGCCAAACTGACGGTAGGATTTATCTCTATATCCTTAGTTTGACAGTATAAATTAAATTTAGTGAGAAGCTTCAATTTTTTGTCAAAAATCAATTGACAGTATTCATAAATTCCATCAAATTGCCTCTGATTCTCCAGCTTCACAATCACTATAAGGTAAATTAGTAGAGATTTTTGTCCCATTTTGGCACTTTTGACACCTGACTTTTTGTATAGTATCTATATTTTATCTGAGATTCATGCTATCTGTCAAATTGAATCTTAAAAAATGGGCAAAAATTTGTTGAAATAATATTACTTATCATTCCAACAGATATGAAAACAATCTTTCAACATAAAAATCAAACTGTCAAACTCAGGATCTAATTAAATGTTATTATTCTGGAAACTTACTTTTATAACTAATTTATAGCCAAATCACCCAACTGAAAGAATAGTCAAATCTAAATCCAAACTGTTTGGAGATATATCGGGGAATTAGATTAATAGTTGGATGATTTGGCCATAAAACATTTAAAGAACTGATAAAAATGAGTTTATGGAGTTTGGAAGTATTTCCGGTACACCTGAACTCCATAAAATCTGCCCTAAGAGGTAATGATTATGTTAGCTTTGTCTGTATTTAAGGAATGGTAAAAATATAATTTCAAATATTCATTTTAGGAATGACTTCATAGGCATTGCAGAAGACAATACCGAGAACAAAAACATGAAATTACATCTTCTTTATTCCTAAAGAAAGATAGGGTGAATTAAAAGCGTCTTGGGAATAACATAATCAATTAAAAATTGATGGCCAATTTTATAGAATTTTTCATTTTCTTATTAAATCGGACCTTTGTACAATGATAAATCTTGACGGTAGTTAATTAAACATGGAGCAGGTATGATGAAAAAATCTGAAACTTTATTGATAACGTTACTTCTATTTTTTGGGGTCTTGATATTTCCTGCATCTGCCGATGATTCAGTGCAACTTTCGCCGGAAAGTAATAATTCTGAAAATTCAGAAATAAGTAATGTAGATTTTGACTATTATACTTACTTTTTTGGTCTGTATTCACAAGGAAATAATGTAATTACAAGATACGGAAAGCCTCCTGTACTGGAAACTGAGACTCAAAAAGAAAACTGGAACTCTACTCTTGAAGAACTTAGTAATGAGATAAAAGACACTGTTGTCTCCAAATACATGTATCCTCATGGAGAGGTAATGTCATGTGGAATTAATGCCAAGGGATACTTTGTGATTTTGTTCAAGTATGGCAATGTTGACGAGCAGTTAATGGATGAGATCTACTCTCTAATAGATAATTCTGCAGAAGAAATGGGTATACAGGATATTCCAGTAGAATTCGGATACGGAACTTATAGGGAGGTAATTTACCTGGAAGGCATTAATCGCTGGTACTGGTTTGGGGAAAATACAGAAAATCTTTCTGAAGCTGATATATATACACTTGAAGAAGTTATGAAGCAAAAAACGGTCATGCCAGTGCAGAAAACCGTTGCAGCTTATGGGAATATTCCTCTGTTAAAAGATAAGAATGAGACAATTTCCTGGGTGAATGAGCTATCTGAGATTGCTAATGCTACCGAGGAAAAAATCACTCCATATATGGAACAAGGTCAGGTAATTAGATACGCAACAGGAATTAGATTGGAAGTAGAGATTAACGAAACTTTGTCTCCTGAAGAAAAAACTTTTCTTGCTGAAGAAATCTACCAGACCATTGATCAAGAGGCAAGAAAACAAAATGTGAATAATGTTCCAGTTATTTTTATGTCGACACCTGAAGAAGGTATAAAAGGATCTGATAATTCAAATAATAATTCCGAATCTGGCAGCGGTAGTAGTTCAGGTAGAAATGAATCGAGCAAAAATAATTCTATTCCAGGCTTCGGATTGTTGGGGAGTCTGGCCTGCCTGTGTGGTGGATGGAGGCTCAAGAAAAGATAATGTAGTTTGAAAACTCCAGGACACTGGAGATTGGTAACCTATTGCCTTTCGAGTCTCAACTAAATTTTAGGTGATTAAAAAACGCCAGGATTTCTTTTTTGATGAAAAAAAGGATTTTACATCAATCACTGAACAAACAACCGTCCAAAATGAAAGTAATTTATTTCTGACAAAAAAGGCTATACTTTGTAGAGTGTAAATAATCATAGAAATATAAATATAGGAGTTACGACACAATGCCAAAATCTAGTGATAACCATAAAAATCAAAAATCACTAGTGTCATGGCAACTTAATTTTGAGTCATTATTATAAACTTTGAATCCCATCTGTATCTTCATTCATGGCAAAAATAAAACTTGAAGAAGATGAGGTGCAGTACCTCATAGACTTTGTTAAAAAGGGACAGAAAAGTGCACGAGAACTAACAAGAGCACGAATCCTGTTACTTGCCAACAAGAATAAAAAGAACACCGAGATCGTAGAGATATTGAATGTTAGTAGGAATACTGTTGGGCGAATCAAGAAAAGGTACTTGGATGAAGGTCTCCAAAGCGCTCTTGAAGATAAAACAAGAACTGGCCAGCCTATAAAATACACCGAAAAGCACACGGCTGAAATCATAGCGCAAGCATGTACCAAACCTCCTGATGGAAGAAAAAAGTGGACACTTGTACTGCTTACTGAAGAACTGAAGATGAGAGAAGGGTTTGAAACAATAAACAAGGAGAGCATCCGGCTTATTCTAAAAAAAGCAAAACTAAACCTTGGTTAAGACGGATGTGGTGCATTCAAAAGATAAATGCCGAGTATAGAGAAAGAATGTACAACATTCTCAACCTCTATGAAGAAAAATATGACCCGAAAAAACCTCTCATATGCCTTGACGAGAAACCAAAACAACTTCTTGGAGATAAGAGGAAAGCTATCCCAATGAAACCTGGAAGTCCAGAAAAATATGATTACGAATATGTCAGGAATGGAACCGCAAATGTATTCGTGGCAGTAGAATTTAAAGCAGGAAAAAGGGTGACTCAAGTCACCGAAAGAAGAACTATGAAGGATTTTGCACAATTCGTGAAAATTCTCCTTACTGAAAAATATTCTGAAGCTGAAGTCATCCGACTGGTTACGGATAATCTCAATATCCATAAAGAAAAGTCATTCTACGAAACATTCAGCGAAGAGGAAGCAAAAAAGATTCTGGACAAGATAGAATTCCATTACACACCAAAACATGCAAGTTGGCTTAATGCTGCAGAAATAGAGATCAATGTAATGGATATTGAATGTACAGACAGAAGGATCGGAGATATGCAGACACTTACCCACGAAGTGGGTGCATGGACAAAGAGAAGAAATGAACATGAAAGTAAGATCAACTGGAAGTTTACGAGAAAAGTTGCTGATGAGAAAATGTCCAAGCATTATGCACCATAATTAAGTTGCTAAGACACTAGATTTTGAATATGGCACAATTCTTTGAGCATGACATATTGACCTGTGCCAGAAGAGCTTGAATATTGAGTTTGATCGAAAATTGAATTCTGCAGGGGAATTCAAGATTTCAATCAAAAAATGTAGAAATCACTAGATTTTGGAACTGAGTCGGAGTTACGCACTTGAGATGTAAAACGAGCATATGTGAGCTTTCCGAGAAGATAACGCTTTAGACAGTTTGGTGTTTTATGTTACTGGTTTTTTGTTCAACTGCGTAAATCCTATTTTTAAAAGCTATACTTCCCAATTTTTTTGCTCTTAACGCACTAAACGTAAATTTTATTCTCATTTACTAATCAATATACAGGAATCAATCCCGGATTATCTCCTGTAATGCATTCTCCGCTATCAGCAGTTACTATGAAAGTGTTTTCGATTCCAACCATACCGATATTTTCAATTCCTTTTTTAGGTTCGAGAGCAAATACCATTCCTTCCTGCAAGGACTCATCAAACCCTTTGGCAATTACGGGAGTTTCGTCAATTAATAAACCGACTCCATGCCCGAGAAATTTCACTTTACGGTTGCCGAAACCCATGAAGTTTTGCAGAAATTCCTTATCAAGCCCATTCATTATGGTATTGTAGATTTCAGAAGGGGCAATCCCTGGTTTTAACATTGCTGCAGCTTCATTCTGTATATCCACACATTTATTATGGAGATCTATGGCATACTGCGGGAGAGGAGAGCCAAACATATATGTCGTGGTTTTGTCCGTATGGTAACCGTCAACCCCACACCCGACGTCGACAAAAACAAGGTCACCTTTCCTTAATTTTCGATCCCTGCTGCCGAGCACGGGAGCTGCCGGGCTTAATCCGAGCTTTCCGCCGGGGCCATTAAAGTAAGTCGGATAGATGGAGCTTTCCCCGAAACAGACATTTCCAAGAATCATCTCAGTATCGAACATACCAAAACGACATGCTCCGTGATGTCCTTCTTCTACCAGAACCGAAAACAGTTCGGTTGAGAGGTCAGCCTCGCTCATTCCTTCCCGCAGCATTCCGGGCACAAGGTCTTCCAGCACATGCTGGTGGATCCTGCCTGCTTCTCGCAGCAGGGACAGCTCATATTCGCTTTTTACTGCTCTAATAGCACAGACCTGAGCGTCAACGGATTTAACGTTCTTAAAAGGGAAATATTTTTGAAACCTTTGATATAAAGCCAGAGGGACTACTTCGGTTTCCAGGTATACCGTATCCGGAAGCTCACCTGTTTTACTTATGCTCCCTGCAGCATCACGGAAACTGTTCATAGGCTTTATAAAGGAAAATAGCGATTCATCCAGAGCCCGCTCATAACTGCGCCGTACCCAGAAAGTTGTTTCTCCGTTCCTCGGAATAATAAGCGTCCCATCCTGCATGGTGCCGGTAAAGTAATAAAGATTGATTTTGCTGAAGATGAAAGCTATTTCCCAGTCGGGATTTGAGATATCCATCTGTTTTCTGAAGCAACTCATACGGTTTTTCAGTTCGGTTGAAGGTACTTTCTTGATCATGCAGATCCCTTTACTAAGTTATATGCTAACAATTATAGAAGTGTAACCCGTAAGAAAAACCAAGTGAACTACCACTCAGCTAAAGACTGAGTGGCTTCCTGAGTCATCCTTTCTCCCATTGGAGGCAAGTCGTGCAGGCTCTAGCCCCTCGTTCCGAAGGTGAAATAGATATGAGCGTGAGGTTGTACTTGAGATGCTTATAGCTACCGTCTTTCCACGGCTTAATCCCGATCCCTTCAGGATGATTCTTGCCCTGTTATCCAACTCCCCGATGTTCAAACGTTACCTCGCTTGGTTTTCGCTTTGAAATTCGGCAACGTTCTTAGGAACTGTGAGGTTGTGGTGACAGCAAAATCTAATATTAAAAACGTTTTGAAGATACTTAATAACTTACAGAATCTATAACGGATAACAGTTTGGAAGTTGACGCTTATATCTCACGAAGCTAAAGACTTCGAGGTTTTACGCTTCTTCCTATAAAACCAGGGTATAAAGTACAAAGATGTACAGGTTGTTATTATTTTATCAGAATAATAATTAGAGATGAAAAAACTCACATTGCGCATACCCCTATTTTTTCAAAACAGAAAAAATAATTAGAAGAAAAACGAATTAGAGGGAAATAATAAGAGAAATAAACAAAAACAAAATAGATAAAGCTTTTAGAAGGGGTTATTATGCTCGGGAAATATGAAGACCTTGTTAAAAAAGCATCGGAAATAGGAATTAAGGCTTATTTCATGAAGGCAGGAGATATTCCGGTTGAGAACCGGATTGCTCTTAAATGTGCTTACGGATGTAGAGGTTATGGGAAAAGGTTGAGTTGCCCTCCACACATCATGTCAGTTGATGAATTCAGGAAGGTTATAAGGGAATACAGCAGTGCACTTCTCCTTGTAGAAGAGTTGGATACGTCAGGAATTCAGGACGTTCTTGAAGCGTGGTCAGGGCTTCGGAAGGATTCATTTCATAAGATGTTCGAGCTTGAGCAGGAAGCTTTCAGGGAAGGATTTACTTTTGCACACCTTCTCAGGCCAGGCTCCTGCAATGAATGTGAGACCTGTAACCTTGAAAAATGTGTAAAACCTGAAATGAGGCGCTTTGCACCCGAAGCTGTCGGGATAAATGTCCAGAAAACAATGGAAGAAGCAGGAGTTATGCTTGAGTTTTGCAGGCCTGACAGGGTTTCATGTGTGGGGATCTTACTTTTGGAGTGAAAATCTTGCTGAATGAACCTGAGAATGAATCCCGGCAGGAAATTCACCTATGGGACCGGTAAAATGCCTTTTCGCCTGAGAAGTTCCTTTACCTGTCTCTCGAAGGCAATTTTGCGAGAGAGCAGAGCTGTTCAAAAGGTATGGAATTTTTCAGCGAAAATGTTCCTCTTGTTTCTGCAGATGAAACTCCATATGTTTTCGATGATAAGCTGGAATCTGCGTAAAGTTTTTTTAGAGAATGGGCTGTGTTGCTATTGACAGAGCCGTGCCCGAAAACGGTATCATAACCCGGATCTCCAAGGTCTTCGGCTGAAAAACACAGGATCTCGCGTATTTCACTGCTGTTTTTTTCCGGGCACATGCTCCAGACAAGAGCCCCGATTCCCGCTACGGATGGAGCAGAAGCACTTGTACCTGCAAAAAGGCTTCCCTTCCCGTTTGTGCCTGAAACTCTCACGCTCCCGGGCCCGCTAAGGTCTATTTTGTTCCTTAACTCATACTCAGGGTAGTAAATGCTTACAGGGCCGCGAGAGGAGTATGACGCTATACTATTCTGCAAATTTCCAGAATCAACCGCTCCAACACAGATAACATCCTGGACGGCAGGGTGCCCGAATACAGAGTCCTCCTCAACAAGATTATCCGGATGGATCTTTACTGAAGAGTTTCCGTAAATATAAATCTCCAGCATCCTGTCCTGTCCGCAGTGTTTTTTAACTGAAATGTTCACTTCTTTTATGGTTTCTTCCATATTGGTGTACTGAATGTATTCGAGAGGTTTTCCTGTGCCGCTCTGAACCTTTTCACTTGCAACCAGTTCTTCCCCGCTGCAGCAGTCACACAGATAGAGGTCATAGTCGTTTTCGGAGCAGTTCCAGGGGTCATTCCACTGAAGAACTACAGTTATTTTCTCCCCCTGTGGGACGTCCATATAAATATTTCTGGAATCACTGGTCCCTGAGCTGAAATCATGCCAGCCTGACCCA
Organism: Methanosarcina soligelidi; assembly: GCF_000744315.1. NCBI lineage: Archaea > Methanobacteriati > Methanobacteriota > Methanomicrobia > Methanosarcinales > Methanosarcinaceae > Methanosarcina > Methanosarcina soligelidi. Next base: position 487,998 of record NZ_JQLR01000001.1, read on the forward strand.
TTATCAAAAAACATTCCCTGATAATGACGCCCTGCATCGTTGCCTGCTGCGCTCACATAAAGAATATCCTGGCTTTCAATAACCTCTCTGACATGGGAAGCTACAATACCATCTTCAAAAAAAGGTTCATCAGGCCAGCCAACGTCATCGCAGATAATCTGGCAGCCTTCGGTGATAAGAGCGTCAATTGCCCTGTTAAATTCAAGCTTGTTGTTTCCTGCGCTGTGGAAGTAAAGTTCCGCACCCGGAGACACCTTATGGACTACTTCGAGTATTACAGTCCCTTCAGTTCCTTTTCCCGGAGAAAGGACATGCACGCTTTCAGGAAGGGCTCCCGATTTCTCAGCTTCGGAGATGTCTTCTACTCCATCGGAAATTATCCCTATTTTAATTCCGGTTCCACTTATACCGCCCTGTTTCCAGAAGCTCCATGAAGAAAGAGACTCTTTATCTCCCCTCTCAATTTTTCTGATGACGGGAGGAACAGCCAGCTCGACTGAACGCACGCCTTCAAGAGAGGAGAGCTCTTCAATTGATCCCGGTTTAACGCAGACTGCAGCCATACCGGAATCTTCGTCCCACTCTTTAAGCTCGGAAAGAGGAGCCAGGGCCTCTACACCTGTACCGAGAAAGATCTGAACATATGCTGCGAGGGCTTCTTCGGTTTCTTTTTTATCTTTAATTGTTTTTTTAGAAGTTGTTCTCGAATCGTGCTCTATCGGTTTCATAATAGACGAGACCGAGTATGAGATCTCTTGCTTAAATAAAACGTTCTCAGGAGGCAGTGAATAAGAAGTTTCCCGTTCAAATACTGAAGACCCTTCCTCTCCATGCACTACAAAACTAGTAGAAAAAAGTAGACATGTAAAGACCGTAGCCAGCGTTAATAGATAAAGTATTTTTGCGGTGTAACTCCCCAGATACACTACCCCCGATGTTGCTTATGTAGCGGGTCAGGACTGCAGACAGGATACAGGTATACGTGAAGTAATCCCTGAAACAACCCATCAACAGAATTAATTTATTTTAACATATAACGAGAAACATTATAAATATTTCCATTAACTATTAGAAAAAGAATATTCAAAACTAAAAAATAAAAAGTAGCATAAGAGTGGGATGATAAGAGAGAATCCGGGAAAAAATAGAATGACTTAATGAAATAATTTCCATATAACATTAAGTATTATAATCATATGAGTTAAGACAGAAGATATATTAACTTCCTGACATATGTTATGGAAAGACATAGCAAACTGGAGGTCCTGTTCAATTGAATTCTGAAAAGCTAAAAATAGCTGTTCTGGGAGGAACCGGCAATATAGGAGAAGGAATGGTACTGAGACTTGCCCTTCAAAACCTTATGCCTGAAGGTGTGAAGAATGAGATAATTATTGGGTCCAGATCTCTGGAAACTGCAGAAGAAGCTGCAAAAAAAGCGTTATCCGAACTTGAGAACTGCGGGTTCGATACATCCGGCATAAGTATTACCGGAATGAACAACTTTGAAGCTGCAAAAACAGCCAAAATGGCAATACTCACGATCCGTTTTGACCATGTTCTTCCTCTTCTGGAAGAAATAAAAGAGACACTTGAGAATAAAATAGTTATTTCTCCGGTAGTCCCAATGGTGAAAGAAGGTAGCTTTATGGCGTACAGGCCTCCGGTAGAGGGTTCGGCAGCTCTTGCAATCCAGAAAAATGTCCCGGAGACCACGAAAGTTGTTGCAGCCTTCCATAATATTCCTGCAGGAAAACTCAAGGATGTTGTTAAATGCAAAGCAGTGCACGACGCACTTGTTTGCAGCGATGACGAAGAGGCAAAGAAACTGGTCATGGAGCTTACACGGCATATGGGATGCCTCAAACCCCTTGATGGAGGCCCCCTTAAGCAGGCAGCTACCATGGAATCCCTGACCCCGCTACTTATAAATCTGGCAAAATTGAACGGGCTTAAAGACCTCGGAATAAATTTCTCCTGAACAATCCAGGCAAAAATGTCAGGAAAAACGTATATAAGGGATGAAGTTTGCCGAAAAAGGAATTAAAGGGTGCAGGGCTTACTCAAAAAATTTCTCTTATATGAGATAGGGCATATAAATCGGCATAAATACTCTGGAGCGAAAAAACAAAATAATTTCTCAGGACATAAACCGTGGAAAAAGTAAAGCCAGAAATACGCTTAGTTTCATCCCTGAAGGAATCAGGTGTATTGTTTTCAATTATCCTCCGATGCGTATACGGAACATAAAAATTCTTTTTCCTGATTTTAATCCCGGACAAATTTAGCTCATGTTAAATATCATAAGAGTAATACGAATATAATAGGACTGAAAAAATTCTAAAAATCCTTCTGAAAGGAAAATAAAACTGAAAAACTTCTAAAAGCTTCCTCTGGAAGTAATTATCATTTTGAAATTAGAAACCTGCCCGTCAGTATAAGGATCTGGCTGCAGAGTTTCTCCCTTACCTGCTTCTTTCGGTTATACTTATTTTTTAAAAAGGAAAAAATCAATCGAAAACCAGACAGTGAACCTGTATGAGCGAAGAACTGCTAAAAGTGTTAAAGGCTGCGGGGCTGGACGTGCTTTCCTGCATGCATTGCGGCACATGCACAGGAAGCTGCCCTTCGGGACGGCATACCGGGCTTAATACCCGAAGAATAATTCGGGACGCACGCAAGAACAGAGCTACTGTTCTGTCAGATGATGCACTCTGGCTCTGTACAACCTGCTACACCTGCCAGGAGCGCTGCCCACGCGGAATACCTATCACAGATGCCCTTCTTGAGCTCAGGCGGCTGGCAGTAAGAGAGGGATTTATGCGCCCTGAACACCGCCGTGTCTCGGAAATGGTGCTCGAATGCGGACACGCAGTCCCCCTTGACGAAGAGACAAAGAAAAAGAGAGAGGAACTCGGGCTGGACCCCATACCTGAAACTGTCCAGAAGTATCCTGAAGCTCTTGAGGAACTGAAGGCTCTCCTCAAAACCTGCAAATTCGATGAACTGGCAGCTGAAAAGTAAGGAGGCAGAAGTAATGAACAAATTATCGCTATTCCTTGGCTGTATCGTACCCAACCGCTATCCCGGGATTGAAAAAGCAACCAAACTCTGCCTGCAGAGGCTTGAAATCGATGCATGTGACCTGCCTGGAGCTTCCTGCTGCCCTGCCCCGGGAGTGTTCAAGTCTTTTGATAAAGCAACCTGGCTCGCCCTTGCAAGCCGGAATATTGTTCTTTCGGAAAGGATGGAGAGAGATGTCCTGACAGTTTGCAATGGCTGCTATGGGTCACTGGCAGACGCCAATATGGAACTTAAAAAAGACCCTGAAATAAAAGCCTGCACAAACAACTGCCTTAAAGAAATAAGTATGGAATTCAGGGGAACATCAGAGGTAAGGCACATAATTGAGTTTTTATACAAAGAATTTGGACCCGAAAAACTTAAAGACTATATTACAACTCCCCTCGACCTGAAAGTAGCCCTGCATTACGGATGCCACCTGATAAAGCCCTCGAAGGACAGGAATCTCGGAGATACGGAGTCACCGGTATTCTTTGATGAGCTGGTTGAAGTCACTGGCGCAAAGAGTGTGGACTATACCGACAAAATGATGTGCTGCGGTGCAGGAGGAGGAGTACGCTCAGGGTATGCTGACGAATCTCTGGAAATGCTCGAGCATAAACTTGACTGTATCCGTAAAGCAGGAGTGGACTGCATAGTCAATGCCTGCCCGTTCTGTCACCTTCAGTTTGACAGGGGGCAGATTGCTGTCAATGAAAAATTCGGAACAGACTATTCCATTCCGGTCCTTCATTATTCTCAGCTTCTCGGCCTCGCTCTCGGCTTTTCTCCGGATCAGCTGGGCATAGAACAGAATGCGGTCCAGAACATCGAGTTTTTAGCAAAAATATATGAGATCAGTGCAGGTTTAAGTTGAACTGCAGGATATGAAACTGCAGAAAACATTTTCCTGCCGGCTTTTATTTGCCTGCCTGCATATACCAGAGGCATTTTTGCCTCCACTTACAGGTTCCGCAGACCTCTTCAACATCCGAAGAACTGTTAATTCTGGAATTTATGAGCCTGAAAGCTTCGTCTGCATTTATAACACTTCCATCCTCTATTTTTAATTTATCAAGGACAACAAGATCCATCTGTCTAATCCTGCGGGAGAGGATAGATTCCTGAATAGTGCACTCCCTTTTGCTCGGGCAGGAAACGCAGATTGCATCACATTCTGTCACAAGCTTAAGAGGCCTGGAAGGGAGAGCTTCCAGATCCGAAATCACAGCCCGCATATTGGCAACAAATGCAGGACTGTATCCATACCCCTGGAATCCCTGGATGCAGCAGAGGTGATGTGCCCTGATTTTCAGGATTTCAGAGTCGCGTTCAGAATCAGTTTCCAATTTAGATGTAGATTTTTCTGGCATGTATTTCTCCGGTGTTTTAGCATCGCAAATAAAAACCAGATTTAAATTTTATTCAATAAAATCGATCTCGGAATCCCCAGAAGAGGGAAGTTCCAGAAGAGGAAGCGTTATTGAAGGGGCTTCCGAATATTTTGCGAATAGAATGTCATAACCTGTTTTAAGCCCGAGCATAATATTGAGGTCAGTTCGGTCATCATTAAGGAGAAGAGCCTGCCCTATGGGATTACAGACTGCCTCAAATTCCGATTCAACGGTTTTCCTGATATCCAGGCTTTCTTTTTCAATACTGCAAACCTTGCAGCAAACTGAAAATACATCGAAATACCTTGAAAGGATGTCGTAAACAAGCCTTGCTTCCCTTTCATGTTCGATACAGAAAGCGATACCTATCTTTCTGTACCCGAGCCTTTTCGAGTAAATTGCAATTTCCTCTAGCTTTGTTCTCTTGGTAGGGTCCGATTCAAGCCAGGCTGAAATCTGGATTGACTTAAGGTTATCGCCGCTGTAATCAAGTCCCGATTTTATAACAGAGCAGTTTTTGCCTATCAGGCATTCCTTATTCCTGCACAACGCGCACTGCACACTTTTTCTCCCGGGGTCTTTAACACGATAGGTACTACAATCATAAATAAACTTTGCAGGTATAAATATTTCCATAAAATAAAGAAATATACTGGAGAGCTTATGATGAGCAAACCAGATTAAAAAAGCTCAATGAAAAAAGAAAAAAATCTCATTGAAAAATAAGGAAAAATTAAAGTCTCAAGAAGTTTACTTCCTTGCCTTAGGCATAGGACCTTCATAGAGCTTTTCAAGAACGTTAACAATTTCTTCAAGTTTATTGAAAGGAATGCCCACAAGCATTTCATCATTTTCGATGTCCGTAGCTTTTCTGCACCCGAAGCAGCCTAAAGATATATTTATTTCTCCTGTCAGGCTTGGCAGGATAGTTGTATCGGCGCAGGTTGCCTGGAAAGCCGCACTGCTAAAGTTAGCCCTTCCGCCTTTATGGTAAGTGCTTGCAGGAATAATCCAGTAAATGGTTTCCGGCCTGTCCACAAGAATAACCACGTCAGGCTCAACTTTTGCATCTTTCAGAGGGCCTACGACGGTTGCAGCCCTGCTTTCAGGCTCAAACTTAGGGCGTTTACCTATCATTTCGGCTGCAGCTTCCACGCTGTCAAACATCCCCAGGTTATGATGGAACTCTCCTGATGCCACCTTTTCAGGTGTAGGGATAATCCCCAGGCTTGAAGCTCCTACCACGCAGGCATGCTTATCAGCAGGGATTATAAAAGACTCTCCTTTTCTGGCTTTCATAATGGACTGGCAGTGCCTGAGATTTTTATCGGGCTCGCTGTACCCTTCGGGCATCGGCTCTCCTTTTTTAAGGACTTTCACTGCGACAGGTTCGTATTTAAGGCCAAGGTACTTGACCAGTTTCTCTGCAAGCTGAGTATAATCCATATTATTCCCTCACCGACTATTTATGAACTCACTACTCGTCGAATTTACTGCTTATTGAATTACTATAGAATAATCCTTACTACTACAAAATTGCCTGCTGTTACAAATTCCTGTTAACCATAATATTCACAGCAATGTAAAAAGAATAAATTACCATACTAATTAACAACTGCCATATTATTTAACTTTCTAACTTCTGGCCTATGATCATTCCTGAGTTTTGAACTCCCTGACCTCGAGGGCTTTTGAATACTTATCTTTATCCGGAAACTCTGAAAGCCCTGTTTCAATCTCTGCCCAGAGCTTGCGGACAATATTTGCGAACTCCGTAGCCTCCGAATCCCTGGAATGAGCAGCATACTCTATAACAGATTCTTCCATCAGCATTGCCTGTGTGGTCACATCGGAGTAGGGTAAACAGGCAAGGAGAGGAATTCCAGCGCCCCTGCAAAAATCCGCAATTTCAAGGCTTTTTTTCTTGTTAATATCATATCTGTTAATGCAGGCGACAGCTGGGATTTTGAAGTGTGTGGTGAGCTCTATTGCCCGTTTCAGGTCATGAATTCCGGAAACCGTTGGTTCGCTGAGCACAAGGACAAGGTCAGTTCCGGTAATAGCAGCAATAACCGGACAGCCGGTACCTGGAGGGCCGTCAATTATAACGAGCTTGCAGCAATATTGGTCTGCAAGTTCTGCTGCCTTTTTTCTGACCATATTCACAAGTTTTCCACTCGCCTCCTCACCGATTCCCAGTTTTGCATGAGCCATGGGCCCGAAACGGGTCATGGAGGAAAATGCCTGCCCGGCAACTCTCGGCATCAAAGACACCGCATTTTCCGGACAGGCGACAGTACAGACTGCACAACCTTCGCAGCTATACGGGTTTATCGTAAAATCTTCGCTAACCGCTCCGAACCTGCACATCTTAAGACAGATCCCGCAACCAGTACAGATATCGGGATCAATAGAAGCAAGCTCGAGGCCCAGACTGTCTTCTCTTTTAATCACCTGAGGCTTAAGAATAAGAGGCAGATCAGATGCATCAACATCGCAGTCCGCAAGTACAGCATTTTCTGACAGAGAAGAGAAGGCAGCTGTAAGTGTGGTCTTTCCACAACCGCCTTTTCCGCTAATTATGGCCAGTTGCTTCATTGTACCCCCTTAATTTCACAGAGCCCTGCTTTTATAGTTTCAAACATATCTTTAAACTGTTTTTTCCATTCAGGCATTTCCTTAACAAAAGGAATGCCTTCCGAATAGAGCCTTGCAATCGTCCTGTCATTGGGAATACGGAGCAGAACAGGAATTCCTTCAGCCTTGCAAAAATCTTCCACTCTTGAATCTCCCAACCCGTCTCGGTTTAGGACGACTCCTACCGGTACATTAAGAGCCCTCGCAGCTTCCAGGGCAAGACAGAAATCGTGAAAGCCAAAAGGTGTAGACTCTGTCACAAGCACACAATAGTCCGCAAATCCCATAACCGCAAGGACCGGACATGCAGTCCCCGGGGGTGAATCAATAATTGCAGGTCTGCTTTCATCGATATGATTCTGAAGAGACTTTATGATAGGTGTTGCCGTGGCTTTCCCTATTTTCAGAGTACCGCAGAAAAATGTAAAAGGAGAGTCGGAGAGTGCTTTTTGGATAATTCCAATGGTTTCGGGCTTTTCTTCTATAGCTCCTGCCGGACAGACAAAGCTGCAGCCTCCACAGCCGTGGCAGAGGGAAGGAAATGAAAGAATCCTATTAGGAATAGCAGCCAGGGCATTATATCTGCAGAAATCGGAACAGTTCCTGCAGAGTGTACATTTGTCAGGATTGATCTCAGGAACCAGGAAAATCACTTCTTCTACAGGCTCCATTTCAAATCCAAGGAACAGGTTGCAATTGGGTTCTTCCACGTCACAGTCAAAAAGCTGCACCTCTTCGAGAGCGAGTGCGAGGTTTACTGCAACCGTTGTTTTACCGGTACCACCTTTGCCACTTGCTATTGCAATTTTCATAGGATGTAACTTCCCTCTTTACATGTAGATTAAAAAACAGGCACTTCAGTGATGGTGCTCATGTTCCGCACAGGTATTTTTGGCACTGGCATTGTTGAGCTGACCTGCTCTCCAGGCTTCTATTGTATCCTGAACCGTGCCTCCAGCACCCACAAAAACACTGATCCCACAAGACTCAAACATCTTAACAGCTTTGTACCCCAGCCCTCCACATAACATGATTTCAACTCCATTCTTACGCAGAAACTCAGGAGGCAGGTCCACTCCGCCCATATGCTCACTGGTATTGGGGATCACGGAAACTTCCCCGGTTTCAGCATCAAGGATTGTATAGGTGGGGGCTTTTCCGAAATGTTGCTCTACAGTTCCGTCCATGCCTTTGTTATCTTTAGTGGGTATACATACTTTCATTCGGGTCACCTTTTTATCAAGTTACATTGGATAAAGTATTATTACAAATTTCCATATTTTAAAGATTTATTCTGTTTAAGCTTTAAGTCAAACTTTATTTCATACCGCTATGACTGGAAGCGTTTGGACTCTTGAGGGAGGAAAGCTTTCCGGACTGATACTCTCGCAGAGAAGAGGAGACAGTGCCCCTGACTCCGGAGTAAATTTCAATGCCTGCTTCAGAAAGTACCGAAAAAGAGTTTGGCCCCAAGCTTCCGGTTAAGAGAACATCTGCCCCTGCGCCCACAACCGCCTCTGCTGCCTTAATTCCTGCGCCACCTGAGGCTTCAGAACCCGGGTTTTTAATTGAGCTTATTGATCCCGCATCCGGGTCGATCACCAGGAAATAGTTGCATCTTCCAAATTGAGGGTCCACTTCAGAATCAGGGTCCTTTCCACACGCACTTATGCAGATTTTCATATTTTACACTCCAGTTATAATCCGCTGACTCTCAAAATATGCATTTTTCTGTAAATTTAAAGTGAGTAAATGCATGTCAATCCTATCAGACTGGGGGAAGCCAGAGAAATATAAAGTACAATTTCACTCATATGTGCGTAAATATTTATAATTTTCTATTTGAAAAGAGAAATTGTTATATATTTATTCCACAATGTGCATAAGTAATCTATGAAAAAATGCAGAGGAAGGTCAAAATGTCCCAGGCGCGTTGAGCAAACCCCTGAAATCACATACTTCAAGCCCAGAGGGGTTCCACTATCAGGCCTTGAGGTGGTATCCCTTACAATAGAGGAACTTGAAGCTCTCAGGCTTGTAGATATCGAAGGCCTGAGGCAGGAAGACGCGGCCACAAGGGTAGGAGTATCGAGAAGAGCTTTCTGGGAAGATCTGAAAGCCGCCAGGATGAAAGTAGCTCTTGCTCTGAGCACCGGAAAAGCAATAGAAATTAAAGGCGGTAACTATATCAGGATCGAGACTGCTGATACCAATGAAGATGCTGACAAGATGCTGACTCGTGAAAAAGAGATATAAAAATCCGGAAAAAACTGGAAGTTGCGGAAATTTTATACAGGCGATAAAAATGACAGATAAGGTTCAACCACTGGAAAGCTTATCAAAAAAGCCCGAGGAACCGAAAATCGTAGTAAACCTCAGGCGCATCAAGCGTAAGATCATGGTAATGAGCGGGAAAGGCGGCGTAGGGAAAAGTACGGTTGCCGCAAACCTCGCTGTCGGGCTCGCTCTCCGCGGGCACAGGGTAGGTCTTCTTGACTGCGATATTCACGGTCCAACGGTCCCCACGATCTTCGGATTGGAGTCCGCAAGACCTGGAGTAAGCGAAGAAGGAATTCTCCCGATAGAGGTGCTCCCCAATCTCTCAGTGATGTCTATTGGTTTTCTGCTCGAAAACAAAGACTCGCCCATAATCTGGAGGGGGCCCGCCAAAATGGGAGCAATCAAGCAGTTCCTTGAAGAAGTATTCTGGGGAGCACTTGACTTTTTGATTATCGACCTGCCCCCCGGAACCGGAGACGAGCCTCTGAGTGTGGCACAACTTATCCCCAACTGTGACGGTTCCGTACTTGTCACGACACCTCAGGACGTGGCTCTTATAAGTGTCCGGAAATCAATCACATTTTCGGAAAAACTAAATGTGCCCATAATAGGGCTTGTGGACAACATGCACGGGCTAATCTGCCCCCACTGCGGCAAGCCCATAGAAGTCTTCGGAAGCGGAGGCGTCGAGAAAGCCTCAAAAGACTTTAATATCCCCATCCTTGCCAGACTTCCTATAGAACCCGGAGTCGCGGAAATGGAAGACAGGGGCACGGTTGTTCAGGGCCAGCTTAAACACGGCACGGAATGGCAGAAGAATTTTGAAAATGTCGTCGACGCCGTTGAAAAAATACTTGATAAAGAGTAAGTCAAAACTTCTTTGTTTTCTCTTTTTTCCTTATTTTATTTTTATCAGTTCTCCATATATAAAACCCATGTCTGCAACGGCTCTCTAATATAGTTATTGATATCCTATTCTACCGCATAACTTAAATCGGGAAATTAATAAATGATTGTTATCATTGTTTACAGTTAATTATTTGTGTATGATAGATAATTCTATTGCAGAAAAAAGGCTTTCAGGACTATTAAAAGAAAATTATTAGTGTAACGAGAAAATCACTGATATTGAAAGCCTGAAGAAATACCAAATGAACGAATCAATGTTGAGAACATGAATAGGCTAGTCATATTACTGATCCTGCTTGCAGCTGTACTCTTTACAGCAGGCTGTACTGAAGACGCGGACAACTCCACAGACGCTCAGCAAATCCAGGTAAGTGTTGTTGAAAACTTAACCGCTCTGGAACAGATTAACACATCCGTACAGGAAGGTCCGGTCCTTATCAAATTCGGAGCTGAATGGTGTGGGCCGTGCCAGCAGATGAAACCCATCCTGAGTGACCTGGCAGCAGAATATACCGGAAAAGCCACAGTCATGTCTGCAGACATAGATCAGAGCCGTAATCTTTCAGCTTATTTCGTAACGTCTTATATTCCGGATTCCTTTGTGGTTGTTGGTCTTGAAGACGGAGAGTATGTTTACATGCAGGATAACGGAAACGTCACTAAAGACAGATTCCAGGCAAGAGTTCTTGGGGTTATGGATAAACAGGTATACGAAGAACTCCTGGATAGAGCAATTCTTTACCATGAAAACGTAAATAAATAAAAAAGCAATACAGTGAAATCTGAGTTTTAAACTTCCTCGCCAGCTGAAAATTAAATCATCAGCTGAAAATAAAACTTATTAAATGGTTAGGACTGAAAACAGATTTTCGGATGAAAAACGTATCTTTAATAGCAGGGGTTATTGAGAAACGTAAGCATACGAATATCTTTACATTTTTCTTAAATATGTGAGATATACTTGCCTTTTCGTAATTGATCAGTAACTCACTGGTGCAACCAGCAATCGTAGATGACTGAACAATAAAACGTCAAATCAGAACCATGTCTTATGAAGCTATTTCCCCCGTGGTTGCATTTGGCGCAGGAGTTCTCAGCATCCTGTCCCCATGCATCCTTCCCCTTCTTCCTGCAGTTCTTGCAAGTTCTACAGGAAAAGGAAAGTTAAGGCCCCTTGCCATAGTGCTTGGAGTAACCATATCTTTTACCGTTATGGGCATTGTGACCTCTGCCTTCGGAGCAGCTTTTCAGGCATACACAACCCAGTTGAAAATCCTGGCAGAAATCTTAATCATTACAATGGGTATTGCAATGATTTTTGAAATCGGCCTGTTCAATGCTTTTGCAAAATTTCCCCTCCTTGCAGGAATGAATGACAAAGGTCCGGTCTCCGGCCTCCTCTTAGGGCTTTCTCTGGGAGTGCTCTGGATCCCCTGTGTGGGACCGATCCTTGCATCAATCCTGACAATGGTAGCTCTGGAAGGAAGCACTGTTAACGGTGCAATAACCCTTATGATTTACTCTGCAGGGTTTGCTGTGCCCATGCTCCTGCTCGCATACTCAGCTCAGTTTTCCACTTCAAAGATAAAACTTATATCAAAGTATGACGCAGCACTTAAGAAAGGGGCCGGAGTAGTGCTCATCCTTGTCGGGCTCTGGATGGTCTACCAGAATCACTTCTGGTGGCTATTTTAAATTTATTAGGTCAGTACTCAGTTTAAATTTCAATCCTGAGAAGAAAAAATAATAAGTCTAATTAATTTCTTCTCACATCCATTCTACAATCTCTACGAGAATAGGGATAGCTTCACGATTAGGGTTATAGGGAATGGTTTCACCAGATTTGGTATATAAACGAATGTTTACTGAAGTTTTACGACCTGGAATTTCCATCGTACTTATATTTGTGATTTGTTTATCCATAGTTACTTTAAATGTATATTCTTTTTCTCTGTTGAGCTGTACACTCAAAGGACGACGTTTTGTAAAATCGCGATGAGGTTCCAGATTATATGTTTCATTTACTATTGGTTTGCTATTATGATCAAATACTTCAACTGTTACTTCATGACTAATAATGTCATGATTATGAATTACGAAAAAAGGCGCTGCCGGTCCTCTAAACATAAAATGAATAGAGATAGAGAGAAGTAAAATAGTAATTAAAATAATGATACCTGAAATAACCAGTTTCTTAGCAGCATTACCCAATTATTCACCCCAAAAAAAGAGATGTGAAAAAGAATAGACACATTACTATTTGTCCATTCTTGACTCCTGTAATAAAAGGGTGCTACAGATATAAATTTATTCAAAAGAAAAAAAAGAGAAATAATATCATACAGATGGCTACTAATAAGCCGATGACAGAACAAAAAACAGAGAAAAAATAAAATTAAAAAAGAAAGCGGGGAGATTACTCCTCACTTTCTCTTGCGATTGCTACGAGCTCGTTTACGCAGGCAACAGCCATCGGAGTCCCTCCCCTGGTCCCGACACAGCTGATAGAAGGAATCGGGATTTTCAGGTTTCTGACCATTTCCCTTGATTCGGCTGCATTGACAAAACCGACAGGAAGACCGATAATAAGGGCAGGCCTTACACCTTTCTCAATAAGCTTGCAGACCATGATCAGGGCAGAAGGGGCGTTTCCAATAGCTATAATGCTTCCATCGAGTTTTTCCCTTGCCGCCAGGAAACCTGCCGATGTCCTGGTTATCCCGTACTTGTTGGCGATTTTAGCGTCGGGATCTTCGTCAAGCACGCAGATGATTTCGGATTTATGCCCGGCTTTTGTGATCCCGGATTTTACCATATTGATGTCCACAAAAATGGGGGCACCTTTTTTAATTGCCTCAACGCCTGCAGGTATGGGGTCGTTATTGAAACGCATGATATCGGCGACTGAAAGGTCTCCTGTTGCAATAACACAGCGCTGCCGGAAGCGGTCTTCGGGGGTGGAGTTACCGACAATCTCACGGATCATTGTCCGGCTTTTCATGTAGATGGCTTTTGCCTCATCAGTCCTTGCCCCGGAGTCATTGCAGATCTTTACAAGTTCGGGGTCTACTTCCACTGTAAGCTCGGTAAATTCTTCGAGGTTTTCAAGGTTTCCTGCATTTTCATTAGCTTTTTGTTCAGTAGTCATATTTCTTATGATACCCCCTGGGAGTTATTATTATATCCTTTTTCGGAGACTTCCAGATCCTGGACTCTCCGTTGCCTATGAGAATAGCAGTGCTCATGTCCACCCAGTCCTCATAATTCATGACTTCCCCAAGGGTCGTCACGATCTGGTCTTCTTCCTCGCCTCTCATGGCGTTCTTTACAAGCCCTACAGGTACGGAATCGGCTTTGTATCTGCGAATAATTTCAATTGCCCTTGCAAAGTTGGATTTTCTCTTGCGGCTCTTAGGGTTGTAAAGACCTATCACAAAGTCGGCATCCGCAGCCATATTAAGCCGCTTTTCGATTACTTCCCATGGAGTTAGGAGGTCGCTTAAACTGATCACCGCAAAATCCGTAACAACTGGTGCGCCCAGGAGGCTTGCCCCGGCAAGGACTGCTGTGACCCCTGGAAGGATTTCAATGTCCACATCAAGGTTCTCGTGTTCCGCTACCTCAAGTACTATGCCTGCCATGCCGTAGACATTGGTGTCCCCACCACTGATCATGACGACATTTGCGGTTTTTGCAAGTTCCACAGCTTTTCGTGCCCTTTCGACCTCTTTTCCCATATAACTGCGGATCACTTCCTGAGAGCCGAGAAGGCTTTCCATCTGGTCCAGGTAAGTGCTGTTTCCAAGAACATAATCGGCATTGAGGATTACATCCCGGGCTTTGAGGGTTAACTGTTCAACTGAGCCCGGTCCTATCCCTACTACATAGAGTTTTCCGGATGCCTTATCTTGCGATTGCGATTGTGACTCTGCCATAGACTTTCTTCCTGCAAATCAATTCGTGTTTTTCCGAGAGAGCCAGAGCAGCAGGCTCTGCAACCCCTTTTAATCCGAAGCGCGAAGCCTGGGAGGATGAAGGAGGGTTGTAGCTGTTCAGCACTTCATCCGGCAAAAAATTAACCGGAATGCCGAGAAATTCGCCTGCTTCCAGCAGACCTCGCTCATTTTCTTTAAGTTTTGCAGAGGCAAAAGCCGTAATCTCCTGGAGACTCAAACCACACTCATCAAGCGCCTGTTTTACGGCTTCAAGGACTTCTTCCCTTGTAATGCCCCTGCGGGTTCCGATACCGAGTATCATCAGTAATCTTTTGTCCACTGCTTTTCATGCAGTTTCATTATTTATTGACTTATAAACCTAATTTTAGCTATGAACCTTAATTTTAGCTGTTTCCGGCACTTTTATCCTTTTCAGCCTGCTTTTTCCTCACAAGCACGGAAACATCATCATCCACAACAACAATCCTGGGACCCTTAACCTCAAGGACCTCCACATTCTGGTCAAGGAGAGCACAGTTCACAGCTATTGTGGATTGTTTATTGAAGACTTCGCAGCCCAACCTGTCAGCTATGCCCTCCACCGAGGGTTTGCCGTGAACTTCAGTAGCTGTCGTAAGCACAGGGACTGCACCTAACTCCGCAATTTTTCGGGCGACCTCATTTGCCCCATGATGACCTCCAAGGAGAGGAATTGCGAAATTAAGGTTTGAGTCCACAACAACCACTGCCGGGTCTGACCACTTGTTATCGAGAAGAGGGGCAATATCCCTTACCACAATGCCTGTGGCAAAGACTGCAACAATTGCCCCGTAATTTTCAAAGGCTTTCCTGAAGATACCCTTTTCGTAGAGAAGGAGGTCGGCTTCAAGATGCTCTGCTACCCTTGATGCAATTTCCCTGTTCCTTTCAAAGGTAATTACAGCGGTTCCTGGGCCACTCCGTATAGATAGGACCTCCTGTAGTTTTTAGGGTCGACAACTCCGCCGATTATAATCATTGCCGAGCGTGTAATTCCTGCATCTTTGACCTTATCTGCGATATCTTCCACAGTCCCTGTAATAACTTCTTCGTCTTCCCAGGATGCGTGGAAAACAACTGCAACGGGAGTATCTTTTGGGCAGCGGACTTTGTCCATTATTTCCCTGATCTTCTGGGTGCCTAGGAAAATTGCCATTGTGGTGTTATAAGCAGAAAGCTCGGGGATAAGGTCTTTTTCCAGAGTCTTTCCAGCAGGGCGGGTGATGATAAGGGTATCGGAAACGCCGTTAAGAGTAAGCTGGGTTCCGAGAGCTGCTGCACTTGCAAAAACCGAGGAGACACCTGCAACCCTTTCTACCTCAATATCGTATTTTCTCAGCTCTTCCATCTGTTCTATGACAGACCCGTAAAGAGAGGGGTCTCCGCTATGGAGCCTCACCACAAACTTCCCTGCATCCACCGCATCGGCGATTATTTTCGTGGTTTCGTCAAGGGTAAGCCCGTAGCTGTCCACAGTTTCCCCTTTAGTGTAATTAAGGACTTCAGGGTTTACCAGGGAGCCCGCATACATAACAAGGTCTGCTTTTTCGAGCATTTCACGTCCCAGAACGGTAATCAGTTTGGGGTTTCCAGGCCCTGCCCCTACAAAATATACTTTTCTTTCCATCTGACCATTCCCTTTGCTTTCCTGAGTATTTCAGAATTATAGTGAATTAATTTGATTATAGGGTTAATTTGCATATTGAGGTTTTCAATTGTCTACAGAAGTTCAATTGTCTACAGAAGTTCAATTATTACAGAAATTCAATTTATACAATACTCAAACCTCATTTTATCGCTAGAAATTCGTTTCATGCAGCTTTACTTCTTTCCGTAAATAATGCTGAAATAGTTCCCTTTTTCCGGAATATCTTCTTTTTTGCTGATAATCGTTTCATTATCCGAAAAGAGCCTCTCTGCGAAAATAAATTCCCTGTACCCTTCGGTTTCAAGCTGTTCGATTATCTTTCTCGGCTGTGTGGCTTTAAGGTGGATCTTATACCCGACATCAGAGCCGTCACTGACCTCAAAGGAACTCTCAACAGCCACATCAGTCCTTGCAGCAAAAGATGTGATAGAACTTATTCCTGGCACTGTTGAGGTCTCAACATCCGGATAGTGCCTGTTCATAACTTTTTTCAGGTGAGTGAAAGTTGAGAAAAAGTTTGGATCACCTATAAGCCCGAAAGCCACTGTCCCTTTTCTTGCTTCGTCGGCAATACGGTCTGCATTTTCTTTCCAGAGAGTGTTCAGGACTTCGATATCCCTTATCATGGGGAACTCAAGGATTTCTGCATCCACATAAGGAGCTACAAGGTCTTTTGCCAGGCGGCCTGGAACATATACCTTATCGCTGTTTTTCAAAACGTTCACTGCTTTGAGGGTCAAAAGCTGGGGGTCTCCGGGACCAAGTCCTACTCCTATTAACATATTATCGCTCCATAAATTTACAGGTAAATATTAAGAGTAAATTAATGAACTTGATGGTGATTTAATCTGATGGTAATTAAAGAATGAATCTCAGGATTGCTTTTTTCCAACAACTATATAAACCGGGTTTTCGGGTTTGAACATGGTCTCTCCGGCAATCGGGGAGCTTCTTGAGACTGCAACATGAATGACCTCATCAAAAATATCCAGACTCTTCATAGCCTCAATCGTCCTGACAACGGTTTCGATGCGGACCGCGTTTACAACAATGCTCCGGGCTTTTTTCTCAACAAGCTTCGCAAGTATGGAACCAATGTTTTTCGTCCCTCCAACAAAAGCGCAGTCTATGGAATCAATAGTCTTTTCTGAACCAAGGATATCCGAAGCTTCGCCGGCTAGAATCCTGGCATTTTCAATCCCAAAATTCTTAAAATTTGTTTCCGTGGCGAGAAGAGCTTCTTTACGGGCATCGATTGCATAGATAGTCAGGTTCCGAGCAATTCGGGCTGCTTCAATAGAGACCGACCCGGTACCGCAGCCGACATCTGCAAACCGGTCCCCGTCTTTAAGTCCGAGTTTGGAAAGGGAAACTGCAATTATTTCCGGTTTAGTCGGACCGCCGCTAACACTTACTATTTCGGACATGTATTACCTCGGGAAAATTAAAGCAAATATATTAAAGTAAATTAAATAGATGGTGATATTATTTTGAAAATATATTAATTGAACACAGCAATTAAAGCTGACAGAAGGTAATTATTAAAAGGCAAATCATATGCAGTCGCATAGTGAGAGACTTTTATAATATTAGATATTTAAGATCTGTCCGATTATAAATATAACTTGCTGTAGATATACCTTATTATCGGCAAGAAGGGCAACAAAGGAAAGTAAACTTTAATGAAACATAAAAAGGAGAGAGAATTGACAGGTAAAAGATATTGCATCACATGTAAACCGAATCCTATAATAGTATCCTGAAAACATGAATAGAGCCCCTCTGAAAACCGGATGATTATCCATCAGGCAAAAATTCCTAAAAGAAATTCGGAAAAATAAAGGTTGAGAGTATGGAATTTACATTTATCCATATACCTTCAAAATGTTTTTATAATTATAAATTTAAGAAAAAGTATAGATATTTTAAAAGAAAGAGATTTTAAGTATAACAGCGTATATTAACGAAAATTCTATGAATATCGAAGTGTCTATTTAAGAAAGTTTAAAGCGCCCCTGAAATGAAAAACGATAGATAATTCTTAGAATAAATATTTTTTAACAAGAAGATGACCGTCTTCGGTTTATACCTGATTTTCTGATCTTTATACATAACAGCATCTTTTTCGAAGCAAAAATCCAGTAGAGTAAGCCCACTCTCTCGACATAGGGCCATGCATCCTGAAAAAGATAGGAGACGAATATATGAAAATATATGAATCATATGAGGACCTCCCCAAGCTGAAGCTGCCCTATGGGAACGAGGTATTCATAAGTGACAGCACCATTCGCGACGGTTCACAGATGCCGGGAATAGTCCTGAGCAGAGAACACAAGATTCAAATTTATGAATACCTCCACGAAATAGGGATCGAGAAACTTGAAGCCTTTGTATTCAACAAAAGAGACAGGGACGCTGTGGACCTGATGTTCGATAAGGGATACGAATTCCCCGAAATTACAGGATGGGCGAGGTCTTCAAGAGCAGACATAGATAAAATTCTGGAAGTTGACGGAATTGAAGAAACCGGGATTTTGATGTCGGTCTCGGATACGCACATTCATTCCAAGATGAGACTTTCAGGCAGGGAAGAGGCGGAAGAAAGATATCTCGATGCCCTTCAATACGCTGTTGACCACGGGCTGAAGACAAGGGCTCACCTTGAGGATATGACAAGAGCTGATAACTATGGCTTTGTTTTCCCCCTTGTAAAAAAGATAATGGAAATCGACCCTGACTGTATAATAAGAGTCTGCGATACCGTTGGGTACGGGATGCCGTTCATGAATATCGATGAGCCATACGGAATCCCGAAAATTATCCAGCACCTTAAAAAAGAAATTGGGGTCAAAAATATAGAAACCCACATCCATGACGATTACGGGTTCGGTTCCGCAAGTTCGATTGCAGGTTTCTGGCATGGAGCCAACTGGACAAGTGTGACTTTCCTTGGAATAGGAGAACGTGCAGGAAACAGCGAGATGGAAAAAATCCTTCTCTTCCTGGCTGACAGGGTTGAAGGTTTTGACAAATATAACCTTGAGCCTGTAACCCGTTTTGCGGAATTTATGGAAAAAGAGCTCGGACTCAGAGTCCCGAGAAATAAAGCTGTTGTCGGGAAAAATATCTTTGCCCATGAGTCAGGCATCCACGCCGCAGGCGTCCTGAAAAATCCATTTAACTATGAGCCCTACCCTCCTGAACTGGTCGGGGGCACAAGACTTCTCCTCATAGGTGATTCATCGGGGCTTGAGGTAATACGCTATAAGGTTCAGGAAACCTTAAATAACCTCCTTGATGTCGAAACCGTAGTAGAAAAAGACGACAGGAGACTGCTTAAGATCCAGAAAGAGATCCAGAAGCTTTACGATAAAGAAGAGAGGGTTTCCTGTATCTCAGATGAAGAGCTCCTTGCTTACGTTGAAAAGTACTTCCTGTATCAGCCAATCTCTGATCCTGCACGAACAGGCAGAGGAAAACTCAAAAACAGAGGGAAAATTCAGGAACCTGTAGAAGAAAAAGAATGAAGTCACAAAAAAGGTAAAAAGAAATATCAGATTAAATGGTGTGAGGTTTTTCAGACCTGATATCAACCTTATTTAACCTTACACAAATTAATCTCTTATTATCAGTTTTACCACTTATTGTGCTCCGAGAATCCCCGGATTTTCGAATTATTGATTTTCAAATCTTTATTTCAGGATTTCTTCTGTGTATTTTGCGATCTCATCTGCCATCTGGCTGAGCTTTGCGCTTCCTCCGAGGTCATAAGTCACGTATTTGCCTTCGGAAATAACACGCTCAGTGGCTTTAAAGATCGCGTCGGATTTGTCCTTTTCTCCAAGGTAGTCCAGCATCCAGGCGCCCGCAAGAACGGTTGCAACAGGGTTTACCTTGTCAAGGCCTGCATACTTCGGGGCTGAGCCGTGAGCAGGTTCAAACATTGCAAAGTTGTCCCCGATATTTGCGGAATAGATAAGCCCGATACTGCCAACAAGGGCTGAGCATTCCTCACTGATCACGTCCATGAAGAGGTTGGTGGAAAGGAGGACTTTCTTGTTAAAGATCTGGGGGTTCTTGATAAGCTGCTGGGCAATATTATCAATATGGTAGGGCCAGACCTCGATATCCGGGAAGTCGTGAGCAACCTTTTCGACCTCTTCAAGGAATGAGCCGCAGGTCAATTTCAGGATGTTACTTTTGTGGATTGGCACAACTGTGTCGTAACCTCTCTTTTTTGCGTCTTCAAAAGCATAGCGGGCAATCTTGCTGGATGCCGTCCGGGTAATTTTCCTGATTGCAATGGATACATCGTCTGTGAGCTGGATTTCTTCTCCTATGTAGAGACCTTCTGTCCCTTCACGAACACAAACCATTTCGACATCTCCGAGAGGTGCACTTGAATTCGGGAAGGTTTTTATTGGCCTGACATTGGCATAAAGGTCGTACTTTCTCCTGATGGATACAGCCACACTTCTCGGGGAGCCGATTCCTCCTGGAGTGGTTGTCGGACCCTTGAAACATGCGTCAGAACTGTCAAGGATCTGCCAGGTGTCTTCAGGAATAAGGGAATTGCCTCCATGCTCCTCCCACCAGCCGGCTCCTGCTTCACACATTACGAATTCGACATCAGTGCCAGCGGCTTCTGCAACTTTAAGCATTGCATCCACCAGTTCGGGGCCTACCCCGTCACCTTTGATTACTGCTGCGGTTTTGGTCATGTTATCACCAGATTTATAGGGTTCGTGTTAAAAGAACCGTAGCGATGAAAAGCTAAAAAAGGGGGAACTTTTCTAAGAATTTAATAAGTATAATTGAATCTTGCGGCGTACTCAATGTAAGGCTCATATTTCAACTTTTGGGTAATAATATAGACACCAATACTTCCAGGAAATAGATATGGGATTCCTTGAAGTAAATATGGGATTGCAGAATATAACCCTTCCTTAGTACTCTAATAGAATTGGTTTCAATGGTATAGATAATCTTGAAGAAAGTTTTTAGAAAATATTCGAGGAAACAAGCATGCCTGCAAAAATTCCGATTACCGACAACCATATGCATATAGACCCGAGAGCAAGGGGGCTTGAAGCCGTAAAAGAGTTCAAGAACTCAGGCGGGACGCATATAATCCTGGTCACCAAACCAAGCTGGTCCCTTGGAATTGCGGTTAAAAAACCTGAAGATTACCTTGCTGTATTTGACGAAACAGTGGAAATAGCATCGAAAATCCGGGAGATTGGAGTTGGAGCTTTCCCGGTCTTAGGAGTTCATCCTGCTGAGATCTCAAAGATTACGGAATATATGGACCTATCAGAAGCAGTAGAAACCATGAAAAAGGGGCTTGAGCTTGCTGCAGGATATGTGGAAAGAGGCCTTGCAGTGGGAATAAAGTCCGGACGCCCGCACTATCCCGTACCCTCAGATGTCTGGGAAGCTTCAAACGAAATTATGGAACATGCCTTTTCTCTCGGAAAAGAACAGGACTGCGCAGTCCAGCTCCATACCGAAAGCGTGCAGGAACCCGAACTTAAGGACATAGCCGAAAGGGCAAGAAAAACAGGAATTAAGATGTACAGGGTAGTCAAGCATTACTCTCCCCCTCTTGTAAAAACCTGCGAGGAACTGGGGATTTTTCCGGGAGTAATATCGGTTAAAGGGGCGATTGAAAAGGCAATTGAAGAGGGGACTCGCTTTATGATGGAAACAGATTATATTGATGACCCTGACAGGCCGGGTGCGGTACTTGGACCGAAGACAATCCCTAAAAGAACCATAAAGCTGATGGAAACATATGGAGAAGAGCCCTTCTGGACGATCCATAAAGAAAATCCGGAAAAAGTCTATGATATAGAGATTGAACTCTGATATTCTATTAAGAAAGTCGGCTTCGGAAAAGGCTCAAATTAAGAATTAAACACAGAAAAAATTAAGAATTAAACACAGAAAAAATTAAGAATTAAACACAGAAAAAATTAAGAATTAAACACAGAAAAAAAGAAAGGAGTGAAAAAACTGGTGGCTATCTGAGCCAGCCCGCCTGATTTTTTAAGCACGCATTAAAAGGATTAAAAGGACCTGTATGGGTTCAAAATCAAAAGAGAATCTCTCAGGATGTAAATATTTCCATTATTCGTTTCCGGATTTCCATCATGTTTCCGGAAGGAAAAACCTGCCGGAAACTATGCTGGTGGAACAAAACCTCAATATAAAACTTTACAGTTAAAACTCATGGATCAATTGCGCTTTGTTAATTGCGCTTTGTTACTTGCGTTTTATTTTCACTATATCACCAAGAGTGGTGTCTTTCTTCATATGAGAGACTTCCTGCCCCGCATCATCCAAGCGTTCGGTAAGCTTAATGTTAAGGGCATGTTCCAGTTTTTTTCTAACAGAATCTTCGGGTACTATTTCGCTGCGTTCTATTTTTTTGATCAGAGATGCTTTTTCCTTGATGTTTTCAGCCAGGTCCTCCTGAGACCAGCCTCTGGCTTCTCTAGCTTCCCGGATAATGTGATCGTAATCGTCCAGAAGCTCGTCTTTTAGAATATCGAAGAAATCCTTTTTTGGCCTCTTTTCAGTTCGTGGTACCGTACGAACTACCGGAGAGACTTTCCTTGATACGGGAGACCGCTTATCAACGGGCTTACCGTACGGTGCACATTTCTGGCAGACCTGGAGTTCGCTGTTGTCGATTGTAACGCATATAGGCTTTCCGCGGATCTCTGCACCACATATTTCGCACTGCATATTGATCACTTCGAAAACGCTATATACGGTATGAACTTAAATAATATTCGGAGCTCCATGACGGAAAGTACCAAGAGTAAGGATGAAAGCATGCGCAGTCACCTTGTGAAGCCCGGATCTGTGTATGACGGAATCGAGCCTGGAGAGCTGGGGGAAACAACTGAAAGCGTCCAGGACCGAGTGAGGCAACTTGAAAGCCGCAACAGTTTTCTGGAAGAGCAGTGCAGCCAGATAGAGTCCGAAAAACGCTATTTAGAGAACCAAAAGATCAAATATGAGAGGGAGATACGAAAGCTGCAGTCCGAGCTAGATCGGATGAAAACCTCTCCTCTGATCATTGGTACGGTTATTGACGTGATCAAGAATGATCGTATTATAGTCCGTAGCAGTAACGGGCCTCAGTTCCTGGTAAACGTCTCACAATATATTGACGAGAAAAAGCTGCTGCCAGGGGCAAAAGTTGCCTTGAACCAGCATACACTTGCCATTGCAGAGGTTATCCCTTCCACGGAAGAGCCTTTTGTAGCTGCAATGGAGGTTATCGAAAGTGTTGAAGTTGATTACGATCAGATAGGTGGTCTCGACGAGCAGATTCAGGAACTTCAGGAAGCAGTAGAACTTCCGTTAACTTCGCCTGAACGCTTTGCCCGGATAGGAATTGAGCCCCCAAAAGGAGTATTACTTTACGGGCTTCCGGGGACGGGCAAAACCTTGCTTGCAAAAGCCGTAGCCCACAGGACCAATGCTACATTTATCAGAGTTGTTGGTTCTGAACTGGTGCAGAAGTACATAGGGGACGGGTCCAAGCTGGTCAGGGAAATCTTCGAGATGGCACGGAAAAAAGCTCCCAGTATCATTTTTATCGATGAACTGGATTCGATAGCTGCAAGGCGTTTAAACGAGACAACTGGCGCAGATAGAGAGGTTCAGAGAACTTTGATGCAGCTTCTTGCAGAAATGGATGGCTTTGACAAGAGGAAAAACATCAGGATTATTGCAGCAACAAACAGGCCGGACGTCCTTGACCCTGCAATTCTCAGGCCAGGTCGTTTTGATAGGCTTGTCCATGTTCCCATGCCCGGCATCGAAGCCAGGGGAAAAATCCTTAAAATCCATTGCGAAAAGATGACTCTTGCAGGAGACATCGATTTCAAAAAGCTTGCAAAAGCTACCGAAGGAATGAGCGGGGCAGACCTGAAAGCTATAGCTACCGAAGCAGGCATGTTCGCGGTCAGAAGAGATAAGGAACTGGTTGAGATGGAAGAGTTCCTCGAAGCAGTGGAAAAGGTGTCCATGGCTGCGGATACGCAGAAGATGATGCCTTCCAACCTTCCGGAAACCATGTTCGTGTAAAAATCCGGCTAATGAAAAAAAGCCTTTTAAAGGCACCTATTTTCCGGAAAACTCCAGTTTCCCTTTGATTTTTGCTTAAAGCGGCTTCACGGGAAACCGGCAAACTATTTTTAGAATTCAGACATACAGGTAGCTGTGGATTCAGATTTTCATGTAAAACCCGAAATCCGAATTCTGGGCATAGATGACTCTGCACTTCTTAATGAAAAGGTAATGATAGTTGGGACTGTTTTTAGGGGAGGGGACTGGATAGATGGAGTCCTGCGCTCTGAGATTACCAGAGACGGGCTTGACGCTACAGAGGTGATGGTCACAATGATAAAAAACAGCAGGCATCACAACCAGCTCAGGGTTATCATGCTTGATGGGATTACTTATGGAGGCTTTAACGTTGTCGATATAGAGGAACTCTACAGAGAAACAGGGCTTCCGGTTATTGTGATAATGCGTTCCTGTCCAGATTTTGAAAAAATCAGATCTGCACTGAATCATTTCTCGGACGGAGAGGAACGCTGGAAAATAATAAAAAAAGCCGGAAAAATAGAAAAACTGATTACTGGAAGGAATGGGACTCCTATTTATATTCAGAAAGCCGGGATAAGGGCAAAAAACGTAGAAAAGATCATCCATCTCACTTCAATAAGAAGCAGCATTCCTGAGCCTCTCAGAGTCGCCCATCTGATTGCAACCGGCATAACTCTGGGAGAATCCAGAGGAAAGGCATAACTTGAAATATAACTGGTTTTACCGGATTCAAAAAGAAAATTCTGGCAAAGAGTATTAGAAAAAAGGAGAAAAAACTGACATGGGGCGGCTCTGAATAAGCTCGGCTGGGAGTAAAATTAAGAACAACATGGAAAAAATCAGAAAAAAAGGGAAAGATAAAAATACAGGAACCAGCCTCAAAAAAATATAAAAAATAAAAAAATATACATTTGAGACAAAGAAATTAAAAAAGATGTTAAAGAAGATATTAAAAAAGATATTAAAGAAGGTTATGTGAATAAAGAGAATTTTGAAGAAAATTTTGAAGAAAATTTTGAAGAAAAAGAAATACCAGATAATTTCAGGACTGAAAAATCCAGCTTCAGACCTGAAGATAGGACAACATTAATAAAATTATTAAACATATATAGTATAATTTCAAAAACTAGAAAAGGAAAACTATTAAATTGGAAACTGTATATGTGATGGTTAAAATAATTTTTTCCGTGTTGTAACATACTTATAGTTAATACAATTCATCAAATGATCACCCCAGCAGAATGGAGGAAAACAGTAGCATGAGATCCATTGTGGAAGAAGCCCTTGCTCGATCTGCCCTGGAAGGACGTGGTGGGCAGGGAAATAACTCAAATTCGGATTACTCTGATGAAAACATAGAAGTGGACGCTGAACTTGAAGAAATACTGAGAAGCCTCAAAACAACCATCAAAGTGGTAGGTTGCGGAGGCGGCGGTTCAAACAGTATACAGAGAATGATGGGCGAAGGTATCCAGGGAGCAGACCTTGTTGCCATAAATACTGACGCTCAGCACCTCCTTCATATACGCTCCGGCAAAAAGATTCTCATCGGGAAAAAGAAAACCCGAGGGCTTGGAGCCGGCAGTCTTCCCCAGATCGGAGAAGATGCAGCAATCGAAAGTATTGATGAGATTAACAAAATCGTCCAGGGCTCGGATATGGTTTTTATCACCGCGGGTCTTGGAGGAGGAACAGGGACAGGATCTGCACCAATAGTTGCTGAGGCAGCCAGAGATTCAGGCGCCCTTACTATTGCAGTTGTGACTCTTCCGTTTAGCGTGGAAGGGCATGTCAGGAGGACAAATGCCGAAGCAGGCCTCGAGCGCCTGAGAGACGTAGCCGATACGGTAATAGTTGTCCCAAACGATAAGCTGATTGAAGTAGTCCCGAAGCTTCCTCTGCAGGCTGCCTTTAAGGTCTCTGACGAAGTCCTTATGAGAGCTGTAAAAGGTATAACCGAACTTATCACAAAGCCCGGGCTTGTTAACCTTGACTTTGCAGATATAAGGACTGTAATGCAGAACGGGGGCGTTGCTATGATAGGACTTGGAGAATCTGACGGTGAAAACAAAGCTGTCGAATCAGTCCAGAAAGCACTGCGCAGCCCGCTCCTTGATGTGGACATATCCGGTGCAACCTCTGCCCTCGTTAACGTGGTTGGAGGTCCTGACATGACCATTTCTGAAGCAGAATCTGTGGTACAGGAAGTCTACAGCCGCATAGACAGCAATGCTCGCCTTATCTGGGGTGCCCAGGTTGATCCGGACCTCGAAAAGACAGTACGTACAATGATAGTGGTTACAGGAGTTACCTCCGCTCAGATATATGGGCACGGAAACGATAAGGACATCACATATAAGTACGGAATTGACTTCGTAGAGTGATCAGAGAGATGAAAAAGTAAAAATGGATAAAAACGTTCGGTTGGAGAAAAATACTGTTTTCCTCCTCTTAAGCTAAAAAGAAGGAACGTAGAAATATAAATCCAATCGAAAACTATTTTTATGGTAAATGCAGTATGATGCCGATACAATTCGGCACCAAAAAAAGAAAATTTTTGCTGACACGATTAGGGGTTTTATATGAAAAATAATCCTGCGTCTAAAATTTGAGATGTATAATAGATCGTGCCAGTGATATCTTCATATAATAGGAATCAATAATATAATCCGCCCGTTCTTCCTGAAAAGTAAAATCCGAATTCTGCGAGATAAAAAGCAACTTCGGGTGTATACCATAAAGAAGAAGAACTGTGCGCGAAATTCCAGATAAAATTAAATATGTACATAAAACCTGGATGTGAATTAATTGGTAGAATCCGCCTTAGAACCGAATATAACTACAAAAAGCGTTGGTCAGGCAATTCGGGCACACCTGAGGGTCCTGAAACTTACTAAAAAACCGTCCAGGGAAGAGTTCTTGACCATTGCCAAAGTTGCAGGTGCCGGGATTCTGGCTGTGGGCGCAGTTGGATTTATAATATATGTACTGCTGACAATGTTGCCCCAGTGGGTGGCCAAATGAGTGAGGATTCCCAGATATTTGTAATCAAAACCACAGCAAATCAGGAAAGGTCTGTTGCAATGACACTTGCCAGGGTTGCAAAAAAGGAAAAGCTGGATATAAGAGCAATTCTGGCTCCTGACGAGCTTAAAGGATATGTCCTTGTAGAGGCTCCAAAATCAGGAATTGTCGAACTGGCAATCCAGACAATCCCACATGCAAGAGCCCTTGTTAAGGGGAGTTCTTCAATCTCGGAAATCGAACATTTCCTCAAGCCAAAACCAGTAGTTACCGGAATCAAAGAAGGGGCTATAATTGAGGTTACCTCCGGACCCTTTAAGGGAGAGAAAGCCCGTGTTAAAAGGGTTGATGAAGGGCACGAGGAAATTACTGTTGAACTCTTCGATGCTGTGGTCCCGATCCCGATTACGATTCGTGGCGACACCGTAAGAATACTCAAAAAAGAGAACGAGTAAGCCCGGATCAGTTGGGAATACTGAAAATTCAAGCTTATTAATAAATAAAATCACCAGCACTCAGAGTGGATTGAAACAGATCTACAAAATTCATACTTATAAAAACCGGTGAGACTCAGATGACAAGTATTGTTGAAGCACTTGTCCCCGGAGGAAAAGCGAATCCCGGACCACCATTAGGTCCGGCACTTGGTCCGCTCGGGGTTAACATAAAAGAAGTGGTCGAAAAGATCAACGAAAAAACAAGGGACTACAATGGAATGCAGGTCCCTGTGAAAGTAATTGTTGACGACAAGAAAAACGTCGAAATCGAGGTAGGTACCCCACCGACTGCATCCCTGGTCATGAAAGAGCTTGGGATCCAGAAAGGGTCTGGAAATGCAGGAAGTGAGGTTGTTGGAAACCTGACAATCCCTCAGGTTGCAAAGATCGCCCGTATGAAAAAGGAAGACGTACTTTCTTACGACCTCAAAGCTACAATGAAAGAGGTCATGGGCACCTGTGTCCCTATGGGCGTGAATGTAGAGGGAATGAAGGCAAAGGACTGCCAGAAAGCACTCGATGAAGGCAAATTTGACGATTTGCTTGCAAACGAGGCGTGGTAAGCCTTTTATCTCCTCCCACCTTTTAAATCCGGGATCTGGCTGTACACCAATAGTTTTAAATTGGATACCACTAATAGCACAAGAGCCTTGAACAGTTTTCGATTAGAATAACTAAGAGGATGTTATTGGTGGCTTACTGTTGAGAGTAACAGAACCCGGAAAGGGGAGCCCCCTACGACCACCGTAGTAAGCCGGAACGGCTGTCTGGACATGAAGTTCAAACACTACGGGGAGGAACAAGATGGTAGAAAGAACTATACTGGAAGCTGTCAAGAAAGTAATTGAGGAATCGCCAAAGCGTAATTTCTCGGAAAGCGTGGATCTGGCGATTAACTTAAAGAACCTTGACATGAACCAACCAAAGAACAGAGTCGATGAAGAAGTAATTCTTCCGCACGGGCTCGGAAAAGAGCTGAAGATCGGCGTTTTTGCAAAGGGTGACGTTGGCCTGAGAGCAAAGGCTGCCGGTGCTGCGTATGTTATTTCTGACGTTGAGCTCGAAGAGCTGGCTGCTGACAAAAATAAAGCCAGAGTTCTTGCAAACGAATGCGACCTTTTTATTGCAGAAACTCAGTTCATGCCGATTATCGGTAAGAACCTTGGTATTGTTCTGGGACCCAGAGGCAAGATGCCTATCCCGCTCATGCCGAACAAGGACATCGGTGAACTGATTCAGAGCAAGCAAAACGCAGTCAAGCTCAGGTCAAAAGACAGACTTACCTTCCACGTGGCTGTCGGCAGAAGGAACATGAACCCTGACGACCTTTCCGAAAACATAGAGACTATTATGTCCAGGCTTGAGCGTGTCCTCGATAAGGGCAAGCACAACCTGAGATCGGTCTATGTCACGACAACCATGGGAAAATCAGAGAGGGTGGTGTAAATGGCAGAAGAAAGGCATCACACCGAGCACATCCCGCAGTGGAAAAAGGATGAAATTGAAAATATTAAGGAACTCATCCAGTCTCACAAAGTTTTCGGGATGGTTGGGATCGAAGGCATCCTCGCAACCAAGATCCAGAAGATCCGCCGGGACCTTAAGGACGTTGCGGTGCTCAAAGTCTCCAGGAACACCCTCACAGAGCGTGCTTTAAACCAGCTTGGGGAATCTATTCCCGAAATGACCAGGTATCTGGACAATCAGACCGCTCTGATATTTACCAATGAAAGTCCCTTCAAGCTTTACAAACTGCTTGAGCAGACAAAGACTCCTTCTCCGATTAAAGCAGGCGCAATAGCTCCAGAGGACATAATTGTCCAGAAGGGGCCCACCAGTTTTCCGCCCGGTCCGATTCTGGGTGAACTCCAGAGTGCAGGAATTCCCGCTTCAATCGATGCCGGAAAGGTGGCAGTAAAGGAAACAAAGGTTGTCTGTAAAGCAGGCGAGGCAGTCCCTCAGAAACTCGCTACCATGCTTTCAAAGCTGGAAATATACCCGCTTATCGTCGGGCTTGACCTTAGAGCCGCCTACGATGACGGGACAATTTACGAGCCTGAACTCCTTGCAGTTGATGAAAGCAAGTACTTCTCTGACATTATCAGGGCAGCTCAGAACGCTTTCAACCTCTCGGTCAACACAGCATACCCGACAGGCGCAACAATCGGCACCCTGCTGGCAAAAGCCTATGCAGAATCAAAGAGCCTTGGTGTCAATGCTGTTATCCTTGAACCTGGAGTCATGGACTCCTTGCTGGCAAAAGCCCATGTTCAGATGACATCCGTTGCATCCGAAGCCGCAGAAAAGGACGCAAATGCCGTGGACGACGACCTGAGAGAAGTTCTTGGGGCAGCCGCAAGCGCAGCCGCAGCAGCCACAGTAGCAGCTCCTGCCGCAGAAGAAGAAAAGAAGGAAGAAGAACCTGAAGAGGAAGAAGAGGACCATGCCGAAGAAGATGGAATGGCCGGACTCGGTGCCCTTTTCGGATAAACAGATTTACATTTACGCTAATACAAAGTTAGGTGATTAACGATGGAATACATATATGCAGCTCTCTTATTGCACAACGCTGGTAAAGCAATTACCGAAGAAGCAATCACTGCCGTTCTTCAGGCAGCTGGTATCGAAGTGAACGAAGCCAGGGCAAAGGCCCTTGTCGCAGCCCTTGAAGGCGTGGACATCGAAGAAGCTATCGCAAAGGCAGCATTTGCAGCCCCTGCAGCAGCAGCCGCACCCGCAGCAGCCGCACCCGCAGCAGCAGAAGCTCCTGCCGAAGAGCCTGAAGAGGAAGAAGAAGACCATGCCGAAGAAGACGGGATGGCCGGACTCGGTGCCCTTTTCGGATAATTTCAATATCTCAGCTCGCCTCAGGGCGGGCTCTCTTTTTTTTGGACTGCAAAACTTTGCAATAATTGTTACATACTAAAAATAATTATTAAATCTGCACGGACTTATTTCTCAATTTTATATCTCTGATTAACATTATAATTCAACCCTGGTTCTAAAGTTAACTGATGGAACTCACACCATAAGTCTCCACAGATTCCCTACACATCTTCAAAATCATATTTACCTATTTATAGAATAAGATAGAGAGTATGAAGCAGTCAATACGACAAGCAAAAATTTGTCGTGTTGATCGAAAAGGATGAAGATGGAATCTACATAGGAACTGTTCCCGAACTGAAAGGGTGCTATAGCTATGGAGATATTAATGACCCCCTTTTCCATTTTTACCCGAATTTCTTTTTAGAAAAACAAAACGCGATTGTTATGTCCCGATTTGATCCCATCCTTGCTTCAAGAGCACTCTGGCAAATAAGAATCAAAAAACGCCCTTTTGTCCTCTCTCACGGCGTAAATGCTAATTGTAATATGCGCTGCAAGTTCTGTGAATACTGGAGGAAAGAACCCGGAAAAGAACCGTCCAGAGACGAGGTCTTCAGGCTGCTCAATGATGCAAAAAAATTTGGAATCGGAGTTTACAATGCCTGGACCACGGAACCTCTCCTCAGAAAGGACCTGCCCCTCATAATGGCTCGCGCAAAGGAACTCGGGATGGTTACTTCCATGGTCACGAACGGGAAGCTTCTTTACGAAAGAGTGGAAGAGCTTGAGAATGTGGACTACCTTTCGGTTTCAGTAGACGGGACAGAAAGCTATAAAGAAATCAGGAAAATGGATTTCGGAACCCTTCTGAAAGGCTTGAAAAAAGCTATTGAGGTAAGAAAACTCCAGAAGCAGAAAAACCCGATCCTGATGAACTGCGTGCTCACAGGAAAGAACCTTGATGATATTGAAACCCTTATTTTGCTTGCAGAAAAACTGGGTGTGAAAATTTCTTTTGAACCAGTACATGAGTTCCCCGGAATCAGCCGGGAAATATGGGAAGAAATAGGAATCAGGGATAAGGAAAAGTTCCGCAGCACCGTTAACCTCATAATCGAGATGAAAGAAAAGGGCTACCCCATAATCAATTCCAAGACCTACCTGGGGATGGTCAGGGACGAAAAAAAGGATTACAAATGCAGAGCAAGTGGCATTATTATTAACGTTACGCATGACGGAACTGCCGAGACCTGCCGTGTGCATCAGGAACCTCTTGGAAACGTTATGAAAGACGGTTTTGAAAAGGTATGGAAGAACTCTGCGCAGCGCAGGGAAGAGATCGTAGAAAACTGTAAAGGCTGCCTCTTTTTTGGATATACGGAAAACAGTTTAATGCAGAGTTTCAATCCTGAAGTTTTAATGCATTACGAATGGATGTGATGCCCGAGTTCCGCTTCGGCACCCGAGTTCCGCTTCGGCACCCGAGTTCCGCTTCGGCACCCGAGTTCCGCTTCGGGAGCACGGTGTCCTTTTCGGTCGCTTCGCTCCCTCAAGAGGACTTAAAACCGATGTGTGGATAAGTAAGGAACGAAAAACAGGGCAACCGGAATATCGTATCAAACGTGTCTGGTCACGTTTGCGAAGCAAATGGCTTTTCCAAGTGTAGAACTCAGAAATTGACACTTAAGAAGTACATTGAACCACTAGCATGAGAATATATGTAGAGAAATCAAAAGTGTTTCATTGCCAGAAAAAACGTAACTATTTTTTAAAGTAGAGGCATTTACATTTCAAGCTCGGCGACTTCGCACGCTTCAAGCCTTCGAGCTTCATCTTTTGGAATCCAACTGTACTTCAATTATTAACTTGAGTGGTAAAGCGGGAAAGTAGGAAGTGGTTACAATTCCCTCAGAAGACGGAAGCCAGGGTTGCTGCCGCGGATACCTGGGTCTCCCCCGTTGCTGAGACCTGGATCACCCCTGATGCGGCTCGCCGACTTGCAGTTTCTAGCACTGAAATGACAACTTCACCCTACGTTTGAAGGGAGGAGTTGAAATACACTGGAATTATTTATGGACGTAAACGTGTATAATCCGAATCATTCATTACAGGCTGGGACTGTTGGCAAGGGGTTTGGATTTGTGATATACCTGGAATAATTCAGTAGAGGACAGTTATTGCTTGTCCTCTTGCGATTACTAAACTATAATCGAGTCCAGGCTATAATCGGGTTGTTAATTTAGCGATATAAATACGGACTTGAGGGGTACCTGACATGGAAATCATAAAAGTTACAGGAAGTAAAAAAGAATATATAGATCTGCTATTGCTGGCGGACGAGCAGGAAGACATGGTAGATAAATATCTCGAGCGTGGCGAAATGTTTGTTCTGAATGACAATGGGGTAAAAGCTGAATGCGTGGTTACAAAAGAATCAAACGGTATTTACGAACTAAAAAACATCGCGGTTCAGCCTGATTGTCAGCGAAAAGGCTATGGAAAAGCTCTGATAAAGTTTCTGTTCTCCTTCTATCCAGATTTCAGAACTATTCTTGTCGGAACAGGAAACAGCCCTGTAACTCTAAATTTTTATAAGAGTTGTGGTTTTACGGAGTCGCATCGTATCAGGAATTTTTTACTGACAATTATGACCATCCAATATATGAAAATGGGAAACAGCTTGTTGACATGATTTATCTAAAAAGAGAACTGTAAATACTAATTGCTTAGCCTGCACCGGAGGAAGCTGAATATCTTAAATTCAAGTTCTGACCAAGCTGGCTCGAAGTATCACGGATTAGCACATTAAAAAACGAAGGATAAGGTATTTCCCTTACTCTCCGCTTTTCTATGCCCTTAACCCGCATAAATGACGGCTTTTTTTCAAAGGACCTTTATTGTCACAGTATCTCCACTTCTGAGTCCGAACTGCAGAGCCGCATTACCTTTGTTAATTGCAATTTCCAGAAAGCCATGACTGCCAATAAGAATAAGCGCATCTCCCTGCCCTACAAAACCATAGGTCTGAACAAAAAAGACTTTTCTGCCGTTAACTTCCACCTGTGAGCCGAAAGTACGGAACTTCAGGACCGCATCCTCAGGGATATTTGTAATCACATTCCCGAAATTATCAGTATAAACGACTTCCCCTACAAGAAATTGCCCATCAACCCCATAATTTTCGAAATCCAGGTTTACAAAATCCGAAACTCTATTCCCAACAGTCTCGATTGGCATACCTTTAGAGAGTCTGGCCCCTACAGGTGCAAAAATGTCCCTGCCGTGAAAAGTTGCAGAAATTTCCGAATTAAGCATTATTTCCCTGTTTGTGATCTCATAAACTTCCATATCTCCAAGGCGGCGGGCTGCAGGGATCATAAGCCCGTTATCAGGACCAACAAAAAACTGTTCTTCACCTTCCGGACCTGCTTTCAGGGCAAGGGCACGGCGGGAAGTCCCCACTCCGGGGTCGACAACTCCCACGTGCACGCTTTTAGCCGGGAAATAAGGGACAAGCGAGTACAGTGCAAAGGCGCCCTCTCTGATACTTGCCTGCCGGATAGAATGGGTTACATCAACGATCTGCGCTTCGGGGTTAATTCCAAGAATGACGGCTTTCATGGCTGCGGGGTAGAGGCCTCCAAAATCGGTGGTAAGGGAAATTATAGACATACATATTATTCGGCTTTTTTGCTATTTCAGGCTATGTTGAATTGAAAAATAATAATAAGATGTGAGGAGATACAGTCAAACATTGAAAAATATAGAAGGAAAATAGAAGAAGTGTGGAGAAAATGAAGTATACAAAAATAATACTCATACTGATTTTCATCAGTCTTTCTATTCTCGCATCCGGGTGCGGGGAAAAAATGAACAACGAAAAAACAGGAGAGTCTTTAAAGGAACCTTACACAGAATTTTATATTCTGGGACCTGAAGGGAAAGCTGACAACTATCCAGCAGATTACGTACTCGGAGAGAACGGGACTGTAATAGTAGGAATTGTAAACCATGAGCAGAAGCCTGTCAATTATACAATGGAAGTTAAGCTTGAAAATACTTCTTTGCCTTTACCTCCTGATAAGCAGTATATAAGTCTCAGGGACAACGCAACATGGGAAAAAGCAGTTACCATAACCCCACCATTTGAAGGAACGAATATGATGCTTGGATTTTCGCTCTACAAAGAAGGCGAGAAAAACATAGTTGAAGGAGATCTCTGCACGCCTTATAGAGGCGTCTACCTGGGGATAAATGTATATCAGAATATCTCGAAGAATAATTCGATAACAGCGATATAAGCAATCTACTTGAAGGAAATTTAACATTGGACCCTAACATCTCGAAAAAACGAAATAATTAAAATCGCTAAATTCGCAGAAAAAAAAAGAATTTAGTTTGTTTCAGCGAGACCTGAGAGCACAGGGTCCGGTTGCGCATTTTCCGCAGGCAAGCTGGTTAAGCTCCGGAAAAGCCTTTGCGTTTTCCTGAAGCAGCCTGAAACACTTCTCTGTGTCTACCCCTTTTATGTTAATGGCACCAGCCGGACACCTGTCCACACAGACAAGACATTTTTCTCCTTTTTTGTAACGGCAGAATTCTTCAGCCGGACGTTGAGTAGGAGGGATCTCTGCAGAAATCAGTATTGTCCCGAAACGGCCAGCACATCCGGCTTTCGTGATCAGCATTTGGTGGACACCGAAAGTGCCCAGCCCGGCAGCGTAAGCTGCACTTTTATGGGACCATGTAACAGCAAAACCCTTATTTTTGTAATCAAAAACAATTGAAGGCACAACTGCTTCTATGCCGTTTTTTGCCAGCTCAACAATCAGTCTCTCACTGATTTCTCCTATCAGACGGTCTGTTTCTCCTTTAGCCTGAATCCATTCCTTTACAGGTCCCTGAGATTTCCAGTTCAGCTTTACAAGTTCTTTTTCAAACGGCAGGAAAAACGAGACAACCGTTTTTGCTTCGGGAAAGATCTCTTTTGGGTGCAGGTGATGAGAGCCAATGATTTTCTTCATTTCCTCAAAAATTGGATCTCTGGCTGAAGCGTAGCCTACGAGAGGTTCACGATATCGAATCTCAGTACCAGGGTTTACGGCGGCTTCTTTGATAAAATTCTCGATCTTGTCTTTGAGCTCCATACTGGGATCTCCTTTTATTTATTTTTGCAAAGTTACAAATAGGTGAAAAATCATAATAAATTAAAGGGTTTTTAACGATGATAGGGGTTAGCGAAGTAATAGTTATCCTTGGAGCTATTTTTGGGATAATATTCTATATTATAATACCATTGTTGTTTTTGATAATGGTATATAAATTGGAAAAAATTTACAGCATTCAAAGAGAGCAATTAGAAAAAATTGACAGTATTCAAAGAGAACTGGATAGGTGTTGCAGAGAACTTAAATAAAATTTATGTAATTCTCTTATTTCAAATTGTTTTCTTCAAGTTTTAGTAGAAACTCTTTTATATCCAGCCCGCTCGCGTAGCCCGTAAGTTTTCCATTCGCCCCGATAACCCTGTGGCAGGGCACAATTATTGCAATCGGATTCCTGTTGTTTGCAAGCCCGACAGCCCTGTAAGCCTTCGGGTTCTGAATTCTTTTTGCGATCTCCCCGTAAGTTCGGGTCTCTCCACAAGGGATTTCACATAAAGCTTTCCAGACGGATTTCTGGAATTCAGTTCCTTGCGGAGCCAGCTTTACATCAAAAGTCTTGAGTTTTCCCGAAAAATAAGCTTCAAGCTGTCCTGAGATATCCTTGAAAAACTCTCTATTTTCTATCCAATCAGCCGGAACCTCAATTTTCTTTTTGCCTTTAAGGAAGATAAGATTCTTCAGTCCCTCCTTATCTCCTGCGAGGAGTATTGGGCCAACTGGAGATTCAATTATGTGATAATACATCTGGGTCTTCTCCTTCCAGTTATATGATAGTTCTATCACTTATGGTAGAAATGTTTATTTAATAAACCTTCAACAGGCAGCTCGCACGGCAGAAAGAAAGTGAAGTATTACAACAAAAAGAAAAAGGTTTCCAGAAACACAGAAAGATAAAAAGAAAAAAAAAGATGAGGCAGAGAGCAATAAAATGTTCGTGTGCCCTCAAAATTCCTGGTTCTTCAATTCATTAACTTTCCAGTTGATCATTTTAGCAACTGAAGGCTCCAGAAAGATCCTGAATAGACATTCAGACTTTCTACCGCAGACTCGAATTTCGGTTCTTCTTCTCCGCTGTTCAGTTCCTCTAGTTGCTGGATCCTCAATTCCACGACATCCATGGCATCCTCAAAAAGCTGCCTGTCGATTTCGATTCCGAAGTACTTTTTTAGCTTTTCTTCAGGTGTCATTGTCGAGCCGGCTGAAAGATAGGCTATGTAGTTTTCATTGAATGTTTCCGGATCTTCCCTGTACTGCTTGAAAAGGGCAAGAGTTATTGCTTTAGAAACTGCGTAGTTAAAGGTGTAGTAGTTATTTTCCAGATAGATGTGGGAGATATAGGTCCATTCCGCAGAGTTTTCGGAATAGTATTCGATGGAATCGCTCCTGTAATCCTTATATAATTCGGTCCAGAGGGCATTGAATTCCGCTCCACTGACAGTACCGTTTTCATGGTCTTTTTCAGCGCAGAGCTGGTGTGCCTTATGTTCGAATTCCGTTATCATAGGCTGGAAGGAAAAATAGTTTTGATACTCTCCTATGTGCTGGGAAAGCACGGCAACAGCGGTATCACGATCAGAGTTTTCAACCACATAATCGACGAAGAGTTCTTCATTGAAAGTGGAAGGGATCTCCATTTCATAGGTTGTAGCAGTACAATAGAGGTAATCTACGGAGTTGCCCATCAGATAGAAATGAATCCCGTGCCCGAGTTCATGAGTGAGGGTCTTCTGGTCCGAAATCAGGCCGTTATAATTCATGAAAATCAGAGCCGGGGCCTGCAGGGCAGAGAGCCCGTAACAGTAACCACCTGGCTGCTTTCCATTTTCGGGGTCAGGGTATACGTCTATGAAATTGCCTGTAGCCATCTCTAAAAATATATTATTGAAACAGGAGTCCATTCCGGCATAGGACTTCTGAGTGTTTTTAAGAACATCTACATAAGTATACTCTTTACCCGGCTCTTCGGTTAATTCCAGCGCGAGGTCATAGGGTTTCAAGGTTTCGAGTCTGAGCTTTTCTTTCCTGAAATCGTTATAGCCTTCAAATATATCTTTTCGTCCTTTGAAGACCGAGTTCATGTCGTTAACCTGAAAATCAGTAAGATAAAGATTGTAAAGACATTTTTCGTAAGAGTCATTATAGTTCAACTCCTTTGCGGCAAGGTCGTCAAGCTGAGATTTTTCGGAATAAAGAGATGCCATCGAGTCCGACTGGTTTATCAGGTGGTAAAACCTCTTCTCATAACATCTTTTCCTATTTTCCTGGCTTGGGTCTGTAGAAATCAGAGTAGCATAGGACTGAGAATTGACTGAAAACTCTTCCCCATTCTCAAGGGTTATGTTCCCTGCCATTGTGACGTTATTAGTAATCTGTGAAACTGCCTCAGTCTGAAGTTTCATGCGCTGGTTTTCTATATCTGCAAGATATGCGACTTGAGACTCGTTTTCTGGCCTGTGTTCTCCAAACCGGATATATGAAGCTTCGAGATAGGATCTGTATATCTCAAGCCCGGGCTCATCGGAAAAGAGCTGTTCCCATTCCTCTGTTGAAAGCGAAGTCAGTTTTACAGCGGCAAATGCAACGGCTTTTCCATGTTCCGTAGCCAGGTCCTGGGTATCCGCAAGAAGAGATGAAAAGAACTGGTCGTTTACGTTTTTGCTTAACTGAGTATATGCGTAAATATAGAGAATATCAATAGACCTTGAAAACTCCTTTTCGGTTTCAATGTAGTTTAGTAAAACAGGTCCCGACAGATTACCAAATTCCGGACGGAAGGTTTCGTTTATTTCCTCTGATCCCTTCTTTAAAGATTCGAGTTCTTTCAAAGCTTCTTCCCTGCTGCTGAAGAGATATTCATCATCCCATTCAGTTGTAACTTCGCTGGGATTAAGCTCTTCAAATGTTTGATCAGCACTCGCAATTTCAGAAGAATAATCTTCTTTCGCATAAGCTATAAACCCAGAGGAAACTGTGAAAAAGAGCAGTATTCCAAAAATAATAAGTCCTTTAAGTGTCCCGAGAGCAATGAGCTCTTTAGTTGACTTTCGTCTCATAAACCTCTACCCCTGATAGTTCTAAAGCATTCGTTATTTTGACAAATTTAGGTTGATTGGGAAAACTCGCTAACAGTTTAATAAATTATAAAAAACTTTTGATATACTTGAAGCACATATCTAAAAATCTATCGAAATTGAACTGTCAGGAAATAAAAATTTTAAGAAAAGATAGGAAGAAATGCCATGAATAAAAGGAGAAATTATTGAAAAAAATGACTATTTAAAAAAGAGAAATTAAAATGCCTTAGTGAAATGAGATCACAAAAATTGGTTTAAAAAAGAAGAAATTAGTAAAGCCTGGAGGCCTTACTCTTAGTTGAATCAGTGCCTGCTTATTTTGCAAGGTTGTAGTTCTGGTTGACGATCTTGAGGGCGCAGAAGTTGCCGCACATTGTGCATGCATCTGTGTCTTCAGGTGCCCTGCTGTTCCTGACTTCTCTTGCGTGTTCCGGGTCGATTGCAAGGGAGTACATCTTTTCCCAGTCGAGTTCCCTTCTGGCTCTGCCCATGTCAAGGTCCCACTGTTTTGCCCTGTCAGGATACTTTATCATGTCGCCGACGTGGGCTGCAATTCTGGAGGTCTTGACACCGGTGATGACGTCTTCGAGGTTCGGGAGGGCAAGGTGTTCTGCAGGAGTTACGTAGCAGAGGAAGTCGCAGCCGTATGATGCGGACACGGATGCGCCGATTGCGGTTACGATGTGGTCGTAGCCAGGAGCGATGTCAGTAACGAGAGGGCCGAGCATGTAGAAGGGCTTGTGACCACTCATTTCTTTCATGAGCTTCACGTTGGTTGCGATCTGGTCGAGCGGGACGTGGCCAGGACCTTCGACAATGACCTGCAGGCCCTGCTTGTGTGCTCTGTCAGCAATTTCAGAGTTAATGATCAATTCCTGGATCTGAGCGCGGTCGGTTGCATCGTGGACTGCACCTGCACGCATTCCGTTTCCTGTTGAGAGGACGACTTCGTGTTCCTTGAGGATTTCAGCAAGGTAGTCGAAGTTTGCGAAAAGCGGGTTTTCCTTTTCGTTATGGAGCATCCAAGAGCTCATGAAAGCGCCGCCGCGGGAGCAGAGTCCGCCGTACCTGCCGTGAGCTTTAAGCCTGTCAAGGGTAATGTTGTTGATCCCTGTGTGGATTGCCATGAAGTTGGTTCCGAGCTTTGCCTGGGCTTCGGTTGCGTTAAAGAGCTCGTCTTCTGTCATGTGCACAATTGAGCCATATTTTCTTGCAGCTTCAATGAAAGCCTGATAGAGAGGCACTGAACCGACAGAGAGGGAGATGCTGTCAATGACTTTTTTCCTGATTCCAAGGAAGTCGCCACCGGTTCCTAGCTCCATGAGAGTGTCAGCACCTGCTTTTTCTGCAGCGATTGCTTTTTTGACTTCCATGTCGGGATCAACAATGTCCGAGGATACACCGATAGAGGCATTGACCTTGGTCCTGAGCCCTTCTCCGATACCGCAGATCTTAACCTGTCTGTAAGGAGAAGTTGGAATAACGATCCTTCCGGCTGCAACACCGCGGCGGATGAATTCAGGGTCAAGTCCTTCATCCTTTGCGACGATCTTCATCTCTTCGGTGATAATTCCTTTCTGTGCATCTTCCACAATTGTCATCTTTATTACCTCAAGCTTTCATTTGTAAATGAGATTAGCATCAGAGTTCATATGTAAGTAAAGGGATTGTGAGTTAGAACATAAAAGGAAAGTAATTATATATAACACTATTTAAAAAACAAACTTTAATCTTAAACAACTTTACTTTACTTGAGCCTCTTTTGATATCGAAAAATATAAAGTTCAGCATTAAAATAAGGTTTTTATAAAGAATTCCGAAAGTATGGCTGAGTTTTACACAAGTAAACTTGATTTAAACCAAGAATTATCCTGAGAATTATTCTGAAAAATAAAGATAAATAGCATGACAAAAAAGTTAAAAATTGACCCGGACAGGAATAAAAAAAGCATATGATAAAATCTGAGAAGTATATGAAAGGAATCTGGGGGTGACCAGAAGACCAGAAGGTCCCGATCATTTTCTCTGCTTATTTCTTTCCTGGATC
Source organism: Methanosarcina soligelidi (assembly GCF_000744315.1). Lineage (NCBI taxonomy): Archaea > Methanobacteriati > Methanobacteriota > Methanomicrobia > Methanosarcinales > Methanosarcinaceae > Methanosarcina > Methanosarcina soligelidi. The sequence goes on from NZ_JQLR01000001.1 coordinate 528,666, forward strand.
AAGTTGACCGTTTGCCTGTGAAGAGTTACTATAAGGTCGCTGAGCATCCCGAAAATAAACATCTGAAGTCCGAATATAATAAACAGGGCCGTGAGAACTGAAAGGAGAACATGAGTGATATCCTTGAACCACTCAACTACCACATAGGTTCCTGTAAACAGACCTGCAATAATAAAGGCAAAACCAATGATCCCAAAATAAAACATAGGGTTATGAACTTTTGCAAGCCTGTAAATAGTAGAACCGATTCTTATTCCGTCTTTTACGGGGTTTAGCTTGGTTGCACCTTTTTTACTTCTGGGGAGATAAGTAATCGAAATCTCTTCGACTCTCTGCTTTTTCAGGACACATTCTACTGATATTTCGGTCTCAATCTCAAATCCTGTTTTATTAAGCTCAAGCTCCCTTATACTCTCAAGCGTGAACGCACGGTAACCTGAGAGGATATCCCTTAACTGCACCCCATAAACGGTGTCAAAGAGCGTATTTATCAGGCGGTTGCCAACCAGGTTCAGTTTTGTAAAAGAGCCCCGAGAATATTTTTCCAGCCGGTTGCCTATAACATGGTCGGCTGTTCCTTCCAGAACAGGCCTTAGAAGAAAAGGAGCTTCTTTTGCAAGATATGTCCCGTCCCCGTCAACCATTATTACATAGGGGCATTCGATGAGTCCAAAAGCCTGGATCATTGCCTGCCCCTTTCCCCTTCCGGTCTGCAGGACAACTCTTGCGCCTTCAGCTTCTGCAATCTGTGCTGTTCCGTCCCTGCTGTTTCCATCTATTACCAGAATATTGGAAAAGCCTTCTTTCTTAAAGTCTTTAATGAGCTCCCCTATAGTTGCAGCTTCGTTAAGTGTAGGAATGAGGATGCAAACATCTGCATTATTCACGTTTCACACATATCCTTTGCCGGAGCCTCTACGAATACCGCAGAATCCGTTTTTATTTTAGTATTCCCCATGTACTTTATGAGGCAGATTAAAATGGATATAATAGATAAAAAGTTTGAGGATTTTATAAAAGACCCATACTGTCGAGCTGCTGGCGGACTACTTCCACGCTCCTCTCGCAATCTTCAGGGCTCTTACCGCCTGCAACTACCAGTTTTCCGGAGCTGAAGATAAGCACAACTACTTTGGGCTCATCAATTCTGTATACAAGACCAGGAAACTGCTCAGGCTCGTATTCAATGTTTTCAAGTCCAAGCCCTATTGCAATTGCATTAAGGTTCAAAATAGTATGCAGGTCTGCGGAAGCAACAATATTCTGGACAGTAATCTGAGGGTCCTCTATGGTCTTAATCCCTATACTGTTCAGCTTTTTCGCCAAATTGCCTACAACTGTGTGTACATCGGCAACATTTTTCGTCCCTGTACAGACAACCTTGCCGGAAGTAAAGACCAGGAATGCAGCTTTAGGATCTGAAACCCTGTAAACGAGCCCGGGGAACTTCTGCTTGTTGTACTCTGCTCCTTCGAACTCTGATTCGATAACAGTTAAGTCGAATTCTTCAGCGAGTTTGGTGGATGCAACCACATTTTCGATCTTGATACTAGATTCGCTCATTTGTCCACCCTTAGCATATAAAGCCAGTAAGTTACCTAATTTCCAGAAAAATGGTATATAATTAATAGATTGAGGGTTCTTATAAAAGCCCCATATTGTCGAGCTGCTGACGGACTACTTCAACGCCGCTCTCGCAATCTTCAGGCGTCTTGCCGCCTGTAACTACCAGTTTTCCGGAGCTGAAGATAAGCACAACTACTTTGGGCTCATCAATTCTGTATACAAGACCAGGAAACTGCTCGGGTTCGTATTCAATATTCTCAAGCCCAAGCCCGATTGCAATTGCATTGAGGTTAAGAATGGTGTGCAGATCTGCTGAAGCGACTATATTCTGAACAGTAATCTGCGGGTTTTCCATTGTTTTGATCCCGATGCTGTTCAGCTTTTTTGCCATGTTGCCAATAACTGTGTGCACGTCAGCAACGTTTTTTGCTCCTGTGCAGACAACCTTTCCGGAAGTAAATACCAGAAAAGCGGCTTTAGGGTCAGAGACTCTGTAGACGAGTCCAGGGAACTTCTGTTTGTTATACTCAGCCCCTTCGAACTGGGATTCTATCACAGTTAAATCAAACTCTTCAGCGAGTTTGGTGGATGCAACCACGTTTTCGATTTTGATGCTAGATTCGCTCATTAGTCAACCCTCAGTATATAAAGCAAAAGTAATATCCTCTAACCAGTATATAAAGCTATAGTTAAATGCCCTGCATACTATATAAATACCATATATAAAGAATATAAATACGACAGAAAAGCTTAAATTGGAGGCGCCAGTAAAATAAAAAAAATTAAAGAAGAAAACGGCCTCCGACCTGGCTTTATAAGAGATCAGCCCTCAAAATTTTTTAAACCTTCAATGATAGAGTCATATTTTTTATATACCCTCTCAAGAAGATCTCCCTCTACACTGCGGTGGGTGGGGACCAGAATTTTAGCCCCTTTTCCGATACTTACTCCCTCGCCCGAAGTCCCGTAATCAGGAGCTATAAGGATGCCTTCCGTAGAAATCCTTATATTTAGATCATTGACGATTTTTGAGACCATATCAGTTGCAGGTTTTACTTTCTTCTCAATGAGCATGGCTGAAGCTACATATTTTTCTCTTGTCCCCCTGATTTTCCGAAGAGTGTTTTCCACAGCTTCAGGGTCTACTTCATCGGAAAGTTCTTCAGAGATTAAGGAAACTGCCTCAATAAGGTCTCCAAAGGTTGTCGAACGGACCTCAAGGATCTCGCCATCGCAGTGTTGTTTTACCGTATCGAGGTAACCGGCAGTAACTATAAGAACATCAGCTTCAAGCAGGCGAGAAATTTCCTCTTTGGAAGGGCAGTAAGCATTCACAACAAAATAATCTTTAATCCCGCACATCTTCATAAGGGACTCGTACATAGGAGTCACTGCAATGGTCTTTTTCCCGACCCAGAGGTTGATCTCACTCTGACCGCCCTGAGCCCTCAATAACTCGATAATTTTCTCTTTTATAGCTTTGGGATCGTTCTTTTTGAGCCCGAAATAATCTGCAAACAGAGGGGAGGTGGAAAGCTGCCTGCTCCTTCCACAGGGAACAGACTCGACAAAACCTCTTTCAATCAGGTCTTTTATGTGGTCATAAGCTCCACTGCCTCTCATTTCAATGAGGTCGGACTGGAGAAGGGGCTGATGATAAGCAATCATGGACAGAGTCCGGAGTTTGGGAGCTGAGAGTTCTTTTGGGGCAACCTCACGCATGAGTTCGGAATACTCAGGCTTCACCTGCATGACATAGCGGTCTCCAAGATCAAGGATTTCAAGACCCGACCTCCGGGAAGAATAAGCACCCATCAGCTCCTGAACTGCCGAAGAGACATTTTTTTTCGGCTTCCCGGTAATTTTCATAAGTTTTTCAAGGCTTACTGCCCTGCCTGCAGCAAAAAGAGCCGCTTCGATAATTTCAAGCTCACTCATAAATTTCACGACCAGAAAAGAGAGTAAAATTATTTTTCAGGGAATTAATGTGCTTCTTCAGAAGAGTCAGGATTTATATATTCCGGTTCACAGGAAAGGACTTCAGGATTTACGCCGTCTTCGAGATCTGAAACATCTTCTGTTAAGCCCTTTTTTATCTGATGGAAAAGAGGAGGGTTATTCTCTGTGGGAAAACCGGAATCCTCTCCGGGATAAATATGTAACTCTCCGAAAAGCTCCTCCTGGAAAAGCCAGATCTTCCTGCTTGAAGCAAGAAAGAGAAGGGAAAGGTAATCCATTATCCTGTCCTCACTCATGTGGGTCAGGGCAGAAAATTCCGCAACAGGCTGCTTCATAAAAAGCTCAACAAGCCTGCCCCAGATTAAGGCCAGCCTCGAGCTGATAGCCTCGTCATGGGCAATCCCGAGCACATCTCCGGTAGCCAGAGGGGCATCAGGAATATCATGTTCTTCTGCTGCCAGACGGGCTCTTTTTTCGTTTTTTCTTGAGAGTGATTTTTCGGCTTTTTTGAGCTCCACTATCAGTTCATTCAATGTAACAGGCCTTGTTGAAAGGCGGCGGACAGGCAGCTTCGGAACCGGAAACTCATCAGGCTCCGGAAGCTCTTCGTCATCGAAAAAGCCAGAATCAAAATCTTCTGCCTCCTCTTCTTCAGGCCCCATGATTACTGAAGATTTCATGCGGAGGAGGATAGCTGAATAAAGGAGAGTCCTTGAAGAAATTCTGAGGTCCATTTTCTGGAGTTCTTCTATCCTGCGCAGGAAATTATCGGTTAGCTGCACAACATCGATGTCCCAGGGGTCTATCTTTCCGTCCTTTGCAAGTTCGACCAGAATGCCCAGAGGCTCACAGGTGTTAAATTCCGAGAGGTCAAGAAGAGCCCAGTTAATGCCAAGATAAGAAAGAGTTGTAGGAAGCCCGAAAGTTTCAGGGTCTGAAAAAAGAGAGTCCTTCTCACCGGAATCGCAGACCTCGGGAGAAGTAAGGCCGGAAATGTCAAGTGCCGAGTTATCAATAATTTCAGCCATTAAGCTTCACTCCGGTAATACTCGTGATATTATTCTCCTGCATAGTAACCCCTATTGTCCGGCTTGCAGCCTGGATCATGGGCTTTCGTAAAGAAACAACAATAAACTGGACCTTTGAGCCCGATGTTTTTACGCGCCTTGAGACCCTCTCCACATTCCAGCCGTCAAGGAACATGTCAATCTCATCAAAAGCGTAGAAAGGAGCAGGTCGGTACTGCTGGATTGCAAAAATGAAAGCAAGTGCAGTAAGACTCTTTTCTCCTCCGGACATTGCTTCTATGCGCTGGAGGGTCTTTTCTTTTGGCTGGGCTCTCAGGGTCATTCCTCCGGCAAAGGGGTCGTCAGGGTTTTCCAGCAGAAGTTCGCCCATGCCGTCAGAAAGTTCGTAAAAGATCTCTTTGAAGTTGGAATTTATGCTTATGTAAGCCTCCATAAAGGTATCCCGCTTGAGCTGTTCGTACTGGTCAATGCGTTCAAGGAGCTGCTCCCTTTCAGTGAAGAGAGTATCACGCTTGCCCTGAAGGTCAGAAAGCCTGAATTCCACCTCATTATACTCGTCAATTGCCCGCATATTTACAGGCTCAAGCCTGCGCATGGCTTCTTCTATTGCCTGTATCCGCATGTAAACGGTTTCGTAGCTCGGAACCTCTGAGGTATCTTCAATTCCTCTTCTCTCGATCTCTTCAACCAGCTGTTTTTCCTGGTCAAAAAGTGCGCTCCTGGTAGCTGTGAGCGTAATTACCTGCTGTTTTGCTTTTTCAAGGGTTGTTGCAGCTGTGCTGACCCTGCGCTTTACAGCACTATGTTCTGCCTGAACTCCCTCCCTCTCATTCTGAAGCCCTATAAGCTCATCTGAAAGCTGAAGTTCACGTTTCCGTTTTTCTTCAAGCTGAGCTTCAAGTTCAGTAATTTTTGCTTTAAGAGAATCTACTCTTTCACGCCTTGAAGCTTTCTTTTCATCGAGTTCTTTTATAAGCTCCTTGGCTTCGTTAATCTTCTGTTCAGCGTATTCTTTTTCAAGCTGCAGGGCATTCAGGCTGGCTTCGGTATCCCTCATCCTGCCGTCAAGCCTGCGGATCTCTTCATCCACAAAATCCGCTTTTTTGTTTATCTCGGGGAGAGGAGAATCTGCAAGCTTTGCTTCAAGTTCTGCGACCTGGGATTCAAGTTCAGCCGCAATACCTTCTTTTTCAGTCTTTTCCGCAATTACCCTGTCCATTTCAGCCCTGAGTTCGGTCCTTGATTCTTCAATCGCTTTCAGGTCTGCCTGTTTGGCTTCAAGGAGTTCTGCGAGTTTGGCTTCCCTGCCGGCAATCTCCTGAAGTTCGAGTTCTTTTCTGGAAATCGTAGCCTCACAGTCACGGATCTTCCTGCTAAGCTCAAAAACATGGCTTTCAATGCTGTCCTGTTTGCTGATTGCCGCATTCCGGCTTGCATCAAGGGACCTTATCTCCTCCGCAAGTTCAAGGAGCTTGTCTTTTTCCGCTGCTGCAAAAGAAATCCCTGATTTTGAAGAAAGAGAACCTCCTACCATTGCCCCGCTCTTTTCAAGGAGTTCGCCTTCAAGGGTTACCATTCTTGCCCTGCCCATAAGGCGGCGGGCACTGGCAAGGTCTTCCATAACAAGAGTATCCTGAAAAACATACCAGAAAGCAGGCTCGAAATCAGGATCGAATTCTATAAGGTCGATTGCGTACCCTATTACCCCATTTTCATAATTCAGGTTTTCAAGCCTTCTAGCATCCTTCATTTTATTAAGCGGAAGAAAAGTAGCCCTGCCCCCTTTTTTCCGTTTAAGGAATTCGATCGCTTCTGCCGCGTCAGCATCAGTATCCACGACAACCGCCTGCATCCTGTTCCCTGCAGCAACCTCAAGGGCAGCCGCATACCTGCGGTCTACTTTTCCTAGCTGGGCAATGGTACCGTGGATTCCGAAGAGCTCTTCCTGCCTGGAAGCCCCGATTACCAGCTCTACTGCTCTTGAGTAACCTCCCCCATGCTCCGAAGCCCGGAACCTTGCCTCAGCAATCGCATATTCCTGCTGGAGGGTATGAAGTCGGCTTTCAAGTTTTTTAATGTCTTCTTTGATCCTGAAATGGCTGCTCTCGATATCGTCCCGGTCTTTTATGAGAGACTCAAGATTGCTTGTAAGTTTTTCTATTTCATACTGGACAGAAAGGGTATCGCTGTCCGAAGCAGTAACTGCAGCCTGTGCGTCCTTTATCTGATTCTCGATCTCGCGCAGTTCCGAAGACTTTCTCCTGAGGGCATCAAGAAGCCTGTCCTCATTCCGGATAAGCTCGTTCTTTTCGTTTTTAACGTCCTCGAGCTTTTTGCGGGCAACCATGAGCTCGTCCCTTGTTGCTGCGAATTTTGCGTCAATATCAGCAATCCTGCTCTGAAGAAGCATGCGCTCGGTTTTTCTTTCGGAAAGTTCTGCTGAGATGCTTTCTTTCCTTACGTTTTCAGCTTCGATTTTCTCTTCGAGCTCCCGGACCTTTCCCTTTGTAGAGTCAATATCAACAAATGCTTTTCTGCGCCGTGCGTCAGCTTCTTCAAGTTCGGATTCCGAAACCTCAATGCTGTCAACACAGCGGGAGATTTCCCCTTTTGTCTCTTCTATTTCCTTCTTAACCTGAAGCTGTTCGTCTTCCCCTTTTTTCCGGATTTCAAGGGAGAGATTTTCCAGGATTATTTCAAGGGCTTCCAGTTCCTGAGCCCTTTCATTAAGCAGTACCTGTACTTTTTCGAGGTGCTCTTCTTTTCCTGCCAGTTCCTTATCCACATTTTCCAGTTCAGTCTTTGCGTCCTTGAGTTTGGAGAGCAGGACATAACCTTCGAATTTAACCTTTTCAGATTTAAGAGACTGATATTTCAGGGCCTGGTCACGTTCCCCCGAGAGTTTTTCAAGCTGGGTGCGCACCTCTTCAAGGATAATATCAACGCGTTCTATCTGCTGCCTGACGATTTCAAGTTCACCGAGTGCTTTTTGCTTGCGCTCGTCAAATTCTGCAACCCCGGCAATCTCGTCAATAATCTTCCGCCTTTCCACAGATGTCATGGAAATAATCTGTGTGACATCTCCCTGCATTACTACGTTATAGCCTTCAGGGGTTACCCCTGCCTTTGCAAGCTGGGAATGAATCTCTCCGAGGCTTACGGCTTTCCCGTTAAAGTAAAAATAGCTGTAATACGCATTTTTAGTCCGTCTGACCTTTCTTGAGACTTCAATCTCATCGAGTTCTAAAGGCAGTTTGCGGTCAGTATTGTCAAAACGTATCGTAACCTGGGCAAAATCCGGTTTTTTTGCTTCATCCCCGTTATAAATAAGGTCAGTAAGTTTTTCAGCCCTTAAGGTTCTTGAGCTTGTGAGCCCGAGCGCAAAGAGAATCCCATCTATGATATTTGACTTTCCACTTCCGTTTGGACCGGAAATAGTGGTGAAGTCATTGTAAAAGGAAATCCTTACTTTTTTTCCAAAGGACTTGAAATTAACGAACTCAATCTCTTTTATGTACACAGAATGCCTCTGAGGTTTTGCGTTTTTGAGGGAACTTTCGTTTTTTTAAGTCTCATTTTGCCCTGGAATCTTTTCGGCTGCAGGTAATGAGTTCCGCGTCCTCACTGTCTCTCAGGTCTACAGACTCTTCAATTATATGCCTTTTAGGGGCCTTTTCGGCGATGATGTATTCACATTTGTAATCGTCATCAGGCCGGGATTTCACAGAATCTGCCTTCACGGGAGGGCAGGACCTTGAAGAAACGGGTGGTCGTGGGGGAAATAAATGCCCCGCAGGAGCCTCAATTACGGGGGTTGACTGCCTCAGAGTGCCTCTAAACCGTTTTCGGTCCCCACTCTCGGCAATAATGTATTCGCATTTTGTTTCGACGGGCTCCTTCCTGTCAAGCTCCCCTGGTTCAACCTCTTTTATTTTCAGCTGGACTTTTGCGTTTGTACCCGGGAGAGGTGCGGAAGCTTCCCTGAAATCGCTCCTCTCATGTGAGGAAGAACCATCTTTTTGGAACTCAAGTTTACGCTTTGGTTTTCTGGAGAGAGGAGGAAGGTCAAGGGGGTCTTCAAGGACAGGAACAGAGGGAGAAGGAGAGGAATGTGTAACAGGATTTTGCTTACTTTCCAGTGCTTTTGAAAGCCTTTCAACTTCTGATTCCAGTTTCTTTATAAGCATTTTCTGGTCGAGCAGTTCTCTGACGAGCCCATCCTGTACTCCAGCAAGCTCTTTCACTCTCCGGTCAATAGCTTCGGATTCGTCATTTCTACCGGAAATTAATTCGGACCTGAGGTCACCAAGGATTGAAGCCTTGAGAGATGCAGAGTCGGATAGCCCCCTCATTTCAGCCCTTATTTCGGATAGAATTTGATCCTTAAAGGAATCAGGGCCAGAACCATTTTCTACTTCGGCCTGAAGCTCATTGAGAACCGAAGTCTTTATTGATTTTTTGAGAGTTTCGAGCTCCTCGCAGGTAATTGACAGTCGCCTTTTAAGCGGTGTATTGTGCATGTCCCTCTGTCCAGTTCTCATGAAAATACCTCTAATAATAAACTCGGGTCCCGGGTTTTTTATGCCTGGAAATTATTGTTATCATGAAACTTCATTATAATATAATTAGACTGATCTGGTCAGTGAAATTTAAATAATATGTATAAAGTAGATGTAATCTTACTTTATATATATATGGTAATCGATAGTATTCAGCGGCTTCCATATTACTTTAAATTATATTATAATAAGATAACTTTATTAACTTTTCTGAAACCGAATACAGAGACCATACAGAGGAATCAAAACAGGGCATAAAATATAAAATTTCCGGAGAAAGAAGACTAAATTAACATGATTATTAAAAACAGGAGAGGAAGCCCTAAAATACCCAGAAGGGAAGAAATCCATATCATTAAGTTTTTTTGTGAAAAATTATATGCATACTAAAGCATCTCACATGAGGAGATATAATATTGCAGGCAGGGAAAAGAGGTATTCCATAGAAAAATAATTTTTTCTGCAAAAGAACGGGACAGAAAAGCAGAATAAATATTTTCCGAAAAAGTTCAAACAAAAAATATTAAATAGACGTTACTGTGCAGGCCTGTGCTCAGGAGAATTACGAAGAACACATATAGAGAATAATAGAGGATAATATAGAAGAAAATTCCGGAAGGAGAGGCACGGCTGACAGTTTTATATAGACTGTTTTAGATAAATAGAAGAAGGCTCAAGGTCCTGAATTTTACAAAATAGAGAATGAAACCCAAAAACTAACTCTAAAACAAAAGGAGTTAAAGAGTTGGATTTCAATATGGGATGGAACTTCTCAGGGGTAAGTGTTACTTAATGGGCTGAACAGGTTCATCGAAATTGAGCAGTACACTTTGCCTTGCCTGTATTTTGGGGGATGTACCGCAGTCCATATCCAGAGCAGTTTCGTCAACAATAGAACCGTGGGTTCCGGTGCTTTCGAGAAAAAGTTGAACCTCTTCAACCTCTGGCTCTCGGAAATGGTCCATTTCGAAAATATCCATAATAACACTAAATACGTTTTTCTGTAAGTGATCGGTAATCCGAGTCATCGGAAATAAACACGATGTATAAAGTATTAATAATTAACGTTAATAGAAGAATAAAAGAGAAAGGAATAAAGAAGAGTTTTAATATATAAAAATTGTGCTTAAGGCACATAATTTGATTCAGCATCACAGGCTAGAATAAGGAAAAAAATACAGTAAAAGAACAAAAAATGAAAAATTAAAGGAATAAAGGCCCGAAAATCCGGATCAAAACACCTACTACAACAGCAAGGACTATTGTGAAGGTGACAATTAGAGTTGTATCTTTTGTACCGAGTTCATGCTTCAGTACTGCAATCGTTGCCACGCAAGGGACATAAATCGTAGTGATCACCGCAAACTGATACATCTGAAGCGGAGTCATCACTGCTGCAAAATTGGCTGTGCCTGCCAGTACTGCAAGAATCTGAAGCGCCATTTCTTTTCTGAGAATCCCAAAGACAAGAGCTGTTGCGGCAAAAGCCGGAAGTCCCAGAAGCCCTACGGATATGGGCTCTACGAAGTCCTGGAAGACAGAAAGAAGTCCCAGTGCATCGGCAACTCCCAGGGCTGCACTCCCTGCGAGCAGCAGCGGAAAAGCTATGTATAAAAATTCACGGCTTTTCATCCAGGTCTTTCTGAGGGTTGATTTGAGTTCGGGTTTCCTGAGAGGAGTCATTTCCATAATGAAACCGCTTCTCTGGCCCGGAAGAGTTCTTCCAAGAATCCAGCCCATTGCTCCGATTATGATGACCTCAAGCACATAGATCGAAACCGCAGGCCAGAAACCAACAAAGGTCCCTACAAGCCCAAGGATGATAACTGTCCTTGCAGAGCAGGGAATAAGAGAGATAAGAATCGAAGCTATCCTCTTTTCCCTTTTTGTACCGAGTGCATGTACAGCCATTATTGCCGGGACATTGCAGCCAAACCCCAGAACAAGAGGGATGACAGCTCTCCCGTGAAGCCCGAGTTTATGTGTTACATTGTCCAGAAGAAAAGCTGCCCTTGTCAGGTAGCCCGAATCCTCGAATATGGAGAGAATCGCGTAAAATACTGCAATGTACGGGATTGCGATTGCGAATCCGGCTTCCACACCTCGCAGGGAATAGACGATAAGGTTTCTGACAACGGGAGACATATCACGAGTCATCTCCTCGACGGGCTGGATTATATGAGGCTCGAAAAGGTCGTTAACAATCCAGGTTTCGAGAAAACCCCCTACCCTGAAGACCATTAAAAACGTAAACAGAAGAGCAGATATAAGGACTGCTATTCCGAAGTGAGGAGAAGTAAGAACTTTATCTACTTTATCACGGAACCTTTTTTTAGGCTCAAAACTTGAAACCACAGTGTCAACAATAAATCCGGACTCTCCGTAAAGGTCTCTTGCGACCGTGTCAGGAACTGAGATTCCGTGATCGATTTCAATATTCTGCCTCAAACGCCTGGCAGAAGAAAGAATCGCATTTGCTTCAGGCGGCATGCAGCAGAGTTCCACAAACTCCGCGTCGTTTAACAGGGCTGCAATCTTAACACTTTGAGATACATTCGGAAAAGCATGGTCAAGCCCGGATAGAGCCTGACGGATCCACTGGCTGTATCTTACCCTGTGGTGCTTCTGGACTTTTCTTGCTTCTTCAAGAGCCGCAAGCACGACATCGTCAAGCCCCACACCCCAGGTTGCAACAGTTGGGACTACGGGCAGGCCCAGAAGTTCCGAGAGTTTATCCGTATCAACAAGGATACCAAGCTCGGCTGCAAGATCTACCTGATTTAAGGCGATGACCATAGGGATATCGAGTTCCAGGAGCTGAAGGGTCAGATAGAGGTTTCTCTCAAGCCGGCTTGCATCAAGGACATTAACAATAACATCAGGAGAATTTTCAATAAGGAATCTCTTGGTTACCTTTTCATCTTCGTTTGCAACCCCCAGAGAGTATATTCCGGGAAGGTCTACTACTTCAATGGTCCTGTCGTTTACTTTTACAGTTCCCTGTTTGAGCGAAACCGTTGTGCCAGGATAGTTGGAAACTTCAACCCCGACGCCTGTAAGCCTGCTAAAGAAAACGCTTTTTCCAACGCTCGGGTTGCCTATAAAAGCAAGTGTCAAATCATAGGGAGGAATCCTTTCATAAAGGGGGTCATTTTTACCTCTCTCACCGGGATTACAGCATGAGCTGGAAATCTCTATCACATCTCCGTCAACTACACTCCACTCCAGTTACAGCTGAATCATCCATTTTTACAGGACTTTTCATTTAGGAGTGATGAAAATTTTTTTTGCTACATCCCTTCCAAGGGCGATCTCGGACCCGACAGCCATGACTGAAATACAGCCCTGTTTTTGCTTGCGCCGGACTTCGATATCCTCTCCTGCTATAATACCAAGGGAGGTCAAACGCTCTTTGGTTTCTCTGGGAAGGGTTACTCTTGCAACCGTGCCTGAACTTCCCTCTTTCATTTCATCCAGAGGAATGAACGCTTCTTCTCGCTGCAAATTATTTTTATCAATATTTATCGGGTGTCCGTCAGGACAGTACTCCGGGTTTCCAAGGAAATCGTAAATTCTCTCAAGAACCGAATCCGATACCGCATGTTCAAGCTCACAGGCTTCCTTATGGGCTTCCCTCCGGTCAAAATCAAGGACTTCAGCCAGGAAAGTTTCAAGCACCTGGTGTTTCCTTTTAATCCGAACAGCTTCTTCAGCCCCTTTTTCAGTCAATTCTACCCCCTGATAAGGTTTATATTCAACAAACCCCATTGAATGCAACTTTTTAATCATTTCCGTCACACTGGGTGATGACACATTGAGTTCTTCTGCAATTTGTTTAGTTTTAGCAGGGCTCTGGTTTTTTGTAATAAGGTAAAGAATAGTTTCAAGGTACTCTTCAAGTCGATCCGTATGCATTAACACCATCCTGCCAGCGCACCGGCGCCTGCCCGAAATTGATCGGCTCAGATAATTAGGACAACCTAAAAAGAATAATTACTGAATAAATAGTTTTTGTTTTTTGCCTGTCAGAGAAGAGACGGATAAAAACGATTCAAAGCCGAAATAGAACCTGAGTTCTGCAAAGGAAATATAAAAAATAAAGATTTCGGGAAGAGCGAAGCTCAAACTCCCTGAAAACTCCCGGGATCTTTCATACTTTGATTGACTTAAGGACGGCAATCTCATTACAATCCGGGAACTTGGGGCACCTGATGCATCCTGACCAGATCTTCCGGGGCAGGCTGTTTTTGTCAACAATATTAAAGCCAAGGGTTTCAAAAAAACCGGGCACATAGGTAAGAGCAAAAACTTCTTTCATGCCGAGGCTTTTTGCATCCTCAAGACAGGCTGAGACAAGCTTTGTGCCCACTCCTTTTCTTGCACAATCAGGTTTAACGGCGAGAGCAAGAATTTCCGCAAGGTCTTCCCAGACTACATGCAGGGCACAGCATCCCACAATTTCTCCTTCGATCTCACAAACGTAATAGTCCCTGATGTTCTCATATATCTCGCTCAGGGAGCGAGCAAGCATAAGCTCCTCCCTGGAGTAAGTGTTGATGATCTGTTTCATCTCAACAACATCACTTATCCTGGCTTTTCTGATCAATTTCTGTGTCCTCTGAAGCTGCAATTGTATTTTAAATAGAAAGTGCGCTGCACCTTAAACATTTGCTGTAATGCAGATAGGAGATAACTGTACTTCTAAATAAGAAATTTTTCCACAATTAAAGAGACATGACTGTAGAAGCAGACATACAAAACCGGTAAAATGAAAAGGAAAAATTTGAAACAAAAACGAACAGTAAATAAAAGATATATTTAAATGAAAAGATGGGTTTTAGCGGGCGCGAAGGGATTTGAACCCCCGATTTACAGCTTAGGAGGCTGCCGCCATATCCGGGCTAGGCCACGCGCCCACAATGAACTTCCAGAACACAGCATGAAACAGTATAGTAAAACTGTATTCCAGGTGAAGTATCCATAATACCGGCATAAGATATATATTTAATTATCGCTCCAAACATGGAAAGCCTGCCATATCATAAGAGCAGATGTCCTGAAGCGAATTCTCTGGAAAGTTTTAAATCAAATGTAAACCATGTACCCCCTCGAGGTTAACAATGTTTTTTAGATTATCGAGAACCCGTTCTCATTCAAAAGTTAATGAAGATTGGAGTTAACAATACGATCACTGCTACCTGGAGGATCTCGATATATCATGATCACACAGTTCAATTAATATATTTTAAGAAAGATTTACCTGATGATTTTTCAGGAAGGAAAACTCAAATGATATTAAAACGAGAAGACCTGAAAGGAAGACGGGTAAATAAAAAATAACAAGAAAGGAAAAAGCATGCATATAAGACATGACAATTCTTACCCACCTCATACCTCGGAACTCCGGAAAATGGTCTTTGCATCCCTTTTTGCAGCCCTGACTGCTGTGGGAGCTTATATACAGATCCCTATACCTTTTTCTCCTGTTCCTGTCACACTGCAGGTTTTTTTTGTTTTGCTTGCAGGAAGTATGTTAAAGAGTAAATGGGGGAGTCTGAGCATGGTTGTATATACCCTTCTCGGTGTTGCAGGGCTTCCGGTCTTTTCAGGAGGCAGTTCAGGTCTGGGAGTGCTCCTGGGACCTACAGGAGGATATATTTTCGGTTTTATCGTGGCTGCGTACTTTACAGGCAAACTCGCTGAAAAAGCAGAAAGCGCTGGAAAGTCAGGGCTTGCAGTTAATGTCCTCAATATGAGTGCGGGAATTTTAACTATATATGCCCTGGGTGTTACCCAGTTAATGCTGGTTGCTGAAATCGGTCTCGAGACAGCACTTGCCCTCGGAGCCATCCCCTTTATTCCGGGAGAAATAGTGAAAACCGCAGCTGCAGCATATATCGCTACAACCTATAAGCTTTGAAGACTGTGACCGGATGTCTCGGCAAAATATTTAGAAGTTAATTGAATCTGATACAATCAATAAAAATATGTAAACTCGATACCACATGATCCGGCTCGAAAACGTAAGTTACTGCTATCCTGATGGAACCCCTGCTCTAACAAACATAAATCTGACGATAAGAAAAGGGGAGTACCTGGGGATAATAGGGAGGAACGGGAGCGGCAAATCCACTCTTGCTCTCCACCTTAATGGGCTCCGAAGACCTCAGAAAGGAAAGGTCATTGTAAAGGGCATCGACGCCGGAGACTTTTCAAAGCTTCAGGAGTTCAGGAAAATTGTTGGAATCGTATTTCAAAACCCTGAAACCCAGTTTATTGGCAGGACTGTAGAAGAAGACCTTGCTTTTGGTCCTGAAAACCTCTGCCTCCCCCCGGCGGAAATACGCAAAAGGGTGGATAGAGCCCTTGCAGAAATCAAACTTGAGAAATACAGGCACCATTCCCCAAAGTCCCTGAGTGGAGGGCAGGGTCAGTGCGTGGCTCTTGCAGGGGTCCTTACCATGGAGCCTGAATGTCTTGTTTTTGATGAAGTAACATCCATGCTTGACCCTGATTCCGGAGAAGCTGTCCTCAGGCGCATAAAAAAGCTTCATGAAAAAGGAAAGACCATTGTATATACCACACATAACCTGGAAGAACTTCATGTTGCAGACAGGATCATAGTAATGGACAGGGGGAGAATAGTGCTTGAAGGAGAACCTGAATACATACTCTCAGATCCTTTACTTAAAGATCTGGGGCTTACTCCACCTTCCCTCATAGAACTTGCAGAGCAGCTGAAAAACCATGGAATCGAAATTTCATGGGAAAATACCTCTTCCCCTTCCAGCTTTGCGGAGGAACTATGCCGATTATTCTTGAAAACATAAGTGTCTTCTACTCCAGAAATACCCCTCTTGAAATTGCAGCCTTAAAAGATGTTAACCTGCGTATTGAAAAAGGGGAATTTGTGGGGATACTTGGAGAAAAAGGTGCAGGGAAATCCACTCTTATAAAGCTGTTTAACGGCCTTCTGCGTCCGGATTCGGGAAGAATAACAGTTAACGGGCTTGACCCCTCTTCAAAAAAGGTTAAAAGCAGGGTAGGGATGGTATTTCAGCAGCCTGCAGACCAGCTCTTTTGCAGGACAGTATATGAAGAAATAGCATTCGGGCCTCTTAATTTCGGATATTCTAGAAAAGAAACTGAAGAAAGGGTTTTTGAAGCCCTTGAAGCCGCATCTCTTGAACGCTCAATGCTGTCCAGAGACCCCCTGAGTCTGAGCGGAGGAGAAATGCAGAGAGTCGCACTTGCAGGAGCCCTTGCACTCAGGCCGGACTACCTTGTGCTTGATGAGCCGATAACAGGGCTTGACCCTGCCGGTAAAAAAGAGATTCTGGAGACTCTCAAAAAAATAAAGGGGCAGGGGACGACAATTATAACCGTAACCCATAACCTCAAAGGGTTTTTTCCTCTGCTGGAAAGAATAGTACTCATTAAGGAAGGGAGGATAAGTTTTCAGGGGAGCAGAAAAGAGTACATGGAAACTGAAAATGTGCCCCTTCCTCCTGTGGCTTCCATGATGAGAGAACTTCATTCCAGAGGCATACAGGTAAATCCTGCAGTATTTACTGTTGAGGAAGCCCTTGAAGAGATATTGCGTGTAAAATTAATGATTGAAAAAGAAAAGGCTGAAAAAGAAAGAGCTGAAAAACAGACTGAAAAGTAACCGGAGAAACATCCTGAAAAATGTAAAACAGGTGATAAAAAACAAGGGAGAAAAAAGAGGAGAGAAGAGCATGCAAGAACCTGTTTTCAGTTATGTGCCCGGAGAATCATTTCTGCATAAGCTTGATCCAAGAACAAAACTTGCAGCCGTAATGCTGCTGGGCATCCTGGCTTTCAGGGCGGAAAGCTTTTTAGAAATAGGGACCCTCTTCACTTTTTTTATTGCCCTTGCTTCATTTTCCCGGCTTCCGCTAAAGGTTTTTTTCCGGGCAGTAAGGCCCATGGCTCTGTTTATTATATTCATTTTCCTTGCACAGTTTTTCTTCACGGAAGGACAGGAACTGGCTTCTTTCTGGATCCTGCGCCCCACCCTTGAAGGGCTTTATAACGGGATCAGGATTTCTGCAAGGTTTATCCTTCTCCTGCTTTTTGCTGCCCTTATGACAGCAAGCACTGACCCGTCCGCAATCACCTGCGGGATAGAGAGAATGTTGCGCCCTCTGCCTCTCCGCTGGCTGGGTGTGAATTCCTATGAGCTTGCGACAATGATGAACCTCTCAATAGCTTTCCTCCCTCTTCTTTTTGATAGGGTTGAGCGGACAAAAGCTGCCCAGGCTTCAAGAGGTATGTATTTTGGGAAGAACCCAGTAAGGTCTGTTCCGGCACTTACAATCCCCCTGATAAGAGGAGTGGTCAGGGATGCGGAAGAACTTTCCCTTGCAATGGAAAGCAGGGGATATCAGGGGACCTGCAGGACTTCGATTCATGAGCTTTTGATGCGGAAAAGAGACAGGGTATCCCTTTTAGTTCTGGGGCTTTTTGCAATTATCATGCTGGTGCTCTAAGATACATTTTGATATCTTACATTAAATTTTGATATATCTTATCTTAAAATTCTGCATTTGAGAAGTTTTAGAAAAGGATTAATACATGAACATTTGTTCATATAATCATGCAAAATAAGTGCAAGCGAGTAAGCACTGAACAGATAAAAACCCTGATGCAAAAGGTTCCCAACGCGGAAATCATCACACGGATGTCTGCAATATTTCAGGCGCTCCAATCGGATACCCGCCTGAAAATACTTTTTTTACTCAGACAGAAAGAGATGTGCGTCTGTGAACTTGAAGAGGAACTTGAAGTCACACAGTCTGCCGTATCGCATGGGCTCAGGACCCTCAGGCAGCTCGACCTTGTAAGGGTCAGGAGGGAAGGAAAATTTACAGTTTACTATATCGCAGATGAACATGTACGCACACTTATCGAGATGTGCCTTGAACACGTGGAGGAAAAAGCTTGAGTACTGATATATTCAGTTCCATCCCGGAACTGATTTCGGCCATCCTCATATCTTCATGGGAAATCTTTGTAGAAGCTGCTCCTTACCTTATTTTCGGATTTGCAATCGCAGGCATCCTCAATGTCCTTGTGCCGGATCAGAAAATTGTAGAATATCTTGGAACATCAGCAGGAAAAATCCGTTCCGTAATCAATGCCGCTCTGGCAGGGCTTCCCCTTCCTCTCTGCTCCTGCGGAGTTATCCCGGCAGCAATGTCCATAAGGAAAAGAGGAGCAAACCGGGGTGCGACCCTTTCCTTCCTGATTTCAACTCCTCAGACAGGAATGGACTCTATTTCTATCACATACGCCCTCCTTGACCCTCTGATGGCTGTTTTTCGCCCGCTTGCGACCCTTGTAACCGCAATCCTTGCAGGGATTGCAGATAACCTGCTGATAGGGGAGGATCCGGAAAAAAGCGGAAAAAGTGAAAATGAGAAAGCCGGAAAGAAAGCTGAAATCCTTGCGGCCTCAACTCTTGTTGGCGTATCAGTAAGCGGAGATAAATGCGGTCCCGTTTCATGCAACTGTGGAACACATGAGGCAACGGAAACGGGAAAAGAGAAACATCCTGACCAGAATACTGTGCCTTTAAAGTCCGGAAATCTGGAATTAAAGTCCGAGCCCGGAAGAGAGACTTCACATCTTAAAATTACGCCTGCAATTCATGCTTCTGAAAACAGAGCCTCTTCATGTGGCTGCGGACACTGCGGAGAGGGGAAAAGAGAACAGTTCTCTGACAAAAGGAGTAAAAAGTCCATAAAAGAAGAGATTCTGGAATGCCTGAAATATGCCTTCATAGAACTTCCGGGAGAGATTGCCAAATGGATGCTTATAGGTATTCTGCTTGCAGGAATAATTTCCTATGCTATTCCCGAAACCCTGATCCAGGAATACCTTGGTGGTGGTTTCAGTTCAATGCTGGTCATGCTTGTAATAGGTATCCCGCTTTACATCTGCGCTACCGCTTCAACTCCTCTTGCAGCAAGCCTGGTAGCCAAAGGGATGAGTCCTGGCACAGCTTTTGTTTTCCTGCTTGCAGGACCTGCAACCAATGCGGCAACCATAACCATGGTCGCCCGGTTTCTGGGAAAACGTTCCGCAGTCCTTTATGTTGGAGTAATCTCACTCTGTGCCATTGGAGCAGGAATCCTTCTTGACTGGCTTTACTTCAAACTGGGAATAAGCGTTACTGCAACCCTTGGAAGCGCAGAAGAACTGCTCCCTGAGAGTATTAAGCTCGGTTTTGCGGTCCTTCTTCTCTCTCTAATGCTGTACGGAATTTTCCGAAGGAACCATGGGTGCGGCTGCACCGAATGTCACTGAAAAAAGAAGTGGAGCAGCAATAAATCTAGCAGGGACAGTTAAAGAATTAACAAGTACCAGATAATATAAATCCTCCTAAATAGAATAAACAATATGCAGGAAAATTCAGAATTCCAGGAAAAAAAGGAACCTGAAGAAAGCGATTTCAAATCTCCGGGGGAACTTGAAACTGGTTACACAGAAAAAGCCTGGAAAAAGCCTGAGAAAACAATGGAAGAAAAAGGCACGACTATGGATTCGGAATACCAGGAAAGAGAAGAACCAGCTGCAAGCGAGTTCAAATCTCCGGGAGAACATGAAACAGGATATACAGAGAGATCATGGAAAAAACCCGAAGGAACTATGGAAGAAGATATGGGATCTGAAGGGGAAACCCGAGAAGAGGAAAGCACAGGCTATACAAAGAAGCGCCTGACAAGAAGCAAAAGTGACCGCATGGTTTTTGGAGTCTGCGGAGGGCTCGGAAAATACTTCGATGTTGATCCAACCCTTATTAGGCTTGGCTTTGCGTTCTTTATCCTGTTGAGCGGAATCGGGCCCGGAATCGTGATATACATTATTATGGCAATAATCATGCCTCAGGAAAATAATGTTAAATGATGTCTGAAATCCTTAAAGCAATAAAGATTAAAGGCAATTAAAGAAAAAAATCGCCTGCAAACAAAGAAAATAACAGGGAGAGATTATACAGGGACTTCAGGTCTCTTTAACACCCGACAAATTGTTTTTTAATTTATTTTCATTTATTCGAACTTTCAATCCTGTTTTGAACACTTTTTAATCCTGTTTAGGACACTTTTCAATCCTGTTTTGAACCCTGTGGCTTTAAAAAATGCTTGCTTAAGCATTTCCTTAAGAGACTAAGCTATGCAGGAGAAAACTGCCAAAATATTGAAGGTGAAAACAAAGCGAGAAATAATGAAGGTGAAAACAGAAAGAAGAGGATTTCAGCAGGAGAGATAAGAAAACCGGGAAGAAATTCGAGGTTTATTTGTCAAAGGTAAATTGAAAGAAGAAGAATAAAGCGGGCTCGAAGGGATTTGAACCCCCGACGTCTGGGTTAGAAGCCCAGCGCTATATCCTGGCTAAGCCACGAGCCCTGTTTGCTTTTCTACTGCGGAATACGAAATGAGCCTTCTAAGATAAAAGCCTTTTGTCTGAAAATGTAAATTAGGGCTGTATTAAATCTTAAAATATTTATGTGGAAGCGGAATTGTAATATATAATCAGCATATACCCATTTCACTTGGAGCGTTTTATAAGACTTCCAGTATGGTAACTCTCTCAAAGTTCAGAGTTCTTTTGTGATCTTTGCACAGAGCTTACATACTAATAAAGACTGAAAAAGTAAATTGGGCTATTGGCCTGTAGATTAAAGGCCGTACTGGATCAAAAGCTCCGGTTAAATAATTTACAGGCAAAAAAACCGAGAAGGATGATTTGCAAATGAGTGAGTTACTTATTTATTTAGACGGGAAATTTGTCCCGAAATCCGAAGCCAAAGTTTCGGTTTATGATCACGGTTACCTCTATGGGGACGGTGTGTTCGAAGGAATAAGGGCATATAACGGACGTGTTTTCAAGTTAAAGGAACATGTTGACAGGCTTTTTGATTCAGCAAAAGCAATTGCAATGGACATACCCGTTACAAGAGAAGAGATGACCGAAATAATCCTTGAGACCCTGAGAAAAAATAACCTCAAAGACGCTTACATCCGCCCTATCGTCTCAAGAGGAGTCGGAGATCTCGGGCTTGACCCCCGCAAGTGTGAAAAACCGTGCGTTGTTGTTATCGCCCAGGGATGGGGTGCCATGTACGGCAACCTTTATGAAATCGGGCTTACAGGAGTCAGCGTCTGCGTCCGCAGGAATGCACCTGATGCCCTGTCCCCGAACATCAAGTCCCTGAACTACCTGAATAATATCCTTGCAAAGATAGAAGCAAATGAGAAAGGCGGAGATGAAGCCATATTCCTTGACCAGAACGGCTTTGTGTGCGAAGGTTCTGGAGACAACATCTTTATCGTCAAAAATGATAAGGTCTTTACTCCCCACACAATAAGCAACTTAAAAGGCATCACAAGAGCTACAGCCATTGAGCTTCTGGATGAAATGGGATACAAGGTTATCGAAGCAAACCTCGGCCTTTTTGACCTCTACACGGCAGACGAAATTTTCGTTACCGGGACTGCAGCCGAATCTGCTCCGGTCACCAGGCTCGACGGAAGAATCATCGGTAATGGCAAACCCGGTCCTCTCACAATGAAGATGGTTGAAGCCTTTGACAAAATAACCCGCAGTACGGGCACCCCTATTTATAAATAAAAGAATCAGAATGAAAGAATTTGCTTGAGAAAAGAATAATGCTAAAGCAAATGCAAGAATTGCGGGGTTTTTCCCGCTAAAAATCTTTTTTGATCGATTTTATTACTAATTTCTTTATTATCTGCCTTTTTAGCAAAATTTGTTTTAATTAATGTAACTATTTTAGTGAATTTATTCGTATAAGACGTATTTAGCCGAGACGTGTTTTAGCTGAAACATATTTTAGTTGAGAGTACCTTAGTTGAGAGTATTTTAGTTGAGAGTATTTTAGTTGAGAGTATTTTAGTTGAGAGTATTTTAGTTGAGAGTATTTTAGTTGAGAGTATTTTAGTTGAGACTTCTAATGTTTAAAGTGTTGACATATGCCGGGAAACGCTATTAAGGTAAAAAACAATCTGAAAACCGATAAGACTCAGGGTTTGATGCTGATGAAACGTAAAGAATTTCGGGAACTCGTCTCTGTAGAAGAAGCACGGAAAATAATAAACAGCCTTAAGGTCACTCCGGAAAAGGAATATCTGGCTCTTGAAAACGCTTATGGAAAAACCCTTGCAGAGGATATAATTACCGAAATTAATGTCCCTCCTTTTCCAAGGGCGGTTATGGACGGTTATGCTGTCAGGGCAGAAGATACCTATGCAGGCAGTGAAAAAGTACCCGTAAAACTTAAACTCCTTGGAAATATCCCGGCAGGATCGGATGAAAAATTCAGGATTTCGGCAGGGGAAGCCGTGGAGATTGCGACAGGTGCCCCGATTCCCGAAGGGGCTGATGCTGTGGTAATGGTTGAGTATACGTATGAAGAAAACGGGACTGTATCTGTATTCATACCTGTAACCGTGGGGGAAAATATCATGAAAGCAGGCTCTGATATTCGGAAAGGGGAAAGGGTACTGCGCAGGGGGAGGAAAATCGGCACAAGAGAAATCGGGGTTCTGGCTTCCACAGGCAAAAAAGGAGTCCCCGTACTCAGGCTGCCCATAGGGATAATCTCAACAGGAGACGAACTTGTAAGTCCCGGAGAAAACCTGACTCAGGGAAAAGTGTACGATGCAAACTCTTATACGCTCTATGCAGGCGTTAAAGAATGCGGAGCTTTCCCTCTTCTTTACGGGATTGTGAAAGACGACGAAAACCTGATGGGAAAAGTACTTGAAACTGCAGTTTCCGAATGTGCCCTGATCCTTACTTCCGGGAGCACGTCCTCAGGGTCAGGGGACGTGATGTACAGGCTAATAGACAGAGCAGGCGAGACCCTCGCTCACGGGATCAATATAAAGCCCGGAAAACCTGTTGTCATCGGCATCATAAAAGGCATCCCGATTATAGGGCTTCCCGGGAACCCGACATCTGCTTTAATGATTTTTAACGAATTTGTGGCTCCTCTGCTTAAAAAATCCCTTAGAGCGGAAGCAGGGACAAGAAAAATGGAAAAAGGAATAATGGGTACTGACCTGCGCTCCGAAGGAAGGCAGCAGCTCCTTCCGGTTGGGATGGTAAGGGGAAGAGTTTATCCTGCAGACCGGGGTTCAGGTGCCATAACCTCCCTTTCCGGAGCAGATGGATTTATAGAAATTCCGCCGAAAACAGAATTTATAGAATCCGGGACGCCTGTGGAAGTGACCCTTTTTGGAGAAGTCGAAAAACCGGACCTCCAGATATCAGGAGGTTTCTGTCCAGGGCTTGACGTTCTGGAAGACCTCAGTGGACTAAGGTTCAGGACACTTTATACGGGTTCAAGCGGGGGTTTCAGCGCAATTGCAGCAAAGACGGCAGATATTGCGGGTGTGAACTTACCCTCGAAATCAAAGGGTCAGGCAGAAGCTCTGTACAATATTCCGATAATGAAGAATATGGAGCTTTCAGGGGCTGTACTTGTCAGGGGGTACAGGCGGGAAGTCGGGATTCTTGTCAGGCTGGACAGCACAATTAAGGGACTTGAAGACCTGCCAGGAAAGCGTTTAATTAACCGGAACAGAGGGTCCGGGACAAGGGCACTCCTGGATTTGAAAATAGAAGAACTGGCAGGAGAGAAGGAGATTAACAAAAAAGAGTTTACAGACTCGATACACGGATACTCTTCAGGAGCAAAATCCGAAGTTGCAGTCTGCGAAGCGGTTCTTTCAGGAAAAGCTGATGCAGGAGTAGGTTTAAGGAACTGTGCAGAGAAAAATAATGGCATAAAATTCATAAAAATTGCGGAAGAGGAATATGATTTTCTGATCAGAAAAGAGGTCCTCGACACCCCTGAAGTCCAAAAATTCCTTCAAACCCTTGGCTCGAAAGAATTTGCCTCAAAACTTCCTGCAGGGCTTCAGGTATGTGAGAGAACAGGAGAGATTATTTATAATGGATAAAGGCATCTGCTATCCATAATTACCAGAAAGATATATCAATAAGGTTTAAATATTATTATACTTATTCAGTGATATAAATATAAATCTACTATGGAATCAGGAATCTAAAGCAAATTTTAAACAGGGAATAAATTAGGAAAACCCCTTTTAGCAGCAGTAAGTTTTAATAAATAATTTTATCAATGAAAAATTCCGGGGCAATAAAAGTATTCCATAGGTATATATATTGCATCCAACTATTCAGGATAAAATATCCAGATAACGGATCTGTTTTGGATCAAAAAAGGTTTTTAGAGACCGTTTGGATGCGGTTTCTTTTTCACGAAATATAAAATCACTATAAGATCATTTCTTCAGTCCCGAAATCGGCAGGTTTCAGATGAGCAGCATACAGGAGCAAATACAGGAAGTAGAAGAAGAAATCCGGAAGACCCAGTATAATAAGGCAACTTCCCACCACATAGGCAGGCTGAAAGCCAAGATAGCCCGCATGAGGGATGAAATTGAGAAGAAGTCTTCCTCAAAGGGTGGAGGAGAAGGATACTCGGTCAAAAAATCGGGAGACGGTACCGTAACTCTGGTGGGCTTTCCGTCAGTGGGGAAATCCACGCTTCTGAACAAAGTTACAGGCGCAAAATCAGAGGTAGGAGCATACGAGTTTACCACGCTTACAGTTGTACCCGGAGTGCTTGAACATAAAGGTGCAACAATCCAGTTCCTTGACGTACCCGGACTTGTAAAAGGCGCGTCTTCAGGGCGCGGTCGCGGGAAGGAAGTTATATCGGTCATCCGTAACTCTGATATGGTCATCTTTTTGCTTGATGTTTTCCAGCCAAAACACTATGAAGTGCTTATGGATGAACTTTACCAGGCAGGAATCCGCGTGGATGAAGTGCCTCCTGACGTCAGCATTAAAAGAAAAGACAGGGGCGGCATCGAGATAAACTCAACCATAGAGCTGGACCTCAATGAAGAAACTATAAAAGCCGTCCTTGACGAATACAAAATCCATAATGCTCATGTCCTCATAAGGGAAAATATCACTGTGGACCAGCTTATAGATATAGTTCTGGGAAACAGGAGTTATGTCCGTTCTTTAATTGCTGTCAACAAAGTGGACCTTGGGTATCCCCAGCTGATAGAAGAATGCCGGAGAATGTACCCTGACGCGATTTTTATCTCAGCCCACGAAGGCACAAATATCGAAACACTCAAGAATGCTATTTACGACCGCCTTGGCTTTATTCGAGTATATCTGAAACCTCAGGGGCAACCGGCAGATATGGAAGAACCCCTTATAGTTATGAGCGGGACGAACATAGGCCAGATCTGCGACAGGCTGCACCGCGATTTCCGCAGGAAGTTCCGCTATGCCCAGATATGGGGCTCGTCTGCAAAACACCCCGGTCAGAGAGTGGGGCTTGAACATGCCATGGAAGACGAAGATATTCTGACGATAATCATTCAAAAATAAACATCGCAGAGTAAAAGGAAAGCGAAGGAAAAAAATTAGTCTTTCGCGTTCCGTTTTTTTATTCAATTTTTCGAGTATAAAATTCCGGTCTTTTGTGGATCAGATATACTCCGATCCGGCAAATTTTCAGACCCGCTTATTTGATCCGGGTTTATTTCCAAGTCAAATTTTTTTAACCGATTTTTGATTGTTTTAACCATACACTATGAGAGAGCCTCTACTCTTAGAGAACCTTTATAGTTTCGGAATTGCTTGAGAAAACATTTCTCTTCCTGCCATTTCCTGGCTCAATTGAGCTTTTAGCCTCAACTTCTTCCTCGAATTCCGCAGCACATTCAGCCGGGCTTTTTCTTGTGGACTGGCCTGCCTTCGTTTGAAGCACAACCTTGCCGCCCAGCCCGATACCATATCTTTTCTTTGCAGCCCCAATAATTGTCGCAAGCATACCGGAATAAGAGATGTTCGCATAAGCTGCCATTTTGGCAAGGTGACCGTCCCAGCACCATCCAGGGTTGGGGTTTACCTCAAGGAGCCTTGGCCTGCCTTCAGCGTCGAGCCTCCAATCAAAGCGGGCATAATCACGGCATTCCAGCCTTGTAAAGAGAGCAAGGCAGCTCCTTACGACTTCCTTCTGGGTCTTTTCAGGAAGGTCCGCAGGTACGGATTTAATCTTCCAGTAAGGAGAATCCGGGAGCCATTTGGCTTCATACCCGCAAATCTTTGGCAGTTCCCCCGGGACTGCAGAGTAGTCTTCTTCCGTAATGGGCAGCACGATGCACGAAGGAGGGTTTCCGATTATACCTACGCTGATATCTTTTCCAGGGAGGAATTCCTCCAGAAGGAAAGGCTTGTCTGACCCTATTTTTTCCCGTGTTTCTTTCATGATGTCAAGAAGTTCCTCTCTGCTGTGGACTATGCTTTTCTGTGTGATCCCGAAACTTGAATCTCCTGAATTGGGTTTTACGAGCAGGGGAAAAGAGAGAGAAAGCCTTGAGATATCAGAATCATCTGTAACGAGAACCCCTTTTGCCACAGGAATCCTCATCTCACGAGCTACTCCCCTTACAAGAGATTTATCATAGCAGTAGGCAAGGCACTGTGGACCTGCGCCGGTGTAAGGGATATTAAGCTGTTCAAGCATGGCAGGAACGTGTAATTCTTTTACGGGATCGTTGTAAAAACCTTCATCACATAGGTTGAGTACAAGGTCGGTTTTCCCTGCTTTCTTTCTGAGGTCTTCGAAAAGGGTTTCATGCCTGTCAAGGAAAGTGAATTTCATATAAGAATTTTCAGAAAGAGCCGTCTTCATCCGGTTAACGGTTTCGAAATCATCATCGTCAAATACACAGGCAGGCTTGACCTGGTCTTCCTTCCTTGGATCCCCAAGCACAACAACAACGTTAAGGGGCTTTTTGCTTTCCGCACCTGAAGACTCCACGGAAGGCCAGGCTTTCTCAACAGTGGCCGAAAGCAGAATTCTCTTTTCCATCATTCCTGCGTCCTGAGTGCCTGTCGAGACAGGGCTGAAAGTTGTGTGGAAGGTCGGGCTGCTAAAACCTGATGCTGTAAGCAGTTCAAAAAGGCTTTCCCTGTTGTACAGCCTTTCAGCGTAAAACTGGTCTGCAATTATCCCTCTATCAATACGGCATATAACCTCCCTGCAGATCAACCTTTCACAATCTGAAGAAAGGGCTCTTTCCCTGCATACAAAATACTTCCTGTCCAGCCATTCCCATGATCTTGGCTGGAAATTCTTTCTAATGTGGTCCCCGTCTACAGCGTCAATAAAGACTCTCCCACCTGGCTTCAGTACCCGGAAAACTTCTTCGAGCACTTTTCTGTCCTGCAGAGTGGAATCAAAGTATCCAAAGCTGTTCCCGAGAATGGTAACCACAGAAAAGGTGTCAGATGGATAAGGCAGCTTTCTTGCGTCCCCCTCCCTGAACCTGACCTGCAGATTTTCCTTTTGAGCCCTTGTCCTTGCTTTTCGGATGAGGTACTGGGATCTGTCATAGCCTTCAACATTTGGAAATCCTCTCCTTGCCAGTTCCAGGACATGCCTGCCCTGTCCGCAGCAAAGGTCAAGAACAGCATCTTCAGGGTTGAGCCCAAGGATAGAAACAACAAGATCAGCTTCTTTCTTTGTAACTTCAATGTCATCCAGAAGATCGGCATCAGTCTTGAGATAGAGAGAATTAAAAAGAGTCTGCCACCAGTCGGACCGGACATGAGTTTCAAGGTCTTCAACAGGCCCGAGGGTTTTCGTCTGTACGGCACCTTTAGCGCGTTTGCGCCTGGAATTAGAATCAATATTATTCTGGGTCATGATAAGATATCTTCCCGAAAAAAATGTATGTGCTTTCAGTATATCAAGTTTATCGGACAGTCAGGGAGATTTATATACTCAAAGGGTCAGCTGGATAGAGCAGTTAAAGGATTAATGGGTATTAAAACAGCATTTCAAGCTAGAACGAATTTCCTTGCTTCATTTAAGTAAATATAATTGCTTTTAAAGTTTAAAGAAATATAAAGTAAATAATAGCATTTAAAAATGAAATTAAAAGCCCTATTTTAGCGAATTCAATAAAAGAGAAAGTTTCACCTTCTTTTTCGGCATTCTGGAGTATAATAACGTTGCTTGCGGCCCCAAGAATCAAAAGATTCCCTGCAATTGTACTTCCGGCAGCGAGAGCCATCAACTGTCCCTGTGAAACACCACTTCCCATTGCAGGGAGGTAGAGCGCAACAAAGGGAACATTAGAAATAAGCTGGCTGAGTCCTATGCTGAGTGCAAGGATAGTGGGAACTGAGCCTAACTGCGGAGACATTCTGTGCAGGAGTTCCTGACAGGTCCCGGAAATCCAGACGCTTTCCATGAGCACGAACATGGAAACAAAGAAGACCAGGGTTGCCCAGTCAATATTTTTTACAACTTCAGTCCGCCTTTTGCTGAGCAGTATGGGAGAAGCCGAGAAAAGGGCAATCCAGCTCAAACTGAAATCCCAGGCAGGCAAGAACTCTACGAGAAGAATTTTACATGTAATAAGAGCCAGCAGAAGGAAAAGAGCCTTTTTTGATATTTCCGCAAGTTCGGGATCTGAAATAAGCTCGTCGGTGTGTATCAGAGCTGGTTTCCCAAATTCGCTGCTGAAAAAGAGTTTAAGAACGGCATAAACAAGCACAAGATTTATCATAGTAGGTACGGCCAGGGAGCTTAAAAATACCACAAAGGGGGAGTCAAGATTTCCGTCAATTGCGATCAGGAGGTTCTGGGGGTTTCCTATGGGGCTCATGACGCTCCCGGTGGTTATCCCGAAAGCCAGGGCAAAGAGCATGAGTTTGGGAGACACGCCGTATTTCCTTGAAAAACGCAAAACCAGCGGGGTACCCATTATAGCAAGGGTGTCATTCATAAGGACTGCGGAGAGAAGACCTGTGGAGAAGATTACCAGTAAAACGAGCTGGTCCGTATTTTTTGCCCTTGAAACAATCCGGCCTCCTATCCAGGCAAGATATCCGCTCCTGTTAAGTGCTTCCCCCACACAAAAGGCCCCGAAAAGAAAAAGGAGCACATCTATGTTTATTGCCCTGAGAGCTTCCTGAGGTGAAATTTCCCCGAGAAGCAGCACAGAAATGGCTCCAAGGGTCATGACCTGCCAGATCTGCAACCTTAAAGACCCGACCTGCCTGAGAGCGGTAAGCAGAAGGACACAGAGAAGGACGAGTACAGAAAGGTCGGGCGAAGATACAAAAGAATATACAAAAGAGTCAGCTACCATAAATCCCGCAAGCCTGTTAACATACATTCCAGAGTTCTATTAACATAAACTTTGGGAGTGATATATGTACAAGTATAAAATCCCTGCGCTTGTAGGGGAGAACAGAAAGAAAAGATCAGCGAAAATAGACATAAGGAATGTCAGACTCGAAATGTTTAAAATAAACTGAATAATATTTCAAGGTATGACAATTTACTTTCCTTTTTCTGTGACTATTCGGAAAGAAGAGAACACCTATATTTCAATCTGCCCGGAGGCGGATATTGTCTGTAGAGGGGAAAGTATCGAAGAAGCGGTTACAAACCTGAAAAAAGAAGTTGAACAATTCCTGGGGGAAGAACTGCCCAGGGGATTTTCGAAAATTGTATATTACTAAGAAATTTTTTTACTAAGAAACGTTTTGTCATCTGGCTCAAAATTCCCCGGATTCTGAAAAATAGCGCTTATAAAATACAGAATCCCATTTTAAGCTTGAAGCGGATAATTTAGAAAGAAAAGTCTACTGGAAAAAAATCACCACATATCCAGAAAAAAGTATTAAAAATATCCAGGGAAAAGAAGATGCTCGTGGGCTTTGAAAAAAATGAAATGTCCCCGGTTTTCCAGGGTATATGAAGAAAAATGTATTTTACTCGATTGTTTCTATTTTTTCTTTCTTAACAAAAGGTTTGCTGATTTTATCCGGCATCCATTCAGGCTTGTTTTTCGGAGCTGCGACAACCTGCTTCCATGCCTTGAAAACGTGAATCTTCTTTGTCCCGCGCTCTCTTAGACGGATAATATCTGGTTTTGATTTTGTTCCTTTACCTCTGTTTGCAGCTTTCAAAGCAGCCTGACGAGGCTGTTTTCCAGTGAAAACTCCATGTTCCGTGCCATCTACATCTCGCAAAACAAAATTTCGTGTGTCAGCCATAAAGGTCATCTCTCAAAGTATATTATTAGAGAGTGATTAAGTTGAAAGTATATATAATTTTCTTATAATGTGGTCAATAGTTGTTGCTTTCTTTAAGGTATAACCTTTAGTCATACTGCCATGAGAAGAGAATATACGGAACAGAAGGCTTTATGCAGTACAAATTGACAGATACAGGGGACCAACTGCGAAATATTTAACATAATCCCGAAGTATTACAAATTATGACAGAAACGTTTACTTTAACTGCGAAGGTGCAGAAAAAGGGTGACTGGTACATATCCTCATGCCTGGAACTGGACATATCAAGCCAGGGAAAAACGATTGAAGAAGCAGTGTCAAATCTAAAGGAAGCAGTTGAGCTCTATATTGAAATAGAAGGGATTGACCTTCCGGTCAAGCGTCCTTTTTTGACTAAATTTAAAGTAAAGGGAAAAAAAACCGAAGATAAAAAAACCGAAGATAAAAAACCGAAGTAAAAAGTGTTGTAAGAAGAAGCTTAGAGGCACTATTGCCCTTTAGTTACTATGTCCCCCAACATAGCAAGCCCCGAAGATATGCTCCCCCAAGCATATTGAATCAGAAGCATGATCAATTGCCCCCAAGCAGTTCCATTTTAATACCCGTCTCACTTCCCAACTCCACAAATATAACATTATATCATTACTATTTCAAATTAATTACTCCAAATTTTTCATTCAGAAAAAAATTAATTCCATATTGAAAACTTCAAAAGAAGATTACAGATAGGAGATTAAAGATATAAGGAAAGTGAATTACCACCGGGCTAAGGACTCAGGGGTTTTACGTTTATTGATATAAAAGATAAGGAAATAAAAAATCAGGGGAAAGGACAAAAATAAGATAGAGAAAGCGAAAAGGAAAATCAAAGAAGGAATTAATCAGAGACAGAGTAAGAAAAATCCCGAAAGCATTTGTTCCGGCTGTAGTCCTCGATACATTTGTTCCAGAGATATGCGCCCCCGAGCATAAGTCAAGAACAGGTCAAGAACAGGATCAAAGCTTTCGAGAGATTCTCAATTCCTGTACTTATTCACATCCATTACTCATTCGTTCGATCTGTTCACTCCCGGTTGCAAATATATAATTAACTCTTGATTATTTTAAATTAATTATATTAAAAATTGTTTCGCAGCGAAATATATTTTATTATGAAACAATTCAGCGCCTGAAAAGGATTCAATATTAAATATTATTGCAATACCATTACTTTCTGAGAAAAAAGGCAAATTAAAAGAATAGCGGATGAATATATTGCTTTTTCAACTCAGAGGTTACTTCTCCTGAAAGCAGAGATTGAAAAAGTTAGTGAAAAGGTTAGTGAAAAAGAGTAAAAAGGTTGTAAAAAAAAGAGTAAAAAGGTTGTAAAAAAAGCCCGGATGCCGCATAAGTTTCTGCATCCCCCAACACAGCCTCTTCAAATTATGCTCCCCCAAGCATATTGATTCAAAGAGAATACCAGCGGCTCCAGGCAGTTTTTTGGTGGCAGATTACATTGGTTTATCCTGTATTGCTTCCCAACTGCAACATATAATTATAACGTAAGTTATTTTAAATTAATTATGTTAAAAATTGTCCTACAGCAAATTATATTATTGCATTAAAAGTTTTAAAGTAAGAATAAAATATGCGGCATTTGTAATTTTTAATTAAAAAACGTAGCAAAAAGTATTCTGTTGGAATTAGATAATATTCTGTTGGAATTAGATAATAAAGAAATAATTTTGAAACAACATAAAAACGGAACAATACGGGATATAATTAACTGAAAATTAATTGATTACAAATTAGAACCAATAAAATGCTTAGACCAATAAAATGCTTAAACCAATAAATGTTTAGAACCAGTAGAATGCTTAATACAAGAAGAAGCCCGGTGCCACCGTGATCCTTTGCCGTATTCCCCAACCAGCCGCCCTGAACAATGCTCCCATCAAACATGTTCCAGAGCAGGACCCGATAACTCCGGGCAATTATTTTACAATCCGCTAACACTTCTCTATTCGACCATACCTTTCTTTTCCAGCTCCATAATATACTAATAATGTAAAATACTTTAAATTAATTATACAAAAAATTTTTTTGAAACAAAAAAGATTGCTATATGAAAAATTTCAACGCCAATATATGATTTTTGATATGATTGATATTTTACAGGAAATTCACAAAAAAGTCCCGAGATGGCACAAAAATTAAGTACATGAATTAAGCTATAAGTAAAAGCTTTCATGCGCAGTCCTGTAGGGTAGTGGTCAATCCTTCGGGCCTTTGGAGCCCGGGACAGCGGTTCGAATCCGCTCAGGACTATACTATTTTTCCAGTTAGGGATTAAAAAAATCTATAAAAAATACTTTTTTTCAGTTCATCCAGTGTCTTCCGATCTATTCCTGCACGTACACTTAGAAAAGATACTCTGGAAAGGTTTGAGAAATCTCAATTATATAAATGAAAAGTGACTATATATCTCAAGAGATATAATATAAAAATCTCGAGTCTGATTTTCAGTTTGATGCCTTCTCCTGTTCAAGAGTTCTTATATTTCAATTCAAACATCAGGATCTTTCCGGGGGTGAAAGAATTAGTTCTTTGATATCCGAAGATGCAGGACCAGAAGAGCTTGAAGCAATAGCCGTAGCAGTACATTCTCTTGTAGGGCTCCCGACCACTATCCGCAGTTTAAAGCGGAAAGGGCTTCGCCTGGAAAACGGAAAAATAATTGATAGAGACTATACGGGACCTGTACTCGAAGAGGTACTCAGGAACGGTAAAACTGTGCGTGGAGTCCCAAAGGGAGGTACGTACCTTGGCAGGAATGTAGCCGTTTCCCCTATTTTCTCCGAAGATGGAAAAGTTGTTGCAGCAATAGGAATTGTGGATTTGCTCTCTGTCCTCAAGATGCAGGAAACAATCCGGACTGTGGTAAATAACAGCCCTGCTGTTGTTTTTCTATGGAGAAATGAAGAAAAGTGGCCTGCAGAATTCGTTTCGGAAAATGTTGTTAAGTTTGGATATACAGTTGAGGACTTTATTTCCGGCAATTTCCTTTACGGGGATATCATCCATCCTGAAGACAGGAACAGAGTGAAAGAGGAACTTAAAACACGAATACGCAGAGGGGAAGTTGACTTCAATACGGGATACAGGATATTCACAAAAGCCGGAGACGTGCGCTGGGTTAATGAAAGGGCATTTATTCAGAGGAACAGAGAAGGCGAGATAACTCACATTCAGGGGCTTGTGCTTGATATAACTGAAGACAAAGAAAAAGAAGAAGCGCTCAGTAAATCGATTGAAATGCAGAGCATGCTGAGAACCATAATCAACAACAGCCAGGCTATAGCTTTTTTATGGGAGAACAAAGAGAACCTGCCTGCAGAATATGTTTCAGAGAATGTGACCCAGTTAGGGTATAAGGTAGAAGATTTCATATCAGGAAAGGTGCTGTACGGGGATATAATACATAAAGATGACATTAATAAGGTTAATGAAACCCTTAAACGCAGCATCGCTGAGGGGCAGGGTTCTTTCGGCATTGAATACAGGATTTATACAGGAGAGGGAAGAATGCTCTGGGTAGAAGAAAGAGTCTTTGTCCAGAGGGACGAAGAAGGCAGAGCAACTCATCTTCAGGGCCTGGTTGTGGATATTACCGAAAGAAAAGAAGCCCAGAAAATGCTTGAAATACAGAGGGAACTTGGAGCAAAACTTAACACGACATGGAATCTCCATGCCATTCTTAATATGGTACTTGATGCCTGCCTGCAAATAAACGGGATAGATGCCGGAGGCGTATATATCAGGGATGAACTCCTGGACCAGATAAACCTTGTTCAATCCCGCGGCATCTCTCCAGAATTCAAAGAAAAAGTTTCCAGGTTTAAAGCAGACTCAAATGAAGCAAAACAGGTCTGGGCTGAAAAACCTATCTATTCAATGGATTTTTACTCGGATAAAATGGCTGAAGCTGCAAGAAAAGAGGGGATAAAAGCAGTTGCGGTAATTCCTTTAAAATATAGCAACGAAATCATAGGCAGCCTGAACTTTGCTTCCCATACTCTGGATAAGATTCCATGGAATATCCGCAACTTCCTTGAGAGCATTGCCCTCCAGGTGGTAAGCCATATAGCCCCGGTATGTATCCAGGCAGACCTGTCCTGAACTACCTGCTGAACCTGAAATTTTAACCGGGTTTCCAGCTCCCTTAAACCGAATAGAGCCCGGTGAGCATAAAAGTGAACAGTATACCAGTAAAAAGCGAACAATATACCAGTAAAAAGTAAGCAGTATACCAGTAAAAAGTAAGCAGTATACCAGTAAAAAGTAAGCAGTATACCAGTAAAAAGTAAGCAGTATACCAGTAAAAAACGAACAATATACCAGCAGGCAGTAAAAGATAACAGTTGTTATCCAGATAACCAGGTCTAAATAATAAAATTAAAACTCTTTTTTTAAATCAGCTATGAACTCCGTTTAAGGATTGTTTCCGGGTTAGCTGAATACAGGATATTCTGAATTAACCCTCAGGTGGATTTTTAATCTGACCATGTCCCTGTGAAAACCTGAATACTGGTCGTGCAGAGACCTTCTTATCTATCCTGTAAAGTTTGCCCAAATTTCATGGGTTACCCGGAAAAAACTCATCCAGCATTCATTATTCAGACTTTATGAGAGAGATAAACCGGGGTTCATTTACAGGAAGGTGATACTGTTGAAAGGGAAGAGAATATTTGTACTTATTGCTGTTTTCACACTGCTTATCCTTATATCAGGCTCCGCATCCTCAGCTACTCTTTATGTAAAAGAAGGAGGAGGAACAGGATCATACGAAAATCTGCAGGAGGCAGTAAACGCAGCTTCCGAAGGGGATATTATCCTTGTTGGGAAAGGGCAGTACAGTGAAAACGTACTCGTAAATAAATCACTGGAAATAAGCTCCACGAATCATAACCCTGAAAAAACCGTAATCACTGCTCTAGACCCGGAAGCCCCTGTGTTCCACATTGTTTCTGATTCTGTAAAAATCAGCGGGTTCTCTATAAAAGGGGCAAATTCCACATATGGAATTTACCTTGACGGCGTTTCTGGAAGCAATATCACTAACAACTATTTTTCAGGAAACTGGAGAAGTATCGTGCTGAATAATTCACACGGAAATATCCTGAAAAATAACCGCCTGGAAAGCAGTGACAACGGTATCTGGCTTGAAAGTTCGGAACGGAACCTGATAAAAGACAATAAAGCAAAATCGAACAGGCATTACGGATTTTATCTTAATTCGTCCGAAAACAATACCCTTCAAAATAATTGCGCATCTGAAGGAGCGGTTGGCATCTACCTGGAAGATTCATCCGGCTGCCGTATATCTGGCTCAAAAACATTGAATAATTTTTACGGAATTTATCTTACCGGCTCAGGGGAAAGCCTGCTTGAAAAGAATACCGCAAACTCAAACGAAATGTACGGGATATACCTCGGGAACTCGAACGGAAGCATCCTGAGAGGAAACAAAGCTAATTCAAACCACTGGGGAATTTATCTCGACTCAAGCTTCAATATACTCCAAAAAAATAAAATGTCCCGCAACAGCAGAAATTTCGGGGCTTACACCTATCATTACACAGGTGAAATGAATAACAGCATCGACACAAGCAATAAGGTAGACGGGAAATCGATATATTATTTGTCAGGAGTTTCAGACCTTACAATTGACTCCAATTCCAGTGCAGGAGTTGTATACTGCATAAATTGTGAAAACATCACCCTCAAAGACCTGGGTCTTGAAAACAGCAGTTTTGGGGTTTACCTCTATAATAGTCAAAATTCTCTGCTTGAAGGATGCAGCATCTCAAACTGTGAACATGGAGTATATCTTGGAAACTGTTCCATGACAGCTCTAAGGGGAAATGATGTAAATTCTAATGAAGGAAACGCTTTCATTTTGAGCAGCTGCAGGAACTGCCATGTAGAAGATAACAGTGCTTCAAATAACATGGCGGGAATCTGGCTGTGTGATACAAGCACAGACAATGTCCTTAAAGAAAACACTGTTAGCTCAAGCAGCTGGTGCTGTGTAGACCTTGGGGATACAAGCTGCAACAACACCCTTGAAGGAAATATACTTTCAGAGGCTTATGAAGGGATCTACCTCTACGGGTCAAGTGAAGAAAATACCCTGAACAATAATACCATCACAGCCAGCTCCTATGGATTATATACCGAAGGCTGCGGCAACAATACAATATCAGGAAACAGGATACTGGGAAATAATATCGGCATCTCTCTTAACCTGAACTGGACAGATGGGACAGGTTCAGACTTCAATATAATCTACAACAATTACCTGAATAACAGCCGGAACGCTGAAGACTTCGGAACAAACAGCTGGAATATTTCGAAAATCGCTGGTGTGAATATTGCAGGGGGGCCTTACCTTGGCGGAAATTTATGGGTTTCCCCGCAAGGGAACGGTTTCTCAGAAACAGCTTCTGACGAGGACGGGGATATGATTTCAGATCTGCCTTACAATGTAACGGAAGCAAACTGTGATTATCTTCCCCTTATATCCGGAAAAACCGCAGAAGATTTTGAAAATGTGAGCGGAAAAAGGTGCAGAAGGAACAGGTAATTCCGGAGAAAAAAAAGTCAGAAGGAAGTCAAAAATCTGGAGAAAGAAAGGAGAGAAAAATATGTGCGTTAAAAAATTGAGTTTACTGGTCCTGTTAATTCTGGGGATAGTTGCTGCTCAATTCATCTTCCCTGTGTCGGCCGGAGATCCGGGCGGAAAGGATAGAGGTAATGTGGGAGCTGTCGTAATCGCTACTGTTGAAGGGGATTCCCACACTTATGGCAAGGACAGTATTGCAGCCGCTTTTGAAAAAGAGGGCTTTGAAGTAATTAACCTTGGAGAGGGAGTCTCATCTGAAAGATTTGCTGAAGCCGCCAAAGAACACGAAGCAGATTTTGTATTCAGTTCGGCATCCATGAGCACAACCATGATCCAGCAGATACAGATTGAAGAGCAGCTTAAAAACGCCGGAATACGGGATAAAGTCGTAACAGGTGTGGGGGGATCGCTGATAACTCAGGAATGGGCTGACCGGATAGGAGCTGACATCTACGCTTCAGGTTCGGAAGACGCGGTCTTAAAAGCAAAATCGGCTCTCCTGAACAGCAGCACCCAGGAAACCCATATTTCGGCTGATGAAAATACAAATTGCGGAAGCTGCCATGGATAAACCCACAGAACAAAAATTTTGAACAGGAAGATTGGGAGACGTTAACTCTCCCAATCAAATTGTTTAGATAAATGTAGTAATAAATCGGGCCAGCCCGGAGGAAAGAAAAGCAGTAAAAAGAGAAGCAAGAGGGGAGTAAGAGAAAAGAAAATCA
Source organism: Methanosarcina soligelidi (assembly GCF_000744315.1). Classification (NCBI taxonomy): domain Archaea; kingdom Methanobacteriati; phylum Methanobacteriota; class Methanomicrobia; order Methanosarcinales; family Methanosarcinaceae; genus Methanosarcina; species Methanosarcina soligelidi. The sequence continues at coordinate 566,368 of NZ_JQLR01000001.1, forward strand.
GGCCAGCAGAGGGGAAGAAAAGCAATAAGAGAGTAAGACGAAAGAAAATCAGGAAAAGCGATGTAAAGAACCAGAAAAAAGCAGTTTATGGAGATGGATATTGTAAAAAGAGCAGTTTGGTGGTTCAAAGGGGTTCTGCATCCATGAAGTAGATTACGGGATCAGCTTTCAGACTGTCCTGAATTTACCTCATTTTACAGCTTACGCATTAATGAAGTATATTGCAAGATCGGTTTTCAAGCCGTCCTGAATTTGCTTCATCTTACATCCTGCGCGTCAATGAAGTAGATTTCGGGATCAGTTTTCAGGCTGTCCTGAATTTGCTCCATTTTACAGTACTTCCCTTATGAACCAATTAATACTATGTAACTCATAATATAAAATCCCAGCGATAGAATTATAGAATATTAAGTCAGTTAAGAAATATAATTATCGAATGCCCTGATTAGCCCCTAAAAACCCTTTCATCCATCTTGAATATTTAACCAGTCATCTAACAGGAAACAAACAGGTTATAAGACAGGAGATGCAGGCACCTGACCCATTAATTTAAATTGGAAGTCTGACTGCTGTTCAAGTCAGCTTTTTCTTTCCTCAATAGTCCTCCTTCATCTCCCGGCGTCCCGGATGCTCTTCAGGATTTCTTTTACTTCGGGTCTTTTTCCGTACATGAGTAAATAAATCCTGAATAGACGGCTCGAAATTATAATTACCACGTGAATAGAAACAAAAAGGATGAAAAGGCTGGCTGCGATCTGGTAGAAAGGCACTTCTGAAGCCGCGATTCTGGAAAGCATAGTTACGGGAGATGTAAATGGAAAAAGGGAGAGAAAAACTGCAGCAGGGCTGTCAGGATTTGTAAGTATGAGCTGCATGAAAACTAGAGGGAAAGCAGCAGCAAATGTGAAGATGCCTGCAACCTGCTGGCTCTCCTGAAGGGAGCCTGTTATTGCCCCGATTCCTGCCATCATGCTGGCAAAGAAGAGAAAGCCCAGCAGGAAATAGATAAGGGCAAGGAAAAGAATCATGGGATCCACTCTTACAGGGAGGGCATATCCACCTCCGATAACAATGACAGAGAGCCACACAATAATCTGTAGAAGGCCGACTGCGCCAAGCCCTATTATTTTTCCTGTAAGAAGTTCTGTGGGGGTAGCAGAAGAAAGTAGAACTTCCATAATCCTGTTTTCCTTCTCTTCGGCAACTCCACGAAGTAGATAGCCTGACGCGGTAAATATGCTGAAAAAAAGGAGAAAACCGGTAAGGAAAGGAAGACCAAAGCTGGCCAGGATCTCAGCTATTCCCTGCTCTGACGACTCCCCGTTGTCCCCGATATTATAAAGCCTCAGGTTGATGGGGTCCTTGATCCTCTGGAGCACAGACTCATTCACTCTGTCTTTCAGGAGAGAGTCAATAGCTATATCCGAAAGCTCAGCCGAGAGTTCAGCCCCCGGAACTGACATTTCTTTTTTGGAGGAATAAAGTTCAATCACACCGGTCTCAAGGAAATTTTCAGGGACTATAATATAGGAAGAAATTCGGCCTGACCGCAGGGCTTCCCTTGCTTCGGAGTTCTCTTCATACCTTACTAACTCTATTGTTAAGGGTTTTGCTTCCAGGGGACCTGCAGAGAAACCTTCGCTGATAAAAGATTCCGGGAATTCGAAGGAACCTGTCATGTCAATGTAGCCTACTCTCTGGTCTTCGACAGTGGCTGTACTGACAAGCAGGGAGGGAATGATTGCTATTCCGGCAAGGAGGAGAGGAAAAACAAAGGTCATGAAGAGAAACTCTTTGCGCCTGACAGTTTTTAGAAACTCGTGCCTGGCAACAATAAAGGTTTTTCCGGAAAACTTACTCACCGGAAGCACTCTCCACAGTTTCAATAAAAATATCGTTCAGGGAAGGAAATGCCTGCTCAAAGCGAAGTATCTCAGCCCTTTTAACAAGCTCCTGAAGAACCGCCTGTGCGCTTATCCCTTCCTCAGGAAAAATCTCTAACAGCCCCTCATGCCATGCAATTTTTTTGATGCCTGGAATTTCTCGAATAACGCTTAAATTCCTTTTATCCGCAAACTCAACAAACAAAGAGTTTTTTCCATGTTCTTTCCGTATTACTTCAACAGTACCGTAAAGAACCTGCTGGCCTTTATTGAGCATAAGAATTCTGTCGCATAGTTTTTGCGCCTGCTCCATCATATGTGTGGAGAGTATGACGGTTCTGCCCGCGTCTCTGTACTCGGTAATTTTGGATTTAATGGTTTTTGTGCTCACAGGATCAAGCCCTGAAAAAGGCTCATCAAGAATGATAAGTTCAGGGTCATGGATTATTGAAGAAAGGAACTGAATTTTTTGCTGCATCCCTTTTGAAAGCTCTTCTATTCTCTTTTCCCTGTGCTCATAAAGCTCCAGGGATTTCAGAAGCTTTTCAGCATTTGCCTGAGCTTCTTTTTTAGGGACATTTTTAAGCCGGGCAAGGTAAACAAGCATATCCAGAATTTTTGTTTTTTTGTAAAGCCCCCGTTCTTCTGGCAGGTATCCTATCCTGTCCTTTCCGGCAGCAGTAAGAGAGCTCCCAAAAACATGGATTTCGCCTGAATCCGGCTTTATAATGTCAAGAAGCAGTCTTATAAGGGTTGTTTTTCCAGCCCCGTTAGGGCCCAGCAGCCCGAAGATTTCGCCCTTCTCGACTGAAAAGGAGATATCTCTGATGACATTTTTTTCTGCAAAAGACTTTGATACGCCTTTAAATTCCAGAGCATGCATCCAGATTAAATATATTCCAAGATAGAATAAGTTTATTGAATGTTTGATTTAAGTTAATACAACTTTAATTAAACTATATATGCTTTTAATTTGGGGGAAGAGGTGAAAACATGCTACCCAGACTGGTTATACACAACAGCATAAGCCTTGACGGCTCAACCACTGGTTTTGATGCAAACCTTGATGTTCACTATGGGATCCTGGGCAGTTACGAACCCGATGCCATGATAGTAGGGTCAAATACCGCAAAGGTGGGGACACAATTTTTTTGCGAAAAGATACCTCCTGAAGATAAAGAGGACTTCAAAAAGCCTGATATCCATCCGGATGATACAAGGGCTTACTGGATGATCGCAGACTCAAGAGGGACTCTCGAAGGGCTTATGCACGTATTCAGGCGTTCAGAATATAGTAAAGACATAATCGTACTCGTCTCGGAGAAAACCCCTGAATCTTACATAAATTACCTCAAGGAAAGAGATTATGATTTTATCCGGGCAGGGGCGGAACGTGTGGATGTCAGGCAGGCTCTTGAAATTGCAGGTGAAAGATACGGATTTAAACTTGTGGTTTCAGACAGCGGAGGGATATTAAACAGTATTTTACTTGAACAGGGACTTGTTGATGAAATAAGTTTGGTCCTGACTCCGGAAATTGTTGGGAAAAGCGGGACGAACCTTTTCAGGGGCATTGAGAAAAGCGGGATTCAACTGGAGCTTTCAAGAAACGAGATTGTGGAAAAGAAATATGTGCACCTTGTTTACAGGGTTTTGAAAGAATAAGGATAAGAGCAAAGATAAGGCAGAAAATTATCTCAGGTACGAAAAAACCTGTAGATATAGTTGCGAGTTCGCCAGGGGGACTTAAAAAGAGCCCATACCGGCAGGTATGAGAACCCGGGCATCAGAACATGCCGGACTATGCTTCAATTATTCTGGAGTATATGCATTCCTGACGCTATACATTTCTGACTTAAATGTTATACATTCCTGACTCAAATGCTTGACCCGTAAGAAAGAGTAAATGGAAAAATCATTTCCTGATAATATACCGGAAACATTATTTAGATCGGAAATTTTTTGAGTTGAGATTAATATTTTCAAAATGTAAAGGTTTTGAAGTAGCTATATTGGAAGTAAACCATAATATTAATGTTAGACCATTCTAATTAACAAAATTTTATTAATCCGGTTAAAAATATCGGGACAGAAAATTTTCTTCTCGTAAACGGAAAGAAAAGCCGGATTATTACTTTCAGGGAATTTTTTATTCTTTTTTCAAAGCTTTATTGATTTTTTTCCAGAAAAATATATATCATGAATAATAATTAGTAATCGGTGCAATAAACTTTATAATGTAAACCTATATAATATGAGAGAGTATTAGGCAAAAAACGTCCCCGGGAAAAGCAGCCTCCCGGATGAAATTTACGGTGGAATGTCAATACGAATTACATAACTAACCCTGATATCTCATGTGCAGAGGACAGTTTCAAAAGTCCCGCTTTAGGCAGGACAGGAACTGAAAAAACAGGACTCTTTTCCCGAACTGGAAAACTGTTTTCAGCTTTTCTTTCAGCTGCCAGACCTGGGTTTGAGGAGTGAATATATTGCTCGAAGCCTTAATGTATGGTGCAATCTCTGCCCTTATATCCGGAACAGTCCTCCCTCTCCTGTATCGCAGTAAAAACATAAGAAAGGCTTCTTCTGGTCTTTCTCTTCTCTCATCAATCCTGCTTCTGGGCTTTGCGGGCATAATTCTTTACACCAGAACAGAGCCTGTTTTTCCAGTTACCGGATTTCTTCCGGGCGCTGGTTTTACCCTGAGCGCAGACAGGCTTGCAGCCGGGTTTATCCTGCTAATCGCAGCAGTAGTGCCCGGAGTTTCAATATATTCGGTAGAATACGTTGAACACGCTAAAAGCGAAGCCAGAAAAAGCCTTCAGGCATCCCTTACAAATCTTTTCATCCTTGCCATGCTTATGGTCGTTCTTGCAGGCAATATGGTAAGTTTCCTGGTTTTCTGGGAAATAATGTCCCTTTCCTCTCTCCTCCTGGTTCTGCATGACTACTCTTCCGAGGAGAATAAAAAAGCCGGCTTTTTCTACTTTGTAATGACCAATATAAGTACGGCTTTTCTTTTCGTGGGCTTCATAAGCCTCTTCAGGCTGACGGGTTCTGCCGATTTCGGGCCTCTGGAATACCCTGCAGCAGATCTGGCTTTACCTTTCATCTTTCTGTTCATCGGATTTGGAGTCAAGGCAGGGCTTGTCCCTTTCCATAAATGGCTTCCCTATGCTCACCCTGCAGCCCCTTCAAGTGTTTCAGCCCTGATGTCAGGAGTCATGCTGAAAGTTGCAGTTTACGGCTTCCTGCGTTTTCTGCTCTCGGTATCTGCTCCCGAACTCTGGTGGGGAGTGCTTATCCTTACAGCAGGCAGCATTTCAGCCCTTTTCGGGGTAATCTATGCCCTTAAAGAAAATGACATAAAAAGGATGCTCGCCTACAGCAGCATTGAAAACATAGGAATTATTTTCACAGGAATTGGGCTGTATGCAGTATTCAAAGTTGAGGGGCTTGAATCCCTTGCCCTCTTAAGCCTTGCTGGGGCCTGTTTTCATGCCTTTAACCATGCTGTATTCAAAAGCCTGCTCTTCCTCTGTGCAGGCTCGGTGGTCCATGCTACAGGCACGAGGAAAATCGAAGCCTTTGGAGGGCTTGTAAAAAGCATGCCTGTAACCTCTGCCCTTTTCCTGATAGGTTCGGTATCCATTGCAGCCATGCCGCCAACAAATGGTTTTGCCGGCGAGCTCCTGCTTTACCAGGCTTTCTTCCAGTCTTTTGCCGTAACAGACCCTCTACTGAACATATTTCTGATAATTGCCCTCTCAAGCTTTGCCCTTACCGGAGCCCTTGCAGCTGCCCTTTTCGTAAAACTTTTCGGGATCACCTGCCTTGCAATCCCGCGCTCTGAGAAGAGCAGGCTTGCAGAAGAAGTCCAGAAACCCATGCTGTTAGGGCCTGCAGTGCCGGCAGCTTTCTGTATACTGGGCGGGTTGTTTTCAAAGCAGCTTCTATCTCTCGCAGGCTGGGAAATCGATTTTCCGGACCTTCTCTTGCTGGGGATTCTTCTCGGCTTGATATACACAGCCCTTTTCGTAATAATCCGCTCAAAAGAAACGGGCCCTGCAAGGATTAGCGAGACATGGGGATGCGGGATCCCGGCCCTTGCACCTTATATGGAATACAGTTCTGCAGGCTTTTCCGAGCCTCTTGTAATGATCTTCAAAAGTATTTACAGGACAAAGATTGTGAACAGGCCCGAGTACTTCGACGAAAAGGAAAGCCTCTTTAAGAACGGAAAGGTGGAAATACGCCTGCTCCGCTTCTTTGAAGAATACCTTTACATCCCACCTGCGCGGGCAATTGATATTTTTTCAAAACATGTTTCAAAACTGCAGAATGGAAAACTTGACAGTTATGTCCTTTACGCCTTTCTTGCAGTGATTGTATTAATTATAGCAACCGGAGGCTTTGTATGAACAGCTCGTTTCTGCTCTTCGCCCTCCTGAATCCCCTGTTTGCCCTGCTGGCAGCCCCTCTATACATGGCTCTGATTCGGAAAGTTAAGGCATATGCCCAGGGAAGAAAGGGTCCGGGGCTCTTTCAGGCCTATTACGACTTAAAAAAGCTCATGAAAAAAGAAACGGTGTATTCCCCTGTTTCTTCATGGGTCATGCGGTTTACTCCGTACCTTAACCTTTCAACCCTTCTTGTCTGCTCACTTTTCGTACCTCTGGTATTTGTCCCCGAACCTGCAGGAGGGTTGGGGAACATAATTGTTTTCCTGTACCTTCTGGCGCTTGAAAGGTTCTTTACCGCCCTTGGAGGGATTGACTCGGGGAGTGCTTTCGGAGGCATGGGCAGTTCAAGGTCCATGAGCCTTGCTGCTGTAATCGAACCTACCATGGTAATTTCCTTTGCAGCTCTGGCATTTGTCCTGAAAAGCCTTAACCTGCACCAGATGTTTACACTTACCGCAGGCAAGGTTCTTCCAATCAGCCCGACCCTTGTCCTTGTCGCAATCTCCCTCTTCATTATCCTGATTGTGGAGACCGGCAGAATCCCAGTGGACAACCCTGCAACTCACCTTGAACTTACTATGATTAACGAGGCAATGATCCTTGAGCAGGCAGGAAAGAACCTTGCTCTGCTCGAGCTTGCACATGCCCTTAAACAGCTCCTGCTGATGGGAATTTTGATCAACACAATCCTTCCGGTAGGGCTCAGTACTGAGATAGAAGCAGGAAAAATTGCAGTTTCAGCCCTTCTCTTCCTTGTAAAGGCAGGGCTGCTTGCAATAATAATAGGGCTCTTTGAATCATCCCTTGCAAAGATGAGGCTATTCAGGCTTCCCGCATTTTACGTCATGGCGTTTTTCTTTTCAGCCATTACAATCCTTATCGAGGTGTTTGCATGATTGACCCGACCTTCCTTGAAGGCATAATTAAGATCCTTTTCGTCTTTGTCCTCATCAGTGCAGGGTTGATCATTTCAACCCGAAACCTGAGTTCGGTATTGACCGCATACACAATCCAGTCTTTCCTGCTGGCTTCAGTCTCATCTCTCCTTTACCTGATGGACGGGAAAGACCAGCTCCTGCTACTGGCGGTCCTGACCCTGGCAAGCAAGGTAATCCTGATTCCTTACTTTATTTCCAGGATAGAAGAGAAAATAAAGATAGGGAGAGACCTCCATTTTACATATCTGGAGCCAACGCCCTCTCTTCTGCTGAGTATAGGTCTTATCATCCTCTCCTACACCTTCCTTTCAAGGGTTTTCGAAGGTCTGCCCCTCTCTAAGCTTTTCTTTTTCGGGGCGGTAATAGGGCTTTCCCTGACCCTGATGGGTATGCTTGTAATATTCAGCAGAAAAAGAGTCATCACAAAAGCCCTCGGTTACCTCAGCATGGAAAACGGGGTGCTGATGTTTGGCCTGTTTGTGACCGAGCTCCCCTTCATTATAGAAGTCCTGATTATAATTGACCTTATTATCCTGGTCATACTGACCACAATCCTGGCTGTGGGAATGGACTCCAGCATTGAAGAATACAGGCAAAAGTTCCGGAAACTGCAGGTATGGGCAGGAGGTGAATCCCAGTGATCCGGTACTACCTTCTAATAATGGGAATATTCCTGGCATTCGGCCTTATTCCGAAATCTCACAGGCTTATGAATGCACTTGCCGCAGGAAACGGAATGCTGCACCTTGTTGTGAGCTGCGTGGCCCTTTCCGTTCTCGACCTGCCGGGAAGGCTGGGAGAGTCGCTGTATCTTGACCACCTCAACCTTTATGTAGAACTGATAACCGCACTTGGATTCACTGCTGCAGCCTTCTATGCCAGAGGGTACACTGACAGCCTTATGGAAGCAGGAGAACTTGACCCCAAGAACCTGAAGACCTTCTACCTTGCCTTCAACCTGCTTCTTATTACAGCCACAGTTGCGCTCTTCTCAGACAACCTGGCACTCTTCTGGATCTTCGCAGAACTCACTACGGTCTGTGCCGCCATGCTAGTTGCGATACTTTCTGCAAGGGAAAATATCGATGCAGCCTTAAAGTACGTCTTTATAGTTTCCGGAGCCATGCTCTTTGCTTTCCTGGGATTAATTTTCCTGTTCACACTCTCGGAACAGGCACTTGGGGAAGGCACTCTCAACTGGACAGAACTGGCAGCTCATGTTTCAGAATTTTCACCTGCCCTGCTCCTCGCGAGCTTCACATTCATGTTCATAGGTTTCGGGGCAAAAGCAGGGGTAGCTCCTTTTCACACCTGGCTCCCGGATGCCTATGCAAGAGCACCTTCGGTGAGCGCAATCCTCTCAGGGCTGATGCAGAACCTGGGGATCTACGGCATAATAAGGATGTATGCCCTGCTCAGGGAAAGCGGCGCAGCCCCGCAGGCTTCCTCTATCCTTCTTGCAGCAGGGGTTTTCTCAATTGCACTTGCTTCATTCAGCATGTTCCAGCAGAGAAACCTTAAAAGGCTGATAGCTTTCTCGAGTGTCGAGCATATGGGCCTTCTCCTTATAGGGATAGGAATAGGGACGCCTCTGGCTCTTTTCTGGGCCCTTTTCTACATGCTCGTCCATGTCCTTGTAAAGGAAACCCTGCTGTTTTCCGCAGGCATCCTGCACAGGCAGTACAGAAGCAATATGCGTGAAAACATGTGGGATGTTTTTAAACTCCAGCCCAGGGCAGCCTGGAGCCTGATACTTGGAAGCATTGCGATCGTGGGAATGCCGCCTTTTCCCCTTTTCCCGGCAAAGTTTTTCATCCTGCTGGAAAGTGCGGCAATTTCCCCTTACCTGACCCTTGCAATACTGCTTATGCTCATCCTTGCAGCTGCCTCCTTTGCAAACTTCCTGTTAAAAGCTTTCTCAAAAGTAACCCTGGAGGAAGAAATAGAAGGGCAGATTACCAGGCCCCATTCCTTAACAGGAGAGGCTGAACTGAAAATCGCAGCCGGAGAAGCAGATCATGATGAAATAAGGCTTCCACGTAAGTATGCTGTTAAGAGCGGGATGAGGATTCCGGCAGTTTTTATGCTGGCTCTTGCCCTTGCCCTGGGATTTTATTTTCCGGACTCGCTGACGGATCTGCTGGATGCGATAATTCTCGAACTGGGATATGTTTAAGGGGCGTATGTATGGACATCAAAATGAACGAAGATATAACAGAACTGCTTTCTACAGTCTCCAGCATCGCACAGGAGAAGCTTGAAATTCTCAGCGCCCGTGAAAACGAGATATACCTGAGAATTTCGGAAACCGGGTTTAAAGAGGCCTGCCCTGCACTTGCGGAAAGGAAGTTTAGCCTGATAGGGCTTTTCTGTGCGGAAGCCTTTGAGGGAAAGGACGGCTTTACCCTATTTTATGCCTTCAAGAAAGAAGGAATGTCACCGGTCCTTATTCTCGTCAGGGAAACAGGAAATGAAAAAAGGATTACTTCGATTGCAGAAACTTTTCCCTCAGCATCCTGGTTTGAAAGGGAGGTCAGGGACGGTTTCGGCATTGAATTTGACGGAGCTTTTGATACACGAAGGCTTTTCCTGCACGAGTGTTATCCTGAAGGTTTCCACCCCCTCCTGAAATCCTTCAAAAACGGACCAATCAGCCCGGTTGAGGCTCCGCGTAAGGAGTACAAATTCAGGCAGCACAAAGGGGAGGGTGTATATCAGATCCCCGTCGGGCCGGTGCATGCCGGGATAATTGAGCCGGGACATTTCAGGTTCAGTGTGATAGGAGAGCCTATATTCAGCCTGGAGATCCGTCTTTTTTACAAGCACAGGGGAATAGAAAAGCTGGCTGAAGGAAAAAACCCTTCAGAATGTGTTGCTCTCGCAGAAGCCGTAAGTGGGGATGAGAGCATGGCAAACGCAGCAGGATTCTGTATGGCAGTGGAACAGGTCTGCGGGATAAAGGTGCCTGAAAGGGCGGAACGCCTGAGGGCGGTAATGCTCGAACTGGAGCGCATTTACTCCCTGCTCGGAGACCTCGCAGGAATGGCTGTAGATGTGGGTTTCGCGCTTGTAGCAAGTCCGTTCTTCATATTAAGAGAAGAAGTTTTCAGGCTGAACGAGAAGCTAACGGGTTCAAGGTTCCTTCGCGGGATCACCGTTCCCGGAGGGTTGAAAAAAGACATTCCAGACCCGGCTCTGAAAGAAATTCCTGAATTTCTTGGGAAGTTTTCCAGGTCTTTTGAATCCGCTTATAACAGGGCAACATCTTCGTCTTCCCTGATTGACAGGTTTGTAACGACCGGAGTGATAAAGAAAGAACTTATTTCTCCGCTTAACCTTACGGGCCCTATTGCCAGAGCTTCTGGGTCCTCTTCGGATACCAGGCTTGACAGGCCTTACGGAGCCTACAGGAACTTTACTCCAGAGCACTGCCTGAGGAAAAAAGGAGATGTTTTTTCCCGTTTTGAGATAAAAGCCAGTGAAATCCGTGCAGCTGTGGGCCTGATCCTCCGTCTCACGGAAAAACTCCCGCAGGATCCCGTACTTGCTGAGAACGGCGGAAGAGGAGAAAGTGCCGGAGAGATAAACATTTCCGGAACTACAGGATATTCCCTTTCCCTGGTAGAAGCCCCAAGGGGACAGAACCTTCACTGGGTATATCTTAAAAACGGGATTGTTGACCGTTATAAGGTAAGGACGGCATCTTTCTGCAACTGGCAGGCTATAGAACATGCTGTTCTTGGAAATATTGTTCCTGATTTCCCCCTGATAAATAAGAGCCTTAACCTCTCCTATGCAGGAACGGACCTTTGAAAAGAGAAAAAGGCAGTTGAAGGTTCGAGCAAAAAAACAGTGAGCAGATTCAATTAAGGAATATAAAGAAAAAGTGAGGTCTTATATGGTAAACCCTCTTTCCCTTTTCCTTCGTCCGAAAGTTACGGAGACATTTGAGTTCAGGGACGAAGAACTGGAAGCCCTTGGAGCACAAATAAAAAAAGAAGTTCCTAAAGTTTTCGGGCACAGCCTTGCAATCCGTGAGCTAGACTCGGGAAGCGACAATTCTACGGAGATAGAAATTTCAAACCTTGGAAACCCGCATTATGATGTTGAAAGGTTCGGGATTTCTTTTGTAGCATCTCCCAGGCATGCTGATGTCCTTCTGGTTACAGGGGCAGTCACCCTTAATATGGCTGAAGCCGCAAAAAAGACCTATGAAGCCATGCCTTACCCCAAGTATGTAATAGCAGTCGGAGACGACGCCTGTGACGGCGGGATCTACAAGGGTTCTTACGCCGTACTTGGGGGAGTTGACAAAATCCTTCCCGTGGATGTAAAAATTCCCGGGAACCCGCCCTCTCCAAAAGAAATTCTTCAGGGAATTTTTGCCCTTGTAAAAAAAGCCCGGGAATAATCCGGGGATCTCTCCTGCCTCATGCAGGAGTCAACTTCTTTTTACTTCTGGCTATATTCCTTTGATCAGAACCCGTTTACATCATACCCGTTTACTGAAGAAATTTAGTCTTCAGGCATCAGGTGTCGGAAAGATTTAGTCTAATTGTTTTCTATTCCAGCTGTTTTCTATTCTGATTATTTTCTATTCTGATTATTTATCATACCAGTTATTTACTGTGTTTTACTTTCTATGTTTTTATAATTTGACCCCTGAAGCTATCCAGACAAATAAATTAATACAAAAATCAGCTTTCATAGAAATTGTGGGGAAGAAATTTTTATGGAGACTAAAGTTTTGCTAAATCTCCTGTCGGTGGGACATGAAGACCTGTGGGATCTGAGCTTCAACAGAAAGCCACAATATAACAATATGGTCTATGGAATTAACAATGTGATCTCAAGCGTATCATGGAATTCATCAAGGACAGTATTTAAAGGCTCAAAAGAATTTCTTAATAAGAAATAAACGACATAGGGAGCTTAAATATATCGAGATAGCCCAAAATAGTTTTTAATTTATATTAAATCTATAAAAAGTCACAAATATTCATTTTTTATGCGAAAAAACCTTAAAATATTCAATAAATAAGAAATAATTCTTTTAATAAAAAACAGAGCTTTAGAAAATATTATTTAAGAAATAAAGATAAAAATAGAAGTAAAGTAAGCTAAAAGATCCTTTAAAAATATGGGAAAAAAGGAAAGTAAAAAGCAGGAAAAGTAGCTTAACTTTAAGAAAGTAAGTGTTTTTTGGAAAAAAATATAAGGAATCAGCTAAAAAGTAGCCCATGAGTGTTGCATTAAGTCCCCATTACGGTTTTCTCCTGGGAGAAAGAAAGGACTTTTGCCAATAAAAGTTGCTTCCTGAAAAGGAATGAAGGAGAAATGCTCCGGCATACCTCAGAAGCTTCTAGGGGAGATGGAATAAAATGAAAATATCACTGATTGACCTGGCGTTCCTGTCCGAAAAAAGGAAAGACGTACTGCTCCTTCTGGAAGAAGGACCCAAGACAGGCGACGAAATAAAAACAGCCCTCAACGTGAATTCTACGTCAATTATGCCTCAAATTAAAAAGCTAAAAGAAGGGCGCCTGATAGTGCAGGATGAAAAAAATTCATACAGGCTTTCGGATATGGGGGAAATAGTTGTCGAGAAGATGGAGCCTCTTCTTGATACAGTCAGGGTTTTTGAGGAGAACTATGATTACTGGATCAACCATGATTTTACCGCAATTCCCGAACACCTCCTTAACAGGATAGACGAACTAGGAAACTACTTTATGCTTGAAGCCGACCTTAACCGGCTTTTTGAAGTCCCTGAAGACTTTAAAAATAACCTGCTCGAATCCAGAAATATAAAAATATTTCTTTCATACTTCAATCCCCTTTATATTGAAATATATTCCGAACTCATAAAAAAAGAAGCAGATATGTGTCTCATCCTGACAGAGCCTGTTTATGACAGGATGAAAAAAGACTACAGAGAAGACCTGAAGATGCTTATAGAATCAAAGAGAGCGGAAGTTTATATCTGTGACAAAAACGTAACTCTTAAAGACGTTGTAACAGAACGTTTCTGCTCGCTCGTACTCTTTGATAAAAAAGGGAAGTTTGATCATCAGCGCTTGATGAGCTTCGACGAAAGTGCACTTAAATGGTGCGGAGAGCTTTTTTCATACTATAAAGACATGTCCAGAAAGCTGGAGAAAATATAACTGCCTACGGATAATTGCGTAAAATAAAAACATTTCTCCTTGATGACAGACTGAAAATAAGCTGCAAAATTCAAATATGGAATGAAAATAAGCTGCAAAATTCAAATATGGAATGAAAACCGAATTGAAAAATAGCTCCTCGAAAAAAAAACGTTTTCCGGCTTTAATAGCCTGTCAACCTCAATTTACTTTTCCCGTGGCTCCTGGATCTGCATTTTAGACCTCTTCAGATTTCGAGACTATTTCAGGCTCCAGGACTCTGGTCATGCACAGTTTATAAAAATTTACAAAACCTTAACAGTTTTTTAAGAAGATACCGGTCCATAGCTCCGGACTATTCAGGCTGAATCCTTTCTTCTTTCCATTATTCTCCAAGGTATTTATCGATAAGTGACCTGAACCTGTGAATATCTATGGGTTTTGAAATATAATCCACGCATCCCATTTCGATAAAGTGTTCTTCACTTCCTTTCATGGCATGAGCTGTAACAGCTATCACAGGGATCTCTGAAGTCGCAGGGTTCTTTTTGATCCTTTCCAGAACCTCAAGCCCGTCCATTTTAGGAAGCTGCATATCAAGGAGTATGAGATCGAATTTTTTCTCAGCAAGGCGTTCAAGAGCCTTTATCCCGTCTTCAGCTTCGGTTACACGGTGCCCGTAAAACTCCAGGAGGTCAAGGATCAATTCCATGTTCATGGGGTTATCTTCTACAATAAGAATTTCTTTCATCATCAAGCCTCTTCAGCATAGCTAATTGTTTTATCTTATTAATTAATTCTTTTCTTTTGAAAGCTTCTTTTTTCATAATAGAAAGAGACTTCCTTTGAATTCTCCATTCAATTCTTCGATATTTTTCCAGGTAAACTCTGCTACGTCACATACAATTAAAGGAATAGTATCAGGAAGGAAAAATATTGAGAGTAATAACATCATCTTCAGTTTCTTTACAATACAGACATAATATAAAAATTTACCATTTGAAAAGTCTGGTTGCCCATTTAATGTTTTTTCTCAGGAGGTATTTTCTCAGTTCGTCAACCCCAAGGAGCAAAACTGCAAAAGGAACTGAAAGCAGCATATACCTGAGTTCAATGGGCGCTGTATTGAAAATCAGGTTGGCAAAAGGGTTCCATATTATGAGGGCAAGAATAAAAAGTTCGCTTGCAATTCCCAGGAGAACCAGCCGGTTTTTGAGCAATCCCACTGAGAAAACTGACTGGGTCCCTGTTCTTGAAGCAAATACATTGGCGATCTGACAGATAACCACGGCTGAAAAGAAAGCTGTTATCGCCTGCATATAAAGGGGATTCGTGTTTGCAAGCCTTTCTCCGAAAGTCCAGCCCCCTTCAAACAGTACGGCAAAATAACAGAAGAAGCCTGCAGCAGCCTCTATGGGCCCTTTTACCCCGTAGGCTGTCAAAAGAACCTGAGGAGTCAGTAATTTTTCATCCTTTTTCCTGGGAGGCCTTTCCATAATGTCTCCTTCCCCCTTTTCCACCCCCAGGGCTATTGCCGGGAGTATATCAGTTCCAAGATCGATTGCCAGGATAAGCTGGACGGGCATGGGAAGGGGGATGGAAAGGAGCACAAAAGCTATGAAAGGCAGAATTTCGGGAATATTGCTTGCAAGGATATAAACAATAAATTTTTTAATATTATCAAAGACAGTCCTGCCTTCTTCCACGGCATTTACTATAGTGGCAAAATTGTCGTCCAGAAGCACCATGTCTGCGGCTTCGCGTGCCACATCCGTACCGCTGCCCATAGCAACTCCCATATCGGCATTCTTGATAGCAGGAGCATCGTTTACCCCGTCTCCTGTCATGGTAACTATTTCCCCTTCTGCCTGGAAAAGCTGTACTATTTTTAACTTCTGGACTGGAGAAGTCCGGGCAAAAACAATACTCGGGTTTTTGAGCCTTGAGGCAAGTTCCTTGCGGGATAAAGATTTTAACTCGTCCCCGGTGATAATTTCAGGCTTTTCCGAACCCGCAAGCCCTACGTTCCTTGCAATCGACTCTGCGGTGACAGGATGATCTCCTGTAATCATAACAACCTTAATTCCTGCTGCATGGCACCTTGCAATAGCTTCTCTTGCTTCGGGGCGCGGAGGATCTACAATCCCTATGAAACCCAGGAAAACGAAGCCCCCGGTGTATTCTTTCAGATCTTCTGCTTTCCTGAAGGCAAGGGCAATTACACGTTCTCCTTTTTCTGCAAGCCTGAGGTCTTTCTCCAGAAGCTCTTTTTTCCCGGATTCATCCAGTTCTCTGACTGTTCCGGTCTCCATAACCGACGTGCACATCTGCACAACCACCTCAGGAGCGCCTTTAAGGTACGCTTCAAGCTCTCCTTCGGGAGTACGGCAGATAACTTCCATGCGCCGGGTAAGGGAATCAAAAGGAAACTCCTCAAGCCTCGGATACTTACTCTGGAGACCTCTTATATCCATGAAACTGTTCGCAAAAACAAGAAGGGCTCCCTCTGTCGGGTCACCGGTATAGCCCGGAGGCGCCTCATAAAGCTTGGCGTTGTTGCAGAGACCTGCAACCCTTATAAAAGCCGGGGGGATTTTTTCCATAAATATCACGGGACTTGAAGCAGCAGAAATTTCTGTTTCGCCTGAGCCGGCAATATTTGTGGAGTCCGCAACCTTCTCAGCAGGGCCCTTTTTTGCATTTTTATTTATGTCCTGCGCCTTAATTCCGTCTTGATAAATGGAAGACTTATCCGGCTCCAGAATTTCAAACCCTATAATGAGAGAATTCACTGCCATCCTGTTCTGGGTCAGGGTCCCGGTCTTGTCCGTACATATTACAGTGGTAGACCCGAGGGTTTCCACAGATTCAAGCTGCTTTATAAGGGCATCTCTGGAAGCCATTCTTCTGGATGCAAGGCTCAGAGCAAGAGTAACTGTGGGCAAAAGCCCTTCAGGAACGTTGGCAACAATGATCCCTATGGCAAAAATAAGACTTGCAAGAAAAATATCCTGAAGAAAAAAAGCGAGCAGGAAAAAAGTAACGCCAAGGGAAATAGCAATTGCTGAAATGATCTTTATGAAATGGTTGAGCTCTTTTCTGATAGGGGTGTCTACGGAGGATGTCTGCTCTGTAAGGGTTGCCAGGCTTCCTATCTGGGTATCATGCCCGGTTGCAAAGATGACAGCTTTACCGTTTCCGCTCTGCACAAGAGTCCCGGAAAAAACCATGTTCCGGCACTCCAGCAGGTTTGAATGAGTACATTCAAGAGAGCGCAGCTGCGGCTCTGACTCTCCGGTAAGGGCTGAATTATCCACTTTAAGGGAATTAATTTCAATCAGGCGCCCGTCTGCGGGAACCTTATCTCCCTCTTCAAGGAGTATAACGTCCCCTGGCACAAGCTCGGAAGCGAGGACGTACCTTAAGTTTCCATCCCTCAGGACTTTTGCATGTGGAGGAAGAAGCTGCCGGAAGCTTTCCATTGTCTTTACAGCCTGGTATTCCTGAATAAATGTGAAAGTCCCATTCAGAAAAACGACGCCTACAAGGGCAATTCCTATATAAATATTCCCCTGCCCAGGATCAAGGTATTCACCAAGAAAAGAAAGAGCAGCTCCAACAATCAGCAGTATGGAGAAGAAGTTACGAAACTGTCGAAAGTATCTCTTAAGTATATTCTCTTTTCCGGCGCCCTCAAGGATATTTGGGCCGCATTTCAGGAGTCTGCGGGCGGCTTCCTCTTCGCTCAGTCCGTTTTCATTTACTTCCAGCTTCTGCAGGAACTCAGCAAGAGGAATAAGATGTTCTTCACCCCATGGAGAGCATGAACCATGTTTGACCCCAGCCGATCCTTTTTCCATCGAACCCCCTGTAATTCAATGTAACGCAAGAATAAGAAACTTAACTTAATGAGTTTACTTAATCCTGAAAACTCCGGACAGAATGAACAGGAATTGCATATCATTTAAGGGAGAAATAACCGGGTCGAGAAGCACCAATAAGAAAAATAATAAGAGAGATAATAGGGTTAAAATTTATTGTGTGATTTATCAAAAAAGAGGTAGAAAAAAATTCCTGGCAATTAGCTTTTATAATTTGCTAACTAAAAAAATGTCCGCATTCTGACTCAACAGAGGGGTTCGAGAATTGTTTTTACTTTGATTATTCTCATTCCCGCTCAGGCGAGAAAAAAGATGATTCAGAGCTATCTATTCGCGTTTATCAAAAGAGACCTTAATTTTTTAATATGCTTTAAACTCTGGATACTCTAGTCTGGAGTGTGAAACATTTTGGATTGAAAAGGTCTATATAATATTGTCAAGTAGACAATAAAATTGTAATAAAAATAAATGTACAAGGATAAAAGTAAAAAAAGGTATGACCGATATGAGCGAATTCACACTTAAAACAAGACTTTTAGCCGCCCTGAAAGGCGAACCTGTTGACAAAGTACCTGTTTGTTCCGTAACCCAGACCGGAATTGTAGAACTCATGGACGTAGTCGGTGCCCCCTGGCCTGAAGCTCACACCAACCCTGAACTCATGGCAAAGCTGGCAATCGCCAACTACGAGCTCAGCGGACTTGAAGCTGTAAGACTTCCCTACTGCCTTACCGTTCTGGTCGAAGCCATGGGCTGTGAAATCAACATGGGTACCAAGAACAGACAGCCTTCCGTTACCGGTCACCCCTATCCCAAGGACCTTGAAGGCGCAGTAGTCCCTGCAGACCTCCTGCAGAAGGGCAGAATTCCAGCAGTGCTTGAAGCAATCAAGATCATAAGGGAAAAAGTTGGACCTGACGTGCCAATCGTTGGCGGTATGGAAGGCCCTGTTACAGTCGCATCCGACCTTGTAAGTGTTAAATCCTTCATGAAATGGTCCATCAAGAAAACAGACCTTTTTGAACAGGCTCTGGACATCGCAACCGAAGCTTCAATTATATATGCAAATGCAATGGTAGAAGCCGGTGCAGACGTAATTGCCATCGCAGACCCGGTCGCCTCTCCTGACCTTATGAGCCCTGACTCCTTCAGGCAGTTCCTCCAGTCAAGGCTGCAGAAGTTCTCCTCCAGCGTAAACTCCGTAACTGTCCTCCACATCTGCGGAAACGTGAACCCGATCCTCAGCGACATGGCAGACTGCGGTTTTGAAGGCCTCAGCGTAGAAGAAAAGATCGGAAGCGCAAAGAAGGGCAAGGAAGCAATCGGAACCAGAGCAAGGTTAGTAGGAAATGTCTCCAGTCCGTTCACTCTTCTGCCCGGACCTGTTGACAAGATAAAGGCTGAAGCAAAAGAAGCTCTTGAAGGCGGCATTGATGTACTTGCACCAGGCTGTGGAATTGCACCCATGACCCCTCTTGAGAATATTAAAGCTCTGGTCGCAGCAAGAGACGAATTCTACGCCTGATAAGGCATAAAATCCTTTATTTTTTTTACGGGCAGATTCTGAGCCAGGGATTTCAAGCTCTGACATCGTGCCCAATTCATATTTTTTTTACTTGCCGGGAAGGGACCTCAGGGATGAGGCATATCCGAACCAGGACCCTGAAAGGCTGGCAGTTCAGGATACTCGGTCCGGGCAGAAATAATCCAGCAACATTCACAGTAATATCTTATTCATTATAACTTATCGAAATTTATTGAAAACAAAAGCTGTTGAAAGGATTAGTTGAGAAAATCTTAAACTTTTTTGAAGGAGGTTAAGATATGAAAACAGGAGTTGCAATTGACCTGGGAACCAGTGGATTCAGGGCCCAGAAAATTGACCTGGAGAGCGGCGAGATCAAGAAAACCGTAATAACTCTCCGGAACCCTCTGCCAGGAGCAAATGTAATGGACCACCTCGACTTTGCAATCCATTACGGTCTTGATAAAGCACACGGGCTCTCGGCAACAGCAGTAAAGAACATCCTTAATGAGCTGGGAGTAAAACCTGAAGAGATGGAAAGGTTCGCAATCTGCGGAAACCCTATCCAGCTTTCTATCTTTCAGGGAATTCCAATTGAAGACCTTGCATATGCCGGAGAGCGTAAGAAAGAGAAGTATCATATCCAGGAGCAAAACAGAGATGCTCGGATTATACCGCTGTCCGAAATTGCCGGATTTGAAGAATTTCAAAACTGTAAACTCATCGTCCCCCCGGCAATAAAACACGAAGTTGGAGCCGACGCACTTGCCCTTATTGTAAAAGCAGGCATGATCGAGAGCGACGAGATTGCAATTGCCACGGACTACGGGACAAATGCGGAAATGGCACTTAAATCAAACGGGATTATTTATACAGGGTCTGCTGCTGCCGGACCTGCCCTCGAAGGCCAGGAAATCGAATACGGATCCATTGCTTCTCCTCACACAATATGTGATGTCGAATTTGAAGGCAATAACCTGCGCTGTTATGTTCTTGACAGAGACATGAAAACAGCAAAAGGAGACCTCATAAACCCGAAAACAGGGGAAGTTGTGGAAAAGGGAGAGGTCACTGCAAAAGGCATTACAGGCACGGGAGTTATTGCCCTTATCGAAGCCGGGATGAGAAACAAGTTAATAGTCCTGCCAAAAATCCAGACTCCTGAAGGCGTCCTTTATCTGCAGGACGGCATCAAGTTCACGAATAATGACCTTATCGAAGCCGGAAGAGCGATAGGCGCACTCCGGGCAGGCCACATCACCCTCTGTGCAGCGGCAGGCATTGAGATGGAAGACCTCAAGATAGCATACATGTCAGGTGCTGCCGGGACTTACATGGATGCCGCAAAAGCCCATCAGGTAGGGATGATACCTTACAATGCAAATTATGTATCACAGATAGGGAACACCTCTCTTACAGTTGCCAGGGAAATCCTGCTTTCCGAAGACAGGCTATGGGAGCTGCAGACAATTGCAAAGCAAATCCTTGGTACGCATGTAATGTTTGCAACCTCGGAAGCCTTTAAGGAAGCTTACCTGCTTGAACTTGCTTACTGGAATGAGGGCATGGCATTCAAGATGCTCCAGAAGTTCCTGAAAAAGAAAAAACTGCCCATGTTAAGCGAACCTTCAACTATCCTGAAAATTGACCGCCAGGTAGAAAGGGATATCCCCGTACTTGGAGAAGAAGGGCTTGAGGTGCTTGAGAAGGTCGGGACCTACCTCACAATGGTTATAGAAGACTGCCAGGGCTGTAAAAAGTGTGCAAAGGTGTGCCCGAACGGAGCCCTCAGAATGGAAGACAACGGGCTTGTCAAAATAAGGACAGACCTATGTGACGGAGCAAACTGCCAGCGCTGCCTGCATGCCTGCCCTGATGACAGGTTCAAATGGGAAAACCTGACTGTTGCAGGAATTTAAGGAAAAGGAAAAATAAGGGTGCTTAATCAGACAGAATAAGCGGCTGATTCAGGAATGAAATCCTGATTACCGCTTTATTCGAAAAACGCTGGCTAAACTGCAATATGTCTGATACATCCCTGAAACATGAATTTTTATTACTTTTTACTGGCTTGATTCAGGCTTTTTCTTTTTCTAAAAGCGAAATTAACCTGGGAACTAAAATTTCGTACCCAATTTCAGGCTTTTAATCCCATTGCTATCGTCCTGTTTTACTGGGAAATGGGTGAGATAACTAATAAAAATTTTAAGAACTCCATATAGAGATAGAAAAATATACTTTGAGGATAGAAAAGTTGACATATATTCCTGAATAAAAAAATATTTTTACAATACTTTTAATAAAAAACGGAAAGAAAACAATAAGCAGAAAGCGGCAGAAAACGGAGGAAAAAAAGTGGAAGTCATTGTTGTTGGAGGTTTCCTGGGAAGCGGAAAGACCACTACCATTATCAATATGGGCAAATACCTCGCAGATAAAGGGAAAAAAGTTGCAATTATCGTAAACGAGATAGGGGAAATAGGGATTGACGGCGATGTGATTAAGAGGTTCGGTTTCGACACCAAGGAAATAACAAGCGGATGCATCTGCTGTACATTGAAAGTTGGGCTGAGAACAACAATGAGCACTCTTGTAAAAGAGTATAAGCCCGATATCATAATGATCGAGCCCACAGGAATCGCTTTCCCGCATGTGATCAAAACCGAAGTTGAGCTTATGAATTTTGGAGAGGAAGTGAAAATTGCCCCACTTGTAACTCTGATTGACGGCAGCCGCTTCAAACACCTGATGAAAGAGGTAAAAGAATTCGCTATGAGGCAGATTATAGATGCTGAAATCCTGGGGATAAATAAGGTAGATCTCATAGAACCAATCAGGATACCGATACTCGAAGCTTCGGTCCAGCAGTTGAACCCTGAAGCAAAGGTGGTCTTGCTTTCGGGAAAGGATACAGGTGAAAGATTTGAGAAATTCATGCAGGTAGTTCTTCCTGATATAAGAGAAGCCCCGAAAAAAATCCAGGAAACAGCTGCTGCAAAAGATATATCCAGCATTACAGGGCCGCAGGAAACCGAAGACTCCATCAAAGCCTCAGGCGTTGGAAGCTATGCGGCAGAGTTTGAAATTAAGGAAGGAGGAAACCTGAACACAGAAGAAGCCAGGAAACTCACCACCGAATTAATGAATATAGTAAAAGGAAAAGTTCTGGAGCTTAACCCTGAATTTGTAGGGCATATAAAACTCTTCTTGGACAATGGGACAGAGACTGTAAAACAGAGTGTCACCATCTATAACGAAGAGCCTCAGGAAGATGTGATTAAATCAAAAGATGGAGCTTTCCCGACATTCAAGATACTCTCTGCGGTTTCAAATGTTGACAAAGAAGCTCTGAAAGATGCTGTAAACAGTTCTGTGAAAGAAACATTTGAGAAAAAAGGGATAAATGCGCACAAAACCGAGAATGGACATAAGCACGAAGGACACGCGCATAATGAACACAAACATGAGGGACATACACAGAGAATCGGGAGCATAAAAGGTATAAAAGAATAAAAAGCCGAAAAAGAAAATGAAGGGCGGGCCAGATAAAAACCTGACTCGTCAAACCCTATTCTAAAACATTTTTACTGAAATTACTGACCTGATGCCGCAGGAAATTCCAGGAAATGTTTCCTGGTTACAGCATGCTGATTTTATTAGTTTAATTTACATTTCAACGGTGAGTGAACAACCCATTATTAGATGGATACATATTCTTTTTTAAAGTCTTTTCTTAGCTGGTATATTTTATCATCAAAGAAAAGACGCACATAAAGAGGAGATGCACATGAAGAGAAGAACAACTTAAAAAGAAGGACAACTTAAAAAGAAGGACAACTTAAAAAGAAGGACAACTTAAAGAGAAGATGTACTATTTTCATTCTCGTCACAGTTTCTTCATTTCTCCAAAGCCCGCCTCCATGTTAGTCCAGAATAGAATCCTGCAGAAGGCAAAATCCCGCAGATGACGTTAAAGCGTTGAAGCAAATGATAGTAAATCTTTGCGCTCTCAACCCCCGGATACTATTATAATAGAGTCAGATCATAGATTCAGGGGTGTACTCCTCGAAGAGATTCACAGTGAACTACTCTTCCCTGTCGGCTTGATAGCCTCCGAGGAAGGAGTCCTATCGAGATAGAGTCATAATAGGGTCAGCGATGCGCTCCACGGAAAGATTAACAAAACCTGTGGACGTGTTGGAAAGCGGGAAAATAGAGGTCAGAAAGCTGTTAGTTACGAAAATTCAAAAAGCACTCACTGTTACGGTCAGATCACAGTCAGTCCCTTTAAGCATGGATGCATTTGAAGGAAAAATATTTCCGGTTCAGGAAAGCTGTGACCTGACGTGAGAAAAGATTATATATGTTAAAATTGTCCTCGACTTTTACATGGATAGAGTCTCAACATAAGGAGAGAAAAAGTATTCTATCCAGGCAATAGAGCATCTGGCTTCCATACGGAAATATTTTTTCAAAAAATAGTTAAAAGTCATCATACTAAGAAATTAAAAACAGAGATACAAAAACTTATCAGGGAAAAAGATCGCTCACTTTTTGAAAAACGAAGAAAAGAAGGCAAAAAGTAAGGTTTAATTAGAACCTGTACCAATTAGAAATATGGGACTTTCAAAGGTCTTCTAATATATAAAGAAGAGAAATAAAATATCTGAAAAGATACAGAAATATAACTCAGCAAGTTAATTTCACTTGCTTGCATTTACGAGAAAGCCCTGGCAGATCAATATTTTGCCTTAATAAAAATTTCATAGAAATCAAGTCCACTTGATAACCTCCATAGCTCAAAAAAGAATCTTTAATTAAATTAAGATTCCAGTAAGAAATATTCTGGAAAAGGCGATAATTGCCTCATAAATTTTGATGCCATTGATTAAATAAACCGGGGTAAAAAAACAGTTCTTTTTTATAAAATCATTTGCCTGGAAAATTGAAGCCATAATTATAAAATTATAGCTGCTCAAAAATTAGCACAGATGAAGGTATATTCCAGAAACTCCAACTGTCATCTGCAAGTGAATTCCCGAATAATAAAGGGAGTACACCTTTCATTAGTTAACTGGGAAAAGGCTAAAAGGCACATGAAATAGGAATAGGAAAAAACCTGAACCCCAGGAAATAAATAGTATTCCTAAGGAGCCTGAAAAACGAAAACCTGGCCTGTAATTCGGCACTACGTGCGACCAGTATACCACCAAGAGGTTATCCAACTCTCACAATGGAAAGAATTCGATCTGGAGGTTTTCGAATTCATTTTCATTGTTTCAGACAGTATTTCGGGATGAAATACCTGAAAATTCAGGAAGATTCAACTTGCAGGATCAAAGATCTGAGCAATCTGAGATCTCTTCATTATTAAAATGGAGGTTAAAATATGTTGGATTTGAAACTGGAAGATGTCGATGGCATATTAGTACGCTACAACGTCGCCCTCGAAAAGGAAATGACACCTGACGAAGCAGCAGAAGAGCTTTACCCCAAGGATAAACTCATTTATCCAATTGCAAAAGCTATCTACGAGGGAGAAGAAGACGATGTTGTAGATGGTCTTCAGGCAGCAATCGATGCAGGAAAGAACCCGATTGCCCTTATTGACGATGCCCTTATGGTAGGAATGGGAGTTGTAACCCAGCTTTATGATGATGGTATCATTTTCCTCCCCAACGTTATGATGTCTGCTGACGCTATGCTTGCAGGTATCGAATATTGTAAGACCAAGACCACAGAAGTTCCCGAGCCAAAGGGCAAGGTTGTCTGCCATGTCGCAGAAGGTGACGTCCATGACATCGGAAAGAACATTGTTGTTGCCCTCCTGAGAGCAAACGGCTATGATGTAGTTGACCTTGGAAGAGATGTTCCTGTAGATGAGGTCATTGAATGTGTTACAAAAGAGAAGCCGATACTGCTTACAGGTACTGCCCTCATGACAACCACCATGTATGCATTCAAGGAAATCAATGACAAACTCCTTGAGAAGGGAATCAAACTGCCCTTTGCATGCGGTGGCGGTGCTGTGAACCAGGACTTCGTGTCCCAGTATGACCTCGGAGTTTATGGTGAAGAAGCTGCTGATGCCCCCAAGATTGCTGACGCAATCGTAGCAGGTACCACAGATATCGCAGCATTAAGAGAGGAATTCCACAAGCACTAAGGAGGGAGCAAAATGGTAAAGAAATACACTTCAATGGCTTACGCTAACGCAGATGAACTTATTTTCGGGCAATGTAAATTCCCGGTAAAGGCAGGCCTTGGACTCGAAATTGGTGCAGGATACACATCCCCCGAAGTGAACTATGCTCCGAGACCCCAGGCAGGAAAATCCAAAGAAAAACTCGTTAAGGAATACGAAAGGATCACCACTGACATCATGGCAAGGATGGTCCAGATCGGGGCTCCTTCTGTAGTTCTTGAAACCGAACACGTCGAACAGATGTCCAACAACCCTGACTGGGGAGGCGCTGTTGCACACGCCCAGAAAACCATCATGGAAGAATACCACGATGAATACGGCATAAAGTGCGCACTCCGCCACACCATTGGTGACATCCGTGAAGACCGCGACTACCTCCAGCTCAGAGGAGACAAGTACAACGTCTTTATGGAAGCTTTTGAGGAAGTCGCCAAGAACGGTGCTGACCTGCTTTCAGTAGAGAGCATGGGTGGTAAGGAAGTCTTCGACTACTCCATCCTCAGGAACGACACTGCAGGTATCCTCTTCGGTATCGGTGTGCTCGGCAGCATGGACATGGAAATGGTCTGGAAAGACATTTCTGACATTGCAAAGAAGACCGGAACTGTTTCCGCTGGTGACACAGACTGTGCCCAGGCAAACACTGCAATGTTCATTGCAGGCGGTCTCCTTGACAAGAACCTTGCCCACACAACTGCAATTGTTGCAAGGGCAATCTCTGCAGCAAGGTCCCTCTGTGCATATGAAGCAGGTGCAACAGGCCCAGGAAAGGACTGCGGTTACGAGAACTCCATCATAAAAGCAATTTCAGGTGTACCAATCACCCAGGAAGGTAAGACCTCAACCTGCGCACACTCTGACCTGATGGGTAACCTCGTCATGCAGTGCTGCGACCTCTGGTCTAACGAGTCCGTTGAATACCACGGTGAATTCGGTGGTACAACCGTCCAGTGCTGGTCCGAAACCCTTGCATACGACTGTTCCATGATGAACGTCGCCCTCAAGACCGGAAAGGCAAAGGACCTCAGGGACATCCTCGTGCTCTCTGACAAATACAGAGACCCACAGGGCTATGTGCTTGCCTATGACAACGCCTACAGGGTTGGACAGGCAATCGCAAAAGACGGAAACAACAACTACCTCCGTTCCAAGAATGCTGCAATCGAGTGCTGCAACCTCATAGAAGAAGGTGTCGGCTCCGGCAAGCTGAAACTCACAAGGTTCGAAACCAATGCACTTGCAAAGGTTAAAGCCGACCTCGAAGCTCTTACCGACGATGCTGACAAGTTCATGAGTGACAACCTGACCAAATTCAAGCAGGAAGTTGCAGTTTTCAAACCAGAAAACTACGGGCTTTAAGCCCTAAACTTCCTTTTTTTAATTTTTTTTCAAAAATGGCTTCAGGAGAATAATCATGAGCGAAAACGCAGGAACTTCTACCGTAATTGTTGATAAAACAGCAAACGCCGCCCCTCTTGGTTTTACAGGGCTGGGTCTTGCCGCAGTTCTGTTAAGTCTGAGCTATATTGGCGTATACCCTGTAGAGTCAATGATTGTCTCCATGGCAATATTCCTGGGAGGATTTGCCCAGGTGTTTGCAGGAATTATGTCCTGGAAGAAAGGAGATATTTTTGCAGGAACAGCATTTTCAGCATTTGGCCTTTTCTGGTTCTCACTTGCCGGACTGCTTGTAATGCCTGCAATGGGCTGGGCTTCCCCCTCCTCTGGAATCGCTATGGCCGCGTATCTCTTTACCTGGGGTGTGTACACCTTTGTCATGTTGATCATTACAATGAAAATCGGAGTTAGAGCCCTTCAGTTTGTATTTGTAACATTATTTATACTATTTATGTTGCTGGCCGTTGTAAACGCAACCGGAAACGCCGGTCTGCTTGTAGTGGCCGGATATGTCGGACTTATTATGGGCCTCGGGTCCATGTATACGGCTCTTGCCATGGTAATGAATGAAATCCATGGAAAGGCAGTCGCTCCACTCTAAAGATAAAGTAATGACAGCATTACATCCTCAGTAAATAAAAACGGAATGAAAAACGGAATGAAAAACGGAATGAAAAACGGAACGAAAAACGGAATCTGAGGAAACTACACCAACCTCGACGACCTACAAAACCCACAAAGCGAAAGGGCAAAAACAGGATAGAAAGCCCAAAAAACACCAACCCTTGAAAACACAGATTCTAAATCTGTGTTTTCAACTTATCCCCCTCTCCGTATCTATTGATCATACCTGGCTTAAAATACTGCGTTCTGTACCGCGTTGGGGAAGATGTAGGCGTTCGAGGAATGCTAAATTTTAGATAACACATACACCTCTTTTAGACCCTTTAGGGCCCGCTTTACCGAAGAAGGACAAAATTCATTGATGGTGAATTTCTGATGAAAGCGGAGAAAAACCTGAATAAAACCCTGAAAATATCATATAAAGCCCTTTTTTTTAGCTTTGCATTAACCCTTATTAAATTACTTGCAGGGTTTTTGGGAAACAGCACAGCACTTATTGCGGATTCTATCCGTTCATTTTCTGAATTAATCAATGAACTTAAAAAGCTTCTTGAAGTTTTTATAGCCAGTAAACCGGAAGACTGGAGCCATAATTACGGACATGGAAAGGTTGCAACCCTCTTTACTGGAGCAGGGGCATGTATACTCCTTTTTGCCGGTATCGAGTCAATAAGCCTGGCTTCACAGGAACTGCTTATATTTATACAGGGGAGAGAGACAGAAGCCCCTGAAATCCTCGCACTATCCGCAGCCGCTTTAACCCTGGTATCAAGAGAAATTATTCCTTTGTTCAGCAGTAAAGGGAAAGAAATTGAAGGTACTTTATCAGGAACCGGCATTTACACCAGAAACGCTCAGATTAGAAGTTTACTTCTCTCCTGTTTTGTTACCCTGGGAATAGGGTGTACTTTTCTCCCCGGAAAAAACTGGGTTGTAACTGATTCCTTTATTGCGGCTCTCATGAGCCTTTATCTTCTGGGAACTTCTGGCAAACTCCTTTATGGCACTGCCAATGAACTTATAGAAGCCTCTCTTGATGAGGAAGACAATAAAAAGATCAGGAAGATAATAAACACAACAGAAGGGGTTACGGGCTCAGGGGAGCTTAAAACACGAAAAATAGGGAATGGGATAGCTATCAATGCCTGCATTACCGTAAGTGATTCATTGAACATTCAGGAAGTTGCAGAAATTGCAGACAGAGTGGAAAATAGGTTAAAAACAGTATATGGAGAAGACATTTATGCTCTTGTAAAAGCAGAGCCTGACCCTGGAAGAAATTGTTCTTTCAGGAAAAAGATGGAATTCTCTGAAGAAGGAAGAAAAGAAAATAAGGGCATAAACACTCAGGATAAAATGCTGGCCTGACAGAGAAAGTAAATAATTATAAATTCAGAAAAATAAAATAGGGAGATACTTATAAACCTGATACGAAGGTTTTACTGGTGATGGCTTTTTACCATATTAATTTCTATATTCATCAAAGATGGTAAAAATAATCTTTCAGGAAATATAATCTTTCTGGATGTTAAAATCTTAAAATCTGCCTTTAATATAATTCAGTTATCATCAGATATCTATTTGGTTACTTCAAGTTTAACAACTATTCAGACTTAATTATAATATCAGGCTTTAACCAGTGATGGAATTGACAGAGGCTGGTATTCTCGATAACCGGCCTGCCATAGGAAAGAATGACCGGAATACTTTCTGGAAAGCCTTAAGAAGCTACTATCCAATTCATAAAAGAGGTTAATGAAGAAATGCACTTCAGTCTTGGAATTGATGCAGGGGGCACATATACCGATGCCGTTATCGTGAGGGATTCGGACGGAGCAGTGGTTGAGTCAAGCAAAGCTCTGACAACCTACCCCGACCCTCTGCCTGGAATGAAAAATGCAATTGACAAACTGGATCCGGGATACCTTGGAGATATAAAGCTGGTATCAGTATCCACCACACTATCCACAAATACGATTCTGGAAAGCACGGGATTTCCTGTAGGGCTTATTATGGTGGGGGACTATGTGATCCCTGAGAAACTTCCCACTGATTACTGGATAGCAGTTTCAGGCGGGCATAACAGCGATGGAGAAGAATTAAAAGCCCTGAACCTTGATGCAGTAGAAGAATTCGCACTCAAAGTACAGAGTAAAGTTTCCGCTTTTGCAGTTTCTTCTTATTTCAGCAACCGGAACCCTGAACATGAGCTTGAAGTTAAAAAAGCCTTAAAGGAACTTACCGGACTGCCGGTTGTTTGCGGGCATGAACTATCCCAGGATCTCGGAGCCTATGAAAGGGCTGTAACTGCTTTTCTGAATGCCCAGCTGATCCCTATTACTCATAAGTTCATCCAGGCAATAATTGAAGAATTCGAAAGTCGCGGAATCAACGCAAACATGCTGATGCTGAAATGCGATGGGTCAGTGGTAGGGATAGAAGAGGCTCTGGAAAAACCCATCGAAACTATTTTCTCGGGCCCAGCAGCAAGTCTTGTTGGAGCCTCACACCTTACCAGGCTTGATACATGTGCCGTAATCGATGTAGGAGGGACGAGTACGGATGTTGCCATGATGCAGAACGGGCTTCCGGAACTCAGCAGCTCGGGCGCGGTGGTTGGAGGCTGGCAGACCCGTGTAAAAGCTATCCGCATGGAGACCTCAGCGACCGGAGGTGACAGCCATATCTGGCTCAAGGGAGATAGGATCAATGTGGGACCCCGAAGAGTCATTCCTCTCTGCAGGGCTTCTGCTATATATCCGGGATTCAGGGAGAAGCTCAAGCATAACAGGGTAGCAAAAGGTTACCTCTGTGAAAATATCCAGGTAACGAAGTTTTTTGTCAGGACAGGGTTCAGACCTATAGAGTTAAAAGCAGGGGAAAGGGAAATTTACAGGAACATAGGAAAAGACCCTGTTTCTTTTGGAGACCTGCTCATAGCCCTGAAAAAACGCCCTTCGCCTTCAATACTTGATTCTCTTATACAGAAAAGACTTATTCAGGCTATAGGCTTTACACCTACCGATGCCCTGCACGTCCTGGGTGAGTATACGGAATGGGATGTTGAAGCTGCAAGGATAGGAGCTTACTTACTTGGGAGGCCACTTAAACTGGACCCTGAAGATTTCAGTGCAGAAGTAAAGCGCAGGGTTGCACGTAATATTGCAGAAGACCTCATCGCATATATGATAGAAGGAATGCCCAGAGAAGAGATTGACAGAGTGCTCAAGGGAAAGAACTTTACTCGTTTCAGAGTAGAAATTCCTGTCGTTCTTCTCGGAGGTCCTGTGGGAGCATATGTAGAAGACATGAGAACGCTGATCAGCGCCGAGTTTATAGTTCCAGAACACGCTGATGTCGGTAATGCAGTTGGGGCTCTTGTCGGAAAAGGAATTAAGAGGGTGGAGATTCTCATAAAAACAAGGTTCATCCCCAAATCAAGAGAAGAGACGCCTGAAGGTGAGGAACACTGTGCAGCGCCGGAGAGTGAAGTTATAGAAGATACACTCCAGCAGCAGGAAAAGAAAACCGAGTTCATTGTCTTTTCACCATCGGAAAGGAAAAAATTTGAAGTATATTCCGAAGCTCTCGAATATGCCGAAAAACTTGGAAAGCAGCTTGTTATGGATTATATGATCAATGCAGGTCTTGGGAAAGAAGATATAAGAATAGACGTAAGCAGAAAACATCTGTCACCAAGCGGCTGGACGGATGTCCCTCTGGAGACAAAACTTGTTTATGTAGGGATAGGAATCCCGAAGAATAGTGTGATTGCCTGAGGGAAGTAAGAAGTAACGGAAATGTCGAACAATATAAGTAAAAATATATATCTTGAGGCATAACTTTATAAATCCGGCTAAAAGGGATTAATATAGTTAAAAATGATATAAATCGCCAATTAGAATAAAAAATGGGGCTGTTTTGATATGCAATATAGTCTGGGTATTGATGCAGGTGGAACATACACGGATGCTGTCATCTTGAGGGATTCGGACAGCAAGATCCTTGATACCGGTAAAGCGGTTACCACCTATCCAAACCTGATGACCGGAATTCGGAATGCAATTAATGAATTGAACCCGGAATATCTAAAACAAGTCAAACTTGTGTCGGTTTCCACAACTCTTTCCACAAATACCATTCTGGAAAAGACAGGATATCCTGTTGGCCTGATCCTTGTAGGAAACTATACCGTCCCAAGGGAGCTTCCAGCCGATTATACTATCATGGTTAACGGGGGTCACGATAGCAATGGAGATGAGCTCCAGCCTCTTGACATTGCGGCTGTAGAGCAGTTTGCAGTTAGCTTTAAAAATAAAGTGTCCGCATTTGCTGTTTCTTCTTATTTCAGCACCAGAAATCCTGAACATGAGATCAAGATAAAGGAAGTAATCCTTAAACTTACAGGGCATCCCGTAGTCTGCGGACATGAACTATCCCAGGAACTTGGAGCTTACGAAAGAGCTGCTACGGCAGTTTTAAATGCCCAGTTAATCCCCATAACCTACCAGTTTATCCATTCAATCATGAATGAAATAAAGGAAAGAAATATCGATGCCAAAGTCCTGATGTTAAAATGTGACGGTTCTGTCATAGATATAAAGGGAGCAAAGCTGCGACCTATTGAAACTATATTTTCCGGTCCCGCTGCAAGTATTATGGGAGCCTCACACCTCTCGGGGCTTGACACATGTGCCGTAATTGATGTAGGAGGGACGAGCACGGATGTCTCCATAATTAAAAATGGTGTTCCAGAGCTCTGCGAAAAAGGAGCTGTTGTAGGAGGCTGGCAGACCCGTGTAAAAGCCATAAAAATGGAAAGCTCCGCAAACGGGGGAGACAGCCATATATGGTTCAAAAAATGCATAAGGGTAGGCCCGAGAAGAGTTATACCCCTCTGTTTTGCTGCGGTAAACTATCCCAATTTCAAAGAAAAACTGGAGAAAAATCCCATACCTTTGAGGACAATGCTCAATGAACATCTCCAGCCCACAAAATTTTTTGTAAGTACTGGAGCTACGCTCAACAACCCTACAGAGAGTGAACAGAAACTGCTTGAAGCGATAGGAGACGAACCTGTCTCCATACATGACATATTAAATAAAATGAATCGGTTTCCCTCTCCTGCTGTTCTTGATTCCCTTCTCAACCAGAGGGCAATTCAGGCAATAGGATTTACACCAACAGATGCCCTGCATGTCCTTGGAGAATATACGGAATGGGATGTGGAAGCCGCCCAGATAGGGGCAAGAAAACTCTCCCGCTTTACTCAGATGGGAGTTATCGCTTTCTGTAAAAAAGTAAAGCAACAGGTTGCAAAAAATATGGCTTACAGCCTGATGTCCTTTATAATGGAAGGTAAGGGCAAAGACGGGATAAAAATGCTGCTGGAAAAAGAAGTGCCTGTCCAGTATAAAGTAAACATTCCAATAGTTCTTCTTGGAGGGCCTGTAAAAGCTTACTATGGGGAGCTGAAGTCTCTTATTGATGCGGAAATTATTGTCCCGGAGCAGGCAAGAGTAGGAAATGCTGTGGGAGCTCTTGTAGGGAAAGGAATTAAAAGAATTGAGATTACTATAAGACCAAATTCAATGGAAAACCCGGATCAGAATTTCCTTGTATTTACCCCGGCCGGAAGAAAAAAATTCGAACATTACAGGACCGCAATGGAATATTCCCAGAAAGTCGGGGAAGAACTCATTCTGGATTCTATGAAAGATTTCGGGCTTCCTGACAATTCAATAAAGATAGACACCAGCATAGAGTACCTTGTCCCTCCCGGTTGGAAACGAACCCCGATGGAAACAAAGATAACATTCGTAGGGGTCTGCGCTCCTGGTTTTTCAACAGACTGAATTTACATTCACCCCCAAAAGAGTCGGAGAAATTTTGAATTTGAAAAGGAACAGCCATAGAAACAGCCTGCCGGCAGTAAGGACTGGCGGCATATCGCAGGAAACCATACTGCAGGAAGTAGGGAGAAATGGAGTCTTCGCTTATTGATCTTGTTTTCCGCTCTGATAAAAGAAAAAATCTTCTAATACTGCTGGATAGCGGCTCAAAAAATATTGATGAAATTAAGGAAGAGCTGGATGTTACTGCCACTTCAATTCTTCCCCAGATAAAGAAGCTAATAGACAGCGACCTTATTGTCCAGGAAGACCGGATGTATAAGCTCACGGTGTTTGGAGAGTTTATAATTAAAAAGGTTAAGCCGCTGATAAGTGCCCTTGAAGTTGTTGAAAAAAACAACTGTTACTGGACAGGTCACGATCTGAATTCGATCCCCCGCCATCTTCTTGAAAGAATTTCTGAGCTTGGGGATTGTACATTGATAGAGCCGGATCTGAACCACATCTATGAGCCCTCCCAGAAGATTATTGATAGTATGGCAAATGCAAAAATGGCTTCAACCTTTGCTTCCTATTTCAACCCTGCTTATCTGCCTCTGTATGTTGAACTTGGCAGAAAGGATGCCGAACTTTCTCTTAATTTTACGCAGTCCGTCTGGGACCACCTGTCAAACGAGCACTCAAATATGATAAAAGAGCTAATGAGTATGGACAACGTAAGCCTTTATATCTCAAAAGAAGGTATAAAAATCTCAGAAGTTACGGTAACTGAAAAAATAATGCTTCTCGGGCTCTTTGATAAAAATGGTAAGTTTGACCAGCAGTTCATTATGAGTTTTCAGCCTGCTGCTCTGAAGTGGGGACAGGAATTATTCGATTATCTTAAGAGACTTTCCAAACAGGTAAATAAGATATAATTTAAAAATGCAAGGGAGGAAAAACAAAGATGAAAACCCCAGCTAATTCCAGATATGAACCCTGTCTAGTTTTTCATGCATATAAAGAAATAATCGATCGGGGTTTTGCCGGATAAAGCCCTGAAATGGGAACATCAGGACCAGCTTAATGAAAAATAATTATATATCTTATAGTAGTAATTTGTTACGCAAAAATGGCAATTTTCAGGATGTTCCTGCAGCCCTTAACCTGTGAATACTTTTTCCATAACGGTAATGGTTATGGAGATAGTTGAGAAGTGATTAAACTTCCGGTATAGAGATATATACAATGTTGAATATAACAGGATGAAAAACAAGAGAGGGAATTAGATGGAATCATCATTACTGGATGTTCTCTTTCTTTCAGAAAAAAGGAAAAACCTGCTTCTGCTTCTTCTGGACGGACCCAAAACTATCGAGGAGATTAAAAGCACACTTGATGTACGTTCAAGCCCGATTATGACCCAGATAAAGATCCTGATGAAGCAGGACTTAATTGTTGAAAATAACAGGCTATATAAGCTTTCAAGTATCGGAGAGATTCTGGTTCCCAAGATGAAAGCTATTCTTGAAACATTTAATGTATTTGATAAAAACCACAACTACTGGGTAAACCAGGACATGACGTCAATTCCTCCCGAGTTTCTGGATGACATCGGAAAGCTTGGAAATTATATAGAAGTGAATCCTGACCGAAACCATGTTTTTGAGTATCCGAAAGAAGTGGTTAAAAACCTATCCGAATCAGAGAAGGTAATGATATCCTCATCATTTTTCCTTCCAATCTACCCTTCTCTCTGTATAGAGCTTGCTGCAAAAGGTACGGACATTACGCTTGTATTTACGGAATATGTCTATGACAGGATGCTTAACGACTACAAAAAAGAACTTGAGCATTTCCTGAACCTGAAGTATACAAAGCTGTATGTGTGCAATAACAATAATATGAAAATTGCATCAAGCATAGTTACGGAGAAGTTTATGGCACTGTCCCTCTTTTGCAACAGCGGGATCTATTACAATCATAACCTGGTAAGTTTTGATGAAAGTGCACTTAAATGGGGAAAAGAACTTTTTGACCACTATAAGAGTATGGCAAGGCCGATTACCAGGGTCTGAAAGAACTTCCCCTTATTAATTTTAGAAAATAAACTTTAAAGGGCAATGATCCTGCAAGAGTAAAGTACTGTTTTTCTAAAAAGAATTATTATACTATGTTATGTATTCTTTTTTTCATATATCATAGAGAAAGCAGATATCTGCTGAAAAAATAATTTTTAAAAAAAGGGGAAACTGAGGTTCTCAGTTCACCCTGATAGTAACATTCATTTCCGGAACATCTTTTACAGTGAAAAGATATGATCCGGGCTTGTTAAAAGTATAGCTATAGGGAACACTGTAAGCAAGTTCCTGATCCTCAAAGAGTCCTTCTTCACTGACGAGAATATAGGTTCCCTGCCTTTTTCCGCTCCACCATGAGACCGTATCGCCTGTCTGGACATCCAGTTCTGAAGGTCTTATTACTTTGTAGTATTCAAGGCGGACAACATGATCCTTTGCGGACCCAGAACTAACATTTTCCTGCTGTACATCATCCTGCGGCTCTGCAGAGGCTTCTAAATCTGATTCCTCAGATGCGGCCTCTGAGTCTTCTCCGGCACAACCGGAAGCAAACAGAAACACAAATACCAGAAGTAAAACCAGAATTTTCCCTTTCATGGATCTCACCATCCTTAAGCCTTTATTTATAAGTTAATTTATATAGATTACCTTTTTGATAGATTTTAAAAGATTGGTGAGAAAGAAACAAAAAATAAAGGATAAAAACTGAAATTAAAAGAAAAACAAAAGGAGCATAGAAAGTTAAATCAAAACATTAAGTACAAAAAATCTGGAACAAAAAATAGTAAAAAGCAGGGATGCAAAAATCCAGAAGAAGCAGTGGTATAACGAAATGCGGAATGTAACCAAAAAACAACCAGAAATAAAAATTTACGTCCCGACTGAGACTTGAACTCAGGTCTAAGGCTCCGCAGGCCTCAAGGATATCCACTACCCTATCGGGACGCAAGCGAGCACCACTGATAAGCACATTCTAGAATATAAACTTTATTGTTGAAAAAAAGCCAGGCGTGCAATAATTCAATAAGATAACTCTGAAAAAAGAGAGGAAAAACCTTTTTCAAGGGACTTCAATATCAATAAAGATTAAATGCAACAAGTTCTTTTTTATAATTTATGTCGATGACCATAGGCCTTGCAGGAAAGCCCAATGCGGGCAAATCCACCTTTTTTAAAGCGGCTACCCTTGCAGATGTTGAGATTGCAAACTATCCTTTCACAACCATAAATGCCAACCACGGCGTCACATATGTCCGGGCGGAATGCCCGTGCAAAGAGAAAGGAAAAACATGCGGGAAGTGCGTGGACGGGGTCAGGCTTGTTCCTATTGACATTATAGATGTTGCAGGGCTTGTGCCTGACGCATGTAAAGGCAGAGGGCTTGGAAACACATTCCTGGACGAACTCAGGCAGGCTCAGGCAATAATTCACGTGGTAGATGCCTCAGGCGGGACGGACGCTGAAGGCAACCCTGTGGATATCGGAGACCACAACCCCCTTGACGACGTGGCTTTCCTGAACAGGGAAATTACGATGTGGCTTTACGGGATTCTTGAGAGGAACTGGGTCAAGCTTTCCAGAAAAATCCAGGCTGAAGGGCTCAAGCTTGAAGTGGTAATTTCAGAACAGCTTGCCGGAGCAGGGATAAAGGAATCTCATGTAAACGCCGCCTTGATTGAAACAGGGCTTTCAAGGATAGATCATATTAAGTGGACTGAAGAAGACATGATACGCCTCTGCGATACCATGAGGGAGATAAGCAAGCCCATGCTTATCGCAGCAAACAAGACTGATATTGCCCCGAGAGAGAACCTGGAAAAACTCAGAGAACTTGACAGGATAGTAGTATCTACAAGTGCAGCAGCTGAACTGGTTTTAAGGTCAGCTGCAAAGGCAGGGGTAATAAAATACACCCCCGGAGATAGAGATTTCGAGCTGCTTACGGAAGAGATTACAGAAGCCCAGAAAAAAGGGCTTGAAGCCATCCATAAGGTACTTGAGCGGTTCGGCACTACAGGCATTCAGGAGTGCATTAACAGGACTGTCTTTGAACTTCTGGACCTGATTGTAGTATATCCGGTAGAAGATGAAGGGAAATGGTCTGACAAACTTGGAAATATGCTTCCGGATGCTTATCTCATGAAAAAGGGATCTACCTGCCACGATCTCGCATACCAGATCCATACAGAAATAGGAGACCGTTTCCTGTACGCAGTGAATGCAAGGACAAGGCTGAGGCTCGGGGAAAAACATGAACTGAAAAATGGAGATGTAATAAAAATTGTATCTACTGCAAAGTAAGCCGCGTAGAAAAGACCGGAAAAGCTCATGTCGGAAAAAACTGCCGGGTGAAATAAGAATTAAAAAAACACCGAATTTAAGGCTTTATTCGGAAGGAATACTCAATGGACCTGCTTTCCTTTGGTCAGCCACTTTATGAGAGGTATCTGTCCTGGCAAATCACAAGGTCAGCTACAAAGATCCCTGCACATGTGGCTCTTATTCTCAAAGAGGCCGACCTCCTCGAATATAAAGGGATTGAAAAACTCCTGACCGCGCTTCTTACATTCAGAAAGTTTAAGGTGGAACTCGTAAGCATTTATGTGGACATCCTGAAGGCTGACCAGACTATGAAAGCCGAGCTTGCCTCAACTCTTGGTGAACAGCTGGAAGAAAGTTTTATGGGCCTTCCTTCCGGAACAGGGTACGAAATATGCGGTCTTGAGGGGGAAGTAAATTGCAGCCGGCAGGGCAAGGATTTTTTTGTATATCTGTCCCTTGGTTTTGGAGGGAGAGGGGAAATCACCAGGGCTGTAATTTCTATACTTGACGAAGTTAAGGCAGGGCGCATCAGGCCTGAAGAAGTTGACGAAAAAATGCTTGAATCACACCTCCTTGTTAAGCATGAGCCGGATATAATGATCCGTTCAGGAGGGCAGAAGCTTTCGGATTTCCTTGTCTGGCAGTCCGTATATTCGGAACTGTATTTTACGGATGTTAACTGGAAAGATGTAAGGAAAATAGATCTCCTGAGAGTAATCAGGGACTTTCAGAAAAGACAGAGAAGGTACGGGAAATAAAGATGGAGTTTGGGGAAAGGACAGGAAGTCATTATGTTGTGGTTGTCTGCCCTAAATGCAGGCAGCATGCTCAGATAAGCGAAACCGGAAAAAAGACTCTGAGATGCCAGAAATGCGGAGCACTCCTGCATGCTCGAAAACTTAGAGTGTTCGGTTCTTTTGAGGAATTACCTGAAGCTGTGGACTTCAGGACTCGTCTGCAAGCTGAGATTTCCGGAAAAGGAAAAGAAACTTTTTCCCTGAAAACCTTTTCAGAAGATTCTGGCAGCTCAGGTTTTGAAAACGAAGCTGTACAGAAAAAGGCACAACCTCTGGCATCAGGAGCTGCTCCCGGAAATATATCAGTTAAAAGAGACCAGAAGTCAATCATGAGTGAGATCCTTAAATCTTCATGTGGGAAGATGAAGATAGAAGAGTTTCGTGAGGAAGCTCTGGAAAAAGGGATAAGTAAGGAAAGGTTTGAGATAATCCTGAAAAAACTTCTGGAAACAGGAGAGCTTTATTCTCCGGAACCAGGGGTTGTAAAACTCATATAACTATGAACATAATCTGATATACTGCTGATAGATGTTGAGATTTCATTACCGTACCTGATTATAGATAGTTCCTGCAGAGAACCACTGTAGATTATTCTGGTACAATCCCTGCACATAATTCCTCCACATAATCATTGCATATAATTTCTCCACATAATTCCTCACATGATTCCCTACATAATCATTGCACATAATTCCTCCACATAATTCCTCACATGATTCCCTACATAATCATTGCACATAATTCCCCCACATAATTCAAGTATATAATTCCTGTACATAATCCCGAATGAAAATTTACGGTTGATATATCCACTTTTAAATACTTTTTAAAAATAGCACTTAATAAGGTTATCAGTTCAAATGACAGAGATAAAATAAAAGGAAAATTAATAAAGAGTTTGTTAAAGAACTTTTTGTTGTCAGGAAATCTCTTTTCCGTGGTTTCTAGCACATTTATTACGAAGTTGAATAAGACAAACATATATTAAGTACGAAAAGATTTACTATAATTAAGCATTTAAAAGCAAAAAAGAATCCGGTTTGAGTAACTGGATAATAGGCAATGAGATTCATAAATTATTATATTAATCCGGAGCTTACTGAAAAAATACCTATTAAGTGATCCGGGAACTATTATACTGAAACCCCACTGAAACCACCTGGAATTTGTCGATCAGAGTCACCCATAAAAGGTTTATTATGTGGCTTCTGTGGTTTTATCATTATTATCCGTAAACGTTACGGAATTTATACAGGATATAACGGTGTTATAGACATGATGGATCCGCAAATAGAAAGAAAACTCATTGAAATCATGAGGGTGATTCATGAAAGTGACAAGCCCATAGGTGCCCGGGCTATAGCTGATGAACTGAACAACCGGGGCTATGATATAGGAGAGCGGGCTGTCCGTTACCACCTCAGGATCCTGGATGAGAGAGGGTTTACACGCAAGCACGGATACGCCGGGCGTACACTTACTGATCTTGGGGAAAACGAAATGAATGACGCCCTCATTGGGGACCGTTTCGGTTTTGTAATATCCAGGATAGAAGAAATGGCATTCAGAACCACCTATAACCCTGAAACTGACAAAGGGGATGTTGTGGTAAATATCTCTTATTTTGACAAAGATGATTTCGAAACTGTTATCGAGTTAATTTCGTATACTGCTCACGCAGGCTATATGATAAGCCCGAGAGTAAGAATTTTCGAAGAGGATTCGCTGGAAATGTCTTTGCCTCCGGGGAAAATAGGAATAGCTACCGTGTGCAGCGTCACTTTTGACGGGCTTCTTCTGAAAGCAGGAATTCCCGTAGAACCTGCTTACGGAGGGATACTCCAGATAGAAAACAAAAAACCTGCACGTTTCCTTGACCTTATT
Organism: Methanosarcina soligelidi; assembly: GCF_000744315.1. Lineage (NCBI taxonomy): Archaea > Methanobacteriati > Methanobacteriota > Methanomicrobia > Methanosarcinales > Methanosarcinaceae > Methanosarcina > Methanosarcina soligelidi. The sequence continues at coordinate 606,349 of NZ_JQLR01000001.1, forward strand.
TCTTACAGCGGGACCTCTATAGACCCAATAAAGATTTTTATGAATAGGACTCCTACTTCAGTTCTTGAAGTACTTGAGAAAGGGGAAGGAAAAATACTTGCCAATATGCGTCAGATAAATTCCTCTGCTTACGAGATGACAGGAAAAATTTTGAAAAAAGCAGAAAAAGTGGGTCTTGCAGGCTGTATCACTCTGGGAGAAATTGATGAGTATTTACTTGGAGCTCCGGTTGAAACCGGAAAGTTCGGGGCTGCGGTAGTGGGAGGAATTAACGGGATCTGCGCACTTGAGGAAACAGGAATTGAAATAGAGACAAACCCAATTTCTACCATGCTGGATTATCAGACAATGAAAGAGATATAAATTTAATATAAATCAAATATAAATCTAATACAAATTTAATATAAATCTAATATAAATTTAATATAAATCAAATTTTGAAATACAGGCAAAAACTAAGATGGAAACGTGAGGCAGGAAAATGCTCAGGCTGACAGTGTTGTACGATAATGAAGCATGTCCCGGTTTAACAGGAAGCTGGGGGTTTTCAGCTCTAATTGAAACAGGCACTGAAACCCTTCTTTTCGACACAGGCTGGGATGGGACTCTTCTTCTAAAGAATATGGAGAAAATAGGCATTGACCCTGCCTGTGTAAATAAACTGGTTCTTTCCCATCAGCATTGGGACCATATAGGCGGTCTGCCAGAAATCCTTAACGCAAACTCCGGCATTACAGTTTATGTTCCTGCATCTTTTTCAGAGAACCTCAAAAGGGAAATCCGGAAGAGAGCTGAGCTGATAGAGGTGAAGGAGTCTATTGAGATATCTGATGGCATCTGGAGTACAGGGGAACTGGGAGAAAAAATAAAGGAACAGTCCCTGGTTCTGTGTACGGAGAAAGGATCCTACGTCCTTACGGGCTGTGCTCACCCAGGCATTGCCGCAATTCTGGACGCTGCTCTTTGTCACGGAGAAGTTAAAGGAATTATTGGCGGCTTGCACGACGATGACAGATTTGAGAGGCTCGAAGGAATGGAACTGATAGCAGCCGGGCACTGCACAACCCATAAGGAAAAAATAAAAGAGCTTTTCCCCACGAAATTTATGGAAACTCAAGCTGGCCTGAAACTGGAGTTAACAACATATTAAGTGAGACTGAAGTTAACAAGATAATAATTTGATGAATACTATTTTTCTAGAAAAAGTGAAGACCTATCGTACATCTTATACTATCAGACAGCTTACACAGGAATTTCTATATTTCAGGCGGTTGAAGATTATCTTTTAATAACCTCAAAATCGGCCTGATTCAGGTTGCTGGATCTGGAAGAATTTCAATTCAGGGTTTTAATTAAGTGTTTTAATTAAGTGTTTTAATTAAGTGTTTTAATTCAGGATTCAATACAAACTTGTTATTTTATTTTCAAAAGAATGTTCGGAAGCACTCAGAGAACATATAATTAGAAATATAATGCCCTCCAAAAGGGATAAAGGATTTTGTGCAGAGAACCGGAGATGAGACAGAGCTGTCAGGCCAGCCTGATCTTGGTCCTTATTCTGCCAGATAGAACTAAGTGGACTCACTCTAAACGGCTATTTCTCAGGATACGAAGAAAATCGGGGAAACAGTATCCGAAAAGAGATAAAGGGAGAAAATACCATGCTAAAAATAGAAGACCTGACTGTAGAGGTCAACGGAAAAATCTTACTCCATGATGTGAACCTCGAGGTTGAGAAAGGGTACACAAATGTACTTTTCGGACCAAACGGAGCCGGGAAGTCTGCCCTCATGAGGACGATTATGGGTTTCAGCGAGTACAAGGTTTTGAAAGGCAGGATACTGTTCAATGGAGAGGACATTACTCACCTTCCAGTGGATGAAAGAGCCCGCCGCGGGCTTGGTATTATGATGCAGCGTCCGCCCGATATGACAGGGATTAAACTCGGGGACCTTGTAAAAGTAACATCAAAAGGAAAGAAAGACCCTGAAGCACTTGCAGAAAACCTTGATATGAAGCGTTTTCTCGACAGGGATGTGAACGTTGGTTTTTCAGGAGGGGAGATTAAACGCTCCGAACTTCTCCAGCTTGCAGCCCAGAACCCGACGCTCTATCTTCTGGACGAGCCCGAGTCAGGAGTGGATCTTGTGAGTATAGAGCAGGTAGGGATGACAATAAAAGAACTGCTTGACGAAGGGATGGACTGTCCCGGAGAGAGATGCACGAAAGGTAAATCAGCTCTTATTATTACACACACGGGCCAGGTTCTGGACTATGTGCAGGCAGACCGGGGATATATCCTCTGCAACGGCACGGTTATGTGTTCGGGGAATCCTATGAAAATGCTTGAAGAGATTAAAAACAAAGGGTACCAGGAGTGTATAACATGCAGACTGAACAGGTGAGCCTTAAAAAAAGAGCCGAGAGCGCAGCTGAGAAGAAAGCGGCTTTCGGAGAGGACTTTGAACTGGAAAAATACGAAGAAGGTTCTAAGGTCAGCAAACCAATTGAAGACCTCCAGTCTCTTGATGAAGAAAGCAAAAAGACACTGCTCCAGGTAGGGGTGATCCCGAGCGAAGAAGGCAGGTCAGGAAGTTTTCTGGTACTGGATAATGCGGTTTCTCACTCAACCCTTAAAGATAAAAACGTGGAGCTGATGTCAACCCACAAGGCTATGGAAAAATACGAATGGCTTAAAGATTACTCCTGGAAACTTGTTCAGGTGGATGCCGACAAATACACCGCAAAAACCTATCTGGAAGACGCTGACGGTTATTTTATCAGAGTGCCTGCGGGAAAGAAAACCTCCATGCCTGTCCAGACATGCCTTATGCTGGGAAGCAAAAAGGCAGCCCAGACAGTACATAACATCATAATTGTTGAGGAAGGGGCGACTCTTGACATAATAACGGGGTGTACAACTAAAAAAGGAGTTGAAGAAGGTCTGCACCTTGGGATTTCCGAGATGTACATAAAGAAAGGCGGCACCCTGAATTTTACAATGATCCACAACTGGGCAGAACAGATAGGAGTCCGCCCGAGAACGGTTGTGAGTGTTGAAGAAGGCGGGACTTATGTCAGTAATTATATTTGCTTAAAGCCCGTGCGCTCTGTACAGACTTACCCGACTGTCAGGCTCGAAGGAGAGGGGGCGGTAACCAGGCTCAATACCATAGCAATTGCGCACCCGGGTTCCGAGCTTGACCTTGGGAGCAAAGCTATTTTCAATGCCCCGGGTACAAGAGCAGAGCTGATTTCAAGAACAATTACCGTAGGCGGGAGGCTGATTGCACGTGGAGAGATGATAGGAAATGCAAAGGGTGCAAAAGGCCACCTCGAATGTAAAGGCCTTGTCCTTACCGATAAAGGCAGCCAGCTTGCAATCCCTATCCTGGAGGCAAATGTGGACGACATAGAGCTTACTCATGAGGCAGCCGTTGGAAAAATTGCTAAAGACCAGGTGGAATACCTGATGGCAAGAGGGCTTACCGAGGATGAAGCAGTCGGAATGATCATAAGAGGCTTCCTGGACGTGGGTATAAGGGGAATCCCGGAAGAGCTTAAGGAAGAAATAGAAAACACAATTGCACAGACAGCTCTTGGAATGTAATTTCTGCAGGCCGGGGGACTTCTGAGTCTCCCCGGAAAAACTTCTCTGAAAAAGCCTGAGGAAAAAGATCGAACTGCCGGGAGGGGAAGAGGCAGCCGCTGAAAAAAACATTGGAAAAGACAGGTTTTACAATTGAGAAAAGAATAAGGTATTTTTTAATTGAGAAAAGGGTGTGTGGTTCCGGCAGGAGAAAAGGAGAAACCTGCCGGCTTTTGTGGTATAAGTGGATTTTAACGAGCATAAAGCATGATTTTAAGATTAGGTCTTTTTGAGTTAGATAAACCTTAAAACAGGCAAGCTCATTAAACCTTAATTTGCAAATTGGATAAGGAATATAAAAACGTTTCTGTTCGATTATTTATATAAAAATAAGATGTAAAATTTCCGGATATCTGTTCTTTTCTTCAAAACTTATTATCAAGGAGAAACTATTTACCAAGAAGGTTTCGGAAAGATTCCTGATCTCATGAGTGAGAATTTAGGGTAAATTGAATCAAAACAAAATAGAAGTCTTAAAGTTTTATTACTAGTTGAGGTGACTGGAGGAAAGAAAATCCTTCGTCAGGGTAGAAGATCTGTTTCTGAAATACGGAGCCCGATTATTATTTACAAGAACAGCATTACATAGCTTAATTTTCAATGCTGAAAGACTTAATGGAAAATAAGAATTTATAGTAATGTATTTTATGCACCAGAGAGTGAGAAGGGGAATTAATGGTCGAAGAAAAGGACAGAGATTTAAAAGAAAAAAGTTTGAAGAAAACCCCAACAGGCATAAGCGGTCTGGATGATATAACTTATGGGGGACTGCCTGAGGGACGCACGACCCTGGTGTATGGAAGTGCGGGTTCGGGAAAGACTCTCATGGCTATGGAATTCCTGGTTAAAGGAGCAGAAAATTACGGCGAGCCGGGGGTATTCATGGCTTTTGAGGAGACCTCTGAGGATCTGGCTGAGAATTTTGCCTCTCTGGGATTCGGCCTGGATAGCCTGGAAACCAGGAACAAGCTAATAGTTGATTATGTTCGTATTGAGAAGAGCGAAATAGAGGAAACAGGCGAGTATGACCTGGAGGGACTGTTCATAAGGCTCGGGCTGGCTATAGATTCCATAGGTGCCAAACGTGTTGCACTGGATACACTTGAGGTTCTGTTCTCAGGTTTCCAGAACGAAGCGATACTGCGCTCTGAACTCCGCAGGCTCTTCCGGTGGCTAAAGGACAGGGGTGTAACAGCTATAGTCACCGGGGAAAGAGGAGAAACATCTCTTACAAGATACGGACTGGAAGAGTATGTCGCAGACTGTGTAATTTTCCTGGATAACAGAATGGAGGAACAGATTGCAACCAGGCGCCTGCGCATTATTAAGTATAGAGGCTCAAAGCATGGCAGTAACGAGTATCCCTTCTTAATAGAAGAAGATGGAATATCGGTCCTGCCTATCACTTCGCTGGGCCTGGAACATGAGGCATCTAGAGAAAGAATATCTACGGGCATACCGCGCCTGGATACGATGCTTGGAGGGCAGGGTTACTACCGCGGTACCACCATACTTATCTCAGGAACAGCTGGTTCAGGAAAAACCAGTTTTGCAGCCCAGTTCTGTAAAGCTGCATGTGAAAGGGGGGAAAGCTGCCTGTACTTCGCATATGAAGAATCTCCAGACCAGATAATCAGGAACATGAGGTCCATAGGTATAGACCTCCAACCTTATTTAGACTCTGGACTTCTGAAGATCCATGCATCCAGACCTATGGCGTACGGGCTGGAAATGCATCTGATTACAATGCGCAAATTCCTTGACACCTTCAAACCGGACGTTGTAGTCATAGACCCCATTTCTAACCTGACCAATGTGGGCACTCAGACCGATGTAAGGCTCATGCTCACCAGGTTTATCGATCACTTAAAGCTCAGGAATATTACTGCTGTGTGTACAAGCCTGGTAGTACAAGAGAGTACTGCTGGCATTAATGCTGAGGGCATATCTTCCCTTATGGATACCTGGGTCAATCTTCGCTTCTTCGAGAACAGCAATGAGCGCAATCGTGGAATATCTGTTATTAAGTCGAGAGGCATGGGACATTCAAACCAGATCAGGGAGTATCTTCTGGCTGACCATGGAATAGAGATACAGGATGTATACCTGGGGCCATCTGGAGATTTACTTATGGGATCTTCTAAAGCTGTCCAGAAAGCTGAAGACCTGGCAGAGGCAGTGGCTCAAAGACAGAATGCTGATAGAAAAAAGAGAGAACTTGAGACCAAGCTCAAATCTCTGGATGCCCAGATTGCCAGCTTGAATTCTGAATATGAGACGCAGAAAGAGGAGCTTGACAGGCTTATCTCCGACCAGCAACTGAGGAATGAAGCGCTTGCAACTGGTAGAAGTGAGCTGGCTCGAATAAGGAAAGCCGAGAAGCCCTGAATGGGCGTGGTTTACGCAGGCAACAATCTGAAAACCCAGACAAGTGGACATTTTCGCCATCCAATAGTCTATGTTAAAAATGTATGGGGTTCAAAAAATAAGAGAAGGGGGCTTCCAGGGAAAAATTGCTCCTTCTTATGTTCAAATGGTGGAAATTATATGGGAAATGCGGCACAAAGTGAAAACGGGCCCGAGCTTCTCGAGTCTGATACGACATCTGACCAGGAATTTTATATCCTGAGGCTATACGTAGCTGGTCAGACTAAAAAGAGTTTGACAGCCTTCGCCAACTTAAAGAAAATCTGCGAAGAACATCTTGGCGGCAGGTACAGGATTGAAGTCATCGATCTTCTGGAGAACCCGCAGTTGGCTAAAGGAGATCAAATATTAGCTGTTCCAACACTGGTTAGAAGACTCCCTCCACCAATAAAGAAAATTATAGGAGATCTCTCGAATACGGAGCGAGTCCTGGTAGGCCTGGATTTGCGTCCTGTGGAGTGATGCTAATGTCCGATACCGAAGAGGCCAGAAAGTCAGATGTTAAGGACTCAACAGCAGCCTTTGAAGAAGCCCTTGCCAAAGGAGAAGATAACAACATATATGTTCTGCGCCTCTATGTCGCGGGGATGGGGCCCAAATCAATACAGGCGATAAACAATATCAAGCATATATTTGAAGAGTATGCGCCCGGCAAGTATGAGCTTGAGGTTATTGATATCTATCAGCATCCTGTCTTTGCCAGAGATGGGCAGATAGTGGCAGCTCCTACTCTTATAAAAGAGCTCCCTCCACCATTAAGAAAGCTCATAGGCAGCATGTCAGATACCGAAAGGGTTCTTATGGGGATGGACCTGAAATCAAAAAAAGATAAAGAATGCTAAAAATGCAATTTTTGGGGAAGGGCGTTGTAAATATGAGTTCAAAATTGGCGAAAGATCAGGGAAACGTGCCATATCAGGAGCTGTTAGATAAAAATCATGCCCTGGAAGCAGAGATACAGGATCTAAAAATACAGCTGGAAGAGGCCGAAGAACTCAGGCGTGCCATCAGTGAGGGGGATCTTGATGCTTTGATTATACCTGGACCTCAAGAAAAATTGATTTTCACCCTGGATAGTGCCGACCGGGCGTATCGCGTCCTTGTGGAGACGATGAATGAGGGTACTGCCACCCTTGCCTCCGACGGTACTATTCTTTACTGCAATCGCCAATTTGCAGAACTCACAAAGATGTCATCCGGGGCTGTAGTAGGTACGTCTATTTATGGATTTATTGCGCCAGAAGATGCTATTACCTTTAAGGCACTCCTGAAACAGAAAAACAGTGTAGGGGAGTTGAAATTTAGGGCTCAGGGTGGTACGTCTGTACCAGTATACCTGTCTATCAGTTCATTGCAGTCCGAGGGATCACCAAGTGCATGGTGCCTTGTGGTTACAGACCTGACTGAGCAGAAGAAGAATGAAGAAATAGTTGCTGCTGAACGTCTGGCCCGGTCAATTATAGAACAGGCTGCCGAAGCCATAGTAGTCTGCGACACGACTGGAAGGATCACATATTTCAGCAACACAGTGTCCAAGGTCTGTAAATGCGATCCGGCGTTCAAGAGATTTGAAGATATCATAGATATCCGGTTCTCAGAAGGAAAAGATGCAGGAAAAAGTATTCTTCCGGTCTCCTCTGCTCTGAAAGGAGATACCATCCTTGGATTGGAAGCAATCTTAGAATATAAAAGTTGCCAGAAGTTCAACCAGAAGCTCCATTTACTATTAAATTCAGGACCTCTCAGAAACTCCAATGGCAGGATAATAGGCTGTGTAGTAACTCTCACGGATATCACTGAGCGCAAGAAAATGGAAAGGGAGCTTCAAGAAAGTGAGGAAAAATACCGAAATATCGTAGAGACAGCAAACGAAGGTATATGGATACTTGACCCTGAAGCCAGAATTACTTATGTTAATCAGAGAATGGCAGAGATGCTGGGATACAATCATGAAGAAATAATTGGAAGGTCTGCATGGGACTTTACCGGTGATGAAGGAAAAGAAGCTGCCAAGCAGAGTATGGAAAAAGGAAAGCAGCGTATTGATAGAGATCATGAATTAAAATTAATAAGCAAAAATGGTACGCCTCTATGGACAATTGTAAGTGCTAAAGCTCTTTTTGATAAAGATGGCAATTTTATGGGCTCTATGAAGATGCTTACAAACATTACCGAAAGAAAAGAAGCAGAAGTTAAACTAAAACAAACCCTCAACAATTTGGAAAAATTAGTTCAGGAACGCACGATAGAGCTTGAGAAGGCTTACGGCTCATTAAAAGAAAGCGAAAGAGGTCTTGCTGAGGCTCAAAAAATGGCACACATCGGAAACTGGGATCGGAGTCTTATAACTAATGAAGTTCACTGGTCTGATGAAGTTTATCGTATTTTTGGATTTAAGCCTAAGGAATTTGGAGTAACTTATAGCACATATTTAAATTGTGTACATCCTGACGACCAAGACCGAGTAATTAAGGCAGCTAAACAGGCTTTAGAGGGAAAACTCTCCAGTATTGATTACAGGATTGTCCTGAACAATGGGGAGGAGCGTGTAGTCCATGAGGAATTCAAAGTTGTCTTTGATGAGAAAAGTAATCCTGTCCAACTCAGAGGAACAGTTCAGGATATTACGGAGCGTAAAAAAGCTGAAGAAACCCTGGAAAAAATGGACAAAATCCGCATAAAAGAAATCCACCACAGAATCAAAAATAACCTGCAGGTTATATGTTCTCTTCTCAGTCTTGAAGCTGAAAGATTCAGTGACGAAAAGATGCTTGAAACTTTGAAAGAGAGCCAGAACCGTGTAGCTTCAATGGCTCTGATACACGAAGAGCTCTACAAAGGAGATAAAAACGACACCCTTGACTTTGCAGCTTATCTCCGCAAACTCACTGCTGATCTATTCAGCTCATATAATCTAGGAAATGACAATATCAGCTTGAAAATGGATCTTGAGCAGGTATATCTGGATATGGATACAGCAATCCCTCTTGGTATCATTGTAAATGAACTGTTTTCAAACTCCCTGAAGCATGCTTTCCCTGCTGGAAGCGAAGGCGAAGTCCATATAAGCCTGAGAAGAGCTGAGACTTTTGACAAAGGAAACAATGTATCAGACTCGGACCAGCACTGCAACGAAATAGATAATTTCCGATACATACTCAGAGTGGCTGACAATGGAAAGGGCATATCAAAAGAAATAGAGATCGAAAATGCTGATTCTCTAGGGCTCCAGCTTGTAAATATCCTTGTTGACCAAATAGACGGCTGTGTAGAGCTCAGTAGAAATTGCGGGACAGAATTTACAATCTGGTTTGGGGATAAAGAGCCGTAAGCTCTTCAATTTATGGCTGTCTATTCAAAACCCGTTTTCACTTAAATATCCACAAAAGTTCCATAACTACTTTTCCGATCAGTAGCTCGATTTATTACTTAAGTCAAGATCCAAAAATTAGTTTTAAGTTTAGAATTGGCTCGCCAGATACTGGGAATCCAAGAATTTATTATTGCTCTATTGCGGCAGCTACTAAAAATCCTATAAAAAGCCCGGTAAGAATTGTACCTAAAACTGTGCCTGTCGTTAAATTGTTCGCTGTATTAAATGCTGCAAGCATTATCACAACAAATATGATGAATACTAGAATACCAATTGCAGATGAATTTCTATTTTCCCCCATTTTTATTTTCCCCTATGATATAATGACTCAGTTCCAAAATCTAGTGATAAAAGTAAGTGTAACATCACTACACAAAATTATAATTCTATAATTATGTAATGATGTTACGGCACAAACAATGGTAACTATAAACCTTACTCTTAATAACTTTTCGGAGCTCCCTGCTCTTTTAGACGTTTTTGGTTGTTTTGGAAACAATTATGAATACACTACACAAGGAATTTTTCGTAGAAAAATTCCTCCAGTCTGTTCAATTTGTAATACTCCAATGGTTCATAATGGCTATAACCCCCATACTAAACAAGGTCTTGGAGAAATCAACATTGGTAGATATAAATGCTCAAATTGTGGTCGTACATACGAAGAAGATTATAGTTTTTGGGGAGATCTGAAAGCTTTACTTTTTGATTCATTCAATGATTTCTTCAAGTTACTCAGATACCATAACGTTTCATACGATGGAATTTCTGATATAATGGAATTCATCTATCCAATATCAAGAAGCACTATTTTAAGAGCATTCTACAAAGAAATGGAACAGGAAACTGTTCCATTTTCAGAAAATATACATATGGTACACTATGACGAACAACATCCAAAAGAAGGAAGGTGTCAGAAATACCGTTTAACCTTACTGGATGCAAAAACTCAAACAACGATAGCAGATGAACTTTTTGAAGATAAGAATCCAGAAACTATTAAGGAGTTTCTGCAGAAAAATCTTGATCCATCAGAGCCTGTGTTTATCGTTACGGATTTTGATAAGAGATACCCTGATATATTAAAGGAAATTTTTGGGGATAAGTTAGTCCATCAATATTGTTTGATGCACTTAAACAAGCTTATAGTTAGTGATTTCCCAAAGAATACAACGATTGAACAGGAACTATTGAAGTACAGGTTATTGAATATATTCTACAATCGAGAAAATGAGATTAAATTTCTGGAAAAACTTCTATCTGAAGAACTCAACGTAATTACTAATGAAGAAAAACATCAAGAATGGAGTAAAAAAGCAAAAAAGGAATTTAACCAGTTTAGACATAAATTAAAGCTTAAAAGAAGACGAAAAAAGGAAAATCTCCCACTTAATAGCCTTGAAAAAGCAAAAGATAACTTTGATAAATTAATGCAAAATATAAGGACATATGATGAAACGATTCAAAAAAGATTGTGGATGATCAATAAACACTGGTTAAATCTTACTTTGTTCCATTATCTTCCAGGAGCGCCAGCGACAAATAACCCTATTGAAAGCTATTATTCAAAAAGTCTAAAAACCGACAACAAGAAGCAGTTCAGGACTGACAAAGGAATTGAGAACCAGATTAAACTTACTCAAATGAGAAGGTTAAATTTGCTCAAGAAACCACAAAAGTCATTTCTGGAATTGTTCAGATTATTTAATCCATTTAAGCTTTAGTAATCTATTTTGAGAGAGGAATTAAGGATTATGTAGCGGAGCGTATCGATTTTAGGCAAAAAATAAGTGAAAAATTAAAAGAATAAAAGAATTCTTTGGAATTCATGCCAAAGAAATTGTTTCTCAAGGATTATTACAGTTTATTTGGACGGTTAGCAGAGAAAAATGAAGATTTAAGAAAGGAAAAAATGAGAAATCACTAAATTATGAAATTGTGTCGATATAATTGGTGCAATATAATAATAAATATTGCTATTAGACTCAGGTACATACCTTAATCCATCTAAGCCTGACAGATGCTAGGAACTAAACGATCCAAAATTGTTGTCGAGACAGTCCTTATGCAGAGGTTAGGGCAAAAAATAAAAAACAGGTCACCATATAGATTTTTTTCCGATTCTTATGAGTTTAATAAAGAGGAATATTCATCGATTTCTCAGGATCACATTTGCCGTATCTTATTTTCCCTCTGTGTGCTTATTATTCTCTGTAACATAAGCTTGGAGAACAGAATCAAAAAATATAGTACTTCAGTTTTTTAGCTTTATTTTGCAGTACTTGCCAGTATATAAGTACTACGGACAGAATAATACAGTACTGCAAAATAAAAGAGGGATTGAATGATAGATTTTGCCTGCAAAGAGTTCAAAGTAGAGGATGTAATCAAGTGCGCCCTCAACCTTACAAAAGCTGATCTGAATGTTATGAAGTCATTCTTAAATGAACCTGACAGATGGATTGATACTGATGCCCTTTCAAAATCTCTGAAACTTGATGTTTCTACAGTCCAGCGCTCCGTAAAAAAGCTGCATGAGAAAGAGATCCTTCAGAGATCGCAGCAAAACCTTGACGGAGGGGGCTATGTTTACATTTATAAAATATATTCAAAAAACCAGATAAGGAATATCATTCAAAAAATCGTCCAGTCCTGGGCTGATAGACTCGGACAGGAACTGAAAGAATGGGAAAACGGAGGCGAATAAAATACTCAAAATCACACCCTACCTGGGAATACTTGTACTGATCGTTTCTATCGGCGGACTCTGGTATCCTGCACTCGGCTACTTTATGCTGCTGATCTTTGCTGCAATCTTCCTGAGCAGCCCTTTCAGAGGAAGATGGTTCTGTGGAAATCTCTGCCCTAGAGGTAGCCTTGTGGACTTTGGAGTCAGTAAAATCTCAAAGAAAAGGAAAATACCCGATGCATTCCGGAGTCTCTGGGTCCGCCTGCCAATATTTTTCCTGATGATGGGATTTATGGGCTACAGGGTAGCAAGCACTATCGGAAGCCTCAATACATTTGAAAAGATAGGCATGATCTTTGTAATGATGTGCCTTGTAACCACTTCAATTGCAGTTCTCCTCGGAACTTTCCTGAGCCCCAGAGCCTGGTGTTCTTTCTGCCCCATGGGGACCGCCCAGCGCCTTATTGGAGGGAATAAGTACCAGCTGAAACTTGAAAAAGATAAATGCGTTAACTGCAAAAAATGTGAAAAAGTCTGCCCCATGCAGCTTAAGATTTGCCAGACCGGAGCAAATCCCGATTGTATAAAATGCGGGCGCTGCGTGAGTATCTGCCCCAGAGATGCCCTCCATTTCTAAACTATTAACTTTAATAATTAACTTAGACCGTTATTAACATAGGTTATTATTAATTAAGATCATTATCGACTTAGGTTATTATTAATTAAGGTCATTATCGACTTAAATTATTTTTATAGTTATGAATTGATAAAACGTCGCTGAGTTACATCAGGAAAAACAGAAAAACGAAAGATAAAATCCGTAAATAGAAGGGAAAAAACCAGAATTCTATCGATTAACCCTTTTTCAGATAAAAACTGGTTTTTTTACACCTTATAAAGTATTTTTTCAATCGATTGTATCTGCAGGTCTTTCTACTTCCTTTTTTAAATTAAAAATGTCCTCTATATTGAGCTGCAATAATCAATACTTATCAGTCTTTTTGAGTTCAGCCCACTATTAGAAATAATCTGGAAGTTTTCCCTTTAAGCAAAATCCGCTCACAGGAAAAATCCATGATTTTCTTTCCCGAGGAAGAACTGGGGAAGCAGAACTCGGGAGGAGAAATTCGAGCCTATTAAAAGAACCAGCAGACCCTTTTTTCCAGATTAGGAACCTTTCCTCCAGAGGAATTCTTATATAGAAGTGCTTGCATTAAGAATAGGAAAATTAAGCACAAAAAAAAGTGCTCAGGAATACAACTAATAGAAATTCACACTATTTCATATCATTAAAAAGGAGATTGAATTTTTGGCAGCACAACCGATCTTTATATTAAGGGAAGGCAGCAAGAGAACCCACGGTTCAGACGCTCAGCACAATAACATCATGGCCGCAAAAGCTGTAGCTGAAGCAGTAAGAACGACTCTTGGGCCAAAGGGTATGGACAAGATGCTTGTAGATGCGATGGGAGACGTCGTCATTACAAATGACGGAGCAACCATCCTGAAAGAAATGGACATCGAGCACCCCGGTGCAAAGATGATTGTGGAAGTCGCAAAGACCCAGGATGCCGAAGTAGGAGACGGGACAACCACAGCAGCCGTACTTGCAGGAGAGTTACTTACAAAGGCAGAAGACCTGCTTGAAAGCGGCGTACACCCGACTGTTATCGCAAGCGGTTATAGGCTCGCAGCAATCCAGGCTGTAAAGATCCTTGACACAATTACAATCAGCGCATCCCCTGAAGACACAGAGACTCTTGAGAAGATCGCAGGCACAGCCATCACTGGAAAGGGTGCAGAATCCCACAAGGCTCACCTCTCCAATCTTGCAGTCCGTGCAATCAAGTCCATTGTTGAGAAAGATGAAAATGGGAAGATCACTGTCGACATAGAAGATGTTAAAACAGAAAAGAGGCCAGGCGGAAGCATTAAGGACTCTGAGATTGTCGAAGGTGTAATTGTCGACAAGGAACGCGTCCACACCGGCATGCCGGAAGTTGTGAAGGATGCAAAGGTCCTTCTTTTAAGCGTGCCAATCGAACTCAAAAAGACAGAAACCAAAGCCGAAATAAAGATCACCACTCCCGACCAGATGCAGCTTTTCCTCGACCAGGAAGAAGCAATGCTCAGGGAAATTGTAGACAAAGTGATTGATACCGGCGCAAACGTAGTATTCTGCCAGAAAGGAATTGACGACCTCGCCCAGTACTACCTGACAAAAGCAGGCATTTTCGCAATGCGCAGAGTAAAGAAGAGTGACATGGACAAGCTCTCCAGAGCCACAGGCGGAAGAATCATCACCAACCTGGACGAAATCGACGAATCCGACCTCGGCTATGCAGGTATGGTGGAAGAAAAGGACGTCACAGGTTCAAGGATGACCTTTGTTACGGGCTGTAAAGACAGCAAGACCACCTCTATCCTTCTCCGCGGCGGAACCGAGCATGTTGTGGACGGACTTGAGAGAGCCCTTGAAGACGCTCTCAGGGTCGTTGGTGTTGCCCTAGAAGACCAGAAGATTGTTGTCGGTGGCGGCTCCCCAGAAATAGAACTGTCCCTCAGGCTCAAAGAATATGCAGCAACCCTCAAAGGAAGGGAACAGCTTGCAGTAACAAAATTCGCAGAGTCTCTGGAAGTTATCCCGCAAACCCTTGCAGAGAATGCAGGGCTTGACCCGATTGACATGCTTGTAGAAATGCGCTCACAGCATGAGAAAGGAAACAAGAGGGCTGGACTTAACGTCTACAAGGGCAAGATCGAGGATATGTTTGAAAATAACGTGGTCGAACCCCTTAGAATCAAGACCCAGGCAATTAATGCAGCAACAGAAGCTGCAATCATGGTCCTCAGGATCGATGATGTTATCGCTTCCACAGGCGGCGGAAGAGCAGCTCCAGGCGGAATGCCAGGCGGCGACATGGAAGACATGATGTAAAGAGACTTAGAATAAAATCAAAACTTAACAGAAGGTTGCCGGAAAAGCTTAATTTTTCGGCATCCTCTTTCAAAAACATTTTAAAAAATTTTTTACTTGGAAGGCAAATAAATTTCTTTCCTGAAGTGATTCAGGATAAAATTTTGGGGCTTCAGATAAATTTCATTATATAGATGCCCTTTTTAAGAGACACCTCTTTTTTGAGAATACTTACTAAAAATTAAATGAAAATTAAAGAGAATACGTTTTTTTCAAAAAATTAGCCACAATAATCCGGATTTTAAAGCCGAATATTATAAGAGGGTTAATGGCTCCAAAAAACATATTCGGAACTGGGTTCTGGCAAGTATACCAATCAAATAAACTTTAACGGGCTTCGTAGCAGGAGATCTCCCTTGCGTCTACTATAACGGGTTTTCCTATTTCGTTTGAGATAACGTTCCTTACCCTTGCCATACATCTGCATTCAAGCTGAATGCGTGCTGACAGAGCTTCTCGCTCTTCAATATAGAGTTCACTTGAGCTTACAAAAGAGTGGACTGAGATCTGCTTCTGGACAACTCTTGCTATAAGCCCCTGGGTCCCATCAGTTAGATCCTGAAGGCTTGTGGAAGTCAGGAGAACACTGTCTCCTGCATTGAGTCCTAGTACTCCAAAGAAGTTCTGCGGATTTCGGATCTCAAGAGTCCTGAGATCGTGCTTTTTCAGGATCTCGATCACGGAGTCGGCAATTCCTGTTAACGTAATGTACTCCATGAGATCACCCGTACATTGGGAACTCCTTTTTGACTTCTCCTTTCCGCTCGGTAGCCTGAACGTCTTCAGCAAGCCTCTGGAGTTCGATTTCTATGCGCTCGGCCTGTTCTATGAGCCTGTCAGTGCTGATTGAAAGCCCGTAAAGCTCATTGAGGACTCCAATAACAGAAGATGCAGCCCTTGGATCAGGGTTCTGGGTCCTCGTAGCCCCAAGGAGACTGATTGCAGGAATCCCACGCAGCAGACATTCAGCCATTACGCTGCCCGAAATTCCGGAAATAGTTCCCATCTGGAAAATCTCGACCTTATCCCTGATTTTGTCCAGCATTTCCGGAGTGGTAGCTGCTCCGAAGACCTTATGGCCTCCGTCCATAATTGCAATCCCTGCAATGGAAGCAATCTCTTTTACATTGATAGCCTCAGCCCAGTCTACAAGAGCATTACTTACATCGTAGGAAACCGAATGGCTGATAGGAATGTCGGAAATAACTATAATGAGATTGTGCTCTACATTTTCGTAGATCCTTACAGGCATGTTTATAAGCCCCTCATAAAGCACTGCAATTGAGGGGAAATACCTGGAATCAATGGAGCCTATGTACTCCATGTTCAGCTCTTCGATGATATGCTGACTTGCAATATTCCCCACAAGCCCGATTCCGGGAAAACCTTCAATCAAAACAGGATTTTTTGATTGTACAGGTTTCGTAATAATCTTCACGTCATTGTCGTCATAGTCTGTCGTAGTTGACAAAAAACCACCTCATGAAATACAACCCCTATGAGTATATCTGATCTAATCCTAAATAAACAAGTTTCTTGCCGGCCCGGACCTGTACTACCTTCTGCACAGGCATCAATAAAAAAATATCGATGATTCCGGGATTTCGGATGCCATAACCCTCTTTTTTATTAAAAGAGAATCCTTTTAATATATATTTCTTCTTACTACAGAGAAAAAATAATTCTGATCAGAAACAGTTATTCTAATTGTTATGTTTCCCCCATCCGGCGTTTGCTATATATTTCAGATATAAACCGAATTTAAAGAAGGCCTTAAAGAATATAGGAAGTTTACAGGAAAGAAGAAAAGTAAGAGAAATCCGCAAAAAAAATAGTTGTAAAAGCAATCCATAAGTGAAGCTGAAACAAAGATAGAAGCAGAACAAGTAAAAGCAGAACAAGTAAAAGCAGAATAAATAAAAGAAGGATAAATAAAAGCATAATAAATAAAAGTAAGATAAATAAAAGCTGAATGAATAAAAAAAGGATAAATAAAAGCGGAATAAGTAAAGGCAGAATTAGTAAAGTAGCTCAATAGGCACGAAAGCCGAATAAAACACAAAGCGATTGTAATAATCAATTAAAAAAGCTCATAAAAAATAAAAACCGACTACAGGAGAGAGTAATTTATGGAAAAACCAGTTCTTTATCTGGACAGAGTAGGAGAAGAAAACACCGAAGCTGTTATTGGGGCTGCAGCAAAAAGAGCAGCAGAGCTTGGAATCTCACGTATCGTAGTTGCCAGTACAAGCGGAAAAACTGCCTTAAAAATGGCAGAGGCGGTAAAAGGCAGCAACATAAAGGTAATTGGGGTTAGTCACCAGTACGGTCAGAAAGAGAAAGGCGAATGGGAAGTGGAAGAAGAGTACAGAAAGAAACTCGAAGAGCTTGGAGCAGTGATTACTACCCAGTCGCACATGTTTTCCGGTATAGAACGTTCCATCACAAAGAAATTCGGAGGATATTCAAGGATCGAAGTAATATCAGATACCCTTCGCTCCCTCTTCGGAAAAGGTTTCAAAGTGGCTATAGAAGTTGCCATTATGGCAGCGGATTCAGGTCACATCCCGGTATCAGATGATACTGAAATCATCGCTATAGGAGGAACAAGATGGGGTGCAGATGTAGCTCTTGTGCTGAAGCCGGCTCACAGCAATGACTTCTTCTCCCTTCAGGTAAGGGAAATAATCGCAATGCCAAGGGCAAAAGAAGACTGATGCTGAAATAGATTGGGGGAAGAAAAAAGGGGATAAGAAAGACAGATGCAGCTTTTTATCTGTCCCGAA
The DNA here is from genome assembly GCF_000744315.1 of Methanosarcina soligelidi. Lineage (NCBI taxonomy): Archaea > Methanobacteriati > Methanobacteriota > Methanomicrobia > Methanosarcinales > Methanosarcinaceae > Methanosarcina > Methanosarcina soligelidi. The sequence goes on from NZ_JQLR01000001.1 coordinate 624,250, forward strand.
CTCCTTCCAATCCCCAAAGATAAATATATCTGAGCGGCATCTATAACCGCGGCATGTCAGCAATATTTGAAATTATCGATAAGGACGCAGGCGGCAGGATAGGAAAACTCAGGACTCCTCACGGAGTGGTTGAGACCCCTACAGTCATGCCTGTTATCAATCCGAACATCCAGCTTATTTCCCCGAAAGAAATGAGAAGTTTCGGGGCAGAGATTCTGATCACCAATTCCTACATTATTTACAGGAAAGAAGAACTGCGTACTGTCGCCCTTGAAAAAGGGTTACACGAGCTACTGGGTTTTGACGGCCCGATTATGACAGACTCCGGCTCTTTCCAGCTTTCAGTATACGGGTCTGTGGAAGTTACAAATGAAGAGATCCTCGGGTTCCAGGAAAAAATAGGAAGCGACATTATAGTCCCACTTGATATCCCGACCCCTCCGGATGTCCATTTTAGAAGAGCGGAAGAAGAACTTGCGACCACAGCCGAGCGCCTTGAAGCTGCCCGTAAATTCATCCAGAGCAAACAGCTCCTCGCAGGTCCTGTCCAGGGTTCAACATATCCGGAACTCAGGGAAAAGGCTGCATCCCACCTTAAAGATTTGAATTTTGAAGTTTATCCCCTGGGAGCAGTTGTGCCTCTCATGGAATCCTACCGTTATGCAGAGCTTGTTGATGTAATTGCAGCATCCAAAAAAGGACTTTCTCCAACCTCACCTGTCCATCTTTTCGGGGCAGGGCACCCGATGATGTTTGCCCTTGCAGTTGCCCTTGGCTGCGACCTTTTTGATTCGGCAGCTTATGCCCTTTACGCAAAAGATGGTCGTTATATTACCTCAAACGGGACATACCACCTGGAGAAACTGAACTACCTGCCCTGTTCCTGTCCTGTCTGCTCCAGATATACTGCCGAAGAATTAAGAAAAGCTAAAAATAAAGAAGAACTTCTCGGGCGGCATAACCTTTATGCGACTTTTGCGGAAATCCGGCTTATTAAACAGTCTATTAAGGACGGAAAACTGCTTGAGCTTGTTGAGCAGCGCTGCCGTGCCCACCCGAAACTCCTTGACGGTCTGAAGAGGCTCTATACTCACTCTGCATGGCTGGAACAGTTTGATCCTGCAACTAAAGGCACTTATTTCTACTGTGGGCCGGAGTCTGCTTCCAGACCTGAGGTTCTGCGTTTCGGGAAGCGCCTGGAAAGGTTCAGCATTGAAGGTTCGGCGATCATACGTACATCTCCGGTTAAAGGAGAAAAGGACTATGACCGGATTCTGACATTTAAAGCTCCATTCGGGGCCTTCCCGGCAGAAATGGAAGAAGTGTATCCCTTCAATGCCGAGGTTCCAAAATTTCCGGACTACGAAGCTCTCAGCACGTCCCTGTCAAATACAATTAAACTGATGGATCTGAATCCCGGGGCAGAATTTACCTTTATCTGCGAAAAAGAGTTCCAGCATCCTTTAATTGAAGAAATCGGAAAAAAGGCAAAGCTTGTATACAGGGAAGCCTGGAAAAAAGAATAAGCAGGCTTAAAGACTGCAACTTGAATAGAACAGACTTCTATTAAATTTTTGAGAATTGAAGGGCGGAATATCGGTTAGGTTTAGAACCCTGCTCAATAACCCTTCCAATTGTCTAACTTTCAACTCTCCCGCATTGGCAGAATCTTTCGGTAAAAAAGAAAAAGGAAACTTTTTTGAAATGCGAAAGTTTATAGGACTATTTGTAAACAAGCTCTTAAACCGAAAAAATCCCGAAACACGAAATTCCGGATACAGAAAACTCCTTATAAACCGAAAAACCAAAGGTGAAACTATTGTCCCTTACAGCAAGAATAGGGGAGCTCAGTCCCTACCTCCGGCTGCTGAGGCCCGAACTATACTATATGGACCTTACCCTCCCGGCCTCAAGTGCAATTCTCGCTTCTTACCTGGCAACCGGAGAGCTCCCCGAAATTCTCCCATTCCTGGTTGCCGTAGTCGGAGGCTTTGCGGCCATAACCAGTTCATATGTCTTCAATGACTGCTGTGATATTGATATAGACACGATCAATCTTCCAGGCAGGCCCCTTCCTTCCTCAAAGGTTTCGAAAAACTCAGCAATGCTATATGCCGGGCTGCTTTTACTGATTGCGGGAGCTGCTGCTTTTTACCTGAACCCTGAATCTCTTGTGGTTCTCTTTATCGCAGCTGCAACCATAACAATTTACTCGATCTTTGCAAAAAGAAACACCTTTCTAAGTTTTCTGCCTGTGGGGATATCTTATGGTCTCGTGCCTATCGGGGTATGGCTTGCATTTGACCCGGCAGGGATCCTGAAAGGCAGTGATGGAGTAATTCTGCCCCTCCCAGCAATCTGTTTCGGTCTAATGATGTGCGTTACTGACTGGGCTTTTACACTCGGAGGAGTTGCCAGGGATGTGGAAGGGGACAGGTTAAAGGGTGCACCTACAATGCCCGTAACCTTCGGGATCCCCTTTACCGCCAGATTTGTGACCTTCTGGTGGATTGTAGGGGTTATTGCCTCGGTTATCATAGGCTGGTCAGCACATCTGGGCCCGGTATTTTTTGCAGGAGCCCTTGCTTCAGGACTCTGGATGCTCGCTCAGTGCATTGACTTTATAAAACACCCGACGCCTGAGAGAGGCGGCGCACTTTTCCTTAACGGCTCAAATTACAGGGCAGTAATGTTCGGGTCAATGATTCTGGATGTTGTGCTCTGCATATATATTGGGTCTTATACCTCCATACTCTGGTAAAAATCCCTGTTGGGAAGGATAGAAAAAAATGGACGCAGATATAATTGTAATCGGTGCATCTCCTGCAGGGCTCATGGCCGCCAGAAATGCCTGTGAGAAAGGTGTGGATGTGCTTTTGCTCGAAAGGAAAAAAGAGATAGGGAATCCACCCCACCCTGCAAATTCTTTTTTTAAGGGAATGCTTGACAGGTGCGGAGAAAAGGCAGACGCATCTTATGTTGTTCACCACCTCAAAGGAATGAAAATCATCTCCCCGGAAGGACACGAAGTAATAGTGGAAACTCCCGGCTATTCCATTGACAAGACAAAGTTTGACCGGTTTTATACAGAGAAAGCCGCTAAAATCGGTGTTGATATAAGGACAGGAATCGAAGCAAAGGATATCTGGAGAGAAGGAAAGGAATTTGCTGTCAGCACTTCTGCCGGGAGGTTCAGGTCGAAACTTGTAATAATTTCTGACGGCATCAATTCGAAAATGGCTTCTCTTCTGGGTTTGAAAACAATGAAATACCCTGAAGATATCGCCTGGGGAACCGAGCTGGACATAAGAGCTCCAGGACTTGGCAAACCTGAAATGTTTGAGTATTATGTCGGGAACCATGCCCCTGGCTGGAAAACGACATATGCGCCCAGGGGAGGCAATAACGCAGCTATCGGTGCTTATGTGCGCAGGTGCGGAAAGGACGCGACCCCTTACCTGGATGCCTGGGTAGAGCGTTTTAAAAAGCTTAAAGGGCTTGAAGAAATAGAGGTTGTCAGAAAACTTTCCGGAGGAGACCCTATCGTAACCATACCCGGGGAGTATATAACGGATGGAATAATGGTGGTTGGAGGAGCTGCAGGCCAGTCCGGGATAGGATATGCCATGAGGGCAGGCCAGATATGCGGGGACATGGCAGCGGATGCCGTAAAGAAAGGTGAGGTATCAAAAAGTGTTCTCTCGGAATACAGGAAAACCTGGGAAAAGGAATTCAGGGCAGAGCACTACGTGGGCCGTATAGGGCTTGAGACTCTCAGGAAGATGACTGATAGGGAAATCGATGAGATGGCAGAAGTATTTGAAAACGAAGACCTCTCCTTTATCCACGGCAGCGCTTTTGAACAGGCTATGCAGGTTTTTACGTTCATGTTGAAGAAGAAGCCTTCAGCCATGCTCAGGTACGGGGCATTCCTGAGAAACAAATAAACAGCAAAATAAACTAACAAAAACATAAATCAACGAAAGAAGTAAACAAAAGCTAAGGCGCTGAAAAGAAGGACCAGGAACTACTGAAAAAGAAGAACTGAAACATGTAATTGAACAACACGGAAAATAAAAGCCACCAGAAATCCAGATGCAGGGAAAATATGCAATACGAGTTTTACAAAAATCCCCTTTTCAGGGTTTATGCCGAAATTGAAGACGGATGCCTTGCGATGAAAACAGGCGGGGCAGTGTCACCACTGATGAAAAACGTCCTTAAGGCAAATATCTCAATCTTTAACGGCGAAAAGCCTGCAAGAATAGAGGCTAACCGCCTGATCTATTCTACATGGATGCCCCCGATTCCGAGTTCTGGTTTTGACCGCCTTGTTAAAAGCCAGCTTTCATCAATGCTAGGGAAAAACATTCCCGACCAGGTAACAATCTCGATTACAGAGGACTGCCCCAACAACTGCATCCACTGTGCCCTTCCTGATACGAAGAACAGAGCGAAACTTTCACCTGAAACAGTCAGGGATGTGATCGACCAGGTTCTCGAAATGGGTACGACCTTTGTTATCTTTGACGGGGGAGAACCTCTGACATATCCAGGTCTGGAAGAGCTTATAAACTACGTTGACCCTGAAAAAGCCATTACCGGAATGTTCACTTCCGGGGTTGGGCTGACAGAAGAACGTGCAAGGAGCCTCAAGACTGCAGGGCTTTACTCTCTTACGGTCAGTTTTGACAGCGCATATGAAGAAAAACACGACTATGTAAGGGGCAGGAAGGGAGTATTCAAAAGCGCGGTTGAAGCAGTTAAAAATGGGCTTGCTGCAGGGCTGCTTGTAAATATATACGTGGTGCTCTCACGGGACAATGTCAATGAACTTGATGAGCTTTATAACCTTGCAGCAGGCCTCGGAGCCCATGAACTCTCTTTCTATGAGATAGTGCCTACAGGCAGGTGGATGGACCACGCCTCCGAAATAATGACCCCAAAGGATATGAGAAAATTTGATAACTTTGTGGCTCAGGCACACGAAAAAGAAGGCCCGAGAATTTTTCCGATTCCGCTGGTTATGAGGACAACAGGCTGTATGGCAGGCAGGAAATGGCTGCATATTACGCCAGAAGGAAACATTCTGCCCTGCGCATGTATCCCCATTCCTTACGGGAATGTCCACAGAGACAGGGTGAAGGATATCTGGAAAAAAATCAGGAAAGACCCCGCATATAATGCAAAATGCTGCCTTATGAGGAATCCGGAGTTCAGGGAGAAATATCTGAAACTTCCAGAATGAACTTCAGACTCAAAGCAAATTTTAAATTTTTCGTGCAGGCAGGTTAAAAAAGTCGAAGTGGCAAGAGACAAAGCTGGAGCTAGAAAACAGGAATTCCCTTTTTTCATACGATATATGTAGTCTGAGCTTGCCTGCGCAGCAGCTAGTCTAAAGCACAGGATGCACGGAACTTAACTCGTAGAACAAACAGATACCTGTAAGGTTCTGATAATAGAAAAATAGACGCAGGTGAGAGCAAAGCTGCTTTCACGTGCAATTGAAATTAAAGATTCAATGAATCTATTTTGTGAGATTGATTAGACTAAACCAGACCTCTGAAGAGTCATCAGGTCTTCAGTGGTGAGCTTTGCTCCGCCCTTGAACTTCTCGAAAATGGATTTTGCATCTTTCTGGAGTTCGGACTTGACAACACGGGACTTTCCATCCTTGTCTTTCTTCTTAAGCTTGAAGATTTCTTTGTCAAGGTCTCTTATTTCCTTCTGGGCGTTGATGAAAATCTTGTGCTGTTCGTCAGCTGCTTCCTGGGCTTTTACAAATTCCCTGTGTGCAATGTCTGACTCTGCTCTGGTTCTGTCAGCTTCCTTGAAAGCTGCAATCATCTTCTCGTGGTATTCCTGTGCCTGCCTTGCATACTCTGCAAGCTCGTCATGGAACACTGAAGCTTCATCCCTGATTTTCTGGGCTTCGTCCAGGATATTTTTCAGTTCGAGGTTGCTCTCAAGCTGGACTTTTTTAACATGGTACTGTTTCTGAAGCTGCTGGATCTTACCAACGAGTTCTCTTTCCTTGGTGGTGCTCAGTACTTCTGTCTGCTGGGCGAATTCAAGGCGATCGATGTCTTTCCTTAAGGCTTTGATTGAGGGCCCGCCAAGGTTGTTCTGCTTTCTGATGGTGTCTGCCTTTGCAAACAGTTCATTTGCTCTGGCATTGGTCTCGTCGCGCTTATTCTTGTACTCACTGACTTTCTCGTTAATCTCGTCCCTGAGAACTTTTAATTCCTGGGCTTCGTTGATAAGGTCTTTCGTCTTCTTGTTGAGTTCGTTGCGCTTTGCGGCGAGAGCGCTGGCTTCAGCGTTAAGAGTATTCCTCTTCTCTTTGGATTCTTCAGAAATGTCCTTCAAATCTGATCTTTTTTTCTGCAATTCCTTTAGCATCTCTTATTGTGCCTCCCGGTCCAGCAAAAAAGCTGGCATTTTAGTAGTGTTCGATGTCGACATGCTGTGCCTGATTACAACATTGATAAGAAAGAGATTCAAGAACAGGGATTACGGCCCTCAGGTCTTTTACTGTTATGACCACGTCCGCATACTCCCTAAGGATGGGCTTTGGATTGAAAGCTATGGCAAAACCTGCTATCTCAAAAATACAGGCATCGTTTGCGCCGTCCCCGACAACCACACACTGCTCGGGCCTGACATTGTAGAGCTGTGCCAGTTCCTCGAACACCTTTGCTTTGGAATCACTTTGTGTGACAGGGCCGACAACTTCTCCCAGGAGATAGCCATCTTCCACAAGCAGTTCGTTAGAAACAACAAAATCGATACCAAGCGTTTTACCTATCCTCTCGGCGGCTATGGCAAACCCGCCGGAAATCATAGCAGTCTTATAACCCCGACTTTTGACATACAGGACAAGTTCTGCTGCTCCCGGCATTAGATTTATCTGGTTTACAGCATCAAGGGCAGTTTCCACAGGAAGACCCTCAAGAAGTCTGACCCTTTCTGCAAGCGCTTGCTCGAAATCGAGGTCTCCATGCATCGCTCTATTCGTAATCTCCTCTACTTTGCTTACAACACCTGCAGCCCTGGCGAGCTCATCGATAGTCTCAGCGTCTATAAGGGTGCTATCCATATCAAAAACAATGAGTTTGTTTTCAGTAGAATCGTTTATAGGACAGTTCACTCAATCAAAACCTGGACCTGAATATCTATAGATATAGCGGGACAATTCCCGAAATAGGGCATACTGCCCGAAGTACCGTTTCAGAGGTACCCCCACAGTTTTAGATAATATATATGCCCTGACATTAAAAGCCCACCAACGGATAAGTTTGTCAAATTATAATGCGGGTTTCGCGAAAACAAAACCACAAAACAACAGCATTGATGTCAACGTTTTTGACTGAAATAAATCACATCCCTTTTAAGCTTTTCGGAGGAGCTGCAAAATATATCGAATAATGATGATAAATAGAGTAGATATATATAAAATAAAGGTGATAAGGGAAGGAAATTGCCAAAAGGATTATAAACCCTTTGGGAATTCCACTATTGAGAAAAAGGTCAACACAGGATTTTGAAAAAAATGGTCAACATAGGCTTTATAAAAATGGGCAACCTGGGAATGAGCCAGGTTATTAATCTGATCCAGGATGAAATTGCAGCACGAGAAGGAATCACTGTAAGAGTATTTGGTACCGGTGCTAAAATGGCTCCTGCCGATGCTGCAGACACTGAAAGCTTCAAGCAGTGGAATGCTGACTTCGTGGTAATTATCAGCCCGAACGCAGCAGCTCCAGGACCTACCGCAGCCCGTGAAATCTGGAAAGATGTACCCTGCATCATAGTTTCAGACGGCCCTACGAAAAAAGAAGCTCGTGAGGCTTTTGAGCAGGAAGGTTTCGGATACATTATCCTGCCGGTAGATCCCCTTATCGGAGCAAAGAGGGAGTTCCTTGACTCTGTCGAGATGGCATCCTTTAACGCCGACGCTATGAAAGTGCTTTCCATCTGTGGTGTTGTAAGACTTATCCAGGAAGAACTTGACAAAGTGACAGAACAGGTCGCATCCGGAAAGTCAGGAAAGGACCTGGAACTCCCGCACATTTTCGCTAAACCCGAGAAATGTGTCGAACATGCAGGCTTTGCAAACCCCTATGCAAAGTCAAAAGCTCTTGCTGCCCTTCACATGGCTGAAAAGGTTGCTCAGGTCAACTTCCCTGCTTGCTTCATGTTGAAGGAAATCGAGCAGGTATGCCTTACAGCCGCAGCCGGACATGAGATTATGGGAGCTGCAGCACAGCTCGCAAACCAGGCAAGAGAAATAGAGAAATCCAATGACACCGTCTCCAGGATGCCCCATGCAAAGAACGGAGCCGTGTTGAAAAAAGTCAGGTTATATGAAAAGCCAGAGTAATTCTGGAAAAAATATCATTTGTGAAATAACCTGTTATTATTTCTGAAATAAACCTGTTATTAAAACTGGAGGGACTGAAAAGATGTCCCTCTCAATTAAAAGAGATAGGGACAAAGTCCTCCAGCAAAAATACAATTAGTTTGTTGCTTCTTTAGAAGACTTTCTGGTAGTCTTCAATTTTGTATAGATTTTACGCTGTCATTTTTTTGCATCTTCAACTTCTTCCAGCACGGATGCGTATTCCGAAAAGACAGATGAAAGGTCAATTGTAGCCAGAAGGTCAACAATCCCTATAGCCGCAACAATTTTACCATCCCTGGAATGAAGAGGAGCAACTACGACATGTTTACCGCGATACACGCCCTCTGAAGGAGCTTCATGGATAACTTTGTCGGCTTTTAATACTTTTTCAAGTACAGGACCTGTATAGTCCCTGTCAATAACTTTTCCCTTTTCCAGTCTAAGGCCTTTTCTTTTCAGGCTTCTGATGGTTGTAGGGAGCCCGGTTAACGAATGTATTGCAATTGCTATTGACTCAAGTTCTTCAGGACCTGAATCTTCTGAGATACATAGGGAAATAATGTTTTCACCCCCAAAGATATTTGGCAACCAGTACAGGCAAAAAACAGGAATTTCATAACTGAAAAATGAACTCCATTTTTTTTGCCATATTTAGATTATATTTCCAAAGAATATATAATCACTTCTCATTTTCAAGGGCTTTTATCAGCGCCTGTTTATGCAATTCTCCTGATTCATGAATACCTCCAAGGTCACCCCTTGCCGCCCTACAGGGATAGTGCTGGATTAAGAGGCCGGCTTTCGGAGGAGCATCCTTTACAGGCACCCCGACAATTTCCTTTGCCATATGCCACGTACTCCCGCAGGGAGCTCCTTTTAAAACCTTAACTTCAGCGATTTTCCCGTTTTCAGTCCTGACTTCCAGAACAGGAGACCCGAAAATCTCAGCAAAGGGCTTATTGTATAAGTTGGGCTCGAGGGTACAGCAAATTTCGTCTACTTCTATATCCATTCCGGAAATTTCTGAAATCTTTTTAAGTTCAGGGACTGATGCCCTGGAAGGTCCTCCAGGAACAATTAAAGATCGAACCCCGGCTTCTGCGGCAAGCTTTGCAATTGCCTGAGTAAGGTCAGGATGAAGGGAATAACTAATCACGATCTCGGCAGAAAAGACATTCCTGTCGAAATTGAGGTTTTCCAGGAATTCGTCAGGCTCCTCAATGAATACAGGCACGAACTCAGGCAGATCGGCAGTTACAACCGAGAAATCACTGTGTTCCTTTATGGTTTCAATAAGGCGGTGCCCGTACTTGCCCCTTGTGATAACTCCTATTATGGTCATTACTAAGCTATTTTTAATGTTTACATAAATAGATACTCATTTTATCCGGAACACTGTCCTGTTAGTTGCCACTGGCTCCTGCAGGCTATAAATACAGATAACGCGTTTCAATAAAACCTGTTAAAACCTGTTAAGAAAAGATAAAAAGGCGGTCTTTATGAGAGGCAAACTGATCACACTCGAGGGTATTGATGGTTCAGGCAAAAGTACAGTTGCAAAAAAAATTCAGGAAAACCCTGAGATTCAGGTATTTGACCCGGTATTTACCAGGGAGCCGACCAGAGGTACACTTACAGGAACTGCCGTAGAAAATGCTATCCAGTCTGAAACTGACCAGCTTGCTGAGCTGTTTCTTTTTACAGCGGACCATGCGGAACATCTGGCAAAGCTTGTAAAGCCTGCACTTGCAAATGGAAAAAACGTAATTTCTGACCGCTATTCAGATAGCCGCTATGCTTATCAGGGAGTTACCCTTAAAAGCAGGTTTGAAAATCCTCTTGAGTGGGTCAGGAGCCTGCACTCAGGATGGACAGTTGTCCCGGATCTTACTTTTCTTTTCGATATAGAACCTGAAATCGCAGTTGAAAGGTGTGGAAAACGAGGAGAACAGACCAAATTTGAGAAAATAGAGTTTTTACAAAATGTCCGAGAAAATTTTCTTATCCTTGCCGCAGAAGATCCGGGTCGTTTCGTGGTAATAGATGCCTCTCGCCCCCAGGAAGAAGTAGAGAAAAAAGTAATTAAAAAGGTTCTTGAGTTTATTCAACGTATTTCTTGAGTTTATTCAACGCATTTTTTTGAGTTTATTCAACGTATTTTTTTGAGTTTATTCAACGTATTGAGTTAGATATTACGGGAAATGAGAAACAGATACGGGAAAAGTAGATTTAATGAAATGTAAAAATAAAAAAGAGGAAGAAAAATCAAGATCAAAGCCCGTTATCATCCGCAAATTTGATCAGGGCTTCACCAAGCATCCGGACATGAGAGGGGTTAAGATTAAATCGAGATTTTTTCATGCCCCCGCGCTCTTTTGCTAACTCTACATATTCCTTTTCGAAACGTTCGCTATGCGCGAGAGAGATGGTCATGTACCAGCCTCCTCCCATCTTGATCTCCACGTAGCCGTCTCCACTGCTTACTCCTTCGCTCTCATCTACCTGTTCTTCAACACTTTCCTCAGTTACTTTTCTTTTTGCCATACTGTAACCTCATAAATTCTTTGTATTTATGATAAAAATTTGAGAATCCAGATAAATCTATTAAATGGGTTATACCTGTAGGGCTATATAAGATGCTCAATACCTTATATACCGGAGGCATAAAGCTGAGTTAAAGATCTTCTGTATATTTACGAATCAGCACCTTATTTTTTAAGTCCCAGGGTCATTACTTCCGGAGAGACCTCACCGGAGTGTATTGCAGTTGCCACCAGAGCGCCCTTTATGCCAAGACTGTCAAGAGCAAAAAGATCTTTCATACCCCTGACACCCCCTGCAAGCAGGACGTCATGTGCTGAGCTCTCAGCCAGTTTGCGCAGGAACTCAGGGTCAAATCCTGAAGCTGTGCCTACCCTGTCGAGATCGAGAAAAATCAGGTCTTTTAGTGGAAGCCTGTTAAGGATTTTTACGATTTCAAATGGGTCTTCAGGGATCTTGGGATCCTGCTTCAGAAGCTTCCCATGTTTTATATCAATGCTGACACTGATACGTCCCGGATTTCTGGAGATTGAATCCTTAATTACCTCAAGAGTGCCGGTCTCCGTGCCTATAACTGCGGTTCCTGCAATAGAAAGTGCTCTGTCAACGTCTTTTGAAGAAGATACACCAGAATCAAGCATGGTATCCGCTTTAAAACTTACCTCCCGGATAATTTCCGCATTCATATCAAGAGGACCTTTTCCCTGAAGAACATTAAGGTCGGCGATGTAAACCTCTTTTGGACGTAAAATTTCAAGTATCTCCAGGGGGTCTGAGGTCCTGCATACAGCGCTTGAATCCGAGACCGGCCGGTAATTTTCCCTTATTCCGCCTTTTGCGAGAACCACGTTACGGTTAAATATGTCCATTACAAAGACTAGTCGGAACATACTTATTTGATAGTTGCATCATCCTATAAAAAAATATAAAATAAACGTTATTGTATATATTAAAGAATATACTGTGTAAAAGATTTAACTCCATGTTTGCTAGAGGCTTTCTATGAAACTGCTTGTAAGTCCAATTAATAGTGAGGAGGCGATTATCGCTTCTATAGGTGGCGCGGACATTGTAGATGTCAAAAACCCTAAAGAAGGTTCTCTTGGAGCCAATTTCCCCTGGGTAATCAGAGAAGTTAAAGCGGTTGTGAACGGCAGGCAGCCAATAAGCGCGACAATTGGCGATTTTAACTACAAACCCGGAACTGCTGCCCTTGCAGCTCTTGGAGCAGCAGTCGCAGGAGCAGATTACATAAAAGTAGGACTTTACGATATTCAGACCGAATCGCAGGCTCTTGAGCTGCTCACGAAAATTACACGGGCTGTAAAAGATTACAACCCATTAAAAAAGGTTGTTGCCTCAGGATATTCGGATTACAAACGCATAAATTCTATTTCTCCTCTTTTACTTCCTGCAGTTGCCGCAGAAGCCGGAGTAGATGTGGTTATGGTGGATACAGGCGTTAAAGACGGAAAATCTACCTTTGAATTCATGGATGAAAAAGAACTGAAAGAGTTTACAGATCTTGCTCACAGCTACGGGCTTGAGAATGCAATTGCAGGCTCTCTGAAATTCGAGGACATTCCTTTGCTTGAAAGGATAGGCCCGGATATAATTGGTGTTAGAGGAATGGTCTGCGGTGGAGACCGGAGCACTTCAATAAGGCAGGAACTCGTGGAAAAGCTGGTGGCTGAGTGCCAGGCCTGAAAAATAGTGTGAATCTGCAGTAATAAAAAATATTTAAAAACTGTGCTGGCATGTCTTTAAGGCAGGCCAGCCAAAAAATAATTATATGGTATATACTTTTTTAATCTGATGTTTATTTTCGGTCATATAGGTATAACCCTGGGAATCTTCTATTTGCTGAGCCGTCTATTTCCGAAAAAGAATATTCCCGTAGACTTTAAATGGATAGCTTTTGGAGCACTCCTTCCGGACTTTATTGACAAACCCCTTGGCAGGATAGTCCTTGCTGAGACCATAGGAAGCGGGAGAATATTTGCCCATACCCTTATTTTTGCGATCCTGCTGGGGCTGGGGGCATACTGCATCTTTTACCATAAAGGCTGGACTGCCCCCCTGATCATTGCAGGCGCTTCATTCTGTCATGTACTTGAGGATCAGATGTGGAACTCTCCCAGAGCTTTTCTCTGGCCGTTTCTCGGATGGGAATTTCCAAGAGACACGTTTTCCGGAGGTTTTATTGAATACTTAATTGGAATCCTTAATCGCTCATACGACCCGGCTTATTCAGGTGTGTTTATTCCGGAAATAATAGGTATAGGAATAATTCTCCTGTTTGCAGGCAACCATATAAGGTCAAAAATGAAAGAAAACCACAGAACAGCTTCCTGACCGAAAAAACACTTTTTTTGACCCAAACGCCTTTTTCAGTTAAATCTAATTGGTTCTTTTTCAGTTAAATGTAATTAGTGCTCACACCACACCTTCTGATGTCCAGTCAGAGGAATAAAAAAGATAAAAAGAAAATAAAAAGTACTCTAATTTTCCGTATAAACCTTTTCGCAGGAGCTTCAGATAATTTTGACTTGCTGGTTTTACCTTCCTTTTGTAGCTTCTTTTATCTGGAAATTTCTCTCAGGTAAGCCTATAAAAGAACCAGCAATAGTTTATATACACAGGTTGAGTTTGTGATTCAATACTGTCAGTTCTCTTGAGCTTAGATAATTCTGCAACTCACAAATTAGTCCTCTTTGTTTTAGCTCATCTCCAGATAAAATCAGTCCTCTTGAGGAAGCGAAGCGACCGAAAAGGACCGCGTACTCCCGAGGCGCAATTCGGGGAGTGAAAAGGACCGCGTACTCCCGAGGCGCAATTCGGGCGAGAAAAAAGCAAATTCAGGGAGTATGCTTGTAAATTTTTATGTCAAGGGAATCGTATATCTTGTACAGAGGTCTGTCTTTTTGAGTTTCAGGGTCTCTTTCAACTGAAGAAGATTCCATTTCGGGTTTTCCTGAGATTTCCAGACCTATAGCCTCCGAAAACGATGTCACTATAAGGTAAAAAGGTTCGTTTGCAGTGGTACTCTCCAGAGGCATTAAATTTTCAGAGAGGCTCACAGGTGCTGGCCCGGAATTGTCGGAAGCTCCGGAAAAGGCATCAAACTGCGCTATGTTGTCAGAAGATTTTTCTGAAAATGCATAATTTTCTTTTTCGCTGAAAGATACAAAATACGGATATTCTGATTTTGTTTCTACCAGCCACTGCACTCCTTCCACCTCATTCTGCGGGATGACCTCCGAGAATCCACCGGCATATGGGGAACTGAAACAGCTGAAAAACCCTAAAGTCCATACGAATCCCAGTACAAGAATTGCAGCTCCAAGGCCTATTGGATATCCCTTCCTGAGAAGGACGATATATACAGAGTACCCAAGCAAAGGAATCTGGGCAAATATAATGAAACTCAGGTTTGCAAACCTATCAGGAGGATAGGGTATGAAGGGATTCAGGAGAAAGCAGAGTTCCAGGAAGAAAGAGGCTATATACAGGAGTAAAAAGCGAGGATACCTGCGGACAAAGTGCTGACAAAAACGTTTACGGTTCTGCCATACGATTATTGTATTAATAATAACAAAAATTAAGGGGATGTAATACTTCCCATAGTAAAGATTGAAAAGGTGTATAAACTTAAAGACCCCGGGTTCCATGCTTGGAATTGTAGCAAAACCTGCAGCTACAAGGGTCTCAAAACGCCAGACAATATCCGGAAGGAAAACATCAAAAACCCCTGATGCGTACCTTGCATAGATAAGGAGACTGCCTGAAGTAAACGACAGGAATAGAAATAGAGGAACTATTTTTCCTGAAGAGCTGGAGAGAGGGTCTCGAGCAAGATTTTTAAAGCTAATAATTTTTTTGAGGAGACCTGACTGCATGGCTTTACCTGCAAAAGTGAGCAGCAAAGCGAAACACAGCAGATAAGTAAAAATAAAGGGATGAGCTAGCGGAAGCAAAGGTATCATAAAGAGTAAACAGACAACCATTGCCAACCTGTTTTTATGGGATATCGCATTCCAGAGTAAAAGGAGATAGAGAGGAACCAGGCAAAAAATAAGGTAATACGAAACCGTTGATACCTGAAAATGCCCGAAATATGGAATAATCGAAGAAATAAAGGTTACTGAAACCAGTTTTTCCCGGCTCATAAAACCACGATAGAACAGAAACATACCGGTAATAAATGCGATAGAAAAGACTACCGGTAAAAAGTGAGATAATGCCTGTGCCCTCATGCCTGAAATAAGGCCCAGAGTTGAGACCAGGAGAGGCCCTGTAGGGGAAAGATCTGAATAGGTTGACGGGCACGAAGCTCCTGAAATTCCAGTGCTTATTGCCAGTCCCGGATATAAAAATTCGTCTCCTCTGCCTACTGAAGCGTAACCGAGCATGTAAGGGATTATCATTACGGTAATATGAACAAGCATCAGTGTGAAAACCGCACTGATCTTTCTGTACGCAAGAAGCACAAAGCATCCGGAGAAGTAACAGAAAAGCAAAATCATATAAAAACGGAAGGGAAGCTGTTCATAGATATTGACAATATATCCTTCAGGCTGGATTTCTCTGAGAATGAAGAGACTGTAAACAAGTAATAACAGAGAAATCGAGGTTAGCAGGTTCAATATTTTGTTGTTGAGTTTAGACAATGTGTCCCCCATCCTTCCGGAAAGTTACAGAGTCCAGTTCCCATACTTAAATTTAAAGCCAGCGCCTGTGTAACTCCCGTGGAGGCTATTTCACAGACAGTTTGATCTAAGGGAACTTCAGTTCTCAAATTTCCTTCTATCTAAGAGTTTCCTTAACATTCTTCTCCTTTTTCTTTTCCGTGTATGCAATTGCTTAATAAATAATTAATTGTTGTGCCCGGTGTGTAGTTTGATACAGTATTCTCAAGTTAATTAATGTTCGCATAAATAAAAATACTTGAGAATTAAAGGCTTTAGAGGTCTTATAGAGAGATAAAAGACACTTAAGTAATTTTCAGAACTTTTAAAAAATATTGATATATAAATAATAGATTACTCAAAAAAAAAGGATTTCAAGTTCCTTTTCCACAGAATGTAGAAATGAAAAAATTGAAGCCTGAAAAAAGAAATAGAGTTTATACAGAAAGAAATTGATCTAAAATTGAATTTTAAGGAGCTTAAGTCCTGTTTTATAATGAACTCCAGCTCCAGGGTTCATCCTGCAATCATCCTGCGATCAATTTTTATTATGCTGAAAACTCAGCTATATCCAGAAACCCGGATATTTCTGGAGTCAGAGATATCCTGTGTCCAGGGATTTCATAAACCTGAATTTTACATCAAAAGCATCAGAAATCATTTTAAACACATGATACTCCCGGATAATCTCTAAGAGATATCTTTTCAACATCATCCAATTTACTCAGGATATGCCGGATTCTCTGTTCAACAAGCCTCCCTTTTATACACCAGTAAAAGGGCCTTTTATTTCCAAGAGATGGGAATCTGGCACAGGAAATATCCAGTGGATGGAAATAGAATATGGTATGCCCTCTTTTAAGGCTCTGCATAAGCCCGTCCAGTATAAAAGATGAGCCCAGGAACCGAAGCATCGGGCCGCCTGATGCTGGAAACTTCAATCCATGCTGACAGTAAGCCCATGGGAACTCGAGAAAGTTTCTGTCAATCCCTGCTTCAAGTTCCGTTTCCTCAGGGTAATAAGGGTAAGATGAAACTGTTCTCAGAGCTGAATCAGTTTTATTGTAAAAAGAATTTACCGAAACAGAAGAGTCATATTTAAAACCCATCTTTTCAAGGGAATCAATCATCCAACCGCTTACAAGGGCATTTGGTGCCCTATAACCTATTAGCTTTTCTCCACTGATTTTTTCAAGCATTTTCTTTGCAGTCAGAGTCCTTTGTTCAAATTCCTCCACACTCATTAATTGTTTTTTTGTCTCAGGATCAATCTTGCAAGCATGGCTAAGCCCGTGACAGGCAAGCTCGTGCCCTCTATCTGCAATTGACTCTACCAATCCCGGATAATGTTCTATAGTGTCTGCAACAACAAAAAAAGTAGCATTTACATTGAATTCGTCAAGAGTGTCCAGTACCCTTTTTGTAGGCTCACTCAAGTAATCATACCTGCCGTGCCAGCTCCTAAAGAATTCGTCTACATTCCTGTAAACCGAAAAAGGTGAGCTGCAGACGGAAGGAATATGATACCAATCTTCAAGATCAACCGTAACTGAAAGACTACCTTTCATGAAATCCCTCAATACGAGCTATAATGCGTGTATCGTGAAACAAAAATGGAAGTTTTAATAAGAATGGGAATAGGCAACTATGCATTTCCCCATTGGCTTAGAAAGCCTCCCCACTTAAAGGAACACATAGAGAGTATAAAAGATTTTTTGAAATATCAGAGCAAATATGAAGACAAAGTGAGACTAGATTAAATAAAGTATACCGTAACAATGAAAACAGGAAAAATAAATTTAAAAGAGGAGATAACTATAAATATGAGATGACTTCAATAAATAGACATATTCTTCTTATTTTAAGACATAAAGTAATTAAGTTTAAATTTATTAGCCTATCTACAGGGCCCCTTAAATTTTAAAAATCCATAAGTGACATTTAAACGGAAATTGTGCTTAACTTATCGAGGGATATATTTTTTAAAACATAGAAGGCTTTGAGAGTATATCCAGGAATAAATAAAGTAATTTATGTTTGAGTTGAGAGAAAATATATAACTGTATTAATCCTGATTTTATTTATGGGCTCACATTTTTAAGGATACTTCAGGAAAAATACCCACTTTTTTAATGAGAATATTATACATAAAAAATAAATTATCTGGCTATTGAAGCTGTTTTACCAACATAGACTTCATATTTATACAGCATATAGAATAATATTATAAGTAGATAGGAGAAGCAACCATTAAAGAGAAAAATGGAAAGTTTATCATAAATATAAGACAGATGCAGGAAAAAAGAAGGGGGACTTTAAATATTATTTATGAATCCGCACCTTCCTATCCGCAAGAATATTAGAACTAATATTGGAGCTAGGAAATAGAGAGAAGTACAGTATAAAAGAAGAAATAACAAAGAAGAAATAACAAAGAAGAAATAACGAATAATTTCTGTTCAAATATTACTTTTGCAAACCGGAATAGAGCTCACAACACCCCTGAAATTAAGCAAGCCTCAGATAAATAATATATAAACTGTTCTGCTTTTAGGATCTGCCGGGTAAAATCGGGGTATTTTTGCAACTTTCTCTCTAAAAAACTCTTTTTTCCGTATGATGAGGCGTACAGGGATAATAAAATGTCTCCAATACTATATAAAAAATTTAAAAAAAATAACAAAAATATTTTATAATAGGATCGCATAACCATCAAAGTCAACTCAGAACTATATAAGTAAACAAAAATTTCGTAGATGGGTTGACCGGGCTAAAAGTGAAGGTAAAAAAGAACAGGAAATATTGACTTTAAGAAGATATCCTGAAATCAAGGCTTTAAAAAAATGAAAAGCCAGAACTTCCAGTGCCCGACCACCTCCAGTGACTGATCCCTATAATGTGATTGGAGAGTGAAACTCTGTGTGCAACGTGTCCGCCCCACATAAATCGCAGAGGACCAATTGGATAGATTCAAAAATATTACGCAAACGTGATTAGAATTTTTGAATTACCGTATAGACCCGACATAATTAGATGTTAAAAACAGAATAGGTCTAATTAGATAGTTCGGAAAAACGTTACGAGTACGTAATATGGAATTTTGAGAAATATCTGGGAAAAGTATGCGATAATCCTGGATTTTTGAGTTTACTCAAATTTTAAATCCAATCCAGAGGCGATACGATGCTAAAAAAGAATTTAGATACCCTAATCCTGACGGCATTTCTTATTTTAACAACCGTATCAACTGCTGGAGAAATACAAAACGATTCTATAGTTTTTTGAGTTTACCCAAATTCGAATCCGGCCCAAAGGTGATACGATGCCTGAAATTAAGAAGGAAACCCTATTCCTGACAGCATGTTCTCGTCTAACGTTCGTATGTGCTTTGGGGAAATATACTGAAACCCAATAAAACTTTTTGAATCCACTCAAATTCCAATCCCAACCCAAAGGTGATACGATGCTAAAAAGACAGATAGGAACCCTATTCCTAATAACGTGCCTTATTTTAACAGCCGTACCCGCTGCGTTAGGCGCACAGAATACAGTAACTGTAAATCCTGCATCTGGCTCAGATGCCCAGACTGCAATTAATAACGCAATAAACTCCGTAGCAGCAGGAGCAACATCAAGCAACCCGGGAGTGGTTATTCTCGGTGCTGGCACTTATAAGATAAGTGCACCTATAATTTTGAAATCCAATGTAGTACTGAAAGGTGCGGGCGACAATACAATAATCTTTGCTACCGGCTCAGTCTGTAACTCAGATGGATCACCTGCCTACATATACGGATCAGGTGTTTCTAACGTAGAAGTATCTCATCTTCAGTTCCAGAGTACAGCAACAGGACCTAAAGATGGAGGGCACGGAGACTACCGGAACTGCATAAAATTGACGTCTGTAACCAATGCTAAGGTACATGATATCTTACTGACTCGTTATCTATATGGTGACGGTGTCAGAATCAGTAAGAGTTCTGGAATAGAAGTATATAACTGCAGGATGCAGTCTTCAGGACACGATGGAGTGTCATTTTTATCCGGCACTAAAGATTCCAGAATGTACAACTGTTATGTTGAGGTTCAGACCAACACAGGTGTCAGGGTAGACAACTGTGCAAATATAGAGGTAGATCACAACACCTTCACAGGTAGCGCCGGGTCCGGATGGTGCTGTGTTGAGCTGGAAAACAAACTGACAAATGTGGATGTCCATCACAACATTATGCATGATTACAAAGGATCAAGCAGCAGCGCAGGCATTGGTAACTGGCACGCAAGCGGGTCGATTAGCGTTCGTGATAATGTAATGTGGAACGTGTCACCTTACATCCAGGTGGGCTCAGGTTCAAACATATTAGGACCATCTGACCGCAGCGTTGAGAACTGGGTAGCCAAAGGATACGGCTATGGATCTCTTGGAAGTGCATCGAGCTCACAGAGTACAGAAACTGTAAGCCCGACATCCGAGGAAGATTCCAAGACGACTGCTAATGAAACTGCTGTAACAGAGACAGAAGAAACCGAACTTGCTACGGAAACAAAAGAAACTGAAGTTGCAACAGCTAATAACCAGACAGCAGAGAATGAAACTGCAATAACGAAAGCTGCTCCAGAACAGGTTACTGGAACTGATAACGAATCACTGACAGAAGAGAATATATCTGAGACAGGCACCCAGACAGGAGTTAATGAGCCTCCTGTAACAGAGGCTGATCCTGAACAGGTGGTTGAAACTGATAAGACATCATTGACAGAAGAGAATTCATCAGACATTATAGACAATCGCCTCAAGGAATCCACACCTGATACGGTTTATCAGGACAAAGAATATCTCGACATCGGAGGCAGACCTGGAATAGGAAAGTACAGAGACCTGCTTTTATTTAATCTTAGCGAATACAACGATGCAGAAAATATTAGCAACGCCACTCTGTCTCTCTACTGGTACTATCCCGATGGAATTGAAAGGCCAGAGGACACAATCGTAGAAGTATACAGACCAGCTGCAGCCTGGAACCCTGAAAATGTAACCTGGAACACCAGGGACAATGGGGTGCTCTGGACACAGCCCGGAGGAGACTGGTTTGACATGAATAACGTCTCTCAGGGAGATGCGCCATATGCCACAATAACTATTAAGGGCAGTGATATACCGGATAACAGGTACTACGAGCTGAACGTAACAGACCTCGTAAAAGAGTATGTCAGCGGCGAATACGAAAACACAGGGTTCCTTATAAAAACTCGTGCTGAGAATGCAGACTATGTAGCATTCTACAGCAGTGAAATTGATGATGAAAACCAGCGCCCAATGCTGGCCATAGAAGAAAAAATATAATCTGGCACCCTTAATTGAAAGAGACAACTTGAAAAATCCGGTGTTTGTGAGATTATAAAAATCTCCTTACCGGATATTTCAGTTTCTCCTCTCTGCTTTTTATAGAAAACTCCAGAACAAATACAGGACCATTTTGAGTATATTAGCTTATTTTAGAATGGAGAAATAGTTTAACAGTGAATATTTTCAAAAGTGCCCGTATATTACTGTTTCAATCCTGAACCTGCAGCCATAAATAAAATTATTTCCAGATAGAATTCTGTCGACAAAAAGATTCGGAACCGTGCGGCTGTCCACACTATATTGCTCCGGAACAAACAGAACAATTTTACTCACACAAGCTATTTGTATACTGCGGCAATCAATGATTATTATCATTATTTAATAGCCTGCATATATTTAAGAAAAAAACAGAAATGTGGAATTAATCACTTTGGATTGTTATAAAGATTAAGCCTCTGAGATCATTGACAACTTCACGCTTCTTGAAGACCTCCATAACAGTTCTGTTCTTGCATTAATAAACTTTTTTCGAGATTGGAGGGTTATATCTCAGGACACAGGGATGAAAAATGAGTGGGAAAGATCTGGCAAATATATGGAAAAACAGGAAAAAAATGGGAGTTTGCATTACAGTCTTTATACTTCTGGTTGTGACGACTACAACAGCCCTTTCCATAACGCTACCGGAAGAAACTGTTTACGTGGCTGGAGATGGGAGAGGTGACTATAACTGTAACGGAACTGACGACCAGATAGAGATCAATGAAGCCCTCGCATACGTAGCAGAAAACCCTGAGTTTACAACAGTCCACTTGAAAGGTCCAAACACATACGTTATCTCGGACAGCATTTTGATAGGAAGCAATGTAACCTTTCAGGGGGATTCTACAGCTGTAATAAAACTCAAAGACAGAGCAGATTGGCCGTCCTTGAAGCCTCTCATTACCCAGAGAGATTTTTCGGAACAGAATATTACCATAAGAGGTTTCGAAATTGACGGGAATCATGATGGGAATGAGGAAAAAAATAAAGGTGAAGGATATTATAACCTGATCTATCTCAATAACACAACAAATATTCAGGTTCATGACATGTATATGCACGACGGTCATGGAGATGGATTGAAAGTTGAAAATAGTTCCAATATCCAGTTCTACAATAATAAGGTATATAAGCTCGGGCATGAAGGTCTCTATGGGATCCAGTCTCAATATCTGAAAGCCTGGAATAATACAATAACCTGCAGAACCAACAGCGGGCTTAGAGTATGGGATTCAAATCATGTAAAATTCCATGATAATGTTATTGATTCCTTCTATCACTGGAGTGCAGGAGGACCCGGGATTCAAATTCAAAAATCTTCAGCCGTTATGGACGATATAGAAGTCTATAATAATACTATCTACAACACTTATGGACCCGGAATCTGGCTGGTAGGTTACGACAATTCATATTCAACAGAAGAAGCTCAGAATGTCCAAATTCACCATAATATATTTTATAGTACAGGCACGAACCCGAACATTGACTGGGTAGGAGGTATTGTAACCAGCGGGTTTTACAATACCCTGATAGAGAATAACGTGTTTGACGGGACATATCATACTGCCATTGCCCTGATGCACCCTACGGGATATTCTACGGATCTCTCACCAAAAGATACTGGATATACAACCATTGTGCGCAATAATATCATAGTGGACACACTTGAACGTAAGAACGACCCGGAAGGTACAGGGTATGGTGTAATTAATTATCTGCCTGAAACCCACAGCTTTATACTGGAAAATAACTGCTTTTACAATAATACGGCAGGAAACTATAAAAATGCAAATTCGACAGGTGATATATATGAGAACCCCCGATTTGCAAATCAGAAGGAAAATGATTACCATCTCAGATCAATAGGCGGCAGATGGAATGGAAAAACATGGGTAAAAGATTTCCAGACATCACCCTGCATTGACGCTGGATATCCGTCCTCTGATTGCTCCAATGAGCCTGATGACAATGGGGGCAGGATCAATATAGGGAGATATGGAAACACCGAAGAAGCATCAAAGTCAGGGGTGATGCCCGGATATGTTGCATGGTGGAATGAGATACTTTCACCAGAATGGAGGATACTAAGGACACTCCTGAGGATATTCCTTTTATTCTGCTTTAAAATCCAGATATAATTTATTTTCAGGTATCTTTTGAGTTAAAATTTAATTCCATCCCTGAAATGAATATTCTGGCTTAAATTTTCAGGGATTTGTTTTTATATTAGGATTAAATCTATCTGACTACTTTTAAAAGCAATTAACTTATTTTCAACTTTTATAACCCATGATTCTGATAACACATTAAATATTTACAAATTATTTGGAGGTATGCATTAATAGTGTTGCAGAGGAGAGAGACAATATATTCAGAAATCAAGCTCCTTAAGCCTTAGAGAATATAAAGGGTTCCATTATTTCTTTTAAATTTATTTTAGATTTCCACAGATAACTTTTTTTAAGCTTAGAGAGTTATAGTTAAGTGCATTGGGGATACAGATGAACGAAAATAACTGGATACATAGACAGGGAGAAAAAAAGAATAAAGGAATCCTGATTTTAATTCTTATTATTCTGGTCGCAGGTGTAACTATTACCCTTTCAACTTCCCAAACCGAAATGACGGTTTACGTAAGTACTGACGGGAGTGGGGATTTCAACTGTGATGGCACCGATGACCATATAGAGATTAATGAAGCCCTCGCATATGTAGCAGAAAACCCTGAGTTTACAACAGTTCATTTGAAAGGTCCAAACACATACCTAATCTCAGACAGCATTTTTGTGGGGAGCAATACTATCCTGGAAGGGGACCCTACAGCCGTGATAAAACTTAAGGATAAAGCAGACTGGCCATTGGAGAAGCCCCTTATTACCCAGAGAGACAGCTCGGAAAGCCAGAATATTACTGTAAAAGGTTTTGAAATTGACGGGAACCATGATGGAAATAGAGAAAAAAGCAGGGGAAAAGGATATTATAACCTGGTTCACTTCCTGAACTGCAAAAATATCAGAGTTTATGATATGTACATGCACGACAGCCATGGAGATGGATTGAAAGTTGTAAAAGGCTCTGATATCCAGTTTTATAATAACACAGTATATAAAGTCGGGCATGATGCTCTTTATATCATCTACAGTTCAGACATAGGGGCATGGAACAATAAAATAACATGCAGAACAAATAGCGGGCTCAGGGTATATAATGGAAATCATGTGAAATTCTATAATAATATCATTAATTCCGAGGGAGAAGGGGGAGCCGGGATTGAGATCCAGAAAACGGGTTCTTCAACGGTAATGGATGATATTGAGATTTATAATAACCTGCTGTACGAGACAAATGCAGCAGGGATCTGGATTACTGGTTACGGGTCTGTATATTCAAAAGATTCCGCAAAAGATGTATACATACACAATAACAGATTTTACAAAACCGGAATTAATCCTGGCGCTGCCTGGGCAGGGGGCGTGGTCCTCAACGGATTTTATAATACCCTTATAGAAGACAATGTATTCGATGGGTGCTACGGAGCGGCAATTGCCCATAAACAGGTAGATGAAGAGTTTTCATCTCCGGGGTCAGATTATACGACCACTGCTAGAAATAATATAATAATTAATACCCGGTCAAGTCCTACAGCCGGAGAAGGTTATGCGTTTTATAATCAGTTAGAAGACAGTCATTCATTTATCCTACAAAATAACTGTCTCCTGAACAATGCCGGTGGGAACTACATGCATGCTGAATCTACATCGGACAGGGAAGCCACTCCCGAACTGATAGAGCAGCTGAATAAAGACGACCTTTCAGAGATACAGGATTTGCCCTGTGCAGAGGCGATAAAGTCCGGCCCACAGAATATATCGTATGAAATAGATGACGGCATTGATATAGGACAGAAAAAAGGTCTTATATATGAGATAAAAAGAACGATTTCAGAGATTATAAGATCCATAAAAAAGATTTTTTTAAGTTTTATTTCGGGAGAATCTGACAATGAGGAACTTGAAATTGTCTTACCCCTAGTAATCTCAGACAATAGACTGAAGGAAGAAAATCCTGACTCGACGTTGAGGGACACTGAATATATCGACGTTGGAGAAAGCCCGGATGGCGGGAAGTACAGAGGAGTTATACTTTTTGAGCTGGGACAACTGAATAAAACAAATAAAATTGAAAAAGCAACTCTTTCTCTATTCTGGTATTACCCCGAAGAATCCCGAAAGGAAGATACTATTCTCGAATTATACAGGCCTGAAAAATGGTGTGAAGAACATATTTCGTGGGGCGCGAGAGAAATAAACACTCCATGGAAAAATCCAGGGGGGGACTGGTACGATAAAAATGGAGTATCTCAGGGCAGTACTCCTTATTCCACAATAACTTTTAAGGGTAGCAGTTTTCCTGATAACAGGTATTATGAGCTGGACGTAACAGAGCTTGTAAAGGAATACATTAGTGGAAAATATGAAAACACCGGATTCCTTATAAAAACCAGAGCGGAAGACAGTGACTATATTGCATTTTACAGTTCGGAATGGCAAAACAAAAATCAGATGCCAAGACTTTCAATAGAATATAAAAATGAATGTAACTATTCAGGGTATAGTTAACGGCGCTCTCTTGAGCGCCGCTATAATACCCTCCAAAACAGGTAATCCGTTCTTTCTAATTGTAGAGATGTAAGCTCTAATTCTGCAGAAAGCTTCCGCTCCTTGTATAGTTCTGAAAGTTCCTGATATTTTCTGCTGTAATTTCATCATCCTGATATCTCTTTCTGCTTGATTATTCTCAAACGGAACTTTCAAATCTGTCAGGAATCTCAGAATATTTTCTTTGTGTTCTATAAACCTATCTAGCAGATTCCTTGCTTTTGTTTTTGGATTTTTTCCACGTTTTCCTTTCTTTTCAGGATTTAGAGATTGTGGATTTTCTTCAATTCCTTTAATTATGATAGCATCGAACCTTTCTTCCAATGCTTTAATTTGCTCAAAATCCAGTTCTTTGACTTGATCCTTGCATTCGTCGGTATACTTTTTCATCTCAGTGAGCAATTCATTCATTTCTTTAGCCCACTGCTGTTTATAGTTCTCTTCAATTCCAGTAAGTTCTCTCTGTAAATGAGCATTACAGAGAGCATGATCACAGTCATAAACGTTGTAAGGTTTCCATCCGTCGTGAACTGCTACTCCCTTAAACTCCGGAAGAATACCCATAGCGTCTATTGCTTCTGCTCCTCTTTTTGAGTGAGGTAAATAACAGGTGTATTTCTCATTAGAAGCTACATGAAGCCAGTGTCGTTTTCCTTCGATCTTCATACCAGTTTCATCAAAATGGACAACATGAGAAATCATTAATTTCTCTCGAATAATGTTTTCAAAACACTCTAAATTCTGGAAACATTCTTTTTCTGCTCTAATTATCGTAGCAGGACAGATTTTTATTCCCATTATGTCCTCAAAAAATTCGGAAATTCTTTCATAGGGGATAAAATGGTGATTTTTACAGTAAATAGCTGAAGCTAAAATATTTGGACCATACTGAACTGGATATTTAACTGATTCAGGAAAAACAGCTTTATTTATTTTTCCACAGTAAGGGCAGGTCTTTATCTGACTTTTGTGTTCTGTAACAATCAGATTTACAGGAGGAATATCAAAGACCTGTCTTTTCTCATAGGCTTCAACTTCAACATTCTCAAGAGTATGGCCACATTCTTTGCAGCAACTCAAAGAATGTTCTATTACCTACTCAGGATGATCAACCATTTCAAGAGTTGTTCCTGGATGACCATCTTGACCTCCAGGTTTTTTGCCACTCTTTTTACGGAGACTCTTGGGGTTAGGTTTCTCCTTGATAAAAAAATCAGTAGAAGGAGGGCGACTGCTGTTACGACTGTTTTGGTTTAAACGAGATTCTAATACCTTTACACGTTCTTCGAGTTCAGCAATACGAATAGATTGTTCTTCTATGATAGTCTCAAGCCTCTGGATTACAGAAATTACAGCTTCAGGACCAGCGTCATAAATGATAAGAATCTCTTCACGTGTAAGCATAATAACGAAAGGAAATAGGATTCAATTTATATGCAATTTTTCCTCGAAAAGAGGAAAAATTGTAGCCTTTCAAAGGCTCTACCTGAATAGTTACAAATGAATAATATAACAGGGAAATGTGGCGAAAATTATAAGATATGGATATGAGACAGGAAGCATTTAGAAATGCATCATATCTGAAAATAAAGTCATATCAGATTGAGTCCCTGAATGTAAGGTTATATCCCCAAAACAGATACCTGATCCAAATGGTTTTTTACTCCAGATATTAACAAGCGGACAAAGATATGCAGAAAAACCAATAGATATTCAGGCTCTTAATGATGATTAAAATAAATAGAAAAAGATCTGGGAGATAAATTCCAGACCTTAACGAGCAAGTCCTACTCTTTCATTTCTTTTCTTCTCTACCTGCATGTCAAAGAGCATTCCGAAAAGGAGCATCTGGAGCCCTGTACCCAGTACGAGGAAGCCAAGAAGTGGGTAATATGACGGAAGCGTGTTTTGAAGCAATAGCTGGAAAATTCCCCAGAAAGCCAGGAGGACACTCAGAGGTAATGCGAGCATCCCGAGGAAGTAAAATAGCACAAGGGGATGGAAATCCAGGACAGTGTATTTGACCCTGAGCCTCCAGAGGAAACCCCTGAAAAGCATGGGTGAGACCTTACGGACATATTTGCTATATTTTATAGATGACTTCTCTCTTCCATAACGGGCAGGAATGACCACATCCATTACCCTCATTCCAAAGGCATTAAGCTTGATCAGCAGGTCGTTACAGTACCCGTAATAAGGATAGACTGCATCCAGATCGATAACTTCAAGAGCCTGCCTTGAAATGGCTGTGTACCCATTTTGTGGGTCCATTATGTGCCAGTATCCACTTCCTATCTTGGTCAGGAAGCTCAGAAGAAGGTTTCCAAAAGACCTCAACCTGCTCATCCCGGTCATAAAATTGTCTGAAAGAAGCCTGTTGCCCTTTGTATAGTCGGCAAGTCCTTCGATAATCGGAAAGATCAATCTCGGAAGATGGGCAGGATCCATCTGGTTATCCCCAGCCATAACTGCTACAATATCCATTTCATCTTTCAGAGCGAGTTTATACCCGCTAATTATCCCTGCCCCGACGCCCCTATTTACCTCGTGACGCAGATAAACTATTCTCGAGTCTCCGAACTTTTTGACTATTTCTCCTGTCCGGTCAGTGCTTCCATCATCAATCACATATATACGGTCCACATACTCTGGAATTCCGCTGAGAGTCTCACCGATAAGCAGTTCTTCGTTGTATGCAGGAACAACAACTCCTATGCGGGTACTCTCAAGCTTCCGAAATGCTGGGTCGACATCAAAGCTCAGATAGTTAACCTTAAGTTTTTCAGTCTTTGCCGCAGAAAGCAGGGACTTTAAAGACATGTGCTCTTTGCCTGAACTTATATTCTGAAGTGACCTTGAGGTTACGGCAAGAAAGCCTATTTTTTCTTTAAAGGTGCTTTTCCCGTTAAGAAGCATCACAGCTTCCTGTTCACAGGAAACACGGCAGGGCCAGGAACCTACTGACAGGTCAAACCCCTGCCTTAAAGGCTCAAGGACATGGGAAAGCAAATCTATATCCTGCATGCACTCCGGATAGATGAGAACCACAAGCTCAGAATCAAGTGACGCCCTGTAGAGGACTTTAAGCAAAGCTTCCTCCCCTCCTGCAAGAGGAATAACTCTTGCCCCACCCAGAGCTGCCACTTCCATGGTTCTGTCAGTAGACCCTTTGTCAAGCACAAGTACACGATCTGCATAACTCGCCGCAAGCAGAACCTTGCTACCGATGGAAGCCTCCTCATTTTGGGCTGGAATCAGGACCGTAAACTCATGTCTTAGAGGCCTATCGGAAAGTTGAGATGGCGATGAAACTATACTAACAGGATCGGAAATTAAAGAATTGAAACAAAGTGTAAGGGCTGAATACAAACCCTCTCCACCCCCTTATGAGTATGCATTATACTATAACCCCCAGTATGTGTATAAATGCAAAAATATTAAAGGCTATCATTTGAAAGATATTTGGAACAAAATATATATAAAGTTAACATCTGACTGAAAATAATCTATGAAAATATTAATAACTTACGACAATATCCCTGCATTAAATAGAGACCTGATTATATATAAGTGTAAATTATATATTTTCACTATCGCGGTTTTTAGGCACAGGAGATATTAGAAATTAAGGCATATTCTCCCCATGTTTGGAAAATAATGCATTTGAAAGGGAGATTCTTGAGAAAAGCCAGTTTATTCACTGTAAATTTATGTATCAAAGAAAAAAGTAAAAAAATTATATGATTCAAAAATAAACAAATGTTTTCCAGATCAGAATGCTTTAACGGCTCCGCTACCCGAGGGAAATACTATATAAAAAATATTGAATCCCGGAGCACACGTGATACCTGCCCTGACTCAGTTACCTGCCATAAAGTTACTCTCCGGGATGAATATATGCTGGGACTAAATCAACCTGCGGCATCGGGCAGATAAAATAGTATGTAGAAGGAATAGTATTATTCATTTAAAGAATAATGTAGTCCCCGAATAAAAAATAATACAAAATAATCACTGTAGAAAGATCCTGCTTCTCATTCAGTAGCTGTTAAGGAAAATAATATGTCTACAGGAAGCTTATTTAGCCTTCCGAGTATAGTGAAAAGAGAAAGCTGCGAGAAAAAGGGGAGATATAAAAATTTAATATGTAAATCCTGTTTCAGAAGGCACAAAACTGTTCTTGAAGTTGCCTTGTTGAGAGATGTCCAGGAAAAATATTGAAAGTGTTAACAGGAGTTAAAAATTAAAACATAGAAGTCAGAGATATTAAAATAATCATCGTACACTGACATAAAATATTAGTGCAAGACTAAAACTTATATTCGAAGAATATTTATTCATTTAGAGGGAAGGTTTACCTGTAAAACTCAGGGTTGCCAGATGGGAATAAAGGGCTACAACTTTTAACTTACAGGTATTCCGAAAGGTTTTCCATATAAAGGGAGTATAATGGAAAACTGAGCCATAACCAATTTAAAAAAGAAGTAAGAACTAAAACCTGTATTTAAAGGATGAATTTTTAATTTACTGATAACATATTATTTGTGTTAAAATAGTGTGCTTTTCAGAAAAGGAAGAAAAAGCACATGATGGATATTTATTGTGGGGGAAAAAGAATTGATACGTGTAGGAGTGGTTGGAACCGGCTATATGGGAGAAAACCATGTCAGAATATATAGCGAAATGGAAGATGTAAGACTGATAGGTATATCCGATCCCAATTCTTCAAGGGTAAAAGAGCTTGCGGCAAGATATGACACATTGCCTTTTTCTGATCACAAAAAGATGTTCGGGAAAACAAATCTTGACGCGATAAGTATTGCAGCTCCTACTACCCTTCACTGTCCTATAGTGCTTGACGCCCTCGAAGCGGGAGTTGATGTGCTTGTAGAAAAGCCTATTGCAGACAGCGTGGAAAATGCAACTGCAATGATCGAATCCGCTGAAGAGATGGACAGGCATCTGATGGTAGGCCATATAGAAAGATTTAACCCTGCAGTCCTGAAATTAAAAGAGGTAGTTGACTCAGGAGTCCTGGGGAAAATAGTCTCAGTTTCGACAAGAAGAGTCGGTCCCTATAACCCAAGGATAAGAGATGTTGGTGTAATTCTGGATATAGGAGTCCATGATATAGATATAATCTCTTTTATTTACGGGATGAAGATAAACCAGGTTTATGCCATAGCTGGCTCGGATATCCACTCTTTTGAGGATCATGCAACTATTCATCTGCGCCTTAACCATTCGTACTCAGGACTTGTAGAAACTAACTGGCTTACTCCGCATAAAATTAGGAAGCTTACAGCCGTTGGCGTTAAAGGAGTTACATATCTTGATTATCTCGACCAGAGTGTTGAGTTTCATGACAATGGCTGGGTACAGACAGCCAGGATAGAAAAAGCTGAGCCTCTGCAAAAAGAGCTTTCCCATTTTATCTGCTGTTCCAGAGACGGAACCTGTCCGAGTCCTTCAGGGGAAGAAGGAAAACATGCTCTTGAAGTGGCTTTAGCTGCAATTCAATCATACAGGGAAGAAAAAATGATAGAGATCTGAAACTGCAGCCAGATGAAGCAACCTCCATACATTTGCCCGTTAACCTGCCTTTATTTACGGATAGAAAAATATTACGCAAAGTAAACACTACGCAAAGTAAACACTACGGAAAGAACTTATAGGTTCTAAAAAGTCAGCTTTAGGGAGCCACGATGCTTCTGCTTTCAAGAATAAATAAAAAATGGAGCCCGTTATGGGACTTCTTGAATTTACTCTAACCATGAAGGATGCCCCTTCTTTTAACATTCAGTTTTCTGGACTTCAAGTACGCGCTGGTTCTCAGGAAAAGATTGATTTTCACAACTGGACTCTGCAAAGAGATTTTTGACAGCTGCTGAAATGGTACTTATTCACAGAATAAACGCCAAGAAATTACAAAAAAATTCACGTTGTAGCTCAGAAAAGGCTCATAGATGGATTCAAACATTCAGGTCTGTGGCTGATGGAAAGTAAAATACAAAAGTCAGAGATAATTATTAAATCTAAAAAAGTAAAAGAGTCATCAATTAAAAGAAACATAATTAGTCTAAACAAAGAGAAGTGATAGATATCAATCCTTAAAAAGAAAGAAAAAAAGGATGTGCAACCTGATGAACAGGGGACGTCGGGTTACAAAAATTCTTCATCGGGAAACTATATAACCTCAAAGAAAGTTTAGTATGTAGTGGGTAATATGGAAATTGTAAAAAAGTGTAAAGAGACATTTACCGGGAATCTTGACATGATTCTCAGCTTCATGGGATTTAGCCTGGGCCTGTTCATTGTTTCATTATATTACCTTATCAATTTAAACCAGCAAGACATTGGACTTGCTGTTCTTTTTGCCTGCTTAATCTATTACGTTTTCAGAAAAAAATTTAAAAACGAAGCCCCTATTTCCCCGGGAAAAGATGAATTAAAGAGCGCACTTAATCTATCCTTTTACTTCGTATTTCTGATAAGCATTTTGATTTATAGCATGCACCTTTATTACAGGCCGTTATCTTACTTTATACTTTTATGCGTACTTGCAGGGATCATAGCCTCGGAAATTCTCTATGTAAAGAAAGGAGACCGAGTAGCTCCCATCCTGCTGCAAATATTCCTCCTTTCAATTCTCATAAGGTCCGGAATTTATTATAATTTTCCAAGCCTTATGGGTTATGATGCTTATGCACATGCCGGAATAGCAAAATTGATTACAGAGACAGGAACCGTTCCTCCAATTGAAATCAGCAGTAAATATTTTTATTACCCACTTGCCCATATTTTTGTTTCCATGACCCAGCTGATGGGCGGGCTGGACGTCAAAGATGGATTCTTTTATTCCATAGGTTTTGCTAATATCTTTATCACGGCGGGGATTTACCTTATAGGAAAAAAACTTGAAGGCCCCCAGATGGGGTTACTTGCTGCTTTGTTGATAAACCTTAATAACCACAATATTGTCACCGGAATTACCAACATAACACCGGGTTCCCTGGTTCTCTGCTACTTTATAATCATTCTCTACGCGGTCTTCAGCGAAAAGCCTGGTCTGGTTCAGGCAGGTCTTCTTCTTCTGGCTACAATCCTGATGGTGCTGACCCACCAGCTGACCACATTTGTTGTTTTTCTGGCTATGATCTCGATTCTGGCGGGAAAATATCTGCATAACCTTCTTTATGGCAGTTTGCCCACCGCATCAGGCAGCTTCAATTACATACTTTTTTTTGTAATCAGTCTGCAGACCTACTGGATGTTTACATATGTCACCCGGGATACTTCTTTTTTTGAAATGATCTTCAAACCTCTTGTAGAAGTGCTCCAGTCAGGGTCCAGCTACTCAAGTGATGAGCTTATCGTAGGAAGCGCGACCAGCCAGAGCTCAATGGAAGTACTGATACTTCATATAAGCTACCTTGCCCTGCCTTTCTTTGCAATAGGAGGAGTTCTAACCTGGTTTTCCCGCAGGGACGCCGAAAAAATAAATAAATTTTCAATTGCCCTTGTTGTTGCAATTTTATATGGTTTAGCCTATGGGATTCCTTTGCTTGGCATGAGAAATTTCCTTACAAGCAGGTGGTTCCCATTGATAGCAGTATTTCTGGTACTTGTGTCTGCATCATATATGCTAAAACTTGTGAGCCTGTTCAGCTCCAGAAAAGCAAAAGTTTCTGCGGTATTTGCCATAATGCTGTTATTTTCATTTGTAATGATAACAACACCGGGAATAAATAAAGACAACCCTCTTGTAGGAAAAGATACAACTGTAAGAAACCAGTTCAAGAATATTGAAATCCAGGCTGTAAAAACTCTAACTGGAATGTATTCTGGAGGCATCTTGATGGACTCTCCCTATGATAGCTGCCTTTTTTACAGGGACCCTGGATATGATGTAAATAACGCAACATATTTCGATACTGAGCAGATAGAGTCAAAAGAAATAAGTGGCGACCATATGATACTGCTTAGAAGATCGTCCCTTGGTGAACCAGTATCCATAAATGATCCGGAAAGATACGGAGTAAATATAATCAGGCCATTACCTGCAGAGTTCTTTAACAGTTTCGATGCTCCGGAATATGAACTTGTATATGACAACGCAGAAGTACTGGCTTACCTTAAAAAGAGCAAAGAAGCAAACTAATAAGAATTCATTGGAAACTAGTATCGTGAAAACCCAAATGTTTAACATATATTTTAATGACTACCGTCAGCTGATATTGTTTTGATCTAAATTGATGATCCATAATTAAGTTTTCATGGTACTAGTACTGTGATTCCGAAGTGTGTTCATAAAACTTGATGTTTTAATCTGTCCAATGATCGTGGATTTTCCAATTAAATAAGGAACTCACTTTGGAATCGAAGCACTAGATAAGAATTCATTGGAAACTATTATATAAATCGCCTGAGTGAAAGCTCTTATCCATGACCGGAACTGGTTTAATATATAAAAAAGGTTGAAACCCCATGTCAAACTTTATTACTAACGTACTGAAACTGGTATCAGGTAGTGTTACTGCACAGATCCTGGGCATACTTCTCATACCTATAATCACAAGAATTTATAACCCGGATGATTTTGGAATTTTTCAGCTCTTCATATCAATATCAGGCATACTTGTAATAGTTTCTACTTTTTCGTATCAGCTGGCTATAATGTTGCCCAAAACAGAGGAAGACGCTGCAAATATTACCTCTGTGTGCGTCGTACTGGTGACTCTCATATCCATACTTACAGGCGTTGTGGTCTTATTTATCCCGGAAGACATCAATATTTTTAATACTCCTGGGATTTCGAAATATCTTCCTCTCCTGCCAGTGATAATATTCCTCAATGGGATGTTTTTTGTACAAAACTACTGGCTTTCAAGAAAAACCCGGTTTGGGGTTATTGCAGGGTCCAGAGTTTCAAACACCCTGACCTCAAAAATATCTCAAATAGGGCTTGCAAAAATGAGTGTCACTCCATTCGGCCTGATAGGAGGATACATTGCAGGATATGCATTTGCAGACATTGTCATGCTGAAAGGTGTTAAAAAAGACATTCAGATTTTCAAAAAGGTATCAGTAAAAAGAATGAAAGAGGTAGCCATCCAGTATAAGAAGTTCCCATTATTCAGCTTCTGGTCATCTATCGCGAACACCATATCCCCACAGGTCCCTGCCTTTCTGCTCGCATACTTTTACAGCACTGCGGTAGTAGGGCATTTCTCACTGGCAAATCAGGTTGTAAACCTGCCAATGGGAATTGTCGGCGGCGCTATAGGGCAGGTTTTTTTCCAGAAAGTGAGCGAGGTTAAAAACGGGAATGGAGAAGGAGATATGAAAGTCATAGTTGGCGAAGTATATAACAAACTGATTTCAATAGGTCTCTTCCCCATGATACTCCTGGTTATTCTTGGAGAGCAGATATTCACTTTTGCTTTCGGAGAAGAGTGGGGCATTTCAGGGACATATGTGAGAATCCTTGTACCCTGGATATTTCTTGTCTTTCTGTCTTCGCCTATTACAACCCTCTATAACGTATTTGAAAAACAGAAAGTCTGGCTCATTTTCAGCATGTCTCTCCTTGTCTCAAGAGTGGTGGCGCTGGTTATCGGAGGAAGGTATGGGAGCCCTGAGTTTGC
This sequence comes from Methanosarcina soligelidi, assembly GCF_000744315.1. Classification (NCBI taxonomy): domain Archaea; kingdom Methanobacteriati; phylum Methanobacteriota; class Methanomicrobia; order Methanosarcinales; family Methanosarcinaceae; genus Methanosarcina; species Methanosarcina soligelidi. Next base: position 659,577 of record NZ_JQLR01000001.1, read on the forward strand.
TCTTGCCCTGTATAGTTTTACGGGAATTGTGTTCTGGCTATGGAACAATGCATACCTCCTGGGGCTTGCAGGAATTAGTAAGAAAGAGAGTTTAGAAGTGCTTATAAAATATGCAATAATAGGCTTTGCAGTTTCTATCCCTCTAATTCTGGTAGAACTGATTTCTTCGAGCTTTTATGTAATAATAATTACAGCTGTTATCACAACGGTCATGTATTATGCGATAACCCTTCACGAAGACCCTATGTTCAAAAAAATGTTCTCATCTTTTCTTATAAAAGTAAAAAATAGAAGCTAAGATGAGAATTGTATTTTTCTGAAAAAATAAGCTCAGGTAGAAGCTATCATTTAAAGGGCTTCTACAAATTTTTAATAAATCAGATCAGGGGAAAGACCCTGATATCAGTTTTTCAGTTTACCTGATTTCCAGGAAAAGAATTCCTTCTATTCCCCAATCATTCATTTTCTTCATGCGTAGCCTGATATAATATCCTCATGAGAGAATACTTTTTGCTGCGGAGGGTTACTCTATAATAAGGAACAATCTTTGGAGAAAATCCCATAATAAAGTCCGTAAATCTTGGAATGTTTGCTGCCATTACGTTCATATATTCAAAATTTCTGGATTTAAGGTCGAGAAACTCATTATAATATAAAAGCGCATTTGGACCCATTCTGCCAAAATCGGGGTTAAGGGCTGAAGACCAGGTGACAGTGCACTTCTTACCATACAGGTTCAGATGAGATGCAACTGCTTCACCTTCAGGAGTCTCCGAGACAAACATATAGCCAGCATCTTTTTCCGCTACCAATTTAAACACTCTTTCAAAGAATTCCTTTGGTACAGGGAGCTTCAGATTCTGTTTATCATATACAAGAGAAAGAAGGTGATAATAAGTTTCAGGGTCATTTGAGATTCTTGTTTTAAGGCCTGCTTCCTCAGCGCTCTTAAGTTCTCTCCGGATTTTCCTGGAGAGATTGCTGTCTACATTTTCTTTAAGGTCCAGGTGGTGAGTATAATACACACTCGATTCCCATCCTTTCCAGGTAAAAGGTCTTACATCCTCAAGCCCCGGGGCAAGTGTTAGAGTAATGCTGTCAAACCCCTGCTTGCAGAGGAATTCCCTGAGAGCTCCTAAAATCTCGTGCGTGTCCTGCATACGTTTGCTGACTTTAGAACTCCCCCCTTCTTTTATGAGGGGACCGCAATAATCAGTCATATTACAGGTGGAAGATGCTATTTTCACCATTCCTTTAATATTTTTAATGAAAATGGGACATCCCCCTACAAGTTCACCATTCCTGAAGCAGCCATAAATCCTTAAGTCTCTGGAAAGGACATCTCTGCAAATTCCCAGCCAGTCACTGGTATGAAAGAGCGTACCGGGTTGAGCTTTTTCAACAAGCAAATCCCATTCTTTGTATTCAGACGGTACTAATTCTCTGACTTCAATTTCGTCCATTTTAAGCCCCGTTTAAGAGATAATAGTTATATCTTCAATAAGTTATGAAATTAGTAGAAAGATGAATTTCGTGTATCAATCCTTGAGTCCGGATTTGCAGACTCTGTCTACCTTTTTAGCAACGCTGTACCAGCTGTAATTTTCAGTAACATAACTTAAACCTTTTGAGCCCATTTTCTCTCTCAATTCCCGGTTTTCAAGAAGCTTCAAAATAGCCTTCGCGAGAGCTTCGTGATTTTCCGGAGGGACTGAGAAACCGCCTTCTGAAGCCTTGAGAGCATCGGCGACCCCGCTGATCGCACTTGCAACAACCGGCTTTCCACATGCCATATACTCATACAATTTCAGAGGAGAAAGCCCTATTTTTGCATTTCTTGCCAGGATAAAGGGGGCGGCGCAGACATCGCTTGCATTGATATAGACCGGTACGCGGTCATAAGGGACCACGCCTGTAAAAATAAATCTGCCATCAACCCCAAGATCTCTTGAGAGGTTTAAAAGTTCATTCTTCATAACTCCGTCACCGACAATAAGAAAACGGCAGTCAGGGTATCTGGAGAGTATTGAAGGAGCTGCCTGTACAAGATACTCAACTCCCTGCCAGGGGGCGAGGTTTCCCACGAAGCAGACATAAGGAGATCCCGGGTCAAGCCCGAGTTCTTTTCTGCATGAGCCCGGCTCAAGAGGTTTAAACATAGTAGTATTTGCTCCGTTGGGCACCACGGTTATTTTCTCACCGGGAATCCCGTAAACACTCTCAAGATTCTCTTTTATTCCAGGAGTCACAGCTATAATCTTATCCGAAAACCCAAGGGCTTTTTTCAGAACCAGAACCTTTAACCTTGATTTGGCAGAAGAAAAATACCCGGAAAAACTGCCTTTTCTATTGCCCTGCAAAGATTGTGCTTCACCATGTCTTGATTTTATAAGACTTGTCTCGTCCTCTGGAATTCCATTCAATTCATAAACCAGGGCTTTACACCTGCTCCTGCAGAAGATCCCGGCAAGAAAGCCGAAATTGGGGTTTCTGGTATAGAGTACGTCAAAAGTTTCGGAACTGACCAGGCCCGCAGAGTTCCTGAAATAATTAATAGTAAGAGCGAGCAGGCTTCCGGGCCTTACGTAATGACAGCGGATATTATCAAGATGTGAAAGAGTAGAACTATCCGTGGTGAAGATATGAACTTCATTCTCCAGCTCTGCCAGGTTGCTTACAAGTTCATGCCTGTGAATAAGCGACCCGTCAGCCAGGTAAAGAGGCCACACGATGTCCAGAAAGAGCATTTTCATACAATCACCTTAACAAAATACTCTATTAAAATATTTTAAAGTGATCATTGCTCTCCCTGCTCGGGCTCTGTAGAATTGTTGTTTAAAACTCCCGAAACTCTGGAAAACAAAAATCCCAGGCCCTGGCTTCTGTAATAATTTCTTATCTCCATATCCTGGATTTTCACATCTTTTTTAATAACCGAATTCAGGTAACCGTAAAAATACGCAGTACCAGTGTAATAAGGAGATTTCAGGCAATAATAAAGCGTATTGAATAGAACCATGGGAAGGCTTTTATCTACGTAATGAGCCATCCAGCCATTTTTAACATATCCATTCCAGAGACCTTCTCCTGCACTCGTTTTCCTTGTCTGGACCTCAACGACATCTGCATACTGCTTCAGCTGCCAGCCCCTGAGAATTGCTTTAGTATTGGAGATGGAGTCAGGGGAAGGCTCTACCTGATAGCCCCCAGTTTCGAGGAAACAGGCTTTTCTCCAGAGCCTGCCAGTGCCACGGGGCAGGTTTTTATCTGAAACTTCCCGTGAAAGCTTGTCGCCCGTATCATAATAAACCCCACCGCTTGCAATCCCGAGAGAGGAGTCCTTTTCAAATTCGTCTATTAATTTTCCAAAATAGTTTTCTTCCAGTATGGTATCGGCGTCAAGAAGACCTATATAGTCATACTCAATGCCGTTTTCTCTGCAGTATTCCAGCGTATAATCAAATCCCTGTTTGCAGACGTAGCTGTAGTGAAAAGTTATATCCCTGGGCCTTGGAGGAAGCCTTATACTCCGAATCCAGGAATATTTTGTTTTCAGGTCTTCGAGAATATGAGGAGTTCCGTCCGTACTTCCGTCGTCCACTATGATCCAGAGTACAGGCGTGATTTTCTGCCCGGCAACAGACCTGGAAACTTCAGGCAGGTTTTTTTCTTCATTTCTTGCAGGTGTGATCAGAAGATATCTTCCTTTAGAATCAGGCTCCATTTTCCCACCACCTGTAGATCTCTTCTCCGCTTGTGATCCATGCTCCTTTTTCGGAACAGTATTGCAGTGCTTTTTCGTAAAGCTTTATCCAGTCTTTTCTGAAACTGCACCCAAAAACGAAGTTATGCCACAGAAGGGTAATGACCCCATTGAGCCCTGCTGCAGTATCTATAAGATCCTTTGTGCATCTCCAGGCTTCCTCAAAGGAACTTGAGGCTTTGAAAAGAGCAACATCCATTACAGTAAGCGGAATCTCCAGGATATTAATCTCCCGTTCCTTATTCAGATTATATGGTTTGAAAGGGTGGCACATGCCGTTTCTGAAACCTGCTAATTCGCTATAGCCAAAAGTTGAGTCATAGCCGAAACCTGCATCTGCCAGCAGTTCCCAGGTTTCCGGAGTTTTAAATCTGAGATAATGGTTACGAAACCCCAGGACTTTTTTTCCCAGGACTTTTTCAAGGCTTTTCTTTTCATTATTCAGAGCTTCGAGATTGTCATATGAATAATATCCACCATGAAGTCCGGCTTCCCATCCTCTATCAGAAATATCTCCCAGAAGGTTTTCCAGATCTTCGATATCATATCTGAATCTGACCGGGTCTTCCCTGCTGGCTAAGAAATAAAAAGAGGACTTTGCCCCGAACCCTTCCTCAAGGTCCATGATATCGGAGAAGTTAAGGTAAGGCGAGTATTCAGGCCCTTTAAATCTCCAGAGAAACGGAGCTGTTAAGCCCCGGAAATCCAGACTCTTCAGGCAGCTAACCGAAGACAGCAAACTGTGAGAGAAAGGAGGATAAATATCATCCATATCATGAGTTAAACACACAGCAAAGGTTTTATTTTCCGGGAATTCGACTTTCAGCCCATTTTCCACCAGATATCTGGAAACTTCAGGACTTGAGGCGTTTTTCAGATCTTCTTCGGTGAAAAAGAAACGCCCATGTTCATCAAGCTTGCTGGGCTGATATTCTTTTTTCCGGGTAAAAAGGTCCCAGACATCTGCTTTTTGCTTTAATAAATCATACATGGCTCTCATCCGAGACCTTAGATACGGAAAATCCCTTCTTTTCCCCTCGCTTTTCCCCAGGAATCCCTTCTATGAGTTTTACCATGAATTCGGTTACATCAACTTTGTCCCTTAGAAGGGCGTCTCTCTTAAGACCCCAGGTTTTCTTAAGTTCGGGGTCCTTAAGGAGCTCCACCGCCTTTTTCAGGGCTGCTTCCGAATTGCTATAATTGAACAGAAGACCGTAGTTCTCTTCAAGTTCCGAGAAGTTTCCCATGCTTCCTGCAAGAGATGAAACATAAATAGACGGTGTACCAAGGATTGCACTTTCAACAGCCATAGTTGCACCTTCACCTACACACAGGGTAGCATAATAAAGAAGACTGTGAATTTTTTCAGAGGGGACCTTAATTTTATATTTGTCAAACTCTTCTGCCATTTGCCCTTCCGAGGAAATGAAGACCTTCCCGAATTTTTCCAGTTCCTGGATAAGTGGTAGTTTATTATTGATTCCATGCTGCCCTACATCATGATGTGCGCCCCATGAGATAAAGCGTAAAATCACAAATGTTTCACCTGCCTCCACACCGAGTTCTTTCAAAACCTCAGGATTTGGAGAAAAATAAGCAGGGTGAAGATACGCCATTTCATGATAGCCTCTGTATCTGATTTGTTTTGGTCCCACGTCTTTTTTAAAGGACGCAGGCGTGCAGATGATATCACAGAAAGGATAAGTCATTTTTTGAGCTAATTCTGCGTGTTCAGTGTCATTAAAGATTATAGATTTCTTTCCCAGTGCCCAGGCCACATGAGCAGCTTCGGGAGAAAGAATACCAATAAAGAGATCTGGATTAAATTTGCGAGCGATTTTATAAAGTTTGGATTCTCTTATGAACAATTCTTCAAGGAGGTAGATTTTACCCTTCTTGACCTTGCTCAGAACTGTATGCGGGATATTATAAGCATTTAATAATTCAATTACAACATCCTTATCTCTTGAGACAACCAGAACTTGATGTCCCTTTTTTTCAAGGTTCCATATAGCATTTTTGAAAAAGTGAACATGGGCCGGATGCCCGATATCAACAATGACCCTCAAGGTTTTCACTCCCTAACTGATTCCCGCTTATAAATATTGACGCAGGGAAAAGAGCAGCATTTCCTGGAGGAAGGCAGCGGTGGAAGGAAGGTAAGAAGGATTTAATGCCAGATCCGTTAGCAGATAAGGCGATGCTTTCAAGAAACCAGTGAGTCTTTCTGCCTCAGATATAAAGAAGCAGTAGGTTGTACCCTGGTTCTTCTTAAGTCCCTTTTTTCCGAACCTTACTATCAGACTGTTGTCCTTTAATCTCCCTGCTGCTGACAACAGGATGTCGGCAACAGCCCCCCGGCTATAGCCCCACCCTATTGCAGTGCCTCCTTAAACTTAATTTTTTGATTATGACAGGATCACTAACAAACACTATTATGCTTAGAAGATGAATAGTCCGTGAATAAATAGTTTTTGGAAGTAAGGTTCTGAACTAAAATGTTTAAAAAACTGAGACCATCATAAGTTCTGGTTTTAACTTCATAAATGAAGAAGAATAACCTCTCACAGCATTCTGAGATTTTGATATGGAATTCTTCCGGGATAATGAAAGAAAAATAGGAGTGATGTAAAAAATGAGAAGGGTCAGGGAGATAACCCTGTAAAAATAATTTCCAGGCCTGCAAAAAGAAAGTTAGCGACAAAGCAAATTAGTAGCGGGAATATTCCAATATCAATAGAGTCTATAGAAAAATGATCTTCTTTTCTGGAAGTCAGAAGCATTTCTTTTATTCCCACAAGGGCTATCAGTCCCAGGACTATTATCCTGTAATATTCAGGTATTCCAAAGTCCGTATAAACAAAACAGACGCCTGAACCGGGAAAATTATTCCCCATCATCAGTTTTTCTGAACCCAGAGCCAGCATTGAAAGCACTGCAAATCCCCCGTAATTGGTAAAGGTATTGTTAAAACATATACTAAATTCTAACTATAGAAACCTATAAACTGTCAAACTATATAAATATTTGAACAGACACGAAAAGGATAAATATATTAAAGCCTGAAATCGAGAACCTTCCAGATTTAGAAATATGAAAGAGACAGGCTATCAAAAAATAAATAAGAATTGGGATCGATTACCTGTCAATTCCCGAAAAAGAGGTCAAGATTATGAAAGTTTCTGTTATAGGTTCAGGGTATGTGGGTTCGGTCACCGCTGCTTGCTTTGCAGAAGTCGGGCACGAAGTTATCTGCGTAGATATTGACAGGAAAAAAACGGAGCAGATAAACGCAGGCATCCCTCCCATTTATGAAGAAGGACTTGGAGAGCTTTTGCAAAAATATGCAGGAAAAAAGCTCATAGCAATTACTGATTATGAACTTGCGGTCAAAGAGACAGAGATCTCCTTTATCTGTGTAGGGACACCTTCTGCAGATGACGGGACTATAGACCTTTCAATTGTCAGGGCAGCAGCAGCAGGTATAGGTAAAGCCCTTGCAAAAAAAGATGCTTATCATGTAGTGGTGGTAAAAAGTACAGTAGTTCCTGAAACTACAGAAAAATTCGTCCTCCCCATTCTTGAGGAAACATCAGGAAAGAAAGCCGGAAAAGACTTTGGTGTGGCAATGAATCCGGAGTTCCTGAGGGAAGGAAAGGCAGTCCAGGATTTTATGAACCCGGATAAAATAGTGGTCGGTGCAATTGACAAAAGATCAGGAGATCTTGTTTCCGAGCTTTATCGCACATTTGAATGTGAGGTCACGCGCACAGGCCCTGCAACTGCAGAAATGATAAAATATGCAAACAACTCCCTGCTTGCAACCAAGATTTCTTTTGCCAATGAAATAGGAAATATTTGCAAAAAAATGGGGATAGATACATATGAGGTCATGGAAGCAGTTGGTAAAGACTTCAGAATTTCCCCGAAATTCCTGAACTCAGGGGCAGGTTTCGGAGGGTCCTGCTTCCCAAAGGACGTCAAAGCTCTTATAGGAAAAGCAAAAACAATAGGATACTCTCCAGTACTACTTGAGTCCGTAATAGCTGTAAATGAGAAACAGCCTCTTCTTATGACCGAAATCCTGCAAAGAAAAATAGGAAACCCTGCGGACAAAAAGATTGCTGTTCTCGGACTTGCCTTCAAGAATGAAACTGACGATATAAGAGAATCCAGGTCAATTCCTGTAATTGCCGAACTTCTTAGACTTGGGGCAAAAGTTTCAGCTTATGACCCGATGGCAGCTGAAAACATGAAACGTATTTTCCCTTCAATCGAATACTGTGACAATGCCTCAGATGCGCTTAAAGATGCAGACGCCTGTCTTGTGATGACAGAGTGGGATGAGTTCAGAGACCTTGACTCCGAATTCCAGAACATGAAAGAAAAAATAATTATTGATGGAAGGCGGATAATCAAAGCTAAAAATATTGATTATGAGGGGCTCTGCTGGTGAAAACCAGCAGGGTCAACCCTTTCCATATACCAATATCATAGATTTATTGTTTTTATTTATTTTTAAGTATCCTTTGTCTGATGCTTATTATATCCTGATTTTTCAGGTCTCTCCGGCATTATTGTTTTAACTTATCTATTTCTGGAGAAATCTTATTAACTGCGAGAATTTCCCGAAGGTATTCAAGCACATCGTCCCTGAGGTTTTCGTTCTGGAGAGCAAAATCGACTATGGATTTTACGTACCCGAGCCGGTCTCCTGTATCGAACCTTTTTCCCTTAAATCTGCAGGCATAGATCATCTGGGATTTGTTAAGGAGCCTGATACCGTCTGTGAGCTGTATTTCACTTCCAACGCCAGTACCGGCATGCTTTATGCAGTCAAAAATCTCAGGCGTGAATACATAGCGCCCTATTGCTCCTATATTGGAAGGAGCATCTTCAGGTGCTGGTTTTTCTACAATGTCTTCAAGAACATAAAGGGAATCATCGAGTGGCTTGCCTTTTATAATTCCATAACTGCTCAGTTTTTCGTAAGGGACCTCTTCAACTGCGATTGTTGACCTCCCGTATTTCTCAAAGTTCTCAATAAGCTGGGCAGTGCAGGGTTTGTCGTTAACGATAATATCGTCTCCGAGAAGCACCGCAAAAGGCTCGTCTCCGATATGGTTTTCTGCCCTTAATACCGCATCTCCAAGCCCGTTGGGCTCTTTCTGGCGGATGTAGTGGATATCTACAAGAGAAGAGATGTCCCGGACCAGTTTCAGCATATCTGTCTGGTGTTTTTTAGCGAGATGCATCTCAAGTTCCGGAGAATCATCGAAGTAGTCCTCAATTGCTCTCTTGCCCCTGCCTGTAATAATAATAATATCTTCTATGCCTGAGGCAATAGCTTCCTCCACTACATACTGAATTACAGGTGTGTCAATTATAGGAAGCATTTCTTTTGGCATTGACTTTGTTGCCGGCAGAAAGCGAGTCCCAAGACCGGCTGCCGGGATAAGTGCTTTTTTGATAGTCAAGGTTAATTCTCCAATTAAAAGAAATTCTGTAAGGTTGTATTCTTCTGAGTTAAAGTACTTTTCACCCATAACTTTAATTTTTCCCCTATTTCTATGCAAAGTCCCATATTGTATGAAAAAAGAATTACAGCTTTTGCAAAAAATAGTGCAAAGTATTAATAAAAAGAAGAAGATTATCTGAGGATCATATGCCTGCGAAGAAAAGAGTACTTGTAACCGGAGGAGCCGGTTTTATAGGAAGCAATCTGGTAGACCGCCTTTTAGAAAAAGAAAGTGAAGTCATTGTTTTCGACAATCTCAGTTCCGGAAAAATGGATTTTATAGAGAACCACCTTGAAAATCCGGATTTTTCCTTTATAAAAGGAGACCTTCTTGATCCAGAAGCTATCGAAAAAGCCTGCAAGGATACTGATATGGTATACCATGTGGCTGCAAATCCTGATGTAAAACTTGGCGCTTCGGACACGAAAGTCCATCTGGACCAGAATATCCTGGCAACCTATAATCTACTTGAGGCTATGAGAAAAGGCAGTGCAAAAAAGATTGCATTTACCTCTACATCCACGGTCTATGGTGAAGCCAGTATAATGCCTACTCCGGAAAACTACGGACCCCTTGTCCCCATATCCCTCTATGGAGCTTCAAAGCTCGCCTGTGAAGCCCTCATTACCTCGTACTCCCATACCTTCGATATGCAGGCGTGGATTTTCCGTTTTGCAAATATTGTAGGGCCTCGTAGCACTCACGGGATTACTGTTGATTTTATAAAAAAGCTTAAAGAAAATCCTCGCAAACTTGAGATACTGGGAGACGGAAAACAGGAAAAATCCTATCTACATGTCTCAGAATGTGTTAATGCGATCCTTTTTGCAATAGAAAAAACACACATGATATTCTTGGAATAACATGCCCAAAAAATGAAAGTCTTTTTCACTTAGCTTTTTTGATAATAGAACTCCATCATTACCTTTGGACAGGAAGGTTGTTTTTACTTTGGTTCTCCGAAGCCGTCAAAAAACTAACCATTGAATTGCCATCGAAGGCCCAGATGTGACCTTGATCACGGATGCCAAATTGCCTTTGAAGCAATTCTACTGTCCTGGAAATGATGGAGTAATGTAAATTGGACGGAGAAATAAACAAATCTTGTGGTTTAGACATTCACAAACGTTTTGTTATTGCTACTATCCTCAGTAGATCCGGTGAAAAACAACAACATCGTTTTGCCAGAGATGATGATGGGATTTTAGATCTTAAAAATTTAGTAACCTCTGAAAAATGTGATGTTGTTGCCTGTGAATCAACAAGTGATTTCTGGGTTCCGATTTATGAGGCATTGATAGATCATTTGCCTGTTATAGTTGGAAATGCTCGAGATATGAAAGCATTTACACATAAAAAAACAGATAAAATAGATTCCGAAGTAATTGCAAAACTTGCATTGAATAAGATGGTTCAACCATCAAGAGTTTTTCCGAAGAAACATAGAGAATTCAGGTCATACGTCAGGCTTCGCCTAACTCTTGTAAGAAAAAGAACGGACATTAAAAATGAAGCTCATGCAATTCTTTCCTCCGAAATGTTACATCTGGGTGATGTTCTGACTGACATTTTTGGAAAAAATGGTAGAGCAATTCTAGCAGGAATCTCTTCAGGTAAAAATATTGATCAAATTATAGAGTCGCTTTCTCCAAATGTTCGGAAAAAGAGTGTTCAGATAAGGGAAATTCTGGATAGAGAAATATCACAGAGTGCTGCAATAAGGCTTCAGATATGTCTGAACCTTATAAAACATTTAGATGAAGAAATTGAAGTTCTTGAAAGAGAAATTTTCAATTATGCTTATCAAAAGCATAAAAGGGAAATGGAAATTTTGATGTCAGTTCCAGGTATTGGGGAGCTTGGTGCGGCAACTCTAATTGCTGAAATAGGAGATTTCAGGGATTTTCCAACGGGAGATAAACTTGCTTCATGGCTTGGAATAGTTCCTAATGTGTATCAATCTGCAGATAAATACCATAACGGAAGAATCACTAAGAGAGGATCAAAAGTAGCAAGGTGGATTCTAACTCAGATTGCTCAAGCAGCAGCAAGAAAGAAAAATAGCAGATTAAAGGAGTTTTTTAACAGGAAAAAGAAGACAATTGGATATGCTAAGGCAATTATTGCCTTAGCAAGGAAAATTGCAACAATAATATGGCATTTGATCACAAACGATGAGATGTACGAAGATGAAACAGGATACCAAAAGGGAGAAGTTAAAAAGAGAAAGATTGTTGAGGCAGACATATTCTCGGTTGATGAAAGGATAACAATAATTAGTGGAATTATCGCAATTATGGGAAAAAAGGAAGGAGAGAGTACGTGATGAGTTTTCTCATCATGGACTTTCATGCCAAAATAAAAAAGAAGTAAATATCTTCAATATCGGCTCTGAGGATACAATCAGCGCTACAGAGATAGGGAAAATCGTTGTTGAAGAGATGGGGCTTTCGGATGTGGAATTTACATATACCGGAGGAAGCAGAGGCTGGAAAGGAGATGTTCCAAGAATGAGGCTTGGGATTGAAAAGTTAAAAGCCATAGGATGGAAGCCTGAATATACTTCTGAAAGGAGTGTAAGAGAGACTGCCAGAGCAGTGATTGATAAAAGGTGATTAATAAAAGCTGAGATATTGCAAGAAGAAGAAGATCTGTTTACTCCCTGAAGCAGTATTATATTACATCAAAGGATCAGATCAATATTTTAAGATTGATATCTTTTTAAAATTTTAATATTTTAATCTTTTTAATATTTTTTCCGTTTATAGAGATCATGATAAATGATTCTATAGTAATTCTCGGAGATGAAAAGAATCTGTTAGCGTTAGCGTCTGGTACTGTGGTTTCCCATTTAAAAAAACCAAAATACGGTAAATTGGGAATGTTTACTTGGTGTCAGGGCTCACCTCTGACCTGAATAAATATCTTTTTATTAAGTACATTTCATGGTCAGTAAATCCGCCAACCATAAACATTACAATCAGATAGATTAGCGTACCTGCTCCTGCCGCTTCAAATAGCTCAAGAATGCCTGAAATGGAAAAGCTCGAAACAAAAAGGTACATTGCAATGGACGAGAGGATACTTTTTGCAATATCCATATAATAAAAATCGAGCTTGAAGTGTTTCAGAGAAATGTGAACGCAAAATGCAGCCATCAAAAAATATGATACGAGGGTGGAAAAAGCTGCACCCAGAATTCCTATTGAAGGTATGGGAATAAGAATAAGATTTATTAATACGTTCGAAACTGCGGCGATGATATTGATATATGTAGCAGGTCTCGTTTCTTTAATAAGGTACATCGTATTTATAAAAATCTGGAATATTCCTGCCATAAGCCCGGCAAAAGCGATAATAGGGATGACAAACCAGCCAGAAATAAAATCCGGAGTGGTAAGAACCGCAAGCAAAGGTTTTGCAAGAGCTGAAAGTCCAAAGACTGCCGGGATAGAGATGATAAGGAAATACCTCAGAGAATGGGACATGTAAATTCTTACTTCATCCATTCTATTCTGATCAAATAGCTTTGAAAGCTCAGGGAAGAGAATAAGCTGTAACGGGTTTACAAAGAGCTGAATAAGGTTTCCAATTGAACATGCTGCAGAATATATACCTACGCTGCCAAGACCAAGGAAATAAGTGACCATATACCTGTCACTCGATTCCGTAACCCACCTGATAAGCGCATTTGGGGTTAAGGGGAGAGAAAACTCCAGATATTCTTTTATATAAGTAAACCGCGGTAGGACAAATCCTATCTGCGAAATTATAATGATAAAGGTAATTAAAAATATCAGTCCCTGTACAATTAAAGTAGCGGTAATTACTCCGAGAAGTCCGTATCCCATTTTAAGGAAAATCAATATAAATAGCAGTTTACCAAAAGTTTCAAAAAATGTAAAATAAGAATATTTTTCAATCTGCCTGAAAATCCTGAAATAAAAAAGAGATATGGACTCTATTACATTCACAAGGATTAACAGGGAGCCTGCCTGGACAAAATAGGTTGCTGCAGGATCCTTAAAGCCAAAAGTTGCAAGTGGTTCTGCAAAAGTATATAACACAAATGAAGCCAGAAAGCCCGATACTGTGACAAAAAAAAGAATTGAGTATACTGCTTCTCTTATTTTCTTCTTATCAGTTTCGGAAGATAAAAATCTGACGAAACTCATGGAAAGTCCCATAAGTGCAAGGGAAGAAATTAAAGATACTGTAATATTTATCTGCGCCCAGAGTCCGTAATCATACGCTCCAAGGGTTTTTGTGATAATAGGGAGTAAAAAAAAGCTGCTCAGACTCGTAAGTATCTGAACTGTACCGATAAAGCCTACATCCCTTGCAAATTTTTGATATGACATCACATCACCTTAAAAGAAACTGCCTCTTTTCCGCTGTAAATGGCATCAAAAACACCTTTTGACTGTAAGAAAAGGGGCCGAAAATTCGAGAGTACTTCTCAGTGTTAACTTAATCCGCAGACTGAAGGCGCAATAGTTGTAATTCATAGAAATACCCTTACTTGGAGAGAGGAATATCAAAAATTATTAGATTTTTTCTCAGTGTTAACTTTATTCGTATATTAGAGGCATAATAATTGTAATTCATGAAAACACCTTTAATGAAGAAATAATACTGGATTCAAGAACGAGAGCTCTGGATTTATTCTCACCGTTAATTTTTAGTCTACTTAAATAACATTCTTTTATGAAGAAGCTGGGCTCCTTCTCACCCCAATAAGGAATTTCCGCAAAGGATAAAAGCTTTTGTGTCTAAATAAATTTTTATAATAGTAACTGCTTGGAAAACGGCCTGTTAAAAAAGAAATTTCTGGCAGACATAGCAGACAAAATGAAATTTAAGAAAATGACATAAAAAATTAAAACAAAAAGCATAAAAATCAAAGTTGCGCTGGCGCACCCCGCTGCAAGCAACGGGGTATGTTCGCGCCACCGCTCAAAATTTCGTTATAGTAGACAATAACCCTAAACAATTTAGTTTTAGCAGAAATTAACAGCCCGAAAACGGAATTGATACATCATAGTATCATCAACGGTTACCGGGGAAGTTTTCCATCCCCGCAGCAAGCTAGCGGGTTATTCGACTGAAATTAAATCGGTTTTTCCGAAAAACGGATGCAGGAGAAATTAAATAATCCTTCCGTCCGTATCTCGGAGTACTCCTTAAAAGACATCCAGAACTCAATTGCTAAAAGCTTCAAATGAGATACTCTAGCTGAAGTTTTGGTTTCTGTGTTTCTATTCCGCATTCGTTGCTGTAGAACGCAATATAATTGTTATTTTCAGTCCTTGCTTTTATGAGAAATCCTGTATTCTCGTATTTTCCGCTAACATATTCCTTTACAAGTTCTGTGACATCAATCTCATAATATCTGTTATCGGGAAGAGTACTGCCCTTAAAAGTTATCGTGGCATATGGAGTGCTGCCCTGCAGTACGCCGTTTTTATCGTACCAGTCTCCACCTGCATTCTTCCATGCAACATTTTTGTCTCTTTTATTCCAGCTCACATAACTTGCGTTCCAGGAAGAAGCAGGTCTGTAAATCTCAATCACAGTATCATTTAGCCTTGTATTTCCCGATGGATAATACCAGTAAAGGGAAAGATTTGCACTGGTGACTTCAGTTGTGCTATTGAATTCGTTCAGGTCAAACCACATTATATCTCTGTATCCGGAATTGCTCATTCCGCCCACGTCAATAAAGGTTGAGTCCTGATATACAATATCAGGAGAGCCTTCACGGAGACGGTTATCAGCTTTACCGGTAAGAGTTGCGTTAAGAGTGGTTTTTTCAATAATTTCAGGAATCACGGGTATATTCTCTGAGGATACCTTCTTTGTTATGTTAAGGCTGGGTTTCTGTGTTTCTTTTCCGCATTCGTTGCTGTAGAACGCAATATAATTATTATTTTCATTCCTGGCTTTTATGAGAAATCCTGTATTCTCGTATTTTCCGCTGGCATATTCGTTTACAAGTTCTGTGACATCAATCTCATGATATTTATTGTCTGGAAGTTCGCTTCCTTTAAGGGTAATTGAAGCATAAGGAGTGTCTCCCTGAGAGACCCCATTTTTATCATACCAGTCTCCTCCTGCATATTTCCATGCAACGTTTTTGTCTCTATTATTCCAGCTTACATAACTTGAGTTCCAGGAAGAAGCAGGTCTGTAAACCTCAATCACAGTATCATTTAGCCTTGAATTTTCTGCTGGATAATACCAGTAAAGGGAAAGATTTGCACTGGTGACTTCAGTTGCATTATTAAACTCATTCAGGTCAAACCACATTATATCTCTATATACGGCATTGTTCATTCCCCCAACATCGATAAAAGTTGAGTCCTGATAAACAGCGTCAGGAGAAGCCTCCCTTAGCCTGTTATCTATTGCACCGGTAAGAGTTGCGTTAAGAGTGATTTTTTCAATAATTTCTGGAACCACAGGTATATTCTCTGAGGATACCTTCTTTGTTATGTTAAGGCTGGGTTTCTGTGTTTCTTTTCCGCATTCGTTGCTGTAGAATGCAACATAATTGTTATTTTCATTCCTGGCTTTTATGAGAAATCCTGTATTCTCGTATTTTCCGCTGGCATATTCGTTTACAAGTTCTGTGACATCAATCTCATGATATTTATTGTCTGGAAGTTCGCTTCCTTTAAGGGTAATTGAAGCATAAGGAGTGTCTCCCTGAGAGACCCCATTTTTATCATACCAGTCTCCGCCTGCATTCTTCCATGCAACATTTTTGTCCTTTTTATTCCAGCTCACATAACTTGTGTTCCAGGAAGAAGCAGGCCTGTAAACCTCCACAATGGTGTCATCTGGCCTTGTACTTCCTGCAGGGTAATACCAGTAAAGGGAAAGAGTTGCATTATCAATTTCTGAGGGATTAGTGTACTCACTCAGATCAAACCACATTACATCTCTGTATCTGGCATTGTTCATTCCCCCCACATCAATAAAAGTTGAGTCCCGATACACAGCATCAGGGGAAGACTCACGCAGACGGTTGTCAGAGACTTTGAAAACTACCGGGTCCTGAGGTACAGGATCCTCAGGAATTACTTCAGGAGCTGTACCGGAAAGAGAAGCATAGATAGTATTACCGTATCTCCCGATATTGATTCTGTTCCCATTATCTTCAGGTTCTTTTGAATAGTCAGAAGATGGGTTTCCGGCGTCAATGCACGGAGAACTCACACTGTCCTTTACCCATTTTGTCCCGAACCAGTGGCCTGCTACTGATTTGAGGTGGTAATCATGCAAACTCTGACCTGCAAAAAGGGGATCTGCATAAATATCTGTTGTAGATTTGACATTTTTGTAGTTCCCTGCAGCGTTGTTGTACAGGCAGTTATTTTCCAGGACAATAGTATGGGAACTGGGAAGGTGATTAATGACACCATAGCCGGTTCCTGCAGAATTTTTCGTACGAGGTACAGTGTTTACAATTATATTATTACGAACAGTGGTCGTAAACCCTGTTCCAGAAGGTCCGGCATTGGTATCAGTCGAATACATGTTTACAACTGCTGCATTATGGACTCCGTCAAAGACATTGTTCTCGACCAGGACATTATGGAACCCACTGCCAAGGACCCCACCAACCCATTCTATGCTCGGATTGGTTCCGGAATCATAGAAAATATTGTGGTAGATGTGCACACTTGATAAACTTTTATCATATGCACCGGCAGTTCCAATAAGCCAGATGCCTGGTCCATATGTGTTTGTAATTACATTATCATAGATTTTGATATTATTCATGTCACCCGAGGACCTTTCAACCTGGACTCCCGGACCGCCTGCACTCCAGTGATAAAAAGAATCAATGAAATTGTCATGGAACTTTACGTTATTTGTGTTCCATACCCTCAGAGCACTGTTGGTTCTGCAGGTTATTCTGTTGTTCCAGGCTTCGACATTGGAGCACTCAATTGCAAAAAGACCGTCGTGACCGAGCTTATCTATCGTATTATTATAGAACTTAATATTGCTACTATACTTTATTCTGAGCCCGTCACCATGTCCATCATGCATATACATATCATGGACAGTTACATTGCTGGTGTAGAGGAAATAAATCACATTGTAATAACCTTTGCCTTTAGCCAGTTCACTGTTACCATCATGATTTACATTGACCTCGAAGCCTCTTATTGTAATATTATTATTTCCTGAGCTGCTCATCTGCTGGATAAGGGGTTTCATAGTCTCCCATCCTGCATTATTGGTCAACTTAATCACAGCATTTGAGTCTCCTTCAAGAATAGTATTGCTTCCTATCAGAAGAGTATCGTCAATAACATAAGTAAAAGGTCCCTTGAGGTGAACAGTTGTATAAGCAGAATTATCTGCCACGAATTTAAGGGCCTGATTTATCTGCACATGGTCATCTTTTCCGTCACAGTTAAAGTCCCCACTCCCATCTCCTGCAACATAAATTATAGGTGCAGGGCTCCGGCATGAAGCCACAGGAGCACTTGTAATTATAAGGCATCCTACCAGGAAGAGGACTCCTAATTCTCTTTTTAGCATTGCTATCACCTGGAATGATCATAATCTATTATTTTGGTATGTATATCAGGTAGAGATTTAGTCCGAGTTGCCAAACTCTTTAAAAATTTATATATTGAAGGCAGATAAGTTAATTAATATATTTATTCTGAATACAGCAAATTTAGCAATATTTTTTAACCAGTCAGCACTCTTCAGGTATTCGTACAGTAAAACTCCCCCTGAGGAAGACCTGAAGAAGGGGTTATTAAATTCTGCAGATAGACGCCGAATTCAGAAAAGATATCATTAATGTTAAACTAATTTGCCTCCAATATACACAAATTCCCCCCATGCCAACATTACAAATAAAATAATTATTAAATTTATAATTAAATTTCTATAGTCAGCATTGTAGATTAGAACACCATATTATAAAAGTATTTGTACAGTATTCCTAAATTTTTTTACAAACTTAAGAACTGAATAACCAACAGTATGAATTTATATTCGAAGATTGTTTGATAGAAAGAGACTGATTATTAAAAAGTATTAAAGATTATTAAGAATGCTAAAAAATAGAGGAAGCCGAGAAAATTTTTTTCTTTCAGTGAAGTAAGCCCCCTGAAAGAAATATAGCGTAAGTATCTTAAACTACCGTCTTGTGCTTGCTGGATTGGATTAAATCCTGAATCAATGATTTAATCGTAATATGTTGTTAAAATATCGAATAATTAATACAATGAGTACAGCAAAGGTCAGATATTGATATCATGGAAGCACCAGGGAGTAAAAAAGAAAAATCAAATGATTTCATAACAGATATCAAGGATCTCTCTTGCAACTCCGTCCCAGCTATGATTCTCAATAACATATTTACGACCCCGCTCTCCCATTGTGTTCCTTATATTTTGATCGGAAATAAGCTCTACCACTGCATTGGCAAGATCTCCCGGGTTCTCCGGAGTTACTGAAATTCCGCCTCCTGAAAGATCAAGAAGATCTTTAACACCCGCTATATTACTTGCTACAATAGGCTTTCCACATGCGAGATATTCATATGTTTTTAAGGCAGAGAGTCCTATTTTAGAATTTCTATCCTTAATAAAAGGAGCAACACAAACATCAGCAGCGTTGATATATTCAGGGACACTTTCATAGGGAACCCTTCCGGTAAAAGTAAATTTGTCCAGAACCCCTGTCTCTGAGGCAATTTCTATCAATTTGTCCTTCATAACTCCGTCTCCGACAACAAGGAAACGAACATCAGGAGATTTTTCCAGAATATACGGAGCTGCATAAATGAGAAACTCAACTCCCTGCCAGGCTGCAAGGTGCCCCACAAAACACACATACTTTTTTGAATTATCAAGTTTGAGCCTATCCCTTACCTGCTTCTGGTCCATAGGTTTGAAAATATCAGTATTTGCTCCGTTATTGATCACAATAACTTTCTCTGCAGGAACTGAATATAACCTGACAAGTTCATCCTTTAGCTTGTCAGTTACGGAAACTATCCGGTCACAGTACGTGTAATTAAATTTTTCAGAACGGAGCGCCAGATAGGAAAAAACCCTGTATGCAAAAGATTTAGAATCCGGACTCACACTGAGCTCGTCCATAACCAGCCCGTTAACTTCCACTATGGAGGGGATCTTAAAAATCCTACATAAAGCAATAGGTAAGAACGGGAAAGAGTTCTGACGGAGATAAAGCACTTCAGGTCTGTTTTTTAAACATGCGTACAGAAGATAAACAGACAGCATGATCTCGTAAGAAGGCTGTACAAGGTACTTGTTATTTATCACAGGCACATACTTTACTCCGGAAAAAACGCGCTCTATGCCTTTTTGACCTGGCGCAAACAAAACTACATCCGTATATTTCTTCAAATTATTTAAGAGCTCGAGTATGTGTATATTAGAGCCTGATTTTGTGGTAAAAGAGCTGTAATAAACCAGAAAAATGTTATTTACTTTTTTAAACATAGTTGCCGTTACCTCAATAGCAAAAGTAGTTAATTAGCTTATCCCACGACTCCAGGTATTAATTTTTAGAGATTGGAAGAGCTTATTCATGATTAAAAAAAGAAAAGATATGCGTTCCACAGAGAGATATTTATAGGAGAAATTCTCTCCTTTGTGTGTTTTTGAGGCATCCAAATAGAAAAAAGGAAAAGAATTATGAGAGTACTGGAAGTATGTCAGGAGTTCCCTAACAGGTATTATCCACAGCTTGGAACATTTATAAAGCAAAGTATAGACTCTATCGCAAATCAGGGAGTAGAATTGACAGTTATTTCTCCAAAAGCTTTTGTACTTCCTTTTTCTGCATTTCCGTACCATAATTTTTCTAAATTACCCGGGATTGAGCACACGGAAAAATATGACCTTCACTATCCGCGCTACTTCTACGCAGTCCCTAAAAAGTACTTCTATCCTTTAACCGGCATGTCATATTCTTATTTTGTTTCCGGATATGCCATGAAAAACATAAATCTGAAACCGGAGCTGATTCATGCACACTTCTCATACCCTGATGGGTACGGAATGATGAAACTCGCAAAGAAATGGGAAGTTCCTCTTGTAATCAGCGCCCTTGGCACTATAGAAAGAAAAGTTGCCTATGAAGGTTCCTATACTTCAAAACAGATTATAGAAGCCATGAATTTTGCCGACAGGATACTTTCTGTCAGTGAGGACCTCAAAACCCACATAGTAAACCTCGGGATAGACGAAAATAAAGTAGATGTGGTTCCTAACGGCGTGGATACGGAAATATTCAGACCGGCAGGAAAAGAATATGCAAGAAATGTTTTAAACCTGCCTCAGGAAAAAAAGATTGTCCTGTTTATAGGGGCCCTGAGGAAAATAAAAGGTGTGGATTATCTTATTGAAGCTGCAAAAAGTTTTGTGAATAAAAACACAGACCTCTACATGGTAGGCAGGGATGATGGGCTTAGAAAAAGCCTGGAGAAAAGGGCAGAAGAACTTAAAATCTCCGGCTTTATCAAATTTACAGGGCCAGTAACCCATGAAGAGATTCCCCTCTGGATTTCAGCAGCTGATATGCTGGTTTTACCTTCCCTTTCAGAAGGGAGACCAAATGTTGTTCTTGAAGCTCTTTCCTGTGAAGTCCCTGTAGTGGCGACTGACGTTGGCGGAATCCCGGAACTGATGGTTGAAGGGGAAACAGGCTATCTGGTACCTTCTAAAAACCCTGTACAGCTATCAGAGAAAATAAACAAATTACTTGAAAACGAAAGCAGAAGAGAAAAGATGGGAAAATTCGGCCGCAAAAGCATAATCCAGAGAGGACTTACCTGGGAATCTCATGCAAAGAAAACTGTAGATATATATTCAGAACTCCTCGCAAGATCCTCAAAATGAATTTACCGGAAAATTAAAGACAAAGTACAGATTTGCCCAAAAGCTCTCTCCACATACTAATATAACATCTGAGCTGTCCCTTTAGCTCAGACAAAGCTCCGGAACTGCAGGTATTCACCGAGTCAATCAAGTTTACTGATCAAGGCCACCGATCGAATTCACTCATCAAGGTCACTCATTAGGGTCAATGATCGGATTCACCTATACCCATTAAACAACCTATTTTTGACCCTTTAGCAGTATAACAAAACTCTTTTTGGCCTGTTTTCCAGAATAAATGTTATGTAAAACATTCCAGGGAAATCAAGCAGTTTGGATTACCATAAAATTAAAAAATCTACGTAACCTTAAAGCACTCAAATATATATTGAGCGAAATAAAAAGATTAAAATTCATCTGAATAAAAGATTCAGGGTTGAACCTGAATAAAAAGTTCAGATTTTTGTTCTAAGTCAACAGAGCTTACGGTGAAGCCTATGTCGAAAAAGAACTTTTTGCTCCAATCTGTCCCAAATTCAGGTTATTTCAGTAATTTGTGATTTGGGTAAAGAAAGCAGCTCTAAAATGGGGCTAGATCCTTAATTTTGAACTATCGAAGAAGACACTCCTTTTGATTTATAGAGAGAGTTTGCAAAACTGTACAAAAATCCCATACCATAAGTGATGTGCTGCACAGGAATCACAACAAGGGCATAAAGTCCGTACTTTGATTTCATTTTAAATATTACCTGAATTGAGGCAATGAAGACCAGAATGAGATATAAAAATCCCATTAAGAGCAGGACTATTATTGGCGTGGTATAGACCGGAGAAATGATAAGCGAAAAAACTGAGAAGAGAATAGCGACAGAGGGCAAAATCGCATACCACCGAACAAGCTCCCCATGTTTTTTAAAAAGTTCCCCCATCCACATGCCGTACTTGAACATTCTTACTGAAAATGACTTGAGAGTTCCCCTTCTATGATGCAGAACTATTGCTTCTGGAATATACAAGAACTTATAACCTTTTTTATTTATTCTGTAGTTAAGGTCTCCATCCTGACCTACAACAAACCGCTCATCGAAATATCCTGCTTCAATTATTGTATTTTTTTTATACATCGCATTGCAGTTAGGGAGAGAGCTAACATAGTGTTTCTTTAAGGAATTTTTAGACTGGGCAGAACCTCCTGAACCGAGAAATGTTTCCTGGGCACGCCCCACCACTCTACCAAAAACAGGATCGGTATCAAATATTAAGTTAGGCCCACCAACACATACCACATCTTCAGGAGCATTTTTCATTTCAGTGACAAGGGTTTTTAACCATAGAGGGTCTGCCTTGCAGTCCCCGTCTGTAAATGCAACAAAATCTCCCATGGAATTCTGCACTCCAAGGTTTCTTGCCGCTGCAACGTTTTTTCTCTCATTAAGAAGAAGCCTGACCGGGTATTTCTGTACCAGTTCCCGGGTTCTGTCGGTGGACATTCCATCGACGATAATAATCTCGTAAGAATCCTGGGGGTAATCCAGACGAAGTAGCGACTCGATACATTCTTCAATATATCGTTCTTCGTTGCGAATACCCACTACAACCGAAACAAAAGGACATTCCATAAAATAACCACTTTTTAACCGTTATTGTCTTCGAATCTGTTCATTAATAAACATCATTCTCGAAATTGCATGCAGTATGATTCCTGTAAATATCATGAAAGCGCCTATTATTGTCAGCATCACCATAAGGAGCGTGGGTCCAAAACGCAGGTATCCTCCAAGAATGTAGTCCTGGAGAAACTTAAGACCCATAAGGACGCCTGCGGATGCCATAATCATACCAGGGACAGCAAAGTAGTACAGGGGACGCCTGTATTCCATATCTTTCAAAAGCCGAAACAAAACACGTGGCCCGTGTATAAACGGATGTTCACTTGAGCAGTCTTCAAGGTCATACCTGCAGTGGATCTCCACTTCAGTAAATTTAAGTTTATGGTCTCTTGCCTGAATAAGAATCTCAGAACCTGCAGACATGTCAGCTCTGTTCAGGTTAATATTCTCAATAGCTTTTTTGCCATAGGCGCGAAAACCACTCTGAGAATCTGTAACATGAAGACCGCCTGCGATATAAGTTGCCACATCAAGAACTTTCATGCCGAATTTACGGTAAATAGGAACGTTTTTTCCGTTACCGTTGACGAAACGTGAGCCAATAACAAGGTCGAAACCATCTCTTAAAGGCTCAAGAAGTTTGGGGATTTCAGAAGGATCGTGCTGACCGTCGGAATCGATGATAACCATGGAGCTGGCACCAAGATTGCGGGCAGCTTCAAAACAGTGGCGGAGGGCTGCACCATAACCCTGGTTAACTTCGTGGCGGACGACATAAGCGCCAAGGGACTCAGCGATATCAACAGTGTTGTCAGTACTTCCATCATCCACAACCACAACCCGGTCCACGTATTTTTTACAGCCCTGAATAACATCGGCAATAGAATGGGATTCATTATACGCAGGCATGGCTGCAATAGTAATGGTCATGTATAATCAACTACCTCTTCATCAAAAGATACAAATGTCTGTATAAACCGCTGTTCTGCAGAGAAAGTGACCAGAATTCCAAATACAGTAAATAAATTTTTCAGGGTCGTCGCTCCACAAATTTTATAGGGTTTCTAAGGATTAACTACAATTAAGGGTGCAGAAACATCATTGGAGGATTTTTGTGCTTCTTTTAGCGAAAGCAAAGATGTTTTGCAGCCAGATCATAGTTCTTATTAAGACGTGTATTTGTTTTAATATATGAACTATATAAGCGTTTAGGCACAAAAAATAGTTCAGCAGTTTAGCCGATGACGAAAAAGAAATGAAACCGGATTAAAACGCCTATTAAATAAAAAAGCTATTATAAGCGCGGAAAAAATTATACATAAAAATGAAATAAATAAAAAACTTTAGATATATAACTTATAACCAGAAGATTTTTCGTAATAGAGTATAAAATAAAAAAAAAGGACAGACTTGTTCAGAAAACTGCTCTAAAAATATTAGACTCCAGCTGAACTATAAAATTTCTGAAATCAATAGTGAAATAGGAATAATTTTTTTATAAATCTTACAGGAAAATGAAAGTTATGTTATAAAGAAACTATTTGAATAGGTTAGACAAAAGATGTTATTTAAAAATAGAACCTGATCAGGAAAGGATACTTTAAAAAAAATAAAAATAGGATTTGAATTAGAAATTCGATTTAATTCTCATGATTAAAAATTCAGGCAAATTATCGAGTAATTTAGAAAAAAACCAATATATTTACAAATGATTAGATCTTCTTGATAGTTTAAGAAATTTCATTGCTAAAATTTTAAACTAGAATTTTTAAATATCTAAAATAATATAGTAAAGAGTGTAATCGGAAATCATCTAAAAAACTGTTTACCAGGTTGTCTCAAAACTATACCTGATCGCACATTTGGGTCAGAAACCCGTAATCTTTATCTTTTTTACAAAACTAAATTCCAGTGTTTCCCATGTTTAGAAAATACGATCAAAAGCAGCAGTTTTTACTTCCATTAAACCTGGAAGATTTTGTTCCTGAAAATCATCTCGCCCGAGTACTAAACGACATCGTAGATGTCGTTGATATCACTGCTATTGAATCCACTTATTCTAAGGAAGGCTGCCCAGCCTATCATCCAATAATTCTTTTAAAAATATTACTTTATGGTTATCTTATAGGCATTAGAAGTTCACGTAAACTGCAACAAATGACTCAAACTGATACTGCATTTATGTATCTGGCAGCCATGCAAAAACCTGATTTTCATACTATTTGTCGATTCCGTTCAACTCACCTTGGTCCTATTAAAGAGATATTTTCCCAGGTTGTCACTTTTTGTAAAGAAATGGATATGATTGGTTCCAGTATCTCGATTGACGGAACAAAGATCAAGGCAAATGCTTCATCAAGACAAAGCAAGAGTTCGGATTCTCTCGAAAAAGAAATAGATCGGATACTAAAAGAGAGTATTGAGACAGATAAGTATGAAGATGAAATTTATGGTGACTCAACACCATATCAGATTCCAGAAGAGCTAGTTGACAAGAAGAAAAGATTAGAGAAGATTAAAAACGCTAAGAAGAAGCTTGATGAAGAAAAGCTGAAAAAAGTAAACATCACAGACAACGATGCTCGAATTATGAAACATAAAGATGGGAGCAAGAAACCTTCATACAACTGTCAGGTTGCTGTTGATGAAAAGGAACAAATTATCGTTGCAGCAGACGTTGTCAACGAAGAAAACGACCTGCATCAAGTAGAACCAATCATACAGAACGTAAAAAATACACTGGGATATAAACCAACAATCGTGCTTGCAGATGCAGGTTATTTTTCATATGAGAATCTGGAATTTTTACAGGAAGAAGGCATTGATGCTTACATTCCTGACAACTACTATAAAGCTGAAAAAGAAGGAAAAACCAGGAAGTTCAGGAAATCTCTTTTTAAATACGACGAAGAAAAAGACTGCTATTATTGTCCTGCTGCTTTTGAAATTCCCTTTTCAAGAATACAAAAGAGGAAAGGTGAGCCTGATTTAAGGTATTATGTCTGTAGCTATTGTTCTCAGTGTGTGTTGAAAAATGCATGTACTGAGAGTGGAAAAAGAACAATAACAAGAGATCCTCGAGAACATTTAATGAAGGATATGAGGGCTAAACTGAACACAGAAGAGGGTACGGAAAAGTATCAGAAAAGAATGTCTACCGTAGAACCTGTGTTTGGACAGATGAAACAGGATAGAGGGTTTAGGGAATTTCTGCTGAGGGGGAAAAGGAAAACAGGAATTGAATTTGTTATGATGTGCACTGTACACAATATAAAGAAAATAGCAGATTTCATAAAAAGACAAGGGAAAAACCTGAAAGAAATGCTGAAAATGATAGTTGGAGGAGAAAGTAAAGGATGGAATAAGGGGAGAATTCAAGCGAGAATGGCAAATACGCTATGTTGAGCTATGAAAATTTACTTTTTCTTGTTGAAATGAAATAAAAATTGAAAGGGCATTACCCAATTGTAGAATTAAAAATGGTTTTGAGACTACCTGTTACGGTTGTTTTCTCAATGAAAAAAGATCTTATTAGCGTTGTAATGTCTGCATACAATTCTGAAAAATTTATCTCGGACTCGATTTCGAGTATTTTAGATCAAACCTATGAAAATTGGGAGCTTATAATTATAAATGATGCCTCTTCGGACAATACGCTGAAGATAGTTAATCAATTTTCAGAAAAAGACCCCAGAATTAAAGTAATTGATAATGAAAATAATCTTGGTTTAACAATTTCTCTTAATATTGGGATAAACAATTCTAAAGGGGAGTTTATTGCAAGGCTGGACTCGGATGACTTTGCAGAGCCTTCAAGATTGGAAAAAGAGCTTGATCATTTGCATGCTTATCCAGAAGCGGGGCTGGTAGGATCAGGAGCACATCTGATTAATAGTTCCGGAAATAAAATTGGCTCTATGAATGTAATGTCACAACCATACTTTGTAAATAGATTTCTTATCAATCTTAATCCTTTTATTCATAGTTCTATAATGGTCAGAAAGAAAGCCCTGGATAATGTGGGATCCTATAGAGAAAAATTTCGATACTCACAGGACTATGATCTTATTTTAAGGCTCAGTGATAAATATAAATTATCCAACATCGCACTACCTTTAATTAGATGGAGAGTTTCCGATAGCAGTGTAACTATGCAACACCACACCCTTCAACGAATATATGCAGATATCGCCAGAGAGTTCGCAATTGAAAGAAGAAACTCTGGTCATGATAGTTATGAGTCTACCGAGTTCGATACTTTGATTCATGAAATGAGAATAAGAAATCAGGGCAGGTATCTGTGTGACCATGGTGTTTATGACCTGTTGTTTAATAAGAAATATAAAGAAGGGTGTTCGGAATTAATAAAAGGGATCTCAAAAGGCGGATTTCCATATAATTCGTTTTATAGAGGGATCACGCAAGTAATATCTAAAGTGAATATCCAGTAATCACATTTTGAGAAAAACACTTTCCGAGACAAAAATATGTTATTTTATGGAATTAAAACGATCTTTTTTCACTTAATTATATAGGACAAAAATTATGAAAATCTGCATGTATACTTCTGAGTTCCCGCCTGATATAGGTGGTATAAGCACTTATGTCTATAATTTATCAAAAAAACTTGTAGAAAGAGGACATGAAGTCACAGTCATTACAAGAGGAAACTGGAGAAAAACATATTATGAAAAGATAGAGGGGATTTCTGTTTATAGAGTAAGATTTATCCCGTTTTTTCCATCTCCGTTTAAAATTCACGAAATATATGTCACTAAACTGTTAAAATCATTAAAATTTGACTTTGATTTGATCCATTTGCATGGATATTTTCTGCCAGTTAAGCCAGTATTTAACAATTCGCTACCTGTTATATTCACTTCACACGGTAATTCTACAAAAAAGCTTGATTCTATGGAAGTAAAAACTCTGCATTTCTTTATTGTAAAACTATTACGCAAATATTTATTTAAAGTGGAACAGGAAATTGTTCAGAAAAGTGATATATTAACAGCTGTATCAAATTCATCTGCTAATAATTTTAGAATGTACCATTCAATTAAAAGGGAGATAAGTATAGTTCATAACGGAGTAGATACTGATTTCTTTATGCCCCCCGAAAATAGATCAAATTTAAAATCCGTTTTATATACCGGCAGATTCGAAGTGTTTAAAGGTTTATTCGACTTAATCGAATGTTCAAGCATTGTGTGCAAAAAATATCCAGATGTCAAGTTTATTTTAGTGGGTACAGGGACCATACTGGAGAATTTAAAAAAACAGGTAAAAAAACTTGAACTGGATGATAATGTCATATTCACCGGTTCTTTAAGTAGATCACAGATTATCGAATATTACAAAAATACAACTATTTTCGTATTGCCTTCCTATAGAGAAGGATTCCCAACAAGTCTAATGGAGGCTATGTCCTGCGGGGTACCTTCGGTTGCAACAGATGTTGAAGGGTGTGACGAGTTAATAGAGGATGGTGAAAATGGTATACTGGTTCCTCCGAAAAATCCTGAAAAACTAGCTGAATCAATAATATATCTGTTAGAAAATGAAGAATTCAGAAATAGAATAGGGATCAATGCCAGAGACCATATTGTGAGAAACTATGACTGGGAAACAATTACAGATGGTTTTGAAAAATTATATTATCGACTGTCCTCCAGGGATGCATGATTTTATCCTTTTTTCGCCAGTAAATCTTCAAAAGCTATTTTCTAACTGACTGTATTTTGAGAATATGCAATAAATGGGAAGTAGTAACATAAAATAACAAGACATCTATATCTTTAATGGGAGTTACAATTATATGAAATTGTTTATTAGTTATGGAATGCAGCTGGACTTATTTAATGGATCCAACGTCCATACAATTGAGTTGTTAAATAATCTTAAAAAATTGGGAGTCGATGTGCTACTTTTTTCAAGAAGTTCGAAAAATAGAAGCTACAAAAACCCGAATATAATAGAAGTCCCTTCTACTCACTTCCAGTTTTTATTTTCTAATTACCTGAATATATTCACATATCAATTATCTCTCTTTTTGTACCTCATTTATTATACTATCAAATTGAAACCGGATTTGTTTTATGCAAGATTATCCGGGAGTGGCGCTTCTTCTACTATCGTATCGTCGATTCTGGGGATTCCACAAGTTGGAGAAGTAAATGGGATTACAATAGATGAGATGATTATTCAGGGTTCATCAAAATCGAAAATTAAGATCGCACAACTGATAGAGAGCATAAACTTAAAAGGATGCAGCAAACTTATTGCTGTAACCGATGGAGTAAAAAAGGGACTTATGGAGATATATTTCATTCCGGAGTCCAAAATTGTTGTAATAAATAATGGTGCTAACACGGAATTATTTATCCCAATGGATAAAAATAAAGTAAAAAAAGAATTAAATTTAGACAGTACACTGCACTACATTTGCTTTGTTGGGAATTTAATTCCCTGGCAGGGTGTTGAATATCTGATAAGGGCAGCCCCTTTAATTTTGAAAGAATTTGCCGACGCCCGCTTCCTGATCGTTGGAGACGGCACTATGAAAAAAGAATGGATGAAGTTGGCAGATGATCTGGGTTTACTGGATAATTTCACCTTTACTGGGAGGATACCTTACGAAAAAGTCCCTGTATACATTAATGCCTCGGATATTTGTGTTGCCCCATTTATAAAAGAAAGAAATTCGAAAATTGGCTTGTCAGCTTTAAAAACATATGAATATCTTGCCTGCGGGAAACCGCTTGTAGCAAGTGCGATTCCTGGCGTAAAAGATTTAATTGAGCTGTCTGGAGGAGGAATTGCTGTGACACCTGAAAATTCGGAAGAACTTGCAGCTGCTGTAATAAAATTACTCCGAGATGAAAATTCCAGAAAATTAATGGGAGAAAAGGGCCGTAAATATATTGTTAAAAATCATAGCTGGAATAGTGTTGCAAAAAAGGTACTGTCTGTTTGCAATGAAGCTAGTAAAAGCCATTAAATCACGAGATATAAATAATATTCTGTCTGCATAATAAACCAGCTTATAAACCAGGTCTTTGATTATTAAGACGATTCGAAACTTGGAATTTGCCTCTTTAATCCCTCTATAATATTGTTAGTTAACTTTTATTTAAGGAATTAATGAAATAAGTCGAAAAATAGAGAAATAAAGAGTGCAGATTGAGTTACGTATATTTCGCTTATGATCATATTCTCAAGAGTTAATAGATAGATTAGACAGATAAAACAACCGAGAGGTCATGAAGACAAAGAACAGATAGGTCATACAGATAAAACTGTGTATAAGAAACTTTTTAAAAAGATCTGAGTTTTACCCTTTTTAGGATCTTTTCATTTAACATTGCTTTTCTGCTATTACACCTGTAACTTCGCCAATTTTCTAATTTATGAATCTTTCTTGATGATTTTAATCAGAACCCCGCTATTATAACTTTTTCATCCAATATCCCCAGTAGTATAACTAAAGAAAGTATTTTTCCCCATACTGTTAAAATATTTTAAAAACATTGCATATACTTTTTTATAATATAATATCTAATTTACAATGAGAACAATTGAAATTAAATTAGGTAAAACTATAGATGTTTTTTTCGATTGTTTGTAAAAGGGGGGAATTAACTTACAAAGGAGACATTATCTGAAAAAGAAGAATAATATTCCGTTGTCGGTATCTCTCTTTATTTTAATATATTATTCTCTGGATTGAAGATTTTAACCAGAGCATTTATGATTTGTTCATGCTACGGAGTGGATACTAACTATAAAAACTCAATAACCAGGGAGAAACTGAATAAAAAAATTGAGTTTTTATCAATGGAACACTATCATTTTTCAGATAATGACCTCAGGACGGGCTAATTACCCAGAACAGGAAAAAACTGAATTATGATAATCCAGGTGATAAGTTGAATCAAAAATTTATAATTTCTTTTCTAATAGTTTGTCTTATACTGATCAGTATGCCTACTGCTTTGTGTAAGACTCCGACGGCTCCTATTGTTTACGTTGCAGGAGACGGGAGTGGGGACTTTAACTGTGACGGAAAAGGCGATGAAGTGCAGATAAATCAGGCCCTTAAATTTGTGGCGGAAAACTCTGCTTATACAACCGTTCATCTCAAAGGTCCCTTTACCTATACCATCAACAGTACCATTTACATTCAGGGCAGCAACACTATTCTGGAGGGAGATTCAGATGCTGTTGTCAAACTGGTAAATCATGCAGGATGGGAGACTATGGTCCCTTTAATTGGTAGTAAGGGTTCAATAAGCAATGTTACTGTAAGAGGATTTGAAATTAATGCAAACCACAACGGTAACACCGAATTGTCAAAGGGAAAAGGATATTACAACTGTATTTATTTCGGTAGAGTGAAAAATATAAGTGTTTATGATATGTACATGCACGATGGGCATGGCGACGGACTGCGAACATATTACTGTGAGAATATCCAGTTCTATAACAATAAAATCTATTTGCTTGGACACGATGGGCTTTATGCTATTGAATCCGATAATGTGGAGGCCTGGAATAACAGGATTACCTGCCGGATAAACAGTGCACTTAGAGTCTGGAATTCGAACAACGTAAAATTCCATGATAACTTTATTGATTCTTACCCGGATGCAGGCCCGGGAATTCAGGTCCAGAGATCAGCTGATGTTATGAATGTAGAGATCTATGATAACCTGATCACGAATACTTACGGACCGGGAATATGGGTTATCGGAACCGAAGGAGCCTATGATAAAACCTTAACAAGCTGCTACATCCACCACAATATTTTCAATGGCACAGGTACGAACAAAAATATTCAGTGGGTTGGCGGAGTTCTTGGCAGCGGATTCCATAATGTATTGATCGAAAACAACGTCTTTGAGGGAGTACATAACGCTGCAGTTGTAAATATGTACATGACTTACGACAATGCAGGCCCTTCAGGATCAGGATTCACGACAACTATAAGGAATAATATTATTGCCAATACAACTCCCAGATTAACATGGAATGTCAGAGAAGGGCAAGGAACCGGATATGGAATTTTGAACTGCCTCCCCAAATCGCACAATATGGTGGTGGAATACAACTGTGTATATAATAGCGCAGCCGGCGATTATAAGAACGTAAATCACCCGACGGACATCAATGTTGATCCTCTTTTCGTAGACAGTAAAAATGGTGACTATCACCTTAAATCACAGACGGGACGCTGGACAGGGTCAGCATGGGTAAAAGACAGTGTGAGCTCTCCATGCATTGATGCCGGAAACCCATCTTCTGACTATTCAAAAGAACCTGAAGATAACGGGAACAGGGCCAATATCGGAAGGTATGGAAACACTATCCACGCATCCCTATCAGGAGTCGGTCCCGAACCAATCCCTGAAGTATATGACAACCGTCTGCGTGAGGCTTCTCCTGATACTGTGTATCAGGATTCAACTTTTATTGACGTGGGGGGGATGAACGATGCCAGATACAGGGATGTTATGTGGTTTGATCTGAGCGGATACGATGAAACTGCAGAAGTAAGTACGGAAGTCACCGGTGCTGCCCTTTCCCTTTACTGGTATTACCCTGCAGGAAGTACAAGGCCAGATGACACCATTGTGGAGGTTTACAGGCCTGCTTCTTCCTGGAACACAAGTTATGTGAGCTGGAATAAAAGAGACAAAAATGTTGCATGGAAGAATGCAGGTGGAGACTGGTACGATAAAAAAGGAGTATTGCAGGGCAGCACTCCATATGCCACGATAACTTTTAAGGGCAGTACTCTTCCCGATAACAGGTATTATGAGCTGGATGTAACAGAGCTTGTAAAGGAATACGTTACCGGAAAATACGAAAACACAGGCATCCTCATAAAAACAAGGACTGAAAATAACAATTATATTGCGTTCTACAGCAACGAAGGCGGAATAGAAACACAGAAACCAAAACTTAACATAACAACTAAAGAAACTCCGGCACCTATTATCATTAACGAAACGATTAATGAGGCAATAGATAACCGTCTACGTGAAGCGTCTCCTGATTCAGTATATCAGGATTCAGCTTTTATTGATGTGGGGGGGATGAACGATGCAAGATACAGGGATGTAATATGGTTTGACCTGGATGAGTTCAATGACACAACCGAAGTTACCGATTCTACTCTTTCCCTTTACTGGTATTACCCTGCAGGAAATGAAAGACCGGATGATACAGTAATTGAGGTTTACAGGCCCGCTTCTGAATGGAACTCAAGTTATGTAAACTGGAATAAAAAGGACAAAAATGTTGCATGGAAGAATGCAGGCGGAGACTGGTATGATAAAAATGGGATCACTCAGGGAGACACTCCTTATGCTTCAATTGCCCTTAAAGGAAGTGAACTTCCAGATAATAAATATCATGAGATCGATGTCACAGAACTTGTAAACGAATATGTTAGCGGAAAATACGAGAATACAGGATTCCTCATAAAAGCCAGGAATGAAAATAACAATTATATTGCGTTTTACAGCAACGAATGCGGAAAAGAAACACAGAAACCCAGCCTTAACATAACAAAGAAGGTATCCTCAGAGAATATACCTGTGGTTCCTGAAATTATTGAAAAAATCACTCTTAACGCAACTCTTACCGGTGCAATAGATAACAGGCTAAGGGAGGCTTCTCCTGACGCTGTTTATCAGGACTCAACTTTTATTGATGTTGGAGGAATGAACAATGCCGTATATAGAGATATAATGTGGTTTGACCTGAATGAGTTCAATAATGCAACTGAAGTCACCAGTGCAAATCTTTCCCTTTACTGGTATTATCCAGCAGAAAATTCAAGGCTAAATGATACTGTGATTGAGGTTTACAAACCTGCTTCTTCCTGGAACTCAAGTTATGTAAGCTGGAATAATAGAGACAAAAACGTTGCATGGAAAAATCCAGGAGGAGACTGGTACGATAAAAATGGGGTATCTCAGGGAGACACTCCTTATGCTTCAATTACCCTTAAAGGAAGCGAACTTCCAGACAATAAATATCATGAGATTGATGTCACAGAACTTGTAAACGAATATGTTAGCGGAAACTATGCAAATACAGGATTCCTCATAAAAGCCAGGGATGAAAATAACAATTATGTTGCATTCTACAGTAACAACTGTGGAAACGAAACACAGGTGCCAAAACTTCAGCTGGAGTATATCAATTGAAGCTTTTAGCAGTTGAGTTCTGGATGTCCTTTAAGGAGGTCCCCGAGATCTGGACTGAAGGGGATTTGATCTCCAGGCACCTGGTTTTCGGAAAGACCTCCTTTACTTATATCAAATAAAAAAGAATATCCTGATCAATGTCCTGAGTATTTTCAGACCTAATGGAGATACCTGAGATACCTTATACCACCACGCCTGATATCCGGGCATTATTCCTGATTTTGATGCTTCCTCAGTGTTTCCGTACCTTCCTATATTAATCCGGCCTCCATTGTCTTCAGGCTCCTGTGAATAATCTGAAGAGGAGTAACCTGCATCAATACATGGAGATATTACACGGTCTTTTACCCATGTTTTTCCGTTCCATCTGCCGCCTGTCGACTTAAGGTGGTAATCATGATTCCTCCTGCTTGCAAAAAGCGGATTCTCATAAACACTGCCTGTTGACGTTGCATTTATAAAGTCTCCACCTTTATTATTGTAAAGACAATTGTTCTGGATCACGAAACTATGTGATTCAGGGAGATAGTTAATTACACCATATCCTGTCCCCAGAGAGCTTTTTTTACGTTCAAGTGTGTTCGCTATAATATTATTGCGGACAATGGTTGTATATCCTTTACCTTTAGGAGAAAGGTCGGCAGACTTGCCATCCGGGTACATATGGACTACTGCAGCATGGTATACGCCATCAAATACATTGTTTTCGATAAGAGTATCATAAAATCCACTGATTACGATGCCGCCCACCCAGTCTATGCTTGGATTTGTTCCAGTACTGTAAAATATATTGTGATGGATGTGGACGTTTCGAGCCTCCTCTTTAGAGTAAGAAGAGTCGTAACCTATCAGCCATAACCCGGGCCCAAAGGTGTTATGGATAACATTGTTATAAACTTCTATATCATCCATAACAGCTGAGGATTTTTGAATCTGGATTCCGGGTCCTCCTGCGCTCCTATCATAAGTCGAGTCAATAACATTATCATAGAATTTTACGTGATTTGAATTCCAGACTCTGAGACCACTGTTGGTCCTGCAGGTTATTGTATTATTCCAGGCTTTTACATTGTAAGATTCAATAGCATAAAGCCCGTCATGTCCAAGTTGATATATATTATTATTATAAAACTGGATATTTTCACCATAGTTAATCCGCAGCCCATCACCATGGCCGTCGTGCATATACATATTGCAAACTGTTATATTTGTCGCGTTGTTAAAATAAATCATATTATAGTAGCCCTGACCTTTGGAATGTCCAGTGTTACCATCATGATTTCCATCAATTTCAAACCCACTGATAGTTACATTGGTTATTTTTGAATCTCCATATTTACCAATCAAAGGTATCATGGGCTTATTGGTCCATCCAGCACGATCAATCAGTTTGACAACAGCATCTGAATCTCCTTTAAGGGTTGTGTTGCTGTGGATGTAAATAGTTTCGTCAATAGTATAGGTGAAGGGGCCTTTGAGATAAACAGTGGTATAGTCAGGGTTTTCTGCTACAAATTTAAGGGCCTGATTTATCTCTACCTGGTCAGCCTCTCCATCACAGTTGAAGTCTCCACTGCTATCTCCTGCAACATAAACTGTCATATCTGGAGTAAGAGAAATCGAGGCTGTTCCAGTTAAGATTAAAAAAAAGAGAATTACAATGTAAATTCCGACATTTTTTCTATTTTTCCATTTACATATCCAATTTCTTTTTTTCATTCTTAGTCCCCGTGTTTTGAATAAAATAATTCCCAAAATTGTTTTTGAGAATGACCTTAATCCTTAATTGGGAAGGAAATAATCCAGTAGCCTTTTTTATCCAATCGTTTCGGTCTGAAAAATGTGTTTAGAGGATGCGACAGAATTATAATTTTCGAAAATCAAGGATGAGATATCTACTCCGGAACATAAAAAATGTCCTGCTACAAAATAATATCACCCATCCAAAGATTGCCTCCATTTCCAGATAAATAGCAAACTATAATTAATAAACACTATCTATCTAACAGTATTCTCAATTTACTGCAGTTCTTCCCCTCCGCATTTTTGACAGCCGTACTCTACTCTTATGAAAGTATGTGAGAAAAATAGCTCACATATTCCCGGAGTAAATATTAAAAAATTTTAACGTATCTGGATATTATCAGATTTATCATACAAGAGAACTGATAGGTGTTTAATTAACTCCATAGCCACCAATGAATATAGATTCTACCGGACTTGAATAAATTTTACTTATTTTTTTCAGATTATTTTCCATTTCCAGTTTATTTTCGGTAGTTCCTTTATAAAAATAATTAGCACTTTCCGCATTAGTTCCTCCTTTGCTAAAATATAAACCGGCTCGGAGGAATTCGCTAGTTCTGATCACAATGTAACCTTTATACTGATCGAAATTACTCACATTATCGACTCTATAGCTCCGGTAAATCAAAAGGTCCTTATTCTCTGATGCCCCTGTTGACCCAGGGAATTCAAAGTACCGTGCCGTGTAATAGTCAGAGTAAATATGAGAGCCAGCGGGAATATAGTCTTTAACATGCTCAAATCCTTTCAGTTCCTGAGCTGTAAAGTATGGATGCGCGGACTCGACAACAAGACTTTCAGAATCCGAGATACTGTAGACAGAAGAAATAAACACAAAGGTAGAGAATAATAAGAGAATTATAACTAAAGGATAACTCTTTTTAGAGGGAGATTTTGACAGATAATTCCAGAATACATAAATGCCGTAGCTCATAACAAAAGCCATAAAGGGACTGACAAAAAGCTTGAATCTATCAATCCTGAATAAAACCTGCAACTGCCAGATAGTATTGAGGGGGTTAGGGATATAAAATACGAGAGTAATCAGGGCGAACAGTCCAAATACCGCAGCATAGTTGTTTCTGTATTTTTTCAGAAGAAAACCAATTCCAATTAAAGCAAAAAACAGAAAAACCGAGTTATCCAGGGATCCTACTAGATTAATCAGATGTTCATTAACACTTTCTGCTCCCTCAAGTGTCAAAATCATTGAGTCATAGAACCGGCTCTGTAAACGTACAGATATACTCCTCTGAAGAAACAGATATGCTACGAAAAACCAGTAGGATACAAATGCAACGCTTAAGAAAACAAAAAAAGGCCTGCTTATATGTTTGCCAACATTAACCAGATATTCACAAACAAGAAGAATGGCCATTAACAAGATAAATTGGGGTAAAGAAACATTGTGCACCAGTATTAAAAAAATAGTGGCAATAACGGAAAGAACTTTTATAGGAAATTTATCCTCTTTGAAATTGACACTATAAATCAAATACAGTAATACAACAAACATTACAAAAGATATTGTTCGAGTAATCATATATGCACCGTAATAAAGCACAATTGCACTCGAAGAAAACAGTAAGGAAGAAAGCAGAGAAATCTGGCGATTATTAGATACATACTGTGAAAGGTAGTAAACAAAAAAGATAGTTATTGCAAAGATAGGTGCGGCTATTAAGAAGAGAGCTGATTTTACGTCTATGTTCAATAAATTGGAAGCTGAAGCGACCATTATGTGATATAGAGGGAAGAATGCATAATCGGTCAAAGAGGTTGAAATAACATGTCCTGATGCTGCAGTCATTTCAGAGAGTAAAATATGAGGCATAATGTCAGTAGTCCCAAAATAAAGATCGTAATTTAAAGTAACACTATAAGTAAGATTCAGCAGAATTAAAAAAATCTCAACTAGAATAACAGAGGGGTTGGAGTTTTCGGATAATATTTGCAGCAAAACAGAAATGTAAAGCAGCACAATCAGCGCAAAATAATGCCAGGTCCTGGCTCCTGGGAACAATAAAAGTACAGTGACTGAACTGAGGTAGAGAATTCCAAACAAATAGGTTAAGGAATTTTGACTGATGGAAGGAAAAACGCGAATATCATTTAATGCTACATCTCTTTTATAAATAAATAATAAAAAAATACAGGAGATGACTGCAGGGACTCCAGTGAATATCCCTTTAATCACAAAAGCTACTTTTCCAATAGCAAACATCCATAAGAATGCAAATAATACAGCAATAATCACGCATAATGGAAATAAAGAGTAGATAAGTTTCATCCACCTGTTATTAGCAGGTTTTAACTCCTCAATTTCATTCAATAAAGACATAATATCCCTGTTATCCTTAGCTTCATACAATTCAGATTATATTCACTGACAATCGGTTTAAGTTAAATTGTAGATTTTTTTTAAAAATCAAATAATATTCACAAATAGGTTCATTGATTAAGAAGATTTTGCTTTGAAAAAATGCCTAGATAATTTAAAAATATTCGGATTTATTACATTTTACTTACGATTTTATTTTCATATTTTTTCATCAAGATGTATTTATTATAAAAATGTGTTCATTAAGATATTATTAAATAATTATTCAGGGTAGTCGACAATAAGTTTTCTACCCATGAAAGTACAGGTTTTCTCTGACATTTTCATTCAGGAATCTTACCACAGGACAGAGAGTATTAAATAATCACTTTTGAGAGTATTAAATAATCACTTTTTAACCTTTATCATCTTCGAATCTGTTCATTGATAAATATCATTCTCGAAATCGCATGCAGTATGATTCCTGTGAATATCATGAAAGCGCCTATTATTGTCAGCATCACCATAAGGAGCGTGGGTCCAAAACGCAGATAATCTCCAAGAATGTAGTCCTGGAGAAACTTAAGACCCATAAGGACACCTGTAGACGTCATGATCAAGCCCGGGACAGCAAAGTAGTACAGGGGACGCCTGTATTCCATATCTTTTAAAAGCTGGAACAGGACACGGGGACCGTGTATGAACGGATGTTCACTTGAGCAGTCTTCAAGGTCATATCTGCAGTGGATCTCCACTTCAGTAAATTTAAGTTTATGGTCTCTTGCCTGAATAAGAATCTCAGAACCTGCAGACATGTCAGTCCCATTCAGGTTGATATTCTCAATAGCTTTTTTGCCATAGGCACGGAAACCACTCTGAGAATCTGTAACATGAAGACCGCCTGCAATATAAGTTGCCACATCAAGAACTTTCATGCCGAATTTACGGTAAATAGGAACGTTTTTTCCGTTACCGTTGACGAAACGTGAGCCAATAACAAGGTCGAAACCATCTCTTAAAGGCTCAAGAAGTTTGGGGATTTCAGAAGGATCGTGCTGACCGTCGGAATCGATGATAACCATGGAGCTGGCACCAAGATTGCGGGCAGCTTCAAAACAGTGGCGGAGGGCTGCACCATAACCCTGGTTAACTTCGTGGCGGACGACATAAGCGCCAAGGGACTCAGCGATATCAACAGTGTTGTCAGTACTTCCATCATCCACAACCACAACCCGGTCCACGTATTTTTTACAGCCCTGAATAACATCGGCGATAGAATGGGATTCATTATACGCAGGCATGGCTGCAATAGTAATGGTCATGTATAATCAACTACCTCTTCATCAAAAGATACAAATGTCTGTATAAACCGCTGTTCTGCAGAGAAAGTGACCAGAATTCCAAATACAGTGAATAAATTTTTCAGGGTCGTCGCTCCACAAATTTTATAGGGTTTCTCAGGATTAACTACAATTAAGGGTGTAGAAACATCATTGGGGGATTTTTATGCTCCGTTTAGCGAAAGCAAAGATGTTTTACAGCCAGGTCATAGTTCCTATTAAGACGTGTATTTGTTTTAATATATGAGCTATATAAGCATTTAGACACGAAAAATAGTTTAGCAGTCTAGCCGATGACGAAAAAAAATTAAATCGAATTAAGAAACCTATTAGCCAGAGAAGTCTTTAAAACCCTCCTAGAGGAATCATAATTAAGAGAGGATTGGTATAAAATTTTATACTGATTCATTGTTAACAGTGTTTTTTGTGATACAGGAGACATAATTAAAAAAAATGAACATAATCAGGAAAATCATTTCAAAAGAATCATTAAACTTTATCTAAGATATAAAAATCCCCGAAGAGGCTGTAAAGAAAAAACATATTTTTATAATAGCAGACAGGAAAAGGGAAAGATATTTTATACAAAAAGATAATTTGATCTACTCAAATTAAAATCATAATTGAAATAATATAGCTTATTCGGAAACATAATTTAATACATCAAAAAAATCGCTACTGGATTGAAACATCTGGGTAAATTATATCATTCTGGACCTCAATTCTTCATAATAGAAGAGAAGGGCAGACGAGCTGAGAAAGCATCGAATAAGTTCGTCTAAAAAACATGAAGATTGACAATCGGATCAGTAGAGTTAGCCTGAATACACGAAAAAATAACTGGGAACCCAGAAAAACATTAAAACCGTTTTATGAGGAGTCATATGGCCGGAAACCAGAAGTTTCCATCTGATCTGCTGCTCGTGGCAGGTCTTGTAATTCTTACAGATATTATCGTACTCATTCCTGTACTTAACGAGAGTTTTATTCGCATAGTCCTTGGACTGCTACTGGTGTTATTTCTGCCGGGGTATGCCCTTGTAGCCTTACTATTTCCGGCAAAAAACGGACTTGAAGGAGTTGAAAGGGCAGCACTTTCCATAGGGATGAGTGTTGCAATAGTACCTCTTACAGGACTTGCACTTGATAATACATCATTCGGGATAAGAGAGATGCCTCTTCTCGCAAGCCTTTCTGTATTTATTATCCTGGCATGTGCAGGAGCGTATATTCGCAGGAAGCAGCTTCCAGAAGACAAAGCCTTTGAAGTTTCTTTCAAAAAATCTGCCAGTTCCATAGTTGAAGTCCTGGGAAAACCGGAATCTTCAACGGAAAAGACCCTGAGGGCTTTTCTGGCAATTTCCCTCCTGACACTTGCAGGGGCTACGGCATATGTAAGCATATTTCCCCACCAGCATGACCCATTCACAGAATTTTATATTCTTGGGCCTGAGGGAAAAGCCGATAATTATACTATGGAATATGTGCAGGGAAAAAGCGAAACTGTCATTATAGGGATTGCAAACCACGAACACAGGACAGTAAATTATACACTGGATGTCAGGCTTGAAAATAAATCACTGGCTCTGCCTGAAAACCTGAAACACATACAGCTTGAAGACAATAAGACCCTGGAAGAACCTCTTGAGATAACCCCCTCTATAAGAGGAAAAGATCTGGAGCTCCAGTTTCTGCTTTTCAATGAAACCGAAAAAGAGATACCTTATGAGGACCTGCGCCTCTGGATAGATGTTATCGGGGAGGCATAAAAATGGAAACTTATGAGAATCTGGAGTTAAAAACACCTGATAGAGAGGCACAAAGGCCTGAATACCGGGGGACTTACGCGCACATGTCAGCATCCGAGCCCGAAATAAAAAACAAAGGGCTCTACATTATTATTCCGGCATTATTAGTCGCAATTGCAGAGTTTCTGATATATTCCGGAAAAATCATAC
The DNA here is from genome assembly GCF_000744315.1 of Methanosarcina soligelidi. Lineage (NCBI taxonomy): Archaea > Methanobacteriati > Methanobacteriota > Methanomicrobia > Methanosarcinales > Methanosarcinaceae > Methanosarcina > Methanosarcina soligelidi. The sequence goes on from NZ_JQLR01000001.1 coordinate 700,994, forward strand.
CTGCGATGGAAGTCCATGCAGTCCTTCTTATTGGGCTTTGTTTTTCCATGCTATATATAAAAAATGTAGAGATCCAGAAGACTTATCAGGCTTTTATCCTGCTGCCAATCCTGCGGCTGGTAAATCTCTCAATGCCAGCTTTTTATGAGATAACCCTTTACTCATTTGTTTTTATCTATGGGCTCCTCACAATTCCAGTTACTGTTGCGCTCACCAATCAGGGATTTAACCAGGAACAACTTGGGGTAACCTTCAAAAAAATAGGCACCTATATTCCACTTTCAATAATTATCGGTCTCCTTCTCGGAATAGGAGAATATTTTATAATAGGGACAAATTACCTGGTTCCTGATCTCTCAATAATCAGCCTGTTGATACTCACCCTTGTTATGGTCTTTTTAGTAGGTCTTGTTGAAGAGATCATTTTCAGATCCATCTTGCAAAACAGGCTTGAAATGTTCCTTGGAAGCAGGAGTGGCTTGCTTGTGACAAGCGTCCTCTTCGGGCTGATGCATTCGGGATATGGAAGCATGGTTGAAATTTTCTACGCTTTCCTGGTAGGTTTTATTATAGGATACATGTTCTACAAAACCCGAAGCCTCCCCCTTGTCACAATGGTACACGGCTTCATAAATGTCTTCCTCTTTGGGGTTATTCCCCATCTATTTTAAATTTATTTTTTAAAATGCACACTCCGATCTGTAATTTCAACCATGCCACGCATTCTGCCATAAAATTTTGCCGACAGAAAGAAAAATCAGATGCTTGAAGCAGGTAAGAGAATGTAAATAAAAAGCAAAAAAGAGCAGGACATAAAGAATGAACAGGCAGAAAACAAGGAGCAGAAAAAAAGGCAGGAAAACTTATTTTTGACAGCCTGGAAAAACTAATTTTCCTCAGAACTTTTAAAATAAAAAATGGTTTATCTCTACAGTGTTTTGTCTCCAGCTTACAGGCTTAAAATATTAAGCTCTCTCCATAAATTAGAAGAGAGCTACGAGTTTATAAAGGACTACTGCACCGAAAGAAAACAGAAGTGGAAGAATTCCCATATTCAAAGAAGTTTGTACAGATTCATCCCAGTTTTTTAGCAAAGGAAGGATGTCTCTGAGAAGTAACATTACAAGCAAAACCGCTACGGCGACTGATGCGCCATCAGGGACTCCCGGTGGAGTCATCATTGTTAGCTCGCCCGAAAAAGCAGAAGTTGATGAAATTAAACTGAGCGTAGTTAAAACTCCTCTAGTTGATTGAAGTATAAAAGAATCAAATGTGCGATCTGATATAAAAACTCTCCTTCATTTAATCTCCTGAACTCAAAGAATAGAACGTAAAAAGAGAATGAAAAAAGAAAGCAATAGATGTTAATTTCAAAAAATCCTGCTCCATTTTGCAGGATAAAAAAGTAGATATATAAATTTTAAATCAAAGGCGATCCAGCTTTATAGTTATTAGTTATTTCCTTGAAAATGAGATATACATACCTTTTTTATGTAAGGCAGAAGATGAGTGGAATATATTGCCCTTACAACAAGCTACTGGCACAAGTCCCCATCCATATAAATCTTCTAACAGAGAAATGGTAAGATCTTATCAGGAAGGGCTTAAAAATATTTTTGATAGATTAATAGATAATTTTTAAATCGGATTACTATCATATAAAATTATAGCTGTGTGTATTCAGTATTATACATATTGTTCTAAAAGAATCAAGACAGCCATGTAAAAGTAAGACAGCAATCATAGAAATAAAACCACAATTATTATAGAAGTAAAAAGTCAATAAGGAATAAGACAGTGATTAAAGATATACATACACTGTAAAAAATTAGATATGAATTTAAAAGAGCTTTAAGGTTAATTTGTACCAAATAATTTCGATAAATTAAATAGTGTTACCAAAAAAAATCGAAAAAGCTGTGGATTGACAGATAAACCAAATCAGTTAAATAATTATAAAGTGTATTCAAACTAAAAAATTCACATAGTTAGTAAATTGAAGGGAGTGGGTACAGGGAATAAGGAAATAACAAATGTCCCGGGCAGGCTGTAACAACAGATAACCAGAAAGTTCGGAACATGAAAATAAAATATATACTTTCTAATTCAGTAAAAATTTTAAATATGTCTTTATTCGATTTGGAATTTATCGAACGGATATAAAGTATACGAAGGGGAAAGATATGAATTCAAAACAATTCAAAATCCATGATTCTTCCAAGATTTACGGAAATTCTGTAATCGGGAAAGATACTGTGGTTCTGGAAAATGTAATACTGGGGTATCCGGAACACAAAATCCTCATGGAAATCCTCAAACAAAATATAGAGATTGAGGACTTTGATTTTCCGGGCTGCACTATAGGCGCAAACTCGATAATTAGAGCAGGTTCGACAATATTCTCCAGTGTAAAGACCGGGAATAACTTCAAGACCGGACATAATGTAATGATCAGGGAAAATACACAAATAGGAGACAACGTACTTATCGGAACGAACGTTATCATAGACGGAAACGTAAAGATAGGTAATAACGTCAGCATTCAGGGGAATGTGTATATTCCAACGAATGTGCTTATCGAAGACAATGTATTTATTGGACCTTGTGCTGTTCTTGCCAACGACAAATATCCTATACGTAAAAAGTACGAGCTTAAAGGCCCTGTTTTGAGAAAAGGAGCGTCAATAGGCGCGAACGCGACTTTACTTCCAGGAGTAGAGATTGGAGAAGGAGCAATGGTTGCCGGAGGAGCTCTTGTAACAAAAGACGTGCCCCCATGGAAACTGGCTCTAGGTGTGCCTGCTAAAATACAGGAACTCCCGGAAGATCTCAAAGAATTAAACAGGATATAAGCCTACTGAAAAAGCTAATCGAAATAAAAGGAACATAATCAAGATTATAAGAGGTCTAAAAATGATCCCAATCGCCAAGCCCCTGCTGGGCAAGGAAGAGATTGATGCAGTAACAGAGGTCCTGAGTTCAGGCATGATCGCACAGGGACCAAAAGTAGAAGAATTTGAGCTTGCTTTTTCCGAGTACACAGGCTGCGAATATGCAGCAGCCGTAAATTCCGGCACTGCCGCTCTTCATATTGCACTTCTTGCCCACGGCATCGGAAAAGAAGATGAAGTAATCACAAGTCCCTTCACATTTATTGCCACTGCAAACAGCATCCTCTATACCGGAGCAAAACCTGTTTTTGCAGACATTGAGCCTGATACATACAATATAGACCCGGAAAAAATAAAGGAAAAGATCAATCCAAAAACGAAAGCCATTATGCCCGTCCACCTTTACGGGCAGTCTGCTGACATGAAAGCCATAATGGAAATCGCTGAAGACCACAAACTTGTTGTGATAGAAGATGCCTGCCAGGCACATGGCGCAGAGTGCCTGGGGAAGAAAGCAGGCAGTTTCGGGACAGGAGCATTCAGCTTTTACCCGACCAAAAACATGACAACAAGCGAAGGCGGAATAATTACAACCAGCGACCGGGAAATTGCAGAAAAATCAAAAATGATCAGGGCTCACGGCTCCAGAGTCCGCTACCTGCACGAAATGCTGGGCTTTAACCTGCGCATGACTGACATTGCAGCCGCAATAGGGCTTGCTCAGCTTGAAAAACTGGACGGGTTTAATGCCTCCCGGCAGAAAAATGCAGCCATGCTCTCAGAAGGGCTTAAAAGCATTTCAGGAATTGTACCCGCAACTACAAGGGAAGGTTATACCCACGTTTTTCACCAGTACACAATAAGGGCACAAAACAGAGATAAACTGGCAGATTTTCTGAAGGAAAAAGGCATAGGCACAGGAGTTCACTACCCGATACCTATCCATAAACAGCCTTATTATATGGAGCTTGGATACAAAGACTCCCTGCCTGTCTCGGAGAAAGCAGCAGAAGAGGTTCTTTCCCTTCCTGTACATCCTGCCCTGTCCAGAGACGATGTTCTGAAAGTAATAAAGGAAGTCAAAGAATTTTATGCAAGTGCCTGATCAGTTTTCAGGTTGCAATCACATTCTTAAAAAGGAAGTGAAATTTTGATAAGAGTAGGAGTAATAGGCACGGGTGCCATGGGCCAGAATCACGTCCGGATCTATAGTGAGATGGAAGGCGTGAAGCTTGCAGGGATATCCGATGTGGACCAGAGTAGAGTCGAAGCCATGGCTGCCCAGTTTAAAACAAAAGCCTTTACAGATTACAAAAAAATGTTTGCCGAAGGCCTTGATGCAGTGAGCGTTGTTGTGCCTACAAAACTGCATAAACAGGTAGTCCTTGATGCCCTGGAAGCAGGCCTTCATGTCCTTGTTGAAAAACCCATAGCAGATACGGTTGAAAACGCAGACGTTATGATAGAAGCTGCAAAAAAGGCAGGTAAAGTGCTCATGGTAGGTCATATCGAACGCTTTAACCCTGCAGTCATAAGGCTTAAGGAGATCATAAATTCAGGCACTCTGGGTAAAATAGTATCTATCTCTACAAGAAGAGTAGGCCCGTATAACCCGAGGATAAGAGACGTCGGCGTAATTCTGGATATCGGTGTCCATGATATAGATATCATTTCATATCTCTACGGCAAGAAAATAAAAGGCGTTTACGCCATTGCAGGTGCAGACATACACTCTTTTGAAGACCATGCCTCAATTATCCTGCGTATGGACCATAACTTTGCAGGAGTTGTAGAAACAAACTGGCTGACTCCTCATAAGGTCAGGCACCTGACAGCAATAGGGGTCAAGGGTGTGGCGTATCTGGACTATATTGACCAGACAGTAGAACTGCACGACAACGGCTGGATAAGAAAAGCCAAAGTCGAGCCAAGTGAACCCCTGAAAAATGAACTCGCCTATTTCATAGACTGTGTTCAGACAGGTAGAGAACCAAACCCCTGCGGTGAAGATGGGAAACATGCCCTTGAAGTGGCGATGGCAGCAATCAGGTCTTACGAAGAAGAAAGACTGATTGAAGTGGGGAAGTAAACCGCATAAAAGATAAAGGGTGAAGGGAAAAAGAAACCGAAAGCCTCGGGAAAATTCAAAAAAATTTTAAAAAACAATACCGGAAAGTGATAAGTATGAGCAAATTAGAAAAACTTTTGAAGGAACGCGGCCCTATAAAAAAGATAGGCGTTCTTGGCATGGGATATGTAGGAATCCCTGCTGCTGTCCTTTTTGCAGATGCTCCCTGTTTTGAGAAAGTCCTCGGCTTCCAGCGCAACTCAAAAAGCTCGGGTTATAAAATTGAAATGCTTAACAGAGGGGAGAGCCCGCTCAAAGGGGAAGAGCCCGGCCTTGAAGAGCTTATTGGAAAGGTTGTAAAAGCCGGAAAGTTCGAATGCACACCTGATTTTTCAAGGATTTCCGAGCTTGATGCAGTTACACTTGCAATTCAGACTCCTTTTGCAAATCCCAAAGACCTGGAACCTGATTTCAGCGCGCTTATAGATGGTATCAGAAATGTGGGCAAATACCTTAAACCGGGGATGCTTGTGGTCCTGGAATCCACAATTACTCCCGGGACAACTGAAGGCATGGCAAAACAGATCCTTGAAGAAGAGTCAGGGCTGAAAGCAGGTGAAGATTTTGCCCTTGCACACGCCCCTGAAAGAGTGATGGTAGGCAGGCTTTTAAAGAACATCAGAGAACACGACAGGATTGTGGGCGGAATAGATAAAGCAAGCACAAAAAGGGCTGTTGAACTGTACTCCCCTGTGCTTACAGTCGGACAGGTTATCCCTATGAGTGCAACAGCGGCTGAGGTCACAAAAACCGCAGAAAACACTTTTCGCGACCTTCAGATTGCAGCAATCAACCAGCTCGCCCTTTACTGTGAAGCTATGGGCATAAATGTCTATGATGTCAGGACAGGAGTTGACAGCTTAAAAGGCGAGGGAATTACAAGGGCTGTCCTCTGGCCCGGAGCAGGAGTTGGAGGCCACTGCCTGACCAAAGACACTTACCACCTTGAAAGAGGGGTTAAAATCGGGAGGGGAGAACTTGACTATCCGGAAGGTGCAGATTCTATTTACGTGCTTGCAAGGAAAGTCAATGATTTCATGCCCGCACACATGTATAACCTGACCGTTGCAGCCCTTGAAAGGCTCGGGAAGAAGATGGATGGCTCAAAAGTCGCAATGCTCGGCTGGGCATTTATCAAAGATTCGGACGATGCCAGAAACACACCTTCGGAACCATACAGGGACCTCTGCCTGAAAGCCGGGGCCAGCGTAATGGTACACGACCCTTACGTTGTCAATTATCCGGGCGTTGAAATTTCAGATAATCTGGAAGAGGTTGTCAGAAACGCAGACGCTATAGTTGTACTTGCAGGGCACAGTGCATACTCCAGCCTTAAAGCTGATTGGGCAAAGAAAGTAAGCGCAAAAGCAAATCCGGTTATTATTGATGGGAGAAATGTCATCGAGCCGGACGAATTTATCGGGAAAGGGTTCGTTTACAAGGGAATTGGGAGGGGAGACAAAAACTCACATAAAATAAAATGAAGGGGAAAATTCCCCTTTGATATATTTTATATTCTGGGAAACAGGGCGAAAATTATGTTTGATAAACTGAAAGAAAACGAAGAACTCTGGGACCTCTTTACCAGGAAAGAAGAGTACAGTGTAACTTTTCGCGACGCGTATGAGAGGTTCCCTTATTATCTGAGCAGTCACAGGAATATCTTTGAGCCGAGGGTTTCCAAATTCCTGGTAGAAAACGGGTTAAAACCTCAGTATCCGGACGGGAAAAAGTTCGCTGTCTGCCTCACACATGATATCGATGCGATTTATCCGGACAAATTGTATCCGATTGTCGGGCCAGTAAAAGCCCTTTCCAGGGGGAAACTGGCTGAAGCAGTAAAAGCTCCTTTTTCAAGAGTTAACAGGAAATGGAACCCTTGCTGGAACTTCAGGGAAATACTGGCTCTTGAAGCAAAGTACAATGCAAAATCCAGTTTCTATTTTCTTGCCCTGACATCTGAAGAAACCGACTTCAATTATAATATTAAAGATCTTGAAACCGAGCTTGGATTCATATCAGATAGCGGATGGGAAGTCGGACTTCACGGAGGGCACGAGTCTTACAACAGCCTTGAAGATATTAAAGAAAAAAAGAGGCGACTTGAGGAAGTCCTGGGCAAAAAGGTTGTCGGGTACAGAAACCACTATCTAAGGTTCAGAGTACCGGATACCTGGGAATTATTAAGCAAAGCAGGGTTCAAATACGATACCACATTCGGATATTCGGACTGTGCCGGTTTTAGAAACGGGATGTGCCATCCTTACAGGCCTTTTAATTTAAACGAGGGGCGCCAGATCGATATCCTGGAGATCCCGCTGGTGATAATGGACCGTTCTCTTTTGAAGGATTACATGCGCCTGAACGTTAAGAAAGCCTGGGAATGTACAAAGCATCTGATCAATACAGTTGAGAAATATAACGGTGTGATCACTATCCTCTGGCACAATAATATGTGCATCGATGGAGAGAACCTCAGGTATTATGAAAAAGTCCTTGAATACTGCGCCGAGAAAAACGCCTGGATTACCAGTGGAGAGGAAATCTACAACTGGTGGACCAGTAAGATTGAGCCTGGAAACTAAAGTAGACGTATATTGAATTTAGAGAACGATATACCACTACAGAAGGAACATTATACATTACTATTGAGAAATCACAGTTATTGAACAAAAAACAGCATCAATAAAAGACAGTTCAAAGAGAACTCTTTTTTGCTAAAATACGGCTGCCTCAGGTGAATTGCCTGGTTGATGTTGACAGACAGTTTTGTTATCTTAAAGAGTTAACAGTGACTTTCTTTTGAAATATCGATAATTATTTTATCCGTTGAGATGTAATTATATCTCTCTGATAAGCGAGGATAATAAATAATTGTCCGGTACTGCAGGGTAAAATATATCTGTAAAAATTCTTATTTCGCGGGTTTTCCGGATAAAGGCTGTCACTAATGGGAAAAGGGCGCTTTAGAATCGGATGAGTATATAAAGGAGAATTTGTGTATAGGAGTTTGGAAGGGAGATAAAAAGGCACAGAGAAAAAAGGAGAAGTCAGGATACTGAAATTTGAAGAATTAAGATTCTTCAGGGAAATATGCTTCAGGGTCTTTAAATGACCCAACACGGGAACTAAAACTTTTGGATATCTGGCTGAAAAACAACTTCCTTCACAGGGTACTGCTATGGATAGAAAGATAGAAGAATCAGCAGAAAAGCCATATAGTAACGAAAAAAAGTCAAGTTTTGCGTCGGATGTACTGACACTTGCAGGCGGAACAACTTTTGCCCAGATCCTCACGATTCTGGCAGCCCCTGTCCTTACCCGGCTTTACGGACCTGAAGACTTTGGAGTCTGGGCTCTTTACGTCTCCATCACCAGCATTATAAGTGTTATTTCATGCCTCAGGTATGACTATTCTATAATGCTGCCAGAATCAGACAGGGAGGCAGTAAACCTTTTAGGTCTTAGCGTCCTTGCAGTCCTGACCGTAACCGGATTAACCGTGCCAGCGGTATGGTATTTTAAAGCCCAGCTGGTTGATCTCTTAAATGCCCCGCAGATAGAGGGTTATTTATGGCTTATCCCTCCGTTCGTGTTTGTAAACGGGATTTTTCTTGCACTCACCCACTGGAACTCAAGAACAAAGCTCTTCAAGAGGCTCTCTTTCTCAAAGATTTCCAGTTCGGTTTCAACCACTGCAACCCAGATAGTCCTGGGACTTATGCAGCACCCTCCGACCTCAGCCGGTTTAATAGGGGGCAGTCTTGCAGGTCAGTCTATAGCGACATTTGTGCTTGGGGGCCAGATCTGGAGAGATGATAAAAACCTGATAAAAAAGAGCCTGAGCTGGAAGGAAATATATGAAGGCGCTCTAAGGCACCGCAACCTTCCCCTTATAGACAGCTGGTCTGCCCTTATGAACTCGGTTTCCTGGCAGCTCCCGGCTTTTCTACTCTCAGCATTTTTTACTCCCGCAATAGTCGGCTTCTATTCCCTTGGGTTCCGCCTGCTTCAGTTGCCTATGAGTTTTATCGGCGGCTCAATCTCACAGGTATTTTATCAGAGGGCATCCAGAGCAGTATCCGACGGCACCCTCAGCATTCTTGTAGAAAGTGTTTTCAGAATACTTGTGATTATAGGCATGTTTCCTATACTGATTCTCACAATTGTAGGCGGAGACGTCTTTACAGTAGTTTTCGGGAGAGCCTGGACGGAAGCAGGAGTATATGCCCAGATCCTGAGCCTCTGGGCTTTTATATGGTTTATCTCATCCCCCTTGACCACAATATACCTGGTTGTGGAAGAGCACCATTTCGGCTTCAGCTATAACTTTTTCAACCTTACAACCCGCTTCCTTTCTCTTACAATCGGAGGCATTCTCGGAAACGCTCGTATAGCCCTTATCCTTTTTTCAATATCAGGTATTGTGGTATATGGGTATCTGTGCCTGAAAATGATGTATTACTCAGGAGTAAAGACTTCGAAAGCCCTTAAAATAGTATTCTCAAACTTTGTCCTTTTTATCCCTGCGGGAGTGGTTCTTACTGCGCTCAAGACCGCGGGAATAAACCAGATCCTTCTTGTTGTAATATCCGGTTTGATAATCTGCATTTACTATCTGTATATATTGAAGATGGATAAGCAGATGAAAGAGATTATTGCCGAGTTCAAACTTCCGGGAAAAGCGTAAGAGACTGAAATTTACACCTCCACACCTCAGGATGATCAGGACAAACGAAAATAATGCTGAAAAATGTTATTAACTCAATTGGTCTCCATAGCCCCGGACTTAAAAGTAAAGGGAAGTAAAGAGAAAAATACACTGAATAGAAGCTGGAAAATTAATTACATATTCAATTCCTTTTGGGTTACAGCCGATTTTATTGCCAGAAATCCCCATTTAATTTCCATATTCAGAATTTTTAGGTCGGAATTTAAGTAAAGATTAATATTTAGATTTATATAAGAATTTAAAACTATAAAAATCCGTAGTAAAATATAAATAGACTTTTCTGAAACATGTTAGTATCAAACTGCCCGATGGCTTGACAATTCACGTCGAAAAATCTGGAAATAAAAAGCAAAATCACATATGTATGCTGATTTATGTGCACACATGAACTGATCAGGCCAGAAACTGCAGCCGGAAAAAGTGGAGAAAGGAGATTCAAAATCTTGCTTTTTAAAGGAACCACGTTCACAAAATTGGTTTTTACTGGTCTTACGGCCCGGAAAAGTGGAAAAAAGCTAAAGTTTCTGCTTTAGCTTTCTTTATTCATATCTTTGGTCACCCTCCCCGGAGCTGCCTCAGCTGCAGCTAACAGCTGGGAACTGGTCCCTGAAAGCCCGGTGGCCGGGGATATAATAGAGATAAAAGGGTCCAATTTCACTGGAGATACGGCTGAGATACTTGTATCCTTTGAAAAAGATGTTCCGGTCTCAGAAGGCAGATATGAGTATTTGCTTGAAAATGTGGAAATCTCACCCGGATTCAAGAACCGTTTCAATGTACAGGCTAAAGGAGCCGAAGACCTGAACGTGAGGGTAAAAATGATACTGTGGATAAGCAGAACTGCAAAGGCAAAAGGAGGAGTTGCAGAGATATCGCAGTCCGCTGTACCTCCAGGGACTTATCAGATCAGGATAGATGGAAAGTCAAATGCCTCCGAGGTCAAACTCAGGATTACAGGTCGCCAGCAGATGGAAGTCAATTCGGGCAATTTCAGTTATAGATATAATACAGAATCCATACCAGCAGGCAATTTTGAGATAAAAGCCGGGAACACCACAAAGCAGGTTACCCTGAAGCCGGCAGAAAAACCGCCTTCAGACGTAAATACTTCACCAGGAAAGAAAGAAAGCTCAAAAAAGGATTTTTCCGGGGAATGGAAAAACTGGAATATACTGGCAGCAGGAACCTTAACCGGAGTGATACTGCTCCTGTTTTATTCGAGGAGAAAAAAGCGTTAAAATTATTGAAATTTTAAAGAGTAAATTCGTGCAGAAGTGATTTTCAAACCTGTAAAAGTTTGTAAAGGCATTTTCAATGAATTTAATAGCAAAATAATGCTCTAAATGAATCAAATAGATATTCCAAATAAAGTAAATGTATATTTAAATAAATCAAGTATTTATTCCAAATAAATCAAGTATGTATTCTAAATAAATCAAACAAGTATTTAAATAAATCAAGTATGTATTCTGAATAAATCAAACAAGTATTTAAACAAATATATGAATGTTGAATTATACTAACTAAGAAAATTAACACATGAAGCCCTGAAAAAGACAAAAGCCGGAACCAGAAAGGAAAAAGGTAACTGAGGGGTGCTATAATTGAAGAAGAGAACAGGAATGTATAGAGTTCATGGTGGAATATTCAGGTTAACCCTGACAGTTTTGATTCTTATTTTTTTATTGAGTCCGGTGTCAGCGGCATTCTCTGAAGATGGACCCTGGATTGCAGTTATTGAAAAAAACGGGAACAGCGTGTATTTTGCAGACCACAATGAAAACCTGACTGAAGGAGGCTGGATCCTCCTGAGCGGAGGAAATGAAATTCAGCTCCCCCAACCTCTTAATTTTACATATAACGGGACAGGCAGCCTTAAGAGTGCAGGAGCTGCTCTTGAATTGAAATCAGAGGCATCAGAGGAAGAAACTGAAATAACTATTTCGTACCCGTACACTGCTCATCCTTTTTACACTGAAAAAGACAAAGTGACTCTGGATTATAAAGGTCCTGAAGCCTTCGGGCAGAAGGAGGCTAATATTTACCTGGTTGAAGGGCTTGACCTTAACTCCCTTGATGAGGCTTTCACGGATGCTAGGGACGGAAACTCCGTGAGCCTGAAAGAAGTCTTTGATGACACCACGAATTCTACAACCCTGATAAACACTGTTACCCTGGACGAAAACGGAGACCTCCCCTCTTCCCTGACCCTTGACCCCCTTTATGCTGGCAGCTACGGAGTAGTCATAATGCTTGCAGGTGATGGAAATGTGGACCCTGAGTCAGAGAGAAAAGTCCTTTCCGCAACATGCTTTGAGGTTCTGGAATATGAACTGAAAATAAAGTCCCCGAATAAGCTCAAAGATGGCGATAACCTTGAGGTCAGCCTGGACCTGAAAAAAGCTCCTTCTGAGGGGAATTACACATATGGCGCCCTGCTGATAAGGGAAGATGCCTACCGCGCAGAAATATATGCCAGCTCAAATGGGACAGCAGCAGAAACCAGTGTATTTGTTAATGGAATAGATGTCATTGATGAGTTTGACATCAACTCAACTAACTATAAAACAAAACTCAACAAAGACGAACTCACGACTGAAATTCAGACCCTGATAGGAGAAGGAAACGGTACCATCAGCATAGGAGAACAGAATCAGAACACACTCTCACTTACTGCTTTTGACCTCCCTCCGGGTGATTACCTTCTCTTTGCAGGCGCCTACGAAAAAGGCAAAGGCATTGTCGGCGTAGCCCAGACCGAGGTATCCATCCGCGAAGCCAAAAAATCTGACGGATCAAATAAAAAACAGGAAACAAACAATAACCCTGTAACAGAGATCCAGGAGCCCCTCTCCCAGGAAACCGAGGATTCCATTCTTGACACCGCAAGCTCACTAGGACTGGAAAGCCTCGGGCCTCAGATCAGAGGAGAAGCACTTCAGGCAGCAGAAGTAATAAAGAACCCCCCAAAACTTGCTTCTTTCCTCATAGGGTTTATAGGAACTCTTCTTATCGGGATTGTAATAATAAAGAAACTGCGCTAATTGAAGAGGAACAGAAAAATGTGTCAGAGTTTTAAAGCAGGCTTAAATGGAAATTTAACTGAAACCCTGCCTGCTTTAAATTTTAATTTTTTCAACTAGTCTTAAGCGCCCCCCAGATTGTCAGAAAAAAGCATGTTCAGGGTTTATCAGGCATTAAAAGCTTGAAAAGCAATATAGCCAAGAAAAATAAGAGAAGTTTAAAGAAAGTAAAGAAAGTTTAAAGGAATTATAGAGAAGGGAAAAAAAGTAAAGAAAATTGTTTCAGGTCACAACTTTTGCTCTAATGAGGGCTAATTCTCGTTCTATGACCGAAATCCTTTCATCGAGATGAGACCTGAGACTCTCCCGGCTTATGCGTATTTCAGATGTAATTTCCACCCTGGCAAGGTCGATCTTATTGCCCAGGACATCAATTTTTCCGCCGAAGGAATCCACTTTTCCGCCAAAGACATCAATTTTCCCACCAAGGGAATCAATTTTGCCTCCCAGAACGTCGATCTTCCCGCCGAGAAAATCAATTTTGCCTCCAAGAGAATCCATTTTGCCCCCGAGAGAGTCCATTTTCCCTCCGAGGCCATCAATTTTCCCGCCAATAGAATCCATCTTCTGGCACAGGTTTGAATTCATTTCACGAATATACCGCGCAGCTACATCCATTCTCTCATAAGTTGCTGTTGTCAGGTCTTCGTCTCTAATAAGCTCAAATGTCCCGTATTCGCCTGTCGGTTCTTTGCAAGTCACCTCAATGTTTTCTACCCTGATAGGGTACTGAGTGACGTTAATTTTTTGGAGCAATTCGCTAATTGCGGCTTCTTCTCCTTCGCAAACAACCTGCACTGTCCCGTCGTCGAGATTCTTAACGTATCCATTGAGATTCAGATTAAAGGCAATCTCATCAATGAAGTCTCTGAAACCTGCTTTTTGGACTCGGCCATATACTTTGATCTCGGCACGTTTCTGCATACCAACCTATTTTCCTTAAGAGATGATAAAGTTTATTCTCCCGAGTCCCGTCTCGGGAGGACGGTGTCCTTCCCGAGTTTCGTTTCGGGAGCACGAGGTCCTTTTCGCTCGCTTTGCTCGCTCAAGAGGACTAATTTTAGCTGGAGATGGAGCTGAAATTAAGAATACTGCTTTATAGTTGAGAGTAGCTGAACTTAATAGGAGTGAGAAAGAAAAAGAACAGGTCAGCCTGAAGGCAACCTATTTTCAAATTTCAATTTTCATTAAATATCGGTACTGGAAATATCTGCGTATTTACTCGAAGTAGTTTTGGATTGGGTTTTAGAAGCTTGAGGAAACGGGTCTGGAAATTATGAAGCCTGCATAAATTATAAACAGAAATAAACATAAAGTCACGGGTGATCTTCGATATGCAACCTGTTGTGCCACAATTAAACCTCCAACAGCTTGAACAGAAGCTAAGGGACTTTTTATCAGGAGTGGAGAGCGTTAAATTAGCCTATCTTTTCGGCTCGACTGCCAGGGGAGAATCTAATTGCCTTAGCGATATAGATATTGCTGTACTTTTTGATGATGCTCTTTTACAAAAGGAAGCTTTTGACCCCCAGGTGGAATTGATAAGCGAACTTACATGCCTTCTTAAAACGGATAATGTGGACCTTGTGGTACTCAATGATTCTCCTCTCCTTTTGACATATAATATTATACGTGAGGGAATAATATTGAAGTCCGACGAACCTTTAAGGGTAAAGTTTGAGACTAAAGTGATGTCAAGGTACCTGGACGAACGGTATCATATTGAAAGGCATGCAAAAGAAAGCCTGAAAAGGATATCAGAGAGCGGGTTCCGATGATAAAAGAGATAAACTTCAAGCTGGAACAGCTTGGGGAGTATGTCAGTATCCTCAGAGAGTATCAACAGTATGATATTGAAGAGATAATGAACAACCATACTCTGAGAGGGGCGATTGAAAGGTACATGGAGGTCTCACTCGCCTGCATGATTGATATCTGCGAGATGGTCATTTCCATTGAAAAACTGAGGCGCCCGGATACTTATAGAGAAGTTATCCTGATACTTGGCCAGCGCGGTATCCTCCCGGAGGATTTTTCCAGAAAACTGGCACCTGCCGCAGGATTTCGGAACGTGCTTGTCCATATGTATGCAGATATCGACATTGGAAAACTTTACTCCCATCTTCAGAAAGACATTGACGACCTGGAACTTTTTGCCGGCTATATTGCAAAGTACCTGATTTCCAGATACAGGTAATTCCCGAATTGCGCCTCGCCCGATTCTCGTCTCGCCCGAATTGCGCATCGGGAGCACGCGGTCCTTTTCGCTCGCTTTGCTCGCTCAAGAGGACTAATAGAGGACTAATTTTAGCTGGAGATGGAGATGAAATTAAGAATATTACTTTAGAAGTTGCGGAGCGGACTGACTTAAAAGGGATTGTTCCGGATCACGGCATTGATTTTCGGTTTTAAACCAGTCTACGAATTTGTTCAGGCCTTTATTGATGTTGAATAATGGTGTGTATCCTATCATATTATTTCCAAGGTCAACATTTGCAAGTGTGTCTTCTGTGTCTCCTTTTTGTTTGTCGGCGTTTATGATTTCAGAGGTTGAACCGGTGATAGACCTTAAGTTTTCTATCAGGTTGTTTACACTGATCCGGTTTCCGCCTCCGATGTTCAGGACTTTACCGTCGGTTGCCCTGTTGTAAAGGAGTCTTTTGTTAGCTTCCACGACGTCTTCGATATATGTGAAGTCCCGTGTCTGTTCCCCGTCACCAAAGACGGTGATGGGTTCGTTTGCAAGCATTTTCCGGGTGAAGATTGAGATTGCAAGGTCGGGCCTCATTCTTGGACCGTATACTGTGAAGTAGCGTAATGAGGTGGTCGGGAGGCCGTATACTTCGTAAAATACCCTGCAGTAGTGCTCTGCAGCCAATTTGCTGACGCCGTATGGGGATACTGGCTCTGTTGGGTGCTGTTCGTCGAAGGGCAGGTATTTTACTTTGCCGTAGACGGAAGATGAGGAAGCATTGATGACCTTTTTTACGCCCGCGTCAAGAGAGGCTTTGAGCACGTTCAGAGTGCCATGCACGTTTACATCGTTTGGCTTAAAAGGGTCCTCTACCGAAATCCTGACGCCTGCCTGGGCAGCTTCGTGGTAAACGTAATCTACTGTGCTGTCAATGACATCTTTTATTCCTGAAAGGTCGGTGACATCAGCATTAATAAAAGTGGCATCCCCGCTGTTAAGGGCAATATTCAAATTTTTCTTTTTCAGGTCAACAGAATAGTAAGGATCAAGATTATCGACAATAACAATCTCATGACCATCTTTTGCGAGGTTTTCTGCAATATGGGAGCCTATAAAACCCGCACCGCCTGTGATCACTATTTTAGACATTTAAATCAACTCGTTATGAAGCTGGACCGTTTTTTTACGGCAACTTTTCAGAAGGATCATCAATTGTTGATTCTCAGTTACGTTTTTCTTCCGTTTTTCCCATTTTTCTGCAAGAGTTGTCTGAATATAATTTCAGTACCATCTTTTAAACTGTTTATATACTGATCAGCAAGCCTGAAACCCCTTTATTCTCGATCCGGAGAACTTGAAAGCAGGATTTACTGTAGCTGGTGTTTCTCGGCACAGCCAGGAAGGAACATTCATTTTCCAATGGAATATCCCTCTTACAGCTGAACTTTCCTGTTTTTCGTTGTCGTGCGAGCACCTTTCGAACAGAGGCACTCAATAATTCAAACAACCCCAACTAATACACTGAGTATTAAATAAAATTAAAGGTAGTTGACGATATATAAAGGAAGTGGTGACGGTAGAGATTAAAATTCAATATTATTGAAAAAATTAAATAATAAAGTTAGAATTAATTTGTTTGGATACTTATTTTGAATTAGTCCGTTTTCACACCCTATTTATTTTGAACCCTGCTTAAGTCATATTATTAAGTCATTTTAGATGCATGAGCAGCCCGACTATCGAATGCAGGAGAACTCCGGTAAAAGACATGAATACACCGACGATAGTCAGAAGGATCATGAGCACGGCAGCCCCGAAGTCCAGGCAGGTGCGTAATAAAATGATCAAAATGCTCTCAGACGGTCCTGAAAAAATGACAACTTAATTAAGAGAATCTATTCAAAGTCATAGTTTTACATAAACAAACTGAGCATCAAATAAAAGCTCCTTAAAGGAAAAACTATTAATTTATATGTGAACGCCCATAAATTCAAAACACTATGAAACTGCAGAGCCAACGTGGAGTTGACATATACATCAAAAAACTGCAGGAAATGCTTCCGGAACTGAAGAAGAAGTACCCTATCAAATATATGGGTATTTTTGGTTCATACATCCGGGGAGAGCAGAGCCCATCAAGCGATCTGGATATACTGGTAGAGTTTAACGGGTCTATCACACTTTTAGGGTATGCCAGGCTTGAGAATGAATTATCGGATAAACTTGGGATCAAGGTTGATCTGGTATCAAAAACTGCCCTGAAGCCGAGGATAGGAAAACACATCCTTTCAGAAGTGGTTGAAATATGACCACAGGAGTTGCGGGGGATTACATAGAAGATATACTTAATGCCCTACTCGATATTCAGGACTTTATAGCCGAATACTCCTATGAACAGTTTGTCAACGATAGGAAAACACAATATGCAGTGATCCGAGCCATCGAAATCATAGGAGAGGCATCTAAAAACTTACCACTGGAGATAAGGGAAAAATATCGGGCTGTACCATGGAGAGATATGGCTACCATGCGAGACAGGCTAATTCATGGATATTTTGGCGTGGATCTGATAATTTTGTGGGACACCGCACAACAGGATATCCCCCCTCTTGTCCCGATTTTCAAATCTATCCTTAGTGAGATTGAGTAACCTGCCATTCAAGTAATTTAGATACATGCCATGAATGTTATGGAATGTATGTTATGTTAGATATTTTTCAGATACCATTACAGCATAATTCATCCCGCCAGAACCTACTTATTTTAGATGCATGAGCAACCCGGCTATCGAATGCAGGAGAACTCCGGTAAAAGACATGAATACACCGACGATAGTCAGAAGGATCATGAGCATGGTAGGCCCGAATTCCAGACTCCCACCCAGGTAGAAATTCCTTACGAAAGTGAGCCCCATGTAAAACCCGCCCGCCCCGAGAAGGAAACCGGGAAGTGTAAAGTAGTACAGAGGTTTGCTGTACTCCATACCCTTAAAAATCTTTAAGGGAACGGTGACCCCATGCCTTACCGGATTTTCGGTCGAGCCGTCAACGTCATACCTGACGCCTATGGGCACCTCTTTTACCCTTAACCCTGCCCTGCCTGCGTCGGCAAGCATTTCACTTTCTATTGCCATTCCATGCGCATTGAAGCGGAAGATATCTTTTGTGGAGGCTGAAAATGCGCGGAAACCGCTCTGCGAGTCGGTGATTTTGACGCCTGAGTTCATTACCGTGGCCCTGTCAAGGATAGCCTGACCTATGCGCCTGTAAGCGGGCGTGTCCGTCTCCCTGCCGTTCAGGTAACGGCTCTCATTTACCATGTCAGCTTCACCGTTGAGGACCGGAGCAACGAGCTTCGGGATATCCGCAGGGTTGTGCTGCCCGTCAGAGTCCATGGTGACTATAAATATCTGCGCCCTCAGCTGCTGCAAACCCGGTCCTGAAAGCCATGCCCTTGCCCAGATTCGGGGAATGCACAATTACCTCAGCACCTGCGATTGCAGCAAGCTCGGCTGTCCTGTCCGTGCTCCCGTCATCTACAACTATCACCCTGTCAGCGTACTTCCTGGCAAGCAGGACAATGCTGCCTATGGACACCTCCTCATTATAAGCCGGAAGAATAACGGCTATCTTCCGGTAATCTATCTGCTCCTTTTCAGAGGTTTCCTGCGGAATAAAAGAGAAAAAACTACCCTCAGCCACCTGTTCTACACCCGTTTTAATCTGCCCTTACTGATAAATGTGAATTGACCTTATATTTCAGATTCCATGAGAAAATGCGGCACTTCTGAGAGCATTACTAAAGTTCTGAGAGCATTACTAAAGTTCTGAGAGCATTGCTAAAATATCCTCATAAAAGTTAACCGCTGGACTAATCACCTGAAACCAAGCAATATAAAAGTATAAATATTCATCTAAAATAGAAAACAAAGATAAAAATATATATTATTGTTGAGAAAGAGGCGTGTCATAATAATTAATAGTGCCGCAAGTGAAAATCAAGAGATGGACGATTTCTTAAAAACGACTGGCTCTATATTTTCTTCTTAAATAATATCAATTATCTGTACAATTCCATGAAACTTTTCAGGTTCAGGTTTTATTTTAGAAAATCTATTTCAGAAGCTCTTATAAAATATTTCTATTAGAACAAATTTGGGGCCAGGGATGAGAAGAAGCTAATAAATAAAATTAAGCTGGTTAAATGATAAACTTAAATCAAATGTATTAAATAACTGTAAAGTGTAATTCAATAAAAGTTAACAAAGTTGAAGGATCCCTGAAGCGGCTTAAACGTGTCAAATGAGGCAAAACAAATGAACCTGATAAAAACAACAATAAAAGACCTCTTAATCCTTGAAGCAAAAGTTTACGCAGATGGGAGGGGCTATTTTTTTGAAAGTTATAATAAAAAAACACTGGAATCACTGACCGGGAAGGAATATAACTTCATACAGGACAATGAATCCAGATCATCATACGGCGTGATCCGAGGCCTTCACTACCAGTTAGCCCCTTACAGCCAGGCAAAACTTGTAAGGGTTCTGGAGGGCAGAGTATACGATGTTGCCGTAGACCTGAGGAAGGATTCCCCAACTTTTGGGAAATGGGCAGGCGTAGAACTCTCCGGTGAAAACAAAAAGCAATTTTTAATTCCAAAAGGCTTTGCTCACGGTTTTTCCGTCCTGAGCGAAACTGCCGTTTTTGCTTACAAATGTGACGAATACTATCAAAAGGGAGCTGAAGCCGGTATAATCTACAATGATCCTACCCTGAAAATTGACTGGAAAATACCTGAAAAAGATGTGAAACTTTCAGAGAAGGATAAGCTTCTGCCTGAATTGAAAAACGCCAGAATGAATTTCTGATTAGATGAATTTCTGATTACCTGAAATGATCATTCCTTAAAAGTATCTATACCCCACAAAAAGGTGACTCAATTGAAACTGCTTGTAACAGGCGGCTGCGGATTCATAGGCAGCAACTTTATCCGTTATATGCTGAAAAAATATCCGGACTATCAAATCGTAAACCTTGACAAACTGACCTATGCAGGAAATCCTGCAAACCTCAAAGACATTGAAAATAACCCGAACTACTCTTTTGTCAAAGGCGACATCTGCGACCCTGTGGTTGTAAACGAGGTTATGAAAACAGCAGACCAGGTTGTCCATTTCGCAGCCGAAAGCCACGTTGACCGTTCGATTGAAGACGGTTCGGTTTTTGTCAGGACAAACGTGCTCGGGACAAATACCCTTCTCCAGAGTGCCCTTGCAAATAAGATCAAAAAATTCATTCATGTTTCCACAGATGAGGTTTACGGAAGCACAATGGAAGGTTCTTTTACAGAAACAGATAAACTGAACCCTTCAAGCCCCTATTCTTCAAGCAAAGCAGGATCAGACCTCCTTGCAATGTCTTATTACACAACCTATGGACTTCCGGTTTGCATAACCCGATGCACAAACAACTTTGGTCCCTACCAGTACCCGGAAAAATTAATTCCATTTTTCATCAGCAGATTGATGGAAGGAAAAAAAGTCCCTGTCTACGGTACAGGCATGAACATCCGGGACTGGATCTACGTAGAAGACCACTGTTCTGCGATCGATTTTGTTCTCCACAACGGAAGCGCCGGAGAAATATATAATATAGACGGCGGAAACGAACTCACAAACCTTGAAATTACGCACCGGCTCCTTAAAATGATTGGGAAAGACGAATCTTCAATAGAGTATGTTGAAGACCGAAAAGGCCACGATTTCCGCTACTCCCTTGACGGCAGCAAACTGGAAAAAATGGGCTGGAAACCCAGATATGATTTTGATACCGCTCTCGAACAGACTGTCAGGTGGTATTTAGAAAACAAATGGTGGTGGGAGCCATTAAAACGCTGATCATCGGCTCCAGCGGGATGCTCGGGTCAGACCTGTGCAAAGTCTTTCCCGATGCTGTCAAACTGACACACCATGACCTCGACATCACAGACAGAGAGCAGGTTATTGAATCCATTTTAAAAATAAAACCTGATGTTGTAATAAACGCAGCAGCCTACACCAATGTGGACGGCTGTGAAGACAACAAGGAACTTGCGTTCCAGGTCAACGGATCCGGACCCGGATACATTGCAGAAGCCTGCGCCAGAGCAGGTGCAAAACTCGTTCATTTCAGTACTGATTATGTTTTTGACGGCTCCAAAAAAGAATATATAGAGTCTGACATCCCGGATCCGATTAATGTATACGGTGATTCAAAACTTCTCGGTGAAAAAAAGATCATCGAGAATATGGATGATTACAGGATTGTAAGAATTTCCTGGCTTTTTGGAATGCATGGGAAAAATTTCGTTGAAACCATGCTGAAACTATCAGGAGAAATGGATACCGTAAAGGTTGTCAATGACCAGTTCGGCAAACCCACCTACACAATGGACCTTGCCAGAAAAGTAAAGGAAATAATTGAACTCGAACCCGGAATTTATCATATTACAAATGATGGAATCTGTTCCTGGTACGAATTTGCCTCTTCTATTATCGATAATGTTATTCCGTGCACCAGTGAAGAATTTCAAAGGAAAGCAAAACGTCCAATGTATTCAGTTCTTGTGAATACTAAAACCGGACCCATGAGACACTGGAGAGAAGCACTTAAGGACTATTTGCAGGGGAGAAATATATGAAAGAGGTTATACTTGCAGGCGGTACGGGCAGCAGACTGTATCCTCTAACCAAAGTAACTAACAAGCACCTTTTGCCTGTCTATGACAAGCCAATGATCTACTACCCGATGGAGACTCTAATAAACGCCGGAATAAAAGAAATAATGATCGTTTCCGGCAGAGGACATGCAGGACATTTTCTTGAACTTTTGGGTTCCGGGGTAGAGCATGAAGTGCATTTTACTTATGAAATTCAGGAAAAAGCCGGGGGGATTGCCCAGGCACTCAGCCTTGCGGAAGATTGAGGGTTTCTGGAGTGATGCTGGGACTTTTGAGAGTTTGTTAAGAGCTGGAATGCTTGTAAAGCAAAGTATAGAAAAAAACTTATAGGGCATCATACAATAAATTATAAAACTGTTAGCGATTATATCAGTTTCATGGAAAAATAAGACATCCGAAGAATAGAATATAGATTCATAAGTTGATTAGAGAATGATTTCCGGTAAGGACGCGGTAAAAATATGAAGATTGCAATTATTCTCGGCACGAGGCCTGAGATTATAAAAATGAGCATTATAAGGAAATTTAGTAGATTTAATTCTAATTTTAATTCAGAATTTGTTTAAATTTATTAAAAGGAATGGAGTGACAGGGTTGCCCAAAGTTGCATTAATAACAGGAATTACAGGACAGGATGGAGCTTATTTAGCTGAATTTTTACTTGATAAAGGATACATTGTTCACGGAATAAAAAGAAGGTCCTCTTCATTTAACACTGCAAGAATAGATCACCTTTACAGGGATCCTCATGAAAGGAATGTAAACTTCTTTATGCATTACGGAGACCTGACCGATTCAACCAATCTGATCCGCATAATTCAGGAAGTTCAGCCTGACGAAATTTACAACCTTGCAGCCCAGAGCCATGTCCAGGTTTCTTTTGAGACCCCGGAATATACGGCAAACTCCGACGGCCTTGGGACACTCAGGCTCCTTGAAGCAATCCGCATCCTTGGCCTTGAAAAGAAAACAAAATTCTATCAGGCTTCAACCAGCGAACTTTACGGAAAAGTCCAGGAAATCCCTCAGAAAGAAACAACTCCTTTTTACCCGAGAAGCCCCTATGCAGCAGCCAAGCTGTACGCCTACTGGATCACAATAAACTACAGGGAAGCCTACGGAATTTTTGCATGCAACGGCATCCTCTTCAACCATGAATCCCCAATCCGCGGTGAAACCTTCGTCACAAGAAAAATCACAATGGCTGCTGCAAAAATAAAGTACGGAATGCAGGACAGGCTCTACCTTGGAAACATTGATGCAAAAAGAGACTGGGGCTTTGCAAAAGATTACGTGGAAGCCATGTGGCTGATGCTCCAGCAGGAAAACCCCGACGATTATGTAATTGCAACCGGCGAAACCCACTCAGTCAGAGAATTCACCGAACTTGCATTCAAAGAGCTGGGAATCGATATTATCTGGCAGGGAAAAGGCGTAGAAGAAGTGGGAATAGACGCCAGTACACGCAAAATCATAGTTGAGATAGACCCTGGATACTACAGGCCAACTGAAGTAGAACTCCTTATCGGCGACCCCTCAAAAGCCAGAGAAAAACTTGGCTGGAAACCAAAAGTCAAAATGGAAGAGCTGGCAAAAATTATGATAAAAGCCGATGAGGAAGAAGTCCTGAAAACCTACCCATCTGAAAAATTAGCAGCCTGCCAGGAATCTGAAGAAAACCTGATTGAAAACTCGAAATTAAATATGAAAAGCTTATAAAAATCAATATACAGTATAGCAAAACCCTCCAAAGAACTCCTCTTTTCAACCAAAGGCGATTAAATGGACAAAGAATCAAAAATTTATTTAGCCGGTCACCGGGGTCTCGTAGGTTCAGCCCTCAAAAGAAAACTTGAATCAAAAGGCTATACCAACCTTATCTTCCGCACCCACAAAGAACTTGACCTCACAAATCAGCAGGCAGTAAACGAATTCTTCGAACAGGAAAAGCCAGAGTATGTATTTTTAGCCGCTGCAAAAGTGGGTGGAATTCTTGCCAATAGTACCTATCCTGCTCAATTCATCTACGAAAACCTGATGATTGAGTCAAATATTATCCATGCAGCCTATAAATATGGAGTGAAAAAGTTACTTTTCCTTGGTTCTTCCTGTATTTATCCAAAACTTGCTCCTCAGCCCTTAAAAGAAGAATATCTATTGACGGGTCCCCTCGAAGAAACCAATGAAGCCTATGCAATTGCAAAGATTGCAGGAATCAGGCTCTGCAAACATTACAACCAGCAATATGGGACAAATTTCATTTCAGTTATGCCTACTAACCTTTACGGACCTAATGACAATTTCGATCTTGAAACTTCACATGTGATGCCTGCATTGATCAGGAAATTCCATGAAGCGAAGGTGAATAATGAGCCTGAAGTTGTTGTGTGGGGTACGGGAAAGCCACTCCGGGAGTTCATGCACGTGGACGATATGGCAGATGCATGCGTGTATTTGATGGAGAATTATGATTATTCTGAAATAGGGGAGTTTGTGAATATCGGGGTTGGAGAGGATGTTACAATCAGTGAACTTGTAGAATTAATAAAAGAGATTGTAGGTTTTGAAGGGAAGATCAGGTACGATATTTCAAAGCCCGATGGGACTCCAAGGAAATTGATGGATGTTTCGAAACTGAATGGACTGGGATGGGAAGCTAAAATTTCACTTGAAGACGGAATTAGGGAAACTTACGAATGGTATATTGAGTCAAAATTATGAATCAATCTAATTTCCTATAAAGAAAAATAGGAGCTTCATGAAAATTGCAGTTATCTTAACATAAAGCACTATATCTAAAAGTCAATTAGAAAAATATTTACTTAAATGAATGCTTTTGGAGAAAGAGTCATGTCATCTCAAATAAAAAGTCATTTTATTAGCTCAGAGGAGCTCCAAAATGAAAGAGACTCACTTATAAAACTTACTTCTCAAATTAAAGACTATTCAATTAGCCCAGAAGGAGAAGAATTTCCACTACCCGAACCTGAAGAATATAAACAAGAATTTAAGAGAATTAAGACTCTTGTGGATCAAGCCCGTGGAGAAGGAAAAGAAATTGTCGTTGTGATGGGAGTCGGATTCGTTGGAGCTGTGATGGCTGCGATTATCGCAGACACAAAAGATGAAAATGGTAACTATAGTAAATTTGTGATTGGCTGTCAGAGACCAAGTACCCGAAGTTATTGGAAAATTCCCCTACTCAACAGAGGACAGTCTCCTGTGAAATCGGAAGACAAAGAAGTAGATGAAATAATAAAGCGCTGCGTCCTTGAAACAAAAACACTGGTTGCCACATACACAAATGACTGTCTGAAGCTTGCTGATGTTGTTGTGGTGGACATTCAATGCGACTATGTAAAATGCGAACTTGGAAACGTCAGGACCGGCGAAACTGATATGGCAGCCCTTGAAGCTTCCATGAAAACAATCGGAGAAAACATACGTCCTGAATGCCTTGTCTTGATCGAAACCACCGTTGCTCCCGGAACTACCGAATTCGTTGCCCTCCCACTCCTGAAAAAAGCATTCTACAAGCGTGGAATCGATTCAACCCCTCTCCTTGCACACAGTTATGAGAGAGTCATGCCAGGGAAGGATTACGTTGCAAGTGTACGTGACTTCTGGAGAGTCTGTGCCGGCTGCACTGACGAAGCAAAAGTAAAGGTTGAAAAATTCCTCAGGGAGGTGATCAACACAAAAGATTATCCTCTGACTGTAATGGACAGACCGATTGAGTCAGAAACCGCAAAAATTATTGAAAATTCATACCGTGCAACAATACTCGCATTCCTCAACGAATGGAGCCTCTTTTCGGAAAGAAACGGCGTGGATATCATAAAGGTGGTAGATGCAATAAAAATGCGTCCAACTCACAGCAACATGATCTTCCCAGGGCCTGGAATCGGAGGTTACTGCCTTCCTAAAGACGGAGGTCTGGGTTACTGGGCTTACAAACACATCCTGGGTTTTGAGGATGGGGATGAAGTATTTAAGATCACTCCCACATCAATTGATGTCAACGATACCAGAGCCCTTCACGTAGCTGAACTCACAAGGGATGCTCTTCGAAACATGGACCGATACATCGCCGGAGCAGATGTCCTGATTTGCGGAGCCAGCTACAGGCAGGATGTAGGCGACACCAGATATAGTGGAAGCGAAATTGTTGTAAGAAAACTTACGGAAATGGGCGCCGAAATGCGTGTACATGACCCTTACGTAGATCACTGGTATGAGATGGAAAGTCAGGATGCATATCCGGCATCAGGTCAATCCTGGAAGCGTTTCTTCAGAAACCAGGATGGTCTTACAGAGCTAAAAATGGAAAGCGACTTTTCAATAGCTATTAAAGGTATAGAAGCTCTGATTTTTGCAGTTCCACACAACCAATATCTTAATCTTGAGCCGGAAACTATTGTGAAAATGGCAGGTGGACCTATTGCAGTGATAGACTGCTTCGGAATATTGTCCGACGAAAATATCAGAAGGTACTTCGAACTGGGCTGTGAAGTCAAAGCGCTCGGAAGAGGCCATATCCAGAGAATTAAAAAAGAAGTGCAGAAAAGAAAACTCCAAAAACTTTCATAATTTTACAGTTTCATAGAGGGGATTATTTGAAAAATAAAAAAGTAATAGTCACTGGTGGAATGGGCTTCATAGGTTCCCATCTTACCGAGAAGTTACTTGAGGATAACGAAGTAACAGTTATTGATAATGAATCTACAGGTAAAATTGAAAATATTAAGCATTTATTAGACCACAAAAACCTAAATGTAATAAAAGGCAGTATAGTAGATTTAAATCTAACAGAAATTTTTAAAGAAAAGGATTATGTTTTCCATCTCGCAGCTATCCCCAGCGTTCCAAGAAGTGTGAAAGATCCTTTTAGTTCAAATAATTCCAATGTAACAGGAACGCTGAATGTTTTAATAGCTGCAAAAGAAGCCGGGATTAAGAAAACAATATTTTCTTCATCTTCTTCTGTATATGGCGATACTCCAACCCTTCCAAAAAGAGAAGATATGCCTACAAACCCAATGTCTCCATATGCGATTACGAAAGTAACCGGAGAGATGTACTGCAAAGTTTTTCAAGACCTTTATGGACTTCCAACAGTTAGTTTAAGGTATTTCAACGTTTTTGGCTCCAAGCAGGATCCAAATTCTCAATATGCTGCTGTAATTCCGAAATTTATAACGGCAATTTTGAACGACGAAAGTCCTGTAATTTATGGGGATGGAGAACAGAGTAGGGATTTTACTTTTGTCAAAAATGTTGTTGATGCAAATATACTGTCCTGTGAATCCGATATGACAGGAATTTTCAATATTGCATGTGGGAGGAGAATTACGATTAATCAACTGGTAGATTATATAAACGAAATTACAAGAAAGGAAATAAAACCAATCCATTCAGACCCGAGATCTGGAGATATCAAACATTCCCTTGCAGATATTTCAAGAGCTGGGAATTTTGGATATAGTCCAAAAAGTAACTTTAAACATGAATTATCCGAAGTAGTAAAGTGGCTAGGGAAAAATTGATGAATAAGATCATTTTCAACGCTCTTCATATTACTCTCTATAGAAAGGACTTAACAATAAAATAATAGATTCGTCAAGACAGAAAACGTATGAGCTAATCCCAGAAGATAGTTTTGGGATATATTTCTTATATAAGGATGTTATGATGAGTTACAGAAGATTAAAGCTATGCTTGATATCTCCGAATTTATATAGTCCAGAGATGCCAGCAAGGCCTGCAGTTACAGAAATATATGGCAATTACCTGCCTTCTTTTGGTCATGAGGTTAGATGGATCTCGCCATGTCTTGAAACTAAGGAAATTAAAATGATAAAGTTTAATCAAGTTACAATACATCTCGTTCCTTTCTACAAACATTCCTCAATCCTCGGGCAAATAGTTAATTTTGTTAGATATTATATAAATGAATATAATCTTTTATTAAAAATATGTAACACTGAAAAGTACGATCTTATCCAGGTAAGAAACGACGTGTTTGCTGCTTTAATAGCTATATATATCAAGAAAAGATATAATATCCCATTTGTTTTTCAATACTCATTTCCAAAGGAAGTATTTAAATTCGAAAAAAATAGAAAATACTATCGCTATTTATTAAGTTACTTATTTGGGATGGTTCAAGCTTCTATTCAAAAACATGTCTTAAAAAAAGCAGACTTTGTATTTCCAATAAGTAAGTGGATGGAATCCGAATTAATAGAAGACGGATATCCTAAATCGAAGATGATGCCACTTCCAATGGGTGTGAACCCAGAACTATTTAATATTAATACAGATAGTTCAAAGATACGAGAAAGATATTGTTTAACTGACTCCACGGTTCTTCTCTATGTAGGAACTATGGATAAACTGAGATTGCTTGATCCAATTATTCACGCCTTTTCACACGTCCATGAAGTAAATCCAAATATAAAATTGTTAATGGTCGGTGATGGGAATGACAGACTGCATCTCGAAGAATTATCTACAGAACTAGGAATCAGCAAAGATATAATTTTTACAGGACAAGTTTCATATTTTGACATACCTTATTTCATTTCTGCTTCAAATATTTGTTTATCTCCTATGTCCCCACTCAAAATTAATAAAGTAAGTTCGCCTACAAAACTATTTGAATATATGGTAATGGGTAAGCCGGTTGTAGCAAATGAAGAAATTCCAGAACAAAAAGAAGTTATTGAAGAAAGTGGGGCTGGAGTTTTGGTTAAGTTTCAACCTCAATCGTTTGCTTATGGTATACTTGAGTTATTAAATGATCCTAAGTCATCACAAGTAATGGGAGAAAATGGGTATAAATGGGTTATAAAAAATAGATCCTATGAATGTATGGCTCGCCAAGTAGAGACAATATATCTTGAACTTCTCAAATCCTACTGCAATCATGATTGAAATGGCAGCGTAGTGAGAGTATAAAATTGTTAAGTTTATAATAAGGTATTTTATATTTTGTTTCATTTTCCATCACAAATCAAAACTGCTGGATATTCTGCTGAAATAATGGAGGCCTCGGGTATGAGACTTAGTTCTTCTTTTGATATGACTAGGCACATTTCTCTTAATACGCTTTATCAATGGTGCAAAGAAGATTCTTTTAGGCTATTTTTTAAGAATGCTGGTACTCTTTTGAGTGGAAATATTGTTGCATGGATATTGGGGCTCGCTACTTTTGCAATCACAGCGCGAATTCTGGGACCAACACAGTTTGGTATACTTGTGCTAATCACTACATATGTCACCATCGTAGACCAGTTGGTACATTTCCAGTCCTGGCAGGCCTTGATCAAGTACGGAGCCGAAGCATTGGTAAGGAAAAGCGATGACGACTTTAAGACTATTGTAAAACTTTGCACACTGACAGATGTAGCCACAGCAATTCTCGGGACCGTCGTTGCTACTGTGGCTGTCTCATGGGTTGGCCAATTGCTAGCATGGGAGAGCGAGACAGTCCTGATGGCAGCTCTTTATAGCTTCGTTATTCTGTTCAACATAAGTGGCACTCCGACCGGAATACTTCGACTATTCAATTGCTTTCGATTGTTTGCAGTTCAAAACATTATAACTGCAGCGATAAAGTTCATAGGAATTTTAATCCTGTTGTTTATTGGTGTAGACCTGTGGTCTGTTCTTATCCTCTGGATGGCAACGACAATTATTGGCCAATTGTTACTGTTTGGCCTAGGCTGGCGTGAACTTCATAAACAAGGTTTTAAAGAAATACATAAAGTGCCCATAAAAGGCATCTCAACTAAGCATCCTGGAATCTGGGGATTTGTACTGACAACAAATCTGAACAGTTCAATTAAAATGACTGTTAGAGAACTTGATACCATAATCGTTGGAGGTATTGCAGGAGTCGAGGGAGCTGGTCTGTTTAAAATTGCAAAGCAGATTGCAGCGATTCCAGCTATGCTTTCAGATCCCTTCTATCAGGTTATATATCCAGACCTGTCTAGACTATGGGCAAAAGGAAATATTAAAAAGTTTAAGCAACTCATTGTTCGTTCGGGTCTTGTTGCAGGGGGAGGGGCTACAATAATCTGGCTAGGTGTTATTCTATTTGGATCCTTTTTTATCCAGCTTGTCTTCGGAGCAGAATTCGTTGCTGCTCAACCAGTTCTTGTCTGGTACATGTTGGCAATGGTTATAGCTATCTATGGTTTTCCTTTACAACCGGCTATGTTATCAATGGGCCACCCTAAAACAACATTCTGGGTACACCTTTTGAGTGCAATCGGCTACTTCTCATTATTATTCATATTTATTAAATGGATGGGATTGATTGGTGCAGGTATTGCTTATGTATGTTATTATTTACTATGGACGTGCTTAACGATAGGTTTGGAGCGGAAGTACTTGAAAGAGAAGGTGTTAGTAACTCAAGAAGGATCAAGTAGTAATCTTTATTCCGACGATAATATCACCCCTCAGTAAAAAGCACTGTAGATATTATGATTAAATTCTTTAACTTGAGCTAATCCGCTCGACCGATGAAAAATATGAAGTGGGAAAGGTTGAATATAGTTCACTATCCAAAGTGGATAAAGATATTATTGATATTAATTCATTGGTCATCGGTTAAGGAATTTTCTTGCCCGAAAGCTATCGATTTTGCATCAGAATCCTATCTTAATTTTGGTCAATTTACATGAAATCGATATCCTATTCAAGCCTATAATGAAATAAAATATTTGATGAATGTCGTGGGAATGGAGGCAATTTATCACGACTCTTCACTTAACCGAAGACGCATGGATATTAATTATAGATTTTTATCTTTGAACCCTTTTTTGCAAAAAAAGTTATTGGGTATGGAACAAATTCAGGTAATCAACCGAGAAAGACGGACATTATTTGATGTTTTGCTTAAGGAAAGTTTTATGACAACACTGTGATTGTACTCGCTTCTAGATACTGTATAAATAGTCAAAAGGAAATATTGTAAGGTAAAATGAGTAAGTATAATCCATTTTTGTAGTAAACTTGCAAGAGACTAAATACCGCCTAAGTTCAATTTCTTAAAGGAAGTAAGAGATGACTACAACATTGGGGAGTTAATAGATATCTCGTAGATATTTCCCCCCAGAAGAGCTTCCCACCTAGATATCTGATTTCATTACACCAGAAGCAAGAACTACTCTCCCCGTGAGACTGCAGACCAATTCGACACCTCCTCAATACTCTTGTCGAATCTCCTGCCAGGCGCCGCGTCACCCCTCTCGGCGCCGCTTGGAAAGAGAAAAATGTAGCTTTAACAAGATACCTTAATTACAAATGTTACAAGAATTATGATTCTCTATAGGCGATAGCATAATCCTGAGAGTGATATATTTTATTGAAATCTTGCAATAAATAACTAGGAGGTAAACTATCTCTATTGGTATAATGGCGACCATGAAAAGAATCGTGGAGTATCCAAAATCCTGTTGGCTCAATAAAATTCTTAGAATAATTATTTCCCATTTGACTTTTTTTGAATTCTTTTGAATTTGATACTTGCATAAATTCATATCTGCGAATCAGCATTGAAGATTTTGTTATTTGGTCATCATTCATATAAGAGGATATAAAAGAAACTAAGGAGTGTTGAGGCAAATCAGAGTCCCAGTATGTTATAAGATCTATTGGTTCTTCTGACCTTAAAGGTTCTGTATTCCCGACAACATAATTTGGAATTTTCGAAACAGAAGCTATAATGAAAAGTGTCATAGTAACATAGAAAAAAAATGTGGATAATGATTTTATTGAAGGTTGTTTAATATATTTAGCAGATTCTAAAAGTCCAAAAGAGGTCACAATGGAAATAAAAATAAAAGATATTACATAAACTCGACCAGGTGAAAGAAGACCAATTACACCATTAAGAAGACAAAATACAAATAAAGATCCAAATGCTCCCGTAAATATTAAATTCGGTGCTTTTTTCAGAGTATATGCGAATGAAGTGTAAAATAATGTCGACAATAAAAAAACACCCCAAAAAAAGTATGTGAATTTTTGGACAAAGATTCCATAAATTGTTTGTCCTGTATTAGAAGAAACTGAAGAAGAAATTGAGGTATTTTCCTGTCCCATTTCATAAATTAATTTCAAAATACAAGAAAGTGTATCCGAGAATGAAACTCCTATATAAAGGAGGTAGAAAATAAAAAATACTATAAACAGAGAAAAGATCTCCCATGAAATTATAGATCGAGTTTTAGAAGATCTGTAAATTTTTGAAATAATATACTGAGTGATTAATGTGGATAAGAGAAGAATAAATGTATAAAATATAGAAACAAAAGATGTAGTTACAATCCCAAATAACAATATAATTAAAACTATGACTTCAGAGGGGAATTTTCTTTTATTTTTTGTTGAAATGAGTATAAAAGCAAATAAAGAAAAAATGAGCAGTGTACCTAATGTTTGTGTTCTCATTTCTTGACCAAAAATAAGAACCTGATTTTCCCAGCCGAAAAACAACATCGATGCTAAACCAATTTTATGAGAGTGAAGCCTATTAGCAATCACATATACAAAAATTATTGAAATTAAATTAAAAATGGGAGGAACTAAAGAAGCCAAAAAAATAACATTGACATTACAAATATTTGCTAAAAATTTAAATATCACATATAAACCCACAAAATTGAAAGACAATTGTTGGGCGTTTAAAAACAATAGCTTCCCACTTTGATCAAACAGTTTAGTGAATTCAAAAACATGTTGATGAACATCTTCAAAACCTACTGGTGACCCCTCCTTTATAAAATAGAGGTAATTTAAAAAAATTAAGGGGATGAAAACTAAAAGAATTGACTCAGATTTATTCAAATAACAGGAATATTTAGAAAAAATTATGATTGTCGGGAAGAGAATTAAAAAAATACTAACTAAAAGTAATCCAGGAAATGAGGCATATTGATTGGAATTAATTATAAGACAAATAACCCCTATAAAAACAAATAACAAGCAAAGATAAAAAATATTATTTTTTAGAAAACGAGAGAAAGTTGCTGAAAACCCCAGGTACACAAATCTCTCTATATTTGCCCAAAATGTTGAATATGCTCTCTTTTTTTCGTATATGATCAATGGCTCGTCTTCACAATCTTCTTTTAATTTAATCTCAATCCCTCCATAGAACATACGATATCGTTTACTCCAAATTTTTCCTAAGGAAGTATTTGCAAAACGACGAATTTGATGTTTTAGCAATCTTAGAACGTAACTTGGGACTTTCTACCAATTTTAAGAGATATTATGCAAGAAAATCGTCGTGTCTGCCATAGAATGTCGCATATTATCAGTTGTATCTATTAATCCTTAATGATTAACGCGACACTAATGCTCTGGCAACTTAATTATGATACTCAGTGCTTGCCTAGATCCCATACTATAAGAGAAGACAAGCTCACCACCAAGTTATCCCACCAGGTGATGATAAAACTCAACTATTTGACCTGCAACACTCTTGTCACTAAATTCTTGTTGAATATGATGAATTCCTTTTTTAGCCTTTGCCTTTGCCAAGTTCGAATCCTTTATTAGTTCCAGTACTTTCTTGGAGATCATATCGGGACTTTTTATATTAACAAATGATATATATTCATGATTTTCATCTAAAATATTTATACCTCCAATATTTGTTGCTACTACAGGACACCCACAAGCAATTGCTTCCTGCACAGATCGTGGAGATCCTTCATAGAGTGATGGAAATACAAACACATCTGCAACAGAGTAATATTTAATTAACTCATCTTGCGACATGTGGTTTAAGAATAGTATATTACTCTCGATCTTTCTCTCTTTTATATAGTTGGATAAATATTGCAGTTCATCTTTGTGGATCGAGCCAATTATAATCAAACGGGTATTTGGTTCCTTTATTAGCACCTTTGGCAAAGCATCAAAGAGATCATAGATTCCCTTGAGTCTAAAAACATTGCCAACAAATAACAATATGTTTTCTTCAGGATTCAATCCCAGTTGGTCTTTTTTAACGTAATTTGGTCGAAAATAATCAGTATCGACAGAATTTGGTATTACTCGGATGATATCAGGGCATATCTTACAGTATCTTATAAGATCTTGTTTAATTTCTTCGGAGTTTACCATAATACCATCCGCTTGCTTGCAGGAGATATACTCGAGAAAAATATTAACTCCCCGTAAATATGAATATCGTAAACTAGGATATGGCTCTAGTTTACGAATCTCCTTATACCATCCAATATTTCTACTAACAATTGATGTGACTACTTTAGGGTAATCATGTTCGTGGAGATGTAGTCTTCTGTGCAATGTATTACTTATAATCGAATTATAGAAATAATCGTGAATAATGTCAATATCATTGTAACAAAGCAACTCATTCATTTTTTTATATGTATCGTACATAAATATTGGTTTTAGTTTTTGGTGCTCATATAATCCAATATATGTAACTCTCTCGTTCTCATTTGTCAGAAGCCTATTTTTGTCCCCAATATGATCAGTAATAATAAACTCCTTTTCAACAATGTTGCCAAGACATTCAAACATCTTTTGCCTCGACCGATAGTTTTCAATTCCCGGATAGATCAGGCAGGATTTCATATTATCACCTCATTTTATTCACGAACCCATTCCCAAAGGTCTGAATCTAAAATTCAGGCATCCATTCCGAAGCTAAGTACCAAAACCTAATATACTCGGCTTATCCCAAATTATTGACCAAATCTTCCCGGGATACCCGAGCCATCACCTCGTTGGGAAGAGCCGGGAGGACACCCCACCAGTCCTTTAACCTTGGGGCGACTACCACAATATATTCCAATACTCTTTTCAGCCACTTTTTCCCAAGAGAGCTCTTCTTTTACAAGGATTCTAGCATTATTACTAAGCTCTAGTCTCATCTCTGGAGATCGAATCAAGCTCTTCAAAGCCGTTACTAATGAATATATGTTGTTCTTTTCGAAATCAATCGCTGCACTAGCGTCAAATACAACTTTGTAATCATCATTTCCTTTTGGTAAGATAAGTGGTAGTTCAGTACCTAGAGCTTCTATAACAGAGATTGAACTGGTGCCAGGCCAAACTCCCACATCTGCTAAATTGTAATAGATTCCTAATTCTGAGTTGTCTACGAAATTTAGGATACGTATATATTCGTTTAAACTGTCACTCTCAATTATCGAGTTTAAATAGTTCATATATTCGCTCGAACCTTTGCCGATCAATAATAAACGTAATTTAGGGACTTCCTTCACAACTATTGAAAAAGCTTTGATCAAGATGTCAATTTTTTTCGAAGTATCGAACTTCCCTGAAGATACTAACACAAATTCGTCCTCACTATAGCCTAATTTAATTCTATTGGCCTCTCGGGACTCTTTACATTTAAAGAATCTGTTAGTATTGACCCCTAATGGCAGGAGCTCCATGTGTTTTTCACTTATGCCAAAATATTCTGTTAGTAAGTCTTTAGAAGCACTAGTAATAGGCAACCAGCATTGAACTCGTTTTCCAAAAATGATATAAAACACCTTCGCGGATTTATAGTATAGCCGCTTTAATGGGGAATTGAGTTTAAAATTGTCACTATTAGAATGACTATCGACGAATACTTTAAATCTAAGCCTTTTGCAGCATATAATTGTTTGTAATGTTACAGGGTTTATTTCTCCATGCACATGGACTATGTTTGGCTTTAATTCTCTCAATTTTGATTTAAGCCCCATTAAGATAACTTGATTACTTTCCTTAGATTCTAGGAGCACAGGCAATCGATGAATTGTTACGTTGTTTTCTTCAAATAATCCCTTCCCGATTATTCTTTCCTCATCCTGAAATTCTCCGCGAAATTCCTTGAAGGGGGGAATTCTATCTGATGTAATAATTTCAACATCATATCCCAGTTTTTTCTGTTCTGATGGAAGATAATTTTCTTGGTATCCCATTTTAGGAATATACCAATTCATAATATGTACTATCTTCAATTTTACCACTCATTGTTTATTTCCATTTTTGTCTTCAGGCGATGATCTCTTTTATCACTTGAATTATATCAAGTAACAAAGGCACAGCTTTTATTTCAGTTAATCTACCTATAAATTCAACACATATCCATTGATCATAGTTTAAGGTTTTCTTGCTACTGATCTTGATTTCAACAGAAGAAATCAGCTCAAATCTTGAGCGCTGAAACTGAAATCGATATAAAACTCCAGCTTAATATTTATAATTTGACAAATTTTGCGGGAGTCGATGAAATTGTTAACGATTCTTCCTTAACTGGTGTACAATGAAATTTTATTTAATGATGTTACCTTATTTCATAAATGGTGCATGGATTCCGAAGTCTTTCATAAATTAAATTTTGAATTCAAATTAAGAAAGTATTGGTTTTGAGCACGCTTATAAACTACGGAAGTTATAATTTCCATATACACTCCTATTTTTTTGTTCACCTGAGAGTAAGTTCTCTTGGTGACTCATTCTAAGAGCATACTAGTTAGTTACGTGAACAATTTTCGTAAATAAACCAGATTATAACATATTCATATTCATTTAAGATACTAAGCCGTTGATAAATCTTTTAAGGAGAATTTCGAAGAATATTGAAGCAAAGTGAAGCATTCTCGTTACCAAGATTCTAATAATTTTTAAACATTTTCGCATCAAACAGACAAAACGTAATTAAGTTTAAGCATATAGATTTTTAAATTTTTAATAATCTTGTTGATAGAAACTGTTATCGAATCTGTTTATTGTGTTTTCAACAATTATAATATAAAACATCAACCTAAATTGTCTTTGGAATTAATACATTCTGCATACAATCTTTCAATTTTTTTGCAAATAGTTGACCAGTCAAAATTTTCTGCTACTAATTTTCTACCTTCAGTGGCAAACTTAGTTCTTAAATCATCATTTACTAAAAGGTCTAAAATTAAATCACAAAGTTGATTATCTTTTAGATTTACTACATATCCAACTTTATTATCTATTATATCTGTAATGCTACAAGTGTTAGAAATAATCACAGAAGTCTCACAAGCACATGCCTCTAAAACAGTAGTTGGAAACCCTTCTGAATAACTAGGCAAAACAAAGATATCTGCATCCACATAGGCTTCTAATTTATCACGATCATAAAGAGACCCTATAAATAGAATTTTATCATTGAGTTTTAGGGATTCTATCTGTTTATTTAATACAGAGGAAAATCCATCATCAGGACCGACAAGTATCAGTTTTACATTATCATATTTGTTCATAACTTTTGAAAAAGAATTTATAAGAATATCAATTCCCTTAATTTTATGTATTCGACCCAAATATAGAATGATTTTTTCATCTTTATTTAGAGAATACTTCTCTCTAAACGATCCTTTTTTAGGTAATTCCAAATATTCTGAAAAATTAATGCCATTTGGTATAATCTCTATCTGGTCTATACTTGCCTTCATCATTTGGTATTGATCAGATTCTTTCTCAGTTAGAGCTATAAGTTTTTTTGAATCAATCAGTAAACTTCCAAAGAAACAGTCGAAAATTTGTTTTAGTTTTTGCTTCTCAAAAAAAGGTAATACTGTACCATGTGCTTGTAGTACATAAGGGATATTATATTTTATTGCATAATAATGTACCATTACTCCAAGGAGTGTCCTATATTCATGAATATGAATAATATCAAAAGATTTGATATTTTTCCTTATTACGAATGGTGCGTAATATGGGATTGGTAACACCAATCTTCTAGATAAGTAATTGGATAAATTGCGAAAATAATAAGTTTTGATCCCATCTATATTTAAAGGCACATTTTTTTCAACGTTTAGTCTTGATTTATATCCATCTGTAGTGTAAACAGTAACTTCATGCCCATTTTCTTCCAGTTTTTTTGAAATTTCATATACTACACGAGTAGGACCTCCCGCTTCCCAAGAAGGTTTAAAGAAATTAGTAACCTGCAATATTTTCATATGAACTGCGCTCACTTTAGTTGCACGATTTGCTCATTTCAATCATCATCTCAGCCCTGTGCTCGTAAGCTGGTTCCTTCAAAATACTCGACACTGTTCCTTTTACCGACGTAACAATCGTTTCAGCCCTGTGCCTGTATGTATGATCTTTCAAAATCCTCTGCCTGGCTCGTTCACCGATCTTCAGCCTTTCTTCATCAGATGACAATAACCATTCATAGGTTTCCACAGCTTCATCTTCGCTGTTGACAACGATAAGCTCTTTTCCAACCTTGAACCATTCTTCTATCCCGCTATAAGGCTGGGAAACTATGCAGGCTCCGTAGGCTGCAAGCTCAAATGGCCTGGCTGTGGCAGAGGCATAAACATTTGTGTGAGACCATCTGGTAATGTTCAGGTTGATCTTGCTTTTACAGCAAAATTCGCGGAAGGCGCTGTATGAAACCGGACCTATAAGCTTTGCATTGCCCATGTCTATCCCGAAATTGCCGCCTCCTACAGAGAAATTAACATTGGGAAGCCTTTTGCTGGGATTTGAGATCAGATTTGCCATCCATTCTTCCCTTAGTTCGCTTCCGTGGCCGTAGAATGAGACGTCAATGGTCTGTTCCACATTTACGGGGGCGAAAAGATCTGCATCTGCTGCATAGTAGAGGGGGATTACGTTTTTTGCACCGGCTTCTTTAAGGTCTTCAATTACGCCTTTTGAGTTGACGAAGAATGTGTCGTATTCGGAAAGGTCGGCTTCTAGATAATAGTCAAACTTAAAGCCGCGAGACATTGCATATTTTGGAAGGATTGTGGGCATATCCCCGTCATAGTAAAGGCATGGAATTCCAAATTCCTGTTTAATTTCCGTAGGGATTCCTGTGATATGGTTGAGGGGGATATTCATGAAAAGGATAAAATCAAGGTCTTTTTCGTTGTTTATGATGTCCTGTAGTTGTTTTTTGATCTTGGGCTTGATATCGAGGTTGATCAGGTTTTTCGTGATGGGAGAAAGAAAACCGTTTGTTTTTGAAGGATCAGCGACTTTTCTCTGAGATTTCAGGAAGTTGTTATATAATATACTTTCAAACTTGCACGAATTTTCGTAAGTTCTCCACCACAGGCTTTCCACCGCCCCACCAAGGTAAGGAACCACTATTACTTCGTTTCCGGTCTCGTGGAGGGCTTTCAATAACTGCCACCATGAAGGGGTGCATCCCAATTTGTATTTTAAATCTATAGTGGAGACAAACGCTAATAATTTCATC
This sequence comes from Methanosarcina soligelidi, assembly GCF_000744315.1. NCBI lineage: Archaea > Methanobacteriati > Methanobacteriota > Methanomicrobia > Methanosarcinales > Methanosarcinaceae > Methanosarcina > Methanosarcina soligelidi. The sequence continues at coordinate 739,996 of NZ_JQLR01000001.1, forward strand.
GAATAACCCGCTCTGTTTTAAAATAAATAAACATTTATTAACCAATCAGCATTTATTAAAAACTTATCCATATTTTTGACGTTTTAAGACATAAAGAATCTTCAGGAAATCATACCTAAAAACACATAATGATCTGATTGTTTGCTGCCTGAAAGCTTAGCCTTTAAGTTTGAACTGCCTTCGTTTCCCTCGCAATCGCAGATACAGAATGCAGCAAGATTCCTGTCAATGCCATAAAAGTTCCCACAACGATAAAAAGAATCATTAGTATTGTAGGCCCGAAGTATAATCCTTTACCTAGGATGAATTCATGCAGAAAATGAGCACCCATATACAGCCCGCCTACCCCAAGTGCAAGGCCGGGAGCTGTAAAATAATAAAGAGGCTTGTTAAATTCAATATCCTTTAAAATCATAACAAGGACGCCTAAACCATGTTCTATCGGGCTTACGGTTGAGCCGTCAACGTCATATCTTACCCCGATCTCTACTTCCTTAATCCGTAACCCGGACCTGCCAGCATCGGCAAGCATTTCGCTTTCTATTGCCATGCCTCTGGCGTTGAACCGGAAAACGTCTTTAGTTGAAGCTGCAAAGGCTCGGAAACCGCTCTGGGAATCTGTAATTTTGAGGCCGGAATTCATATTTGTGGCTGTATCAAGGATGGTCTGCCCGACGCGGCGGTAAATAGGGGTATTTTTGTCCTTATGGCTCAGGTAGCGGCTGCCGTTTACCATCTCTGCCGTGCCGTCGATGATTGGGGCTGCGAGCCTGGGGATTTCGGCAGGGTTGTGCTGCCCGTCAGAGTCCATTGTAACAATCACATCTGCGCCAAGGTCGGCTGCGGCTGTGAAGCCGGTCTTGAGGGCTGCACCTTTGCCTTTATTTGCCTCGTGGACAATTACGTGGGCTCCTGCTCTTCTGGCGATTGTGGCTGTGCGGTCAGAGCTTCCGTCGTCGACCACGATTACGTTGTCGCAGTAGTGCTTCGTGAGGAGGACTATGCTGCCGATGGAGACTTCCTCATTGAAGGCGGGGAGTACCACGGTTATATTTTGCGGGGATATTCCTCTTACATCCGGAATTTCCTCATTTTTTGTTACTAAATGGGTGTTATTGCCCATTGCCAGTTCATTATTCATTCGAATAACCCCAGAATAATACATTTAAAGATTTAACGAAATTAGAGGGATTTAACTGCATATAAAGTAAACGGTGAATATATAAGTATAAATATAACTATTCAGGCACGGAAATAAAAAACAATAACTTGGTTCGTTTGAATGCTCAGATCCGTGTTCCTGAATAGTTATCAGGGCTTTGTTATTTAAAGAGATTGAATTGATTTAATGCCGTGCTGGTTTAAATTGCCTTTACTGAATAAAATATCAGGTAGAATCGGTCTGTCTGACCGCTCCTGCCATTGAGTGGGCAATTATTCCCCTGAGAGTCATGTACGCGCCTGCAAGGGCGAGGAAGACCATAAGGAATGTGTGCCCGAAGTTGAGGCTTGCGATTCCGAAGAAATAATCTGCCATGAATTTGAAACCCATAAAGAAGCCGCATGTCGCAAGAGCAAAGCCTGGCACGGAATAGAAGTACAGAGGCTTGTTGGCTTCTATATCTTCAGCCATGGTCCTCAGGGCGCCCAGCGTGTACTTTACCGGGTCCCGGATCGAAGCTCCGACGCTGGTGCAGGCCCCTATCTCGACTTCAGCAATGCGGATCCCTGACCTTCCGGCGTCGGCAAGCATTTCGTTTTCTATGGCTGTTTTTTTGCCGCTGAAGCGGAAAATGCTCTTTGTAGAGGCTGCATAGGCGCGGAAACCGCTCTGAGTGTCGGTAATTTTGAGGTTGAAGTTCATATTTGCAGAAATGTCCTGCATGGTCTGGCCCGTGCGGCTGTAAACGGAAGAATTTTTGCCGGGATAATTCAGATAACGGCTGCCGTTTACCATTTCTGCATCGCCTTTAATTATTGGGGCTACGATTCTGGGAATATCTGCAGGGTTGTGCTGGCCGTCCGGGTCCATAGTTATTATAATATCTGCTCCCAGGTCAGCTGCGGCTGTGAAGCCGGTCCTGAGGGATCCGACTTTTCCTTTGCAGGCTTCGTTAACAATTACATGGGCTCCGGCTTTCCTGGCGATTTCAACTGTCCTGTCAGTGCTGCCGTCATCGACAACAATTACATTGTCGGCATAGAGCCTGGTGAGAAGGATAAGGCTTCCGATTGAAACTTCATTATTGCATGCCGGAAGGATTACAGTTATATTTTGAGAGGATGCCCCCCTGAAACGCTTATTTTCTTGATGAGCCGGATACTCTGCACTGCTCATAAGAAGTTCGTTACTCATATGTATGACCCCATTTTAATTTATATTATAAAGTAGAAATAATTAAAGCGGCTCAAACGTCATTAAATACCGGTCGCTGCACCGCAATCCAGACCAACTTTATAACTGTTTGAGTCCCAAATATACTTTAATTTTTTAGATTGACATCTGGGCCGCGAATATATAAATTTATTGACAGATGTACTGTGGCATAATAATAAATAAGTAATAATAGTATCTGGAGAGCCATTGATTATACGGATATAACATTATACCATTGGGTTACGTAAGTGCAAAAAATACGGGAAAAGGAGAACATAAAAAAGATATATAAAGTAAGATAAAAATTAATTTCGAAAAAACAACAGCATAAGGGCACAAAAATTCCGCCTTCAGACACCGCGGGCTTTCCAGTATTCTTGATAAATTTCTCCTGTGAACTGAAGATTTGGAGTCTGGCCTGAAATATACCCCACTTGCCGCATTTAGATAAAGGGAGAAGAAGACAGGATAGAAAAACTCTGAAAAAATAATTTCAAGATTTTTCCGGGCTTTATTGGGAAGTATATATTAAAATCAAAATCGAAATCAAATTTAAAATCAAAATCAAAATCAAAATCAAATTTAAAATCAAATTCATGAGTATTCGGTGAAGTGAAGAATCGTGATAAATTGCCTCCATTCCTACGACATTCATCAAATATTTAATTTCATTATAGGCATGAACAGGATATCGATTTCATGTAAATCGACCAAAATTTAAGATAGGCTTCTGGTGCAAAATCGATAGCTTTCAGGCAAAAAAATACCTTAACCGATGACCAATGAAATCAAATTTAAAATCAAATTCAAATTAAATGGAAAATGACGAGTCGAATCAAAAGATATACATAGAAATTAAATAATAAAAGGGGAAAAACTGAAGCAAAAAATGTATAAGGATGGAGCCCTGAATACATAAAAGAAAAAATACAGGAACGAAAAAAATTCCTCGGAACAAACAAATAAAGTGGAAAGAGCGAAAGAATAAAATGTATGAGGAAAAAATAGTAACTCTCCGGAAGAAATTGGAGAAATATAATAATTTTTTTAAATAATATGCCGGATGACCTGAATGACCGGAAAGAAAATTCCTTCAGACCTCTTGACCGTTATAGGGCTTGTGCTCCTTACCGATCTCTTTGTGCTCATGCCCGGATTAAGTGAAACTGTGTTCCGTAATATCCTCGGCCTGCCCCTTGTACTTTTCCTGCCAGGATATGCCCTGATAGCTGCACTTTTTCCCGCGAAATCAGACCTTGACGGCATTGAAAGGACAGCCCTTTCCTTCGGGCTGAGTATTGCGGTCGTGCCCCTGATAGGTCTTGGGCTTAACTATACCCCGTGGGGAATAAGGCTTCTGCCAATCCTTATAAGCCTGTCAGTGTTCACAATTATAATGTGCGGGCTTGCCTACATAAGGAGGGCAAAACTTCCCGAAGCTGATGCCTTTGAGGTTCCCTTCAGGAAAACCCTGCTCGAAATAAAAGCAGAAATTCTGGAAAAGCCCGAACCAGGACTTGACAGGACCCTTACAATCATTCTGGTTATTTCCATTCTCCTCTCCGTTACAACCCTCGTGTATGTGATTATTACCCCAAAAGAAGGGGAACACTTCACGGAGTTCTATATCCTCGGGCCTGAAGGAATGGCTGATAATTACCCGACAAACTACACACTCGGAGATAGCGGAAAAGTAATTATAGGGGTCGTAAACCACGAGTACAGGCCTGTAAACTACACACTGGACGTCAGGCTTGAAAATAAATCCCTTCCAATTCCTGGAAATATGCAGCAGGTATCACTCGCACATAACGAGACCTGGGAAAAATCTCTAACGCTCACTCCTCCGGAAGAAGGGAAAAACATGAAACTTGAGTTCCTGCTCTTTAACGAGACAGATAAGAACACGTCCTACAGGGACCTCCACCTCTGGATAAATGTAAACTCAACAGGGACCTAATACACCTGATACACCTGATACACCTGATACACCTGATACAGAAATTTCATAACTCGAAAAAGTGGGATTGGAGCCCAGAATCTTATTTTCGATCTGTGCCATTCTGTCCCAATATCCGGAATACCGGATTCAGGCTTCGGGTTTTATTTATCGGGTTTCTTCTGAAAATTCGATTATTCGGAATCCTGAAAAAGTTCTTATGGAAAACGGGTCTGTAATATTTTTACGGACTCAAAACTTTTTTGCTCCAGTTTTAAGTTTAGACCCTTTAAGTTTAGACTCTTTAAGTTTGGACCCTGGAAATTAAAACATCTAACTATCTACAAAACTTCATATAAGATTTTATAATAAAAACCTGTATAATATGAAAGTCGTATAACATCCCCAAGATTTAATAAGGAAAACAACTAAAAAACATTTAATAAGATGTCCACAAAATAAATCTGGACTGCCCTGTTTGAAAGAGGAGCAATTTCCGTGCGAAAACCAACTAATTATCACAATAAGCAAAAAAAACTGAATATTCAGGTTATCGTTTCAGTCCTTACTCTGACCCTGCTGGCAATTTCTGCACATGCCGCACCAGGAAGCAGCCTGGAATTATCCCCTTCAACAGATACAGGGCATCTTTCAGAACAGATATATTCAGAGGTTTCGGGAGAAACAGAAAACTCCGTATCTGCATCGGTTCTGCATGAAGATCCCGACCCAATTCAGAAAATCGAGCAGTATGTAGATATCATATATACCGCAGGAGGAATCGGGGCAGCAGTTCTGATTCTTATAGGGTATTTGCACATAACTTCTGGAAATCCGGAGGTTACAAAAAAATATATAAAAGGACTCCCCCGGATCAGAATCAGGAAAATAACAGGGCCTGAAGAATCTGGCATGGAGAAGGGTCAGGACGTTCAGAGAATTCAGGAAAATATTAAGGACGCCCAGAAGATTCAGAACATTCAGGAGAATGTCCAGGGTGTCCAGAATGTTCAGAAAAATGTTCAGGAAAATATTCAGGAAAATAGTCAGGAAAATATTCAGGAAAATATTCAGGAAAATATTAAGGAAAATAGTCAGGAAGAATTCAAAGCCAAACGGCTCAGGCTTCTTACGGCACTTCCTGTCCTGGGCATAACAATTGCGGAACTTCTGATCTTTTCAGGCAGGATGGGTGCAGCTGTCTGGGTACATATAGGGATCGTTATCTCCCTCTCTCTTTCAGACATATTTTTAAAAGATCCGGAGGTACACAGGATATATCAGGCATTGATGCTTCTGCCCGTACTCAGGCTTATTAACCTTTCAATGCCGATATTTTTTGAAACTACCCTTTACACCTTCATGTTTGTCTACGGACCCCTTGCAATTCCTGTGATAACTATTATACTTCACCAGCGTGATTCCCTTGAGCAGATAGGCATAACTATGAAGAATTTCGTGCCTTACATGCTTATTGCAGTTCCTCTGGGTTTTTTACTCGGATTTGGGGAATACCTTACAATCCGGTCAGGATACCTGATTCCGGACCTGACTTTTGTAAATCTTCTTAAGCTTACCTTTATAATGGTTTTTTTCGTGGGGCTTGTTGAAGAACTGATTTTCAGGTCAATCCTGCAAAGCAGGCTCGAAAAAGCTCTCACCGTCCGGGAAGCCCTGTTGATTACAAGCCTTATGTTCGGGCTGATGCACTCAGGGTACGGCACTTTTCAGGAAATTCTCTATACGGGTTTTGTAGGGCTTATCATGGGACTCGCTTTCTACAAAACAAGGAGCTTGCCTTTTATTGCGGTCCTTCACGGTTTTGTTAACGTTTTCCTCTTCGGGATCCTGCCCCACCAGCTAAATATCTTACCAGGACTCTAAACAATTCATACAAAACCAAATTAAAATTCAATAAATTTTTTAAAATTTTCTCTGGGTTTTCTTCCCGATCCATTTTTCTTTTCTTATATTCTTTATTTTTCAGATCTCCTTTCTCTACTATTTCGAAAAAACCATAATATTCCTGAAAGAAAACCTGATATCATGAATTAAACAAAAATGGAAAACCCCTTTTTAAGAGATAAAAGAAAAATTAGAGCATACTGACGACAGGAAGCAATGAGAAAGTAATAAAAAAGATAAGATGAAAAAAAACTTTTTTTCAAAAAAGAGCCGGTAATTTCAAGAGAAGTAATAAAGAGAAGTAATAATCTCATAGGATTGTAGCAACCTTAAAAACGACAATCGCAGCAAAACTGCACAGTAAAGGAATAATTGGCAAATTAAAAGAGTTATTAAGTCGTCTATTCCAGTATTTGGATGCGGAAAGAACTTCCTTCAAGGAAAGAAGGGAAATCAGCCCGACAACTACAGCAGACCCATATTGAGGAAGACCAGGGGTTGTGACCATGGAAATTACACTTGAAGAGATAGCGCTTGAGGAAATAGCACTGGTTGAAACTATACTTAAGAGCATAAAGACACCCCTTTAAACATTAAAGCATATACCCCGGATACTGGAGAATCATTGATATAATAATAGACTACTGACATAATCTTAGATCATTGGTATAATAATACAACATACTATAAAACACTTTTTCCAAGTTCCTAAATTTTAATAGCGGGTAGATGCCTTTATTGTCCTCCCGGATTCATTGAACACGGTTTTAAAATTAATAACAGGAAAATATTAGAATCAGGCTTATGAGCGGTCCTATCTCCAGCACGTAATACATTGCAGAGGGAGAGGTTATTGGAATAGAAAACCTGTTTACCTGAAAAAAATAGGCTGTAATTGACATGATTAATCAAGGAGCAGATGTAAAAAAATGAACAGTGAAACTGTATAAAAGACAGATAAATATCCCTGCTAACAGCCACTAAAAAATAAACATATATAGCCAGTATTTGCCTGACTATATTCTCAGTCTCCTCATGATTATCTACTTAATATCCAGGACAGGAGATTTTATAATAGACAGGGAAAAAGGAAAGCCCGTAATTCTGAGGCAGAAAAAGATCATGCAAAAAAGAAGAAATTAAGGTAACAGAAAAATTTTAAAGGGCTTCAGGAGTAAACTGGCATGAAACATTATAGAAAATATTCGTGTACGGAAAGATGCCCTATAAAAAGTTTTGCAAAAGATTTTGTAAAAATAGTGGAGATTAAGAATATAAAACAATAAATAAAAAAGATAGAAAAAGAAAAAAGTAATAAAGTGTAAACTGGAAAATAATTTGTCATGGATAGGGTTTATCGAAATAGAGAAGTAAGTTCACAATCAAGTTTCACAATCAAGTTTCACAATCAAGTTTCACAATCAAATAATATTATGTTTACCAAACAAAAAAAATTGAAATTTTTTGAGATATTATCTACCTGAACAACTTAATTTATTCGATCCTCTAATTCATTATTCGAAAGTTAAATTCAACTTTAACTTCAACTTTTTCTATCCGGATATTCTCCAGTTATTTTTCCTCTTATTTGCCCTTTACTTTTAATTATTAATTAAAATGTTGGTTTGTCTTGGAGTTGTCACTTTCTTTACAGTTTATTTATTCTGTTCAGCTTTAATGTTAAACGGTCTTTTCTTATTTTGATACACAGAAAAAATAATGACAGAAAGACGCGAAAATTTAAAAATAGCTAAAAAGTGACTGAAATAAATCAGAAAGTATTAAAAAAATAATAGTGCAAAGTTGCACGAAACCTGTCTGATGCGGCAAAAAAGAGAATGATTCCGGAAATGCGGAATTTAAATTACTCCGGTTACTTTGTAAACGACAATTGCAGCAAAGCTGAACAGCAAAGGCAGAATTGTCATATTAAAAGAACTGTCCAGTGATCTGTTCCAGTGCTCGGATGCTGAAAGGATCTCCTTCAAAGAAAGAAGGCTTATGAGCCCTACAACCACCGCAGCACCATATTGAGGGATCCCGGGACTTGTAACCATAGAGATTGCACTTGAGGAAATTGCACTCGAGGAAATAGCACTTGATGAAATTATGCTTAACAGCATAAGTATACCTCCCATAAATAATTGATTAGTTTCACACAAGATTTTGTGAGATTATTCGTATACGATGATTGCAAAGTATAAAAAAGTTTCTTAAGAAGTTAAACGATTAACATATAATACAACATTCATTTCTGGCATGGAACATAAAGCAAAAATATAATAGAAATCAAGAATAGATCAAAAAAATCGGGGTTAAATAAGGGCATACAGTATCAAACACAAAAATTTTTGCTAAAAATATTATATAAGTCAATGTAAGAAAATGCGAGAAAAGAATATAAACATCAAATAACATTACTAATTCATTTACTAAAAAATAATAAGAAGTAAAAGCAGAAAATAACAGGTGATACAGATTAAAAAATTGATGAGTTTGAAAAAAATCAGGGTATGCCTTAAAAAACAAAACAAAATATAAAAATTTATATTTAATTCGCAGAGGGCCCGGATTACTATTTACAAAAAATTAATAGATTATTACAGAAAATGTTTGCAAAATATCGATCTTTAGCATTATTATAAATGTTTACTTTTGTAAAATATTTCAAAAAATTTAAGTACGCACATAATAAAAATAAAAAGCATATCCGAATTTTAAAGGAGTAGTTCCCGTGATAAAATCAGCTCATCCCCATAAAAGGCTAAAAGAACATCTCTTTATAACTGTCTCTTTTTCAGTTTTGATTCTGGCTCTACTGACAATTTTACCTGCAGCTGCCGCGGTTGACAGCTGGGAAATATCCCCTGAGAACCCCACTCTTGGAGACACCCTTAGAATCAAGGGAAGCGCTTCTCCGGAAGAGGAGGTTGAAATACAGGTAAGCTTTGAAAAGGATGTTCAGGCATCCGGAGGGGAGTATGAGTACATACTCGAAGACGTCAAAATTCCGGACGGGTTCAATAACCGCTTTACAGTACAGGCAAGTGATGCCAGAAACCTCAATGTCAGAGTAAAAATGCTAATCTGGATAACCAAGAGTTCAGAAGCTTCCGGTAACATCGCAACTGTAACGCAGTCAAGTGTCCCTCCAGGAACCTATCAGATAAAAATGGATGGAGACGCTAAAAATGGAGATTCAACGGTGAACCTGAAAATTACTGCTGTTCAGAGGATAAAAGCAGATTCAGGAGGGGACTTCAGTTATTCATATAATACAAAAGCAGTCCCCCCGGGAGACTTTAAGGTAAGTGTGGGAGGCACTACTCGAAAAGTAACCCTCAAGGGAAAAACCTTAGCTATAACACCTGCCCATCCATTAGAAGAAATAGAAACTGTCACGGAAAAGAATTCATCGGAAATCCGGGAAAAAATGGAAAATAATACTGAAGCAGTCTTGAACTCGGATCAGGACAGTGAAAACGTAGAACATGAAGAAGTTCATAAGTCTCAACCTGTGAAACCTCAGCCTGTTGAAAAATCAGGGCTTCCCGTAGATACGGTTTACATGCTGGGAGGTATGGTAGCAGCATTATTAATTCTTATTTTGTATTCAAAGAGAAAATAAAACAAGATGAATTATTTCAGCCGGATTGAATGAAAAGATTTGCTATCCTGAGCTGATTAACCAGAAATTCAATGGGGAAAATGGAGGCATGTAATTGAGAAAAAGTCAATTAATACTTATACTGGCAATACTCGTCTTAACCTCAGCGCCGGTAATGGCATCCTCAGCGCCGACAGTGGCATGCTGTGAAGAGACAGAGACAATTGCTAATTTGAATTTTACTGATAAAGTGGTCTATTTTCTGGACCACACCAGTGACCCGGCAGAGGGTAACTGGATTGTAATGGGGTGCCCGAATGAAGGCACAAGGATTCAACTTCCCACGCCAATTAAACTCACATATAACGGTCCTAAACACATGGAATATGGAGGAGCAAAAGGGGCTCTGAACAAATGTGAAGAAGAAAGTTATACCATAACATACCCTTCAACCAGGTCCTATACCACTCATCCGATTTTTCTCCCGACTGAAAAAGTGGAGATGTCTTTCTACGGAGAGCCAGCTCTTGAAAACGAAACAGTGGATATTTACCTGATCAAATTAACTTCAGGTTGTGCACACGAGCTTCTTGATTCTTTCCTGGCAGGAGATATCAGGAACTTAAATACTCTTTTCGAAGAAAGCGCGGGTGAAGAATACAAAAAATACTCTGTTAAACTTGACGAATGCGGGGATACATCAGACTATAACCTGGGACTTCTTGATGCAGGACAGTACTGCATAGTTATGGTCCAGCAGAATCAGGATAGAAGTCTGACAGTCCTTTCTTCAACAGCCTTTGTAGTTACAGAACATAAACTGTGTATTTCGTCCCCTTCCAGTATAGTAAAAGGAAAAGACCTTGACATAAGCATGTCACTGGAAGGAGCTGCCGGGAATGATTGCATATACGCGGCTGTACTCATAAAAGAGCAGGCATATAAAGCAAACATAGAAATAAACTCCAATGGCACGAAAGCCGGAACTTCAGTTATAGTTAATGAAGTGGACCTTATTGAAGAATTTGATATCAAATCCTCAAATTACAGGTCAAAACTGACAAAGAATGAGCTCCAGACAGAAATTCAGACCCTTATAGGAGAAGGAAAAGGTGCGATAGCAATAGGAGAAGTCGGCCAGGATAAACTGTCGCTTACCGCATTTGATCTGCCTGTAGGATGTTATTACCTCCTTGTGGGCGCATACAGCCCTGAAAAAGGACTTGTAGGCCTTAATCAAACGGAAGTAGAAATTAAACCAAAAGGAAGCTCAAAGAGTGATGATAAGAAAGATAAAGAAGACTTTACCGAGCCTGAGAAAAATATCAAAAAGAAAGATTCCTGCCAGCAGTTTGTGTCAAATGGCAAAAAGGTAAAGTTTTATTTCAAAAATGCAGCCACTCCTGTAGGTTATATTGAGTTTTACTCCCGGAAGACAGCAGGCAGAATAACGGCTTTTGTTGAGGAATTGAAAGGAAAGTCCTCAAAAGTTACTGAGGAACCTGAAGGGGAAGTTTACAAATATATCAATATCCAGGTAGGAGACGGGAAGTTATCGAGCTCGAAAAATATAAAGGATGCTATAGTGGGTTTCAAGGTGAGCAAAGAATGGATAGATGAAAACCACATTGATACGGATACAATAGTCCTTCAGCATTACACCGAAGACCAGTGGAACCCTCTTAAAACGGAAAAAACAGGCGAAGATGACGAATATATTTATTTCGAAGCCGAAACAACGAGTTTCTCTCCCTTTGCAATTGTAGCGAGCAAGAACATCCTCCTGATTGAAGAAAAAACAGGAGGAGATGAAGACCATTCAATTTCTGACGAAAAACAGCAGGGCAATTCAGAAATAGCCATGGGATCTGATACGTCTCCTGTGGAAGACGGGAATTCAGGATTGAAAATTGCCAGCTTCTTGTTGGGGGCCCTTGTGATTATTGCAATAGGAGCAATTATAAAGAAAAGAACAGCTGAGAAGAGTGAAGACGAAAATTCTGAAAAGAAAACGTGAGCAGGAGATAATATCTCCTGTTTAATTCTATTTTTTAAATTAGCCAGCTAACAGCATTTCTATTAAAAACCTGCCTTTTACATTTAAATAAGGCTTTTTAATCCTTCTTCCAGTTCGATCTCGCCTTTCCACCAGCCTGAAATTTTTGAGACATCTGCCCTTGAGTCCCGAACATCTCCTGCCCTTGACCCGACATGTACGATCCTGCTTGAGGAGCCGGTAAGTTCAACAATCTTCTCGGCCAGCTCCAGGACTGTTACACTTTTCCCCATAGCCACATTGAATACCTGGCCGTCTCCATTTTCAAGAGCTGCTACATTTGCCCTGACAACATCCCTGACATGTACAAAATCCCTGCTCTGAAGTCCGTCGCCATGAATAACAAGGTCTTTTCCTGCTTTTGCCTTTTCAAGGAAAATGGGGATTACAGCTGCATATGGAGACTTTGGGTCCTGGCGAGGCCCATAGACATTAAAGTAACGTAAACAGGTAGTCCTGAGCCCATGTTCTTCGTAAAACATCTTTGCCAGGAATTCCCCGTCAAGTTTGGAGATCGCGTAAGGTGAAGCTGGCTCCGGATACATGCCTTCACTTTTAGGGAGGACAGGATTGTTCCCGTAAACTGCAGCTGAAGATGCTGTTACAAACTTTTCGACTCCTTCCCTCACGCATGCCTGCAATACATTAAGCGTTCCCAAAGTATTTATCCGAAAAGCCTCGACTGGTTTTTCACAGCTAAGCGGCACTGATACAAGGGCAGCTTCATTAAAAACGCAGTCCATACCTGAGATAGCCTTTTCGACCGAAGAAGGATCACATATATCCCCCTGAATAAATTCGACATTTTTGTGCTGAGGGATATTTTTAGAAAAACCGGTAGCGAAATTGTCAAGAATTCTTACACTATGGCCTGCTTCTGCAAAATACTCAGCTATATGGGAGCCTATGAAACCTGCTCCTCCTGTAATCAGCACTTTCATGCTTCGAGAAAAGGGAAAAGTATAAAATAAAATTTTCTATGCAGGCCTGAAAAATAGAATTAAAAAATATTAATAGAAATAGAAAAAACGGATAGTAATCAGAAGGAAGTTCCTTCAGAGGGGAAAATTTTTCATAGAAAGAAGCCTTATGGGTACAGGGGAATTAAAAAATTGGGAATCAGGGTTCCAGAACTATAAAAGCTTTTAGGACCTCATAAGTTTATTAAGGTTTTTGCTGTATAGCTATCGGGGCGGGATAACTTTCTAAACTACAATTTCGAGTTGAAACTTAGTTAGAATTTTAAGTAAAGAATTGCGTGTAACCGCACCTTGAAATTTCCTTTTTAAATTCTCCAATCTTCTGCAGCAATATCTGAATCTGGACTTTGTTGGTAAGGTAAAAAATTCAGAAAAGATATAATAAGTAGAAGAGGAGTGTATAAATAAATACAAAAAGATTTTGAAAAAGAGGATGTCGCCAGAAAGCTTACATAAGTATAAATTGTAGGAAGAGAGATTACTAAATATTTCCACAGTGATAAAAATGACCGGGAACAGACAATTTTCTCTTGATCTGCTGATTGTAGCAGCTCTTGTGGTCCTTACTGATATCTTTGTACTTGTGCCCCCACTCAGCGGAAGCTTTCTGCGCACAGTCCTCGGACTCCTTCTGGTTCTATTCCTGCCGGGATATGCACTGACCGCAGCTCTTTTGCCTGCAAAAAAGGATCTGGAAGGAATTGAAAGAGCACTTCTCTCTTTAGGGTTAAGTATCGCAATAACCCCGCTTATGGGATTTGGAATGAACTATACTTCCTGGGGGATCAGGGAAATTCCTGTACTCGCAGGACTTTCAGCTTTTACTCTTCTCAGCTGTGGGGCAGCATACTACAGAAGATCCAGGTTACCTGAAACTGAAGCTTTCAATATTACAGGTGAAACTTTTACCTCCACACTGAAAACAGAAATCCTTGAAGAGATCGGATACGGGACCAGCAAAGCCTTTGCAGCCTTGCTGATAATTTCCATACTGGCTTCCCTTGGCAGCCTTGCGTATGTCATAGGAAATCCCAGAGGAGAAGAGCCATTCACTGAATTTTACATCCTGGGTCCTGATAGGGTGGCTGAGAACTACCCGACAGAATACACACAGGGAAACAGCGGAACGGTTATTGTAGGGGTAAAGAACCATGAGCACAGAAACGTGGATTATACAATGGAAGTCAGGCTCGAAAATCACTCCCTGCCCCTTCCAGAAGACCAGAAATACATCAGCCTTGGACACAACGAATCATTGGAAGAGCCAGTCACTTTTACCCCGTCTGTTGAGGGGAATAACATGAAACTGGAGTTTCTGCTTTTTAACGAAACCGAAAAGAGTATACCTTACAGGAATACGCACCTCTGGATAAATGTCACAAAGGAGACCTGAAGATGGCGTCTTCAGACTATCCTTCTTCTGAACGTGAGGCAGGGCAGATCTCTTTGCCGGAGTTTGGGAAAATGTTCAAAATACAGACCAGTGAAAAAACCGGATATTTACAAAAGATATTTTCTGCAGGAGCTCCTGTTATTGCTATCGCCTTTGCCGAGTTGCTGATATTTACCGGAAGAATAAAAGAAGCCGCTGCCACCTATACACTGCTTCTTATCATCCTTTCACTTTCAATAATAGCCTCAAAAAAACTGGAGACACGCAAGGTTTACCAGGCATTAATACTCCTGCCAGTTCTTCGGCTGGTAAACCTTTCAATGCCTATATTCTTTGAAGCCAATATTTACTCATTCGTATTCATGTATTTGCCCATGACAATCCCTATAACAATTGTATCTGTGTATCAGGAAATTCCAAAAGAAGGAAAAATGGATTTGCTCAGGAAAATGGGGCTTTATCTGCCTTTTTCTCTGCTCGCAGGTTTGATTTTTGCAGAGGCGGAGTATTTGATCGTACAGACAAGACCGCTTATCCCGGACCTTTCATTTTTTAACCTTCTTCAACTTACAATTATAATGATTTTTATAGTAGGCCTGATTGAAGAACTCATTTTCAGGGGAATTATCCAGACAAGGCTGGAAGAGTTTTTAGGACCTGCAGGAGGAGTCCTGCTTGCAAGTCTTCTGTTTGGGGTAATGCACTCGAGTTATGGTACTTTTTACGAAATAGTATATACTTTTCTTGCAGGAGGTATTCTCGGGTATTTCTTTTACAGAACGAAAAGCCTTCCTCTCGTTGTAATGATTCACGGTTTCATAAATATATTCTTATTCGGGATAATTCCCCACCTGGGTCCGGGACTGGGTCTGGTATAAAAATAGAAGCCGGTTGAGAAAATAAAAAAAGCCGTGCTGAGCAGATTACACAAATTAAGCAAACTGGCGAAGGTTAAACCGGGGAGGGAATTTATGGGATCCGAGCTGCTCAAATTGAACAGGACTGGATTAAAACTCCTTTTCTGCTTATTCATCACACTTTTTCTCTTTTTAGGGTGTCTGGCTCCTTCTGCAAATGCTGAGGTAGTAGGCTGGGAAGCAACCCCTGAAGACCCGGGGAAAGGAGAGACAATAATAATCAGCGGACTTGCCTCACCTGAAGAAGAGGTGGAAGTTTCAATTTCTTTTGAAAAGACAGTTCCTGTTTACCTTGGAGAGTACACTTACGAATTAGAAAACATCGAGGTTCTCAATTTTAATAATCTCTTAACTATAAGGACAGAAGGGGTAGAGAGCCTTAAAGTAAAAATGAAAATGGTTCTCTCAAAAACAGAAGCTGCCCGGGCGGAAGATGGGACCGCTACCGTGTCCTTTTCCGGGGTATCTCCTGGAAAGTATAAGATAAGGGTAGAAGGCGCGGCAGAAGACGGAGCCTCGGGTGTTAACCTGAAGGTTACATCAGTCCAGAAATTGAGAGCTGGAAAAGACGGAAAATTCAATTATATATACAGAACTGAGTCGGTTCCTTCAGGCAAGCTTGAGGTCAGAGTGGGAAATTCGGAAAGGGAAATCATACTTGATGCAAAAGGAAAAACTCCTGAACCTGTGAACACGGAAAATGAGGAAAAACGCAGCATTTACCTGGCTGAAAGTTCATGGGATGAAGATAATTCTGAGGCTGCAATTGCAGGAGAAGTCCCTTCAAAAGGGCTTGAAAAAGAGCAAAAAAAAGAGGGACATTATAATCAGGCCTCCAATTTCTTTTATCTGCTTGCCGGAGCCCTGGCAGGATTTGGATGCTTAAAGGTAATTAGAAGAAAAAAGTAAAAGCATTTAGAAGAAAAAAGTAAAAGCACTTTCTCCCCTGCTGTCCCTCTGCCCCGCAGATTATATAAAACACTGCTTTCTTTAAAGGAAAGCAAAATGTTTTATTAACAGGATTCAGGCAGTTTGGAGAAAGATCTATGGAAACGCGCTCAGGCCGCTTCTGGGAAATTGATTGTCTGCGGGGCTTAGCCGTAATATTGATGCTCGCATATCACTTTCTTTATGACCTGGATTTTTTTGGGCTTGCAGATATAGAATTAAGGGCCGGTACTTTTTATTATACAGGAAGAGGTGCAGCTTTTCTTTTCATCCTGATATCGGGAACTGCCCTTTCCATAAGCCGGTCAAGAACTCTCCAGAGCATGTCTTCAGGAAAGCCTGCTGAGAATTTTACCAGATACCTTGAAAGAGGGTTAAGGCTATTTTCGATGGGACTTGTAATCACAGTAATTACCTGGATTTTTTTCCCAGGGCAGTATATTCTGTTTGGGATCCTGCATTTTTTCGGGGTATCGGCGGTGCTTGCCTACCCTTTTTTGAAGTACGGAAAAGAAAACCTGTTCTTCGGTCTGCTTTTTGTTCTTGCAGGGTTCTATCTCAAAGACAGGACTTTCGGTTTTTCCGCTCTTCTCTGGCTGGGCTTAAGGCCCGAAGGTTTTGTAACCCTGGATTATTTCCCTGTATTTCCCTGGTTTGGAGTACTCCTCACAGGGATTTTCCTTGGGAACTCCCTGTATAAAAACGGGAGCAGGCAGTTTAAAGTGCCTGACGCCGACAAGTTCCTGCTTCAGAAGCCCTTTTCCTGGATCGGAAAACATTCCCTATCAATATACTTTATTCACCAGCCGGTTTTCCTCGGGATTCTGCTCCTCAGCGGGATTCTTGATCCTGGAATGCTGTGAAATTTTCCAGATAAAACCAGATCTTTTAGAACCGGTAATAAAAGATTTTAGAACTTTTCTCGGGGTTAAAAAACACAGTTTATCGTCTTTTTGATGAAAAGAGGAGTAATAGAAAAACCAGACCTGCTGGTTTTATATATTATCTGGGATACCTGATTTTGAAAATATTATCCGAAAATTAAATATTATATATATGCATTCCTGTTCACTATTAATTCATACGCTGAGAATAATATCCGCTGGCAATATTCGACAATATATTCGCCAGTATCACAATTATTCACATGCAATATCACAGCTATATTGCATATCAAAAATCATATAATAATCCCAACCCTGCACCTGCTCTTTAAACCTGTTATCCTGATTTATCCAATTATAGAGAAATATTCTGGAGAAAAGGCATTTAAAGTAGCAGGAAATGCAAAACCAAAAATTGGAGAAAAGAATGTACCTGGAAATTGCAATGCTTGCCTATTTTGTAGTCTTATTCCTGACAATCCGGGATATCCGGATTTTTAAAAGGACAGGCTATATTTCTTACAGGAAAGGTGCCCTGAAAGGGCTTGCAGCTTCTTCCCTGATTCTTATAGGGGCGATTAGCATTGAAGCAAAACCGGAAATTGGTCTGCTTATTGTATTATTAGGACTTTATATCAACCGTAAAGGAGTAAGAGAGCCTGTTTTTACAAATGCCGGAACTCTTGACCGTTTTCTTGGGAAAACTGATTACAGGAGGGCTAACAGGTTAAGGAAAAATGGTCAGAAGGCAGCTCCTGATAGAAAATAAAGATAAAATGAAGATAAAATAAAGATAAAATGAAGCAGCCAGTGCCGAAGAAAGAAAGGTTAAGATGGATAAAAAGAGAAAAAATATCTGGAGAAAAGGCAGGAGCCTTCCCAAAAATATTTTTTTCACCCCAAAACTTATAAATCTCAAGTTACCTATTAGTCGACAAAATCAGTATAGTCAAATTTTTGTATTCAGTTTCCGCTAAACCATTAATAGGAGATAGAAGAAACCCATATTATGGAACTGCTTCTTTTTCCGGCTTCACATTAATCAGAATCATATGGAAAATGGTTGGAAAAACCACAAAAACTTGAATAACTGGAATAAAAAACAAAAATCCAAGAGGAGATACGATGGGAAATATAAGAGAGACAAACATCAAAAGAACTGCATTCAGCCTGATTGAAAATTACGGAGAAGTTTTTACAAAGGACTTTGAGACCAACAAAGCTCTTGTGACAAAGTATACAACCATTGAGAGCAAAATAATAAGAAACAGGGTTGCAGGCTACGTCACAAGAAAAGTTGCACGTATGAAAGTCTACTGATCGTACTGGATAGATAAAGAACTAATTTCCGGGAAACAGGCAGGGATATCTATATGTTTGAAGGAGCAATGCCTGCCCTGATCACTCCTTTTACGAAAGATGACAGGATTGACAGGGAAGGCTTACAGAGGAACATAGCGTTTGTTGAAGAGGGAGGGGTTTCAGGAATAGTGCCCTGTGGCACAACCGGAGAATCGGCAACCCTTTCTGCAGCAGAGCATGAAGAAGTAATAGACATTGCAGTTGAGTGCTCAAAAGTTCCTGTAATTGCAGGAACAGGTTCAAACAATACGGGTGAAGCACTCCAGTTCACAAAACACGCCGCAGATGCGGGTGTTGACGGTGTACTTCTTATTTCTCCTTATTATAATAAGCCAAATCCTGCAGGTCTTCTTGCCCATTTTAAGAAGATTGCAGAGGCAGTAGATATCCCCATGATCCTCTACAATGTCCCTTCCAGGACAGGGCAGGATATGCCTGTAGACGTGATTGTCGAGCTTGCAAAGGT
This sequence comes from Methanosarcina soligelidi, assembly GCF_000744315.1. Classification (NCBI taxonomy): domain Archaea; kingdom Methanobacteriati; phylum Methanobacteriota; class Methanomicrobia; order Methanosarcinales; family Methanosarcinaceae; genus Methanosarcina; species Methanosarcina soligelidi. Next base: position 758,830 of record NZ_JQLR01000001.1, read on the forward strand.
AGAAAACATCGTGGGTATCAAGGAGGCCAGCGGGAACGCAGCAAAAGTTTCTCAGATCCTTGAGAACACTATGGATGACGACTTTGTAGTTCTCTCAGGCGAGGACGGGCTAACTCTCCCCATCATTTCAATGGGAGGCAGAGGAGTTATTTCGGTCGCTGCAAACATTGTGCCTGATAAAATGTCAGGAATGGTAAATGCAGCCCTCAAAGGAGATTACGAAACTGCAAGAAAGCTGCATTTCGAGATAGCCCCGCTGATCCGTGCCCTTTTCCTTGAGACAAACCCGATTCCTGTGAAGAAAGCTGCAGAACTTGTCGGGCTTGCAAGCGGACACCTGAGGCTTCCACTGGCTCCTATCAGCGATGCCAACCAGGCAAAGCTTGTAAACGAACTCAGAAAACTGGGGGTAATGGAATGATCAATGCAGCAGTACTCGGAGCCTGTGGCAGGATGGGCTCCTTAATTATAGAAAACATCACCTGTTCTACGGATATGCAGCTTGTAGCCGCATTTGACATAGGGAATATAGGAAAGGATGCAGGGGAATTTGCTCATGTGGGCAACCTGGGAATCCAGATTTCAGATGTCAAAGACCTGGAGACAGTCCTGAAAAAGACCCAGGCTGATGTACTTATTGATTTTACTGCAGCAGGCGCAACTATTGTAAACGCTCCGATTGCAGCCAGATGCGGTGTAAACCTCATAATAGGGACAACCGGCATTACTTCGGAACAGCGGACAGTAATTGAGGAAGCTATCCGGAAAAACCAGGTACGTGCAGTCATATCCCCAAACTATTCCGTAGGCGTTAACGTCTTTTTCAAGATAGTCAGGGAAGCTGCAAAGTATCTTGCAGATTACGATATTGAAATCATCGAAGCTCACCACAACCAGAAGAAAGATGCCCCGAGCGGGACCGCTCTTCGCGCAGCTGATGTAATTAGCGAGGCTCTGGGCGGCAAAGAGTACGTATACGGAAGAGAAGGAATCGCTCCCCGCGGAAAAGAAATAGGCATCCATGCAGTGCGCGGCGGAGATATCACCGGAGACCACACCGTCCTCTTTGTAGGAAATTCCGAAAGGGTCGAGGTCCGGCACATGGCTCACTCCCGCCAGATCTTTGCCAAAGGCGCAGTCCGTGCAGCCGAATGGATCTGCGGACAGGAACCGGGAATTTATTCCATGGATGATGTGCTCGGGCTGTAAGGGCCGGATTTAAAAATAATTAATTGTAAGCAGGCTGACCTCTGAAATTATTCAGGTCAGCATTTTTCTTAACTTTATCACTATTTTTTACACAATATTATCAATGTTTTTTTGCACATTTTTTCACTGTTATTCTATCCGTATTTTTTCTATCAAAGTTTTATTCCTTTATTCATCTGAATTTTTTCGGGCGTTGGAGAGTCCTTAAAAACATGCTTATATTTGCTGAAACAAACCTGAAATGGACCTTAGACGGTCATTTCTCCTACTAGAAGAGGTTGACCTTCCTCATAATCAGAGTATAGTTCTACGTGAACTGTGTTCCAGGGCTGAATGTTCGTACTATGTGTTTCCTTAAAACTGTTATCAAGTGTAAATTCGAATGTATAACCCTCACCTTCAAACTCTGGAACAAGGAACCTGAAAGGTTTGGCATAATAGATTTCCTCTCCTGCTGAAAGTTCGTATGTTTTATCGAGTATGGAATTATTTTTTGAGTCGCAGACTTCTACTCTGAGCTCGTGAACTCCGACATCGTGGTTTCGGACGTAGAAAAGAGGAGTAGGAGGCCCGACCAGGATATAGGGAACAACTACAAACAGCGATACAAGTATCAGTACCAGAAGGGAAATCCAGAGCATTAGACTTCTTCGAAAGCTTCTCATAAAATTCAGCCTTATTGTTCAGTCTCATATCAAATTTGAATCAAAAGAAAAATCATAAATGTTATTTATATAGAAATCTTCTTCCTCCATTCAAAGAAACTTATCAATAACTGATACCCTGAGGACATCTCTGTAAACAGGGACAGGGACTATTATATTTCAACTGCCTCGCAGGTCTTTTTTTCCGGTCTCTGACCCCATTTGTCTCTGAAACCCTTATCAAGTCAACTTAAGAGGGGATTCAGATTATATTCAAAAGTATTCAAGCCCAGACTGAGCTTTTCTGCAATTTCACCTGTTGACATGTTCGGTTTTCAGAAGCTGGAGGATTTGTATTGAAGTCGCACTGGAGAGAGCCTGCACCAGTTTTCTGAAGTCTTCAGAAAGAAACATAATTTCTAAATTTCCATTCAGAATTGTCTTCTTTCCATATAGTATGCCTCATTTAATTTCAAGATTGTATATTTTGCACCTAAATATATCATATATTTATATATTATCCGATTAATAATCTTACTTTAAAATCAAGTATAGTCTTTTCCAATATATATTTTATGGCCAGATCATCAAACAATCATGTAAAATACTACAAATTTTCTACCAGAGAGAAAAAAATCTTCAAAGAAAAAGCTCAAAAAGTCAAGGAGGTAGAAAGCTATAAATAGTCAACATAGAGATGTTTACTTATGTTCCTTCCGGAAGGTGAAAAACAGTTTGAATTCTGGGTCCTGCGCCGAAACGGGCTCCCGAACATCAATATTGCAAAGCAGTTCGGGATCTCAAGGCAGGCAATCTCAAGAGCACTCCTCAGTATGGATAAGCGCATTGAAGAAACTCTACTTGAGATGGCCAGGGCAAACAGGATAGAAGTAGAAAAGCTGGACCCAAAGAAAGGAATTCTCTTCGGGAGATCCATTCCTTTCAAGACCAGCGTAATAATTTTCGTCTCGGCAAAACATGGGATGCAGGTCTGGTATGAGCACGAAGGAGAATGTGGGTCCTGCGACCGGTATAGAGAATGTATCGAACTCATCTGGGACTTTGCAGAAGAAATGCAGGTTAAACTACAGAGTGCAGAAGACCCCACAAAACTAGCTGATGAATTATTTGGAAAATTGAAAGAAATGGTGGAACAGGCCTGACTTAAGGCAGGTGAAACCAAAGGAAGGGTAAAAGATGGATGTATTCACAAAGAGTATAAGGAAACTGATGGGATGGTGTCCGAATACAAAAACACTTGAAACCAGGCATTCCATCTGCCCTGAATATCCGGAAGCGGATAACCAATCCAGGGGAAAAGATGCAGGAAATTCTCCGGTTCCACCTCCAGGCTGGTGGAACAAACGTCATAACAGGTCATTAATAGCTTCCTCCGTGATTACCTTCTTTTCCATATATTGGATCGGATTCCAGGGAGTTAGTCCCATGGATGAAGGTTTCATGTCCGGGCTAATTTTAGGAATTATTTTTAACCTGAGCCTCTGTATCTGGACCTGGAATTATCTGGATGACATAAAGAACTCAAGCAGACAAAGAAAAATTATAACTGTATCGTCAAAAGAGAGAATAATAAATTTAATAAATGTAATAATAGCATTGGTATTACTATTTCTCTTATTTTCACAATTTAACTGGGGATTCGTTTTATTTTTAATTTCTGCCTTTTGTTTGATAGCTTTATTATACTACTTTAAGTTAGATTTATCTCCACTGGTATTGCTTTTTTACTTAGGTTCACTCAACACGGTATTTTCATATATCATATCTGGCATTTGTGTAACAGCTTTTCTGTATTATCTTACGGATGTATACTGGGAGAAGAAAAATCATATGAAAATTTATATAATATTTGAAAATAGCCTCGAAAAGACATATGCTATTGGGGAAAAGGAGGGGAAACTGTGAACCTTAATACTGAATACATTAAAAAACTGATGGGATGGTGCCCGGATGCAAAACCATTCGAAACCGAATCTCGGATTAGTCCCGCTAATTTTGAAGCATATGGTCAGTCTGGAGGAGAAAAAGCCGGTGGGCCTGAGGCTCTGAGCCAATTATCCAGACTCTATTCCAGGTATGATGTCAGAATTCTTCTACCAACACTATTCTTTACTTTTTATCTCATAATTTTGTTATCTCAAAAAGGTATAAACTCAGAGGCTTTCCTTCTGGGCTTTTCACTTTCTTTACTTACCTACTCGCTTACCTGGAAAAAGCAGATGAATAAGTACGATGCCCTGACAAAAAAACCTGCTGTTGTTTCTTCCTTAAAAAAAATATTCATCTGGGTTATCTCAGTCATAATTCTAAGCTTGATTTTGTTTATGGTTTTACTGTCTCATATATCTCATATGCTCCATTTTCTTAACGCTCAGTCAATGTATTCTTTCATTGCAGGGGCTTGGATCCTGATGTGGGGAAGTTATTTTCAGCTAATTTATTGGGAACGGAAAAACCATATAAAAATTCATATAAAAAGTGAGAAGGGGTTCCAGAAAATGTATGTACTTGGAGAAAAGGGGAGAGAACTGTGAACCTGAATACTGAATACATTAAAAAGCTGATGGGATGGTGCCCTAACGCAAAAGCAAATGAAGCAAGACGGCATTTTAACATTGAGAGCTTTGATTCTAATGTTCCTGACAGAGAAAAGGGAGAAAGCGAAGATCTGAAAACCCCCGAATGGTTCCGAAAAACGCGTATCCAAACCCTTTTAATTAACACATTCTTCACATTTGCTTATTTTCTTGTAATCAATCAACTGGGAATAAATCTAACTCTGGGTGTAAATTTCATCCATTTACTTGTCGGACTTTTCATTGTCCTGTTTATAGTTATATTTGACTGGAAAAAACAAATGCGAAGATATGATGCTCTGGTGAAATGTCCGGTAGTTGACTATTCAGATAAGAAAATAATGTATTACATACTTGGATACTTATTTTTGATTTTGATATATCTTCTTTATATTAAAGGATATGAACCTTCACTACAGGCAATATTTTCATTTGCGGGTGGTTTAATTGTAGGAATGTGGCTTAGCTATTTACAGCTAATATACTGGGAAAAAAAGAACCATAAAACAATCTATTTCAACAAAAGTTACGGGACATGGAAGAAATCATACATTATTCAGGGGAAAAAATAAATGCCCGTTAAAATTTTTGTTTTTGATCAGATCAAAAAACTGATGGGATGGTGCCCGAACGCAAAAAAACTTGAAGCCGTAAATCAAAATAGCTTTTCTAATTTTGAAGCATATGACCAATCGGGAAAAGAAAAATCAAACGTTTCGAAGGCTTCAGACAAGCATTCCAGACTTGATATCCAGCTCTTCCTGTTTCCATTTTTCTTTACTCCTATTTATATAAACCTATTCCAAAAAGATATAAATACGGAAGCTTTCCTTCTTGGCCTTTCACTTTCTTTACCGATCTACTTGCTTGGCTGGAAAAAGCAGATGCATCAATACAATGCCGTGAAAGAAAAACCTGTTATTTCTCCTTCCTTTAGAAAGACATTAGCTTGTATCGTCTTATTTCTATTCTTGGGTATTACTTTGCTTCTGGTTTTCTTGCCTTATATCTCACCTTATTTTTATCTTCTTAACGATCAGACACTGAACTCTTTTGTTTTGGGAACTCTGATTTTAATATGGGGTTTCTATTTCCAGCTAATTTACTGGGAGAGGAAGAACCATATGAAAATATATATAAAAAGAGAAAATGCACAGCAAAAGCTGTATGTCCTTGAGGAAAAGGGGGGAGAACTATGATCCGGGAAGCCAGATACATAAAAAAATTGGTGGGCTGGTGTCCCTATGCAAAAACCACCGGATTGGACTCCCGGAATGGTCCCGCTAATTTTGAAGCATATGATCAGTCTGGAGGAGAAAAAGCCGGTGGGCCTGAAGTTCTCAGCCGATTCTCCAGGCTCTTTTCCAGGTATGATGTCAGAATTCTTCTACCAACACTATTCTTTACTTTTTATCTCATAATTTTGTTATCTCAAAAGGGTATAAACTCAGAGGCTTTCCTTCTGGGCCTTTCACTTTCTTTACTTACCTATTTGCTCGGCTGGAAAAAACAGATGAATAAGTACAATACCCTGGCAAAAAAACCTGCTGTTGTCTCTTCCTTTAAAAAAACATTCATCTGGGTTATCTCAGTCATAATTCTGGGCTTAATTTTGTTTATGGTTTTACTGTCTCATCTATCTCATATACTCTATTTTCTTAACGCTCAGTCAATGTATTCTTTTATTGCGGGAGCTTGGATACTGATGTGGGGAAGTTATCTTCAGCTAATTTACTGGGAGAAGGAAAACCATATGAAAATTTATATAAAAAGTGAGAAGGGGTTCCAGAAGATGTATGCACTTGGAGAAAAGGAGAGGGAACTGTGAACCTGAATATTGAATACATTAAAAAACTTATGGGCTGGTGCCCGAATGCCAGAGCATCTGAAGCCAGACGAAATGTTAGCTGTGAGAATTTTGATTCTGATGTTCCGGAAAGAGCAGGGGGAGAAAACGGAGGTCTGAAAAATACAGGATGGTTCCGGAAGTCGAGTAGCAGAATTCTCTTAGTTGATTCTTTTCTTACACTTACATATCTCCTGGTAATGATCCAATTGGGCGTAAATGTAGTGACTTTACTCGCTGGATTTTTCATTTCCTTAACTTTTTTCATTTTTGGCTGGAAGAAGCAGATGCAAAGGTACGATACTCTCGCACAAAAACTCGTTCTTGATGATTCCAACAAGAAAAACCTGTATAAAAAACTTTTTCGAATAATAACTCTGATCTTCTATGCCACACTTTTTTACTGGATTTTTGCAGGAGATTTGGAAAGAAATTTTCTCATGAAAGGAACCCTTTCTTTCTTTGCAGGCGGACTCGCCTTCATGTGGCTTGGCTATCTTCAGATACTATACTGGGAAAGGAAGAATCACAAAACGATCTATTTTGATAAAAAGTATGGAAAGTGGAAAAATTCGTATATCATTCGGGAGAGAAAATAAATGCCCGTTAAAACTTTTGTTTTTGATCAGATCCAAAAACTGATGGGCTGGTGCCCGGCTTGCAGGAAAATGACATTGCAAACGGAACAGCCCTGTAACTTTGTAAATACAGCCCAGATCTCCGGAAAAACAGGAAATATCCCGGAATTTCGAACTTCAAATGTGATTTTTCCTGCAAATACAACTCTGGTTTTTGTACTTTTTTATATATGTATCAGCCTGCTTCTGAGATATCCTGAAGACATTTCACTTTTCCTGGCAGGTCTCTTTCTGCTTTACATCTGTTATTACTTACTATATCTCAAAACTCTCGAGGCAGCAGTCCTGGTAGACAGATTCGGGGTACACCTGCACGCCTTCAGATTGAAGAAATTTGAAATCCCTTATGAAGAGATTGAAAGCGTAACTTCGTACAGGCTTGAAAAGCGTTCGAAGAAAATGTCCCTGTTCCTGGTAATTGGAGGAATTGCCCTCTGTGGATTCTTTGTTTACATCGCTGTTGCAGAGGGAGAATGGAAGCCACTTCTTCTACTGGTCTCAATAATTCCCCTCCTGTTGTTTATGGGAAGGAAACAAAAAATGCGGTTCTGGGATCTGAATACGCAGCTATATATTAAAACCAGACACAAAAAATTGTATGAATGGACTCCTTACTATTCTTTGATCACGGATGAAGCTTCAGCTGCGGAGCTTAAGTCATTTATTGAAAGGCATTTGTGAAGGCTGTTAAAATGGCTTTTATCGAATCTCTCCGAAAATTGATGGGATGGTGTCCGATGAAAAGTTCCCTGGGGAAAAGAGCACAGATAGACTGCTCCTCTGGGTTTAAATCGGAAAATAGAAGTATTCAATTAGACTCCTCTCTGGTGAATCCTCACGAAAATAGAATTCCTAAGGTGCAGGTTAGCCTTTTTGACTTCGAGGCTCTAATAACTACTATTTTTGTATCAATAATATCTTTTACAACCTCTTTGCTTGTATGGGCCTATATTCCTGAAGACTCTTTTTTGATTATATTTTCAGGCCTTGTCATGTTCCTTATGCCTCTCATATTCTTTCTTAACCGCCCCAATACTGCCGTAGTAACGTCTGGAAAAATCATTATCAAGAAACCTCTACGTAAGCCAATTGTTGTTGAAAAAGAGGACATCAGGCAAATATCGGTAACAAAGAACAGAGATCATTCCCTTCGATGGTTGATCCGATCATTTTATGTTATCTTTTTACCATTATACCTTGGAGAGGGGATAATTAAAGCTTTAAGGAACTTAGAAAGGTCATTTCCAGACTATATTGTATTCAGTCTATTTCTGGTGCGTCTTGCAGGAGTAGCAATTTTCCTTGCCCTGTTTTATAATTTTGAGCTCCTGGCACCTTATCAACAGACACTTAAAGTTACTACAAATTCAAACCTGAATCTTCAATTTTATACCGAAAAGCCGAAAGAACTTGTCGCTATTCTCAAAAATGAGGCGAAATAAAAAGAAGAAGAAAAAGAAGGTCTCCTGAAATTGTGATTTCCATAAGTCGAAAAGCATAACGAAAACAAAAAAACCTAATCATTTCAAGCTTTTAATAAGTTCCTGCCAGCGCTTTTCATCAACAAGCTTCTGGGTGTTGAGCATACGCTTGAATTCGGAGGCTCCCTTTTCTCCGATTTTCCCTTCAAGCCTGTCCTTAAGGTCCATTGCTGCCCGCAAAATCCCACCTGCTTCTTCATAAATAGCTTCTGCTTCTGACACTGTGAGTTCTTCTGTTTCGAGCAGTTCTTCATTGACTTTTGCCTTTTCTTGAAGTTTAGGAATAAGAGCCCTGATTTCGGCAATTTCATCCAGACTGAGCAGATCTATTTCTCCAAGTTCCTCAATCATATCGCGCAGCATGTACTCTTCATTATCTATCTCTACACTTTCAGGAATTTTAGTTCCTGCCCAGGCAAAGTCACTCCTGAGTCTCCAGAGGAGTTTATTGCGTTCCTGAGAACTTAGATATTCTGTTTCTTTTTCGTTTGTGTTATTCCCGTCTTTCATGATCTCTTTCCCTCAAATCAAGACTTAGTTATGGTTTATTACCCCGATCTCATATTCTTTTCGATTCTATCCCGAAAAAAGCCTCAGTCTGGATTTTGAGAATGGATAGATATTATAAATAAGTAAAAATAAAGAGTTGAGACAATAAAGAGTTGAGACAATAAAGAGTTGAGACAATAAAGAGTTGAGACAATAAAAAGTTGAGACGAAAACGCTACTTATCTGCAAATTAGATGCTTGCAAATTAGATACAGAAAAGTGCTGAGAATATTTGCTTTTTTGAAATTCAGCACTCTTTTTTCTTTTAGCTGATAAAAAATTAGAGTAAATTTTCTGCAATATCCTCGGAAATTACGTGCTCGCAGTAGAGGCAGTGAAGAGAAACTCCTTCTTCTTCAGACTGTATTACCGAAAATTTAGATTTTATAGGTTCGCTGCTGTTTGATATACAGCTTGAATTCGTACAGCGGACCACGCCTTCCACGTAAGACGGAAGCACGACGTTATTTTTCTGAACCACCACGAAATCTCTTATAATATTGATTGTAGCTTTAGGAGAGATAAGGGCTATCCTGTTAAGTTCCTCAACACTGAGTTCTTTGCCCTCAATCTTGACAACGTCTTTTTTTCCTCCTGCTCCGGGAGCGTTCATCACAAAACTGATAGTCGCCCGAAAAGCACTTGAGATTCCCAGAATGCGCAGGACGTTCAAAGCTTGTCCAGACTTTATGTGATCGATCACAGTTCCACTCTCGATTGCCTGGACTTTTAAATCTCTTTTTTCCTTCATTCAATCACCCCTATTGTCAGAGCAAGTAAAGCCATCCTGATAGGAACTCCATAAAAAGCCTGCTCAAAATAACGGGCATGGGGAGTATCATCAACATCAGGAGATATTTCATTTACCCTTGGGAGAGGGTGAAGGATTTTAAGTTCAGGATCTGCGGATTTTAAGAGATCTCCCGTAATTTTTAACTTATTCTTAACCTTTTCGTATTCTTGAGGGTCAGGAAAACGCTCCCTTTGAACTCTTGTCATATAAAGGACTTCAATATCTCCTATTATTTCCTCAAGGCACTCGGTTTCCTTTACGCGGATATTTTTCTTCCGAAGTTCTCGAACAATTTCCCGGGGCATCCTGAGTTCCGGAGGTGAAACAAAAGTCATTTCTGCCCCATACAGGGAAAGGGCATAGCAGAGGGAATGTACTGTTCTCCCATATTTCAGGTCTCCTGCCATGGCAATTTTCAAGCCTTCAAGATGGCTTTCCCGGCGGATGGTATAGAGGTCAAGAAAAGTCTGGGTAGGGTGATGGACAGAACCGTCTCCCCCATTGATCACAGGGACAGCTGCAAATTCCGTAGCCATTCTTGCTGACCCGTCAAGAGGGTGACGCAGCACAATCAGGTCTGCATATTTGCTGATCACGCGGATAGTATCAGCAAGATTTTCCCCCTTCATAACAGAACTTGCCTCAACCGAACCCAGACTCAGGACCTGCCCCCCCAGCCTCCGGGTGGCAACCTCAAAAGAGAGTCGTGTTCTTGTACTTGGTTCAAAAAAAAGAAGAGAAATGATTTTTCCGTCAAGGAGCCTGGACCTTTCTTCCCCCCTGGCTACAGGTTCGAGTTTTTCTGCAATGTCCAGAATATAATCGATTTCTTCCCGTGAAAAATCTTTCATGGAGATGACGTGCCGGTTCTTGAATAACATCAATTTTTCATAAATGGTGCACAGGGATATAATCTTTGCTCTGAAAATTTCCCATGGAATACTGCAGCAATTAGTCCCTGATCAGACTCGGTGCTGCGCGGTTTTACTTTGATACATTCCTTAGGAATTCAAGCCAGAGCTTGGCATCCTTAACTCTCTGTTCATTAAACTTTTCCTGAAAACGTCTTGTGCTTTCTTTAAGTTCACCACTTTCAATTTCTTTAAGGTCTGTTATTGCGCGCAACAAACCTGCAGTCTCATGATACAGGGATTTTGCCTCTTCCTCTGTGAGAGGTTTCTCTTCCAGTTTCTTTTCATTCTCTTTCTCTTTCACTGAAATAATATCGATGCATTTGTTTATCCGGGACTTTTCGCCTTCAGTAAGCTTCTCTTTCTGAATCAGTTCCCACACATAGTTATGGAGCGGGTGCCTCTTTCCCCTGAACTCCACATAATCCGGGATATATTGTCCTACCCAGAAGAGGCGGCAGTGTAGAGCAGACAGAAACTGTTTACGTTCCGCGTCCGTGATATATTTTTGAGACAAGTTTTCATTCTTTTTCGGTTTGAGGCTTTTTTCCATAACCTATCCTCAGAACTAATGGTTCTTCCAAATCAAAAATTTTTGTGTCAACCTTTTAACTTCAGACTTTCGATTTCAAAGATGAAACTTCGAAAACAAAAGATTTCGAAAAATGAAACTCAGAATGAAAAGTAACATAATGAAGAACTCATATACTGAAAAATCTGCATCAGCAAATGAATAGAATAAAAAGAATCAAAAAGAATAATAAATGTCGAGTAAAAATTAAGAATAAAGTAGAAATTAAGAGTAAAGTAGATTTGATCGAGTAAAAATTAAGAGTAAAGTAGATTTGATCGAGTAAAAATTAAGAGTAAAGCATATTTAAGCATATTTGTGTATAAATTCAATTAAAAAATAGAAGGGAAACCGATATAAAAATTAATTTTTCACATTTTTTTCAGTTTCCCGATAGAGGTGATACTATCGTTCCCATAATTCAGGTTGCACTTGATCTTCTGGAACTTGACCGCTCAGTGGAGATTGCAAAGGAAGCAGTCGCAGGAGGAGCGGACTGGATAGAAATAGGAACCCCCCTGATCAAGAGCGAGGGCATGAATGCAATCCGCACCATGAGAAAAGCTTTTCCGGACAGGACAATTCTAGCTGACATGAAGACTGTGGACACAGGAGCCATGGAGGTAGAGATGGCGGCAAAAGCCGGTGCAGATGTGGCTATTGTTCTCGGTAGTGCTGATGATTCCACAATCCTTGATGCACTCCGATCAGCCCACAAATATGGAGTCAGGCTGATGGCAGACCTGATCTCGGCTCCTGATCCTGTAAAAAGAGCAGTTGAACTCGAAGCTCTTGGGGTGGACTATATTAACGTTCACGTAGGCATAGACCAGCAAATGATTGGAAAGGACCCGGTATCCATTTTAATGGAAATTTCAGAGAAAGTGGGTGTGCAGCTTGCAGTAGCCGGAGGTCTTGATTCCGAAAGTGCAGCTCAGGCGGTCAGGGCAGGAGCCAGGATTGTAATAGTGGGAGGAAATATAACCCGTTCTGACAATGTAACCGAAGCCGCAAAAAAAATAAGAAAGAGTGTTGACTCTCCTGAGTCTGTAGATATCAGGGGCAGGGGAACCGTAGACCAGGAGATAAGGGAGATCTTTAAGGAAGTCTCTACCTCGAATATATCGGACGCAATGCACAGAAAAGGAGCGATGAAAGGTATCCATCCCCTGGTAAGAGGGAAAATGGTAGGACCTGCGGTTACAGTTCAGTGTTTCCCGGGGGACTGGGCAAAGACAGTAGAAGCCATCGATCTCGCAAAACCTGGAGATGTAATAGTAATCTATAATGAAAGCAAGGATATTGCATGCTGGGGAGGGCTTGCAACCCTGAGCAGCCTGAACAAAGGAATTGCAGGCGTGGTAATTGAAGGGGCTGTAAGAGATATTGATGAAGTGGAGAACCTTGGGCTTCCGATTTATACGAGCAATACCGTGCCAAATGCCGGAGACCCAAAAGGATTTGGAGAAATCAACGCTGAAATCACCTGTGGAAGCCAGGCTGTAAAGCCAGGAGATTATATAATCGGTGACGAAAGTGGGGTTGTAGTCGTCCCTAAGGAACGCGCCTACGAACTGGCAAGAAGAGCAAAAGAAGTCAACAAAGAAGAAAAGAGGCTTTTCGATGAAATTCGGAGAGGTGGAACCCTTTCAGAGATTCTGAAACTCAAAAAGTGGGAAAAAATTTGAGAAAAGCAAAATTCTCTGAAGAATTTTTGAAATTGTAAAAACAAATACAAATACAAATACAAATACAAATACAAATACAAATACAAATACAAATACAAATACAAATACAAATACAAATACAAATACAAATAGAAGTAGAAGTAGAAATAGAAACAGAAATAGAAACAGAAATAGAAGCAGAAATAAAAACCGGGAGTAAAAACAGAAATAAAAAACAAAAAATTTATTTAAACCTGCTTTTCTGGAACAGGGTTTTTAAAGGCTCTGATGCAAAAGCCTTTATAGTAGAGATTCTTTTCCCGGTTAACCCTGCTCTGGAGTTTCACGGTTATGATTCATTTCCAGCGGAAATGCAATCTACAGGATTCATTACAATCATTTTGGCATGAAAATACTTCCAAATAACTTCAATTTTTGTGCCTCCTATTCAAAGAATAACATATACATTTTTTGGAGAAAACTTTTCTTTTGCTGTTGTTTTTAAGAGTTGCTGCTAAAATATTCTACAATTTACCCATTCTACAATTTACTCATAAGACTTTCAAAAAATTATTTTATTCGTTTTTTGCATAAATATAGATTAAAATTCCCGAGACATATAAAACTTTTTTATACAGGAAATGACATAACAATGTTAATAAATTAATAAAGATTTCAAATAATTTTCAGGGGATGAATCTACTTTGGGGTCAGGACCTTTAAAAGAGTTTATAAACAAATCTTTAAATAAATTTATATATGACGAGAAAGCCGTAGACCGTGTTGTGGTCATTGCCCTCACGATGATGTGCATAGGACTTCTTGCCCTTATGGGAGGAGGTGTACTCCTCGGAGGAAGTACTGAAAGAGCCCTGAAATCAGGAACTTTCACACAGCTCGATGTTGAAATACTTGATTCAAAGAGCCTCAAAATAGAACATATGGGAGGAGACCCTATCAAGCTTGGAGAAAACGCAAACGTATATCTCCAGCATGATGGTATTGAGTATGAAATTACCCCTGAACCCCCTGTCACTCTTGAAGTTGCAAATAATATGAAACTGTCCCTGCCGGAAGGAGTAGAACTGAAAGACGGAGATTCGGCTATAATTACAATAAAAAACGATAGGAGAAACAAAATTATTTACAGAAAAGAGCTTCTTGAGGACTCTTAAAACCGAAGAAAGAATTCAGATTGGATAAAGAATTTTTGACATAAGAAGAGCTCTTATGAGATTCAGTTCCTCTTCCTGGCAGCCTTCACCCGTTTTCGCCCTTATCAGGGCATCGATTTCAATTTCCAGCTCTTCCATTAATGACTTGACCTGCTCCTGCCTTTCAGAAGGCACAAGCCTTTCAATTTTTCTGACCTTACCGGAAAGCACCAATTTTTCAAATTGCCTGTAAACGTTTTTTATACTTAACCCTTCAATTTCTGCAATTTCTCCGATATCAAGACCTTTTTCATAAAGAGCATAAGTCTTTTCAAGAGACGAATTTTCAAAAATATCCATGTCAGTAGAATTGATTTCAGAGTTCTCAATCTCGAAAGTATCCTTTTCAAAAGAATCTATTTCAAGAAAACTTGAATCAGGAGAATCAGGTTTAGAAGAGTCTGTTTCAGACCAGTCCTGAATGCTCATATCCAGATACTTTACTCTTTTTACTGGTGATCTGCGTATTTCGGAAGATTTTTTGGGAGGGGCATAGGAGAATGGAGTTTCTAAACTTTTCTCTTTACCGGCTTCAGAAGAGGAAATATCATTTCCCTGGGCTTCAATTTCGAGACCTGAAACTGATGTTTCATATAATGGGCTCTTTAAATCTTCCTTTTCTTTTTCGAGATCAGTAAAGCAGTCTCCGGAAAGGTTAACTTTCCCTGAAGGTGTCAGGCCATAGTCTCTGCAGTAATCACCGATCTCTTTAAGAAATTCATCCCCATATTTCCGGAGCTTATGGTCTCCTACTCCTGTAATTGAATGAAACTCATCAGAAGTAAGAGGGAACTTTGCAGCCATCTCTTTGAGGCTTGTGTCAGAAAATATGATATAAGGAGGGAGGTTTTTGTTTAAAGCGATCTTCTTTCTGAGGGCTTTTAATCTCTCAAAAAGAATAGGGTCATGCTCTGTTCCAGATTTTGGAAATGTTCCGGACTTTGGTATTTTAAGAGGAGGAGCAACTGAATCTTCCCGGGCAGGAATTTGTTTATCGTTCTCACTTTTTTCCTGAATTTTGCCTGCAGGTGCTGGAAGCGTGAAACTCTCTTCAGCTCCGGGTATAAAACCGTCAGGACAGACAAGTTCAACTTTTTCTAAACCGTTCAAAATTTTCCTGCTCATGGCGTTAAGTTTCAGGACAGGGTATTGAGCTCCGTGGACTTCCAGAAGCCCGGTATTCAGAATTTCGGAAGCAAGCGACCTCCATTGCTCCTTTGTAAATTCCCTGCCGCTGCCGTGGGATTTCAGTTTTTCATGGCGGTTCTGCCTGATCTTTTTATTCTTTGAGCCCGTGAGAACATCAATAACGTAATTTGTACCGAAACGCTGGTTCAAGTCCTGGATACAGGAAATCAGTTTTCTGGCAGCTTCAGTTCCATCAAAAGTATTTTTAGGCCTGAGGCAGGTATCGCAATTGCCGCATGGTGTTGAAAGTTCTTCACCGAAATATTCCATTAGAGTCTGTCGCCTGCATTTATTACCTTCACAATAAGCTACCATCTGCCTTAACTGTACAAGGGAAATATCCTTTTCTTTCTCGTTTGTTTTCTGAGCTATGAAGTATTCTATTTTAAAGCGATCTCCTCTGCTGAAGAAAAGGATACATTCGCATGGGCTGCCGTCCCTGCCCCCGCGCCCCGTTTCCTGGTAATAACTTTCAAGGTTCCTCGGAAGATCGTAATGAATTACAAACCTGACATTGGACTTATTGATGCCCATCCCGAAGGCAATAGTAGCCACTATTATGTCCACATCGTCTCTTATGAACATTTCCTGGTTCCGGGAACGCTCAGAATCCGAAAGCCCGGCATGATAGGGGAGAGCCCTGAACCCGGCAAGGTTCAGTTTTCTTGTAAGGGTTTCTACATTGTTCCGGCTCTGGCAGTAAATAATTCCGGCTTCTCCCCTGTGCCTGAGTAGATAGTCGGTTATCTCTGAAAAGGTGTCTTTCTTTGGCCTGACCTCGTAGTAAAGGTTGCTCCGGTTAAAGCTGGCAACGTAAGGACCTTTTTCCGGATCGATATTAAGCCCTAGCTGGGACACTATATCTTTTTTGACCCTCTCGGTAGCTGTAGCCGTAAGTGCAATAACAGGCACATCAGGAAAACCGTTCTTTGGGTCCCTAAGTAGCTTCAATTTTCTGTACTCGGGACGGAAGTCATGTCCCCATTCCGAAATACAGTGCGCCTCATCAATTGCAAAAAGACTTACCTTTCCTTTCTTCAGAAAAGCGAAAGTCCCGGGCATCATAAGCCTCTCTGGAGCAATATACAGCACCTTTAATCTATTTTCCAGAAAAGCGGTTTTAACATCCCGGTTCTCTCTGGCGCTCTGGGTGCTGTTCATGCAGGCCGCAGCAATCCCGTTTGCTTCAAGCCCGTCCACCTGGTCTTTCATAAGGGAAATCAGGGGAGAAACTACAACAGTAACTCCGTCCAGAAGCAGGGAAGGCAACTGGTAGCATATGGATTTACCCCCTCCTGTGGGCATCAGCACAAACACGTCTTTCCGGTCCAGAACATCTCTGATAATTTCTTCCTGCAGGGGTCTGAAAGCAGTATATCCGAAGTACTGGCGGAGAACAGAATGCATTCTAGAAGACATTAACACTCTGGCCTCGAGTTCATTTTTACTGTCCTCCAATACTCCTTGATCAGCACCCATATTTTATTCCTTAACCTTCAGAATTTGTACTAGTAGAAAAGACTCCGAAATAGTTTCCGCAGCCGCTTTGCCTCTAAAAAGGACCGTTACCTCTAAAAAGGATTCCACAAAATCGATTTACATCACTTTCCCAGTAATATAATTATTTGTGGATCCATAATGCTGTGATGTTTCGGATTCATCTTATTTAACTTGCAGGTATGCGGGGTGAAAGTATTATGTATTCAGTGTCATGTATTCAGCGTCCAGTATATTCCAGCTGTTCTCAAAGAGTTAAAAATGAACCTCTTTTAAAAACTGGTGAGATTACTGAGGTTAGAACCCCGAGTTATTTTAATGAAGTGATTGAAAGCAGTACATTAGAAAGAAATTTAAACAATGATGACGTTTAACTTCATTAATAAATAAATTATGTGCGGAGAATAGCTTCAAATTAGAAAATTCGTCACTGTGAATACAATACTGTAGATATATTAAAAAATTCCCTGAACACATAGCTCCCGTTCCAGTACCTTGAAATTTAAAGTCCACTGGAAAGTAAAACCAAGTAACGATGATGGTGCCTGTTCTTCATGAGCTGATAGGACTCGGAAGAAAAGGTGAGGCCGCTAACGCGGAAAAGCAAATGTGGAAGTGAAGAATGGGGGGAATGAACCGGCTATATAGCCTCTGAAAAGGCATCCTAAGCGCCTGGGAAGTAGTGCCTGGCAGGAGGCTAGAGGAGGGGGAAGAAATATGGCCGCACATGTCAATCTTTACTTCCACCGTTTGCAACAATCTTATTTTAATCGTGCATTTAATTTAAGTATTTATCAAAAATATCAGAAAAATCAATATTCAATAACATTTTTTTACAATCAATATTCAATATAATTTCTTTATCCAGGTTTCCAGACCCTCTGTTCTTAATTCGAAATGTACTCATATATAAATACAAGAATAAATACTCAGAAACATGGATATTTTGCATGACATGGAAAACTATAGTTTAAATTTTATATTATACTGCAACTTTTTCTGATACTCAGATGAATCTGAGAATACATCAAACAGACCGCAAAAAGCTCAGGGTTTACCCTGGAAAAGTTCTGGAACTCATCAAAGTCAAATACCAGTTTTTCCTGAATATGTTTTTCTTGAATATGTTTTTCCTGAATATTAATAATTAGCGAAAAAAGTCATCCCTGAAATCCAATCTTGGCATAAATCCAATCTTGGCATAAATCCAATCTTGGCATGACTCCCAGAACTTCCTCCATCGAATCCTCAAAGTCCCGGAGAAAAAGCTTTTCCGATTTATACAGACTATCAAGGATTGAAGCTCCTGTACTTTATTAAAGCAATTACATAATTCCCTAACTATACCTTTAAATATCAAAAACCCCATGCACAGACTCATATATCACATAAAAATATAACCAAATTTTCATAATTCTCATACAGTTATAGATCACTATCATTTCTCCAAAGGAAAGATTCACTCGAAGGAGCACTTCAATGGTAAAACCCGAAAAATTCATTCCGAAAGCAATTGAGAAAATAAGCAAGGAAATAAAGGACGGTAAGGCAATTATTGCACTCTCCGGCGGCGTGGACAGCTCTGTCTGTGCTGAGCTGGCTTACAGAGCAATTGGGGACCGGCTGCAGCCGATCTATATCGACACGGGGCTCATGAGAAAAGGGGAGACTGAAAGAATAAGGCACATCTTCTCTCACATGAATCTGGATATTGTTTATGCAAAGGACAGGTTCCTTGCAGCCCTGGCTGGAGTTACTGATCCGGAAGAAAAAAGAAAGGCAATAGGTGAGACTTTTATCCGGGTGTTTGAGGAAGAGGCAAGGAAACTGGCAGCTGACTACCTGATCCAGGGCACAATTTACCCTGACAGGATAGAGTCCGAAGGCGGCATCAAGTCTCACCACAACGTGGGAGGGCTCCCAAGCGTAATGGACTTTAAGAAAATCGTTGAGCCTATTGAAGACCTCTACAAAGATGAGGTAAGAGAAGTTGCCTGGGCTCTCCAGCTGCCTGACGAGATCTGCGAAAGGATGCCTTTCCCGGGTCCGGGGCTTGCTGTAAGAGTTCTCGGTGATGTCACGGAAGAAAAGCTTGAGGTAGCAAGAGAAGCTAATTTCATAGTAGAAGAGGAGCTTCTTGAAAGGTTCTGCCCCTGGCAGACTTTTGCTGCCGTACTCGGCAAAGGCACTGGAGTGAAAGGAGACGTCAGGGCTTACGGCTGGATCGTGGCTATAAGGGCTGTAGGGTCAAGAGACGGAATGACTGCGGAAGCTCTCGAACTCCCCTGGGAAGTGCTTAAACACCTTGAATCAAGGATCACTTCAGAGATCCCGAAAGTTGCCAGGGTAGTTTATGATATTACTCCCAAGCCGCCTGCAACAATTGAGTTTGAATAAAACCTGAAATGCAGGATAAGAGAGAATATAAGATAACAGAAGTGTAAAGTAAAGTGAAGCCTCAATTGGCTTCATCGGCTTTTTTTGCAAACTGGATAGTAAACAATAAAGTGAAGTATTAATTTACGAAATTCACTAGCATTAATTCACAAACAAAAATTCATAAAGCGAGTTTTAAACCCATGTCTCTCAATAAAGCAGTGCTGGATATCCGGCAGCGGATCAAAGTAAGACCTTCACCTATAGACGAACCTGCGGCAAGCTGGACCGGAACAGACCTTGTAGACGGCGTTCAAACAAAAACCATCACCGTGATCTTCAAGAGCGCAGGCTGTCGCTGGGGAAAAGCCGGAGGCTGCACAATGTGCGGCTATGTCTATGACTGTGCAAGCGAGCCTCCAACCCTTGAAGACTATAAGTCACAGCTTGCAAAAGCATTGAGGAAAGCTGAAAAGTTTTCTGAATTCATGGTCAAGATCTTCACCTCAGGCAGTTTTCTGGACGAACAGGAAGTCCCGCCTGAAGCCAGAGATGCGATCCTTAAAACCCTTCAAGAAGACCCCAGAGTTATCAAAGTACTCGTGGAAACGCGCCCTAACTTTGTAACCGAAGAGAACATACAGGCCTGCCTGAGCATCCTGAAAAACAAACCCTTCGAATTAGCATTCGGGCTTGAGACAAGTTCGGACAAAATCCGAAAGGACTCAATCAACAAGGGCTTCACATTCCAGGACTTTGTCCGCGCAGCACAAACCGCAAAAAAATATGGCGTAACCGTAAAATCCTACCTTATGCTCAAGCCTCTCTTCCTCTCGGAAAAACAGGCAATGGAAGATATCCTCCGCTCCATAAACGATGCTGCCCCATATTCGGACACCATATCAATCAACCTCTGCAATGTACAGAAAGGCACACTTGTCGAAGCTCTCTGGGAAAAAGGACAGTACCGCCCTCCCTGGCTGTGGAGCATAATTGAAATTCTGCGGAAAGCAAAAGCCGCCCATCCTGACCTCCCCATGATGTCCGACCCTGTCGGTGCAGGTTCGAAACGTGGCCCCCATAACTGTAAAGAATGCAGTTCGGATGTTGCCGACTCTCTGCGAACATTTTCACTTACCCAGAACCCTGCAGACCTGAGCAGCAGAGACTGTGGCTGTAAAGAACTGTGGAAAAAAGCTCTGGAAATAGAAGACTTCACCTATGGCACGCCCATTTTAAACTGAACTGCTGAAAAAACCGCTCACCTGAAAAAAGCGAGTTCCAAAAATTATAGTCTGGTCTCTTGTAAAATCTGAGATCAATGCCCGCAATTTGATCCTTATGATCTCAGATTACTCTATAATTTTTAATTTAGTCCTCTTGAGCGAGCAAAGCGAGCGAAAAGGACCCCGTCCTCCCGAGACGGGACTCGGGCGAGAAGGAAATCGGGCGCCGGAGCAAGTATTTCCCCCTGATATCTTCCTGTCTTCTCACTTTAGTGATAGCCTCAGCATCACCTGGTCTGACAGGCCTGATAAGTAAACTTACCGACTTCACTTCTGGAATACGGGTTTCTTTTCAGGAAACGTTGAATATTGCTGCGAATTACTGAAGAAGGGTTCAGTAAATCATGGTCCCGACTCCGCCGTCAGTAAAGAGTTCAAGAAGCATGGAGTGGGAAACGCTTCCATTTATGATATGTGCTCTTTCTACTCCGCTTTTAACTGCAACAGCCGCACCTTTGATTTTCGGGATCATTCCGCCGCTGATGACTCCTTCCTCAATAAGGAGGTCAATATCGTCGAGTTTTACACGTGATATGCGGCTACCAGGATTTTTTATGTCTCTGAGAAGACCGGAGACGTCGGTCATAAGGATAAGTTTTTTAGCGTGGAGGGCTGCTGCAATATCTCCTGCGACAGTATCCGCATTTATGTTAAGGGCATTTCCTTTTGCATCAACAGCAATAGGGGAAATAACAGGGATATACCCTTTTTCAAGCATAATATGGAGGATCTCGGGATTTATGACCTCACTTTCTCCAACCCAGCCGATATCCACTTCAGTCTCCACACCGTCGATGAGCACATGTTTTGCAGCCTGTTTATGGCCAAGGATCATTCTTCCGTCATAGCCCGTAAACCCAACGCCTTTGCCGCCGAATAAGCCAATAAGAGACACGATTTTCGTATTTATGTTTCCTACCAGAACCATTCTGGCAATTTCCATGGTTTCATCATCCGTAATGCGAAGTCCCTGGAAGAACTCAGCTTTTTTGCCCATGCGCTCCATTTTTTCCGTGATTTCAGGCCCACCGCCGTGTACAATAACCGGCTTGATCCCCACATAACGCAGAAGGACGATATCTTTTATGATATCTTCCATGATCTGGGCGCTGACCATTGCGTTTCCACCCACTTTGATAACCATGATTGAATCGTAAAACTCCTGCATATAGGGCAGGGCTTCAATAAGCACATTCTCTCTTTTGAGCTCCATGATTTAGGAATCAGAAAATCTCTTTTTAAACTTATCGTTGAGTATACGGTAAAATTAGAAAAATTCCCTAAAAAGGTCAATATAAAAAACTCAAATAAATTGTTAATACTGGAAATAAGCCAGCCCGGATAGTGTTAAATAAAAGACCTTTCCAGGCTAATTCACATCGGTATTTCAAAAATAAAAAGAAAGGACCCCAATTTCCAGGGGATATGAGAATAAAGTTTACTCGAGTTTTTCGATCTTTTCTTTCTTAACGAAGGGTTTGCTGATTTTCTCAGGCATCCAGTCCGGCCTGTTTTTCGGAGCTGCGACAAGTTCCTTCCATGCCTTGAAAACGTGCACCTTCTTTGTCCCGCGTTCCCTGAGGCGGATGATATCAGGTTTGGATTTGGTCCCAGAGCCCCGGTTTGCAGCTTTCAGAGCAGCCTGCCGAGGCTGTTTTCCAGTGAAAACTCCATGTTCATTGCCTTCTTCGTCTCGTAAAACAAAATTTCTTGTGTTGGACATAAAGGTCACCTCGCAAATTGTATTGCTAGACACTGATTAATTTTTAAAGTATATAAAATCTTTCTTCGGATGTTGGCTGTAGTTAGTGATTTATACAAAACTACTCTTAATCTGTAAAGGGTATATAAACTAAATTTTTCTAAATTGTCCCCAGAATAAGAAATATTTAAATATTTCTCCCTTATTAAAAATACAACTCAAAAAAGTATTCAGGAAAGGGTTTTTAGATACTCTATTAAAATATATTTTATTGTACTTTTGGAAAAGAACCTGGAAAGCACAAACTTTACATGCTATTACTTCTTATGGTCACTATATTTTTCCAAATGCATAAAATAAAATTATGTGTTTATTAAGGATTTACCCTATAAAACATACTTATCTTTTCACGGATCTGGTTAAATATGGAAAAGTGTACTTTCAACCTCCCGGATGTCCAGGCCAGCAAACCAAGCATAGCTATCAATCTCACCCGTGTTGGGGTAACAAACATGAAAAAGCTGGTTGAAATCAAAAGAAAGGACAAACGCCCAATAGTATTGATTTCAACTTTTGATGTATTTGTTGACCTGCCCTCGGACCGTAAAGGAGCAAACCTTTCAAGGAACTTTGAAGCTGTAGACGAGGTTCTGGAGAAGGTTCTCAGCACACCGGTATATGAAATAGAACAGTTATGCAGCGACATTGCACATAACCTGCTTGGCCGCCATGAATATGCAAATCAGGCTGAAGTCAGGATGAAAAGCGAATACATGATCAGGCGCGCCTCTCCCTCAACCGGAATCAAGTGCCAGGAAGTAGTTAATATCTTTGCCGAGGCTTCGGCTGTCAGGGGCAACGGCGATAGAGATTACTTTGATGTGAAAAAACTCATAGGCGCTGAAGTTGTGGGAATGACTGCATGCCCCTGCGCCCAGGAGATCATGAGAGATAAAGCTGCAACCGAACTCGCCAATCTAGGGGTTGAAAGGGACAAGATTATAAAGTTCCTGGAAAAAGTCCCCATGGCTACCCATAACCAGCGTGGCAGAGGCATAATTTCAATTAAAGTAGCTCATGATTTTGACGTTTCCCTGGAAAGCATAATAAAAATAATTGAGCGCTCCATGAGTTCAAGCGTTTATGAGGTTCTGAAACGTTCGGACGAAAAGGTCGTTGTAGAAACTGCACACATGAACCCGAAATTTGTGGAAGACTGCGTAAGAGCAATGGCAGACAACGTGGTAAAAGAATTCCCGAACCTTCCTGACAATGCAGTGATCACCATCAAACAGACCAATGAGGAAAGCATACACAGGCACAATGCATTTGCCGAAAGGGTAGCTCTCATGGGAGAACTCAGGAAAGAAATCAGTCAGTAAAAAGGTTGTAACCGGTGGAGAAAGCAACCCTTACTGAAAGAAACGTCTGTTTACTGAGAAATCAGTAAACACTAAATCCTTTTTTTGTTTTTTTAAACTTAATAATCTCTATCAGGCTTTTAAGATTGTACAGACATTTTCAGGTAAACCACACAAACTTTATTAAAGGGCCTGAATAACCTATAAGCATATATTGAAAAAGGAGTGGACTTGCAGGGCCTGAAGTACCGCGTCCTGGAAGCCCTCGAGGTGAAAGCATGGACGATGCTAAGGAAATCACAGCGGTAGGGCGGAACAAGAAAACTATCAAAGTGGGAGATGCTGTCAAGTACGTAAATAGCGATACTGTAAGTCGTATTGCCGAGATCAAAAAGGACGACCAGGGGAAAGTCTGGGTCCTGCTCGAAACAACCGATCTATGGTATAAAGAAGAGACTCTGGAATATACTGATATCAAGCCCCCGGAAAAGAAAGAACAAAGAGAATTTACTGCCGAAGAGCTGGAAGAGAGGTTCAGGAAAGAAAGGGAAACTATTCAGGCCTTCGATCTCGGAAAAGCCGGAGGAGGAGGGGCAGGAGGCTAACTTATCCTGCCTTTACTTTACCCTGTTTTTTTATTCAGGAATTCAATGCCTGCCTTTAAACAGCTATTTCTTTTGTTTATGTGAGCTATATTAAGAGAAAAGGCAGTTTGCTGTAGACACTACCATTTCGCCTGGGCTATCCTTTCATTTTTCCTGCATTTTGATCCGCTGGGCAAGGATACATTTCCCACCGTGCCTGCCACCAAGCGGATTTTGTGGGGTTCCCAGAGAGTTCATGCAGCGTGCCATAACAGCCGCGCCTCTGGCAAGCCCATCGTCGACAAAGACCACTCTCTCATCAATCTTGGGGGCGAGATTCATTTTCTCCAGGCAGTTCAAAATCAGTTTAGGTTTGTTCCCGGTAATTCCTGCCCTGCCTGTAATTCCGAAAGTGCTGTCTTCAAAAATAAGGCCTTCTTTCTTTGCAACCTCTATGAGCCTGCACACCACTCCTGCCATCACCTCATCAATGACTGCATAAACAATCGATAATCCATGGCTTTTACAGACTTCCATGCCTATTGCACTCAGTTTTCCCATATTTGAGCCATTCTCACCCACATCACAGCCTATGAGTGTTACGCCTATTTCTTCAGCCGCGTCGGGTCTGACAGGAACACTGCCGTATCTCTTCCTATCCCTGGGAACTTTTTCAATAGTTATCAGCTCATGAATACGCCTTGAATACTCTTCTATGGATTTAGCTTTCATTTTCAAAGTAATGAAAGAAGGCGGTTTCTGTTTTTCAAAAACTTCCAGAGCAGTTCCTACTTTCGAATCAACGACCTTTGAGCCCCGAATTATGGCGTCCGGAATTGCGCCTGCATATCCGCAGAAATTACCAATTGTTTTTGCATAAGGCTGGTCAGAGCTTGTTATCCTGCCGTCAAGGGTGGTCCCGAAGTCAATTGAGATGCAGGGGTTCCTGAAATCCACATCTGTCAATTTAGCCGCTTCCTTTATTCCTGCAGTTGCAAGTTCACCTTCCATCTCGTTTGCGACAATTTCAACGCCCGTAGAGCCGATTGGAGGTACAACACCGGCAACTGCCCCATCAAAAATAACTTTCTCCAGTTTACTATATTTCTGGAATTTTTTAGGGATATTTGAAATGGACATTGGAGCAGTCATATTTCTTGGAGGAACACCAGCCATAAGACACCCATCTGCCAGTGCTTTAATAAATTCGCCGACTTCTTCAGGAGAATCAAAGCCTGCAACGACACCTGTAGAGCGAACAACAAAATTAAGGTCAGTCTTTATGTCCAGACTGGCTTTTTCAACGGATTCTGTAAGTGTATTCTTAACAAGTTCTGCAACAGCCTCGCGTGTAAGTTCTACACCAGTAAGTGTTTTTCCAAATACAGCTTCTCCGGGTTTTGGAGGACGGACATCTCTGGTCATACGCACGACTTTATTTATTATGTGCGTCCTGCCAGTATCCAGATTGGTGGCTGTAAGGATACATTTGGTTGTGGTATTTCCTACTTCTACCGAAGCTACTATAAAGAATGGTTTTGACTTGAGGTCAATCAAACGAACCTGAGGAGATTCTGCAATTCTGGGTTTCATAGCCATTTTTTTCCCTTCCTGAGGATCTATTATAGACTGAATTGGATCCGCATCTTATACTATTGAACCTGCAACTGAAAATTAATGTATTTGTATTGGAACACACCATGAAATTTATTTAGAAATAATAACATATTTAGAAATAATAACAGTTAAAAACCGAATTATGGATGTCGAACTAGTATGAAGACCTGCCTCCTGATTCAATAAACAATCCTGATTCAATAAACAAGTGAGACAAGAATACAATTTATCTGAAGTTTAAAGAAGGTATAAACAAAGCCTGTAATAACCTTTTCTAAAACACTTCAAATTGACAGTTTATTCCAATTAGTTATTATTTGTTATTTTTCTGTTTGCAAGACATAAATAATATAATTTTTTATGTTAAATTTTTATCCAGCGGGACTATTTGTTATCCTATTTTTTTCTTTATTTAAAAAAGACTTGAATTTGAACTATCTGTGGTTATAAGGTCTTATTTAATCTGTGGTTATAAGGTCTTATTTAATCTGTGGTTATAAGGTCTTATTTAATCTGTGGTTATAAGGTCTTATTTAATCTGTGATTATAAGGTCTTATTTAGATACATATTGTAGCATTATTTTATTCACCCTCAAATATGTTTTTATAAAGAAGATTTTAACCCTGATTTATATTTTCTATCGAGACAGAAATTATATTTTGGGAAGAATAAATTAAGACACGTACTAATAAATAGCATAAATTATAAAAAGTACAAATATAATAACACATAGGAATTATTATAGACACATAAAATATAATAATTACAGATTGAAGAGCAATTTTAGATTTTTTCAAGAATCGGGAACTAGTGAATCAGGCACTAGTTATCCTTAAATATGGGGCAATAATCACAGGAGGTCTTTAATGCCGTTAGATCCTATTTGCAAAAAAATAATATCCAGGGATACTGAATACTTTTCGGATTACGGGGGAAAAAATTACTATTTCTGCAGTTCCGAATGCAAGCATAAATTTGATGCACTTGAAAAAAGCGTCATCAGGCTCAAAAGAAACCTGAGCGAAAAAGAAAAAATTTCATTTGGAAAACTAAAGAGAGATATCATAAAACCGGGAATCTGCACTCTTTGCGGAGCCTGTGCAGCAAGCTGTGAGTATATAACCATCAAAGATGAAAAGCCTGAACTGATCGGTCCCTGCAAAGCCTGTGGGGTCTGCTACTACCAGTGCCCCAGAACTATCACTACGGAAGAAGGGCTGATAGGCAGCTTCAGGTATGCTTATGCTGCACAGTCTGCCATACCGGAAATAAAAGGTCAGGACGGAGGGGTTGTGACTTCTCTTCTTCTGTATGCTCTGGACGAGGGGCTTATCGACTGCGCCGTGGTCACGGTCCATTCAGAAGAAGAACCCTGGAAACCCGTACCCATAGTTGCAAAAACCAGGGAAGAGATCCTGAAGAGTAGCGGCAGCATTTACTCCCATTCGATGACACTGGAAGCCCTTATGAGCGCAGTCAAACAGGGAATGAATAGCGTTGCCTTCGTAGGTACGAGTTGCAATATCGATGCAGTCACAAAAATGCAAAAAAGCTCTTACGGTTTTCTGCACCTTTTTATGAGGGCGAAGGTCCTCAAACTGGGACTTTTCTGCATGGACACTTTCGCCTACGAAGGGATCAAAGCAGTACTGGAAAGCTATGGGATCACTCTTGACAACGTCGATGCCATGAAAATCCGAAAAGGGAAATTCGAGGTCGCCCTGAAAGATGGAAAAGAACACATCTTCGAACTCAGCGAATTTGACGAATACAGAAGCTCCTCCTGCCGTTTCTGTACAGACCTGACCGCCGAAAACTCAGACATTTCCTTCGGAGGAGTAGGCAGCCCCAGAGGCTACACTACAGTCCTTGCCCGTTCAGCCATAGGCTATGAAATCTTCAACGAAGCCATAGACAACGGCTACATCGAAGCCCGCCAGCTTACGGATGACGAACTCGAAAAAGTCCTCAACCTGGCAAAGATGAAAAAGGTACAGATGTACGACTTGCACAGAAGGCAGAAAACATAATAAGCATAAATAAGTCCTCTTGAGCGAGCGAAGCGAGTGAAAAGGACCGCGTACTCCCGAGGCGCAATTAGGGGTGAAAAGGACCGCGTACTCCCGAGGCGCAATTAGGGGTGAAAAGGACCGCGTACTCCCGAGGCGCAATTAGGGGTGAAAAGGACCGCGTACTCCCGAGGCGCAATTCGGGGTGAAAAGGACCGCGTACTCCCGAGGCGCAATTCGGGCGAGATGAATATATATTTATTTCATAAACTGTTTCTATTATGCATTACCAACGGCATTCTATTCGGATCATTCTATTTTTGAGGAATTTTCATGATTACAAAAGAAGATGTAGAACATATCGGCTGGCTTGCCCGTATTGAGATCAATGAGCAGGAAACAGTCGAATACATGGAAAAACTTAACTCAGTTTTGGAGTACTTCGGGCAGCTTGATGAGGTGCAAACCGAGGATGTTGCTCCTACATACCACGTTGCTGAGGTCTATAATGTATTCAGGGAGGATGTGGCGGAAGAATGCCTCCCGCAGGAAACTGTTCTTGCAAATACCGAACACAAACAGGACGGGACTTTCAGGGTCCCGAAAATCGGCTGAGGAGATGTTTTGATGGCAAAATGGATGAGTGTTGCACAGATTAAAGAAAAGATTAAAGAAAGCTCAGCCGAAGAAGTGACATCCAGATACCTTGAAGTTATCGAAAAAAGCAAAATCAACGGATATCTAACGATTTCCGATAAGGCTTTTGAGCAGGCAAAAAAGATCGATAAAGAAGGGCATGAAGGCCCTCTTGCAGGCGTACCGATTGCTATTAAGGATAACATTTCTGTTGTCGGGCTGCCAAACAGCTGTGGCTCGAAGATCCTTGAAGGCTATGTCCCTCCTTTCAATGCCCACATCATAGAGAAACTTCTTTCTGCCGGAGCAGTGATCCTTGGAAAAACCAATATGGACGAATTTGCCATGGGATCTTCTACTGAGACCAGCCATTTCGGACCGACTGCAAACCCCTGGGACCTTGAAAGAGTGCCAGGCGGGTCTTCCGGTGGAAGTGCAGCAGTTGTAGCAGCCGGCGAAGCTCCTTTTGCTCTTGGTTCCGATACAGGCGGATCTGTACGCTGTCCTGCATCTTTCTGTGGGGTTGTGGGGCTTAAACCGACCTATGGAGCAGTTTCAAGGTACGGGGTTGTGGCTTATGCAAATTCCCTTGAACAGGTTGGACCTCTCGCAAACAACGTGGAAGACATAGCAGTCCTGATGGATGTTATAGCCGGATATGATAGGAGAGATTCCACTTCAATTGACAGCAAAACCGAGTACCTGAAAGCTCTTGTTGACGACGTGAAAGGCCTGAAAATAGGGGTTCCGAAGGAATTCTTCGGAGAAGGTATCCATCCTGACGTAGAAAAAGCAGTATGGGATGCAATACACAAATGTGAGAGCCTTGAAGCGACGTGGGAAGAAGTCTCAATGCCCCATATAAAGTATGCCCTTGCCTCATATTATATAATTGCAATGAGTGAAGCGTCCTCAAACCTTGCCCGCTTCGATGGAACACGTTACGGATTCAGAGCAGGCGGAGAAAACTGGCATGCTATGGTTTCAAAGACCAGAGCTGAAGGTTTCGGCACAGAAGTCAAGAGGAGAATTCTCCTCGGAACCTATGCCCTTTCTGCAGGTTATCATGATAAATACTATCTCAAAGCCCTGAAGGTCAGGACTCTTGTGAAGCAGGACTTTGATAAAGCCCTTTCAAAAGTTGACCTTCTCATGGCTCCGACCATGCCGAACCCTGCTTTTAAGATCGGAGAAAAGATTGAAGACCCGCTTACCCTCTACCTTTCAGACATAAACACCTGCCCGATTAACTTGGCAGGCGTGCCTTCGATCTCCGTGCCCTGCGGATTTACGGACGGGCTGCCGATAGGACTTCAGATAATGGGCAAGCCCTTTGACGAAGAAACTGTCCTGCGTGCAGCTTACACTTTTGAGAAGAATACCGATTACCATACCAAGAGACCTCCGGAGGTGGCATGAATGGTCTATGAAAACCCTGACGGTATAAGGATAGGGCTTGAAATCCACGTCCAGCTTAACAAACTCAAGACCAAAATGTTCTGCGGCTGCTCTACAGATTATCACAATGCGGCCCCCAATACCCACACCTGTCCGGTCTGCCTCGGCCTGCCGGGTGCACTTCCGGTCCTTAATAAAAAAGCCGTGGAAGCAGCAATTAAAGTGGGGCTTGCCCTTGAAGGTGAGATTGCAGAAGAAACCCAGTTCCACAGGAAGAATTACTTCTATCCTGACCTCCCCAAAGGTTTCCAGGTCACCCAGTACGACTATCCGATTGTTAGCAAAGGAAAAGTCGTGATCGAAGGAGAAGACGGGGAGCATGTGGTAGGAATTACAAGGGCTCACATGGAAGAAGACCCTGGAAAGCTTGTACACATAGGGAGCATTGAAAAGTCCAAAGGTGTCCTTATAGACTACAACAGGTCAGGCATGCCCCTGATCGAGACCGTTACCGAGCCGGATATGAGGAGTCCCAAAGAAGCAAGGAGATTCCTTGATAAGTTCAGAAACATCCTCGAATACCTGGATGTCTTTGACGGAAACCTTGAAGGAGCTATGCGTGTCGACGCGAACGTTTCTGTCCACTGGGGGACCAGGGTTGAGGTCAAAAACATCTCTTCCCATAAAGGAGTGGAAAGAGCACTTCTCTACGAGATCATGCGCCAGAAAAACGTGATCCGCCGCGGAGGAAAAATTACGCAGGAAACGCGTCACTTCGATGAAGGAAGGGGAGTAACCATTTCCATGAGGACAAAAGAAGAGGCAGAAGACTACCGCTACTTCCGTGAACCTGACCTCATGCCAATGCGCGTTACAGGCTGGATACCCGCAATTAAAGAGACCCTTCCCGAGCTTCCGGATGCCAAACGTGCACGCTTCATGGAGCAGTACGGTATCACAGATATGCATGCAAGAGCCCTGACCTCAAAGATTATGCTCGCCGACTTCTACGAAGGCGTTTGCGCAAAAGGGGTAGACCCGAAGGTTGCAGCTACCTGGACTGCTGACGTCCTCCTCGGAGAGTTAAACTATAGAGACCTTGCAATCTCTTCTTACGACGGCAGGACAATTGGCTTTATCCATGCAAAAGACCCTGAAGTGGAGAATTCCTTCAAGGTCTCGGATATGGTTGAACTGGTCACACTTTTTGCCGAAGGCAAGGTCAGCGACAGGGCTGCGGTTGAAGTCATCCGTACCATTCTGGACGGAAATGAGGAAAAGAGCCCATCGCAGATCATAGAAGAAAAAGGCCTTTTCAAAGCCGAAGACGATCTGGTAACCAGAGCTGTTGCAGAAACAATTGCCGAAAACGAAGCTGCCGTGCAGGACTATCTTGGAGGAACGGAAAAGTCCCTGAACTTCCTTGTAGGACAGGTCATGAAAAAGACAAAAGGCACGGCGGACGCAAAGACAGCCCGTGAACTGATTGTAAAGGAACTTAAAGGGTAACCCGGCAGGGTTCACCTTTTTAACTACTTTTTTAACGGTTAATAAAGGTCAGGCCTGCGGTCTTCGAGAATAGAGCCGGTTTGTCTGATTTTTCTTGCCTCGTCAAGGTCAATTTCCCCCAGAATAACACACTCTTCTTTTCCAGCCTTTGCCAG
Source organism: Methanosarcina soligelidi (assembly GCF_000744315.1). NCBI lineage: Archaea > Methanobacteriati > Methanobacteriota > Methanomicrobia > Methanosarcinales > Methanosarcinaceae > Methanosarcina > Methanosarcina soligelidi. The sequence continues at coordinate 790,269 of NZ_JQLR01000001.1, forward strand.
AATGCGGCCCCAGCCATCAGTAATAAAGGAGCTCCCCGGATAAGTAGAATACCTGTCTTTTCCAACCCTGTTACATGCAATATGCGGCAGTTGATTTTCTATTGCCCTGGAGATTGACATGATACGCCAGGGATATATGTAAAAATCCGGAATTTCGGCAGCTGAGACCAGAAGGTCTGCTCCATCAAGAGTCATTTTTCGGGCAACTTCAGGATACCTGAGTTCATTGCAGACTATAAGTCCCAGTGAGAGGCTGTATTTTTGCAGCCTGATAGGGGCTATACTGTCTCCGGACGCAAAATATTTTTTTTCGGGACCGTAAAGCTGGACTTTTCTGCGGATGCCTGCAAGTTTTCCGGATTCGATACAGAAACCGAGGTTATATTGATAAGGAGCTCTTTTTTCCGGACTTATTGCCCCCTTATCCTTTATTTCTCTCTTTTCTATCATTGAGCCCGCAAGGATACAGCCATATTCTCTGGAAAAGTCACTGAGAGCCTCAATAGTGGGACCTGAAACGGTTTCAGCCACTTCTTCTATGCGCTCATAACAAAAACCGGTTGAGAAAACTTCCGGAAAGACAAGCAACTCTGCTTCTTTTGAAACTGCTTCTTCTGCCAGGGAAAGGGCGTGATCAAGATTTTCATGCTTCGAGCAGGGTGAAATATTCATCTGGATACAGGCGGTTATAATAGAGGTCACTTCCCTTCCTTTTAATTGTAAATGCAGATCTACCAGATACTTCAGTACTTTGTTTAAGTACTGTGTTTGAGTACTTTGTTTAAGTAATTTGTTTAAGTACCTCATGAGGTAATTCTATTCTGCAGTAATATTCAATTTTCCTGTTTAAGACTACGATTTGAGATGACAGTAGAATGAGACAGTGGAGCAGGGCGGTAGGACAAAACACCATTGAGGTAAAATTTATAGAAAGTTTCATAGCTATTGCAGACAATACTATATAATAGATGTCAAAAAATTTGTATATAACAGCAAAAAAATCGTGAAAATTTTCCGAGATAAAATATAAAACATGTGAATGCCAAAATAGCCTGAAAAAGAAATCTCTTGCAGCAAAAAGCCCTGAATTTTTACTGATCTGAAAATGACCATACAGAAGGAAAATATCATGGAAGAGCCAGATTCTGATTTCAAGTTCCATGCAAATACCCTCGTATTTAAGTTGCGCGACTTCTTTTTTCCCCGCAGAAAGATCCTCGAAGAAGCCGGTATAAAGCCCGGTTTTAAAGTTCTGGATTACGGCTGCGGGTCAGGGTCCTATATTCGTGATGCTTCCGAGATGGCAGGCCCTTCAGGAAAGGTCTACGCCCTGGATATAAACCCTGTTGCTATTGAGATGGTCAATCAACTCGCTTTTATAAAACAACTGAAAAACGTAGAAACTATCCTTTCAGACTATAATTCAGGCCTTCCAGCATCCAGTATGGACGTGGTTCTCTTTTATGATACCTATCATACCCTGAAAAAACCGGAACTGGTTATGAAGGAGCTTCACAGAATTCTTAAACCCGAAGGCATTCTTTCCTTCAGGGACCATTACATGAATGAATCAGAAATAATGGAAGGGGCTACTCGAAAAAGATTATTCAAGCTGAAAAAGAAAGGTAAAAAGACATATTCTTTCAAAAAAGATGAAAGTTAATTCGGGCTCAAATCCTTATCTTCAGAAAATATCCGGTCTTTAGAGATGTATTATATAACATATTTATTGTATAACATTTTGCCTGCTACTGTTAAAAGAAATAAAAAAATGAAAAAATAAAGGAATTCGAACTCAGTAGAAACACAAAGCCTGATTGGTCAATAGAATAACTCCTGATAAATTTCTATCTGCTTTTTTCTTACCTGTTTTTTCTTTACCTGTTCATTTCCATCGCTGTCTTTTAAGCTTCTATCTTTTGAGCTGAAGTCAGGTCAGGAGTGAATTATTGTTTGTTGTAAGACCGATTTAGCGTTACAGGAGGTTGTTTTGTTGGATTTGAGTTTATTAGAGGCTAATTACTGGCAGTTAGGTATTCTGGAGGTTTAGTCACAGGTTATTCATGATGAGTTATTTGACCTTTTTACAATGTGCTCTTTCGCAGTCCAATTTTTGAGTTTATGCTTTTGTTGCCGGAATGATCCCTAGGCTTTGCATGATTCTCATTTCCACGGGAGTAATAAAAGTTCCGTTACCAAACAAAAACCCATGCAAAACGGGTTCCGGAGTCTTTCTCTGTATTTTTTCGTTCATATTCTGGATTCTCCTTTTCTGGTTTTGCAATTCCTTGTACTTCACAGGAAGTACGGAATCCTATTACCTTATTCAAATATAAATAAATTTTGCTAAATTAGAGAAAATGAAAGAAAAAGTACAGAAAAATTAAGGCAAAACAGATCTGAAGATAAAAACCTGAACTTCGGATAACTTCCGGGTCAAAGCTCCAGGTCAAGTTCCATTCTTTTCAAGTTCATTTTTTTCAAATTTTTATTTCAAGATCATCCTTTCAAAATCTTTCTTTTCAAACTCTTTCCTTACTTCAGCCGGCACCCTGTTAAAAGGGCACTCGAAATAGATACAGCGACCACATTCATACCGCCATATTGTCAGTAGAAAAACCGATATGGAAACAAGATAGGTCCCCAGCAGAAACGGAATTTCCAGCAGAAACGGCAGAGGGAAGAAAATCAAGATCATGAACCCTAGAGATGTAATGGCAATATCGAATTTGCCCGGCGGGTGCGGTCTGGGCTTAAAATGCCTTGGCCAGCCCCAGTTCATCATACACCTCAAACACTTTTCTCCCCTGACAAAATAAGGGCAGTGAGTGCAGAAAAAACGCTGTTCCAGAATTCCAAAATGGAAAAAAGCTATGAAAATGTAGGCAAGAAGCCATCCTGTTGAACTGATGCCGATAGCAAGTCCAGCTGAAAATAAAATGGTAAGAGTTACAAAATTCCAGTAGAGAAAATCTTTAAACTCATGTTTTACTCTAAGAGAAGTACATCTGCCTGAACCTGCTGCCCAAAATTCCTCTTTTGAAACCTCAATATTCCCGGGAAAGCCGTCCCTTTTCTTAAATTCTTCTTTCACGCCCACAGACACACGGTTCACGGGGCATTCAAAGTTAATACAACGAACACACGCATATCGCCGAGCCGTCAGAAAGAAGAGTGCACAGGCTACGATATAAGCTCCAAGCAGCAAAAGGTCTCTGATAAGCCAGTAAACCGGAAAAAGGAACATGGGAAGAGTACCAAGAACGGTCATTGCTTTTTCAAAAGGACTGTGAGACCCGGGCCGGGCCTTAAAGATTTTTGGAACTCCCGGAAGCATCATGCATTTTACGCATCCTTTGCTCCGAGCGTAATAGGAGCAGTGAGTACATGCGAACCGTAATTCGATAATCAGGAAGAAAATGAGGGCTATCCCTATGTAAACCGCTACCAATTTGAGAGAGTCCCTTGCGACGGCTATCGAACCAATAAGGAAAGGGATCGCATTTAAAAAATTCCAGTATAGACGATCTCTGGCAGAATGTTCTGTTTTTAAGGGAAGCGAAATGCCTGAAGACATGAGGAGTTTTTGGGAAAGTAAAAGGTATAAAGTTTTGGATCTTAAGGAATTTTGCTGGAGGGCAGTCTTGTATTGGATACTAATCAAAAATTAAAATTTCAGAGAGGCTCATCAATAATTTAACAAATAAGATATTTAACCAAAGTAATCCTCATAATCGATATTCCATTCTATTGCAGAAACGCCACCACTATCTGGAACCATAAAAAACTCGGTTGCTGCAATATCTTCGTAGTTGCAGAGCTTACATCTGTAATATCGTCTTTCCATGGTTTCTTGCTCTTTAGACACCCGTATGTCCGGTTTTTTATATTCAATATATGTACCGGTTTTGCCGCATCTTTTACATTGAACCTTTGCCAGGTCAGAGACTTTCATTGTTTTTCCTTTTTTTGTAACGAAACCTTCAGAACTCTCTCGAACATTCATATATCCGCAGGATCTGCAACTCCAATAGCGGGTAATCTGTATTCTGTAAGTTTCTGGAGTGCTTATTTCCTTAATATCCGGTTTTTCTGTTTCACGGCAGATAAACTCTTTTCCGCAGTTATTACATACAGTATTTCTGTAATATTCTGCAATATAATAGTACTGAAGTTTTAAAGGCACTGCAGTGGTAATTACAAAACCGCTAAGAAGAATAGCTAATAAAATGCCCCTTTCAGAAGTATAATAATTTGCTACCGAGAGAAAGAATGCCGAGAAAAAAAAAGACACTATAAAGAATATTATGGCAAATAAGGAATTGGGAATTTCTCCGACAGCAGAAGTAAAAGATTTACCAAAAATTTTGATTAAACCAGGAGCTAAGTCTTTAAGGAAGAAGCCTTCTTTAAGATCGCCTTTATAGGTAATTGTGTGGGTGGTTGAAGAGAGTGTACACTGAATAGTCGCTATATATTCTTTACCTGGTTTATATTTTATAAGTTTTTTAGATTCTTTGGCTGTATTCATCTTACCCAACCCAGCTTACTAAAAACAGATAAAAAAGAATACATGTTTTCAAATGATACAACATTTACAACTATTTAAATTTTAGGAGTAAGAGTTTAACGCTTATGTTGAGAGGTTCAATACTAATTTGTTGAACCATTAATTCGTTTCAGGGGAAATAAATATACCAAAAATAAAACTTTACATCGCCTGCAGCCTCGACGGTTACATAGCCAGAGAAGACGGCAGCATATACTGGTTAACAGAATACGACAACAATTCCGAAACCGATTACGGCTACTCCGAATTTTACGCATCAATCGGTACAGTTCTTATGGGCAGAAAAACCTATGAACAGGTCCTGGGTTTTGGAGACTGGTCTTATAGGGAGAAGAAAACTTATGTTTTTACAGGGCAAAAAGAGCCTCTGCTCCGGGAGAAAAACGTAGAATTTGTTTCCGGGAATGTCAGGGAGTTCACGCGCCAGCTGAAAGAGAATACTGACAAGGATATCTGGCTTGTGGGTGGCTCACAGCTTATTAAGGCGTTTCTCGAAGAAGACCTGGTGGATGATATGATCGTTTTTATTGTTCCGATCATTCTTGGAGGAGGAATTCCGCTTTTTGATCGGATTGGAAAAGAGATTAAACTCAAGATGAACAATACGGAGAGATATGAAAGCGGGCTTTTGAGAACGGAATATAACCTGAAGCCGACATAAAGAAAAAATAGCAAATCATAAAAAGAAGGTCACTCAAAGTTCTTAGTAGAATTAATCAGGCTTTCGAGTGATTTAATGGCAATTCCAGATTATCAGGCTGTAATGCTCCCTTTATTGAAATATGCAGGAGACGGTAAAGAGCACCACATTCGCGATGCAATAGAAAAACTGGCCGAAGAATTCGAGCTGAGTGAAGAGGAAAGAAAAGAACTTCTACCGAGTGGTCAACAGGCTATTTTTAAGAACAGAATAGGATGGGCTAATACTTATCTGAAAAAGGCTGGACTACTGGGTTCCAGAAAAAAAGGATATTTTTCCATTACCCGGAGAGGACTGGATGTTCTCAGAGAAAAACCTCCTTCCATTGATGTCAGTTTTCTGAAGAGATACAAGGAATTTAATGAATTTTACAATAAGGACAAACAGGTTTTAATTGACAAGCCAGATGTTCCCGAAGCGGAAGGAAAAAGAGCTCTCGACCCCGAAGAATCTCTCGAAATCGCATATCAGAAACTTCACAACGAACTTGTTTCCGAAATAATTTCTACTACTAAAAAATGCTCTCCTGCTTTCTTTGAATCACTGGTTGTTGACGTTCTGACAAAAATGGGATATGGGGGTTCAAGAGTCGATGCCGGAAAAGCGATTGGCAAAAGCCATGACGGCGGCATTGATGGCATCATAAAAGAAGACAGGCTAGGGCTCGATGTAATTTATATACAGGCGAAGCGCTGGGAAGGTACGGTATCAAAACCTGAAATCCAGAAGTTTGCCGGAGCTCTTATAGGTAAGAAGGCTAAGAAAGGAGTTTTCATAACGACCTCAAGCTTTTCAAAAGAGGCTATTGAATATGCCGACTTTACAGGAAATATTGTCCTGGTTGACGGGGAAATGCTTGCACGGCTAATGATTGAGTATAACGTTGGGGTTTCGAGGGTAAAATAATATGAAGTCAAAAAGATGGATACAGATTATTTTGAAGATGGAGTAATCTAAAAAATTTCTTTCAACAAATAATATATACCTGAAGTCCCCATATAATGGTTTGAAATCAAACCAATATTGCATACAAAAGCATACAAAATATAAATATATCCAAACCGATATTTTAGTTGTGCTTTAAGTTTAAAGTTTGGGGATTGTAGCAGAAGGCAGAGAAAATACGATCGCAAAGAGGAAAAAACTTCCAGCTTGATGTTTAATTTTTCCTTTTTGAGACAGCCATAAATGGTTTTATGGATAAAAAGGAAAACCATGTGGCACCATTGTAGAAACCTGCCTGATGCGAGATAAAAAATATATATCTGTAAACAGAATACTTATTATTGATTCTATTTAATCGAACTTATTAAAATAAGTCCAGAACATAGAAATCAAAGACCGAAAACCCAGACGTTAGCCTGGGAGGACGTCGTGTGAGAAGTCATGAAGAACATGCTTAAAACTACAGTTTTGCTTGCCGCCCTTACAGGTCTCCTTGTTATCATAGGTGACTACTTTGGCGGAACAGGCGGAATGATCATCGCATTCCTGTTTGCAGTAGTTCTCAACTTTGGGAGCTACTGGTACAGTGACAAGATAGTCCTTAAGATGTACAGGGCAAAAGAAGTTTCCCCTGCGGAAGCTCCAAACCTGCACAGGATTGTCGATGGGCTCGTGATGAAAGCAGGAATACCAAAACCTAAAGTGTATATTGTACAGTCCGGAATGCCCAATGCCTTTGCAACCGGCAGAGATCCAAAGCATGCGGCTGTGGCTGCAACTACCGGAATTCTTGAGCTCCTCTCTTATGAAGAGATGGAAGGTGTACTGGCACATGAGCTGGCACACGTAAAGAACAGGGATACCCTGATAAGTGCTATAGCTGCAACCCTTGCAGGTGTTGTCACAATGCTTGCTCACTGGGCGCAGTGGGCTGCAATATTCGGCGGTTTCGGAGGCAGGGACGATGACGGCAACGGCGGAATCGTTGGCCTTATCGCAATGGCCATTGTGGCGCCGATTGCTGCAACCCTCATCCAGCTTGCAATCTCAAGGTCAAGAGAATTTGCAGCCGATGAAGAAGGAGCCAGGATTTCCAGAAAACCATGGGCTCTTGCTGATGCTCTTGAAAAGCTCGAATATGGGAACTCTCATTACAGAGCGAGAGTCTCAGATGTACAGGCAAAGGAAAGCAGTGCCCACATGTTTATTGTCAACCCTCTGAAAGGAGGAGCTGTTCAGTCCCTCTTCAGGACTCACCCCGTGACCGATGAACGTGTAAGGCGCCTGAGGGCAATGAAGTTCTAAAACCCTCTAACTTTTTAAGTTTCATTTTTATTTCTACCTTTTGACCTATCTTCGATTTTGTTCTTCGATTCATTTTTAATTTGTTTTCAGTATTCATCTTTCTAATTTTCATTTTCATGTATAGTTTCTTTAAATTCTTTAATCGTAAATTTCAGGTCCGTTTTCTCTTTGAAAGCCTTCCCGGTATTTTTTTAAACATAGCGTGCTATATGGTATCAGACTACACAGGAATTATCAGACTCACAGAGAAAAGACACTTATAAAAGAAACTTATAAAAGAAACTTATAAAAGAAACTTATAAAAGAAACTTATAAAAGAAACTTATAAAAGAAACTTATAAAAGATAGTGATAGATGAAATAAATAGACTGATAGCCTGCAAAAGATAGAAGAAAAGATATCTGTTCATGGTAAGATTACCGATAAAAGGTAAAGACAAGATCCAACAAATTAAATTATATCAGTCCATATCTGATGTTTGTAGAATGCTTGATAAAGCAGACAGATAACTCGGGTGAAGAACACTTCTGGTATAACAAATTATTGCACGGTTATTCACACCCTATTCCTATCTGATTGGGGAGCTTTTTATGGAAAACAAGTTTGAGATTGGCAGGATCATCAGGGCAAAGAACATTTCTGATGCATGGTACCGCGGACTTAATATTATCTGGAACCACGGGAGAGTAATTACTGACGAAAGGGGAAGCCAGATAAAGGAATTCATGGATCTGATGGTGGTAATTGAAAATCCCTATACAGACAGAATTCCCGCAGATACTGCCTGGAATGAGGAAAGGCTTGAAGAATATGCGAAACAGCTGATCTCAGGCGAAAACATACAGGACTTTGAGTACACCTACGGGCAACGCCTGAGGAACTGGAATGGGGAGGTGGACCAGATAGAGTATGTAATCGAAAAGCTGAAGGAGAGTCCTACCTCCAGACGTGCTACAGCTGTAACCTGGATTCCGCCTGTGGATACAAAGGTCAATGAAGTCCCCTGCATGATCCTGGACGACTTCAAGATCCGGGATGAGAAAGTCCACCTTACTACACTTTTCAGGAGCCACGACTTTGGGGGAGCTTACCCTGCAAACCTTTACGGACTCTCCAAACTTCTTGAATACGTTGCCGAAAAAGTAGGAGTGGAGCCAGGAGTAATCACCACTGTAAGCATTTCAGCCCATGTCTATGACCACGACTGGGACATGGTAGAAAACATTGTGAAAGGTATAAACTGAAAGTTTCGCTCAAACTCAGCAGTCAACTGTTTCAAAAGGTAAAAAGAAAGCAGTCAAACTCAACAACACCCGGATTAAAAAAATAGAAGAGCTCTGATTATACATGCGCGCCTCAATTAGCAAATCCTCAATCAAAGGGGAGGTCTTTGCCCCTCCTTCAAAGAGTTACACCCACAGGGCTATAACTCTCGCAGCCCTTTCAAAAGAATCGATCATTCACCGTCCCCTCCTTTCCGCTGATACTCTTGCTACAATCAGAGCTTCTGAGATGTTCGGAGCCGCGGTTAGACGGGAGAAAGAAAATCTCATCATCCAGGGATCTAATGGAAAGCCCGGTATTCCTGATGATGTAATTGATGCCGCAAATTCAGGGACAACCCTCCGCTTTATGACAGCAATAGCAGGCTTAACTGACGGAATCACTGTACTTACAGGAGACTCATCTCTTCGCACGCGTCCAAACGGACCTCTTCTTGAAGTTCTCAACAGGCTGGGAGCAAAAGCCTGTTCTACGCGAGGAAACGAAAGAGCGCCTATTGTGGTCAAAGGAGGAATTAAGGGATCTGAAGTGGAAATAAGCGGCTCGATCAGCTCCCAGTTTATCTCTGCTCTTCTTATAGCCTGCCCGCTTGCTGAAAACAGCACCACTCTTTCCATTATAGGAAAACTGAAGTCAAGACCTTATGTTGACGTGACCATAGAAATGCTCGGGCTGGCAGGAGTCAAAATCCATACAGATGATAATAACGGCACGAAATTTATCATCCCCGGAAAACAGAAATACGACCTGAAAGAATACACGGTTCCCGGAGACTTTTCTTCTGCTTCCTACCTGCTAGCAGCTGTAGCCATGCTTGAAGGCTCCGAAATCACAGTCAAAAATCTATTCCCTTCAAAACAGGGAGATAAAGTGATTATTGATACTCTCAAACAGATGGGAGCAGACATAACATGGGACATGGAAGCTGGCATTGTGACCGTAAGAGGAGGAAGGAAATTAAAAGCCATTACCTTTGATGCCGGATCAACCCCTGACCTTGTACCGACTGTCGCCATCCTTGCTTCAGTTGCCGAAGGGACCAGCAGAATAGAAAACGCCGAGCATGTCCGCTATAAAGAAACAGACCGGCTTCACGCCCTTGCGACCGAGCTTCCGAAAATGGGAGTCTCCCTCAAAGAAGAAATGGACAGCCTGACAATCACCGGAGGGACTCTTGAGGGAGCCGAAGTCCACGGCTGGGACGACCACAGGATTGTGATGTCTCTAGCTATAGCAGGCATGGTTGCAGGAAACACGATAGTTGACACCACTGAGTCTGTATCGATATCCTATCCTGATTTCTTTAAAGATATGCGAAACCTTGGGGCAAAAATCGAAGAGATTCCTGAAGAATAAGTGAGATAAAAATTACTCTCCGCTCTGCCAAAGAAATCATTAGCCTTCTAAATGAATCTGAACCAGTTCAGGAATAATAAGGAATAATAAGAAATGACATAGTACTTATACAAAATATCCACAATTAAATATATGGAAATAAAGTGCAGGTGCGGAGATAAATGTATAAAACCTGTTTCGGAAGTACTGAAAGACATTGAGTTATTCTACAAACCATGCAGGGATTGCAAAACAGAAAAAATAAGAAAATTCTCTCCTCTGGCAGAACAGATTAACCTGGACGAAATAGATAACCGTTTTGGAAATTGTAAATGCGGCAAAAGGCAGCTTGATATTGTAATGGCTCACGTGCTAAAAGTAATGATAGATGAAGGAATAAAAGATAAAAAAGCTAATTTAAGGAATGCATGTGTTCCTCTTATAACTCCTGGCTATCTAACTGATTATGTACCCTTTTTGCCTGAGAATTCTTTAGTAATATTATCCAGTGAAATGAATAAAGAATGTGCTGAGAGAGTTATAAAGGAAGTTCCGGAAGTTAAAGGAGTTTTAAAGGGAGATGCAAGAAAAACTGTGGGCATAAAAGACTCCGATTCCAGCCCCCATATATATGAACTTCTTGCCGGATGCGATTTAAGATGTGATATTATACAGACTCCTTACGGTGCTTTAGGGATTTACAAATATCAGCATGAAATCCACATAGAGTTTCCGCAGGTACACTCTCCGAAAATAGAAATACTTGAAAAAGCTTTGAAAGATTATAATAATCCTTCTGTTCTTGATTGCACATGCGGCCCCGGAAGTTTAGGAATCACATGCCTTAAAGCCGGCGCGCGAAAAGTTGTTTTTAATGATATATGGCACCCTGCAATAGAAACTACTTTGATTAATCTGGAAGCTAACGGGTTCCCGGTAAAATTCTCAGGCAGCGAAGAAGAATTAATAGCATCCGGAAACAACTTTGAAGTTTACAGTACGGATATAAGAGAATTAGTAAATTACCTGGATGAAAAATATGATATTTGTATCGTAGACACGTTTCCCGGTGTGGATACAGCAGAATTTATCGAAGCCGCAGGCAAATTGGGCAAAAATGTTATTGTAATTTGAAATAGAAATATATGAGCCTGGAATGGAAAGCTGATGGTAGGAAATCGTGGATCACGATATCAAGTGTAAAGGAAAATAGACACACTTCTACTTTTTTTGAATGAGCAAAAAGAAGCAACTTCCCGTAAAATTAGTCCTCTTGAGCCCAGTTCTCAATACTGGCTCTCAATATGTAATTTTGTAAATTAGTCCTCTTGAGCGAGCAAAGCGAGCGAAAAGGACCGCGTGCTCCCGATGCGTAATTCGGGGCGGAAAGGACACCGCCCTCCCGAGGCGGGACTCGGGAAAGAAAGAAAAAGCAGGCCCGAAGGCCTACTCTGTTTTAAGTCGTTTAATTTATTGAGTTTATTTTGCCGGGATGATGAGGGATCTCTCACCAGCAGGCACGAACTCTCTGATGGCACCGCGGCCGAACTCTCTCCTGGGCTCTGCAAAGTTGAAGGGCATGAGATCGTCAGCGAAGCAGACCTTAATGAGTGGGTTGACGGTGAATGCGTCGCCGCGGCCTGCGTGGGCTGCCTGAGCGATACCTGCGTATCCACCCTGGTGACCGACGTTCATTGCGTAGTTGGGGTAGTTTGGACCACGGAGTTCGTCTGGGAGACCTTCGTCGCCCTGGTAGGACAGAACGTTTGTGGCACCACACTGATCCTGCAGGTCGAAACCGAAGAATCCGAGTCTGCCCCATGCTTCCTTGTGCAGGTACATGGAGAGGTACCAGCCTGAGAGACCGGCGTTTGCGTTTGCAGTTCCGAGTGCACATGCGACACCGGCTGCAGCTGCGAGCACGGTTGCTCTCTGGGATCCACCGAAGTGGTCTTCAAGGGCTGTTGGGAATTTCTCGTAGGTCTCGATACCGTAGAGTGTGGACTCGGTTGCGATGTCCTTTACTACATCGAGGGTTGCCTTTACCTTGTTGTCAGTTCCGAGGTTTGCAGCACCGTTGTACTTGTCGTTGATGTAGTCAACGTCGTAGTACACGTTGTTGTCGAGGATATCATCAGTGTATGCAGCGGTTGCATACTGTGTGAATCCGACACCACCGGACATGTAGGATCCGAGCCAGATCTGGTCGTAGAGCATGCATCCTGCACCGACGACTTCAAGGGCAATCTTTGCTGGGTCCTGGGATGTGCGGCTTGTCTGGATGATGTCTGAGAGGTGACCGAAGGAAAGTCCACCGGGCTCGTTTGGTCCACGTGCACGCCTTGCCGGGAGCATTTCACCCATGGAGACAAGAGCTGCGTGCTTTGCAGCGAAGGACAGGTCAGCGACTGCTGCTTCACCGGCGCACATTGCGTATGCGGAGATGAAGGACATACCGATCTGCATGGCTGCCCACCTGGAGGTCTGAGCACCGTCAGTTGTTCTGGAGACAATTGTTGGGATGTGGATTGCCTGCCAGGATGTCTTGCCGATGGAGGCCTTAATCTGGGCTGCCTGCTCTTCGGAGAACATCTTGTTGATGTTGATGACGTACTGCTTGTCGATTTCGTCTGCGAGTTCGTCGTCACCGGTAAAGACCTTGACGTAACAGTCGTCAACGAGAGCGGGGTGGGTTTCGACCATCATTTCCTGAACCACTGCTGCACCGGGCATGGCGTGGTTAAGGACTTCAAGGTAGTGGTTGATGGTTTCAGGGGTAACTTCCTTACCCAGCCTCTTCTCGAGAGTCTCGTGAGCCATGTCAAGACCGACGATACAGGTTCTCCTGATGTCGTCCCACATCTGCTGCATTGCAGCGTTGTTGACATAGTGGAGGTCATCGGGTTCTGCAACAATGTCAGTTCCGGAAATGGTGTAAGGAGTGATTGCACGCTGACCGAGGGGTGCACCTGAGTGCATCATTGGGTTGTAGAATGCAATGCCTCTCTTTTCTGCGATTTCCTTTCCGGCTTTGATCATTTCGGCTTTTCTTGCGTCCTGCTCAGGACCGAGTCTCAGGAACTTTTCAGTCTTGGCGGTAATGTCTCCACCAGTCTGCTGGTTTGAACCATATTCCTGTGTGAACTTGACTTCCATTGATTTCTTGAATTTAGAGAAAATATCTGCTGCCATTATGATCACCTCATTTAGGCTGGAATCCGTACTTAGTTCTCAGATCGAAGATCTTCTGTACCCATTCAACGACTTCTGCATCGTCCCTGAAGGCTACATTGTCCACACGGTAGATGGTGGTTCTCTTTGCAGCTTCTTCACTGGACATTGGCTTGCCGAGGTCTACTTTCCTGTCGAGTGGAATTGCGACCTGGTCCTTGTCCATTATGATAGTGCTGCCTTCGAGTCTTCTCCTGTCAAGCATGTCGAACATTACACCGTCTTCCTGGAGACGGACAGAGTGACCGTGCACAGTTGCACCACGCATACCTGCGAGGGCGTGGTCAGTCATTTCAGTTTCCATCTGGACCTTTGCGCACTGTTCCATGTCTCTTTCACGGGCTTCAACAATCTGACGACCGGAAAGGGTACCTGGGTCTACACCTCTGAAGTTGATTGCTGCGAAGTATGATCTGAAGTACGGGGTAGCCGGAGCGTTGTACATTGAGTCAGCGAACTGGACGTACCTGACCCTGTCTCCTGCTGCTGCACCGGGTGTTGGTGCCACTGCTTCGCGGACAGAGCATGCAGGCTCTCCCATTTCTGCGAGTGGTGGGTGGGTGCTCGGGTAGTCGCTCCCTGGGGCACGGTGTCCGAGGACTGCAGTTAAGTCTTCATCGGAAATTTCCCTGAGTTTCTCAAGTTTTCCGGACATGTGCTTTCTTCTGTTAGCGCCGACAGATGTAGCGCCTGGATAATACTGTGATTCGTATGCCATCTCATGCAACTCCTTTATGATCTTTTAACTGGTCTAATGTCGTCTTGACGTATTTTACTATTAAACTTAGTTTATCCCTGGGACAGGAGTCACCGCGTGTAACCCCACTTACCATATCCATCACAATTCCTTTGGTACGGATGTTTTCATCCCTTGGCATCACTAATCTCGTCTTTATCCCTGCTTCTGCAAAATCCTCAAAATCCACCGGAATCTGGCTGACTATGATTGCCGGTATGTCTACCTGGCTCAAAATTTCTCTGGTTTTTCTGATTACATGGTCTTTGATATTCCCGAGGTGAATAACAGCCAGCTTGTGCATTTCGATCTGTGCGACTTCTACCGGACTCAATACAAATGATCCTGTCCTCATGCCTGATTCCGGGATACCTGAACCTGAGTAAAGTACAAGCACACTCACCTGAATGTTTTCTTTCCTCATGCCGTATGTAATCTCACATACCGGTTTTGTGATATGCCTTTGTCCGGGACTCATGGCAACAGCTACAACGTCGGCACGACCGGCTTCCGAAAGAGTGCCTCTTTGAGCAAGTCCTCCTCCTTTGCCAAGTCCTCCACCGCATCGGCAATCAACCACCTGTGTTTCCCGGTCAAACATCATATCTTTTCACTCATCTTTATCTTCATCGTCTTCTTTCTCTTGTTTCTCAATGAAGACAAGCTGGTTTATTTTGGCTTTGGGATCTACCATACCAAGCAAGCGTGGATCAGCTTCAGGACCAAGTTTAGCGTAGTCAGTTACTGTAGGCTTTCTCCTGAGGAAATGCCCTTCCCTGAATTCAAAAGAGAACGGGAGCATTTTTTCGCATACTGCCCTGACATTTTCCTTGACTTCGGCATTTAAGACCTCAAGCCTGATCCTGCCTACACTAACCCTGAGCTCAATAACCTGACCTCCGATCTGAATAGGCTTTCTCAGAGGATGTTCAACCTTTTCCCCGGTGCCAGGACCATAACCTACCTTTTCAGGAAGTCTATTGCCCTGGATCATAACACGGAGTATCCCATCAACCTGAGAAAGCTCAAGGAGTAATTTCTGAGCAGTCTCAGGGGACAGAATTCTACTGGGAAAGATTTCAATTTGAATGGAATTTTCTGTGTTTGAAGCAGAGTCTGACATCTTTAGACCTTTTAATTAATTTGTTTAGAGCGCTCCTGCAACTGCCTTAATTGGCTGGCGGAATTCCTCGATCGATCCGAACACGTCGCCGATGAGGCCAGATGTTGATTCGATTGTGAACATCTGAGTACCTGCATCCAGAGCTACTGCTGCGCATACGCAGGGAATTGCGAAACCTCTGGAGTGCCTGGTAACGACGTGGTTACCGTTGAATACACCGGGTCCACCGCCACCATAGATTGAGTGGCTGAAGAATGAGAATCCTACTGCAGTACCCTGTACTTTACCATAGTCGCATCCTGGGAGACCGGTTTCCTTCTCAAGGATGTCGTTGAAGTACAGAAGTGTTGAGGAGACGTTCTGGGCTGCACGGCCTGCACCACAGTTTACGAGAGTGGATGCAAGTGTACCGGCTGCGGCATAGGCGTTCCACATTGGGACGTCGTTTGCCTTGTAGAACTTATATCCGGAAGGTGCGGTCTTGTCAACGGAGATCACATTGTTTTCAATTGCCCTGCCGACAATTGATTCGATAACGGTTCCAATGGTTCCGTCCTTACCGTTCTCCTTCACGATGTCATATACCATGTTATTGGCGTTGAGACCCTGGTAAGCGAGACCAAGGAGCTGGTGTCTCTCGAACATACCAACTGCTCCACCCATCTCGAAGATACCGGACTGTTCGTAGATTGAGGAGAGAGCTGCTGCGTTCATTGCGCCACGGTTGGTGATTGCTGCAACGTGGTTGGCCATGATGTTCCTGAGGGAGTAGCCAAGACCTTCGTTGTTCTGGGGGATGCTCAGAATACCCTGAACCTGTCCGCCCATGAGGTCCATTGTCTGCGGGTAGCTTCCCCAGACTGCAGATTTTACGATAGGTGCATCGTATAAGTCTGTTTTAAACATGTCAATGAGGGTCTGGGTAACTGCTGCTGCACCGACTGTTGTTGCAGCCATGAAGTCAGCACCAGCGGCCATTCTGGATGAGGGGGCCTGAATGAGCAGGCTCTTTCCGCCTTTAAGGACCCTGACATTTGTGTCGTCGCCTTCGTCAACCTGGACAAGCTTCTTTACGTTTGCTGCAATAGCATCAACATTGCCTACGATATCGTAGTTGAGTCCACGGCCTAAGATCTGACGGCCCTTACCGCCCATCTTGCCGCTGGCAAGTGCGCCCTGAATACCTGCGAGGTTGACTGCAACGGACCGCTTGGTGTCCAAGATAATCTTTTTAATTGCTGCGTTTCTTGTTGGAGCAAGGCTCATAATGTCGACATTGCTCTCGAGCAGTTTTCCTCTGTCGTCGTAGATGTCTACTGTGTCAGACACTTTAATTTCCTCCTTAATTTATTAAAATCACTTTGGGACTGGTCACCTAATCGAGTGCTTTTGCACTCAATAAATCAAGTACCGCGTCGTTTTTAAGTGTCCACTTTCCCAATGAAATCTCATTCGTTTAGAAGGTACTTAAATCTTTTGTGTTCTCCGCTAGATGAATTCATGTATTTTTTTAAAAATCATTTTATTAAGGTGAAATGTATTTTTGTATAATTATATTAAAAAACAGCATCAATAGAAAATTTAATTTTTAGGGTCACCCAAAAATATCAAAAAATTGACAAAAAACTTATTTATATATTTTTCTGAGAAATGCCTGAATTAATGTAATTTTTTTGGTTCTGTTAATACTCACTCATAGAATCATACCAAAAAGATTTAGTAATATCCTCATTATACGAAAGTTTGATATGGAAGTAGTTGTCGACGTAGGTGGAAATCCCGGGGTAGACTGTAGAGGCTTTTGCAAATACTGCTACTTTAAAAAAGTCAAAGACGTTCAGCCCCTCGGCTGCAAGTATTGCCTCCCCTTTAAAAAAGGGTGCGATTACTGTACTCGCAGCGTAAAAGAATCGTATTCAGGCTTCAAGCCTCTCCAGATGGTACTCGAAGAGACTGCAAATAAGCTGTATTTCGCAACCGGAGAGGTAAAAAAGTTCACTGTTAGCGGAGGAGGAGACTTAAGCTGCTACCCCGAATTGAAGAATCTTATTACTTTCCTGTCCCAGTTCAACACCCCAATACACCTTGGATATACTAGCGGAAAGGGATTCAGCAAGCCTGATGACGCTCTTTTTTACATAAAGAACGGTGTTACGGAAGTGAGTTTCACGGTCTTTGCGACAGACCCTTCCCTGAGAGCCGAATACATGAAAGACCCTGAACCCGAAGCATCTATTCAGGTTCTCAGGGATTTCTGTGCCCACTGCGAAGTGTATGGAGCGATAGTCCTTCTTCCGGGAATAAACGATGGAGAGGTACTTGAAAAGACCCTCAGCGACCTGGAATCTATGGGCGCAAAGGGAGCCATTTTTATGAGGTTTGCAAACTTTCAGGAAAACGGCCTTATCCTTAACAATTCTCCCATTATCCCGGGGATAATTCCACATACAGTCTCCGAGTTCACTGAAATTGTACGCAGTTCTGCAGCAAAACATCCTTCCATGAGGATCACAGGAACACCACTGGAAGACCCTTTAATTGGTTCGCCTTTTGCAATCCGGAACGTTCCCGAAGCCCTCTCAAAACTTCCCGGAGTTACCAAAAAAGCAACCGTTCTTACAGGGCAGGTAGCAGCCCCCAGGCTTACCGAAATATTTGAAGCTCTTGGAGGCAGCGTGAATGTAGTCCCGTTGAAAAAGGACATAGGCTGCCTTATTACAATTGATGATTTCAGAAATCTGGACCTCTCCGAGGTGACTGAAACTGTCTTCATACCTGGAAGAGCTTTTGTGCATGATATGGAAGTCAGGGAAGCTCTCAAAAAGGATGGAGTAGACAGGATTGTTCGCAGAGGACCGGAACGCCTCTCAGTAGACGGTGAAATGTCCATAGGCATGACAAGAGAAGAAGTTCTAGAGCTGGAAATAGAAGGTTTCACAGAGCTTATTAATC
The DNA here is from genome assembly GCF_000744315.1 of Methanosarcina soligelidi. NCBI lineage: Archaea > Methanobacteriati > Methanobacteriota > Methanomicrobia > Methanosarcinales > Methanosarcinaceae > Methanosarcina > Methanosarcina soligelidi. The sequence goes on from NZ_JQLR01000001.1 coordinate 808,450, forward strand.
AGATTAACTCCCTTGGACTGCCGGTAGATTAAAGCCTTGATCTACTCGGAACCCGTTCAAATTCAGCTTTAAAAAGAGCAAAACATCATCAAAAAAGAGCTATAGAATAAGGTATAGATATTAAAACAGATACTATATAAATCCATAAGAAATTATATAATTATCGAAAAAATCAATAGAAAGCTACTCAATTAGATAGAGAGAACTTTGCAGATAAAAAAAGACCGGAGAATGAAAAAACCTCTTTTCCGGAAGAAAAAAAATCCTGCAGGAAGGTTTGGAGGCATTATTAATAAATATTTCCATTTTTACCGGATTTTAGATTGCCCTACCTTCTCCCTGAAGGCGATAAGAATATTTTCATCTTCCTGAACATTCTCTATTTTTCAACTCAGCGCGCAGACCCGGACATAAAATCCGAGAGTCCAAGCTGCTTAACCTTATGGTTTTCAAACAGAGAGCAGATATCATAGTCAAGAAGCTCGATTCTTTGCCTGGTATAGCTTGAAACCCCGTACCTTTCACCGATCTCTTTTGAAATTTCAAGATATTTGCGGACAGCTCCCTCATGTACAGTCAGTACTACATTGCCCCCGCACTTAGGGCATGCTCCTGTGAGAGGCGGGCGTCTGAATTTTTCTCCACATTTGATGCAGCGCATGCGCTGTCTGGAAAAAGAACGGAGATTTCCAATCAGGTCCGGAAGAAAATGAGACTTTAAAACTCTTTCAGCCACATCAGGTGCATCTACCGCCCTTATCTTGCCAGCCAGGGAGAGTTGAGCCTCCATCTTCTCAATCATGCTTCCAAGAGTCTTATATGAAGATTTCAGAGGACCTGCAGCAATATTTGAAGTATCGTGTGTAAACATAAAGTGCTCGTACTGATCAGGCTTACCCAGCCGGCTGCTGACGAGGTCCATAATGCTTTCAATCTCGGTGGGGCTTTTGATCTCCTGCGTAGCCCTGTAAAACTCAAGAGGATATCTTGCAAGCAAATCAATATTATGGGCTTCTTTGTCCACTTCCTTGGGGTCGATTCTGGTGGTCAACACCAGAGGAGCGTCCATCTTTCCTCCCCTTTTCTCGGGAAGATACGACCTCGAAAAATTGAGAATTCCGTCCATAAGAAGCATTACGCAGTCCTCATCCCCATCACAATTCCTGCGTTTTGAAGCATGAAAAAAAGGATGTGCATAACCTACTGAAGCTTTTGTAAAACCTATAAGGCGCCCAAGCACTCCCGCTGAAGTATGTGGAGCAAGCCCTATCATCAGTACCCCGACGAGGTCCTGAATGGTTTCGGCATTATAGTAGGGTTCAACCTTGTAATACTTCACAAGAAGCTCATCCACATACTTTGCCGTACGCAGCATATACTCAGCCCCATCGTAAGAAAGCAAAAGGTCCTGAACCTTCAGACAGACAACCTGGTCGTCCCTCTCAAGCGGCTTTCCATAGATGTCCTCTTTATAGTCGAGTTCTCTAAGCCTGGCTGCGGTAATTCCGAGCTCATCAGCCCTGATATGCGTAAGGGGGATATCGGACATATCATACCTGACCGTCCCGTCCTTAAAAATATAAACATCATGCTTTGCACGCAGGATTCCTTTTTCCAGAGGCTCGGGAGTCATCTGCCCATTCATGAGCCTTTTTACTCCCTTAATAATATCCATTTTTTCCCTTTCGCCCACATTCTCAAAAGCCTGCTTGTAAATAGGACGGAAATCCAGCTTTACATTCGCAACGGAGGTCGGTTTTCTCCCACACTTGGGGCAGGTTTCTGCACCTCTCACGTCAATTTTGCATCGGGGGCAGGAGAGTTTGGGATTGGTAAATTCCCCGCATTCACAGCGCCAGAAATAAGATTCTTTCCCGCAGGCAGGGCACTCCCTTAGCCCCAGTTCAACTTCGATTTCCCCTATCTTGGCATTCATGCACGAAGTATAATCTGAAGCAGAAACAAGGTTACGCGTCATTCCTCCTGCATTGCTTATCGGGAAAAGAACCTGAGCCGCAGGAGACATCTTTCGCAGGTCGGATTTTTCCGGTCTTCCCATCCTTGCCCCTATCCTTGAAGGAGCCTTTGGATAAACCTTAAACCCGCTCAAAATGCCTGCGGCTTCTACCATATCACCAGTATCCGGCATACTGACTTTTTCTTTAAGCGAACTGTCAAGCCCGAGGCATAAAATAAACGGGAGAGCTTCTTCAACAAAGATACCGCCTTCTTTTACCTTATGCAGAACAAGAAGCTTTTCAAGCACTGGCTTTATTCCCTCTTTAACAGAGTCTTCGAGGGGCAGTTTGAGGATTCCTTCTCCTTCTCTTTCTCCTTCTCTTTCTCCTTCTCTTTCTCTTTCTCCTTCTCTTTCTCCTTCTCTTTCTCTTTCTCCTTCTCTTTCTCCTTCTCCTTCACCTTCCAGAAAGGTCCCTTTTTCAGCTACGAACTTTCTTAAAGCCTCAAACTCATTTCGGTTTATGTCATGCCAGAGATAGGTGAACTTCGGGTGCAGAGGCACATTATACTTCTCTGCAAGCTTGAGGGCAAAACTGGCGGACGGATTTTTCAAATCTTTCTCAAGGATCTTTTCGGAGCAGACGGATTCGTAATCATAAATCCACCACTCGAAAACATAGGGAGAAGGCATGAGAGGATGATTATTCTCCAGGAAGTCCCCGTAATTGATCAGAATTTCCCCGATATCCACAATTACTTCAACCTGTTGGCGGACTTCGTACGCCTCCTTTATATCATCTACCCGGATAAGGTCTCCTGAAAAAAGCCTTACCGTAGGCCCTTCTATTGAGTCCACGGCAGACATTGCGGCAGCTTTACCGGGCCTTTCTATCTTAAGCTGGGTTCCGTTAGTAATAAAATCATCAAGCAAAACCATACCGGCAGGATTAATCCCTGCTGAAGCAAAAGAAGTATTTCTTGACCGCCCGTACCGCAGCCTGAATCCTCCAGGCCTTGAGGGGTGAGAGAATACAGGTCTCCCGGCGATCAGGTCACGGATGTATTTATCCTTTGGCTTGATTTTGTTTTTCTGCTCATCTTCATCGCTTTCCCCGCTTTTAGCTCCCCCGATAAGTGTCTCGAGCCAGTCCCAGCCATCCATCTTCAATTTATTCACGTGCTTTTTGACCTTGGGAGCCTTGAGTGCAAGCCCTTCGGCAAGTACAAGGCACATCCCCCCCCTGACGCGGTTCGTTCCTATCCTTTCAAGGTCCCTGTGCCCTTCGACCTCGGCTTCTTCAGTCGGGTCCCCGTCAATACAAACAGGACAGTTTCGGACTATCAGGCGGATTTCATCTTCAGAAGGCGTATACTGTAAGCTTGCAACCCTCTTATAAAGCAGGATTTCTTCCACATACCTCTCCACTTCCTCTTCTCTTGGCTTATAGCGGTCGATCCCGATCCCGCGTCTCACATAATCGCCAACAAGAACGGAAAGTGCCTGAGCAGTCCCTCCAGCGCTTCTGATAGGCCCGGAATAAAAGATCTTTATGTACTGCGAACCGTCATCATTTTTACCAAGGTCTACCTTATCAATTCCTTCAATAGGAGCCGCAACCACCCCTTCCGTCAGAACCGCCATTGAGACACGAATAGCAGCTTCAACGGCATCTTTCTTTGAAGGAAAACTTCCTACCACCCCTTCAGCAACCTGTTTTCCGATCTCAAGGGCAGCTTCTTCCCTGGACATCCTGACCTCAAGTTCCCGGATCTTTTCAGCAACACCCTTGACTCCAATAAGGTTTTCAACCCTATCCGCAAGGTCTTTGGCAAGAGGGATTTCTACAACGGGTCTGGGATCTCCTCCCCGGGCTCGTGCTCTGTTTGCAATCTCAATTGCTTCTTTTAATCTTGCCTCAAGCCCATCGAAGTACCTGTGCATTTCTTCACTTGCAATAGTTTCACCCATTTTAAAAATCCCCTTTTAAGAGAACGAAAAAATTATCTCTGCTTTCGCAGGGACCCGGCAGCAAAGAGTCCCTGAATTGAGACAACAAAGAAGACAAAAACCCCAGCCCACATCAAATAGTATCCGATATCAATTCCAAGGAGGTCTATTTCAAGAGTTGTCAAAACCATACCTGTAGCCAGGATCGAAAGGCTTATTAATGTCGTTTTTTTGTTCTGCTCGCGGACTTTCTTATAAGCCCGCATCTTTTCCATCTGTTCTCTTTTTTCCGCCTTCAAGAAGATCTCTCCAGATATCTAAAAAACACACATGATATTCTTCGAATAACATGCCCAAAAAATGAAAGTACTTGAGAGCACTTTCATGCCAAATAAATGGTTATCAACATTTGAACCTCGAATCGGAATTTCAGATCCGGGTGTCAAACTTCACTCAACTCTGACTGTCAAACCCTCACTTATACTCTTGCAATTTAACCGATGTCCCTGATTTAAACAAGATGCCTTACTGAAGCGGCTTCTCTTAACCGGTTAATAAGGGCAGCTCCAAGTCCTGAATGGGAAAAAGAACCGTCAGCAAGGATCACATCCAGCCCTGCTGCGTCAAGTGTCCTGAGCCCTTCAAATAATCTCTTTGCGGCTCCTTCCGGCTCTTTTCGGGACCCCAGTAAAAAGCAGTCGTGGACATTCAACTCTTCGGCAGTAAAAAAACCTGCGGTCTCATCACTGAGTAAAAGCCCGACTTTCTGGCCTTTGCTCACATGTTCTTCCAGCAAAATACCAATCTGTTCAGAAACTTTTTCTTCGCTTTTCCCTTCGACGAGCACGACCTGTGTATTGGGAGTGTAATGGCTGTACTTCTGTCCTGCCTGTTTTTCAGGCATAAGCATTCCAGACCCGGATTCGGCTCCCGCATATGTGGGCCTGATTTTACCTATAACTTTTTCAAGCTCGCCAATTCCTACGGCTCCTATCCTGAGCACGACAGGAGGTTCGACCGTCATATCAACAACGGTAGACTCAAGCCCTATGGCTGTCCCCCCTCCATCAATAACCGCATCAATCCTGCCTGCCAGGTCAGCCAGGACATGGATTGCCAGGCTGGGACTGGGCTTTCCTGAAAGGTTAGCACTTGGAGCAGCCAGAGGGGTGCCTGCCCTTTTTACAAGTTCCAGGGGGATCCTGTGGTCAGGCATGCGGAGCCCTATTGTAGGCAGGTTTCCCGAAGTGATTTCCGGAACAGTATCTTTTTTCTCAAGCACAATTGTGAGGGGACCGGGCCAGAAAGTGTCCATAAGCAAGAGAGCTTTTTCAGGAATATTTTTTGCAACCTTTTTAATGTCTTCCCTGGAATGGACAAGGAGACTTAGAGGGTTCCCCGGGGGGCGTTCCTTTGCCTCAAAAATTTTCAGAACGGTATCCGGGTTAAGCCCGTCAGCCCCAAGCCCGTAGACTGTCTCAGTTGGGAAGGCGACAGTTCCTCCTTTTCGGATGATTTCCGCAGCCTCGTCTATAATCACGTCAAAATTCACTTCAGAGACCCTCAAAATCCGGGTCTCTTTTTTATTTCCGTTTTCTGCCTTCACCAGAGGAAAACTCCTTACTGATTGTTATTTTGCTATTGTTTTGTTTGTAAAACCTGTGCACGGTTCATAGCCTATAATAGTGCTGCCGATATTTCCGCTTATACAGGCTGTTTCACACTCAGCAATTTATTTCTTCAACCATTTTCCAAGAGCGGTTTCAAGTTCTTTATGATTTTTCGCATAGTCCTGGAGGCTGATTCCTTCAAGGCTTGCTTCGAGAGCCTGCCTGCACGCAGTGGCTCCGGCTACTGTGCCCATTGGGTGAGCGTGAATTCCGCCTCCGAACTGCATAATAACGTCTTTTCCAAAGATAGAATAAAGGTCAGGGATCATTGTAGGAGCGAGACCTCCGGATGCTACAGGGAACATTGGCTTTAATCCCCCCCAGTCCTGGGCAAGGATATGCTGGCTTTCGTCGGCAGGCACTTTATCGAGCACGCACTGGTCCCTGAGGTTAAGGACTTCATGCTTTTCTCCATGCATTTTCCCGACAACAGTGCCTATGTGGAGCTGGTCAAGGCCTATCAGCCTGCACAGCTTGGCAACAACAAGCATGCTTATCCCATGGCGCGGGTTTCGTGTGTAGGCGGAATGCATGCAGCGGTGGGCGTGAAGGGCAAGACCCGCATCCTCAGCTTCCTCGCGCAGGGTTTGAATCGCAGTCCAGCCAGCGGGCACGATGTCAACCATTACATAACTGGCTCCAAGGTCTTTAAGAAAGTTCATGCGGCGGATCATTTCCCTGCAGGTGGGGGCAGTGACATTGCAGAGGTACATCTTCTTTTCCCCTGTCTCAGACTCTGCCTTTTCTGCAAGTTTCAGGGTAAGCTCGGCTCTCTTCTCAAAACTGTTAAATTTCTGATCACTCAGATTTTCATCGTCCTTAACAAGGTCGCAGCCCCCGACAAAAGAATTGTAAGCGACCTCAGCGTGCTTTTCAGAGTTCAGGCCGACTTTCGGTTTAACAATAGTCCCTATGAGAGGCCTGTCCTGTACGCCCACAAGTTTTCTGATCCCCGGCAGTCCGAAGTTAGGGCCTTTGAATTCATTAATCATTGATTTCGGGAAAGCGATATCCTGCAGCCTTACGTTATCAACTATTTTCATGCTCAGGATATTCCCTGCAACAGCACTGAGGACCTGAGGGACAGAACCCAGCTCAAAAAGCTCTTCCGAATAAGCAACCCTTATAGTCTGTGCACCCTCATCCGCATAAAAGACATGGGGTTTCAGTTTCTCTGCAAGTTCAGGACTCAGCGTAGCAATCTCAGTCCAGGAATCTATGGAACTTTCCCCTGCCAGATGGGTGGCAGCTTCTTCAAAATTCACTCCTGCTGTTGGTTCAATGTGGAATTCACAGACCAGATCCGTCTCTTTCGGGCTGTAGCCGATGTCAATATAGTCCCTTCTCATTTTGTTTTCTCCTTACTCCTGACTGAATATTAATTCCAAGAACATAATTCTGTTAAATAAAAATAGTAGTTCTGATTGAAGGAAGTAACTGAACATAAATAAAAACTTGTTTACTGAGCAAATAGAAATTAAATCGAAAGAATACTCTCAAAAGATGAATAATAAAAATAAAAAAAGAAATTTGAAAGTTTAGATTTTGAGTATAAACAGCACGATGAAATAGATAGTCATCGCGACAAGCCCGAGAGGCAACCCGAGTCTCGCCCACTCTTTACTGGTAATACCCAATTTGCTTGCAGAGATAATGTTAGGAATATTTCCTGGTATCATCATTCCTCCCGAGATTAAAAGTCCCATAAGGATACTCCTTATCTGGAATTCACTAAGGATAGGTCCTATCTCAGCAGCTGCCAGAGTTGCATTATCAAGGACAGCAGAGACCATGTTAATCCAGTAGAGCGCCATAGACGGAACCTGTATGAAATACTCGAATATGAGGGGCTTGAAACCTTCTCCGAGCAGTACGAGCGCCGCAATAAACACATAAACCTTGATAGCCCTCATCACGACATCCTTTACAGTCTCGTTATAGTCTGCAGATTCCATTTCATGAGCTTTTGGGTCAGCTTTTCCAAGGAAAAACACACCAAGAAGTCCAAAAGCAAAGACACCCGGGAAAATATATTTGCCAAGCATATTAAACAGGAACAGAAAATCAGCATTGTAAGGTTCGCCGGCTAACTTTGAAACAGCAATTGTTGAGAGAGGCTCTCCTAGGGGGGTAAGTGCTGCTCCAAGACCAATTGAGAAACATGCAATGATTGTAAGGTCTATCTTGGACTTTCGAGACAGAGGCATTGCATTAACTACCTCAACAAGAATTATTGCAGCAAGAATAGCCGAGATAATACTTGAGGATAAGCCGAGCACGACAATCAAAAGAAAAGCCAGAACCTTAACAGAAAGCATGTCGGTAAGTTTTCTGATTGCATTGTGGATTGGAGTATGCCATTTATAGATGAGCAGGCCGACTATAAGCACGATCTGGAATATGCCGATTGGAATACCAAAGATATCTCCAACGTGCAATGGAGCAGTCACTGCCTCTTCAATAATTTCTAAACTCCATCCTGTTTCAACATCGGGAATTTTAACAAAACCTGAAAGTGTCATTGCTGCGATACCGCAGACCAGCAGGAATACTTCCAGATTTTCTTCAATAACGTGTATTTTAAAAGGTCCAATCAATACGGTGAGGAATATTACAAGAAATCCAATTAAAACTCCTAAATCAAGAGCCATTAGTTTTCCTCCTTTAGTTATTACTCTAGGTCATAAAGGGCCTGAGAAAGTAGCTTGCTATTTAACAGCATGAAATTCTCGAATGGTTGGGCCTTATAGAAACCTGTTTTCTTAAATATAGTCCTATAATATATTAATCTATCATTATATTATACTTTAGAATTTTATTCCCTCCGTACAGTTGTCACAAACTTTTTGTTCTCGATTTTAACATTAATCCATTCCGGCATTTAACTCATGGGCTCCTTTACCTGCATTCAAACATTGCCTATAATTAAAGAGAAGAGCAAACTCCAAACTTAGGTAAAAACATTAGGAATATCGCTTCCAGAAAAAAAGTTATTTAGGAAATCTGTAAAGGAATTAACATTACAAAATAAGAATTAAGACCTGCTAAGGAGATAATCTGAGAATTTGTAACTAATTATTAGTCATATGAGGAGCTTTACTAAAGTTTATTTCAGATTCGGTGATTTTGAAGTTTATTTTATCACCGAATCTGAAACATATAATTACACTATATAATTACACCTGAATGGGTGCATTTTGAGCTTATATTCCAAGTACGAAGATAACGACGAAATAGATAGCCATCGAGATGACCCCGAGTGGGAAACCAAGCCTTGCCCATTCTTTACTGGTAATACCAAGTTTTCCTGCGGAGATAATGTTAGGGATATTTCCAGGGATAAGCATACCACCTGAGAGTAAAAGACCCATAAGTATACTCCTTATCTGTATCTCACTGAGAGCAGGTCCGATTTCAGCAGCGCAAAGGGTAGCATTATCAAGGATAGCAGAAACCATGTTAACCCAGTAGAGAATGCCAGAAGGAATCTGGATAAAGTATTCAAGGATAAGAGGCTTGAAACCTTCGCCGAGCAACACGAGTGCTGCAATGAATACGTAGACTTTTACAGCTCTCATTATAACGTCCTTTATAGTCTCGTTATAATCTGCTGCTTTCATTCCTGCATCTTTCGGGTCAGCTTTTCCAAGGAAGAAAACTCCTAAAAGACCAAACGCAAAGATACCCGGGAAGATATATTTACCAAGCATATTGAACAAAAACATGAAATCAGCATGGTAAGGTTCACCGGCTAATTTTGAGATGGCGATTGTTGAGAGAGGTTCTCCAAGGGGAGTAAGCGCAGCGCCAAGTCCGATTGAGAAACATGCAATGATTGTAAGGTCAATCTTGGACTTACGAGGAAGTGGCATTGCATTAACTACCTCAACAAGAATAATTGCAGCAAGAATAGCTGACATAACACTTGAGGATAAGCCAAGAACAACAATTAGAAGAAAACCCAAGACTTTAACAGAAAGGATATCGGTCAGCTTTCTGATTGCTTTGTGGATCGGATCATGCCATTTATAAATAATCAAACCGACAACAAGCACAATCTGGAATATGCCGATTGGAATGCCAAAAATATCTCCAACGTGCAGAGGTGAAGTCAGTGATTCTTCGATGATTTCCATCCGCCAGCCAGTCTCTTCACCGGGGATTTTGACAAAACCTGAAAGAGTCATTGCTGCGATACCACAAACAAGCAAAAATGGTTCCAGATTTTCCTCAATAACATGTATCTTAAAAGGGCCGAGCAATACAGCCAAGAATATTACAAGAAATCCAGCTAAAATTCCTGGTTCAAGAGCCATTACTATTTTTTCCTCCTATAGTTATCAATCTAGAGAATTAAAACCTGTAAAATTCGCCTACTGTTGAACGCTTTGAGTTCCGAATTTTTTACCTTATAAAAGCCAGAGTAATTATATATTCTTCCATAATATATTTTCCCTAAAAATGGAATTAAGCTCTTGTGTGTCTGGACAGGACTCTCAGGCTTTTATTTATCTGAAACTTACTTAAGATTCATATTTAGGTGTCTCCAGAAAGTGTTTTTAATTATAGTTCTGTCAGGCTGCTTTCATATCTATTATTCCAGAGAATCAAAAAAATCTGGATTAATTTATAGAAAACTGTTAATAAATAAAAGGGTTTAATTTCAGAGTTTAATTAAAAAAAGATGAGAAGTTAAATGAATACAGAAAATATTGAGTTTTAAAACGGATTACATTTTCTACAGGAAATTTAAAAAATTGCCGAAAGTATAAAAAAGCGCAAGTATAAAAACTGTATCTTCTTCAATCTTTTTTCCATTCGATTTGAAGAGGAATAATTGAAACTGCAAGCAGTATTATGAGGCTGTATCAAAATTTGTTCCAGAATTCAGTGATTTTGAAGTTTATTTATCACCGGATTCTGAAACTAAATCAGTATAGCCGAATGAGCATATTTTGAGCTTATATTCCAAGTACGAAGATAACGACGAAATAGACAGCCATCGCGACGATCCCGAGTGGGAAACCGAGCCTTGCCCATTCTTTACTGGTAATACCAAGTTTTCCTGCGGAGATAATGTTAGGGATATTTCCAGGGATAAGCATACCACCTGAGAGTAAAAGACCCATAAGTATACTCCTTATCTGTATCTCACTGAGAGCAGGTCCGATTTCAGCAGCGCAAAGGGTAGCATTATCAAGGATAGCAGAAACCATGTTAACCCAGTAGAGAATGCCAGAAGGAATCTGGATAAAGTATTCAAGGATAAGAGGCTTGAAACCTTCGCCGAGCAACACGAGTGCTGCAATGAATACGTAGACTTTTACAGCTCTCATTATAACGTCCTTTATAGTCTCGTTATAATCTGCTGCTTTCATTCCTGCATCTTTCGGGTCAGCTTTTCCAAGGAAGAAAACTCCTAAAAGACCAAACGCAAAGATACCCGGGAAGATATATTTACCAAGCATATTGAACAAAAACATGAAATCAGCATGGTAAGGTTCACCGGCTAATTTTGAGATGGCGATTGTTGAGAGAGGTTCTCCAAGGGGAGTAAGCGCAGCGCCAAGTCCGATTGAGAAACATGCAATGATTGTAAGGTCAATCTTGGACTTACGAGGAAGTGGCATTGCATTAACTACCTCAACAAGAATAATTGCAGCAAGAATAGCTGACATAACACTTGAGGATAAGCCAAGAACAACAATTAGAAGAAAACCCAAGACTTTAACAGAAAGGATATCGGTCAGCTTTCTGATTGCTTTGTGGATCGGATCATGCCATTTATAAATAATCAAACCGACAACAAGCACAATCTGGAATATGCCGATTGGAATGCCAAAAATATCTCCAACGTGCAGAGGTGAAGTCAGTGATTCTTCGATGATTTCCATCCGCCAGCCAGTCTCTTCACCGGGGATTTTGACAAAACCTGAAAGAGTCATTGCTGCGATACCACAAACAAGCAAAAATGGTTCCAGATTTTCCTCAATAACATGTATCTTAAAAGGGCCGAGTAATACGGCCAAGAATATTACAAGAAATCCAGCTAAAATTCCTGGTTCAAGAGCCATTACTATTTTTTCCTCCTATAGTTATCAATCTAGACCACAAAATTCTTTAAGAGTTTATTATACTGTTAAACTCCTTTAGAGGCTAGAATGTTTTAGTGTTATAAGAGGTGTTCTATTTAATCTTCCATAATATATTAGTGTTTAATATATAAAGAAAGTATTACATTTTTTCCAAAGATGGATATTTTATTTTCATTTGAAACCCTGATAAAGCATATTTTTATCATTAAAAAAGGATTTTTGGCCCATATTTTCAGTAAATAAAACTGTTTGGCGCTGGTAATACAAATAATAAACATTTGACGTCTTTTTATAAATAATAGCCAGTGTGAGATAAAAAAACATAATCAAAGAGTCGATCCAAAAGAAGTAAGGATAGTAAGTTTATAAGCCCTAGAAATCTCAAGGCTCCGTCTTATATCAAGATAAAGTGATCTGAGTTAAACATAAAATAATATTAAACATAAAATAATAATAAGTATAAAATAATAATAAGTATAAAAAATAGTGAATATAAAAAATAGTGAATAAAAAAAATAGTGAATAAAAATAATAGTGAATATAAAAAATAGTGAATATAAAAAATAGTGAATAAAAATAATAGTGAATATAAAAAATAGTGAATATAAAAAATAGTGAATAAAAATAATAGTGAATAAAAATAATAGTAAATAAAAACAATAGATATAGAAAATAATATCTCGTATTTCCTGCAGGGTTTTAAATCGAAGGTTATCAACAAACTATCAAAAAATGATATCCTCTTCAAATTTCATGGAGAAATTCGATTCAAGATATGAAAGAATTTTGTGGTATGGATTGATAGGATTATGTGGTCTCTTGAGTGTATTTATTAAATTTTAGATTTCATATCTGTGAAAATTACTTTTCCTGTAAACTTGAAGAGAATATTATGAATTTGTAATCACTAATGGAAATATACCGGAATTTGTTCCAGAATCCGGCTTTTCATTACCAGATTTCGGAACTGACCGGTACAACTTTTCTGGTGGGCATATTTGAGCTTATATCCCAAGCATGAAGATGAGGACGAAATAGACAGCCATTGAGATGACCCCAAGAGGGAGTCCAAGTCTTGCCCATTCTTTACTGTTAATACCAAGTTTTCCTGCAGAGATAATATTAGGGATATTTCCAGGGATAAGCATACCACCTGCAATTAAAAGACCCATAAGTATACTCTTAATCTGGATTTCACTGAGAGCAGGTCCGATTTCAGCAGCTGCGAGGGTAGCATTATCAAGAATGGCAGAAACCATGTTAACCCAGTAGAGAATACTAGAAGGAATCTGGATAAAGTATTCAAGGATAAGAGGCTTGAAACCTTCTCCAAGGAATGTTAGAGCCATGATAAACACATAAACTTTGACCGCCCTCATCACGACATCCTTTACAGTCTCGTTATAGTCTGCTGCTTTCATTCCTGCCTCTTTCGGGTCAGCTTTTCCAAGGAAAAACACTCCAATAATACCGAAAGCGAAGATACCTGGGATAATATACTTACCAAGCATATTGAACAAAAACATGAAATCAGCATTGTAAGGTTCACCGGCTAATTTTGAGATGGCGATTGTTGAAAGAGGTTCTCCTAGGGGGGTAAGTGCTGCTCCAAGTCCGATTGAGAAACACGCAATAATTGTGAGGTCTATCTTGGACTTGCGAGAGAGAGGCATCGCATTAACTACCTCAACGAGAATAATTGATGCAAGAATAGCCGACATAACACTTGAAAGAAGTCCCAGAATAACAATAAGGAGAAAACCTAAAACCTTAACAGAAAGCATATCAGTCAATTTCCTGATTGCTTTGTGGATTGGAGAATGCCATTTATAAATAATCAAACCGACTACAAGCACGATCTGGAATATGCCGATTGGAATACCAAAGATATCTCCAACGTGTAACGGGGCAGTAAATGCTTCTTCGACGATCTCCATCCGCCAGCCGGTCTCATTACCCGGGATTTCGACAAAACCTGAAAGAGTCATTGCTGCAATACCGCAAACAAGCAAAAATGGTTCCAGATTTTCCTCAATAACGTGTATCTTAAAAGGGCCGAGCAATACGGCCAGGAAGATTACAAGGAATCCAGCTAAAATTCCTGGTTCAAGAGCCATTACTTTTTTCCTCCTTTACTAATAAACATATAGCGTTCCCACAGTAAAGTAAAACTTGATAAACTGTAGATTTGAAATCCCTTATTAACAGTATAACTAATATTGAGGGATGAAATAACCGAACTAATATTGCAATAATTACTGGTTGATATGAAGAATCATTAACTGTAAACAGTAGATTACAAACTAATTGAAGAATTTGTGTCCTGTTGAACGCTGCGAAGCCCCATTTTTTAGCCTTGCAGAGACCTTTTCTGTGCTATAGACCTGTTCAATTTCATACATTTGAAAAATCAATTTATTAATAATTTTCAAATGGAAAAGTCCCGATCCACAATTGTTATGTACAATTGAAATATTATCAGACAATTCACATGAAGTTGAGTCATTCTATCGGCAAGACCGCCTCTATTTTTTAATCCATGGAGTTAAGAAATTAAGATAAAGAACAAAGTGTGATCCCGGATTTTTAATGTTAAAAATTACACAGATCAGAACTAATATCCATATATCTTTCTCTCAATCCATCATGCTTTGTTTATATCGGGGCTATAGAGATCTTGTTACTCTAAGATAGGTATATAGTTTTTGCTTTTGTTATTATCAAAAGTGAAAGGTTTAGCGTAAAAATTCCCAGCTGGAAAATTAATAAAAAGAGATTAAGCGCCAGAAACAGGAAATTCATAAACTTGCTATATTTTTTTATTTTGGATCAAATAGTTTTTATACATCTTTTTTTAAGAATTTAAACCCATAAAATAAATATTTTTTATTTATACTCAATATTTTCCCAGAAAAACCGGAATTCGAGCTTGGAACTCTAATGACGAAAAATATATTCAGAGATTATCCATAAAAAAATTTGATAAACTACCAATATAAAAGTGAAAAAAGAATAGAATAAAATAAAAAAGTAGATAAAAAAAATTAATTCTTTTGGACCAGCAGAGAGAATATTCGCTTTATAGGTATTCCTATGGGCTTTATCTTTTTAATTAGAACATCAGCTTATATTTGTCCAGAGCTTCAAATTTTCTCTCGAATCTGCAGTTCGAGCTTGAAATTATTCACAGTTCCAGACTGCATTATATAACCCTTAAAAAAATATATAGGGTTGATAAATATTAGCTGATCTTAATTTCAACTGGTTTTTCTTCAACACAGCGCCTGAAGATAACTTCAAGCACCCCATTTTTATAGCTGGCTTTTGCACTCTTCGGGTCCACGGGAACAGGAAGTTCCACATCTTCCGAAAATTCAGAAAGCCCTGTGACTTTAATTTCAAGGTTCTGGGCAGTCGCATGCAGCAGAAGGTTTTCCTTTTCGATTTCTGGGAATTCTGCAAGTACGTGCACCATATCTTCATTTTCGAAGATATCAATTAAAGGTTCTTTTGTTTCTGAAGGAAAGAAGTTCTCTTCTTTTTGAGGGTATTCCGGAACGTTTCCGAATTCCCGGAGTTCGGGATCTTCCCCCGGGCGGTGAATGATAGAAAATCCGTAAACAAAGGGGCCGGATTCTCCCATTTCTTCCAGGAGGGCTTCGATAATCTCTTCCAGGTTGTCAAAAAGTTCAGACCCAAAGTCTTCAAAGAAATCCTTTCTTTTTCTTATGCCCACCATTATTACCTCTTATTTTCCTCACGCTCCCGAAGATCACTCAATATTGATTGAAGTTCGAGAACTGGACTCCATTTTGTTAAAGGTAACCTCCAGGACGCCGTTTTTATAAGTGGCTCTGGCACTCTGGGGATCCACCTTTACTGGCAGTTCAACACGTTCGGAATATTTTGGATTCCCATCTAATGTTTCGATGTCAAGTATTAAATCAGTTGCGTTCAGTTGGATATTTTCTTTATCGATGCCTGGCATCTCGGCAATCACATGGACTGCTTCTTCGCTTTCCAGTACATCAATAAGGGGTTTTCTTATGTCAAGATAGCGCTTTTCTCCGGTTTCAGTCTGCTCAAACATCGGGATATTCCCAAATTCCCGGATTTCAGGCTCTTCCCCTGGCCTCTGGGTTACAGAAAAGCCGTAAACAAACGGGTGTTGCCCGAAGTTGTCCATGCTCATGCCCATAGCCCTGCTGAGGCGCTCGAACATTTCTTCCATATCCTGCAGGGGATCAATTCCGAATATTTCATCGAAAAAACTTCTTCTTCTCCTGTCTCTGTCCATCTAATCACATCGTTATTAAGTTATGCGTATTGAGTTTCTTAAGTGAGTGCTACTCAAATCAATAAAGTTTTCAATTAAACTGGCTGCTCTTTTCCTGGCAAAAATTAAAGTGCCGGAATTTACCGGCTGGTCAAATAAAGTTTTATCTGCCTGCAGAAAATCCGGGATATCTTTTTCTTAGGAATCTTTTCTTAGACCCTGGTTTCCTGATCTTTTTCTTCGACCTTGATTTCCTGATCTTTTTCTTCTGAAGACTCTTCCTCAAAATCAGTTGCGTACCTGGCAAAGAGTTCAGCACTCTTTTCATAGGCACTCAGAGTTTCTCTGGATGTTGTGGGCTTTACACGGCGGATCGCTTTTTCGAAGTGCCTTTTTGAAAGACGGACTTCTGCTGCCTTTTCCTGGATGTTCTTCCTATCAGCACCCGGAGTGACGATTTCCCTGAGGGCTAGCATTGCAGCTTCCCTGCAGATGCCTTCAATATCCGCACCCACATACCCTTCGGTCATCTCAGCGAGCTCAGAGAGTTTTACATCTTCTGCAAGCGGTTTTTCTTTCGCATGAATCTCAAAGATCTTCTCTCTTCCTTCTTTTCCAGGAGGCTTGATGTAGATGAGCCTGTCAAAGCGGCCGGGTCTCAGAAGGGCAGGGTCTACCATATCCGGCCTGTTTGTAGCGGCGACTATGATTACGTCTTTCAGCTCTTCTATCCCGTCAAGTTCCGTAAGGATCTGGCTGACCACTCTTTCGGAAACATGCGTGTCGGAAACAGAGCTTCTTTGAGGAGCAATGGAATCGATCTCATCAAAGAAGATTACAGTCGGAGCAGCCTGTTTTGCTTTCCTGAACGTTTCCCTTATCGCACGCTCGGATTCACCCACATACTTGCTGAGGAGTTCTGGGCCTTTAATGCTGATGAAATTAGCCTCACTTTCATTTGCAACAGCTTTTGCAAGCAAAGTTTTACCAGTACCCGGCGGCCCGAAGAGAAGGACGCCTCTCGGAGGCTTTATACTGACAGCCTTGAACATTTCAGGATATTTGAGAGGCCATTCCACAGACTCGATAAGTTCCTGTTTTGCTTTCTCAAGCCCGCCTATATCGTCCCAGCCAACATGCGGAACTTCAATATAGACTTCTCTCATAGCTGAAGGCTCAATATTTTTCAGGGCTTCTCTGAAATTTTCTTTTGTGACCACAAGGTTGTCGATGATCTCCTGTGGAATCTCCTCTTCGATATCAATTTCTGGAGTGATCCTTCTGAGTGCATGCATTGCAGCTTCCTTACAGAGGGATGAGAGGTCAGCTCCCACAAAACCATGGGTCACATCTGCGATCTCACTGAGGCTCACTTCATCTTCGAGTGGCATGCCTCTAGTATGGATCAGGAGAATCTGCTTCCTGCCGTTTCTGTCAGGTATTCCGATCTCGATCTCTCTGTCAAACCTTCCACCGCGGCGGAGAGCTTCATCAATGGAGTTCGGGCGGTTTGTAGCAGCTATGACCACCACTTCGCCCCTGGACTTGAGCCCGTCCATCAGGGAAAGCAGCTGGGCTACAACCCTTCTTTCCATTTCCCCGGTAACTTCGCCGCGTTTAGGGGCGATTGAGTCTATTTCGTCTATGAAGATGATGGAAGGAGCATCCTTCTCGGCTTCTTCGAAGATTTCCCTGAGTTTCTGTTCGCTTTCTCCGTAATACTTGGAGACGATTTCAGGACCGCTGATTGTAATAAAATTGGCATCGGTTTCGCTTGCGACAGCCTTTGCAATCATGGTCTTACCCGTTCCAGGCGGTCCGTGAAGAAGAACTCCTTTTGGAGGCTCGACACCCAGCTTCTGGAAGAGTTCAGGATGCCTCATTGGCAGCTCAATCATTTCCCTTACAAGCTGGATTTCCCGTCTGAGCCCTCCGATATCTTCGTAGGATATACCTTCAGGAGCCTTGATCTCTTCAATTGATTTTTCTTTAATGATGATTTCAGTATCTTTGGTAACAACAACAGGACCTGCAGGTCTTGTAGATGCGACCACGAAAGTCAGAGGGTTGTTTACGGTTTCAACCCTTATTTGCTGACCTTTATTTAGAGGTCTGCCCTCAATTATTCTCAGGATGTAATGAGCACCGCCCACAAGCCTGACAGGCTGGGATGGAGCAAGTGTAACCCTCTGAGCATGCTTTGCCTGGACCTTCTGAATAGTGACTCTGTCGTCTATTCCTACCTTTGCATTGCTCCGCAGGTTTCCATCTATTCTGATCCTGTTTTCCTGCCCACGTTCGACGTTTGGCCAGACAATTGCGTAGGTTTTGGATCTGCCCGAAATCTCAATTATATCCCCGCTTACAAGTCCCATTTCCTGCATTAAACGGGTGTCGATTCTTGCAATTCCCCTTCCCACGTCTTTATGATAAGCCTCAGCTACTCTCAAATTAATTTCTTCAGTCATTTATTTTCAACTCCGGTCTCACATATTTTCCAGTACTGCTGGCTATTTTTGATCGTATACTCAACAAAGCCTCTTTCTGCAAGATCCATAAGGTTAGAGTTTATAATGCTGGGATGCAGACGCAGGTTATAGCAAAGGACTGCCGCTGTAGCCTCGTTTTTCAAAAGCTCGAACAGAAGCTCGCATTCTACAGGGTTTCTGGCAATATCCTCGATGGAATCCAGGCATTTATCCATCAATTCCGTATATTCAGCCTGAAGTTGTTTCTGCATCTGTGCAAGCTCTTCCTGTTTTATTCTAAGTTCACGGAGCCTTTCGCTCAGCTTCAGGAAGAAGCAGGATGATTCATCTCTGGTAGCAGATCCATTATTTTCGACAGCATAACTTTCCCGTTTTTTCTCCCTGTCGAAGTTGATGTCCTGAAGAGCCATCGTATATGAATAAGGTGATACAGATACCTCAAGCCGCACGTTATTTGCAATATTGAAATATTTGCGCCTTTGCTCGTCCACACTGCACTCGATCAGTCCTGCCTGTTCTAACAGGCTAAGGTGACTGATAATCGCCTTTGGTCCTACCCCCAGCCTGCCTGAAATCTCACTGACATAGCAGGGGCGGTTTGCAAGAAGCTGAATTATCTTCCTGCGGTTTTCATTCCCCAGGATGTCAAGTAATTTTGCTGGGTCCATTTTTCCCCCTCTGGTGATCGCTGAAATTTACTATTGAAATTACTATTAATTAATGATGAGTTTACGGTTCTGTTTTTATGTAATTTTGAATAATTAATTATATATTTTTTAATTAATACAATATTGGAAGCTAATGTTCTACCCAAATTACTGGAATTATCGTCTGGAAGCCAGGTTTCAGGTAAAAATAATTTTACTTATCTATATTTCAGAATTTACAGATAACCCTGATCAGAGTACTAACCGCATTGCGAGATTAATAGTTAGTAACCATTAGTTAGCGGTTATAATATATAAGCTTTTCCATCAAACTCTTTATATTCGGATGATTTGAAAATAAGATGAAATTTATCAGTAAGGTAAGCTCTCTTATCATCACAAAACCCGCAAAACTTGAATCCACAAAGGATGAAAACGCCTTTAATTATGTAATAAAAAATTAAAGGATATATCGCTAAAGAATATTAAGCAAATGAAAGATAAAATGACTGCTAATTTCTCACAAAATTATTAAAATATCACATCAGGCAATTGGATTATTTCCACTTTAAATTACTTATTTCATTTTAAATCGATGATTTTCGTATCAGGTTACTTATTTTCATTTAAATTACACATTTTTGTTTTAAATTGCTTATTTTTGTTTTAAATTGCTTGCTTTTTCTATTTTCTGCATATCCTGACCCCTGTTTTAAGATTATCCCCGGATGGTGCCGGCTGTTCCTGACAGGTTATAAGTAGAGTTGAGGTTTGCAGGAGACATGGCTGGTGTCACATTAATATCTCCCTTCTTACCGAAGGAAAAATATTTCAGGGGATTTAACCAGCTTTTCAGCCTTTCTCTGTCCTTTTTCCAGTCTGTAATAAATACAATATAAACAGTTTTTTCGTCTTTTATTTCAGAGCTTACTGCAATATTGTACATAAGATCTTCAAACTTTATAGAACCGCTAAGTAATTCTCCGGAGACATAGAAAGTTGCCTCACTTTGAGGCACGTCTTTAACATACCCAGAATACTGGTACGACTTTCCTCCATTAAGTCTGGAA
Organism: Methanosarcina soligelidi; assembly: GCF_000744315.1. Classification (NCBI taxonomy): domain Archaea; kingdom Methanobacteriati; phylum Methanobacteriota; class Methanomicrobia; order Methanosarcinales; family Methanosarcinaceae; genus Methanosarcina; species Methanosarcina soligelidi. Next base: position 828,604 of record NZ_JQLR01000001.1, read on the forward strand.
ATCTTTTTAATCTGTATCTCAAAATCATTCTCCAGTAATCTGAGGCTTAAATTTCCATTTGCAGCGGCGCTTTCAAATACTTCAACATTTATTGTAACAGTTTCAAACCCGTCCCAGTATTTTTGAGACTCAAATGAAATATTCTGAACCTCAACCTTTTCAACTATATTATTAGAAGTCTTTGAAAAATTCTTAAGTATTTCTTCATTTGAATTAATCTTATCAGGTGGTCTTCCAGCAATTCCAGGAATTCTGGCTTTATTACTATCATCAGCTAAAATCAGATATCCTGAAAGAGCAACCAGACCCAAGAAGACTGCAATTAATGAGATTATACCCAAGCTGTCCATTTTCATTTAAATCCCGGTACCAATAAATATATTCAAATTATCAAGTAAAAAATCAATTATTTCATACCATAAATAACATTTTCTTTTTATTTCAATCTTTTTACATTATATCGAAAAAATAGCAAAAAAGTAAAGCTTCACGAAATGAAAAAAATGTATATAAAGAGCCGGATTGAAGCTAATATAATTAAAAAACTAAGAAATTCAAGAATAAATACAAGATAGACAAAATTAAGAAATTCAAGATAAATACAAGATAGAAAAAACAAGGAATTCAAGAATAGATTTAAGATGGAAAACTTTATAAAAATGAGAAATTATCTTCTCTCTTTAATCCTGGTTTCTCTTTTTGTTTTTCTTTTGCTGATTAAAAACAGAAGGCAAGTGGAGTGCATATGAACCTTCTTCCCTGATTGCCATAACAAGCTCCTTGCGCTCTAAAAGAGAATCCAGATTAAGTTCGTAAGAGCCGGGACCAAGAATCCTCACAGATTCCACCCTCTCCTCCTCAGTTTTAGTTTCGCTCCCTGATTCGTGTTCCTTCTCTTTTTCTTCGGATGCGAGGGCTTCGTCAATATTTCTGACAACCTCGTCCAGAGAGGCTTCAAGATCCAGTTTTTGTTCTTCCAGAGCGGCTCTTCCCGGGTTTTCCAAACCTTCTGGATCCTGTTTCACATAGAGAAATTTATTCCAGCCGCAGCTTGGGCAGCCGCTGAGGATTACAGAATCCCCGTCTTCAAAAATGGTTCCGCATCTGGTACATCTATGGGGCATGAGTTCACCAGTAATCAGTAATACAAACGTAAATGCTGTAGTATACAGCTCTAATGCATCTTAATTGCATATATACCTTAAATTAATAATTTGAACGGCACCCTGTTAAGTATGGGATTTATTTACACGAAATAAACGCTTATGTTATACTTCTCAAATGTTGTCTTAAATAATACCTTTAATAAATATGTATATTTGTATTTACAGTTTTTTTATTTAGCAAATTCAAAAGACCTGCTTTAACCCGAAGTTTTTACTCTTTATTTACTCTTTATTTACTCTTATTTACTCATTATTTACTTTTATTTACTCATTATTTACTTTTATTTACTCATTATTTACCTTACCCGATGCAGATTATTTACATCAAAATTTACATCAAAAACAATTATCGAGAACATGACATAAAAATCTATTTTATAAAAGTCTCCAGTACTTTTTCCCATTAATAATATCGGAAGTAGTTGTATAGATTCGGTCCATTTCTTCCAGAACTTCCGGAAGCCTGCCAGGTTGAGTAATTTCAAAAACCACAGGGTCAAGGGCATGATTTATGTAAAGGCTATGTTTAATATCTTCTAAACTCCAGAGCTTTTCTGGTTCTTTTCTCATGTTTTTTGTCAGAATGCTTATCATGTCTTCCATAAAATTCCAGGGATAAACAATCCATGCCCAATCTTCAAGACGTTCTCCTACATAATCAGGATCTATTTTTGAGCTTCCCAGGTACTGCAAGGAAGCAGTCCGTACCTCGCTGGGATTTCTGCTTTCCACATAAGTTTTAGCACTGATCATACTTTCCCCGGTATCTACAATATCATCTACAATAAGAACTTTTTTACCTTTAATTACATTATCAGAAAGAGGATACCGTATATACGGTTCACCAGTGTCAATAGCTACAGCCCCTATATAGTGCTCGACCTTAAGACTGGACAGGTCATCAAGTCCCAGAAAATCACACAGCACGCGTCCTGCAAACCAGCCTCCTCTGGCCAGTGCAATAATAACATCCGGCTCGTAACCGGAACTTTTGACTTCTCTTGAAATGTTTCGGCACAGATTGTAAATATAATCCCAGTTTGTAAGCACGCATCTAAACGATTCTATATAAAACCCTCCCGGATCCGAAACCCGGTATTGACAGGAAATTATGCTGTTTGGGGGGGCACTCATGTCCAGGCTCCACCTTCGAGATTATATAATTTAGCCCATAGGCTTTAAGTTTTCTTATCTTGTCAAAAAATAGTTTGGGAAAGAATTGAAAAGAAATATTTTAAAGTGGATTGAAAACCTTACATGCATAAAGACCTGAAACTTTGTTGATATATTCGAATGCGGTTAAAATATTATTTCAAAAGCAGTTAAGATATTATTCCAAAAAACTTTTAAAACTAAACATTATATTAATGGTTTTTTGGATATTATGGTTTCTTGGGCAGTAAGTTCGAGTTCTGGAAGATTACCGGCAAGCAGGAAAAGTCAAAAATAACAATTCTGCAGAGGCAAAGAGCATGTCTGCAGAGGCAAAGTCTGGAAAGTGAAAACAATGGATAGAATGTTAATAGACCTGCTCTTCATGTCTCAAAAAAGAAAGGACCTTTTAATACTTCTCAGAGATGGAGGGAAGACAATAGAAGAAATAGTAGATACTCTTAATGTCACCCCTACAGGAATGCTTCCGCAGATTAAAAAGCTAAAGGAAGAATTTCTTATTATTCAGGATGATAAAGAATACAGACTTACCCATCTGGCAGAAATTCTGGTAGAAAAAATGAAGCCTCTGCTTGACACTCTTGAGGTCATCGAAGAGCATAAAAATTTCTGGCAGGAACGTGACCTCAGTGATCTATCTCCTGAATTCCTTGAGAGACTTAATGAATTAAAACCATATTCTCTTGTAAAACCCGATCCTGACAAAATTTTCGAGACTTCCCCGGCATTTCTGAAAAACATAGAGAAATCAAAAAGAATAATGTCTTTATCTTCAATATTTCATCCGGCATTCCCGGAAATATTTCTAAGAATCGAAGGTGAAGATATTGAAATTACACTCATAGTGACAGAAAGAATTTATGAAAGGTTAAAAAAAGACTTTGGGGAAGAGCTGAAACTTTATATTGCCAGGAAAAACAGACAGCTTTTTGTTTGCACTGATGAACTGAAAATAGCTATGCTTACAAAAACCGAGCATTTTATGATGGCAGATTTTCTCACATGGAAAGGAGCCTATGATCAGGAAAGTATCGTGGCTTTCGAGCCTGCCTCTCTGAAATGGGCGGAAGAGCTTATTCTCCATTATAAAACCAGGCTCAGTAATTAAAGGATGGATCCTGAAAATAAGAAATAAAGATTACCGGAATTATTCCCCTGATACACTTTATCCTTCCATTAAAAACCCTGATATTGAAACCGGAAATTTAAAAACCGGTTTTTTACTTTTTCATTTTTTAAATGCTTCTACTTAAGAATTCCGGATTAAAAAATGAAAGCTACGAACAGAACTGAAGTTTAAGCAAAAGATAAATTGGAACAGGCTTATTTTTTCATCTATATATTAAAAGAAGAGGGAGACAGATGAAAGGAAAAATAGATGGAAAGTACATAAAAAGTATCAGGCATGTCAAAACTGTAAGATTGACAGCAGTCCTGTTTGCATTCTTTATAGTTGCTCTTTCCGGCTGTGTTGAAAACGTCGAGGACGAGCAGAATAACACCACTGAAATAGAATACACTTACGGTATGGCAAATGTGGAGAGTATTGATATTCTGATTATGGAATCTTTTCCAGTGCAGATAAATGTAATAGCAGAAGGCTATCTGCCTGATGGATGCACCAGGATTGACGAAATAAAGACCGAAAGGGAAGGAGAAACCTTCAATATCAATATCACGACAAAGCGTCCAAAAGATGCAATCTGCACCCAGGCTATAGAGAGCTTCAGGGAAACGATCCCCCTGGAAATCCAGGGTCTCAGAGCCGGAAATTATATTGTAAATGTAAATAGAGTGACCGGATCTTTTGAACTTACTGTCGATAATATCCTTAAGGAGACGCCGGACTCTATGCCACCGGGACAGCAGGTAGTAACAGAAGCTGGTAATGGGACAAATATAAATATCGAATAGGGCGAGAGTTTCTATCTTAGACTTAAGGATAACCCGTCTACAGGCTATTTGTGGGAATTAAACCTGAGCCAGGGACTTAATCTCACTGATATCAATGGAACATTTTATTCCCCAGACTCTCAGGAGGATATTCCACCTCTTGTTGGTGCTGGAGGAGTCCGTGAGTGGGAAATTAAAACGGATTCCGAGGGCGCCCAGCAGGTAACAGCGGTATATAAAAGGCCCTGGGAAAATGAAATAGGAACCGAAGACAGATTTATACTTAATGTTGATGTTTTCTGAGCAGTAATCTCATTTTTCATGCCTCTGATTCTTTTTACTTTCTCCTCATAGAGGCATGAAATATTTCTCTTAAGGACCGCATCGGCTTCAAGAGCTTTATAAGAGCCCGAGAGCTTCTTTAAGATCTTTGAGGCAACTGTCGCAGATATACGAGGTGCCTATCTGGGTACACTCGAGTATGTTTGCGTCTTCCCTATGTTCTTTTTCTTCCGTGTTTCCTGAATAGCTTTCACAGTAGATTCCGCATTTTACTTCACAATAAGCCCCGCAAAACAAACATCTGGTCATAATATAACGTGGGACTTCAGCTTTCAAATATCTTTCCCGAAAAAACCTGAGAAGCAGCTATTAGAAATGAAACCTGACATAAAGCCGGGTAAAATAGAGGAATTTGGCGAAGTTTTTAAATCGGACATGACTGTTATCCGGATTTTCCTGCAAAATAATAGGTGAGCGAAAAGTATATAAGTAATCGTTAGTATGTTCTGATAGCTGTCTCGGGCATAATGCCTGAAGTATAAAAGCCCCGTAGCGGGGTGGGGTAGCCAGGAGATCCCGACGGGCTCATAACCCGTAGACCGATGGTTCGAATCCATCCCCCGCTATAAGGAAAGTTTCGCATCTCTTCATGATAATAATCCTTTTGTAAAATAACCAGCAAACAATCAGCAAACCCCGTAGCGGGGTGGGGTAGCCAGGAGATCCCGACGGGCTCATAACCCGTAGACCGATGGTTCGAATCCATCCCCCGCTATTAAGAGTAATTTTTCATGAATTATTTTTCCGTTTTTCTTACCTGAAATTTTATGCATCCTCAGGTTTTTTTCATACTTTGATTTTTTATATCCGAGCGGTTATTTATATTCGGAGCATTTAATCTGCCTGATATTCAAATTCGTTTTACACATTCTACCATACACATTCTATCATACACATTCTATCATACACATTCTATCATACACATTCTATTATTATCTCAGACATTACCTTCACACCTTTTAAGTATCAAAAACTAAAAGGCTTATTAAACAAAGATCGCCTCTTATACAGAGTAAAATAAATGCAAAAAAGATCACCTTCTTATAAGGTAAAAAATAAAACCGGAAAACAACTTTGTACGCAGACGAATAAGATAAATTCAAGATATTAAATTTAATCTATCCTTTTATCCATCCTCAAAATTTAGCAGGACGATTCTCATATGGTAATGGAAAAACTCGGAGACTCCTTACAGGGAGCACTCAAAAAGCTGATCGGCGCAGGGAGAATTGATGAGCGCACGGTCAATGAAGTAGTAAAGGATATTCAGCGCGCTCTGCTCCAGGCTGACGTTAACGTAAAACTTGTCATGGGGATGTCGCAGAGAATCAAAGAGCGTGCAATGAAAGAAGACCCTCCTGCGGGTATGAACCCGAGGGAGCATGTGATCCGCATTGTGTATCAGGAACTGATGGAAATCATCGGGAAAGGAGCCGATATCCAGCTCAAACCCCAGACAATCATGATGGTGGGACTTCAGGGAAGCGGAAAGACCACAAGTGCTGCAAAACTGGCACGTTATTTCCAGAGAAAGGGGCTCAAAGCAGGTGTTGTTGCCGCAGATACCTTCCGGCCAGGAGCTTACCACCAGCTCAAGACTCTCTCTGAAAAGCTCAATGTGGGTTTTTACGGGGAGGAAGGAAACCCCGATGCTGTAGAGATTACCAGACATGGGCTTAAAGCACTCGAAAAATACGATATAAAAATAGTGGACACAGCAGGCAGGCACGCCCTTGAAGCCGACCTTATCGAAGAAATGGAGAGGATCCATGCCGTTGCAAAACCTGACCACAAGTTCATGGTTCTCGACGCGGGTATAGGGCAACAGGCAAGCCAGCAGGCTCATGCTTTCAATGACTCGGTAGGGATCACGGGCGTTATCATCACAAAACTGGACGGAACAGCAAAAGGTGGTGGAGCGCTTTCAGCAGTATCTGAAACAAAAGCTCCGATTGCCTTTATAGGAGTAGGGGAAACTCCGGAAGACTTTGAAAAGTTCGAGGCTGACAGGTTCATCTCAAGACTTCTTGGAATGGGGGACCTCAAGAGCCTGATGGAAAAGGCAGAGGAAAGCCTGAGCGAAGAAGACGTCAATGTCGAAGCCCTTATGCAGGGGCGCTTCACATTGAAAGATATGTACAAGCAGCTTGAAGCAATGAATAAAATGGGCCCTCTCAAGCAGATTATGTCAATGCTCCCTATGGGCATGGGAGGACTGGGAGGCGTGAAATTATCAGATGAGATGTTCCAGGCTACCAGTGACAAAATGAAGAATTACAAGGTCATTATGGACTCGATGACAGAAGATGAAATGGCTGACCCCAAGCTAATAGGCGGATCACGGATCAAAAGAATATCAAGAGGCTCTGGCTGCAGTCCTGAAGATGTCAGGGAACTTCTAAAATATCATAAAACCATGCAGACGGCTCTGAAAGGCTTCAGAGGCGGAAAATTCAATATCCAGAAAATGATGAAGAAGAAAATGGGGATGTAATAATCCCCGAGTTCTTTTTTAGATTTTGATTAAATAACTTACCGTTTTTTGATTTGATTCATTAGCTGATCCTGGAAGAATCATTACTGTAACCTAAGTTTGACAGCATCCACTAATTGATACTTTATTTTTCCCTTCTTTTTTGTCCCAATTTGACTTGACAATTCGTTCAATTTTATAAAAATTTCTTACATATTCTATGTAATTCCATTCCATTTTGCTACTATCAAGCTATTGATCCTGTCAAAATTCGCAAAAATATAGTTTTTGACGCCATTTATCCTGAACTTGATTGTAAGTGTCAAATTCTTCAAGCTTTTTTTAATGAATTTTGTAGAGGTGTGTTTTAGCTCTTCAAATTCATATCGCATCAGCGATATGAATAATTGAGCGATAAATCCAAGGATAATAGCTCCATAAACGCTATCCTCTGACCAAACTCTTAACGGCTTAATCTGGATTTCATTTTTCAACGAATGGAATATTTTCTCAATAGAATCCTTTTTTCTGTATGTTACTAACGCATCTTCAAGTGTCAAATCCCTGTTTGATTTCAGACAAAAAAATCCTTCTCTTCCATTAATCAGTGAAGCTCTAAGGAGTTCTACAGCTTCCTCGTCACTAAGCTCTTCGAGCTTAGTTCTAAAAGAGTAATCAATCTCAATCAATTCATTATTTATTCTGAATTTCTTAGGAAGCTTTTTCTTGTTTACTACAGCTTTCTGAATCTCTTTTGCTTCCTTTAACTTCCTCATAACAGCTCTTGCTTTTGCCTCTAACTGTCTTTTCTGTAAAGATTCAGAGAAATATAAGTATTTGATGCTGCTAGGCTTGACGATTTTTATCCCATATATACCTTTTTCGGAATCTATTAGTTCTGCTTTTTCCAGATAAAAGTTCTCTATTATTTTATCGTCACTTGTATTCAGTTTCATGGCAGTGAGATATTCCATCTCAGCATCCTGTATACTCTTGAGATTATCAGTGGTATTAGCTCCTTTATCAAAAATAATAAGAGAACCTTTTTTAAGTTTACTTTTTACCTGGTTATATGTGTCAGAGAAATGCTCCAGATCAAGAACGTTTCCTCTATTCACTGTAACTCCAATAGGAATGTTAATGGGATTAGCTAATTCACTAATTCCAACGGTTATCTGTAGCTTATCAGGTCTGTAATCTCTGCTATACCCGTATTTACCAAGTTTGGATTTAGTTCCGAAAAGAACTATACTCGTCCAATCCAGGTTTATATCTGTCTCTTCAAAATCGTATACAGAAAACAGAGAATCCAGAATATCAGAGAGAATTTCCTCTCTGTTACGTCCTAAAAGTTCAAGAGTTCTGTAAAGAACTCTTTCATGAAACTGTTCAAGATTTAAGATATCGAGAATCTCTTTCTGATTTAACCATTTGCCAGCTTCTTTGATACTGAAATTCTCAGTTAATTTATAGCTTAACAAACCGATTATTAAACTATTGAGGTCAAGACCTTTGCTTTTATGCTTGCTAAAAATGTCACAGAAATTAAGCTTTTCATAAAAGAGTTGGACGGCAAGAATCGGTCCGATAGGAACACATATATTCTTGTTAGGAATTGTAGGGAAGGCTCTATGTTTTGTGATGTTCATTTTACCAAACAACACAAAACAAAGAGCACTTATTTTTATATTACTGTCAAAGTCAGGCTGTAATATGTCAGTGCTTGAGATCAGTGCCTGTCGCAGACTTCAAAGAAATTCATCAGCAGCTCTTCTCCCTTCTTTGTGTGGGACACTTCAGGGTGCCATTGAACTCCATAAATCGGTTTTGTGGGGTGGCGCATGGCTTCAATCTCGCAGACATCCGAGCGGGCAAGATGGATAAATCCGTCAGGAAGAATGGCTACCTCATCAGCATGCGAGGCCCATACAGTTGTTTTCGGGCCAAGTCCTCTAAGTATGTCGTCTTCTTCGAGAACCTCTACTTCAATTTCAGCATAGCCTCCTTTTTTGCCTGCATGAACGTGCCCTCCGTAAGCGAGAGCAATTGCCTGGTGCCCCAGGCAGATTCCAAGTATAGGGACATCTATTTCTCTCACATAGTCAAAGCAAAGGCCTGCCCTTTCCATTTCAGGGCCACCACTCAGGATCAGCCCGTCAGGCTCTTCTGCCAGAATCTCTTCTATGGGGGTTACATTAGGAATGATTTTTGTATCCATGTCAAGGTCCCGGACAGTCCTGTGAATAAGGTGGCAAAACTGCCCGTAGTTGTTCACAACAAGGATTTTTAGTTCTCTCATAGTTCCTTCCGTTCCTGTTTACAAATATAAAATGTTCTTACGCTCTGAGCTTATCCTATTAGCCCATCTTATCCTATTTTAATTCTTGTATCTTCCAGGATTTGATTCAGCGCTTTCCTGTTCTCCAGCCCTCATTTTCTTAGACTTATATAATTGCACCAGAAGGAAAAGGTTTCAGGAAAGTTAACTGAGGATTTGAAACAGGAATAATAACCTGCTATAAAAGATTGTTAAATAAGAGAAAACTTTAAGAACTGAACATTATAGTACATAGATGTACAAATTAGCTCAATAACTTCATTAGAATTCAGAATAATTAAAACCGGATTTAAAAGAAGCTTGAATAAGTTTAAATACAAGTTCTGTGCTAGTATGTCACACACTAGCACGCTAGAAAAGAGTAAAGGTTAGAAAATCAGGAAAAAATAAACAGATAAAGTTAATCAGTTTAGAATAGGGGAATGACGATGTCTGAAATTGGCAAAAAGATCCGTATAGAAAGGCTGATGAATCGTGAGAGCAGAAACATGGTAATTATTCCGCTGGACCATGGAATCTCTGACGGACCTATTGAAGGGCTTATTAATATTACCGATACAGTTAATAGGGTTGCCGAAGGAGGAGCAAATGCAGTTCTCATGCAGAAGGGCATGGTCAGGTACGGACATAGAGGATACGGCCACGATATCGGGCTTGTTGTGCATATCAGTGCCTCTTCTGTCCTGAGCCCGGACCCAAATGCCAAAGTGCAGGTCTGTACCGTTGAAGAAGTGATTAAGATGGGAGCTGATGCAGTTTCCATGCATATCAACGTGGGATCTGATACAGAAGCCGACCAGCTTGAAATGCTCGGGAAAATCTCAAGGGACTGTACGGAATGGGGTATGCCTCTTCTTGCCATGATGTACCCGAGAGGCAAAAAGATCACAAACCCACATGACCCGGTAAATGTGGCACACGCTGCAAGAATTGGAGCCGAACTCGGGGCTGATGTTGTGAAAACCGTATACACCGGAGACCCTGACAGTTTCAGGGATGTTGTGAGGGGCTGTCCTGTGCCTGTGGTAATTGCAGGCGGGCCGAAGACCTCTACCGACATGGAACTTCTTGAAATGATTGACGGGGCAATGGAAGCCGGAGCAAGAGGAGCTGCAATAGGAAGAAATGTCTTCCAGCACGGGGACCCTGTCAGGCTGACCAGGGCTATCTGCGAAATCGTTCACCACAGAAGGCCTGTAGAAGAAGCTCTGGAGCAGCTAAAATAAAAATATTGAATAAAAAAGGCCCGCTGTGAAAAAGACACAGAATGAAGGATTCCCAAGCAGGGTTTCGGAGAATGTACCGGAATAAATCCGGAATAAAAACAGAATTTATGAACGGGGTTGAAAGCCTTTGAAAAAGAAAAGCGTCTGGATAAAAGCCGATGAAGGCGGATGGGAAGAACAGAAAGATAGGATCACGACAGGCCTGGAATCCGGAGCCGACTGTGTACTTGTAAACCCGGGAGATGTAGGAAAGGTAAGAGAACTTGGAAACATTACAGTTGCAGCCTTTGCCCGTGACAACAGGTCCGGGGCTGACATCGTGGTCGTGGGAAAGAGAGGGGAAGGAGACGGGACAAAACCCCTGCCGAAGGAGATTCCGGGTTCTTTTGATGTAAACGCAGCAATCATGCTCACTGACAAAGGCTTAACCGTAGGCGGATACGTGGTCATAAAGGATAAGCACTATGAGCACTTCGCAGCCGAAATGGGAAAAATCTGCGATTATCTGCTTGTTACCGGCACGGACTGGAAAGTTATTCCTCTCGAAAACCTGATAGCTGATCTCCAGCGTGAGAAAGTTAAGATTATCTTTGGAGTAAAAAGTGCTGAGGAAGCAAAACTTGCCTTCCAGACTCTTGAAGCTGGAGCCGATGGAGTCCTTCTTGACAGCGGAAACCCCCAGGATATAAAGGACACAATAAAAGCTGCAAGAGAACTTGAAAGCGAAAGCGCTGAACTTGAGCCTGCGATTGTAACCAGGGTAGAACCTCTTGGAATGGGAGACAGAGTCTGTGTGGACACATGCAACCTCATGCAGCGCGGAGAAGGAATGCTTATAGGTTCACAGGCAAGCGGGATGTTCCTGGTAAATTCGGAGTCTGACGACAGTCCTTACGTGGCAGCCCGCCCATTCAGGGTAAATGCAGGTGCAGTTCATTCTTATATAAAAATTGGAGACAAAACCCGCTATCTTTCAGAACTCCAGGCTGGAGACAGCGTTACTATCATAGACTCAAGAGGGAAGCAGAGGGAAGGAATAGTTGGCAGGGTAAAGATAGAAAGCCGCCCACTTATGCTAATTGAAGCAAAAGCCGGAGACCGGACTTTAACCGCAATCCTGCAAAATGCCGAAACCATCAAGCTTGTAGGAAAGGACGGAACCCCTATCTCGGTTGCAAAGCTCAAAAAAGGTGATGAGGTTCTGGTACGCCTCGAAGAAGGAGCCAGGCATTTCGGCAAAAAAATCGAAGAGACGATTATAGAGAAATAAAGCAGGAAAGACTCTGTAAAGTCGATAGCAGCAGATTTCTACTCCCGGTTCGGAGAAAGCATGACTCAAATAGGCTCGTTTGATCTTGAAAAGAAAACTGCAGTTGTTGCAGTAATTCTTGAGAAACCCCTTGAAAATTCAAAGAAGGCAGCCGAAAAAGGAGCTGATATCCTTGAAATCCGGCTGGACCTGCTTGGGATAAGGAATCCTGAGAGAGCTGCAGAGATGATAAGGGAAATAAAAGCCGAAACCGGGCTTCCCATAATTGTTACCAGCCGTTCGGGAGCGGAAGGAGGAAAGTGGGATGGAAAAGAAGAAGATAGAACAGAACTTCTTATAAATCTTCTTTCTTTAAAAGATGGCCCGGATGCGATTGATATCGAACTTTCTGCCGGCATGAAAGAAAGAAACAGGGTTATTAAAGCGGCTAAGGACCGGGGAACAGCTGTAATTGTCTCTTCCCATGACTTTTTGAAAACCCCTCCCCTCCAGAACATGAGGACAATTATTGAAGAAATGTTTCTTGCAGGTGCAGATATTGCCAAACTTGCAGTTATGCCCCTGTCAGTGGAAGATACCCTTAACCTGCTGAGAGTTACTCTGGACTTTAAAGATGCAGGAAAATCCGTGTGCACAATTGCAATGGGCAGTCAAGGAAAGCATACAAGAGTTGTTGCCCCTTTTTATGGTTCAGTTCTTACATACGCTTCTATAGAAAGTGATGAGTCTGCAGCTCCTGGCCAGCTTCCGGTAAATGAAATAAAAAGAATAATGGAAATGCTAAAATGAAGCAGGTTTTTGGTGTATTTGGAGACCCTGTAGGTCATTCCCTTTCCCCAGCCATGCATAATGCAGCTTTTTCAGCGCTTGGCATGGACTGTATCTATCACGCTTTCAGGGTCACTCCGGAAAAGCTGGAAAAAGCGATCCTTGGAGCTGAAGCTATGGGATTTGGAGGGATTAACCTTACAGTTCCCTTGAAAGAAAAGGCTTTAAAACTTGACTTCGTCAAGCCTGACCTCCTTGCAAAGAGAATTGGAGCAGTGAATACTCTGGTATTCGGGAAAAAGGGAGATATCCAGGGATATAACACTGACGGGCCTGGGGCAAAGCAGGCGCTTCTGGACACTGGAGTGGAAATTAGGGGGTCCAGAATGGTGGTCGCAGGAGCAGGAGGAGCAGCAAGGGCAGTTGCTTTTCAGCTTGCAGCCGACGGTGCAGATATCACAGTAATAAACAGGACAGAAGAAAGGGCAGTAGGACTTGCAAGAGAAATCTCGGCTGCAGACCTTCCGGGAAAAATCAGAGGTACCGGGCTTTCAGGATTAAAAGAACTGTTAAGGGATGCCGATGTCCTGATAAATACCACAACTCTCGGAATGCACCCGAACACGGACGCAACTATTGTAACAGCAGAAGAGCTTCACAGCGGCCTTACAGTTTTTGATATCGTATATAACCCACTTGAGACAAGGCTTTTAAGGGAAGCCAGGACATCAGGAGCAAAAACGATAAGCGGGGTTTTAATGCTCGTCTATCAGGGAGCAGAAGCTTTCAGGCTCTGGACAGGGGTTGAGCCTCCGCTGGAGCTTATGAAAAAGACCGTACTGGAGGCTCTGCAAGCTTGAATACGGACTACGATGCTGGAAAAACGAAGGTTCTGATCCTTGGCGGGACCGGAGAGATGGGGCAGTGGTTCACACGTTTTTTCAAAGAAAGAGGCTATGAGGTTACTGTCTGGGGAAAAGGCGGCAAGATAGAAGTCGCGAAAAAACTGGACGTACCTTTTGCTTTAGACCTTGAGGCAGTTATCCCTGAAAGTGACATAGTGATAGTTTCCGTCCCGATCAATGCAACAGAAGAAACCATCGCAGAAATCGCCCCAAAAATGAAAGCTGGAAGCATTCTTATGGATTTTACCTCAATAAAGGTAGGACCTGTTGAAGCGATGAGAAAGTTTGCGCCCAAAGATGTTGAAATTCTTGGGACGCACCCCATGTTTGGTCCGACAATTCCCACAATAAGGGGGCAAACAGTAATCCTTGTTCCGGTAAAAGGGTATTCGGAAAAATGGTTTCCGGTAATCAGACAGCTTTTTGAGGAAAGCGGCGCGCACGTTGAGATCACAACTGCAGAGGAACACGACAGGCTGGTCTCAGTAGTGCAGGGGCTTACTCATTTTGCTTATATTGCTATAGGCACAACCATTGACAGGCTTGATTTTGACGTCAAAAAGTCCAGAAAATTCGTAAGCCCGGTTTACAGTATAATGCTCGACTTTGTGGGCAGGATCCTGGGACAGAATCCCTATCTCTATGCCCTGATTCAGATGGAAAACCCTGGAGTTCCTGAGGTGCATGAAGCATTTATAAAAGAGTGTGAGGAGCTTTCCAGCCTTGTGAAGGCACACGATGAGGAAGGCTTTGTAAGAAAGATGAAAGCAGCTGCCCGTAAATATGATGACACATCTCATGCCCTGCGCAGGTCGGACAAACTGATCAACTCCAGGATAATCGAATATGAAACTATCCTGAATTCTACAGGAAAAGTCTGTGGTTTTTCTCATATTTATTCCGGAAATATCCACGTGGGCAGACTGGAAAAAGTTAGACCGAACGAGATAGTTCTTATGAAACTTGTCTCAAAAGGTACTGCTCCCAATATAAAAAACAGATTTATAACACTAAAGCTTGAAAACCTTCGCCCCCTTTCGGAAGCTGAACTAAGGGAATGGAGAAAAGAAAACCTGGAGCATTCGGTAAGGGATATTTCAGTCGTGATCCCTGAAGGAGCCGATCCTGAAGTAGTCCTCAGGGCGGTGAGTACAAATAAACATCTTGCAGACTGTAAAATCAGTGACATTTATAAAGGGGTTAATGGGACGTTGCTAGAAAAAAAAGGAAGTACAGCCGAAAAATTGGGAGTAACTTACAGAATAAGTATATTTGGGGATTGTGACGCAGATTCTGTTGAAACTGAGGTGACAGCCCTTCTTTGCGGTCTCGGATGCCGTATAAGAGAGAAAAACCTGAAATTCAGTTAATGAAAAGGTTTTTCTCTCTGCCGGGCTTAATAAACAGAGAAATACATATAAACAATTAATAGATAGAAATTATAATGTCCCAGGTCAAATGGAAAATTTCTCTTTTATTTGCACTTATCACTCTTTCCATATTTTTTTCACTTTTATTAAGTAGTGATAAGTTTACGGAAAGTATGGGAAACGAAGTAAATACTACAGCAATGGCTGGAGTTTCGGGAGAAAATCAGGTTATAAGCCTTATGAACAGACTGGAAACTGGCAATGGAAGTGAAGCCAGGTTAAACGCCGCGACTGAACTTGGGAACCTCGGAGAGCCAGCTGCCAGCGCTATCATTGAGAAAATGGAAGCCGAAAACCCGAGTCTGGGGGGAGAAATAAAGAGTTACATGCTTCTTGCACTTCTTGAAACAGGAGATAAAAGAGCGGAGAATATTATTTCTGAATACCTTGGAAAAGAAGAAGCTTCAAATGCGGCTGTAGCAGACGGTGTACAGAGTAAAGGAGAAGTCCCGGAAGATATTATGCTGGCTATACAAGCAAAAGATAAAGCCATGAGAGAGAGCCTTGCAAGGTCTATGACCAGTGAATACGGAAATGATACAGACCTTCTTGAAGAAGCCCTCAAGGCAGAAGAACAGAATTCCACTCTATATACCTCCTTTGTACTCTCAAATTTTGAATTTGAATCTGAAAACGAAACTGAAATACTTCTTCAAGCTCTTAAAAGCGAAAAAGGATACGTGAGAGTTTCAGCTGCGATGGCTCTTGGACAAAAAAAGGAAAAAGCCGCAACAGATCCTTTACTGAAGATGCTTGCTCAGGATTACCCTCTGGCCGGACACAGTGCAGTTATGGCACTTGGAGAAATGGGAGATGAAAGAGCTGTAAACACCCTGATGAACGAATTGAAAAATAACGGGAAGGATTACATCAGGAGCAGCACTGCAATAGCTCTTGGGAAATTGGAGGCAGAAGAGGCAGTGCCTTATCTGATAGAAAGACTGAGAGATACCAGAGCTTCGGTAAGGAGTAATTCAGCCCTTGTACTTGGTAAAATAGGGGATGAAACAGCAGTAGAACCTCTGAAAAATATTCTGGAAAGCGGCAAGGATGCTGAAGGGAGAAGAAAAGATAGCCTGAATACAGGTGTGGATGTCCGAAAAAGCACTGTCCTTGCTCTTGGAGGAATAGGGGGCACTGAGGCTACACAAACATTAATTGGCGTAATAAACGACGAGGGAGAAATACCTGATGTAAGGGTAGCCGCAACCATAGCTCTCGGGAACATAGGAAGCCCTGAAGCTGTAAATGTCCTTAAAAAGACTTATGAAAACCAGAACATGAATATGAACGTCAGAAACGGAGCCCTTATTGCTCTTGGTAAAACTGAAAACCAGGAAGCTGCAGAGTTTTTTATAGAAAAAATAGGAGATAAAGACTTTGGAGTGAGTGCCAGAGAAGCCCTTATCAACATGGGAGAAACGGCAGTTGAACCCCTGATAGAAAACCTGAAAACAGAAGACCAGAAAATTAAGGATGAAACTGCCCTGATCCTTATTGAAATAGGGGATCCAAGAGCGGTTGAACCTCTTATTGAAGCATATCAGTAACTAAAAAATCCTTAGGAAATCTGAAAAGCGGCTGAAAAAGCCGCACTATTTTTTATTCATATGTGTTAGAGTATTATTATTCATATATGTTAGAGTATTATTATTCATATATGTTAGAGTATTATTATTCATATATGTTAGAATATTATTATTCATATATGTTAGAGTATTATTATTCATATATGTTAGAGTATTATTATTCATATATGTTAGAGTATTATAATCGTATTATTTATCTGTGGATTTTTTAAGGTTCAGAAACCGATCGCTTTTTAACAGCCCTTATGAAATAAATCGGGTGGGAATAATCGAGCTTATCCAGCAGGCTTCCGTGTTTCCTGGCAGAACGGCAAAGAGAATCCATACTTTCAATATTAATCTCCTCAAACCCGGCATCATTCAATAAACCGAATACCCTATCAGGTTTTAAGCTATACAGAGGGAGATCATTTTTAATCAGCTGGTATTGATTCTTAAAAGGGTCTTGACGATTTATTTCCTTTACAGACCGGATGAGTCCGGAAACCGTACGGATCGATTTCAGGAATATCCCGGAGCTGTACCAGTCCCCATCAATAGCAATTATCATGCCGTCTTTCTTCAACACTCTCTTCCATTCCAGGAGAGCCTTTTTCGGGTCAGGAAGTGTCCAGAGGAGGAATTTGCTAGACACAACATCGAAATGTGCGTCAGGAAGCTGCAAATTTTCTGCGTCTCCCTGAATAAAATTAATATCAAGAGATCTCTGTAAGACATTTTTCCTGGCTTTTTCAAGCATGCTGGCAGACAGATCGACAGCAGTTAAATGATGTCCCATCTCTGCAAACATCAGAGCAAGCTGGCCAGGTCCTGTGCCCACGTCAAGTATCTCAAGGTGTTTTCTCCCGCCCAGCTTTGAAGCAAGCATATTTTTCCAGGCAATCCTTTCCTCTTCAGAGTACTCCACAATGCCAGTGCTGTAGATCTCGCTGCGGTGGTCCCAGTAGTTTCTGATTATTTCCTTAGTTTCCATCAAATTACTCCATGAAAGCGATTTTATAACCAGTCTAATTAATGATCAAGTATAGAGTGAAAAAATGTTAACATAAATAATTCAATATTTGTAATACGATATTACACAAACATATAAAATATTCACTATTATTAACAAAGAATAGATTGCTAATACAAATATCAGAATAAAGATGAATAAAAAAGAATTACTTAAAACCAGAAATAAAAAAGAAAAAAGCCGATTCTTCTGCTTGATACTGGAGATAAGAAAACAGAAAAAAAGATGAGAAAATAACAGAACTCTCATCAAATAAAGACAAATCTAAAGCTCAACCTGAAATTCAACAAAGTGAGACTTAAACAAGCCGAATAAGGTCTTCAAGTGCAGCTTTAGGATCTGAAGCTTTCACTATACCGGATGCGAGTAGTACTCCCTGCGAGCCAAGGTCAAGGGCTGCCCTCAGGTCTTCACCTTTTGAAATTCCGGCTCCGCAAAGCACTTTTACATCAGGATTGATCTTTGAAACCGCTTCAACCGAACCACTGACAACTTCAGGGTCGGCTTTTGAGACAGGAATTCCGCTACCTATAAGCTCAGGTGGCTCGATTGCTACGTAATCAGGAACAAGCGCTGCAGCTGCTGCAGTTGTGGGGACGTTGTTGGTGCATATAACTGCCCTGAGCCCGAACTCTTTTGCAGCTTTCAACGAAGCTTCGATTTCCGCAAGGGTCAGACGCCTTTCAGAGTGGTTGATAAGAGTCCCGAAAGCTCCTGCTTCTTTTATACATTTCCCGAAAACATGGCCTGTAAAGCTTCCTGCTCCTATGCCGTCCATATGCTGGGAAAAAACCGAAAGTTCAACTTCGGAAGCTACCCTGTAAATATCCGGAAGCTGAGGAGCTACTGCAATCTCGATACCTGACTCTTCGGATACGGTTTTGCAGGCTTTTGCAATATCAACTGCGCCCTTGCCTGTGCCCTGTATATAAGTCTTATAGTTCAGTAAAATGAATGGTGAACCCAAAAAAATCCCCTCCTGAAAAAAGAAAAAAAAGCGTGAAAATACACGCTTTCAGAAGTCTGTCATGACTCTGAACTGGTCAATCTCTGGCTTGTTAAGGCTGTTGATAAACTGTTCAGCCATTTCCCTGACGTCTTTTGCATTGGTGATTGCACGTCCGACCACAAGGATATCAGCACCCTGGCTGAGGGCTACAGGAACCTTGTCGAGGCGGACTCCACCTGCAACTGCAACCAGAGCCTTTGGAGCGATCTTTTTGATTTCTCCAATATTGCCCCAGGCGTGTTCTGTGCCTTCAATATCGATTCCACGGTGAAGCTCAATGACATCTGGCATGACTTTGAGCTGCTTTAAGACAGAAATCGGATCCTGCTGATTAAGGGTGTCCATAACCGCGTAGATTCCGGTCTTGTGGGCTTCCTCAATAAGTTTATCAATGGTGCTGATAGGAGCAAGGGCTGAAACTACAATAGCGTCACCTGCGGCGTCTGCAACCATTCTGGCTTCAAGGTTTCCGGTGTCCAGAGTCTTCAAGTCAGCAACGATGAATGCATCCGGTCTTACCTGCCTGATCTTGGAAATAACATCTGTGCCGTAGCGCTTGATAAGTGGCGTGCCTGCTTCGATGATTACGTGGTCGCTCTTCGGGATTTCCGAGATAGCCGAGAGCACGAACTCAAGGTTCGGGTTGTCAAAGGCAATCTGTAGATATGGTGGGTCCCAGAGCCTTGTAACTTTGAATCCCATGATAGCATGTGTGGACTTGTTGCTTTCCTCAAGTACAGTGTCGATGTCGGGGAAGCCTTCAAGTGCCCTCTTTATTGCGAGTTTTGTGGCTCCGTAGTTGTACCTGTAGATTTTATTGTAGTCCTGGGCTTCAGGGTGGATAAAAACGCTTACCACAATAACAAGGTCTTCAACCTGGTCCTTCGGGATCACGCCTTCTTCTACGGAGTCTGCTACTGCTTTTGCAACAGCTGACTGGGCAGGTCCGAAAATCCTAGCTGCCTGGTCCATGTTTTTTACAGTGACCTTCGGGATAATAAGGGTTGAAGGCTTGGGCGGCAGATTTGGCCTGATAACTGAAAGGAGAGGGGTGTGCCCGGCTGAAAGCTGGGTAAGGCCGTTTGCAAAAGCCTGCCCTACTGGACCTCCCTTGTCTCCTATCATCAAATCAACGTGGGCAAGTTCTGAGCCCTGCCCCATTAATGCTTCTCCTATCTGAAACATGTTTAACCTCGCGAAATGGTAAATGTGAGATGCAGATTACTGATGATATACACTGTGCAGAGTATTGAATTTTGAGAGTACAATGTAAAGAATGATGTTTGTGCACCTGAAATGAATCTGTCATCGAATTAAGGGATAAGCATAACCCTTTTGCCAGCTTAATGCCAGCTTTATATAAATAATCTCGTATCCCCATAATAGTTTTCTATCCATGCACAATGCCTTATGAATTCGATTATACAGATTAGTTTCACAGAAAAAATAGTAAAGGAATCCTGATCAAAGGAGGATTGAAATCCTGATCAAAGGAGAATTTTAGGGCAGATATCATTCAGGATGCAAATCCCGCACCTGGGAGATATGGGCCGGCAGACATTTTGCCCGAATTTTACAAGCAAAATATTTACATGTCTCCAGTATTTTTGCGGCAGGAGCTTTTTTAATTCCATTTCCGTTTCCTCGGGATTTTTTGTTACTACCAGCCCTAGCCGGTTAGAAATCCTGTGGACGTGGGTATCAACGGCAAGAGCATCTTCTTTAAGGAATGCATGCGCAAGTACACAATTAGCTGTTTTTCTGCCGACTCCAGGGAGTTTAAGGAGAGTCTCCATATCATCCGGGACCTTGCCGTTATAATCTTCCAGTAAAATCCGGGATATTTCCTTTATCCTTCCTGCCTTGACCCGATAAAAACCAACGTCTCTTATGAGCTCTTCAATATCCTCAACGTTAGCTTCGACCATTTCCTCAGGGGTCGAAAACCTTTCAAAAAGCTTCTTTGCTGCAGGGTAGGTCACATCGTCACGGGTTCTGTGTGACATGACAGTGGAAATCAATGCAAAAAAAGGCTCCCGTACATCTACAGTGCAGCCATCGGGATAAAGTTCGAAAAGTCTCCGCATGAGTTCGTCAGTGTCCATGCCCAGAATTAGTATTCTTTTGATATAAAAAATACCAGATTAAAAAGGTGATTGTTTTCTCAGCTAAAAAAGAAAAAAATTTTCCAGAGAAAGCTCAACTAAAGATAAAAAGATTTAGAGAAAATCCAGGAAAAGACAAAAGAAACAAATTTTAAATGAGAAAGAAAAAGATAAAGTGTTTAAAAAGCCAAGGTCCGGATTCGAACCGGAATGGTATCGCTCTGCAGGCGATTGCGTAGCCGCTCCGCCACCTTGGCACAAAGTGGATTCGTTTAAAGCACTTTATTGAATATATACTTTTAGGTTGAGTTGTTTATTAGAAGAGAAAAGCCAAGATCCGGATTCGAACCGGAATGGTATCGCTCTGCAGGCGATTGCGTAGCCGCTCCGCCATCTTGGCATTTTTGAACACGTCTTAGTCGTGTAGATGCAATTAAAGTAATTTCTTATATATAAATATTTAGCTTGAAAAGGTGAATAATAAAAAATTTTAAGAAATAAGTAAAAAAATTTTTGGGTTATCTCTTAAAAAGAGACACCCGGATGATATATGCTTAAACAAGAGTTGAAAAAGTACTGGATAGAACAAATACTGCTACAGCCACGGCCAGTAAGATGATCAGGACTAGAGGCAAGAGTACAGCTATCGCCGATTTTACCATACTGACATCATGTACAATCATTCCGCCGAGAATATAAAGATATAGTCCGTAAAATCCGAAAACCCAGCCGATAAAAGGGATCCAGGAAAGCAGCATCACAGCAGTCGCATAGCATATGAACCTTACAGTACCTTCATAGCTCCCTTTGCCACCAAGCACTTTATAAATTATGTAAAGTATTGCAGCCCCTACGAGTACAGAAATAATACCCGTAATGGGAAACGTAATCGCGATAATGAGCGAATTAAAAAGACCGGGACCGCCGGAACCTATTCCATATCCATACATATCTCCGATCATTTCGCGGTTGAAAAGTGCACTCAAAAGCCCGTATATGAGATAACTGATTGCTGCAAAAGTAAGCGGCTCAGCGTATCCTCCGGTCACTGGCATTTTTCGGTAAAAATTAGAAGGTCTTTGAATGACCTCTTTCCATGTTTCGATATAATCCATAGAATATCCCGATAAAAAATATGCATGAGTCATATTTAAACATGAGTCAAAAAGAAATCTGCTTTTAGATAAACAGGATCTCAGACAAAAAGAATATTAGACCGCAAAAAAAGATATAATAAAATTTAGTAAAATTCTTCACAGAAGCACATTTAGAGAGAGTGACCAGGTTACTCATCACATGAGTTATCTCTAATCTCTCTACACTGCTGTTCACTTACTGCTCCACAGGTCAATAAATTCAGTGCTTCAAATATACCTTCACCCACACTTATTCCTTTTAAAGCACATTTCTTCATTAAACGGTCGTAAAGGTCTTCATCCTGACTTTTTATAAAGTCGCACATTTCGGAAATGAATTTGTCCGTTAAAAATACCTCTTCTTTATTTACCCAGTTTTTGATCGACTCCATCAAATATTGACTTAGAGGCTTGTCCTTCCCTATAGCGCTCAGGTTCACAAAAGCACATTCATCCGCACCTAAAACCCACTTTTCAAGCTTAAAGTCAAATATATCCCTGCTGTCAGTATCACTCATATGTAATCCTCCACAAAAATAAGAGACTTCATGATATTTAACAATTTTAGGCGATTTTTATAATTAAATGGATATTTAAATAGATATATGATTGACATCGCTCTCAGGTACCAGGTGAGTATCTAAAAAGTATAATAGATAAATTATAAATTGTGCAAACTATAATCTCTTTTGCACAGGGGGTTTATGCATGAAAGGAAATGAAAAGATGATTGAGCATCTAAATGCTCGTTTAGCGGAGGAATTGACTGCTATCAATCAGTATTTTGTACATGCTGAAATGTGTGAAGACTGGAATTACAAGCGACTGGGAGAGGTAGTGGAGAAGCGAGCCATTACTGAAATGAAGCATGCCGAGAAACTTATCGAACGCATCCTTTTCCTCGAAGGAAGACCCATAGTCAGCAACCTGAACGAAATAACCATCGGGTCCTTTGTGCCTGAGATGCATGAAAACGACCGCAGGGCCGAAGAAGGAGCTATAAAGGGTTATAATGAAAGTATCCGTCTGGCGTCTGAGATAGGAGATAATGACACAAAATCACTTCTCGAGTCTATCCTTAAAGAAGAAACAGAGCATATCGACTGGATTGAGGCCCAGCTCGACCAGATAAGTCACATTGGTATCCAGAACTATCTGGCGCAACAGATTTACGAATAAAGATGAACTATAGAATTTACCTTTTTTAATTTACTTTTTTTAGAGATCTTGAGGGTACCTGCAAAAGAGTTTTAGAAAAGATCAAAACCCCAGTACCCCAGAGAATATTTATCGAATAAATTCCTGCAGAGAAAATTTGTAAAACGCCCTTTTTTAGAATTTATTTTTGTGAGAATTTAGACTACGATCAAGCAAAAAATGTGAAGAGATAAACAAAATTGCAGGAAAATAGAATTAAAAATCATAGAAAACAAAATAGAATTAAAAATCATAGAAAACAATATCGGAATACGACATAAGAGTACAATTTCAAAAAATTATTCAAAAAGACAATATTAGAAAAAACAATTTCAAAAATCGGTTTTAAAATTAAAGTATTATAAGGTGAGCTTGGCAGCGATCCAGAGTTCCCGAAGGCTCGCACACTTCAGTACAGTAAGGAACGCGGGCAGGCTTATCTTCTGTGTTCGGGATGGGTACAGGAGTTGCCCTGCCGCTATGGCCGCCAAACTCAACCTATAAAAAGGATAGAGGAATATGAAAGTCGTGTTTAGTGCTGCATACTGAATTTCGCCTGGACCTGAATTAGGGAAAGGAACGGATAGTTAGTGAACGCGGACTGAACACCTCGTTGCCTTGGTGCTTACATCCCGTTTCTATCAAACCGGTCTTCTACCGGAATCCTTAAAAAGGTCTCTTTTTAGGTCAGATTTCGAGCTTAGATGCATTCAGCTCTTATTCCTTAGCGCGTAGCTGCCCGGCGATGCCTTGTCAGACAACCGGTACACCAGTGGCGCCGCTGCTTGGTTCCTCTCGTACTAAAAGCAGCTTACCCGCAGACCTCGTGCACCTCTAGTAGATAGTAACCGACCTGTCTCACGACGGTCTAAACCCAGCTCACGATCTCCTTTAATAGGCGAACAACCTCACCCTTGGCCGCTGCTGCACGGCCAGGATGGAAAGAACCGACATCGAGGTAGCAAGCTGCCGGGTCGATATGTACTCTTGCCGGCAACGACTCAATTATCCCCGGGGTAACTTTTCTGTCATTTTTGGCCCCCACCAAGGAGGCTCAAAAGTTCGCTAGAACCGACTTTCGTCTCGTCATCCACTGCTGTGCTGAATAACGTCAGGCTGACTTATGCTCTTGCACTCTTCAGTGAGTTTCCGACCCACTTGAGTCAACCATTGCGCGCCCTTGATATCTTTTCAAGGGCGTCCCGCCCCAGGCAAACTGCCCACCTATCGGGGTCCTCTTCGCAGAGTTAGGGTCGTAGTCCCAGAAGGGTAGTGTCCCAATTGTGGCTCCACGCATGCTGGCGCACACGCTTCGATGCCTCCTACCTACTCTGTACATCCAGAACCACAACCCAGCGACAGGCTGCAGTAAAGCTCCACGGGGTCTTCACTTCCCCCTAGAGGTCTCTAGACTGTGCACTAGAATGTAAGCTTCACCGGATTCCAGTTAGGGACAGTAGGGCTCTCATTGATCCATTCATGCAAGTCGCCAATTAAGCGACAAGGTACTACGCTACCTTAAGAGGGTCATAGTTACCCCCGCTGTTTACAGGCCCTTCTTCCCGTTGAACCGGGGTTTCAGGTACCTGCACTGAGCAGGATTCAGAGATTGTACTAGCCCTTACGGGTTTGCAATCTCCTATGTTGGTATTAGACAGTTAGAGCCCCCTGGTCACTGCGACCTGCTGTCTTCACAGCAGGCACTCCTTATCCCGAAGTTACGGAGCTAATTTGCCGAATTCCCTTAACTGAAGTACTCCGACACGCCTTAGCCTTTTCAGCTAGGGGCACCTGTGTCAGTTCTCGGTACGGACATTTAGCTGCCTTTTCACGGGTCCCTGGGTGCAGCCGACTTGAGCCATTACAGATTCGCCCGATTCTCGCCATTACGGCTCTCCACGGGATTCGCTGCTTAGACGGCGCGACGGCGCCGCTCGGCCTGCCCTGAGACGTCAGACTCAGTGCTAAATGGTACAGGAATATTAACCTGTTTCCCTTTTGGCGTACTCGAATTACGGTACGTCTTAGGACCGACTAACCCTCGGCTGACGAACATTGCCGAGGAAACCTGGCCCCTTCGGCGGCAGGGATTCTCACCCTGCTATGCTGCTACTATTACCAGGATTTTCGTTTGTGAACGGTCCACAGGACTTCACAGCCCTGCTTCAGCCCGAACACAACGCCTTCCTACGAGATTACCTTACGGTACTCCGTGGTATCGGTGGTCGACTTGAGCCCCGTCAATTTTCGGGGCCCCAAACCTCGACTGGTGAGCTGTTACGCACTCTTTGAAGGGTAGCTGCTTCTAAGCTAACCTTCCAGCTGTCTTGGGCTTGGGACGCCCTTTAGTGTTTACACTTAGTCGACACTTGGGGACCTTAACCACGGGCTGGGTTGTCTCCCTTACGGACTACAAGCTTACCCCAGCAGTCCGGACTCCGACTATCTTTGATGACAGTGGGTTTGGAGTTTGACAAGCGGGCGAGGGGTTTCCCCCCCGGAACCGCCAATCAGTGCTCTACTCCACCGACAATCTCCAGTCAGGTCATGCTGCGACATGTTTCGGAAGGAACCAGCGGATGCCGGGTTAGATTAGCATTTCACTACGAGACGCAGGTCACACGAATGATTTGCAGATCAATACCGCTTGCGGTCCTCCACGTAGCTTTCGCCACGCTTCAACCTGCCCACGCCTAGATCACCCGGCTTCGGGTCGTACCCCGATGACTCCACGCACTTGTATACGTCGTGCCTCACCCGTAAAGGTTGCGCACATGTTGCTTTCGCTTCGGCTGCCCAATTAAAAGGTTAGCCATTGCCATCAAGATACACTCCCTGGCCCGTTCTTCAAAACGTAAGATACGACACTGGCAGTGATATTCGTACAACACTCTCGCGAGTGGTTCCTTCATATCAAAGATCCTTTCATGCCGTATCGTTCCATCACTATCAGGTTTCAGGCACTTTGCACCTCCCTTCTCGGGGTACTTTTCAGCGTTCGGTCACCCTACTATTTCGCTATCGGTCTCAAGGAGTATTTAGTTTTGGAGGTTGGTGCCCCCCGGATTCCCGCACGATATCCGACGCACGGTACTCAGGGACATGTTCCCGTCTTCTGGCTTACACCTACGTGACTGTCACACTCTATGGTCTGCCGTTCCAGGCAAGTTTGGTTTTGCCGCGAGACTTTTGAACAGCCCTACAACACCACATTTCCCCGAAGGGATTCGGTTTGAACTGTGCCGGTTTCACTCGCCGTTACTTACGGCATCTCGTTTGATTTCTTTTCCAGCTCCTACTGAGATGTTTCAATTCGGAGCGTTCCCGATCATGACTGATCACTATGGAGAGGTCCCATTCGGAGATCCCGGGTTCATTGGATCCATGCACCTACCCCGGGCTTATCGCAGCTTGGCACGTCCTTCGTCAGCTCTTGAGCCGAGCCATCCACCTGATAGCATAATTCCTGTATACCTAACCAGGTCCAGTTAGCGTTCAATATACAGCACCTATACACGACTTCATGTGCCTGCGGTTCCGCGCAGGCTATCCATCCTTCCCCGAAAATTTACTTTCCGGGTGCACCTGATGATTTGTGAGATTAATGGAGAAATCTTATCGATTTCTGGTTTGAGGATTTGTTCGGTTTATCGGCATCTGGGTGACATTGTTTTATGCTTAGGAGGTGATCCAGCCGCAGATTCCCCTACGGCTACCTTGTTACGACTTAACCCCCCTTGCAAAGCACAGGTTCGAACACGGCACAGAGTCCGTGCCCTCACCCATACCTCACTCGGGTGGTTTGACGGGCGGTGTGTGCAAGGAGCAGGGACGTATTCACCGCGCTATATTGAAACGCGATTACTACGGATTCCAGCTTCACGAGGGCGAGTTACAGCCCTCGATCCGAACTACGAATGGGTTTGTGAGATTACCAGCCCTTTTCAGGGGAGGGACCCATTGTCCCATCCATTGTAGCCCGCGTGTAGCCCGGGAGATTCGGGGCATACTGACCTACCGTGGCCCGCACCTTCCTCCGATTTAACATCGGCGGTCCCCACAGAGTACCCATCGTCCCGGAGGACATGCTGGTAACAGTGGGCACGGGTCTCGCTCGTTGCCTGACTTAACAGGATGCTTCACAGTACGAACTGGCGACGGCCATGCACCTCCTCTCAGCGATTCAGGCAAAGTCTTCAGCTTGGCCTACATATTGCTGTCGCCCCCGGTGAGTTGTCCGGCGTTGAGTCCAATTAAACCGCAGGCTCCACCCGTTGTTGTGCTCCCCCGCCAATTCCTTTAAGTTTCAGCCTTGCGGCCGTACTTCCCAGGTGGCTCGCTTCACGGCTTCCCTGCGGCACCAGACACGGTCGCGCCATGCCTGACACCTAGCGAGCATCGTTTACGGCTGGGACTACCCGGGTATCTAATCCGGTTCGTGCCCCCAGCTTTCGTCCCTCACCGTCGAACCCGTTCTGGTAAGACGCCTTCGCCACAGGTGGTCCCACAGGGATTACAAGATTTCACTCCTACCCCTGTAGTACCTCTTACCTCTCCCGGTTCCAAGTCTGGCAGTATCCCCCGAAAGCCTAATAGTTAAGCTATCAGATTTCCCGGAGGACTGACCAAACCGGCTACGGACCCTTTAGACCCAATAATCACGATCACCACTCGGGCCGCCGGTGTTACCGCGGCGGCTGGCACCGGTCTTGCCCGGCCCTTGCTAACGGATGTATTTTACACATCCGGACAGCCAGCATATGATGCTGGCACTCGGTGTCCCCTTATCACGGTTTCCCGCATTGTAAAGTTTTCGCGCCTGCTGCGCCCCGTAGGGCCTGGATTCATGTCTCAGAATCCATCTCCGGGCTCTTGCTCTCACAACCCGTACCCGTCGCTGGCTAGTAGGTACATTACACCCACTACTACCTGATAGGCCGCAGACCCATCCTTGGGCAGACGAATCCTTTTGACGCATAAAGCATTCCAGCAAATATGCGTTATCCGGAATTATCCCCAGTTTCCCGGGGTTATGCCGGTCCCAAGGGCAGGTTATCCACGTGTTACTGAGCAGTACGCCATGTATTGCTACATATGACTCGCATGGCTTAGGCGAACACCGATAGCAGTAACCTCTGGCAGGATCAACCAGAATTGTTATTGTATCGCACACTTCAAAATTAAAGGTCTTGGTCGCAGAAACTTGCACTAACAACTATCAATTCAGTTAGTTCATGTCGCGATAAATGTAGTATAACAAATATCACCCAAATGTAGTATAACAAATATCACCCAGAATTAACCGAACCGACAAATCCTCGTCAGTCAGGAAATAACTCCTGACTCCATTAAAAGATGAAATTGAATTTGATTATCAACCCACACATTTGACCTGTGTGAGGGATACATACAAGACGTTTCTTGTATATAAAGCTTCTTGTTGTTCTCCCACGCATTTACGCCTTGTGAGGGAATACATACAAGGAATTTCTTGTATATAAGCATTTTCCTTCAAGGGAGGTCGAACAAATTCGAATAATGGAAAGTGAATAGTTAAAAGATTTCAAGGAAGTTGTCCTTTTGAATCCTTTTTTCTGTCCGTTTTTATCAGCGATCGTTATTAAAACAAATCACTCAGGCACTTTTATTCGTTTTTCATATCTCGTTTTTAAGTACCTGTTCCGTTTTTCGAACACCGTTTTTCAAATTCCGTTTTTCACCTTCGGGATGTCTTGTGACACCCGAGAAGCAACCCTAACATAGCATATCAACTATAAATAAGTTTCCATCGAAAACTCAAAAAAGTAAAATTTCAGTTAAACATTTAAAAATATACATGATGTTTATATACCAGAACTGTACATCCATGTAGATGATTACTATGGATGTACACACTGAAAGAAGGGATCGATTTTTACATCGAACCCATGCAGAGTAAAAAAGTAACTGTTTTTGACACAACACTGCGTGACGGAGAACAAACCCCTGGAGTATCCCTGACTTCTACACAGAAGCTGGAAATTGCTCATCAACTTGACAAACTCGGGGTAGACATAATAGAAGCCGGATTTCCCATCTCTTCAGAAGGAGATAAAGAATCCGTAAAATCGATTTCTAATGCCGGGCTTGACACCACAGTTTGCGGACTGGCTCGTGTGCTGAAAAAAGATATCGATGCCTGTTTTGAAAGTGATGTTGGCCTTGTGCACACCTTCGTTCCGACTTCGGATGTACAGCGGATCTATACCATCAAAAAGAGCCGGGAAGAAGTCATTCAACTGGCTGTGGAAGCTGTCCAGTACATCAAAGACCACGGGCTGAAGTGCATGTTTTCCGCAATGGATGCCACCAGAACAGACCCTGAATACCTCATAGAGGTTTTCAAAGCGGTCCAGGAAGCAGGCTGCGACATCATTAACGTGCCGGATACTGTTGGCGTGATGGTCCCGTCTGCAATGTACAGGCAGATAAAAGACATTGCAGCTAAAATAACGATTCCTATAGACGTGCACTGTCATAATGACTTCGGGCTTGCTGTGGCAAATAGCCTTATGGCTGTTGAAGCCGGGGCATCTCAGGTACAGGTCACCATAAACGGCATAGGAGAAAGGGCAGGAAATGCTGATCTTTCCCAGACAGTAATGAGCCTGACATCAATCTACGGTGCAAAAACCAATATCCGGACAGAATACCTTGTAGAAACCTCGAAAATGGTTGAAAACTATACAGGAATCAGGCTCCCTCCAAACACGCCTGTGGTGGGGCAAAACGCATTTTCCCATGAGTCAGGAATTCACAGTCAGGGAGTGCTTGAAAAATCCGACACCTTCGAACCAGGAATTATGACTCCGGAAATGGTTGGGCACAGACGGCGCATTGTCCTTGGTAAGCATACCGGCAAACACGCGGTCAAACAGTCCCTTGAGTCTGCCGGGATAAAAACCAATGATAATCAACTCGATGAAATTGTGATCAGGATTAAAGAAATCGCAAACAAAGGTAAACAGATAACAGATGCGGATCTGTATGCAGTTGCCTCTGCAGTTCTCGGTAAAGCGAGTTCTGAGGAAGAGCTGATCAAACTCAAAGAAGTATCCGTCATGACAGGAAACATCCTTACACCTACGGCTGTGGTTAAGGCAGATATTGAAGGAAAAGAAATCATTGCAGCAAGAACAGGAGTCGGTCCTGTGGACGCAGCCCTCCATGCCGTAAGAGACATTCTTGGCGAGAGTAATCATTTCAGACTCCAGGATTTCAGGATCGATGCTATCACAGGTGGGGCAGATGCCCTTGCCGATGTATACATAGGTCTGGAAAATGAAAAGGGAAGGATTGTAACAGCCAGGTCCGCAAATCCGGACATAGTAATGGCCTCCGTGGAAGCCCTTGTAAATGCTATGAACCTTCTCTATAAAAAAGAAAACAAAAGCTAAAAGTAAAGCCCTGAAGAAAAAGTAAAGGATAAGAAAAACTGAAGGGCAAAAAAGGCTGAAAAACCGGAATAATATACCGGAAACCCGGAAAGAAAAACCGAAAATATCAGCTCAAAACCCAAAATCGGATAAGGTCCGGGATCTTCTCTTTTTTGGGTTTGTATTCCCGAAGCATGTATAAAGTAAAATAAAATGAAATGGAATACAAACCCATGCCTTATCCAATCATTGATTCTCACTGTCATCTTGATTTTCCAAAATTTAACCCTGACAGGGAAGAAGCCATTCAGAGAGCCCGAAAAGCAGGAGTTGTCGGGATGGTCAACTCCGGAATTTCCCTTAAAGGAAATCGCATAAGTCTTGAACTCACGGAAAAGAACGAGGATATTCATGCCGCACTGGGACTTAGCCCTGATATCGGCAGGGAAGGCAGTGATACAGATATAAATGCAATCCTTGCCCAGATAGAAGCTAACGCAGGAAAAGCGGTAGCTATCGGAGAAGCCGGCCTGGATTTTCAGGACTGCAAAACAGATGAAGAACGTAGAAGACAAACAGCTTCATTTAAAAAGGTGATCGAGCTTGCAAAAAACCTGGAAAAACCTCTTGTTGTGCATGCCAGGATGGCTGAAGCTGAAGTCCTGGAGCTTGCCAGGGACGTAGACACTGTAATTTATCACTGCTACAGCGGCTCTGTTGAAACCATGAAGGAAATCGTGGACGCAGGCTACTACATCTCCCTGGCAACACTTGTCTGTTTTTCCGAACATCACCAGACCCTTGCAGCAGAAGTGCCCCCTGAAAACCTGCTCCTCGAAACAGACAGTCCTTTCCTTTCCCCGCGCAGGGGCAGAAACGAGCCTGCGTTTATTGTGGATTCGATCCCTGTGGTGGCAAAATATAAGGAAATGGAACCTGCAGAGATTGCTAAATTTGCAACTGAAAACGCAAGCAGAGTTTTCAAGATATAAGATTTCAGTAGTAATCAGGAAGAGAGAATCAGAAAGAGAAAATTAGGAAGAGGCTTCAAGAAAAAAGGGAAAGAAAGAGAAGAAAAATAAAAGAAAGGAAAGGAAAAAACAACAAACAAAAAAGCAAAAAAAGGCGCGGAAGAGGAAGAAATATGGAAGTCCGGTATATTTGCCCCACAGCTTACGATTCCAGTGTTTATCTTGTAAACGGGAAAGTCCTTATCGATGCAGGCATGAACAGTGACCTGATAATTAAACAGCTTGAAAAATACATCAAACTTACAGAACTGAAACTCATCATCCTTACTCACTGCCATTATGACCACACAGCAGCAGCTGCAGCAATTGCAGAAAAAAGCGGAGCAGAAGTTGGGATACATAAAGCTGACCTTGAAGGTGTAAACGATGAGTATCTGAGCGTTTCCGTGCTCTTTGGGGAACGCGCTCCTGCCGTCAAACCCACAATCACATATGAGGAAGGAGATAAAATTGACATCGGAGATGGGGAATACCTGAAGGTCATTCACACTCCTGGCCACTCAAAGGGAAGTATCTGCCTTTATGAACCGGTTTCAAAGAGTCTCTTTTCAGGGGATACCGTATTTCCAGGAGGAGGGTTTGGGAGAATGGATTTTGAAGGCTCAGAACCCAATAAAATGCTCGGCTCCGTAGAAAAGCTTACAAAACTCGATGTAAAAAACCTGTACTCCGGGCACGGGGCTCCAACTGACAGGGATGGAAACAAACAGATCACGGCATCATATACGATGCTGAAAATGATTATGGGAGCATGAAAACATCTCATGTCTGAAGAAAACTTTAACCTGAAAACAAAAGTAACCGTTTCCGGTTCTTTTACTCCGAAAAAGGCAGGAAAAAAAGCGGAAGTAAAAACCAGAACAAAGGCCGTAAGAAAGCCTGAAAAAGCGGAGCCATTGAAAGCTTTGACCGTGGAAGGGAAAGAAGAAGAGTCGAGACCCGGAACAAGAACCGGAAAGAAAGAAAAGAAGCAGAAAAAAAGGTTTTCCCCGCCCCTCCCTCTTTCAAAATTTCTACCGATGAGCCCTGAAGAAGTAAAAGCTCGCGGCTGGAAGGAACTTGATGTTATTCTTGTCACCGGAGACGCTTACGTGGACCACTCCAGTTTCGGTACTGCAATAATCGGAAGGGTCCTTGAAGATGCAGGTTTCAGAGTAGGAATTATTGCCCAGCCGCGCTGGGAAAACCCCGAAGATTTCAAAAAACTCGGAAAACCCAGACTCTTCTTTTCCGTAAGCGCCGGAAATACGGATTCCATGGTAAGCAACCTGACACCCGGACTCAAGCCACGTAATAAAGATGCATATTCCCAGGGAGGAAAAACAGGACTTCGCCCTAACCGCGCAGCAA
Organism: Methanosarcina soligelidi; assembly: GCF_000744315.1. Classification (NCBI taxonomy): domain Archaea; kingdom Methanobacteriati; phylum Methanobacteriota; class Methanomicrobia; order Methanosarcinales; family Methanosarcinaceae; genus Methanosarcina; species Methanosarcina soligelidi. The sequence goes on from NZ_JQLR01000001.1 coordinate 861,432, forward strand.
TTATCTATTCAAACAGAATAAAGGAAGCTTTTCCTGATATGCCTATAGTGCTCGGAGGAATCGAAGCTTCACTGCGGCGTTTTGCCCATTATGATTATCTCTCGGACAAAGTAAGGCAGTCAATTCTGGCTGATGCCCCTGCAGACCTCGTAGTTTACGGTATGGGTGAACTCCAGATTGTAGAAATTGCAAAACGGCTTCAAGCCGGAGAGGACATAAAGGGCATCAGAGACATCTCCGGAACTGTCTGGAAAATGGAAGTTAAAGCCTGGAAAGAGCTTAAAGGAGAGGGTAAAGAAAAAGCCGGAGAGCAGGATGAATCTGAAAATGCAACTGAGGATGTAGCTAAGGATAAATCTCTAGACCCGGCCGAATTTTTTAAGGAATATGTCGAGATTCCTTCGTTCTCCGAAGTTTCCCAGGATAAAGCGGTTTTTGCAAAGTCTTTCCGCACATACTTCCTGGAACAGAACCCTGTTACCGGAAAAGGTATTGTGCAGCCTCACCCGAAAACCATTATCATACAGAATAAGCCAATGCGCCCACTTACAGAAGCGGAACTTGACCATGTTTATGAGCTGCCATATACAGGCGAAACCCATCCTTCTTACACCGAACCCGTACCTGCCCTTGAGATGGTTAAATTTTCCCTGACAACGCATAGGGGCTGCTTTGGAGGCTGTTCTTTTTGCGCCATCACCCAGCATCAGGGGCGCATGATTGCGAGCCGGAGTATTGAGTCCGTCCTGCGCGAGGCAAAGAAGTTTACGGAAAAACCTGATTTTAAAGGCATAATCAATGGAGTCGGCGGCCCCACTGCCAATATGTACGGCATGGAGTGTAGATCCTGGGAGAAGAAAGGAGCCTGCCTTGACAAAGCCTGCCTCTACCCGCGCGTCTGCCCCGCTCTGGATACAAGCCACAAAAAGCTGCTTGAATTAATGCACCGACTGCGCGAGCTTCCGGGTGTCAGGCATGTATTTACAGGTTACGGCGTGCGCTATGACCTTGCCCTTGAAGATGAAGAGTATTTAGAGGAACTCTGTGCCCACCATATCAGCGGGCAGCTCAGGATCGCGCCTGAACATTTCTCAGGAAGAGTAACCGATACAATGTCCAAGCCCGGAAAGGAAGTTTATGAGAAGTTTGCAGACAGATTTAACGCCTTTAACAAAAAATGCGGCAAAGAACAGTATATTGTAAACTACCTGATGTCGGGCCACCCGGGATGCACTCTTAAAGATATGATTGAAATGGCAGAGTATGTGCGCGACCATGGAGGATATACCGAACAGGTTCAGGACTTCACTCCAACTCCTATGACAGTTTCAACCTGCATGTATTTCACAGGGCTTGACCCGTTTACAGGCAAAAAAGTGTACGTTGCAAGGGATAAGAAAGAAAAAGCAATGCAAAGAGCCCTTATGCATTACAGGAACCCTGCAAACTACGAACTCGTATATGAGGCTCTGGAAAGGGCAGGACGGATCGACCTTGTTGGAAACGCTCATAAATGCCTGATAAGGAGAAAAGAAAGGCAACGAAAGTAAAGAACTCAACAGGACATGCTTAGCAAAAATATGCAGGCTTCAAATAAACAGGACTGAGAAGAAACGGATTTTCAGGGAAATTTGCGTTTTTCTCAAAATCCCTGGCACTCGCGCATAAAAGCTTTCAGTTTTCCGCTTACCTGCCCGCAGTAAGTAGTCAAGGGCCTTTCCCTGATCTCAATCACAAGGTTCGCCTCTCCATCCCAGCTAAAATCGGCAACTATGCCATTTCCTTCAAACATTCCGGAATTCCCCGGTGAAGTTTCAATCCCGTAAGCCTGGAGCTTTTTCTTCATGCAAGAAAAAACCTCTGGAGTCACATTTCTGAATTTGATGCCCTGACAGCCTTCGGTATCAATTTTTCTTTCATCCATATCTTTACCAGGCTCCCGGATTTTTTACGAACCGTGGCACTGTCTTACAAATTGTTTTATTCGCATGGCTGCGACTTCACAGCTGACAATAAACGGCTTTTCTTTGATGGTAATCGTAAGATTAGACTGCCCATCCCATTCGAAATCTGCCACAATGCCGGATCCCGAGAGTTCTCCTCTATTTCCTGAAGGAACACTGATCCCTGCTCCCTGAAGCTTTTTCTTCATACATGCGAACGTATCAGGCGGAACATTACGAAACTTTATAGGTCTACAGCTCATTGTTTTCTCCTCCCTGACTACTTAGAACTATTTCTAAAGCCCGTATTTGACTGGAATTTCTAGACAAAAATTGTCTTCCGGGGATAAAAAGTATACTGGTTGTAAAAAACAGAGGTTTATGTTGTCCAGGCTGAAAAGGTAAAGTTAATTCAAAGAGGAGAGAAATAGATTTGAGCCGGACAAAACCGGCCCGGAGTTAAGGTGGAGCTGAGAGAAAACAACAGCTCAAAGCCATAACTGAAATCAGAGTGGCTAAACAATGAAGAACCGACCTTATTGCATCGCCATTGCCACGAGTTCTATAATATCGATTATCTCGATATTTCCGCCTGCATCTCTGAGATTCCTCACACAGAGAGGACAGGATGTCACTATGTAGTCAACGCCTTCAGGCACATCGTCGAGCCTGTTTCTGGCAAGTTCGAGGGAGATATCCGGATATCCTATCCTGACTCCGCCCCCACCGCCGCAGCAGCGGGAGTTTTCTTTGATGTTTTTCATTTCCTTAAGATTGCAGATTGCCTGAATAACTTTTCTGGGAGCATCATAGACCTTATTATGCCTGCCCAGGTGGCAGGGGTCATGATATGTAACTGAAAGGTCAAGGCGTTTCAGGTTGAGTTCTTCAAGGTGCTCGGCAAGGAACTCAGGTAGACTGATGACTCTCAATTCTTCAGGATAATTGTTCTTGAGGGTGGTGTAGCAGCCTGCACAGCCTGTAATAAGGGTGTGTGCTCCCACATTTCTTATCTGTTCAAGGTTGTGCTCCATAATCTTTTCCGCGTCTTCCCGGAAACCGGTGCGGAGAAGGGGAGATGAACAGCACTGCTCATCCGGCAGGAGGGTTACCCCAAAGTGCTGCAAAACCTCAAAGGTCTTTTTTGCAAATTCCGGATAGCGGTAAGAGTCAAAACAACCTACAAAGTACACGTAATTCGACTTCTCAGGGAGTTTTGAGCGTTCCGAATCAGAAAGCCAGTGCAATCGGTTTCTGGTTTCCCCGAAAGAATTGCCGCTGGTCGCAACTGCTGTCCTCAATTTTTCCTGGGCATCTGTTGTCACACCGCATTTTACCAGCTGGGCACGGGCAGCTTCCACTACTTCTGGAGGATTGGCTCCGGCAGGGCATTTAGCAGCGCAGATCCCGCAGGTAGTGCAGGAAGCAAGGCTCGAAAGGACATCTTCAGACGGCGGCCTCCCTTCGATCAGGCTTTTAATAATAAGCATTCTTCCACGTGTGTTGGCAGACTCCCAGCCGACCACGTCAAAGACAGGACAGACTGAACGACAGGTTCCGCACTGCACGCATTTATAAACCGAACGGCGGTCAACTTCAAAGGGCAGCTTTTTGCTTTTCTCACCTGTTTCTTTTTTATTCAATTTCTCTGCCCTCCCTGTTTCATTTTTTACTTCTTCATTTTTTACTTCGTTTTTCATAATTTTCACAGCCCCAGTTTACCCGGATTCAGGATTCCCTTCGGGTCAAGGGCTTTCTTAATTGCACGCATCACTTCAATAGCAGGTCCCCACTGAGCTTCCATATATTCAGCTCTGGCTGCACCGACACCATGTTCGGAACTGACCGTGCCCCCGAGCTCTATTGCAGTCCTGTGGACAAGATCTGCTGCTCGGTTGAGGCGGTCCCACTCATCTTCATTCAGGACATCAATGAAAAGGGCTAGGTGAAGGTTTCCGTCTCCTATATGCCCGTATTTCATTGCAGGCAGGTTAAATTTCTCGGAAATCTCCTGTGCCCTCCTGAGCAGTTCCGGGATCTTCTTAATAGGAACCCCTACATCTTCACCTACATAAATCCTGGTTTTTGTAGGGTCAAGGCGAGAAACTGCTGCGCCTACCAGCTTCCTTGCTGCCCAGATATCTGCCATTTCCTTTTCGCTTTCTGCAAGCTTTATGGAAAGGGTCAGAGGAGAGCAAACTTCTATTATCTGCTCTGCTGCCTCACGAGCCGAGTTTTCAGTGCCGTCGACCTCGAAAAGGATGACATCACCTTCAGAGGGGAGCACAAGTTTCGGGTCATAGCGTTTAAGCACCTGCAGGGAAACCCGGTCAAGGATCTCACAGGCTGATGGAATAACTCCGTTTGAAAAAGTCTTTACGACTGCCTGCCCTGCAACCTCCGCACTTTTAAAGGAGGCGATCACAAGTTTGCGTGTCTTCGGAAGAGGGGCGATCTTCAGGCTGGCTTTCGTGACAATTCCAAGCGTGCCTTCAGATCCTATTATAAGCTGTGTCAGGTCATACCCGGCAGCTGATTTTAGCATTTTTGAGCCTGTGTGGATAACAGTCCCGTCCGCAAGCACCACTTCAAGGTCGCGGACGTAGTTTCTGGTTGTTCCGTACTTAACGCAGCGCATCCCACTTGCATTATAAGCTATCATGCCCCCGATGGTGCACATTGCAGAGCTGCCCGGGTTAGGGGGAAAGAAAAATCCGTATGGTTTTAAAGCGTCGTTAAGGGCATCCTGGATCATTCCGGGCTCCACGACTACCTGGATATTGTCAATATCAATTTCGAGAATACGATTCATTCCCGACATATCCAGCACAATGCCCCCGCTGACCGGGACAGCTCCGCCGGCAAGACCTGTGCCTGCGCCCCTTGCAGTAACCGGGATTTCATTTTCATAGGCAAGCCTCAAAATGCGGCTGACCTCATCGGTGCTTTCAGGACGCACCACGTAATCAGGCATCCCCTTGACCTGGGATGCGTCAGAAGAATAACAATAAAGTTCAGAAGGCGAGACCGAGAGCCGCCCACCAACGATTTTTCTAAGCTCTTCAGTTATATTCATTATAGACCTCAAATGTAGAATTCAGATGTGAAAAATAGAAAGTCTGTCACGGTTGGGACAGAAATGAGAGATAATTTGCAGCAGATAATCAATATTAATAATATATAAGAATATACCATCCTCCTTCCTTCCGGAATACATTTGAAATCCAGAAAGAGATTACTGCTTTTTACAGCTTTTCAGATCAGAGAAGAAAAAGTAAAATAAAGGCAAGGAAAACAGGAACTTTTTCAGAAAAAAATGCAGGGCAAACCTTTACATCCTGATAGACATAAGAGGACAAACATGACACAGTACTTTGAAGTAGAAAATAGAGATGGAGCAGCACGTATAGGGAAACTCCTGCTCTCTCCCGAACTCCGCACTCCCTGTGCCCTGCATACGGCAGCACTCGGAAATCTTGAAAACCCGGGGCCTGTTGTTGATGCAGGCAGCCTCTGGACCGGTAGCCAGGAAGAACTTCAAGAACGCATTAAAAAAATCCGCGAAAAAACAGGAAAAGGGACCCTTGTAATTCTTCCACATCAGGCTTACCCTCCTGCCATTCCAGCAGAGTCGCTTGGAAAAGTAAAAACATTTACTTCCGATGGAAACAACGAAATTGATGGACCTACAGGCTCTCTTTTGCGAATAGGCGGAGAGGTCCAGAAGAGCGACCTTTACATAATCGAAGGTATAGGGACTCTGGAAAATAACGCTCGCAGGTTTCTGGAAACTTTGATAGACCTTAAAAACCGCATCCCTCCTGACACTGCGCTGTACGCCCCAAATCTGGCGCTTCCTGAAAATGCAGCAATGCTTGCCTACATGGGGATCGATGTAACGGATGATACCAGGGCTGAGATTGCAGCTTATTCTGATGTTTACCTTACGGCTGCCGGCAGTTTTTATCTTGATTCACTGACAGAATTTCCGTGCAGGTGCAGGGTATGTGCCTCAACCACGCCTGCAGAATTAAGGATTCTCCCGAAAGCTGAAAGGGCAGAAGTTCTTGCGGCGCATAACAGGGATGCTCTCGATGCCGAATTTGCCCTTGTAAGGGAAAAGATCAGGGCAGGTAACCTGCGTGAGTATGTAGAAGGTCAGTGCAGGGTCAGACCCTGGCTCACAGCTCTGTTGCGCCTTGGGGACTTTGAATATTCTTATCTCGAAGAAAGGGTCCCTGCTTTCCGGCAAAACCAGCTACTTGCAGATACTTCAGAGTCTCTTTCAAGGATCGAAGTGGTCAGATTTGCACAGCGCATACGGGAGAGATACACGCCTCCTGATCTTGATATCCTCCTGCTCCTTCCGTGTGCAGCCCGAAAACCTTACTCAACGTCACAGTCCCATCAAAAGTTCATACTTACCCTTGGCAAATACCGAAAGTTTGTCCATGAAGTGATCATAACGTCGCCCCTGGGAATCGTTCCCAGAGAACTTGAACTTACCTATCCGGCAGCCCATTACGATACTGCAGTCACCGGACACTGGGACGAAGAAGAAAAAGCCTGGGTTTCAGGCTGCCTTGAAGACTATCTCTCAAAATACAATTATAAAGCGATAGTTGCCCATGTGGAGGGAGCTTACAGAGAAATCTGTGAAAGAGTAGCCAGAAAGCTGGGAATTGAAATAGTTTATACTGCAGGGGAGAGCCTCACGTCCTACGAATCTCTTTCAAGCCTGAAAAATACTGTTGAATCTATCTGCACATCCGAGGGTTTTAACAGGAAAAGCCAGAATGCGGAAGAAGAGAAGAAAAACTTCGTAAAGGCGGTTGCAAGCTATCAATTTGGAGAGGGCGCAAAATATCTCTTTTCAGGAGAGGTCGGAACCCCTGTGGTGAAAGGGCGTTTTCCAAAATACCAGCTATTTGTTGGAAAGAAGCAGCTTGCAACTTTAATTCCGCAATACGGGATGCTTGCCCTCTCTCCTGAAGGAGGAGAACTGGTGCTAAAAAGTGAGAAGTATGTGGTAAAGATTGATGACTTTGTCCCACGTGGTTCCATTCTTGCTCCGGGTGTTCTTGAGGCAGACCACGGAATAAGGCCGAATGATGAGGTAATAGTGCTTGGAAAAAGAGCGCTCTGCGTAGGAAGAGCTGCGATGAGCGGAAAGGAAATGGAAAAGTCAGGAAGAGGTGTTGCAGTGGACGTGAGGCATGTTAAAAAACTTTAATGCAGGTCTCTATAAAAGAGCAGTTTTTTCCTCGAAGAAGTAATAAAATGGTAGAAATATATAATGATATCATGATAAGACGGTTCGCACCTGAGGATTTCCAGGAAATAGTCGAAATCGAGGAAGAGGCTTTTTCGGAGCATAACTCCCTGGTGTATATGAATTTTTACGAAATGGTTGGAGACGGCTTTCTGGTTGCAGAACAGGAAGGAAAAGTCGTGGGGTATGTTGTAGGCTACCGTTCTGCAGAAAATGAAGGGCATATATTCTCCGTCGGCGTTAAAAAAGAATACAGGGGAAGGGGGATAGGCACGGAACTTATCCATGCGATATGCGATATCTTTGTCGCAAACGGGCTCAGATACGCAAGACTCGAAGTAAGAACCAGTAATACTGGTGCACAAAAATTATACAGATCGATAGGATTCACACAATGCTGGACTGAAAAAAAGTATTATTCAGATGGAGAAGACGGTATGGTCATGAAAATGCATCTGCACCCATACCGCCTTTTGATCTCAAAACAAAAATATCTCGAACCCGTATTTTCGGACAACGAATTCTTTACTACTATAAGGGGCCCTATCAGTTATTACCGATAAGTTTAATGACGGAATTCATGGAATCTCTCATATGGGCAGACGCTTCTTCAAAGATAGGGTCATCCCTTGACATGAGAGTGGCAAGCTCGCCTCCTAAAATAAAAATTGCGCGCTTGTGATCCGCCTTGCTCCTGTGGATGTGGACAGGGCTTATCGATAAAGCCTTATAGTCGTCGAACTCGTGCGTTACACCGTGCCTCTCAAAGTACCTCTTCATTTGAGCCATATATGTGTGCAGTTGTATTAGTTCTTCCTTGTGCATAGCGAACAGACCTACAATTTTACAAGATCAATTTAATATTATCTTGAACCGAATAAAAGAATTACCCGAGGAAATATTCTTCCTACTTTTAGTTAATAGAGTTTTCCATATATTGTATATGAAAAATCATGAAGAATCCCAGCAAAGAGTGTGAATTTTAGCACCATAGTGTGAAATCATACCAAATCGTGGTGATTTCACGGCATTCATACATAAATGTTACACATAAAATAAAAATGATAGGATAATTATCTGCTTAGAAAAAATTACCGTTAGAAAAAAAGCCTGCCATAAACAATTATTCGTAAAAAAATAAAAAAAGGAGGAATAAAAACGAAAGAATGAAAAAGGAAAGAAAGAAAAAAACGAAAAATGAAAGAATGGAAAAAGAACGAGAAAGGAATGACTGGAACAAAAGAACGGAAAATGAAAGAATGGAACAAAAGAACGGGAAAATGAAAGAATGGAAAAATGGAGAAATAAAATATAAAAATAAGGAAAAGGAAAGAAAAAAGGAAAGAAAAAAGGAAGTTAAAAAGCCTCTCAGAGCATGCTTGAGGTCAAAACTTCCATATCTGCAGGAACTTTAGCGATATTTCCTATTTTTACTCCTATAAGGTTTTTGATTTCATTGCTAGAAGCGATATCAACGAGCCTCTGTGTGATCACGCCATCAAAAACTACACTTTTCACATTATCCCTGTAGTTCTTTAGCCTGCTTGCAAGGTCTCTTACTGCGATTTCTTCTATAACCTTATCATCGGAGTCAAGAATCCTTGCAGTCAAAGTACCTTTAAGAGCATCAACGTGAGGCCTGAACCTTATAGCTTCCGGAGAAACCGGAGCCGGGGCCTGTCTTGCCGGAGCCGGGGAAACCCTAACCGCCTCTCCTCCAGGAACCTTTACAGCCGGGCCTTTTTCAGCCGCAGCTTTTCCTCTGGTGACTCTGGTAGCAGGAACTGCCCTTGCCATAACCGCAGGCTTTGCAACAGAGGTTCTTGCCTCAACTCTTTCTGCCGCAGCAGAAGTTTTTTCAGCAGGCCTTTCTGGAATTCTTTCAGTGACCTTTTCGAAAATTTTTTCCGGAGCTCTTTCAGGGCCGGTTTCTTCCATTTCTTCAGGGAGCTCCTCTTCATGGATGTCTGCTTTTGAAGATACCCTGTGAACCTTCACACGCTTATGCAGCTTCTTCTCAGCAATCCTGGGAACAATTTCCGGAGATCTGATCTTTCTTTTAGAAACACGTTCCAGCCTGCATGCGCTGTCTTCATTTTCTCTTTCCTGAATCCCGTATTTCTCAATGATCTGTTCCACCGGAACCTTGCGGCGGAGAGCTCTGATAATTTCTTTCTGGACCAGGTCTTCCACACATTTGCCATCCGGCGCACGGGCAACATAGTCGATGTCTGCTACCTGCAAAAGTTCACGTATAATGAGTTCTCCGCCACGGTCACCATCCGTAAAAGCGGTTACTGTTTTCTTTTTAGTAAGTTCGGCAACCTCAGGAGGAATGTTGGTTCCACCAACGCAGATGGTATTTTTAATCCCATAACGGAGGAGGTTCAGGATATCAGCCCTGCCCTCGAGAATAATAATAGCGTCCGAGTTAAGCACATTCGGCCCGCAGGGTATTCTTGACTTGCCATAATAGGTCAGCTCATCAACCCTTACAGACTGTCTTACTTCATCGGCAAGTTCCTGAGATTCGGGCACAGTCTCATCGAACATTTTCGTGAAAATGAGTTTTGCCCTCTCAATGATTTTTTTGCGTTTTACAGCCCTGACATCTTCTACCTGGAAAACCTCTATCTTGGCACTGCAGGGACCTACCCTGTCAATGGTTTCCAGCGATGCTGCAAGAATTGATGTCTCTACTTTATCAAGGCTAGAAGGAACGAAGATATTTCCTTTGGTTTTTCCACCTTTAGCAGTGACCATTACCTCAATCCTTCCGATCCTTCCGGTTTTCTGCAAATCACGCAGATCAAGGTCAGCTCCAAGAAGACCTTCAGTCTGACCAAAAATTGCGCCTACGATATCCGGACGCTCAATAACCCCATCAGCATTGATTTTAGAGTGAATAATGTATTTTGTTGTATCAGTATTTTGCATGTGAATTCTCCCAGAATTATTATAATGATTTATCATGAAGTATTATTATGAAAGGTTTTTTCTCTGGCAATTTTCTGGCAAATAGACAGGAAATAGTCTCTGTACACGGGGGAATCTGGTGTACAATTCTTTTTCCGGCTTCAGTCCACAGTATTTTTCTGACAGTAAAGGACCTGTTATCTATCCCTGGAAACGTGCTGGAAACCGCAAAGAACCAGAGAATACAAAAATAATAGCAAAATCAGATTAAAACCAGGTCAGGGATAATACACCCTTGAAAGGCAGACTTCAGAATCGGTTATGCTGTGAGCCGGAAAGAGAAATTCCGGGTTGTCTGCACTGCCTTTTGTGCTTATGCCAGGAGAATCAAGCAGAAGGAATACTTCCTGACTATTATTTGATGAAAGTTCTTACCTGCAAGGTAATCGCCAGATCAATGACATTCTGGTTTTAAAGCTCTCACAGATAGAGCTGTTCTTCGACTTTCGATATAGTAAAAAGACACTTAACTCAAGGTGTCTTTCTTTACCTGCCCGAAGGTCTTCCGCCCTAACATAAGCTTATTGAAGATCTGAAACAGCTTTCAGACCGATAAGTCAAATTACGTGTTTACAATTCAATTTCCTGATGTCTGAATACTTCCATAAGCGGGATTAACCTGAGGCGCCAGTGGCGCGAGTGTCCCTGAAATCTTTTTCATCTTAAACAAGTATCTCTAAATGATAAGTGGTAAAGCAGTGAATGGAATGCATCAGGTTTATTGAAAGCACTTTTTGACTTTCATTTCATGGGTGATGTAGTGTATAAGGTTTTATCTGGACTGGAATATTAGCCCTGAATTGGTAATATGTATAATCTGAAATTTCTATCAAGTTTGCATACGTTTAGTACGTGAAATTCTTTACGAATCCAGTGTGATGAATGGATGAAATTGTTAATATATGATATGACCTGACAGAACAGCTCCCGCCCACCGGAAAACAACTTCGGCAAAATAGGAATCCTGTACGTCACATGTCTTAAATTCATATGTTTAATGCCTGCTGGCTTTAAGAACTTTGTGGTTCTTTAGGAAGTTGCTCAGGCCTGAATTTTTTAATTTATACTTGATAAATATAAGGATAGCAATTTTTCGTGAAGATACTTAAGATTCTAAAAATTACCGGATTGGAAAAATTTAGAAAAGTATATATAAAACAAAAGACGTCTAAAAATTTGAACGAGCGAGACAAATACACTGTTTTATATACTAACCCCCCCACTCCCAACTCGCTCGTTCAGACCCCCATTTAAACCGGTATATCCTGTTGTTTTCTTAAAATAACTTAAAATGGATGTTTTAATGGATATTTTAAGAAAAGATTCTAAAGGGAATTTTTTACAAGCAACCTGCCTTTAAAGAGCTTCTCAAGACTAATTTTGTATTTAAAAACATATAATAGGCGCGAAGCACCATTATGAAAAGTATGGGAAGCAATTCTGGTGCGAAAGGTACTGAAGGTGGAAGTTCTCGAACAGAAGGCGAAATTCAGGAAAACATTTCCGAAAATGCCTCTTCAAATTCCCGGACAGAAAAAGAGTTTGCAAAAGTGGTCATTATAGGGGGAGGAGCCTGCGGGATGGCAACTGCAACAAAAATTCGAAGGCAGAGCGATTTTGATATAACCGTGCTTTCATGGGACTCCCATACTGCTTACAGTCACTGCGGAATTCCTTTTGTCCTTGGAAAGGAAATTGAAAGTTTAAAAAAACTGATTGTAAAGCCTCTCGCTTTTTTCAGGGAAAACAAAATTAATGTGAAACTGAACGAGAAAGTAACCTCAATCGATCTGAACGGGCAGGTCGTTATTACAGGGGAAGGAACCTATCCTTTTGACAGACTGGTTATTGCTACGGGGAGCCTGCCTTTTATACCCCGGGAAAGCAGGGCAAATATTTTGCCTTATGGAATCTTTACATTGAGAAGCCTTGCCGATGGCATGCTATTTGAAAAAGCACTGGAAACTGCCCGGACAGTCTGCATCATAGGTGGAGGCACGATAGGAATAGAATGTACCTCAGCCCTTACAAAACGGGGGATCAGGGCTACCCTTATAACGCGGGGCGATGACCTGCTTACCAGGCAGTTTGATTCCGATATGTCTGCAATTGTCAGGGAACATCTTGAAAGTCTCGGGGTTGAAGTTATCACAGGGGAATCTGTAATTTTGCCTGAAAACTTCTGGAAACAAAAAACTCTGATTTTAAGGGATAGAGAGCTTCCTGCAGACCTTGTGCTCCTGGCAACTGGTGTAAAACCCGAAACCTGGCTCGCCAGAGAAGCAGGGATAACGATCGGGAAGGCAGGAGGAATAATTGTAAATGAAATGCTTCAGGTAAAAGCAGGAGAGAAATTTCTCTCCCATGTGTATGCAGGGGGCGAATGCGCTGAAGTTATTGACCTTATAACCGGAGAGTCAAGACTGAGCCAGCTTGGTACAACAGCAAGAAGTATGGCAGATGTGATAGGAAACAATATAACAGGCAAACATTCGACTTTCGGGCCCCTTGCTGACCCCTGGGTGGCAGTTGCCGGAGACCTTCAGTTCGGAGGAGTTGGGCTCACATCCGGTCAGGCTGAAAAACAGGGGATAAAGATTATAACAGGCTTTTCCAGGGGGCGCACCAGAGCTTCTTACTATCCCGGTCGAAAAGACCTCTACATAAAGCTTCTATTTAAAAACAACTGTCTTGCAGGAGCACAGCTTGCAGGAGGAGAAGGAATAAAAGAAAGGATTGACGCTCTTTCCCTGGCTATAAGAAAGGAAGCAACAATTAAAGACCTCCTCAACCTTGAAACCTGTTATGCTCCTCCAGTTTCCACGCTTGTTGATCCTCTTACCCCGGCTGTAAAAGCTGCAGCGAGAAACATGCGGAAAATTAAGGATAAGGGAAATTAAGGCAATGAAAGAAGCCCATATAAGTATTCAGGCTGGGTATAAGGTCAAATAGCAAGATTAAGGCAAATAAATGAAATCTGGATAAAAAGGAAAAATATTGAATGAAAACTAAAAAAAGGCTGAATTAGAAGCTGAATTAGGAGCTAAATTAGGAGCCGAATGAAAAGTTAAGTGAAATAAACGGGAGTGGAAAATGATAGAAATAGACGGTTCTTACGGGGAAGGAGGAGGGCAGTTAGTCAGAACTGCTGTTGCCCTTTCTGCAGTTACAGGGGAAGAAATAAAAGTTACGAATATAAGAAAAAACAGGCCAAATCCGGGCCTGAAACAGCAGCACCTTAAAGCTCTGGAAACTGCAGCAAAGATTTGTGGGGCACGGGTTTCAGGGCTTTCTCAGGGTTCCTCGGAATTATTTTTTGCTCCAGTGGAAATAAAGGGGGGAAAGTATAATATTGATATCGGGACCGCGGGGAGCATAACCTTGCTTTTGCAGTGCATTATGCCAGCCCTGCCTTTTGTAGAAGAAAAGGTAGAGTTAACAATCAGAGGCGGGACTGACGTTGCATGGTCTCCGACAATCGACTACCTGCAGCATGTAACCCTCAGGGCACTTGAACAATTTGGATATGCGGGCAGCGTAACCCTGAAAGAGCGCGGCTACTATCCGAGAGGCGGAGGAAGTGCTTCAGCTGTTTTTGAGCCCTGTAAACTTCATGGTTTTCATTTCAGGAAAACTGAAGGAAATAAAAAAACAGAAAGTAACCCGGTGGGAGAAGGTTTGAAGGGAGAAAAAAGCATGATGGAAGAAATTATTGGAGTTTCACACGCATCTAACCTTCCTGCACATGTACCGGCCCGCCAGGCTGAATCTGCAAGGTCCATGCTTCTTGAAGCCGGATATGATGCCCGGATAGATGTCAGTTCCTCCGAATTTTTCTCCACAGGAAGCGGAATAACTCTCTGGAAGGGCTATTGCGGGGGAAGTACCCTTGGAAAAAAGGGGCTGCCTGCTGAAAAAGTAGGCAGGCAAGCTGCGGAAGAAGTTATTAAAGAACTCAGGGCAGGAGCTGCTGTGGACATTCATCTGGCAGACCAGTTAATTCCCTATATGGCACTTGCGGGCAACAGTTCCTTTACTGTCCGTGAGCTGACCCTGCATGCTGCGACTAATATCTGGGTGACAGAACAGTTTCTGGATGTGAAGTTCAAAATAAAGGAAAAGGAAGGCCTTTTTGAAGTATCTGTAGGCTGATAAAGATAAAAAGCAAAGAAACTGTAAAGAAAAAAGCAGAAAAAATAATACTGAAATACAAAGAAAATGTAAAGAATAGAAAAATAATACTAAAAGTAAAACAGTAAGAAGAGATTAGTCCTCGAGTACAAACAGGTAATCAGGAGGTATTTTTTCTGCAAGTACTATATAATCCGTTGCAAGCTTCAGGGAAATTCCGTCTTCCTGAGCTCTGAAGGCATCAACCTGCAGAATCACAGGACTTTCAGTGTGAATAAGGGCAACTTCGGCTGCCTTTTCGTATGTGGTACTGAGATGCACATAACGCTGTTTAATAGGGAAAATTCCATTCTCAAGAAGGACATCGACTTCTTCAGGGCTTGCACCATAGTAAACGTAAGGAGTATCACTTTCGTCGTAGTCAAGGTCAACGTTGACTGAATGTCCGTAACGCGCTCTAATCATGGGCCCGCTGATCTGATATCTTCCTTTTTCATCAGACTCGACAAGGGCATAAAGATATTCTTTTCTCATCCAGTTATAACGCTTTTTCATAACCTCGCAGAAAGCATTAAGATCTATCCAGCCGTACTTATCCATTTTAACTCCTGCAGATGCCGGAAAATGACGGAGAGTTCCCGATACAAACCTTCCAAGCTTTTCTTCTCTGCCATCGTCAAGCACGTATCTTCCAGGGTGTTTACACTGCTGACAGCTGCCTCCTCTAAAATAGCCGTGATCAGTGCATTTTCGAATCATGATATCACGTACATAATGAAACTTTACCATAAATAAGGTTTTGTTTTAATTAACTTTATTTCTTAAAACTGGTTTTTGAAAAGAACTTGAGATATTCAACCTTATCAAACAGATTATACTATAAATCTACTATAAAAGTACCGGTATAAAGCACTGGCATAAACCATACAACACTCAAAAATGCTTCCCGAAATTAGTATTTTCATTTCACATACAGAATACTTTCACCCTGCTTACGGTAATCTTTAGTAAGACGCCTTACATACCGTATCAAGGGATCTTTAAAAAGTGTTGAACTTTAGAAATAATCGAAAAGTGGACTTACCATATAATTTAATTTTCAGGGATATTCTTATTATGCATTAGTGAAAGGACGTATAGAATCTGTGGACGTATAGAATCTGTTATTCTCACCATGAGATTGAGAAATATTTTAACTTAAATTTGAATATATCCGATTGAATTTTTATATCAATCCTGACCTGGAATATATTGAACTTCCAGAAAGCTTCATATATTCAAAAATTCTGCATCTTGAACTAAAATTCACACTAATTGAACTTAAAACTCACATCTAATAAATCACACAATAAATAAAGCTCACATTAACACTCTATCAGGGATAAACACCTGATTTTAGGGTAGACACATATATTGAATAAAAGTACTACCAGAAGTACACCAGTAATTGCAAGTAAGACACCAGTAATTGCAGTAAGCACTAACGATTTAAGGGAGCAACATGACCGATATTGAAACTATTTATAAGAAGCTCAGCCACGTCATAAGTAAAGAGGATTTCCTGCAGCGCATACAGGAAAAAGTAGAGAATATGGGAGGGCTCTGTGATGAGACAATGGCTGCCATGCTGGTAGCCAGTGAGCTGGGATTCTCGGATGCAGGCAGAGATAGCATAAAGATAGAAAACATTACCCCCGAAAGCGGACCTGTTAACTTTATTGCAAGAATTATTTCTGTTTTCGATACCAAAGAATTCACAAGGAATGACGGGACTATAGGAAGGGTAGGAAACCTTATTGTTGGGGATGAGACCGGAAAAGTAAAGTTAACCCTGTGGGACAATATGGCAGACCTTATTAAAATGGGAAAAATAAAGGTAGGGCAATCCGTTCAGGTCAGTGGATTCGCAAAGCAGGGATATTCAGGAGTGGAAGTTAATATTGGTAACAATGGAGTCCTGACAGAAAGTGAGGAAGAGATCGATGTTGTTTCAAACAGTTATAAAATAAAGGATATAAAAGATGGCATGGGAGACATCAACCTTAACGGAAAGATACTGGAAGTCTCCGAGATCAGGACATTCCAGAGAAAAGACGGGAACAGCGGAAGAGTAGGAAACCTGATGCTGGGAGACGAAACAGGTACGCTCAGGGTAACACTCTGGGATGATAAAACTGATTTTTTAAGCCAGGTTGAATATGGGGATAGTATAGAGTTGATTAATGCTTATGCCCGTGAAAATGCCTTTAGCCAGAAAGTAGAGTTGCAGGTAGGAAACAGGAGTATAATCAGGAAAAGTGAAAAGAAAATTGAATACGAAGAAGAATTTACTCCTATTGATGATATAAAAGCTGATATGAATAATATAAATATCTCAGGAAGGATCCTTGATATCTCGGAAGTCAGGACTTTCGAGAAAAAAGATGGATCCACTGGGAGAGTAGGAAATGTCCTTCTGGGCGATTCTACAGGCAAAATAAGACTGACGCTATGGGATGAAAAAACTGATATTCTTGAAGAAATTGACTTTGATGAAACAGTTGAAGTCCTTAACGCTTATTCGCGGGAAAATACTTTCAGCCAGCAGGTTGAACTCAACCTTGGAGCCAGAGGAATAATTCAGAGAAGCGAAAAGAAGGTCGAGTACAGGGAGAAATTTACCGATATAGCCGATATCATCCCCGGAGAAAGCTATTCTGTACAGGGAAAAGTTGCTGAGATTGGAGAGCTCAGAGAATTTGAAAAAGAAGACGGAACCGAAAATGTTGTTGCAAATCTCCAGCTTAAAGACGATACAGGCAGCATCCGACTGACACTCTGGGGAGAACAGGCATATGTGATAGAAGACCTTGACATAGATTCCGAAATCCAGATCATCGATGCTTATGCCAGGTACGGGCTGAACGAAGAAATAGAACTGAGTGTTGGAAACAGGAGTAGACTGATTATCCTCTGATCATTCCCCTGTTTTCTGTTTATTAAAGCTTTCTCATCACTTTATTTCTTTCCTGCTTACTCACTTTCTGCTTTTATTTGGCATGAAAGTGCTCTCAAGTACTTTCATTTTTTGGGCATGTTATTCGAAGAATATCATGTGTGTTTTTATCTTATTTGTTATCTATTATATACTCTATCTATTTCATCTGTTTTCGATTTCGCCTGATTTTATTTTTATCTTATTTGTTATTTAATTTTATTCTCCGCCGATTCATCTGTTTTCTATTCATCTGTTTTCTATTCATCTGTTTATTTTCACTATACATTGACTTTTACTTTATATATTTATTTAACATTGAGTTTTTACAGCTTTTAATTTTTATACTTATATTTTGCTGGAGGAGCATTGGATTCTATCCAGATTTTTACATTATGTTTTTGTCTGAATTTACTGAATTTGTCAAGATGTCAATTATTTTCACCTTATACTAACATACTTATTTTCGGCTAATCCCTTCAGGATTTTTTGTATTTTTCAAAAGATATTTGCAAATTTACACTCAAATAAATACAAGCAAAAAAGTAAAAAAGTAAATTCCAGTGGAAATATAGGGGTTTGAAAGATTTCCTGTGAGAAAAATCAATAGCGTTCTAAATATAATTAAGAATGTTTTATTCTTTTTAACAATTTTTAAAAAAGAATATTTCCCACCTGCTACTTCTCCCTAATATTTTTTCTACATGACTCGATATTTTTCATTCTGAGCAAAAATCTCCAGTGGAAATAAGGGGGTTATTAAAAAATTCCTGACTGACTTTAAGAAATTGCGCTTAAAGAAGACATAAATCTCAACCTTAAAAAAGAGACTCAGCGCCGTCTTAGAGGAAAATTTAGATCATGCTAAAAAGGAATGCCGTTATCATTATGTACCATTGACTCGTATATATTAAGTGTCATAAAAAGGTCTCAGAAGTGCGGGAAAGAGATTTACAGGAAAAAACCGGAAAGATACTTAAAAGAAGGATTTTACCGATAACCAATTTTTCAGGATTCCTTCCAGAAAAGTAACAAATGGGGAAGTTTAAAAGAATCTGGAAGTATTTTCCACAGGAAATTGAAAACCTGGAAGGGCTTTAAAGAGAGGATTTATCGGTTCTGGGTGCTGAACAGGTAAAGGGGGAACTGCAGCTAATGGTACAAGACCCTGAAAGGGAAACAGTTACTGGTATTCACAACAGAGAAATTGAGAGGGAGGTCTCAGTTGCAGAAATTATGAATAAAGCAGTTATAACAATGGATATCAATTCAGATATTCCTGCTATTGCAAAGGAAATGGTAGATCGTGATGCAGGAAGCGTTATTATCACAGAAAACGGAAAGGCAATGGGGATTATAACTGAAAGAGACCTTGTGAAGAGCGTCATTACCGGGGACAGAAAACCAAGTGAAGTGGACACAAGTGAAATCCTTTCCACTCCTTTACTTACTGTCGACCCTACGACCAGTATAGTTGAAGCTGCGAAAATGATGTTGAGAGCCAATGTTAAGAGGCTGCCAGTCCTGGAAAACGGGGCAATCATAGGGGTGATTTCGAATACAGATATCCTGATGATAACTCCAGGTCTCAATACGATTCTCAAAGATCTTATTGATATGAATAGAGAAGCTCTTTTCTCAACCCCTTCAGCTGAAGAAATATCGGAATCAGAAGACTTCAGTACTGGAGTATGTGAGTCTTGCAATGTTTTCTCATATGACCTCAGGTTTGTTGACGGGAGGTACTTATGCGGGAACTGCAGGCAGGAGGAAGGAGAGGATTACGAATGAATCATTAAACCGCAATCACGAGTGAATTGTAAGCTTGAAATCTTGACTGTCAATTTTCTGTTTTAATAAGGAGAGGAAGATAAACAATGAATGTCAGCGAGATTATGACAGAAGAGCCCGTAAGTATCAAAGAAGGGGATTTTGTAACTCACGCCCGCCAGCTGATGCGTGATTACTTCTTTCGGGGTATTGTTGTCGTGGATGAGGGAAACAGGCTCGTAGGAATGTTAAACGACCAGGACATCATGAATGTTACATCCACACGTTCAAATGTGACAGTGAGCGGATATGCGAGGCAGTCTCCTACCATCACTCCGGACATGGATCTCGTAAAAGCTGCAAAATTAATGGTACAATCGAAACAGAACAGAGTTCCGGTTGTCAAATCAACAACAGACCGCACGGTTGTTGGAATTCTCAGTGATGTGGATATTCTCAGAAATGTGGAACTCCCCAGAAATATTTCGAAAACCATAGAAGCTATCATGACAAAAAAAGTCAAGACCTGTTCTCCGGATGAAAGGGTATCAAAAGTCTGGAATTATATGATAGAAACGGATTATACCGGCATTCCGGTAGTTTCAAAGAAAGGGGATCCTATTGGGATGATAACAAGAAGGGACATAATTAAGTCAGGCGCTTTAAGAATGGCTATAGAAGACGAGCGGGCAACAAGACCGAACGAAAGTCCCAAAGTTGAGAAGATTATGTCAACTCCTGCTTATACTTTAACGGAGAATGATTCAATAAAAAGTGCAATTGACATAATTGTTCAGCGTGATATAGGAAGAATTACTGTTGTGAATGAACAGGGTAAAATATCTGGAATCGCTGACAGACAGGATCTTCTGGAGTCTGTTGTTAAAGGCTGGAGTGAATAATCCTGAAAAATATAGAAAGTAGATTTCGCGCAAAAGCATTATAACGATTAAAGATTATAAATAATAAAGATTACAGATTGGAAAACAAGAGTAAGTGTTGGAAAAGATTCGAGAGAAGATTGCTTTAAGGCTTTGTCTGTCTCCGACGCTGTCTACGGTCCTGAGGTTGTAATTGGATCCTCAGGAAAGTTCCTGCTAATATGCAGGTAGAGTAAAAACGGAAGATGAAAAAAGCAATTAACTGCAACTCGATTCGGTGATCCTATTGAGCAAAAATAAGACATTTGTACCAGTCGAAAAAATGAATGTTCAGCCAAATCTGAACAAGTCAAGCAAAAAGTCGCAGCAGAAGGACCCACATATGGTCAGCAGCAGGGGTACAATGAGAATTGGCCCTGATTTTAAGTCCCGAATTTCAGAACATGAGGGGAAAATTCTTGCCCTGGCAACAAGAAATGTGGTAACACTCCCTCCTACTGCAACCATTATGGAAGCAATAAAAATTATGACTGAAAGGAGATTCAGGCGTATTCCTATCACAAATGCAGGAACAGGGAGGCTGGAAGGAGTAATTACTTCTGTTGATATCATTGATTTCCTGGGAGGCGGCAGCAGAAATCTCCTTGTCACAAACCGTTTTAAAGGCAACCTTCTAGCTGCAATAAACGAAGAGGTACGGCAGATCATGGATACCAATGCTGCATACATCCATGATCAGGCAGACTTTAAAGAAGCCGTCAAAACAATGCTTGAAAGGAGGACCGGTGGCCTGCCTATAGTAAACAGTGAAATGCAGGTCGTCGCAATCTTTACCGAAAGAAATGCCGTAGAATTAATGGCCGGGCTTGTGACAAATAAAACTGTTGATGAGTATATGACTAAAAATGTCACAATGGTAACGACAGATACTACTATAGGGCAGGCTGCAAAAGTCATGGTGCAGAATAGATTCCGAAGGCTTCCCGTGGTAAAAGACGGGATCTTTGCAGGAATAGTTACCGCCTCGGATATCGTTCATTTCATGGGAAGAGGAGATGCATTCAGCAAACTCACAACAGGGAATATTCATGAAGCTCTGGACCAGCCTGTAGGCTCTATTATCTCAAAAGAACTGATCTGGACCAGCCCTGGCACAGATATGGGGAAGGCTATGGAAATTATGCTCGAGAAAAAGATAGGTTCGCTTCCGATTCTGGAAGAGGGAATGCTACGTGGTATTATTACGGAGAGCGATTTCCTGAGAGGTTTTGACTTTTAACGGGAGTTTTGACCAGGCTCAAATGAAAATTCCAGCGAACAGGAAAAGGTGTGTGTCGAACCTGATAGCTTGGTAAAAACAGAAAATTTCTGTTAAAACTTCTGCTAAAATGAACCATAACCGATAAGCCAGAATTAACCTTTAGCCAGAATTAACCTTTAGCCAGAATTAACCTGGAAGTTTAATAAAAAAGGATCCGGGTAAAACTTCAATAAAGATCGCAGGGAGGAAAATTTTTAGCTGGACAGACCAGAATAAATTCCATATTCTGGATATATCTGTATCCTGGAGCGTAGCTGGTCTTAGAATTTGCCTTCAACCAAGATATTTTTCTATCAGCCTGTAACCCCATGAAGCATAGATGGGTCAGGTCATATAAATTAAAAAATACGGCAGATGCTGACAAAACATTGGAATCAAAAGGAATGTTTGTAACAAGGATTACAAAGTTCAACTTCATTCAAAAACTATAATTATTAATACTTATATATTGTAAAAGTGAAGGAGGTATTTAATGAATGTGGCGGACATCATGAGTTCACCTGTGTACGTTATAAACATAGATGAACCCGTGTCACATGCAAGAAATCTGATGTTAAGACACAGAATCAGTACATTGCTTGTCCTGAACGAGGGCAAAATGGTGGGAATCGTCACGAAAACAGACATCACCAACCGTCTGGCTCAGGCAGAACCTCTCTGGAGGAGACGGCCGATAGACCAGATTCCTATAAAGTTGCTGATGACAGAGTCCGTAATCACTATCTATCCCGAGGCCTCCATTTCCCAGGCAGTGACGTTGATGCTTGAGAACGGAGTACATAACATTCCTGTGGTAAAAAACGATGTTGTGGGTATTATCACCAGGACAGATATTGTGCGTTATGTTGCTGAACACGCAGACGAAATAGAAACTAAAATTCCCAGGCTGATGACCGAGGATATTGTTTCTGTTCACAGGCACCACACAATCAACCACGTTATAGACGAACTGAATAAAAATGAAATTGAACGGGTAATCGTTAAAGATGATGCAGGAAAACCGGTTGGGTTGGTTTCAAGGAGAAGCCTTGCCTTAAACCTGTTAACTGATAATGAAGGCAAACTTTCAACAAAAAGTATTAAGATGACGCGGAAGTCTTCTCCTGCAGGTCAGAAAACTTACAGGTATGTAAAAGAAGTGCCTTTAATAGCAGAAGACATTATGATTTCTCCAATAATGTCCATAGATGTGAACGAGAAAATTAGCAATGCTGCAAAAAAACTGATTGAAGAAGGGATAAACGCTCTTCCTGTCAGTGATGGTGAAGATATAATAGGAATGCTTAGCAGAACCGATATCATGAAAGCTGTACTCTGAAAAGGTGCTCCGATAGTAGATTAAAAAAGAGATCCTTAAAAGATATCCGGTTCATAATAAGTAAAAGAGGAGCAAAACACCTTTAAAAGTGTAAAAACTAATTAATTATGATAGTAAATCCAAAGCAGCAAGTATTATGCGGAGGTATATACGGTAAAAGAACGAAAAGAAGCTGGCTAACAGCAAAAGAAGGATGCAAAGCAAAAATTAGAAAAATGGATGTATTAAGGTCTGTAAAAACGCGAGAACGTCTTTAAAACGTAAATTGCGGAGAATTGAAAATTAAAACTCTGGATACGCATGAGGTGAAATGCATGCAAGTTAAAGACATAATGGTACAACCACACAAGATTGATAAGTCAGACACCATATCTCACGCTCTTGATCTCATGGAAAAGAAAGACACAAAGCGCCTGCTGGTAGTCCACGACAACCAGATAATTGGAGTGCTTACTATGAGAAGTCTGACAGAGCAGCTCGGAACTCGAAGAAAACAGAGCAAACCCGCATCCTCTTTGCATGTCGCTACAGCCGTATCCGACAATTTCGTGAAAGTTTTGCCAGATACTGACACCAGGGATGCCCTTACCCTGATGAAAAAGAAGGGAGGCGTGATTATCGTCAGTGAAAATGGAAACGCACTGGGCTGGGTGACCCCACAGGAGCTCATAAAAGAAAACCGTTTCACAGGCTTTGTCGGGGAAGTAATGGAAAAATACCCGATTACTGTCAGTCCTTCAGACCGTGTAAGCCACGCCAGGCGCCTGATCCTTGATAAGAATATTGGAAGACTACCGGTTATTGAAAACGGAAAGCTTGTAGGAATCATTGCAGAGGATGATATCGCTTTTGCGATGCGCTCTTTCAGGGATCTTGTAGCTGACAACCAGCAGGACTCCAGAATTAAAAACCTGCTTGTCGGAGACATAATGACCCGCAGTGTGGTCAGTGTGCATACCAATACCCCTCTTTCAGATGCGGTAAATACCATGCTGGAACATGATGTTGGAGGTGTTCCTGTCCTTAATCTGGAAGAAGAGCTCGTTGGTTTCCTAGCACGCAGGAACGTCATAAACACGATTCAGGAATGAAACTCTGAAGAAGAAAAGAGAGAAAGAAAAAGGTCTGCCTTGAGAGGCAGTCCTTCCTGAATTTCAATAATTTCTTATCGGGTAAATTCTATTTTAATATTCTTTTTTGCCGATTACGGGTCTTTATGAAATTATAAATTCATTATCAGTTTTTATTTCTATTATCAGTTTTAATAATTTTTATTAGCTAGGATTGTTTCCGTTTTAGAAGGATTTGTCTCCTCCAAGAAGACCTCCAAGTATGTCACTTCCACCAATGCCACTGCGTTCTTCCCTGTTTTGCCCGTAAGCAGAAGCTGCAAAAATTCTGTCAGCAAGACGTGAGAAAGGTAGACTTTGCATGTACACTGTACCTGGACCTGTCAGGGTAGCAAGGACTACTCCTTCACCACCAAAGAGCGCATTTTTGAAATCTCTGGACCATGTTATGTCATAAGTCACATTTTCTGTAAAAGCTGCTACGCATCCGGTATCAACCTTGTAGGTCTCACCCGGAGCCAGATCTTTTCTTATAACCGTGCCTCCGATATGAATAAAAGCCAGTCCGTCACCCCTCAGTCTCTGGAGAATAAAGCCTTCACCACCGAAAAGCCCTGCACCCAGTTTGCGGGTAAAAGCCAGTTCCACCTCAATACCTTTAGCAGCGCAGAGAAATGCATCCTTCTGGCAGAGAATACTGCCTCCGAATTTGGAAAGGTCAAGTGGGAGAATTTTGCCTGGGTAAGGAGCTGCAAAAGCTACGTGCCCTTTTCCGGAGCCTTTATGAATAAAACTTGTAATAAAGAAGCTTTCGCCTGTTAAAGCTCTTTTCAGGCCTTTTTTCAGGCCTCCAAAGAGTCCTCCGCCTTCGTTGCCCATACCTGTCTGCATTAGAATTCCGGGCCCCATGTATGCCATAGCTCCAGCTTCTGCCTGAACAGCCTCGCCCGGGTCAAGTTCGATCTCAACGATCTGCATTTCATTGCCAATAATTTCGTAGTCGATATCGTCAGCTATTTTGTAGCCTCCTTATTTACATTAAAATTAAACTACAGGAGAAATTAGAAGTCACATATTTAAAAAGTTTCTTGATGATTAATCTTTGTAAATTAGATAAGTCTACGCAAGTAGACAAGTTCCGAAACACTGTAAGGAATGACAACTTATTTTACGCTCGAAAACAGATAAATAAGTATGAAAAGAGGGGATGAGGAAATAGATTCTGGCTTTGTTGAGCGGCTGGCTGGATTTCTGGGATTTGATGAAGAAAGAGTTCAACACCTTTTTGAAAAAATCTATCTTGCGAGAAATTGGGGGAAACATGACTATTTATTCCGTTTTGACAAGGAGATTTCTCGCATAGAAAGAGGTACGGTACTTTACGAAAAGGGAGACTCGTTTGAAGTAATTATGGGTTTTCCCAAAATCCGGAGAGCTATGGTACTGGACCCCACTCTAAAGAAACATTTCAGCGGGCTTGAGAAGATAACTGTAGAAGAAAAGATGAACGGGTATAATGTCAGGGTTGCAAAAGTAAAAGACGATATCCTGGCAATTACCAGAAGCGGCTATATTTGCCCCTATACTACTGAAAAGGCAAAAGAGAAGCTTGACCTGAAGTTTTTTGATGACTTCCCCGAACTTGTGCTTTATGGAGAAATGCTGGGCCCTGACAACCCCTATGTCCCAAAAGAGATCTACGGCATTGACTCCGTGGAGTTCTATATCTTCGATATTCGGGAAAAAAATACTGGAAACCCTCTTCCAATAAGCAAGAAACACGAAATTCTGGAAGAATATGGTTTTTTGCAGGTTGAATGTTTTGGAGAATTTCCCCTTCATACAGCTGCAGAACAAATTACTAAAATAATCCGGGAACTCGGGAAAAAAGAACACGAAGGAGTGGTAATAAAAGATCCTGATATGATTCTTGCTCCCCTGAAATACACCTCATCCCAGAGCAACTGTTCTGACCTCAGGCACGCCTTCAGGTTCTATAATGAAGCAGGCAGGGACTATATGCTCCCCAGGATTGTTAGAGAGGGGTTCCAGACGGTTGAATGGGACGAAAATGAAGCCGAATTCAAAAAGCGTTATATGCAGCTGGGGGAAAGTATCCTGAGACCCCTGAGAGAGTCTATCCAAAGTGTAAAGAACGGACAGAGGCTCTATGAAGAAGTCAGAATCCGTGTAAAGGACCCGAAAACTGCAACAGAATTCGAGAATTACCTCAAAAGGCTTGGAGTGGATGCTATCTTTGAAGAACCACAGCCTATAGGAAATGAATACCTGATAAACATCAAAAAAATCAATAAAAGCACCAATGATAAAACTCAGGCGATCTGGGAAGGAGAACTCTGGTAATAGGACTCACCTGCTAATAAAGTATATTTTCCAGGTTGTCTCAAAACTATACCTGATCGCACATTTGGGTCAGAAACCCGTAATCTTTATCTTTTTTACAAAACTAAATTCCAGTGTTTCCCATGTTTAGAAAATACGATCAAAAGCAGCAGTTTTTACTTCCATTAAACCTGGAAGATTTTGTTCCTGAAAATCATCTCGCCCGAGTACTAAACGACATCGTAGATGTCGTTGATATCACTGCTATTGAATCCACTTATTCTAAGGAAGGCTGCCCAGCCTATCATCCAATAATTCTTTTAAAAATATTACTTTATGGTTATCTTATAGGCATTAGAAGTTCACGTAAACTGCAACAAATGACTCAAACTGATACTGCATTTATGTATCTGGCAGCCATGCAAAAACCTGATTTTCATACTATTTGTCGATTCCGTTCAACTCACCTTGGTCCTATTAAAGAGATATTTTCCCAGGTTGTCACTTTTTGTAAAGAAATGGATATGATTGGTTCCAGTATCTCGATTGACGGAACAAAGATCAAGGCAAATGCTTCATCAAGACAAAGCAAGAGTTCGGATTCTCTCGAAAAAGAAATAGATCGGATACTAAAAGAGAGTATTGAGACAGATAAGTATGAAGATGAAATTTATGGTGACTCAACACCATATCAGATTCCAGAAGAGCTAGTTGACAAGAAGAAAAGATTAGAGAAGATTAAAAACGCTAAGAAGAAGCTTGATGAAGAAAAGCTGAAAAAAGTAAACATCACAGACAACGATGCTCGAATTATGAAACATAAAGATGGGAGCAAGAAACCTTCATACAACTGTCAGGTTGCTGTTGATGAAAAGGAACAAATTATCGTTGCAGCAGACGTTGTCAACGAAGAAAACGACCTGCATCAAGTAGAACCAATCATACAGAACGTAAAAAATACACTGGGATATAAACCAACAATCGTGCTTGCAGATGCAGGTTATTTTTCATATGAGAATCTGGAATTTTTACAGGAAGAAGGCATTGATGCTTACATTCCTGACAACTACTATAAAGCTGAAAAAGAAGGAAAAACCAGGAAGTTCAGGAAATCTCTTTTTAAATACGACGAAGAAAAAGACTGCTATTATTGTCCTGCTGCTTTTGAAATTCCCTTTTCAAGAATACAAAAGAGGAAAGGTGAGCCTGATTTAAGGTATTATGTCTGTAGCTATTGTTCTCAGTGTGTGTTGAAAAATGCATGTACTGAGAGTGGAAAAAGAACAATAACAAGAGATCCTCGAGAACATTTAATGAAGGATATGAGGGCTAAACTGAACACAGAAGAGGGTACGGAAAAGTATCAGAAAAGAATGTCTACCGTAGAACCTGTGTTTGGACAGATGAAACAGGATAGAGGGTTTAGGGAATTTCTGCTGAGGGGGAAAAGGAAAACAGGAATTGAATTTGTTATGATGTGCACTGTACACAATATAAAGAAAATAGCAGATTTCATAAAAAGACAAGGGAAAAACCTGAAAGAAATGCTGAAAATGATAGTTGGAGGAGAAAGTAAAGGATGGAATAAGGGGAGAATTCAAGCGAGAATGGCAAATACGCTATGTTGAGCTATGAAAATTTACTTTTTCTTGTTGAAATGAAATAAAAATTGAAAGGGCATTACCCAATTGTAGAATTAAAAATGGTTTTGAGACTACCTGTTTCGGTTATTTTTGATATTTTACGATTATTTTTGATATGTTTTGTTTTCCGGATTGATTTCTTTCTCTCATTTTTCTCTTTTTTTTTCTCTTCTTGATAACAGTGCGAAAAGAAATATATTGAAGTATATTAATACCAGTGGCAGCTACAAAGTAGCAAAAGCCGTAGTCTAAAAGTCGCAGCTTTAAAATGAGTAAAGTAAGTTATAGTTTCAAAAAGTTGCTGTTTCAAAAATATTAAACACCATGATCCATTAACATCAAGATTCATTAATATCAGGATCATTAATATCAGGATCATTAATATCAGGATCATTAATATCAGGATTCTGCGCATAAAGATTTGATTAACCTTTAGATTCAATTAACCTGCATTCAAAACACACTCACATTTCCAGATTCTGGAAATACTCTCATACATATCATTTATTTAGAAAACATTAATCCAGAAAGGGGACTCAAAATGGCAAACGTTGCAATTATAGGGACAGAAAAAAGCGGCAGGACCTCCCTTGCCGCAAACCTTGGGAAAAAAGGAACTTCCTCTGATATAACAATGTACAATAATGATAAAGAAGGCCGTAACATGGTTTTTGTGGATGCCCATAGCTACCCGAAAACCCTGAAATCCCTGATTACGGCACTGAATATATCTGACATTGCAGTCCTGTGCATCCCTCCTCAGGGTCTGGACGCCCACACTGGAGAATGTATCATTGCCCTGGACCTGCTGGGCTTTAAACATGGGATCATTGCCCTGACAAGGTCGGACAGCACTCACATGCATGCTATTGATGAACTGAAAGCAAAGTTAAAAGTGATCACTTCAGGGACTGTACTTCAGGACTGGGAATGCATTTCCCTCAATACAAACAAAAGTGCCAAAAACCCTTTTGAAGGCGTGGACGAACTTAAAGCCAGAATCAATGAAGTGGCAGAAAAAATAGAAGCCGAAAACGCAGAACTTAACAGCCTGCCTGCCAGGATCTTTATAGATCACGCTTTCAATGTCACAGGCAAGGGATGTGTTGTCCTGGGGGTTGTAAAGCAGGGTATATCAAAGGACAAAGACAAAACCAAAATTTTTCCGCTTGACAGGGATATCGAAATCCGCTCTATCCAGAGCCATGATGTGGACATCGACAGCGCTCCCGCCGGTACGAGGGTGGGTATGCGCCTGAAAAATGTCCAGGCAAAGGACATAGAAAGAGGCTTTATCATTTCCGATAAAGAAATCGTAACTACCGATTACACTCTGGAATGTACGGTCTCAAAATTCACAAAAAAGATAGAGCCTGCGAGCGTGCTTCACCTTTTTGTCGGGCTTCAGTCCGAACCTGTGCGCGTTGAAAAGATTCTGGTTGACGGAAACAAGGTAGAAGAGGCAAAACCGGGTAGTACCTGTGTACTGGAACTTTCAGGAAACAAAAAGCTTGCCTACAGCAAACAGGACCGCTTCCTGCTTGCGAACCTCGACCTGACTCAGAGATTTGCAGCTTACGGCTTTTCAAAATAATATCTTACAGAAAAAGTCCGGAGAAGGGAAAAACGTGGCTCAGGGGACAGAGAAGACTCTTTACGGGAATGTCTTTCACAGAAATATTTGCTGGCAGCGCTCTTACGAAAGAGTGGAGGGCGAAGAGATCATAATGGCGCTTTACGGCAGCCTTAGAGATGGACTTTATAACAGCCGCCGCTTAAACCTTCCAAACAGGTCAGACTTTCTGGGGATAACAAGAATCAAAGGATATGCCCTTTACTCCCTGGGCCCTTATCCGGCTATCTACTCGGCTGAAAAAGATTCTGTTGTTGCAGAAGTGCGCCGGTTTTCAGGAAAAAAGCAGCTTGAGGTCGCAAAGTCCATTGATTATATGGAACTTTTTGGCGGTTATCACAGGGAATATGTTGACCTTGAAATAGAGCAGCAGAAGGTAAAAGGTTTAATTTATGTTTACGATGAAAAACCCGAAACTGAAGTAATAGAGCACGGAGATTGGATAAAATACCTGAATGAAAAAGGATCATCTGAATAAAGAATCTGAATAAAGAATCTAAATAAAGAACGTAGTGTGGAAGGACCGGAATAAAGAAAAAATAAGAAAATAAAATAGGTGTAAGGCACCAGATTATATCTGTATATTACAGAAAATTGTAACAGAATGTATCTGAATATTACAGAAAATAACAATAGAATATTAGAGGGATCAGAGTATTAGAGGAGATAGAAAAGGAATCAGAATTTACAGAAAACAGAATATTAGAATAACCAGAATATTAGAGGAACCAGAATATTACAGTTTTCTTAAAAACTCAAGGCTTTTGATACCTTCTTCAATAGAAGCCATTTCGGTAACAAAAATTCCTTTGTAATTTGAGAGCCTGTCCATAATATGCTTCCAGTCTATGGTGCCATCTCCAATAGGCAAATGCTCATCTTTTTTCCCCATGTTGTCATGTATATGCACATGGGAAATCCGATTCCCAAGCTGATCCAGGAATTCATCTATAAGTCCAACCGTATTTGCATGCCCGACATCAAAGGTAAAACCAATGTTGTGGCTCCCGACAGCGTCGAGCATCTCCTCCATTTCATCGGGATATTTACCAAAGATCTTCGGAAGGTCTGGCATGTTTTCGACAGCTATCAAGACCCCGAGGTCGGCTGCAAAATCACATAATTCCCTGATGGAAGCAAGGTTTGTCATATAAGCTTGCTGTGGGACCTGCGCTCCATAAGGAGAGAGATATCCTGGATGTACCACAGCGAGGTTCACATAGTTAGAGGCAAGGGTCAGATAATGCTTCATCTGCCTGAGGACTTCTGCGCGGATTGAGTCATTCAAGCCTGCAAGGTTCATATCCGAAAAGGGCAAGTGCAGGGTCAGTTCCAGGCTGGTGGTATCATAAATATTTTTCAGGTTCTGAACGGTTTTACTGCTCAGGCACTGTGACCCCTCCTGTACAATCTCCCAGCCTGTGTACCCGTAATCTTCTAGCGTGTAGGCCCATTTAAACGGATCTTCGACTACCGACCTTGATGAATAACTGATCCTGCTCAGCTGCATGATGTCTATTCAGCCCCTTTAATCAATATTTATTATAAAGCTTCATTATCCAGATCCTGTACTGAACTTTGAGACATTTACTGAACCTTTAGACTTTACTTCTTTTCTAACTTTAGCCCCTTTCCACATAGTCCATTTCCACTTCAGCAACCGGAACTCCTTCTTCGGTAAGAGGCAAAAGCCATTCAAAAAGCCTTTCCATTTCTTCGGAAGAATCTGCCCTGATAGTGACTTCGATGGAGCCTAGAGGTTCTTTTTCAGCAGGAACGCTTGGAATTCCGACAAAAGCCGCCTGTTTGTTGAGCAAAAAACTGACTGAAAGCCCTTCACTGGAAAGTCCTTTATTGAAAACCTTGTTACGGATACTATCTATAATTTGCTCTCTACGAATAAGTCCGTGCAGGGTAAACAGGAGGTCAAGTCCTCCTTCACCTGTGATACGGAAAGAAGGAGAAATTCCCTTTTCGGGCTCTGATGAGCTAAAATTTTCTTTCTGGAGTTCTACCCCTGTAAAAAGCCCTGAAATTGCTTTAATAACCTTTTCAGGATCTTCTGTAGGATATACAGATACTGAAATATTTACACTTATCATGAGTGTACTCCGATTCATATTTAAGTTTTTGATTCTTGAAACGTCATTTATAGAGCTTATTCTTAAATTCTATTCTTGAATATTATTCTTGAATACGTTCTACCAGCTTTTTTCTTTAGATTATTGGGATTATTTGAGATTATTAAAAATTGTTAGAAATTGTTAGAGATTATTGAGGTTATTTGAATTATTTTTCCAGATCAGCCTCTAAATAGTTACTCAAAACGTCTCTAACGTCTTTTCTGAAAGTCTCAAGCGTGAAGTTATTTTCAATTTCTACATTGGAAGCATCTATGGCTTCTCCCATGCCCCAGCTGAGTTCCCTTTCATCTCTCTGGCGAAGGCCTTCGATACTGTTCATATCGTCACTTCTCCCCCTCTTCTGTACCCTGGAGAAGCGTACTTCAATGGGAGCGTAAATGGAAATCAGGATAAAGCCTTTTCCGAATTCCTTCCTGAAACACTCAACTTCAGCAATCCCGCGCACACCGTCCACAACTACAAGTTCCGAGCCTGTTTCTCTTATTTGAGAAATACATCTTCTGGCAACAGCACCCATGCCTTCATGCTTGCGAAGATCTGTTGCAACCATTCCGGTATTGGAATCATTGGGTTCAAGCCCACGCTTCAGTACTTCCTTCCTGATAACGTCACCCATAATTATAACAGGGATACCCATCTCAGCAGCAATCCTGGAAGCCTCGGATTTCCCAGAAGCTGGCATGCCTACAAACGCAATTATCTTCATCAAAAATTACCTTTTAAATCTGAATACCTGAATTTTAGTTATAAGCTTGAGAGATAAATCTGAATTAGATTCTTAATAAAGTTTTACCTTCAATAAATTTTATCATCAATAATGTTCAGTTTCAATAAAGTTTGAGCTGCTCTCCATAAAAACTCTAAGCTCAATTCAACGAGTTTAGATTACGAACTACTAATTTTGATAAAATTTAAATAAATCACTAATTTTAATAAAACTTGAATAGTACGATATTATGCAGTGTACGATGTGAATGATGCAGATCGTATTGAAATATGATGCCTGAAATACGCATTGGATGTGAACTGCAGCATTACGTATACTCCTAGTCAAACCACAGGATCATATATATTATTTCCTGAAAAACTGAGGATATTTTAAGAATTAAAATCGGACTATTTCCAGAAGAATTGAAGTAAAAAAGTGGAAAGAAGTTCACGAAAGAAGAACTTTTATTAAATCAACTTAGAGAAATCATGATAGAGAAATCAAGACAGAGAAATCAAGAATGTCTGGAAAGGTCAGGCCTCTTAGAGAATCCAAAATATATGGAAAGATCAGCCGTCTTAAAGAATCCAGAATATAGGAAAAGCCGGATCAAAAACTAATCCGCACTTTCCAGGATTTACTCGGTATTAAAAATTATTTAAAAAATGTTTATTTTAAAAGTGTTTACAAGAATATTATGTTGCTAGAACATAATGTTATGAGAACATTTTATTGAACACTGAAGCCTTGAAATCTACAAGGGGTTTAAGTCTGTAGTCTTCAAGAAGTACTTTGCGGGTGTTTTCTACGGGAACACTCAAAGAGATTTCTTTTGTCCTTCCGTAACGTCCTTTGCTTACCACCACAGCATTGACTATCCCGAGCATGTCAAGTTCTGACATCAGGTCAGTAACCCTGCGCTGGGTAAGAATATCCACATCAATGTGATGACAGAGCTGGCGGTAAACATTATACATTTCGCCGGTTGTGACATTTTTGCCTTCTCTTCCCCTGTTTCTGAGCAGGATGATGCTGTAGAGCACAAGCTTGGACTGGGTGGGAAGGGTCCGCACAACTTCCACGACACGGTCGATTTCAATTTTCTCCTGCGCGCGCCTTACATGTTCTTCAAGAACCTGGGGCTGGTTTTCTCTCTCAGCAATTTCTCCTGAAACTCGCAGAAGGTCAAGCGCACGGCGGGCATCACCGTGTTCCTGAGCTGCAAAGGCTGCACAGAGCGGAATTACCATTTCGCCCAGGACTCCGTCATTGTAAGCCATTTTAGCCCTCTGTTTCAGGATATCACTGATCTGTTCAGCATCATAAGGCGGAAAAATAAGTTCTTCTTCGCCCAGAGAACTTTTAACTCTCGGGTCGAGAAATTCCGTGAATTTGAGGTCATTGGAAACTCCAATCATGCTAACCTTGGCTTTCCTTAAATCGGTATTAATCCTTGAAAGATTGTAAAGAACATCGTCGCCTTTTTTTATCAGCTTGTCAATTTCATCAAGAATGATAATAATAACCTGTTCCCTTGAATCGATTGCTTCTTTAAATTTCATAAAGACCTGATCCGTGGGCCACCCGGTCATAGGGACCTCTTCTTCAAAATGCCTGGCAAGGTTTGCAAGAAGCCGATACTGGGTGTCGATCACTTCACAATTAATATAAACAACAGAACAGAAAATTGATTTGTCTTCACTTACTCTTTCGAGCTCTTTTCCTACATATCTGGTCACTGCGGTTTTTCCTGTCCCTGTTTTTCCGTAAATCAGGACATTTGAAGGAGTTTCTCCCCTGAGCGCGGATACCAGGATGGTTGCAAGGCTGTTTATCTGGTCGTTTCTGTGTAATAACAGATCCGGAGTATAAGAAGGACGAAGGACTTCTTTATTTTTGAAAATTGACTTTCCGTCAAGTAATTTTTCGAACAAGCCGTCTAATGATTGAGCCTTTATCATAATGACCCTCTTAATAAAAGTTATAATATCATGGATTTGTTATAATATCTGGATTTAACGGGTTAGGATAGCCTAACATATAGCTGACATAATATGCAGAGTTATTAATGCAAAGTAAATAAGCCGTTTAAGAAAATACGGTCTAAAGAATGTTTTTCTCTTCTCACTTCAAATACTGCATAGTTAAACTCTACATAGCAAAGATATTTGGGAAGGTTTAACTGCTATTTTTTAAAGTGTTTTTTATTCTCAGTTTCTGGAAATTCTGAAATCCCAAAATATTATTTTTGTATAACCTTAATAAGTGAACATAAATAATAATAGATTCACAGGGGAAGAATGGATAGATAAATGCATGTTTCTTAAAGTTAATGCCTGAAATTTTTATTCAAGGGATACTAATAACACGCTGAAAAGTCAGTTGCGCACTTTAAAGTATCTCTTAATCCCTGATTGAATGTGTATTCGGAATATTCTTTAGCTAAAATTTTAGCTAAAATTTGTATATAAGCATCCAATTTCAGTTCACATTTGCAGTAGATGCAATGGAAGTACACGGTATTAATAGTTATGGTAAAGACCCCTTTGTTTCCACTGGAACAGTTATTTGCCTTAAATATTATACAAAAAAATCAATATCAATAGAGCATGTGAAAATAAAATAAAAAATCAAAAATTTTGTAATTTTTGAAGTCAAGATTTAAATCCTCTTTTTCGCGTGGAGGAAGATAAAGGGTTTTCAAACCCCTTTATTTCCATTGAATGATAAAAAATATTTATAAATAAATAATAATTGAAGTAAACAGGTTCCTGAATCGAAACGAAAGTGGTTGTATTAAAAATGAAAACAGTCTTGATACGAATAACAATTAAGAAAAGAAAAAAATTAATAATAAATAAAAAACAGTTAGGAAGAAAAAAGCAATATAACCTGAAACTAAACATATATAAAAAGTATAAATAATCAAAAAAATTTATATGTATACGTATTAACTTATTAATTTTTATTTAAGACATTCTATTTTCAAGTATTTATTTTCCAAATATTTATTCTAAAAATAGATTTTTGAAGTTATTAACTCAGTAATTTGAAGTTAATAATTCAGTAATTTTTACTGTAGTCTTTAATGTTATATTTCATCAGAGAAATTATTCAAAAGAATGAATTGAATAATAATCTTAAAATAACTTATTTAATTTCCGAAGTAAAACGAACTGCTTTTAATCCCTGATGACAAGACAGTATTATAAAACTGTAGAGATACTGATCTACAGCTATAGTATAAATGTGCATGAAGATGCAATACATGAGAAGCGATACACGAGAAGCGATAAATGAAAAGCGATAAATGAGAAGCGATACACGAGAAGCGATAAATGAGAAGCGATAAATGAGAATGTGACTCATAAAACGCAATTTATGAAACGCAATTCATAAGACATAATGTTTGATTGAAAACGAGTTTAATTAAAAATATGTTTGATTGAAAACGAGTTTAATTAAAAATATGTTTGGTTAAGAACGAGTTTAATTAAAAACGAAATTGATTAAAAAATAGGCTTTTGCTAAAAAATGGAGTTAAATCATGGTACCGGATAACATTAATATCGTAGTTATTTTTGCAGCATATCTGCTCTTTATGATATCTATTGGAGTTCTGTATTATAAGAAAACAGAAAATCTTTCAGATTACATTTTAGGAGGTAGAAAGTTAAACAGCTGGGTTACTGCGCTGAGTGCCCAGGCATCGGATATGAGCGGCTGGCTATTGCTGGGGCTACCATGATATGCTTACCTTTCAGGGATGGAATCCGTGTGGCTGGTTATAGGGCTGGCTGCAGGAACATATCTGAACTGGAAATTTGTCGCGAAAAAATTACGTCAATATACTCAGGTTGCAGGGGATTCAATTACAATACCTGTGTACTTTGAAAACAGGTTCAGGGATAAAAGCCACAGTTTAAGAATTATCTCATCTATCCTGATTCTGGTCTTTTTCTTGCTTTACACTTCCTCAGGCCTTGTTGCGGGAGGAAAGCTTTTCAACACTGTTTTTGAAATTCCTTATCAGCAAGCTCTTCTAATCGGTGCATTAGTAATTATCACCTATACTTTCCTCGGAGGCTTTATGGCCGTCTGCTGGACTGATTTTTTCCAGGGAACGCTGATGGTCTGTGCCATTGCTCTTGTGCCGCTTGCAGCTATGAAAGGAATAGGTGGTTATGACTCGACAGTGAGTATTATTGAAAGTATAGATCCGCAGCTGCTCAATCCCTGGACTGCCCTTGCCGGAGGTGCAATTCCTCTGATCTCCAATCTTGCCTGGGGTCTGGGATACTTCGGGATGCCACATATACTGGTCCGTTTTATGGCTATAGAATCACCTGAAAAAATAAAGCAGGCCAGGATTATTGCAATGGTCTGGGTCATTATTTCCCTGATTTTTGCTGTAGTAGTTGGAATTGTCGGAAGAGCCTACCTCTATCCCGAGTTTCTGGGAGAAGCAGGCAGCGAGACTATCTTTATGGTAATGATAAATAATATGTTCACACCCATTATCGCTGGAATACTGCTTGCAGCTATCCTTGCGGCTATCATGAGTACTGCTGATTCCCAGCTCCTTGTAGCTGCATCTGCCTTCACTGAAGATATTTACAGGATAATCATGAGGAAAAACGCAGGTGAAAAAGAACTTGTCTGGATGGGCAGGTTTGCAGTTATCATAATTTCAGCAATTGCGTACCTGATAGCTAGAGATCCGAACAATTCAGTAATGGGCCTGGTATCATATGCGTGGGCAGGATTTGGAGCTGCCTTTGGACCTGTTATCCTGTTCTCCCTTTTCTGGAGGAATACAACCAGAAATGGAGCGCTGGGAGGAATGATTGTGGGAGGATTAACAGTTATTATCTGGAAACAACTCTCAGGAGGGGTTTTTGATCTATACGAGATAGTTCCTGGATTCCTGCTCTCATGTATCACAATCTATGCAATCAGTATTCTGGATAAAGAAGGCCCTGCAGAAGAAATCCTTAGAGAATTCGACCATTTAAAACAGATAACTCTCGGAGGAAAAAATACTCATAAATAAAATATGGGATCTTCAAAAACCTGACCCGAGCAAATTTTCTGCAAAATATTTTTTGGGCACTGAAAGGAACCGAGAAGGAACTGAAAAGAACCGAAAGGAACCGAAAGGGAACTGAAAAGAACCGAAAGGAACCGAGAGGGAACTGAAAAGAACCGAAAGGAACCGAGAGGGAACTGAAAAGAACTGGAAATTCCTTTCTAGATAAGAAAAGTAAACAGTGCTCATTCTTTCTATTTTTTTATATTAATAAACAAGTATTCCCTGACAAGGTAGCATTTTGAAAGAGCTTATCCTAATTATATAGATAACTTCTGGAAGAATTAGACTAAAAATAGCCGTGAATTGAAATAAAGATAGCTGTAAATTAAACAAAAGATATTATGAGTTATGTTCTGGAAGGATTAAATTAAAGATAACTCTGAATTAAACGAGAGATATTATGAATTTGTCACAACCCCCCTTTATTTCCACTGGAAAGTTTAAATAACCCGGGGACCCCATGATTTCGCTTGAAAGGTTTCGGAAAGGTTGCGAGACAAAATAAAAATTGATTTTATTTTGTATTGGATCAAAATAATAGTGTTGTGCTATAACATTTATTCTATATATATGTTGTTATTAATCTGAAGGAAATTTCTGGAAATATTGATAAAAATATAAGTAATTTTAGATTTTAACTTAAATAATGTTTATTTTATATTTTTTATTTTTTTTATTGAACACCAATCCTTTACTCCAACTACCATAACTTCTTTCCAGTAGAAACAAAGGGGTCTCCCTCAAATAAAATAAACTTTCTGATTACTATATAATTTGATATTTTAAAATTAGTATTTTTTATTATCAAAATTTTCTTGAAATTTATCTTTATGATATATATATACTGTTTATAATTTTTAGGATTCTTGTCAATTTAGTAGAACTTCTGGTTTTTCTTTATTTTATTCTTTTTCTAGTTCTTTTTTCTGGCTCTTTCTTATTTTTTTCTTTTTTTTTCTTTTTATCTTTCAGTTCTTTTTCTCTTGTTTTTGATTTTTTAAATCATTTCATTATTTCTAATTTCACTATTTCTATTTTCTTCCAATCAAAGTTCTTTTTATCTAAGCTTTATTCTAATTTATCTTCGAAAAATGGACAATTAACGCTATTCTGGTCTTTTATGATCTCGAGGAAGTCAGTTTTTCTAGTTTGATTCCATAAGTCTTTTAAATAAAACTGGTTTTACTTTACCTATATGAATGAGCAGGGTCTTTCGGAAAGAGAGATATTTTCCTATCTGGAAAATGCAAAGTCAGAAGATACGGATTATTATCGGGTTTTTAGTTCAATGTGTACCCGCCCTCATAAGATCGCAATCGAGGCTAACAGGCTCTTTATTGAAGCTAACCTGGGCGATCTGGGGCTTTTTGCCGGAGCCCACAAACTAGAGCAGGAGGTTGTCAGAATGCTTGGCAACCTTCTTCACGCCTCTTCAATTGACGTTCCTTCAGGCGGTTTATGTCAGAGCTCTGTTTGCGGTTACCTGACCACAGGAGGTACGGAATCCAACATTCAGGCTGTAAGAGGAATGAAAAACCTGGTAACAGCAGGAAAAAAAGAATTTAAGGGAACTCCAAACATTGTAATTCCCGCATCGGCTCATTTTTCTTTTGATAAAGTTGCCGACATGATGGGCATAGAAGTCAGAAGGGCTTCTCTTGATTCGGAGTTCAGGGTGGATATGGCATCGGTTGAAAAACTCATAAATGAAAACACGATAGGCCTCGTAGGAATTGCAGGGAATACTGAATTTGGCCAGATAGATCCGATCGATAAACTCTCGGAAGTAGCTCTTGAAAATGAGCTTTTCCTGCACGTTGATGCGGCTTTCGGAGGTTTTGTTATTCCTTTCCTGGAAAAGCCCCAGCCTTTTGACTTCAAAGTGCCGGGAGTGACTTCAATTGCCATAGACCCCCATAAGATGGGCCTTTCCACAATTCCTTCAGGCGCTTTACTTTTCAGGTCCCCTTCTTTCCTGGATTCTCTCAAAGTAAGTACCCCATATCTTACAACAAAATCCCAGTTCACACTTACAGGCACCCGGAGTGGAGCCTCAGCTGCTGCTACCTGCGCAGTCATGAAGTATCTCGGATATGAAGGTTACAGAAAAAATGTGCAGCACTGCATGGAACTTACTTCAAAAATTGTCGAAGAAGCAAGAAAACTTGGTTTCGAGCCATTGATTGAGCCGGTCATGAACGTCGTTGCTCTTAAAGTCCCGAATCCTGACCTTGTCAGAGAACGGCTTCTTAAAAAATTCGGCTGGAATGTCTCAATTACCCGCACTCCAAGGGCTCTCCGTCTTGTCCTTATGCCTCATAACAGTCCCGAAGATATCGAACTATTTTTAAAAGACCTTAAGAAAGTGACAGCAGAAATTAAAAGCCCCTAATTATATTTTTTAATTTCAGGCTTTAATTTCAGATTTTTAATTTCAAACTTCTATTGCAGGGTTCTAACTTAAACCCCCAGTTCAAATCTTCTCATTCAAATATTTCAATTTGAAACTCCAATTCAGAAATTTCCATTCAAATATTTTAACTGAAACTTCAATTCAGAGATTTCCATTCAAATATTTTAACTTAAAACTCCAGTTTAAAGCTTCCAATCTAAAGCTTCTAACTTAAAGCTCTAATTCAAAGCTTCTCTATCAGATTAGTTATCTTCTTTATCAGATCAGTTATCTTCTCTATCAGATTAGTTATCTTCTTTATCAGATTAGTTATCTTCTTTATCAGATCAGCTATTTCCTTTATCCATTTTTATCCATTTTATATAACAGCTTGATCCTTACCTGGATGTTTATAGGCATTAATAGAAATTAGGATTATATTTTAAATCAAGATTATAAAACAAATATTGTAGAATAATTCTTGTGAAATAGATTTGTTAAATGGCTTTGTAAAGTGATCAACCCGAGATACTCGGCGTAGAACAATCATTGTCGAAGAAGGATCGTTGTCGAAGAAAGATCCTTATCGAAGAAAGATCATTATCGACTTATCTTGATGGAGTAGTCAATTAAGTACATTAGATTAAATATATTAGCTGGTAGGGTTTATAAAAAAATCATTTATTTACTGAGATTTAATGCAAAAATAATTATGCTATTTAAAATAATATAATATATGTTCTAACTTTTATGATTCCTGGCTCTTAAGTAGATTAATTGGTATAGTTATCAAGTATTTATATTTACGAAAACTAAAAGGGGGTAATTACTTCTTGAAATCTTCACTGAAAATCGGAAGCGTTCTGGGCATACCTATCAAGCTGCATATCACTTTTCTTTTAATCCTTCCTGTTTTTGCATATATATTTGCAATTAATCCATACCCTTATGGCTTTCTGGAAGTTGAGCCTGCTTCGACAAAATACATGCTTTCATCCCTGACTGCAATTTTACTTTTCGCCTCAATCCTTTTACACGAGCTTGCACACTCATACCTTGCAAAACAATACGGGGTTAATATTGAGAGTATTACGCTCTTCCTTTTTGGAGGAGTATCTTCAATGGAAGAGATACCAAGAGACCCCGGACAGGAAGCAAAGATGGCTTTTGCAGGACCTTTTACGAGCCTGGTAATAGGTTCTATCTGTCTTCTGTTATACAGGTATATAATTATGTCAAATCCTGCGCTATCTGAAAATCCTGTTTATCTGACAATCTGGATTCTCGGGGCAATGAACCTGGTGCTTGGAATCTTCAATCTGCTGCCTGCATTTCCAATGGATGGAGGGAGAGTGCTGCGTTCTTTCTATGCCAGGAGGATGTCCTATGTCAAAGCTACCAAGAGTGCAGCTGCCGTAGGAAAATTTTTCGCCATTCTGATGGCTATTTTTGGAATCCTTATTGGAAACCTCTGGTTCCCACTTATTGCTCTCTTCATTTACGCTGGCGCTTCCGAGGAAGAGCGTTCTACTCAAGCATCCGTAAGTCTGGAAAATATCCTGGTAAAAGACATAATGACAAAAGAAGTAGTTTCAGTTCCCCCTTCCATGAATGTTGAAGATCTAATTCAGTTTATGTTTGAGAAAAAACATATGGGCTATCCTGTGGTAGAAAGCGGCAACCTGAAAGGAATCGTAACTTTTACAGATATCCAGCGCGTTCCCACCATTGACCGCCCTGTGATGCGGGTCTCAGATATCATGACAAGAGATATAATATCTGTTCCTTCTGATGCACAGGCAAGTGATGTCCTCAAACTGGTTACATCCAAAAATATCGGAAGGGTTCTGGTAATTGATAATGGATCTCTTGTAGGAGTGCTCTCCAGAACAGATCTGGTCAGGATACTCAAACTCAGATCTGAATAACAAACATAATAGAATTAAAATTTAGATCTGAATAACAAACATAATAGAATTAAAATTTAGATCTGAATAACAAACATAATAGAATTAAAATTTAGATCTGAATAATGAATCTGATGGAATTAAAATTCAAATTAGAATAGTGAATCGGATCGAATAGTGAACTCGAAAGAGTGATAAATCAAAAAATTTTTCTGGAAATATAAATTTTCCAGAAATACAAATTCTTTGGAAAATATAAATTTCCAGAAATACAAATTTAATTCTATCCGGATTTACTATTGCAAACTGGCATCTGAGGGTCAATTATTTAACATATATAACTTATTTAAAATGTATGGTTTAATTATGTATAGCTTAATTTACCATGCATTAAATTACTTATACGCTAAACCATTCACCTGATAACTTCAAATTCGCTGCAATAAGTGTTTAAATCCGGAAGCATAATGCATGTAGAACATTCTCGCAATGGAAAGAAAGCGGAATAACGCACACCGAACAGAAGTACACAAAAATACAAATGAGATGTTATATTAATACATATTTATCCAGTACATATTTATCCAGTACATATTTATCCAGTACATATTTATCCAATACTATTTATCCGGCACTGCTAATCTGCCGCAACAAAGAGACTGATTATGAATAAATATGAAATTACAGATTCTCAGGAAATGGATCCTGAACGCAATTCTTACAGTTCATCTCAGGAGTCAATACACTCTATGGACAAACCTATAGAATCTAAGGAAGGCAATGTTTCTGTTGGGAAGTTTAAACTTTCTGATTCTTCAATTAACAATCCAGAAGAAATCATTTCTGTGCCGTCATCTACAACAGAAATCGAAAAGGTCGAAATGAAGCCAGGTACGGGTGATGGACTTAACTCCGAGCTTCTCCCTGCTTCAGTTTCGGAACTGTCAATTCCTTCTCCTTTCCAGCCTCAAATCCCGGACGGAAACAATTCATCTGTTGAGTTTCACCCTTCAAAAGTTGTGCTTATAGGCACGGCACACGTTTCCGAAAAGAGTGTGAATGAGGTAAGAAGCGCAATCAGAAATCTTAAACCCGATATCGTAGCTGTTGAGCTTTGCAGGGCACGTTACGATTCTCTTAAAGGAAATGTTCCGGAAACAAATCAGGTTCCAATAAAGGAAATTCTCACCGAAGGAAAAGTGTATTACTATCTTGTCCACTGGCTGCTTGCTTATGTGCAGAAAAAGATCGGTGAAGACATGGGTGTAAAGCCCGGTTCCGAGATGATTTCCGCAATTGAAGAAGCAGAAGCCTCAGGAGCTAAAATAGCTCTAATTGACAGGGATATTCAGGTGACTCTCCAGCGTTTCTGGGGCCGCATGAAATTTACTGAGAAAATAAAGATGCTGGGTTCTCTTATAGGCGGCCTGATAGGAATAGGAAAAGGAGCAGAAATCGACATAGACCAGATAACTCAACAGGATGTTGTCACAGCCCTCGTTAGCGAGCTCAGAGAATTTGCCCCAACTGCAGCTGAAACTCTCATAGATGAAAGGGACGCATACCTTGCAGGGAGCATTCTCAGGACGGCTGCTGGTGGAAACAAAACCATTGTTGCGGTAATTGGAGCAGGACATAAACCAGGTGTAATTAACTACCTGGAGAACCCAAAGAGCCTTCCTCCTCTTAATTCTCTTATGCAGATTCCGAAGAAACGATTTGGAATTGGCAAAATTATCGGTTTTGCCTTTGTAGGTCTTATTATCGGGTTTTTTTTGCTGCTCCTGCTTTCGGGCGTTCCACTGAAACTCCTTTTGATAGCTTTCGGATGGTGGTTCATTATCACAGGAACCCTGAGTGCAATCGGCACTCTGCTCGCAGGCGGCCATCCTTACTCAGTCCTGACCGCCTTTTCGGTTGCCTGGCTGACCACTCTTCACCCTTTAATTGCTGCGGGCTGGTTTGCTGGAATTGTAGAAGCAAGACAGCGAAACCCTACCGCCGCAGATATAAAAGCCCTTGCAGGGATAGAAACTTTCAGGGAAATGTTCAAAAACAGGTTTATGCGAGTCCTCCTTGTCGCTAGCTTTGCTAACATAGGGAGTATGACAGGTACTTTCCTGGGAGCCTATGTTATGATACGGGTTACCGGCCTTGATCCAAGAGATATTCTACTTTCCGGGTTCAACGCTCTAGGACTCTAAAATAGGACTCTAAAATAATCCTATGGATAAAAGCAGATCTGAGAGTCAGATTTTCTGCTTTCATAACTTTTATCCTTTTGCAATTTTGAAGCGATTTTTAACTTCTTAAGTTTTTTTAATTTTTATAATTTTTTACATCTTTTTATAATTTTTTATATCTTTTTATAATATCTGTGTTTTTTATAATTTTTCTACGTAACTGCTCAGAGTATAGTTAACGGCGCTCCTATGAGCGCCGCACGAATACCCTCTAAAACAGGTAAACCGTTCTTTTTTCCTGTAGAAATGTACGCCCTAATTCTGCAGAAAGCTTGCGCTCCCATTGCTTTTCTGAAAGTTCCCGATATTTTCTGCTGTAGTTTCATCATCCTGATATCTCTTTCTGCCTGATTATTATCAAATGGAACTTTCAAATCTGTCAGGAATCTCAGAATCTTTTCTTTGTGTTCTATAAACCTATCCAGCAGATTCCTTGATTTTGTTTTTGGATTTTTACCGCGTTTTCCCTGTTTTTCAGGATTTAGAGAATGCGGATTTTCTTCAAGCGCTCTAATGATAATTGCATCAAACCTTTCTTCCAATGCTTTAATTTGCTCAAAATCAGGTTCTCTTAATTGCTCTTTACACTCATCAGTGTATTTCTTCATCTCAGTGAGCAGTTCAT
This sequence comes from Methanosarcina soligelidi, assembly GCF_000744315.1. Classification (NCBI taxonomy): domain Archaea; kingdom Methanobacteriati; phylum Methanobacteriota; class Methanomicrobia; order Methanosarcinales; family Methanosarcinaceae; genus Methanosarcina; species Methanosarcina soligelidi. The sequence continues at coordinate 905,819 of NZ_JQLR01000001.1, forward strand.
TCATCTCTTTAGCCCATGTCTGTTTATAGTTCTCTTCAATTCCTGTAAGTTCTCTCTGTAAATGAGCGTTACACAGAGCATGATCACAATCATAAACGTTGTAAGGTTTCCATCCATCATGAACTGCTACTCCCTTAAACTTCGGAAGAATTCCCATAGCATCTATTGCTTCTGCTCCTCTTTTTGTATGAGCAAAATAACATGTGTATTTTTCATTAGAAGCTACATGAAGCCAGTGTCTTTTTCCTTCAATCTTCATACCAGTTTCATCAAAATTGATTACAGGCGAGGCTAATAACTTCTCTCTAATAACGTTTTCAAATTCCTCTAAATTCTGGAAACATTCTCTTTCTGCTCTAATTATCGTAGCAGGACAGATTTTTATTCCCATAATGTCTTCAAATAACTCAGAAATTCTATCATAAGGAACAAACTGGTAATTTTTACAGTAAATAGCTGAAGCTAAAATATTAGGGCCATACTGAACCGGATATTTCACTGATTCGGGAAAAACGGCTTTATTCAACTTTCCACAACAAGGACAGGTTTTAATCTGACTTTTATGTTCTGTAACAATTAGATTTACGGGAGGAATGTCAAAGACCTGTCTTCTCTCATAAGCTTCAACTTCAACATTCTCAAGGGTAGATCCGCATTCTTTGCAGCAGGTCAAAGAATGTTCTATTACCTACTCAGGATGATCAACCATATCAAGAGTCGTGCCTGGATGACCTTCCTGACCTCCAGGTTTCTTCCCGCTTGGTTTACGCAGACTCTTGGGATTAGGTTTCTCTTTGACAAAATAATCAGTAGAAGGAGGTCGACTGCTGTTACGACTGTTTTGATTTAAACGAGATTCTAAGGCTACAAGTCTTTCAGTGAGTTCTTTAACTTGAGATTCTAAACTCTCAATGTAAGCTACAATAATTTCAGGATTTGAAGCACAGTAAGAAAGAATCTCATCACGTTTCATAAAGCTAAAAAGGAATCATTTTATATCCAATTTTTCCTCGGAACGAGGAAAAATGTGTAGCCTCGTTAAGGCTACCTGAATAGTTACTTTTCTACTTTTTAATCCTTTTTTAATATTTTTCTATTTTTTGTCTTCTATTTTTTTGTCTTCTATCATTTTGTCTTCATTCTCTTCCAATTCGCCTTTTTCTTTTCCGAAGAAATTTCTGGTAGTACGTACAATCCAGTTCCAGTGCAGGATAAGATGAATGATTACAAGAATTATTATCAGGATTCCAGCTCTATTATGTAGCCAGATCCACGTGGCTTTCGTTAGCCCCATGTATACAACGTATCTGCCTCTCTGGATTCCCGAAGGGATGAAAAAATACATGAAAAAACCTGTAAATGCGACTACGAAAAATAGGGCGGTCAGGACAAGATCCACCAGATAATTGATTCTTTGTTTATTCACGTTTCCATACCTCACTTTTCTCTGAAAAGTAATTAGGTCTGGAAAATAAAAAGGTGTTTGAGAGGTATAGGAAAAGCTTTCTCGTTAAAATTAAATTACAGGTAAAACAGAGAATAATAATTATTTAAAAAATAACAAATGACTAAAAAAATATTAATTATGTAAAAAATAATAATTATTTAATAAAAATAGTATGTGGCTAAAAAAGAGAATTTTGAGCTCATAAGAGCTCATAGAACCTGAATTTTTAGAAGAGTTCGTGAAGTTTGAATTGATACTTACCAAGTTTGCCGCCGTAGTTCCCTGCGGAAATCTTTTTGATTCCGGGGACAGTTACCGCAGCTTCTATTCCGGCTTTCATTGCTGCTTTTATACTTGCTTCATCGAGCCCGTTGATAACGATTTCATAAACAGCATTGACATCGGCAGGAATTTCAGTGTTCTCTACTTTATCCTTTATGGAGGGGCAGAACTTTTCGTTTGCAGTAGCTTTCAGGAATTTATACTTGTTTGCTCCGGACTTGGACCCGCTTGCAACAATGCCGCCAGGGAAGGGGGTAATTGTGCCTTCAAGTTCTGCAATTGCATCTACAGCGGCTTCGGCTGCAGTCAGGGCACTCATCTGGGAGTCTCCGAAGATAAAGAAGTTTCCGCCTGCAATTCCGGCTATAGCTCCGATGTTGTCTTCAGTCACGAAGTCTCCTTCCATGATCGGGACCTTGAATACTTTGCGCCCGGCAATCTGAGCTTCGGACTCCATACCGTCTCCAAAGAATTTGAGTTTAAAGCCGACATTGAACTGTTTCTCAGAATCGGGCAGGCCGTTAAAGACTGCAGTTGTAGGAGCAGTAAGTACGCACTGTCCAATCCTCTCGAGCAGCTGTTCTTCAAGGGCTTCATATTTGAAAGTACAGATCTGAATATAAGCTCCAGGTCTCCCGTCAGGAGTCTCGCTGGGGCTTGCGAACCTTTCAATTCCAGCTTCTGCAGGGCACATTATAACTGATGTCCCGAAGCCGGTAGCTTCAGTAGCTGCTACCTGAGCCCAGCGCTTTGTTACTGCTGTTATGAGCACTCGTGCAATCTTGATCGGAAACGCTTCTGCATATGTGTCTTCAATTTCTACTCCGTTGATTTCCATGAAATTCCCCTAGTTTACTTTTCGTTATTTAATTAATAAGCTACAGGTTTGATGTCTGCTATAACAGCATTTTTTAGTCAGTTTAGCGTGCTTAGGTATGTTTCAACAATTGTTACTTTACAATTATTGTTACTTTACAATTGCACATCCATTCTAATGTTTCATTTCAGCATGTTTCGGTGCAGTACATTCAATCCTTTATTTTTGATTCAGCCTTTTTAGATATCCTTGAACTATTTATATTGTTTTAAATTTATGCTGTTTTTAATTGGTCGTCCCATGCTGATCGCCAATGCTCTGCTCTATTTCTTATGCCGTATAGAAAAAGTCACATAATTCGGCGTACTTAATCCCAGGCATACACTTAGAGTTTTATGGTATTTTATTTTCTCTGTTAATCAATCGATTTTAAGCATAGCTTTTCTGCCTGCAATCGATTAGATAATGAATGTCTATTATAATATTTATATCAAATATATAATTTTTTAAAGAAAAGAAATTCAAAATACTCTGGAGCGAATAAACGAATAATACCCTGGATCGAATAACGGATAAAAAATCGACAATAAAGGGCAAACTGGATAATAAAACACAAAATGGATGATAAGATGCAAATGAGCAAACTGATGTTTAACAATAAAAACCGATGGTAAAAATAAATACTGATTGTAAAATAAAAACTGGATAACAAGATAAGAAACTGAAATATGGTATAAAATGGGTAATTAAATGCAATTAAGTACAAAACTAGATATTAATATTAAACTAGATAATAAATTCTTAAATTAATTTATCCCCTTTTAGAATTGTCTTTATAAGAAGATCTCCAGTAAGAGTATCGAATATTACTGTACGTCCGTAGTTTTTCCCCACGTCCTCAGCTATAATAGACACTCCCAGTTTTTTCATTGTTTCTCTGGCACTTTTAATGTTTCTCTCACCTATATTCAGGCGTGAATTTTCAAACATTCCCGCTCCCCCTACAACTTTTGCTTCAAGTTTATCTATGGAACCTCCTCTTCTGATCATCTCGTCTACAAGATACTCTATTCCCGCATCTGTAAATTTGGCAGGATTATCTTTTAGTTTTGCATCTTTTATGTTTGGAAGCATGGTATGGAGAAGGCCACCTATCTTTTTCTGTCTATCATAGAGGGTTATTCCAAGGCAGGAACCCAGTCCGGAGGTTTTAATTTTCATGGGGCTTCTAGCTATTGCACAATCTCCTATCCCCACCGTGATTATGTCCGAATTGACCAATCTGTAAAACCTCCTTATAAGTCTATTTTCATAACACCGGTTAGTTCAAAATTCACCTGTTTGAATTTTTATCGGTTTAAGTTATTGATTTTAAGTTATTGGTTTGAATTTTTATCGGTTTAAGTTATTGATTTTAAGTTATTGGTTTGAATTTTTATTGGTTTAAGTCATCGGTTTAAGTTATTGGTTTAAAGTTATCGGTTTGATATTTACTGGTTTGAAAACTGATTATTATTTTGTGATTATCTGTTCCTTTTATATGGTTTCTGTCCTGTTAATTTTAATGTAATAATCAAGCATTTTGATTAATCATCGAATTGATTCTTTCCAGCAAACAGCTAAGAGATTTCGGATCAAGTAAAGTCAGTACGTTCCCTTTAATCCTCTTTTCTTTTATCAGAAATTCTGCATCAAGTACGAAAGCAAAATCTGCTATATAGCCCATTTCTGTAATCACCGAATTAAAAATTGAGTCAGACATATCATATGTTGCATAAGGTATTGAAATTGAAAGATTAAGTTTCAAAAACTTCGCGAGAGAAGTTACATAGGTTCCTGCCAGGATATGGCTAACTTCCTCAATTAAAGATATTTTTAAAGACCTTTTTACCGGATCTGTAAGATTTTTTTCGATTTCCTCGCCTGAAAGGCTTATATAGAGGCTCTCTGCACTTGTTTCTGGGAAAAAAACAAGGATATATCCATTGAGGTCCTCTTTTATACGTATCAATGTGCCCATAACCGGGGATTCTGAAAAACCTGCTATTTTCGGTATGTCTTCGATTAATCCCAATTCCGTATCTATAACCTTTGTACATACAAGACTGTTTACGAGCCTCGAAAGAGAAACTGCCGAATTTCCTATACCTATATTTCCTATTTCTTTCAGCGCTCCATACTCGAATTCGCTTAAACTTGTTATCTCTTCCATAAAATTCCCCATAGTTTTCTTCGGTTTTTCAGATCTCTTTCATACGTATTTCTTTCGTTATGAATTTCTTTCGTTATGTACTTCTTCCATTATGGATTTCTTTCGTTATGTACTTCTTCCATTATGGATTTTTTTCGTTATGGATTTCTTTCAATCTGGTTCCTTCCAATATGGATTTCTATTGATCTCTTCTATATGGATTTCTTTCCACATTTTAGTTTTCTTTTAAGTACAGGCGCTCTCTCGCATTGTAAGGCTTAAAGCGATTTGAAGCTGTTCCCAGCAGTGTTTCGGCTTTTCCTATCACAAAGAAACCTTTTTTATTTAATGCCCTGTGAAAGTTAAGCTGCAATTGTTCTTGAATTTCCTTTTTAAAGTATATCATAACGTTTCGGCAGATTATGAGGTCAAAATGGTCTATACAGGATTCTGATATCATATCATGCCGTTTAAAACGAATAATACTCCTTAAATTGTCGAGAACCTGATAGGTCTCACCTTTTTTCACAAAATATTTTTCTCTTGTACTGGCGTCTATATTTTTAAGTACATTTTCAGGGTAAATTCCTTTTCGGGCTTTTTCAAGGCTTATAGTGTCAATGTCAGTGCCTATAATGCTTATTCTATACTTATCCAGGTCTTTTCCAAGAGCTCTATGGAACAAAATAGCAAGAGAATAGACCTCTTCTCCTGTTGCACAGCCTGCGCTCCAGATACGGATAGATTTTACAAGCGAGTCTGACCTGGACTTTATTAAAAAAGGAACAACTTCTTTTTCAATTACCTCAAAGGTTTCCGGATTTCGGAAAAATTCGCTGACATTTATCGTAAGGGCTTTGATAAGATATTCATGCTCAATTGAACTCTTTCTCAGCAACTTGAGATATTCTTCATAACTTTCTGACCCGGTAGCCCTGACCCGGACATTAACTCTGCGCCTGAAATGGGCTTCCTTATATTGTTCACAGTTAAATCCGGTACTCTCCGTAATCACTCTTTTTAATAATTCAAATCCCGAGTCTTCCTCAAAATCTCTTTCTGTTTTTATTTTCTCTCGTTCTCTTTCTGTTTTTATTTTCTCTCGTTCTCTTTCTGTTTTTATTTTCTCTCGTTCTCTTTCTGTTTTTATTTTCTCTCGTTCTCTTTCTGTTTTTATTTTCTCTGCGTCTGTCTCCAGTCTATATTTATCCGGTTTCATTCACTTTCGTTTCACCTGCATGTGTTCATTTTTCTCTTCAGTCGAGATTTCAGGTTATGGAGTTAATATCAAGGATTAAAATAACACTCCCGTCTCCCATGACGGTTGCTCCCGCAAATTCCCGGGTTTTTTCCAGCAACCTGCTTTTGAAGGTTTTTATAATTATTTCCTGTTTTCCAAGCAGTGAGTCCACCACAAGCCCTATGTACTGTCCGGCCTTTTCGACTATAACTATATCCAGGTTTTCTTCATTCTCTATCGCAGGCAATTGGAACAACTTACGTAATCTCAACAGTGGAAGTGTTTTTTCATTTATCAAAATAACTTCTTCGCCCCTTATATGCCGGACGTCCTTTTTCCTGACTGAAATGCTTTTTATTATATTGGTAAAAGGTATTGCGTACCTTTCCATTCCCACTTTTACAAGCATAGACTGGCAAAGAGCAATAGTTATTGGTAACCTCAATTCGAACCTTGAACCGGTTCCAGGTTTTGAGTCCACCTTTATGGAACCTCCAAGGTGTTCAATTCGGTTTTTTACAATATCCATCCCGACTCCTCTGCCTGAAAGGTCCGTAACCTCGCTGGCAGTACTGAGTCCTGGTGTGAAAATTAGCTGTATTAATTCTCTTTCAGAAAGCTGTTCGGCTTCGTCTCTAGAAATAAGTCTTCTTTGAAATGCGATTTTTCGGATTTCTTCTGCATCTATGCCTTTCCCATCATCCTCTATCCTGATAAGGACATAGTTTTGCTGTCTTGAAGCTGTAATTATTATCTTGCCAGTTTCCTCTTTCCCGAGTTCCACACGCTTTTCAGGAGTTTCTATTCCGTGGTCCACTGCATTTCTTAGCAGGTGCACAAGAGGATCCCCGATTTCTTCTATAATAGCTCTATCTATTTTGATTTCTTTTCCCCTTATTATGAAATCAATTTTTTTATTTTGTCCCCTCGCAAGATCTCTTATCATTCTGGGGAAAATATTGGTTATGTGGTCCAGAGGTATCATCCTTATCTCTAACACTTCTTCTTGAAGCTCCCTGGTTAGCTTCTGGTAGTCAGAAAGTGCAAAGTCCAGATCTTTTGATTTTAATTTCCCTGTGAGCTCTTTTACCCTGCTTCTGTTTATTACTAGCTCACCGACAAGGTTCATCAGCTTATCTAACTTCTCAGTACTGACCCTTGAACTATGTATTTTTGGGCTCTGGGTTTTTACTTCCTTACCACTTTGCCTTTCTTTTTCGTTTTTTTCTCTCCCTTCTGTTTCTTCTTCTTTTTCTTTCTCTACCGCTTTTTCCTTTTCCTCTTTTTCTGCATTTTTTCTTTCTCTTTCCTCATCTTCTTCTGTTTTTTCTCCTTTTTCTCTCTCTTCTATTTTTTTTCCTTTTTCTCCCTCTTTTGTTTTTTCTCCTTTTTCTCTCTCTTCTATTTTTTCTCCTTTTTCTCCCTCTTTTGTTTTTTGTGTTTCTTCTTTTTCTCTTCCTTCTGTTTTTTCTGTTTCTTCTTCTTTTTCTCCTTTTTCTTTCTCTTCCGCTTTCTCTTCCGTTTTCTCTCCTGTTTTTTCCTTTACTTCTTGTCTTTTCCCTTTTTCCCCTATTCCTTTATCTAAAGAAAAAGTACAAAATTCATTTTTTTGAAGAATGTATTCCTCTGAGGGATTATTTATCGTCCTCAGAGTTTCTAAAATCTTTTCTGCATCTGGGCCGGAGTTACTACCTTCGCTTCTATCGCCTTCTCTCCCGACGATTTTGTTTTCCATGCCTGCACAGACTTCCTCAACAAGCCTCTCCAGAGTATCCAGGCATTCGAAAAGGATATCGATTAAATAAGAATCAAGGGTTAGCTTTCCTGTACGGGATCTATCAATCAGGCTTTCCATCTCATGTGTCAGTTCAACAATCTGTTTGAACCCCATGGTTGCAGCCATGCCCTTAAAAGTATGAGCTGAACGAAATAATATATTCATCTGCTCCGCATTTTCAGGATTCTGTTCAAGTGCTAGCAGGGAGTCGCTCATCTCCTGAATGTTTTTTTCAGATTCGGACCTGAAAATGCCTATATACTTCGACATGTCCATGATTTTGCCTGCCTTCTGTAAACATTTTATAATCCTGAAAGCTACCGGAATTTTCTATAAGTAAAAATTATTAATTATGTTACTTTTAAGAATTATGTTATTTTAAAAGAATATGTTACTTTAAAGAATATGTTACTTTAAAGAATATGTTACTTTAAAGAATATGTTACTTTAAAGAATATGTTACTTTAAAGAATATGTTACTTTAAAGAATATGTTACTTTAAAATTCGTCTAACCCTTTGACCTAACCAGCTGAGCCAACAATTAATCTGAGTAATTAATCTTACAGACTGATCTAAGCAATTAATCTGAGTAATTAATCTTACAGGCTGATCTAAGTAACTAATCTGAGTAACCAATCTGAGTAACCAATCTGAGTAACCAATCTGAGTAACCAATCTGAGTAACCAATCTGAGTAACCAATCTGGCAATCAATCTGAACAATTAATTTAACCAGATTTGATCTAAATAATTAATTTAATAATGATCTACCCAGAGTCATCTGACTATTTTGACAATTTCATCAGCCATTTTATCCAGAGGAAGCACAAAGTCTGCCAGGTTTCGCCTTACAATCTCTCCAGGCATTCCGTATATCACACATGAGCTTTGGTCTTCTGCGATCACTTTACCGCCCATTTTTTTAATCTCTTCAGCTCCATCCGCTCCATCGCAGTTCATTCCTGTAAGTACAAGGGAAATAACTCTGGGACCGTAAATCCTGGCAACTGATCTGAACAGGACATTTACTGAGGGCCTGGACCCCAGCTCTTTAGGTCCGCAGGATAGATGCACTGTATCTTCTCCAAAGCCGTTTACTTTATTCCGTACAATTTCCATATGATAATCTCCAGGGGCTATAAACACAGTTCCTTCTTCCATTATGTCTCCTTCCTGTGCTTCTTTTACCCTGAGGGCTGATTTTGCATCAAGCCTTTTAGAGAGGGATGCTGTAAAACCCGGAGGCATGTGCTGTACTATAAGAACCGCAGCTGGAATTTCAGCGGGAAACGAGCCTATAAGTTTTTCCAGAGCTCTTGGCCCTCCTGTAGATGCGCCTATAGCCAGCACATTTCTAACAAAGGTTTTCTCCCGGAGGCTATTCTTTTTTTTCCTGTGGTTTTCAGGTATCTGGTGTTCTAAATCTCGGATGCACCCAAGGTTATTAAGATCGGCTTTTGAAGCTGCTCTGACTTTTGCACAAATTTCTTCTGCCATCTCGTGCATACTTTGACTGAGAATACCCGAAGGCTTTTCGATTACGTCCACTGCTCCATACTCCAGAGCTGTGAGGGTAATCTCCTCAGCCTTTTCCCCCAGAGCTGACACTATAACCACAGGAGTCGGAAATTCTTCCATGATATGGGAAAGAGTCTTAAGCCCATCAAGAACAGGCATTATATTATCAAGAAGAACTACATCGGGCTTAAGTTTTCTGACTTTTTCAAGGCCGTCCTCTCCATTGATTGCAGTTCCGATAACAGCGATTTTAGGATCCTGATTAAGAATATCGGAAAGGACTTTGCGAATCAAAGCAGAATCATCCACTATGAGCGCACGAATAACCATTTCAAGCACTTTCTTCGGATGTTGGTTTGACAAAATTATCTGGTTTAGAAGGTAGATCTGGTTAGACCTGATTAATCCTGTCTGGCAAAATTATCTTATCTGGTAAAGTTATTTTATTTGGCAGGGTAAATCTGGTTTTTCAATGTAACCTGGTTCTGCAAGGTTAAGTTAGTCTGGCAGGTTAATTTGGTTCGGCTATTTTTCTAATTACATCAAGCATGCTTTCCGGCTCAAAAGGTTTCACTATAAAACCCATAGCTCCTATTTTCATAGATTCGGTTATCAGAGCCTGCTGCCCAAGAGAAGAACACATTACCACTTTTGCGGCAGGATCTATTAAAAGAAGTTTTTGTAGCGCTTCCTTGCCATCCATATCAGGCATTATTATGTCCATTAACACAAGATCAGGTTTTACTTCCAGATACGTCTGAACTGCTTCTTCTCCATCACTTACCTCGGCAACCACCTCGTGTCCGTGCTTCAGGAGGATATCTCTAATTACCATTCGCATAAATTCGGCATCGTCCACGATCATTACCCTTGCCATTCTAAACCTTCCTATTTTTGCTAAGTAAGTGACAGTTTTTGTGTGCGTATTACTTTTCACTTCTATGTTAAATATTATTTTTTATTTAAATCCAGTGATTTTTGAAGTTCCCTGACCGTATTTCATTTTAAAAATACTTTCGAATTCAGTATAAACATGCCGATTTATAATCGCGTTTTTATTTTTCAAACCTGTTATTAACAGAGAACGATCTCGAAAATAACAATTTAGAATTTCAGTAACTTGGAATTTAATAGTTCAGAATTTAAATAGTTCAGAATTTAAATAGTTCAGAATTAAATGCTTAGAATTTCAACAACTTGGAATCTTTATTAACGTTGAATCTCTAAGATGATTACTGAAAATTTGTGTTAAACAGTAACTGAAAGTTTTTAGCTGGAATGAAATCAGAGAATTTTTAAGAAGATGCATACATGCTAACATATACAGTTAACACAAGTTTTTCTGATTATCAATTCTTTTTTCTTAATATGAAAAAGTATATACGAAAACAGCTATATTAAACTTTTTTAATTATCTTCGTCAATTTTTTTTGTTTTTGTCTGCTTCTATTCTGGCTTTTTGTGTGTTAATAAATTTTAGTAAAATTTTATTATTCTTTGTCTATATTTATTCAAAGCCGTCTGTCTCGGTTGCATAGAACCGGTGGAAGATTTGAAAGAGCTCTTTTTATAAAATATAGAGCTGGCTCTGCCTTAGCATATATGTGAATAAGAATCATGTAAGTAAGGATTATCTAAATCTAAGTAAAGATTGTTAAAATCTAAGTAAGGATTACCTAAATAAAATTATCTAAAATCTAAGTAAGGATTGCCTAAATAAAAATTATCTAACCAAGCATCAACTATCCTATTTTCAATCTTTATATTAAAATAATGTTATATATCTTAATAAATAACTTTATATTCTACGGGGATTTATATTGTTTTTATAAGTTGGGGAATTGACTCTCACGTAATATTTCCATACAAAGAATCAACATTATTTCCATACAAAGAATCAACATTATTTCCATACAAAGAATCAACATTATTTCCATACAAAGAATCACACTGGAACTAAATGACTTGTTTTTGCACTGAATTCCTTTACTTAGTGTTAAAATTTAGTTGCAGGTGTTTGTACTTAGGCTTTTAAATCCCAGCCCATTTACATTTAAATCTTAAAATTTATGCTTAAAATTTATGCTTAAATTTTATATCCAGAAGGGTAGTACGGAACACATCCGCTTTCCATAGAAAGCTGTAAGAATATTTAATGGAATTTTATCAGATTAATCGGATATTTATTTCCTATAGTTAAGAAGTTAGATAATTGAGAAGTTTATCCCCTACTAATTGCGAAACTAGATTCAGAAAAATACCCTCTTTAGAATAAAAATTTCTTTAAAATAAGTACCTCTGTATGAAGGACCCAATCAGAGAATTCTTCAAGCAGATACAGGAGTGATTAAATGCCTGAAATCCTGATTGTTGAGGATAACTTGCTTAATCTTGTTGTTGAATCCGACCTTCTGAAGTCCTGCGGATATGACCCGATAAAGGCAAAAAACGGCTTTGAAGCACTGGAAGTCCTCAGCAAGGTTAAAGTTGATCTCATACTGATGGATATGGAACTCCCAAAAATGCATGGACTTGAGCTGCTTCAGCAGATAAAGTGCAATCCTGATACAGAAAGTATAAAGGTGGTTGCTGTCACAGGGAATTGTGATCCTGAAAGTAGACAGGAATTTCTTAAAGCCGGATGTCATGCAGTTCTTTCCAAACCTATTAATTTTGATAGATTTGGATCGCAGGTCAAGGAGTTTCTTACAGTAATGAGTTCTCCCCATTAAGTTATCCTGAGTATACTTCAGAAGTAACACTTCTGATGAAACTGGTTATTCGGTTCCCCCATTATTTGAGGTTTTTACCCTTTAAGTTTCTTACTCTTTTAAAGGATCATAATATTTATGAATTCTTAAATAATCTATATTGAGCAGTTGTTGGGAAATCTGGATAAAAGCCTTCTGAAGATGTGTGTCTCTGCCTTTTACAGGTATTATCTGTATCCGGTTTTAGGCAGATAGACTACAGAAGTTAAGATGCTGGAAGCACGGGTGAAAAAAGATGTATAAAAGTACAAAAATAGGGCATGTAGTGATAGGGTTTGCCCTACTCCTGATTTTGATCTTTTTTGTAGGTTATACAGGTTATCAGGGCATGAACGAAGTTGATAAGAAGAGCCGGGCTATCCAGAATATGACTTTTATCATGAATAATATGCAGGACGCCCTGCAAGCTGAAGAAAGCTATGTTATTCACGGCGATCCTGCCTACAAAAAAGAAGTTTATCATTATCTCAGTTTTGTGCCCACACAGGCAGAGATATCCAAAGTGATATACATAGGCTACCTTGACCCTGAGAACCGTGACAGAATGGATCTTGTCCTTGAAGCTTCCAGGGAATTCAATGAAACTTTTAACAGATATGTTGAAGCAGAAGACGAACAGGCTAAGGTAAGGAGTAAACTTGTTAATGATAGTGAAATTCTAATCATAAACGCAGATAAGCTTTCTAAAAATCAGATGGTCCAGTACAGAGAGGAATTTGAGGCCGGGTACTCAAATGAGACCCTCGAGAAAAAATTTTCCAATGCCGAGAGCGCTCAAAGGATAATTGTACTGACAATGAAAGCTCAAAATGAGTATCAAAATTATGCTATGAGCCCCGACCAGCAATATGCAGATAATTTCAATGTGTTTATGGAAGAAATTATTGAACTTTCTACAGACTTAAACAGGAGGATGGATAGGCCGGAAAATATTGCTGCAGGGAATGAGATACTTAGAAGTGCCGAAGATTTCCAGGCAGATTTCGAGCAATTTAAGGTTCTGGAAGAAAGAAAAACGCTCGAAGAGAAAAATATGATGTCTATAGCCACAAGAGTTGGAGAAGTGGCTGAAGCCGCCAGTGCTGACCAGAAAGAAAAACTGGATGTGCTAATTACAAATTCCGTAAACAAAATTTTTCTGGTAACTTTCCTTTCATTGCTTATCGGCGGTTTACTTGTTTTTGTAATTATGAATATTTACAGAAAGCCCATCAACGAACTGCTTGAGGCTTCTGATATGGTTTCTGAAGGAAACCTTGACGTTGATATTAAAGGTTCCTCCAGAAGCGAGATCTTTCAGCTCTCGGAGGCTTTTAAAGCGATGGTTGAAAACCTGTGCAGCTTGATTAAAGAAATTCAGGAAGGATCACTGCATCTTGCCACACTTTCGGAAGAAATGTCTGCCTCTTCCGAAGAAGTAGCATCTGCATCAAGGAGAATTTCAGAAACAGCAGCCGAGATATCTAACGGGGCAGAAGTACAGAGCACGAAAATTATTGATATAACTCATGCGATGCAGGATATGACCCATAATATTCAGGAAATTGCGGATAATACGCAGAAAGTTTCTAAAAGCACAAATCTGGTAAATGATACCGTTTATAATATTGGAAATGTCTCCAGGGATGTCCTGTTAAAAATGGACCTTATAAGTTCTTCTGTCGATGAAACTGAAATTGTTATAAAGGATCTTGACTCAAAATCTCAACAAATAAATGAAATTATAACTCTGATTACAAGGATTGCAGACCAGACCAATATGCTTGCATTGAATGCCGCAATTGAAGCTGCACGTGCAGGGGAACACGGCAGAGGATTTTCCGTGGTGGCTGATGAAGTCCGCAAACTTGCTGAAGAGTCCGGAACCGCAGCTAAGGATATTTCCAGATTGATTGATGAAATCAGGGAAAGCATCAGTGATACGGTTGAAAGTATAGATGCAAGTAAGAAGAATGTAAAGAATGGTTCATTATCAGTCAGTGAAGAGGTCGAGATGGTTACAGGGATCGTTTCCACAATCAACGAGATCACCAATATGATAGAGGATGTTGCAGCCGCCACAGAAGAGCAGTCCGCGTCAATTGAAGAAATCACCTCTACACTGGAGGATATATCTTCCATATCCGAACAATCCGCTGCAGGGACTCAGGAAACTGCCGCAGCCCTGGAAGAGCAGAGCGCCTCAATGGCTGAGCTTGCCAGCATGGCTAACGACCTCTCTTTGCTTGGCGAGAAGATGAAAAAAGCCACTGAAAAGTTCAGGCTCGGAAATTCGAAAGGTGAGTCAGAAAATATTTCTGACTAAATGTTTCAGCCCACCGAACTGGTTAAATAAGGCTGGCTAAAACGAATCAGTTAAATATTTCAGGCTAAAAAACTTGTCAAATAAGGTCTACTGAGACGGGTTGTCTAACAACTGATTAAATGATTCTGGATAAAACGGATTGGGCCAGTAAGCCGCTTAAAATCTGAAGCCCCCGGGGAATTGAAATGTTTGAGGATACGATAGAAAAGGAAAGTTCATCATCCTCTGAAGAATCACTTCAGCTGGTGAGTTTTGAACTTTCAGGAGAAGAATTCGGAGTTGATATCATGCAGGTCTCCGAAATCATTCCGATTTCGAAAATCACCCGGATTCCTCAGGCTCCGGAATGTGTAAAAGGGCTTATTAACCTGAGGGGAAAAATTGTCGTGGTAATAGACCTCAACCGGCGCCTTGGTTTCAGCCCCAGAGAAAGTGACAGCCTTTCTAAAATTATTATAGTTAAAGTTAAAGATACGACAATAGGAATGCTTGTGAATTCCGTGAACGGTATATTAAAATTGCCCCTTTCCTCTATCGAGTCCACTCCGGATATGATTAAATCAAAAATTAATTCGGAATATTTGACCGGAGTTGGAAAAGCAGGTAACAGGCTTCTTATTCTCCTTAACCTTGCAAGGGTTCTTGGAGAAGAAGAGGTTGATGAACTGAACCAGCTTTCTTCTTCCAGTTCTTCTTTCAGTTCTTCTTCCTCTTCTCCTTCCCTCTCCTCTTCTTCCTCTCCGTCCAGTTCTTACTCATCATCATCTCCCTCTTCATCTTTCAAGGAATCTCCGGAGGAGAACACTTAAGAGTCTATAAGTAAGATATACCGGGATTCATTTCCCATTATCAGCAATTTATAATTCCATAAGAGCCGGAATATGATGCATCCTGTCCTCATTTTCCTTTTCGCACTTATAGCCATACTGCTTTTTACGGCAAAATTCAGGCTTCACCCTTTCCTTAGCCTTGTTCTTGTATCTCTTCTAACAGGGATTCTTGCAGGAGAGCCCATACGTACTATCGAAGCAGTTACTGAAGGACTGGGAAGCGTTTTTTCCCGTTTTGCCATTATTATTACGAGTGGGAGCATCATCGGACTTCTGCTCCAGAAAACCGGGGGAATGTCTTTAATAGCTTCTGACATTACGCGCTTTTTCAAAAATCCCCTGCTTGCCCTGAGCTTTCTTGGATTTCTTTTTTCCGTGCCAACAATGTGCTATATCCTTGCTTACGTTATCTTTATCCCGATAGCAAAAGAACTGTCTTCCAGGCTCAATTACCCCCCGATTTCCACTGCAACTGCACTTGCATTGGGAGCCGTTGCTTCATTTAATCTGGTTTATCCTTCCCCTGTGATCATTTCGGCAGCAGAAGAACTTTCAGCAAACAGGGATATGCTTATTCTACTGGGATTTCTTACCGCTGTTCCCACTTCTTTTTCAGGATATCTTTATGCGAGGAGGCTTGGAAAGGCTGAAGTTTCCGGAATGAATGAGGGTGGGGTAATACGGGAAAAAACCATTGTAAAGGAGAAAAAAGACCGGTCACAGGAAAATGGTGCGTTGCAAAGGACAGAAAATAGAAAACCAGGCAGGTTTGAAGCTTATGCTCCGATTTTTATTCCTCTATTTCTCATCCTTTTCGAGGCTGTATTAAATAATCCTAATACTCTATTCACCTTTCTGGGAAATCCGAATGTTGCATTACTTATTGGGGTCCTTCTTTCTATTTTTTCCGGGAGAGTGCTGGGACTCCCAATGATAAGGGTCCAGGTCGAAAAAGCCATAAAAAGAAGCGGTGTTGTCCTGCTCGACCTTTGTGGGGGTGGAGCTCTTGGTGCAACTCTTGCCATGACAGGAGCAGGGGAAGCCCTTGGAAAGTTTTTCCTGCAGTTCAACCTGCCTCATATTCTTGTGCCTTTTCTTGTTGCAGCAGCCCTCCAAACAGTGCAGGGCTCAAGAGTTGTAACGATGCTCGTCGCTCCGTCCCTTTTACTCCCCCTTGTCCCTGAGCTTGGACTCCCTCCGGAAATTTTGATCCTTTCAATGGCTTCAGGCACTTTTATGATTTCACACGTTAATGACCCGTTTTTC
Source organism: Methanosarcina soligelidi (assembly GCF_000744315.1). Taxonomy (NCBI): domain Archaea; kingdom Methanobacteriati; phylum Methanobacteriota; class Methanomicrobia; order Methanosarcinales; family Methanosarcinaceae; genus Methanosarcina; species Methanosarcina soligelidi. The sequence goes on from NZ_JQLR01000001.1 coordinate 922,263, forward strand.
TGGATTTTCGGAGAACTCGCAGAACTGACACCCTCTGAGGTTTTCAGGTCAAATACACTTGGAAACGCCCTTATGGGAGTAGTAAGCTTTCTGATCGTCTCCGGAATATATTTTTTCTTTTACTGATATTTTTTAAAGAATTTTATATCTTATTTGTAGTATTAGATATTTTTTAATAATTAATTTTTATGCTATGTGTTTTCTTTTACATTATATTTTCATTTATTCTGTAGTTTTTTATATTTTTCATCCTGTTTTCATTTATATTTAGTATTTATATTTTATATTTTGTATTCTGTATTTATATTCTGTATTTTGTTTTAGCCCGGAGTCCGTGGATTCTCTCAAATTTTGATATAGTAAAAGTTTTAGCTTTTAATTTGGTGTATGATAAACAATAAATACCAGTTTTTTATATTTCTCTATATGAATGAGCAGAATTATCCAGAGTTTACAGGCCTTGAGCTCTCTCCAAGGAAGGTAGATTACCTCAAATTTATTTTTGAAAAAAGAGGCACTGTAAAGACTACAGAAATTTCCTCCTGCCTGCAGGTCGACCCTTCAACAACAAGCAAAACTTTAAATGAACTTGCAACTGCTGGCTATCTGAACCATGTTCCATACAGGGGTGTGGACCTGACTGACATGGGAAAGGCATATGCAGAATTTCTTGTTCGGAGGCACAGGATTTTGAGCCTTCTCTTTACTCATTACGGTCTTTCTACAGAGGAAGCATGTGCTGAAGTTTCTCGTTTTGAAGCTTTTGTTTCCAGGAATTCGGTAAACAAAATTTGCAGTTCAATGGGCCATCCGATGGTTGGCGTCTGCGGAGAAATAAGCCACGAGAAATGTTTTCCTGAGGAGCATCACCATTAATGATTCCCAGTCTGGATCAGATCTGGATGACGACTTTTACCCGGTCCTGATATAAGTTTGGTGTTATGCCAAAATATGCCTCGAATAAATCAAATTTTTGGGTGCTATCAAATTTATCTTTTATATGTCAGTTCCATCTGATCTTCAAAAAAAATTAACTGCGCCAAAGAACAAAATTGAAATTATAAAGGAGTTTAACAATGAAATTAAAAATCATACCTCTGCTGGTAATTCTGATTGTTGGTCTGAGTATTTTCGTAAGTGGATGTACGGATGCCGGAGATTCAGGGAATAATAGGAGTACAGGACAGGGAGCTGAAATTTCAGGAAACGAAGAACCCATAATAGTTGCCGTAAGCGTTGTCCCTCAAGCTGAGTTCGTAGAAAAAGTCGGAGGAGACAGGGTAAAAACAGTTGTTATAGTTCCTTCCGGGGCAGATCCTCATACTTATGAACCTTCTCCAAAGGAAGTCAAGGAAATCAGCAAAGCCAGCATGTTATTAACAGTAGGGGTTGGGATGCCTTTTGAAGAAGTCTGGATTGACAGGTTCGAGTCTATGAATAGCGATACTCTCATTATAAACTGCTCTGAAGGAATCGAACTGAAAAAGCTTGAAGGATATCACCATCATGAAGGGGAAGAAGGACATGATGAGGAGCTGGAAACCGGGCATGAAAACAAAAGTGAGGGGAATCATGAAGAACTGGACCCTCATATATGGACATCCCCTTCAAATGCAAAGATAATGGTCGAAGAGATTTATGAAGGGCTTGTAGAGCTCGATCCTGAAAATGAAGCTTATTATGCCCAGAATAGAGATGCTTATCTTGAAGAGCTGGATGCTCTGGATACGAGGATCCGGGAAAAACTTGAAGGAAAAGAAGAAAAAAATTTCATGGTTTATCATCCTTCCTGGGGCTATTTTGCTGCAGATTATGGGCTTAACATGATCTCCGTCGAAATTGAAGGAAAAGAGCCGAGTGCACAGGATCTTACTGAACTTGTGGACCTTGCAAAAGAAAAGGATGTCAAAGTTATTTTTGTCCAGGCTCAGTTCAGCACGAGGAGCGCGGAAGTTTTAGCTCAGGAAATCGGAGGAGAAGTTGTAGCTGTTGATCCTCTGGCAAAGAATTATATTGAGAATATGGACAGCGTCTCTGATATCTTTGCCAGAAACCTGGTGTAATATCGTGAACAGGCTTTCACTTAAATTATTGATAAAATCGTTGTTCAGGTTCTACATCTAAATATAAAAAGAACATAATTCGGGATAAGATAAAAACGATAATCTGAAGGAAGGTTAATGGAGAAGGTTATAGAGCTGGAGGATGTCTGGGCTCGCTATGGAAACCAGATAATCCTTGAAGCCGTGAATCTGGAATTAAAAGAGCCTAATGGGCTGCTCGGGATAATTGGACCTAACGGAGGAGGAAAGACCACACTCCTCAAAGTGCTCCTCGGGCTCCTGAAGCCTTATAAAGGCAATGTGAAGATCTTTGGGAAGCCTCCCGAAAAAAGCAGAGACCTTGTAGGATATGTCCCTCAGTACAGACGCTTTGACTTTGATTTTCCTATCAGCGTATGGGAAGTAGTCCTGACAGGAAGGATGAGCCATACGGGTTTTCTGAAAAAGTACAGTGAGGAAGACAAAAAAGCTGCTGAAGAAGCTCTGAAAACCGTGGAGATGTTTAATCTTAAGGACAGGCAGATAGGGCAGCTCTCAGGTGGGCAGCGGCAGAGGGTTTTTATTGCCCGTGCACTTGCCACAAACCCCAAACTCCTGCTTCTGGACGAGCCTAATTCCGGGCTTGATCCCCATATGCAGGACGAACTCTACAGGCTCCTGAACAGGCTCAAGCAGGAAATGGCGATCATTATGGTCACACATGACCTCAGCGCAGTTTCTGTCTATGTGGACAGGATAGCCTGCCTGAACCGTACTCTTCATTACCATAATTCAAAAGAGATCCCGGTTGAAGACCTGGAGGCTACTTACCAGTGTCCTGTCGAACTTATTGCTCACGGAGTGCCCCATAGAGTTCTTGAGAGGCATAAAGAGAGTCCCTGAAGATCAAGGATCAGGTTCGAAAAACAGTCTCTAAAGGAGAAATGAAAAATGTTTGATCTTCTTCAATATGCTTTCATCCAGAACGCCCTTATAGCCGCAGTCCTTGCAAGTGTTGCCTGCGGAATAATAGGCTCATATGTTGTTGTTAAAAAGATTGTCTTTATCAGCGGGGGAATTGCCCATGCTTCATTCGGAGGAGTGGGACTTGGATATTACCTTGGTATCAATCCAATGTATGGAGTCCTCCCTTTCAGCCTTCTGTCAGCTCTCGTTATGGGTACCGTAAGCAAGAAGTCAAAAATCCCTGAGGACAGTGCAATAGGTATACTCTGGTCTCTTGGAATGGCTCTGGGAGTTATTTTTGTCTATCTCACTCCAGGATATGCTCCGGATCTGATGACCTACCTTTTCGGAAACATCCTTACAGTCCCCCGCCTGGATCTGTATCTTATGCTGGCTCTTGATATCATCATAGTAGGTGCAGTCTATCTATTTTATAAGGAGTTCCTTGCTTTATGTTTTGACGAGGAGTTTACAACTGTGCAGGGCGTTCCCACTGACAAACTTTACCTTTTCCTGCTCTGTATTATTGCCCTTACAATTGTGGTTCTTATCAAAGTTGTGGGAATCATCCTTGTAATAGCTCTTCTAACAATTCCTGCCACTATTAGCCGCAAGTTTACTCATAACCTGAAGAAAATGATGCTCATATCTACCGCTTTTGGGGCTGTTATCAGTGTCGCAGGAATAGGTCTATCCTATATTCTGGACGTTCCGTCAGGAGCCACTATTATTCTGGTGTTAAGTTTTGTTTATGGGTTTGTAGCTGTAGGGACGGAAATGTTCAAAGACAAAAATGCTTTTAAAAGCTGAAAAATTCTAAAATTAATTTTTTAGGGTTCTCAATCAGGACGGGTTGGAATATAAAAGCTCAAATATTTATTCCAGCATATATCAGTATTAATATATTTGAACATATTTTCTGGCAGAGCCGTATACAGATTTCTATAAAATTATATTTGGTCAGTTTTATTAAGACATAATTTTATATATGGTAAAATGCAAGAAGCCTAATCGTTAAATCAATTTTAAATTATACGACTTCAGGACCAGCTTTAAAACCGGCATCTCTGGAGTAATTAAGTGATGTAAATAAGTAATGTAAAAACGGTTTCCCAAAAGGAATTAAAAATGGAATTCAAAAATGAAATCCAAAAACGGAGTCCAACGCTCCATGTGAAATCCCTCAAAGCCGCTTCAAGTGGGGAAGCGATATGCTTGCAGAGGTTAAGGCAACCTGCGCAGAGCAGATCACTTGGATACACTTCAACCGATATATTTGCGCCTCCTATATACAGGTCCAGTAGGTGTATCCGGAAAAGCCACCTTAAAAAGGTAAATACCTGTTCCGTAAATACCTGTTCCGTCTGGCATTAAATCGTGACTGCCTGAACTAAAAAACTAATTATAAAATCTAAACTATAAAACGCCATACCAGGGTGATAAAATGGACCGCGAAACAACCCGGGATCAAAATATAGAAGAGAACGAAATTTTTGACGGTGAAAACCTCAACCTTCCGGATATTCCTCTTCCGGAAACAGACAATGTGCTGTACTCGATACTTAACTCCCTCAACCAGAATATCGCAGACTTTTACACGTTTGTGAAGTTCAACAGTTACCTCTCGGAAGACCACCTTAACGTTGAGTTGCTTAAAAGAAGTATGGGCATCCACAGGGACTTTGCGGCCCTTTTCCTGCATACTAAAGAGGAACTTATATTTACATATCCGGAATTCATCGAAAAGATTGAAAAACTGCTGTTTAAGGGGGAAGTGGGTACAGACTGTATAAAATATACACAAAAAATTTGCAGATCAATAAGTGATTATAAGATCGCTCTGCACAGAGAAGGTTATCTGCCAGACCTCAGAAGACAGCTGCCTCTTGTTGATATTTAATTTCCAGGCAACTTTAATTTCCAGGCAACTTTAATTTCCAGGCAACTTTAATTTCCAGGCAACTTTCTTTTTTTCTATTTTTTTCACTTTTTTTCTGCCTTCCCTTATTCTTTTTCTACTTCTCTTAGTTCTTTTTGTTCCTTTCTACTCTTTTTCTACCTTTTCTTATCCTTTTTCTACTCTTCATTATTCATTTTCTATCCTTTTTCTATCAGTTTATTGAACTTTTTGTCTTTACAATTTAAGTTTCATTTATTACTCTTTCAATAATTTACAGTACCTCTAAAAGTTTATATTTGATTTTCAGTACATCCGTATCTTTATATTTATACAAAGACATTGGCGTGCAAGGCATCTGTGAAAAACGGCAGCCTAAAAAACGGTAATTTAAAAAACGGTAATTTAAAAACGGTAATTTAAAAACGGTAATTTAAAAAACGGTAATTTAAAAACGGTAATTTAAAAAACGGTAATTTAAAAACGGTAATTTAAAAACGGTAATTTAAAAAACGGTAATTTAAAAACGGTAATTTAAAAAACGGTAATTTAAAAAACGGTAATTTAAAAACGGCATTATAAAACAGATGCCTACCATCAATCAACATATCGATTTTAATTTTGCTCACAATGGTTATTTCTCTTCTTAGCTTTTAATTGTAAAATTTTCCAGCAACATGAAATTTTTTCCGGTAATTCTGAAGTTGAATATTTTGTTTCGATAAGCTTGTGAAAGTTCTTAATTTCATTGTAAAGCCTGTCAGAATAAATTTCGGAAAAATACCTTTACCCAATTCTCGAATGCTTAAATCTTTCACTCGAATTTACCCAAATCCAGAAAAGATATCATTTCCTCAATTTAATTTAGACCCTGAATAAAAATTAGTAAATTAGATGAAGGAATTATGCTTTCAGGAATTATGCCTTCATCCAGTTATTTTCTAAATCAAACCCGTTTTAATTTTTTTATCTGATGCTATTTTTATTTTCTTTTATACAGGTTTACAAGCAGGAATATTGCAAGTAGCCCGATTATGCCATAGATTAAAAACTCAGGTATACCTGTGTTTTCTTTCTTTTCTGGCTCCTTTTCAATACCTGCCTCTACATATCCGTCTTTTTGCTCAAAGCTTTTAATATCAGGTTCAAGCTCTATATTGCCAGTTTCTTTCTCTGTGTTTCCGTTCACATCGTCTGGTCTGGTGGAAGTTCTGGGGATGACACGGGCGCTATCACCGTTTCCACCCTTTTTAGTGTCATCTTTACTGTCATTGTCTCCACCGTTTCCTTTGTTTTCATCGCTTCCACCATTATCCCCCCTGGTCTGAAGAGAGTTTGATCATCTGCTTCACACTGCTGCTCTCTTCTGGAAGCTCATTACAGGTTACGGTTGCCTTATTCTCTATGAACCCGTCTCCTCCACCATTAGTATTAATATCCTCGCTGGTTACCGTATAGTTTCCGAGGAATTTCCAGGTCTCACCCGAATTTAACACTCCAGGATCAACATCGTCTCCTATCGGGCCTGCCAGTGTAATCATCGGGTCGCTTACCGAAACTCCTGTCAGGTTCGCATTGCCTTCATTCTTTACAATTATCTGATATTCTATTATGTCTCCAGCTTTGTTGATTACAATTCCGGCTTCATCGGCTCCGATTATTGATTTATATATAGTAATCGTGTTTCTTTTCTATCGGGTTTAGTCTGAGGTTCATAGTTGTCTGCTGTTGGAGTGTCGTCTACTGTTACAAGTGCAAAAAAAGTGACGATGTTTCCACAGGAAAAGTCTCCACTCTGTAATGATTCTACGACATTTTTACCCACACTAATGGTTCGATTATCGTAGGCTCCGCCACCAGTCAGGTGGTTGTAAGATTCGGGTGCTGAAGCTATGAAGTCGATCGAAAAATTAAAAACCGAAGAGAAAAACTGAAAGGAAATATAAGAAAACAAAAAGAAAGAAAATAAAATAAATCAAAAAAGTAGAACTTCAGTTTTTACTGAAGTCCGTAGTGTTTTATGTTCCAATCTGCCATAGCCTGGATTTTCTTGATTTCTTCTTCACCGCCTTCCATTGTGAAGAGGTGTTTGAAGCGCTTCTGAACTCTCAGATAATCCTCGACTGGCTTCGGGTCTTTGACCTTTCTGACCTGTGTGATTTCTCCGTTTTCCATTTCGTACATGGGCCAGAGACAGGTTTCCACTGCAAGCTTGGCAACTTCCAGGGTCTTAGACGTATCAAAACCCCAGCCTGTAGTACAGGGAGCATGGGCGTGGATATAAGTCGGGCCAACTATTTCTGTGGCTTTTTTGACTTTACGAATCATGTCTCTCGGGTAGCCGATTGAGGTTGTTGCAACATAAGGAGAGCCATGGGCTGCCATAATGGCAACCATATCCTTTTTTGGACGTGGATTTCCGAAAGAGAATTTTCCTGGAGGGCTTGTCGTTGTACTGGCATCGAAAGGAGTTCCGCTGCTGCGCTGAATCCCTGTATTCATGTAAGCTTCGTTGTCCATGCACACATAGGTGAAATCATGGCCGCGCTCAAAGGCGCCTGAGAGAGACCTGATCCCTATGTCCATAGTAGAGCCGTCGCCACCTATTGATATGACCTTGGTATCATTCTTTTTGCCAAGGGCTATCAGGGCAGCTTCCACACCTGAAGCCACTGCACCTGCGTTTTCAAACAGGGAGTGGATCCATGGAACCTGCCAGGCAGAATTCGGGAAAGGAGTGGTCATTACTTCAAGGCAGCCTGTAGGGTTAACCACAATACAGTTTGGGCCTGCGCCCATGAGTGTGAACTTTGCGGCAAAGGCGTCACAGCATCCTGCACAGCCGCTGTGCCCGGAGGCAAGATATGTTTTAGGTGCAGCTTTACTCATAGCAACTCCTCCCTGAGATCCAGGAACTGGCTCTCGACCGTTATTCCGGATTTTGCAACTTTCTTGGTTTCTTCAATAATCTTGGCGATGCTTTCCGCACGAATGTCACGGCCCCCATGCCCAATAGTATAACCCACTACAGGGACGCGGATCTTGCTGTTATAGAGACAGGACTTTGTTTCGGTAAAGAGGGCTCCTTCATTTGTACCAATTGAAATGTTCTTGTCGAGCACAACTACTGCGTGGGCGTTCTTAATAGCCTCGCGGATCTGCTCTACCGGGAAAGGTCTGAAGGACCTGACCTTTAAGACACCGACCTTTTCTCCCCGTGTCCTGTACTGGTCAACAACATCCTTAACAGTCCCTAGAATAGAGCCCATAGACATGATTATTATTTCAGCATCATCGAGATGGTACCCGTCAACAAGCCCTCCATGGAACCTGCCGAAAATTTCTTCGAACTCCTTAGCAACAGATTCAATCTTCGGAAGAGCTTTCTGCATTGCCTGTTCCTGCAGGAACCTGAACTCCTCATAAGTATCCGGGGCTGCAAAGGCTCCGAAAGTCTGAGGATCTTCAGGGTCAAGAATGTTTTCGGGATGGAAAGGTGGAAGGAAATTATCTGTCAGTTCCTGCTCAAGCAGGACAACAGGCTCGTAGACGTGAGACAGGATAAAACCGTCCATGCAGACCATACCTGGCAGCATGATGTCACTGTCTTCTGCGATCTTGTAGATCTGAGGAAGGGTGTCAGCAGCTTCCTGAACATCTTCTACATAGAGCTGAAGCCAGCCTGTATCTCTCTGAGCAATTGAGTCCTGGTGGTCGTTCCAGATGTTAATTGGAGCACCAACTGCCCTGTTTGCCACTGTCATTATAATCGGGAGCCTCATTCCTGAAGCATTAAAAAGCACTTCATGCATGAGCAGAAGCCCCTGTGAGGTGGTGGCTGAATAGGTTCTTGCGCCTACTGCGGAGGCTCCTACCAGGGCAGAGATTGCCGAGAATTCTGATTCCACATTAATGTACTCACAATTGGGGACTTCTCCGTCTGCCATGAACTGAGACAGGTTTTCAACAATATGAGTCTGAGGAGTAATCGGATAGGCTGAGATCACATTTGGGCGGCAGATTTTTGTAGCATGGGCCACAGCATAGGAGCCTTCTACAACAACCATTTTTCCCTTGTATGCCGGATTAATCATTATTTCTCCTCCAGAACCATTTCAATTGCGTCTGCAGGGCACTCATTTGCACAGACGCCGCAACCTTTACAGTAATCATAATCATATTCAAAAAAGCCGTCTTCTCTGGGCTTTACAGACATGTCAGGGCATACCATCTCACAGATTCCGCACTTGGTACATTTTTCGTAAATATATACGGGACGGAAGTTTCTCCAGCCACCGGTTTTGTTTTTAAGTGTTGAACCGGGCTTGCATGTTCTGCAGCGCGAAATATTTAAACCGTTTTTTTCCGGATCTGTTTTTAGCACTTCTGGACGAATTTTGCGGTCCTGTTCTGTTTTAGAGCTCATTCTTTTTCCCCCCTGATCAGCTGATAGGCTTTCTGAATTGCTTTTGCATTCTTTTCTCCGATTTTTCCGGAAAAACGAGCCCTTATGGCTTTCTGGATTGACTCTACATTAATCTCTCCAGTTGCGCCCGCAAAAGCTCCGAGAAGGACAGTGTTTACGATAGGAATACCCATAACGTCCATTGCTACTTTTGTAGCGTCCACGGTCATTACCTTTGCTTTCGTATTAAGCTTGAGGCTCTCCGGCTTTTCTGTGGTGTTAACTATGATGATTCCGTCATCTTTTATTCCGCTTGCAACATCAACAGTTTCAAGCAGAGTGGCATCCTGGACAATAACATAATCCGGGGCGTAAATCTGACTTCTGAGCCTTATTGGACTGTCACTGATTCTTGTGAATGCCTGCACAGGGGCACCTCTTCGCTCTACCCCAAAAGCGGGGAAGGCCTGGCTGAACTTTCCATCTTCAAAAGCTGCAACAGAAAGCATTTCAGCAGCAGTAACAGAACCCTGGCCTCCTCGACCGTGTATTCTGATCTCCTTCATCTGGATTCTCCTTTATAATGCGTTTTTAAGGTTTAATTTAGGTTTTCTATCATTTGTTTGAAATTTTCACTGTTCTCGGCAGTCTGTTTGGCATACTTATTATTTAGTTGTCAGCACACTGCTGTTAACTGAGTTATTGTTAATTGAGTTAACCTGAAGTTAATTTCTATATATAATACTTGTCAGTTTAAGGGGGTTGACTTACCCCTATGTAATTCTTAACCGGGTTTTGTCAGACACTATAAACACCCAGAGTGATCTTGCGCTAATCAAAACTCTGGGCGGCAAAATTGTGAACCTGAAAGTATTCATATTATTGGATCATAATATTTTGAATTTAATATATTCTTAATTGTATCTTCACGCCGTTTGGTGCCTGATAGTTCATGGATAATAGTGTAGATTATTATTAGGTTTTCGGTGAAAGTCGTAAAATTACTTATAAATACTTCTAATCAGAAATTATTTTTTAGGTGTTTTATAATTATTGTTTTCAGGTTAACCTGCCGATTAACAACGTTTTCTTTCCTTGTTGCTGTAAACAAAGCTTTGCTCCAAAAAAGAGATATTTTAATATATTTCCTGGCAAAAACTTCTTATTAGTTCAGTTATGGCTTTTCCATCTTCCAAACCATTGATTTTTTCCCTGACATGCCGCGAGCCTCGAAGTCCTTTGGTAAACCAGTGTGCGTGCATTCTCAGGTTTATGGATGAAAGCAGGTTGTGTTCTTCAAGGAGTGAAATATAAGAGTTAAAATCCTCAAGCTGCCTGAAAGGCTTATCTGCTCCAAGCTTTTCGCCGGTTTCCAGGTAGTGCCTGATTTTTTTGAATATAAATGGGTTGCCCATTGCTGCACGTCCTATCATGAGTCCGTCGCAGCCTGTTAATTCTAACGTCCTTTCTGCAGATTCTTCATCTTTTACATCCCCGTTTGCGATGACCGGGATAGAAAGTTCATTTTTGACAGCTCTTATCCCCTCAAGATTCGAGTTACCTGAATACATCTGTGCTGCCGTCCTGCCGTGCACGGTCACAGCTGATGCCCCCGCCTTTTCTATCAGGCGGGCAATTTCAAGCGTTTTTTCCTCTCTTCCGAGGAGTCTGATTTTTGCGCTGACCGGAGTGTCAAGTGACTCTGTCAGCTCCGAGATTATTGAATATACAAGTTCGGGAGAGTTGAGAAGGGCAGAACCACAGCCAGCGCCTATAATACATCTTGCGGGGCAGCCCATGTTGACATCAATAATCTCGGGCCTGTACTCTTCTTCAATAAAGAGTGCAGCTCTTTTTAACTTATCAGGACAGCCTCCTACGAGTTGAACTCCAAAAGGTCTGTCCTCCTCAGAGCTCAGCCCTTTAATGAAAGACTTTCTGCTTTCATTGAGCAAAGCATCTACATTTATCATCTCGGTATATGTAAGGTCAGCTCCATACCTCCTGCAAAGCAGCCTGAAAGCCAGATTTGTTACATCTGCCATAGGTGCGAGAAGGAGGTTTCCAGAAAGCTCTTTCCTGCCAATTTTCAGTTTTTTAAGTTTCATGTTTCTTACGATTTTGAACTGGTTTTTATATTCTATCTTTGATTTTTATTTCAGGTTTCTCTTCATTCTGGAGACATTTATACTTACGGATTAATACTCACGGTCTACCCGGATTTGCGGAAGCTCAAAAAGATTTCGTAAGAATCCTGAAAAGGGTCAAATAGACGCTGGGAAGGATAGCTTCTTAAAATTAAGTTAAAAATAAGTGAAGTTAAAGATGCTGGAGATAGATCAATTAAACTTCACAATTAAATCCCAAATGTAAATTATTGAAAATGAAGGAAAAACATCAATTATTGAATCTGAAAAAAATATAAATTATGGAATTTCTGTTTGCTGACGGTTGTGTGGTTCAAAGGGCTCATGAAAAGAGCAACCTGATATGTCCAAGGTAAGGAATCCTGTATCTTGCAACTCCAATTATCCATTCATCCTTTACAGGCACGTAGTAGCTTATCTGTCCTTCCTGGTCATAGTGCCTGTTAGTTACAGGGTTATCTCCCTTGGTAATGTATCCCGCATATGGGGCAACAGGACCGTCTTCCCACATAGGCTCTCCGGCTTCCACTCTGTACATTGCTCTATGTATTATGGGAGTTATGCTGTCTTCCCCATAAGGTCGGTAGAGAATCACATCTCCATAGTCTCCGAAGGTCATATAGTCTGAATTTTTTCCTTCTTGATTGGTAACAAGATCGACCCTGTCAATATTTTTTATGAAAATAATGTCCCCTACCTGCATATGAGGTTCCATGCTTCCCGATTCCACTGCAACCATAGGGGTCCAGAGTCCGAATGCCAGTTTGGAAAGAACCATAAAGGCTATCAGGACAGCCGCAACCGACAGCAAATCCTTTCCAAAGGAAACCAGGAAACTTTCTTCTTCCTGGGTATTTTTTTGTGTATTATTTTTACTCATAGTAAGCCTTTATTCCCTTTGTCTTATTCTTCTGGTGCTGTATTATATTTATATCTCATTCGGTCTGTAACCTTTTCAGCACTTTATTAATCAGATCACCAATATTTTTTAATGTTTTGTATGAATCTGGTTATCGTATATTTTAGTATGAATCCGGTTATCGTATATTTAATCTAATTAACATATGATCCGATTTTTAAATATTTAATTGATTATAATTTATTTAACCCAATTGTTGGATATTTAATCTGACACATGTGTTTAATCTGATGTCGAGATTCTATCTGGTCATCGTGTATTTTCTGGTCATCGTGTATTTAATCCATATCCAGATTTTTTAACCAGGTTATTATGTATTTAGTCTAATTAATCTAATTATTATGCTTTTAATTTTACTGGACTTTTTGTTTAATCCAGGACTTTTCAGTATATTCGCTTTTATGATTTGTTTTTCTCCTATATTAAATTAAAATTTATCATCTGGATATGTTATTTTTATGGATTTCTTTTTAATAAATAGACTGAAATTCCATAGGATTTGATACGTTGTTCAGAAATTTGTTTCTAGTATAATCCGAAAACAAAAAAAAATCTGGAATATAAAGAATCTGGAGTATAAAGAATCTGGAGTATAAAGAATCTGGAATATAAAGAATCTGGAATATAAAGAATCTGGAGTATAAATAATTCTTTGAGAGTATCATATTTTACTTAGTATCAGAGTAATACAGGCAGTTAAAGGAAGACACACATTTATTTATTCTAATGTAAAAAAGACAACTGGCAGGCAGACTCTTAAACAGTCCTCATGTAATATTATAAAAGTACCTACTATAATTCTTAGGACGTTATCAATGGTTATATCAAGATCGTTAGCAATTATATGTTAATTATACTTCAATCTACTGTACATATACTATCATTATTGCACATATAATGTACATATAATGTACATGCACTATGCATTATTACACATATAATGTACATATACCGATATTATAGTAATAACAGAAGTTCTCAGATAATATTGAGAATAAAAATAATTTACCAGGACTATACAATATTATTCTGGTTGTATCGAATTATTTTTGTATGTGATTATTTTTTATATTTTAAATGGGTCTTTCCCTTAATTCTTTTGACTTCAAGTTGTTGGATATAATGGAGTAAGGGTCTATTAAATTCTGACAGTCAAGAGACCAGGTCGGGTAATCAGGTCGAAATTATGAATGAAATTGATATTGTAAGGGCAGTAACAGAAGAAGGGTATCAGATAAGCCCTTCAGCAGTAGAGCTAATTAAATCAAGTATTTCCCCTGAAAGCCTTCTAAAATACGTCCTTTCAACTATTGATGACTGTATTTTTGTTATTGAATCTGAACATATCGATCTGAAAGGTTTTGAAGCTTCGAAAAAGGCTTTTGACGCTTCTGAATCTCCCTCGCTAACACTTTCTCGAGCACAGTCAGGTAACATGTCCGCAGGAAATATGTCTTCAGGAAATAAACCTTCAGATGTCATTTCCTCCCCTTCCTCAGAACCCGTAAATTCTGATAGGTTAAATAATTCTGAAAAGGTAAAAACTCCTGGTTCTCTTTCAGACTCTCTCGAGGAAGAGGGATCAACTTTGAGTGTTGAAACGGAAGTGGTTTCAGGGTTTGATATCCCTCACAACAATCCAGTAACAGATTCCGACATCTCTTTTTCTCAGGAGCCTGCTTCTGATATTGCTGCCCACGGTTCTCTAGCCAGTACTGTTTATCCATCTTCTGGCGGGATAGAAAAACAGGTTTCTTCTTTTTTCGGAGAGGCCGGCTCTAAATCGTTTTCTGCTTTTAAAAGCGCTTCCAGAGCTGACTCCTTTTTCTCAAATGAAGGAGCTCTTTCTTCAAGTTCCAGAGCTGAAGGAGTCAGGCATATTTCTGGCCTTAACCCCATTACAGTGCTTTCCGACATCACCGGGCATTCAACCTGTGTCGGAGAGTATGTGCAGTTCGTGCAATACTTCAGAGATAGATACAGCAAGCTCTCTGAAATCCTCAGGGGCAGGATGAATGCACGCCCTATAGAAAGTTTGAAGAAGAGGAGTTTTAGGCGCGGATCAGACGGCGGTAATGAGGAGCTATCCATTATAGGGATTGTTTCGGATATCAGCAGCACCAATAATGGGCACAAAATTCTTTCTCTGGAGGACTCTACAGGCTCTTTTTCAGTCCTTATCCGGAACAGCGATAAAGAACTCTACGAACTGGCTTCGCGGCTTATTCTGGATGAGGTTATCGGAGTAACAGGCTCGGTTACAAATGACGGAAACCTTATGCTTGCTACAAAGATTCTTCAGCCTGATGTCCCGAACAGTATACAGCACAGGACAGGAAGCCACGGAAAAGTTGTGCTTATTTCGGATGTACATGTGGGAAGTTCCCAGTTTCTTGAAGACGCCTGGCTGGATTTTCTGGATTTTTTAAAAGGAGAGTCTGATTCTGAAGAGATGAGGGAGATCGCGTCCCAGGTCCGTTATCTGGTTGTTGCAGGAGACCTTGTGGATGGAATTGGGATCTATCCTGACCAGGAAATGGAACTCGATATTCTTGATGTTTATGAACAGTACAGGAAAGCGGCCGATTACTTTAAAGAAATTCCCAGACACATTCGTGTGATTATAAGTCCCGGAAACCATGATGCTGTACGCCAGGCAGAACCGCAGCCTGCCCTGCCTGAGAGGATCTGTGCGGACTTTCCTGAAAATGTCACAT
Organism: Methanosarcina soligelidi; assembly: GCF_000744315.1. Taxonomy (NCBI): domain Archaea; kingdom Methanobacteriati; phylum Methanobacteriota; class Methanomicrobia; order Methanosarcinales; family Methanosarcinaceae; genus Methanosarcina; species Methanosarcina soligelidi. The sequence goes on from NZ_JQLR01000001.1 coordinate 937,356, forward strand.
TCGTAGGCAACCCTGCTCTTGTGGACCTTGATGGAATCCGAATACTTATCTATCACGGAAGGTCGATTGATGATCTTGTGGCAAGTGTTCCGGGAGTTTCATATCATGAGCCTGCAGGTGCAGTCCTTGAAATGCTTAAGCGCAGGCATCTTGCTCCAACATACGGAAGCCGCGTTTCCATATCCCCGGAGAAAAAAGACTATTTTATAATTGATCCAGTTCCTGATATTATTCACACCGGGCACGTCCATACCCTGGGAGTCCAGCGCTATAAAAATGTCCTTCTGGTCAATTCCGGAACATGGCAGGCACAAACTGAGTTCCAGAAACGTGTAAATCTCGTTCCAGTGCCGGCTCGGGTTCCAGTTGTGGATCTTGCAGATTTTGATGTAAAGATCCTGGCATTCGATTAAATTAAGTTGACCGAATCTTTTTGATCAGGACAGGACTGAGAATTCTAATTGCTCTGCCATCTGTGTGCTCTACCTGCAGTTCTCTAAAATTATTTTCCGATCCTTATATATACCACAAAGAATTAATATCCGAAAAATGCCGCTTGAAGAAAAAAAGAAAGAACAGGAAAATTTCGGGGAAAACCTTCCTGAAGTCCAGGAAGAAAACACAGGTGAAGAGCAGACTTCTCTTCCCTTTGATATCCCTGATTTTGCTACCCTTCTTAAAAAGCAGGGCTATGCCCTGGCAGGCCGCCACTCGGCTGTAAAGACCTGTCTCTGGCTCCGGAAAGCCATGAACGACGAAGGCTTCTGCTACAAATCGAAATTTTACGGAGTTCAGTCCCACCGATGCCTTCAGATGACTCCAACTCTTATGTGCAACCAGCGCTGTCTTTTCTGCTGGCGTCCTACTGAGGTTCCTGTGCCCGCGCCCGGAGAATGGGACTTTCCTGAAAAGATAGTTGAGGAAAGCATTGCCTGCCAGCGCAAATTGATTACGGGTTTCGGTGGCTCTCCAAATGCACTCCGGGAACGCTGGCTTGAGGGCAATCAGCCCAATAATGTCGCAATCTCACTGTCCGGAGAGCCAACATTTTACCCTTACCTTCCGGAACTCATTGAGGAATACGAAAAAAGAGGATTTACTACCTTTCTGGTAACAAATGGAACTGTCCCCTCGATGCTCGCAAAAGTTAATCCTTCCCAATTATACATGAGCCTTGACGCCCCTGACCTTGAGACCTATCTCAGGATCTGCCAGCCAAAATCTCCTGCACTCTGGGACAGGATAAATGAGTCCCTGGACATCATGAAGGATAAATCCTCGCGGACAGTCATCAGAACCACTCTTGTTAAGGGTGAAAACATATTCAATCCGGAAGGTTACGCCGAAATGATTAAAAAAGCCTCACCGGATTTTGTTGAAATTAAAGCCTATATGCACCTTGGTTTCTCACGGCTTCGCCTTGAACGCTCTGCCATGCCGTCTCATGAAGAAGTGCTTGAATTTTCAAAAGAACTCGCAAAGCACCTGGGATATGAAATTGCAGACGAATCCGAAATCAGCCGGGTAGTTTTGCTTTCAAAGGACGGAAGAAAATCTCCTGTAAAAAAGAAGTAGTAAAAAGAAGTAGTAAAAAGAAGTAGTAAAAAGAAGCAGTAAAAAGAAGCAGTAAAAAGAAGCAGTAAAAAGAAGTAGTAAAAAGAAGTAGTAAAAAGAAGCAGTAAAAAGAAGCAGTAAAAAGAAGCAGTAAAAAGAAGCAGTAAAAAAGACTTCTTGTCCGGATTAAAATCTTGCTGTTTGACCTTCTTTTTTCATTCTCTTTTCTATTATTACCTACCTTTCCATTTTTATGTTTTCTGGTTCTTTCTATCTTTCAAGAAACTGGTTTTTTGGGAATCAGAAAACAGAAAAATTTTTATAGTTTCGTGAATATATAAAATAAGTTGGGGTATAGAAACAAATATAAACCTAAGTTTCAATTAGGGTATGATCCCGTCAGGGGATAATTTAATCTAAATTAAACAAACTTTTAACTATTACATACAGTCTGAGTAAGATTATGTCTCATATCTAGTGCGATCAAAAGGGTGCGAAATCTGTCAGGTTTGCATAGCATAAATGCAGGCTTTAGCGAATGGTTTCGCAGCTTGTCTGGATGCTGGCTTCTGAAAGATGTATTTTCCACTCTCAGGTTCTTCGCGTTTCAGGCGGTTTTTATACCCGGATTTCGGGTGAGACAGGAACTCACTGTGTGATTTATCCTTATCAAATCCTCCAGTTATCCGTTGTATACAACCGATATGCTAAGCAAATATTTTACTTAATAACTATATTTACAATTACTGGATTTACTAAAGCTAAATTAATCTGGCTAACGAAACAATTTAAAGTTTCAATTCGCTAACAAAGTCACAATAATCACGAATCATACTTCTTTATTCATCGGGGAATTCTTAAAATGACTGAACAATCCGCACATGAAAAATACGAATTTAAAAAGAAGCTTGAGGGTCTCAGGGACAAGAAAGGAAGAAGCACTGAGCTTATATCTCTCTATATCCCTCCTGATAAGCAAATTTTCGATGTCACAAACCAGTTAAAAGACGAGCATGGGCAGGCTGCTAATATCAAGTCCAAGCTTACGAGGACAAATGTTCAGGGGGCAATCGAGTCTCTGCTTTCAAGGCTCAGATACTTGGACAAAGTGCCTGAGAACGGGATAGTATACTTTACGGGTGCTGTTGATATAGGAGCTAATAAGACGAGCATGGAAAGCGAGGTAATCGTTCCTCCTGACCCCATCACTGTCTATAAGTATCACTGTGATTCATCTTTCTATCTTGAGCCTCTTGAGGACATGCTTAAAGATAAGAACACTTACGGACTTCTGGTTCTTGACCGCAGGGAAGCAACCATAGGTCTTCTTGTGGGAAAAAGAATCCAGCCTTTCCGCAACCTGACATCAACAGTTCCGGGAAAGCAGAGGAAAGGAGGTCAGAGTGCCCACCGTTTCCAGCAGCTCAGGCTTATCGCAATCCATGACTTTTACAAGAGGATAGGAGATGCTGCAAGTGAAGTCTTCATGGCTGTTGACCACAAAGACCTCAAGGGTGTGCTTATTGGAGGTCCCTCTCCGACAAAAGAAGAGTTTCATGCAGGGGAGTTTTTGCACCATGAACTCATGAAGAAAATCCTTGGACTCTTTGATACGGCATACACCGATGAATCCGGGCTTTCCGAGCTTGTTAATGCTGCAGGTGAAAAGCTTCAGGACCTTGAACTCATGGGCCAGAAAAATGCTGTCAGAGACTTTTTCAAGGAACTGATCGCCGATTCGGGTAAGGTAGCCTACGGTGAATCTCAGGTAAGGGCAAACCTTGAGATTAATTCTGTGGACGTGCTCCTGCTTTCCGAAGATCTGCGTGCAGAAAGAGTAACTACAAAATGCAGTGTCTGCGGATATGAAAACAAGTGGACAAGGCGCTGGAAACCCGGAGAACCCGCACCTGCAGCAGGGAACTGTCCCAAGTGTGGCTCTTCTCTTGAGGTTACGGATGTTACTGATATTGTTGACGAATTCTCTGAGCTTGCCGACAAAAGTAATGCAAAAGTGGTCTTCGTATCCACAGACTTTGATGAAGGTTCTCAGCTCATGAACGCCTTTGGAGGCATAGCTGCAATCCTGAGATACAATACCGGAGTCTGATCTCATTCAGGGGCAAAGTCCCCTCCTCCTATCCGGTAATTTTTTACCCAATACTTTTTTAATTCAATTGTCCTTTAGATCAGTGGATCAGGAGTTGTAAATTAAAAATATTATACCAGTCAAATCCTGGGTCAATATTAATCGATAGGTCAATATTAATCGATAATAGATCAGATCACAATTTGACAGATTAAATCTATCATACAAGGATTTATTAAGTAATTTCAGTTTTTTACAGGTAATTTATACAGGTGATTAATCTTGTTCCTGGAACTCAAAGCTCAGGCTACATCAATCTTAAAAGAAGCTATTCGAAAAGCAGGGTTTGAGGTTGAGGATTCCGAACTTCAATTCGAAACCTCTCCTCATGCTGACCTTGCAAGCAGAGCCGCATTCAGGCTTGCGGGCATTCACAGGCAAAACCCAAAAGATCTGGCGTCACGCATCGTTTCTGCAGTTGAAATTCCTGAAGGCTCATTTATAGGAAAAGTGAGTGCCGCAGGTCCTTATATTAACTTCTTTGCAGGAAAGCACTACCTTAATGGAACGGTGAATGCTGTCCTTAAAGAGAAAGAGAAGTTTGGCTGCGGGGCTCCAAAGGACAGAATTCTCCTTGAACACACCTCGGCAAACCCAAACGGTCCCCTTCATGTAGGGCATATCCGTAACTCAATTATAGGGGATACTCTTGCCCGCATCCTCAGACGCGCAGGATACGACGTGGAGGTCCAGTATTATGTTAATGATATGGGCAGACAGATTGCTGTAGTATCATGGGCGTGTGAACGCTTTGAGCTTGACCTCTCCAGAAAGTCCGATTCCGCAATTGCTGACGTATATATTAAAGCCAATGTTGAGCTGGACAAAAACCCTGGGTATATAAAGGAAATTGATGCCCTCATGGAAAAGGTGGAAGCCGGAGATGTCAGGACTATCGAGCATTTTGATAAGGCAGTTTCTCTGGCTGTTGCAGGTATCAAGGAGACTCTGCTCCGTTTAAATGTGGCTCACGATAAGTTCGTAAGTGAGTCCACTTTCCTTAAGTCCGGTGCAGTCCATGATATTGTTGAACGCATCAAGGCTACAGGCAGGACAAAAACGGACAAAGGAGCTCTTGTTGTTGACCTTTCGGATTACGGGTTTGAAAAGACTCTTGTTATCCAGCGTTCAAACGGCACTTCTCTCTACACAACCCGCGACCTTGCTTACCACGAATGGAAAGCCGGGCAGGCAGACCGCATAATTGATGTTTTCGGAGCCGACCACAAGCTTATTTCCGGCCAGCTCAGGGCTACTCTGAATGCGATCGGAGTCAAAGAGCCTGAGGTTGTAATCTTTGAGTTTGTCTCTCTGCCTGAAGGCTCCATGAGCACCCGCCGCGGGCAGTTTATAAGCGCGGACGATCTTTTTGATAGGGTCACTGGAGCTGCTTTTGAACAGGTCGAAACCCGCCGCCCTGAAACATCATATGAATTCAAAAAGCAGGTTGCAGAAGCAGTAGGACTTGGTGCGGTCCGCTACGATATAGTCAGGGTTTCTCCCGAAAAATCCACAGTCTTCAACTGGAAAGAAGCTCTTGATTTTGAGAAGCAGGGAGCCCCTTACATCCAGTATTCCCATGCGCGTGCCTGCAGCATCCTTGAGAAAGCAAAAGAGGAAGCAGCCTGGAATCCTGATAAAGAGATTGACCCCTCTCTCCTTGTCGAAGACAGCGAGATCGATCTTATTAAGAAGATGGCGATGTTTGACAGCGTAATCGACCTTGGAGCTCGTGAACTCAAGCCCCACGTTCTAGCTATTTATGCCCGCGAACTTGCCGATGCCTTCAACCAGTTCTACCGTTTCGTTCCGGTTATTGCAGCCGAGGATGAAAATGTCAGGGCTGCAAGGCTGGCTCTTGTGGACTGTGCCAGGGTCGTCCTTGCAAATTCTCTTGATACTCTTGGAATTATTGCCCCTGAATCAATGTAAAAAAGCAAAATAAACGAAAGGAATCGAAAGAGAGAATAGCAGATAAAATTAAAGATCTAAAATTAAAGATCTAAAATTAAAGATCTAAAATTAAAGATCTAAAATTAAAGATCTAAAATTAAAGATCTAAAATTAAAGATCTAAAATTAAATATCTAAAATTAAATATCTAAACGGAAATATCTAAATAGAAAGATCTAAAAGGAAAAAGCAGGAACATTTTTTCTTCTTTCTCTATTTTCTATTTTCTTTTTTTCTTTTTTTCTTTTTTTCTAATTTCTTATTTTTAACTTGTTACCTGATTTAATATCTCCATTTTCTATGTTTTCAATTTATCATCCTTGTTCAGTATCTTAACTCCTTATTTCTAATTTATTATCCCGGCTTAGTATCCTAATTTCTTATTTTTAATTTATTATCTTGATTTGTATGATCCGCTATTTTGATTTTTCTTAGAATACAGATATATAGTAGCAGTAGCAGAATTTTGTATAAAGCGCCTTCTAGAAAAATATAAGATCTCGTATAACGAACTGATATTACTCTACAAATTGCATTGCAGAGATAAATATGATCACAATAAACGAAGCTTTCCGGAAATTCTTAAGCGAACAGGAAGCCTCTTTAAAGCCTGACGCCTTCCTGGATTGTGAGGATGTGATTCTTCTTTATGAAGAATTCCTTGAGCTCAATGCTGAGGACTATCTGTCAGAAGAAGACAAGGCTCTCTGTGCTACCCCGTCTGAACTCGAAAATAGAAATTACTTTGATGTTTGTAGCCCCGAACAAATCAGTTCTGAAGGGATCCATGATTTCCTTGACGACTATGTGATTGAAGTGGGAGGAGGTAAAAAATTCGTCGGGACAGCTGCAAGGGTTCTCCAGTCCTTTTTTGAATGGGCGCTGGAAAAGGGTTACATTGAGGAGAAAGCTTTTGAGGCAAACAGAGAAATTCTTGCAAGGTATAAGAAAAGGCATTGAGTACCCAGATCCGGGAATTTACACAATTTATATTATTTTTTTCTTTTTCCTTTTTTACTGAATAATAGTATTTTTTGCCGTGATGAAGTCTCTGATTGGATATAAGTCTCCACTCGGATATAAATCTCCACTCGGATATAAGTCTCAGCTTTACGGTATAAGGGCAGAACAGATTTTGCTTGAGCCTTTAAATTCCAGGAAGGCATATGATTTTTTTTCTGCATCTGGAACCGGAGAATAAAACTTTTAAATATGCGATACCGGGAGGTGCACCTGCTCACCTTCTCGAATTAAATTACGCAAAATCCTCCTGAAAACATAAGAGACCGAATTTTTCAGAATATGGGATCGAATTATCCAGAAGAAACATTTTTTCTATCAAATACAATGTTTATGCTCCAGCAGGAGCTCATCGATCCCAGGAATTCTCTTAATCTCTATTTTAAAGTTTTTTAGCCATAGTTTTCCTCTTTTCATGTCAGCTATTTAAAAATCAGCTAATTAAAGAGGTCTTTTTACCGGAGAGCCAGCTGGCTTAATAACTTTCTTGCTCCTGGAAGCATAAGTTTCTCCTTTAATGCCTGAAAGGTATTCAAGGGAACTCATCCCATTCACTGTCAGAGGATATTTTTCTTCGTTTCTGTATTCCAGGATTGATTTTAGTAGTGGGTAGTCATCAATATTTTCGTTGTCATATCTTGAAACTTTAATTAGAAGCCTCGAAATAAGAGGATTTTCAAAGTACCTTCCCCATACAGGGTTATTCACTTTTTGATCATAGTAACTGTGAGCGAATGTCCTGTAATGAAGGACTTTTTCATATATTGATCTCTTTTTCAGAGCCTTGAGGTTCAGGAAATCGGTGGTACAGTCAATTTTTTGAAGCATCTCCAGTTCTCCTGAAAACAGGCAGTTTCTGGCATATTTTTTGTAGAGGTTACAGTTTATCCTGTATTCAATCGGTACCCTTAAAAAGAATTCAATCAATTCGGAGTCGCATAATGGAATCCTCCATTCATATCCAAAAAACTCATAAACTCTGACTGAATTGAGGATAAATTTTGCCTGCCTTTCATTGGAATCAAAATATTCGAGTGCATTTGCAAATGTTTCGTTGTCTTTAATTTCAAGTCCTGATATTAATTTGCTTACCCTCTGCTTGAAGACCTTTTCGGGCTCCTGTCCATATGGCCACAGGTTGTAATGTTTTTTCAGAGAGGCTTCCAGGTAAGCTTCTAAATCGAAACTCGCTGAATCGGGAATATAGGTGCCGTATCCCGTATGTCCGGGGACGAATACTGAATTTTCCGGAATTTTCCCCTGGAGCTTTAACTCTTTTACAGTAGGAAAGTCCTGCATGTGCGGGAGAGATGTCAGGTTTGCAGCCCAAATCCGGAACAGGTCCGCTTCTTTTGAATTATAATTTTCACGCCATTTTTTTGCTGTAGATTCTACGAAAATCCACTCATACTCGAGAGCTTCTGCCACATTTTTGCTTATTTCTGACTCCCGGCAACCTTTTCTCCCGTAACTTACACATATGACATCATTAGCTCCAAGCCTCTTCAGCATTGCAACAATGATGCGAGAATCAAGCCCGCCGCTTAGCGGAACAACCAGCGTTTTCCCCTGTTGGCTGGTGCTTTTTACAAGCCTTGAGAAAGCATTTACAAGTGTCCGGTCAAGAATCTCAAGCAATGCATTTTCAGGCAGTTCGTAATAATTCCCGTGTAAAAATTTGAAGTAGCAACAGGACTTCAGAAGCCCGTCATTTTTCTGATAAATTAAAAATTCTGCATTTCTTACCTGTTTTATATCATCAAATAAGGTCTCATTGCCTGTTACATAACCTGCAACCATAAACTCTGCAGCATTTTCCTCATTCAGATGCGGGTTAATTTTATCTTTTAAATAATAGGCACTGTCTGATACAATAAAACTATTTTTTGTTTTTACATAAAACAGAGGAGTGCTTCTTGTTTTATCAACAACACAAAAAATAATATCTTTAGTTTCGGCAACAAGTGCAAATACCCCGTTTAATTTCTCAAGGAAATCTCTCGTTTCCTTTTCCTGTTCCTCTTTACAGATTAATGAAGATATTAACTCAGCAAGCCTTTCCGTACTCAGAAATTCATTCTCCAGAAATACATTTCCTTTTAGATAGCATCTGGCTCCCTTGAGTTTTATTTCTTGCCAGGGATAATACTCATTCAGTAATTTTATTTCAGTTTTCATAACTCAAACCCCCCAAAAACCTGACATCTTAAACAATGTGGTAATTTTAAACTTCTCTGCAGCTCCTGAATTATTTTAACAATTTAAGAGAGAGACCGAAATGTTAAATTTCGAATATGCCTGTTCCGGGCAAAGCTCTTAAAACTCCCTTAAACTCTATACTCTTTGTTACTTTAAATTTATTTTTATATTTATACTGTTAAATATTTTTGTATATTATTCTTTTAAAAGTTTTATTTTATTATCTGTTCCTTAAGTTTATTATTCGGAGTAATTCCAATACTTATAATACTCGATCAATCTTACATACAAATATGCAGGAGATCATTTTTATCGATGGAGGCAGTCTCCCAACACCTAAAGGTTTTACGAGGGAATGGGTGAAAGCTGCAGCCGAGAGCCGAACTGAGGACCAAAAACTCTTTTCTCTGGTAAGTGACGCTTTTCAGAGAAAAATAGACGCTGGAGTTCATGTTCCCACTTATCCGCAGTTTAGAGATATGATAGGACAGTTTCTTGACATTATCAGAGATGAGAAAAACTGTTATGAGCCCTACGTCTTAAAAGAAGAGAACGCAAAAATCCTTGAGCTGGAGATAATTGATGAGGTTGCAAAACAGTACAGAGAAAGGACAGGCAAGACTCTGGAGGTTAGAGTTTGTGTTGCCGGTCCAACTGACCTTTACCTTCAGGCTTTCGGGGCAACGGCTTTCTCAGATGCATACCATATCATGGCTCTGAATATTGAGAACTTCATAAAGCAGGCGTTTAAAGCTGCGAAAAACTTCAAAATTAAGGTTATCGCCCTGGATGAACCAAGCCTTGGAATGAACGATAAAATTCAGTTTTCTGACTTAGATATTGTTTCTGCCCTTACTCTGGCTTCCACTTACGCGCGGAAACAGGGGGCTGATGTGGAGATCCACCTGCACTCTCCTTTAAAGTACAAACTCATTTGCGAGACCCCTATCAACGTTATGGGGTTTGAATACGCTGCAACTCCTTCTTATATAGATCTTATGGACAAAAAAATTCTGGAAGATTCGAATACTTATATAAGGCTCGGGGTCTCACGGACTGATATTTCAAGCCTCATAGGCATGGTTAACGAGACCTATGGAGTTAACGCCTGGAAAGAAAAAGAATATATGCAAAAAATCGTCACGGAACTTGAAACTCCTGATATAATACAAAAAAGGCTTGAAAAAGCCTGCTCTATTCTCGGGGATCGTATAAAATACGCAAGTCCTGACTGCGGGCTAGCATTCTGGCCGGACCAGGATCTTGCTTTCAGATTGCTTGAAAATACGGCAAAAGGCATCAATGCATTTAATGCAGAGATGAAAGACCGCTAATAGCTCCGGAAAATTAACAACCCGGGTAGATGAACAACTCTGGAAAATGGACAATTAAGGCAAATAAACAGCTCGGGTAAATGAACAACTCCGGAAAATGGACAATTAAGGCAAATAAACAGCTCGGGTAAATGAACAACTCCGGAAAATGGACAATTAAGGCAAATAAACAGCCTGGGTAGATGAATAACTCCGGAAGGGGGGCAACTCGAAAAAAATCAACGGATAAACAGATGAATTGTTCTCTTTTGAGAAGATATTCTCATAGTACTTCTCATCTGTTATTTTATAATTTTACTGTCTTTCCAATAATAATAAATTCTTACAGGTATACTAGAGAGCATGAAAGAAATCATCTTTGACGATATAGGAAGCTATCCACTCCCTGAAGGAGTTAGCAGGGAATGGGTACAGAATGCCTTTAAAACGAGAACAGAAGATGAGAAACTTTTTACTGTAATCAATGATGCTTTTCAGCAGAAAATCGATGCAGGCGTAGAAGTTCCTACCTATCCCCAGTATCAGGACATGAACGAGCAGTTCCTGAAGGTTATCCGGGATTCTAACTGTACAGACAGTCCCTTTGAGGTAAAACTGGAGTGCGCAAGGATTGAAGAGCTTGAGGCTATAGAGACGGTAGCAAAAGCCTATAAAGAAAAATTCGGGGAGACCTTAAAGGTCCGTATCTGTGTGACCGGCCCAACCGAACTTTACCTGAAAGAGTTCGGAGGCACCAGGTATACGGATATATACACTCTTTTTGCAAAGAGCATAAACAGGTTTGTCCGGAACTCGATGAAATCTGCAAAACACTTTAAGATCGCAACGGTTTCAATTGACGAGCCAAGCATAGGGCTCAATCCTGAACTTGCCTTCGATGAAAACGATGTTATCTCCGCCCTTACAGAAGCTTCTAAGGCTGCAAGCAAATGGGGAGCTGACGTGGAGATCCATCTTCATTCCCCTCTTTATTACAATTATGCCTGTGAGACCACCACAATCAATGTAATAGGCGTTGAGTCTGCAGGCACTCCTTCTTACCTTGAGCTTATTGACAAAAAGATGCTTGAAGACACCGATTCTTTCCTGAGGATTGGAATTGCAAGAACGGATATCTTTTCCCTTGCTGGAATTCTCAATGAGAAATACTGTACCAACATCTGGAAAGATCAGCAATATATCCCTGAAATCGTTTCGCAGCTGGAAACTCCGGAAGTGATTGAAAAAAGGTTGAAGCTGGCATACAGGCGTTTTGGCAGTCTGATCAAATATGTGGGTCCTGACTGCGGCCTGGGTTCATGGCCTAACCAGAGAATAGCTTTTATCCTGCTTTCAAACGTCGCACAGGGTATCAAAAATTTCAGGGAAAATCTTTAACCCTGAAAACCTTTCTTTTTAGGTCCTCTTTCTTTTTAAGTCTGAAGATTTTTCTTTCAACAACCCGCCGAAAAATCAGAAACTTCTCTGATTATATTATAGTCAACCCTCATTTTTTCCAGAAGAAAATCTGCTACTCCCTGTAAATCTCATAAAATTAGTCTACTGATCCCAGAACACAGTAGAAATAAAGGGGTGGTATTTTTGTAGTTTTTAGTTTAATAAGATTTTTTGTCGGATAGAGTTTCATATGCCAGGGATTCACTCATTAAGCCTACCATGTCTCCTATCAATCTCGTCCATCATATCAAGCATTTTACGAATAGAGGTTCGGATAGCATCCGATTGACTTACAAACTTCTTGTTGTCTCCTACGTGCTTGTTAAGGTCATCAAGGAGTTCCTGAGGGATCTCCACGCTTACTTTTGGCATCAGGGTTGCACTCCATCTTTTCTTCTTTTATTTTTAATTTTTGTCTTTCCTGATTGATAACTCTTCCTTCAGTTCAGGTTTATCTCTCAGGTGATCGAAAAGTAAGAATTCCTCGCAGTGGGAATTCGTTGAATAGTGGGAATTCGTTGAATAGTGAAAATTCATCGAATAGTGGGAATTCGTTGAATAGTGAAAATTCATCGAATAGTAGAAATTCACCGAAAGTGGAAATAATCGAGCATTAAAAGAAAGCATAGAAAAGAGGTATAAAGATAAAAATTGCCAGAAAAAGCTTGAGATCAGCGGGCCCGAAGGGATTTGAACCCCCGGCCTATGGATTAAGAGTCCATCGCTCTGCCTGACTAAGCTACGGGCCCACGCATTATTGTTCTCATTTAATGAGCGACTCTCAGAATGTATTTTCAAATATTTATAGATTGCGCCTATGCAGGCAATTTCCATATTTCTTCATAACCCGAAATCAGAATTTTTTCTGTATTCATCAGAATCTCAAGAAAATTTTACTTTTATGTTAAGGAATCATTTTTTATTGTAATATACAATTTTATTCAGATTAGTTTTATTTTTTATATTAATTATTAATAATTTCTCATTACTTATCCTGTTTTTGAAGTAAGATTCCTGAACTCCGGAAATCAGATTCGGGGTAGTTTCCTAACTTCTCTATTTTTCTTTTTTTGATGAATTAAAGCAAAACGTTATATACAAGCGAATATGAGTATGACCAATTAATTGACTTATCCGAAGCTCTATTGGGGCTTAGTCACTGTAATAGATTAAGTAGAATGTGTACTTCCTGAATTTGGTTTTTCAAGTTTGGCCTGTAAAGTACTGTTTTTACTCTTTTCTGTTCTGTCCATGGAGCTTTAATAAGCTGATTAATAGAAGTCAAAGGAATGAATCTAATGTTTAGAGATGAACGTATTTCTGTGCCCGTTGAAGAGGGTGAAACTTACGACGTAACTATTCAGGATATTGCTCGCCAGGGAGACGGCATTGCCCGTATCGAAGGCTTTGTGGTTTTTGTCCCGAATACCAGTGTAGGCGACGAAGTCCAGATTAAAGTCGAAAGGGTACTTCCGAAATTTGCATTTGCAAGCGTTGTTGAGTAAGTTTGGGTTGAGAGAATAATTACGCAGTATTTTAAATTTTGTTAGTAAATTAAAGGAATGGTTTTCATGTTCAGAGAAGAAAGTCGCCCGGTCCCTGTCGAAGAGGGTGAAGTTTACGATGTTACAATTCAGGACATCGCCCGTCAGGGAGACGGCATTGCTCGTATTGAGGGTTTTGTAGTCTTTGTCCCTAACACCAGTGTTGGTGACGAAGTCCAGATTAAGGTCGAAAGAGTTCTTCCCAAGTTTGCATTTGCAAGTGTTGTCGAGTAACTCAATAAGGGGTATTAAATTAACACTAAAGATTTAACTAAAGTAAATTAAAGGAATGGTTTTCATGTTCAGAGAAGAAAGTCGCTCAGTCCCTGTCGAAGAGGGCGAAGTCTACGATGTTACAATTCAGGATATTGCTCGCCAGGGAGATGGCATTGCTCGCATAGAAGGGTTTGTAATCTTTGTCCCGGGCACTAAAGTAGGCGATGAAGTTCGCATTAAAGTCGAAAGAGTACTTCCCAAGTTTGCATTTGCAAGCGTTGTCGAGTAAGTTTGGGTTGAGAAAACACCTGGTTATACCAAGTTTTAACCTGATTAAAGGAATGGTTTTCATGTTCAGAGAAGAAAGTGGCTCTGTTCCTGTTGAAGAAGGCGAAGTTTACGACGTTACAATTCAGGACCTCGCTCGCCAGGGAGACGGCATTGCCCGCATAGAGGGTTTTGTAATCTTTGTCCCGGGCACCAAAGTAGGCGACGAAGTAAGGATCAAAATCGAAAGGGTACTCCCCAAATACGGTTTTGCCAGCCTTGTTGAATAAACAGGACAATTTAAAAAAGAAAGCAGGCTGAAAAATATTTACTTATAATTTTTCAGTCTTTTTTACTCTTAATTTCAAAATCACACTAATTTCCGGCTTTGAGTATCGCGGAATCACTTTTTCTAGCCGGTCTTTTTTTTCAATTTGATTTTTCTTAGTCCGTACACTATTATTTTGCCGGTTTCTTATTGAGGCTTCTGTTAGTGAACATACGATGATATTATATAATAGATGTTCAATCATACTTTGAAATCCAATTGGCAAAGTTTTTACATAGCCATAAAAGCAAATTGTTTACGGCTTTCTTCAATCGATAGCTGGGGACAGTAACCCGGAGTAATTTCCAATGACGCGCTTTATTAAGTACCACCCCCGGTCCAACACTTACGTGATTGAAAAAAGGGCTTTTCTGGAAGAAGACCTTACACTGGACGGCAACGTTATTGTCGGACCGGAAGTAAAGTTCTGGAAAAATCTCACCGTATCAGGCAGACTTGAACTCGGGAAAGGTTCTATTGTTCAGGGCAACGTGAAAGCTGGAAGTGCCATTATCTGTGCAGCAGCAAAAGTTCTGGGTAATATAGAAACAGTATCCGAACTTGTTCTTCTTGACAGGGCAAGGATAAATATTGCAGTCTGTGGAGGAGATATTCGTGTGAGGCCTGGCTGTTCTCTTGGTTCAGTAAAAGCGGGAGGAACTCTTGAGCTTGTTGGAAAAGTTGCTGTAAAAAGAGTGGAGCCGTTAACAAAAGTAATTATTAGAGCCGAAAAATAATTTTCGGCTCGTTCAAAACTCGTTTTTCATTTTTTCCAGTAACTTACCTGGTAAACCTTTCTTCTTCCAGAAGTTTGAGGATGTGATCCCTCAGGCGGTTTACTTCCGGACTGGTTCGGCTTCTAGGGCGGGGGATTTCCACTTTTACGATTTCCTTTATCCTTCCCGGCCTTGAAGTCATAACTATTATTCTGTCAGAGAGGACTACAGCTTCATCCACGCTGTGAGTTACAAAAAGGAATGTTACATGTTTTTGTTCCCATATCTTCAGGAGCTCGTCCTGAAGTACGTTCCGGGTCTGAGCGTCAAGAGCTCCAAAAGGTTCATCCATGAGGAGCACCTCAGGCTCGTTAGCAAGGGCTCTTGCAATAGCAGCTCTCTGCTGCATACCTCCTGACAGCTCATGAGGATAGCTGTTTTTAAATTGCTCCAGGCCTACAAGTTCCAGGTATTTTTCAACCTGCTTTCGAGCTCTGGTCTTATCAATTCCCTGCATTTCCAGACCAAAAGTAATATTGTCTATAACGGTTCTCCAGGGAAACAGAGAGTATTGCTGGAAAACCATACCTCTTTTTGGGTCAGGACCTGTTATGGGAACTCCATTGAGTGTGATTTCTCCTGAGGTAAGGGTCTCAAGGCCTGCAGTTATTCTAAGCAGTGTTGTCTTCCCGCAGCCTGAAGGCCCGAGGAGGCAGATAAACTCTCCATCCTGCACATCAAAACTTATATTATGCAGAGCTTCGGTTCCGGACCCATCTTCTTTTTTGGTGAAGATGCGTGAAACGTTTTTTACACTTACTCTACCCATTTTTACATCACAGTCCCTGACTTCCATCTGAGAAGTTTTTCATCTACATAGTATCTGAAGAAACGGTCTATGAAAAGACCTATGAACCCCAGCAGGAGCATATATACAAGCACGAAATCCATTCTGTGCAGGTAATAATTGTGCCATATCTGGTAACCAAGCCCTCTATTGCTTACTCCAAACATCTCTGCTGCTACAAGGCACATCCAGCCTACACCCATTGCAATCCTTATCCCTGCAGCAATCGAAGGCATAGCTGAAGGGATCGCAATATAGCGGATGAGGTCTATATTACGTGTACAGCCAAGAACCTTTGCTGCCTCAACATAGACTCGTGGAACGTTCTTAAAACCAGTGTAGGTATTAATAATTATTGGGAAGATCATCCCTGCAAACACAACGAAACCTGCTGCCTGATGTGTAAGCCCGAACCATACTATTGCAAAAGGGATCCAGGCAAGAGGAGGGATCGGACGCAGGATTTCTATTATAGGGTCGATTGCCCTGTTTGCCGTTTTAAACCATCCCATGATTATTCCAAGAGGAATACCAAGTATAAAAGCAGCTGCAATACCAATTGAGAAATGGAGTAAACTTGTCAGGGTATCCGTATAAATTAGTCCATTTTTAACAATCACGGTAAAAGAGTTTACCACATCATAAAAACTTGGCAGAAGCAGTTTGTTCTGTACAATTCTATCCGCTACAAGTTGCCATATGGCAACCGCGATTACAAGAGATAATGCTTCAATGCCTTTTTCTTCGATTGTTTTTATGAAATTAATTTTCATGTCTTATTAAAAGGATTCTTAGTTTTTTATCTTTCCGGCAGTTTTCTGTTTTCAGGATGGTTAAAGTTCAAAACTGCCCCTTTTATATTTGGGGCAGCTTAACATATCAAATAATTTATTTAATTGTTCCTTTTATTTTTCACTTCATCTGTTCTATTTCTTCTTTTATTCTTCACTTACTGCTTTTTCGTAGAAGCTTGTGTCAAATATTTCTTCTTCTGTCAGAGGCTTCTGGGTGTAATTAAGTTCATACTGGATATTTGCATATTCAACAGTTGAATCTTTAATCAGTTCAGGGTCTGTTATCCAGGTTCCATCCCATTCCTCAAGAGATTTCTTTATAACTTCTACATTCTCTGTGGTTTTGTTTGAGTAGATCTGGGCAGCTTCACCCTGGTTTTCCAGATTATATTCGGTTGCTTTAATGTGGGTCTTTACAATCTGTTCCACGACATCAGGGTGGTCTCTGATAAGTTTTCCGCTAATAAGAAGCACACAGCAGGCATGGTTCGGACTCATCTCTCCAGATTGTACAATTGTACGCCCATTGCCTTCAGCTTCGATTACAGAAGGTGAGGGATGCGGCAGGAAGACAGCATCGACCTGTTTGGCTGAAATAGCGGTGACAGCGTCTCCAGGAGCCATCCCAAGAATTTTTACATCTGTCTCAGGATTGAGCCCGTTATTCTTAAGCCAATCTCTGATCAGGGTGTCCTGGATTGTTCCTGGCGGGAAGGTAGCAATACTGAGCCCTTTCAGATCTTCAGGGCTTTCATACTCGTGCTCAGGCCTGAGAACAATGCTTGAACCATTTATCTGTACAGGTTCAACAATCTTTGCATCAAGACCCTGGCTGAGGGCTGTAATAGCAGGGGCTGCTCCAACATAAGCTACATCCAGGCTTCCAGCCATCATAGCCTGCATTTCCGGAGCGCCTGTAGGAAACTGATATTCATTTATTTTTGTGATCCCGTAAGGTGCAAGATCTTCCTGCCACCACCCTTTCTCATAGGCAGTCATATATGCAATCTGATGCGTACTCGGCTGGTAGCCGATGTTCAGTTCAGTAATTTCATCTTCATTATCAGCACAGCCAGATACGAAGATAGATGCGATCAGCAGTAAAGCAAGTATAAGTATGCTTGATTTTCTCAAAACTTCACCTCAATAATTGCCTCTTCTTACACTATAGATCTACCTGCTAAATAAGATCTACTGGGATAGGGTTCTCTTCAGGAAAATCTTGCAGATTTTTCACTTTCTTTTTGCTGGCTTTTTTTACATTTATTCAAAAAGCCATCCCCTCCCATCCTTTCATTTTCTCATTGAAAGAAGAATCACCGTGAAAATAGAGATTAACCTCTTACGTGTTAATATTGTCTGAAATTTGCTATATATACTTTCTCAAATGCCTTTCTATTATAACCCAAATGTATTAATACTTCTGGATATATTTCTCATTTAGGAATAAAAACTCCTGTAAAACGTAAATTCTCAATATTTGTCAAAATCTTTTACAGGATCAGAGGTTGAATTTAATGAATGTTGCAGACAAGGTCATCAAATCCGCATTTGAGTCCGACGAAGTGTTTCAGAAAACACTTTCCGCTGTTATTAAGGAAGACCTTAACCTGACTGCAGTGGATTTTGCGAAAAAGGCGAACATCCCCCCGAGCACCCTCTATAAGATCCTATCGGGTAACCGGGACCCTAACATAAAAACCCTTCGTCAGATTGTAAAAACTATCCGTGATATTAAGGAATCAGATAGTGGAGAATTTATCGCTGTAATTGCAGCCAGATCCGTACTTGACAATATCGTGGAAACAAAGAAAAAGATCGGTGGCAGGCTTGTCACCATCAGGGAATACTCGGCAACATCTATGGAAGATGCAATTATCTCTGCTGTAAATGCCGAAAGGGACGGGGCAAAAGCCCTGGTCTGCGCTCCTATCGTAGGTCCTACAGTGGAAAAAATCCTTAACATCCCGGTTACAACCATAGCTCCGAAGAACAGTCTGATAGATGCTATTGAGCGCGCGCTCAAGAAAATGGAATAAAAAGAGTGATTTTAAACATTGCTTTTAAAAATAGAAAAGAAACCCGCGTTTTTATTTAACGCGGGAAATTTAAACTTTTTTTTATCTGGACTTTTCTCTGCTTTTTATCGTTTCATTTTTTCAGGTTTGCTGATTTAACGAGTTCGTCTACCTTGGCCTGGAGAGTTGCCACAGTCCAGCCTCCCTTGGTAAACATGTATGCTATCCCGCCGACCAGTAGCAGGATAATACCTAGCAGGACGTAAAGCAGAGCAGAAGACTTTTCTTTTACCGTATAGGTAGTTTCCTGATCCGCTATTTTTACGCTATACTCGCCTGGAGTTTCTTCGCTGTGTTCGAAGGTTAATGTTATGCTTTCTCCCACATCAAGAGCAATCTGCTGGGAATCAACCGAGGTGTCGTTAACAAACAATTCCACATTATATTCCCCTGCAGCATTACCTTCGTTTGTGGCGTCAACAGTGATCTTTGCTTCCTTTCCGGCTCTGACCTCTATCGGGTCGACCACCAGGTTGGAGAACTTGAAGATAGCTTCATAGTCTTTTACGTCAACATCAACGCTTTTTTCAAGGAAGCCCTCTGCGGTAGCACTTATCTTGAGTTTACCGACTTCTTCTGTAGCATATGTGAACTTTCCGTCAGAGCCGGTCTTTCCAGCAGCAGTGCCGTCTATAGAGATATTTACATTCTCAATCGGGTTTCCTCCTACTGTCCTTAAGGCCTCTATTGTGATTGTGTCTCCCACATATACCGTTTCAGGAGTGATATTGAGGCTCATTTTCTCTTTCGGAGGAATAACTTTCATGTTCTTGTTTGCTGTAGTATACCCATCTTTCTCTGCGGTGATCTTGAAGGTTCCTTCTTCTTCAGCTGTGTACTCGACAATTCCATCTGCATTTGTCTTGCCCAGGCTGGTTGTATTGACCTTTACTGTAATGCCTTCAATTGGATTATCAGCTGCAGTTACTTCGATATTGATGGTATCGCCTATTATGACTTCACCAGGCAGGTTGATCTTAAGTTCTCTGCTGGAGTTACTTTCAGTCTCAACCTCAACGAAGGGGTAGAACCTGAGAGTTTTGTCGTCAGCTGTCTTGAACTTGACATCACCCATAACATCGACTGTTTCGTCTTCACCAAGCCCGATGCTATCTTCATTCTTCATTGTGATGCTGTCTGACGAGACACTGGTGATCTCCATCTCATCGAAGGTGTCTCCACTGTTAATTTCGATGTACTCATCCGAGATCTGGAAGATTCCCTCTATGAAGACAGCAGAGGTCTCTGTGCCTGCAAAAACCGTGCCGAAATGGACAATGATTACGGGTATATCTTCTGCTTCTCCCAGTTCAGTTTCGTAGACGTAGTCAGCTCCTGAAGTGATGAAATCGTCATCTACTACATCTCCATCCTTTTCAAGCTGGACCCAGACGCTATTTCCATTAATGTCCACTTCCAGGATGTTCAGTGAATAGCCTTCTTCAAGTTCAAAGGAGTCTCCTGAGTACATGGACCGTTTATCATCGCTGTCTGTAAGGACTTCTGAAAGGACACTGTCCGAAAGAAGGCTCACATCGTCAATTTTTCCTCCAACGGCACCCTCGGGGTATCCTGCAAAGTATTTCTTTGCCATGAAACCTACAACTGTGAAATTGCCCCAGGATTTGTGTTCAAATTGAACGGGCTGAGGTTTGGATGTGTAGACCAGTGCTCCATCTGGAATAGTCCTGTCCTTCAACTCTTTAATTTCCAGCTGTTCGGTTCCTATTCCCTCATCTATGCTGTAGTAAAAGCCTTCAAAGTTAAGGGGGGTCCAGGTTGGAAGGGAGTCTCCATCGACATCCTTATCATAAACAGTCCCGCGCAGTTCATAAATTCCTTCTTCAGAGGTGTCAAGTATCGGGGCAAAGCGCAATGTACTGTCGTCAGCTACCTGAATCTGTATCTTGCCCATAAGGTCGATTGTGTCACCTTTGTCAAGGCTTATATCGTCCTCATTTTTCATTTTTATTTCATTGCTGCTGAGGGAGGTCACTTCCATTTCCCCGAAGGAATCTCCACTTGCAAGCTCCACATAAGTGTCAGATACCTGGAAGATACCCTGTATGAAGACAGCAGAGGTCTCTGTGCCTGCGAAAACCGTGCCGAAATGGATTATGATTACTGGTACGTCTTCTGCCTCTCCGACTTCGGTTTCATAAACATAGTCCTGACCGGAGGAAATGAAATTGTCATCTACCACATCTCCATCCTTTTCAAGCTGGACCCAGACACTATTACCATTAACATCGACTTCAACAATGTTCAGTGCATATCCATCTTCAAGTTCAAAGGAATCTCCTGAATATGCGGACGCTTTGTCATCGCTGTCAATCAGGATCTTGGCAAGTACACCATCTGATATCAGGCTTACATCGTCCACACTTTCAATTGTAGTGTTATCATTGTAGCCTGCAAAGTATTTCTCTGCCATGAACCCTATTATCTGGTATGAACCCCAGCCTTTGTACTCAAAGTCGGTTTCAGTAGGCCTTGTAATGTACTCGATGTTTCCGGAATCTATATTTCTGCCTATATCCTTGATGGTCATCTCTTCAGAAGACACTCCGGAAGCAAGGTCGTAATAGAAGCCCGAATAACTCTGGGCATTCCAGGTATATGTTCTGGATAACCCAAGGCCTTCATCCCAGATCCTGTTCCCGCTTGAATAATATTTGGACTGGACTGTTACGTTCCATGTCTTTGTCACTGCATCATAATTGCCGCTGGGATCAGTGACCACTGCTTTAAGTGTATAGGAGCCTGAATTGCTCTCCTTGAATTCATATAACGATGAGGTCACACCGTCTTGAGTTTTCCTGGACGATGTTTCATCATTGACAAACCATTCCACTTTTATGTTCTGGCTGTTTGTGGAATTAACATAGAAATTCCTGGTCTCTCCCTGAGATACTTCAACTTTTCCTTCTGCAGGATTGACCTCTACAGGAACCCCATTTGTTGAAGAACCTACTGTCCATGTCCAGGATTTTGGTTCTGCAGCTCCATTAGAGTTCTGTGCTCTTACTTCAAGTGTGTATGTGCCTGCTACTGCAGAACTGTTTGTATATGAAGACTCAACAACAGACGCATTTGTGTAAAGGAAATTTCCATTAAGGTACCATGACATATCGGCTGCCGGCTCTACAGTCGCAGTGAATGTTCTTGATTCTCCTACATTACCGCTGACACTTGACGACGAAGGGTTAGATAAAGTGATAACCGGTACTCCTGGTGTACTTTCAACATTCCAGGATGCTATTTGCCCTGCACCGTCTATGGAAGCTGTCACCTGGTACGAGCCAGTCTGGATAACATGATTGAGAGTTGCGATGTTGCCGTCACCAGTGGGTATTGTTGTGGACGTGCTATTTTCAGTCCATATAACGCTGGCTGTTTCGTTTAAAGGAATGGTGAATGTTTGAGTTGCTCCCACCGTCCCTGTAACAGTAGAATTCTGTGAGGGGGTAATCTCTCCTATTACAATCGGAACTGCGCCTGCAGTCCCACAGAATAATAGTCCCAGCACCAGAATTGCTGTAAATATTTGTAGACCATCTTTTTTCATATTCTATCCTTCTGAACCTTGTGCATAAATTATATAATTATTAATCAGTCAATTCAGCCTGAAGTTCTGTCTATTTTTATGGTAGTATAAGCCTTCCAGTCTTTATTTCTTAATTTTTTCTTTCATTTCAGGCTTTTAATATATGGGGGGATTAACGTCAGTTATTCAGGAAAGCTAATCAGCCGTTTCGGCTTTTAGCTGCTGGTATCCCAGCTGTTTTATAGCTGTCAGCCTGCATTCCGGGGATTCAAGCATGATACCAGTTTCATACTCTGTGCATTCCCCTATGATAGTCAAGTTACATATATTTTGTACTTTTTTTAGGCGTTCCGGATTAATTGTAAAAATAAGTTCGAAGTCTCCGCCTGTATAAAGTGCAAATTCCAGAAGTTCTTCTGGACCTGAGGCAAACTTCCTGACTTCCGGGAGAATTGGAAGGGTATTTTCCCGAATTTTAAATCCTGTTTTACTCTGCTTGGAAAGGTCGTAAAGAGACATAGCAAGTCCGTCACTCGTGTCCATCATGGACGTGACCGCGCCCGACTCAGCAAGCTGTTTAGCTTCCCTTGTACGTGGGATCGGTTCAAAAAGAGCTTTCAGGACGTTTTTACTCACCGGTTTTTTTAACTGGACCGCTTTAAGGGCAGCTCCGGCTGATCCTGCATATCCCGTAACACAGACAAGGTCTCCGGGTTTTGCCCCTTTTCGAAGGAGGAGCTGACTTTTTTTAACTCTTCCCAGGGCTGTCCCTGTAATTGTCAGCTCGGCATGGGTATCAAGGTCGCCTCCTATAACAGAAGTCCCGCAGAACGCGGCACATGCCTGTATTCCTTTTGCAAGCTCTTCGACAAAAACGATTTCGGTATCCGAAGGCATGCCTATTGCCATTACCAGCCCTGTGGGCTCTGCACCCATGGCAGCTATATCGCTCAGGTTTACGGCTGCAGACATCCAGCCCATCTGCCAGGGGGTCATCCCTTCAGGAAAATCTGTGGTCATGTGCAGCATGTCAGTAGTAACAACCAGGTAGTCTTCACCTTTCAGGTCAAGGACAGCGCAGTCATCAGAACCGGCACCTATAAGGACTTCTTCCTGTCTTCTTTCCTCTCCATCAGGGGCATTGAAAATCTCAGATAAGCGGGAGATTAAAGCACGCTCTCCGATTGAAGACACTTTTGTTTCTTTCATGGTCATTTTTTAGAAGCGATTACTTCCTATTTCTTTTTTGTAGATGTTTTCCCTTTTTTGGGCTAAGATTGACTGAGTCAATCTCCTTTATTTAATTTTTGTAACCCTGAAAGTTACACAAAAATTTTGTGGCAACTGTAAAGGATTTTTCGATATCTATCGAATATACAGCAAGAATATATCGGATATACAGCAAGAATATTAATGAATGTACTCTGGAAAACGCTCCAGGATATCAGTCCTTTCTCTCTTCGGAACCCGGATATAAGCAGGGGTTTACAGGGGTTGAATCAATTTCTTTTTATTTTCCACATGTATAAGACTTTTGTAAACTTCAAATCAATTTGAACCTATAACCTGTTTTTCCTGACTTTCTTCCTGGACAATTTTTCCTGTAAAAAAAGTGTAATAAAACTGTACAAAAGATAAAATTGATCAGTTTTAAATAAATTCCTGAAAATAGAAACTAAATAGTTAAAAAGTGCCAGCAGAATGCTAATAAAAATGCCGGTGTTATCTTTTCGGCAGGATTCAATAGTAAATTCTGCTAAAGCAATCAATTTCCGGTAAACTCTGCTAAAGTAGTCAATTTCCGGTAAACTCTGCTAAAGTAGTCAATTTCCGGTAAATTTTGCAAATCATTCCGTAATTTCGCTAAAGTAGCCAGTTATCGTTTTAACTATAATGGTTTGGCCCGGAATATTGTTTGATAATAGCCTGAATAAAACTGCTTGATGGTTTCGACAAATCAAACAACTTCTTCGCCTTCTTCTTTTGTTCTTATTCTTACTTTTTTCAGGTGGCTCTTTGCTATTTTTCCAAGCTCAAAAAGTTCTTCCCTTCCCAGAACTCTGATATCTCTTAGATTTTCCTGAAGGCTGTGTTCCGGGATACCCTGCTGCAAAACATAGGTGACGTCTTTATTTTTCACGTTTTCCGAGATCCAGGTCACAATCCGGGAAATTTCCTCCTCGTCTCCTATAAAGTCTCTGAAGACGGTTGTTCTGAGTTCAAACTCCAGCCCGCTGGCGTCTGCAGTCTTAATAGTTTTTGCGACGGCTGCAGTAATCTTCTCAGGCGTTCTTGAAGGGGAAATGTCCGTTTCTCCACTTTCATAACCTGCAACCTTTCCATAGAGCTCGGGATCGTCGAGGGGAGCTTTTACATCAATAAAAAACTTGTCAACAAGTTTTCTTTCGATAAGTTCGGCTGCCCTTTCAGGGTAGCAGCCGTTTGTGTGAATCCCCACGGAAAGCCCGAGATTCTTTGCAAACTCAGCAAGGTCCACGATACCTGCCTGCATAAGAGGTTCCCCTCCCGAAAAAACAACTGCACTTACAAAAGGCTTTGAGCTTTTAATTTTTTCTTCCACAAATTCAAGTTCTACAAGTCCGGTTCCCTCAAGATACGGATGGTTCTGGCAGTAAGGGCAGCGTAGAGGGCATCCTCGAAAAAAGATAGTGACTGCAGACCTTCCTGTCCAATCAAGGGTTGAAAGAGGGACGATACCTGCGTAATTTACTCTCATAGCAGTTCCCATTTTTATATTCCCAGCTTATTTGTGTAAAAAAGAGCCGGGAGAACTCATCTGAGCTCCCTTGTACCGTATCTTTTCCTGTCCCTGAGTTCCTGGCGCTTGCCCCTGTTCCAGCCTTCTACGGACTGGAGATATCCAGTAATTCTTGAGAGGTGCTGAACATTTCCGGACCCGCATTTAGGGCATCTGTCCAGCAGGCCGGTTGCTACATACCCTTCATCAGTGCACACGGTCATGTCCCTTGTGAAGGCAAAGTAACCTGTTTGTGTGTTCTTTGCTATATGCATAGCAAGCTCCTGCAGGCCGTCGGGATCGGGCTTTCCTTCTCCAAGCCAGATATGCATAATATTTCCTCCGTCAACTATCGGGAAGAAAGTATGCTCATACTTTATCCTTTCAGGCAGGGAGACATCAGCCCCTGGCGGTATATGGGTACCATTGGTATAGTAAATCGGCAGGTCGCGGGTCTCGTTAAACTCCTTCATTGCGGTTTTCAGGTCCCCTTTAATCGTGAGCTTTGCTTTGTCAGCATATTCCCTGTGCAGGAGGTCAGACACTGCAAAGCGCTGGGCTGTAGTTTCTGCCGGAGTCCTTGCAAGGGCAATTTCCATGCCGTTTTCTTTCGAAAGCTTCTGGGCATGCATCTTCATTTCGAACATAACCCTGATAGCAAACTTGTACGCAACAGGGGACTCATGTATCTGGTAGCCTGTATGGTACTGGACCATCTCATTGATTCCCACAACCCCTATTGTATATACAAGGCTGTCAAAGTCCACAGCCATTGCTCCTTTTTCCCCGTTATTCGGGTCTTTGGGGCACTGAGCTGCAAAGGGAATTCTGTTTTTCTTTATCAGGCTGTTCATCCATTTTCTTTTGATTTTGAAGACTTCCATACCTCTGTTCATCAGATTCTTGAGTTCTGTGAACAGCTTCTCATCATCATATTCAGCCCTGTATGCAGCTCTCGGGCAGTTTAAAGACAGGACCATCCACGAGCCCATTGAAAAGTGCTTTCCATCCCTGAAGTGCAGCTTGTCATCAAATTCCTTATCATCGGTGGGGTTTGCAGAGAACTGGTAAGCACAGCACTGGTAACATGAAATTCCTTCTCCTGCTCCTCTGTATTCGGGAAGCTGGTTATCAAAGTAAGGGGTCCCGAATTTGGCAGCCAGTTCAAAGGTCAGCCTGTAAAGTTCTTTATAAGTTGGAAGTTCAGGGTGATCCCTGTTGAAATCTTCGTCTTCTTCCATAAAGTCGGGTTCGAGAGAAATCTCAGGCTTGGGGAAACTGAAAGGTTTGCCCCAGGCATCTCCTTCAAGCATAACATCCATAAGAGCCTTAAATCCGAGGCGAACTTCTGTTTCGAATTCGCCGTATGTCCTGAGAGGTGCCTGCTTTCCGTCCCAGACCTTGCCCATGGCAACAACCGGGATATTTTTCCAGAGCTTCGGGACACCGGGGGAAAGCTGGACTGAGGAGAAAACAGTCTGTCCGCCTCTTGCACACATCATCTGCATCATTTCATAAACGAACATCTGCATAAGCTGTTTGATCTCATTCCCGGATTTGCCTTCCAGATAGGGTGCAATAAAAGTCAGGAAATTGTAAAATCCCTGCCCGCCTGCAAAGTTAGTCTGAGCTGAGCCCATTGCCTTAACCGCATGAAGGAAAGCTACCTCTGCATTCTTTGCGGGTTTTGCAACACTTGACTGTGTGCCCACTCCATCAGGCATGAGCCCATAGTAGAAGAAGTATCGAAGGTCCCAGTCCTGGCAGAAAGGCCTTGTGCCCATGTATTCAAGGTCATGGATATGGAAGTCGCCGTTTAAGTGCAGGTCTGAAAGCTCTTTTGGCATCAGGAGAAGGTTTTGCTCTTTGGACATTTTATCGGCTTTTCTCTTGTGGGACGTCTCGGCATTGTTCAGCTGGTTTGCATTGTCGTTTGCCCCGAAGCCGTATCCTGAGTCGATTTCATAAGCATCGTAGACGGATGCCCCGACTCTTGTCATTATGTTTCTCCATTCCACATGCCCCCTGTCAAGCAGAATATTGTTTACTATTTCCCGTATAAGAGGGCCTGATAGGAACTTGATATTCATTTTTCGGATGATTTTTTCAGCTTCTTTTGCAATGTCAATGGCTTCTTCTTTTGTGATTGCGGGCTTGCTGTAAAAGATCTCGCTCAATTTTGTTTCTTTCAGAAGCTGGCTTACAATGATATTCCTGTCCCAGTTGAGAATGAAACCTTCTGTTGTCCTGACTTTGGGGAGGGGGGAGACAGACAGCCCATCAAGTGTCTTCTGCACGGGCTGGTTGTCAGATAACTGGTCATTTTTAGGGAGGGAAGAGATAGAAAGCCCGGTAAGTGCCTTTCGCACTGGCTGGCTGTCAGACAATTCGTCATCGGTTAAGAAAATCTCGCCTGTCATTTTCTCATCTTCGGTAATCGGTTAATGATAGGATGGAATCTGCAAAGTTTTTATTTGTTTTTAAATTTTCAGATACCTGTTATACAATTCCAAGGAGTTTTTCCGAGTCCACTTCGTCTCCGCGGAAGAGCTCATCATGAGTCAGGAAAGTGTCATTATTAATCTGTAAAACAGGCGCTGTCACTGTAAAGACCCCGTTGAAACGCAGCTCGGTCAGTGCCTCGGGTGTAGACATATCTGCTACTTCGAAAGGTACTGCATTTGCTTCCAGAAATTTCTTCAATTTATTGCATTTAGGACAACGTTCTGTTGTGTAAACTATTACTTTTGCCATACTTTGCGCCCCTACTTGTTTTATGGTACAATTTCTCATTTTTGCTTAATATTTAACATGCCTCTGGCATGCATTCTTCTTACATTCTACTTTTATTTCTGGTGTGCAGAGGGGGATTGTGCTGGCGCAGAGCGCATCAAAGCAACAAAACAAAACCCTGCACGGGTACCATTCCTTAGCCAACCCAATTAATTATATAATAACTCTCCCAAACTAGTCAGCAATATCGGAACAGGGCATGCAGTTCCCAAAGAGTGCCCTTTAGATATCATTTTTCACTCTATTGAGTGAAGGTTATCTTTATTTCCAGGTAATTATTCTAAATGCCCGATCTTACTTATAACGGTTTTTAACCTCAAGTCTGGATACAATAACCGTCTTACTTTGTATACAAAGACACAGGTTTGTTATCAAATCTGATAACAAATCTAGTCGAATCTGTTTTTTAAAAAATGCTTAATTTATGAGAATATTTTCACGCGTAGAAGACTTTATCTAACCTGAAAGGCACTTTAATGCTTGCAGGTAAGGAGAACAAATACCTGGTTTTATTCCCTGAACACATTATAATATATTGATAAATGATTTCGTATTTCTCTTCTATTTTTCTCTTTCATTTCTTTCTGCTTCTTTTTACTTTTTTCATACTCTGGAGCTCTCTTTTCAGAAAAAGACAAAAAATTACAAAAAAAACATTATATCATTGGTCTTTCATACCTCTCTCAAGTGTAAAAAGAGGTGTCACGTCATAGAGAAACTATTATCTTCCGGTTGTAAACCCCTTGATGAGCTCCTGGGGGGAGGTTTCGAGAGAGGAATCGTAACCCAGGTTTTCGGAGCCGCAGGAACCGGAAAAACAAATATCTGTATCCAGCTTGCAGTGGAATGTGTAAAGCAGGGACAGAAAGTCATTTTCATCGATACTGAAGGGCTTTCTCCTGTTCGTTTCAAGCAGATCGCAGGAGAAAATGCAAAGGAAATAGCCAGGAACATAATTATCTATGAGCCTCTCAGCTTCGAAGAGCAATATTCATCCGTAAGAGAGGTAGAAAGGATAGCAGGCGAAAATGTCGGGCTTGTAGTCCTGGACTCCGCAACTTCGTATTACAGGTATGAGCTGGAGGATGACGAGACCGGAATAAAAAGCCGGAGAGAGCTTGCTAACCAGATAGGGTTCTTACATGCTCTTGCCCGAAAACATGGTTTTGCCGCACTTATAACAAATCAGGTATATTCGGATGTTGTCGGAGGAGGAGTGCGCCCGCTGGGAGGAAGTTCCCTTGAGCATATCTCAAAAACGATTATCCGGCTGGAAAAAACGGGCGAGGGTACAAGGCGTGCCGTTCTTTACAAACACCGCTCCCGACCTGAAGGCTCAAGTGCGGAATTTACAATTACAGCAGAAGGGATTCGTTAAAAAAATATCTCATAACAGAAAAACGTAAAGCTCCCGGAAAAATCCGGGATTCTGGCATCACTGTTTTTGCAGTAACTTCTCTCCTTAAGGGTTTTTCCCGCCGGGTTAACGTTCTCTGGTGCCGGCTATAAACTCTTCAGTCCTGAGATACGCCACATCATCAGGGTACTGGATAGCCGGATGTTTCATGAAGTAGGAAGACGGGGAGTACAGTACTCCTCCTATCCCGCGGTCAAGGGCAAGCTTGCAGCAGCGGATAGCGTCAATAACTACACCTGCGGAGTTAGGCGAATCTTCCACTGAAAGCCTGAGTTCAAGGTTCATGGGCACATCCCCGAAGAGTTTGCCCTCCATCCTGAGGAAACAAACCTTGTTATCTTTCTGCCAGGCAACATAGTCGCTTGGGCCTATATGGATATTTTCGTCTTCGAGTTTATGTGAAAGGACAGATTGGACAGCTTCGGTCTTTGATTCACGTTTGGAAGCAAGCCTGCTCCTGTTAAGCATATTTAGGAAATCAGTGTTTCCTCCGGTATTCAGCTGATAAGTCCTTTCGAGCTTTACACCGCGTTTTTCAAACAGGTCTGCAAGAACCCTGTGAGTGATGGTCGCTCCAAGCTGGGCTTTTATATCATCGCCTATAATGGGGATATTCTTTTCTTCAAACCGTTTCGCCCATTCAGGATTGCTTGCAATAAAAACAGGCATATTATTGATAAAAGCCACCCCTGCTTCAAGTGCACACTCGGCATAAAAACGTACAGCTTCTTCGGAGCCGACAGGGAGGTAATTGAGGAGCATATCTGCGCCCGAATCCTTCAGTTCCTTAACAATATCTGTTTTTGTGGCTTCAGGTTCCTTGCTGACAATAAATGTATAATTCTCCCCGTAGTTCTTCATATGGTCAGAGACTCCGTCAAGTGCCCTGCCCATTTTTACTTTCACACCTGTGAGGGGGACATCAGGACAAAAAACCGCTGTGCAGTTCGGGGGGGCAAATATCGCCTCTGATACATCCTTTCCCACCTTCCTGGCATCAATGTCAAAGGCGGCAACAACTTTGATATCGCCGGGCCTGTACCCTCCGAGTTCCCGATGCATTAGCCCTATGGGATCTTTATCTTCGGTTTTATAGTACTCGATGCCCTGTATCAAAGAGCTTGCACAGTTCCCGATTCCTGCAATTGCTATTTTTATTTTTGTCATAAGCGCTTACTCTCCGATGAATACCCTGACTCTCATAAACCATAAATTGAATGTAAAGACAGATTTTAAACTCCCAGAATGTATATTCAGAGATTTACGGATTCAAGGTCTCTGAAATTATGAAATATAATTCCTGAAATTACAAATCTTCCTGTATCTCAGCTATAAATTTAAAATCTTCCCTTATTTGTACTGTTACTTTATAAATCTATTATATCTAACTTTGCTCTTTGTGAATGAATTATTATGCTTATTTATATATATCTAAATCGTACTTCAAAATTTGCCTAGCTTAAATTAAAATAAAAAATATTAATCTTATCTCAGGCGTTCAAACTACCGATTATTTATTCTTTTTATATGGGGGCAGATGTCCTTTAATTTGAACCTTTTATTTTGGCTTCTGAACTGGCTGGCAGATAAATTTCTGGAAAAAACTCTGGCATGAAAAAGGATACCGAATAAGTTTTTATCTGATGGGTGGCTTGAAAAGGAAGTCTGTAAATTCTCCGGCAGAAGCTGGTGTTTACATCGGAAAGTGATTTTAATGAGGACAATTGACTGGAATGAAGAGTCCAATTCTGTGGTTCTGGTAGACCAGACCTTACTCCCGCAAGAATATAAAGTAATAGAATGCAAAACCCTGAGTTCTTTATGTGAGGCTATACAGTCTCTCAGGATCAGGGGCGCACCAGCGCTGGGTGCTGCAGGAGGTTTCGGAATTGCCCTGGCAGCTTACCTGAGTGGGGCAAAAGATATCGAATCCATGACAAAAGACCTTAAGATTGCGGCAAAAGCCCTTAAATCCACTCGCCCTACAGCCGTGAACCTGGCATGGGGTGTGGACAGAGTTTTAAATGCAATTTCTGATGCATTTGATTTCCGGGGCATACGCGATATTGCTCTTCAGGAAGCCAGGTATATTGCAGAAGAAGATATCGAAACAAATAAGCTGATAGGTAAATACGGAGCAAAACTCCTGAAAGACGGGGATACCGTACTTACACACTGCAATGCTGGGAGGCTTGCCTGCGTTGATTGGGGCACAGCCCTCGGAGTGGTACGTTCGGCTATTGCTGAAGGCAAAGAGATTAAAGTCCTTGCCTGTGAAACAAGACCTCTGAACCAGGGAAGCAGGATCACTACCTGGGAGCTCATGCAGGATAAAATCCCTGTAACCCTTATTGCGGATTCCATGGCTGGCTGGGCAATGCGCCAGGGGCTTGTAAACAGTGTGCTTGTTGGGGCTGACCGGATAACCCAGGATGTTGTGTTTAACAAGATAGGGACTTACACGCATTCTATCCTTGCGAGAGAACATGAAATCCCCTTTTATGTGGCAGCTCCGGTCTCTACTTTTGATTTTGAAGGCTGGGAAGGGAGCATAGAGGTTGAAATGCGAAATCCTGATGAACTGCGGTTTGCAGGTTGCCAGCAGCTTGCCCCTGAAGACGTTCCTGTTTATAACCCTGCTTTTGATGCAACTCCCATGGAAAATGTGACCGCATTGATCACAGAAAGAGGTGTATTTTATCCGCCTATCCTGCTAGATGAGGTTCTCGTCTGAGAGTCCTCAGGTCTCTGTTTCTGGTATCTGATTTTGATATCCTGAAATTGGAGGCTTGCTTTTATAATATACAGAACTATCCCGGAAACGGGCACGATCTTGCTCTGCATGATTTATATATGAGAACTGTAAATTATATGAAAACTATAAATTCTCTGGTACTATCTGGTACTATCTAAATAAGCAGTTCAAAATTTACTATCTAAATGAGCAGTTCAAAATTTACTATCTAAATGAGCAGTTCAAAATTATTACAGTGAGGATGCTTAAAAATTACAGAGAATCCAGATAAAGCGAATATGATATTAAAATTAATATATGGAGTTAAATCTCCAGTAAGCTAAATCTTCCAATTAAAACGTAACAATTAACTAATTAGCATTACATTGCATTCATACAGGTGTCTTACTCATGGCTAAAAAATCAGGTTCCGGACTTCAGTCTTCCGCAGGGCTCATGCGCTACTACGAAGCTGACAAAAATGCAATTCACATCCAGCCCAAAACAGTGCTGATCGCAGGTGCTCTTGTGGGCATAGCAGTAATATTCTTAAGTGCTGTAAACGGCTTCTGGCCGTAATTGCTTTTTTCTGGCAGGGTTCTCTTGAGCAAGAATGGTTCTGGAAAAAAAGTAATTGGAAAAACGAAAAGATCGTCTTCTGGCGCCAGAACTTTTAAACCCGCAATTTTTCTTCTGGGTTTTCTCATGATAGTTGTGGGTGTCTTCGGGGTACTTTATAATCCTTCCAATTCCACAGATGGGAATCTTCCCTGGGAGCTTTCAGAAGCAGGAATTTTATCTTTTTCAGAAAGAGGAGAACCTGTATTTACACTTCAGGAAATTAAAGACTTTTATTCGCCTGAAAGTCCGGATATTTTGAAACTGGTCTCTTTTGAAAGCGGAGGCGATAAAGTCGAAGCTTTGCTCAGGATTCCTGCAGACACTTCTTCTCCTTCTCCGGGAATAATCCTGCTTCCGGGTGCAGGGGTAAGTAAAGAAGGGGAACAGGGGCTGGCTTCAGAACTTTCAAAAATGGGGTATGCAACCCTTACTCTTGACCAGCGAAACCAGGGCGCAATAAATATAGAAAGAGACCTTGAACATTTCAAAGCTGGTCTTGACCCTGTCGAATACATTATGATCTATGATGTTCTCAAAGCCGCTGATGTGCTTTCTGCTCAGCCTGAAATCGACCCGGAAAGGCTTGCAGTCCTCGGGGAAAGTAACGGAGGCAGGTTTGCGATTATCGCCTGTGCCCTTGAACCTTCTCTTAAAGGGGTTATAGGGATAAGCACATCTGGGGACGGCACAGAAGAGCTCGATCCTTCACAAATTGCCGACTCTGAAGCTTATCGGCTCTATTGTTCAATTGACCCTGACACTTACCTCAATGCGCTTCCGCCTTCAAAGCTTGTTATGATCCACTCCTTTAATGATACCGTAATATCTCATGAACAGGCACTCAGGACTTTTGCCCTCGCAAAAGAGCCAAAGGCAATGTACAATACTACTGATGAAACACACGGATATACGGCTTCCATGCAGCCCTATCTTGAAAAAGAACTTTCTCTTTTGCTTAAATAAAAAGATAAAAATAGGGTTTTACCCCTGAACTCAACTGATTCGTTTAAAGTGTTTTGAATATGGCAGCTTTTCAGCAACTCTCAGGTCTACGGGAACTTAACGGAATAGGTGAGCGAGTAGCCGGCAGGCTTGTCGAGCACTTCGGGAGCGAGGATGCTGCTCTCCAGGCAATCCTTGAAGGTGATATAGCTTCGCTTTCCGAGGTAAATGGTGTCAGCCATACATTTGCTCTTTCCCTGGCCAGGGATGCCAGAGGCAGGGCTGAAGGGTGTGCAATTTCCGATTTTCTGAAGACAAAAGAAGCCCTTGACCTGTACTCCCGCCTTCTTGAGCTCATAAAAACTTTTGCTCATACCTCACATGCCAGGGACAGGATGGACCTCTTTTATCCATTTCCTGCATCCCGTATGGACCTTATTGAAGAGAGGCGGGCTTTTGTAGCGGAATATCTGGAACTGGCAAACATTCTCTCTGCGAATACGGAGTTTCTCAATCTCCTTTCAAAGGTAAAGAAACTCAAGCCTGTACCTGGAAATTTGAGGGTGCGAGACAGGATTATTATTTCAGGCGACCGGAAAACTCTGGATGCAGCCAGGGAAAGGTTCCAGACATTCCTGTCTGTTCAGGCTGTGGAAGACTTTTCCGAGTTTGTAGACCTTGCAGGAGGGTACTCGAGTGTTATTGTTTTTGATGACACATATCTCAGTTTTGACCTTCCTGAAGGGCTTGAGCCTGAACTTTTCCAGGATCCCTTAAAAGCTGAGTTCTGGCAGATCCTGCCTGAAGCAGAGCTGGCTTTCTTCGCGAAAAATATGGACTGCATCCTTGCCTGCCTTAATATAGCATCAACTCTGCGGACATCCGGTTTCAGTTTCTTTGAAGAGCTTTCAGACGGGGAGCTTGAAACCCTTAAAACTACTCTTCTAAAAGTTGGAGGGGATGGAAAACCTGTCGAGGGATTTGACCCTGAAATTGACAGAGTTGAAGCTGCTCTGGAAAATCTAGATTCTGTACTGACTTCAGCCCTGAATGGGGCTAACCAGCGCATGAACCTGACACTTGAATCCAGTTCCCTTACTCTTAGCGGGCAGGAACTGATCAAGATTGTGAGTGGGGGAATTGAAATCAAAGACCTGCTCGCAAAAGAGCTGCAAAAAATTTATAAGGGCGAAATCGAAGCCGTAAAAGAAGAGCTCTCAGAGAAACTCGACTTTCAGAAACAGGAAAAACTGATGCTGGATTCTCTATTTCCCGATGAAATCTCCTATCCTCTTCGAGCAGAACAGGCTCAGTTGCAGCTTTTCAGGCAAAAACTGAATATGTCCCTTGAAAAAACAAGGCTTTCCCGTAAAAGGGAACTTGCAAAAGCCCTTTCAACTTTACGCCAGCCTGTAGAAAGGCTCGTGAGGGAAGTTCTTGACTTTGACCTGGGTTTTTCCATAGCCTGCTTTGCCGCAAAATTCCGGCTGAATATGCCGGTAACTGTTTCTGAAGCTGGAATTGGTTTTGAAGCTGGAGAAAATCTATTTCTGAAAGCCAGATATGGGGAAATCGATCCTGTAAGTTACTCCGTCGGAAAAACAAGTTTATCTCCTGAAGGTCTGGAAAATAGAGTTGCGCTTTTGAGCGGAGTAAATTCCGGAGGGAAAACCTCCCTGCTCGAACTGCTTGCCCAGTGCGTGATTCTGGGACATATGGGCTTTCCAGTTCCTGCAAGAAAACTTGAACTGGGGCCTGTAGAAGAATTCTATTACTTCGGAAAATCAAAAGGAACCCTTGATGCAGGAGCTTTTGAAACTACCCTTAAACAATTCTCCGTGCTTTCCGAATCCTCTGGAAAACTTGTCCTTGCCGACGAACTGGAGTCTATCACCGAACCCGGAGCTTCAGCCCGGATTATAGCAGGGATTCTTGAATATCTTATCCGGAGTGAAGAGAGTCTTGGAGTTTTTGTTTCCCATCTTTCGGAACTTATCCTTGAAAACACAGGGACAGATATCAGGGTCGACGGAATAGAGGCTGATGGGCTTGACTCCAGCCTGGAACTGATTGTAAACCGAAACCCTGTATACAACCGTGTGGCGAGAAGCACTCCTGAACTGATTGTGGAAAGGCTACTTAGAAAGACTAACGGGAAAGAGCAGGAATTTTATGCTCACTTAAAGGATAAATTTAAAAATTAAGATAGTTTGCTGGAAGACAGAACCTAGATTCAAGGCAGGATGAGAACAGAGTATCAAGAACAATAGGACTTTCAAAGAAACTAAAGGGGTTATATTAACAAATGAAGCTTTACTATATTCATTTAATTTCTGCAAAGAGTACAAAGGATTGATAAAATAGATGAGAAAAGCGTTAGATGTAAGGCGATACCCTCACAAAAGTGCGAAATTACTCGAAAAAAATGAACTTTAGCAGAGTTATTGAATTAAAGACCTTTAAAAACATCATCCGTTTAAAGAGAGAGTACCAAAAATGAGAATCACTAAATTATGATGTTGCGTCCCAAAAATTTATAATTTATGTGATAGTAAAGAAGGTACATGTCCCAAGAAGTCGTTAACTTCAACGAATTAAAAAGCGTAATTGGAGATCCTTTTTACGAAAAAGAAAATATCTTAATCTATAATATGGACTGTCTCGAAGCATTAAATAAGATAAATCACTCTATCATAGATTTGACTGTCACCTCTCCACCCTACAATATTGGGAAAGAATATGAAAAAGTCCTAGAATTAGAGCATTATCTAGATTGGAGCAAGAAATGGATTAATAAAATATATGATGCGACTAAACTAAATGGTACCCTCTTATTAAATATTGGATATGTTGAAGTCGAAGGAAAGGGCAAAGCGGTGCCTTTACCTTATTTATTATGGGATAAAACTAAATTCTATTTGATACAGGAAATAGTCTGGAATTATGGTGCAGGAGTAGCCTGTAAAAAACAATTGTCACCACGCAATGAAAAAATATTATGGTTTGTTAAAAATAAAAATAATTACGTTTTTAACTTGGACGATATTCGTGATAAAGATGTAAAATATCCTAATCAAAAAAAGAATGGAAAACTTAGGTGTAATACTTTAGGCAAAAATCCATCTGATGTGTGGCAAATCGCAAAAGTAACATCTGGTTACAACAGGGCTTCGCCTGAGAGAACACCTCATCCAGCACAATTTCCTATGGATTTGATAGAAAGAACCATTAAGGGATTTAGTAACGTTGGGGATTTAATATGTGATCCTTTTATGGGATCTGGTACTGTTGCCGAAGCTGCGTTGCGACACAATCGTAAATTTATTGGATTTGAAATCAACAAGACTTATTGTGAGTATGCAATAACAAGAGTAGAAAGTTATTTTGCAGAACATGCAAGCTCTTTAGGTAATTATCTGCAATGATGAAATAGAGAAAACAACATATAATAAAAATGTATTCGATATTCTTCCTCATTAATTTATATCCAATTTTAAAATATCTATGTTGTTTTTCTATCAAACTTAATTTTTTGTAAGTTCTTAATTTCCTCATTTACATGCTTAAAGCAAGAGAGTTTGCATATACAGCCTGCTTCTTAACGAGTTAAACAACTAGATAAATTTCGTTTTGTAGAAAACTTCTCTATATCAGTCTCAAGAGACTAAAACTGGATATGAATAGTATTTCAGAAGCTTTCTACAAAACCGATATTTAGAACTTTTAAAGGTTATAACTGTAAATATCTAGTAGTTTGTATTGATCGGCTTCTCTAGTTAAATGAGCTTGTTGGCCGGTAGCTGCTTTTTGGCCTATCCAATCTGTATAATCCAACCAACCAAATCGAATTAGCCGAATAGCAGGATTAAGGGTTCCGTTAAAGCCTTCAAAATTGATAGTAAGGTAATACCCGCTTTTATCTTTTTTCGGATTGTCACATGGTTGTGCATAACTTCTGTTACCAAAAATTTTATTCTTATTTGATGATGTCTTAATTTCTATTGAATATTTAAGATCTGGTACATACACAAGATCTTTTTCACTTACTTCTTTGTCCTTTGTCCATTGAGATGGGTACTTTGCTTTGAGCTTAAGGGGTATTAACTCATGCAAGAAAAATCCCATTATTTGTGGAGAAGGAAAAATGTCTCTTCCAATTATAAATTTTTCTTTTCCTATTCCTGAATGAAATATATCATTCCAAGCTTCTAATGATATCTTTACCATTTCCGTGGCAGTGAGAGGAAAATCATAGAGTAAATTTTCTGTAACTTCTTTCCATTCTTCTATAGGTTTTCCGTAATAAGGAGAGTCTATATTCATACTTTAGCAATGATCTCTATAAAGAATATGCCTTTGTGCACGTAATATATAAAATGTACATTTTACACATAAAGTTTCAATTCTATTTATT
This sequence comes from Methanosarcina soligelidi, assembly GCF_000744315.1. Lineage (NCBI taxonomy): Archaea > Methanobacteriati > Methanobacteriota > Methanomicrobia > Methanosarcinales > Methanosarcinaceae > Methanosarcina > Methanosarcina soligelidi. The sequence goes on from NZ_JQLR01000001.1 coordinate 975,017, forward strand.
ACCTAAAGAGCAATATGAAAATGTTTACAGTAAAAGCTAGGGCTCGACATGGAACAAACTCATTAGATCTTACAATACCTGTAAAATTAGTAAAAGACCTTGATATCAAAGAAGGAGATGTTTTTTCAGTAGTAGCTTTTAAAAATGATGATGGAATTGATGTACTTGAATACCGGAGAGTATTTAAAATAGAAAAAACATGATTTAAAAAGTCACAAGTCTGAAAAAAACAGTGATATATTCGCTTTAATGCGCGATATGATCAAAAAATCTTTTACTTTATCTTAAAAACAATATAGTGCAAAATACTTGCACTATAATCTTTTGAATAAGTATGTCTTAATAGTAGATTTTTAAATCTATTAAGCTTTGTTGGAATGTTGTTTTTAAGCCTGATTGAATTTCAAAGGAGAAAATAGGATAAACTCTGATAATTCGTAAAGCACTAAACTCTTTAATTTTTAATTTGCTCAGCAGAAAATCCCTTTTCCATAAGGACTTCTTTCATGCGGGAGAGGTGGTTGCCCTGAAGTTCTACAGTATTTCCTTTTACTGTACCGCCGCATGCAAACTTTGATTTCAGGTAAGTGGAGAGTTCGTGAAGGTCGATCTCACTTGCATCGAAACCTTCGACAACAGTAACTTCCTTTCCATATCTTCTTCTGTTGACCTTAACAGTTATTCTCTGTTGCTCTTTTGCAACCTCTTCGCATATGCAAAGCTCTTTTGGAAGCCCGCACACCGGGCACATTCCGCTGTTCATTTGTTAGTAAGTCCTCCAAACTAATAATCGTTACTATATAATTTGCATCGAAGTAACTAAATATGCATAAAACCTTATTAGTTAATGTATATAAAGGCTAATGGTATTTTTTAAGAAATTCATGTTAAGCTCACCAATGGGACAAAACTTAGAAACAATTTTAAACTAACTAGCATACCTAATATCTATCTCAAAGTTACCTCACCTAAACTTTTATAGAAAAACATGGTCCACGTAATTTTTCTTTAAGCCTCTCTTTGTAAACTTACAAATTACTTTTTAAAATTAATAATTATTTGAAAAGATTTTAATTTCTGCATAGAGAGTGAAGGATTGACAAAAATAGATAAGAAAAGCGTTAGGATGCAAAGTGATGCCCTTATAAGAATGTGGAATTACTCGGAAAAAATGGACTTTAACAGAATCATTGAATTACGGACCTTTAAAAAATATCAACTGATTAATGAGAGAGTACCCTACCTAAGCATTTTTCTTTTGTTTATTTTTTTAATTTTCTAAGAGATAATGTTATAAGTCTTTAGTTCTATATATTAATAAATAGTAGTGAGTTTGCCAGGGTTTCGAAGAGTCTCTACGTTTCTGTTAATCCAAAAGTCTATATATGTCTTAGTGTCAATGCATCTCCGATTAGTTTATAAAAAGATATTCTTTGCCCCGGATAGAAAACTGAAAACCTCAACAGGTAATGGTTATTGAAAGGATTGATATGCATAAAAAGAAAACTTTTCGGAAAACTGAATATTTAGGCTATTGAATGGATTAAGGCTATCTTCTTTTCGATCCTGTAAACTTAATAATAAATTATGGGAATCATATTAAATTAAAAAACAGGCAAAAATGTTATATCTAAATCTTACTATATTTTTGAAGACAGACTTGAACGGATACAAACCCCAGGTCACGCGTGGTAGGAATGGAGCGGAACTTCCCAATTCAGTGCGCAGATTTTGATAGATCGGTTACGGATAGTGTTGATGGAACCCGGGTTGAAGTATCAGGCATGCCTGACCTTAATGATCCATGTTTTTATGCAGACCGCGAATACAGCTGGCTCCAGTTCAACGGTAGAGTTCTTGAAGAGGCTCTAGATGAACGTAACCCTCTGCTTGAAAGAGTCAAATTTCTTTCTATCTTCGGGAGCAATCTTGACGAGTTTTTTATGGTCAGGGTCTCAGGGGTTCAGAAGCGCATTTCAGAAGCAGTAAAGGAAGACCACATAGATGAACTGGCCCATGAACAGCTTCGGATTATCCGGGAAGAACTTCTAAGGCAGCTTCCTCATAACGATAACTGCTGGAATGAGATTCTTGAACCTGCCCTCAGGGAAGAAGGCATTAAAGTTCTTAATTACTTTGAACTTTCCGGACAGGATAGAGAAAAACTCAGGGATTATTTTGAAAGGAATATTTTCCCGCTACTTACTCCTCTCGGTTTCGACTCCGGGCATCCTTTCCCGCATATTTCTAACCTTAGTCTCAACCTTGCAGTACTTATCGATGACCCGGATTATGGCGAACGTTTTGCCAGGGTTAAGATCCCTCCCATGTTCTCAAGGCTGATTGTTGTTCCTGAAGAAGGACAGGAAAAAATAACTTCCAGTTTTGAAGAACTGAAAACAGGCCGCTTTGTGTGGCTTGAACAGCTAATTGCTGCAAATCTCGACCTTCTCTTTCCAGGCCAGCGAATCCTCGGAGCTTACCCTTTCAGGATCACAAGAGATGCAGATCTCGGGTTTGATGAAGACGGGGATAAAGACCTCCTTACTGCTGTAAAGCAAAGGGTAGGAAGAAATTACTTCGGGCCCGCTGTCAGGCTTGAAACCGATTACACTATGCCTGAGAAGGTTTCTGATATCCTCCTCAAGAATCTGGATCTTACACGCCCACTTATGTTCAGGTCGGCTGCGCCTCTGGGGCTTTCAAGCCTTATGAAGCTTGCCCAGATTGACCGCCCTGAGCTTAAATACGAGCCTTTCGAGCAGAAAAAACATCCCCGAATGGCTGATAGAGAAAATATTTTTGCAGCCTTAAAAAAGAATGATATCCTTCTCCATCACCCTTATGACAGTTTTGAATCTGTAATCGACCTGGTAGAAGAAGCCGTTGACGACCCTGATGTCCTGGCAATTAAAATGACGCTATACAGGGTAGACGATAACTCCAGGATCATCCAGGCTCTCATGAAAGCTGCAGACCGTAGCAAGCAGGTTGCAGTCCTTGTTGAGCTCAAAGCCCGTTTTGACGAAGAAAACAATATTGGCTGGGCAAAAGAGCTTGAACGTAAAGGGGTACATGTAGCCTATGGTTTCCCTGGCCGCAAAACCCATGCCAAGATGTGCCTGATAGTAAGGGCTGAAAAAGAAGGCGGCATCAGGTATTATGTGCATATGAGCACTGGAAACTACAATGCTGTTACAGGAAAGATCTATACTGACTGCGGCTATCTGACAAGCGATTCCTTCATAGGAAAAGATATTTCCGACCTTTTCAATGCCCTTACAGGCTATTCAAGGAAAGACCATTATATTAAACTCCTGGTAGCTCCCCAGACAATGAGACATCAGATTCTTGAACGTATCAGGCGCGAAATTGATGTGCACGAGAAGTTCGGAAACGGTCATCTGATCTTCAAGATGAATTCCCTTGTGGACTACCAGTGCATCCGTGAGCTTTACAGGGCTTCACGGGCCGGAGTAAAGATAGACCTTATTGTCAGGGGTATCTGCTGCCTCAGACCCGGCATCTACGGGCTGAGCGAAAATATCAGAGTAACTTCGATAGTCGGGCGTTTTCTTGAGCACTCAAGAATATATTATTTCAGGAATGGCGGAAAAGAGGAAATCTTCCTGGGAAGCGCCGACCTTATGCCCCGCAACCTTGACAACAGGGTCGAAGTCCTTTTCCCGGTGTCCCAGGACTATATACCTGTCATGCGCGACATCATTCTCGGTATTCATCTGAAAGATAATGTAAAAGCCCGACTCCTGCTTCCAAACGGACGGACTGAAAGGATTTATCCGCAGCCCGAAGAAGAAGAGCTGGATTCCCAGGTCTGGATGCTTGAGAATAGGGGCAGCTGGGATATTAAAACAGAACGCTGAAAAAAAATTTGAGGAAATCTAAATTTTTCTTTTTTCTTCTTTTTTTCACCTGTATTCGTCTTTTTTTCCTTTTTATTCTACTATTCTTTTTGCTAATTTTCTGCTTTCTTTTTGCTAATTTTCTGTTTTTCCTTTTCAATATAGAACCTTTATATAAATTTCAAGAGATTCACATGGGCAGGGTTTTTGAACTTACAATTTTACATATATAGAAAGATACAAATAAGGAAAATAAAAGACCAAAACAAGTCTCAAATAGAATAAAAATGTGAACGAATATTGTGAAGCTTATGAAGCTCTCAAATCCTTCAAGAAAAACGAAAGGCAGGGCTTTCAGGTGGTCGTGAATGGAACCCGAGAAAATTTCAGAAGGCAGGGTTGTTGCGTTTATTGATATAGGGACCAACTCGGTCCGGCTTCTTCTGGTCCGGATCAATCCTAATGGGTCTTACCAGCCCCTGACCAAACAGAAGGAAACGGTGAGGCTTGGAGAAAAGGAGTTTATAGACAGGATCCTCCAGCCAGAAGCTATGGAGCGGGCAGCCTTTGTCTGTAAGAAGTTTATGGAGCTTTCAAGGGCTTACAGGGTAGAAGAGATTATAGCCGTGGCTACCTCTGCTACCCGGGATGCAAGCAATAGAGTCCAGCTCCTTGAAATGATTAAAAAGGAAGCAAACCTCGAGGTCTGCACGATTTCAGGTTCGGAAGAAGCCCGTCTGATTTATCTGGGGGTTTCGAGCGGGCTCAGGCTCGGAAACTCAAAAGCCATTTTTATCGACATCGGGGGCGGAAGCACTGAAGTGTCTGTAGGTGACCAGAACCAGTATTATTTTCTTCACTCCCTTAACCTTGGGTCAATTCGTCTGACAAATATGTTCCTTCCGGATGAAACCGGCCCTGTCTCTGAGGAACGTTATGAACAGATCAAGGCGTACATCCGGCGCAAGAGTGCGGACATAATTAAAGAGCTTTCCAGGTATACGGTAAATTTTGTAATTGGAAGTTCGGGAACTATTGAAAACCTTGCCAAAATCGCCTTTGTTTACCTGCATAAGACAGCTCATGAAAGCTTTGAGAAACTTGAGTATGAAGACCTGAAGAAGATTATCAGGGCAATGTGTGCTCTTTCTCTTGAAGAAAGACGTAAATTCCCCGGAATAAACTCACAGAGAGCAGACATAATCCTTGCAGGGGCTGCAATTATAGAGACTTTTATGGAAGAACTCGGACTTTCCGAGATTACGGTCAGTAAGCGCGGGTTAAGGGAAGGCCTTCTCGTAGACTATATCTCAAAGAGTGAGTTCTCGTATTTGGTCACTCAGATGTCGGTAAGGAAGCGCAGCATTATGCAGCTCGGCCTTGCCTGCAATTTTGATGAGGAGCATGCCCATACAGTTTCAAGGCTCGCTCTTGAACTCTTTGACAGTATTCAGGCTCTCGGCATCTATGAGTTTGAGGAGAGTGAGAGAGAGCTTCTCGAATACGGTGCAACCCTGCACGACATAGGAACATTCCTCTCATACGATACCCATCAGGCACATGCCTATCACCTTATAAGAGAGAGCAACCTGCCTGGTTTCCAGCCTGAAGAAATCGAAATCATTGCAAATCTTGCCTATTTCCACAGAAAAAACACTCCTAAAAAGAAACACCCCAACCTTGAAGGGTTGAGCAAAGAATCTGTAAAAAGTATAAGGGCGCTCAGTGCCCTGCTCCGTATTGCCGAAGGGCTTGACCGCTCCCATACCGGCATAGTATCCCATGTCCGTTTCTATATAGCCTCCACAGAGAGCCTTGTGCTTGAAATGCATGCTCAGAAGGAATGTCAGCTCGAAATCTGGGAAGTCGAGAAACATAAAAAGTACTTTAAGAAAATTTTCGGATATTCTCTCCAGTCCAAGGCAATTATAGAACAGACTGCGGGAACCCCATTAATTTTCAAAGGAAATGTTGAAATTGAGGAAATGCCAAGGGACTGAAACTTATTCGTGAACGGGACTCTTCCAGAAATGGAACCTTTTCAAAACTGGAACCTTTTCAAAACTGGTTTTTTCGGTTTAAAGTTGTTTCAAAAATAAACTGGGAATCTGTCATGGGCTCTCATACAGGCTTCTGATCGCACCCTCAATTTTTTTTCTGAATTCGCCTGTCCGGACTTTTTCCCAGGATTCCGGAAAGGTGTCAAGCAAAGTTAAAAGTTCTGCTTCCCTGTATGCAAGATAAGCTTCAATTCCTTCAGAGGTTTCGGGAACCTGCTTTTTATCTGATACCTTTTCAATTTCTGTAAGTTTCCAGGCGCCTGTCTTTATGTAAGTCCCCAGCATTTCAGCTGCGACGGCTGCATCATGAAAGTCTCCAAGATGGTCCTGAAGGGCTTTAAAGTCCTTAATCAGGCTTTCAACCTCTTTTCCGAGTACGTTTTCAAAGAACTCAAGTGTATAACGCAATCCTTTGGCAGCAATCCTGAGCCTGTGCAGCCTCTCAACCGAAACATAGGGACCTTCAATCCATTCTGAATAGGCGCTTATATTCGCCAGACGGGCGTAAAGGATCGAGGGAAGAACGTCCTTTACCCTGTGCGGAAGAGAATCATGTTTTTCCGTAGTTGTCGGAAGAACCCAGCTTTCAGGAAAGTCCAGAAACTCCGAAAAGTCTTTTTTAAAACGGCTGTATTTTTCACTGTCAAGGTAGTCAAGCATTTCTTCTCTGGCTTTCTCCCTTTCCTCTGAAAGTATAAGAAAAAGAGGGTCAAGGTCATGTTCACGCCCTGGAGGCAGGGTTTTCAGATAATCTTCCGCCTTTTCCCGGAAAACATCCAGGTCCCGGACTCCTCCCAGGGTTCCGAGAGTTCTCTTAAGACCCTTAATGTGAGGTTCAACTTTTTCAGATTCAATATATTCATCAAAAACTATTGCTGCTGCCCTCATCCTGCGGACCGCAACGCGCATGTCATGCAGGTCTTCTATATCTTCTCCTTTTCTTGTCCCTTTTTCGTGTGCAAGCATCTGGGAAAACTGATATGCAAAGATCCTGTGAGCAACAAAAGCCATTGGGTCTTCCGGACTGACCGTGTATTTTTGTGTCTCTTTTCTTTTCCTCTTTTCAGCTCTTTTTTCTGCTTTTTCCCGGGTTTCTTCTGATTTTTTCTCTGATTTTTTGGCTTCAAACGGCTCTTTTGCCTGAATAAACCGCAAATTCGTGCTGAAAAGGCATTCCCACAGCTCGCTTCTTTTTTCCGCTCTTTTTGCAGTTTTTTCAGCGTTAGCTCCCATAAGTTCTATTTCAACTGTCCCTTCAAGCTGTCTGAACCCGCAGGGCAAATACATATGATTTTCGGTTTCTAAAGCGTTAGCTATTTGCAGAAAAGCCGCAAGGGTGAGGGATTTGTTCTGGAAAGCAGGAGAGAGGTCGATATTTATCTCTTCAAGAGCCAGACATGGATTTTTCTCACTTATTGAAGGTTCCTGGAGTTCCACAATCAAAGCCAGTATCTTTAACTCATGAAGCTTCAGGCCTTTAAGGGGGTGAGTAAGGATAATCTCCCTGCTAATAGGGGATTCTTCTTCCTTACGTGCCGTACTTCCAATATTTTGCAGAAGGGATGCAAGCCTCAGCAGCTCCCTTTCTTCTTTTCCAAGGCCGTGATAGGCGGAAAACCCATCAAAAAGGGCAAGAGCTCCTGAAGTTATATTTTCTGCTTTCTCTATGCTGATTCCGTAGAATTTTAAGAGGGCTTCGGGAGTCCATTCTTCGTAACCAATTTCTGTCCATCCGTTTTCTGGACTCCCTTTCCCGGATTGAAAATAAAACATCAGTTTTTTTTCCAGGGTTTTCTTTTTGGCTCCTGTAAACGGAAAGACAGAAAGCCTTTCTTTTTCAAACCGCAAGATCAGGGCTTCGATTTCAGGTTCCGGAATTTTGAGTAAAAGGCTGAGTTCTGCTTGAGTACTTCCACTGTCAAGTAAAAGCAGAATTTTAGCCTGTCTGCCGTATATGTTTTTGTGGTTCGCCAGCTGTGTACAGACAGCTCTTTCTCTCAGGTCAAGCAGGGTTTTTTCCGGGAGATTTTCCCTGAACATATAGGCTCTTTCAAATTTCGAAAAAGGATTTTCCACAAGGTTGTAATGGCTCAGCAGGAAATCCCGGATAGTTTCAAGGTCTTCAGCAGTCCCTCCGCTTTTGAGTTCGACTTCAAACTCGCTGTATATTTTTTTCCTGCTCTCGCTTTTGAGGTTCACTTTATCCAGATACAGGTCAGCTATCGGCTTTTCTTCAAGCTTTAACTGGCGAATCATTCTTTTCTGTTTGAGGGTGATTAAAGGAAACAGGTCAAGCCCTGAAGTAAATTCGAAAATCATATTCCTGATTCTAAGGTCGGGGCATTCGAGCACAGACAGCCCTTCAGGCAGAAAGCTGACGTATTCTTCCCTCCTGTGGGTTCCGGCTTTAAAACCTCCCAGGCTTTTGATAGTAATCCATTTCCCTTTTTCTCCTGAGGATTTTCTCACTCTCAGGTAATACCCTGAAGCCATTATGTCTTTATTTTCCGTATCAAGAAAAGAGTCCTCATTCAGCTGGGCCTTAACTTCAGAAATTGTATAAGAAGCAAGCCTGGAGAGATTTTCAAGTTCTTTAAAATCTTTCTCTTCAGGCACCAAAAATTTAGATTCTATTTCCATATTTACTCCCCGCTCCTCTATGAATACCTGGCACTAATGGTCCTGTTTTTCAAATGTTTCTGTTTTTCGGATATGAAATTATTTTTTAATAAAGGCTCAGTAATATTTTCACGTTTATTTTTGGCTAATTTTAACAATATTTGTTTCTTTACTGCTTTCTATTTACTTTTTAGCTGTTTCTATTTTAATTCTTCTTTTATCCGTTTTTTCCTTCAGTTAATAAATATCCTTTTTACAAATTAGATTTAAATACATTTATCAGCGTAAATTATAGATTTCTCTCTTTATCAGAGCCGGGTTATTGATGTACCTGATTCTCAGCTTTCTTGACAGTCTACCAGAACTACGGGATGCCTGTTCAGAAGCAGCTCATTATTTGTGATAATTCAAAAGCTCATTATTCGTAATAATTCAAAAAAGCTAAAACGTAATAGAACATATTTATGAAAAATTTAAACAGAGAAATAGCTATATCTACAAAAATTCAACCCATCTATATTAAAATCAGAGATTTGACTTCTTAAATCCTGTGTTAAAAACTGTGGAATTAGAAACTTTAATTTCACTGAATTCTCTGTCTGATTAGACTGCGTTATTAGAATTGGTCAGATCCTATCAGTCAGGCATAAGCAATCAGATACTTTTACAGTCCAGCACTCAAAATCAGTATCCTGTAATCACAGGAAATCCACTGATAAAAATTGGGCGATAAAAATGCCGCATTAAAATACACATCCAATTAAAAAGGAGCAGGTTTCCTTGACAGGTAACGATATACTACTCTGGGACGAAACCCTATTTAAGGACCTTTCGGTACTTGAGCCGGATTATCTCCCGGAATACTTTCCCCACAGGGATTCGCAGTTAAACGCGCTCAGGTTTGCACTTAAACCGGCTCTGCGCGGTATGCGTCCTTTAAATTGTTTGCTGGTCGGGCCTCCAGGTACAGGAAAAACAAGTGCAATCATGAAAACATTCAGAGAAGTTGAAGCTCATGCTCCAAATGTTGTTACTGTAAAGGTCAACTGCCAGATTGATTCTACACGTTTTGCCGTGATGTCAAGGATTTACAGGCAACTTTTCGGGATCTCTCCACCTAATTCCGGGATTGCTTTTAGGAAGCTCTTTGAAACCGTTGTAAATTTCCTGGTTTCCTCGGAGAAAGTCCTGATTATAGCGCTGGACGACCTTAATTATCTCTGCTGCGAAGGCCATGCCAATGAAGTAATGTATTCTTTGCTAAGGGCTCATGAGCAGTATCCAGGGGCAAAGATCGGGGTTATAGGGATCGTAAATGACGCATCTGACCTTTACTGCCTGGATTCAAGAGTTAACTCTGTTTTTCTGCCTGAAGAAGTATCTTTCCCAAGATATGAGGAAGGAGAGATTCTGGATATCCTGAAGGACAGAGTCAGGTACGGTTTTTATCCGAAAGTAATTTCTGATGAAGTTCTGAAACTTGTTGTCTCTTATGTGGAAAAGACAGGAGACTTGAGGGTTGGAATTGACCTTCTCAGACGTTCGGGCTTTAATGCCGAACGCAAAGGAAGACGCATGATTTTATTTGAGGACGTTGAAAAAGCATATGAGGCATCCAAACTGCTCCACCTTTGCAGGGGAATAAGCCTCCTTTCGGATCCTGAAAAACAGCTGCTTGAACTGATAGCAAAGAAAGATGAAATTAAAGCTGGAGAGCTCTATAAATCCTTTCATGAGCTTACACAGTTAGGATACACCCGCTTTTACGGAATGGTCAACAGGCTTCAGACCCTTAACTATGTTGATGCCGATTTTACAGGCAAAGGCAAGAGAGGCAGGACACGGATAATAAAAACAAAATATGAAGCTGAAGACATCCTTAATTGCCTTAAAAAAGCCTGAAAGAGAAAAAAGAACGTAGATTCACATGGATTTTCCGTTGAGAGTTCGGAAAACTTCTTTCAGACTTGGAGCATTTTCTGACTGAATTTTAAAAAAGGAGCAGTAAAGATACTGCACCTTTTCTGGATTCAATCAGTTTTCGGTTTTTCTCATTTTTTCAGGAATTTACATCATTCCTGGTGGCATTCCGCCCATTCCCGGCATTCCACCCATTCCTGGCATTCCACCCATTTCTTCAGGGCTTGGGCCTGCTGCACGGGTAGAAGCAATGATGTCGTCGATCCTGAGGATCATGACTGCAGACTCTGTGGCTGCATTGATTACCTGGGTCTTGACTCTGAGGGGTTCGACTACGAAGTTCTCCCACATGTCAACGACCTTGCCTTCGTAAACGTTGAGACCTGCAGTCTTCATGCCTTTCTCGTGCTGGGAGCGGAGCTCCATGAGCATGTCTATCGGGTCGAGACCTGCGTTCTCTGCAAGAGTCCTGGGGATAACTTCAAGAGCTTCGGAGTAAGCTTTTACTGCAAGCTGTTCCCTGCCTTCGAGGGTTGCTGCGTATTCCTGTAGCCTGAGGGCAACCTCAACTTCAGGTGAGCCGCCGCCTGCAACGAGCTTTTCGTCTTCGATTGCAACTCCTACTACGCGGAGGGCGTCTTCAAGAGCGCTGTCGATGCTGTCAACCACATGTTCTGTGCCACCGCGCAGAAGAATGGTAACAGCCTTCGGGTTGTCGCAGCCTGTGACAAAGGTCATGCTGTCGCCGCCAACCTTCTTCTCTTCAACGAGTTTGGCAAAGCCAAGGTCTTCGGGGACGATCTCGTCAAGGTTGGTGATGAGTTTGCCGCCAGTTGCTCTTGCGAGTTTTTCCATATCGCTCTTCTTGACTCTGCGGACTGCGAAGATACCTGCTTTTGCAAGGTAGTGCTGGGCGAGGTCTTCGACACCCTTCTGGCAGAATACTACATTTGCGCCGCTGTTGATAACTTTCTGGACGATCTTCTTGAGCATCTGCTCTTCCTGGTCAAGGAAGGACTGAAGCTGGTCAGGAGAGGTGATTGAGATTTCTGCGTCCACTTCGGTGTCTTTAAGTTCGATTGCGGTGTTCAGGAGGGCGATCTTTGCATCCTTTACTTTCTCAGGCATATTTGTGTGGACTCTTTCCTTGTCAATGATCATGCCTGGGATGAGCTCGGAATCTTCGGTTTTGCCGCCGACTTTCTTGACAACGCTGATGTTTTCCTTGTCAACTGACATCTTACCGTTTGTGTCGACAACGCTTGTAACGGCATCCACGGCAATTTCAGCAAGAAGCTTTTTGGAGGACTCCGCACCTTTTCCGGTCATGGCAGTTTCGGCAATGCTGAGCAGAAGGTCCCTGTTACCCATGTCTACACTCATTGCCAGGGAGTTAAGAACCTCAATAGCTTTCTCGGCTGCCAGTCTGTATCCGGATGCAATAATTGTCGGGTGAATTTCCTGTTCGATCAGGTCCTCGGCTTTGTTTAAGAGTTCACCTGCGACAACAGCTGCACTGGTGGTTCCGTCTCCTACTTCATCGTCCTGGGTCTTGGATACTTCTACCACCATCTTTGCTGCAGGGTGCTCGATGTCCATCTCTTTGAGAATGGTTGCTCCATCGTTTGTAATGACCACATCGCCCATTGAGTCCACAAGCATCTTGTCCATACCTTTGGGACCAAGGGTGGTCCTGACTGCTTCTGCTACTGCTTTTGCAGCCATAATGTTGTTGCTCTGGGCATCCCTGCCTCTTGTTCTCTTACTTCCTTCTTTTAAAATGAATATTGGCTGTCCTGCCATTATTTAATCCTCCTTATTAGTGTGAGTTTGGAATTGCTCTGGAATTAAAATCGCATTTTACATGTTTGTACTTCTATATAAACTCATCCCATCAACCTTTACAGGATAAGTGTGCTCTGACCTTTTAGTTATTCAAGAAATAGCCCAATATAGTCCCTTCTTATACTGAATCTCTCTCATAGAAAAGACAGGATTAAAAACCGGGTGTATATGGATACATACTTTCGGTTCCGGGTTTCTTTCAGAATAAAAGGGGCAAATAACTCAGCAATACAGAACATATGGAAATAAGGTGCTAAAACAAAAGATAAGAACAAAAAACTCAGTGATAAAATCTAAAAAACTCAAGGATGAAATCTAAAAAACTCAAGGATGAAATCTAAAAACTCAAAGATGAAATCTAAAAACTCAAGGACGAAATCTAAAAAACTCAATGATAAAATCTAAAAAACTCAAGGACGAAATCTAAAAAAACTCAAAAATAAAAACAAAAATTAAATAATAAAATATAAAATAGCCCAAGGTTAAAAATAAAAAAAATTAAGGATAAGAACAAAAAATCTCTTAAAAATTCTATAATATACTTACTAGAATTTTGTAAAATATTATCTCTTTTTATTGTTAATATTTTATCTGAAGTTTTGTTCTTTCGTTTTTCTCTTATTTACTCTTTTATTATCTGCTATGCTGTATATAAATCCAGTATTGACATGCAAAGATTTAATTTTGTTTGAGATAAGTTGAAGTTTTGATTCCGTTTATCCTTTCTGGCGAAAAGTTTTTTTAATCTTATCTCTTTGTATTACTAAAAAAATCTAGGGAGAATATTTAATATCTGAGTAAATATTATACTATCTATTTGTCTGATCACTATACTTTAATTCTAAATTTGTATGCTCTAACTATAGTAGAAAAATTAATATCTCTTCACGACATTATAAAAATCTTGGGGGTGCGCCAACGGCAAATATCAGAGGAAAAGTACTGGGCATCGACCTGGGAACCACCAATTCTTGTATGGCGATAATTGAACTTGGTGAACCCAAGGTCATCACCAATTCCGAAGGGAAGAGGCTTACGCCTTCTGTTGTAGGTTTTTCAAAAAAGAACGAGTTACTTGTAGGGGACCTTGCCAAAAGGCAGATGGTATCCAATCCTGAGAATACCGTTCATTCTATCAAGAGGCATATGGGGAAACCCGATTACAGGGTGACACTGAACAATGAAAAATTCACTCCTCACGGAATTTCCGCAAAGATCCTTCAAAAATTAAAACATGATGCTGAGAAATACCTGGGGGACGCCGTTGAAAAAGCGGTAATAACTGTCCCCGCTTATTTTAACGATTCTCAACGCTTTGCAACAAAAAAGGCAGGCGAACTTGCAGGGCTCGAAGTGCTTAGAGTTATAAATGAACCTACTGCAGCTGCGCTCGCTTATGGTCTGAGGGACGGGATTAATAACCGGAAAATTATGGTTTATGACTTTGGGGGCGGGACTTTTGATGTCTCCATTCTTAAAATTAAAGACGGGATTTTTGAAGTCCTTGCCACAAGCGGGGATACAGAGCTCGGCGGCGACGATTTCGATACGCGGATTGTTGAACACTTACTTGCCAGGTTCCAGGAAGCCGAGGGGAAAAACCTCTCAGATATACCTCAGGCGATGCAGCGCATTAGAGAGGCTGCGGAACGCTGTAAGATCGACCTATCAACTCTCGAAACCGCAAATGTTAACCTGCCGTATATTTTCGAAAATAAAAACCTGGACATAGATATAACAAGAGAGCAGTTCAATAAAATGACTGAAGACCTTGTTAAGAAAACCATTTCAATTATAGAAAAAACCCTGCAGGATGCAAGGCTTTCACCCTCGGAAATTGATGAAGTTATTTTTGTTGGAGGGTCCACCAGGATACCTGCTGTGGTGAAAGCTGTGGAAGGGTTCATGGGAAAAAAGGCTCTTCAGAACATCAACCCTGATGAAGTGGTAGCAATGGGGGCTTCCGTCCAGGCTGGAATTCTTGGAAATGATTACCTCAAATCTCCAAGGGAAGAAGTTGATTCGGGCAACCTTGTGCTTCTTGATGTTACCTCTCTTACCCTCGGGTTTGAAACCGTGGGAGATCTGATGGCTCCGATAATTCCAAAGAATACGACAATTCCCACAAGAAATAGTAAAACCTTTACCACACATTATGATAACCAGAGGGTTGTCAGGGGTAAAATCCTTCAGGGAGAAGAAAGGGCTGCATCGAAAAACGTTACTTTAGGAACGCTTGTCCTCGATAATATCCCGCCTTCTCCAAAGGGAATTCCAAGGATAGAGGTTACTTTTGACATTGATGCTAACGGAATAATAAATGCTACAGCCAAAGATCTTGGGACGGGAATTATGAGGAGTGTCACTATAGAAAGGCCCCAGGGTCTCAATGACTGATAATGTGATACACCAGTATCCAGAAGCGCTGAATTTCAACAAATTCACGTCTCAAATAAAGGTTCAATAGATCAACGATCAATATATCAACAGACCATTGGATCAAAGGGTCAATATTGGATCAACGGGTCAATAATAGAATGGTTCAGGGGAGGAAAGCAGTGGACTATTATCAATTATTCGATATTCCCAGAAGCGCATGTCTTGAGGAAATCGAAGATAAGTATCATTATTTTGCAAAAAAATATCATCCGGATAGAGCCAGGTCTCCTGATGCCCATGAAAAATTCATAAAAATCAAAGAGGCTTACGAAACCCTCAAAGACCCTCAAAAAAGAAAAGCATATGATATGTCCCTGCCTCCGGAAGAGAAGGTGACTGAACTCTCCTCTGCCCCTGAAAGCCAAAGCAATAGCCAGGGGACTGACCAGAACCCGCAGGTTCCAGAAATTCCCGATCTCCCCTCAGGTTCTAAATCTCCTTTCAGAACAACCACTATTTCCTATGTATCCTTCAAATCCGGAAGCGACCCGCTGAGTGCCGGTCAATCAACCTCATCTTCCGAATCTGATACCGTTGACTGGTCCAAATATGTTTATTCCGGAAAGAGCCAGGACACGGAAAATGAAGGCTCCTCAGGCAAGTCAGGCAGCAATGCCGATTGGTCAAGTGTTAAGGTCAGGTATGAAGGGCTTGTGGAAGAGGTTGATGGTACCAGACGCAAAAAACACTCTTCAATGAGTTCTTTTTTATTGAAGACCTTTGTCTTCGCACTCGTTATGATCTGTCTTCTGGCAACCGTTGCAGTTGTTTCTCCGGGACAACTGGAGGCTATCGGGCTGGAAAGCGTGGTGAACTTCTTCGATAAATTATTCTAAAAAGCCAAGAGATGTAATTCACCCTGCGCTACTACATTACTGTTCAGCATCTTTACTCTGTTGTTTCGGGGATCTTTGAAAGCCCTTCTTCAATTTCCTTTATTTTTTCAAAAGCAATTCCCAGGGGAACTTCAAAATCTTTATATCCAGTGTGTTTTCTTGACCCTTTACACCCGAAAGATAAACTTATGCCCTGTTCAAGAGCAAATACGGTACAGTCTCCACAGATTGAGGCTGCACCCATTGTATCCATTACTGTCCTTTTCCCTCCGGAATAGGCATTTGCCTGGACAACTCTCATGGCTCTCTCAGGTTTAAGAAAGAGAATAAGCACATCAAAAATACCTCTATTAACTGATAAGGGTTCTATCACAATGGAATGAAATTTTCTCTTTAATCTCGGAAGGGATAGAGCTGCTTTTTCTGCATCCTGTTTATTACTGTACCTGCCGGACCTGAGATAATATTCAGCAGGGCTCTTTTCGGAAAGCCCAAGGACATAATCTCCGGGAGAACAGCTCTGTCCTGAAATTCTGAACTTTTCTCCCATGCGGGTTTTTTGCACAAGTTCACAAAAAAGGAAGCCGGATTTCTCGGGGAGTTCATTCCTTTCTTCTCCGGATGTTTTTTCTTCAGGAACTGATTTCTGGAAGGGCATTGTTCCATGAAGCCTTTTTTTCACATCCCCTTCCTCTGTTTCAAAGGTTATGCACACAGGCTCTCCAGTTTCCATCAGTCTCCTGATTTCTGAATATCCTGGTGACGGGACACCTTCATTTTGCATACAGCCCTTCCGTTCTGCATTATTATTTCTGTTTGCCGGCTTATTTTACTCGAATTCCGCTTTTACCGAGGTGAAGACCGGGCCTCTGATATCTATCTTTTTATTTTTGCCTGTGATATATCTCTGGGCAGTAGTTCCCATCTTCAGGTTGACTTCCGAGGGGACCTTGACAATCCGAATCCTGACAATATGCTCATCTGCTCCGGACATTGCAGCCTCTTCGATTTCTCTGGCAGCCTGGGCTGCAAAAGCCTCTATAAAGCGTATGCCTGCCCTTGCAGAGTGGTTTTCAAAAGCTTTCTGCCATTTCTTGTTGTTTGGAATTCCCAGAATGTCTCCCTGATAGGCAACTACTTCATTGAACGCGGCAGGCCCGCAGAGCTTTGTATTTTCTTCAGGCTCGATTACGGAAACCTTAACCTTTCTTCCGCAAACCTCGCCTTCCCAGGCAGGGAACTCACAGGGGCTTGGCTCTTCTCCGTGCAGTTCACACTGGGCAACCACTGCAGATGCAATTTCCTGCCCTTCAGGGGTTTCAGGCATTCTATCTACAAAAACTTGCTTTGCAAGTCCGCTGTCAGGCATTTCCCACTCACTGTACAGCGGGATCTGAGGGTAGGTCAAAGAGCGGACATCGGGCGCATCGTGCAGGATCATGGCAAGCCTTTCCACTCCGAGCCCGAGGTTCATTACGGGATACGGAATATCGTATTCAGCAAGGGCTGTAGGAGAATATATGCCGAAAGTTGCGACTTCGATCCAGCCATCAGAGTATTTTGAGTTAGAACCTACCAGTTTCGGATGGAAAGCGAAGACCTCGGTCTGGGTGTCAGGGACATAATATTTGCTGCGCTTCTCGTCCGGCCTGAAAAGGAACTTTTCGAAACCGAACTGTGAGAGAAGCCCTTCTGACACTGCTTTACCATGGTCTACAGTCACATCTTCATCCATTATCACACAGGAAGCGGAATAATAGGTCATAAGCCTTGAAGCGTCTTCCTGCTGTTCGCGCCTGAAACAGCGGTCTATTGAGAAGAAGTGGAAAGGAGGCTCTTCCCTCTCAAGCAGGGCTCCCAGGGAAATGAACCAGCCGCTTGTCATATGACTGCGCAGGGTTTTTGTGCTTGCCTGGGGGATAAGTTCTTTAAACTCAGGGAAAACCCTGTCAATCATGTCAGCTACAAGGGCATCCGAAACTTCGAGGGCTGCAGAGATTTCGGGAACCAGGTCGTCTCCTTCAATCTTTCCTTTCTTATAAGCGTGAAGTTCTTTCCTGATTTTGTCTATGCCTTCTTCTCCTATATCACCCAGGATTTCGGTTATCTGTGCGATGCGTTCGTCAGAAATCCCCACATTGGGGCGGGGCAGACCTGCAAGATAAAAACAGCGGTCAAGTACTGCGAGTGCCTCGCTTCCGAACTGCTTGTGGACCTCTTTTTCATCAACTATAAGAGGGTTCATCATCTCTTCAAAACCCATACGCATATAGGCTTCTCTCAGTTTCTGGATTGTATCGTAAACAGGGTGAGCCTTCCCGTATCTCAGGGTTGTCCTCGGGTAGCGCTCGTTAAGTGTAGGCATTTTGACCATTTTTTTGCCTTCGTTCCAGGCATGGTCAAAATTTTCCTTTGCATCTTTTTTTATTTTTTCTGGATCAAATTTCATATATATCCTCTTGTAACTGATTACTGGAATTCGGATCTATCAGACCCTTAGGGTTTTATCATTTATATGTATATGTTGAGCTGTTTGAATGCCGGTACGGTAAGCCGGATAAGGGGTTTCAGGTAACGGGGTGTCGAATTGTAATGTAACTTCACTAAACAATAAAATTATATGTAACTCCAGAAATAACAAATGGCTCTGGAGTTATTGTGAAGATTATCCTGCTCTTCCTCTCAGCCTGATTCTACTTATAGCCTGCAGTTCTGTAAGGCACTGAAGGAGAGAATTATTTTTAAACCTTATTTTTATTTGATTATTTTAACTCAGGTTTTGCATCCAGGTTATCTCTTCTTTTTCATCTTTTTACAGCCTGGTCTCTAGGCTTTTCATAGCAACTTCAAGTTTTTTCTGTTGAATTGAGTTTACGACATCGCCGCGTGTTTTTTCTATCAGGGAGCGGGACACATCAGTCTTTCGTCTGAGCCCCCCTGTGATTGCATCGGGATAGTCAAATTCCATAAGGGTTGCATGGATATTTTCCATGATACCTAAAAACACTTCGGCTTTTTCAAAGGCTTCCGCCCTTATAAGGTCAAGAATATGCCTTCTGAGCTCTCCCACCACATCCCCAAGCCCATTAAGGTATGCAGCATATTCAACCCCCAGTTCATCAGGAGAAGGAAAGTCCTGTGTTTTTCCTTCGTCTTTAAGCAGGCTGTAGAGGACTGCAACTTCCGAATACTCCTGCTGTGCATGTTCTACAAATCCTGCGTGGTAAATGTCAGCATGCCCTTCAAACCGGGCTACAAGCTTTTTTAAAGAGTTTCCGGCTGCTTCTATACTTTTACCCGCTTTCTCAAAGTCTTTCCCATGCAGGGCAAAACTTGCTGTCCTGCACTCTCTTACAATTTCCCTTGAAATTTTCAGTCCATCTTCCCTGATCCTGTCTTTAACCTCAAGATTTTCCCTTATATGGCTAGAAATTTCTTCCAGCATTGATTTCTTCCCCCCGATTCAATTTTTTATTTTTTTCAGGTTTTTATAGTTTTATTTCAAAAATTTCAGAATGTGTTTTGACCTTAATTCATGTCTTTACGCTGGTTCAGCATTGCAATGTGCTATTTTTATTTCCCTCTCTTTATCGCCTCGCCAATATTCTCAATTTTTTGATATTGTAAAATCCCATTTTGAGATCTTTTATTTCTCTAATTCTCTTTTTATGTTCTTTTTTATGTATCAACTTATCTATATTAATTATTCTGTCGGCAGCAAAATTTAATTTGAATTTAAAGTCCGATTCAGTAAAACGGATAAAAATAGGGATTAAAATGGAGATTAAAAATAGAGAATAAAATAGAGACTAAAGATAGAAGATAAAATACAGGAAAAGGGAAGAATATCTAAAAAAACGCACATGATATTCTTCGAATAACATGCCCAAAAAATGAAAGTACTAGAAAGCACTTTCATGCCAAATAAAAAAAGAGAAAAAAGATAGAAAAGAGGTTTATTTCTGGCTTTTATCTTATCGGTATCCTTTACCTCTGGTTTAATTCCAAAATCAGATGGACGTGACTATCAAACTTGCCAGGTCACTTCCTTTATATTTCTTTTTTTAGAATAAGGTTAAGTTCAGGATTTTTTTACAGAATCGTCTCAAGAAACGAATCTGAGCTTTTTCTTTCCGGAGAGGATTTTCTTTTAAAA
The DNA here is from genome assembly GCF_000744315.1 of Methanosarcina soligelidi. NCBI lineage: Archaea > Methanobacteriati > Methanobacteriota > Methanomicrobia > Methanosarcinales > Methanosarcinaceae > Methanosarcina > Methanosarcina soligelidi. The sequence continues at coordinate 994,755 of NZ_JQLR01000001.1, forward strand.
TGCTCTCTGGAGAATTTTTTACGGAATAGAAAAATTCTTCTGTTTTTCTCTGGCTTTACTCATCTACCGGAATGGTTTCGAGCTGGCTTGAAAGGTTCCAGATCAAAGTCCTCGTGTGCAGAGGAAGGTTCGGGTCATTGCTTATATCTTCTAGAATGGAAATGCTCGATGCTGCTCTAAGGAAGAGAGGTTCGGATTCGTTGTTCAGGATATCCATAATTTCATTCACAGAACGCCTGATATTTCGTGGAACTGAAGAGTCGCTGGTTATACTTTCTAGGACTTGAAGACATTGTCTGATAACTTCTGATGAATCATTTGATGACATTTGAATCACCTTCGCAGTCAGTTATGATATAAAAATTAGAGCTAATAAATTAGTGTAAGACAGGCTTGTTATATAAAATATTATCGGTGACCCACGAGCCTGATAGCTTCAGGGTCTCAGCCTTACGATTTTATGTACAGGTCTTTTCTTCTTTATGTTTTATAAAGGTAACTTCATATAGAGGGAGTTACAGGAAAAACCTTACAAAATGATCTGAAAACTATGTAAAAAGGAAGGTAAGGCGTATGGATTCTGATAAAGACATGAAAGTAAAAAGAATAGCCCGTTTTCTGGAACTTGGCGGCACGATGCTCGCTGAACATTGCAAAATATGCGGAGCCCCCAAGTTTCGTTATCAGGGAACAGTAATCTGCCCTATATGTGATGTTCGGGAAGAAGGGGGAGAAACTGCGGCTCCCGAACCTGCGGCAGAAGTCCAGGCTCCAGAAGCCAGACCTTCCAGTGAAAGGGAAAGGTCCTCTTTTGAGCCCAGAAAGAAAGTGCAGGTACGCAGACAGAAAACCCGGTTCGGACAAAGGGCATCGGAAATTGAAGAGGAAGAAGAGAAAACTCTCCCGTCTGAGGAAGAAGAATTCACTGAGACCCTTTATGAAACCGAAGAAACGGAAAGTATAGTCCCTGAAATTCAGGCTAAACCTGAAGTCCGGGCAAGAAGTACTGAATCGTCCGGCATTTCTGCAACTGATGGAGACTGTAAGGCACTGGAAAACCTTCTCTTTAAAAAGATGGTAAACATTGCAGCTTCCCTGCAAAATGAAAAGAACCCGCGCAGCATTGCCGAACATCTGGAACTGATAGATAAAAGCATCGGGCTGGTAGAGAGGCTAAGAAAGATATAAAAGACCTGTTAAATGCCTATAAAGACTTGGCCGCAAAAGCCCTGTCACTGAAAATAAAATTGCTGCTGGAAAAGAGAAAAGAAACCTGCAGCTTATCCTTTATATGGGCTTTCAAGAACTTCCCGGATTCTGGCCGCCGTTTTTGGGCCTATTTGCTTTACTTTCTTCAGCTCCTCGATATCAGCCCTCATAACAGCCTCTACCGAGCCGAAATACGAGAGAAGGTTTCTGGCTGCTTTAGGCCCGATGTTCGAGATTGAAGAGATGAGGTATTCCTGCTGTTCTGCAAGAGTGCTGGCAGACTTTTTCCCGTGAGGGTTGATTTCACGTTTATTTTCTGTCTGCTCCCTCTTTGCAAGTATTTTCAAAATAGATGCGGTTTCCTCTTCGTCGCGGGAATAGAGGATGGATACCCCAAAATCTATTGCAATGGATGCAAGGGAACCATAAATAGCATTCGGGTTAATCTGCCTTGAAGTGAAAAGGTCTTCCCCTTCAATTATCAGAACAGGTTTTTCATAAACTCTTGCCAGGTCAGAGAGCTGGGCAAAAAGGTTGCGTTTTCCGTCAATCAGGGAACATGCAAAGTCATCTGTACGTTTCCTTTCCACTGCAAGGCGGTCGCTCACGATATAGTCTCCGATTTCAAGAGCCATAAATCTGAGTTCCATGCCGAGTCTGTCCAGAGTTTTCGCAACCCCGCTTTTTGTTTCTCTGTGGTCGATTATAATTTTAAGGAGGCTGTCTGAGCTTTCTCCTGATGCGGTTCCGAAATCAACAAGGGTTTTTTGCTTTTCTTTTATGTTTGCATAATCTTTCTCGTTTTCTTCTTTCTTTCCAATCTCATCTGAATTTTTTTGCAGTTTTATGTCCTTCGTGTGTGAAATTATCTCGCTATCTTTTCCGTTTTTTCCCTCAGTTTTTCCGGGATCCCCAAAATCAGTTATAGGGAAGTCTTCAGTATTTTCCAGGCTCCCACTTTCGATTTTATCCATACTTTCGCTTTCAATTCCTTGAAATTCTGGGTAAGAGTCCAGTTTTGTGTTTTGTTTTGATTCCGGTTTTGAGTCTGAAATAAAAGACACACTGTCAAAATCGGAAAGCTCAGAGCTTTTTTTGACATTTTTCGGGCCCAGGACAGCTTCAAGTCCGTGCATACTGTTCAGCATTCTTTTTTCCTTGTTTTTGCTGCTCCAGTAATAAGCCTCGTCTCTTGTGCCTTTTGTCACGAGAACGGTCACTCTGCCTTTGTGCTGCCTGCCTGTCCTGCCTTTGCGCTGGATGCTCCTTATCTCAGAAGGGACAGGCTCGTAAAACAGAACAAGGTCTGTGGCGGGAATGTCAAGACCTTCTTCAGCAACCGACGTGGCTACCAGGGCATTATATTCCCCGGCCCTGAACCTTTCAAGGATTTCAACCTGCTGTTTTTGCGTGAGCCCTTTATCCTTATGGCGAGAGCCCTGCCCCACAAAACGGACAGGATTAACTCCGGAAACTCTGGAAAGAGCGTTAACCACCATTTCAGCGCTGTCTCTGTAGTTTGTAAAAACAATTACTCGCGAGTCCGGGTTACCTTCTAGTTGCTCGCATACGATTCTCCGCGCAAGCTCCAGTTTTGGATGTTCAACCTCGCATTCTTTTGCCCGGTAAAGGGTCTTCCGCATATAGAGATCGTCCATTAACCTTTTTGCAGCCTTGCTCGCTTTGCTCGAAGAAGCTTCAGCGTCGAGTTTTTCCAGATATTTTCTGAGGGCTTCTATCCCCTGGGTTTCCACCATTTCCACTGCATGGTTCACCTTCATCATCTCTGCGACCACGGACATGGCAGAAAAGACTGCAGGGTCTCCTCCTACCCTGATTTCTCCCTGAAGCTTTTTCTGGAGGAGCAGCAGGTCTTTTTTGGAGACATATTTCCCGCTGCCTGCAGAAAAGCCCAGGTTCCTGATAATTGCAAGCCTGTCGTCGAAAATTTTCTCAAGATAGCTCCGGATTTCTGCCATCTCTGCGGGAAGATTAACCTGAAGCCATTCGATTTCTTTTTCCTGCACATATGGGCGGACATCCCTATCTTTTTCCGTTTTCACGGCTACATTCTGGACATGCAGGGCTTCACAGACCTCTGATATCTTCTCATCCGAACTTCCCGGGCTTGCTGTAATTCCGAGCACATGCGGATTTTTCGCACTCTCAAAATACTTCTCCGCAATAAAGGTATAGGCATAGTTTCCGACTGCCCTGTGGGCTTCGTCAAAAGTGATATGGCTAACGTTCTCAAGGCTGATCCGCCTTGTAAGGATGTCGTTTTCAATTACCTGCGGGGTTGATACTATCAGTTTTCCCTGTTCCCATAGCCTTTCTCTCTCTGCGGGGGGAATGCTGCCAGTAAAAGCCAGAACCTCTTCTTCGGGAAGAGCCATCACCTTTTTGAAAAAAGCTGCGTGCTGCTCAACAAGGGGTTTCGTAGGAGAGAGAATAAGGGCTTTTCCTCCGAAACGCTGGAGTCTGGAGGCAATTACAAAAAGAGCTATTATGGTTTTTCCAAGTCCCGTAGGAAGTACAACAAGGCTTGAACCCTTAAGGGCTTCTCCTGCAAGGTTGAGCTGGTAAAGCCTCTGCTCCACTGTGTCGGGCTTTATCAATGGATGCTTCATGCATTCCGGTTTCTCAGGAAAAAGACTTTCTTTCATTTTGATTCAGGATCGCTTATTTTTTCAGGTTTATTTATTTCAGGGCTTTATTTCAATTATAAAAAAGTAATAAAAAATTAAATATTTTGCTGTAGGCTTCTCAGCCCGCAGCTCAGGAATTTACAGGTTATAATTATTCCCTTAATTCATTCTTCAATTAATTCTAATTTAGAAATTAAAGGGTTTACCTGCAGATTCGAAATTTCTGCCCCTGTAGATCAGTTCGTAGAGCACGTTTTCGATTCCACTGATTGGAGCCCTTATCTGGCGCATGGAGTCTCTGTCCCTGATTGTGACGGTCCCGTCCTGAAGGGTATCATAATCAACAGTAACCGAGTATGGAGTCCCGATTTCATCATTTCTCCTGTAGCGGCGCCCGATGGTCCCGGAGTCGTCGTAATTGACGAGCAGGTTCTTTTCCCTGAGTTTTGCAACGATCTCTTTTGCAGGGTCTGCAAGCTCTTTCCTGGTAAGAAGCGGGAGGACCGCTACCTGAACAGGGGCTACTGAACTTGAGAAGTGCATCACAAGGCGGGTTTCTTCTTCACCTTCTCCCTCAGTTTCATCCTTTGTTGCTTCCGGTCCTTTTTCTGCCTTTTCTGCTTTCTCTGCACCTTCTGTTTTCTCTGCACCTTCTGCTTCTTCTGCACCTTTGAGACCGGATTCTGCTGCTTTCTTAGCAACATTTTCTTCGTCAAAGGCGTGTTCCATGGTACCGTAGAAGATCCTGTCTATACCATAAGAAGGCTCAATGACGTGAGGAATGACGTTTTCTCCGCTGACCTTTACGGTCTCTTCGGCAAAATCCACTACATCCGAACTTACAGACAGTTCTTCTCCGTCTACTGTAACTGTGATCTGGTCCTTTGAGAGCTCTTCTTCCGAAAGCTGTTTTAAGGCGTCTGCAACGGCTTTTGCTTTGCCCTTGAAGAGGGGGCCGAGTTTGCCCATATTCGGTTTCACAACAAAACGGGTCACCATTTTGGGCTCGTCATACTCTACGTAAACGTAAAGATCTGTCTTGCTGACCCTTGCGTGGGCTTTAAGGTCATAATCAGTCCTGTCTGCAATGCCCACAATTTCAACCCAGCCGAAGCGGTCTGTTTCGATTTCGGCATCCCAGCAGTCGATTGCGTAGTGTGCCATCTCGTCTTTCAGGTGCTGCCTGAACCTGAGCTTTGCAGGTTCGATCCCTACTTTTGTCAGAAACTCGTTTGTAAGAGCGATGTTGTAACCTAGGACTTCGTGGGCGATAACGCCGGTTTCTACAGCTTCGCGAACTGTCATCCTGATCGGTTCACCTGTTTGCTGGGCTGCCTGTGAGTAAAGAACAAGTTCTTTTTCCGCGAAGCGCTCGAAATTGGAGTGCTTCTTGTTCCTCGGGTCAACAAAGAGTTCACATTCAGCCTGAGTGAATTCTCTGAGCCTTATAACACCCTGCCTTGGTGCAATTTCGTTCCTGTAAGACTTGCCTATCTGCACAGCCCCAAAAGGCAGCTTGTCTCTATAGAAGCGGGAAAGCCTCTGGAAGTCAACAAACATCCCCTGCGCTGTTTCCGGCCTGAGGTACCCCTGCCTTCCTGTCCCGGGCCCGATTGTGGTCTTGAACATCAGGTTAAATTCATAAGCGTCGTTGAGCTCTCCGCCACACTCGGGACAGGTGATCCCCTTCTCCTTTATGATTTCTGTGAGCTGTTCTGCGCTCAGGGTCCCTGCCGCATCCATGACGTTTTCCACCAGATGGTCTGCCCGGAAAGCTTCTCCGCACTTTTTGCATTCGCACAAGGGGTCAGAAAAGCCTCCAACGTGCCCTGATGCGACAAAAACATCCTCGATACCTATGGTCGGGCACTCGATTTCCATATGCCCTTCCTGAATTACGTAAAACTCTCTCCAGATCTGCTCTATGCGCCTTTTCAGCGTGCTCCCTAAAGGCCCGTAATCATAAAACCCGCGGCTTCCGCCATACAGCTCAAATGAATTCCATAAAAAGCCGCGGCGTTTTGCCAGCTCGAATACTTTTTCGTATTTGTCCATTTTATAAGTCCTCGTAATATTGATTGGGGGATACTGGATAATCGTGAATTTTTGATTTGTTAGAAATAATAGATGGATAAAGGGAATCATTATATTAAATTTGCACTGCTCTTGGATGGGTGAGGAGATAGAAAACGATATTTGATGGTAAAGGTTTAGCTTCATCGATCAAGTTTTCCATAGTGACATTCTTCAGACTTAAGCACAGCGTAGAAATCTTCTTAAAACTCCTTAAAGCCTGACTCAAAGTCAATAATGGACTTTATTAAAAGAAAAAATAAATGATCTTAATATACCCTACACTGTTGATGTTGTAGATCTTTCCAGAGTTTTGAAAGGTTTTAGAGATAAGGCTCTTAGAGATGTGTCATACGGAAAAACTAAAGATTAGGATGGAATCCGCAAAAAAGGTTTTCGTTAGCTGTTTTTCTCCATTTTGCTTTCCATAATAGTACAATTCCCAAAATAGTAAGAATTAGCATCTGCCAGTTTTGTGAAAGCGGACCTAAACCAACCGTCCCTTCAATGGAATCACGAACCTCATCAAACGCGGCATGGTAAACGGTCGATACGGCTAAACTTTGCGTGCTTGACCAGATGTAAGCAAATACAACTGCGTGCATAATCGTCGGTACTAAACTGACAAGCATAACAAGCGGCACTGAAATAAGAGGGTTGCCAGTCATCTGCATTCCCATTACAACCACAACTGGCAGGTGCCAGACCCAGGTGACAAAGCCGTGCAGAAGCAGTGCGTTGCGGGCTGTATATCGGGCGAATAAGCGGGGCAGCAAATATCCACGCCAACCGAACTCTTCGCTAAAAGCTGGAATGAGTGTGATTGTGAAGCTAAGTAAAAACTCAATTAGAATTGTCCTGGCGCTTATATCCTGAGGGGCTTCATAAATTCCCATTAACTGTTCAACAACTCTCGGGAAAGCCCACAAAAACAATGCAAGTCCAAAAGCGTATGCATAATGCCTGGGTTTGCCCCATTGCCAGCCAGCGTTTTCAAACCCGTCCCTGAACACAAACTTGCCGGCAATATAAGTGCCGACAGCGACCATAATCATTGATAATAAAAGAAGCGGCTTAAAAGCTTCCCCTAAAAATGGGTAGGCGATCTGAAAAGGCCATGAAAGCACAATGATGATTAGCAAATAAACTTTCAGTGAAAATGAACGATCAGGGTCTTCGTTTTTCATGAAAATAATAATTTAAATTGTGATATATACTTTTTTAAAACTTATCTCTGCGCCAGTTGATATCATCTTTAAGGGTATTCATTTTTAGATATTTGCGTTTCGATCATTCTTTTAATTTCTTTGGGTTTTATCCCCTGTTTACTTTTCGAGACAAATCTGAAGGATATTATTATGAAGAAAGTTATGTATGCCTGAGAGATTTGCGCTCAGGTCTCATTTCACATAATATATTAGGGTCGGAATAAACGCTTGTTAATTGCTTTTTTTTCAATCCAGGACTTCTATGGTCTTTTCTGTTTTCTTTGCTTCTTTTGCTATCAATACCCATCCTCTTTTTCCAATTTCATGATTAAAAAGTTCAGTGAAGAGCCTGTAAATTATTAAGGTCTTCATATAAAATTCTCTTATACAAGCTCAACAAGTTTTAATATGACGAGCTTCTAAAGCTAGAGTCGGTGGGGTAAAGTATGGCATTTTCGACATGGAGATGCCTCTTCAAGACTACGTCGGATAGTGTATGCTATGCAGGAAGTCTTCAAACAGAAGACTTCTTTTGAGACAATGTTGGATAAAAGAATATCTCGTACAGGGCATTTTCAAACAGGAAATGCTTTGAGGTAACGTCTAATAGAATACATTATCAGTGGGGTTAAGATAAAATGTTAGGAAAAAATTTATAGGAAATCGTAAAAACCGTAATAGAACAGAGAAGTGTACAACCGGAAACGATTATGGAGATAGGGGAATGGCTTCATAGTCTGGAGTTTCTGACGATGAAGGTGATAATGTTCTCTTTAAGTGTTTATCACCTGTATGAATATACAGTTAAAAACGTGTTCTAAAAATGTTTTTTAAAATCAAAAGTACACTTTAATACTTAACTTCTTTAAAGTTTAACTTTAAAATACGGCTAATGTGACTTTGAAGTTCCGTCTCTTTCCGTATTTGAACCAAAAATGCCTCCTGTTAAAACAGAAAAGTTCAGGGATAAACCAGGGGAATCCCGATAAAAAAGAACACTGGTCAGCGGGCAGCTAAAGCAGGGCGCCTGCTGATCGGATATTGCAGGGCGGCCAAGCCACCCTCTTTAATGCCCCACCTGCTTAAAAAATCTCATGTTAAAAATGAGAACCGGTGTCGAAACAACCGGTAATAACATCGGAATAGAAGACATTTTCAAATCAAAAAAACCAGGGCTCAATATATTTAAAACAAACAGCCCTGTATTTTATCTTTGCTTCGGCATTTTTGCCGTTAAATTTTTTGTTTTCGCTTTATGTGTTATTTGGTACTGCTTTTTATTTGATAATTTCTTTGACGCTTTCATTTTTTCTATCTTCAAATTGGGACAATTGTTCTGCCATATGCGTCATTAAGCACTTCCCCAAGGCCAGTGTACAGGGCTGCAAGACCCATAATAAGCCCTACATAACCGGCTATGACAAGCAGGCCTGTGTTTCCTGTACCGTTTATGATAGCCAGCAGCATGAACAGCAGGAAAAGGGTCACAAATATAAATATTATAGCTTTACTACCCAGCTTCAAAGTTGCTATCAGCATAACGAATGTATATACTCCCCAGAGGAAGAGATACGCTGCAAGTGCCAGTGGTTCAGGGCCCTCAATCCAGCCAAGTGCAGGCATAAGTAGAAGTCCTGCAAAGGAAAACCAGAAAAGCCCGAATGCACAGAATGCCGTGCCACCAAAAACACTCCCTTTTTTCCATGCCATAATACCTGCGAAGACCTGTGCAAAGCCTCCCAGGAATATTGCCATGGATACGATCATCGAATCCACAGGGTAAAGCCCTATATAACTCAGGCTTAAGAGAACTGCAGCAAGACCCAGACCAGTAAATCCTAATGGTGTGGGGTTTGCAGTCTTGTCTTTTATATTTACATGTGTTACTACTTCCTGTGCTTCTGCCATCAATACCACTCCCTAAATTTCTTCTGATTTTAACAGTTTATTGAAATCCTTTCCTCTTTCTCTCTATTTCTTTGCCTTTGATGGAAACGGGCTTGCTCTTAGTCTATAATTTGGAAAATGAAATCTAACTGGTCAGTTTCCACATAGCCTCCTGTTTCGAGATTTCAGGATTTATTCTCACCCTCGACAGACATTTTTCTATAATATATATTGGCCATAATATATTATTTTTATTTCTATAATTCTCCCTGAATGTAAATCTAATCTGGAAATCATCTGTCTGTACCATAGAAATAAAATCATCACAGCGTTTCCATAAATTTTAAATTATCCTGCAACTTATGGGAAAGCTGATGGTCCCAAAAATTCTTGTTACAAATGATGATGGTGTTTATTCGACAGGCCTGAAAGCCGCTTTTGACAGCGTTTCTGACCTCGGGGAAGTTACAATTTCGGCTCCTGCCGTCCAGCAGAGCGGAGTAGGACGCTCTATTTCTATCTTTGAGCCTCTCAGGATCACAAAAACAGACGTCGGAGGCATACCTGCCTATGCTGTGGGAGGCACTCCTACGGACTCTGTTATTCTCGGCGTTTTTACTATCCTGAAGGCAATGCCTGACCTGGTATTATCGGGTTTCAATATTGGAGAAAATATAAGCACGGATACTATCACCACTTCGGGAACAATTGGAGGAGCCCTTGAAGCTGCAAGCTATGGCGTTCCTGCAATTGCTGCCTCAATGCAGGTTCTTGATGAAGGGCAGAAATTCGATGATCCCAGGGACTATCAGAGGGAACGCTTCGAAGCCGGGATAAAGGTCGTTAACAGGATTGCCCGCAATGTGCTGAAGAGGGGAATGCCGGAAAATGTTGATCTGCTGAATATCAATATTCCCTTCCATGCGGAAGAAGATACTCCTATAGAGATTACCCGCCTTGCGAGGAAGATCTTTAAAACCGATGTCGAAGAGAGGCGTGACCCAAGGGGAAGACCCTATTACTGGATAGCAGGAGACCTTATACGGGAAGAAGAGGAAGGGACCGATGTGCATGCCATCATGCAGAAAGGGCATGTCTCAATAACTCCTATCTCCCTGGACTCGACGGCAAGGATTGATTTTTCTGAGATCGAAAAATATCTCTGACAGCAGTTAACTGCTCCATAATTCAGACAGGATATAACAGAATATACATGTGGAACTGCCCCATAATTCAGACAAAACATATATTTGGAGCTCGATAATTCAGGCAAAATATACATCAGATAAAAAAGAGAACAGAATTGTACTGAACAAGTAATGTTTTTCTTTTTACTTCAAAAATACTTTTAAATAACTTTTCTTTTTTCTTATTTTGCTTCATCCTGCTCTATGTGTATTGAAATTTCCTTCCAATTGCCGTCGATTGTGTGAAGAGTCTCTATCATTGCTTTTATAACGTTGCCCACTATTGTCTGGACAAATTCATTCATCGGGATTTTTCTGCCGTCTGCCAGAAGTTCGATTTTCATTTTCTCTCTCCTTGAATATTTTTTCTCTTTTCTTCTTTCTTTAATTCTTTTTTTCTTTGATCCTTTTATTTATTCTTTCTTTTTCTTTAATTTCTCAATTTTCATGATTGGAGTATAATAAGGCTTTCTCCGGCTTACTGCAAGCCTGAGCAGTTTTTCTATCTCTTCAGGGCTATTTGCTCCTCCTATATCAACAAGATTATCGTGCACAAGCAGGCAGGGCCTGAGTTTCCCATCGGCTGTGACTCTGAGCCTGCTGCAGTGGGCGCAGAACTCAGAATTATCCATCGGGCGCACGAATTCCACCTCAACTCCATCGATCATGTACTTTTTTCTGTGATGCAGGTGTCGGACCCTGACTTCGCTTGCTCTTTCATCGAGGCTTTTTTCAAGGGTTTTTGAGTCGATAGTGTACTTTGAAAGCTCAGGGTCTATATTCATGAGCTCAATAAGCTGCAGGATGACTTTTCCTTTATAAGGGCGGATGAAATCCATCATTTCATCGATTTCGTTCTCGTTTATGCCCTTCAGGAGCACCATATTCAGTTTTACCGGAGTCAGTCCTGCTTCAACTGCGCTGTTGATACCTCTGATGACCTTCTCAAGGGTTCCCGGAGGGGCTCCGGTAATCTTCCTGTATTTTTCGGGGTCAAGAGAGTCCAGGCTTACGTTTATCCTGTCGAGTCCGGCAGCTTTCAGGGTTTTTGCACGTTTTTCAAGCAGGATACCGTTAGTGGTTGCCGAAACCTCTTTCAGAGGAGGCAGGCAGGCAAGGATATCTTCAAAATCCTTTCTGAAAAGAGGTTCTCCTCCTGAAAATTTTACTTTACGGACTCCAAATTTTGCTGCTTCTCTGATAATGCTGCAAATCAGTTCCGGACTCATTTCATTCCCTACAGGACCGCAGGTACAGCATTCTGCTCCTTCGTTATGGCAGTACATACAGGAAAGGTTACACCTGTCAGTAATCGATATCCTGAGCCCGGTTACTTTGCGCCCGTAAGGGTCAACCAGGACTTCTTCTTCGTTTTCTTCCCGAAACAGGGAATTTTTTCCTGAATTGTTGTCCTTCATATTTCCCTGACGTATTTATATTATGGAGATAATAATATTTTCTGGTAGAGTTATGGTCCGTTTAACCGGAGTAATTAAAAGCTCTGTAACTAAAAGAATATCTGGTAGCGATATGTTCCACTTACTATAATACCTGATTACAGCTAATATAAATCAATAACGCATGTTATTTCGAAATTCGCAGAAAAAATGTTGAATCAAAAAACATTGAAACTAAAAAACATTGAAATAAAAAGCATTGAAACTAAAAAGCATTGAAACTAAAAAGCATTGAAACTAAAAAACATTGAAACTAAAAAACATTGAAACTAAAAAACATTGAAACTAAAAAACATTGAAATAAAAAACATTGAAACTAAAAATTGTGAATTCTGGTTTTATTCTCTCTGTTTTTTAAGTTTGCTTTTCCAGGTTTACTCCTTAATATTTGTCTTTTCGGTAAACGGTTGCTGTTCTCCTTAACAGCCGAATTGATATATATTAATCTGTACAATAGTAACCAAATGACAAAAGGAATACTTATTGCAGGAACCCATAGCGGTGTTGGAAAAACAACAGTCTCAATGGGTATTATGGCTGCCCTCAAGCACAGGCAGTTAAAAGTCCAGCCCTATAAAGTAGGCCCTGATTACATTGACCCTTCCCATCACACTGCCATTTGCGGGCGCCCCTCCCGAAACCTGGATACTTACCTGATGGGCACGGAAGGTGTCAGGCAGACAGTTGCCCGCACATCTGCAGACGCTGATATTGCTGTCGTTGAAGGGGTTATGGGTCTTTTTGACGGAATTGATTCTACGGAAGTTGCGAGCTCAGCTCACGTAGCAAAGACTCTGGACATCCCTGTCATACTGGTAATCAATGTCCACGGTATGTCCAGAAGTGCCGCAGCCCTTCTAAAAGGTTATTCCGAGTTCGATCCAGAAGTCCGGGTTGCAGGTGTCATCCTTAACCAGGTAGGAAGCCCCCGCCATGCCGAACTTGTAAAAAATTCGCTTCCCGGCAACATTCCGATTATCGGAACAATTCCCAGAAGAAAGGATATTGAAGTCCCTTCAAGGCACCTTGGGCTTTATATGGCACACGAAAAGGACTACAATACCGCAGAAATGGCAGCATTTATTGAAGAAAACGTTGACCTGGATGCAGTTCTTGAACTTGCTGAACCCTGTTCTGTTTCTGAAGCCGAAGTAGTCCAGAGTCTGGATACGGATTTAAAGATCGGAGTTGCCTGGGACCCTGCTTTCTGTTTCTACTACCGTGATATGTTTGATGCATTTAGGGATAACGGCGGAGAAGTTGTATTTTTTAGCCCTATGACAGGGGAAGTCCCGGATGTTGATGGAATTTATCTCGGGGGAGGCTATCCAGAGCTTTACGCAGAAACTCTCGAGAACTCGGAGACTACACAGAAATTAAAAGGGCTTGCAGCTGATGGTTTGCCTATCTATGCAGAATGCGGTGGCTTGCTCTATCTCTGCGGGACCTACGAGGTCGATGACCGCGTTTATAAACTGGCTGATGTCGTGCCCGCAAATACTCGCATGACAAACCGGCTGAAAGCTCTCGGATATACCGAAGCCCGACCTCTTGACAAAAATTTCTCTTCGCGCAATATCAGGGGCCATGAGTTCCATTACTCCATCACGGAGTGCGACAGGGATGCAAAATTTGCATACGAAATGATCCGCGGGAAAGGTGTACAGGACGGCTTTGACGGTCTTATAGAGCACAATACCCTTGCGGGGTATATGCATTCTCATCCTGCTAGCTTCCCTGTAGATAAATTCGTGCAAAAATGCAGGGAATACAGAAAAAGGTAAAATGAAGGAAAAAAGGTAAAATGAAGGGAAAAAAGTAAAAAAACCTTTTTTAAATCTCCTCTTCAAATCTTTTGACAGTGTAGCATAAGTTCTGTAAAATCACAAATCTCAAGAAGTTATTGAGTAGAAAATTCCACATCAGAAGATCAATTTCCCGATAATACACAAAAACTTGACTTCAAATTTACAGCAAATTCGCGACACTGCCAAAAAATCTTTTTCTTTAAATACCTTTTATTTTGTTTTTTTAGAGCTTTCTTACTTAAACTTTAAAGCAATTTCTATAGAAAACACTTTCAGTTAGCAAGGCTGAAAGTAATAAATACAGTTGTAATAAATACAGTTGTAATAAATACAGATATTATTTTTTGAATATAATGAATATATTGGAGAGGGTATTTTGATTACTATTGAATTTATTTACTACTATTTAATCTAAATATACCTGGAAAAAGATAGATTACATCCGATTATATTCATTTATAAAAAGAGGTAATAATATGAAATTTATATGCCCACTTTTTGTTGTCAACAATATGGAAATTTCCAGAAACTTTTACGAAAAAGTTCTCAACCAGAAAGTACAGTACGATTTTGGCGAAAATGTATCGTTTGAGAGTGGTTTTGCAATTCATCTAAAACCACACTTTTCAGAATTAACACGCATAAACAGGAATGATATTATTCAAAAATCAAATAATTCCGAATTGTATTTTGAAGAAGAGGATTTAGATAGTTTTCTTAAAAAGCTGAAAGAAATGAATTCCATTGAATATGTACATGAATTAAAAGAACAGCCCTGGGGACAGCGTGTAATCAGATTTTACGATCCTGATATGCACATTATTGAAGTTGGCGAACCAATGGAAAGTGTGGTAAAAAGACTTTTGAGTGAAGGGTTATCGGTTGAAGAAACCTCAAAACGTACTTTAATGCCAGAGGAGTTTGTCAGGCAGTTTTTATGAACAATTGATGGCTGGCAGTCCCGACTTTCAATTTAGTTTTACATTACTCATTTGCTGTTACTTCTTTTTCACTTCTCTTTCTACTTCACTTTCCTTCCCGTTTTCCTTTTCCTTCCCATCATCCTTCTCCTTTCCCTGTTCTTTTCCCTCTGCCTTTTCTCTTTCTTTATTTTTTATGAATACTTTTTTCTCGTAATATCCAAGAGGATGGCTTATTTTCTCGCAGAGCCTGTCTTTTCCTACGCAGTTCCCATACGTCCTCATGGTGTCGCAGGCAGGTGGTTTGTAAGTATTTCCTGTAGCACCTGCGATATGCTCTATCTGGTAGAGAGTTTTTTCTGCATTAAAATCCGGTGAGATATTGAAAAGGTTCAGGATTTCATCTACTGACATTCCCACATTGAGAAGGAAGGATGTCATTGCAAAACGCATCGAGTGAGCAAGATTCACTCCTCCCTGAACGTTAGCAAGCGCATAGGCAATGCAGGGGGGGAATAGTTCCGGTTTGACAGCTCCGAAATCCGTAGATCCGAATTTCTTTTTCTGGACTTCGAACTTGTCCTTTATCTCGGCAGCGTAAGGTGAACAGAAACTGGAAACCTCGGGCGGGATTTCCGGGACAGGGAAGGACTGTTCAATCCTTTCCCTGACCGCTTCTTCAAGAAGCCTTGAAAACTCTTCTTTTGTTATTTTTATTTTTCCTGCTCTCAACTGGCGGTTTGTCAGTTTCCATGAAGGGTCTTTAAGGGAATTTGAAAAGCGGATATAGTCCGTAAAATGCATGCTGAAATAAGAATCCTGAGAATCTGCTGAAATTCCAAAATCATCTCCGAATTCCAGCAGAAAATCCGGATTTTCGTTTCTCAAAAAAGTATAAGCAGCCTTTGCTTCTGCCAGAGAATAACGTCGGGTAAAGAGCTGGTCATCCACGCAGGCGACCAGCATCCTGGCAAATGGATAGGAAAGGAGTTCTGAAAGTACCTGGGCTTCCCCCGAAACAGGAGATTTTTTAATTTCTCCTTCAAGAGCTTCTTTTACCCTTTCTATTCCACGGGCTCTTGCAGCCCTGTAAGCCCGCGAATTGAGCAGGCTTTCTAAGGAAATTCCCAGATTTCCAACGTAGGCAGACGCTTCTGAAGTGAATGGGTAATATGCAAGTTTTTCTGCCTGCATGTCATCCTTAGTCCGATTCGATTCTCGGAGCCAGCAGGTAAGAGATTCTGCCCGCACCGTTTGCAATCTCGAAATCGATCAGGATTGGGAAATCCCTTCCAAGGGAGAGAGTAACCTCATTTACCTTGTTTGTGGGTTTTACTATATCTGTAAGGTAGTCCAGGGAGAAGAGGGAACAGGCTTCACCTGCTTTAAGGTCGATTAACTGGTCTCTGCCCATTTCCAGGCGGACCTGGTCTGTATCGCCCTTTGCTTCCATATAAAAAGTATCGCCAGAGACTCCCATAAGCATATGGTCGCTTATTTTTTCTGCGGCTTTTACGGCACGCCTGAGGTCTGCACCGTTCAGGACAACTTTGGCAGGAAGTTCGAGCTGAGGAACTCTGGGCTCTGCACGGATTGTTGAAGGGTCCAGAAGAGAAAGAGTATATGATAATCCTCCAACATCAATCAGGAGCTTATTGCTACCTTCATCAAGCTCCATACGTACTGTATCATTCCTGTCCGCAATTCCCAGGAGGTCGGTAATCTTATTCAGATCGATCCCTATTTCACACTCATCAGCACTATATTCCTCAAAAGCTGATGACCCAAGCTCAAAAATCCCCATTGCAACGTTGGCGGGATCAACCGCCTTTACCGAAATACCTTCGGGTTTAATTTTGAATCTGACCTCGTCTACAATTACAGCCAGTGAGGCAATTGCGTCTTTCAGAAGCTCTGCATTAATTGCTGCCTTGAACATGATTCTTCTCCATCAAATAAATTAAGCCTTAAACTCCTTATCTATCACTGGATATATAAATTTCCTTACAATTTGGGATTTTTCTATCCCTTGAAGGTAATCTTCCCTTACTGGAATAACTGATACATGAAACCGGGCAAATTATTAGGTTCAAAGCCGGACAACTATATAAATCTTGGTCAGAAAATAAGGAAGCTTCAGGCTCAGCCTGAAACATAAAAGAAGTTCTGACCTCGAAATGGTCATCCAGAAGTCTATATTTCGGTATTATATTTTTTCAGAAGTACGTTTTTAAGAAAGGCCCGTAAGAAGTGTTTATGAAATTCAGTCGTATTCTCTCCATGTATACCCGCATTTTGTACATTTGAAGAAACGGGTTTCGGATTCGTCAGCAGACCTGAGCTGTCTTAGCCACCAGGCTGCAGTGTTGTTCCCGCACTCCGGACATTTTGCATTTGTTGTCGGCAGGCCTGAGGTCTGTTCTCCTTCGAGTACAACTACTTCGTGATCATCAATTTTGGCTTTGGAGACGAAATTCTTTGCGTCGCTTTCAATCGGTATTGTGCTTCCACATTTTCTGCAGTGGTAGTTACCATCTTTCGGAAACATCATACTTTTGCATTTAGTACAGAACTGCATTAATATCACTTTTTGCTTCATTTATCATTTTATTATGGTCAAAAGCCAGCTCAGGAATAGAATCAAGCTCAAAAAGTTCTACAGCAGCAGCATCAGAGCCTGATTTTAAGTCTCCGTATCCTTTCGCAAGGTAACACACTGATACCGTGTGTCTTCTTGGGTCACGTTCAGGGTCGGAATAGACACCGATAAGTTTGAGAATCTCCACAGAAAGGCCTGTTTCTTCAAAAGCTTCCCTGGCAGCTGCTGTTTCTGTACTTTCCCCAATTTCGACGAAGCCGCCAGGAAGGGCAAATTTTCCCTGATATGGAGGGTTTTTTCTCTTCACCAGAACAAGCTTGTTTTTAAAGAGAATTACAGTATCAACGGTCAGGCTGGGGGTAGTATGTTTCATAAACGCCTTCGTAGCTCACTTTCCGTGAGATCTTTTTTCTCTACAAATCTCCTTCCTGATTAGCTTTTTCTGACATTTTGCCAGGCAGAATAATATATTAGTATTGTGCATATTGTAAAAACTCGTCATCATATTTCAATTATTCTTATCAACTTTTTTATTCTTTTTAATTCTGTTTTAAGTTGCTTCAGGTTCACTGTGATATGAGTCGAGTCTTTCTCAAGCAAAAAAGCCCCTTACGCAGTAGTGTTTATTAAAGGTTTCTCTTTTATGGATAACCAAAAGATTCTTTATCTATTTATTTTGGAACCGTCGAATACTTCTAATTTTTCTTCTAAAATATAAATGTCTTATAATCCGTTATTTTTCTATAATAGAAATTTGTTATTTATTTACAGGGCTCTTAACATTAACAAACCCTGACTTAAGGACCATAGCAGGTATTTATATATTCAGATTAAGGTCAATGTTGTAATCCATAATATCCTGCAATTGCCTGGTTCGATGTTATTCATATTATCACCGGAAACGCCCTTTCTGGCGCTGTATTTCAGGTATGCATCTGCCAGTATCCTGAAACTGCCCTGATGTATTATGACACTTCAAACTCGCTATATCATAAAGTAAAATCCATAACCTTTGAGCCCCTTAATATTTATGAATATGAAAACTTTAAGTCCATTGTGGAACCTCTACGGAAACCTATTAATTATTTTAGGAAATTTCATGTTCTACTTTCCCGATATTTCAGAACTTGCTCGAAATTTTTTCAGTACCATGATAAAAATGAAAATTGCTGAAAATCTTTATCCCGGGCAAAAGGTGCGTGAAAAATGATAGAAAATGTACTCTGGGTCGCAGTCGGGTTAATGATTGCGTCATCCGCTATTCCCAGAACTTCAAGAGTTCGTAAACTTATAGGGGGAACAGGATGGGGTGTATTTTCCATCCATTGGGGTTACCAGCCTCTCCATTACATCGAGGTTCAGGATTATGCCAATGTAGCCCTTACATTTCTGTTCGCCCTTTTCTGCTTACTTGTAGCCTACATAATGCTTCGGGAGTACAGAAAAGGTCCTCTTGTTCTAAAAAACAATAGAGAAGTAATGCACTTACCAGTCTCGTCTCAGACTGAAGGAGATCCCCTGGACATAACTTCAATGCTTACCAGTGCAAGTGCTCTTGGAGCCCTTGTTTACTTCCCGTTTGCAAACTTTTCCTTCCTGAACACCTGGATCATAGGAAACGTTACCTCGCAGGTTACCTGGGTTCTCCAGTACTTTGGGTTTCCGGCATATATGAAAGCCTGGAATATGATAACCCTTAACGGGTACACGGTAGAGATTATCCTTGCATGTACCGCAATTGAAAGCATTGCTCTTTTTATGGGGCTGATAGGTTCAGTCAGAGCACCCCTTACCCGCCTGGTTCCGGCTTTTGTCGTATCCGTGCCTGTTATTTATGTGCTTAACCTTATCAGGGACATCTTTGTGGTTGTAGCTTATGGAGAACAGTGGTTTGGTAATGACAGTTTCGTCATTGCCCATAACTATATCGCGAAAGCAGGGTCAGGAATAGCTCTCTTCTTAATTTCATATGCTGTACTCAAGATTTTGCCTGAGTTACTTGCAATGATTGACGGCCTCTGGGTCATACTCTCCGAAGAATTGAAATATCTTCTGCATAGATTTGCTAGGGATTGAGATCAATGATCGCAAAAGGCTCTGAACCCTGGCTTTTCACAGCTGCATCTGTAACCGCCCTGTTTGCAATTCTTTCCAGGGCAACAGACGGCTTACCATTCCTTAATTACATTGCTAACGTGGGAATGGCGTTAACTTTCGTAATGGTTATCTTTTTCAGGGATCCCGAGAGAAAGGTAGAAACATCTGACACTTACATGATCTCCCCTGCCGACGGTACAGTTATCGATATCAGGGACAGAAAAATTTGTATTTTTATGTTCCTTCAAAACGTGCATGTTAACAGGGCTCCAATATCCGGGAAGATCAGTGAAATTATCTACAAAAAAGGTGGTTATCTTCCTGCTTTTTGCAAGGATTCTGAAAGGAATGAAAGAAACGAATTTATCATCCATAGCAAATATGGGGATGTAAGAGTAACACAGATTGCAGGCATTATTGCCCGCAGGATTGTCACATATTCGAATGTAAATGATACTGTAGAACAGGGACAGCGTATTGGTATGATCCGTTTTGGATCAAGAGTTGATGTAACAATTCCTCACGATTTTGACATTACAGTTGAAAAAGGGGAGCGTGTGCTTGCAGGCAAAACAATTATAGCAACAATAAAAAATGACAGGGACTTTTGAATATGAACGTATTCCAGATGTTAAGACTCCCGGACCTGGTATCTCTTTTGAACCTGATCTGCGGGATTGGCTCCATTGCAGTAGCCGCTCAGAGTGATTCTTTTGGATTTGCTCTGATCCTGCTTTTGCTTGCGGCGGTTGCGGACGGGGCAGACGGATATATTGCCCGCAGATTCAAAGGGGGAGAGCTTGGGGAGCAGCTTGACTCTCTGGCAGATGCAGTTTCCTTTGGAGTTGCTCCCGCTCTTCTCATATTCCTTGAATTCGGGGTAGAGGAGCCTATCGTCGGGATATTTGCAGGCTTGTATGCTGTCTGCGGCGTGCTCAGGCTCGCCCGTTTCAATTCCTCAATATCTGTCCCGAAGGCAGGTTTTGAAGGGTTACCTATTACCGCAGGCTGCATAATGCTTGTTACATACCTTTTGCTCGGTGAAAGCTTTGTAATTGTAGATGTTCTGCTTGCTCTGACTCTTGCCCTCTCTATCCTTATGGTGAGCACAGTAAATTACCCGAAGATCAGGAACATTAAGATCCTGGCTTTCGTAGCTGCCGTATTCGGGATAACCATGCTGCTTTATTTCATTGATGTGCAGTATATGAGGGTCTTTTCTTTCCTGCCTTTTATCCTTATGCTGAGTTACCTGTTTTCACCCTTCTTGAAAATCCCTGTGATCAGCATTGCTACCAGTAAAGATTACGGCAACAGGAAAGGGGCAAAGGCTGAAGGAAGAAAAGAAAAACAGTAAATCACTTAAAAAATTATCCAGTTCAGCATACTGATATCCAGAAAGGCAGGGAGAGGATTATTTGTCTGAAAACAAAATCACAGATAGAGATAACGCACTTTTCGAAGCAGGAATAAAGCTGGGAGCACTTTATCACCAGTTTACGGGCTCTCCTGTAAACCTGAAAACAGCTTCCAGCCTTGAGCAAGCTATTCAGGAAAGCATTTCAGTCCAGCCCTTTGTGGAAAATATTTCTGTGAAAATCGACCGTGACCTTTTAAAAAGTAAATTAAACAGCGAGTTCGGATACACAGAGCTTCAGGGTCCCATGCTTGAGGTTAAAATCACTGTAAAGTACGGATCTTCACGGGTGAAGGTTGCAATGGAATACGACCCTGAACTGAATTATCCGTTGATGAAGATTGTGGAGATAGAATAAACCCAAAGGTTGAATAAATTAAAAATATCTAAAACTTAGAATTTGAGAATTAAAGACATCTAAAACTTAGAATTTGAGAATTAAAAATTAAATTCAAGTAAAGGGGCAGGGTTTTAAGAGCAGGGTTTATACCTCGCTCTTTGAAATCTCAAAAGCCCTGACAACCTTTTCATTCTGCTCAGGAGTGCCGACTGTTACCCTGATAAAAGAATCTCCTGCCTCCCTGAAAGAATCACAGGGGCGAACTATTATTCCTTTCTTCAGAAGGCTTTCCGTGACCTTTTTTGCTTTCAGGGGAGAAACATCCACAAGCACAAAATTTGCCTGAGAAGGATAAACCTTAAAAGGAATTTTTTCTTTCAGGTATTCTCTGCCTTCCCTTGCAAGATTTATGCTTTTATTCAGGTATTCAGTATCCGAAAGCGCAGCCAGTCCTGCCCGCAATGCCGGAAGACTTACCGAGAACGGGGTGGCTGCTCTTAAATATTCTTTTGTAAGCCACTCAGGCATTATGCCATATCCCAGGCGTAGACCTGCAAGCCCGAATACTTTGGAAAAAGTCCTTCCAACCGCAACATTGTCATATTCATTTACCAGTGCTGCAAGGTTCCTGTCCGCAAATTCAACGTATGCTTCGTCCACAAACACAAGGGCATCGGTATTTTCAATAATTTTCCTCAGGTCAGCTTCCGGAAGGAGATTGCCTGAAGGGTTATTTGGAGAACACAGGAAAATGATTTTGGTTCTGGGAGACACGGCTTCAAGAATCTTTTCGGGGTTCAGGGAGAAATCCTGGTTCCGCCTGATAAAGACAGGTTCTGCGCCGCAGGCTCTGGCAGGAAGCTCATAATAGGAAAAGGTAGGGATGGGCACTATAACCTCGTCTCCCTTTTCAATAATTATCCTGCAAAGCCCGTCAAGAAGCCCGTCCATTCCTGGCCCTGAGGCGACAATATTTGATACCGGAAAACCTGTGTATTTCGAGAGGGCTTCTCTTAATTCATGTGCATCCGCTGATGGGTATATATTTGCTCCGGGAGCTGCCTCTATGAGAGCCTTTACGGCTTTCGGTGAGGGTCCCAGAGGGTTTTCATTTGATCCCAGTTTAATAATTGATTCTGGCTTAAGCCCGTAGGTTGAAGCTATCTCTTCTATGGATCTTCCGGGAACGTATTCTTCAATGTCAAAGATTTCTTTTTTTATCAGTTCACGCCTGCTCAAGGACATCAACAACCGAGTCTATCTGTTCTTTCGTAATCACAAGTGGAGGGACAAGGCGGAGCACCGAGTCCGAGGTGCAGTTTACAAGCACACCATGTTCCCTTGCAAAATCTACAAACTTTCCGCAGGGATATTTAATCTCAACTCCTATCATAAGCCCTTTCCCGCGGACCTCCACAATATCATCCCTAGCCATGCCTGAAAGTTTTTTCGTGAAATAAGCTCCCATTTCCTTTGAGCGTTCCAGAAGCTTTTCCTCTTTTATCGCCTGGATCGAAGCAAGAGCTGCTGCACAGGCAAGAGGCCCGCCGCCGAAGGTAGAAGCATGCTGCCCGCGCCCAAAACTGAGGCCGCTGCGAGCTGCAATGGCGCCCATGGGGAACCCTCCTCCTATGGCTTTTGCCATGCTCATAATGTCAGGTTCAACTCCAAATTGTTCTTTACAGAACCAGGTGCCTGTCCTTCCAAAGCCTGTCTGTACCTCGTCAAAGATGAGGAGGGTTCCGGTTTCGTCACAGATTTCCCTTACCTCTTTTAAATATCCGGGATCCGGGACATTAACTCCGCCTTCTCCCTGGATCGGTTCAAGAACCACTGCTGCGGTATCTTCGGAAATCGCTTTCCTGATAGCATCGGCGTCAGAATAGGGGACAAAACTTGTTTTTGAACTTACAGGCGGCATAAAAGGGTCCCTGTACATGCTCTTGTGAGTTACGCTGAGAGCTCCTATGGTCCTTCCGTGGAAGGAATGTTCGGCTGCTACAAAAGCACTTTTTCCTGTAGCCACACGGGCCAGTTTCATCGCAGCCTCTACGGCTTCGGCCCCCGAGTTACAGAAAAAGACACATTCCATGCCTGTAATCGAGGCAAGAGTTTCTGCAAATTCTGCCTGGATTTCAGTATAATACAGGTTGGAAACGTGGATCAGCTTCTCAGCCTGTGCCTGTATTGCTTTAACAACCGTGGGGTGGCAGTGCCCAACATTGTTTACTGCAATGCCTGCGACACAGTCGATGTACTCCTTACCGTAAATATCCTGGACAACTGCTCCTTTGCCTTTTGAGAGAACGAGGGGCTGGCGCCCGTAAGTCTGCATCACATACTTTGAATCTTTATCTATAACGGAATCGTACCCTGCTTCAAGGTTACCGGAATTAATAATTTTATCTGTCAAGTGAATTCCCTTCCTTTAAATTTGTGATTGTAAATTTATCAGTGGCTAATTTATCAGTGACTAATTTATCAGTGACTAATAGTGAAAGTTCATACTGAAACTCAAGCGGTTTTTCGGTTTTCACCTAAGCATCGGAAATTCGTGAGTTTATATGTCAACTTCATGGATTTTCATGATGATTTTCATGGTTGCTTCATAAGTTCATATCTCAAATGAGTATCTTGATAGAACTTCTTCTCTTAAACTAAAAACTTCTTCTCTTAAACTAAAAACTTCTTTTCTTAAATTAAGAATTTCTTCTCCTAAATTAAGGACTTCTTTTCTTAAACTAAGAACTTCTTCTCTAAACTAACTGATGGTTTCTACAGAGATGTCCTGAATTAATAACTTCCTGATTAACTAATTTTTCTCAGTTTAAATTTTTCCTATTCCCGGGAAACAGGAAAACCGTTAATCCTCTCGAATTCACTTAAATGTCACAGGTTACCTGCTCTCTGGAAAAAGAAGTTTTTCTGCTGTAGAGCAAAATCAGTGCTCAAAGAAATCAGGATCCACAGGAAATTCTGTATTCCAGAGTATCCTTTAAAAAACTCGGGCAGAAGAACCCCACATTTTCAGAGCCCGTTTTTAAGAATTCGGGTTAGCTCTGGTGTTCTCCGGTTCCCTGTCTTTTTCTAGTTCTGGACCCCGAAAAATGTCGGGTTCTTGCAAGGGATCTGGTTCGGGCAGATTTTTTCTCCATACCGGGCACAAATCCGTTTTTGACTTTCGGGCCGGTCTTGATCAGAGAATCTATATCTGCGGGCTCCACAGCTTTTACGAGCTCTTCTTCAGTCTTACTCTCTGGCTGCTTTTCTAGCCCGACCATAAGCACTTTCCCTAAAGCGTTGACATCTGCAAGAGGAGGCTTTTCTCCGGCTGCTTCTCTTAAAAAAGATACACCGGCAGGTGCTTTTATAGTACCGTCCACTATTGCTTTTTCATGCAGGATTACGGAATCGGCCCTTATACCTCCGAAGACTCTGCTGTTCCTGCCGATATTTACCTGCCCTTTTGAAACAAGGCTTCCATAGACGGTGCTGTTTTCTCCAATTATTATGTTTCCTTCCGAATTTATGCTTCCCTTAAGGGTAAGGGCTTCCCCGGCTTCTATGGTCTGAACCCTGAGATTTCCTATCAGATAGCAGTTGCTCCCGATAATTGCTTCTCCGCTGACTTCAATGGCTTCAGGGGAGATTTTTGCATCTGCAGGTATGATCAGTACTTTTTCCCCGGGTTCTTTTCCATCGAACTCTTCTTCTTCCCCGGAATCATCAAACAGCTCTTCAAGTGCTTTTTCGACTTCTTCCCCTTTGCCGAGACGCATCATTTCCCTGATATACAGGAGCAGAAACATAATTACAGGGACAGGGTTCCTGACAACAATCCAGCCTTTAGCCTCAAATCCGCCTTTGATTTTGACCTCTTTTCCTACATCCAGGTCTCCTGCAACGATCAGTTTCCCGTCGATAGTAACAAATTCTCCCAGATAGGCGTTTCTTCCTACCTTAACTCCGCTACCTATTTTTGACCACATGTCAATTCTTGCATCAGAGCAGGCTATCACGTCTCCGGAAACAGCAACTCCTTCCCCCATGATGACAGTGTCTCCAGATATACAGTACTGGATGCTGGAGTGGTTGCCGATGATTACGTCTCCCTCTACTGTAATCATGTTTGTTTCTATTCTGGTATTATCGGGAACCAGAAGGTATTTCAGGATTTGCTCTGGCTCTGAAATGTTTTCACTCTCCGAGAAAACTGTTTCCTGGTATCAGGTTTAAAGGTTCAGATTTAGTAGGTTTAAAGGTTCAGATGTAGTTTTCAGAGTGCGGTTTTTTAGACCACGCTTGAAAATATAACTGCATTTTTTGTAAGGTAGTATTCATTCAAAAATAACTATCTACAATATATTCTTATTCATTTTTTCTGCTCATTCTTGTTTTTTGGGCAGTAAAGATGGCATCTTATATATTATATCTGGCTATATGAAAATTTGTATAAAAAGTAAAAATACTTTTTGCCTTTCGTATAAAATTTATTTTCTTCACCTGTTTTCTTGCCCTACTTCCCTTATTTCGAAGCAATTCCTGCCCGCACATCCACAGCCGCTCCACTATCAAGATCCCGGATCTCTGCAGGAGACAACAGCAACTGCCCTGTTGCAAGCAGCCTGTCATTTTTGTCCGTAATAAGGACTTCTTCTCCAGCCCTGAGTTCCGGATCAATATCAATAACATGCTTTGCAAAAGCCGTTTTGCCTGCCTCCACAAAAGGTGCAGCATCATCGGAAACAACTACCCTTAGCTTTTTTCCCGAAAGAAGTTTATGAATTACGGAAGCTCCTTCGATGCTGAGAGTGAAAAAACCATCTTTTGCTCGTGCAGTTGCAATTCTTTTGCCTGAGTGAAGTACCTGGCGTACCCTTTTTGTCCGGGAAAGCTGGAAAGTTGACCCTTCTGGGAACAGCTCTTTTCCTGTACCTTTCCCAAATTGATAATCCGCAATCATGCGGACTCTTGAAAGTCTTTCTACATTGCAGTTCATGAGGCTAGATAATATGTGCAGACCTTAAAGCCATTCCGGTTGTCCAGGTGTTTCGAGTTAAGCTGTCAGAAAATATGTAAATTTATATTTTTCGGATGAAATAATAAGTTATTTATATTTTGTATCTTTTAATCAATGACTGTCCAGAAGTACAAATTTCGAAATAATGTAGATGAAAAATAATTATTGTCTGACCTGAAAGAGATAAGTCCAGCTTTCAAAGATCCTCAGACATTTATCCTGCAGATGGAAATTTCCCCAGAACCGGCCACAATATAGAAAAAGTAACAGGGATTTTGTTGATTCGTAAAAACGTTTCTTTAGATGAAGTTCACCTCCAGAAGCTCCAGTCCTTGCTGGAAAAGAATGGAGGTAATTTAAGTGCAGCAATAAGGGAAGCAATTGATCTGGTTAGCCTTTGCCCTGAAAGTTATGGAACTCAAGATGTAAGTTCTGAAAATCCAGGAAAAAAGGAAAGTTTTCCTGGAGCAGGAGAAGAGCTTCTCAGGAATGAAGAATGTGTTATGGTAAACCAGCAGATGATTAAGTGGCTTATCAGAAACAGTGCTGGGAAGCTTATAGATGAAGATATTGTCCATGAACTTATAAATCCCTACCTCATTAATACAGTCCCCGAACTGATAGAGTACCTGAACACCATCAGTAAGCAGCTTGGGTGGAAGATTGAAGTCTCGACTTCCTGTGGAGAAAACCTTCAAAACGGGTGTACCAGTATGGATTTCACCGGAGGGGATAGAGACATGAGGGAGTTTCTTGTTGAGGTAGCCTGTATTTTTCTCTCGCGCTGGGCAGGTCTGGATGCCGAGGCTCTGCACAGGAGATCAAATTCAATCACCGTATATCTCAGACCTTTTGTTCGTCACGATATGCTCGAAGCAACTCCCGGAGTTCGGAACCTATTTGGTTCCAGAGATATTCTTTTCAGGGAAATTGAGAGAAAGCCTGCTTTCTGGATGACGCTTGCTGAACTTTATACTAAATTCAACTATCAGAGGGTAAACCTGGACAAGAGCCTCTTTGAAGCCCTGTTGGCAGGGAAGCTCCCTGATATTACAAAATACTTTGAGGTTAAGGCTGACCGTTCGCTTCGTGAAATTCCACTTCAAGAACTTCTGCCTCTTTTTAAATATCTTGTAGTAGCTTCACAGCTTGTAAATGATGTGGAGATATGTGCTGAAAAAGGAAAAGAGTGCATCAAAATCAGGCACGACTACTCTGAAGAAAGTGTGGTTCTAAAGCTTATTAAGCTGTTTTCCAATTTATTCGAGGCCGGTCTGCACAGATTCAGTGTAACTTACGTATCCGGACTCATTATTTTTGATTTTTCTCTTCCTGAAATTTCAGTAGAGGATGTTGTAAAAATTTCTCCGGGTCTGGATTTTTACGAATAAATAATAATTCTTAAATATTTATAAATCGAATTTATAAGCCTGATTATACTGTTTAAGCTTATATTGTACCTGTATTGTACCTGTAACGCCAGACGATTTGTTGAAGCAAAATTTTTGTAAGCAGGGATAACCTTTGATTCGCAAAAACGTTTCTATGGAAGACGAATATCTCCAGAAATTGCAGCCCTTCCTGGAAAAAAATAATGGGAACCTGAGTGCTGCAATCAGGGATGTAATAGAGTTCGCGGATGCTGCTCTTCAGGGCCATGAGTCTGTAGAAGATGCCCTGGAATATTTTACACAGAACTCCACAAAGTATCCTGAAATTCGCAATAATCTGATCGAGAGCGGGGAATGCATACTCGTCAGTCAGCTCTCATTCAGGTGGCTTATCGAAAATACCGATGGGATACTTGTAGATGACGAGCTGGTAAGTGAGATTTTCAATCCTTATCAGATCAAGAATGTCCCGGACCTTCTTGAGTATCTTAATATACGCAGTCAGAATATGGGGTGGGAGGTTGAAGCTTACTCCAGTATCTGGGAAGACAACACCGAGGTCATAGTAATTGAGAACGGGGATCCCAGTTTGAGAGCATACCTTGCTGAGGCAATTTCCATATTTATCGGCCGCCATTTGAACCTTGATGTTCCTTTTGTCCACAGGAAATCCAATTCAATTCGCATTTTCCTCAAGGAACACAGGTCTTACACGGATGTCCCCCCGGGTATTAGAAAAAATTTCGGGACTCTTGACTATACTTTTAAAGAAATCAGGAGCAAGCCAGATTTCTGGAATTCTTTGGTGGAAAGATACAGGTTGCAGAGGTATCAGCGTGTAAACCTTAACAAGGACGTCTTTGAGACATTCCTCTCTGGAGGCATCCCGGATGTGACAAATTTTATTGAGGCATCTGCAGGCAAACCCATCAGGGAAATTCCACTTTATGAATTACTTGCAATTTGCAAAAGATTAATTACCGTCACCCAGCTGGCAAATGATCTTGAGCGGACAGTTGAGAGGGGAAAAATAAGTATAAAAATCAGGCATCAATTTTCCGAAGAAACTGCTATTGAAAAACTTACAGAGTTTTTCTCTAAATTATTCAAAATGGCAGGCTGCACATTTGAGATCAGGTCAATATCAAATCTGATTATTATTGAGTTTGCAGATTCCTCTTAATTTATCTTATATAAAATGTTATTGTCGTTGCCTGTTAATTCATTTTCCCGCGGCTGTTATTATTGATACCTGCTAATTTATCTTCCCACAACTGTTATTACCGGTACTTTATTTTCTCTATTTTTTCAAACATAATAAATATAAAAATAAATTATTGATGTAAATGCGGCTCTTTACAGTTTGTCTCTTTTTTTATATTCGTTTTTCATGAATCTGTTTTTAGTTTTCATTTATTTTTGTCTCAAATTACTAAATATAAATATTCCGTTCAATGCTCCAACAAAAAAATTAATAAGTAATAACTACTATCTAGTACTGATTCATAAATATCAAATAGTGAGGCGAGCGAGGAAAATTCGAATCTCCTTCAACTCCAAAAAGGGAAAAGAGGATGTCCTTTTGATAGTCCGAAAAAATATCTCAATTGACCAGTGTTATATAGATAAATTAAAGCCCTTTCTGGACAAAAATAATGGAAATTTGAGTGCAGCAATAAGGGACTCTATAGAAACTGCCTGTCAGCTTATTGATGAAAAAAATGGGGAAAAAGGAGATCAAAACTCTAAAGACTCAAACCAGGCTTCAAGGGGTGCAGAATCCCGCAACAGAATGATTGAAGAGGAAGAATTCCTGCTCATCCATCATACAATGCTTGAATGGTTTATCAGGAAAACTTCAGGTTTGCTTATTGAAGAATCAACTGTATACGAGTTAATAAACCCGTATACTATTAAAAAGATCCCTGATTTTATTGATTATGTAAACGTACTGAATAATAGACTGGGTTGGAAAATTAAAGTCGATGCAGAGTGCACCGGAAGCCCTGAACCGGAATCTGTAATCCTCACTCTTTCAAATGGCAATCCCTGTTTCAGGGGAGTAATTGCCCACAGCCTTTCTCTCTTTCTTGCAAAACAGATGAAGCTCGATATACAGGGTTTATTTAGCAGGTCAAACGTGACCAAGGTCTATCTCAGGCGATTTGAGTTTCTTGACTATGAGAAAATTCCTAAAGGGCTTGAAGAATACTTCGGACCGATGGAGAGCACTTTTAAGGAAATCCGGAAAAGACCCGAATTCTGGAAAAATCTTATCAAAATCTATAGGGAGCAAAACTACCAGCGGCTCAGCATGAATAAGAAAGTTTTTGAAGCTTTTGTTTCCGGAGATCTCCCTTCAGTTGACGATATTGCAAGAGAATTTGAGTTATTTACAGGCAAACCCCCTGAGGCTTTCACCCTTTCAGAGCACATAATGATTTTCAAAGCTCTTTACCTCACCGACAATATAGGAACCGAAATCGAAGTCTGCACCGAGAAAGGCAGCGAATATGTAAGATTAATTCACGACTATTGCGACAGTAAAGTTTGTGAACGTGTTATTTGCTACTATTCAAATATTTTCAAATGCATTGGGCATCCTTTCACAGTCACTTCCAGCCCTCACATGATAGTTTTTGAGTTCGGAAAAAACCTGAATAACATTCGTATTCCCGAATCCCGGCTGATATCATCCGAACCTTCTCTTACTCCCTGAATCTTTGTTCACATGGATAAATTCATATGTGGGAGTTCACTATCCTTTTTTATGAGTGATGTAATTATTCTCTGGGACTGCCCTCTTCTTTTTGAAAAACTCTTCATAGAGTATGGGCTTGAATGCAGCCGTGCACTCTCAACGTCACTTGGAACTCCTTATCTGCCTGCCTGTAAAATTCTTGTCCTGCCTACAGGTTTTGCAAATAAACAGTACACAAAAACAGGAGTCGGGCTTGAACGCGGCAAACGCTCCCTTGAAAAGTTCGTGGCAAAAGGTGGGACCCTTCTAATCTTCAGTCCTCTTGTGCCCGATTACGAATATGAATGGCTTCCTTTCTCTCTAAAATATGTGATGGAAGAAAACCCATGTACACCCCGTCCTGTAGGTGAGCACGAAGCTCAGAAACTTATTGAAAACATTATTCCTCCTGCAGGATGCGATGGCTATTTTTCAGAAACCGATGCCCGGGTTGTTCTTGAAGACGAAAGAGGCAGGCCCATAATGGCTGTGAAAGAAATCGGAGAAGGCATGATTGTTGCGACCACAATTCACGAACTGCCTGCAGCCGGGTTCTTCAAGTGCAGGACTGAATGTACCGGAAAAGTTAAAATTTAAACAATAGATAAGAGCAGGTTTATGAGATTATTTTATCTTTTTTACATTTTTATCTTTTTTATATTGGTCTCTAAGTCTCCTAATTACTTCTGCTTCATTTCTCAGCCTGATAACAAACAGGCCGAAACAGGGCTTTATAAATTGAAATATAATGTCATTTCCTGAAAAACCAACAGGAACAGTTGCACCCATAAGGATAATACCTTTTACTGCGTACCCACCGGGTACGAGATATACTTCCTCCGAACGTTCCTTAATAAGGGTTTCACACTCTTTCAGAGTGGCGTTCTTTAGAAGAATGTCAAAGTCATATTCGCTTAAACACACCATTTTTGTACCTTTTATGTTTTTCAAGTAATCCGGAAAATTCCGGTAGATATTACTGCCTCAGGTGACCTCCAGTTAATCCACCAATTAAAATTACGAAGATATGATATATAGAATATAACATTTAGAAAATGAAAATAGAGAATATAACATTTAGAAAATGAAAAGTAACTATTCAGGTAGAGCCTTTGAAAGGCTACAATTTTTCCTCTTTTCGAGGAAAAATTGCATATAAATTGAATCCTATTTCCTTTCGTTATTATGCTTACACGTGAAGAGATTCTTATCATTTATGACGCTGGTCCTGAAGCTGTAATTTCTGTAATCCAGAGGCTTGAGACTATCATAGAAGAACAATCTATTCGTATTGCTGAACTCGAAGAACGTGTAAAGGTATTAGAATCTCGTTTAAACCAAAACAGTCGTAACAGCAGTCGCCCTCCTTCTACTGATTTTTTTATCAAGGAGAAACCTAACCCCAAGAGTCTCCGTAAAAAGAGTGGCAAAAAACCTGGAGGTCAAGATGGTCATCCAGGAACAACTCTTGAAATGGTTGATCATCCTGAGTAGGTAATAGAACATTCTTTGAGTTGCTGCAAAGAATGTGGCCATACTCTTGAGAATGTTGAAGTTGAAGCCTATGAGAAAAGACAGGTCTTTGATATTCCTCCTGTAAATCTGATTGTTACAGAACACAAAAGTCAGATAAAGACCTGCCCTTACTGTGGAAAAATAAATAAAGCTGTTTTTCCTGAATCAGTTAAATATCCAGTTCAGTATGGTCCAAATATTTTAGCTTCAGCTATTTACTGTAAAAATCACCATTTTATCCCCTATGAAAGAATTTCCGAATTTTTTGAGGACATAATGGGAATAAAAATCTGTCCTGCTACGATAATTAGAGCAGAAAAAGAATGTTTCCAGAATTTAGAGTGTTTTGAAAACATTATTCGAGAGAAATTAATGATTTCTCATGTTGTCCATTTTGATGAAACTGGTATGAAGATCGAAGGAAAACGACACTGGCTTCATGTAGCTTCTAATGAGAAATACACCTGTTATTTACCTCACTCAAAAAGAGGAGCAGAAGCAATAGACGCTATGGGTATTCTTCCGGAGTTTAAGGGAGTAGCAGTTCACGACGGATGGAAACCTTACAACGTTTATGACTGTGATCATGCTCTCTGTAATGCTCATTTACAGAGAGAACTTACTGGAATTGAAGAGAACTATAAACAGCAGTGGGCTAAAGAAATGAATGAATTGCTCACTGAGATGAAAAAGTATACCGACGAATGCAAGGATCAAGTCAAAGAACTGGATTTTGAGCAAATTAAAGCATTGGAAGAAAGGTTCGATGCTATCATAATTAAAGGAATTGAAGAAAATCCACAATCTCTAAATCCTGAAAAGAAAGGAAAACGTGGAAAAAATCCAAAAACAAAAGCAAGGAATCTGCTAGATAGGTTTATAGAACACAAAGAAAATATTCTGAGATTCCTGACAGATTTGAAAGTTCCGTTTGAGAATAATCAAGCAGAAAGAGATATCAGGATGATGAAATTACAGCAGAAAATATCAGGAACTTTCAGAACTATACAAGGAGCGGAAGCTTTCTGCAGAATTAGAGCTTACATCTCTACAATTAGAAAGAACGGATTACCTGTTTTGGAGGGTATTATAGCGGCGCTCAAGAGAGCGCCGTTAACTATACCCTGAATAGTTACAATGAAAATAGAGAATATAGAATTCTGAAAATAAAATAGAGAATTCTGTGAATTCCTTATTTATTGACATTGGAGAGAATTCGAGATCTCTATCAAAACGGGTCCGACAATTTTTATATTTAATTAATGATAACATGAGAACAGTAAACAGCTTGATTTTGTTGCTTGAAAAGTAGACCTGAAAATAAATGGTTGGCCTGAATGTTTCCGTTTTTTCAATAGCTTCTGTGAATCTCAATTGCAAAGGTTGAAATTCAGGATTAACCAATAAGCCATTCTTACAGACAAAATATCTCAGAGAGGAAATGTTATGACCGGCGTAAAAGTTCTCCTCATGATGGGATGTCCAGAGGTCCCGATTCAAACCAGTATTGCCCTGTATCTTTCTCATAAGCTTACCCAGTCAGGATTCGATGTCACCGTTGCCGGAACAAATGCCGCAACCAAGCTTTTGAAAATTTCTGATTCTGACGGGTATTATGCAAAAAAGCTGGTAGACCTTGATAAAACTCTGGAAGACATTATTGAAAAAAGAGCGGATTTTGACATATGCTTTGCCTTCATGCATAATGATTCAGGAGTGACTTATGCAGCGACGGTAAGCGCTATTTCTCAGGTCAGAATGTATTCAATCGTCTTTGGAAGGCACGCTGAGGAATTAGCTCAAACTATAGAGTTCGATTGTGAGAAAATAGTTACACAGGATGTTCACAATCCTGTTCGACTTAAAAACAAACTGGATAAAATAATGGGGGAAATAGCCAGATGAGTTGTATTGAACAGATGAAATATACAATCCTCCTGGACAGGATAAGCTTCAAAGAAGCAAGAGAGTATATTGAGAAAAACTCGGATGAAGTCTACTATGTGTCCCCGGGCTACAAGATATTCAAGGACTACTACATAATAGGAGTACCGCCCATTGCTATGGGAGCGAAGGGAAATGCCCTGATTTTTCCGTACACTAAACCCTGTCACGGATCCTTTGTCCTGAGCATAGAGAACGACGACAGCATAAAGGAGATTAATAGGCTCAGAGATGCAGAAAAGGAAAAGGGAACAGGTCCAATAAAGAAGCCAAAGGCTTCTGAAAGCTCAGGCGCATCCTCGGCCAGCTATCTTAATATGTGGAAAAAATAAGTTTAAAATAACCGCAATAATAAGAAGCCGTTCTTGTAAGAAGCCGTCCAGAAGTCACTCCTTTCCGGATTAAAAAATTGGGCTATCACAGCAGAGAAGCAGAAAAGATTTCAACGTAGGGGAAAAGAGCATTTTTCTTTTCTTTCCCTCTAAGTTGATACAGGATTAAGTTTTACATTTTTACTCTATTACCAGGTCTTTAACCCTGATCCCGCTTTCCACGATTTTGCCTACGATTTTTCCACCTGTTATTTCTGCAGCTTTTGCGGCATCTTTTTCCGGCAGGATGATCAAAAAGCCCATTCCCATATTGAAGGTCCTGTACATCTCAAGGTCATCGACTCCGCCTTCTTTCTGCAGGAATTTGAAAATCTCCTGGGGTTCCAGAGGATCGTAGAAATCAAAACCGAGTTTTGTAACCCTTCTCAGTTTCAAAAGCCCGCTTCCGGTTATGTGAGCAAGCCCGTGGACTTCACACGCTTTAAGGACATCAAGGACTTCAATATAGATCCTCGTGGGCTCAAGAAGGTCATCTCCTATGGTTTTTGAACTGTCATAGGGGCAGGGGTCGTGATAGTAGTACCCGGATTCCTGTATGATTTTTCTCACAAGGGTGTAACCGTTACTGTGGACGCCTGTACTCGGGATGCCGACAATTACGTCGCCTACCCGGACCCTTCCTCCTTCGATAATATCCTCTTTTTTAAGGTATCCGAGACAGGTGCCTGCCAGGTCAAAACCTTTAATTATATCGGGAAGAGTAGCGGTCTCTCCGCCTACAATGGACATCCTGGAGATTTCGGCTCCTTTCAGCAGTCCCTCTCCGATCTGTTCGGCAAAGCCTTCTTCATGCTTCTCCAGGGCAAGATAGTCCACAAAGGCTACAGGTTCGGCCCCTATTGCAAGAAGGTCGTTAACATTCATTGCGATGCAGTCTATTCCGACGGTGTTCCAGCGCTGCATCTCATTAGCAATAAGTACTTTTGAGCCGACTCCGTCAGTTGTCATTGCCAGGGCATACTCTCCGAAGTCGAGAAGCCCTGCATAGTGCCCTATTCCTGTAAGTGGGGCTCCTATACCTTTTCGAACATAACTTAATTTGTCGATAAGGGTTTTGACAGTTTTTTCTTCCTCTTTAATATCCACGCCCGAATCCGCGTATGTTAAGTGCTTTTCACTCATTCTGTGACCATTCCTGCAAGCTTTACAGCTTTTTTTCAATTCCATTTCCATTATAAAGTTCGAATTCGTCGTGCAGTGTCTTGACTGCGGCAAATGCGTCATCTTCCCTGACAACGAAAGAGATATTATACTGGGAAGAGCCCTGACTAATCATAATAATATTAATCATTGAATTCCCAAGTGCTCCGAATACCCTTTTTGCCACTCCGGGAGTTCCTGCCATCCCGGCACCAACAACCGCAACCACACATACATTTTTGTCCGAAGTAATTTCCTTTATGATTTCACGGTTGAATTCTGCATGAAGAGCTTTTAACGCAGGTTCCACATGAGCCTCACTGACAACGAAAGATAGGTTGGACTCTGAGGACCCCTGGCTGATCATAACAATATTTACCCCTGCCCTTGCAAGAGCGGTAAAGAGCCTTGCTACAGTCCCGATTGTCCCTGCCATTTCCGCGCCTGAGATGTTAATAAGGGCTACATTTTTGATCAGGCTCACTGCCTTTACAACATGCTTGCACTGGAACTTCTCAGATACTACCAGTGTACCGGGGAACTCCGGATCAAAGGTGTTTTTGACCCTTACGGGAATGTGTTCGCGCATTGCCGGTTCAATAGTACGCGGGTGCAGAACGTTTGCTCCGAAATAAGAGAGTTCCATGGCTTCTGCATATGAGATCTGCGGGATGGTCTTTGCTTCGGGAACGATTCTCGGGTCCGTTGTCATGATCCCGTTAACTTCTTTCCAGAGCCAGATCTCGTCAGCTTTCAGGGCTGCTCCAAGTATGGAAGCTGAGAAATCAGACCCGCTTCTTCCAAGGGTGGTAATTATCCCGTCTTCATTTTCCCCTATGAAGCCTGTGACCACAAGGATATGAGAATCAAGCCTGCACCCAAGCCTTTTTGATACGAGCTCGTATGTCTTTTCAAGAGGACGGGCGTTTCCGTAATCCGATGTGGTTAAAATCCCTGCCTCTCCCCCGGTGTATTCGATTGATGGGATCCCCAGGGATCGGACAGCGCCTGAAATTATTGGAGCCGCCAGACGTTCTCCGTACGAAGAAATATAATCGATTGACCTGTTTGTAAGTTCACCCAGATAGCAGATACCGATCAGGGCTTTTTCAAGCTCGTCAATCCTGAGGTCAAGGATGTGGAGGACATCTTTTGCGACATTGGGGTCTTCAATGGCGTCCCTCACGGCTTCGTGGTGTTTGTTTGTAAGTTCTGTTTTAAATTCTTTGACAAGCGAAACCTTGCCCTTTGTTGAGGCAAGGCGAGCATTTTCCAGAAGCCTATCGGTTACTCCACCGAGTGCCGAGGTTACCACCACAATCTGGTTGCCCTCTTCATTGTATTTTTTGAGAAGATGGGCAACATGACGGATCTTTTTTCCGTCCCCAACGGAAGTTCCTCCAAATTTCATTACTATTTTCATGATCGGATCACGTTTTAGCATTAAGTCGGGTATCTTACATTTTAATTTTTTCTACTATGTTATCCTTAGTGTTCTGGATCTTAATTAATCTGACCATTGTGATCAGAATTTACGGCTAAATCCTGGCTAGCATTATTTTAGCCCTGAAATATACACTGTTACGTCTGCAGGTTGCTTTTTATAAATTATCCTGCATGTAAAGAAGATTATGTTCTGGCTCTCCTGCCACTTAATATATTTTACTCTGAGAGCGTGTCGTGTATAGGATATGGATACTATATTATAATGTTTGTGTAAAATGGGTATAGGAATTGAAACATTAGGATCAGCAGAAAAAGCTTGCTGGCAGGTGCCAAAAAAATATTATTCAGGTATCTGGTAGAAAGTGATATATTTTATCCGCAAGAAGAAATGGCTAAAGCAGTTGGAAAAAGGTGAAGCAATGAAATATGCCATACTTATAGGAGACGGAATGGCGGATTACCCTATAGAGAAACTGGGTAACAGGACTATTCTACAGGCAGCCCGAACACCTGCTATGGATTCCATTGCAGCGCGCGGGAGAGCCGGGCTTGCAAAGACCGTACCTGATAGTTTTCCTCCAGGAAGCGACGTTGCAAATATGTCAATTCTGGGATACGACCCGGCAACCTATTACTCAGGAAGGGCTCCTCTGGAAGCTGCGAGTATGGGAGTAGCTCTTGCAGCGGACGATGTGGCTTTCAGGTGCAATCTTATTACCACAGAGCACGGGATGATAAAAGACTACAGTGCAGGGCATATCAGTAGCGATGAAGCAGAGATTTTGATTGATACTCTTGATTACGAACTCAGTACGGAGAACATCAGGTTTTATCCGGGAATAAGTTACAGGCACCTTATCGTTGCCGGGAATAACCTGGGGGCAGAAACGGAATGCACACCTCCGCACGATATTACAGGAGAGAAAATAGATAAATATCTGCCCAGAGGAAAAGACGGGGAGTTTTTCTCAGAGCTTATTGAAGCATCCAAGGTTGTTCTGGAACTGCATCCTGTTAACCTGAAACGGGTAGATGAGGGAAAAAACCCTGCAAACTCTATCTGGGTCTGGGGACAGGGCTACGCCCCGAAGTTCACGGCTTTTAAGGAACTTTATGGGAAAAAAGGAGCTGTCATTTCCGCAGTGGATTTGCTTAAGGGAATCGGGATTTATGCCGGGCTGGATGTAATTGAAGTCCACGGAGCAACCGGTTACCTGGATACCAATTATGAGGGGAAGGTCAGAGCAGCTATTGAAGCATTGAAAACCAGAGATCTTGTTTTCGTGCATGTCGAGGCTCCTGATGAGGCAGGGCACGAAGGCAGCATTGAGAAAAAGTTGAAGGCAGTTGAGGATTTTGACAGCCGCATAGTTGCCCCTATCCTTGAATACGCAGAAAACTCAGATGAGCCTTTTACAATCCTTGTACTTCCTGACCATCCCACCCCTATATCAGTAAAGACCCATACACGAGACCCTATTCCGTTTGCTATCTACAGAACTGATAAACCAGAAACGGACAATGTAGAAGCCTTTGATGAAGAATCAGTTAAAAATGGCTCTATGGGGCTCGTAAAAGCTTCAGAACTCATAGAAATTCTTATAAAGAGCTAAATTTTTTCAGGCTCTTTATAAGTTTTTCTGTTACCAGATTTTTATAATATTCTCTGTTATCAGAATCTTTATGTTCTTTGCAAGGTTCTCTCTTACCAGGTCTTTATATTGCTTTATATAAGTTTCAGACCCGGAACCTTTTAGTTTTCTCCTGAAATCCCTCTTAACCGGGTTTCCCGGGATTTTTTTCATTTTGCACATTTTATTCATTTGGGATTCCTTTTTTAAGTACATTTTTGTGAAATTACCTGAGAAAACTTATATATCCTTTCTCAATATATTCAAAATAGCACAACTATATCTACATAATTTTTTTACTTAAGGGGGAATAAAAGATGAGATGGCCTGCTAAAAGATCATTTTCAGGACCCGCACGCTGGGATCCTTTTGAAGAGATTAAAAGAACACAGGAACGCCTGAACCAGCTGTTTGAAGACTTCATGCCTATGGAAGAATGGGGTGGCGGAAAAGTATACACTCCTGCCATTGACATAAAGGAAGAAGACGACAAGCTTCTGGTTACTACAGACCTGCCGGGAATTAATAAAGAGGACGTAGAAATTAACCTCAAAGAGGATATGCTTGAGATCAGCGCAAAATCCGGCAAGGAAAAGGAATCCGAAGGAGAAGGGTACCTGCGCAGGGAGAGAGCATATACACAATTTTACCGTGCTGTCCGCCTGCCTTCCAGTGTCAGGGAAGAAGGAGCCTGTGCAAAAATGGACAATGGAGTCCTGACTATAATGTTGCCGAAAGCGAAAATTGAAGAGCCGAAAAAGAAGATAGAGATTGAGTGAGCTTTTCGGAGAAGGAAATAAATTCTAATCAATGAATGTAAAGGAACAGATTCCAATCAATGAATGAAACAAAATATTAAGTGAAGTAGCTAAATGAGA
This sequence comes from Methanosarcina soligelidi, assembly GCF_000744315.1. Taxonomy (NCBI): domain Archaea; kingdom Methanobacteriati; phylum Methanobacteriota; class Methanomicrobia; order Methanosarcinales; family Methanosarcinaceae; genus Methanosarcina; species Methanosarcina soligelidi. Next base: position 1,033,702 of record NZ_JQLR01000001.1, read on the forward strand.
GAGACTGCACTTTGTTTAGCAGTCTTTTCATTCCATCTTTTTTGTTTTACCGGTTCGCATTTCAGTCTGCTTATTTCCTATCATTTTGTCAGAGATTTTTCGGCTGGTTTTTCTGTTTTCTTTTAAACTGTTTTCTCTGATTCATCTTTTCCATATTCTATTTATTTTTAAAAATTTAAATGTAATCATGTGTAGCGCGGGAAAACATATTTTGTTTCTACAGGTTTTTCTAACTCTTCGTTTTTTATTTCCTCATCTTCATCAGGAAACTCTTTACTCTTTCGAGCCTCAATTCTTGCCATTTCCGGGTGATGCTTCAGGAATTCAATGGAATAATCTGTGGTTCTTCTGGAAGACATTCTGAAAGTTTCGTCGATCTCTTCCTTGTTGAACTGCCCGTGATAAAGAAGCATTTGAGTTACCTTTTCCCGGCTTGACTGCGGCTCATTTTTATAGTCCAGAGAGTAGTACAGTTTGCTTACGATAATTTTTAAGGCACGAAGCCTGCTTCGCTGGTTTTCTTTAAATTCAAAAGGGCTTTTTTCTTTGATTTTTTGTATGAGTTCACTCAGTTCGTACTGACTAATGATTAACACCCCTTAAGAAAATGGTCTGCAAGCTAGATATAAATTTTTAATTATACTCCTGAAGATAAAAATTTATTAAATTGAAAAAAAATTGAATATTATCTGGAGGATGCCAATAACCGAAAAACATAATAATCCAAAAACATGATACTCCAAAAACATGATACTCCAAAAACATGATACTCCAAAAACATGATACTCCAAAAACATGATACTCCAAAAACATGATACTCCAAAAACATGATACTCCAAAAACATGATATGCGAAAAAAACAAATGAAGAAATTAAAGTAAAAAGTGCGGCATCAGGAAATTGTTCTCATCATCTTTTGCTCAGCCGGGGTAACTTTCATCATCGCCGCAAAATCCAGTATATCGGTGGTCTTATTTATGGTTACTGCCTTTACTGGTCTAAATTATTCATTTATGGGTTTTTGTAACTCTGTAAACCAGCCCGCTCAATATTTTATCATTTTAAATTATTTGAGGGAATCCTTTGAAATTCGAAGCAATTGCCGTAGAAAAAATCCCTCTCATACATGAAGGAGACAACCTGCCCTCCATCATCTGTGAGAAAATTGGACTTCAGTACAGAGACATTATAATTATTGCATCAACCATTGTTGCAAAAGCCGAAGGGGAAATTTTCAGGCTCGAAGATATCACCCCTGGAGAAGAAGCTCTTGAAATTGCAGCCCGGACAGGAAAAGATCCTCGTTTTATACAGGCGGTCCTTTCAAAGAGCAGGGAAGTCTTTGTCGAGACACCTTTTATGCTTGTGACGACTCTCGCAGGGCACACCTGTGTTAATGCAGGAATTGACGAGTCTAATATTGAGAACGGGTTTTTACTGTACCCCCCTGAAAACCCGGATGCAAGTGCCTTAAAAATCGGAAAGGAACTTGAAAAGCTTAGCGGGAAAAAGTTAAGCGTTATTATTACGGACACAAACGGAAGAGCTTTCAAGATCGGGCAGACTGGAGTTGCCATCGGAATTTATAATATAAAACCTGTAAAACGCTGGATAGGGGAAAAGGACCTTTTCGGCAAAGTCCTGGAAATCACAGAGCAGGCAATTGCTGACGAACTTGCAGGTGCTGCCAATCTTTTAATGGGAGAAGGAGCAGGTGGAATCCCGGTTGTAATCATCCGCGGGCTTGATTACTACTGTGAAGGGAATACATCTATAAAAGAGTCATACCGCCCTGAAAACATGGATGTCATTAAACAGGGTCTTCGGTGCTTGAGAAATAAGAAATGAGATGGAAAAAATGTTAAAAACATTATTGGATTAATGTTAAAAACATATTGGATTAATGTTAAAAACATATTGGATTAATGTTAAAAACATATTGGATTAATGTTAAAAACATATTGGATTAAAAATATGACCGGGTTAGAGGTAAACCTCGGGATTTAAGGTTTAAAAGTAAAAATTAGAAGAGAATATATTGCACATAGATCAGTTACGAGCGAATCATTGTCAGAATCATTTTGAACCTTTCAAGGGCATTGAGAGCATGGGGTTCACTGGCAGGCATTATTATCATGTCCCCTCTCTCAAGAACGTTTTTATTCCCGGAAATAATGATCTCTGCCTTCCCGTCTATTACCTGAACCATGGCATCGAAAGGTGCAGTATGTTCGCTTAATCCTTCCCCTTTGTCAAAGGCAAATACAGTCACAGTTCCCGTGTCTTTACGGATAATTTCCCTGCTTACAACCGACCCTTCCTGGTATTTGATCAGATCTTCTACTTTCAGTGTTCTGGCTTTTAGTTCTTCGGGCATTGCTTCACCTCTTACCCCTCTTCCGTACTTACAATATAGCTCGCCAGGTATTCAATTTATCTCAAAAGGAATATATTCCACTTCCACGCCTGCGCTTCTGAAGTAAATAAGTGAATCGGTGTCAGGATAAGGTATCGAATATACTACCCTTTTGATGTTTGAGTTTATAATCATTTTAGCACACAGGATACACGGTTGATGCGTACAGTAAATAGTTGCTCCGGCAATACTTACCCCGTGAAGTGCAGCCTGGATAATGGCGTTCTGCTCTGCATGTACTGCCCTGCATTTCTCGTGCCGCGTGCCTGAGGGAATTTTTTCAAGTTCCCGGATACATCCTACATCAAGGCAGTGTTCCATGCCGCTTGGGGCTCCATTATAACCGGTTGAAAGAATACGTTTATCCCGTACAATTACTGCCCCCACATTGTTCCGGAGGCAGGTCGCTCTCTTTCCCACCACGTAGGCTATTTCAAGAAAATACTCATCAAGAGAAGGTCTTTCTGTCATTATTTTTAATGAAGAGTAAATGGTATATATAGTTATAACGTTAGAACTTGTATCACTTCTGACAATAAATTTTAAATGAATGAATTAACGCTATATAGGGAAAGAATTGTTTTTCGAGGAATAATTAATATAATCTATAGAATATAGAACTGAAGAAAATAAACTTATTTACACTATAAAGAATGCGGTTATTTCTTTTCGGAACCTGACTTTGAAGAAAGCTCAAAGAGGACTTATAATCGAGGTTATCAGGTGCGTTCCGGGCTCATAGCCCGGATGTTCCCGGCTGATATATGGTACTTCCGTGTTCTAAATTTGAACGTTTTCTGGACTCCAGGTCCGGCAAAAAAACTCGGATAGATTCAAGAAAAAATAGACGCATTCATCCGGAGTATTTAATTATGGCAACAGGTTTGACCGAATTTTTAGATAATTTCGTGAAAAGTCACGATAATCGCCAGTTGCTGGCATTCCCCCTTGCAGTACTTGCACTTTCTTTAGTAGTACTGCTAGTTTCTTTTGTAAGCAGCGGGTCGCCATTAATCCTGGGAATGGAATTTCAGGGCGGTACCCAGATTTCGTTAGAAACTACCGAATCTCCTGCTGTACTTGAAAATATGTATTCTTCTTATCCTATCACGGATGTCAGGCAGGCCGGAAGCAGAGTTATCATGCAGTTCGGGATTATGGATAACGAACAGCAGCGCCAGCTTGAAGAAGATGTAATGGGCCGTTATTCCAATGTGCAGATCCAGCAGGTTGGACCTGTTTATGGTCAGGAACTTCAGGTGCAGGCTTTACAGGCCCTTGCTATTTCTTTTATAGGGATGGCAATAATTGTGTTTTTGATCTTCAGGACCCTTATCCCTTCTGCTGCGGTTATACTCTCTGCCTTTTCTGATATTGCGATTGCGGCTGCTTTCATGAGGGTTGCAGGGATCGAATTGTCCCTGGGAACACTTGCGGCTCTGCTTATGCTTATCGGTTATTCTGTAGATAGTGACATTCTGCTCACGAATAGAGTAATTAAACGCAGGGGACCGGTAGAAGAGAAAATTTCCAGGGCTATGCACACAGGTATCACAATGACTACCACAACTCTTGCAGCGCTCACTGCAATGTTCATAGTCTCAACTTTTGCCTACCTGGTCGTTCCCTCATTCACACAGATCACTCTGCTTTCGCAGATTTCAATAGTGTTGATTGCGGGACTTTTTGCAGACATGATGAATACCTGGCTGCTGAATACGGGAATTCTAAGGTGGTATGCCCTGAAACCCGAATTCAGAGGGAGGTATAATAGATGAGCGATAAAAAAGGACTTCTTAAAAATCCAAGAGTCATTATCTTCATTCTGATCCTCCTTGGCTCTTTAATAGCCATTCACCCAAGCTATACACCCGGTGAAGGGATATCAACCAACCTCAACTTTGGGCTTGACCTGGAAGGCGGGTCCTGGCTCCAGATACAACTCCAGGGTGTACTTGTCCAGGTTGATGCAGATTCCGGAGAACTGGTCAGCGGAATTGTCGAGCCTATAATTGGAGCTCCGATTGAGATTACAAAAAATAGCCTTGACGTCGGAGGTTCTGCCGGCGGTTCCGTCACCTTTACGACATCTGCTCAGGTCAGTGCCTCCCAGCTTGATTCTCTGGGTACGGTAAGCGTGGACAAACTTAACGGAAACACGACTCAGGTAACTATCTCTGAAACCAGCAAGGAAGCACTTCTCCAGGCTTATCTTGCAAAAGCCGTTGATGCAGAAGTAGTTGCCATGGGTTCTCAGGACGGGACCGTCTACGAAATAAGGACTGCAGTCCCTGAAGAACAGCTTGAGGCTTTACTGGAAGATGTTGGGGGATCAATCCGCAAGAATGAAGATGGAACCTCAACTTATAAGGAAGGAGTCAGCACTGAAACCAGAGACCTCACAAGGGACATCCTTAACGATAAACTCAACTCTATGGGCCTCAAAGATATTCCTGTAAGAACTGTAGGGGACGAATATATTCTTATTGATTTTGCAGGCATCGACCTGGCAACTGCCAAGGAAATAGCTGAAAAGCCCGGAAAATTTGAGATCAGGATTCAGACGACAGGGAATGAAACACAGCATGTCCTTTACGGCGATTCCATTCAAAGTGTGGGAATTCCGACATACCACGATGAACAGTGGCACACTCCTTTTACCCTGAAAGAAGATGGAGCCAGGGCTCTTCAGAAAGTTGCACTGGAAACCGGGGCAGTTGATAATCCGGATGCCCATTATCTGATAATGTACCTTGATGGAGAGGAAATCTATGGAGCTCCTTTAAGCTACTCTGCAGCAGCAAAGCTTCGGGAAGGACCTATATACTCCTGGGAAGCTTCCACCGGGACTGATGAAGATGCCAAAGTTCAGGCTACTGCACTTCAGGTCCATCTGCGGGCCGGGGCCCTGCCTGTCAATGTAGAGCTTGTAGGTTCAGGGCATGTGGACGCAGGCCTCGGATCACAGTTCAAAATCGAAGCAGTGATCGCAGGATTTGTTTCCCTGCTGGCAGTTGCTGCAGTTGTTTACTACAGGTACAGGAGACCTGAAATCCTTATACCCATGGTCGGGACTTCTACCAGTGAAGTTATTATGATCCTCGGAGTAGCAGCAGCTATTGGCTGGCAACTTGACCTTGCAGCAATTGCAGGTGTTATTGCCGCAATCGGGACGGGTATTGACCACCTTGTAATCATCACGGACGAAGTGCTTTACGAGGGCAAGCTTCCGCCAACAAAGGTCTTCCTTTCGAGGATAGGAAAAGCTTTTGCAATCATTTTAGGAGCAGCTGCCACAAATATTATCGCACTGTCTCCCCTTGTTGTAATGGGCTTTGGGTCCCTGAAAGGCTTTGCAATTACCACTATCATCGGTGTCTTTATTGGTGTGGTCTTTGCAAGACCTGTATATGGTGTAGTAATCAAGGAATTCCTTCATGCAGATGAAAATGGAAACGGAAGCATAACCGAGTAAATATTGAGAAAAAATAAAGACACTGAAGTAACATTTAAATGCGGGAAAAATAGGTGGAATCAATGCAGGATCTCTGGACTCTAAAATACAGGGCAGACACTCTTGAAAGGCTGCTCGGTAACGAACATGCCGTGAAAACGCTTTCCGAACTGGTCCAGTCCAGGACCCTGCCCCATCTCATTTTTTACGGCCCTGAAAATTCGGGAAAAACAACTGCTGCTCTTGCTCTTGCCAGGCAGCTCTATGGAGATACATGGAAAAACAACTTTGCATATTTTAACGCTTCGGATTTTTTCAATCAGGGAAAACGTTATCTTGTGCGGGACAGGCGTTTTGTCCGTTTTATAGGGACTGATGACCCGAAAAAAATATACAAAAGCGTGATCGATATTTTTAAGGAAATCATTAACGAGTATGCCGGAATGGCGCCTCTTGACGCTGATTATAAGCTTATTTATATCGATAATGCGGAATCTCTTAGTTCGGATGCACAGCACGCTCTAAGGCGAATCATGGAAAAGTACAGTGCAACCTGCAGGTTTATCCTTTCCACCACAAGACCTTCAAAACTCATTTCTCCTCTCCGCTCAAGAGGCCTTCAGGTCTTTTTTGCCTATGTTTCGGATTCTCTCCTGAAGCCCCATCTCGAGAGGATCGCCCTTTCCGAGGACCTGGAGCTTTCAGGTGGAGCGTTTGATGCGATCCTTTATCTTTCTAAGGGAAATATTGCAAGCGCTGTTCAGACTCTGCAGCTCGCTGCCCTTAAAGCTGAAAGCGTTGAAATTACGGAAGAGATCGTCTTTGAAGCTACCATGAAAGGCAGGGACGAAACTGTAGATTCGTTGCTTGAGGCTGCACTTGCAGGCGACTTCCCCAGAGGGCGCCAGCTCATAGATGAAATGATAATTGAAAAAGGGTTTTCAGGGACTGATATCCTCGAAGGACTTTCCGAAGCCCTTATCGATTCTGGAGAACGCGATAAGGATGTCGCACGTCTTATTATAGAAATATCAGATGCCGATTCAAGGCTTACAGATGCCACCAGTGAGAGAATCCAGCTCGAAAAGCTGATTTCCACATTCTCCTGAATTTTTTCAAAAATTAAATAACCTTTTCAAAACTGGGCTCTGTAGAAATCCTATTTGATGTAAATTATTTCTACAACTTTTTATTTTGTGCTACTTTTGATTATATAATAACATCGAATATGACCTCAATCAAGTACCCATATATAAAGTTTCTAGCCAAATCATCCAACAGATAATGGTCAAGGACTAGTTTCAGATTCAAAATCAGTTCGAAAATCGAATTATTTGAGAATTTACACAGAAAACTTATAAAGGATTTAGTAAAAAGGAGTTTATGGAGTTCAAAAGTATTTTCCAGCTATCATCCGAACTCCATAAAAGATGCCCTAAAAGGCAGTGATTACGTTAGCTGTGCGAATATTTAAGCTTGCCTGATTCTGCCTCCTGGGTGCTAAACAGGAGAAAAAATATGGTTAAGAACAAAATTACAATAGGAATACTTCTTTTGGTAATGCTGGTTGGTGTGGCGTTAATACCAGCCGTAAGTGCACAGGAAGAAAAAGATTATTCTGTAACTGCTGAAGAAGCCTTAAAGCATGCTAATGCAAACATGATACACTTTATCGCAACTAACCCACAAGGCTTTGAAAACTGGACAGGGGCATCTATTGATTCCAAACCGGTTGAGCTTTATGATATAAACGGTCAGAAATTATTTTATCAATTTTCGGTGTATAAAAATACCAACCTAATAGGTAGAATCGACATTGGTGCCAATAAAACACTTGGGCAATCAGTGCGACTCGTCGAAACTGATCCTATTCCTTTTAAAGTGGCTGAAGCCATGAATAAGTCAATAGAAATCGCCAAAAATGAATCTCCAGATGGAAAAATTAAATCAACTACGATAGTTGTATATGCCTATCCTGAAATAGGGGCAATGACCGTAGTAAAAGACAAGACTACAGGAGTTGAACATCGGATATTTGTAGATGCATACACTCTTGAAAAAGTAGAAGATAAACCTGCAACTGAAACAGAGCCTGGAGTTTTGTCAATGTATGAAAAAATATCTAAGAAGGAAATAGATGAAAATCTAAAAAAATGGCAAAATAGTGATGAACTGACTAAATCTATAGAGCAAGAAGCAAATAATAATGGGATTAACATTAATCTGCCAGTCACTGAAGAGAATATTAAAAAACTCAGTGGCAATACAACGATAGCGTCAACAACTGTTCAAAAAGCGATAGCTATTCCTGCATATTTTGCTGAAACAATTCTCACTGTTCCTACATATACCCAAGCTACCACTTACTACTGTCAGCCAGCAAGTGCTCAAATGCTTACCAAATACTATAACGATGTAAGACCTACCCAAAATGTTATATATGCTATGATGAATGGGGTAGCCCCTAATGGAGTTACTGATACTAATGCATTACTTTATTACAAGTCAAGTAGCGGAATGAATAAACCTAACTCCGTTAAGACGACTACTGTTATATATTGGGATACGGTTGTTAATGAAATTGAAGATCATGGACCATTCATGAGCGGGACACCTACTCATGCTCGAGTTTGTTGTGGGTACCAAGATAATGGTTTTCTGACATCTTATTTGCGCATCAATGATCCCTGGCCAGTTGGTCATGCTTATTGGGAAGCATTTGGGGAGGACACTCACCGTATATATGTGAGGAGTTAAGACTCCTCATCTTTTTTAGAGGTAAAGAATATGAGTAAGATCAATGGGAAAATAGCTGTTTTTACCGTTTTTCTGGTTCTTGTAGTAGTTTATGGGTATATGCAAGCACCCACGAATCGAGAGGTGAAAATAGACAGTTTTCTTATTCAATTTGAAAATGGAACAACTGAGCCGGAAGTTAAAGCCATTCTTGAAAACTACAATATGACATTAAACTATAGCATAGATTGCAATAGTGATAATGGGGGTTATAAATACTATATAAAGGTGGACAAAGATGATATGCCTGATGTAGTAAAAGACGGATTGAAAAAAGATAAAAACTGGACTGATTCTGGTTCCCCTTCTTTTACAAAGGGAGATTATGTTATATATCCGGTAACAGAACAAGCCATCCATGATAAAAATTTTCTTGAGATACTGAAAAGACATAACATTCAGGTGAAAACTTTCGTCTGGTGCTTAGTTAGTTACAGAGATAATTCAACCAGGTATGATGTTCTAGGAAAGAACTGTATTACGGAGAAAGATGCAAATAGAATAACAAATGAGCTTGAAATGAATGAGAATGTTTTAATTGTAATGCCTGAGTATATTTGTTATTAAGAAATAATAGAAAAAAATGATCTTCGGGTGAAAAATTCTGTCTTGTGTTTTGTCTATTTTGTAAATGGGTCATCTGATCCGAGTAAACAAAGGAGTTGGATTTCAAAGAGTGATGCAACTAGAGTAAAAAATGATCTTGAAGCGAATGAAAAGGTTTTGACAGTAGGCATTGTTTATATTGAAGGATAAAAATGTGATGATTCGGGTCTAGCGAAAAATACATACAGGCAAATGGAACTCTGTCGACGGTAAAAGACCTAATGGTATTGATTCATTTATCCTAGAGAACTTTATCTACACAGATGTCGCCATAAGTGTAGACAAATATCTCAAAAATCCATCGTTATCTAAATAGATTACAATGAGAGGCTCTGTAGAAATCCTATTTGATGTAAATTATTTCTACAACTTTTTTATTTATGTTATACACTATCAGTTTAATTTTTATTTCCTTGACCTGATTAAAGTATTTTCTTGCCCTGAGTACTTCTCCAAACTTTCTTTTGACAACAGAAAATGTCGCTTCTGCTATATTCCGTTTGTTGTATCTGATTTTATCAAAGGTTAAATGTAGCTGTCTTCTATATTTTCCTTTTATTCTCTCCCTTTTTCTTACTCTTAAATGTATAATTGAGTCTGCTTTTATTTCTCCTCTAATTAATTCATGAATTTTTTCAGAATCATATCCTTTATCCATCACGTAACATTCTGATTTCCTTAACTTGTTTGATTGTCTTAGCAGAGCTTTTGCATAGAGCTTTTGCATGTTTGACATCATGATCCGTTTTTGACTGATTTTCCATCCTAATATTACTTGGCATGAAAGTCCATGATGAGAAAACTCATCACGTACTCTCTCCTTCCTTTTTTCCCATAATTGCGATAATTCCACTAATTATTGTTATCCTTTCATCAACCGAGAATATGTCTGCCTCAACAATCTTTCTCTTTTTAACTTCTCCCTTTTGGTATCCTGTTTCATCTTCGTACATCTCATCGTTTGTGATCAAATGCCATATTATTGTTGCAATTTTCCTTGCTAAGGCAATAATTGCCTTAGCATATCCAATTGTCTTCTTTTTCCTGTTAAAAAACTCCTTTAATCTGCTATTTTTCTTTCTTGCTGCTGCTTGAGCAATCTGAGTTAGAATCCACCTTGCTACTTTTGATCCTCTCTTAGTGATTCTTCCGTTATGGTATTTATCTGCAGATTGATACACATTAGGAACTATTCCAAGCCATGAAGCAAGTTTATCTCCCGTTGGAAAATCCCTGAAATCTCCTATTTCAGCAATTAGAGTTGCCGCACCAAGCTCTCCAATACCTGGAACTGACATCAAAATTTCCATTTCCCTTTTATGCTTTTGATAAGCATAATTGAAAATTTCTCTTTCAAGAACTTCAATTTCTTCATCTAAATGTTTTATAAGGATTTCAGACATATCTGAAGCCTTATTGCAGCACTCTGTGATACTTCTCTATCCAGAATTTCCCTTATCTGAACACTCTTTTTCCGAACATTTGGAGAAAGCGACTCTATAATTTGATCAATATTTTTACCTGAAGAGATTCCTGCTAGAATTGCTCTACCATTTTTTCCAAAAATGTCAGTCAGAACATCACCCAGATGTAACATTTCGGAGGAAAGAATTGCATGAGCTTCATTTTTAATGTCCGTTCTTTTTCTTACAAGAGTTAGGCGAAGCCTGACGTATGACCTGAATTCTCTATGTTTCTTCGGAAAAACTCTTGATGGTTGAACCATCTTATTCAATGCAAGTTTTGCAATTACTTCGGAATCTATTTTATCTGTTTTTTTATGTGTAAATGCTTTCATATCTCGAGCATTTCCAACTATAACAGGCAAATGATCTATCAATGCCTCATAAATCGGAACCCAGAAATCACTTGTTGATTCACAGGCAACAACATCACATTTTTCAGAGGTTACCAAATTTTTAAGATCTAAAATCCCATCATCATCTCTGGCAAAACGATGTTGTTGTTTTTCACCGGATCTACTGAGTGTAGTAGCAATAACAAAACGTTTGTGAATGTCTAAACCACAAGATTTGTTTATTTCTCCGTCCAATTTACATTACTCTATCATTTCCAGGACAGTAGAATTGCTTCAAAGGCAATTTGGCATCCGTTATCAAGGTCACATCTGGGCCTTCGATGGCAATTCAATGGTTAGTTTTTTGACGGCTTCGGAGAACCAAAGTAAAAACAACCTTCCTGTCCAAAGGTAATGATGGAGTTCTATTATCAAAAAAGCTAAGTGAAAAGGACTTTCATTTTTTGGGCATGTTATTCCAAGAATATCATGTGCGTTTTTTATCTGTATCTACTGCTATTGAAGTTTTCAGGAAGCTCCTTCGGAGTCTCCCTGTTCTTCGAGAGTAGTAATGACTTGCATAAGAACTCGTAAACCCAGTTGCATCAATTGCTGTAATAGAAGCATTTTCTCCATGTGAATAAAATAGTTTTAGAGTTTTTGATAAAATTAGGTTAAGTAATGAGGAAGGAATTCTGGATACAAACTTTTGAAGAGTAGTGTAATGAGGACCCTTATCAAGATCAAGTTTTCTTTTATATTACTCATAAGGTCAATAAGTTCTACAAAATCACGATAGTCTGTAGTTATATACTCTTTCAGCAAAACAAGAACAAGAAGCTGATGTTGAGTATAAACACATTTTGAGTATTTGCAAGAATAGAGGTTCAGTCTAGAAGACTGAACCGTCTTAAGACTTAGATCAATAAATTTAATATACTTATTTGATGACAATAGGGATCGCTCCTCGTTTTTTGTGGGGACAAAAAATAAGGAGCATTTTTACGATTTTATTTTTATAAATCTTTGGGTAAAATAGTATCTAGAGGATTTCTACAGAGCCCAAAACTGAATAGCTTCTATATTTTCTCGACGTTCTTTTCCTTTTTTAAATTTATTTTGGATGTGTGCTTCTTCTTTTTATACCTTTCCCTCTTTTTGAGAGTTGATCAGGCATCTTATATAAGTACTTCCGTTGACTATTTCGCTCAAATAGAAAAATATATATACTATTTTCATTTAATCAATTTCATTGACACAAATTTTATATACTATTAGTTTAAATCTTCTATTGTAAACGACCGGAAACTTGTGTTTCTCAGGAGTTAAGGAGCTTAACTATACTTCTCAAAGGAGGTGCAGACCTGGACCTCAGGAGACACCTGAATGGTGGCTGTGCTTTCTGAAGAAGGTTAAAAGCCTGTACTCCTTTAAGTAGAAGCCAGTTCGGGTCTTCCAAAGAAAATCCACAAAAAAATCCCTCCATCGCTCCCTGAATAATTCCCTCTTTTCAGGGAGACATGCTTATGCGGCAGGATTAAATACGCTCAAAAACGGGATTTCTGCCGTTCTCCAATGCAAAAAAGGTGTCGTCTGCCTGATCTCCCCATCAGGCAGACTTTCAGCTAAAGTTTCCAGTATTCTTTCAATATTTCGGTTTTTTGCAATATTTTATTTTTTATTTTCTTTTAATTTTTTCAGTCTCTCAATACCTGTAATGTTTTACTGAGTGATACAGGATCACTGCAAAGAAAGCGACTATCACAAGCAAGAAACTGAAGAAGCCTACCGGGTCCCAGACAAATCCTATCCCTGCTCCTCCTTCTTCCCAGGAAACGAGCACAGCTCCCTGGAGTACTGTGGGAATAACCACACAGGCGAAGGCGAGGACAAAGATAAACACGATATCAAAGACCTCTGTAATAACATTCTTTTGTGTCATGTCTTCTCATCCTCAATCGTAGTATTTGAACTCGAACATGTGGGCTTTGATAGACTCTCTTACCCTCAGGCATCCGATAGCCTCGATCGAAACGATCAGACCTATGAAGATTACGTAGAGGTAAAAGAAACCGGAAGCAATTTCCCAGGTCTCGGAAAGAATCCTGTATATTATGAACCCTTCCACGCCCACTAGCAAAGCAAGCATGCCAATGACAAGGAGCGTATCTCCATTGAGTTTGCTGTGATATTTGCTTTCAAGTTCCCGGTTATTCGTCTCCAAAACCTACCGCCTCCTTTCCTATCCTTCCATTTTCCGAACCATTGGGTAATGGCCAGCCCATTTCAGCCCAGTTGTTTTCGATGTTCGAATTCTTGTGCCTGTGGCTGAAGTAGAAGTACGCAATGCCGTAGAACACAAAGGCAAAGATCAGGTTGTATTTATAGCCCCAGAACAGCGTTGAAAGAATGGTAATTGCGATTGCTATTGCAAAGTAAGCAATATACGGCTGAAGAGGACCTGCAAAAGGCCTGACCTTGCTTGTAGTCTGCGGGAAGAGATTCCTGAAACGTATCAGGGAGAAAGGAATCAGTACATAGCAGAGAAGACCCGAGACAATGGAGAAAGTAATTACCTGGTCAAGGAAACCGCTGAATGCAAAGCCTATCGCAACGGGCATTGTGAAAATCACTGCCCTGTATGGGGTATTATACCTCGGGTGCACCGCCGAGAACCAGGAAGACACATATTTATCTCTGGAAAGGGCAAACCAGGAGCGTGAAGAGTCACAGACACATCCGTTTGCACTGGCAACACATGTCAGGAATGTCCCGAGCCCGAGCAGGGCGATGAATATAAATATGCCGCTGTTCTGTGCAGCCTCAAAGAGTGGATATACGGAAACTCCCAGAAGGTCAGTCGGGATCAGCACGGAACATAAATAGAGTGTCATTGCCGCTCCTACAAGCAGTGTGATCATCCCGGCCTGCTGTCCGAGAGGTACTGCCCTTGATGGGTGTTTACATTCCTCAGCGCACATTGCTGCTCCTTCTATTCCCAGATAGAACCAGGGCCCAAACTGCAGGGCTGCAAAGAGTCCTATCATACCGTTTGGAAGTGCTCCCTGGAAAAGATATTCAGGGTGGATGTTCACTCCTCCAAAGGCAGTTGCGAAGAAGAAGACCACTATTGCAATGAAAGCGATCATCGTCAGGACAAAGTTAAGGGTCAGTGCCGCAACAACGCCACGGTAGTTAATGAAGGTAAGAAGTGCGATTACAAGCAATGTTACAGGAAAAACCTGCAGTTCCGGAAAGATGCTCTGTGCAATAAATGCGACAACAATAGCATCCGCCGCTTCAAGGGCTATATATTCCATATATACTGCAAGCCCTACACTGGCAGCTGCTCCGGGTCCGACGAACAATCTCGCCCAATCATAAGGTCCTCCTGCAAGTTTGGTTGCTGATCCGAGTTCACTGGCACAGAGGGCAATTATTACATACATTGTTCCTGCAACCAGCATGGCAAGCAGAGAACCAAGAATTCCTCCTTTTGCAACAGTAAAGTTCCAGCCCATATACTCTCCGACCAGAACAATTCCTACTCCAAGAGCCCATATATGGAAAGGCCGCAGAGTTTTTACCAGGTTGGCGGCTTCGTTGTGTTCAGACATGCCGTATCAACCCCTTCTTTTTGAAACCCTGCTGGCATCAAGTAGAACCCAGGCCATCAGCCCGAAAGCCAGAAGATATATCAGTCCGTTTATAACAGTCCAGATATCCATTTTTTCCCCTCTTTTTTATTCCGAATTTTTGTATTCGTCCAACTATTCGTGAAAAATTTTCCACACAACTCGAAATATATATTTATAATTGTTTCGCCTGAATTTTTTCAAAAAAAAATCAGCCAGCGACTATCTGCTGGCTTTTTATCAGTTTAATATTATTTCAGGCTTAAATTCGGCTTAGAATACAAGTCCCAGGTCTTCGAGCTTCTTCCTTGCTCCGTCATATACCTGCATGTATTCTTCAGTTGGGGTAATTGTCTTTACGTCGTAGCATTCCTGGAAAGTCTTTCCTGCTGGTGCAGTTGCGTAATTCTTCTCATAAAGTGGCACAAGAGCATTGAGGACCTTGTTAACTTCTGAGATTTCCATACCTGCAGTTGCCCTTGCTACTTCTCCCATCATCCTTGCTTCCATACCTGTTGTCTTGTCAGTCACTACACCCTTTGCGGATGCAACACCTGAAAGTATTTCCCTTCCAGATGCCGTGTCTGTAATAGACTGTGCTGAAGCTTCGAGGAGACACATCTCAGTACACGGACCTGCGCACGGGTAGTACTGGTTTCCTGAGAGCATATCCGTAAACTCTGAAATAGTTGCACATGCCCATCCTGCAATGGTCAGGGTTTCCCTTGTGTTGGTCGATCCCCAGCGGATGTGGACAGGCCCGTCAAGGTGCCAGCTTGCACTGCTCATAACAAAAGCGTTGATGTGTGTTGCAATGTCAACAATTGTTGTTTCTTCAATGCCGCCTGCGTATCCTCCGAAGATCGGCATCTGTTCGTCCATGATAATGTCGCTGTTTCCTTTGTAGTGTGCGATTACTGCAATGGCATCAAGGTCGATCTTGAGTTCGTTGAGCTGTGACACTTCGTGGCTGTCTGATGAGATCTGGCCTCCCATGCAGTCAGAGGATATATTTCCCTGAGCTGACAGGGAAGTCTCTGGTCCCTATATGCCCATTCCCGGGCGTCCTGCCATAGCGCATGCCTGCTTTATAAGGCGTGTTTCTGTCTTTGCTGCGAGGACTTCGTAGGGGCTTCCTGGAATCGGAGCTTTTCCACGTACTGATGTCATTACACCGTCTACGATTGTGTCCACTTCTCTCTCAAGAGCGTAGCTCATGTGTACTGGCATGAAAACTTCTTCAGAGATTGGAGACCCGGTAGGACCGCCCTGAACGATTGGCTTCCTCTTGTCGCCAACACTTCTCTTCCTTACGTTTACTGCGTCCCTGCCAGTACCGAGTGTGAATTCTTTCTGGACGTTGTTGATTGCGTCCCAGATTTCGTCTTCGGTATACTTTACGATCCTGTGAGTGTCCGTACAGTAGATACCACACTCAAGGAGCATCTCAAATCCTGCCTGGAAGAGCTTCTCCATCATGTCCTTGTCTGTTGGGACAAACTCTCCTTTGAAGTCAAGCCCGTACTTCTGCTTGAGCTCCATTGCTTTCATAGGGATCTTCATAAGGTCCCAGTCGTCCTGGGTGCACTTCTCTCCTACTTTTGCCCTGTCGTAGAAGTCGTAGCAATCAAATGATTTTCTGAATGTCATGTGCTTTTGCCTCCCAGGTTTATTTCATAATGTTAAGTGCAACTTTTGCAGCTTCTGCAGCGTTTTCTGCGGTTGCGTCCGCACCGATTTCATCAATCCATTTGTCGGATACAGGTGCTCCTCCGAACATGCATTTTACGCTGTCCCTGAGGTTTTCTTCCCTGAGCCTGTCCATGAGGTCTTTCTGGCCGAGCATGGAGGTGGTCATAAGGGCTGAGCCAACAAGAATGATTTTCTGCCCCTTGCGCTTTGCAGCCTCTTCAATAACAGTCTCGTTAAGGACGTCTACTCCAAGGTCAAGGATATCAAACCCGTTTGCTCCGAGCATGGTTGTAACAAGGCGGTGACCGATATCGTGGATGTCTCCTTCTGCAACAAAGGTGATTGCAAGCCCGGTTCCTTCCTCTCCTTCTACTTTGGTCTTTTCAAGTTCGGGGGTGAGGATTTCCATTGCACTGCTCATGGCTTTTCCGGACATCATGATCTGAGGCAGGAAAACTTCTGCAGCCTCAAATTTGTCACCGATAATCTTCATTCCTGGGGAAAGGCCCTTTGTGATAATATCAAGAGGGGAAATTCCTGCATCCAGGGCTTCCTGAGTCAGCTTTGCGCAGCCTGCGATGTCCTGAGTTACGATCGCATTGGTTAACTTGTCAAAAATCTCTTGGTTTGCCATTTTTACTAAACCTCCGTTTCTGTCGAAAACGGCTTTTCTTTGCAGTATCGTTGGGCAGTACAATGTACTCAGAGCTTCAATAGACAATAGATTGCAAAGGTTTATGCTGGACACAAGCCCAAGCTCCGCTAGGTAAAAAAGCGTTCGCATGGGGTTCTTTGTTCATGTGCAGGTCCTGCGCTTTCATTCAGCCATTTAACGCGGGAAAGCCTTCACAGTATTCTGGATTGTCTATATCGGAAATTATCCACTGCCATTTGCCATTTCTTACCCGGATTTCGGGTTCTTGTGAATAATTTCTTTTCTCCTAACATTGCTACCGGGGAATCTTGCTGGAGACTGCAATTTATTTCCCAGTCGAATTAGCACTCATATCCCAAATTTCCCAACAGTAAGCCTGCTGGAACTGCCTGGAATTGTCCTGAATATTCAGAGTCAATTCCTAAAAAGAAAATAGAAATCATACTATATAAACGAACACTATATTTCATTATTATATATTATAACAAATAATTTGAAATGCTGATTTTTCAGATTGTGTCGCCTAAAAATTGTATTTTTTCCTCTCTTCTTTTCCAGAAATGCCCACATCATGGCTGACGAGAGAAAAATATATATATTGGATGTTGAAATTTTCCTGACTTTCTTAAATACAAAGCATCTTTGGCTTTCAAATCCATTTATCTATATTTTATTTTAAAGGAAAATATTAAATACTGGACCCAATCCCCCCAATTGAACTGTAGAGGAAGAGAGCAGACCCTGTGGAAAAATCATGGACTGACAGGTAAAATATCATTTTTTCAGGTAATGTGATTTTTTCAGATTGAGTTCAGGAAAACAGGTTAAATCAGGAAAATTATCGAAAAATTGAAACTAAAAATAAGCCGGCTTGAAGCCGGCATTTTGGTTTAAAGTTTTCAGGATTTGAAATATCTGGCGGTACGTCTCTCAGTACCTGTAATTTTTAGCGCACTCAACCATTTTCTGAAGGTTGGCACTGGGTGTCATGCTTACAATCCCGCAACCAACTGTAAGTATTCCGACACCTGCATCGAGCACCTTCTTTGAGGCTGCCTCAACATCCTCAGGAGTTCCATTCCAGAGTACGGCTACAGGGTCGAGGTTTCCGACGATAATAGCATTTTCCACATTGCCTGTTGCGGTCTTGATATCCACTCTCTGGTCCACACTGATAGCATTTACTCCTGCCCTGTCCATAATTGCAAGGCCATTGGTTGTGTTTCCGCAGATATGGAGGACTGTAGCGACATCGAGCTCCTTCATGGCGTCAACGATCTTTTTCTGGTAGGGAAGGGCATATTTCTCATAGAACTCCCCGCCGATGAGCTCATAGCTTGCTGTGGGGTCGATAATGGCTATTGTGTCTGCTCCGTTCTCAACCATTGCTTTTGCATATGCTATGTTGAAGTCTGCGCAGAAGTCCAGAAGTGCAGGGACAATGTCCTCGCCTGTGAAAAGGTTTCCAAACCAGGCATCTCCGTTGATGTGCTGGGCAAGGGAGAAAGGACCTATCATGGACCCAATAACAGGAAGTTCTTTTCCATACTTTTCTGAAAGGATCTTTACAGCTTTCAGGATTGTGCCTATTCTGCCTGTATCCAGGCTGTAATTTTTGATCTTATCCAGATCTTCAAGGTTCTTTACGCTGTGCTTTATAACAGACGGCTGCTGCTTCAGGTCGCCAGCCTTTATCCCGCAGCCAAAAAGTTCTGCTTCAGCCGTAATGTCAAAAGGAACCCTTACTGCCTCAAAACCAATTACTGTATGTCCAGCTTCCGCAAGTGTTGCCATTTTCTCTGCGTCTGCATGGGCTTCAGGCCAGAAGGCTCCTGAGGCTTCCATCTGTTCGACGGTTCCGGTCTGTGTGAAACAAACAGCAGGCATTCTGTCCACTGGCTGTTTTCTAAGTGCACGGTATAATCTTTCTTTTGGTGTATATTCTGTCATCTATAATCCCTCTCTAAGTTCTATAGACAGCCCTAATTTCAAAAACCCATACTATAAATAAATATGTATTATTATTCCTTAATTAAAGATTTTATTATAAAAAATCACTAATTATTCATTCGGAAACGGTTGAAAATCCGCTTAAAACAAGCAAAGTTGTTTTACAAACATTTTTCTGGGGAAACTTTAATGTATATAAAGGCCCGGCGTTTAACTAAGGTTAATTTCTCCAGAGTCTTATTATGTCTGAATTCTTCTCCCGGTTTAAACAATAGTAGATTTAAGGAAAATCGAGAGGACTAACTTATATACTGCATAAGTTATAAAAATATTGTATCCTTTTCCCTTTGTTGAATTAGAATAAGTAACTCACCATATCCGATTCTTTTGCGGGGCAGTCCATGGTGCCGGGATGCCTCGATACCATATTTCCGGAGGATGTAAAAAATGTACGGAATTGCACTTGACCTGGGTACCAGCGGTTTTAGAGCCCAGCTTATCGACCTTGAAACAAATGAGACCTTAAAAACAGTCATTACCATGGGTCACCCTCTGCCAGGAGGAAATGTTATGGACCACCTGGACTTTGCTATCACAACAGGGGAAGACGTGGCTCATGGAGTGATTATTGAAACCATCAGGAGGATGTTTCTGAAATTCGATGCAGACCTTTCAAAAGTGGAAAGGCTCGCAGTCTGTGGGAACCCTATCCAGCTTTCTCTTTTTCAGAACATCGAAATAAGGGACCTTGCATATGCCGGAGAAAACAAACAGAAAATGCTCGGAGTCCAGAATGTAACACGAGATTCCCGTGTATTTCCGGCTTCGGACATTTTCGGGGATGATTTTTTTCGCGGCTGTGAAATCATCGTACCCCCGGCAATCAAACATGAGATAGGAGCTGATGCCCTTGCCATGATGCTGGAAACCGATTTTCTGATCCAGACCGAACCTGCACTGGTGACGGATTATGGAACAAATGCGGAAATGGCTCTCAAAGTTGGCGACAGGATAATAACTGCAAGTGCTGCGGCAGGTCCTGCGATCGAGGGGCAGGGCATAAGTTCGGGAATGCTTGCAAGCCCCGGGGCAATCTGTGACGTAAAGCCTGAAGGCGAATACTGGAAAGTCATGGTCCTCGATAATGAGATGGAAAAACAGGACGCTTACCTTATTAACCCTGTAACCGGCGAAATGAAAGAAACGAACGGATATAAAGCTGCAGGCATTACAGGGACGGGGGTAATCTCGGCTTTTGCCCTGGCTCTGAGAAGCGGGCTGGTTGAAAAGCCTCCAAAACTCCCCAATGGGAAACTGATTCTAGGTCCCGGGATTGAAATTACTGAAAAGGATGTCGAAGAAGCCGGAAAAGCAATAGGTGCGATCCGTGCCGCTCACATGACTCTCATAGTGGAGTCCGGAATTAAATACGAAGATCTTGAATACGCATACATGTCAGGGGCATCAGGAGCTTATGTAGACGCCGAAGATGCCCGCAGGCTTGGTGCAGTTCCGGGTTATGCAAAAAAAATAGTCCAGTTCGGAAACACCTCTCTCGCCCTTGCGCGGGAACTTGTGCTTGACAGGTCCAGGCTTGATGATGTCATCAAAATCGCAAAAAAGATCACTGCTGACCACCTGATGATGGCGACAAGCAATACTTTCAACAATTTTTATCTATGTGAGCTATCTTACTGGACAATGGGGATGCCGCTTGAAGTGTACAACCAGATGCTTGAGCTTTACGGTCTACCCAAACTCCCTGAAACTCTTGAACACGTTAGTATAGAAAAACGGGTAAGTAAGGATATAGAGCAGGTAGGAGTCGGCGGTCTTGCCATACTGAAAGAAATAGGCATTATCCTTGAAGTCCCCGTAGAGAAATGTATCTACTGCCAGAAATGCATGGAAGAATGCCCTGAAAACGCTCTGGAAATCACCGAGACCGATGGGATAAGAACCGCAAAATACGACAGCCAGAAATGCCTTGGAACAAGCTGCCGCCGCTGTGTCAGTGTCTGCCCCGAAAATGCAATTGACATAACAAAACTGAGAATTAAAGCAAAATAAGACCTGTGGGACTTATTATCTCCCACTTTTTTTGCCTCAACCAGTCCTCTTGAGCGAAGCGAAAAGGACCGCGTGCTCCCGAGGCGCAATTCGGGGCGAAAAGGACGATGGTCTTTCACTATATCTTTAAAATTTAATATTCATTATCTCTCTGGTCCCATGTCAATGATTTATATATTTTGTTTCTATTCGTAGAAGCGTTATTATCTGGAAATTATCCGGAAATTGCCAGAGAACCCTCTCAAAATATTTATTAACCTTCAAGCGAAAAGTTTAGAGGCAAAAATAAAATTAAGTCGATTTTGGGATGCGTTCAACAGGCAGGAAGTATTGACATGACTGAAAGACAGGTTGAATGTGTACTTATAGAAATTCCGCAGGGAAGTCGGAATAAGTATGAGTATGATAAGGAAAGGAAAGTCATTAGATTCGACAGAATGCTTTTTTCGTCAATCGTATACCCATGTGATTACGGCTTTTTCCCGGATACCCTGGCACTTGACGGTGACCCTCTGGATGCCATGGTATTGATGTGGGAGCCTACATTTCCTGGATGTGTAATAGATGTACATCCCGTTGCAATGCTTGATATGGAAGATGATAAGGGAAGAGATGAAAAGATACTCTGTGTCCCTCAGAGAGACCCACTATGGAACTATATCAAAACAATTGAACAGGTTCCTCCTCATTTACTGAAAGAAATTACACATTTCTTTGAAACTTATAAAAATTTGGAACGAAAAGATGTGGTGGTTCACGGGTGGAGAGATCTGGAAACAGCACGCAAGGTAATCCAGGAAGCTAAGGATCGATATACTGAACAAAAAAAATTATCTAATCAGTGAAGAACTACAGTTTTTATTCCTGATTCGACGTTATTTCACACCACCAGTTCACAACAGAGGGGCGAGCTGCCCCCTGCTCTGTGTTATTCTACATTTTTTTCTCTGGTTCATTCTTGTTCAGGATATTGATTTTCTCCTGTTTAGAGTATAGAATACAGCATTGATGCTGTACCTATCCCCAGTGGTTCCATTACAAGTTCAACTCCACACTTTTTTTGCAGCTCCTTTGAGATTGCACAGGGTATCCCCGGGGTAGAAATCACACAGTTTTCCGAAATTACGGATTCCGGAATCGTGTCTGCACAGGGGGTTGCTTCGAAAATAATGGAAAACTTCCTTTGCCCGTCGCCTTCGGGGCTGACGGGATTGAAAGGTATAATTCCGAGGCTGGAAACGCTTTTTTCTAGAAGGGTTCTGTCAGCATCATACCCGTAAACCTTGAAGCCTTTCTGTGCGAGATGGGCTGCTCCCGGAAATCCAACCTTCCCAAGACCCACGGCAAGCACTTCTTTAGAATCGGCTTTCAGGTATCTTGAAGCTATTTCAGCATAAATTATGCCTGTACAAGGCTGGTTATTAGCGATTTTTCCATTTTTCAGGTTATGGGCAAGGAAAGTATTGTCATCTGCCATAAGTATGATCCGGGCTCCGTTCTTTACTGCCTCGTAATATCCGCTGACGTCAGGCATATCAGTAATAAAACTGTCAAACCCGAAATACCCGGCAATTGCATTCAGGGATTCGGAAAAGCTCCCTATGATCCCGTTCCCTGAGGTCACAGGCACGATACCTACTTTTTCACAGCATGGGGTTGTGCCGTAGAAATCTTTACAGATCCCTTTTATATCAAGCCCTGTAACTCTACGGACAGTAGAATCAGCTTCTTGAAGCTGTTTGTTAATATTTTCCAGGTCTTCTGGGGTTAAAAGTGCCATTTTTTTACCTCTTTTTATTCTAAAAATTCTTCCTGCTTCATGCAGCAGCTCCGAAACGGCTTTTTAGAATCGAAAGCCCTTTGTTTTTTCTAGTGTCTTAGCAACTTAATTATGGTGCATAATGCTTGGACATTTTCTCATCAGCAACTTTTCTCGTAAACTTCCAGTTGATCTTACTTTCATGTTCATTTCTTCTCTTTGTCCATGCACCCACTTCGTGGGTAAGTGTCTGCATATCTCCGATCCTTCTGTCTGTACATTCAATATCCATTACATTGATCTCTATTTCTGCAGCATTAAGCCAACTTGCATGTTTTGGTGTGTAATGGAATTCTATCTTGTCCAGAATCTTTTTTGCTTCCTCTTCGCTGAATGTTTCGTAGAATGACTTTTCTTTATGGATATTGAGATTATCCGTAACCAGTCGGATGACTTCAGCTTCAGAATATTTTTCAGTAAGGAGAATTTTCACGAATTGTGCAAAATCCTTCATAGTTCTTCTTTCGGTGACTTGAGTCACCCTTTTTCCTGCTTTAAATTCTACTGCCACGAATACATTTGCGGTTCCATTCCTGACATATTCGTAATCATATTTTTCTGGACTTCCAGGTTTCATTGGGATAGCTTTCCTCTTATCTCCAAGAAGTTGTTTTGGTTTCTCGTCAAGGCATATGAGAGGTTTTTTCGGGTCATATTTTTCTTCATAGAGGTTGAGAATGTTGTACATTCTTTCTCTATACTCGGCATTTATCTTTTGAATGCACCACATCCGTCTTAACCAAGGTTTAGTTTTGCTTTTTTTAGAATAAGCCGGATGCTCTCCTTGTTTATTGTTTCAAACCCTTCTCTCATCTTCAGTTCTTCAGTAAGCAGTACAAGTGTCCACTTTTTTCTTCCATCAGGAGGTTTGGTACATGCTTGCGCTATGATTTCAGCCGTGTGCTTTTCGGTGTATTTTATAGGCTGGCCAGTTCTTGTTTTATCTTCAAGAGCGCTTTGGAGACCTTCATCCAAGTACCTTTTCTTGATTCGCCCAACAGTATTCCTACTAACATTCAATATCTCTACGATCTCGGTGTTCTTTTTATTCTTGTTGGCAAGTAACAGGATTCGTGCTCTTGTTAGTTCTCGTGCACTTTTCTGTCCCTTTTTAACAAAGTCTATGAGGTACTGCACCTCATCTTCTTCAAGTTTTATTTTTGCCATGAATGAAGATACAGATGGGATTCAAAGTTTATAATAATGACTCAAAATTAAGTTGCCATGACACTAGCTTCAGCTTCTTCCCTGTCTCTGCCCCAGAAAACCAGGGTGAATACAGGGTTCTCTCCTTTGCACAGGAAAATCTCTATTCCGGGTTCTTCATAATAATTGCCGTAATCATTTCCCATGGACAGAACCTGTTCTCCCACAGGGATAAGTACTCCATTTTCTGCAAGCATGAGATGTTCGTAAATGCAGTACCTGTCTTCAGGGAGAGTTTTGATCTCTTCTATGCCTCCATTAAAAGCTCGGAACAGGAGTTCTATGAGGTTGATCCCGGAAGAATAATAGACCGCAGTCGGAGTCTGGCTCGGGAAACGGGCATCTATCTCAATAACTTTTAACCCCAGGGGGCCGGAAATCGCTTCCACGTCCATAATTCCTTTTAAGGGCAGGTTTGCTGCAAGGGAGTAGGATAGTTCCCTGAAGGAAGGGTCTAGAGGGAGAGGGGTCACCATATGGCAGTCATAGGTGTCATCGATATGTACAAGGGTTTCCTTTACCACAGCAAAATTATTTCCATCCCCTATGACCTCAAGTGAGACCACTTCCCCTTCAACGTATTCTTCTATGAGCATCCCGGGCTCAAGCTCTTTAAGCTCTTTCCCGTCATAGATTATTCTCGCTCCCACACTGCTGCTTTCGCAGGGAGGCTTTACAAAATAAGGTGGTTCAGACGGTTTGTCCTGAGGGGTCGGGGTTCCTATGGATGCGAAGTATTCTTTTGATTTTCTCTTATCCCTGCTGATCCTGTAAGCTTCAAAATCGAAAAGTACCGGGCAGGAGAATTTTTCTTTTATAGAATTTAGAAATTCTATACATTCAAGGTTTTCATTTACCGGCAGTATGGCATCAACATTTTTTGATATCGCGACGAGTTTTTCCGGCTCTTCCGTTATGTTGAAACACTGGAACTCATCCGCATAATTCCTTATAAGCGCCTGCGGGTTTTTGTCTATTACAAGCACTTTCATTCCGGCTTTCTTAGATAGGTATGCAGCCTCGAAGCCCTGCAGCTTCCCGCCTATAAGGCATATTGTTTTCAGGCTAGCACCCCAGGACTCTCTCAAACTCAGCCTGCGGCGCAGGTTCCATTCCCATAACCTTCAGCCTTTTGACAACGCTTGTAACGTCCCTGTCCCTCTCTTCCATGCCGCGGTCGTAATTGGCAACCCCTTCCAGGCGTGAATCGGGGAGGATGGAGGTTACAATATTTGCTCCGGCATTTAAACGGTGCACCATGCCGTCTATGCCTTCAAGGTCAAGAGAAGCCGGTATCAGGCATTCAGGAAACATGAGCCTGAGAATCGCTATGATTTTCAGCTCCGAAAGCTTTGAACTATCGCTGAAACCTTCAAGCGGAGTTCCTTCCTGAGGCAGAAAAGTCATTACCCTCACCATATCAGGATTGTTTGCTTTCATCCCCTTCAGGGATATAAGAGTTGATTCGATATCATTTCCTACGCCGGTAAGAATGCCGTCTTCTATACAGTACCCCTGTTCTTTTGCGAACCTGCGGGCATTAAACCTTCCTTCGAAGGACTGACCTACCCTCAGCTTTCCATAAAGTTCGCGGTCATAAGTCTCCTGATAAAGGGCAAAGAAATTTGCTCCTTTTTCCCTGGCTTTCAGGAGGGTGCCGTTATCCATGACTCCTGGAGAAATCATTATTGGAAGCCCGAGTTCTTCTTTTACTGTCCTGACAAGTTCAACGAAGCGGTCAGGGTCATCATAGTAATAGGGATCCTCTCCCATTGTCAGGTCGATCATGTGAAAGCCTGCGCCTTTCAGGGATTTGCACATCTCTTTAACCTCTTCACCGGTCAGGCGGTAGCGGTTAATTTCGTTTTTACAGTTATAGTAGCAAAAAGAGCACTGGTTTTTACAATAAGTTGAGAAATAAATAAAACAGTTAAGAAACACCCTGTTGCCGAAATAATAGTTTCTGACCTTTCGAGCTACATAGTAAAGCTTTTCCAGCTCTTCTTCGAATTCAAGAGAAAGAAGAGCCCTGAGGTCATCATCAGACAATTTAAAACCTTCAATAATTTTCTCCCCGAACCTGTCAAGTTCTTCGGTTGCCATTTTCTGGATCAAACTTTCACCCTCTCATAGATTTACAATTTTTTTTATCCTTATAACCTTACTTTCAAATTCCTTTCGCGTCAGCCCCATCCGGACCTTTTTGCCATTTTAAGTCCCGGAATTAAGGTTTTTGATTATTTCCAGTTATATCATCATTTATCGCCATTTTTGCCGGTCTGGTACTTTTCTTCTGATACTTCCAGCTTTTCAGAGAATCTTTAGATGTGTCTTACATGGTCCAGGATTATTACAGGTTGGTAGAAATCCCGTTATAGTAAGACTCGGACCTTGCAGCTCGCTTGATATTTTTAAAGTCGTGTTTAACCTTTAGAAGGCGTTCGAGCCCGAAACCTGCCCCTATCCAGGGTTTATCAATACCCCATTCCCGGTCAAGTGGTATGGGCCCGACTACTGCAGAGGAAAGTTCCAGGTCTCCGTGCATTACATCAAGGGTATCCCCATAGACCATGCAGGAATCGCCTACGATCTTGAAATCAATTCCCAGGTGGTTCAGGAAGTCCGTAATTATGCTTTCAAGATTTTCCCGTGTGCATCCCGATCCCATCTGGCAGAAGTTCAGCATAGTAAACTCTTCGAGGTGTTCTTTGCCGTCGGACTCTTTCCTGTAGCATGGGCCTATTTCAAAAATTTTTATTGGATCAGGCAGGACCCTGTCAAGCTTGCGCAGGTAGTTGTAAAGGTTTGGAGCAAGCATGGGCCTCAGGCAGAAGTTCTTGTCAACCCTGAAGATCTGTTTTGAAAGTTCGGTATCATTATCAATGCCCATCCTTTCGATATACTCAAGAGGGATCAGGATCGGGGATTTTATTTCCAGAAAACCCCTGTCCACAAAGAACCTGGTAATTTCACGCTCGAGTTTCCCCAGATAATTCTCCCTTTCTTCCGCGTAGATCTGCTGCAAGTCTTTTTTTCTGCGAAAGAGCAATTCGGACTCAAGCTCCCTGAAAGGCTTTCCGGAATTCAGGGAAATCTCATCTTTTGGGTTTAACAGGCCTTCAAGCCTGTCAGTCTGGCTCTTCGTAAGTGCGGGAGCACTTGCCTGAACAGGGGCAGACATGGATGTAATGGGGTTCGTATTCCCTTTTACCAGTGCGGATGCAGTTGCTCCTGTAGAAATGCTTGATATTGATGCAGAAACAGATGCCGGGACAGAAACTGACTCCTGGGTGGAAACCGGTATCGCAGGTAAAAATTTAGATCCAGAAGGTTGAGCCTGTGCCGCTTCTGTATTCTCAAGAGGTTTCGGGGCTCTCGCAACGGATTTTGGCATTGCCTTTTTCGTTCTGGTAGGGGCAGAAACGACCTTGACTTTTACGCTTGTCTGGTCTTCGTTTGCCTTTGTGAGGAACTTATTGAGATCCTCATCCGAAACCCTGCAGCGTTTGCAGGTCTTCCTGTATTTGTGGTGCCTGAGCGCTCTTGCAGTCCTGCTGCTCCTGGAGTTGTTTACAACAAGGTGGTCTCCGCATGCCATTTCAATATAGATTTTGCTTCGAGAGACTTCGTGGTGTTTTATTTTATGAATTGTTCCGGTCCTGGACATCCAGAGCCCGGTTGCAGATATCAGAGTGTCTAGTGGTTTTTTATCCATAGTGTTACCCCTCGGTGAACTAAAACCCGGATAATTTCCAAGAACAGTATTCAGAACCCCGGCTTACGGAACATAAGCGTGGAGCCAGCAATTGCTGACAGCTACCCGGAAAAGAGGTGGATACCCCAGGAGATAAAAACAGTTTATAGACTCTGGAAAACCCTTCCTGATTCTATAAAAAATCTCAGTGGAATGTTATGCAAGTGCCATTCCGGGATTCAGAAACGTGGCGGAAACCCCGGGAATCTAACCCGGCTGAACGGATTTAGAGTCCATTCGATCTACATGATCAGGTTTCCTCCTTGATAAAATAGAATAATGATCCCTTGGTTGTTTTTTTCTCTATAGCAATCTTAATTGATATGATAAAATGATATTATTTAGTATATATGTTTATTGGTAAAAACTTACCAAAATTTCCTCTTTCAATTTATAGTTTTTGGAAAACAGTTTCACGTCGGCAGATATTTATAAAAATTTAACCGTGAAGCCATTTTACAGGTTCTCTCGAAAAATTCGGATGAAGGAGGCGAATAAAATCTCCGGATAAAAAATAAAATGGACAGAAAAATAAATCAAGTTTTCCTGTTCAAGTCTTTTCATACATCCCGAGCGTGCTCAGGGTAAGGGCTGTCGCATTTATGTCGTCTTCTTTGTTTCCCCAGGCTCCGCTTTCATGGACTTTTCCAAGAAGCCAGCGGATAGAGATTTCAAGTTCTTTTTTGAAGCCAGCAAGGATAAGTGCCTGAATTGCCAGGTTGCTTGTAGAGATATGTTCCCAGCCTCCGTCCTGCCCTCTTTTTGAAAGGACCCATTCAGCCCTTTCGCGGATAAACTTTTCAAATTCCCTGTTTCCTGTCAGTTTCTCCTGTTTTTTAAGGGCTGAGATTATAAGGGATGTGGTGCCTGCCTGTTCCCATGCGGGACCGTAATTTTCATATAGCCAGTTACAGCCTTCAATGTCAGGAACCTCCATATCAGCAAGGGCTCCAAGGCTATAAGCAGTATCGTAGACATCTTCGTTCCACGAGCTTCCTTTTTTTCTGGAAAGAAGCCACTTCTCCGATGCCCTGAATACGATCCCTTCAGTTGAAAGGGCTGAACATGCTCTTGCCGTATCCCGTATCGAAGAATCCCAGGAATCACATTCTTTTTTAAGGATCAGGCGGGTAACATACGGGTTTTTGAGCTCCCATAACGCATGAGCCGTCACTGTGCTTGCAAGTTCCTTTACTGGTTCAATTTGCCGGGAAGAAAGCCATGAGAAGCCATTTTTTACGATATTGAGTTCCAGATTGCTTAACATTTTACGGTGCTTTTCAGGCTTCATCTATTAATACCTGACCTCATGATTTTTTGATTCTGTTTCTTGCCTATCTTATTAGAAGAAGACACCGGGGTAAATTATATGTAGGATTTTTGCATAATAATGCATAATAATACATCCGGAGAAAGACGGTAAATTTTGAACACCAGCTGAGACATTTCAGATCTGAAAATCTAGAAGAGAGTTCCCCTTCCGGACACCCTCAAAGAAGGTGAACTTAAACCATGAAGTTCAGTTTTCTGAAAAATCTGTCTCGACTGAGGCTGAAGCCTTTATGGGTGTTTATCAGCCTGCTTTCAAAGTACACTTAAAAGAGCACCTGGAAAAAGTTGCTTACATCTCTATGATCTGGGTTTTATGTGTTTTTATGTGTCTTAACTGGCATGTTTCGCTTTTTTCTTTCGAAACTCATTTTAAGCTGAAGCCTGAATGGATGGAAAACTATATATATTTTGCATTATTATGCATAACTATGCGCCCCAGAAAAAGACGAATGGTGGATTTCGAACATCCGGAAAGGCAATTCAGGCCTTTCAGTTCCGAAAGTGAAATTTCCGAAGAGATTCTGTTGACTATCGACGAACTCGAGGCCATGAGGCTCAGCTTTCTGGAAAACCTTTCCCAGACCGAGGCTGCGGCTCGTATGGAGATTCACCAGTCCACTTTTCAGAGGGCTCTGAAAAAAGCACTTGAAAAAGTAACTGATGCGCTTGTACATGGAAAAGCGATCAGAATTGAAGGAGGAGATTATAGAATGCCAAGAGGAGACGGAACAGGTCCTGCAAGGCAGGGTCCGGCTGGCGGCGGAAGAGGTCGCGGGCAGGGAAAAGGTCGGGGAGGCCGGTTCGGCGGACCCGAAGGAAACTGCATATGTCCCGCCTGCGGATATGAAACTCCCCATACTCCGGGAGTCAGCTGCAGCCAGGTGAAGTGTGAGAAATGCGGAAGCCCTATGGTCAGGAAATGAATTAAAAGGTGGTCTGGAAAATAGAGTGGGAGAAAGGCACAGACATTGTTTTTCTGTTGCTCTATTTTAAATCGTTTTCAGAATCATTTAAAGATTTTTACCAGACAACCACGACTTGCTAAATATTTATGGTATATTAACATTACAATGAAAGGAGTTGAAAATAATGCCACACGGAGACAGAACAGGTCCGATGGGACAGGGATCAAAGACAGGACGGGCTATGGGACACTGCTCAGGCAGTGACAGTCCGGGTTATACTACAGGAGGTCAGGCGGGTACAGGCCGGATGTTTAGCCGTGGAGCCGGCGGACGCAGTATGGGACGAGGAACAGGCCGTGGTTTCCGGTGCAGGAGAAATTCTGGTCTCGAAAGAGGTCGAGGTTTTTTTTCCAGGAATGAACACCCGGGATACTATTATCCAGAAACTTCTCAGTCCAGCACGGAATCAAATATCGAATTCTTTGAGAACAGGATCAGGGCTCTGAAACAGGAATTTGAGGCGTTTATAGAAAGTTTGAAAACCCAGCAGCCCCCGAAAATCGATGAAAAGAAATAAATTAATGTATAAATTCAGGAATGAGTTCATTAACTCGATGGTTACCGGTGGGTTCTGAATTCATAAATGAGTTTGAAAAAATGAATTTCGGACTGGAAAATGGAAGGGTTTCCTGCTGATTTGCCGCTATTCTCTTTCCAGATTTTCTGATTTTTGGGCCCAGATTTTTTTGAAAGGAAGAGTAAAAAATGAAATCAAGAATCGTTTACGGACCAATTCTTTCCAGAAGGCTTGGCAGATCCCTGGGAATAGATGTAATAAAGAACACAGTTTCGAAAAAAAACTGTAATTATGACTGCATTTACTGCCAGCTCGGACACGTTGAGTTAAAACTCGGAAGTCCTGAAGATGTTAAAGAAGCAGTAACCCCGAAAGAAGTCTCTGAAAGCTTCGAGAAGTTCTATAAAGATGTTGAGGGACTTGACTATATCACTTTTTCAGGGACCTGCGAACCTTCTCTTAACCTTTCTCTGGGAGAGATGATCCAGAGTATAAGGGAAATAAGCGGAGTTCCTGTCTGTGTGATAACGAATTCTTCCCTTATGGGAAGAGAGGATGTACGGAAGAATCTGTCTCAGGCAGACCTGGTTGTTGCTACCCTAGTTTCAGGAATCGAAAAAACCTGGAGAAAGATACACAGACCTGCTCCCTGCATAAATTTTCAGGAAATAATTGAGGGCTTAAGGGAACTTGCAAAAGCCGGTGATGAAAAAAAGCTTGCACTTGAGGTTATGTTCCTTGAGAGTGAAACAGGGGAGCCTCTAAACAGCACTGATGAAGAGGTCGAGAGCTTGATAAAAACAATCAGGTACATATGCCCTGATGAGATCGAAGTCCTGACTATCAGCCGCCCTCCTGCAGAAAAATGGGTAAACCCTGTATCAGAGGAAAGGTTAAGGAAAATTGCTGACCGCTTTATATCAGAGTTTGGAGCTGAAAAAGTAAGGCTGGTTTTAAAGGGCAAAAAGAAAAAGGCAAAAGTTTTACACCGGGACCTGGAAGAGGAAGTCTATGCCCTTCTCCTCAGGAGGCCCTGTACCTTTGAACAGACATGGCAGGGACTGAACACAGACCCTGAAAGTCTCCGCCCTGCCCTCGAAAAATTGCTTGATGAAGGCAAAATAGAGGAAATAGGTTCCAAAAACAGGGAATATTACAGGGCAAAATGAATTAAGTACGGAAACAAAAAAGGAAATTTTTCCATTAAGAAAATTTATCTATTTTTCAGGGGCAGGGAGAGCGTACGACCAGCACTTCCGCTTTTGAATTTCTTACAACTTTTTCCGTAACACCTCCAAGGAGGAACCGGTCAATTCCGGTTTTTCCCTGTGTCCCCATGACAATCATATCAATATCATTTTTTTCTGCAAATTCCAGAATTTCCTGAGCAGGATACCCCTGCAGAAGGACAGGGTTTACCTTTACATTTATTTCTTTTCCCAGTTCTTCTATCTCGGCAACGGCTTCACTTCCCTCTTTTCCTATCTCCCAGTCATAACTTTCAGGCATAATAGGAGAACAGCAGGAAACACCTGCTACATATACGGCATAGATCTCTGCTCCGGTACTTTTTGCAATTTCAAGCCCTGAACAGGCTGCGCTTTTTGAGTTTTCCGAGCCGTCTATTGCAAGTAGAATTTTCCTATAAGGATTTCGTTTCATATTGTATCCCCTTAGAGAACTCTCCTGATTTCGGGTCCCTTTTTTTCACTGTTCTTTTTATCTTACTGCGGTGCCAGGACTTCGGGACTCTTCTGACAGCGGTGGAAAACCTCAACGAACTCATAAATATCGCGTACGACAAGTACTGGGACGCTGGCGTTCCTTAAGACTTTTGCAGATATGCTTCCAATCGAGAACTGCTCAGATCCACTTTTTCCAAGCGAGCCCACGACAATCATGCCAACCTTCTGCTTTTCTGCAAAATCCACTATTTGTTCAGCCGGATTTCCTCTAAGCATTACGGACTCAGCTTCCAATCCGGCAGCTTTTGCTTTCTCTACAGCATAAGAAACTGCTCCATACCCGGTTTTTTCAAACTGCTCATATATCTTCTGCGCCCAATCTTCGTCCATTAAATTAGGGTCACAGGAAGTTGTATCGATAACATACGCGGCATAGACCTTTGACCCATTCAGCTTTGCAATTTCTATCCCGCAGTCTACTGCTTTTTCAGTAATTTTTGAGCCGTCTGTAGCGATCAGAATCTGCCTGTGCGGTTTTTCTCCTTTGTGTTTCCTGACAACAAGGACCGGAATTTTTGCGCGCCTCACAACTTTTTCGGATACGCTTCCAAGCATAAAACGCTTAATTCCGCCTTTTCCAAGTGAGCCCACGATGATCATGTCAACTTTTTGCTCGTCTGCAAAGTTCACTATTTCTTCAGCAGGTTTCCCGCTGAGCACTGCGGATTCGGCTTCCAATCCGGCAGCTTTTGCTTTTTCCTCAATATAAGAGGTTGCTTTATTCCCTATCCCCTCAAGGCGCTCGATTTTTTTTGACCGCTTGTCGTCTGCCGTAACCGGGCCATAAGAACCTGTATCGATCACATATACGGCATAGACCTTTGCTCCCCCGGATCTCAGGGTTTCTATCCCGAAGTCCGCCGCTTTTTCAGAGGCTTCCGAACCGTCTGTAGCGATCAGGATTTTTCTTTGTGGTTTAAATTCCTCATTATCTCCATCCATACTAATCCCCCCATTCTGGATTTTTATTCGGGCTGGTACCAGACCCCTGCTTCTTATCCAATTCGGATTATTATAATTGCTTTTATAACCGGAAACCAGGTTAATCGCTTAAAAGCTACATTCAAAACATCAGTTTCTTGAGCTCTTTTCCTGCTGCCCGGGAATTTCCGCGCCTTTCAATTCCTTTTCCCATGCACGACAAGTACCGGAACTTTTGCATTCCTGACGACCTTTTCGGATACGCTGCCAAGAAGAAAGCGTTCGACATCGGTTTTTCCCAGAGAACCAACGACAATCATATCAACTGACTTTTTTTCTGCAAAATCGAGGATCTTTTCGGCAGGATGTCCTTCCCTGGTTACGAATTCGACATCTACGCCTGCTACTTTTGCAGCTTCTTCGACCATTGCTGTCAGTTCAAGCCCGAATGTCTTAAACTGCTCTTCCATAGCTGTTTTCCATCTCGGGTCACTTCTTTCGGCTGGATAACATGTGTTATCAATAACATAAAGAGCGTAGACTTTACCCTGGCTCAGCCTTGCAATTTCCATTCCTGCGTTTATTGCCTGCGCCCCGTTCTCCGAACCGTCAGTAGCAATCAGGATCTTTTTGTAAAGATCTCTCTCCATACCCCTCTTCCTCCCGGTTTACCCCAAATTAAACCGATTATTTAATTAAGCAACCTGATCTTAAACAGGTTTTTTCTGAAAAGTATCAGGCTGCCTCTTTTATCTGTTCAGGTTCCTATTATGCCTGTATCAACTTTTTGTCTCTTTTGTGCTTTTCCCGGACAACCAGAACCGGGACTTTTGAGTGCCTTACAATTTTTTCAGACACGCTTCCGAGCACAACGCGCTCATATCCGCCTTTTCCAAGAGAACCAACTATGATCATATCGATATTGTTGTCCTCTGCAAAACTTATAATCTTTTCAGCCGGATGTCCTTTAAGCACCCTGGTTTCGACTTCCACTCCGGCAGCTTTTCCAATTTTCTCTATATAAGCGGTTGCTTCATGCCCCGCTTTCTCGAATTCATCAAGAGTTTCTTTTGACCAGATTTTATCCAGCGAAACTGAGCGGTAGGGTGTTACATCAATAACATACAGGGCAAATATTTTTGCCCCGCTGCACCCAACCATTTCTATCCCGAAATCTGCGGCTTCGTTTGCGGTCTCTGAACCGTCGGTAGCGATCAGTATCTGTCTTCGCGGTCTGGATTTCATCTCAATGTTTCCTTCCATGCTTACTCCTCATGTTCTTGATTTATTGTTTCTAAATTTGTGCTCCTGTATCCCGGATTTTCATCCTCTTTACAGGCCTATGTTTTTTCCCAGTAATTTCAGAGCCACAGGTCACGATCAGAATTCTTCAAGCTTACTCTCTATGCTCTGACTACCGCATTTTATTCCCTATCTGATTATTGATGTGTTCATATTAATAATTTTCATCTAATTTCTTAAGGAAAGAAGAAGCGTCTATAACGGTAAAAAGTATATGTCTAAGAATATAATAAATAAAGTGTAGAACATAACAAATAAAGTGTAGAATATAATAAATAAAGTGTAGAACATAACAAATAAAGTGTAGAATAGACGTTGAGATAATTGGAGAAGAAAAAGGTTTAAATGAAGAAAAAGGTTTAAATATTACTCTTAAAAAACCTATTTTTATTATTTTTTATTATTTTTTTGCTTTTAAGACTGTCTATTCAGTTAAACACGAATTTCAGACAGTTAGGGGGCTAGAGCTGTTGATTTCTCTTTAAACTGCGTAATGTCTGATAGGTAAAAGTGCCAGATCATCTAAGTACCAGACATCGGAGAAATCTTCAGGAAGGGATTTTTGTTATTGCCACGCTGCTCATATCTGTGACAACCTTACAGCTCTATTCCTCCACAAGGTAACCGGGGTCTGGAAGGGTAAACCGCTAATTTGAGGACGCTAATTTGGGGAAGCTTTAGCAGGTTTTAAACCTCAGTCTCTTCGACAAGCCTTTTTACAGTCTCAATCACAAGAACTGCATCCCGTTTTTTTACATCGACTTCACTGTTAATGCAAAAGTCAAGTAGTAGTTTCCTTTTTTCTTCAGAGATGAGACCTTTTTTAGCCCCTTCTTTCGTAAGCCCGAGATAGCTGCGGTCAGGGTAATAGGTACTGATTGCAAGCTCAAGAAGATCCTCATATTCTTTTTCGCTTAAAATTCCGGCACCCAGAGCAGCTTTAAGGGTCTCTCTTATGTTTACCAGCGGCACGGAAATGGGTTCAAAGGTTTCAGGGTTGGTGCTGACGGCAACCTCGTCATCAGATTCAATTACACCGTCCCTGTACCATTCATAGACCTTTCCTACGCCGATCATCCCGTGTGTATCAAGTTCAGAAGCCCTGAGTGCCCCCATGCTTGCACCACCCACAACCCTCACTCCTGCGTTAAGGGCAGAAATTATTTCTCTGTGCCCTACTGCAGCCCGGTCAAAGAAAATTCCATCTATAATTCCCATGACCTTATACCCCTGCTGGATAAATTTTTCAAGCTGGAACCTGCGCACAGGGGGCTGGTAATTAGCCAGGAGAATTTTTTTTGCGTCCTCATGGCTTATGCTGTTTCCGGTAAAAATGACTGCTTTTTCTTCCATTTCATTTTCCACAGCTTTATCTTCTTTTCAGGGATTTATCTTCCTTTTTACAGTTTTATTTCCTTTTCAGAGGCTTTATCTTCTTTTCCAGGGCTTATCGTTTTTGTTTCTTGGAATTTCTTTCTTCTTTCCGGCAGCAAGCCTTTTTCCTTTGCGGTCACGGTCTATTGTGAAGAGCTCAAAGCCCGGAATGATTACTCTTACTACAGGCACTGCGACTTCTTCTCTTGAAAGATCAACAACGAGCACTTTTTCCGTAAGGCCCTTCAGCTTTTCAAGGATCACGCCAATGTTTTCTGCAGGGCTCCTTTTAGAGATGTCCTGAACTTCGGAGAGGGAAATCTTTTCTCCTTCCTCGAACCAGAACCAGTTAAGGCGCTTCATGCGGTCGTAGCCTACACTGCGGATAAATCCTTCTCTATCAGTATCTTCTCTTGCGCCCTGAATCTGGACAACCCTTGACTGCGCAGCTTCGGTTATCGCTCTTGCAACCGCTATCTCGGGCTTAAGGTGGGAGCCTGCCCCCATGACAAGCAGGGCCGGATCTTTCAGTTTTACATCATCAGTTGCCGCAATAATTGTAGGAATTCCTGTGTCTGTCGGGACAAGCCAGATTTTGAGGTCTATTCCTGAGTCTTTGAATTTTCTGGAAAGCTCGTACAGGTATCCGTCTTCTTCGGTAAGCACGATCTCTTTTCCAAGGTCACGGGTAAACTGAGCTGTACTGATTGCATCCCTTTCTATAACTTCAAGCAGCCCGTGGAGGATAGCTTCCTCAAGTACATTTCCTGAAGCCAGCCCGTTGGTATTACTCAGGAAAAGTTTCTGGCACTGCCCCGGAGAATCATACGGGTGGTATACCGCGTTTGCGCTCACAAAGACTTCTTCTTTATTCAGGAGGTCGTATGCTCCTACCCACTCAAGAAGAGAACTCGGGTTATAAGGTTGGGAAAGGAGAAGGGAGCCCGGGTCAAGAGTAACATAGTTTTCCCTGGCGTTCAGGTAAGATTCAACAAGAGCAGGAGCTGAAATATCGCCTGCAATGTTTGCGTTCAGGCCGGGCCTTTCTGCCAGGCAGCGCTCAAAACTTTCCATTATTGCTGAAATTCGGGCTCTCTGTTCGGTTGAACCTTTGCCTGAGTAGATGCTTATCGCTCCCGGAGCTGCACTGGGGCGAATAGAAGAAAATATTGGGACCCCTAACCTGTCCAGGTTTGTGATATCTGCGATTCGGGTAACTCCTATCTTTTTTATCTGGTTTTTTGTGTTTTCGAGAGTGGTGGCTTCATCGTACACGCGCTGCGTGCCTTCGATGTATGAAAGAGACCTGTCAATTTTTATCTCGGGCATGATTAAAACCTTCTCATTTTTTGTTATATATTTTGTGATTTTTCAGGATTATGGATCTTTTCAAAAGGTTTTTCATATATGTTGCTGGGGGATTTATCCTGATAAACGGAATAACAAACGGAAATGTATAGAATACAAACAGAATAACGCTATATATTGAGGGGTCTATAAGTATGTAAGAGGGATTATAAGGGGTTTTGTCTGATGAACCTTAAAAAATTGTTTCTGGAAGAGAATGTAGGGGGCTTTGATCTCCTGTTCAGGACGATATACGGGATACTTGCGATTCTCGCGCTGGCAACAGGTCTTGTGAAAAGGTCGCCCTGGAAATGGATTGTTGCGCTGATAGCTTTTATGGGCCTTTACAGTTCAATCCTCAGACACTGTACTCCCTATGCTATTCTTGGAATCAGCACAGCAGAGAAAAAATAAATGCATATGTAAAGAATTTAATCTGACCCTACATTTTTGAAAAGTGTGTCTATTGATTTTTAAGCTCTGTTTATTTTCTTTCATCTATTTGAACTTTCTATCTACTATCAATAATTTTTACTATGATGGATATTTCTTTTTCTTCAATAATCAGACTATATTCTCTAACAGTTATTTCTTTTATGAATATATATAAAATAGATTGGAATTGTCTATCCTTTTAGTGTTATAATCAGACTAATCTTTGCCACCTTACTTTATATATAAGTTTGATAATTCTTTATACAATGTAAAATTAAGTGTAAAGACGATGGGAAAATGAGCGAGATAAAAATCTGTGAAGTTAGGTGCCCAAACTGTAGAAAGTGGTTCAGCTCAAAAATTGCTCAATTTGAAGATGCAGAAACATTCAGGCGTGCTATAACGTACAAAAATGCAGAACCATGCCCGTACTGTAAGACAATGATTTCTCACGACAAAGAAATCATGAGATTCTTAGAAAAAGATAATACTGGTAAAGTTATCCGAGAAACCAGGTGTATATATAATTTCTAATCTTTATAAATATCCTCTCAAAAAAATGGACCTTTAAATGATAAATTTTCTTTAATTTTAACTGGATTGCCTGGCAACCCCTTTATCATCTTCAGCTTCTCACAGCTGATTCAATTGGTTATGGAAAACCAATTTTTCAGCAAATATTTCATTTTTCTCAATAATTCACTAATTGAAAATATTTCAATCAGTTTCATGTCTTTGTGTTTTTGTTTCTTTGTGTTTTTGTTTCTTTGTGTTTTTGTTTCTTTTTTCCTTTAATACTATTTTCAATGAAATTCCTTCACTATGCATGAATCAGAAAAGCTAAAATTCAGAGAATTGACAATTCATTAAATTTTCTTATCTCGTTAGTATAAATAATATTTATAAAAATCACTAATTTATGTAAGGACAATTATAAGGATTATAAAAACAGATTCTAGAAGCAAAAAAGGAGTTTTTAAGAACAATCCCATCTCAAATTCCTGACATGAAAGATTAATACAGACTGGAAAACAAATTTTTATCGCTGATAGTTGGGTGAAAGCAACATTTGTGCATTAAAGTTACATTTATGCATTAAAGTTACACGATGTGCCAGGGCTGTAGACAGGAGAATTGTATGACCATACATTCGCTAAAAACCGCGCTTATGAAACCTCAAAGGCAAGTGAAAAAGGATAAGATGTGATAATATGACGGTTCAGCTGGATCATATTATCCCGTATCGGCAGACGGCTAAGGAAGTAATATCCTCACTTGATACAGATGCGCGGAACGGTCTGAGCGTAGGAGAGGCTGGGGAACGCCTTAAAAAATACGGCAAGAACGAACTGATGGCAGAGAAGCCTGTGCCTGCGTGGAGGAAATTCCTGGCTCAGTTCCATGACGTACTTGTCATCCTGCTGCTTGTTGCAACCCTTATATCGGCAGGCATGTGGCTTTATGAGCGTGATTCTGCACTTCCTTACGAGGCGATTGCGATCTTTGCTGTCGTACTCCTCAATGCTATTATGGGCTATGTTCAGCAGGCACGAGCTGAGGAAGCAATGGCAGCTCTGCGTCAGATGACGGCAGCACAGGCAAGTGTTGTTCGGGACGGTAAGCGGCAGAACATTCCGGCTACTGAGATCGTGCCCGGTGATATTATTGTCATTGAAGAAGGCAACACTATCCCTGCAGATGCCCGTGTGCTTCAATCAACTGCGCTCCAAACAGCCGAAGCGGCACTGACAGGTGAAAGCCTGCCAGTTTTGAAGGATGATCTCCAGATTACGGAAGAAGTCGGACTGGGCGACCGCGATAATATGATCTTTAGCGGCACTATAGCTGTTTATGGGCATGGGCGTGCAGTGGTCACAGCAACCGGGATGCAGACCGAGATGGGACGCATTGCCGGGATGCTTAAAGAAACGCCTGTAGAGACCACGCCGCTCCAGAAGGAACTTCAGCGCGTTGGCAAAATGCTCGGGATCATTGTTGTCGCCATTGCAGTCGTGATAATTGCAACAATACTTTTAGTTGAGGACGTGCACGGCTTTTCAGCCCTTTTTGACGTGCTCATTTTAGGTGTGGCACTTGCGGTTGCGGCTGTTCCTGAGAGTTTGCCTGCGGTTGTGACAGTTGTCCTCTCTCTCGGTGTTCAGCGCATGGCAAGGAAAAATGCTATCGTGCGCCATTTAGCGGCTGTAGAAACTCTTGGCTCGGCGAATGTTGTTGCTTCCGATAAGACGGGCACGCTAACCAGGAACGAGATGACTGTACTTGCGGTCATCACAGCCAGCGGGCGTGTCAATCTGGAAGGTACGGGTTACGCTCCCGAAGGCGAGGTCCATAAGGAAGGCGGAGAAAAAATTGATGGAGATCTCCAGTTTGAGTTTGTACGCGCACTTGCAGCAGCTGACCGGGCAAGCAACGCTGTGCTGCAAGAACGCGGCGGGCGCTGGGTGGTACACGGAGACCCGACTGAAGGGGCGTTGATTGTTGCGGCGCGAAAAGCCGGGCTGGAAGCTGAGGTACTCAATGCACGGCTGGAACGCATAGCAGAGATTCCTTTTTCTTCGGAACGCAAACTGATGAGTACGGTTCATAATGATACCGAACAAAAGGAACGTATTCTTGCCTTTACCAAAGGCGCACCTGATGTATTGCTTGCCCGCTGTACACATGAGCTTGTAGGAGACGAGATCAGGTCTCTCACTGAGGAGCGCCGTTCAGAAATTTTGACAAGGAATGAAAAACTCGCAGGCGAAGCCCTGAGGACACTTGGGGTCTCTTTCCGCGTATTTCCGAAGAAGGCGATAAAGCAGGAAGATTTTGACGAGGATGTAGAGAAGGATCTCGTTTTTCTGGGATTGATCGGCATGATTGACCCTCCGCGCATGGAGGCAAAAGAAGCAGTTGCACGGGCAATGGCTGCAGGCGTTCGCCCTATTATGATTACAGGTGATCACCCTAAAACCGCCACTGTTATTGCTGCAGAACTCGGGATCCCCATCCATGGAGAAGCTGTCACGGGCGCGGAGCTTGAGAAAATGCCCGAGGATAAGCTTGACCGGACGGTTCAGGAAGTTTCGGTGTATGCGCGCGTCAATCCCGAACACAAACTTCGGATTGTGAAATCACTGCAGCGCGGCGGGGCAATTGTTGCAATGACCGGTGACGGAGTCAATGATGCTCCCGCTTTGAAAACTGCCGACATAGGCGTGGCAATGGGTATTACCGGGACAGATGTCTCCAAAGAAGCCTCAGATATAGTCCTCGCAGACGATAATTTCGCTACCATTGTCTCGGCTGTCGAAGAAGGGCGTGCGATCTTTTCCAATATTCGTAAGTTCCTGCGCTACCTGCTCTCCTCAAACCTCGGGGAAGTAATGATAATGTTCTTCGGCCTGCTGCTGGCAGATGTGATCGGGCTGACTGAGGCAGGTGATAACGGGTTAGTGCTGCCGCTGCTGGCAACACAGATCCTGTGGATAAATCTTATTTCAGACGGTCCACCTGCGCTCGCTCTAGGCGTTGATCCTGCGGACCCGGGAATAATGAAAGAACCGCCGCGCCCGCGGGAAGAAGGGGTAATAACTCGAAGCATGTGGGCTGGCAACCTCTTTACCGGTGTAATCATGGCTATCGGGACCCTGCTCGTACTGGATGCCAGTTTACCCGGGGGTTTGATTGAAGGCTCAGGCAGCCTGCGTTATGCTCAGACAATGGCTTTTACCACGGTGGTCTTCTTTTCACTGTTTGTTGTTTTCAACGCACGTTCGGACAAACAGAGCGCTTTCATCGGGATGTTGTCAAACAAATGGCTTTGGGGAGCTGTTTTTCTGTCCATTTTACTGCAGGTGATGGTCGTCTATATCCCGTTCCTGCAACAGGCATTTTCAACCGTGAGCTTGAGCCCTGGAGACTGGCTGCTCTGCGCAGTAGTGGCAAGTTCCGTGCTGTGGCTGCGTGAATTAAGCAAAATATTTGTACGCGCGATGGAGGATAAAACAAAAAGAGATCTCACGTGATAAAAAGATCTATTTTCTGGAGAGACCTGAATTACACGGACTTCGATTTTGAAAACTCGTTTCTTACACAGACCTGGGTTTTGAAAACTCTTTTATTTCTGTCATTTCAGGTTTAATACATTTTTACCCTTCATGATGTAATATCCTGATCTCTTTATTTTCTTTTTTTATCCAGTCGGTAAATGTAAGATAGTGAAAAACAGAAATTATAAGGACTGGAATGGAAATGCAAATCGCAAATGATACAAAATGGCCGCAGAAGAAAATGAAAGAAAGCAAAACAAGCAAAAACGACGTTACATAATAGTTTTCCTGCTGCTTCACTACCATATATAATTTTTTATTGTATATTTTTGCCTCTTCTTCGTTCCGAAATTGAATCGCGTTTTCAGTCTGTTTAAACCTTCGTTCCCTTGGTATCAATAGCTGTGAAAACGGAACAATAAGTGCTATGCTGACAAATAATAAAGATGCAAGAAGAGAGTAAAATGAAATCGTTTCTGCGTTCTCGAATGCGTGTATGTCAAATTTGCCGTATATACTGGATAATGTCAGAATATAAACTCCAAATATTAAAAATATAAATTTTATCAGTGAAAAAAATCGGTCCAGATTTTTATTATATATTTCGAGCAGTTCACATTCGATTTCTTTATACTGGCCTGACATCTCTCAGCCTCTATAAAATTAACGGCTGATATGTATTTAAACATTTTCAAAAGGTGATTAATTTATTTAATTATTTGAACTATACTGCAGTTTTTTTGTTTTAGTATTCTCCTGGAGTGCGTAATTTTAAATCCGCTGTTTTCTT
This sequence comes from Methanosarcina soligelidi, assembly GCF_000744315.1. Lineage (NCBI taxonomy): Archaea > Methanobacteriati > Methanobacteriota > Methanomicrobia > Methanosarcinales > Methanosarcinaceae > Methanosarcina > Methanosarcina soligelidi. Next base: position 1,076,336 of record NZ_JQLR01000001.1, read on the forward strand.
GGATGCAGTATATTTGATTCCCTTATTTTAAAATAATATTAAAGAACTATAATATTTTAAATAATATTTAATTTCGGGGAATGGGGGATATGCATGCCGAAGAGGAATCGCTTGACTATGGGCAGCATGAAGAAATGAAGCACGAGCAATACCCGGATGTGGATCACGAACAACCTGAGGAAATGAAATATGAACAGCACGAAGGAATGGGGCATGAGGGACATTCGCCATCCGGGAGAAAAGACCATGGGAACCATCATACCCATATGCTTGAAGATTTCAGAAGAAGATTTATCGTTTCTCTTATACTGACGTTCCCTGTTTTGCTTCTTTCCCCGACTATTCAGGACTTTTTTAACTTTGAAATTAGTTTTCCTGGTGCAGATTTTATCGTTTTCCTGATCTCTTCCGTTGTTTATTTTTACGGCGGCTATCCTTTCCTCAAGGGAATAAAGCAGGAGCTTGCTGAAAAATCTCCAGGAATGATGACCCTTATAGCCATTGCAATCAGTGTGGCTTATTTTTACAGTTCTGCTGTAGTTTTCGGGCTTCACGGAGAGGTATTTTTCTGGGAACTGGTGACCCTTATAGATGTCATGCTGCTCGGGCACTGGCTTGAAATGCGTTCTGTAATGGGGGCTTCAAGGGCTCTTGAAGAGCTGGTTAAGATAATGCCCTCAGTTGCTCATCTGAGACAAAACGGTGAGATCGTTGATGTTGGTGTTGAGCAGCTGAAAATAGGAGACAAGGTTCTGGTCAAGCCTGGGGAAAAGGTGCCTGTTGACGGGACTGTTGTAGAAGGGGCGAGCAGTGTAAATGAATCCATGCTTACGGGGGAGTCTGAGCCTGTCACGAAAACTGAGGGAAGTGAGGTCATTGGAGGTTCGATTAACGGGGAAGCGGCTTTTGTTGTTGAAGTTAAGAAAACAGGAAAGGACACCTACCTCAATCAGGTCGTCGAACTTGTCAGGACAGCCCAGGAAAGCAAGTCAAAAACTCAGGACCTGGCAAACAGGGCAGCACTGTATCTCACGATCATAGCTCTGACTGTAGGGACACTCACCTTTACCCTCTGGACTCTCTTCGGGCAGGAACTTGTTTTTGCCCTTGAAAGAGCAGTTACTGTAATGGTTATAACCTGCCCGCACGCCCTCGGGCTTGCAATTCCCCTTGTGGTCGCAGTTTCAACGTCCATGGCTGCGAAATCCGGGCTTCTCATCAGGGACAGGCAGGCATTTGAAAAAGCCCGCAGCCTTGAGGCTGTAATTTTCGATAAAACAGGAACTCTTACTGAAGGCAGGTTTGGAGTGACGGATATAATTTCTTTCTCAGACGAAGATAGCCGCACAAACGACGAAATTAATGATGAAAAGGTTCTCATGCTTGCAGCTTCTCTTGAATCGATTTCGGAGCATCCTATTGCAAGAGGAATTCTGGAGAGTGCGAGGGAAAAAGGGATAAAGCCTGTACCTGTCGAAAGCTTCAGTTCCATTCCCGGAAAGGGGATTGAAGGTGTAATCGAAGGAAAGAAATACTATGTAGTAAGCCCCGGTTACCTTGAAGAAGCCGGAATCAACCTGAAAGGCAGGAAAAGCGAAGACGAGAAAATAGACGAGAAAATTGAAGAGATCAAGGCTCAGGGAAAGACCGTTGTTTTTCTTCTTGAAGGGGAAAGAGTGCTTGGAGCCCTTGCACTTGCCGATATCGTCCGAAAGGAGTCAAAGGAAGCAATTTCAAAGCTCAAAGAGATGGGTATAAAGTGCCTTATGCTTACCGGAGACAACCGGTTTGTTGCTGCCTGGGTGTCCCGGGAACTGGAACTTGATGACTACTTTGCAGAAGTTCTCCCGCATGAAAAGGCGGCAAAGGTAAAGGAAGTCCAGAAGCAGTACGTTACCGGAATGGTCGGTGATGGGGTCAATGATGCTCCTGCCCTTGCCCAGGCTGATGTTGGAATAGCAATTGGGGCAGGCACGGAAGTTGCAATCGAAACCGCAGACATCGTGCTGGTTAAAAACGACCCCCGGGATGTGCTGTATATTATCGAGCTTTCAAGAAGGACATACTCCAAAATGTACCAGAACCTTCTCTGGGCAACCGGATACAATGTTTTCGCGATCCCGCTTGCAGCAGGAGTACTTTATGGATACGGCATTTTACTGAGCCCTGCCGCAGGTGCGGTTCTTATGAGCCTGAGTACCATAATTGTAGCTATAAATGCAAGAGCTTTAAAGATGGGGTGATTTGATGTTCGGGATAATTTTCAGATTGAAAAAAATTCTGGTTCTGGCAGCCTCAGTGCTCGCAGCAGCCAGATTTATCTCAAAACATACAAAGAAAATAAGAAAAATAAAAAAATTCTAAACTTAGGCCTGACCCTTTAATCGGGGAATTCAGGCATAATTTAAATGGTAAAGGGGGCAAAAGTATCGCAGATGAGGGGAGAAAAAGCAGTCCGTTCCTGATTCTCTTGCTGGTTCTGTTAGTGGCAGGGCTGGTTGTCCTTATTTTTATTTTCGGAGCAATGTGGGGTTTCTCTCATTCCGGAGATGTGCCATATGACAGGTCGGATAACTATTCGGAAAACAGGACTTATCCGGGTAGAGGAATGTATCCGGGCAGGGAAATGTATCCGGCTGGCGGGATATATCCAGAAAGGACTTCTGTTTCATATAACATATCTGATTTTGAGTCAAACGGAGAAATGATCTATTATACCGGGTTTAACGAAAGTGGGGAGATTATTGAGATAGAGTATGGTCCTCGCTGGCTGTATGTTCATGGAGGGAGCTGTGTTGACTGTCACGGGGCTGACGGGAGAGGAGGCTATCGGGTAATGATGAGTTCTGAAATTCCTCCGGATATAAGGTATGAAAGCCTTGTTTCTGGAGAGCACGAAGTAGATGAAGTGGATGATGAACACCTTCCATTTACGAAAGAAACTATAAAAAGAGCAATCCGTGATGGTATCGACCCTGCAGGCGAACCTCTTGACCTGACCATGCCCAGGTGGAAAATGATTGATAAAGACGTGGATGATGTTGTCGAATATCTTAAAACGCTTTGAGGATAACCTCATTTTCTGGATATGAAGAGAGACTTCACCCCGGAGCGGTTCATTTTTCAATCCTGAGTATCTGAGCCCAGCTCCGTTTCCCGCATTTCGGGCATTTCAGGAATTTTTTATTTACTCTATCAGGTCCCAGAAAGTTTTCCAGAGTTGAAACTTCGAAAACTCTACCGCATATGGGACACAGGTAAGCGAAGTTTTTTGTGTGCCAGTTCACCAGCAGTAGAGTTCCTGTGATAATTATCAGTATCAAGAGATACCAGCAGCCAGGACGTAAAAATATAGAAGAGAAAACCATTACTGTAATAAACAGAAAGAGCACGAGAGCTGTTCTATACCAGTCTGCTTTAGCAGTTTTTCGATATTTTTTTGTGCTCATAATTTTCTCCTGTTTTGTTGCATTTCAGACGCAACTGAGCCCGTAGACCACCCGGGACAAGTTAATATGAAATCTTAAATTGTGCCAGTAAGGCTGAGAATCAAATCCCCAATCATCTTGCATTGGAAGGTCAAAAAATCTAAAAAAAGAAATTGCCTGTGGGCTGGAACAGGCAGCTTTTACAGCCCATTTTTATTTCAAGTTTAAATCTTGCAAATTTCGCTTTTCCTGAGCCAGTCGATGTCGGACTGGTAAAGGAGCCTCAGGTCTTTAAGCCCCAGTTTCAGCATGGCAAGCCGGCTTACTCCAAGCCCCCAGGCGAGGACGGGTTCTTTGATCCCCAATGGTTCTGTGACTTCTTTCCTGAAAACGCCCGCACCACCAAGTTCGACCCAGCCGAGCCCTTCCACGTAAACCTCAGGTTCCACACTCGGTTCGGTGTATGGGAAATATCCCGGGCGGAAGCGGACTTCTTCGAACCCCATCCTGTGGTAGAACTCTGCAAGGAGGCCGAGAAGGTCTGCAAAAGACATACCCTTATCCATAACCACGCCTTCAAGCTGCTCGAACTCAGGTGTGTGGGTCGGGTCAATTGTTTCCCTGCGGTAAGCCCTGTCAATGCAGAAAGCTTTTACCGGCGGCTCCGGGTTATCCGCAAGGTACTTTATGGTTACAGAGGTGGTGTGAGTCCTGAGAACGTTGCGCCCGGCAAGTTCTCTGTCCCATATTCCTCCCCAGCCGCAGGAGTCAATATCTCCTCCGTTCTCATGCATTGCTGCCACTTTTCCCGAATATTCAGCCGGGATCTGACAGGTGCTGCCGAGGTGGAATGTGTCCTGCATATCCCTGGCAGGGTGGTCCTGGGGCTGGAAGAGGGCGTCGAAGTTCCAGAAAGAACTCTGGATTATACCGCCTTTTATCTCTGTAAAGCCCATTTCCAGAAAGATCTGGCGCATCTGTTCAATCAGGCGCCTGTAAGGGTGAATTTTTGTCCCGTAAAGTGGTTTAGGTGTAATATCGAGCCTGTAGGGCCTGAATTTTTTCTCTTTCCATGCTCCGCTTTTCAGCAGTTCGGGAGTAAGCTGGGCAATTTCTTCTTCAAGGACAAGCCCCTGAGATGCAAGTTCACTTCCTGGGTCTGTTATTGAAACAGTCCTGAACTTTTCTTCGTGTTTTACGACGAGTTTGCGTTTGAGAAGGTCTTTTACGGTCCCTTCATCGGCTCCAAGTTCTTCGAGAGTCTTTGCTTTTCCTGCAAAAGCTGAAAGGGCTTTTTCGTCCTTACCTTCAGAAGCTTCTCCGGAAGGAACCATTATTCCGTTTTCAACCTTTGCCCATCCTTTTTTTACGAGCCAGCCCGTTGCAATTCCCACGGTCTGGGGGGAGAAACGGCTCCTGAGCTCCTCAAGGGAGACAGGGTTTTTCAGGGCATCAATAATCTGGCGCTCTGGAAGCCCTGTTTTTTTGTATTCTTCTCCTTCCTTTGTAAGGGAATAGCGCTCGAGAACTTTTTCGGAAACAGAAGCAAGCTCTTTTTCCTGAAGCATGAAAGCAGCCTGCATCGCCGCATCTATCTGCAGCCCTGACTTCTCTTCCAGTTTATCCGGAACTGCCGATCTGAGTTCCTCAAGGGCGAGCAAGACTTTTTTTTCGTTAATTGTGAGGTTGTCCTGAATACTCATAACTGTCAATCCTGTGAACCATATCCTGTGAGTCCTGAAAATTTAAGACTTTGATACTAAGATTTTGATATAAGTTTGGCACTCGTATTTGATGAATTTATTGTAGATTCATAGTTTACTAAAGATTCATGGGTCTACTGGAGATAAATATTTACTGAAGGTTCATGGATCTAATGAAGATACATAATTTACTAAAGATTCATGACCTGATGAGTGATTTATTTTTTGTAGATGATTCTGTATTCATCGAGCTGTTCTCTTGCAAGTTCCCTCTTCTCCTGGTGATCTTTAAGGAACTCCTGCATCTTTTCGGCTGCGAGCTGCTTGCATGAGCCGCACATCCTGGTTCCGCAGACGCATTCCTCTCTGATTTCCAGCAGTTCCTCATCATCTTCTATCAGGTGGAAGAGCATCAGTTCAAAGACAGAGCATTCATCAGGTTTCCCACCCAATTTTTTCTGCTCTTCAAGGGTTATGCAGCCTCCGGTCTTTGCCCTCTTTACCTTTTTTGCCCCTTCCTTAGGGTCATCTGTGAGGGCTATATGGCTGTCAGGGATGCTGCTCGACATCTTTCCTCCCTGCAGCCCGCTCATGAAGCGGTGGTAAGTTGATGCTGGGGGAATGAAAGCGTAGCCTTCGAACTCGGCTGCAACTTCTGCCACGACTTCTTCGAGGATTTTCCCTGTGATTTTCCAGACCCTTTTAAAAACGAAGTATTTTTCATACTCCGAAAATTCAGGTGGTTTAGCCGCATTGGCAAATGTGGCGATTTCCTGAATCTGGGTCATGAAATAATTCCTTCTCTCAGGCTGGTTTATCTGTAAAACAAACCTTTCAAGGAATGCATAGTCAGGAGTCTGGAGCACATCAATGTGTTCTTCATAGAGTTTTACTTTCCCTGGAATGCGTTTTTTAAGTTCCTGTAAAGCTTCCCTGGGAGCTCCTTTTCCCCGGACGCTGAGGTACTTTCCGCCTTCTGCTGTTTCCCTTTCCTCTATCCTGAACATATTCATTTTGCCTGCGAGTCCTCTTGTAAGGCGGAGGTGAGGGTCCTGGTCGGGGCCCACGGGAACAACAACGGGTTTTGATCCTCCGAATTCCTCTAGCTGGGGCTGGAGGATGTCTGCAGCCTGGGTTGCTACGCTGAGCATGTGGGAGAGGCTTGTTTCGCCTGAAAAGCCATAGATAGCGCTCAGTTCCGAGAAATTGACTTTTGCTCCCAGTTCGAATGCCAGGTCTTTAACACTTCCGCATCCCGACTGGAAGTAAATGAGACCTTCAGGCTTGAAACCGAGGGCAATGAGGCTCAATATATATTCTTCTACCCCTATTTCCCTGCATTTCTGCCAGGAAAAGCCGCGCACTGAAAAGGCTTCCCTGTCCGCAATCCCGACAAAGGCTGAAGCTCCCTTCTCCTGGTGCCAGACGATCTGGTCCATTACCATTTTGTGCCCCAGATGGACTTTTCCTGATGGCATAAAGCCGTCCATAACTGAAAAAGGGGCACCTGTCCGCATGGCCTCTGCAATCTGTTCATAATCACGGTGCCCGAAGATGATTCTCCTCCGCATGTACTTATGCGGGGACGGAATTTCCGGAAGTATATTTTCAAAAGGAGAAATCCCGAATTCTTCGAATAACTTGGAGTAGTCAGTGATATTGCTTGAACTCCACGGGTCAAGTTTATTATCCATAATGTCCCTCATGGGCTGCCGTTCCCGGAAAACACTGCAGGCAGCTTTTTCTTGCTAAATAAGGGTAGCATAAATAAAGTGTAAATTTTGTTCCGGTTAAATCGCTCTTTAAAAATACCTGCTCATATGTAAATGTTTATCTTCTGGCAGCAGCAAGATTTTAGCCGGGTTGAAAGAAGTAAATACAGCCTATTCTTCGGTTCATTCCTTAATAAAAAAAGATTTTAATGATACCGATGCATCTCTGCTCCTGTCTGAAAGTTTAGACCCTTATTCCAGCCTTAAATCCTCTTTAAAAGCTGTAGATGAACTGGGAAGACATATCAAGCCAAGATTTGAGTTTAATGTAAAAATACTAAATAATTCCCCTATAAAACTTCATTTTGAGGTCATCAAAAAAGGACATATCATCTTCTCCAGGGACGAATCAAGCAGGATAGACTTTGAATCTGAGGTGATCCCGGCTTGTCTGGACCTGAAGTACATGTATGATTTGATGGATAAAGAATTCCTGGAGTGGTCCTGAGATGAGAAGGTTCTCCCATCTCAGAGAATTCAGACTTTATTGAAGTTATTTCTCGCAAATCTTTTCAAAAGGATAGGGCAGTTTTGCCTCCTCTGGAATTTTATCGACAAATTCCATAAACTCAGGGTCGTGCATGGGACTGAGGTTCTTCTGCCTCTGGAAATAAGGATAGCTTCTGATCCTCTGCCAGATTTCTTTTAAGGGTACTTCTTTAACATTTCCGAACCTGAATGGGGGATAAGGGCTTGGTTTTACGTCTCCGTCTACGGTCACATGCATCCAGCGCCTGCCTGCCATCGCACCCATCATCTGCCCTTCGAAATAAGTATTTGAAAACATTCGAGGGCCTTCCGGGGCAGAATTAATCCTGTGATACATTTCAAGAATTGTCTTCCTGTCTCTATCGGTAATTACGGACTCTCCTCTTCTTTTCGGCATTGATTCCCAGACTGAAAATTCATGAACCCCGAGTTCCGATGCAAGTGCATAGAGAGCGGGAAGCTCTTTCATGTTTGAAGGAGAGGCGTGAGTTGTCATAACAACCAGAAGCCCTGCTTCAAGAGCCAGTTTTATGGTTGAGATTGCCCGATCGTACGAGCCTTCGGATTTTCGGACCGCATCATGCTTCTGGGGGTCAGTCGAATAAACGCCGACCATGAGGGAGTGAAGTCCGGCTTTTTTCAAACGGAGAGCAGTTTCTTTTGTGAAGTCCGTACCCCATGTAGAACAGTTAACTATAGCGCGTTTTTTGTCCACATATTCAATAAGTTCAAAGACCTCTTCCCTCAGCAGGGGGTCATTCTCGGTAAAACTGATAATTAATGTGCCAAGGTCCAGCGCTTCATCTATTACTCTTTTAATTGTGTCTGTATCCAGTTCGTCAGCGACCGCTCCTGGGGGGTACCTTGAACTGTTCTGGCGGGTAATTTCAATGGTAACGGTTTCAGGAATATATTTTCCCAGAGCTATCTGGACTTCTGCGAAAATAAGCCGTTTAAAAGCAGGTCCGGGTATGGGAGGAAGCCAGGCTGAGGGAATGAAGCTGTCTTCCTGTACAAGTGCCGGTTTCTCTTCCTGCAAGCGTGAGTTCATCTTTTTCAGTACAGGGATACAGGCGGATTTCAGAGTCCCCTGTGCCGTAAGTTTTACGGCCATTCCTTCATGCTGCTGAAGGTTTACAGACAGCCCTGGCATGGAGAAAAGTTCTATATTTCTGCCTCTTGCAGAAAAGTCCGGCACATTCTTTTTTTCAGAAGTCATTTTTCCTCACAGGTAATTTTCTGATGGGTTCCTGATTTAACCGGGAAATATTTAAAACCGTCTCTGGTTTAAACCGCTCGTTTAAATCATTCCTGTTTTTTCCGAGCTAAACGGAGATATTCTTTATTCAAAAAATATGCTTTATTCAAAAAATATGCTTTATTCAAAAAATATACTTCAAACCAGCGCCAGAGAACAGTGAATTCTTTAAAAATAGGCAATGCCTGAATGTAATACTGAAAACGAAATGATGTTGAATCTGAGAATCTCAGTATGAGAATATCAGGCGGTTGAAAATAAGAACCTGGGCTGTCCGGACGCGAGGACAAAATTAGTAGTCGGTCCGGACTGCCTCTTTAATTATTAAAAAAGCTTGAACCTCATGCCGCCCTTTCTGAGAAGGCGAGGTTTCCGCTGATTTTCTTTATCTTCACTTTGACCACGTCGCCTTTTCCGGCACCGGGCACGAAGACAGTGTATTTATCGATTTTTGCTATCCCGTCGCCTTTGGACCCAACGGCATCTATCCGGAGTTCGTAGGTTCCGCCTTCTTCGATAGCATCCCTGACAACCACGTTGCTTACCTTTCTCTTTTTGACAGGTCTGTGAGCCCCGCAAGCAGAACATTTCAGGATAAGCACTCTGTCTACCCTGACAAGCTGGGTATCAGGGCGTTCGCATTCCGAACACATAACGTATTCGTCAACATATGCCTGAATATTATCTGTAATCTGAGCTCTCGTAAACCTGCCCTGGAAGACTGCACGTGTGCCTTCTATCTTCCCTGCAGTCCCCAGTTCCCTGGTGAGGTATTTCATCAGGTGGTCAGGGTCCCGGTTAAGGGTGTCTGCAATATTTCCGAAGTTATCCAGAATTGTGGTTTTGCCTTCGGAAAAGAGTTTGGGTTCAGGGATTACGAATCGAGCGTCAGTAGTCTCTGTGTCCGGCATCTTTGACATTGCACGGTTCAAAAGCTCTTCGTAATCATACATTCTTTAGACTCCCTTGTAATTTTACGGCTCCTTTCCGCTTACTGTACGAGTTCTGCGCCTTCATCGATAACGATTCTGACGGGTGTAGGCAGCTTCTGTCCTGCGTGCCAGAGAGCTTTCTTTGCAGCCGGGAAGTTCTGCTTCTCAACAGCTACTGTAAAGAGCTTCTGCATCGAGTCTACTCTTGCTGCGGTACCGACGTTCTTTCCAAAAGCCCTGCGCATCCCACTGGATACACGGTCAGCACCAGCGCCTGTTGCCTGCTTGTTTTCCCTGAGTACTTCGTGGGGGTAAACACGGAGCTTCATGTAAAAGCCCATCTTTCCTGCGTCTGCAACAAGGTGCCTGTTTGCTGTAATACGGGCTGCTTCAAGTGCAACATGCCTGATCTGGCATTTCTCCTCTGCAACCAGAGAAATTTTTACAGGGAAGGTTGTGTTTGCTTTGTCCCCCATATCATAGTGAATGACCTGGCTTCCGGGGACACCGCCCATGTATTTTCTTCTGGTAAATGAGCGCTGCCTCACGTTTCTGTACATACTTCCTGGCTTTCGTACCATTAATCTGATTCTCCTGAAAAGTGATGATTTTGATAAAACCTTGCGTGGAAGCTTTTTCCACTTATTTTCCACTTATAACCATTTATAAACGTTTGCCTCAAGTTCGTAAAAAACTGTCTTGCAAACCATTGAGTATGGAGATATGTGCATATAGAGATACCTGCCTGTATTTACATTTATCTGTAAACCTGCCCGTGCAGGTTCTGGCAGGAAACTTCTGCATCGCCCGGTTCTCCGATAGGGAATTTCATACCTGAAATTTTACAATCCCTTAAATTTTATATATCCCGGGCTTAGGTGACTTACTCCCTACTACTTAGTGGTTTATAAGTTTTATTGATGTTTCCGGGTATTTTTCAAGGAATCCCGCAAGAAGCCCAAAACAGCCTGAAAGCATCATACTTCCGAAAGGTGCGGCAAAGTGCAGTTTCTTTGAGATTTCCTGCCTTATTTCCGGGGATGAAAGCTTTTCAAGCATCTCCCTTTTGGGACCTGTAACCATTATCGAGCGAACCTGTCCAAACCCGGGGACTTCCTTTATATATGCACCGTGCCCTCCGTCCTCAAAAACTTCATCAAAATCAAGTTTCCCGTCAGCAAGCCTGATAATGTAGTCCTGAAGCTTTTCCGGGTCCATGCTGGAACTGTGGTGCTCGAAAACAGCCGTTATCCTGTTCTCATCCACAAGTGCCCCCAGAGTATGCCCGTTCCCTATATTTACCACAATAGAGGGCTGGACTGCTGCCGGATCGGTAAGGGCCCCAAATACCGCTGCTGGTCCTGTGTCCATAAAAACTGCCCGCGTATTAATGTCTGCGGTTGCTTTAAGAAGCGAATCTGCCTGAGCTTTCATTCGGGTAAACGGCTCCGGGATCTCATCGGGCCGGTACACAAAGTTTTCGAGTTTTCCTCCCTCCTCAATCAGTTCCTTTAAAAGCTCAAACCTGTAGACCCTGTTGCTCTTATCCGGAGCGTTCCCGTGGTCCTGCACTGCCACAGCATAGTTTTCCGGCATCCTGACCTCAAAATTCGAAAGTGCACATGAAACCGCATACAGGTCAAAGTCCTGCATTACAATTTTCAGAGCCTCTCCCGAATCTGCAAGTCTTTTTGCCTCTTCTTCCGTAACAATCTGGACTCCGAAAGCTTTCACCCTCTCAAGATTATCGTGGATGGTCAGAGCAGCCGCTTCGGTAGCATATGCGGGAAGCCCTGCTTTCAGGTGTTTGCGGACCGCCCATGCCGAAGGTCCCCCTCCCATTATGGTTCCGGTAAGCACAAGCGCCTTTCCTGCTTTCGTTACTCTATGAATTCTTTCCGCAACCACCTGTGTGGGAGCAGGCATTACCATTATAAGGCTGTTTTCTACCTCTTTTCCAGAATCAAAGAGCAGGATGTCCTGCGTACCTGTCCCTACGTCAGCCGCAATTATACGCATAACCGGGGATTGGACTGATAGATTATTAAAATATGGGCAGGCAAGTAATTTTACTGGTCAGAATATACAGAGGAAAAGTAAGCATTAAAATGTAAGAATTAGTAAGAGTAAACATTGGAAAGAGTAAGAATTAGAATGAATAAAATTACACGAAAACTGTAATATAAATATAATATCGTAGGAACTTAACAGAAAACTCAGAGGAAGAGAATAATCTTAATATATCGGAGAGTGCCGTTTTCATGAAAGAATCTACACCCGAAATTCACAAAAAAGATGCCAAAAAATCTTTTTCTTTCGCTTTAATCACAATTTCGACTTCAAGGTACGAGAAGTACGGAAATCCGGCTTCTCCTGATGATGCAGAAGATCTTTCGGGAAAAGTTATGAAAGAACTTATTGAGGCGGCAGGAAACAGAGTCTCTTTCTACAGGCTTGTCCCTGACGAAAAAGATTCACTTCTGGCTTCTTTTTTTGCCGCTCTTGACAGTCCTGCTGACATTGTTATAACAAGCGGAGGCACGGGACTTGCTCCGAAAGACCTTACAATCGAGTCCATAGACCCTCTTTTTGAAAAAGAAATCCCTGGTTTCGGGGAACTTTTCAGGTACAAAAGCCTTGAAGAAATTGGCACTTCCGTAATCCTTACAAGGGCGTCAGCAGGTGTGATTAAAGGAAAAGCTGTATTCTGCCTGCCGGGGTCGCCAAATGCTGTGAAGCTTGCCCTTTCTAAAATTATCATTCCCGAAGCCGGGCATATTGTCAGGCATGTTAGAGAATAAAACTGATAAGTGAAGATGATAGGATTTTGTAAAGAAATGAGCTTGAAAAAATAGCGATCTAAATACTGACTGCGAAATCTCAAAAATCATTTCTCTTCATTTTTTCATTCATCTCTGAAACAAGCCTGCTATAATTACTTTTTATTTCTATTGTAGTGGGATGACTTTGTCCCAACTTTTTTTCGGCTATTTCCGGTGCTCTTCGATAAAGCGGGAGTGCTTTTTCATAAGCTTCGATGAACTCTTTCCTGTCAACGAACGGGCATTCTACTTTTTCATCAAAATTTGTAGGACAAACTGACACTCAAATCCTCGACACTCAGTTCTTGGTCAGCTTAAAGTTCTGACCTATTGAAGTATTTTCAACTTGTCCTATATTACACTGCTGAAATCTTCCAATTTCAAAAATCAGACAAAAGAGACCCACCAATAATAAGCCGGAACTTTTCCGGAATATCTATTGTAGAATCAATGGAGCTTTAAAACAGCTTCCCCCTATCATTTTTAATATATCTTACTTCTTTATCCAATTATATGATAATTCTTCATGCAGGAAGAGTTGGAAAACAGTTCTTCTTATGGGGTGAAAGCCCGGCCGAAAATGAAACTCCGGTTGTTCGGCGCGGGAGAAAGCCTAAAAATCCTATTGTAAAGCCTTATCCTTATGATTCCGGCGTTGAAAACCTGTCTTCTGCCCTTGAGTTGCTGCTGGGCAGTGGTGGTCGTAATAAGGCGGAGAAAATCAACGTCTGGACCCCAACTATCGGAGGGAATCCTGTCCCTTCCAGTCTTCTTGTTGCTGAAATTCCTGATTCGAAAGCAGAACCTGTACTGTCTCCCTGTACTGTTCACGCATATCCTCTGGAAGCTGAAGAAGCTATTGTTCTCCTCTGCACCTGTATGGAAAAAAAGGTTCTGGCTCCCGGTATCATCGCGGGAAATGACCTTCTCTGGTGGGCAGATGCCCTGAAATTTGCAGGCTCGCTGATAGCAGGGCAGAAATATTTACCTGGCGTCAGGGGCGGAGAAGGAGAGTACAGGGCTTTCTGGGAACCCGTATTTTCCGGAGAAGATGCGGAAGAGCTGGCAAAACTTGCAAAGCAAATGCCTCCTGCTGCAAGGGCTCTTGCTCCTGAAGCCTCTTCCATGCCGCCGGAAATGCCTGCTGCTTTAGCGGCAAAGCAGTTTATTGAAGACTCTCTCGATTGGATAGTCCGGTCCGAGATCGGGGAAAAAAAGCTTGCAAAAGAGACACGCAAAAGAAAATCCTTTGATAGCATTCATGATGCCTGGGTTTCCGCTCTTAAAAGCCCTGACGGGCTGATCTATGGAGACGAAAAAGAACTCCTGCAGCTTTCTGTCCGGACCCGTGAATGGCAGCGCCCCCTTACCATCCTTACCACTTCTCCTTTCAGGTTCTGTTTCCGTCTTGAAGAACCGGCTTTAGAAGAAGAGATCGAAGAAACCGAAGAAACTGAAGCCGGGAAAAGAGATACTATGAAAGGCAAAGGGATAGCTGACATAGAAGTTCCCGAAGGGCTCTGGTACGTCCGCTACATGCTTCAGTCATACGAAGACCCGAGCCTTCTGATCCCTGTAAAAGAATCCTGGAAGCCAAAAAAAGGCAGCCCGTTGAAAAAATACGATGTGAAAAACATTCGCCAATTCCTGTTATCTTCCCTTGGACAGGCTTCCAGTATAAGTGCAGGAATTGCTTCCAGTCTTGAAGCCTCCACCCCTTCCGGATATTCGCTTGATACGAAAGAGGCTTACCGCTTCCTGACTGAAAGTGCAGCGAATTTAAGTCAGGCCGGTTTCGGGGTACTTCTCCCTGGCTGGTGGACCCGTAAAGGTACAAAGACACACTTAAAAGCCCAGGCTAATGTTAAGGGCAAGAAGAAGTTACAGGCCGGAAACGGGCTTACACTTGACGAAATCGTCAGCTTTGACTGGGAAATCGCCCTTGGAGACAGGGTACTGACAGTCAGAGAACTGCAGGCTCTTGCAAAGCTTAAAGCTCCGCTTGTGAAATTCCGCGGGCAGTGGGTTGAGGTAAACGATGCGGAAATCAGGGCTGCCCTTGAGTTCTGGAAGAAAAATCCCAACGGCGAAGCAAGTCTGCGTGAAGTTCTAAAACTGGCAGTGGGAGTTTCCGAAAAAGCCGATGGTGTGAACGTTGAAGGGCTCAATGCAGCCGGATGGATTGGAGAATTAATCAGCCGCTTAAAAGACAAAACCGGGTTTGAAGAACTTCCTGCTCCCAACGGTTTTTCAGGCACCCTTCGGCCGTATCAGTTCAGAGGTTACTCCTGGCTGGCTTTTCTGAGGCAGTGGGGTATAGGAGCCTGCCTTGCAGACGATATGGGGCTTGGTAAAACCGTCCAGACTCTTGCTCTTATTCAGCACGACCTGGAACAGGCTAAAGAGAAAGCTGAAGAAAAGATTGAAGAACCGGCTGAAGAAAAGATTGAAGAAAAAGTTGACGGACGTAAGGCCCCAAAACCTGTTCTTCTGGTCTGTCCTACCTCTGTTATCAACAACTGGAAAAAAGAGGCTTCCCGCTTTACGCCAGAACTTTCGGTAATGGTCCACCACGGGACCAGCCGGAAAAAGGAAGAGGAATTCAAGAAGGAAGCCATGAGTCATGCTATTGTTATCTCAAGCTATGGCCTTGTGCAGCGGGATCTTAAATTTTTAAAAGGGGTTCATTGGGCAGGAGTTGTACTTGACGAAGCCCAGAACATCAAAAACCCGGAAACCAAACAGGCAAAGGCAGCCAGGGCTCTTGAATCCGATTACCGCTTAGCTCTTACAGGGACTCCGGTTGAAAATAACGTGGGAGACCTCTGGTCCATAATGGAGTTTTTAAACCCCGGCTTCCTCGGAAGTCAGGCGGGTTTCAAGCGGAATTTCTTTATCCCCATTCAGGCAGAAAGGGATCAGGAGGCTGCAAGGAGGCTGAAAGAAATTACAGGTCCCTTCATCCTTCGCCGTTTGAAGACTGACACTTCGATTATCTCCGACCTGCCGGAAAAAATGGAGATGAAGACCTATTGTACGCTGACAAAAGAACAGGCCTCCCTCTATGCTGCAGTCCTTGAAGACATCAGAGAAGCGATTGAAGGAGCCGAAGAAGGCATCCAGAGAAAAGGTATAATCCTGTCTGCCCTTTCCAGGCTCAAGCAGGTCTGCAACCACCCTGCGCAGTTTTTGAAGGACAACTCCACTATCCCCGGCAGGTCCGGAAAACTCGCAAGGCTTACCGAAATGCTGGATGTAGTCCTGGAAAACGGGGAAAAAGCCCTTGTTTTTACCCAGTTTGCGGAGATGGGCAAAATGGTGAAAGAACACCTGCAGGCAAGCTTTGGCTGTGAAGTCCTTTTCCTGCACGGCGGGGTCCCCAGGAAGCAGAGAGACCGGATGCTTGAGAGGTTCCAGGAAGGAAAAGAATACCTCCCTATTTTTGTCCTCTCCCTTAAAGCCGGCGGCACGGGGCTTAACCTCACAGGGGCAAACCACGTTTTCCACTTTGACCGCTGGTGGAACCCGGCTGTTGAAAACCAGGCTACGGACAGGGCATTCCGTATAGGCCAGACGAAAAACGTTGAGGTCCATAAATTCATCTGCGCAGGTACGCTTGAAGAAAAAATCGATGAGATTATCGAACGCAAAGTGCAGGTCGCAGAGAACGTTGTTGGGACAGGTGAAGACTGGCTGACAGAGCTTTCCAACGATGAACTGAAGGATATTCTTGCTCTTAGAGAAGAAGCGGTAGGTGAATAAAATGGCAGCTTACTGGGACGGCTATGGTTATTATGAGCCCATAAAACCAATTGAGGTCAAAGGAGGCATCAAGGCAAAGTCCAAACGTGGAAGTTTTGTCCAGAGCTGGTGGGCAAAACGCTGGATAAAAACCCTTGAAAGCTTTAATTTGGGAGCCAGGTTAAGCCGTGGAAAAAGTTATGCCCGTAAAGGTCAGGTAATCTCTATAAAAATAGAGACAGGGCTTGTAAGGGCTAAAGTCCAGGGTTCAGACCCCAGACCCTATTCGGTAACGATCAAAGTTCGGACCCTTACAGGTTCCGAATGGGATCTCCTTGCAGAAAAACTTGCTCTGAAACCTATCTTTGCGGCAAAGCTCCTCGCAGGTGAGATGCCGGAAGACATCGACTCCGCATTTAAGGAAATAGGCCTCTCCCTCTTCCCTGAAACACTCGACGATCTTGAAACAGACTGCTCCTGCCCTGACTGGTCAAACCCCTGCAAGCACATTGCAGCCGTCTACTACCTGCTCGGGGAAGAATTCGATAGGGATCCCTTCCTTATTTTTAAGCTAAGGGGCGTGGACATGGATGATTTTATGTCCATTCTCGGAAAGGGATTTGTTCCGGAAACTGCGGATCGGGTAGCAGAAGCGGAGGCTCTTATAGAAAGGACTGATGATAAAACCGGAACAGTACTCGAAGCTGAAATCTCTCCTGTTTCTCCTGAACCTCTGCCCCTTAACCCTGAAGCTTTCTGGGGAAGGTTCCCTGAAAGTACTGGAGAGGAAAAAAGCCCCTCCTTTGAGGCTCATATCCCTCAGGTTCAAGCCTCCCTTCCAAAAAGGCTTGGAAAATTCCCTTTCTGGCGTGGCGAAGAAGATTTGCTTGAAGTGCTGGAGGAAATCTACAAAGAAGCTTCACCTGCAGGGATGATGGTTTTCCTTGGAGAACGTAAATGAATGCCTTTGCATATTTTTCTTCAAGATAAATAAAATTTTTTGCCTTTTATTGGAGGCAAATCAGTAGCTGACGTAGATATGATTTGCAATTTCCCTGTCCACGGCATACCTGGTCTGATCTACCTCAAAAAGATACGACGGGGAACGCCTGAGCAGGGTGACAGGCATTCCGGGCAGGCTGCCCATTGATATTAGTTTCTGTAAAATCCCGTTGTTTTTTGTATCCGGATGGGAGATCTTTCCTTTTTTCCTGGGCTCCATTGCGGAAAGTGTGACAGTTTTTAGAGAGGCATTCAGGCATTCTGGTTTTTTCGATATCATTTAAAGAGACTCCTCATAATCTGTGTTACCTTTGCTTCTTTTACAAGTTCGTACCCGCAGGAAGGGCAGCACTGCCTGTTGCAGTTGTGCAGTCTTCCACAGCCGGTGAATTTCGATTCATCTGCTTTTTCAAATTCGCTTCCGCAGAGGGGGCAATTCATAGTTTCACCCTCAGAGCTGTCATCAGGGTATTTACGATAAAGCCTGCAAGGAGGACAGAGGGGAAAATGAACCCCGAGATTGCAAGTGCCATTTTAAATCCTCTCTCCTTTACTGTCATCATAAACTAGGCAATGCAGGGCATAAAGAGGGTCAGGGTAATTGCTGCAACCACAAGTTGTACACCTGTCAGTAAGCCGGCGTCATGCATTCCGTAGAGCCCTGCTGCCCCGAAGTCCCTCCTGAAGAAGCCGAAGAGGAAAACACAGCAGTCTGGGAAGGCAGCCCGATCCATACTGTAGGTTATTCCATAATTTTCAGGGCAAAGGCAAAGATCCCGGTCAGCCTGTCTATCCATATCAGCATGCTTGCCAGCACAAAGAGGGGCAGGACTTCAAGGAAGTACCGTAGGTCTTAACGGCTATGTTTGAAAGCTTTGGAACCCTGAGCGGAGGCATTTCAAGTATGAAGGTAGGGGCTTCTCCCGGCAGAACACTGGCAGCCAGGTATCCTAAATATAAGCTCAAGCACTATTATGCCCGCCCAGGTGACCAGTCCTCCAGGGGTTTTTAGACAAATTCAGTAAAAACAGAGTCATTTAAAAACGGCTTATCTAAAAATTTTCATTTAAGGGATTTGCCTGAAAACTTCATACTCAGAAGTATCAAAAATAGCTTTAATTTGAGGTTCATGATAAATTAAGCAGGATACTCGTGACTTTAGAGCTTTAATTTGAGGTTCTGACAGCAGGCTCAAAAAACCCTTATTTTTCTTCATTTTTAATTTCCCTGCTCATATCCCTGAAGTATTCGAACAGCTCTTTTCCCCATTCTATTGCTCCTGCTTCAAAACTGATTATATACTGCCTGTCAAACCTTCCACTTTCGTTAAACAGCCCCATAAGCATTATTTTATCGGAAGATACAACAACTGCAGGGATTTCCACTTCCTTTTCGTCCAGAATAAAGAGACCTGTATTCTCCATTTTGAGGAGTTCCTTTTCTTCTTTTTTGAAATCCTCTTCGAGCCTGGCGTATACGGATTCACTCAGGACAAGGGAAATTTCAGTGCCTCTTCTGGCAAGATCAAGGAAGAAGGAAGGGAATTGAGGATGAAAATAGGAGAAAAACATAAGGATATGATTTGAGTTAGAGACATTTTTCACAAATTCAGGGTTAAGGTCAAAAGTATGGCTCAGGTCAGGTTCTATAAGGCGGTAATTCCCAAGTTCACTGATCCGTTTAATAAGATGAGGGGGAATAGGAGTGAGTTTCCTGTCTGTCCAGAACTCTTCCTGTTTTTCAAAAACTTCCAGAGTATCTAGAAGAGGCTGCATCTTCTCTATAATGATCTCTCCTATCAGGCTGAGGCGATAGACTCCTTCTTCGTGAATTACCAGGTTCTGTTCTTTAAGCTTTTTTATCTGGGGAAGAAGAGCTGTTCTTGGAACCTTAAGCCTGTCAAGGATCTCCTGGGTATTCTTCGGTCCCTCTCTCAGGAGCATGAGAAAAGCCTTTCTTTTCTCTGAAAACAGGATCAAATCAAGCAAGTTTGGGTTCATTTATTATCGCCGCCCGGAAATAGAAGAGAGGTTTTTTTCCGGTTTTGGTTCTCTATAGCGTTAATGAATACCAGATTGATGATAAAGATGTCGAAATTATTTGAAATACTCATCCAGTTTCGGTATATATTTACTCAGGAAGCTGCAACAAATATGTAAACCACGCAATTAACAGTAATACTGGAAGAAGACTGTAATCTGAAATAGGCTCACCGGGAAACTTTGATATAGTTGCTGGTGAGAATGGGTGGAATTATCCCAGGGTAAACTGGCTTTAAGTAAATATGAATTCCATCTTTAAAGTAAATGAATTTCATTTTTAAAAGAAATGAATTTCTTTAGATAAAAAAGAATTATTTCATTGACGCTGTACATATCTCATCACACTGGTGGTGTGAGCTTTTTATAACTGGCAGGCGAGTTTAATCACTGGTTATGGAGGAAGGGCAATGGAGAAAGAAAAATTATACCGGCTGAAATCCGAAGCAAACAAAATAAGTCCTATTCTTAACATTGGAAAGAATGGGGTCACCGACACCCTGATTGAAGAACTGAACAAACAGATAAAAGCCAACAGGCTCGTAAAGGTCAAAGTACTCAAAAGCGCAGAAGAAGGAAAAGACCTGAAAACTATCGCAGATGAGCTTGCCGAAGCAACAAGGTCCACGCTTATTGATGTACGCGGCAGGACAGTTGTGCTGTACAGGTAAGATTCCGGGGAACAGCCTTACTTAAAGGCAGAACCTTACTCCTTTAGCTTTCCCCTGAATCTCGTTTTTCCGGCTCTTTAGAAAGGGACGTGTTCCGGAGGCAGAGGACACACTCTTATTTTTTGTAATGAAGAATAAGGTTTTTGTATAGAAGTACCTCTAATAGTTAAGGTTCGTTATTGTGAACCTGTTTAAATATCAATTATTATATGGCATTATTATATATTTCCCCAGTATTATGTAAGCTTATATTGAAAAACAACTAACTGTAAAAGTTTATTCGTATATAAATCCGCCTGATCTCATTATTATGAGATTGATTTCATACCGCTGTACCTGAAAAATTAACGGATAAACTCGATTAAAAATCATCATATAGCACTAAAATGCCTGAAACCCCTGAATCGGTTGCGCTGGGAATCTTCTGCTTTCTTTTTGTTTCGAAATACAGCGGGGCAGATCACACCCACCATCCGGAGAGATTACTATGCTTGAAGATGAGTACCAACTTGACTTTTTCAAAAACAACGGTTTTGTCCGGAAGCAGTGCCAGAAGTGTGGCACATTCTTCTGGACACGTGACCCTGAAAGAAATACGTGTGGAGATGCGCCCTGCGACCCTTATTCCTTCATAGGAAGCCCTGTATTTTCCAGGGAATTCAATATCTCAGAGATGCGCGAATATTACCTTTCATTCTTTGAAGCTAGAGGGCATACAAGAATAAACCGCTATCCTGTGGTTGCCCGCTGGAGAGACGACATATACCTTACCATAGCTTCGATTGCAGACTTCCAGCCCTTCGTAACTTCAGGACAGGTGCCGCCTCCAGCAAACCCCCTGACAATTTCCCAGCCCTGTATCCGGTTAAATGACCTTGACTCCGTGGGCAGAAGCGGACGCCACCTGACAAACTTTGAAATGATGGCTCATCATGCTTTTAACAGAAGAGACAACGAAATTTACTGGAAAGAGCACACTCTGGAACTCTGTGATGAGCTCTTAAACTCTCTCAAGGTAAACCCTCTTGCAGTAACCTATAAAGAAGAGCCCTGGGCAGGAGGAGGCAATGCAGGACCTTGCGTGGAAGTCATTGTTCACGGGCTTGAACTTGCAACCCTTGTCTTCATGGACCTGAAGACAGACAAAAAGGGAGATATCGAGATTAAAGGCGAGACCTACTCGAAGATGGACAACTATATTGTGGATACAGGGTATGGCCTTGAGCGTTTTGTCTGGGCTTCCAGAGGTTCCCCTACAATTTATGATGCCCTTTTCCCGGGAATAGTAAACGAACTCATGGGGCTTGCAGGAATAGAACATGAACTGAACGACTCAGAATACGCAAATATCCTGGCACAGAATGCCCGTCTCGCAGGGTTTATGGATGTCAGTGAAAAGGCAAACCTGATGGAACTCAGAAAAAAGGTTGCCTCCAGCATAGGGATGACAGTGGATAAACTCTCGGCTATTATGGAGCCCGTGGAAAAAGTCTATGCAATCACCGATCACACCCGCTGCCTTACCTTCATGCTCGGAGACGGAATCATCCCCTCCAATGTTAAAGCAGGATATCTTGCACGCCTTGTCCTGAGAAGGACTCTGCGCATGATGAAAGACCTCGATATCAGGATTCCACTCTCCGAAATTGTGGACATGCACATAAAGAACATGCCAGAGTACCCAGAGTTCAGGGAAAATTTCCCTGTAATTCAGGACATCCTGGAGTCAGAAGAGGAGAAGTTCAATACAACCATGGAAAGGGGCCGCAGGATCATCCAGAAGTCGGCATCCCATTTCAAGAAGACAGGCGAAAAAATCCCTCTGTCTCAGTTAACCGAACTTTACGATTCGCACGGAATTCCCCCGGAGATGGCAAAAGAAGTTGCAGCTGAAATAGGGGTAGGCGTTGAGTTCCCTGACAATTTCTATTCGATTATAGGCGAGCTTCACAACAAAGCTGAAGAAAAGGAAGAAGAAGTAATCCCTTATGCAGAGAGGCTAAAGCACCTTCCAAAGACCAAGCGCCGCTTCTATGACGAGCCCACCCGCCTTGAATTTGAAGCAGTTGTCCTTGATGTATTTGACAACCATGTCGTACTGGACAACACTTTCTTCTATGCGGAAGGAGGAGGGCAGCCTGCAGATATCGGAACCATAGTTGCCGAAGATACTGTTTACCGGGTTGTGGATGTTCAGGTCTATGAAGGTGTAATCCTTCATACAATTGAGAATCCGGGAAAGGAACTCGCTATAACTAAAGGCGAGCTTATTACCGGCAAGGTAGATGAAAAACGCAGAATGACCCTTGCAAGGCACCACACAGCAACCCATATTGTAAATGATGCAGCCAGAAAGGTTCTCGGAAAACACATCTGGCAGGCTGGTGCCCAGAAATTCGAGGACCATTCGAGGCTTGACCTCTCTCATTATAAACATATCTCCCCTGAAGAAATCAGGCAGATCGAGCTTCTGGCTAACCGCATGGTCATGGAAAACAAACGTGTGGTTACTGAATGGATGCCCAGAACTGAGGCTGAACAGGTCTATGGTTTCGGGCTTTATCAGGGTGGAGTGCCTCCAGGAGAGAAGATCAGGATTGTAAAGGTCGGAGACGATGTCGAAGCCTGCGGTGGGACTCACTGTACAAGCACCGGCATTATCGGGCCTATTAAAATCCTGAAGACTGAAAGGATTCAGGACGGTGTGGAAAGGATTGAGTTCGCAGCCGGAACAGCAGCGGTGCGTGCTATGCAGAAACTAGAGTCTCTCCTTGTTGACTCTTCAAAGACCCTGAGCGTACCCCCGGAACACCTTCCGGTAAGTGTTGACCGTTTCTTCGGGGAATGGAAAGACCTCAAGAAAGAAAATGAAAGGCTCAAAGAAGAGCTTGCCCGTTCCAGAGTTTACCGGATGCTTGGGGATGCTTCCGAGGTTTCAGGTCTGAAGGTTATCACCGAACAGGTCTCAGGGGCGGATTCCCTTGAACTCCAGAAGATAGCTACCGAACTCCTCAAGACCGAAAACGTGGTCGCCCTTCTCGCAAGCGATTTTGAAGGAGTAAAAATCGTGGCATCTGCAGGAGAAAAAGCCATGAAATGCGGTGTTAATGCCGGTAACCTTGTCCGCGAGATGTCAAAGATTGTCGGCGGAGGCGGAGGAGGAAAGCCTGCCCTTGCAATGGGCGGCGGAACCGATCCCACAAGGATTCAGGACGCTCTTACCAGAGGTCTTGAGCTTGTGAAAACAGCAGCCTGCAAAGAAGCCTGAGAGCCTGACAGGCCATTAATTGTCAGGCCTATCTACATATGAGTACATCAGTTAAATAAGGCTCAATTAAGATCTTTTGAGCCTGAAATTAAAAAAGGGTACCGGGTTTTAAGGCCCGGCTCTTATTTTTTCCTTTTTCAGACTTTAAACAGCACTTCACAGAGGATTGCAACGCCATCTTTTACAAAAAGGTGGACAGTCTTATTTCCTTCAAGCCCTTTTTCCACTTCGTTCCTAACTTCCCAGTACTCTTCAGGTTTTACGCCTGCCCGGAGTATGACACTTCCAACGTTTTTGCCTTTCAGGAACCTGTTGATCTCACGAGGTTCAAAGGGACAGACCTTCAGGATAAGGTAGTGGTTTTTAATCATGGGCTGCTTTATCAGGGCTTCCGAGGTTATTAACAGCCTCTTTTTGTCAACCCTGAATAGTTCGAAGGCTCCCATTAGAGGCCCTGCCATCTGCATCATGGATTCAATAAGTTCAGGAAGAAGCTCTGCTGCAATAACAGAAGGTTCGGGTTCATAGACAAAGAGTTTCATTTTTTCCGTTTCCCTTATCTCTGGAAGCGGTCCGTATTGTGAAACCAGCCCTTCTCCCGCAGGCAGGGCTACAGCCAGCCGTTCATTTTGTTTTAAATCACCGAAATAAAGAGTCAAACGGTTGAGCTGACCATCCAGGGAAATATACTCTTTTTCGCAGTCAAAAGGAATCCTTTCCGGGGGCATCTGGGGAGGGGCTTCAAAGGCAAAATTCTTTGTCTTTTCCCCATAGGCTGAAAGCACATTCGGGATCCCGGGTTCAAGGCTTGAGACCTGCCTTTTATCTTCTTCTGCAGGGCGGAATGGATCTGAAAAAACAACATCTACTGCCGGTATTTGCTCGATAACTTTCGGATCAAGCGCATCCCCACAGATGAATTTCACATTGTCAAGCCCGTACATCTCACAGTTCTTTTTCGCATATTCTATTTTTTCAGGGTCGATTTCCACTGCATATACAAACTCGCACTGCTGCGCAAAAAAGACGGTTTGCCCTCCTATCCCGCAGCTGATATCAGCAAGAGTTCCGCATCTCAGGCGCTGCGCCCTGTAGCGGGCGATAGGCTCAGGGGTCGCAAAGCGCACGCTTTCCTTATCCCCATGCAGGGGTTTTTCAAATTGCTTTTTCCGTGCCACATCGATCAGAGGATTAGTAGGAGTTTTATGAGATTTAAAGGCAACTGAAAAAGAAAATCGCAGAATTGCTCCAGTCCATATCTGATCTCTGTAGTAATACTCCATAAACTCAACAATCCGAACTTGCCTGCCCTGAACAGGGTTGAAACGGATAATTCTGAAATAGTCTCTCAGGGGATCATATCTCTGATATCAACGTAAAATGGGCTGAAAACCGGGAGCTCCCTTTCGAAAGATCTGGCAAACACATTCCAGGTTTCGGTCTGTGGTTTTAGCTTTTTCGTTATTGCAAGAAGATCATCCTCAGGATCTGTCATAGCCATTAGAAAATCCTGTCTCCTGTCAAATGAGATATTATTCAAATGCTTAAGAAGCGCCAGCATAGCATCGTTTTGTCTCTTGTCAAATGCGTAATCCACGATATAAAATACCCTGAAATGTTCTCCTTCAGCTGGAAACTCTGGCACTTTCGTAATATGGCTTAAAGCTCCAAAAACTGATGCCATCATTTTCATTGCTGCTGGCTCTCTGGCATAATATAAATGAGCCAGTCCTGAACTGTCCCATAATCCTGCACAGGCTGCGATTTTATTCTCTTTGTCTCTGACTGTCCAGAAGTTTTCCGGTCCATATCCAGGAATGAATTTTAGACGTGATCCAAAAGTTTGATCGGTAAAAGGCATGAAATGCCTGAATCCCGAGTTGTATTCGTTAATGAGATTAACTGCATCGTTAATTTTCTTTGTATCAACAGGCTTTATTGAATATTCTGGAGGAACATCCAGCTTCTTATAAGTCGATATCCCTGGAAATTTGATACTCCTCATTTCAGAATATCCCATCTTCTCAAATAAAAACCTGGAGGCTTTGTTTGGCTCGTATATATAACAGTAAGCATAAGCCGCCTCCATTTCCTGCGCCTTCTTTTCCGCCTCTTTAATAAGTCTTGTGGCAATTCCTGTCCTTTGAAAAGCCGGATCAACCATCACTTCAATAATGTACACATACTTTTCTTTTTGTTCAGGTGTTGTTTTTAACGTTAAACCAATCCAGCCAGCAACTTTCCCACCCTCTTCTGCCACAAATACATCCCAGTTATCGTACATTTTATAACGGGTAATGATATCCTTCTTATCCACACCCATTGCACATTTTTCGTCCCCCTGCGGACAGAGCTTTTCTATTTCAAGCATCCTTTGATTATCGCCCTTATTAAAAGGTCTGATCGAAACCATACCTATCGCTTCCCTTTATTATTCGCCCTTCATACTCCATGATTACTCAAGTTTATATTACTCAAGTTTATTATTCTTTCATTTATATATGCAAATTTTGCATTTTAACTTTTAACGAAAGAAAAAATTTGCATATTTAAGGTATGGGACCCAATTTATAAAACCCGAAAGGGGAAGATAAACGGAAGATGTTAGCTTCTCAGTAACCCCTGCAAAACAGTAATTGCAATAATAGCCCGGAGATTTTTGGAGTTTACTTCAAAATTGTCCTTGAAACTTGACTTTATTCAGAAAAGAAAATGTAGTGGAGGGAGGTTTAAATTACTCTCCCTTTATTATCCTTGCAATGTCGTCTCCGACATCTGAGGTAGTATTTTTGCCGCCCATATCGTAGGTTTTTACTTTGCCGTCCAGAATGTTTTTCTGGATTGCACTGACTATGTTGTCTGCGGCTTCCTTTTCTCCGAGCTGTTCTATGAGCATTGCACCTGCCCAGATTGTTGCGATCGGGTTAACCTTGTTCTGGCCCTTGTACTTAGGGGCTGAACCGTGGATGGGCTCAAACATGCTTGTGCCGTTCGGGTTAATGTTCCCGCCCGGGGCGAGTCCGAGGCCGCCCTGGATCATGGCTCCGAGGTCGGTGATGATGTCTCCGAACATGTTAGGGGTTACTACCACATCGAACCATTCAGGGTTTTTAACAAACCACATTGTGATAGCGTCAACGAAGTTGAAGTCCGTAGTAAAACCAGGATGCTTTTCGGCAACTGCGTTGAACTCTTCTCTCCAGAACCCGTAGATGTCGGAAAGGACGTTTGCCTTGTCAACAGATGAGACGTGTTTCTTCCGGTTTTCTGCAAGGTCAAAAGCGTACTCAATAACACGCTTTGTGCCCTCTTTGGAGATAAGGCCTATCTGGTATCCTATTTCTTCGCTGTCGGTCTCGATGTCGAGGCCGAACTTTGCGGAGTAGAGTGTCCTCTTGACTTCAAGGAGGTCTTTACTCGCTCCTTTTTTTGCCCTGCCACCGATGCCTATGTAGAAGTCCTCGGTGTTTTCCCTTACCACGACAAAGTCAATGTCTTTTGATGTCTTGTCCTTTATCGGGGTCCAGACACCCTCGAGGAGTTTTATCGGGCGCAGGTTAATGTACTGGTCAAAGTAAAAGCGTGCAGTTAATAAGATCCCCTTTTCAAGGACACCTGGGGCAATCCTCGGGTCTCCTATGGAGCCAAGATAAATTGCAGGGTAGCCGGATAATTCCTTTAAGGTCTCTTCCGAGATCAGCTCACCCGTTTCCAGGTAGTGGTCTGCTCCATGAGGATATTCTATCCATTCTACATCAAAACCGAATCTTTCGCCTGCAGCATCTATAACTTTTCTGCCTTCGGCGATGATTTCTGGTCCAATCCCATCTCCTGGGAGGACGGGAACCTTATACTGCGTCATGTTTATACTCCTTTCTAGTTTAGAGGCAAAACTGCCTTTTCAGTACGAGATGTCAAACGTGGATCAGGCTTTTTTCGGGACAGGCTTACTGTTTTTCAGTGCTCAGAGACCAGCTTCCGGGCATATTCTATAAGTCCTCCCTCATCCACGATTTCGCGGACGAAATCCGGCAGAGGGGTTGCCTGGTAGGTTTCTCCTTTTGTCCTGTTCTGAATGACCCCTGTTGAAATATCTACTTCGAGTTCATCTCCGTCATCTATTTTGTCCGTATCCGGGCATTCAAGGACAGGAACTCCGATATTGATTGCGTTTCTGAAAAAAATCCTTGCGAAAGATTTTGCGATCACACAGGAAACCTTTGACCCTTTTAGGGCAAGAGGTGCGTGTTCGCGTGAGGACCCGCAGCCGAAATTGCTTCCTGCGACTACGATATCATTCTCATGGACATTTTTTGCAAAATCAGGGCGTACGCCTTCAAATGTATACTTCGCAAGCTCCCCCGGGGTATTGAATATAAGGTACCTTCCGGGAATTACTGCGTCCGTATCCACGTCATCTCCGAATTTCCAGGCTCTTCCTTTCATGAAATCACCAGTAATCTGCTGTAATTAAATGCTGTTGATTGATATAATGTTCACAGCCTGTAACTCAGCTAAACTCACAGGTTTGAAGATCACAGGTAATATTTAAAATTATTTTCTGACATGATCAAAAAAAGGTTAACGAATGCTTAATAATTATTTACGTTTTACTCTATTTTGCCTGGAAATTCGGTAAACAGATGCTTATTTTAAAGTCCTGATTCAATTTATCTGAATTTCTCCGGGATTTGAATTTTTATTTCTTCTTTTTCCCTTTTGCAGGGGTCGAGTGCACTTGGCTCTCCTCCTCCGTGCCAGCTCCTTCTTGGGCGGATTCGGACCATATGGACAGATTCGGAATGGTCGTCAACTATCAATGCAGCACCCCTTTCGCTCCCCATTTTCTTCAGGTATGCCCTGAGGCTTTCCTGCATATAAAGGGGCCTGGAACTCTCAAGGGCAAGGATGTCGTCACTTGAGGTGAGGCGGTGGCAGATAAGAAGGTCGCTCTGCGAGACAACATCAGGGTGGAGGCTTGCAGGTCTCTGGGTTGCAAGTACGAGGGAGAGACCGGGCTGCCTTCCCTGCCGGAGGCATCGGTTTATAAGAACTTCGGAAGCAAGGCTTTCAGCTTTCGCAGGTACGAAAATATGGGCTTCGTCTATAAACAGCCAGACCATGGGGAATTCTTTTTCTTCTAATTTTTCCCCCATCTGTTTCTTTTCGTAGAGCCTTCTTGCCTCAAGCCGTTCTGCATAAAGCCTGCCTGCAAGAATCGACACTGCCGCAGCGCAGACGTTTTCGTTTTCAAGGGTGCTTACATCCAGGATTGTTGTCCTGCCTCCTGCTATCAATACTGACAGGGGCGTTCCTTCTTTGGAGAACAGACCCCATGATTTCACAGCCCTGAAATAGTTTTCAGCAGCCCCTTTTGATGCTGAATCCGATCTCTCGTCCAGAAATATCTCGTTAATAATATCTTCAAAAGAATACGGGTCTTCCTTCTCCCTCAGGGATTCAACAACTCTTACAAGCAGAATTCCAAGCGGAGAAACCTCTTCGACCCTGAGAATCCTGCACCACTGGCTACCTGAGAGTTCTCGAATTGAAATCGAAAAAGGCTTTACCTGTATGTTTCGTTTCTTATAAGCTTCAATATTCCCAGCTGGCACGAAAACCTCTATTTCAAGCCCTGCAGGAGGGAGTCCCCAGCTTTTCAGCCTTCCTGCTTCGGATGAGTTCGGAGTCCTCATCGTCCAGAAAATCCCCATAGTGTCGATAATAAGGGCTGCAAGGTTTCCTTTAACAGGCTCAGGAAGAAATGCAAGTTCCTCCAGCATGCAACCCATTGTATAAGATTTTCCATACCCTCTTTTTCCACAGATCAAAACGGCATGAGGTTTCAGGGCATCGAGATAAACGTCAGCTCCCCTTGAATGGTCGAGCGCCATATAGTTCCCAAGAAACAGAAGCCCTTCCCCGTTGTTTTCTTCATTACCGAGGACACGCAGTGTCCCGCCGAACTTTCCCCCAGACGCAGGTCTTAAATCTTTACTCTCTCTTTCATGCATCACGTTTGTATCTGATAGAAAACTACTTAAAATAATTTATTCTGAACATGTAAAATAAAATTCTTAATTTTTAAGTTTCCCTTCACAGTGTTCCTTTTCAACTCTTTTAATCTGCCCTCCAGTATTTTTTGAGTAATGGACCTGTAGCTTCATTTTATGTTTTTATTTATATTTGGCATGAAAGTACTTCCAGATACTTTCATTTTTTGGGCATGTTATTCCAGGAATATCATGAGCGTTTTTTACTATTAACTTGTTATTTTTTAATTATTTAACTTTTTAAAATCATATTTTTTTAGAAAAACGTTTCAATTTAAGATAATTTCATGGCATGCTCCATCTGGATAGAAATATTTATTTATCCGCGGGATAAAAGTAAGTTATGCAGAATTGATACCTGAGTCTGCGCAGTTGTTAATATGATTACAAATTATATCGGGTCTCTCTGTCAGGCAAAAATACGGGAGAAGTTTTACACCTGGCAGACTGTTGTTTAAGGGGAGTCATGTTTAATGATAGAAGCAGCTATGCTCGAAAAGGGCAAAATATCAGTAAGGGTCTACTGTTTTTATGGATAATCTGAGACAAGTCTGATAGCTGTGTCTGATAGCTGTATATCTGTAACAGCTTATAATTCACTGGAGTATGGTGGTGGGTAGTTGTGGATTCTCTTCAGAAAACTACAATGATAGATTTGCTTTTAAGGTCGGATAAAAGAAGAAAAATTTTGCTTTTTCTTAAGGAAGGACCAAAAAATATTGAGGAAATTACAGCGCTTCTTGGCTCTTCCTGTACTGCGGTTCTTCCTCAGATGAAAAAGCTAATCGAAAAGGGACTGGTCAGGCAGGAAAATAAAATTTACAGGCTTTCAACAGTCGGGATGATCGTCACTGAGAAGCTGGTTCCGCTTCTGGGAACTATTGAGGTCTTTGAAAATAACCTTGAATACTGGGCACAGAAAGACCTCACAGGAATCCCTGCTTTTTTGCGTTTGAAACTCGAGATGCTCTCCCAATATGAGGTGATCGAGCCCCAGCTTAACAGGATGTTTGAGCCCCCAGAAGAATTTATAAACTCCCTCAAAAAATCCACGGAAATAATGTATTTTTCTTCATTTTTTCAGCCCTGTTTCTCAGGTTTTGATCAGGATTTTTTAAAGAAAAGGACAGATTCTACTTTTATTTTTACAAAAAACTTTTTTGAACGGATCTCCAGCCCCCATTCTGAAGAATATGATGAACTGTTGCTCCCTGAGAGGGCGAATCTCTATGTATATGACGGCATATCTTCTCTGGTTTCGCTTACCGTGACCGAGAGGTTTATGGCGTTAATGCTTCTCAATAAAAAAGGAAAGCTCGATCAGAACCTTCTAATAAGTTCCGAAAGTGAGGCAATCGAGTGGGGTAAAGAACTTTTTATGTACTACAGAGAGATTTCTAAAAAGATTTATGGAGACAAAGCTGATCGCCTCCTCTCTGAAAAAATTATTCCCCCTGGAAAAAAATCAGGATATGGAACGGGTTCTGATCTGTTACAAATCTCCTGTTTAAGAAAAACGAAGTATAAAATGTAAATGAAGTAATAATAAATAACGTAACAATAATGCATAATGTAACAATAGTAAATAACGTAACAATAATAAATACTGTAACAATAATACATAATGTAACAATAATAACTAATGTAACAATAATAAACGACGTAACAATAGTAAATGAAGTAGAAGAAGCAAAAATAGTTAAAAAGCAGAGTAAAAAAAGAAGGACAATAAAACAGAGGAAATCAGTTTTGATACGCTAGTTTCCCTAAAAATCAAATCTGAGTCCGTCAGATCCGAATTTACAAAAAATCAATTCCCTGAAAGCTGCTGAGGATTTTTCAGCAGATTCAGGACACCCGGAAGCTCAGGATATTATTTTATCCAGCTGGTTTTTCCGGACTGCCTCTTTGATTTCCTGCGCTATTCTCCTTCCGGTTGAGAGGTCTTCCTGAATAAGATCTGCATAGGGGGAACCTGAAATGTAAAGGTTCGTTCCTGCAACAATTCTGGCGGAAATCTCAAATACCTTAATTTCAAGCTCGTCAGTAAAAACAGTTTCAAGGCAGAAAGCCCCTATCATCCCGCCGAAAAGGCCAAGGGACTCTTCGACCACTCTTTCTCCAAGAGCGAAGAT
This sequence comes from Methanosarcina soligelidi, assembly GCF_000744315.1. NCBI lineage: Archaea > Methanobacteriati > Methanobacteriota > Methanomicrobia > Methanosarcinales > Methanosarcinaceae > Methanosarcina > Methanosarcina soligelidi. The sequence goes on from NZ_JQLR01000001.1 coordinate 1,107,649, forward strand.
CAGGGGCAGGAGGGATTCCCTCGCAACAAGGGGCACGTTTCCTGTAACCACGTATGTCGGGCGAATTCCTGCTTCTATGAGTTCTCTGGGGGAACCGAGCCTGAAGATTTCATCAGCATTGGACTCTACCCTGCGGTCCATGCTGAGGAGCTCAAGGCTGCCTTCGCTTAATGTATACCCTTCGTTCCTGATAGGGGAGTAGAAGTAGTGAAGATAGTAGCGGGTTCCGGTAATGAATTCCTGAATCGTATATTTCTGGGTGCGGTCTACGAGCTCATCGAACTCTTCATAGGTTTTCGCAACGAAGAATCCTTTTCCTCCTTTTGCCCCGTCGTATTTGACCATTACAGGTCCGTTGATGTCTCGAGGGTCATCTATTTTTCCGGGCATATGGATCCCTGCTCCAAGCAGCCATTCCCGTTCCTTGCTCCTGTCTGATTCCCACTCCAGTACAGCCCGGTTCCCGAAGGTAGGTACAGCCATCTCTGCGAAATTTTCCGTACCCAGATACGCAACAAATGAACCGTGAGGAATAATTATTACATTCTTTTTCCTGAGCTCTTCAACTTTGTTCATTATGTCTTCATAGCTTTCGACAATAAGGTACTCATCAGGTTTTGCTCTGGGGAATGCCTCATAGAACTTGGGAGGTTTACCAACGCAGATCCCCATAGTTCTGAAGCCTTCTTTTCTCGCCCCATCAAAGATCTGGAGGCTTGAGTGAGAACAGACTGTTGCAATAGTGATGTTATCTAAATCGTAATTTTTCAGAAATTCAAGAACCTGCTGTTTTGTGATCATGATTGCTACCAGCGAAAAATTTAGATTAGAATATACAATGCTATATTTAAGCTTAAGGGCAGGATTCTATATATAAATATAGTAGTGGATCTATAATAACGCTCAGAAAATAAAACTTTATATTGAGATCGTTGTAAAGTACAGTATAGAGTACAATTAAAAAATACTGATAAAAAGGTTTTTAAATCAGGAAATAAGCATGAACGGGCTTGAAGATCGAGACGGTCTGTCTGAAACCGGTGAATCTCCCAGGGGTCCTGGACTCGAAGAGCAGGATAACAGGGTTCTTGTTCTCCCTGTAAATGGAGATTCAAGAAAAATTACTCAGATCCTCTCCAACGAAACCTCATTGAAGATACTTGAACTCCTGGGGAAGAAAAGCATGTCTGCAACGAATATTGCAGAAGAGCTGAAGCTTCCTCTGACAACGGTCAAATACAACCTTGATTCCCTGGTTGAATCCGACCTTATTAAAGTCAAACAGATTAAGTGGAGCCAGAAAGGCCGCCAGGTTAAGATCTATGAATCCGTGGAAAAACTGATTGTCCTTGTCCCTTCAAAAAATCCGATAGATAAACTCTCCATAATAAGCCTGCTGCAAAAATACATGGGAGTAATAGGTGCTGCAGTCTTTGCAGCTGCAGGAATAGAATACCTCTCAGCCTATCTGCGGGCAAAAAGTATCATCGATGCCACTGCCCCCCTGCGGATGGGGGTTACGGGTCCGGCAAACAGGACCTATCCGGAAGCAACAATTATGGAGAGCTCTGAAGAAGAGAGCTTTAAGCCTGAAACGGAGAGTGCTGAAGAGGAGAGCTTTAAACCTGAAGCCGGAAGCCAGGGGTCTGCTCTGGACGAGCATTCTATTGCAAAAGATGAAATCGTAGATGAAAGCCCTGAAACAGTTGTCGAAGAACAGGAGTTTGAAGTAGCAGAGGAGGAATATCTGCCTTCGGAAACGGAGTCTACAACACTGGACGCTGATAGCGCTGAAATTCCTGTTCCCGAAGAACTGGAGTCGGGCCAGGGACTTCCCCCTGTTCCTCCCGAAGGGCTTACACATCTCGGAGGGATACACGGGATTTATGATTCACTTTCCCTTCATCCGGGGATCTGGTTCCTTTTCGGGTGCATCTTCGTGATATTTCTGGTAGTTGTAAGAGAAATCTATTATAAGAAAAAAACCAAGTAATCAGGGATTGTATGAGAGTCGCTTTAAAACTTGCATACATAGGCACCGAGTTTCATGGATCTCAGATTCAGCCTAGTGTTGAAACAGTGGAGAAAGAACTCTTCAAAGCTCTTCGGAACCTCAGGATTATAGAAAGCCCCAAATCTGCTAACTATATCTGCGCGGGCAGGACAGATGCGGGTGTTCATGCTCTTGGACAGGTTATAGCTTTTGATACGGACAGGCCAAACCTGGCAATTCCCAGAATCATAAACTCCGGACTTCCTCCAACCATATGGGTATGGGCTCATGCAGAAGTCCCCTACGATTTTGATGCCAGGAGGCATGCAGTTTCCAGGCATTATAGATACGTAATTAGCGGTGAAGGGTACGATATCTCAAAAATGAGGGAAGCTTCAAAACTGCTTCTCGGAACCCATGATTTCGAAAACTTTTCCAGATCAAACGGAGAGAAAAGTACGGTTCGTACCCTGGAAAGGATCAACGTCCGCGTGGATGGAGATATTACAAAGATTGACGTTGTAGGCAACAGTTTTCTCTGGAATATGGTGAGGAAAATAGTAACCGCCCTTTCAATGATCGGAAAAGGTGTACGTGACAATGACTGGCTGATCCAGATGTTAAATCCTGATATTTATGAAGAAGGTATTGAACCGGCTCCTGCCTATGGGTTGACCCTTATGGGAGTAAACTACGGAGAGGAAATAAACTGGATTGAAGATAACTACTCAATCCTAAGGGCAAGTGACCAGAACTCCAAGCGCATCCTCAGGTACAGGGTTATGGCTGAAGTGCTCGAGGAATTGATTTACCATGAGTAAATAACTTCATTTCCGTCTTCACTACTTTTTTTGCTTTTCCTATCAATTTTTTATCTTTATTCAGGTTCTGGCTCAGTCTCTGGCTCAGTTTCTCACTTTTTAATTATCTTTTTTTCTTTCCATTCTTTCATTCCTCCAGACAACTTCAATCCTCATCCTTCTGAAAAATTGTTATTATCCGTGTAAGGCTCCTGTGCACCCTCTGGACATATATTTCAAGGACCTTAAGCCCGGCTTTTTCCCCGTATTCAACTGATGCCTTATCAGAGACGACAACTGCAATTCCTCCGGGTTTCAGGACACGCTGGATTTCCGAAAGAGCACCCGAATATAACTCTTCCAGGGAACTGGCAAGAATTGCTGCCGACCTGCCGTAAGGAGGATCAGTAACAACTGCATCTATTGTGCAGTCCTTCAGGGGAATTCTACAGGCATCCCCTTCCATCAAAAAATAGTCCAGTTCATAGGCTTCCAGGTTCATATAAGCCCCGAGGACAAGCTTTTCCTGGGCATCAATTCCCACAACCTTTGCGCCCACAAGCCCGGCTTCTACAAGTATTCCAGCAGTGCCGCAGAAGGGGTCAAGAAAGAGCTCTCCGGGCTTTATCCCGGATAAATTCGTAAGTGCACGTGCAACCCTTGGCATAAGCACACCGGGGTGGAAAAAAGGCTTGTTCTGGGGAGTCCTGGCTTCATATGCGCTCCTGTCTACAGAGGAAATCAGGGTTCCAAGTACTGCTTTTTCGCTCAGGATCAGCCGGAATTCCACATCAGCGTTTTTCAGGTTTGCCCTGAAACCTTTCCTGTAGATGCAGCCTCCAATCTTCTGTTCCAGGTACTCGCACGGAAAATCAACGTGGTGTTTAATTCTCTTTGCCCTGACAACAAAGCTTTCTCCTTCTTTTATGTATCCTTCGGGCTCAAAAGCTTCCGCAAGCTCAAGAATGGCTTCAGGGCTGTTTTCGGCAATTCCTACAACTTTCAGTATATGATGGGTCATTGCCAGCCTTTCGGTTATAGTGCATGTCAGAGTTCTTTCAATTTCCTCTTCTCTGCCTGCTATGTCCACTACAAGGCACTGGTCAACCCTGATGAAGGGCTTGAAATCAAGCTCCTCTATTTTGAGGCAGGCAAGGACTTCGGCGGCTGGCAGTTCTTCATGCTCTCCAGATAATTCAAAAGCGTATAACATGATAATCCGAAACGTGTTGATTAATGTTGATTAATATATTTTGAAATAATCTTCAGTCAGTTCTAAACAGACGATGTCAGTTCACAGTAATGGTAATTCAAAATAATTTTGTGGAATTGAGGAACAGGAAACTGGATTTTATATAAAAGGCGTTAAGCCACTCTTATTCATAGTTTTATTTTTTGCTAACGAATACTGTTTTAATATAATTTTATATAATTTTGATATAATTTGATATAATTTTGATATAATTTGATATGATTTTGATATAATTTGATATGATTTTGATATAATTTGATATGATTTTGATCCGGTTTGACATTATTCTGTATAACTTGATATAATTTTGAGTCGAAATCAAAAACGAGCTGTATATGTGCAAAAGCGGGCTACGTATACGTATAAGTAAAAATTTTCTGGACAGAATGGCCTTAAAGACCAATAAGAAACTCTAAAAGATCATTATCACAGGTCAGCTGATGACCAGCCTGTAAGAGTCCTCATAAGCTTCTGTAAAGCGGCTCCTGCCTTTCAGAACATTTTTTCCAGGGCTTCCCTGCCAGCCATCCCGGCTTCAACACCAAGATCTCTGGCAAACTTTGTGGCTTCGACAACAGTGGCTTCAAGCATGTCTTCAAAACTCTGAACGCCTTTTACCTTTGCAGCCGCATCCCCAAGGGCTTCTGCAGCGCTGACGTTGAGATAGCCGCACATTAAAAATCCTTTTTCTGCTCTTATAACCAGAAGAGAATACTTCTGCATCTCAAATCGGAGGCCAAGAGCGCACCCGTTTTTAAGTGGAATCTGTTCTATGAGCATGTTTTTCTGAATTAGCCTCAAACCAGATTAACTTTTTGGACTCAGGCAGGGCCAGGGAAAAATCAGCCAGCTTTTTTAAGGATTTTTTTAAAAAAACCTTTGAGGCTCCCGGACTCTGACTTATCTCCGGTGTTCAATGTGCTGTTTTCTACTGTTCCGCTCTCGTTCTCTGCACTTTTATTCTCATTAGCTTCAATATCCTGCAGTTCGGCTTTAAAACTTTCATTTTCTGAAAGCCATAAGGTAATGTTTTTCTCAGAGTTGAAATTTCCCTTCAATACTGTACGTTTATTTTCAAACCCGAGGCTTTTGTTGTTAAGCCCCTCAATTCTCTCTGCGTCAAAACCTGATGGAAGAGTGATCGTGACATTTGAATCTGGAGTTCCCATTAGCCAGATCTCTGTTCCGGGGCCGGCCTCTTCTTTGAAACCGTATATAACGCTGGCACGGTTTATGATTGATGAATTTTTATAAGTTCTTCCGAGGGCTTCTTCGGGAATCCAGAACTCAATGTCTTTTAATTCAACAATTTCTGAGGTTGAATTTAGTTTTATATCAGGTTCTTCTTCTACGGCTTTCTTCATCTTTTCCCCTAAAAGGACTTCCATTTTCCGAATTTCCCAGGCATTAACAAAGCCGTCATTATTGCCTGTTTCTGCGTCTATAATTCTCCGGAATAAAACAGCTTCGTTATCTGTGGTTTTCTCGTCATAATCCCATGTTATCCCGTTTTTTTCCAGCGTGATATTATTGCCGGGAATAAAAGCGGCAGCGCAGGGTTTTGCAAAAAGAACTGGGGAGAGAAGGGTCGCCAGTAAAAGACTGGCTAAGAAAAGATGATACAGTTTCAAGAATGTCAACTCTTTTTTCATTTTTTTTCATTTTATTTGTCTGCCATCCCGGTAACTTCTCATTTTTTCTGTAACTTATATCCTCGTAAATTTATTTAGTTGTTACCTCACATCCGTCATGGGTTATTATGACAGTATGCTCTGCCTGGGAAACAAGCCCTCCGGCACTTTCAATAAGTACAGGATAAGAGTGAAGGATTCCTGCCCTTTCAAGCTGGATAAGTGAAAATTCGAGTTTATCTGATTTGAGCCAGCGTTTAGCGAAGGGGAGTTCCCTGTATTCTTCTGCCTGTTTAAGAACGTTTCTGACTGCTGGCATGCGGACAGGCTTTTTCCTTATGATGCTGTATATCTCAGCCCAGCTCCCGTCATGTACAAGCCCTGTCCCGTTAGTTGCAAAAGGTTCGATTGCAAGAACATCTCCTTCCTTAAGGATGACCCCACCTTCCACGTGTTTATTGGGCACTGAGGGGTTGTCGTGAGCTTCATATTGAGAAAGCCCATGGCCTGTGAGGTTCATAATAGGACTTAAACTATAGCTGCGGATACTTTCTTCTATTGCAGTTCCTATCTCTCCTGTACTGACTCCGGGCTTCATAAGGTCTATAGCTGCTGCCAGGGCATCCTCAGAGGCTTTTACAATATCAGGATTGCCTGAAAGGTCCACAGTTATTGCCGAATCTGCTATGTATCCATCAACATGAACTCCAAGGTCCAGCTTCACCATATCTTTTCCAAAAACGTCCTTATCTCCTGCTTTCGGGGTTGCATGGGCAGCCTCCTGGTTTCTTGAGATATTGCAGGGAAATGCAGGTTTGCCCCCCAGTTCTATGGTTTTATTTTCTACAAATTCGGCAACTTCAAGCAGGCCGTTTCCTATTTTTATCATATCTGCAGCCTCAGCCCTGACAATTTTCAGGATTCTGCCTGCTTCTCTATACTTTTCAAGAACATCTTCTCTGTTGTAAACATTATCTGTCATATTAACCCCGCTTCAGGATGCTTTTATACAAATCCTGGATATTTTCTGTTTGTAAACAATATTATAGTTGTTTTTATTGCTTTATTAGGCCAGCAAGTCCGTTAATGAGTTTATATCTGTAAATTCTGGGTTTGCTTTCTTTTCTGCTTTTTTAGTGCTTATTTTACGTAGCCAGGAGAATTTCAGGAGAATTTCAGGTTAATTTCCGGTTACAATTTATTCTTTTATTTATAAATAAGATTTTAATACAAATTTCTTTTCCAGCCGTGTAAGGTTCTCGCACCCTTCTTCAGTAACCAGTACCATATCTTCGAGCCGGACTCCTCCGATTTCCGGGTAATAAAGGCCCGGTTCGATAGTTATTACGTTGCCTGCCTCAAGGATAAAGCTGCTTTCTCCAACACCGGGTATTTCATGGATATCAAGCCCTACTCCATGCCCTGTGGAGTGTGTGAAGCCTGCTTTTGATCCGCTTCTGTAAGTGTGATAGCCTCTTGCTTCAAATAGGTCACAGACTGCAGTGTGTATTTCGGCTGCCTGAACTCCAGCTTTAACCATGGATAATGCTTTTTTCTGGGCTTCAAACACAGTCTCATACATTTCTTTCAGCTTTTCCGAAGCCTCTCCCCGGAGCACCGTGCGCGTCATGTCTGCAAAATAGCGCCTCTTCTTGCTTCTCGGGAAAATATCAAGAATAATAGGTGCATTTGCCCTGATAGGTCCGTCTGTAGTACCGTGGGGATTTGCTGTGTCTTCTCCGCAGGAGACTATAGTTTCTTCTGCTTCACACCCGAAATCAAGCAGTGTATGGTCAATGACTGAATTCACTTTAGCCCCGGTAAGTATTTCCCCTTCAACATAAAGTATGCCTTCTTTTTCTTCTGCTCCCTCTATCAGGGCAATGGCTGCCTCCATAGCCTTTTCTCCTGCCATCTGGGAGTATCTTATGGCTTCAAGCTCTTCCTGCCTCTTCACGCTCCTCATTTTTCTGAAAGGGCTTTTTATGGGCACAATGGTAAAACCCGCTTCTGTAAGATAGTTTGAATAAAAGACCGGAAAATCATAGGGGACTGCAATTTTTTTTACTTCTTCCCCTAGAAGCAGCTCTGAGATACAGGCTGCATAAGCAATAGATGCATCCTTTTTCTCTTTGATTTTCTCGCGGTAGCCAAATTCCTGGGTTGTTTTTATATTTGAAATCCTTGATTCAATTTCAGCTCTCCCGCGCTCCATTTCCGAAATAAAAAGGATCTCTTTCCCGGCTCCTGTCTGCAGATACATAAACTCATCCGATGCCAGGAAACGGGTTACATAGTAAATGTCGGCGTTATGGATATCCCCTATCATCAGGTAAGCATCTGCTTTTGCTTCTTCAAGGGATTTTTTTAAGCTAAAGTCCGTAACTTTCATGCTGGGTAATTCTGATGTTTGTAGATAAAGTTGTTATCGTCAGCCGGCAGGCATATGTATGGATCTGCATGTAAACTCAAATCCGGCTAGTAACAAATCTAATACTTAGTAACAAATCTAATACTCAACAACAAATCTAATACTTATCCATTTGGATTCGGTTAAGGTGCAAAAAGTCAAAAAATGTTATTTTTTATGCAATATATCAACTAATTTTGTCGGAAAATCGCCATACATGGTATTCGAAGTTGTGCATAAAATTCGTTAACCGATGACAAAAGAATACTTATCAAGTCCTGATCTAACCTGAATGTTTTCCTCTCCCAGTATCGTTCTGGCTGTTTTTCAGGTTTCTTTTCGGGGTTTCTTTTATCTTACTGCTATCCGGTTTCCTTTTCTTTCTCCTTATTCATTTCATACTCCAGGAAAAAGAGCTCCGCAAGCATAGAGAAATAGCGGTCAAGGGAAGCTGTCATTTCGTCCGAAAACCTGAGGATGCATATGTATTTTCGTCTACCTCGCTCTCTTACCCATATCTTATCTTCTAGGTTTTCATCTTTTATTCCGGCGAAGATCTCTGCTGCGCAGCCCAGAATCATCCTGACGCTTGATGTGAGATCCTTCCAGATTTTTTCTTTTTTGAACTCAATATAATCGAGGGAAATGTCCGTACAAAGCTTTCCGCTTCTGTGTATCCAGTAATCATCTCGGTTGAGTTGCTCTTCAATAATATCCTGTACTCGTGAGGGCAAGCCCTCAGGGCTCGCCAGTTCACTCTCTTTACCTTTGCAAATTTCACCATTCTCAGGGCAAGCTCCCCTTTTCATCTGAGATATGTTTGGGTTCATTTCTCTCTGAATCCATTCCAGTGAGAAATTTTTAGTAGCCTCGATAAAAGTAAGGGCTTCCTTTTCCATTTTTTCTCTGGTAGTTTTTATCTCTTTACAGAGGGTGCTGACTCTGTCGGCTCCTTCCCCGGAGCGGTCCGAAGTAAAGGGTTCAATCCCCATTTTATTATCTCCTGTTCAGTTTTATTCCTCTATTCTTCCTTTTTAACATATTTTCTCTGGAAACTTGTTTTTTATTGGAGCTTTCAGAACTTCAGTTTGCCTCATTGCTGAGCTCTTGAGAATAGAAGGTTTTAGAAAACCAGGAAAATAAAACGAGGGGATAACAAAGAATTAAAAACTCAAATACAGGATCCATAGAAAGTACAGAAACCTGGGAAATAGAGGACTGGAAAATAGAGGACTGGAAAACAAAGGAACTATAGAAAAATAGGGGCTTCCCCAACAAGTTAGGGATTTCGGGATAGGGGCTGACTTAGCATAGAGTAAACTCGAGCATAAGACTCTGCTAAAAACCTGAATAGAAAACTTCTTTATTATAAAAACAATCTCAAGACCCTAAAACTAAAAAATATTGTAATGTTCCTTAATTGAAAAAAAAAGAAGCGCCCGGACCGGGATTCGAACCCGGGTCGGAGCCTCGACAGGGCTCCATGATAGGCCTCTACACTATCCGGACACTTCGGTCTTTTTAGATGCTGTTTTGCCCGCGTTGCGAGCAAACCTTAAATGTCTTTCCGATATATAAATGTTCCCGTTGACTGATTTCGATTCTGGTGAATGTTTCAGGTCCCGCCTCCCAGACTCGAACCGGGGACATCGCGGTGCCTGCGCAGAGATGTACGGGAGGTTGCCCGCACGAGCCGAACTACAGCCGCGCACTCTACCACTGAGTTAAGGCGGGACAATGATACTGAGCCAGTGCTTCATGTTGCTGCACTGCTTCAGTGCACCATCTCCATATATGGTGATGGTATTTATGTTTTTCGCTGGATTAAGTAAAATTCTTTACATTATTAATATATTCTATGCATGTTAAAAATAATTTTGTGCATTCTGGAGAATTTCTCAGGGATAAAAACTGAGTGTATAGAGATAATTACAGATGAAAATGAATGAATTAAAAGCCGAATGAATTAAAAGCCCCTCCAAGGAGATAACTCTGCTTAAACTGAGTTTTAAGACCACAAAGACCACAGAATCTTAAAGGACTGCTCGAAGACAGGTATAGAAAAAAGGCTTGAAAAGAACCCGAAGGTCCTTCTCGAGATCTTCTTATATCAAATTCTGGTTTGTTTTCAGATTCTGGTTTGTTTTCAGATTCTGGTTTGTTTTCAGATTCTGGTTTGTTTTCAGATTCTGGTGTTATTAGAAGGTGTTCAGTTCTCCCCTGATAACCATTTCCGTAATCTTTGTCACATTGGAGAGCCAGTCATCAATTACCACTTCAGCTTCCGATTTTACGTTTGCAAAGGAAGTGCCTTCTTTTGGAATGATCTGAGCGCTTGCCACAAGAGGCTGGTCAATGGGCTTTCCTATCTGGGAGAGCAGTCTTATATAAACGTCCTGAACGTCCGGAACCTGTTTTACAATATCCCGGGCCATCTGTGTCGAGAGGAGGTTATAGATTTTTCCGATATGGTTGATCGGGTTCTTTCCGCTGGTCGCCTCCATACTCATGGGCCTGTTAGGTGTGATCAATCCATTGCAGCGGTTTCCACGCCCTACGGAACCGTCGTCTCCCATTTCGGCTGAGGTCCCGGTAACCGTAAGGAAGACGCAGCTTGCCTTCAGGTTATCTGCTGCGTTGACAAAAACATTCACGTTCCTTTCGGTATAGCGAGCTGCAAGCTCTTCCGTATAGGTCTTCATTTCCTGTGTCATGTTTATGTAACTGTCCAGGTCGTCAACGTATCTCCCTATCATGCCGCTGCATATGGTGAGGGAGATGTCGTCCCCGTCCCTCAGTCCCATGACCTTCATGTCTTCTCCTATTGCAGGCATGCGGGACTTCAGGTCAGTAAGGAGCTGTCTCTCTGTGTTGTATACAATATTTTCAAGCTCAGAAAATGGGGCATGTCCAACTCCGAAAGAGGTGTCATTTGCCATCGGAACCCTATCTCTCTTAAAAACGTCTCTGAGGTCTGAAGATCCTGTCCCGAGTTTGCAGTCTATGATCACGTCTCTTTCGAGGTCCATATTCACCATGGTATTTCTCAGGTAGTTCCGGGCGGCTTTGAGGGCTACGGACTCTGTGGCAAGCTCTGCACCTTCGAATTCTTTTGTGGCTCTGCCTACCAGGAGCATGTATATGGGCTGCAGCACTTCTCCTCCCCCGAATTTCGGGCTGGATCTTCCGGCTACTATCTGGGTTTCATCAGTGTTGTGGTGGAGTACGGCTCCACATTTGGTTATGTATTCCCTGCATAGCGCTCGGCTTACGGCTTCGGCAAGTCCGTCCGATATGCTGTCAGGGTGCCCTATCCCTTTGCGTTCTACAAGCTCTATCTGTTGCTTCTCAATAGGGGTTTGCAAGAGCTCTTCCACTTTTATATTTCGGGCCATTTGGATCCTCTTTTTTCAAAATTATAGGTATTTTTATTTCTAGGTGTTGATATTACCGCTTTATTAATCTTTACTCTGTCGCCGTAATCAATCTACTTTCTTAGCATTAATTATAAATTAATTACTTATGTTACAACAACATTGATAATATTATTTATATGACACGATAGTCTGTTTCTATTAAATTACTAGGGCTATATAATGTTTATTCTGTATTCATTACTGGAGGTAATATTTTTTCTTTAAGTAAGCAAGCTTTATATTTCATTATCAAAAGGGGGTCCAATCTTTTTTCCAGGGATTTCCCAAACTCTCCGGAAATTGTCCATACAATGGGCAGTGTTCTTCTTCATGGGCAGTGTTTCTCCACATTTAGAGGTAAGCGGGAAGGAATTTTCATGAAAACCACCGTGAAGTCTATATTATACAAGGGTGTTCTGGATAAACGTTTTATACGGATGAGCTTACCGGGAAATTTCCCATCAGATTACATATTTAGAGGACAGAGCAGATGATTCGCATTGCAATACCCAATAAAGGGCGCCTTTACGAACCCACAATCTCTATTTTTAAAGATGCAGGGCTCCCTATCAGTGGAGGAGCCGAAAGCAGAAAACTTTTTGCAAAAACGACAGATCCGGATATCCATATCCTCTTTGCCAGGGCTGCTGACATCCCTGAGTATGTACAGGACGGAGCTGCAGACGTCGGTATTACGGGCATGGACCTGATTACCGAAAGAGGGGCAAATGTTGAGGCTCTTCTGGACCTTAAATTCGGGAGGGCGAATCTTGTGCTGGCTGTCCCGGAAGACTCGGACTTTGAAAAAGCACAGGACCTTGAAGGTAAAAAAGTGGCAACCGAGTTTCCTGAAATTACCAGGCGGTACTTTGAAAAACTCGGAGTTAACGTAAATATTATAAAAGTAAGCGGCGCATGTGAAATGACCCCGCATGTGGGGATTGCAGATGCCATTGTTGATATCTCAAGCTCAGGGACAACTTTGCTTATCAACCACCTGAAGGCTATTGATACGGCTTTCTCTTCCACTGTCTATCTTATTGCTAACAAAGAGAGCCTCAGGACAAAAGAAAAAATCCTTGACATAAAAACAGCATTCGAAAGCGTGCTCAATGCAAAGAAAAAACGTTATCTTATGATGAACGTGCCTGAATCTTCCCTCCAAGCCGTAAAAGAGGTTCTTCCGGGAATGTCCGGCCCGACAGTGATGAAAGTTGAGTCCAGCAAGTTTTCTGAAGAATCAATACTTGCCGTTCATGCGGTTGTGGACGCGGACCTGATCTTTACTATCGTAAACAGGCTGAAGAAAGTGGGCGCAAGAGACGTCCTTGTGGTCCCCATAGAAAGGATCATGCCCTGAATGAAAAATCTGAATAGCATACATAAAATACATAAATCACTGAAGTGAAAAAACATTCCTGTAAAATATGGAGATGTAGCTTTTTATGGTCTTTGAAGTAATACCTGCGGTGGACATGAGAGGAGGGAAGTGTGTACAGCTGGTACAGGGAGTGCCTGGCAGCGAGATCGTGTCCATTGATGACCCACTCGCAGTCGCCCTTGACTGGGTGAGTAAAGGAGCAAAAACCCTTCACCTTGTGGATCTTGACGGAGCAATAGAAGGGGAAAGAAAAAATTCCCCAATTATTGAAAAGATCGTCAACACATGCAGGGAAAAAGGCGTGAGTATCCAGGTAGGAGGGGGCATACGGAGCTTTGAAGATGCAGCCTCGCTTCTTGAGATCGGTGTCTCAAGGGTAATTCTCGGAACAGCCGCCCTCCAGAACCCAGAACTTGTAAAGCAGCTCTCCAGTTCTTTTGGAAGTTCACATGTAAACGTTGCCCTGGATGCAAAGAATGGGAAAATCTCAATTAAAGGCTGGACCGAAGAATGCGCTCAAACTCCTGTTGAAATGGGCAGGAAATTTGAAGAGCTTGGAGCCGGGAGCCTTCTTTTTACCAACATTGACACCGAAGGCTTGATGCAGGGGGTAAACCCTGTTCCTACAAAAGAGCTTGTAGAATCCGTCAGCATTCCTGTAATCGCATCCGGTGGGGTAAGCACCCTGGAAGATATAAAAACCCTGAAAAAGACCGGAGCTGCGGGTGTTGTTGTAGGCAGTGCCCTTTATATGGGCAGGTTTACTCTGGAAGAAGCAATTAACGCTGCCTTTGGAGATATTTAATTATTTTAAAGAAAAGTGTGATGCTGTATGAGAATTAGCAAAATTTCCCGCAAGACGAAGGAAACCGACATTCAGCTCGAGATTAACCTTGACGGTAAAGGCACTGCAGATGTCAGTACAGGGATCGGGTTTTTTGACCACATGCTTTCTTCTTTCGCAAGGCACGCCGAATTTGACCTTAAAGTGCGTGCCGAAGGTGACATTTATGTGGACGAGCACCACCTCATTGAGGATACGGGAATAGTCCTCGGAAAAGCTCTTGCCGAAGCCCTTGGAGATATGGCAGGAATCGCCCGTTTCGGGGAAGCCAGGATCCCTATGGACGAGGCTCTTGCTGAAGTTGCCCTGGATGTGGGAGGCCGCAGCTATCTTGTCATGAAAGCTGACTTTATTGCTCCTCAGGTAGGGCAGTTCAGTACCCAGCTGGTAAAGCACTTCTTTGAGACCGTTGCCTCAAATGCAAAGATTACCATACACGCCAGCGTTTACGGTGACAATGACCACCACAAAATAGAGGCTCTCTTCAAGGCTTTTGCTTATGCTATGAAAAGGGCTGTAAAAATCGAAGGCGAAGAAGTAAAGAGCACGAAAGGCACCCTCTAATTATTTTTAAATTCAGGTGTTTATAAATTCCGGTTTTCTTTCCCATTAGCTGGAACTGCACGCTTAAATCCTGACTCGCCACTCATTCGTAAAGACGAGCATTGACTCTTTCCTTAGCTGCCCTACAAGACATAAGTTAGCTTTTTTTGCGGCTTCGACGCCGGAATCGAATGGCATGGCTTTTGTGGCGACAAGTGGAATTCCTGCACGGGCTGCTTTTGTGACCATGTAAGCGGGCTGCCTGCCTGTGGAAAGCATATAGTGTTGAGAGAGGTCGATCATCCTCAGAAATGCAGCCCCTACCACCTTATCTACGGCATTGTGCCTGCCTACGTCAACGATCTGAACTGCAAGCTTTCCTTTTTTATCTATAAGGGCGGCGAGATGGGTGCCTCTGGTAAGTTTGTATGTATCGGACTCAAGATAAGCTGTGCCTGCAAAAATGGCTCCAGGGTCAAAAACGGCGTCAGAATTCACAAAAATTTGTTTTTTTGTTTCTTCTCCGGCTGGTCGGGGTGATTCATCCTGTATGAGGTGTTTTCCCTTTAGAGTCAGTATATTAACTTCATTGCCTTCCACCTCAACCCCTGCAATCTCTTTGAAACTGAGAATCCCTTCTGTAATCAGATGACCTACTGCAAGTTCTTTCAATTCAAGCGGGGAGGCAAAAAGAGTAGTGAGCTGCTTCCCGTCGAGAAATAGTTTAACAGGGCATTCCTTTGCAAGCAGCACTTCAGTATCTTCAGCCCTGCCGTCGGAATGGATTCTTCTGGCAGGGTATGGGGTCGTGTATTTTTCAGGCATATGGATCTGGTTTTCTCGCTTTTTCTTTATAGCGAGTATGGTGTCCATATGCCTTTTTCTTTTCCGTTAGTTAAGGCGTACTGCAAGGTAGTCGATATGGAAGTTCTTTCCATTTTTTTCATCTATTTTTAAATAAAATGTAAGATCCGAAGGATCAATTATATTTATCGGAGTTGTCTCGCTATACAAATACCAATCTTTGCCATTATTATTACCAACAAGGACAGCATGTTCAGGGTTATTTTCTGCAATATTCCTAGTTACCGATGTGGAACTATAATCGAGTTTATAAATCATCCGAATAGTTGCCGAGTTGGGTTTGGAATTGAAGTCAGCGAATGAATTAAACCGGAAAGTATCTTCGAAAGATGTCGCCATCGAGTAATTAAATTCGTTAGTCGGATAATTGTTATCATAATTTTCAAGCTTTACATTTACTCCTGAACTTGCAGGAAAAACGAATCCCGGTTTATAATCTCTTAGCGGGAGAATCGCTGTTCCATTATCTGATAATTCAAATGTATACCACGTACCTACTTTCATCACGGATTCATCCTCATCTTCGTCAGGCTCAGAATCGCTGGTATTTCCAATGTCCATGCCGCTTCCAGTTCCAAGTTCTGCACCGATTATGGTCTTATTGACGTAGATGCTGTAGTTATTGCCTGTGGGAAGGAAAGAGAGACAAACGCAGCCTGAATCAGGGTAGGTAATCTGATAATCAGTGCCGTATTCAAGTCCTGCTTCTTTTGCTGTGTCGTTGAGGTAAGTTGCCCAGGCATCCGTGTAGCGTGTGCAAATACTCAGGTTAAAAGAGTTTATGCTCTCGTTCAAATAGTCGGTACTACTGTTGAGAATAGGATTTATAGAACATCCGGTAAGACGCAGGGCAGCGAGGTTGCTGGAGGATACGGATGTAGTTTCTCCTGTAAGGTTAATGGCATTAATGGTAATTGCATAATTTTCATTGCCAATTTTCTGTATATCGAAGGAAGGTTTTCGTTTCATCTGAGAACTTTCTCCCTGGGCCATGATGAGGGCTCCGTTCTCATACCTGAAAACCTGATCAGGGTATTGTCTGTTTTCTGAATAACAGGTGACACCCCCACAGTCAATTTTATGAGAAAAAGAATGATTGGCGAGAGTTATATTCATTGTATACTCTTCGTTGTTCACCGAAAGTTTACTATTAGATTTGGAAGGCTCGAATACCGGGACATCCCCTCCTCCCATGCTGAAAGGAACAGTTGCTGAAAGACCATATCCCGAATAATTGCTATTAGAATCCATGAACCGGGTGAATAAGTCTATCCTGTTTTTCACGTCCTCCATATTGCCCCATGCATCATAACTATAGTCTCTTTCCGCATCAATTTTCCATTCAGGAGCGTGGTTTAGTTTGACCACGGAGATCATAGTAAATGCAAGCCCTAAAAGCAACACCGCCGCAATTGCAATTGCAGCTGCGGATTCGGATTTTAATAGGTTTTTTCGAGACATCCCGTTTCCCTTCGTTCCCTGGTTCATGTTCTCAGCTTAGATCCCTATTCCAGGTTCTACCTTTACTATTGTCTTACTAACATAGAGCCTGTTCAAACCCTTTTCACCTGATCCGGAGGGGAAGGTTAAACTCACGCTGTTTTCATTTTGTGTAAGTGTTGTAGAATCAGTTATCCCTGCTTCTTTTGTTGTTTCCTGAAGATACAGGTACCAGGCATCGGGATGGTCAGTATTAACCGTTAAGGTGAACGAACTTATGTTGTTGTTATCATAGAGAGGCTCATACTCTTTGCCTGAAAGTCGGAGAGAGCATCCCGTGTTAGAAGATATGACATCGGCAGGAGCATACGGATTTTTATCGATCTCTACAATGTGTATCGAAACATTGTATTCATTTGCCGGTGTTCTGGAGAAACGGATCGAAGGGTAAAGCATCATAGAAGATCTTTCTCCCTGGGAAAGGATCAGGGCTCCTCCTTCGTATATGAAATCCTGATTCACATAATACCTGTTTTGTGATGTGTAGCTTACAGAGCCGCATGCAACTGGGTCTATCAAGTTCCCATTGGAACCTTGACTTATGGTTATATTACATTCGTTTTTATTTACCGAAAGAGTTCCACTTGACTTTATTGTCCCAATAAGCGGGACGTCCCCTCCTCCCATATGAAATGGTACGCTCATAGTAATTTCAGTATTTTGAGAATCCGGGTCCGATGCCAGGGCTATGGTTATTAAGTCGATTTTTGATTTGAGGTCTGCCATGTCCTTCCAGACATCATTCATATGGGAATATTCGGCATCATTTTTCCATTCGGGTATATAACCAATCCTGACCACCGAAAATACGCTAACAATGATCGCCAGTAACAAAACTGCCCCTACAACCGTTGATGATGCAGACTCTGAACGGAGAAAAAAGGGCTTACTTGTCTGCGAATTTTTTGAAATCTCTCCTTTCATATGCTTCAACCCCTTATCTGAATGCCCTTCTTCATATGTTAGTACTCCACGTGGACACCTACAAAATCAATCCTGAAATATTTTTCACTTGGATCGGCAGCTTTCCCATCAGCTGATATCTTGACTTCTAGATTTCTTAGTTCTGTAGTGTTTTTTACATGTTCAGTTATATCGAGTTCTGTTACCACATAGACATTTTTACCATCAAACGGGATGAAATCAAACGGGATCCATTGGGATCCATTATATATTACAGGTCTCATCATTTTCGCACTGTTGTCGTGTCGTGTAGAGACAATTTTCAGGATAACTTTGGTAAATAATGCGTTTTCTGGAATGCCCAGCTCCCCAGTATCTATGCCAAAAGTAAAGTTTTCGTATATTTCCTCTTTTTTTGGTATGAAACTGTCCGTATATTCATCGTCGACTTTGTCGACTAACTCCGTATCCAGCCATGTTTCCGTATAATTATCATATGCTGTTCCGGCAGGAAATGTATGAGGAGTTATCCAGTAAGGCAGGTCCCTGACATCTTTCCATAGTTTAGTTTTTTGAATCACCTGGTCGGATGCTGTGTGCACAAAATAGAGATCAACTGCATTTCCGCTTGTAACATTGATTTTACCTGTGGGATCAATTACGATGCGGTTTCCTAATGCAAAAACGCCGTCAGAAGGTAGCTGATTGCCTTTGGGATCAAAAATTTTGACAGCAGATTCGGACATGTTGAATTCTGCCTGCTTCCCTCCAGTTCTGAGTATTATCCTTATATCTTCAAAGTCAATTTCTTCCCCCCCATTATGGAAGATTTCCACAGTATCTTCTGAAGTGTTAATGTTTTCGCGCAGGTTGGTATGCGGAGTATGCGGCGGGTCCATCGAATCTCCTTCTGAAAATATTGTAAGAGCGACTGAAGAAAAAGCTAGCACGACAATAGATATCATGAGCACTGCCCCCATTACCTCTGAAACCGCCCCGCAGTCCTGACCGAGCGTCCTGTATTTTTTACCCTCCACGATAAATGCCACCTTCTATAATATTGCGTCCTGACTTTCTAAATTATTGATTATTGTATATTAACCTGTCGAGCTGATCTTAACACTAAATATCACGTCTCTTCATCCTGTATTATGATTTTTTCAATCAAGTCTTTGATGGCGATATACTCTTAAAAAATTTATTTAAACAGGGACAAAATTGGGTTTGGGACGAGCCCGTTTATACAATCATTTCTTAAAAATAGTAAAGAGTTTTTAGCAATTCCTTAACTCTCTTCAGAGAATTGCTTTTTTCTTCAGAGTATTCCTTTCTTAATCACCTGGTTGGATTCCGTATGCACAAAATAGAAGTCTATGATGGCATTTTCATCCGTGATATTAACTGCACTGCCCCTGGTGTTGATTAATATGGAATCTCCGAGCATAAAGACATCATCAGAAGAAGTCTCGCCTTTTGCATCATAGAATGTGACACTGGGGTCTGACATATTGAATTCTGCCTGTGTCCCATTGACGCTGAGTATTATCTTGATGTCTTCAAGATCGATTGCCTCTCCTCCGCTGTGGAATATCTGTACGGTCTCTCCGGACCTGTCAATACTTTGCTGCAAATCAGTACGGGGAATATGAGGCGGTTTCACCGCTCCTCCATCTGAAAACACTGTAACAGCGATTGAAGAAAAAGCCAGAACAACTACAGCTACCATAAGCACCTGCCCTATTGTCTCTGATACTGCCTTGCAGTCCTGAAAAAGTTCCCTGTATTTTTTACCCTCCACGATAACAGTCACCTTCTACAATTTTGTACCTAACTTCTTATAATGTTTTTAATTGAATATTAACCTGACTGTTTTAAGAAATTCCCTCTATTTCTTCAACTCATATAAAAACTATTATAAAACACAAATTATACGTCTGCCGAATAAATTTGAAAAGTTTCAGCAAAAATTTATATACGAATGAAGAATATCTTTCAGTGTAATTTTAAAATGTAATAATTGTAAATTCTAGTGTTAAAATTCAGGCAGGACAACCTGTCTAGGGGTTT
Source organism: Methanosarcina soligelidi (assembly GCF_000744315.1). Lineage (NCBI taxonomy): Archaea > Methanobacteriati > Methanobacteriota > Methanomicrobia > Methanosarcinales > Methanosarcinaceae > Methanosarcina > Methanosarcina soligelidi. The sequence continues at coordinate 1,127,253 of NZ_JQLR01000001.1, forward strand.
TTAACTCAGGAGGGAGAAACATATGTATCTCAAAAAAATGTCTAAGAATGACAAAGCAGTGTCCCCGGTAATCGGTGTCGTGCTGATGGTTGCAATCACCGTCATCCTCGCCGCCGCAATCGGCTCGTCCGTCTTTGGACAGGGGACTTCTGAATCAGCACCGCAGGCTAACCTCGATATTGAAGCAGCTGGGATTATTAGTAGTAATAGCACGGCAATTATCAAAATCGAGCACCTTGGTGGGGACCCTATTAATTTTGATACGACAAAAGTTATGGCATCTGTCAATGGTGGGAACTCTCAACCGATTACAGCTGCTCTTGGAACTGTTACTGTTGGCGATATAAAAACACTATATTTGATAGACGATGCTTCTACCGCTAATCCAAAAGAAGCACTTAAGGATAATTCTGGCACATCTCCTGTTCCTATGAAATCTGGCAATACTGTCAATATCAAAATTATTGATATAAAAACCAGTCAGCTTATTTGCGATAAGGACGTAAGATTCTAAGCACTAATTTAAGCGCCTCAAACAGACGCTTTACTCTTTTTATATTCGCTTGTTTTTACGGATTATTCTCGTTGTTTCTCAGGCTCAGACCTTTCAATTACTTCAAATTCTTGAAATCTAGTGCTTCGATTCCAAAATAAGCTTTTTATTAAATAGGAAAAGTCTGTAATCTTTGGACAAATTCGAATTTCACGTTTTATGAGCTTATTTTGGAATTACAGTAATAGTGAAGCCCGTTACTGAATACTAAAGTTCCGCTTGTTACTTTGATAAAAAATTATTTATTAAAACAAAAACTATTCTTTTAATGTTCAAAAAAATTTATATAGATATAAGGAGTAAGATTGCATGCTGATTAAAAAATTATGTTCTGTTTAGATTATGCATTTAAGGCGTTAAAAGTATCTGGCAGGCTCTCCTGCCCGAATACCTTTAACCAAGGGGAGAAACATATGGATCTCAAAAGAATATATAATGATAATAAAGCAGTTTCCCCGGTAATCGGTGTCGTGCTGATGGTTGCAATCACCGTCATCCTTGCTGCCGCAATCGGATCTTCCGTCTTTGGCCAGGGAACTTCAGAACCCGCACCGCAGGCGAACCTTGCTATTCAACCAATAAGCATCTCTGATACTGGTGTTCCAGCAACTGTAAAAGTCGAGCACCTTGGTGGAGACCCGATTAATTTCGGTGCCACATTGACAAAGGTTACAGTATCCGTTAATGGTGACACTTCTGAAACTGTTGACCCTACTGTCGTTGAAGATCTTGACGTATTAAGTGTTGGTGATGTCAAAACTCTCAAATTAGGGAACGATACTTCACCTATCCCCATCGCGTCCGGTAGTACAGTTAAGATCAAAATTGTAGACATAAAGACAAGTCAGCTCATTTGCGAGAAGGATCTGAGATTCTAAACGCGAATGGAAAGCACCTTCTTCAGGTGCTTTTTTTCTTTTTTAATTTGATACCTATTTTTAATTTTTTACCGGAAATTTTCATTTTTTTAAGCTTTCCATCTTATGAAGCTTATATGAATTTCACAAAAACCTTTCTCATCATTGTAATAAAATTAGGATGATGGCATTGTAAACATTTTTATTTATATTCTTCAAACTATTTGTTTTTTTATCTAACTTCTATTTATTCCCCCTAGAGTGAATAAATTAATACAAATTTAAAGACTTAAATAACTATCAAGACAAAATTAATATTTTTGTATATGTTGCTCGCTTGTTCTGGGTTTTACCTTCTTGATATTATTTCTCTGCACACATAGGAGAATCTATTGTACAAAAATCTGAGAATCAATATTCAACTAATGGTACCAACTTGTGTACTTAGTAGATTTTTGAGGATGGCAGGATCGTACTGGTGGAAAATGAGGCGGTTTTCTGTTTTAACCGGGAACAGCGAACCTTAACAATCCTGCGGCCTATTTCTAGGATCTTGTAGTTCTGGTGACTATTGATTCCGCGCCGTCAAGTTAAGTGTTTTCGGTGAAAATCGGAACCTATGTTCGGCAGGTCGACATTAAATTTTGAGAATTTTTGTTGATAACGTTTTTCAAACATAGTGCAAATAGGTATAAAGTTTAAAATCGGTTAACATATGGCACAAATCTTACGAGATATATAAGCAATGAACCATTTTTAAAATAATGTTTAGTATCAGGGATAATGTGTTTTTCAATAAAAACGCTATCAGTAAAAATATTGCGGAAAAAATTAGTTACCTGCCGAAAGTAGGATCGGAACATCCCGCCAGAAAACTTTGGGCTTGAAACCGAACCGGCCCATTCTTCGGTTTTAGCTCGAATAAAATGAATAATAGAACACGAGGCAATTCTCTTGTTCTATTCTCTTTTTCATTATGAAGTTGAAAAAGCCTGTCCTGTAAATTGAATAAGAAAGGTCTTGAAAAGCTTACACGGCTCTTCCATCTATAGAGTTTCTGTTTTCTACTGGAAACGAAATAGTAAAAAAGATGCAGAAAAATTTACAGAATTTATTTTTCCGAAATCTTTTCTATTTTTCTGGCGGCTGCACGTCTTAAAAAATTGGTAAGGAAAGGGGCTAAGATAGACTTTATTGAATTTCTGTCTTCATTTTTATTATCGCATTGTATGCTTTAAAATTGATGGTTTTGTTTTCCGGGAAAAGGGAAAATTTCACGGAATAATCTTCTTTAGTTATGTTATAATCCGTTCCTTCCTGAAGGTGAGTCTCGTTGGCTGAATCTTCAAAATATTTTTTCCAGGCTTCTGTATTTTCTGTGTAGATCGTAAGGTCTACGGAAGTAACGTTAGCTTTTTTAGTTGTATTTCCACTGGTATATTCCTGCTCAGAGTCATATATGCTTATGAAGTCTTGGGACGTTAGCCTGATATTCTCTATACTGTTACTGGCCATTACACCTCTTGTTCCTTCAAGGGTAGCTATCCTCGCCGAGAGATTTACGGAAGCTATTCCTGCACCATCTTCGAGCACGATTCCTGGAAATAGTTTCATTACAGACCTGCCGTTCTGGGTGACGATAAGCGCCCCATTTTCATAGCAATAAGTTTCTTCCACGGAATGGATATTTGTAGGGCGGTATGAAACCGAGCCGATATCAGATAGGCTGCTATTGTATCCACTCATATCATCATTTACTTCTATCAACATGCCTGAGATGGCATTGTTTACAGTAAGGGTTCCTCCTGTTTTCATGCCGCCTATGAAAGGCACATCTGACCCTCCCATCTGGATCGGGCTGTTCAGGGTTATTCTGGAATTCGGGTTCATTTCTATGCCTGCAGCCAGAATATCTACGTTAGACTTGAATCTGGACATGTCCTGCCAGACGTCGGACATATGGGCGTATTCTGCATCTTCTTTCCAGACAGGCACGTACTGGACCTGGATTGTTGTCATAGAAACGACTATAATCCCGAGGAGCAGAGCCGCAGCAACAGCAGCTGCTATCCCTGATTCGGATTTGTAAAAAGAAGAGATTGATTCAAAGAATCGCTTTTTCATCTATTTCCCTTTCCTGCTTTGGTTTTTAACTTACATGCAACACCATAAAAACTAACATTGAGGTCGACGATGCTCGCACCAGCTGTTCCTGAGCTAATAACCGCAAACCTCAATTTTCTCCGGCGGAGAGCCGAAGTTTCTGGAACACCTTTTTTGAGGGTTTATCGATAAGGTACATGTCTACCTCATCTTCCTCTTCTATGTGGAGATTCCATTCGCTTAAAGTATTGATTTCTATTCTGTCTCCCAGTTCCCAGTTGTTTTTATTCCCCAGGTTTTCGGAAATATTAGAAGAAGAATAAGTATACCGGTTTCCATTGACATTTACCACAATTTCAAGGTTTTCTGTGTCGATGAACTCTCCTCCACTATTTTCCAGATAGATCGTATCTGTCTCTGCGTCTATCCATTCATTCACCTGAGTTCGTGGGATATCATCCGGTCCGCCATATGAAAAAATGGACACGGCTATTGAACCGATTAAGATAACCGCTACTGTTGTCATGAGTATCTCCCCCAGGACATCCGAAACAGCACTGGAATTTTTGAAGAATTTTTTTATTTCTGGCAAGGTCTCTCCACTCCCCTACTTTTCACTATTTTTTAATACCAATTATTATTTTTTTAAAGATTAGATTAAATCCGGTCTCAAAACTCCATTAATAATCTTACTCTTTCTCGTTGCTCGCTCTTTCTAGCAATAACCCTATGTAATCGATGTTTAATTCTTTCTCTGCGTGCTTATCTGCTTCCGTTGATGCTTCAATCCGTACTTTGAAATTAGCCAGATCAGCAGGAGTATTGATGCGATCTGTCAGGTTGACAAGTTCAGGCTCGAAGTTATTATTATGTGCAGGAAGAACTGTATCGGAGTATACCCATTCTCCACTTCCGTTCTCGAGAGTGTCATAATATTTGAGTTTAATAGCCACACCTTTGGAGTCTTTTCCGGAGCTATCGTGTGTATAATAAATAATTATCAGAGTTGCATTTACTAAAGTGTCTCCTGGTCTTAATCCACATGCAGCGGGCTTAATCTTGAATTCGAATTCTTGATATATACTGGTGTTAATTACATTTGTAGGGGGGTAATAAGTTGTGCAGTTTCTTTTTTCATTGTTTTTTTCCTTTAGCGTTTTATCATCAGCATCTGTAAAATGAACCTGTTTTTTGTCTCCATATCCTTTCTTTGATGAATCTTTTCCTGATTCTGATGTATCCGTTATATCTCCCATCGGAGTGAAACATAGACTTAAATCGGGCTTCTTTTGAAGCTCGCACGTAAGCGTACTTTTCTGGATCAATTCGTTTGAGGGGGTGTCGACCAGGAATAGCTCCACTTTGTCGTTATTGTTGAGGTTAACGCCCCACGTATCCTTTGAATTGATTTCAATAGTATCCCCCATTTTCCATACGCTACTGTTTCCCAGGCTTTCGTAAATTTTCGAGGATGGATATTCGTACTTCCTGTCGTTAATATTTACTAAGATCCTTAAATTTTCAGTGCTTACCGGTTCTCCCCCACCGTTTTTCAGGTAGATCGTATCCGTGGAAATGTCCATTATTTCCTGGACGTTTGTATGGGGGACATCGTCAGGGCCCTCCATCGAGAAAACAGTTGTGCCGAGAGTGCTGAGCATGATGACCACTATACCTGTGAGAAGTACAATGCCCATTACTTCTGAAACTGCAGCTTCTTTTGAAGTTCCCTTCCTGGGAGTTTCTTGCATAAAAACACCTTAGACGAACATTGTAAAGACAACATAGGTGAGTATCATCATGCTGACGCTGTACTTCAGTCCCATGTAAACCGAACCCTGCCCCATTTTTCCTGCAATAAGCCCGGAAGTAAAAGCCTGGACAAGGGCTGAGTGGTACATGAGCATCGTGTACTCCTGTATGTTGAAGTAACCATTTCCGACTCCTCCGTATCCCATCCCCTGAGAAGATCCTTTAAATGAGGCGCTCTCAGGGAAGAAATACATAGCCAGGACATAGACTATGAAAAGGAAAACAAAGAAAGAAACGTAGATGGTGACAACATAAACGACCATTTCAGAAGAACGTTCCTTTTTCAACCGCTCCTCACTCTTGACCTGTTCTGCGGTAATGGATAACACACTTTTAAGGTCACTTGTGGATTCGTTCGCTTTAATAACGGTATGCAGAATCCGGCTTGATGTGGCGGTTCTGATGTTGTTCTCCAGTTTCATCAGGGCTCTTGAAGTAGAAGTCCCCCAGGAAAGGTCCTCCTTTAATTTTTTGAGCTCTTTACTGAGAATCCCCATCTTGGATTCTGCCATTATTTTTAAGGAATTGGACAGGAGGAGCCCTGAATCATTCATGCTTGACAGGTTTCTCAGCATTTCAGGCATTCTCTCGTCGATCTTCCTCATTCTCCACGCCCTGATTTCATAAAATATGATGAAGGGAATGAGTGCGATGGCGATGAAAATGACAATGTAGTCGTCAATTGAGCTTATAAACTGGACGCTGCTATCGCTGATGTGGGCAAAGTTCGGGTTCCAGTGGAAGTTTAAATTGATACTTTTTTTAAGAGCTTCCGGGAGGTTGGCGAGATAGTAAAGCCCGAGAGGGATTCCGAAAAAGAAAGTGTACCTTGGTTCATCGCGGATAGTCCTGTAAGGGTTAACAACAAGGTCCCTGATATTGTAAACCTGCCTGTAGAGCTTTAACTTTTTGTCCCTTTTTTCCTCCTCTTCTGCGCTGATTTCTGATTTAAGTTCAGGAATATCGGAAAGGTTTATAGGATAATCAGGGACTTCTCCCTTCTTCGGGCTCATGGAGAGTTCTCCAACCGTATCAAGAAGAACTGTGAAAAGCAGGGTCGCAAGAGGTATTATAATATAAATCAGCATGTAAAGTATCTGGGCTGAAGCAGGCCTGAAAAACTGCAGCACTATGAGAGTTGTCATTATGAATAATGGACCTGCCACAAGCACGGTAACATAGACCTCTGCAAGGACATCAAGCGTCTTTAAGAGGTTCCTGTTTGCCATCTCAGCCATATCCTGGTACTGCTCGGACTTATTCTTTATATATCCGGTTATGGTTCCGCTGCTTGAAACCAGGATCAACCCGTCAACAAAGTCCTTGAAACGCTCCGAAGGAGTACGTTCCTTTGCTTCTTTAAGGGCAGTTATAAAGTCCTTTCCCAGGTAGTCCATATCCCTCACAATATAGGAGATTTCCTCCGCGCTTGTGCCGAATATGTGGGTGTACCTGCTTAAAGACCTGAAAACATCATAGATTGACATGCCTCCCTTTGTCAGGGCGTACATGTAAGTTACAGCTGGAAGCATAGACTTGTCAATGCAGGCTTTCCGGATATCTGCCTGAAAATAAGGATAGATATATGCAACGCCAAAAATTATAAGGAAACTTATAATGAATGACAGGATTGCAACTAAAAGCGCAAGCAAATAAAGGTATTCTTCTGCAAATCCTGCCCTTGTTGAATCCACAAAAAGGCTGAGTCTGGACACAGGGTCTCCAAAGGTTTTCAGCCCGAGCCATAATCCAAAAAGTCCTCCTATTATGCCTGCAAATATGGAATACATTAAAACTGATGCAAGGTACTGGTCCACTGACATTGGAATATGGGAGTGGCGCATCTTTACTTTGAGCTCCTGGAAGCTTTCCTTATTTTTATAAAAGAAATTTCCAAAAGCTCTGTATGCCAGTTCGTCCACAGAAGTGTAAGTCATGCTCCCCCTCTCAAGCGACCATATCCTGAATCATTCCCTGCAGGGTGTTGTTTTCTATGGCTTCCATTACCATTTTCGGATAACTCTGATACGCCTGCACTACAAGGGATACCTGGATGTAGCTCCTCATATTCTTCTCATACATGTAGGTAAGGATCTTTCTCCTGTTCTCCATCTCACCCCTCAACTGGCCCGAATCCCATCCTCTGACATGCATTATCTCCTGCATGATATGGGAGTCTCCAACTTTCAGGAAGCCGTCTTCAGAAGGATCCCAGTTGAAAATCTCGTTTATACCAAGGTCTCCTGTCTCAGGGTCAACGTTAAGGACTTCAACAAGGCTTCTTGTCCTCCTGACTCTTTTCTCATCTATGTACACCTGTTCCTGGATACAGAGAACATCAAGAGATTGCAGCATAATATGAGGCACGTTTATGGGTTCGTGTGTGAGCCTGTTTATAACGGTCTGCACATCTCCTGCGTGCATTGTCGAGCTTGTAGCATGTCCTGTTGACATTGCCTGGAAAAGGGTGCGGGCTTCTTCACCTCTCACTTCACCCACAATTATGAAATCGGGACGCTGTCTCAGGGCGGCTCTCAGAAGGTCGTACATGGAAACTTCCCCGGTAGAATCTGCTGAAAAACTCTCTCTTGCAATGCCCGATACCCAGTTGTTGTGGTAGAGCAGGAGTTCCCTTGTGTCTTCTATTGAGACTATTTTGGCTGTTGAAGGCATGAAAAGGGATGTCGCGTTAAGCATCGAGGTTTTTCCTGAAGCCGTCCCACCAGCAAAAAGCATGTTGTAGCCGTTTTCAATAACAAGCCAGAGATATACAAGCATCTCCATATCACACGTCTTAAAGCCGAGAAGGTCGATAGGTGTAATTGGATCTTTTCTGAACTTACGGATAGTAAAAGAACTGCCTCGCGGAGTAATTTCTCTCCCCAGCATAGCCTGAAGCCTTGACCCGTCCTGAATTGTTGCATCCACAATCGGCTGGCTGACAGAGATGTGCTTATTATTAAGCTGGCACATCTTGATTACAAGCGAGTCAAGCTCTTCTTCTCCAAAAGAAATATTACTTTCAATATTCAGATATCTGATATGATAAATATATAGAGGAACTCCTACACCGTCACACGATATATCTTCAATATAAGGGTCATAAAGAAGAGAATTGATTTTTTCATAACCGAGAAGGTTTCTTTTGAGATAATAAACTATTTTGTGAATTGTTACGGCCGAAATCTCAGCTTTGTAGCGTTCAAGAAGTAAATGTGTCTTATCTACAAGTAGTGCGTCTTTTTCTATCTTTGAGGTTGTGGGATTCAAAATCAGAATGTCCTGAAAATCTTCGTAGAGCCTCTCTAGCAGCTCTTTTTCGAACTTCGTCAGGGCGGGTTCTATCAGCCTGTAGTACCTTGTCCTGCGGTCTTCCAGGATCGATACCAGAGCATAGGGTTCCTGGAGCCAGTACCTCTCAATTTCCTTTAAGCCTTCAGGAACTTCAAAATTTATAAGAGGTCCGTCTTTTTCCTGGTCGTACGCAGGCATGCTTCTTAAAGGCTTATCAAAATAAGTTTTAGCCCTATTCAATATATCCGAGATGGAGTTACTATCGCCTTTTTTCCCGAATAACCCCGAAATAAAACTTCTCTTTTCCGAGATTTCTGTTACTTCATCCATACTCTCGCCTTCAGATTTTTTCTTACGCTATATAGATGGCAACTTCTTATAAAATCTTTCGATCTGGGCAACTAAATGTATTAATTATTATCTTCTGTAGGTCATGTAATAAAGCTAATTTCTCCTCTATTTTTCAATAAATACATGAAATTAGCTTTACCTTTTAAAATTTAGTAGGAAAGTCTAAATAAAATTAATTTATATTGTAATTCCTGAGTTAAGCTAAGAATGATATTCCTGTAGAAGTAAATCCAAAAAAGAGTTTTTTTGAAGTAAATTATTTTTTACGTTTAATTTTTCAAATTTAAAAATATGTGGGGATATCCCTCTCTACCTGTATTAAATTCAACCTGTAAAATTAGAAAATGTGAGCGAGAAAAGTCTTTAAGCTGCAATATGGTTTTTCTTCTGCCCGGGTGGAGATCAGGTTTTCAGGATACTAGCGCCTTGAGAGCATCCACAGCCTTTACAAGGATATCTACTTCTTCTTCTGTGTTATAAAGTGCAAAAGAAGCCCTTACCGTACTTTCCACTTCGAGGAAACGGGTAACAGGGATTGCACAATGGTGTCCGCTACGGACGCAAATTTTTCTTGTCTGGTCAAGAATCAGGGCGACATCATGGGCATGAAGCCCGGTAACATTAAAAGGAACAATCCCTGCCCTGTTTTCAGGCCCGTAAACCTCTACGTGATCAAGTTCCGAGAGCCTTTTCGCAGCCTGCCGGGAAAGCTCAGCTTCATGCTTTTCAATTTCGGAAATCCCGATTTTTTTTACATACTCTACTGCTTTCCCAAGCCCTATAACCCCCGGGATATTCGGGGTGCCGGCTTCAAAACATGTCGGGGAGGGCTCAAGAGTGTACTCATGCCCTGTGACATCCGAAACCGTTCCTCCTCCCACAGATGCGCTTTCCATCACTTCAGGATCTTTAATGTAAAGTACGCCAGTCCCCTGGGGTCCGAGAAGCCCTTTATGCCCTGCAGTCGCAAAAAAGTCACATCCAAGTGTTTTAATGTTCAGCGGTACATGCCCTGCGGACTGAGCTCCGTCAATGAGGATTTTTACTCCGTTTTTGCGGGCAAGTTTCGTGATCCTGCTGACGTCCTGGACGGACCCGAAAACGTTTGAGATATGCGTGACGGCGATCAGTTTCGTCCTGTCAGTAAGGGCATTTTCTATCATGCGTGGATCAATTATGCCTTCACGGTCCGGTTTTATCACTGTCACATCAATTCCTTTTTTTTGCAGGCGCAGCCAGGGAAGAAGGTTTGAATGATGCTCGAGCATGGTTGTAACTATATGGTCTCCTGCCTCCCAGGGGTAGCTATTTGCAATAAGGTTTATCCCTTCGGTCGTGTTTTTCGTAAATACGGTCTTTGAAGGGTCTGCATTCAGAAAATGGGCAACAGTTTCCCTTGCGTCTTCGTACCGGTTTGTGGTCTCTCTGGCAAGGCGGTGCGCTCCTCTCCCGTGGTTGCCGGCATACCTGTAGAAATATTCAACCATGGCTTCGACTGCAGGGACCGGAGTCTGCGTGGTCGCCGTACTGTCAAGGTACACAACTTCTTTTAAAACAGGAAAATCTTCACGGACCGCATCTACATCGTACATGCTTCTTTTCTAGGAACGAGAAATAAAAAAAGGTTGTGCAGGTTATTTACCCTGCATCCCGCCTATCATATAGCGGTAAAGGTCTAATTCATCTGTGTCAAGGCTGTCTGTGCAGCCCTTTACAACTGTGTGATACCTGTCTTGACGGCATCCATATCTACATTCTTTTCTTTTTACTTCTTCACGATTTAGCTCACTCATAGTTTTCCTCCTGTCTCTTCAATATTTGCGCTCGGTCTGGGGTCCGAATTTCGTTCCTTCCGGACATAATTTCCCCTTCCGGATACAATTCCTGCGGTCGGGAGAGGTTCTTGCCTTTTATCGAAAGCATAAACCGTACTGCAGGTCAGAAGTTCAAATACTTCCTCAGAATCCCTCGGGCGGAATTCCCGGTCTGTCTGGATGACCTCTGAAAAGCAGGTCAAATTTCAGTCCTTCAGGCCGCAAACCCCATAACAGCGCTACAGGCGTTGTTCTTACCCACAACAATTATTAATTGTCACTCGTGATATATATCCATTCCGGAATATTTTTTGATTTATTCTAAAATTTTTTGCATTATAGTATAATTTTAAACAGATAAGTCTACATTGCCTTCTTGCTTGTTCCGGAGCTTCGCTTATATTCACTTTTTACATTGCAGGTTTTCCATCAGCCCGGTGAGGTGGGCAGGTACAGCCCCTATTGCAGTGCATGTCTCGAGGGAAAGGCCTTTAGAGGTGATATCGAGGTGGTATTTCCCTCTTTCAAAAAGTTCTTTTGGAAGCCCTTTATGCCCGAGGCCCACAAGAAATAAGAAAGAACGGTTGTGAAAAGCTTCTTCAGCGATTTTTACGGGCATTACTTTCCTTTTTGGGTCCGGTTTTGAAGTGGTAATAACTGTTTCTCCAAACTGGGACGGGAAACCTTTCTTTGGGAGATCGGACACTGAAAGATGATTTTTTTCATAAAGGATTTTCAGATAACTTCCAGATTCGCCTATTGTGGTTTTTTCCATTACAAACGCAACCAGCTCTTCTGCGGTCATTTTGAAAGGGAAGTCGTAAAGAGCAAGGTGGAACCCAAAAGCGTGGCAGATCGGGGCGGCTCTGGCAATTGCCCTGTAGTGGGCATCCAGAACTTTGATCTTGTCATAGGTGTTAACGATTCCGAGAGTGAGCATAAGCTGCTTCATATGCTTTTCTCTAAAATAATGTTTCGTTAACCCTATCAGGTCTGTCCCTTTATAGCAAGAAGCGTAAAACCCCTGAGTCTTTAGCTCAGGGGATATAAGCGTCAACCTAAACTGTTAACCGTTATTGATTCTGTCAATTGTTAAATATTTTCAAAATCTTTTGTAATATTAGATTTTGCTGTCACCACAACCTCACAGTTCATAAGAATGTTGCCGATTCTCAAAGCGAAAACCAAGCGAGGTAACGTTTGAACATCGGGGAGTTGGATAACAGGGCAAGAATCATCCTGAAGGGATCGGGATTAAGCCGTGGAAAGACGGTAGCTATATGCATCTCAAGTATATCACGCTCATATCTATTTCACCTGCGGAACGCGGGGTAGAGCCTGCACGACTTGTCAACATTGGTTGGAAGGATGACTCAGGAAGCCACTAAGTCTTTAGCTTAGTGGTAGTTCACGGACCTGGAATATTTCATGGCATGCTGGGTACATCCCTCAAAATGCTCACAATTTTTACACTCAGCCCAGAGATGTAATTTATCGGTATCAGGTAATCTTATGAAACCAAGTTTTTCAAAAAAGCCCGGAGAACCTGTCCTGACGTATAATTCACATACCGGGTTATCCGAGTTATCTGGATCTTTCAGGGTATTTATAATGTCGTCGATAAGCCTTTTCCCGATACCTTTTCCTCGGAAGTTTGGGTGTACGGCTATGGAATGAATTTCTAAAAAATTCCTGTCCCCATACGTGCCTCTTACGGGTGCAGCACATCCAGTTATTTTTCCTCCCATTTCCGCCAGTATAAAGTCTTCAGGACCAAGATTTTCCATGTCCAGAAAATAAGTTGATAGAAGCCTCTGGATTGATAGCAGGTCTTTTTTTTCGGCTTTTCTGATTTGAATTTCTGTCATATCCTTTTAGCTGCCGGTGTTTTTACGGTTATTTTTCTTCGGATTTTTTCTGCAAATATGGTTCATCCATGCTTCCTGAACGGAAGCCCTCAAGGTCGAGGGTTACATAGTCAAAACCAAGTGTTTTGAGATGCCTTGATATTTTTTCTCTTTTTCGGAACGCTTCTTCAATTTCTTTTTCAGTAAGCTCTATTCTGGCAAGGTTTGAGTGCAGCCTGACCCTGAACTGAGTAAAACCCAGATCTAACAGATAATCTTCGGCTTTTTCTATTTTCTCAAGAGCTTCGGGGGTAATGGGCTGTCCGTAAGCGATGCGTGTGGCAAGACAGGCTGCTGACGGTCTGCCGGCTGCAGAAAGTGAGAGGTTCGCAGCAATTTCCCTTATCTCTTCTTTTGTAACGTTAAACTCCACAAACGGGGAATAAATCTTTTCTCCGGCTTCCTGAATCGCCCTGTATCCTGGGCGGTTTTCCCCTTTTATTTCTGAAGCATTTGTTCCTTCAAGCACGGCATTATATCCTGTTTTTTCCGCGAATTCGAGAAGGGTTTCAAGAAGTGCTTTTTTACAGAAATAGCACCTGTTAATCGTATTTGCAGTAAAATAGGGCACACTGTTCAGGGAAAAAGGGAGGATTTTATGCTGAATCCCTATTTCACAGGCAGCCTGGGAAGCTGTTTCAAGCTGCTGTCTGGGAAAAAGTGGAGAATCTATTGTAACGGCAAGTGCTCTGTCCCCAAGCTCTTCAAATGCAAGAGCCGCAAGAGCTGTACTGTCCACTCCCCCGGAGAATGCGATTACTACACTTTCCCTGGCTTTAATAGCTTCTCTTATCTTTTCTATCCTGGCGATATCCATTAATAACGAGTTTCAGCTAATAAGATATATGTATTTTCCAGCCTTATAGTCAGGTGCTCCGCGGCATTCTGAGTAAAAGAATATGGGTGAATTTAATTGAGGGTTTTTCCAGCTGTAACCTGAAATGATTTATTCCTAAAGTTGCTCTCTTCAGTTTATAGGCAAATCGACCTTCTGTACCGAAACTTTGTTTTTCTATCAGGGCTCTGGTTATAATAATAAATCTAATTAGAACCTAATTTCCTTATAATAGTATAATTTTGACGCAAATGACAAGATGGAGATCTTAAATGGAATTATTCGGAACCAATGGTGTGCGCGGTATCGCCAACGAATTTATAACGCCTGAACTGGCGGTCAATGTGGCTAAAAGCCTTGGCACGTACATGGGCTCAAAAGGTACGGTTGCAATAGGCTGCGATACCAGGATTTCGGGCCAGATGCTGAAATCCGCAGCAATTGCCGGAGCTCTTGCAACAGGCCTGAGCGTAATTGATGTGGGGACCGTCCCTACTCCTTCCATTCAATATTACGTGCGCGACTATGCCGATGCCGGGATCGTTATCACTGCATCCCACAACCCGAGGGAATACAATGGAATTAAGCTGATTGCAGGAGACGGCTCGGAATTCCCGAGGGACGGGGAAAGGGAAATCGAAAAAATCTATTTTTCAGGCAAATTCTCGATTGTTTCATGGGACAAAACCGGAAGTTTCAGGTTCGATTCGTCGGTTAACGATTATTACATAAAAAATGTCGTGCGTGCGGTTAATGCCGAAGCTATAAGGAGCCGGAGGTTTAAGGTAGTGGTTGATACCGGCTGCGGGGCAGGTTCCCTTACCCTTCCCTTCCTGCTCAGGGAACTGGGGTGTGAAGTCCTTACTCTCGGGGCCCAGCCTGACGGGACTTTCCCGTGGAGAAACCCGGAGCCCACTCCTGATGCCCTGACAGAGCTCTCAGCTCTCGTTAAAAAGACAGGGGCAGCTTTTGGGGCAGCTCATGATGGGGACGCAGACAGAATTGTCTTCATGGACGAGAACGGGGAGTTTGTAAACGAGGAAGTCCTGCTCGCAATGATGACGAAATACATGCTTGAGCTCGAAAAAGGGCCTGTGGTCACTCCTGTAAGCTCTTCCCAGCGCATGGCTGATGTCGCAAAGGAAGCAGAGGTTGAACTTCACTGGACTGCTGTGGGTTCAATAAATGTAGCCAGAAAAATGATGGAAGTAGGCGCTGTTTTTGGTGGCGAGGGCAATGGAGGTCTTATCTTCCCCAAACACCAGTACTGCCGGGACGGAGCTATGGCATGTGCAAAAATCCTCGAGATCCTTGCCGGTGGAAAGAAGCTTTCCGAGCTAACTGAAAGCGTGCCTGTATATTTCAATGCAAAAACCAAGACTCCTTCCAGGGATATAGTTGGCACTATGGGAAGGATCAGATATGAGACCTCAAGCATGGGCCTTAAAACAGACACTATTGACGGAGTCAAGATCTGGTACGATGACGGATGGGTCCTTATACGCCCTTCAGGTACAGAGCCAATTTTCCGGATATTTGCCGAAGCGAAAAAGCAGGAAAGAGCAGAGGAATTAATGAACCAGGGCCTGGAAATGGTTTTAAGATCAGAGAGTGCCTGAAATTGCCTTAATGAGGCTTAACAGAGTTTGAGCCTTAATTTCCTTTTTTATTTTAAATCCTCAATTCAATAAAATCTTCGATTCAATAAATCCTCAATTCAATAAATCCTCAATTCAATAAATCTTCTTAAGGCTGAAGCTGAAGGTAACAACTAATCAGCTTATGGGTTATTGATAGGAATTTGTTCTTTTTTGGAATAAATTTTTTTCTGAACTGATTCCGGAATCTGTTTTCCTGAAAAACCTCCTTTATTTCAGTCGAATACCTCGCTAGCTTGCTGCGGGGTGCGCCAGCGCAACTTTGATTTGTTTTTGCCTCATTCTTATCTCAATAAATTAACATTTATTATGAACTAAGTTAAAATAAGTAACAATAAATTATAAATAGATTGAAGTCTTTCTTATTCTATGGAAGAAAAACAGGAAATACTCCCGAGTTAAACCAGTCAGTAACTGAGCCTCCTTATCAGAAAAATATACAGCTCCTGATAGCAAAATAATAGTGAATGGCTCGAAATGCCTGATAAAAAGGACAACACACAGGACAGAATTACGTAAGCGTTAGAAATGAATCACATAAGTGTTAGAAACAGACCTGGTACGAGATTAACAACATCCTTTGAACCTATCAAGCCATCAAGGCTGAGAAATCAGTGCACATATTTTAGAAATAGGCAATTAAACCTGAAGTCAAGATCTAATTGAAAACGTTATCTATTGGAATTAAAAATTCCAATTAATCAAAGTAATAGAGAGGTGAAGTAACAGGATAAAATGAAGGTCTCCTTATGCAGTTAATTTAAAATCAGACCTGGGCCAAAAAGCAAGATTAAGGCTTAAAAAGCAGGTGCGGAAATTATACACCGGCTTTCCTTAATCTTTTTTACTTCCGCTTTTACTTTTCTTTTTACTTCTCTTTTTACTTTCCTTTTTACTTTCCTTTTTACTTTCCTTTTTACTTTCCTTTTTACTTCTTTTTTAAACTTACGTTTAAACTTTTCTATGTTTTTCCCAGTAACCTGTTAATTTTCCCCCAAGGGCAAGTTTTCCAAGCTCTCTCCTTACACGGCCGCTGACCTCTGATGGTACTGATGATGCGTATGGAGTTCCCGGAAGTGGGGTCATATAATGTGCCCTGACAGTCCCTCCTTTTTCGCAGATCCAGCGCACGAGTTCAAGGCTCTTTTCCTGGTCTTCTTCGGTTTCTGTCGGAAGCCCGAAGATAAAATCAACTGCAGGCATAATGTCATGTTCAAGGCAGCACTCTACAGCGGAAATGCTGTCTTCAACCGTATGACCTCTTCTTATCTCTTTAAGGATTCTGTCGCTGCCGGATTGGGCTCCAAGGCTGAGGCTGTCGTTTGCGCAGTATTTCCTTACAAGCTCTACAGATTCTTCGGTCACGAACTCGGGACGGACCTCGGAAGGGAAAGTCCCGAAAAAGATTTTTTTATCGGGCAGTTTTTGAAGCGCAGAGAGCAGTTTTTCTACCTTATCGAACCTCGGGTGAATTCCATCACTTCCATAAGCGAAAGCATTTGAAGCTATGAAGCGGAGGTCGTTATAGTGCTGTGCATTCTTCAGGATGGAATCAATGCTCCTGTGCCTGACTTCCCTCCCAAAAAGTCTTGGAGTCTGGCAGTACTTGCAGCCCCAGGGGCATCCACGGCTTATTTCAATGGGGGCGCGGAGTTTCTTCGGGTCAAAACAGGGATATGAGTCCAGATTTACATGGGGCCTTTCGGGAGTCAGGGTTATTCTGCCGGTATCCGGATTTTTGTAAGCGATTCCTTTTACCTCTCCGGGATCTCCTTTCTTCTGCAGGACCCTTACAAGTTCCGGAAGAGTTTTCTCGCCTTCTCCAATTACCACGTAATCGAAATATTTTAGCGTCTCCTCTGGACACCCGGAAGGGTGAGGTCCTCCTGCGATGAAGATCGAGTCCGTACCCGCGTTTTCTACCTCTTTGAATACTTTTGCTGCTTGTCGTGTGGTAAAACTATAGATCATTATCCCGTCAACGGGACTGTCCGTAAATCCCGCTTCAGGAAGCACAGGTGAAAGTACCGCAAAGCTGTAGGAATTCTTTTTGCTGTATCGAAAATTCACTTCCATTGTTGTTTTTTTCCTCTCTCAGGTTCTTTTTCAGGTCCTGGCAAGCTTCAGATTTTGTTCTCTTTTCAGGTTATGGGCTTGAAAGGGATCAGAGTGAAGCAAAGCAGGCCAAGTATAAAAGTAAGTATCCCTATAAGGATGCGCTTTCTATCCAGTTTCACTTTATCGCGAAGAGGGGACGGATGCCCGGCTGCTGCGAAAGCCCAGAGGAAGAGAGCCCAGAATATCCATATAAAGCCGTCTCCTTTAAGCCAGTAGATTACGTAAAAACCTATGAGGAAAAGGATACGCGGCATCATGGAAGATACCCGGTCAGCCTTTTTTCCAAGCATTGCCCTGAGTACGTGCCCTCCGTCAAGCTGCCCTGCAGGCAGGAGATTCAGTAGGGTCACAAACATCCCCACCCAGCCTGCAAAAGCCACAGGGTGAAGGTTGCTTCCTGTAACTCCGACAACCTTCTGGATCATCACAAAAAGGGGTGGGAGACCAATCTCAAACATCAGGGAATCGGGCAGGGGATTGATTTCAGGGACATCAAGGTTCAACCCTATTATGGTGACTGCAATAGAGACAAAAAGTCCTACCAGAGGTCCCGCAACTCCCACGTCAAATAGAGCTTTCCTGTCAGGGATAGGTCCTTTGTAACGGATTACCGCCCCCATTGTGCCTATGAAAGTCGGAAAAGGGATAAAATACGGAAGGGAGGTTTTCATTCCATGGTATCTGGCCATTGCATAATGCGCCATTTCATGTGAGCCGAGTACAGCCAGTATTGCAAGTGTGAACGGCAAACCCCGGAAGACCTGAATGGGGTCACTTGTGAGGTTGACTCCGAACATCCAGGCTCCACAGATCATGGTTGTGAACCCCGTCGCCATGAAAAGTGCAAGGTTTATCCAGATTTTTTCCTCTGACTTTTTTACGGGAGCAACAATAATAACATGCTCTCCAAGTTCGTATTTCAGGGTGCCCCCAAAACCACGCTGTTCAAGGGGAGCCCAGAGCTCTCCCATTACATTTTCAGTATCCACTTTAGGCGTACCAAAGAAATAAAGGATATCTCCGGATTTCTGGATTTCATATACATCAAATACCCTGCTTATGAAAGGATATATGCGTGAAATCGACTCTTCAACTTCGGACTTACCGCGACCATTTCTCTGATCTTCTATTTCCGGTTTCATTTTAGGATTCACGTCTTTAAGGCTTGAGGTTTTTTTAGCTTTTAAATTAGCCTTTCAGGTTTTATAATTTTATTTACATCTTTTAATTCGGATGTTTTTAATCCCTTTTTGTGTTTTATGGATTTTTAAGGCATTTCATACCTTTGCCAATATAATTTCATCCTTTAAGCTTTAAGCGGCATGTCAATCAGGTTTACAAATTTAAATCTCTCATTTTTTTGCCTGCCCTTCGCCCTGTTTGAGCAGCTCAATATATCCTTCACTGCCGTTTACCAGGACAGTGTCTCCGTCCTTTAAAAACTCGTAAGGGTCCTTTTCCAGCATATCAACGAGCGGGATTTCGGATATAATTGCTCCTACTGCTACGATAGGTTCGGTTTCCAGATTGATGATTGCCGCAGGAGCTGCCTCATTTTTTTTAAGCTGGTACATCACATAGGACCCAACAGTAGAGCCTTTCCCATGAGGGAAAACAAGAACCTTACCTTTTATTGATTTTCCTGCCAGAGAGTGTTTTTCCTCAACAACAATCCCGGTTCTGGGATCCACACTTCCCAGAAAGGAGATCGGGTCCCTTGAAATCAAAACCTCCCCTTCTGCGCATCCCCTTGAAATTGTTCTGCCTTTGAATTTAATGGGAATCACCTGCCTTTCTCTCTTTCCCGCCAGTCGCCTTATTGATACAGGCTTCCATATTCCCGTATACGCTTTGAGCCCCGCACATCCCTGGCACATAAGCAAAGGCTTTTCCCGAATTTACCATCACGCAGGAATAACTGTTAGTTGCAGGGGAGACTACCATGCAGGTATCGCGTACAACCTTAGCTCCGCTTTCTTCAATGGTCCCTATATACTCAGGATATCTTTCTGCAAGTTCCCTTGAGGTAAAAATCCAGGTCTCCTTTGAGACTGTTTTTCCTTTCAATAATTCAGCCGCCTTCTTAAGTTCGGCCGCAGAGCAGTGAGGGCATCCAATAGTAATCAGTTCGGGTTCTTTGCCTTTGCTCTCATAAACTTCATCCAGCTGGCTTCTCTCAATTATTATTTTTTCCTCAGGCTCTTCAAAATCCATTCTGCAGGCTTCAGGTGTTACTCCTTTTACATGGTAAAGTGCCACTGCTCCTGAAGCCGCCATTGCAGCCCCAAGGGATTTCAATTCATCCTTTTCCGGTTTACTCCTTAATTGAAAAATAGGCACTCTGTTCCCAATGAGTTTCCCTGCAACATACCCAAGTGCTCCGTAATCTGATTCTTTAAGTGAGCACTCCACACTGACAGAGACCTCAGGCACGCGGTTTTTATCCAGGTGAAACCCGTAGTTTGCAGTTTTCCCGAGAAGTGCTGCCGAAAGGGCTGACGGGCCTCCCTCTCTATTTGTCCTGGCTCCGATCACGGAGTTTGCATAAGAAATGGCTGAGGACTCACTCCATGCAAGGTGGTCCCCATAGCTAACTGAAAATCCTTCAAGGGTATAGGGAGTGCAGGTACATTCGCAGCGAATACCGAGTTTTTTGTAAGCCTGAACAATTTCTTTCTGTTTTTCTGCAAATTCTGGAGAGATTCTCAGCCTCTCCCAGTCTTCAAGATCCATTCCTGCAGGGTTAAGGATTGCAGGAACCTTTACCTGTCCCTCAAGGTCGGAAATCCACTCAAGCCCGGCATCTCCTATTGTCTTATAGGAAACACCTGCAATCTGGGCGCTTTTGATAGGGATCAACCTGTCCGCTCCGTAGATTTCTCCAAGAGCTACAAGGATCTGAATCGCCTGCCTGAGAGTTTCTCCGGCTTCTCCGTTCAGGATTTGTTCTTCTTCTTTTGTTAGATACATGAAAATTCACTCTTTAACTGCGAGGTAATAAATGCAGGTGCAGAATACCGGTACAGCTTTTCGCAGCATATGCGGCCGTTATAAATATGGCTGTTATAAATATTAATGTAAGTACGGAACAGCAAGCTGATAATAAAGCTCCAGGTCAGGCAGATATTTAATACTTTAAATCCATTTTTCGGATTTTTCTGCCTTACCCGCTTAAAGTTGCTGATCAGTTATTCTTCCGGAATTATTGCCCTTTCAAAGTTTTCTTTTTCAATAAGGACTTTTGTAGCGTCAATTCCCACTTTTGTAGTAGTGCCATCAGAGGCCCCTCTCGGGTCAAGGGAACTTCCGCGGACATTGGTAATGGTCAGGATATCCATATCCCCTTTTACCCTTGTAGCAATTGCAAACTCGACATCATTGGGGTCAAAAATGTTTATGTCCTCGTCTACAACCACAACATGTTTCAGGCTTGTATGGGCGGCAAAGGCAGCCATAATAGCGTTTTTTGCATCTCCTTCGGTCTGTTTTTCTATCTGCACGACTGCGTGGAGATAACAGCAGCCCCCTTCCGTTAAGACCACGTTTTTAACGGTCGTAACTTCCCCCACAGCCCTGTATATCCTGGGTTCATACGGCACACCCATCATCAAAAGGTGTTCGGGGCCAGCCGGAAGAATTCCGTGGTAAATAGGGTCTTTTCTATGGATGATCCTGGTAATGTGAATGACGGGTTCTTTCCTTACCATATCATATGTTCCTGTAATATCAACAAATGGTCCTTCGTCAACCCTTTCTTTCGTGTCAATATATCCTTCGAGAACGATCTCGGAATGCGGCACTTTTATTCCGTTTGAACACTCAAACACTTCTATCGGAGTCCCGCGCAGGGCAGCTGCGTATTCGAATTCTTTTCCTGCAGGCACTCTCGTAGAAGTTGCGTAAATAATAGTCGGGTCGCAGCCCAGAACAATCGCAACAGGTAGAGGCTCGCCTTTTTCTGCAGCCTTTTTATGCAGGAGGTAGGTATGTCTCGGGGGGACAAGGCGGGCTGCAAGCTTATCTTTTCCCACGAGCATAAGGCGGTGTATAGAAGCATTCATCACGCCTTCATATTCGGAAACAACGATTCCTGCGGTTATATAAGGAGCTCCATCTTTTTCAAAATGCGTAAGAATCGGAATTTTTGTAAGGTCAACCTCGCTTTCGATTACTTCAAGAGTTGGAGATCCTGAGACCCGCCTCACCTCACCTTCGGGAGAAACTTCAGAAAGCTTCTTTATAATCTCCTCTTTGGGGACCCCGAGCATGGAAGAGAGCTCGTCCCTTGACCCGAGAAGGTTCATAATAACCTTTGAGCCCGAAACATTATGAAAAAGAACCGGACCTTTTGTTTTTTTTGCAATTCTTGAAGCCTCAAATATGGGGGATACGGGCTGCTGAATTTCGACCAGTTTCCCGTTTTCTTTTAACCGGCCTATAAAATCTCTATAAGTCATGGGTATCTGAATACCAGAAAGCTGTCAGATGATAAAAAGATTATCTGATATCAGGTAAAAAAGCTTCAGCTCTGTTGCCTGATATCAATTGTGCTGTGACTGGAATAATAAGGAAAACTTTTATCCTGAAAACTCTGTTCTTCTGGACAATTTCTTCCAGTAAATCTGTTTTGCCTGAAAACCAGAAATAAAACTAGTTTTCGGTTTTGTCTGTCAGATCCTGCATATTATATGCCGGATTCTGACTCTATGAGCTTATTTCAATTTCGATAACTTCTGCCGGTTTTCAGGCATAGCAGGGCTCTCTCAGGGTCTTAACACTCATCCAGCATGAAGATCCTGGGCCTTATGATCTTTTTCTTTTCATACTGATCAAAACAATGAGCTATCCAGCCTGAGATTCTTCCTATTGCAAAGATTGAGGTTGCAAGCTGAGGGGGGATTTCCATATATTTATAAATGACTCCTGAATAAAAATCAATGTTGGGATAAATCGGCTTTCCCCTCTTTTCCACAAGCTCGCGTATAACAGCATTCTCTATTGCTTCGGCTGTCTCATACCAGTGCATATCGCCTTTAGCTTCAGCGAGTCTCCTGGAGAGCTGCTTAAATATTGTGCCCCTGGGGTCATATGTCTTATAGACTCTATGCCCGAAGCCCATTATTTTCTCTCGCTTTTCGATTTTTTCAAGGACAAATTTCTCGGCATTCTCAGGGCTGCCGATTGTTTCAATCATAGTCATAACTTCTGACCTTGCTCCTCCGTGAAGAGGACCTTTGAGTGTGCAGAGCCCGGAAACAACAGCAGAATAAAGGTCGGACATGGTTGAAGCTGTAACCCTGGAGGAGAAAGTTGAAGCATTTAGCTCATGCTCAGCGCTGAGAATAAAGTCCTTTTCCATGACTTCAGCTTCCAGAGGGTCTGGCTTGCTCCCTTTTATCATGTACAGAAAATTAGCTCCATGGGCAAGGGAAGGATCGGGGGGAACAGGTTCCTTTCCATTTGCCGTTCTATAATAAGCAGCAACAATAGTTGGGACCACGGCAATTAACCTTATGGCTTTTCTCATATTTCCTTCTAGAGAATTATCATACAGGTCCGGATCAAATTGCGATATAAAAGAAACGGCAGTGAGAAGAGCTTCCATAGAGTCGATATTTAAATTGCACATGCGGATAACGTCCATAACCTCCCTGTTGATTCCTCGTTCCGCATGCAGGCGGGCTGAGTATTCGGCAAGTTCCTTTTCTTCGGGGAGCTCTCCCTTAATCAGCAGATAGGAAACTGCGTCATAGGGCAGGTCGATCAGTTCGTTAATATCGACGTCCCTGTACTTCAGAATGCCCTCCAGCCCGTCTATGAAACATATATTTTTATTCATTTTCTACCTCGCAGTTATGCCTAGAGGATTTTCAAAAAATTTTGAAATGGGGAATCCTCTGATTATACGTGAAATATTTAAACACGAAGGACTTTTTGGGTCCAAAAATAGAGCGACAATGCAATTGTATTATCGTTAAATTAGTATATTAAATTTGTTGAAATTGTAAATTTAAATCGTTTTAAATATATTCCCTGAAGTCAGGATCCCTTCCTTTTATACTGGAAAGATATTCAGTCTTAACCATAATTATTTCTGGACGAAGAATTTATAAAATATCCCTTCGGCCCGAACATCGCCTTATCCAGCCAGGTTAATAAGAGAGGTCCCGTTTAGAGAAGAAGCCTTATTCCGGCTCTCGGGACTCTCTTTAATACTTCTCTGTATTTTCTTTAATATTCCTCTGTATTATTCTGGCGCAATTAACTTATTCTTATTTCTTCACAGAATCCCGCAGGAACTTATGCAAAATCCCGCCATTCCTGTAGTACTCTATTTCTACAGCAGAATCAAGCCTCAGTGTTGCTTTAAACTCCGTCTCTTTTCCGCTGTCATCTCTTGCCAGTACGGTAAGCTCTCCATGAGGCTCCATTTTTTCAATCCCAAGGATGTCATAGCTCTCCTTCCCTGTAAGCCCTAGAGAATCTGCATTTTCTCCTGCTTTAAACTGCAGGGGAAGAACTCCCATGCCCACAAGGTTGCTTCTGTGAATGCGCTCAAAGGATTCGGCAATAACTGCTTTTACTCCAAGCAGGAATGTCCCTTTTGCTGCCCAGTCGCGGGAACTGCCTGTCCCGTACTCTTTTCCTGCGATAACAATTAGGGGGACATTGTTTTCCGCATAAAGTAAAGATGCATAATAAATAGGCATTCCTTCTCCACAGGCTTCCGGCGGGAAGTCTTCTCCGTTAAGGTGGTAAACAGTCCAGCCTCCTTCCTTACTTACAAGCCTGTTTCTGAGCCGGATATTTGCAAAGGTTCCGCGCATCATTACTTCATGGTTGCCCCTGCGGGAGCCGTAAGAATTGAAATCTTTCTGGTCCACACCCCAGGACATCAGGTACCTGCCTGCCGGACTCTCTGCCGGAATATCGCCTGCCGGGGAGATGTGGTCAGTAGTAATGCTGTCTCCGAAGAGGGCAAGGACTCTGGCATTCCGTATATCCCCGAGAAGAGGCGAAGTAAGCGGAAAATCCACAAAATAAGGGGGCTCCTGAATATAGGTGGAGGTCGGGATCCACTCATAAAGAGTGCCCTCGGGGACTTCCAGCTCTTTCCAGAGTTTTGCTCCTTCAAGAACGCCTGAGTATTCTTTTTTGAACATCTCAGGCCTGACACTTTCCTTTTCGACCTGTTTTATCTCATCCTGCATGGGCCAGATATCTCTCAGGTACACGGGAATCCCGTTAGGGTCATATGCAAGGGGATCGGTTTCGAAGTTTATGTTCACAGTGCCTGCAATTGCGTATGCGACAACAAGTGGCGGGGAGGCGAGGTAGTTTGCTTTTACGTGGGGATTAATCCTGCCTTCAAAGTTCCTGTTCCCGCTGAGTACGGCTGCAACTGTAAGGTCTTTTTCTTCAATTTCCTTTGAAACGTGTTCTGGCAGAGGCCCGCTGTTTCCTATACAGGTCGTACAACCGTATCCCACCTGGTGGAAGCCCAGAGCTTCAAGATAGGGCAGGAGTCCTGCGGCTCCAAGGTATTCGGTAGCCACTCTTGAACCTGGAGACAGGCTTGTTTTTACAAAAGGCTTTACCTTAAGACCTCTTTCAATAGCTTTTTTTGCAAGCAGCCCGGCTCCTATAAGGACTGAAGGGTTGGAGGTATTTGTACAGGAAGTAATGGATGCTATCACAACGGAACCGTGTGTGACCCTGAAGTCTTTCTCAACAGGACCGACCTTTTCCGTCTCTCTCGCTACCTGTGCTTCGGTTTCTTCTACAGGAGCTCCTCCTTCCCCAATCCAGCGAAGATAAGCAGGGTCTCTTGCAAGATCCGTGCCCCCTTCTTTCTTTCTTATAAAGGTCTGCCTCATTGTTTCACAGAAATTCTCAGAGACCTCATTCAGGAAGAGCTGGTCCTGCGGGCGTCTGGGACCTGCAAGGCATGGCTTTACCGTGCCCATATCAAGTTCGAGGTTGCTGCTGAAGACAGGTTCGGGTTTGTTTGCCGAATAAAGAAGGTCCTGTGCTTCCAGGTACTTTTTCACAAGGTCAACCTGTTCATCGCTCCTGCCTGTCCTCTTCATGTAGTCCAGAGTTTCCTGGTCAGGCGGGAAAATCCCGAGAGTTGCCCCGTATTCCGGAGCCATGTTTGATATTGTTGCTCTGTCCGGAAGGCTGAGAGAGTTTAAACCGGGCCCGTAGAATTCGACAAATTTGCCGACAACCCCGTGCTTCCTTAACATCTTTGTGATCGTGAGAACAAGGTCTGTGGCGGTAACTCCGGGTTCCAGTTTTCCGTAAAGCTTGAAACCGACAACCTCAGGAACAGGCATATAGTAAGGCTGCCCGAGCATAACGGCTTCGGCTTCTATTCCGCCTACTCCCCAGCCGAGCACTCCTATCCCGTTGATCATCGTGGTATGGGAGTCGGTTCCTACAAGGGTATCAGGAAAAGCAAATAGCTCTCCCTCCTTTTCACTCAGGTGGACGAGGGGAGTCAGGTATTCAAGGTTTACCTGATGGATAATCCCTCTTCCCGGAGGCACGACCCTGAAGTTGTCAAAGGCTTTCTGTGCCCAGCGAAGGACGGTATAACGCTCTCTGTTGCGCTCAAACTCTTTTTTCTCATTTTCCCCAAGGGAATATGCCGTGCCGTAAGAGTCAACCTGGACCGAGTGGTCAATGACCAGGTCAGCAGGGATTACAGGGTTGATTTTAGCAGGGTCCCCTCCAAGGCGCTCCATTGCCGAGCGGAGGGCTGCAAGGTCAACTACTGCTGGAACGCCCGTAAAGTCCTGCATGATTACCCTTGAAGGAATAAACGGGATGTCCTTTTCACTTATATTTTCGGGACTCCAGCGGGCAAGGGCTTCAACGTCTTCTGCAGTTATTATCTTCTTTTGAGTATCCGCATGCCGGAGCAGGGATTCAAGCAGGATCCTTATAGAGTAGGGGAGCAGGGAAATCCCTTCAAAGCCCTTTTCTTCCAGTTTACCCAGTCTGTAAATCGTAGCTTTTCCGGCAGTTGTTTCGATGCTGTCTCTTACCCCAAAGGGGTCCGGACCTTCTCTCATTTTACTTTTTACCTCCAGCAAAAATATGAAATTAAATGATGAGTGTTTATGGATTACTTTCTATGATTTGTTTTCTGGAATATTATTTCACTTTATTCTATCCTGTGAGAGCCCTATCTTACCTTTAGACTACTTTAGTCCTTCGGGCTTATTATCTTCGTGTTTTCGGGAAACAGGCTTAATTTGTTTCCTCTATATTCTTTTTTCACTCTACAGAGGATGAATATTCTAATGCGTAATAGGAAGCAACCTGATGGTTAAACTTTGGGGTAATTAACCCAGGATACCTGATTCTCACCAGATTTTTAGCACTCAAATATAATTACAGGCACAGGCTGTATTTTTCATGTATTTATACTTCTCCGGTTAAGTCCTGTTATGTTATAAATCAGGCTCTTTTCTTATATTTGTCGAACTCAGGCTGGATGAAAAATGTTGAAAAAATATTTTCTCATGAATTTTTTCTATCATTGATTTTCTTAACTGTGGTACGTGGTTGTCGATTATTTTTTCTTTTATGGAAGGCGCCGCCATCCAGGGGTTACAGGAGTGAAAAAAATTGAAAGATTTTCTATCCGGGTTCCGGAATAGATAAAGTATTAATTTTAAACATGGTCTTCAGGTGTCCAATTAATAATTCCGGATAAAAGATGCCCGGATTTCCTGAAAAAAGAAAAAAGTTTTTAAAGCTTAACTGCCGCTGATGAGAAGCTTTTCATTTTACTGCTCAGCAGCCTCTCTTGTAATGGAATACTCAAAGTTTTCCGTGTCTCCTGCAAGGATTAAAATCGTCCAGCCTCATGCAGCTCCCGGGACATTATGGGCCTCTACAAAGACGGTGCAGATCTCTACAAAACCTGTAATTCTGTTCTGATAGCTTCCCTAATTATAAGTTTCCTTACCGTCTTCAATTCTTATGGAATATAGGGAAAGTGTGGTTGCGGGTATGTGCCATCTATTATATTTACTGAACTGCCCGGGTTCTACAGGATAATTAACGTACATGTACAGTGTACTCAGGATATCTCAGAGATGGAATGTAATGTAGATGGGATGTTGTGTAGATGGAATGTAATGTAGATGGAATGTAATGTAAACAGAAAAAATATTAAATCTGAAGATGAAATCTGTTTATGTAATTACGAACCATATATAACAAAGATAATACTGAGACTGCTTCATTCTATAGATATTCCAGATTCAAGTGATGCCACAGATCGGAATCGATTATCACCTGTTTATTTTACATATCAGGGATGTGATTTCTTGCTCAAAAACAAAGAGGACATATTCAGAAGATTTTCAAATTCCGGCTACAGGTCCAGGAAAAGTTCGAAGACAGGAAAAGATTCGTTACGTGAATCTTTCATAGGGTCCTGCCCTGTAATTGACGCTGATTTTGTCGAAGTTAGCGAAGATTCCGTTTCTGAAGGAATCAGTCCTGACGAAGTAGATTCCGAACTGCTGGATAATCTCAGAGAATATCTCAGAACCAGATCAAAAGAGGAAATAACCGAAATCTTTGAGGAAATTCGAAAAACTCTTGAAGAAAGACGTTCTGATGGTGAATTTTCTGGAAACCACTGGAAAAACAGTTCCGGTTACGAAAAAGTGAGAATGAAGGAAATTCCGGGCAGGGCTTTCAGGACATTTTCTAAAACCGCCTGCTGCGGAAGAGATCAGATTCTAAAATTCTCAAAGGTCGTCTCTTCAAAAGCCTCCATAATAGCTTCCGAAGGCAAAGAGTCTGTCAAAGTCTCCTCAAAAATACTCAATGAAAAGTGGAGCAATTTAAGCCCCAGGGATCGTAAACTCATCGCCGATACTATAATTTCAGTTATCGAGCTTGGCCTGCTGAAGAACTCTTCGAGAGGCAAACAGGCAGCATTTGTTATCCTCTCAAGTATTTGCAATCACAAAAGCCCGGGCAAAAAAGACCTGGAAGAATTCATAAAAGAGGTTAGCAGGCGCCTTAAGCGCAGGAATTAACTGTCTGTTCTGCCTCTTTCCCCTCTATGTTTTTATAGGAAGAAGCGTAAAATCCCTGAGTCTTTAGCTCAGGGGATATAAGCGTCAACCTAAACTGTTAACCGTTATTGATTCTGTCAATTGTTAAATATTTTCAAAACCTTTTTTAATATTAGATTTTGCTGTCACCACAACCTCACAGTTCATAAGAATGTTGCCGATTCTCAAAGCGAAAACCAAGCGAGGTAACGTTTGAACATCGGGGAGTTGGATAACAGGGCAAGAATCATCCTGAAGGGATCGGGATTAAGCCGTGGAAAGACGGTAGCTATATGCATCTCAAGTATATCACGCTCATATCTATTTCACCTGCGGAACGCGGGGTAGAGCCTGCACGACTTGTCAACATTGGTTGGAAGGATGACTCAGGAAGCCACTAAGTCTTTAGCTTAGTGGTAGTTCACATTAAGCCCTGAGATCATAAAATCTGCAATCTGCGGGTGCGGGAACTCTATTTTCTCAATTTTTCCTTCCAGTTAAGGCATCCTTTTATCTGCATGTCAGAACATTCTTGCAGGTCTGCTGACCGCTTTTATAAGCCTTGAAGGGCTTTGTTCTACCTGCCAGTTCCCGGAGTCGTTTATGATATAAGTCTGATCTGATACCTGGTCCAGACCGCCTGCATCGTAATTCCCTATTATCAGGGAAAAAATGCGTGCTTTTTTTTCTATTTTTATTTCATTCCACTCCCGGATAAGAGGCCTCTCTGACAGTTCCGAACTCCCGTCCGTAAGAAAAAGAAGGTCTGCCCCCTGAAATGCTTTCTCTTTTTTTATTGTCTTTAGCCCCTGCCGGAGTGCGGTATTGAAGTCCGTCCCCCCGCCAAACGTATACTTGAGAAATTCAAGAAACTCTTTCCCCATACGTTTTTTGTCCGTAAGTTCGATCTCAACTGTCTGCCATTTTGATGAGAACAGAATTACTTTGACATCCCTGCTTTCTCTTAACATCTTTCTTGCAATTGCCAGGACCACGGCTTTTGCAAGAAGTTCAGGGGCTCCTCTCATGGAAGCGGAAGTATCCACAAGGGCTACAACAGGTCCCTTCCTTTTTTTTCCTGCAAAATCCGAGTTCCAGTTTTCTCCTCTTAACTGGTATGTGAGGAGTTTTTCTTCAATCATGTCAGCATAGAACTTGCGCTTCAGCACGGGGTTTTTGAGCTTTACGGTTTCTATCGGAAGCAGGGTCTGGATATCACCTGACAGGTTGATGGAATGAACCTCAGTTTTGCTGTGGGGCGACAATCTTAGTTTTTTTGACCCATACTCAAGCTCGATTCTGCCCACCTGTTCAAGGATCTTATGCAGGTCAGAGCTTTTTCTGAAAAGAGATGCATATTTCTCGAGATTTTCGAAATATTCCCTGTGAAGGGCCTGTAAGGAATAGTCCCATGCCCTCCCGGGAAAAAGCATGGACAGGATCTCAAGCATTTCGAGGTGGTCTTCAAGGAGGGGCATAAGCTCCTCAAGTTTTACAGTTATTTTTTCCTCCACGACTGTGTCTACAGCCTCGCCAGCTTTTTCACTGAACATGAATTCTCTGGTCATTAAGGCAAGCCTTTCCGATGCTTCCGGTTCTTCAGGTTCTTCTTCTTTATATGTCTCTGCCTGGTTTTCGGATGTGTTAAGAAAACTTTCCTGGATATTCTGTTTGTTCTCTTCTTCACTTTTCTCTTCCCGGGATTCTTTCAAATTCTTTTCCCACTCATAATTCCCCGGGCTCTCTACCTTTTCCAGCCTGTTTCTTTCCCACAGGGCCTGAGTTTCATTAATCAGCTCTTTCAGGGTTTTCAGAGCTTTTTCCAGCCCTTTCTGGGGTTTTCTCAAAAGATCTTTTTCTAATTTTTCATAATCTCCAAGGAGAGTAAAAATTTCTTCAAGCAGGGTTCTCAGGATAAAAATCCCTGCCATACGGTTTTCTCCTGCGAGGATTTTTATTTCTTCCCATACCTGCTGATTCCTCATGCCAAGAAATAGTGGATAAAAAACTCCGAATTTCCCCATAAAGAGTTTTTCGTCCTTTATCTCGTAGTCTTTTCCGGAAAGAAGCTCGTGAATGAGGACCTCTGCAATCTCTTCCCTGAGCCTGTAGGGCACTTTTCGGGGAGTTGCCAGAAATTCCCTCAGCTCTGTGTTCAGTATAGTACCGGGATTAAAGTCTCTGTCAAAAACCGCCTTATCTGATCCGGAAGGATTTTCAAAGTGTTTTCTGAAGCTTTTCAGGCCCTGCATATTCTTTGTTTCCTTTTTCAGGAGTTTTCCATTCAGGCAACTTTTATTTCTTCGATTTCCACGTCGAATATCTTCGGTTTTTCCAGAAGGGCCCTGATTTCGTTCAGATGACCCGCTATCTCATAAATATCCGTATTTTTGGAATGGTATTTTACAAGAATTTCTTTGCTGTCCTGTCCGGAAATCCAGATATTTTCCCTGAGGGTCTCTTCTAGAGCTTTTTCTTCTTCCTGCACATGTTTCCTGAAGTAATTCAACCTTTCCTCAAGGTGTTCATACTCTTTTTCGTAAAGTTTTTTGTCCCCATAGTCCAGGCTCAGCTTGAATTCAAACCCGTATCTGCGGCGGAACTGCTCTGCTACGGCTTCGAAGGTAAGCGAACCGTTAGTATTGCCATAATCAAGACCCAGACTATAGGTATGGGACGGAAACTCAGTATGGTGTTTTAAGAGATCGAGAGCATTATTGAATGTAAGTTTTTTTGGGGCTGTCATCCCCGCAAACCTGGAACTCTTCAGGCCACCTGCAGGCTTTTTCTCTTCTTCAAAGCATTTATTGCAGGATACCAGATCAGGAAGTTCCTGCTGCAGGCAACTATAAACGGAATTTCTAAGGTCAAGAACATTCTGTTTTAACTTTCCTGTGTCAGTCCCTCCAGAAATAACCCTGTTCAGGATGAGTTTCCTGATGGTCTCTTTCTGTTCCGGAAGGTCCCAGAGCATATGCTGCAGCAGGACAACAGTCATCCGGTCTACGCTTGTATGCCCGTTTACAGCCGAAGCAACCCTGAGCACGTTTATAATTTTCTTCCAGCGCCTGTCAGAGACGAAGATATTCGAGTTTTTAAGCTCCCTTCTCAACCCTCTAATAATTGTCCGGACTTCAGGGTCTACAGGCATTTCCTTTGCTTTCTTCTGGATTTCCTTTATGTTTTCAACTGAGAGTTTTGTTGAGGGGAGGAAATCTTCTGCGTTTTCGAAAATGAGGGCCTCAAGGTTCTCTTCGTGCTGGATATAGTCTACACTATACCTGAAAAGGAACCTGTCGTAAAGTGCTTCAAGGCTTTCATCTTCTTCCGGCAGTTCATTCGAAGCCCCAAAGACTGAAAAGAGAGGCACATCCATGACTTCCTTGCCGTTATGATATTTTCTCTCATTCAAAACTGTTAAAAGGCTGTTCAGTATGGAGCTGTTAGCTTTGAAAATTTCATCAAGAAGGGCTATGTGTGCAGTTGGCAGGTAACCTTCCACCCTCCGGCTGAATTCATCCCTCTCAAGCGCTTTTAAGGAAAGAGGGCCAAAAACCTCTTCAGGAGTGGAAAAACGGGTAAGAAGATAATGAAAAAAATTTCCTCCCTCTATGGTTTCGCAAATTTTGCTTGCAAGCAGAGTTTTTGCCGTGCCTGGGGGTCCAAGCAAAAGTATATGTTCTCCCGAGAGTAGTGCCAGAAGAGAACCGTTGATTTCGGCATCTCTTTCTTTAAAATAAGCAGAAAATTCCTGCTTTATGTTCAGGATAGTATTTTTTAAATCCAGAATTTTCATAAATTCCAAAATCCTTATTTTTTATTTTACCGCGTCTCATTCGTACTTCCGCAACTAATCTGTAAGCTCTCAGATGGTGCTGATAAATATGAGCAGCTGTATCCGGTTCCAGTATTGCCAAAAATGATGTAACCATTTTTATGGGTCTTGCCTTAATTAATTTTTCCAAAAAAAAAATTTGCCTTTCAGGCCTTTAAATTTTCCATTTTCCGGTTATGCCCTTTCTCATTGATATACATTCTCCTGTACTTTTTTTATATTCGTTCTGATGCTGTTTCAGACATCTCAGGGTTTCAGACATTCCTCGGATTTTGGGCAAATTTTTATTAAATGCAGGCATCACGTTTTCTTATGATGTGTTTCAACATCAGGCTTTCTGTTCTTTTTTCTGCTCTCCGAAGATGTTATGCATAAAGAAATCAATCTACTGAGAAAGTAAACAGCTGAGTAAGTAAACAGCTGAGTAAGTAAACAGCTGAGAAAAATGAACAGCTGAGAAAAATGAACAGCTGAGAAAGTAAACAGCTGAGTAAGTAAACAGCTGAGAAAAGTGAACAGATTATGCAAAATAGGTCACTATTCAACTTAATAGTTCATTTGATCCCCATATTTTGCCGTTATTAAAACCAGCTTTCAAGCAGTCAATATAAATTAATCTCATCATAATTCCTGAAATTAATATTCTGGAAGGGATTCACATGGATAAGATGGAAAGAGAAAAGTACAGCCGGCAGATTCTTCTTTTTGGAGAGGAAGGGCAGGAGAAATTAAAAGCTGCAAAGGTATTTGTTGCCGGTGCCGGGGGGCTTGGGTCTCCTGTATCTACTTACCTTGCAATTGCAGGGATAGGAAAAATAATCCTTGCGGATTTTGACACTGTAGACTCTACCAACCTGAACAGGCAGTTCCTGCATTATGAAAAAGACGTTGGGAGAGCAAAGGTTGAATCTGCAAAGGAGAAGCTTCTTTTAATGAACCCTTTAATTGAAGTTGAGATAATTAAAGAGATGCTTACCGAGTCAAATATTGATTATCTTGTCCCTGAATGCGATATTATAATTGATGCTCTGGATAATATGGAAACAAGGCATATTCTTAACAGGTTTTCGATTAAACGGAGAATTCCTTTAATTCACGGGGCAGTTACGGGTTATGACGGGCAGGTCACAACAATTATTCCAGGAAAAACACCCTGTTTTTACTGTATTTTTCCACGAATCCCGAAAAAAGAAGTTTTCCCGATTCTCGGAGCCACTCCGGGTATTATAGGTTCAATTCAGGTAAGTGAAGCAGTCAAGTTTCTGACAGGAAAAGGAAAACTTCTGGAGGGCAGGCTTTTATTCTGGAACGGGCTTTCAGGTAGTTTCAGTGAAATTTCACTCGCAAAACTGAACAACTGCCCGATTTGCGGAAGTAATGGTGAAAAAGTTTGATCAGGCTGCTTCCTTTCGGCATGATACGATTGCTTTGTTCCACTCCTATTTTTTCATTTTATATTTCCTGTTGATCAATTTTTATATATCCTCAGTGATAATATCTTATAGGGTACGTTGGAGGGAAGATGGCATGAAAAAAAAAACCCGACCACTTGAACAAAACGAAAATATCTCCCAGGACAATTCAGGTTACTTTTTTCAGGGCTTTTATGACCTTAATCTGTCTTCGCCCTGCTCCTCTTTCACTTCGGTGCAGTATATTCCTTGCCTTGATCTCAGCATCTGCCGGGAAACCGGAGTGAAATCAATTATCAAAGCACACAGCAAGGACATGTACCACCTGCTTGAAAATGTTCATTTTGATGGTGAATACTGCAGGGTGAAGTGTGCAAAAGATGGAGAATGGGAGTTCTGCTGGGACCTGGCAATCAGGGTCCAGTTTTTCGGGAAAATGCAGGGGGTTGCCTTTTACCCTAAACGTTCGTTCTCAGGGAAGGAAAAGAAGATAGTTTACAGGTCTTTTATTCTGGTTAACCCGTATCAGCTCTGGGATGAATCCCTTGTAAAAAGGTTCTGGAATATTCAGGAGAGAATAGAGTTTCTTGTAGCCAGGATTCTTTTTCACGAATGCATTCATGTTATGATTTCACTTGGAAAGACCCTTCCCTCTTCGTCCGGGAATACGGATATTTTTCTTGAATTCAGGGAAATGCTGGATATCGCAGAGTCCAAAAAACTTGTTACTGAAACCAATGAAGTTAAATTCCGTCTCTGGAATCTGGCGCTCTTTGGGGCTTCAGGTTCTGAAAGTGAACAAGCATTATTTGAAAGAGTTCAGGAGCTCTACGAGTTCCTTATTAATGAAAAATACAGCAACCAGAAAACAGGACAGGTTTTTAACTCTCCCTTACGCAATTCAAAATTAGCCCGGAAATATGCCTGGATAGCAGCTGTCAAAGCCGGAGGAGACCAGCAGATCAGTAAAAGAGTGTGGCAGGTTGAAGTCCGCAGGCTCAGCATAGCGTTGAGGGCGTTATATGATGAAATTGACTCTCTGCTGAGAGTAAAATAAATTTTTTGTTGATGCCAGAAAACAGTGCGTTTTTTTAATGACTTCGGAAGATCCTGAAAATTTATATTGCTCACATCCAGAAGAAATCCTCCGAAAGTGAGCTTTGAACAAGATATATAAAAAGAAAGTACGAAGCCTCGTGCGTGATTCGAACACGCGACCTAGTGATTACAAGTCACTCGCTCTACCGGGCTGAGCCAACGAGGCGCAATGAAGCTGATTGCAGACTTATCTAAATACAATACTCACAGATAAACTTTATGGCAGAATCTTTTCCTTCTAAGTTTCAAAAATTTTAAATTCTGAAGTCTCTTAATCCTTTTTCTGGTATCCCTCCGTTCTGGCAGTGCACAAGCCTTATGGCACTCTTTCTCTATATCTCGCTTAAGATGTGGCAGGAAATGGCAAAATACGGGCGCAAGCTGGTTGAACACGGGCTTGTGGAATCAAATTTTGGAAATATCAGCGTCAGGGCAGGGGACAGAATGGTCATTACCCGGAGCGGGACCGCACTTGACGAGATCACCGGTGATAATATTGTTGAGGTTGGCATCCGGGATACCTCGTCCCTGGACATGATTGCGTCTTCCGAAGCCGTGGTGCACAGGGAGATCTACAGGAGGACTTCTGTCCTTGCAATAATTCATGCACACTGCCCTTATTCGGTGGTGGAATCTCTGCTTGCCGGTCCTGGTAATGTGATTGTCCCCGTAGACAGCGAGGGCCAGTATTTCCTTGGAGATATTCCGGTTGTGGGAGGAGGAATCGGAAGCTCAGAGCTTGCGAAAAACCTTGCAGATTCGCTTTCCGGGCACAGGGGAGCTGTAGTATTCAGCCACGGTACCTTTGCCACAGGGAGAACGTTAGGTGAAGCTTATATTGTGACCACGCAGCTTGAGCACTCCTGCAGAGTGAAATACCTGTACGACCTTGCAGTACAAAAGTGAAATAGAAGTAAAAATGAGATAATTAATTATTATCCTGGAGTAAACTCATACTCAAAGAATAAAGCCTTAAGTATAAATATCAAAAGACAGGTAATCAAAGAAATAATATAAATAATAGGTTTTGTTCGGTATAAGAAGCAGGATATGCTGCCATATTCTTTCAGGCCTGTCTTTAATAACAAAAATAAAAAGAAAGATTCCAGAGTACCATGACATTTAATGCCCTGAGACCTGTTGCTACAAGAGTTATTGACCCTCTTGCAGATTTCTTTATAAAATACGAGGTCTCACCTGATACGGTTTCCATAGTTTCCCTTATCTGTGCCTTCTTTGCCGGACTCAGTTTTTACTTTTCTCCTGGATATAAGGAGCTTATCCTGCTCGCAGGCATCCTGGTAATATTCAATTCCCTTTTCGATGCCCTTGACGGGGTAATCGCACGCAAATCCAATAGAGCAACACCGAGAGGCGATTTTCTGGACCACGTAATTGACCGCTACTCGGATATTTTTATCATCTGCAGCATTTTTTTCGCAGGCTATGTATCCTGGCAGATAGGAGTCACGGCAATTGTGGGCGTGCTTCTTACCAGCTACCTCGGGACTCAGGCCCAGGCGCTCAACCTCGGAAGATATTACGGCGGAATTATGGGCAGGGCTGATCGTCTTGTAGTAATAATTATTGCCGCTTTTGCCAACTCTGTTTACTCTGCTTCAATAGCAGGTTTTTCTATCCTGGGCTGGGCTGTCATCCTGATTGCTGTGACCAGCCATATTACTGCAGTTCAGAGAATTCTCTATATATGGAACAGGCTGGACTGATGTCCTTCAGTATTTCTTGACCTGAATCCGGAACCGTTCCGGATATTCAGCCGGAAAGAGCTCTTTTAGATCTTTTGACGTCTTAAAACAGGTTTATAAAGCGGATAGGTTAATGTAAGACAAAACCCAATACTGGACTATGCCGTCTCAAGGAAAGAAGTATGAGTACCTGGAACATACCGCTGATATCAAGTTCCTGGCCTATGGGGAGACCGTGGAAGAGGTATTTGAAAACGCAGCTCTAGCCATGTTTAATGTTATAATCGATACCGAAAAAGTTTCCGGAGAGACGGAAATAGAAGTTCTTCTTACATCACCTGATCTAGAGTCTCTGCTTGTTGACTGGCTTTCCGAGCTTTTATACCTCTTTGAGGTCGATGAGGTTGTATTCTGGAAGTTCCAGGTAGAAGAAATCAGGGAAAAAGAAGGAGAATACTCGATAAAAGCTCTGGCATCAGGTGAGAAATATTATCCTGAAAGCCATCCCTTTGAAACTGAAATTAAAGCTGTCACATATAACCAGCTGGTACTTGAGAAAACTGCTGGAGGATGGAAAGCTCAGGTTGTTGTTGACATTTAAGGATATGAATATTTGACTTAAATATCTCATGGATATTTGAGATTTAATTTTCTGAGGAATTTATACATCGCTTTTATGTACTGGTTGTGCAGACTGTAGTGCTTAATCTTTTTACAGTCTCAAACAGTATTTTATTGTATTTTTTTATAGTTTACAGGACATCAGGGAAACATAAAGTAAAATAATTTTAGAATTATATTGATATCAGTATTTTAACTCAAAATTATATTTGCAATGGAGCAGGGAGTATAAATTATGGTTGAGAGCGAAAATAAAGATATAGAAGAATCGGGTGCTGAAGTTGATAGGAGGGATGTCAGAAGCCTGGTCCGGAAACTTTCCGATAATAACTGGGAAATTCCGAAAGGACACATTCCTAATATGAGAGTTCCAGGACGCCTTTTTGTATCTGAAAAATTGCTTGAAGGCATTGAACCAGGTACAATTGACCAGATCGCAAACGTGGCAACACTTCCGGGAATCCAGAAATATTCCATGGCAATGCCTGATGCCCACCTGGGATATGGATTTGCTATAGGGGGCGTTGCAGCCTTTGACGTCGAAGAAGGAGTTATCAGCCCGGGAGGAGTGGGTTTTGATATTAACTGCGGTGTACGGCTTATCCGCACAAACCTTCAAAAGGAAGATGTCGTCCCTCATATAAAGAGGCTGACAGATGAGCTGTTTAGTAATGTGCCTTCAGGTGTGGGTTCAAAAAGCCGTTTCAAGGCTTCTGATAAAGAGCTGGACAGCGCATTTCTTGAAGGTGCAAAATGGGCAGTAGATGCCGGTTATGGGGTGGAAGCCGATGTTGAACATTGTGAGGGGAATGGTTTCCTTGAAGGAGCAGATACTTCTCATGTGAGTTCAAAGGCGAGAAACCGTGGAAAACCCCAGTTAGGGACCCTCGGGAGCGGCAACCATTTCCTCGAAGTACAGTATGTAGATGAGATCTATGACCCGGAAGTGGCTTCAGCCTTCGGGCTTGAAGAAGGCCAGGTCACGGTTATGGTTCACTGCGGGTCAAGGGGGGCAGGGCACCAGATATGTACCGACCACCTTAAAGAACTCTCCCAGGCTGTGAAGAGATATGGAATTGAGATTCCGGACAAACAGCTTGCCTGTGCTCCGGCTCAGTCAAAAGAGGCACAGAATTATTTCAAAGCCATGCTCTGTGCTGCAAATTATGCATGGGCAAACAGGCAGATGATTACCCACTGGACAAGAGAGTCTTTTGAAAAAATCTTTGGCAGGGATGCCGATGACATGGAAATGAGCCTCCTGTATGATGTTGCCCATAATGTGGCAAAACTGGAAGAACACAGCATTGAAGGCAGGAAAAAAGAGGTTTACGTACACAGAAAAGGGGCAACAAGAGCCTTTCCCGCAGGGCATCCGGAAGTTCCTTCCGCATACAGGGATGTGGGGCAGCCTGTTTTAATCCCCGGAAGCATGGGGACTCCTTCATTCATACTCTGCGGTTCAACGGAATCTATGGACGTTTCTTTCGGTAGTGCCTGCCACGGAGCCGGGAGAGTTATGAGCAGGGCGCATGCAAAGAAGGAATTCCACGGGCAGAGCATAAAAGAGGACCTTGAAGCTCATGGAATCACTGTAAGGGCAACTCATCCCTCCGTGATTGCCGAAGAAGCTCCCGGTGTGTATAAGTCCAGCAGTGAAGTGGTAAATGTCGTGCATGAACTTGGTATTGCCCGCAAGGTAGCAAGAGTTATCCCGCTCGGGGTTGCAAAAGGTTAAATGCGTGAAAATAGCCTTATTTTTTATTTTTCTTATTTTTTAACTGGATAATTTTTAGAAATCCTGTGGACAGTATTATTCCCCCGAAATAAAATCTGGCTCCGTAAACTCTTCCATTCCATATATTCCGGAGCTGTTCTCATGTTCATGTTCCTCATAGAACCTGAATACGATCATACTCGAATATGAAGAGGTTACAAAAGGTGTGCCGTTTTCTCTGAATATATTCGAAAAATATTCCACAAGGCTGTGGATAACTTTTTCATTTTTAAAATCATGGAAAATAGTTACTGATTCTTTCTCTGGCTCAAGGCAGAGTTCTATATTCTTTACCAGCTGGGTTGCCAGGTACATCTTCTTGAAGTATACCAGCAAATCTGGAAGAGACATCTCATTTACTGACTGTTTGCACAGGCGTTCCAGAATTTTTGTCGGGTTAGGGACTTCTCCAGCCGCAAAGGTTTCGAACTGATTTCTGTGCAGGGTCACAAGATTGTATCTCTCAACATTGTATGTGTGCATTAACTGCGTCCAGAATTCTGTATTATCGTCAAGTTCTTTGCATATTATGTCAAGATAACCAAAGTGCTTTCGAATTCCAGGCATTGTTTCATTGAGGGAAACGGAAAGGTTCTTTTTGAAAGAAATCTGGGTCGAATTCGCCCGCCTGAAAATATGATCAACATCAAGCTGTTTCCATCTTGCCAGAAAATGGGCTATAAGCTGGGCGAAAAATTCCCTGCTGTTTATGGTAGCATTGGAGAGAAGTATAAGGGCAGATTCAGGGTTCTGTATGTCTTCGCACTTAATTGAAGTTCTTATTGTCCACTGGTTATTTTTGAAGATCCGGTTCAGGTAATCCTCAAGATCTTTCATATTGCTGATCTCAAAAGGATTGATAAGCTCATTAACCAGTTCTTCATCCGTGAGCCTTCCTTTCGTGTACCTGAAAAGCCACTCAAGAATTGTTTTATTTATGATTATATTTTCCCCGCTTTTAATTGTATCACTCAACTCTTCTTTTGCAGGGTTTTCTCTCAAAAATCTGATTGCTTCGTCAATGCTTCTATGATTTGTAAGTGCAGTATCCGCGATTTCAATCGTGTCCCTTACTGCAGCGCTAAGATTTCCATCGTTTGCATCCAGAAAAGGCTGTAATTTTTTAAGGTATTTATCATCCAGGGATATATTTTTCCTGATCAGCATATTTTCACCCAGGATTTTCTGATTTTGTGACTTTCTATGCTACGATCCATGATATGTACCCCTGATATTGATAACATTTTCACTTTTTCAAGTTACTGATTTAGAAAGTTGTTTTCTTAAATTTAATACAGGCTTACTATTCAAAAATATTCATTATTAGTTTATATATTGGTAAGTGCTACCGAATATTAAATCTTTCTGTTTAGTACCATTTTTTGAGAATTTTTGTCAATTTATATTATTCTCCGGAGAGAAGATTAATTCGCAGTTTCATATAATATTCCCTGTTTTAAAATCTTATTGATTTTCTCTTATCAGTGATTTTTCTTGCTTGATCTATCTCCTGTATCTGATTAAACTCCTCTGCTACCTGCTTCACCGGGTAGGTGGCAACTTCACCAGAACAGATAATATCGGTTCACAATTCTCTATTTATATATGTAAGACAGTGTACAACATGTACTCAAATAAATTACAAGAGTTAATGGGGCTCAAATACCCTGAATCTCAGATTAGTGACTGGCTCTCAATTTGTCCTGTCTTTGTTGTCCTTTAGCGGAAGACGTGATTAATCCCGGACAAACAGTGAGCCTGAATGGATTTGTATAACTCCTGATCGAGTGGGGGTTCTGTATAAATACTCGCTCAGGTTTTTGCATATCTTTATCTGATTCAGGGTAGAGGTTTCCCCATTGAGCGAGTTGGGAGTGGATTCATCAGTACCTGGCAGGCTCATTAATACTTCCTCGTCAGCCAGGTACTTTCCTTCGCTAAATCTACAAAACATTTTAAATCTATAAAATATATTTTTAAGTGGACTAACCGTTATTAACTTTTTTCTGTCGTTTTCAAGTTTTGCTCATGTATTTTTTAATTCTTAAAGGTAGTTTGAAGGAAAAACTAATGGAAGTCTCCAAAGGTTAAGATAATGATATTTCTCAAAGGTTAAGATAATGATATTTCTCAAAGGTTAAGGTAATGATATTTTTCAAAGGTTAAGGTAATGATATTTCTCAAAGGTTAAAGTGATGATATGGCTGATTTAGAATCCGGTTAAAAGCGGTTTAAAGTAAGATTCTGAACTTAAGGCGCAAAAAAAGAAAAAACAAAGAGAAATTTCTCTTTGCTTCCGGACTCTGTAGTCCTTGTAATCTGTTTTGAACTTATGTCAGTTTGGTAACAGGGTGGTTTTCCAGATCTGCGATCTCGACGCCAAGTTCCTTTGCAGTTTCACCGAGCATAATGTCGACCATTGCAACAGCCGGGAAAATCTGGTTGACGTTCTCGATCGGACCGTAAAGCAGGTAGTCAGAACCTGCAATCTGGGCTACCAGGTTGGTACCAATGTCTGTAGGCATGTAGATTGCCTTGGGGTCAGGCTGAGTTTTCTTGAATTTGCGGAGCCAGTCCCATGCAGAAGCCATGTTGTGGTATCCACCGCCGATTGGCAGCCCGAATTTTCCTTTGAGTGTGGGTACCGAGCGGATTGTTGCGCCTGAGCCTGCACCGAGAGGCATGGCTGCAACGTCGATAATGGG
The DNA here is from genome assembly GCF_000744315.1 of Methanosarcina soligelidi. Lineage (NCBI taxonomy): Archaea > Methanobacteriati > Methanobacteriota > Methanomicrobia > Methanosarcinales > Methanosarcinaceae > Methanosarcina > Methanosarcina soligelidi. The sequence goes on from NZ_JQLR01000001.1 coordinate 1,168,796, forward strand.
ATACTTTATTCCGCATTCCTTGGCGACCTGGAGCATACCTTTGGTCTGTCCGGAACCTCCGACTTCAAGGATATCTATTTTTCCTTTTACGGTCGGGTCAGTTGCATTGAATGCAAGAACGATTGCAGCTGACACATCACTTTCTGTGAGGACATCGATTTCAGACTGTTCAATACTTGCGTTGATCGAGTTGTGGATTGCCCTGTCTGCAACACCTATTTCGGTACAGTACTGAGCTGCGGCTGCACGCACGTTTCCGGCTGAGGAGTCTATCAGGAAAGGCGTTCTATCATCTATCCCAATGAACCACTCAATATAGCGTTTGATCGATTCAGGGGTTTCTCCTACAATCTGATTTACATAGGGGAGCCCTGTGGCATCGCTCAGTGATACCTGGGTGTTCCATAGGGTTTCTGCAGCTGCCCTGTCGAAGATACCCTTGTCCTCATCAGTTACAATCTTGTGCCTTGCATAGAACATGGTACTGACTAACACGGTTGGGTTTTCACCCGGCTGTCCACCGAACTTAACTCCACCGAGTTCGAAAACTTCCTGTTTCTTGTCAAACTTGAACATTTTGATCCCTCATTTACATGAACATTGATGATATCTGGACATAGATCAGGAAGAGCAGCAGGCCGATTACTCCGCCGTACAGAATTCCGATATCTCTTCCTACCTTCTTTCCTATTCTCTGTGCAACTTCACTGTTGACGAACTCTACCTTTTCATCAATCTGATCGAGCCTTTTCATTACTTCATTAAACTCGCCTGGCTCTACAAACGCTGCTGGTGCTTTTCCATCCATATTATTCACCTCTCATGCTTATAGGCCGACAGCTAATGGGAGTACGATGACCATCAGCAGTGAAAAGAGAAAACCTGCTGCAAAGCCGATTATTCCGGTTGCTGCGACCCCGGAGTCAAGCTTCTGGTTTCTTGCAATCAACTGTGCTCTATATCGAATGTTCTCAACAGTCGCATCAATTGCACCCATCTGAGGGGCGAGCACCATTGGGACGCCTTTTTCGTATTCTTCTGCCATCTTCATTACCTCCCTAGCAGTAATAACCCAAGCAGGGATATGGTTATTGTCAACCCAATCATGGCGCCTTCGACTTTTCCTGCGTGAACTCCTGAGTGGAACTTGTTCAAGTTTCCTATATCCATCATGCGGGCTTCAATTGCTTTCAACCTGCTGCGGAGAACAGCGATTTCCCCGGAAACCGGCCTTACAACGCCGCCTTCCTCTTCTTCTTCACCTTCTTCGCTTATTTCCACAACCAGTGGGTCCGCATCAAAGGCACCAGGGTCTTTTGAGGCCAGTTCTCTCACCTTGGAGGTGATAGCCCCCATATCTTCAGTATCGAGCAGATTGACGACCTGAACCTGTTCCTGGAAACGGGCAACTGCAGCTGCATTCAGGTTTTCTACATACGGAATTGCACCCAATGCTCCTGCAATCCTGTTTTCTTTTACACCGTTTGCGTGGAGGCTCATCATGGACTGTCCGGTAATGTGCCCCTTAACTTCAGAGCCGGTTACAAGCAGGTATCTGATGTTCGGGTTTGAGATGATATGGGCGACGACCTTTTCAATACCAAGGTTTTCTGTCTTACATGACCCGGTACAGGCTGCACCTGCATCAAGAATCGGCTTCCCTGGAAGGTGTGAGCCGCATGTAATTACCAGTATGCAGTTCTTTACATCGCCTACTTCGTATTCTCCTTTCAGGATAGGCCATCCTGGGGCTGGTTCTCTTTTATCTGCCATTTTACACCACCCCTCCCATCAGTCTTGTTATATATATGATGAGGGCCAGCAGACCGCTGAAAGCAAGACCTACAACAATTCCATAGAAGGAGTTAGAGTAAATTCCTGCTATGTAGGAGGTGTTCTCACGTCCTGGCCACGAATTAAGCAATGGTTTGCTGGGTGAAAGGGAATTCACCAGATCGTCTGCTATCGCATCCAGTTTTTCCATCCTTTCAAAAACGGGCTCCATGGAGTACTGAATCGAGTCTTTCCTTTCCTGAGTTACGGTTCCCGACTCTGTGTCCATGACTAAATTTATCTCGGGAGCTATGCGAACAATGCTCATTGCAATTCCTCCGCACTCGGCAGCAGACCGGTTCCAACCACTGCATATGCATCTCTCTTAATAAGTGCATAATACTTGCTGAAAGCAACATACCAGATGACAAGTCCTACGAGTATGTTTATGCCAGCAGTCATTAGTCCTTCATGGAGTGATGATGCAAAGCCTGTAATTATCAATGCAATAGCCGCCTTTTCAACAGCAAGTACAAGAGTTCGGTCCTGCGACTCATCTGGGCCCAGGCAAGCGTTGAAGGGGTGGAGGATTCCAATACCGCCTATTATAAAGATCAGTGCAATGTATCCGTTTGCAATCACATTTTCTATGATTGCAGCATAATCAAAGGATCCTGCAATGACAACACTCAGACCGAGGATTACAAGGGTGCCTGCGCATGAAATCTCTATCATTGCCTGTTCCATTATTGGAATACCCATTCCGATTACTTTGTTTGCAAGAGCGCCAATAACGCCACCAATAATTGCTGCTACAACGACGGCTAATATGGGTCCTGCAATGCCTCCCAGGGCAAGTCCGAAGAGAGCTGCAAGAATACCCATACCTAGAGCCAGCATACCTATTGATGGGACACCGGTACCAAGTCCATAGCTTGCAACGCGCCTGACAGCGTCAGCACCCCAGACTGTTGCACAGATTGCTCCAATTCCTCCGAAGAAGGAATATGCGGGAGGCATGAAGTGACCAAGGTAAACTCCGACAAGACCGCCGACTATACCCAGGGCCATTATTGTCTGTTGAGGGTATGCACTTTTAGCTTCTCCTCCTGCTCCACCTGCAGACATTTTAGATACCTCCTAGCTGTGCTATTGCAATTACTGCCACGATAGCACACAGTATTGATGCCACGAGGGAGGAAATAACCGCTTTCGGCCATTTCTTGAATTTCGGGTCGTGGAACCCTTCAATTGTACCTCCTATGTTATAGGACGGAATTACGGCGTTTACCAGGAAAATGCCTATTGCAAATATTGCTGCAACTGCTACAAGCGAGTTTCCTGTTACTGCAGAGGTAACTCCAACGCGCTCAAGTCCTACACTTACACCCACTTCAATAAGTGAATAGTAAATAAGAGATCCGCCAATTCCCCCAAGAGCAGCACCGATAACTCCGCTCACAAAGCTGACAGTCGGAATTCCGTGCCCTTCAGTACCCTGGGATACGTAAAGGTCCTGTCTGTATTTTGTTATTGGGTCAACCTTTACTTTTGCGGAAGAAGGCACACAGCCTACACCGTAAACATAGACCCAGGTACCTACGATCATGGTCACAGCGATCATGATCATTGCTCCTACTGCGCCTGAGGCAACAATAAGTGGGAAATTGTCTGTCACGTTCATCATAAATCCGGCACTCACAAGCCCTGTCAGACCTGCGCCTGTTGCCAGCTGCACTGTACCGGTACCGACACCTGTTGCCTGAGCCATAGCTGCAGGTGCTCCACCTACGGGCACGAAGTGAACACCCCAGGAAATCAGAACGCCGCCGATAATAATGAAGACCATCCAGAGGATATTTCCTAAGATAGCGTCAATCATACGGAAGCCTCCTCAGCCTTGTCTTCTTTGTAAGGTCCATATGCTTTGCGGGCCTGGACTTCGATTTTCCAGTTCCAGATAATTAAAATAAGGACGATAATAACACCTGCAATTACAGAAAGCCATCCCATGGACAGACCTTGTGAAGGATCAAAAATAGTGGTTATCCAGCTTCCAAGGAATACGGTCATACCAAAAGCAATTCCTGTGGTAGGTCCGCCGAACTTTGAGCAGAACCAGGAGTTGTCGAACCCATTCCTGAGGCCGGATTCGGCATATCTTACAATGTTACCTGAGTTTGAAGCGTTCAGCCCGGAACCAAATTCAAACTGCTGGAATTCGCGCTCTGCACCGTAGTGGACGTCGCCTGTTGATGATCCTATTGCACCTATTGTAATACCCCAGATGAAAGCCAGCATAGTTAGCGGGAAGGGGTGTCCGAGTACAACTGTCATCAGGTACGATATCACCAGAACACAGAAGGTCGTTATGAACGCATATCCCATAATTGCCGGGGTATGACTTCTTATCATGTCCAGATAAATCGGCTGCTTGAATCGACTCTGACTGGCACATCTACCCATTGTGGCAGTTACCGCAAAGGTTCCATGCACGCATGCTGCAATAACGGAACCAAATACCAGTGCAAAAAGTGGGGATACTGTAAATTCACTTATTAATACTGTTGCAATGGCTGCACCGATCGAACACATTAATGCGTTGGATGGTGGTTCTCCAGATATCGCTTTGTTATATATTCTGTGGGGAAACATCATTTGGGGAGCTAACTGCACCTGAGAGTTAGGGTTGCTCTGCGAACCTATGTCAGATTCCAGGTCCTCTGAAGCACCTGCAATGGTCGCAGCCACTCCAATAAGTGCAAGCACTCCCATGCCTATGAGTGGTTCCATTCATTTTCCTCCTTTATGTTATTACATGTAATAAACTGGATTCCAAAAAACGCTGTACATTTTTTTAAAAGCGTCTGCCATATCATTACAAAGAAATATGATTATGACGCACGTTAATTTTTGGATTAGAGAGGATCATTCATAAACCTTTCGAAATAGGAACGCTTTTAAAATATTATTATAGGTTTATATTTTATACAATCAATTTTATATGATGTACCGAGCCGGGTAAATCAAACAAAATTATATTTATATAAAAAAGAATAAATTTTACTTCTTTCAATATCATATAAAGATTCCGATTATTACTAATGAATTTTTTTATTTATTTTTTAAAATATATTAACTATTTTTATAATAATTCGTTATACTGATGTGGTTTTTATATTTCTAAATTTTATATAATCTAATGCTCATTAAGTTCTTTTATTTTCTCAGGGATAAAAAGGATATTTTTACGATTATAGATATTTTTAATTATTTTTTATTGTTCTTTTCGTCAGTAAAAATATATTCTCCATGTACTTACTATATATTTATATTTAATCTATTTATAAATTCTTTTAAAAAGAAAAGCCGGTAACAATTACTTATATATAAATATGTTGGCTATTTTTTCCGCTTCTTTATATACTGAACGCCTTCTGACACGGGTTAAGTTCAGACCTCCTCTTTTTTCCTCTGACATTCAAATGTTTTTCCTGAGTTTCTTCATTTATTCATTCAGTTTGTTATTTTGTGGCTGTAAACCGGGCATCGCAAAAGAACTTTATATCTGGTTTTCTTGCTTAGTACGTGATTTTCGGAGCTTCGTCTTTTGCCGGCTCCCTTCAGGAGCTGAAGGAAAATGTGGGGTCGATAGAACTTTACGTCCCCAAACTCGGAATTTACAGCGGTACTGTACTTGAAAATAGAAAACTTGAATGTATTCTTGATGAAATGTCAGTATACGGCTTTCCGGGGACTGTCCATGCTCCTTATTCAGCGGCAGCTCCTGGATATCCCACAGCCCTGCAGGTAGATACTGCAAACATGGGAAAAAGAGAGTTTACTCTTCTTGAAGAGTCCATGGAAATTGCAAACAGGATAGGTTCCAGGATAGTTGTCATCCACCCTGGCAAAATAGGGCTCGATAAGGAAAAGTCCTTTGATTCAATGGTCAAAAATCTGGAATCTCTTTCCTCTCTTGCTGAAAACTATGGAGTTATACTCGGGCTTGAAAATAAAGAAGGAACAGACCCTTCAAACTTTTGTTGCGAAGCAGAAGAACTCGCTGGGACCATTGAACTTGTAAACTCAGACCACCTGAAGGCTACCCTGGATATCGGGCACGCAAACCTTACCTGCGGCGGCGACCCCGGAAAACTAAGGGCTTTTGTTCAGACTCTACAGAAACATGTTATTCACATTCATCTGCACGATAATAGAGGGCAATGGACAGAAAAGTATGACGGGGACGAACATATGGCACCGGGAAAAGGATGTGTTGACTTCTCTGTCCTCAAACTGCTCTCAGGTTACAGAGGGGTCTACAATCTGGAAGTCTTCTCTCTGGAAGATGTAAGGCTTGGAAAAGAAGTCATTGAAAAAGCTCTGTATTCCTGAAATATTAAGTTCCAAAAAAAGAAATTAAGGCAGGGTTCTGTAAGGAACCCCTGTCTTAAGTATTCAAATTTAAGTCAGTAAAAATCCAGTTTAACTCCTTTCTGGTCAAGCACTTTCTTCAGCTCTTCATAGGCTGTAAAAAGCTCTTTTCTCTGCCTTCTCACGGTTTCTATTTTTGGTTCGGCTTTGAGCCAGATGTCCTGTTCTCCGCTTCCTCTGGTAACAGCCACGCAGGCGAGCATGTCTCCGTGGGTCAACCTGTATACGGAGTCAAGCCCCGTAGGAGTAACCCATGCAGGAGAACTGCTTTTCAGCTTTTCTACAAGCTCGTGCCAGCTGAGGGTTCCTGAAGTCCTGAGGTTAAGCTGAAGGTGAGTACGTTCCCCTGCAACTTTCTCATTAACGTTTTTGAGGAATGCGCTGTACGATGGATCTGCTTCGTTGATCTCACCTGTCTCATAGCGGGCAAGCTCTTCTGCTTCTTCTTCGAAAAAGGGTGCAAGGTTAACCCTGCTTGAGGGTTTTGTCATCAGGGAAACCCCAAAGAATGCAATTGCACTCAGGCTCATTCCTACAATAACACCGTGGCTCATCAGAACGGGATGGATGGTCTCAAGGTAACTTGGAGCCAGGGGAGGGGTTTTTACAAGGTCCAGAACTACAAGGGCTACCTGGACAATAAATCCGATTACCATCCCTGCAAAAGCTCCTTCTTTTGTCGCTCTTTTCCAGTAGAGCCCTCCCATAAGAGGAAAGAAGTAAGAAGCGCTTGCAATAAAGGTAGCAATATGAATTGCATCTATAATGTTGGGGATAATAAATGAGCCAGCTGTTGCTGCAAGTACGATAATTAGCACACTCACCCTGTTTACAATGAGCATCTCCTTCATTGTAGCATCGGGCTTTATGTACCTTTGATAAATGTCCCTTGAAATGCATGAAGCTCCAGATGTTGCAAAGGTGTCAGCGCAGGACATGGAAGCTGCTGCAAGCCCTATTGCACTTATAGCTACGATCAGGGGAGCAGAAGCAAAACGCTCACTGACAAAAGCAAGAAGTGCAGGCTCTGCCTGTGCCATGCCTGCAGGGAAGCCCATTTGTGGGATTTCCGGGTATATGGAACTGAGAGCTATTGCTATTACAGCACATGCCGAGAAAACTATGGTGATCATAAGAGACCCTATGATCATCCCTGTACGGGCGGATTTTGCATCTCTTGCAGCCCATACCTTCTGCCAGGGGTCCTGTTCTGTAATCCATCCCGGAATAATGGCAAGGCAGAAGATCAGAACCATGGGGAGGCCGATTGACAAGGGGTTCCACCATACATCGGGAAGGCTCCCGAAGAGTTCAGAGCTGCTTATTGCAGGAGTATTAAGACCTCCATCTGCCACGGTCCCTACTGCAGCAAAAGCCATTGCTATTGTAAAAAGAGAGAGGAACGAGAACTGGATGACATCTGTCCAGACTACTGCCGAAAGGCCGCCGAGGGTTACGTAAAGGGATACTGCAATTGCAACAATAGCCGCAGCATAGAGCGGATCAAGCCCGTAAAATACCTGAAGCACGAGGGAGAGCCCTGTAACATCTGCTACTGCAAAAAGAATCATCACTACGGTAATGATCAGAGCAACAGGCCACCGGACTGAGCTCCCATAACGCTGTTCCAGAAGTTCAGGCTGTGTAATTGCAGGCAGGTTTTTGATCTTGCCCACAAGTACAGCGATGACAAGGAGGGCGACAATATTTGGAGCTACAAAAGCCCATATGGAGCCCATTCCCTGCAGTATGAAATACCCGATAACCGCAAGAATTCCTCCAGCTGTAAGCCATGATGCTGCAGCTGAAAATCCAAGTGCTCCGGGACCTACTTTTCGTCCTGCAAGCCAGAAGTCGGTAATAGATTTCTGTTTTTTATTGAAGTACCAGCCAACAGTCACAAGTCCGATTATATAGACTGCAAGCAAAGCCAAAAAGATATTATAACCATCCATAAGGACACCTTTAAAAGAATCATAATGTGTATGAGTAGTATCTGATTATAGAAATTTTTCCGAAATTAATACAATTATTCAGGAGTACTTAGTTTTTATATATTCTCATATTATTAAATTTGGATGAGTAAATTTTACTTTAATTCTACTATTTATTTATTCCGAGATGCTTTACGCACTTTATTTTGCAAATAATTCAAGTTAACTTGCATTAATTCGCTGTAATTTCCGAATTTTCGGTCCTGGCTCATTAACAGATTTATTGATTTTTTAAATTTCATTTTTTATTGCTGATTTTTTTATTGCTGATTTTTTTATTGCTGATTTTTTAAATTTCATTTTTTATTGCTGATTTTTTTATTGCTGATTTATTCCCTATAATATCGATTTCTTGCATGGAAGTACCATTACAATTTCAAGCTCCCTCCTTTTACCTTTTATTTTCCTTTTCACAGGAAAAAGCAAAAATTTTACTCAAAAAGTTTATATCTGTTATATCAAAGACCACATGTCTATATAAACTCAAATCTGTTTGATGGAAAGAAGCAACGAACCTGCCTCCAGAAAAGTATGATCTTGCTTTTGTTTACCAGAATTCGGTATATATTTTGTGTATAGAAACAGGAGAAACAGTAGTTGATGGTTCTGGCAAGGTAGATGCAGGAGATACGGTATTTGCTTTCCTGAGACCGGAAAACATAGCTTTAAGTAAAACTTCCGCACAATCCAGCATCAGAAACTCTTGCAGGGCAGGGTTACGGAAGTCTTGATACCTGGAGCTCTTGTCCCGGGTAAAGGTTGAACTGCGGAATCACCCTGAATGCCCTTATAACCTGGAAATCGGCAGAAAAAATGGATATTTCTCCGGATGCCCGGGTTTATGCCCGGTTCAGGGCAAATTCTGTTCATGTACTCCGCTAAAAGGTGAGGTCTGTGAAAGCGAAAACAAAGCTCTGGTTTACCGAAGATGGAAGGACAGTAATGGGGGCTGGCAGAGCCGAATTGTTGAAAACAATTGACGAAGAACGCTCCCTCCGTAAAGCCTGTCAGAAACTTGGAATTTCCTATAAACATGCCTGGATGATGCTTAAAAAAATGAATGATGCTCTTGGCGAGCCTGCGGTAGTTACTGTACGTGGGGGAAAAGACCAGGGAACTTTTCTGACTGATCTTGGAAGAAAACTGCTTGTTGAGTACGAAACAAATAAAAAGCTGATTAATGAAGCTGTAGGGGACGAAACCTCATGGGAAAATGTAGGCTTCAAGCTTTCAGCCCGAAATAAGCTTCCCGGAAAAGTAGTTGAAGTCGAGAAAAATGGGCTTGTCTCCAAGCTCACAATTGAGATTGAACCTTCAGTCCTTACCTCAGTGGTTACGGAGGAGGCAGTCGAAAAACTGGACATAAAGCCAGGAGACCGGATTTATGCGGTCATAAAATCCACAGAAGTAATGGTCGCAAAAGCCATCGGTGAAAAAGAGCCTGTAAATTCTGGCTCAAAAAGGTCTGATACAGACTGAACTCTTTTTTTTAGGGGCATTTTAAGATCTTTATTAATTTTAAGGTCTTTATTAATTTTGAGAACTTTATTAATTTTGAGAACTTTATTAATTTTGAGAACTTTATTAATTTTGAGAACTTTATTAATTTTGAGAACTTTATTAATCAGGATTCGAAAAAAAGATGAGTGCCTGTAAGAATATTATTTACAGGCACTTTTTGTTTCTTTTTGTTTTATTCTTTTAACTTCCTGTTTTCAGGGTCAGCTTATTTTCCAGGTTTCAGGTTATTTTTGCTGCTGTTTTTTCCTGAAAATCACAAAGAAGGCTGCCAGAGCCATGAAAGCAATTCCGGCTCCAAACTGGTACCCTGGAAGCCTTTTTTGAGCAGGCAGAACTTCAACATTAACCTTTACACTGTCAGAGATCTGGTCATGCCCGTTTACATCCTCATAGAGGATCTCGCTGTTCAGGGAATACAGTTTGGCTGTTGCATCCTCATCCACGTCTATATCAAAAATGGCAACAGCGGTCTTTCCCGGGCCCAGGGTTCCAAGATAAGCCTGGTCGTCGGTTGTACTGAAGGGGTCACTTGCACTGAGCCTTACGGTTGCATCCTTTGCAGGCTTTTCTCCCGTGTTCTTGTATGTTACATAAAGCATCCCGCCTTGATCAGGATAAAGCTCACCTGTTACATTCGTAACCTCAAAGTAGGGTTCTTCCTTGACCTTTATCTCTATAGTCTGGGTCTGGGTCTGATTTTCATACCAGATGCCTACCTCTTTGTTCCTGACAAGGCCGATGTTGTTGTCAAAGTCGTCTCCGCTCAACTGCACATTATGCTGGTACATGTATGACAGGTCAAGGGTCAGGGGATACGTTCCTGCAGGAGTATTCTTGTTTATCTCAACAGTGAATTTTGTCGGGCTTGAACTCTGTTTACCCTGTTTGAGGGTGCCTGCTTCCTGAGGCCCGGATTTAACTTTTACATACTCGTTATCAGATTTGAGGGTTGCAAGGATGCCTACTGCTGTTGTAGCCTGCGCTTCATACTGCATTTCAGCCTGCTGAAGCATTATGTCAACATACTCCCCAAAGTCTGCATCTTTTTCTGACTTAAATCCGGTGATGGCGCCTTTATTCATCATATTTATGTTAAGGGTTACAGTATCTCCCCTTGAATATTCGTTGTCTCCAACAAGTGTGGCGTTAATATCGGGTCCTCCGTAAACAGTGTAGTAGTTCTCACTGATATCGAAGTTTTTAGGGAAAGCTGCCTGTGCTGGCAGGGCAGCAGAGCAAAGGATTAGAAGAGCTGTGATAGTAGCAAAAAATCCATTTTTATTCATTCTCATCACCTGGCGCGGTTTCATCATTATTCCTGTTTCTTTTCCTGTACATATTTACGATCTGGTAAAGGGCGATAAGGATAATCAGTATGATTGCTATGCCTGTTATGCTGATTTTTTTCTCAGTCGCTTCAAGAGGCACATGCACTTTCAGGTTATTTGAAAAGGAGGTTTCACCATCCTTGTCAACATACTTTATCTCGCTGTCAATTCCATAATTCTTTACAGTAGCTTCCCTGGCCGAAGCAATCTCGAAGCTGGCAGTCCTGCTTTCCCCCGGCCCTATGTCTCCGAGTCTCACCATGGACTTCTGTGTGCTGAGTGGAGTCATTACGATTATTCGGGCAGTGGCATCCTGTGCAACCTCTTCTCTTGTGTTCATATAGGTAACATTGATGACTCTGCTTTCTCCCTGTTTCAGGTTTCCTGAAACCTCTGTCACTTCAAACTTCGGCTCACTTTTTATGGAAATCGGTATCCTGAGAGTCTCTTCTTTTGTATCGTAATCTATCGTATATTCCATGTCCGTAAGTCCCAGGTTTATAATTTCCCCGGTTGCGGTCCGGACATTTGCCTGATAATCATAACTTACGGGCAGCAGGAGTTCATAATTTCCAGCAGGGGTATCACTGTCGATTTTTATAGTGTACTGGATATTTGCTGTATATCCCGTCTCAAGCTCTTCCACATTCTGGATATTGCTTGCGGACTTTACTTCAATGTATTCAGTTCCGGAAACAAGGACTGCATTGATGTTTTTCGCTGTTGTACATTCTTTTTCTTCTTCCATTTCAGCCTTCGCAAGCATCTCCTCATTGGCATCGCTTATTCCGGCCTGATTAACGTTTAATCTCTTAAATCCGTCTATTACTCCTTTATTCGCAATTTTTATTTGCAGGTTTGCAGTCTCTCCCCTGCTGAACTCTGGATTTCCTGTTACTGATGCCTTCAGAACAGGTTCCCCGTAACTCCTGTAATAGTCCACTGTATATCCATAATCCGGGACAATAAAGTCTGTCTCATCGTCTCCAAGGGCTGGGAATGCAGTGATTGAAATTATTAACAGGACTAATGTAAATCTCGAAGCTTTCTTCATTATTTCTTGTCTGGTTTTTCCGGGTGCTTGTATCATACATCTGCCCCCTGAATTTGTTTTTTTGCCTCTTTCTCTGCCGTGGCTCCTCTCCTCTTTTCTCTCCAGGTATCAAGGACCACTATAAGCGGTGGGAAAACTACAAAAGTTGCCAGGAGAGCCATCAGGACATCCACAACCGTAACTATTCCGAAATTGCTGATCATAGGGAAGGGGGAAACGACCAGTGCCAGGAATCCAAATACAGTGGTCGCTCCTGAAGCAATGATTGCAGTTCCTATTTTGGCACTGGTCATATGGATAGCTTCCATAGGAGTTGCACCTGCATCTTTTTCCTCAAAGTAACGCTCCATCATAAGGATCGCATACTCAGACCCTACTCCCAGAATCAGAGCTCCAAGAGTTGCTGTCATGGGAGTGTATTCGATATCAAGGTAATACATAACTCCTCCTGACCAGCCTATTACTATGAACATGGGGATGATAGGGACTACCGCTTTCAGCCAGTCTCTGTAAACAACGAAAAGCCCTGCAAGCACAAGAATAAGCCCCAGGAAAGTCATTGCTACTCTACCACTGGTAAGAGCTGTAATAACTTCTATAAATACAACATTGTTCCCGGTAATAGTGACAGATGTACCCGGAGGGGCTGGCATCCATTGCATATCCTGTTTAACAATGTCAGTTAGTTCCTGAATACCTGTTACTTTAATGTCCGCAACCGCATTTCCTATATTGAAATTAAGGAGAAGCATATTTTTCCCGTACATGTAACGGTCTTTCTGAGATTCCGGGATCTCAGCATAAATAGCTTCTATTTCCTGGCTTGTATCCGGGATCGTGCCTCCGTTCCTTTCCTTCACCAGGGGTACAATGCTAGAAGCGCTGTAAATGTGCTTTCTTCCTTCAACTTCATGCTCGGAAAACCGATCTATCCACTTCAGAACATCCGGATTCGCTGTATCTTTAACCTTGATAATAAGGTTCAGTTCATCTGTCCCGCCCATGATGTCTCCCATATGCGCGAGGTCCACAAGAGCAGGCATATCCTGGGGAACGAATGTTTGCACGTCAGTCTCAATTGGTACTGACTGATCCACATAAAGCCCGCCTAAACAGAGCAGGCTTGCAATTCCCAGTACAATAATATCGTATCTGATTGTCAGGTCGGTAGTTTTCTGGAGCAATTTCTCTGTTATATGCCCCTCTCCTCTCTTTTTTTCCGACTTTTTCTTTTTATCCAGACCTGCCGGTTTTATCTTTCTGGCAATTTTCTTTAGAGGATTTTTGTCCGAATACTTATCAAATAGTGAAATTGTTGTAATTCCCACGAATATGGAGGAGAGATAACACATTATAATGCCTATCAGGAGCAGTTTTCCAAAGTCCTGGATCATAGGCACTGAAGATGTAAAGAGAGATACAAAGCCAAGCGCTGTCATTCCCAGAGCTATTAAAACTGCAGGTCCAGTATTCTTTATGGTTTCTACAACTGCCCTTTCCTTGCTCTCGCTTTTGTGCAGTTCTTCTTCAAGCCTGTTATGGAACTGGATAGCATAGTCTATCCCCACGCCTATGAGGATCGGGAACGCAGCCATTGAGACCATGGAAAGGGAAATTCCGATATAGCCCATAGCTCCAAAGGTGTAAATAATTCCGAGAAGGACTACCGGTAGAGGGAGAAGGCCCCATCGGACGTGTTTGAACACGAAAAATAATATGATAACCATGAAAAGACCGGAAAGTCCCAGAAGCACACCCATGCTGGAATTCATTTCGTAGTTCATGGAGACCATGAAGGCCGGGTCACCTGTGACGATGATGTTGTAAGAAGGTGGAAATTCTGCAAATGAAACCGAATCTTCAGTGGCATAAAGGATATCTTCCTGTGCAGCGTCACTGGTTGAGCCGGCCATTACTACTGAAATCAGAATGTGAGTATTATCAGGGACAATCTGTCCGAAAATTTCAGGGTTTCCATCTATAATAGCTTCAATCTCTTTATCGGTATCTGGAATCACGTATCTTCCTGTCATCTGGTAATTAACCATTTTGATCAGGGAGGCAGGGCTTGTGGTTTCTATTACACCCTCAGTGCCCTGGAGCTGGTGTTCCATTCTGTCCACGGCTTTCATCAGGTCAGCGTTTTTCACCTCATTGCCCTCTACCATTACCACAATTGATTGAGTCTGAAATATTTTTTGATAAAGGTGATCGTAGTCCTGATAGAGAGGGGAGTCTTTCCCTACAAATGTCTCTGTTCCTGAAGCCATCTCTATATTTTGTGCGCCCTGTGTTGCTATGACTATGAACAGAAAGGCTACCAGAAGTATGGAAAAACGGTTATTCTGAATAAAAAATCCCAGTTTTTCAAAAGTATTTTTAATAGTAAATCCTCTCATAATTTTTAGTATCCATACAATTTAGGGGCCTTGTTGCATTTATCTGACCTGCCTGTCTTTATTCAGGCTGGAGATCTGCCATTCAAGGCTTATTCACACAAACTTCTCTTTTCCGACTGTATGAATAGTTCTTTAATGTCTAGGCTCTGTGAGTATTATATTTAGAAAAGATTTAAATCTATTGTTACTTTAGGGGTAACAGATGTTTTTACAGCACAATAATCAATTAATTTGCAATCTGGAGAAGATGGGGCTAACTGAAAACGAGGCAAAAGCCTATGTAGGGCTTGTCAGTCTTGGAGAGGCTACGGCACGAGAAGTTCATGAACTTACAAACGTGCCGAGAGCCAAGATATATGAAGTCCTTAAAGTACTCGCAAAAAGGGGTTATCTGGAAGTCCGACAGGGCTCTCCGACTTACTTCCGTGCAGTTGATCCCAAGCAGGTAATAGGCAAGATAAAAGACGAATTCATTAACTGCGCAATCGAAACTCTTGACCAGCTCAATGAACTCAGTTATGAGCTTCCCAGGACATCTCCTGTCTGGTGCATCCAGAGCGAATGGGGGATTAAAAACAGGATCCGTGAAATTCTCAATGGGGTAAAAGAAGAGCTGATTGTCTTCTCATCCAGCCCCAGGTTCTTTCAGGAATTTGAAGCTGAACTGAAAAAACTGGAAAAAACCTGCCAGTTAACCTTTATTATAAGTGAACCTGAAAAGTTTGAATCGTTTCCATTTGAGTTCCGGGAAACCACTAAAGAATTTCGCGAGTTCCTGAACAATATCGTAATTGATGGAATCAGGTATGACGAAGAATTTTTTATGATAGCTGACGGAAAGGAATCAATAGGGGTGCACAGCGCAGGAGACAAAAGAGAAGCGGTTGTAATCAAACTGCCAGTTGTTTGTTACCTGCAAAAGATGATTTATGATAGGGTTCTCGAGCCAAGCTTCGTTAAAAAAAATCGTAAATCTGCTTGATAAACTTTTTCAGGCCTGTATTTATAAAGTCCCAATCTTCGGGTAATATTAATATGATTTAATAATAAAGTTCCCTTACAGGTTTATATTTATAAATCCAGAAAATAAATCTCGGCAGGTGTATATGGTGAATAGTGTGAAAATCAAGGATATCAGCATTCAATGGTTAGGGCATGCCGGTTTTTTGCTTGAAGGGGAAGGCAAAAAAATCTATATTGATCCTTTTAGGATTGCTCAGGAGCCTGCTTTTGATGACAGGGCAGATATTCTCCTTATCACTCATGAACACTATGATCACTGCAGCCCTGATGATATCAGGAAGGTCAGGAAATCTGACACTACTACCCTTATCCCTGAAAATTGTTCTCTTGAATTCAAGGGAGATGCAAGGAGGGTTGCTGAAGGGGATATTCTGGCTGATGGGCTTGAGATCAAAGGGACCCGTATTGAAGTGGTCCCTGCTTATAATATTGATAAGCCGTATCATCCCAGAGGGCTTGGAGTGGGGTATATCGTAGAACTTGAAGGGTTAAGGATTTATCACGCAGGAGATTCAGACTTTATTCCAGAGATAGAGGCTATCAATGCCGATATAGCTCTTCTGCCTATCGGGGGTACGTATACCATGAACGAGGAAGAAGCCGCGAATGCAGCAGCAGTTATATCTCCCGGTTTTACTATTCCCATGCATTATGGTTCAGAAGGAATTAACGGAGACCCCGAAAGGTTTAAAGCTCTTGTACACAGCAAGAACCCGGATATTAATGTGATTATTTTGATTCCTGATCAGTTTCCTTCGACGGATAGAACAGGACACCCATTTAAGTAAAATTTCAGGATAGATTTACCAATGCCCAGAGCAGCCAGGAAACAGCAAAAAAACCTTATTCAGAACATAGCCGTCCAGCGTATGTGGCGGCTTTTTGAGCGTGCAAAAGTTGAGCTTCCGGAAAACCCTGAGCGCAGCAGGCATTACGTGCAGCTCATACGAAACATTTCCATGAGGAACAGGATAAGCATTCCGAGAGAAATCAAAAGCAGGATCTGTAAACACTGCTATTCTTTTCTTACTCCCGGATATAATTCACGTTACAGATTGAATGAAGGGTTTGTTGTCATAACCTGTGAACATTGCGGAAAGGAAATGAGGTATCCTTATAAAAAATTAAAATAAAATCAGGGTTATGTTTCCCCCTTTCCAGGTTACAGGCAGTTTTAAGCTTCATTTGCAATTCAGGTAGCGATCCGGGTACTGTCTTCACAAACAGAATAACACTCATTAGCGATCAGGATAATGATCATCAGCGAGCAGATAATTACACTAATCCTGAAATATAAAATACTGTTTAAACTATTTTCATGTTTTTGCAGGGACTTCCTGTCCTCTCATTTTTTTGATTGCCAGGGCTATCTGTTTTGCAATAACGGACTTTGGGCCATTATCGTCTACAAGCACTCTTCCGCTAACTTCCCACCAGGATTTGGGATAGGCTTTTTCAGGCTCCACTTCCGGGTTCAGGCCAAGTTGTCTGGCAGCTTCTTTGATTTCGTTCAGGTGCGGTTCCTTTATGGAGTTTTTCCGTGAGATTATCCTGCCGCTGCTTCTGGATTTTGTCTGGTCGATATATGCCGGCCAGATTACAAGTTTTCCCTTATCTTTCATCATCATGCTATCTGCGTCCTAAATTGTTTTCATCAAATTTAAAACTGCCCGGAAGCTTCCATAATTTCCGGGTTATTTCTGAATATCTCCCGTCCCTGAGTTTTTATTATTTATGAGAGATTTACGAGAAAATTCTATTTTTTAATATTATACCTTTTTTTCTTTAATCTTGTAGCCTGTATTTTTTATTTTATATCCCGTATTCTTAATTTCATATCCCGTAATTTTTCAATCTTATAGCCTGTGATCATTTTTTTCAATCAATAACCTGTAATTATTTATCTTTCCCCGATAATTTCTCCACGGTGTATTACTATGGTTCCTGTGTTTTCAATTGATGAAAAAGTCACAGCTTACATCAGGAAGAGTGGGATGGACTTCAGGCTATCCACTTCCCCGAATGGTCCTGTACTTCTTCCTCTCGGAGAAATTTCTCCAAAGCCCTCTGATATGAAAATTCTTGTTGGCAGCAATATTCTTTACGTCTCAAAACTCCAGGCAAAGTATATCAAAAAAATTGATTGGCCTATGGTAGAAAGGTACTTGAGTTCTTCAGGAGAATCAAAAACCTGAATTTTTGTGAGAATGGGCCGGAAACGATAAATTCACTTTTGATTCCATAGATTATCCTTTCTGTTAAGGTCTTTACAGGTTATCTTTTTGTTCAGGTCTTTATAGATTATCCGCTTTGTTTATTAAGAAGAGGGAGCAATAAGGTAAAGATTGACCTGTTATGATCCTGCAGCTTGTTCTAAACCTTAATAAATTGCTGCCGGCTAAAAAGAGATCGCTTCGAGCTCAAGGGAGAATTCTTCCGTGAAAATGAATACAAAAAATATGTTTATACTCCTTGCCCTGATGGTGATCTTCATATCGGGCTGTGTTGACCAGAAAAAAGAGATCACTATTGATGAGCCTGGCAACATCTCCAGTTATGAATTTGATGTTTTTCTGGAAGAGTGGGATAACAACACTCCAGTAAATACCACCACATACTATATTCTGGAAAACAAAGTTGAAGTTCAGGCTGTCCATCTGGTTATAAATAGCAGCAAGCTTGAAATTTTCCCTCCGGATTCTCTTGGAGGAGGCTCTGAGAAGGAACCCATTAAAAACTTTGTACTGCTGGTAGAGCCTGCGAACGAAACAGTTGCGGGACCGGAAACCTTTTCGAGGCTTGCAAACAGCATCAACGTTACATACCTGAATTACACTCTCACGCAGGACGTTTCCAGGGGCATGAAGGTAGTAAATCTCGAATTTGAGGAAAACGTTACAGGTTTTATTGCATATACTCTTGATGCGCCCGGAACCCAGAGCTTTACCTTTATGAAACCTGATTCCGAGTTTATACGTGTGATTCTCCCTGAGGGCTATGTTACAGGCAACAGGGTTTTCGGGATAGCAAGACCTGCACCTTCCAGCACAGGCTTTGATGAGAAAGGAAGACATACTCTCCTGTGGGTTTATTCTGAAATGGGAGAACGTGAAGAAGCTATTCAGGTTAAATATTATACTGAATCCGCGCCCATGTATTTCTTTGCCGCAATCGTGGCTCTGCTTTTCGGGGTTGTGATGGTGCTTATGCGTTATTCCAGAAGCAGAAAGGAACTGGAGAGCGTCAGGGAAATCTTCGAACTCGAAAAAGAATACGAAAAGAAAGGACAGAGAAAAAAGAAATAACTTTAAGGTAAGGATTTCCTTTATTATTTCTTTTTATTATTTTTTATTACTTTTTATTATTTTTTATTATTTTTTATTATTTTTTATAATTTCTTTTTACAATTCTCTCTGCTATTTCTTTTTTTAATAATTCTTATTCTTTTTTAGTCAATTAAGTAATTATTTATTCAAGTTCTTCCTATTATCTACTGATGAAGGCGTGGGGAAATGTCCGATGTAAATTTCTTAATTCCTTTAAGGCTTCACCTGAAGGTCTCTCTCCTGTTATCGGCTCCCTTCTCCTTCTGCTGATTACATTTATACTCGTGGCTGCAATTGTTAGCAGTGTAGCCCTCTCTGGCAGTAGAATGAATCTCCAGCCTCCTGTTGTAAATATAGATCTTGAATCCTGTGAAGGAGGGCTTTATGGAGTTGGCCATTCAAGCCACTGGGTCACATTTAAAGAAAATCGGATTGTTCTTATGCATGAGGGAGGAGACTCCCTTTCACCAGACTCTATCTCTATAAAAATTTCCGGATATGGAAATTCTTTCCAGGGGAACATTTCTAATGGGACTGGAAAAAGAGCTGAAGGAAATTTAGAGGTTCTTTACATGGATCTGAGCCAGGAAAGAAAAAATCAAAAATACTACGTTGCCAATAATAATGCCACTCTTGAAGATGGCTCCTGGGATATCGGGGAGAGACTTATCCTCTGCGGACAGGACAGCCCAAAAAAGTCCGCTAAATCCAGTGTAGTAGTCAGTGTAAATGGGAACGGTAACACCTCTGACAATTACGGTTTCAAAGCAGGTACTGAAATAACCCTGAAAATTATTGACAGAAAAAGCAGGAATGTCATTTCTGAACAAAAAGCTACTGTCAAATTTGTAGATTGATTTGATACGAGAAACAGCATTGCTAATTAATGACATATGTGAAATGATATGGGTGAATGAAAATGCTAAATTCTTTCCGTTAATTGTCAACATTTTTCAAATATTGAACTAATCTGGGTTCTGTTTTTTAAGAACTTAACTGCTTATCAAAACTCTCAATTTTTGATTTTTCTCTAAGAATGTTTTTTGCATTTATCCCGCAGCATCTCTTTTTTACTTTTTTTGTAATATTTGTTAATAAATAACTTGAGGACCATATTCGTTATGTTCAAATACACATTTCTAACTAAAATATTATTTTATATGGAGAAGAGTATGAGAAAAGCATTTTTTATTTTGATGGTCCTGTTAAGCGTATTCCTTGCAACAGGATGCACAGATACCGAACAGCAGCCAGATACTACAACGATTACAGAACCGGACACTACAACAACTGCACAGTCAGAGACCTCAAAGTTGATAGTTTCTACCACGACCAGTCTGGAGGACACAGGGCTTCTGGAAGAAATAGAGGCAGCATTTGAGGATAAATATCCCGGAGTGGACGTACTGGTTATATCCGGAGGCACAGGAATAGCCATACAGTATGGTGAAAGAGGAGATGCTGATATTCTTCTTACTCATGACAAAAGTCGGGAAGAAGAATTTGTGAATAATGGATTCGGTACAAATCGTACGGAAATAGCATATAATTATTTCTGGATTGTAGGACCTGAAAATGATCCTGCAGGAATAAATGGTCTTAACGCTACGGAAGCATTTACCAGGATAATGGAAGAAGGTCAGAATGATTCTGATCAGGTTAAGTTTGCCTCTCGTGGGGATGATTCAGGTACACATGCACGGGAGAAAAAAATCTGGGAAAGTACTGGAGTAAGTTATGGCGAAATTAATAGTTCGGGTGAATGGTACATTGAAAGCGGCAGAGGCATGGGAGAAACCCTTTTGCTTTCCAATGAACAGAATGCTTATACTTTAACCGATTCCGGAACATTTCTTGCATATACGAACGAAGGAAGGATACAGATTGTACCAATAGTGACTGCAGGCGATGAACTGCTTAATGTTTATGCAGCTATGCCTGTGAATCCAGAAAAGCATCCAAATGTGAATTATGAAGGTGCGCAAAACTTTGTAGACTTCCTTGTTTCCTCTGAAGGGCAGGAAATAATCGGAAACTTTGGCAGGGAACAATACGGGGAGCCTCTCTTTACCCCAATATCCGAAGGTTTGCCATCCTGAGGATGGTTAACCTGCAATTTTTTTAGCCAGAGCAACTCAAAGAAACTGAGATAACTATAATATCACTAAATTACAGTGTGTATCAAGTTCAGGTGGTCGTTTGAATGAAATTATTCTGGCAATTTTTCAGGCAATAGAACTGATAGTAGAACTTGATCCAAAACTGATTCAAATAACGAAATTAAGCCTTTATATTTCGTTAACTGCAACACTGATAGGCTCATTAATATCGATTCCCATTGGTGGAATGATCTACTATTATGAATTTTGGGGAAAACGGACAATAATAAACCTGATCCAGACCCTTTACAGTGTTCCCACAGTTCTGGTGGGGCTTTTCCTTTTCCTGTTAATATCCCAGCAGGGTCCCTTCGGGTTTTTAAAACTTCTTTTTACTCCCACTGGAATGATTATAGGGCAGGTATTGCTAATACTGCCTCTTCTCATTGGATTTACTATCACCGCCCTTGTTGGGGTCAGCACTCAAATAAAAGAACTGGCAATATCCCTTGGAGCCAGCACATACCAAACAATAATTACCATTATAATAGAAGCCCGTTATGCTATAATGAGTGCTGTGATACTTGGTTTTGGAAGGGCTATATCAGAAGTAGGAGTCGCCATACTTATTGGAGGCAATATCAGAGGTTTTACGAGAACTTTTACCACAGCCATATCTCTTGAAACATCTAGAGGTAATCTGGTGCTTTCTATAGCATTGGGGTTTATACTTCTTTCTCTGTCTCTAGTAATCAATTTCTTATTGAACTATTTGCAGGGCAAGGATTAATTCAAAAAAACTTAGTTCAGGTTTAAAGATGCACATAGTGGAATTGGAAGAAATTTACAAAAATTACGGAAAACTTGAGGTTCTAAAGAATATTAACCTGCAAATAGAAAAGGGGACCAGCACTGCTCTTGTTGGACCGACTGGCTCTGGAAAAACTGTTATGCTCAGATTAATCGATTTACTGGAAAAACCATCTTCTGGAACTGTGTATTTTGAAGGTGCTAATGCCAATGAATCCAATAATACCAGGCTGGAGGTAAGAAGGCAAATTGGAATGGTTTTTCAAAAACCTCTTGCTTTTAAGGCAAGCGTTTATGATAATATTGCTTATGGTTTGAAAATCAGGGGAAGAAAAGAGAATATGGACGGGAGAATCAAAGAACTCCTCGAAATGATTGGTCTTCCCGGTTACGAGAACAGAAACGCGCTTAAATTATCAGGTGGCGAAACCCAGAGGCTTGCACTTGCACGGGCAATGATTACAGAACCAAGGTTACTGTTACTTGATGAACCAACTGCAAATCTTGACCCTATCTCTAAAAAGAAACTTGAAGAACTGATCCTGAAAATTAACCGGGAATCCGAAACAACCATTATAATGACCACTCACGACCTTTTACAGGGCCAGAGGCTTGCAGAGAATATGGTCATACTTTATAATGGCCAGATCCTTCAATCTGGAACTCCTGATCAGATATTCAGAAAACCGAAGAATAGATTTGTGGCTGATTTTGTTGGTATTCAAAACCTGATGAGTGGTATAATTGAGGACAGTTCCAATGGTCTGGCAGCAATTAAAACAGATTCCATAACTGTATTTGCCGTAACGGAAAAAGAAGGTAAAGTCCATTTTACTATAAGGCCCGATGAAATAACAATATCCAGGGGAAAGGTACAGACCAGTGCCAGAAATACAATTCAGGGTAAAGTTGATGAAATAATTGACACCGGGTCCCTTATAAAACTAACAGTAAACACCGGCGAATTATTCACTATTTTTATAACACGCGAATCCCTTAATGAACTCAATATTTCTATAGGAACCAGTATCTGGTTATATTTTAAAGCATCTGCAGTTCATGTATTTTAATCCATGAAAAATTAATTTGTTTTTCAGGATAATTTGTATTTTCTTAACTGTCTATTAAAGATCCCGGAAAATCTCTCTAGTGATCTTATCTCTCTAGTGATCTTATCTCTCTAGTGATCTTAATTTTCTCCGCAGATCAAATGGTAATTGTAGTTATAGGCTATCCGTTTCCTGAACGGCATCTTTTTTTTCTGAAGTTTCATAATGTCTTTCAGGTCCAGGTTTTTGATATTTTTGAATCCTGCAGCCCTGAAGTATTCAAGCATTTTTTCAGGAGGGACTCCGTGCCTGTTGGGAAGTTCGCTGTCTATTTCCCTGGAGTAGTGCCCTTTTCTCGGGTTCCTTCTTTCAACAAGCAAAGTGATGAAATCATTTACAAGCCTTCTCACTTTTGTTTCGAGTGAACCGTCATTCCAGACCCCATCAACAACAATAAGCTTTCCTCCTTTCCTGAGCACCTTTTTCCAGTTCATGACTGCAGTATCAGGGTGGGGGAAAGTCCAGAGGAGGTGGCGGTTAACAACTATATCAAATGACCTTGCCTCAAATGGAGGAGTTTCAGCGTCCCCTTTTTTGAAAATACTGTCAAATCCTCTTCTGGAGGCTTTTTCCCTGGCTTTTGCAAGCATTTTTTCCGAAAGGTCAAGGCCCGTGACATGGTGTCCCATTTCCGCAAATAGAAGCCCGATTTCGCATGTCCCGCAGCCCACGTCAAGCACTTTCAGCCTGCCCGGAGGAAGCAGATTTTTAAATACGTTTTTTCAGGCTTCTCTTTCAGCTTCACTCTGAATCCCGTGCCCTTCATGGCTGTCATAGGTCTCGGACGAGACATCCCATATGCGGGCAATTGTCTGTTTGATCTGGTTTTCCTGAATGGTCATCTTTTAACGCCTCTGTTTATGTTTTCAATTGAGGTAATGGTTCCGTTTTCGAGGTAAGCGATCCTGTGGCAGACTTTCCTTAACACCTCAAGGTCGTGGGATATCAGCAGGTAAGAAACGCCTGTTTCCCTCTGTAACTCCTGCATAAGGCGCAGGATCTGTGCCTGTACTGAAACATCAAGCATGGAAGTTGGCTCGTCAGCGACTATAAAATCCGGAGATAAAGCCATGATTCTTGCGAGCACTACTCTCTGGATCTCACCTCCGCTGAGCTGGCCTGGATAACGGGTAAGGTGTTCCGGAAGCAGCCCTGTAAGTTCTGCCAGTTCCTCTCCTCTCATCATGAGGTCATCCTGTTTGAGGCCGGAATGGAGTTTCAAAGGTTCGATAAGGTTTTCAAAGGCTTTCATGCGGGGGTCAAGGGAAGTTTCAGGATGCTGGAAAATCATCTGTATTTTGGGGCGAAGTTTCCGAAACTCTTTTTTTCCCATCCTGAGTATATCCGCTCCCTGGACGAGGATTTCTCCTCCGGTGGGTTTTTCAAGCCCTACAATACATCTTCCCATAGTGGTTTTTCCCGACCCGCTTTTTCCGAAAAGGCCCAGGGTCTCTCCGCGGTCTACTGAGAAACTGACGTTTCTGAACACCTCCGAAGTCCCGAATCTCATTGCCAGATCGTTTACTGCAAGGACCGGAAGTGGCAGCATCTTACCAGACCTCCTCTGTGATTTTTCATTTCAGGGTGTTTTCTTGAACATTCAATATTTGAGTACCTGCACCTTTCATGGAAAAAACAACCAGCAGGGAGCCTTATCCTGCTTGGGCTCTGTCCGCTCAGAGGTACAAGCCCGTTTCTGGGCTGAGCCCGGACAAGCCCTTTTGTATAAGGGTGAAGTGGTGTGTTCAGGACTTTTGAAGCCCCGTCCAGCTCCACTATTTCTCCTGCATACATCACTGCTATGCGGTCGCAGACCTCAAGAGCCAGGTCAAGGTCGTGGGTGATCAGGAGCATTGTCTTTCCGTACTCTTTTTTTATTCTGGTGAATAGATCAACTGCTCCTGCCTTCGCTTCAGGGTCAAGCCCCTTTGTTGGTTCGTCCGCAATCAGAATTTCGGGTTCAAAGGAAAGGGATATGCAGGCAATCAGCCGCTGCCTCATGCCTCCGGAAAGCTGGTGAGGATAGAGGCTGCAAAGTCTTTCGGGATCTCTCAAAAAGAGCTGTTTCATAAGTTTCAGAGCTTTTTTCATTCCTTCCTTTTTTTCAGCCCTGTTCCCCTCAAACACCTCTCCCATTTGAATCCCGTTTTTCAGGACAGGGTTAAGGGCTCCTGCCGGGTTCTGGGGCATGAGTGAGATTTGTTTTCCCCTGATTTTCCGGAGCTCTGAAGGTTTAAGGGAAAGAACGTCCTGTCCATGAAAATATATTTCTCCGGAAACCTTTGCATTTGCCTGAAGGAGCCTGAGCACGGCGAGTCCTATAACGGATTTTCCTGACCCGCTTTCTCCGATTATGCCGAAGGTCTCTCCTTCCTTTACTTCAAAAGAGACGTGAGAAACTGCTTTTACGGTGTTCTCTCTCGCAGGGAACTCAATGGAGAGGTCTCTTATTTCAAGCAGGCTCAATAGATTTCGCCTCCTTCGTGGTTCGGGTCAAGAATATCTCTCATGCCGTCTCCCAGGATGCTGAAGATGACCACAATGAGGGTTATGGCAAGCCCGGGAAAGATTGTCTGGTAAGGGGCTGTCCTCATGAACTCCTTGCCTGCGGAAAGCATTGCTCCCCATTCAGGCACATCTGCAGGCAGCCCTATTCCGAGAAAACTCAGCGTGGCAATTGAGAGAATAACGTGTCCGAAGTCGATTGTTGTAATCACGAGAAGAGTGGCTATTGCATTGGGCACGATATGTTTCCGGATTATGTAGAAGTCTCCGGCTCCACCTGTTATGGCGGAAAGAATAAACTCCTGTTTTTTGATGGAAAGGACCTGTCCCCGCATCATCCTTGCGTACTTTGCCCAGTGGACGATCGAGAGGGCAAGCATCAGGTTGAAAACTCCGCTTCCAAGAACCCCCATAACCGCGAGGGCAAATATGACTCCGGGAAAAGAAAGGAAGATATCAATGACCCTTGAAACGCTTTCGTCCACAAGTCCCCCATAATAACCTGCCGCACAACCCGCCGCAGTTCCCAGAAACAGGGAAATAAACACCACCCCTGAGGCAATGAAAAGAGAAGTCCTGGCTCCTATAAGGATTCTGCTGAGCAGGTCCCTTCCGAGATAATCCGTACCCAGCAGGTGTTCTTCTGAAGGATTCAGGTTTTTGTTCTTCAGGTCAATGGCATTGGGGTCATAAGGAGAGATCAGGGGAGCAAAAAGGGCGATCCCGATAAAAAGCAAAAGGGCTGCCAGAGAAAAAAGCATGTCTTTTCTCTGGAAGACTCTCTTTACAAATTCATTTCCGTAAGCTTTCGGCAGTAAGAAGCTTTTTTTTCTTAACCTATCAGCAAATGCGTTATCCATAGTATCAGCCGTACCTTATCCGCGGGTCCAGATGCGTATAGAGCATATCCACAAGGAAATGCACAAGGAGGAACATCGTAACAATCGCAAGCACACAGCCCTGGACCACAGGCAGGTCCCTTGCCGAAATCGAATCCACAAGAAGGCTTCCTATACCGGGCCAGGCAAAGATTTTTTCAATCACAACCGCCCCTCCAAGCAGGCTTCCCATCTGAAAACCAATTACTGTGATGACAGGGAGCATGGCGTTTTTAAGGGCGTGCCGGCTTATGATCTTCCATAACGGAAGCCCTTTGGCTTTTGCAAACCTGATGTATTCCTGCCCCAGGGTTTCAAGCATGCTTGTCCTGGTAACTCTCATAACCGAAGCAACGGAATGAAGGGAAAGGGCTGCTGCGGGCAAAAGCAGGTTTTCGAGGCTTCCATACCCTGCCACAGGCACAAGTTTCAGCTTCAGGGAAAATACAAGGATAAGGAGTAGGGCTACCCAGAAACCGGGCATCGAAACTCCAAAAAGTGTTACAACCCTGAGGATGTGGTCCGAAATCCGGTTTTCCCGGAGGGCAGAATAAATTCCAAGGCTTACCCCCGCAACCACTGAAAGCGCCATACTTGCCCCTGCAAGCTGGACAGTTGCCGGAAGGCGCAGGGCTAGGAGGTAAAAGACCGGTTTTTTATAGACATAGGATGTCCCGATATCCCCTCTCAATAGTGCTTCTTTTACCCACCTGAAAAACTGCAGGTAAAGGGGGTCGTCAAGGTTGTACCGGTTTGATATCTGGCTTAGCTGCTCTTCGGTTGCACTTTCTTCCAGACCTACAAGGGTGTGCTTGAGAATTAACTCAGCCGTGCCCCCCGGAATCATGTTCATAAGGAAAAAAGTCAGGGCACAGACTGCGAAAACCGTAAATGCCATGAAACCTGCCCTTTTTAAGAAATATTTCATATTTCCTCCTCAAAACGGACAGGAGGCAAAAATGTCTACCTGTCTCGTGTTATCTGGGTGAAAGGAAATTCAAAAGGAAATTTAAGGGCACAAGCATGAGCTCTGCACCCTTACGAGTTTCCTCTTGTTTTCACTTTTCGAGGTACATTCCTGCATTTATGCGGTAATCGTGGGCTGTCGGATCGAAAACATAGCCCTTTATGTAATCTTTCTTTACAATTGCACAGCCGTAGTAAGCCACTATGATCATGGGCTGTTCGTCGTACACGATGGCTTCTACCTCATTGAACTTCTTATAGCGCTCCTCGAGGTCAGTGATTTTTCTGGCTTCCGTTATCAAGGAATCAACTTTCGGATTTGAGTACCCGGGCCCGTTATCAGTCCCGTTTGTCATATACCAGTTATTGAGAATATATTCGGGATCAGGAACCATTGCAATATTAGCTGCAATCAGGAAGAGATCCCAGTTTCCTTCTCCTCTTCTCTCTTCTATCGATCCGTACTCCATAACTTCTGTTTTTACACCTATGCCTATTTCTTTCAACTGGGCAGCCATGGCTTCAGCCATTGGAGGAAGTCCTGGCCTTTCGGAATAAGTCATCAGGTTAAGCTTTAGGGGGTTTCCATCTTTATCCCTTATCCCATCCCCGTCAGTGTCTACCCAGCCTGCGGCTGCTAGAAGCTCATCAGCTTTCTTAAGGTCCTGGTTGTAGGGTTTCAGGCTCTTATTTGCCCAGACCATTGTTGGAAGGAAGGGGCCTGCAGCAGCTTCTCCTACATTGTAGAGCACATGTTCTGCAATTTCTTTCCTGTTGATGGCATAGGACATAGCCTGCCTTACTCTGATATCTTCAAGAGGTTCATGCTTCAGGTTCAGTTCAAGTTTGTAAACTCTAGGAGTTTGGTATTTCTCTACAGTAATACCATCTATGGCGTCAACTCTGTCTGTTTCACTGTAGGGCACATCAACGGTAAAGTCAACCTCTCCGTTTTCGATTGCCATTGCTCTTGTGTTCGGGTCAGGTATCCCTTTAAGGATCATCTTATCAAGTCCTACTTCTCCTCCCCACCAGTTTTCGTTCTTCACAACAGTAAGAATTCTGGTCTGCTCGTCAAACGACTCAAATTTATACGGGCCTGTACCAACAGGTTTTACGAATTCTCCTTTCTCATTATAAGAAGATGGACTTATTATGGCAGTGCAGGGGTAGTGGAGAACTCCGGGAAGAATTGGATTGATTTCCGTAGTTTTGATTTTCAGGGTGTAGTCGTCAATTGCTTCCATGGAATCTATCTTAAGCATGGAAGCAACTTTTGAATTTGCTTCAATAACTTTTTCCAGCGTGAACTTCACGTCCTCTGCAGTCATCCTTCTTCCTTCATGGAAGGTAACATTCTCTCTTAGCTTAAACTCCCAGGTATTTTCATCAAGCTGTTCCCAGGAAGTTGCAAGCCCGGGTTTCAGGGAGAAATCTTCATTTGCGCCAATGAGGGTTTCGGTTACCGCAGCTTTCTCACAGATCAGCGTTCCACCGTCTCCATCAATGGTATTTATCGATTCAATATCCCACATTTCTGCAAGTACAAGTGTACTGGACTCAGAGTCAGCTTCATAGTTCCCTTCCGCCTGGGAAGCGGCATCAGATCCCGAGGTCATTTCCATCCCGGAGACTGCTTCTTTTTCTTCGCTTTCTTCTGTACTGCTGCACCCGGAAGCTATCAGGAAGAAGCAGGTCAGCAGGATAATTAATAATACAAACAGGGGGGAGCTTTTATTTTTCATTTCGGAACCTCTATCTTTTTTAATGTTTTTTACTTCCGGCCGCAGATGAGATAGTACTGGTAACTGCGTACAATCCGTTCGCCTAACGGCATGTTCTCTTTCTGGGCCTCTCTCACCTCTTTCAGGTCAAAAATCTGGATTTTTTCAAAACCCGTATTCGACAGGTACTCCTTTACTTTTTCAAGCGGAGCCCCTCCGGCATGCGGGAGCTGGGCTTTGAGTTCATCCGAATATCCGGCGTGTCCTTTTCGGGGATCTTTTCTCTCAAGAAGAAGGGTTAAAAGGGCACCTGCATCTCTGCGGACTCTGGACTCCAGGGTTCCGCTGTCCCACACACCATCTATGATCACAACCTTCCCATTTTTCCGGAGAACCCTCTTCCAGTTCTCTACGGCTTTTTTTGGGTTCGGAAGGGTCCACAGAAGATGGCGGCTGAACACAATGTCAAAAGAAGATATATCAAAAGGAGGGTTTTCTGCATCTCCCTCCCCAAAGGTTATGTCAGCTCCACGGGCTTCAGCCTTTGTTTTTGCTGTTTTCAGCATCTGTCTGGAAATATCAATTCCGGTAACCTTGTACCCCATCTCAGCAAACAGCAAGCTTAATTCTCCTGTCCCGCAACCGACATCAAGAATTTTCAAATCCTTTTTCGGAAAAACGTCCTGAAAAGCACGCTTCCAGGCATCTTTTTCTTTCTGGCTCTGGATCCCGTGCCCGGCATGAGTATCAAAAGTCTCGGACGCAAGGTCCCATTTATGGGCTACCATCTCTTTGATCTGAATCTCTGTAGAAGACATCAATCAGTACTTACTTATCTTTTAATTAATAATTTTCTATTTTGTATTACTAATTATAATTATTGTAATTTTTTGTAACATTAAGTTCCAGTGTTACTATTTTTGTGATTACAAAAATGACACTGTTATTTGCAGATATCTTACCTGGTATACGGTTGAAAATTAGAAACTTCTCTTTTTTGAGGGGTTTTAAAATCAGGACAGTTCGTTTCAGATGGCTAAACTTCTTCACGCTTAATTTTTCCTGTGCATCGTTTTTTATGCGATCATAACATGGCAGGTTGAATCCAGGTCCGTACACAGGATAAAATGCCTGAATATTCAGTCTGATTGCCGGAAGATTAACATATTTTGTTTTTCAGGGACAGGTGGAATTTGATTAAAAAAGTTCTATTTATTGGCCTTTTTTAAAGGAAACTCTCTTCTTAATCGATAATTTTATAAAACACTTGTTTATATATTTTAATCGCAAGAGTCCTGTCTTCTGATTTCATAGATATGTTGAGCTTTACATATCCGGGAGCAGTAGACTTCTGGCTGGTGTTTTTTTATGAGCCTGCCAATCACGAGGAGTTTGGCCCCCGTTGTTTAAACTGCAACCTGAAACTCCTCTGAATTGTACTCCAGATATAAGTTTCTGTCAAAAAGTTACCTATAAATATAGTAGTGTATCCTTCTGCGTTATGTTGGAATTTACATAATTAAATTCCTGAATATCGCCTGTCTTTATTAAACTCACCTGTCTGTATTCAACATCTTTGGCGTTATGTTTATTTAAACATAACGATCAAATCTGCGGCGGTGTACCAATTGCATAAGAATTCCGATCAAGAGAAACACAGCATGGAGACAATCCTGAAGCAGGTGAAAGACCCTGAGCTGCTTTCACAGATTGAAAAGGTCGTCCCTTTTCACGGCTTTCTGACATCAGGGGCATTAATCGGCATCCAGATGCTCAATATTGCAAGGAGGAAGCTTGACGTCCGGGACGGGGAGCGCATTTACGTGACCTGTGAAACGAAAAGCTGCATTCCTGACCCTTTTCAGATCCTTGCCGGAGCTACTATCGGGAACAATGGGTTGAAAATCAATAACCTGGGGAAGATGGCTGTAACGGTTAACAGGCAGATGCCTGAAGGGATGAAGGGCATAAAAGGTATCAGGATTTACCTTGACCCTGAAAAGACAAAGGACTACCCAAAACTTCATGCCTGGTACCTGAACACTGAAAAGTTTCACCATGAAGAGGTTGTGCCTGTCCTTCTGGAAGCAGGGGATAATGTTTATTCCTGGAAAACCGTGGATCTGGAAGTCCCGGTCAGGAAGAAAAAGCGGATCCAGTGCTGCAAAAAATGTGGTGAGATGTTCGTTCAACATGATGATGAGCTGCTGTGCGGCGGATGCACAGAATAACGTTGAGAGGTAAATAAAATGCAAAATGAGATGCGATTGTCAGTCTTTTCCGAAAAAAAAGACCGGCAGCTGGTCTATCAGCCTGAAAAATGCATTGGCTGCGGGACCTGTGTACAGGCATGTCCCAAAGGCACCCTTTCCATAGGGGCTGTGGGAGCTGTAGCTAGAGGGTTACTGGATGCGTATTTCCTGGAGATGGCAAAGAGTGAAGACTGCCTTGTCTGCGGGATCTGCGCAAAAGTCTGCCCCACAGGTGCTCTTGAACTGAGACAGGAAGGAAAACCCCTCACAGACATGTCCTATATTTCAAGGGCTATGAGGCCGACATCAGTAAACGAAAGCTGTGTCCACTGCGGTCTCTGTGAAGATATCTGCCCACAGGGCTGTATTGAAGTGACCCGGGAAATTTCTACGGACGGGAAACTGAAGGTTATCGGAAAAACCCATATTGATACGGAATGTTGTGTCCATTGCGGCTGGTGTGCTGCAGTATGCCCTGTAAATGCTATTTCTGTGGAAAAGCCCTTTGAAGGACGCTGGTCCAGGGATGAGAATGTCTGCCAGACCTGCCATACCTGTATTAATGTCTGTCCTGCAAATGCAATTTTCAATAAGAAGGCAAAGTCCGGGGAAAGAGTTGAAAAGATCACCCACCGGCCGGATGCCTGCATTTACTGTGGCGCATGTGCAGTTGCCTGCCCTGTTGATGCTATTGACGTCAGAAAAACTGCAATTCTGCCGGAAATGGAGAAAAAGGTCCCCCTCGAGAAAAAGCTGATTGAAGTCCCTGCCCCCGAAGATGCGCTTCGCACCCAACTTGAAACTGATGACGATGCATGCCTTGGCTGCGGGAACTGCGTGATTGTCTGCCCTGTAAACGCATTCGACAACCGTGAACTTGCCGCAGGCTACCTGTACGACATGGACGAAAAAGCTATTCTTGGGGTTAAGAACGGAAAAATTTCGGTCGTAAACCAGGAACGCTGCGGAGGAGATGGGACCTGTGCCCTTATCTGCCCTGTTGATGCGATAAGGCTTGTGAAAAAAGAGGTGGAATAAATGGCAGGAACAATTGCAATCAAGAACGGATACGTCTTTGACCCCCTCAACGAAATAAATGGGGAGATTATGGATATCTTCATCAGGGACGGAAAAGTCGTAAAAGAGCTTTCTGCAGCTGAGATGAAAACTTCTAAGTTAATTGACGCCTCCGGAATGACTGTTATGCCAGGAGGGGTTGACTCCCATTCCCACGTTGCCGGTGCAAAGGTTAATGCCGGCAGGTCGATGCGCCCTGAAGACCATTATAAAGCAAACCTTAAGAAAACCGCACTTACCCATTCAGGTTCAGGCTATACCGTTCCTTCTGTCTACAAACAGGGGTACGATTATGCAGCAATGGGCTATACAACGGTTTTCGAAGCTGCAGTTCCTCCTCTTGAAGCCCGCCACACCCATGAAGAGATGCGTGCAACTCCCCTTCTTGACATGGGAGGGTACCTTGTTCTCGGAAACAACTTTTTCCTGATGCGCTACCTCAGGGACGGGGATATGGAAAAGGCGGCTGCTTATGTTGCCTGGATGATGAAGACCCATAAGACCTACGGGATCAAATGCGTCAACCCCGCAGGAGTCGAAAACTGGGCATGGGGTAAAAACGTCAGCACTCTTGACGAAACCAACATCCATTTCGAAATTACTCCCAGAGAAGTCATTAAAGGGCTTACGGAGATTAACGAGACTCTCGGCATGCCTATGCCAGTCCACCTGCATGCGAACAACCTGGGTCATCCCGGCTGCTATGCAATTACCAAGGATTCCCTCAAAATCCCTGATGGGGTAAAGACAAAACAGAACATGGCTGTGGAGTGGGCAGAAACTAAAATGGACCTTTCAAGGGACCGTTCGGTATACCTCACCCACCTGATGTTCAACAGTTTTGCAGGCACAACCTGGGGGGACTGCGAATCCGGTGTTAAGGATATTGCAGATTATATCAACAACAAAGACCATGTGGTAATCGACAGCGGATGCACTCCCTTCGGAGAAGCTACAGTAATGACAGGAGACGGGCCTGCTATCCATGACCTTTACACCCTTACAGGAAATAAGTGGTCGAACACTGATGTTGAAATGGAATGCGGCTCAGGTGTCCTTCCCTTTACCTACCTCAAGTCTAACCCTGTGCACAGTTTGCAGTGGGCAATGGGGCTTGAATGTCTCCTGCTTATCAAAGACCCATGGAAAACTATCATGACCACGGACAGCCCGAATGGTGGGCCGTTTACGAAATACCCTGAGGTTATGACCTGGATCATGTCCGAGGCTTTCAGGAAACAGACCTTCAGTGAGTGCCACAAGTGGGCAAACGATAGGAGCGAGCTGGGAGGCATAAACCGTGAGCTTTCTCTCTATGATCTGGCGATTCTGACAAGGGCTAACCCTGCAAAGACAATTGGCATGGCCCACAGAAAAGGCTCTCTTGGTGTGGGTGCGGACGGAGATGTTACAGTCTACAACATAAACCCTCAGCAGCTTGACGCAAACAATTACGAAGCCCTCCTCAGGGCCTTCAGGAAGGCGGAATATACTGTTAAAGGCGGCGAAATAGTGGCTGTTAAAGGGGAGATCGTTTCCCTGCCTGAGAAGAGGACTTACTATTCCGAAGTGCATGTTGAAAATGAGCGGGAAAAGGAAATGCTGGTTGACGTGAAGGAGTGGTTCAGGTACTACACTCTTGGTTTTGCCAACTACCCGACTCCAGAGAAATATCTGGCAAACCCGACTCCCATACAGGTTAACAGTGAGAGGTGAAGTGATGACAGAGGGAGTACTTGTTCAGAAAAAAACCGATGCCGGTGAAAGTTCCGGAGAAATGGAAGAAGTAACGCTTATTCCTAAAAAAGCGATTGACATTAAACTGGAAGCAGATATTATAACTCCTGATTCCTTTGCAGGCAAGACCACCGAAGAAATAGGGATGCTGTCTGTCTGGCAGGGTCCTAAAACCTATCCTCTTTCCGATTTCTTTGAAGTGATGGGCAGCGCAGGCAGTTCTGCGGCTGAGACTCTGATACGCATAAAAGGCGACGCAATGAGGGTCAAAAGGATCGGAGAAGGCATGAATGCAGGAAAAATTGAGATTGAAGGCTCTGCAGGCATGCACGTTGGGGCAGGAATGAAAGGAGGAGAGATCACCGTTTATGGAGATGTTGATTCCTGGGCAGGCATGGAAATGCTTGGTGGTCTCCTGCACATTAAAGGCAATGCCGGGGACCATGTGGGCTGTGCTTACAGAGGAAAGTGGCACGGCATGAAAGGTGGACGCATAGTTATTGAAGGATCGGCTAGGCACCAGCTTGGAGGCGGCATGGACGGCGGAGAAATCCTTGTGGAAGGTAATGTTGAAAGCTTCTGCGGGATCCGCCAGAACGGTGGGCTCATTTTTGTAAAAGGCGGAGCTCTCCGCGGATTGGGTGCTGAAATGGCAGGCGGAACCATAGTTGTAGGGGGCAAAATACAGCGTTTTGCTCCGGGCTTCGAATTTGTTTCTATGGAAAACAAAATAACTTCGGGTGAGCTTGAGCTGATAGGCGAATTCAAAAAATACACAGGGGACTATGCGATCAGCAAGAGGGCAAAAGGCGCTCTCTATGTGTCTGCAGATACAAACCCGGAGCTCTGAGGTGGGAAACATGGAAGTATTACTTATTTCCGGAAGTACAATTGATGAAGGCAGGCTTGCTAAAGGTGGGGACAAGTTCACGGAAGAGTACACTCTGGAGTGTGCTTCATGCTGGATTTCTCCTGCGGATTTTGTGTCCCTCTGCTCCCCTGATAAAGTAAAAGTAACAAGCAGGGATGGAAAACATTCTATTGTCGTTTATGCGAAATGTACGGACTCTGTTCAGCCCGGGCAGGTTTTCATGCCGAGGGCTATCTGGTCGAATGTTGTCGTTGACCCGGATACCCTTTCTACGGGCTCACCTCTCTATAAGGGAGCTCCCGTATACATTGAGCCGTCAGAAGAAGAGGTCCTCAGCGCCGAAGATGTAGTAATGAAAATTTATGTTGGAGGGCAGTGAGCATGATTTATAAAAACATAGTCTGTCCGGTCTGCGGGGCAGCCTGCGATGATATCCAGGTCGAGTTCGGGGACGGAAAGATTGAGGCAAGAAATGCGTGTAAAATGGGGAACGCCAAGTTCCAGGAAGTTGTAAGTTCTCACAGGCTCAGGCAGCCCCTTATAAAAGTTAACGGAAAGCTGACCGCGGCAGCCTGGGACGAAGCCCTTGAAAGAGCCGCAGATATCCTTGTTTCTGCAAAGCGCCCTCTCCTTTTTATGGGAAGCGAAACTTCCTGCGAAGCGCATGAAGTCGGGCTCAAGATCGGAGAATATCTTGGTGCCCTTGTTGACTCAAATGCTACTATCTGCCACGGGCCAACTGCGATGGGAATCCAGGAATCCGGAAAAGTTGGTGCAACCGAAGGGCAGAAGAAAAACAGAGGCGATCTCATTGTCTACTGGGGGACCAACCCTCTTGAGTCCATGCCGCGTCAGATGTCGAGGTACGGAGTTTTCCCAAGGGGTTACTGGACCAAACGCGGGCGTTTTGACAGGACAGTTATCACCGTGGACCCGAGAAAAACCCCGACCACTGAAGCTTCCGACCTGCACGTGCAGCTCAAGCCCGGCTCGGACTATGAACTGATAAGTGCTCTTCTTACCCTGCTTCATGGGAAAACTCCTCATCCGTCTGTGGAAGAGATCACAGGAGTACCTATCCCGGTCATGGAAGAGATGCTTGACATAATGAAGAACTGCAACTTCGGTGCCATTTCAGTTGGGCTCGGGCTCTCCTCATCCATTGGAAAGCACAGGAACGCCGAAATTGCCATGAACTTGGTAAAAGAACTGAACAATTATGCCAAGTTCACTCTCGGAGCTCTCCGTGGACACTGCAATGTAGCAGGTTTTAACCAGGTCGCTTCCTACATGTACGGCTATCCCTTCGGGCTGGACTTCATGCGCGGGCACCCGCGTTACAATCCTGGAGAATATACAACCGTGGACGTGCTGAGGGAAAAAGATGTGGATGCAGCCTTTGTAATGTGCGCCGACCTTGTCTGTCACATCCCTGCGGACTGTGCTTCCTATCTTGCTAAAATCCCAATGGTCTGCCTGGACATTGCTCCCTGCCCGAGCACAGCTGCTTCGGATGTTGTGCTCCCTGGAGTCATTGATGCCATGGAATGTGACGGGACCTTCTACAGGCTCGACGATGTGGCAGTGCACTTTGAACCTTTCACAACCTCGCCTTTCGAATTTACGAAGAGCAATGAAGATACCCTGAAGCAGCTCTTTGAGAAGATTAAGGCAAGAAAATAAGTTGAGTCTGTTTTCACGGACTTCCGGTTGAAGGATAGTACGGAACAAACAGACGACGTGAGAGTGATCAAAAGCTCTCACCTTTTTTATCTTTTCAGTTCCCTGTGACTCAATGCCATAATCCTCTGGCTATCCCTTACTTTATACATATTTTTCCTTCAATACCATGCGGTTATTCGGTTATTATAACTGCGACCGCAATTGAAGTTTAAGCAATTCTTTAATATGTGCGTGTGCATCTATGACTTGCTATAATTTACCGAACCGCCAGCAAATAAAGCATTGAGCAAGGAGTATGTGAAAAATGCCACAGGAAAATAAAAACGATAAATCTTATTATGTTATCATTGCGCTGTCAGTTGTTCTGGTGCTGATGGCAGCAACGATATATGCCATTTCACAGAATGAGCCTGAAAAGGATGCGGAAAATACTATTTCCATGAGCGGGTATGCTGAACAGAAGGTTGTCCCTGACACGGCAACAATGAGAATAGGTGTTGTGATCCAGGCTGCTACTGCGAAGGAAGCATCCGACGAAAATGCAGCCATTATGAGCAATATAGTATCAGAGCTCAAAGCAATTGGATTGCAGGACAGGGAAATACAGACCTCCTATGTGTCCGTATACCCTGTATACAGCTATGATACGACACAAAAAATCACAGGTTACGCAGCATCCAATAGCGTGCAGATCACAACCACAAATCTCGACAACCTGAGTCAGATTATTGACAGGTCCACAGCTTTCGGAGCTAATGAGATTGGAAGCATTTCATTCTCAGTATCCGATGATATGCAAAAGCAGCTTCGTGAGGACCTGATGAATGAGGCGATCAATGACGCATCATCAAAAGCCGATACGCTTGCTAAGAGCCTGGGTGTTGAGATTACTGGTGTGAAGACTTCATCTATAAGTGAAAGCAACGGGCCCAGAGTATATTATGAATACGATATGGCAGTAGAAGAAAAGGCTTCCGGAGCAGTTTCCACTCCTATTGAGCCAGGCGAGTCTACTGTCTCGATGTCAGTACAGGTCACGTACTACATTAAATAAGAAATCTGTAAAAAAGAAATCCGGACCAGGGAGTCTGACCGCTTAAATGTACAGGTGACCGGGAGTTGCAGATGACGGATATTGTTTGCGACTTCTCAGGTCAATGTAACTTTTATGCATCACTCCCTGATTTATGCCCATACTTCTCTTTGGCATGAAAGTACTTCCAGATACTTTCGTTTTTTGAGCCTGTTCTTCGAAGAATTTCATGTGCGTTTTTTGTGCCTGTTCTTCGAAGAATTTTATGTTTCTTTTTTATTCCCTATTTTCTATCCAGGGGAATGCAGTTTTTCTATCAATAGGTTTCCTTATGAGTGGTTTTGTATAAGGTTTTCGCGGCGGAGTATTTTTTGCTCTCCAGGGTCACACTATAATATGGAATCAGCTCAGGAGAAAAGCCCATAATAAAATCCACAAATACAGGAATATTTGCTGCCATTAAGTTCATGTATTCGAAGTTTCGGGATCTCAGGTCAAGAAATTCATTATAATACAGAAGAGCATTGGAGCCCAAACGATCAAAATCAGGGTTCAGGGCTGAGGTCCAGATTACAGCGCATTTTTTTCCGTACAGGTTTATGTGAGCTGCAACAGCTTCGCCCTCAGGAGTCTCGGAGACAAACATGTATCCGGCGCTTTTTTTCTGAATCAGCTTAAATACTCTATCATAGAACCCTCCAGGCAAAGGAGGCTCTAAATTCTTCTTTTCATAAGCCAGTGAAAGCAGGCGATAATATGTTTCAGGGTCATTGGATACCCGGGTTTTAAGTCCTGCCCCGGTTGCAGTTTTAAGTTCCATCTGCCTTCCTCCTGAAAGGTTTCCGTCTATGTTTTCTTTCAGACTCAGGTAATGGGTGTAATGTACGGCAGAATCCCATCCGTTCCACGTAAACGGTCTTATATCCTCAAAGCCCGGAGCGAATGTAAGGTGAATGCTGTCAAATCCCTGCTTGCAGAAAAATTCCCTGAGGGGATTGAGGATTTCATGGGTTTCCTGTATCCGTTTACTTGCTCTGAAGCTGGCACTTTCTTTTATAAGGGGACCGCTGTAGCTGGTCATTTTACAGGTTGAACTTGCTACTTTCAACACTCCTTTTATATTTTTTACAAAAAGAGGGCAGCCTCCCACAAGTTCGCCGTTTCTGAAACAGCCGTAGATTCTAAGGTCTTTTGACAGGACATCCCTGCAAATTTCAAGCCATTCACTTGTATGAAAGAGTGTACCGGGTTGAGCTTTTTCTACAAGCAAATCCCATTCTTTGTATTCGGATGGCAGTAATTCTCTAACTTCAATTCCGTCCATTTTAAGCCCCGTAAAAATAGATAATTATTCTTATTTATGATGAACTACTCGGTTCCAAAATCTGTTAGTGAAATGAAAGTTATCCATCAAGAAAAAATAAAATGAGTTTTACGTTCATCTGTTAAAAACAGGCTTGATCCAGTCTCCACTTTAAAGGCTGTTTAACTCCTGAATATTATTGCATGATATTTGTATTCATAGTACATTGATTGTACACAAATCATTTCAAAACCATTTTTATTTGCAATTTTTTTAATTTTACCGGGATGATGTGAATACCCCAGAATGTCTCTCGGGCGCCTTTTTATGCTTGATGATATTGTATTTCTAACCCCGCAAATTGCTTTGCTTACTATTTTCTTACAGCTATTATCCTGTGAAAAAAGCCCTATTTTCCACAGAGGGTATAATCGGGGGTCCAGCATGTCAAACAATACTATTTTCCCGTCTTTATTAAGATATTTTGATGCATTGAAAATAAAATCATCAATTTCCTGATATGTGAGATATTGAAACACTCCGGCTGCAGTTATTCGATCAAGGGGAGAGTCCAGCCTGTCCCATACGGTTTTGTCGTCCGCCAGAATTAAAATTGTATTTTTACAATTTCTTTCCCTTATTCTTTTGCCTGCTTCCTCAAGCATGGACGGAGAAAAATCAACTCCTATTGTTTTTTCATATTCCGGTGCGTAGTAGACCAGGAGTTCTCCAGCTCCGCACCCAAAGTCAAGAATAGTTTTTCCGCCATTGAGATGGAATAATTTTTCTCTCGCTTCCATAGAAAGAAATTCTTCAGCTGAAGACCTGTGACCCCCACTTCTTTTATCTGCAAAAAACTCTTCCCATACATTTTTTGGTCTTAACACATTTTTTTCATACCCCTCTGAAATGTTTTGTTCGTATCCTCCTGATCTGTTTTTTTCATAAATCCCAGACACTTTTTTTTCATGCCCCATAGCCATGCCTCTCATACCCCCAAGTATTGCTTTTTCTATACCTCTATTATGAACTCTAAAATCAGCCAGTTTGCTATTGTCAGTTCTCTCGGTTATTTTCCCCAAAATAACTCAAAACTGTGAAAAGATACTGAAGAGTTCTATTTTTATGTCTATATATAAATTTCTATGGCTGCTGAAGCTTCTTCAAATCTGTTTTTTGATTCTCAATACTTCCCGTTAATCTCCTCATTCCCGTTCATAAATATGAATGGCCTGCCAATTTATTCTGAATTTGAATCCATATGTTTTCAAAAAAAGTTGTTTAACCTTCGAATCATAGTTTCTCGTCTTAATCTAACAAGTATATAATTAGAAAATTTAAAAAGTATTTTATGATATGTCAATGTTTTATTTAATAAAATTGTGCAGCTGAGCTCTGAAGCCGGTGGAGCAAAAAGATAAGGAATTTAATCATACTGTATTTCACTAATGCGCAGATGCTTGATTTTGAGCTCAGTTTAATACAATAATAAGACTGGAGTTCTAAACTAACTGTTAAGGTCTGATTAAATGATCAAAAGAAGGAATACTGGCAAATGGTTAATGCTTATAATTTCTGCTTTTATTTTATTATGCAGTTTCGCAGGTGCAGATGACAGTGAATTTAACGATTCCGAATCAGATGAGCCCCCAGATTCTATAAAGAAATTTGCAAATAACCCCTTGTTCATAGCATACAGGGGAACTATACCAGAAACTGTCAATCAGGAGTGGAAAAATTCAATTACAGATTGCTGGCTAAATCTTAACAAAATAGGGCCTTCATATTCCGAATTTGACCGCTCTATATCAGGCGTTGCTGCCAGTGATGTAATTATAGTGGAATTGGGATCTGCCTATAAAGGAGAAGTAGATGACTCAAGAATTGACGCGATGTATTTGAAAATTGAGGAATATTGCGAAGAGCAGGAGGGAATAAGTGATATCCCTGTGATTTTTATGTGGGCACAGGACGAGGAGGATCTCCCGCTACCTGACTACGGACCTCAGATTTTCGAGGAAGTTAAAAATGAGCCCGGGTTCATAGCCACTCGGGGAACAATGCCTGTAGTTACAGATTCCAGTGGAAAAGTGGAGTGGGAAGAGAAAGCACGGGATTGTATCCATAGTTTCAGAACTGAACTTCGGCCCTACATGAAGTCATCTGGTGGACCATTGACTGGGTATGGCTATAATTATAGGGGATATATATCCGTAGGACTTGATCCAGAATCTCCAGAAAGTGTTAATGATTCTATAATTGATGAAATTTATCTAATAATCGAGGAACACTGTAAACAGGAAGGTATAAGTGAGGTACCAGTAGTGTTCGAGTGGATGGGAGTTCCAAAATTAGACGAAGAACTTTTACCAGAAGATGAAATTCCAAATGTGAATGAAAGTGATGATACACTCTTACCAGGCAGTGAAGAAGGTATTGCTGGGAATGAGACTACCAATCAAATACCTGGCTTTACTTCGGTAATGTTCATTTTGGGACTTTTATCATAATAATCAAGCGTTAATAACATTCTTTTTTAAGCTCTTTTTGCCAGTTTCTTTAAATTTTTCTGGCTTTCTTCCCCTTTTTTTCAACATAGTTATTTTTCTTCTCGTTTTCTTCTTCTGAAAGGTACCTTCTCCCCAGATAATTCAGCTTTTTCGGCAGAGTTACGTCTCTGCAGTTCACTGTCCTTTTCGTTTCGCTCAAGAGGACTTATTTCTGTCTTCATTTTTATTTTGGAAAGCAACCTTCTCCCCGCAGCACTGGTGCAGTTTTTTTGTTCCTCCTGCCTCACTTACCACCGTAAGCATTGTCAGGGGGTCGATAATCCGGGTTCCCATTATTGCAGTAATCCCTCTACTGAAGAACGGGGCAGGGTAGAGAGGCGCGCTTGGTCCGAGCAGGACAACTTCTCTTGCTGCACCCCGGAAGGAAAGGAGCTCATCAAAAGTCCGGTTGGCAAGAGTACTTGCACTGAGGATCATCACATCCGATGCGGGGAGAATTTCTCTGGCTTTTTCCGAAGGCAGGGTCGTGGTTTCAGGAAATTCGATTTCACGCTTCTCAAGGATCGTAAGTTTCTCGGTTATTTTCAGGATTCTCGGGACAAGAGGAGCAAAATAGCCTACCATTACAACCCTATCTTCAGGTTTTATAAGGTCAAGAATGTCTATTTTTGAAACAGAAA
Source organism: Methanosarcina soligelidi (assembly GCF_000744315.1). Classification (NCBI taxonomy): domain Archaea; kingdom Methanobacteriati; phylum Methanobacteriota; class Methanomicrobia; order Methanosarcinales; family Methanosarcinaceae; genus Methanosarcina; species Methanosarcina soligelidi. The sequence continues at coordinate 1,210,888 of NZ_JQLR01000001.1, forward strand.
ATTTTTTGGGTTCCAGATCATGGAGCATATGAGAAAGCGCATTTGCGGTTGCAACTCCGATTGCTGCCTCAAACGGGTTTCTCGACAGGGCAAACTCGAGCACTTTATCCGCAGAGCTTCCTTTCAGAAAGCCCGCAAAACCGAGGGCAGGACAGCCCGAAAACTCATAAAGTGGTGTGCAGGCAACGCCCCCGTAGTTTTCGGAAAGCAGGACTCCAGTATAAGCAAGCCCGATCCTGACATCCTTTACTTCGATTTCTTCAAGAGCAGGACCAAGGTCTTTTTTTAGCGCGGTTACGAGGGCAGGCAGGGTTCCGTTTTCTTCTTTTTCGGTTTCCTGTATGTTTTTGATTTCTGGCATGCGTTCACCTTTTATTTATCAGCTTACAGCCTTTCGATCTTCGTTGTAAAGTCAAGAGGATTTGCGTAATAGGGAGCACTTATGACAATAATCTCAACAAAGGGAGCGTATTCGAGGATTCTTTTTGCCTCGATTCCTCCCACTGCAAGCTCGAGTTCAGGGTTAAGTTCCTTGAGTTCTGGTCCGAGTTCCCTCAGTTCTTCCGGGGAAAGATGATCAAGGAGCATTATGTCCGACATTTCAGCATATTTGAATGCTTCTTCTCTCGATCTGGGCTCGATTTCTATCTTTTTCATAGCCCTGAGCTTTCCCAGTTCCCCTGCAACTTCCAGGTGGTTCTGGCTTATCTGAATGGAGTCGCTGAGGGAATTCCTGTGGATATCTCCTCCGCCTGCCCGGACTGCTTTAAGCTCAAATATCCGGGCCCCTGGGTGCGTCTTCCGGCTCGTTGCAATAATAATATCAGGATTAGTTCTTCGGGCCTCACTGACCATAGAGGCTGTTTTCGTGGCAATGGCGCACATCATGGTCAGAAATGTCTGGGAAACTCTCCAGAATCTGAATATAAGTTTGATGTCTCCTTCTGCTTCGAAAATTGCATCTCCGGGCTTGAAATTTTCCCCGTCCCTGAAGTAATTCAGGACTTTCAGCCCTTTTTTCTCATAATATCCTGCAAGGTCGCCGGCACAGGCAGAGGTCCCGTTCTCCCTCGAAACAATCCTCATTTTCCCCCTGCCCACAAGCCTGAGCAGTTCTGCGCTTTCATCCTGATAGGGGCAGTCTTCGTAAAAGTAGAGATCAAAAAGGTCTATCATGTTTTGCCTCGAAAATTCCTTACTTTTTGTTTCTATTTTTGATGTTTTTCTGATATTTTCTTTACTGCGGATCTTTAACATTTTCTTTTATTACGAGCTTTTCACATCTTTTTCTCTGTTTCCTGTCATTATTCTCCTTACTTATTCCCCTTACTTATTCACCTTACTTATTCACCTTATTATCCTGGCATTTGAAGCCTTGAACACAGCATAGATTTCTCTTCCCGGTTCGAGCCCAAGCATTTCACAGGATGTCGGCGTGATCACAGCTTTAATCTCAGCATTTCCGATCTCCACCTCGACCACGACAAGGTGTTCTTTTTTGAAAACTCCTGAAACCCTTCCCTGCACTGTGTTCCGCGCCGAGCTTTCTAAAGCTTCTCTGGCAAGGATAATTTCTTCAGGGCGGATAGAGACTGTAACACCTTCCCCGGGCTCGGCTGGATCTGAGGAATATATTTTCATGCCTTCGGCTTCGACCACTGTAAGTTTTCCTTCAAGAGCCTTTACACAACCTTTCAGCACATTGGTGCCCAGAAACTCGGCCACGAAGTCTGGAGAAGGTCTCTTAAATACTGATTCAGGGTCTCCTGCCTGCATAACCTCACCTTTTCTTATTACGACCACGCGGTTTGCGAGAGCCCAGACGTCTTCAAAGTCATGGGTCACGTGCAGGACAGTGGTGCTGTATTCACTTATCGCCTTTTTCAGCATCTCCCTGAGTTTTTCTTTTGTCCTTGCATCAAGGGCGCTGAATGGCTCGTCAAGAAGAAGCAGTTTTGGCCTGACCACAAGGCTCCTTGCAATGGCTGCCCTCTGCTTCTCTCCTCCACTCAGGGTAGCCGGCTTTCTGTGAAGGAGCTCGCCTATCCCCAGGACTCCGGCGATCTGCTTTACTTCCGCCTCGATCTGCTTTTTGTCTCTGAGCTTTTTTCGGAGGGCATATGCTATGTTTTCAAAAATATCCATGTGGGGAAAAAGCACATGGTCCTGGTACACTATGCTCATCTGCCTCATGTCAGGAGGAAAGTCAGTGATATCTTTTCCTTCCAGGATAATTCTTCCTTTCTCGGGTCCGTAAAATCCTATTATGGTTTCAAGAAGCAGGGATTTCCCGCTGCCTGTAGGACCTATCAGGGCCAGGTAATCGCCTTTCTCAGCTTTGAGCCTTATCCCGCTGAGTTCGAAATCTCCTACATCAAGGCAGAGGTCCTTTACCTCAAGAAAGCTCAAATCCTTCCCCCTTCGAACTTCTCAACGCTGAGGATTGCGAGAAAGGCTATTCCCATTAACAAAATCCCGCTTGTGATAGCCATTTCCAGGTTTCCGTAGGAAATGTTCAGGTAAAGAGTAACGGGCAGGACTTCGGTATGCATATATGATCCTCCTGCAAGCACCAGCACGGCTCCGAAAGCTCCTATACAGCGTGCAAAGGTAATTACTCCCGAGGCAAATAGCCCGCTTCTTGCCATAGGAAGGGTCACATGTCGGAATGTCTCGAATTCCCCGTACCCGAAACTCCTCGAGACCTGTTCGTATCTCGGGTTGATATCTTTAAAAGTTGAGTAGATTACTCTTACAGCATAGGGAAAAGCGACAAAAAACTGCGCAATTATTATCCCAAGCTTGCTGAAAGTAACCTTTATCCCCAGAGCTTCAAGGTAAGGACCAAGGAATCCCTGCCCGAAAAGAAGCAGGAGCGCAAGTCCCATTACCAGTTCAGGAAATGCCATAGGAAGCCCGAGTACGGTTTTTATAACGCTTTTTCCGGGAAAGGAAAAACGGGAAAGTGCGTAGGCTGTGGGGATTGAACAGCACATAACGGAAAGGGTTGAGGCTGAAGAGGTCAGCATGGAAAGCTTCATGGAATAAAGCATTTCTTCAGAAATCAGGGATGAAAGAAGATCTGAAGGTTTGAGCACAAAGAGCAGGGTCCCTACGGTCATAAAGAGCAAAAAAGTGAATGTACAGGCGATACCCACGGTAAAGGTCCTGAACCAGGAGCGTTTCACGCCCCGGGATTTTAAGTGTCGCATGGCTCAAAGCCCCATTTTTCCCAGACCTCTTTTGCTTCTTCTCCAGCAATATAAGTGTTAAATGCCTCTGCCAGTTCACGGTCTTCGGTATATATGGAAACTGCTGTGGGGATGGTCTTTATTTTATTCTGTTCTTCGGGGATAGAAACAATTTCCAGCTTTCCGCTGGCTTCTCCCCAGCTTGCCATATCTTCCCATATAATTGCCGCATCAACTTCACCGGATGCAATGTAGATGAGGAGCTGATTTACAGTAGCCGTTTTGACAATTATGTTCTTTTCGACTGCAGAAAGGATTCCTGCCTGTGTGCAGATGACTTCCGATACCTTGCCTATTGCAGGCCCATTAGGGTCTCCTAGAGCCAGTTTTACCCCTGGTCCTGCCAGGCCTTCAAGTCTGCTTATATTTGCAGGATTTCCCGCAGGAACTGCGATAACCGGGATGTGCAGGGTCAGGTTTTCCACGCTTTCATTGAAAACATAGTTCCTGTCCATAGCCTGTTCAGTATAGTAGTAGTCTCCCGGGATGAAGATGTCACATTCCTTTGAGGTCAGAAATCCGAAGATTTCTGCACTTCCCCCGTAGCGGACCTCAATATCTGCTCCGGTTTCTTTCTCAAAATTCTCAATCAATTCGTTCATGGGCTTTATCAACCCGGCTCCAGCGCAAACCGTGACCTGCCTTCCTTCAAATGCTTTTTCCGGATTTTCAGATACAGGTGTAGAAGCCCCTTTTTCAGCGCAACCTGAGCCTGCCAGAGACAATGCCAGTACTATGATAATTATGAATGCACAGACTTTTTTCACTCAAAGACCTCTTCAGATGGAATTTCAATGATATGTCTGAACATACATAACGGTTAATAAAGTTTTTTGTAAAAACATTATATGTAAATATTATTATCCAGTAGCATAAGACTTGGGTATGATTCAGGCTGCTCCACAGTTCCCTGAATACTTAAAAAATTAAAAAAAGGCGTTTTCTTTTCTATTTATAGTTCGGAAATTCTCTTTTTATATCTCTCCAGTTCTTCGGTTCCCTTTTCCTGTTTCATGGCACTGGCTTCATAAACTATGAAGGATGGCAGCACTTTCATTCCCATATACTCAAAAACGCAGTGAGTTACGGATTCAAGATGCCTGTGAATATCGCCATGAGCTCCACCCTCAGAATACATTTCTTTCGGAGCGCCGGTAGTAAATGCAAGCATTACTGATTTTCCTTTCAGGAGTCCGGTGTCATAGGCACTGCTGGTTATGGGATTAAAACCAAATCCTGGAGCCAGTACACGGTCAATCCAGCCTTTCATTATTGCTGGCATGGTTGTAAAGTAAATTGGGAACTGAAATATCAACAGGTCAGCCCATTCTACTTTTTCCATCTCCTCTTTTATGTCGGATGAAAAAGCCCCGGTTTTTGAGGCTTTGATAGCTTCGAGGAAAGCATTAAATAAATCCGGGTTTTTTCTCTCTGTAAAGTCCGAGGCTTTCAGCACAGGGTTAAATTCCATCGCGTAAAGGTCGGAGAGCTTTACTTCGTGCCCTTTGCCCTTCAAGGCAGCAATAGCTGTATCTTTCATTGCAGCGTTAAAGGACTTCGGCTCAGGGTGTGCAAAGATATAAAGGACTTTCATTTTATTTCCCCCCTTATTCTATCCATGAAATTCGTTTCCCTGAATAAATATGTAAGGCTGCCTCCCCTGTTAAGTTATGCATTCTTCTGTTAATTTATTCATTAAGTTTTTTCAAAAGCCATGCCATGTTCTGGCCCAGGATCTGCATGGTCTGGATGCCCTCATCGTCTTTTTCAACATCCCCTTCTGCACGCCCTATCCCCATATTCCAGTAGCTGGATCCTGGAATTATCATCTGGGAAATCGTGAAGAAATGGTTAATGGAATCAAAAACGTGGATTGACCCGGCTCTCCTTACCGCCACAACAGCCGTCCCTACTTTGTACCTGAACATTTCGCTATTGGCTTTCGCAACAAAACCTGCTCTGTCTATAAGAGCTTTGAGTTCAGGTGTCAGGTCTGCAAAATACGTGGGTGAAGCAAGGATTATGCCGTCGGCTTCAAGCATTTTTTCGATGCATTCGTTGACAATATCATTGTCAATTACGCACCTTCTGTCTATGTTTTCAAAGCATTTTGAGCAGGCAGTACAGCCGTGCACGCTTTTCCCACCGATTTGCACTATCTCGGTTTCTATTCCTTCTTTATCAAGCTCTGCAAGGACATGCTTTATTAAAGAAGCTGTATTGCCTTCCTTCCTCGGACTTCCGTTAAATGCAACAACTTTCATTATTTTTCTCTCCCGAGTACTCCTGACTCATTCCTTCAAAAAATGAGTGAAAATATAATTTAAGGACTGAAATATAATAAATTACAGCTTTTTTCTGTATATATTGATTTCAGTTTCTTTGTCAAGACACTCTGAAAGCAAAGGAAATATCTCTTTAAAATGATCGGATCTTATATGTTGATCAAGGCTGCCCTCGTCTTTCCACTCTTCTAACATTGTCAGGATTTCAGGATTCTCCAATTCCTGATATACCCCATAATCTATACAGCCTTCCTCTTTTAGCGTCTCTTCAATAAGGCTTTTACACAAATCCATAAATTCCTGAACCTTTTCAGGTTTGACCTGATTTTTTGCAACAACCCTTATAGCCAATAAATCACCAGCCTGCAAATAGTCTTGATCTGCCAGTATTTGCAGAATCATTCTCTTTTTTGACCGTATCTGTTATTGTAGACTTTCTCTTCCCTGTACCTGTCCTGAGGTGAGGGTTTTTCTGCAGGATAACCAACAGGCACAAGCCCGAGAGGAAATACATGACCAGGCAGTCCAAATGTTTTCCTGAAGCCTTGAACTCTGTCTGTCATGGGAAAAATTCCTGTCCAGACCGCTCCCAGCCCTGCATCATGAGCTGCAAGAAGAAGGTTCTGAATGGCTGCCGAGCAGTCCTGTACCCAGTACCCGGGTGCTTTTTCCTGGGTAGTATCCCCACAGACCAGAATTGCCAGAGGAGCTTCCCTGCACATGCCGGCATAAGGGCTGAATGTTGGAATCTCGTCCAGAATTTTTCTGTCATCGATTACAATGAAGACCCAGGGCTGGGCATTAACCGCAGAGGGGGCACTCATTGCTGCCCTGAGCAGTTCGGTAACAAGCTCTCTCGGAACTGGTCTGTCAGTGTACTTTCGGATGCTTCGGCGAGTGTGGATTGCTTCAAGAGTTTCCATATTCAGACTCCTCCTGTTCGTTGATGAAAGATCTGGACGAGGAAACTATTTCCAGTTTTCTTTCGCCCTGTCTTATTATCCCGTTTTTATTCTCTTTCCCGGTTTCCCTATCTTATCTTATCTTATCTTGTTTTTTTGTTTTCTTTTCCGGTTGTTTTATCTTATTTAAAGAGGTTAATGCCTGTATTTTTTGCTTTTTCCATAAGTTCTGTGTCTTCTTTTACTTCTCCGGGTGCATGGTATCCGATTCCTACAATCGTATCCTTTACATCCATGCGCATGAAGTTCGAAATCTGTCCTTTGAATTCCTCATAAACTCCTTTGAAAGCTTCCGCATCAGGTGCTCCCTGAGTTCCTATGACCACAGCTTTTTTTCCGGCAGGGAGGCGGGGAGAGAAATCAGCATTTATGAGGGAATAGCAACGGTCAAGGAAAAGCCTCATCTGACCTGTAAACTGACCAAAGTAGATGGGGGAGCCAAAAACAACCCCGTCCGCTGATGCAAGTTCGTCGAATAATTCCATAAGGTCGTCTTCAAGCTTACACTTATCATGGCTCTTGCAGTAATTGCATCCCTGGCAGCCGCTGTAGTTCATCTCGTTAAGGATAAAGTTCCGGGTCTCGGCACCTGCCTCTGCTGCGCCTTCCAGAACCTGCTGTACAAGGATGTTTGTGTTTCCATTCTTTCGGGGGCTTCCAACAATTCCTATGACTTTCATTCTTACACCTTTTATCTTTTATTCGAGCTTTTTTACAAAATAGAGATCTTTCTGTCAGTAATTTACATTTCTCGATATTTAATTTACAGCAACTATACTTATATACTATACATACAATCCGGATACTCAGTAACAAAAAGGATACAATGAAAGAGTATGGCAAATGAGGTAAAACAGAATAAACATTATCAATGTCCTGTTGAAGCGACTCTGAATGTAATCGGAGGCAAGTGGAAGCCCATTATTCTCTGGCAGTTGAAAACGGAAAAGCTGAGATTTTCCGGTCTCCAGCAGAATATGCAGGGGATATCTCCCAAGATGCTTACAAAGCAGCTCCGGGAACTTGAAGACGCGGGGCTTATTTTAAGGAAAGTTTATCCTGAAATCCCTCCCAGAGTCGAATATTCTCTAACGGAATTCGGGAAAACCGTGCTCCCTGTCCTGGACGCACTCTGCGAGTGGGGAAGTAAATACCTTGAAAGGGAATGCTCTTCTGGTAAAAGCGGGGAATTAAAAACTGCTGACTTCTCCACTTTACAGTAAGCCTGTATATTATCAGTATCAGAAGTCATTTTATATGATTTATCGTTTACAGGACCATTATTTCAGGAAAAATAGATGTCTGAAAACAGGCCATAATTCTTTATAAAAATGGGTTTCAAAATATTTAATTACTGTTAGGTGATAATTAATTACAGTTCTTAAAATCCTTGACAACAGTCCTCAAAGTAAATTAAAAGAAACTGCAATTTGTGCTGTATTGCAATAAGCGTATAATAGCTATAAATACAGAGCTCTGGAAACCGTAGAGACCTCAGGATTAAGCGTATGATGCAAAAGAACGGATACATGCGATATTTTACAAAAAAAAGCTGCTACCCAAATCAGTCAGAGGCTATGGATAAAATTCATTCTGCTCTCCAGAATGAGAAAATAGTGCTCTTTGAAGGGGCATGCGGTACGGGCAAGACTTTAAGTGCACTTGCTCCTGCACTGCATGCGGGAAAGAAGCTCAATAAGGTTGTAATTATAGTCACGAATGTCCACCAGCAGATGGTCCAGTTCATAAATGAAGCAAGAGACATCAACAGGGACAACAGCATAAAAACAATCGTTTTTAAAGGTAAAGCTTCGATGTGCCCTGATAATCTTGACTACGAGGAATGCAGGCTCAAAGGGGAAAACACCTATGACCTTCTTGATTTTGAAAGGGAGGTCTCTTCAAAGGAAAAAGAACTCAAAGACGCCTTCGAAAAACACAAGAAATCAAAAGATCCTGCCCTTTACATCCTCAGGAACGAGCTCGAAAAAGAACTCGATGAAGCCCGAAAAAAGGCTCAGTCCTTAAGGAACCATTCCTGCTCCAGGCTTTATGAAGTCCTCAAGTTCGAAAGCAGCGAATTTTCTTCCTGGCTCTTTTCGGACGTCAGGAGTCCGGAAGAAATTATGGAGTATGCAAAAGACCGGGGAATGTGCGGGTATGAGCTGCTTAAAAAAGAACTCAAAAATACTGAGCTCCTTATCTGTAATTTCCATCATGTGTTAAGTGCTGACATCTTCATGACGCTTCTCAAATGGCTTGAGAGAGACCCTGAAGACGTCATCCTCATCTTTGACGAAGCCCACAATATCGAGGCTTCAGCACGTTCCCATTCCTCAATAATGCTTTCTGAACTGACCGTTGAAAAAGCCCTTTATGAAGTGGGAGAAATTCCTGAGCCTGAAAGCTCTCCCGTATTCGGGGGAGGTTCATTCTCCGGTACAGGGATCCCTCTTGACGAAGATTACGCTTCAAGGATTTATGCCAGAAGGCTCTTTTCCTGTCTTCTTACCGCAATCAGGGATACTTATGACTCAAAGCTGAAGTTCGGGGAAAGGAACAGGCTTGGAAAACACTGGCAGGATATCCAGATAAGCGACCCCTATGAACGCCATGACGTCCTGAAAGCCCGCTTTTTGCGGGACGCACAGAAGGAGGGTTTTGCAGACGAAGAAACGGTTCTTACCAGACTGCGTGAAATCGGGGAGTTCGGAGGCAGGCTTGAAGAGATTTATGCTGAGAACTACAAAAAAGGGCTTCTTTCCGTGCCCAAGCGTTCCCAGATCCGTTATGTTGCAGATTTCCTTTCTTCTTACCTTGTGCTTTCGGACAGGCAGAACTATTATCCGATCCTGAACATGCGCAGGGACTTTAAAAGTGACAGGGTTGTAGGCAGGCTTGAACTCTTCACCTGCATCCCGAAAAATGTGACCCAGCCATTGCTTGACTCCGTTTATTCCGCGGTGCTAATGTCTGCCACTCTCCGTCCTTTCGAAATGGTCAGGTCCACACTGGGCATTAGCCGGGAAGTGGAGGAAATTACCTATGGGACAACTTTCCCACAGGAACGAAGGCTTACTCTTGCAGTCTCAGTTCCTCCCCTCTTTGCAAAAAACAGGGACAGCCCTGAGACCCTTGAAGGTTTGAGAGAGGCTCTTCTTGCTGCCACTGCTGCCTCCCCCGGGAATGTAATCATTTATTTCCAGAGCTATGCCGAAGCACTCAGATATACGAAACTCCTTGAGCCTGAACTCTCAATTCCTATTTTCCTTGATGAGATTGGGGTATCAGCTCAGGAGATAAGGCCGAAGTTTTTCAAAATAGGGGAGCAGGGAGGAAAAGCTGTGCTCATAACCTACCTCTGGGGAACATTGAGCGAAGGAGTTGATTTCCGGGACTCCCGCGGCAGGACTGTAATTGTAGTGGGCGTGGGATACCCTGCTCTGAATGACAGGATAAAAGCTGTCGAGTCGGCATACGATACTGTTTTTGGGTGCGGGGAAGGCTGGGAATTTGCAGTCCAGGTTCCGACAATAAGGAAAGTGAGGCAGGCAATGGGAAGGGTTGTCCGCTCTCCGGGAGATTTCGGGGTAAGGATTCTTCTTGACGCCCGCTACCAGGGTTCTCAGGTGCGAAAACTGGGAAAATTTTCTGTTTTTGGATACTTCCCACCTGAAGAAAGCAGGGAATTCATTGATGTAGCCCCAAAAGATGTAGGAAGCCTGGTAGAAGAGTTCTTCGCAAACACATTGCCTTATAATCCCGAAAAAATTGAAACTGAAAAAAAAGAGCCGGAATCTCCGGCTTCAGGTCGGCTAGAGTTCGGGAGCCTTGCAGAAAAACTCTAATGGGGAAATGGCTCCTTTACTTCAGCCAAACCCTTTATGTTTATTATTTAACTCCGTCTTTTCCTTTCTCTTATTTTCTTGTTGTTTTTGTTTTTCTCGTCATTTTGTTTTTTCTTTTTTTACCTGATTTTATCTTTTTCTCTTAAAACTGATTTCCAAGAATTTTCAGGCATTTGTCACCACTATATAGTTGTTTTTTATTAATGTGTTACTTCCTGCTGCATTACTGGCTGTAAGTGATATCGTGTAACTTCCTGGTGCCATATACGTATGTTTTGGATATTTCTCGTTTGAATATGCTCCATCTCCAAAACTCCAGTTCCATGCTGTTGGCGACCCTGAAGAATTGTCCTTAAATGTTACAGTCAAGGGTGCAGTTCCCGATCTTGGAGACCCCCAGTACTGTAATACCGGTTTTGTTCCTGTGGTTCCTGTAGTTACTGTTACATAACTTGATTTCGTTGCCGTATTACTTCCTGCTGTATTGCTTGCTGTAAGCGTTACTGTGTAGCTTCCAGCTGTCGAATATGTATGCACAGGATTTTTCTCTGTTGAACTTGTTCCATCTCCAAAGTTCCATTTCCATGCCGTTGGTGAACCTGTACTTGTGTCAGTAAAACTTACACTCAATGGTGCAGTCCCGGCTGTTGGAGATGCCGAAAATGCAGCAACCGGTGTTTGAGAAGAAGTTCCTGTCACCACTATATAGTTGTTCTTTATTAATGTGTTACTTCCTGCTGCATTACTGGCTGTAAGTGATATCGTGTAACTTCCTGGTGCCATATACGTATGTTTTGGATATTTCTCGTTTGAATATGCTCCATCTCCAAAACTCCAGTTCCATGCCGTCGGAGATCCTGAAGAATTGTCCTTAAATGTTACAGTCAGCGGCGCAGTTCCCGACCTTGGAGACCCCCAGTATTGTAATACCGGTTTTGTTCCTGTGGTTCCTGTAGTTACTGTTACATAACTTGATTTCGTTGCCGTATTGCTGCCTGCTGTATTGCTTGCTGTAAGCGTTACTGTGTAGCTTCCCGCTGTCGAATATGTATGCACAGGATTTTTCTCTGTTGAACTTGTTCCATCTCCAAAGTTCCATTTCCATGTTGTTGGCGAACCCGTGCTGCTGTCAGTAAAACTTACACTCAATGGTGCAGTCCCGGCTGTTGGAGATGCCGAAAATGCAGCAACCGGTGTTTGAGAAGAAGTTCCTGTCACCACTATATAATTGCTCTTTGTTAACGTATTACTTCCTGCAGCATTGCTCGCTGTAAGTGATATCGTGTAACTTCCTGGTGCAGTGTATGTATGCTTTGGATATTTTTCGTTTGAATATGCTCCATCTCCGAAACTCCAGTTCCATGCCGTCGGAGATCCTGAAGAATTGTCCTTAAATGTTACAGTCAACGGTGCAATTCCCGACCTTGGAGACCCCCAGTACTGTAATACCGGTTTTGTTCCTGTGGTTCCTGTGGTTACTGTTACGTAATTTGTTTTCGTTGCCGTATTGCTGCCTGCTGAATTGGTCACTGTAAGTGTTACTGTATAGGTTCCTGCCGTTGAATATGCATGTGTTGGACTCTTCTGAGTTGAACTGGTTCCGTCTCCGAAGTTCCATTTCCATGTCGTTGGTGAACCTGTACTTGTGTCAGTAAACAGGACGTTGAGAGGTGCAGTCCCTGAGGTAACATTGCTGCTGAAACTTGCGCCAGGAGCTGTTAGAGGGGCAGGGACAACTAGAGGCAGGTGATCTATGTATATGCTGCCCGGAATACTGTATGCTGAATCGGAAATCCCATCTCTGTCCGTGTCCGTTGCCTTATTGGAAAAGCCTGAACCATCAGGTTTGCCCCAGAAGTTTCCGCCAATGTAGGTTCCGCCGACAATGTTTTTACCTGAGGCTTTTGCGGTGTTATAGGCATTCCCTGTTCCGTTTTTAATGGTTATATTTGTGTTATTGAAATAGTTGTTATAAATGAGGTTCCTGTCGCTGAGCCCGCAGACATACATTCCTAAAATATTGTTTGAAGTCACAGTGTTGTCTGAAATTGTATTGTCATCAGCGGACCCTACGTGGATGCCGCGGTTGTCATTGGTTGCCGTATTTCCGGAAATAGTGTTATTGCTACAGCTCCCGAGGTAAATCCCGTAAACTCCGTTATTCAGAACTGTATTTTTCGAGACGGTGCATCTGTTGGAGCTTACGATACGGATCCCATATCCGTTATTCGTCATTTTATTATTCTCAATCACACATTGATTGCATTTGTACATATAAATTCCAGAATAGCTGGAACCGCTTGCTCCTATGGTTTTTATCCCTTTAATCGTAACATTCCATGCCTGCATTGAGAGCGCATTGCTTGATGAGCTTTTAGCTTTGATTATTGTGTCATCAGGGTTGCCGGACTCTGATCTTATCAAAAGGCTGCTTTTGGTTATGTTGACATTTTCAGTGTAGGTCCCGGGTTTTATGGTTATTGTGTCGCCTGATTTTGAACTGTCTATTGCAGCCTGTATTGAGTCTCCTGGCTGGACAATTATCTCAGCAGCTGACCCAATACCTGAAATTAATGATAAAATAAGAAAAATTCCCAGTAAAATTAGCACTTTATTTTTAATTCCAATTCCTCCATCCACTCAAGAAAGTTAGGGTGAAATCCCTATCAGGGGGTAAATTTGTATTGTTAGTAATTCACGAAAACTGTACTCAACATGAAAATAATGTACAGATGTAAAACTGATGAATTTGCGCCTAATTTGACTGTAACGAAGAACAAAATTTTAGCGTAAATCACTTTAATTACACGGGAATGTATTTAAGCAATATAAGTATACTGATTTAAAGTATTACTTTCCAAAAAACGAAAAAAAAGTATACAGATCAGTGAATCAATAGTTTAATTGTAGGGAATAATTAACTCTTTAACTCTATTTTGACTCAGTTCCAAAATCTAGTGATAAAAGTAAGTATAACATCACTACACAAAATTATAATTCTATAATTATGTAATGATGTTACGGCACAAACAATGGTAACTATAAACCTTACTCTTAATAACTTTTCGGAGCTCCCTGCTCTTTTAGACGTTTTTGGTTGTTTTGGAAACGATTATGAATATACTACACGAGGAATTTTTCGTAGAAAAATTCCTCCAATCTGTTCTATTTGTAGTACTCCAATGGTTCATAATGGCTATAATCCCCATACCAAACAAGGTCTTGGAGAAATCATCATTGGTCGATATAAATGCTCAAATTGTGGTAGTACACACGAAGAAGATCATAGTTTTTGGGAAGATTTGAAGACTTTACTTTTTGATTCATTCAATAATTTCTTCAAGTTACTCAGATACCATAACGTTTCATACGATGGAATTTCTGATGTAATGGGTTTCATTTTTCCAAGATCAAAAAGCACTGTCTTAAGAGCATTCTACAATGGAATGGAAAAGGAAACTGTTCCATATTCAGAAAATATACATATGGTGCATTATGACGAACAGCATCCAAAAGAAGGACGATGTCAGAAATACCGTTTAACCTTACTGGACGCAAAAACTCAAACAACAATAGCAGATGACCTTTTTGATGATAAGAGTCCAGAAACAATCAAGGAATTTCTACGGAAAAATCTTGATGCATCAGAACCTGTATTTATCGTTACGGATTTTGATAAGAGATATCCTGATATATTAAAGGAAATTTTTGGAGATAAGTTAGTTCATCAATATTGTTTGATGCACTTAAACAAGCTTATAGTTAGTGATTTCCCAAAGAATACAACGATTGAACAGGAACTATTGAAGTACAGGTTATTGAATATATTTTACAATCGAGAGAATGAAATTAAATTTTTGGAAGAACTTCAATCTGAAGAACTCAACGTAATTAATAATGAAGAAAAACATCAAGAATGGAGTAAAAAAGCAAAAAAGGAATTTAACCAATTTAGACGTAAATTAAAGCTTGAAAGAAGACGAAAAAAGGAAAATCTTCCACTTAATAGTCTTGAAAAAGCAAGAGATAACTTCGATAAATTAATGGAAAATATAAGAACATACGATCAAACGATTCAAAAACGATTATGGATGATCAATAAACACTGGTTAAATCTTACTTTGTTCCATTATCTTCCAGGAGCGCCAGCGACAAATAACCCTATAGAAAGCTATTATTCTAAAAGTCTAAAAACTGATAACAAGAAGCAGTTCAGGACTGATAAAGGAATTGGGAACCAGATTAAACTTACTCAAATGAGAAGATTAAATTTGCTCAAGAAACCACAAAAGTCATTTCTGGAATTGTTCAGATTATTTAATCCATTTAAGCTTTAGTAATCTAGTTTGAGAGAGGAGTTAAGGATTATGTAGCGGAGCGTATCGATTTTAGGCAAAAAATAAAGTGAAAAGTTAAAGGAATAAAAGAATTCTTTGGCATTCATGCCAAAGAAATTGTTTCTCAAGGAATATTACAGTTTATTTGGGCAGTTAGCAGAGAAAAGTGAAGATTTAAGGAAGAAAAAAATGAGAAATCACTAAATTATGAAATTGTGTCTCTATTTTTTTAACTTTATTAAGAGCTAAAAATATGAGGTTTTTATTCCCTTATCATCTGGCCGTTTTATTAAAAATAAGAAATAACCTGAATTAATGCAGGTTTTGGCCGCTGATTTGAGATCGTCAATTTTCAAGGTTTAGATATTAGATTTAGATATTAGATTTAGATATTAGATTTAGATATTAGATTTAGATATTAGATTTAGATATTAGATTTAGATATTAGATTTAGATATTAGATTCAAAACCAGTTCTCTTTGATGATTTCTTTGATGATTTCCATTTTTCTGCTCATTACCGGAATGTATATGAAAAAATGGAATGTGGGAAATGGAACTTTGGAAAATAGGATGTTGGTGAATGGAACGCCGAAGGGCATTCCAGTTCATTCCTTCATACTTTTCAGCACCAGTCCTATTACTCCCAGAGCTCCGATCACAATACCCACACTTAATATGGTATTGCGGTTGTTTTTACTGGACTCATTACCTGTCTCAGTATCTTGAGCCTCCTGCTTTTCAGGCTGGATATCCTCAATAGACCTTTCTTCAGCAGGGATCGAGGTATTTTCTGTCTTTGCCTGCTGGACAGTAGCCTTGCCTGTTATCGCAAATGATGCGTAACCCGGGACTTCTGCTGTAAAGTAGAGATAGTCGTTATCTTCTCCTGACAGGTTGACTGGCAATTGCTCCCACTTTTTATCGCTATACCTGTTCAGTATGATAGAGCTCCGGTCTATACTTTTATCCTGCAGCCAGTTCTTTTCAACTTTGAAGCATATTACCGGTTTTTCTATGTTTTCTGGAGTTGCATACCCGCTGTTTCCAACCCAGACATTAAATGACTTATAAACCTCACCTTCGGGCAGTTCGGAAACAAGTGCGGACTTATTTTTCAGTTCCTCAACTATGGTCGTGGTCTTACCTACATTCTTGATCGCATCAAAGCCTACATATACGACACATGTAGCATTCTTTGTGAAGTCAAACTTTACAGCCTTACCATTAGTGATAAAGAGCTGGGAAAGTTCCTTAACCTTAACATTCTTTGCAGGTTCAGGGGACCCGCCTCCTCCACCTCCTCCACTGCTGCTTCCTCCGCTGCTCTTCCGGTCCACAATTATTGTAGTGGTTTTTGTATCCGTGCCGTTTACATTAATTGCTGTCAGTTTAGCAGTGTAAGTCCCTGCAGAGGAATATTCGTAAACAAAGCTTGATGCGTTTGAATCTTCAATTCCGTCGTTGTTAACGTCCCAGCTCCTTGATATCGCATGTTGCGAGAGGTCTGTAAAAGTTACCGAAAGCGGGGCATATCCGCCTGTAGCACTGACACTGAAATCTGCAACAGGAAGACCGGGGTTTCTCATTACATTTATTGTAGTGGTTTTTGTATCCGTACCGTTTTCATTGGTCGCGGTCAGGCTCGCAGTATAGGTTCCTGGAGAGGTGTAGACGTAAACCACAGTGCCGTAATTTACTTCCTCAGATCCGTCCCCTTCAAAATCCCAGCCTGTACTAGCTGCATTTTGTGACCTATCAGTGAAAAGGACCGGGAGTGGGGCATATCCTTCTGTGACATTCGTATTAAAATCTGCAACAGGCAGAATTTTTTCCTCTTCTATTTCCAGTACCTTTATTTGCAGAGTTTTTGAGGCCGTTCCATTTGCATTACTTACCATCAGGTTAACGATATAGTCTCCCGGATTTTCATAAACATAAACCGGGTTCTGGACGGTGGAATCGGGCTGTCTGTTATTGTCAAAGTCCCAGCTCCATGATTCCGCGTTTTTTGAAAAGTCGGTGAACTGGATGGCAAGGGGCGCAAATCCCTCGGTGGAGTTCGTGCCGAAGTCCGCGACAGGGCTCACCGGCTCTGAAGGGCCAATATTCTGTGATACAGTGATTGTGTCCGATTTTGAATTTGTTCCTTTTTCATTTCTTACTGTAAGGCTGACAGTATAGGTTCCTTCTGTGGAATATGTGTGTACAGGGTTCTGTTCTGTTGAACTGGTCCCGTCTCCGAAATCCCAGTTCCATTCAACAGGAGTTCCTGTACTTTTGTCGATAAAACTGACATCCAGTGGTGCGGTTCCCGAAGTAACGTTGCTGCTGAAGTCTGCAGTCAGGGGTACAGGCTCGGGCAAATTCAATGGATATACAAGAGGCAGGTAATCCGAGCTTGTGCTGCCGCCCGGCAGTCTGTAAGCAGAGTCTGCAATACCGTCTCCGTCCCTGTCTATAGCTGTATCAGAAAAGCCTGTGCCGTCAGGTTTTCCCCAGTAATTTCCGCCGATATAGGAGCCGCCAATTATATTTGCGCCTTCGGTTTTTGTAGCATTATAGGAATTTCCAATCCCACTTTTTACGCTTACATCGGTGTTGTTGAAATAGTTATTATATACGTCATTATAGTCGCACAGGCTGCATTCGTAAAACCCTAAGTAATTGTTATAAGTCACTTTATTGCCTGCAATTATATTGTAGTCAGAGGAACCCAGATAGATGCCACGACTGCTGTTATAAGCAGTATTTTCGGAAATAGTGTTATAGCTGGAACTTCCGAGAACAATCCCATATGCTCTGTTATTCGTGGCTGTGTTGCCTGAGAGCGTGCACTTTCTGGAATTCTGGAGATAAATTCCACGCCCATTATTTGCGAGCATATTGTTTTCTATTATACATTTATTGCACTGGTACAGATGAATTCCTGAATAGCTGGACCCGCTTGCCCCAATAGCCCTGATCCCGCTAATTTTAACATTATCTGCCTGTACTGAGAGCACGCTGGCTGTCGAGCTTCTGGATTTAATTGTTGTATCTTCGGGGTTTCCGGACTCTGACCTGATTGTGAGGTCCCCTTTAGTGATGTTGATGTTTTCGGTATAGGTCCCGGGCTTTATAATTATTGTATCTCCCGAGCTCGCATTGTCAACTGCAGCCTGTATTGAATTTCCTGGCTGGACAATTATCTCAGCTGCCGTTCCTATACCCGAAATTGATACCAGAAGGAAAACAGCAATTTGCAAAGTAAATAATTTGTTTTTTATTTATAATCCCTCCATCCACTCAAGAAATTTGGGGGTAAAATCTGTATTACGGATGAATTGATTTACTGGCAACTTACCTCAATTCCTTATCTCGCTATCGATATACAGATTTATTTATAAATGTCTAATGGCGATTTTCTATATTCTAATTTAATACCTTGTTCCCCAAACCTTTACTAAATTGGAAAATATGTAAAACAATATAAATATACTGATTTAGATTAATACTTTTTAATAGAAATAAAAAACATATTTTTTGTAGAAGAGCGGAGCAATGTGCTTATAGCAAATACAGGGACTATTTATTCTTATCTGTTGGTTAAATTTATTTTTACAGTACAGGGCTCTCTTATTAAAAATAGGTGCCTTTTATTAACGTAAGTAATTTCTCTTACTTTCAAAGAGATTGTCCAAAACGGTTATGAGATTAAGCTTAAATCAGAAGAGGACTCAAAATATATTCTGAAAAGTTTCTGAAAAAAACTGTAATGACAATAAAATATATATTTAAAGCAATAAGATTTATGCTTGGAGTTGTAAATCCAGAACTGAATAAAAATAATAAAGATAATAGTATAATAATCTGGATTGAAAATCTAAAACATATAGATAACATTTATTATCCACGTAAACAGATGATACTAACACATCGGGGGAAACTAGATGGGTGTAGAAGATACTATTAAACAAATTGCGAGCGAACTTGAAAAAATTGCAACTACAAAAACCGTAGTTGGGGACCCTATTACTGCTGCCGGGAAAACAATTATTCCTGTTTCCAAACTTACAATGGGCTTTGGAGGAGGAGGCGGGGAAGGCGGCAAGAAGGAATCCGACATTGGATACGGTGGTGGAGGCGGTGCAGGCGCTAAGATCGAGCCTATCGCTTTTATTATGCTCTCCGAGGATGATGCAAAGATCTTCAGGATCTCTGAGAAAGGAGATGTAGGTGCAATCCTTGGTTCCATTCAGGAGGCAGTGCCTGAGCTTCTGGACAAAATCAAAGGCAAAACCGGAAAACATAAAAAAGAAGGGAGCTCCGAAGCCGTTAAAACAGAGGTCAAAGAGCACACGGAGATTGAAGTCGAGAAAGGGGGCTGTTTCCGCTAAATCCCTCCGGTTAAAACTTTTTAAGGGGTTTTACTGGAATCTGAATTGACGGTTAAAGTGGTCAGGATAGTCAGAACTATCCTTCTTCCCTCAAAATGTTCCGCATGCTTGCCATATATCTCATTATTCTGATTTTTTTACTTATTTTATTTGTACTTCTCACGGCAATAGTCTTTACCTTCAAGCTTAAGGCCCTGAGTTTGAAAGAAAAGAACGAACTGGAAGGCACAGTAACCGTTAAATGGCTCTTTTTTTCCCACACTTTTTTAATTGGAGAACCCGGCGAGAAAAAATATTCTCCTGATGAGTCAGATATGGAGGATAAGGGAAATGAAAAAGTAATTGAAACCGAAAATCGGCAGGACGAATCAGTACCTGAAGAAATCAAAATCAGGGATGAAGGCCGGGAAGCAGAATATAAAATTCAGGTAGATGAAAGCAGAGAGCCCGTAAAAGAGAGATCTGAGGAGAAAACATTTGCTCCTGAAAGTGAAGATAGAACCCGGGCTGAAGAAAAAATCCGGGTTGAAAAGAAAAGAGGGATATTTGACCGCATAAAAGGGAAGAAAAGTTCTGTCGGGGAATTTGAGGTTGAAGAAGAGGACGGAATGACCATCAGGGAAAAGCTTCACTGGGGTCTGGAAGCTTACAAAGCTCTTAGAAAACCTCTTTTCCGACTATTTTCCGACATGCTCAATGCAATAAAAATTAAATACCTGAAAGCTGACCTCACTTTCGGGCTTCCGGACCCCGCGGATACAGGGATGCTTTGCGGGCTTATACATGCCATTCTGGGGACGATTTACAGCCGCTGTAGGCGCTGCAGTTTTTCTGTCTGTCCTGTTTTTATGGAGACACTGCTGGATTTTCACGGGAGCGCGGAGATCCGTGTAAAAATATATTCACTGATTTTCCCATTCCTTAAATTTATATTTAGCGGGAAAACTTTATCTTTTACTTATTTGATTGTTAAGGAAAAACTTCGGGGTAGTTCGAAGATTAACTCCTAAGCTTTATGAATAAGCAATGAGGATACAGATGAATATGATTAATGTGGTGTCTCCGTCCAGACTCCATCTCACCCTTATTGACCTCAATGCGGAGATTGGCAGGGTAGACGGAGGGGTAGGAATCACTCTCGAGTCACCCAGCCTGGAAATTTCGGCATCTGAAGCGGATACGGTTGAAGTTGTGGGTTCTTCTCTTCTCTCAGGCAGGATGCTAAAAGCAGCAAAAGCTGTAATTCCGGAAGGAAAGGGGATCAAAATCCATATTAAAAGAGATCTCCCTGACCATGTGGGTCTCGGTTCCGGAACCCAGGCTGCGCTTTCGGTAGCTGCAGCCATAAATGAGATTTACGGGCTTGGTAAAAGTGTCAGGGAACTCGCAGTTGCCGTGGGCAGAGGAGGGACTTCCGGAATAGGGGTTGCTGCCTTTGAAAGTGGAGGATTTATCCTGGACGGAGGTCACAGGTTCAGGGATAAAGGTGCATTTTCTCCTTCCGCAGCCAGCCGTATGCCTCCGGGGCCTGTACTTTTCAGAAGAGCGTTTCCTGACTGGAATATTGTCCTTGCAATCCCCAATACAAAAGGAGTTCATGATGCGGAAGAAGTGGATGTTTTCAAAAAGGCCTGTCCGATACCTCTCCCGGAAGTTCAGGAGATCTCTCACGTAATTCTTATGCAGATGTTGCCTGCGCTTATCGAAGAAGATATAGACAGTTTTGGCCGCGCGGTTAACCATTTTCAGACTGTGGGCTTCAAAAAGAGAGAGGTTGAACTTCAGTCCGAAACCGTACTCAATGTCATGAAATACATGCAGGACAACGGAGCAAGCGGTTCGGGAGTCAGTTCTTTCGGGCCTGTTGTTTACGGAATTGTAGAGAGTTCCGGAGAGGCTGGAAGGCTCCAGAAAGAGGTCCAGCGTATGCTTGACGAATCATTAGGTGGAGAAGTTCTGCTTACAAAAGGAAGGAACCGGGGCGCGGACATCTTAGGGGGCTCTGATTGAAAGTCAATACCTGGTTTGGTGTCCTTGAGCTGGACAGTAAAGGAAAAACTCTTTCCTCCGAGGTTTTTCCAAAGGATATAAGAGAGCTTGCTCTCCGTTCGCTTTCTTTCAGGGAGAGCCGGCAAAACCTGCCTCCGGAAGGCTTTGACCTCAAAACTGCAGCCCTGGAGTGTGGATTCACAGAATCCATCTCTGAATACTATTCTCTTTTACACAAAGTAACTCTGGAAACCGTAAAACTTCAGGTCTCACAGGCGCTCACCCCTGACCAGCGAATAATTCAGGCAGTAGAAGCCCTGGATGACATTAATGAAACGACCAATTCCCTTTCTGAAAGGCTTTTTGAATGGTACGGAGGTTATTTCCCCGAAAGCGGGTTAAGCGGGGAAGAGCTTGCGGTTTTTATAAGCAGGTACGGGTCTCGTGAGAATGTACCTCCTGAAGACCCTCATTATTTGAAGGCAAAAAATTCCATGGGCGCAAAACTCGAAGCCGCAGATGAAGTTCTTCTTAAAGGTCTTGCAGAGAGTGTGTGCAGCCTCTACGAACGCCGGAAACAGATTGAAGCGTATATTGAAAGCAGCATGGAAATCCTTGCCCCCAATCTGGCATTGCTTGCAGGGCCCATGCTGGGTGCAAGGCTGATAAGCATTGCAGGCAGCCTTGAAAAACTGGCAGCTTTTCCTTCAAGCACCATTCAGGTAATAGGCGCAAGTAAAGCTCTCTTCAAACACCTGCGTTCCAGGGCTCCGTCCCCCAAACATGGCATAATTTACAGCCATCCCCTTATCAATACCTCTCCCTGGTGGGTAAGGGGAAAAGTCGCAAGAGCTCTTGCAGCAAAGCTCTCTCTTGCCGCAAGAATTGACTTTTATTCTGCAAAGAGGAACCCTTCACTTGAAAATGAACTGGAAGAAAAGATCCGGAAGATCAGGGCTGAAAACCCCAGACCTCCCCAGAAGCGGCAGGAAATCAGGACAAAGCCAAAAAAGAAGAGGAGGAAGTAAATGCCCGAAATAAGGCAGCTTTCCGAAGGGATTTTTGAGGTTACAAAAGACAAAAAACAGCTTTCAACTCTTAACCTTGACCCGGGAAAAGTCGTTTACGGAGAAAAGTTGATTTCTGTTGAAGGAAATGAATACAGGACATGGGACCCCCGCAGAAGCAAACTAGGAGCCATGGTCCTCAAAAAATTTGATATCCCCCTGGAAAGGGGTTCAAAGGTTCTTTATCTCGGGGCTGCTTCGGGAACAACAGTAAGCCACGTATCGGATATCGTTTCCGAAGGGGCGGTGTATTCTGTTGAATTTGCCCCAAGAAGCATGCGCGACTTCATAGGGCTTGCTTCCAGACGCAAAAATATTTTCCCTATTCTTGCAGATGCTGGAAAGCCGGACAGTTACGCACATATTGTTGAGCCTGTAGATGTTATCTTTCAGGATGTTGCCCAGCCCAACCAGGCAGAAATAGCTGCAAGAAATGCTGTCCGTTTTTTGAAAAAGGACGGATATCTCCTGCTTTCTATCAAAGCTCGCAGTATTGATACTGCAGCAAGCCCGAAGGAGATCTTCAAAGAAGAGGTAAATAAGCTTGAACAAGCCTTCGAACCCGGATTCGAAGTTTTGACAGCAAGGGAACTTATGCCTTATCATGAAGACCATCTTGGAGTGCTGGCCAGATTAAAGGAATAAACCCACTTAAATCTCACTTTTGAATCCTGCTCTTTCAGAAGGCTGAACCATTCCGCAACTTTTCAGGTCAGGACTTTTTGAATGGTAGTATGAAGTTACTTTAGCAGAGGTACTATAAGACGACTTTTTCGAGTTATTAAAAGCTGGTCCTTAAGGACTGCTTTACCTTCTTATATTTACAAACAGCCTTTTTTTCGTGACCGGAATCAGCTTTTTCCACTCTACAACCGAATCTTCATGAAACTCGTATTCATCTACGGTTTTATCCGAAAATTTGCCGTCCACCTCATATACATAAAAGCCCTCTTCCCCATCCGTAGAGACAACTTTCATCCTGTCTCCCATTTTCATTACCTCAACAGCTGCCACACTTTTCAGGGCTTCAAGCAAATTCGTGCCTTCTTCTACCTCAATCTGCCTGTTTTCTGCAAAACGGTCAAGGAAAGAATAGACATTGCTCAGTTTTATGCCTATCATATGGGTATTTCCGAACTTTTTTCTTTCCACAAGTTCGGCTTTTTCCAGCACTTTCACATGTTTAGCTGCTACTGGTACCGAAATGCCTATCTCCCTTGCAAGACCTGAAATATGTTTTTCTCCTTCACTCAGGCTCTCAAGAATTGAAAGGCGTGTATCGCTTGAAATTGCTTTAAAGAGGTTTTCTCTACCTCCGTTAATTCCTGGATCTCGCATAACACTTACTACCATGATGATCCTCTATTTTACCCTAAGTACTTATAATTATTTCCCTTTTAACTCAAGTAATGTATGTCTTCCTGTCTTCTATTATTCTTTTTATTTATAGATCTAACAAATTTACTTTAATTATTGCCTTTCCGCTATAGTGTATAAAACTTTATATCCAGTTAACGGG
The DNA here is from genome assembly GCF_000744315.1 of Methanosarcina soligelidi. NCBI lineage: Archaea > Methanobacteriati > Methanobacteriota > Methanomicrobia > Methanosarcinales > Methanosarcinaceae > Methanosarcina > Methanosarcina soligelidi. Next base: position 1,234,524 of record NZ_JQLR01000001.1, read on the forward strand.
GTAAGTTTTTACATAATTATTGTTAAATTTGACTCTTGATTTGTTATTCCCTTGTCTCATACTTTTTTAAAATTAATTTTATATTTCCCTGCTCCCGTGAAGCTCCTATTACTTTTTTAATTATTTCTTTCAACTCCTTTCTTTCAAAAGCATGAACTTGAACTTTTTATCCAAAAAAACGATATCATGTGCACTTGTTATCTTTTTAGATAACAAACGTTACCCAAAAACCAGTTTTTATTTAATTCAACTATAGATGCTCAGAAGGTACTATGGACTCTGCGATGTTAACTGTTATTGGAATTATGATAGGTATCCTTATCTTCGGGATAAAAACAGGATTAGGCTGTGGATTCTCAAATATTACTGCTCGGGAGATTCTTACAATTGCCAGCAGTTACTTTTTTCTTGCACTATTATTTGGAAGCGTTGCTGACCGCTTGAGCCTGGAAGTTTTTGAAAAGCTCTCTTCAATGGGCATGGGAATTCATGTCCTGGTCTCTCTGCTCCTTATAGGGGCAGGCATTTACACCCAGAAAAAGTGGAACTCGGGCAAGGACGTTTCAAGACACACTTTCCTGGCTATATCCATGCCGTGCCCGGTCTGCCTGGGTGCTCTTGCAGTATCCTGTATGCTGCTCTCAGAAAGCCTGAACTTATCCGGGATAAAAATAGGGCTTCTTGTCGGGCTTGCTTTTTTTACAGCAGTGGTAGCTTCTTCTTTTCTTTTCAGGTTTGGAAAGACCCGGTTTGGAAAGACTCCCGAAACAATGGGAAGCGCCATGATGCTTCTCGGGATCTATTATCTTCTGGGAGCTCTGCTAATTCCGGCATATATTAAAACCAAACAGATGAACCTTGTTTCCACAGGCGGTGGGGATACAGGGATCATACCTCTCATGGCTTTTGGTGTCATTGTCCTTGCGGGCTTTTTCATGGACCGTATAAGGAGGCATGATCTGTGAGCATGATGAGTTTATTATCAAGCATGATGAATGTCTTCTCTACTGCTTTACTGATCCCCGTAATGTTTCTCCTCACTCTCCTTGTGTTTCTGTCATTAATTCAACTGGGGGAATTCCTTTCGGAATACACAAAAAGGCACAGGGACTGGAATAACCTCGAGGCTAACTGCAAAAAACTCGAGAATGACCTCAGGAACTCGGATTTTACAGAAGCTTCCAGGGCTCTTGAGAATATAAAGCAGAATTACATGGTCACTTCCTTTGCAAGGGATGCTTCAAAATATTTGAAAGAGCAGCATCTCCCTGCAATTGAAAGGCTTTCTCAGGAATATGAGATCCAGATGGCAAAACGCCTTGAACATACAAAGATAACCTCTACAATTGGCCCCATGCTGGGACTCATGGGGACCCTGATTCCATTGGGCCCCGCTCTTATAGGACTGTCGGCAGGAGACCTTGAAACCCTTGCACAGAACCTCATGATCGCCTTTGCAACAACCGTTGTGGGTCTTTTTGCTGCCGGAATTGGATATGTGCTCACACAGGTCAGAAGGCGCTGGTACTGGGAAGACATGTCCGACATCGATTACATCCTGGATACAATTGAAGAAAAGATCTGATGCCTGGCATCTTTTAACAGGAGGAATAAATCATGCGGAAAACGAGAAGATTCAGGCGTACAGGGCTTTTACATGCCGAGGATGAGCAAAGCCCCATGGTCACTGTTGCCAATGTTTTTGATGTTGCAATGGTCTTTTCCGTGGCGTTGCTCGTAGCCCTTGTGATGTCCTACCACCTCCCCGAACTTCTGAGCTCAAGTGAGGACTTTACAATTGTAAAAAACCCCGGAGCTGAGGACATGAAGATAATTATAAAAGAAGAAGGAAAACCCATAGAAGTCCTGAACATGACTGACAGCATTGGCGGAGGCACAGGAGAAGCTCTGGGAACTGCTTATAAGCTTGCTGACGGCAGAGTCATTTACGTGCCAGAAGACTCTGAGAGCAACAGTACATCTGCGGATACCTCTGTTTCCACTGAGGCATCCTCTCCAGATTAATTTTTAGATCTTCAGCTTATCTTCCGGAATTTAAGTATATTTATTAATTTACTTTATATAAAACTCTCCCGTATTTGTCTTTTCTTTTTCTATGAATTTAAATCCTATCCCGTATTTTATTTATTGGGGAGCTAAATGGGAGATGTCACAACTGCTTTTATTCTCACAGCATGTGCAGGACTCTCAACCGGTACTGGCAGTCTTATAGCTTTTTTGGTTCCCAATCTAAAGTTTACCTGGCTGTCCATGCTGCTTGGTTTTGCTGCGGGGGCAATGATCTATATCTCATTTGTAGATTTACTTGCTGAATCTGTTGGTGCAGTTGGTTTTTTCCAGGCAAATGCTGCTTTTTTTCTGGGGATGCTGGGGATGGGAATTCTTGACCGCGTGATAGAGCACATTCATACGGATACTCTCCCTGATAGAAACACTCTTTCCCGGAGTGAAGAGAATGACCTTCAAAAAGCCGGCCTGCTGACTGCAGCAGGAATTGCCATGCACAACTTCCCTGAAGGAATTGCAGTGTTAGCTGCGTCCCTGGGTTCTCCTTATCTGGGGTTTTCGGTTGCTCTGGCCATAGCAATCCATAACATCCCTGAAGGAATTGCAGTTTCGGTTCCTATCTATTATGCCAGTGGTGACCGAAAAAAAGCGTTTGCTTATTCTTTCTTTGCAGGGCTTACCGAACCTCTGGGAGCTGTGTTTGCATATTTTTTTCTTTTCCGCTTTCTATCTCCTGAAATGCTTTTCCTCATGCTCGCTGCGGTCGGAGGGGTAATGGTCTTTATATGTTTTGATGAACTGCTGCCGATCTCCATAAAATATGGAAACGAGCATCTGACTTTTCTGGGGGTATTTTCTGGAATGTCTGTTATCGCTCTGAGCCTTTATCTTATACATTGAAATTTTTGAGGCTTTTTTTCCCGAAAAGCTAACAATCATTATCCAAAAGCTGCATTTTATAGGAAGAAGCGTAAAACCTCGAAGTCTTTAGCTTCGTGAGATCTAAGTGTCAACTTCCAAACTGTTATCCGTTATAGATTCTGTAAGTTATTAAGTATCTTCAAAACGTTTTTAATATTAGATTTTGCTGTCACCACAACCTCACAGTTCCTAAGAACGTTGCCGAATTTCAAAGCGAAAACCAAGCGAGGTAACGTTTGAACATCGGGGAGTTGGATAACAGGGCAAGAATCATCCTGAAGGGATCGGGATTAAGCCGTGGAAATACGGTAGCTATAAGCATCTCAAGTACAACCTCACGCTCATATCTATCTCACCTTCGGAACGAGGGGCTAGAGCCTGCACGACTTGCCTCCAATGGGAGAAAGGATGACTCAGGAAGCCACTCAGTCTTTAGCTGGGTGGTAGTTCACGTATCATTTCCCTTATCTCTCGATTGTTAAATTTTCAACCGGCATCGGCAGTCTATATATTTCAGGAGATTCCGGTTTGAATTCAAAGTTAAAACTAAAAGTTTTTCATTAAATTTTTAAACTAGAAATGCATATTTCTAACAGTTCCTAACATCAGTAAATTTTTGAACCAAAATAGTTTAATGAGCTGGAATTTCTGGGTATTTTCTTCAGGGCACTCCGTTTTCTTTCAGCACTCAGGGCTCATAATACCGTTTCAGGAGATTGAAAATGCAAGAAAAATGTATAATGATATTAGTTTTTGTTCTATTCCTGTTAACACTGTTATCGAACGTTCTTTTCTGGTGGAAACTCCCCTGGATTCAGAATACCAAGGAATCTTAAGGTCTTCATCTCGATATTCAACCAGCTTCCAATCCTGAAAAAGCTCTGGAATTCGCTGGCATGACTATAAAAGCTGGTCACTGTGCAATTTTAATATCTTCAATTCCCCAGGTGACTCAACCAATATCTTTCAGTTCAATTATTTTATTGTCTTTAAATCTGAAAATCGAACTGCCTTTTAATTCAATTACATCTCCGGTTTTCAGTTCATCCGAAAAATCAACTGCTAGAATCCCATAATAGTCAATTTTTACTTCAACCTGGTCAGCATTAAATTTAATATCCGTAATTGTCTGCTTTCTCTCTCTAAATAGATGTCTGGCAAGCTCTGCCTGGTTTCTTAATTCTGCAATACCATTTGTTGTTAAGTTGATTTCTCCGTTTGAAATGTTTTCAAATTTTATGTCATCGTGCATATCTAAAAGCATTCTGTCGATATCAAAACTATTATAGGCATCAATATAGTTTTCAATAATTTTTTGATAAGTATCGTGTCTCATATCCTCCCTCACTTACCTATTTTTATACGCGTACATTGTCGGATCCAGCTAAAAGCTTACTACTTAATTATAGAGCTTTATCGTTTCAGTTTTCTTCCTTTTTTCATTCAAACTATTTTTCTGGATGTTTCTTTGTTTATGTGCGGTTCTTAGTCGAATAGCTAACAATTGTGAGCCAAAAAATGTCTTTTATATATTTTTCACTCGATGCTCCGAGTGTTGAAGATATTAAACAGAATCGGCTGCTCATTTGTTTGAGGAAGTTATAAAGTTGAATTAAAAGTTATAAATTAAGAGCCATAATCGAGAGCTCTTTCTATTATCTTCAAAAATTGAAGGACGTTCTATCTTAAGTTTCGAAAATTCGCAAACTTCTTGAAAAAATAATTCTATGGACGGGTTCACAGGTTATTTTTTTCCTGTAGTACCCGGGTGTTCATAATAGATTATCTGGGGATAAAATGCGTACGGCACGAAGCAGGTTACTGGTTTTATGTGCGGTGATTCTTTTACTTCTCGCACAGAATGTATCGGCTGATGGAAATCAGGTAAATATTACTTTTATCTGTTATGATGGAAGTGCTCTAGCTGCGGCAGAGCAGTCCAATCCATACAATGCGAGTATAAATGTCACGTACCTTTCGGGATATTCTGACTTCAGTAATGTCACTTTTGAAAATCAGGATATAATATTTTCCTATATGCTCTGGTCGCAGTTCAAAGATATCGGGGATGACCTTAAAAGTGCTCATGAAAATGGGACCGTTCTCATAGACATCTCTTCTGCAATAGATACTGCATATATAAACACTTCAAATTACGACCAGATTTTTTCAGGGATCGAACCATACAATTCCACTGAGGAGAAATTCTTTTACAACATGGGTACAAGAGGAGTCCTGAAGAAAAATGCTGAAAACTTCCTTATTTATCTTGCAAAAACATACGGAGACAAACCTGAACTTACAGGCAGCTGGGTTTATGAAGATCCTGTAGACTTCCCGGAAGCAGGTCTTTACCATCCTGACGCCCGCTCTCCAACTGACGAATCCCAGCCTGACTGGTTCGAAAACACCACTGATTACCTTGAATGGTACTCTAACTCAACTAACTTAACTAACTTCAATGAATCAAAATATGTTTATGATAAAAGTAAGCCCACTATCGGGATATGGTTCCATGCTTCGGATTATACCGGAGACAATCTTGAAGTCATAGATGCCCTTATCCGCGACCTGGAAGGAAAGGGCTGCAACGTAATTGCGGGTTTTGATACCTTCAACGATATCCACAAATTTTACTTTGACGAAAACGGGGAACCTCTTGTCCAGTGTGTAATTTCTCTTAAGAGTTTCCGTTTAAATTACGAAGACCCTGACAAAGGTGTACAGGAGCTTACGGACCTTGATGTCCCTGTCCTCACCGGACTTGTTGTTAACAACCCTGAGAATTCTACTGATGTTGCTGACAGCAACAGGGGCATCCCGAGCAGCGAGGTTGTGTACAAAACCCTGCTTCCAAGCGTTGACGGGATTTTCGAGTATATTGTAATAGGAATTGACAATTACGATTCCGAAACCGGAGAAAGCAACTATGAACCTCTGCCTTCCCAGATTGACTGGATGTCAAACAGGTCAATTAACTGGGCAGAACTGAAGTTAAAGGCTAACCAGGACAAGAAAGTAGCTGTCATCTATTACAATTATCCTTCAGGAAAGGACAATATAGTGGCAAACTACCTCAACACCACGGAGAGCATGTTTGACCTCCTCAATTCAATGAATGAAAGCGGGTATGAAGTCTCCGGAATTCCTGATAATAGCAGTATCCTTATGGACATGCTCCAGGCTCAGGGTATCAATGTCGGTTCATGGGCTCCGGGAGTCCTGAATGAAATGGTTGAAAACAAAACCGAATGGGGGCTGCACCTCATACCCATGGAGACTTACAGAGAGTGGTTTGAGTCTGAAATTCCGGAGAACCTGAGATCCAGTGTAACGGCTGAATGGGGACAGCCCTGGTCCGAAGACCTGCCCCAGGATAAGAGCGTTATGATCTATGAAAACGAAACCGGAAAGTATATTGTGATTCCTACGGTGCGTTTCGAGGATGTCTGGCTCATGCCTCAGCCTGCCAGGGGAACGGGGCAAAACAACGATACCCTTTACCACAGCAATGTTGTACCTCCAACACACCAGTACATAGCTTTCTACCTCTGGTTAAACCATGAATGGCAGCCCGATGCAGTTATTCACCTGGGGACTCACGGTACGCATGAATGGCTTCCGGGGCCCACTTACGGTATGAACAGAACCTCTGACTGGTCTCCTCTGCTTCTTCAGGACCTGCCAAACATATATCCTTACATAGTTGCCAACGTGGGAGAGGGAATAACCGCCGAGTACAGGGGTAACGCCCTTATTATCGACCACCTGACCCCTACTCTCGAACGGAGCGGACTTTACGGAGGCTTGCTGAACCTCTCAATTAATGTCCAGCAGTATTATGAGCCCAGCATTACTTCTCAGACCAGGGCAGGATACCAGCAGGCAATAATTGATGAGATAATAGCACTCAACCTCAGTGTCGACCTGGGAATGGAAAACGTAACTGATCTCGAGAACTACAGTGATGAAGAATTTGAAAGTTTTGTAAAAGATGTCCTTCACGAGTACCTGGAAGACATAGGAAATGAAAATATCCCCTACGGAATGCATATCCTCAGCCGTGTTCCGGGGACAAACATGACAGACCCTGAGAAAGACGAATTATCTGCGATGGTAAGGGCTATGCTCGGAGGGAGCTTTGAGGATAATGTTACTGCAGCCTTCTATCCAGAATCCGCTTATCCTCTCGGGATTCCGTTAAATGATACAAAAGTCACTAAACTTGTCTGGGAAGTTGTAACAAATAATACAGATGTTTCCGCTGCCCAGATTGCAGTCTACGGGCAGACCAACAGTTCTGTCACACCTGACCTTGAGCTTGGCCTGGACTACAGGGACCGTCTTCTTGGCTGTGATGTGGAAATTGACAGGATTCTTTCAGCCCTGAATGGAGGGTTTATCCCGCCGGCGTCTGGGCTTGACCCCATAATGAACCCTGATGCCGTACCGACAGGGCGCAACTATTACAGCGTAAATTCAAAACTGTACCCTTCAAAAGCAACATGGGAAGTCGGGAAAACCCTTGCAATCCAGATGCTTGAGGACTATTATAGTGAGCACGGGGAATACCCTGAAAAGGTTTCATTCTCAAGGTTCGGTGTTGAATTTATCGGCGACCACGGGACCCTGGAAGCCGAAATTCTTTACCTGCTTGGGATCCAGCCCGTATGGGACGAATACGGGTATGTGACAGGAGTCGAAGTTATTCCCGAAGAAGAACTGCTGCCGAATTACGACAGCTCAAAGCCAGGGAGGCCGCGTATTGATATTGTCTATAGTACGGCAGGGATAAGGGATGCTTTCCCGGATAAGATCAAAATGGTGGACAGCGCTGTAAAACTTGCAAGCTCTCTCCCCCCCGTAAACTATCCCAACTACGTCAACCAGAGTTCACTTGCACTCTACGGTTCCCTTGTTGAGACAGGATATGACAACGATACTGCAACAAAACTCTCAACAATGCGCTGCTTTGCGGTAATGGACGGCACCTACGATATAGGGGTCTCGGACGCTGTCAGTGCAAGCGGGACATGGGAAAACGAAGAAGCCATTGCAAACGTATACCTGGACAAGATGGGATACGCCTACGGAGAGGATTTCTGGGGAATACAGTCCAGAGGCCTCCTTGAAGGGAACCTGAAAAATGTTGAAGCATCGGTACATTCAGCCTCTTCAAACCTTTACGATTCTCTTGACAACGACGACTTTTTCCAGTATTTCGGAGGCATGAACCTTGCAACAAGGTATGTAAAAGGTGACGGGACAACTCCTGAAATGTATGTTTCTGATACAAGCAACCCCGACGGGGCTCAGATGCTTGGAATGCGGGAATACCTCAGCAAGGACCTGAGAGCCAGATATTTCAATGACAGGTGGATTGAAGGCATGCAGAACTCAGGGTATTCAGGCGGCAGTATGATGTCCGAATTTGTGGACAACCTCTTTGGCTGGGAAGTAAGTTCCCCTGAGCTTGTGGATGACACTGTCTGGCAGCAGGTGTATGAGACCTACTCCAATGACCCTGCCATGAGAGAATGGTTCAAACAGAATAACCCGGCCGCTTACCAGTCAATCACTGCCAGGATGCTTGAAGCTGTCAGGCACGATTACTGGGCACCTTCGGAAGACGTTATTGAAAGCCTTGCAACGGAATATGAACAGTCTGTGGCTGAGAACGGGGCTTCATGCTGCCACCATACCTGCGGAAACCCCCTGCTTCACGAGTTCGTAAGCGGGATGGTATCTGTTCCTGGCTATGCTGAGCAGATCGAATCAGCGACCAGAGTCGAGACCAAGGAAATAACAGAATCTCAGAGCAGCAGTAGCAGTAAAGGGCATCAGACAAGTGTTGCTGAAAAACTTAACCAGACATCCAGATCAGGTTCGGAATCACAGGAAAGCAACCAGACTGTTCAGGACTCCGGCACAGGCTATGGAATGGATTCTCCAGAACCTGCTCCTGAAGTCCGCCAGAATTCGGAATCCGATTACGTGGAAGGCTATGAGATGCAGAAAGAAACTCCTGTAACGGAAGAAGAAAGTGGAGGTCCGTCTTTCTCCGGCTCTGACATATTCGGAATTCTTTTCGTCCTGGCAGCAGTTGGAGGAATTTATCTGGGATTCCGTAAAAAGAAGGTTTAAATGCTTTTTGGAAGAAAAGGGCTTTTTTATGCTCTTTTCTCTTCATTTTCCTCTCTCTAATTCTCTCCTTTTTTTAGCCCTGACTTAAATTTTTCCTGATATTTTTTTCTTATCTTCCGTATCCTTTTCTGTTCTTTTTATCGCTTTTCCGTTCTTGTTATCTCCAAGGCTAATAATTGTTACCAATAATCGCAGGTTTTTATGCAAATAAAGTAAAATTGCGTTCAAATTATCCGGTATTATTTATGTTTTGAGGTGAGGTACTGATATTTTATTGGGCTATATCTATCAAAAACAGCTTTTGACAACCAATATTTGAGTGATGTTTTTCCCTGAATGACAGGTAAAGTTTACTTTTGTTATTTCTTTGCTGTGTAGTCCGGGTTTTCTACCAGAATGTACTGGTATCTCTGGCGGCGATATCCTGTAAGTAAAATTCCAAAGTATTTTGCAGGCATCCGAGCAATTCCGCGATAAGTGGCTCTCACAGCGATAAGCTTAATCATATTCTGGAGCAGGATTATGAAAGAACAGGTTAATGTTGATAAAAATACTTTTAACAAAAAAATTAAGGCTTCCGGATTGACAATTTTAATCCTTTTAATGCTATTTTCTTCTTCTCCGGTGGCAGGCAGTACAGGCACGGGATACGAACTTATTGCTAACACTACAAGTGACGCTGAGGGAAACTATCTGCTTTCCGGTATTCCCAATGGAAACTATACTCTTGTTGCTATTTCCAGTGAGGACAAATGGCGTCGTGCCGATGAACAGATCCAGGTTCAGGGTACAGATCTTTCTGTAAACCTCGATACTTCAAGCAGGGATATTGATGAAACCGAATCCCAGGCAATTCTTGACCTGAAGGGCAGTGGAGTTCCCCTGGAAGGAGCCTCTTCAATCCGCGGGCTCACCCGACAAAAACAGATGGGAGGAGACCCTATTTCTCTGGGGTTCACAGAAGTTCTTCTGCTGAGAGAGCAGGTAAAGGAAACCCCTGTAGACTCAAGCCCCGGTCAGCACCTTGATATTGCTATTGTTACCGGGTACCGGAGCCATGAACTTCCCCTCAAAAACCTGATGGAGGAGATCAACGGCAACAGCAGCCTGAACCTTTCCCTTAGCTGTTTTATGGCTGATTATGTTATGGAAAACGATGTTGACCTGAGCGGTATGGATATCATCTACATCAACATGCTCAGCCCTTCAACTGCCCGGAAGCTTACACCCACAGTGGACAGCGCAATTTCTAACGGGTGTGTGGTTATTGACGACGATACCCTGCTAAACGAGAGCATCCCTCTTCCTGCAGACCTGATAGAGAGCTACAGGGAAAAACTCAACAATTACTGGCTCAACGGGGCTTACGACCAGAGTAACCTGAAAAACCTTTTATTCTGCATAGCCAGTGACTGCTGCGGCAGGACTGACCTCCTTTATGAGGCTCCTCACACTCTTCCTGAAAGAGCGATCTATCATACGAACATGACAGGTTACTTCACCGATTCTCTTGATACATACCTTATCTGGTACTCAAACAGGAGTGACGGAGGGCATGTCTACGACCCTGCAAAGCCAACAGTTGCAATTACCATGTACCAGAGCTATTTCCCCTTCCAGATTGAGCCCATTGACGCTTTGATTTCTGAACTGGAAGCCAGAGGATATAATGTCATTGCCACTTACGGGTCTGATAACCTTTCCTCCGGGGATTTCTTCAAGCAGGGGGACGAGGTTCTTGTAGACGCTATCATCTCTTTTACGTACTTCGGAAATAAGTTTGATGCCGAAGGGCTTGATGTGCCTGTAATTAACGGTATAGTTAACAATTACATGAACAGGACCGGGTATGAAGTCAGCAGCAGGCCGCTTCCTGCGGATAAAATGATGAAACTTGATTTGCAGGAACTCTGGGGGGCGATTGACCCGGTAATTATGGCTGCCACTGAAATAGATCCCGAAACCGGGACCGAGACTTCGGTTTCCATAGACTACCAGGTAGACTGGCTTATTGACCGGGTTGAAAGCTGGGTAAACCTTGGGGAAATTCCTGACTCCGACAAGAAAGTTGCTATCATTTATTATAACCACGGAGGAGGAAAGGACAACATAGGGGCTTCTTACCTCGATGTAGTCCCCAGTCTGTCCAGCCTGCTTGATGCTATGGCTGCCGGAGGATATGCCATTAATGAAAACCAGTCCCTGAACGAAACCGAGCTACTTAATCTGATGCTTACCCAGGGCATCAATATAGGTACCTGGGCTCCCGGAGAACTCGAGAAGATGGTTGCTACAGGCAAGGTAGTTCTCGTCCCTGAAAGTACATATGAAGGATGGTTCTCTGAACTTCCTGAAGAGAAACAGCAGGAGGTTATTGAACAGTGGGGGCCTGCTCCTGGAGAGATCATGGTCTGGGAAAACGAGAGTGGAAGATATCTTGTAATCCCCAGAATTGAGGCAGGGGATAACGTGCTTCTGGCTCCCCAGCCTTCGAGAGGCTGGCTTGATGACAGTGAAGCCCTTTATCACGATTCTGAACTTCCTCCTCACCACCAGTACATTGCTTTCTATCTCTGGCTCCAGCACTCCGAAGAAGAAGGCGGGTTTGGCAGTGATGCCCTTGTGCACTTTGGCAGGCACGGGACTCAGGAATGGCTTCCCGGAAAAGAGTTCGGGCTTTCGAGGTACGACTGGCCTTCCTTGATGATCGGGGACGTACCCGTTATTTATCCTTACGTCATGGACGGGCTTGGGGAAGGAAATGAGGCAAAACGCAGAGGAGGGGCAGTAATAGTCGACCATCTTGTTCCTCCGATTGTTTCTGCGGGAAGCTATGGGGATTATGCAAACCTGAGCGAAGCTATCCATAACTATGGACAGGCAGAGGCAGATGCTTCCCTTAAAACAGCTCACAGGTCTGAAGTTTTAAACCTGACCTTATCCCTCTCCCTGGATGAAGAATTCAATATGACAGAGGCGGAAAATAACGAGACTTACTTTAATGCCGTTTTCCTTGAAGGGCTTGAAGAGCTGCTGGATGAATATAAGAGCCAGTCCATGCCTTATGGGCTGCACATCCTTGGGACCAGTCCGAAAGGGGAACAGCTTGTGGGTATGGTGAATTCCATGCTTGGGACTGACTTTGCCGATTCTGTCAGTGAATTTAACGAGACCGAAAGTGCCCAGCTCTACCTTCTTGACCTTGTCCTTAACCAGGGAGTCAATTCCACTGAGGCTCAGGTCCAGGTACTTGGGACAGGCAATGAAACTGTCAGCACCTTCCTTGCCAGTGCCGAAGAATATGCTGCAAACCTGGCTCTCGGGGAAGAGGAAATCCAGCAGGTCCTAAATGCCCTTGACGGCAGGTTCATCCCCGGAAACCAGGGAGGAGACCCTGTTAGAAACCCTGAAGCACTGCCTTCGGGAAGAAACTTTTATGCTTTTGACCAGAGGATAGTGCCGACGGAAGCCGCCTGGACTCTCGGGCAGGAGATGGCTGACCAGATGCTTGAAGCATATCTCGCCGAGCACGGGAATTACCCGAGAAAAGTGGCTTATGTCCTATGGGCAGGAGAGACTACCAGGCACGAAGGGGTCATGGAAGCAGAGATCCTCTACCTGCTCGGCGTCAAACCTGTATGGAACAGCGGCAGGGTGGTTGATGTGGAAGCTATTCCCATGGAGACTCTGGGAAGGCCCAGGATTGATGTGGTAATCCAGATCTCAGGGCTTTACAGGGATATGTATCCTGACAAGGTGCGCCTGCTGGATAAAGCTGTAAAACTTGCTTATGCCCAGGAGGATTCCCCTAACTATGTCAGGGAAAATGCTGATGCTCTGAAGACCTCTTTGATGAGTAAGGGTTCACTTAATGAAAGTGAGGCACTGGACCTTTCCCTGCTCAGGATTTTCGGGTCTGAGGACGGCGCCTACGGCACAGGGCTTCCGAACGCTGTTTCAGCAAGTGATACCTGGGAGAGCAATGATGCTCTTGCAGATCTTTACATCAACAGGATGTGCAATGCTTACGGAGAAAACGTCTGGGGCGAAAACCTTAAGGACCTTTTCAAAAAGAGCCTTGAAGGGGTTGAAGCCACAGTTCACAGCCGGAGCACAAACCTTTACGGGACCCTTGACAACGATGACTTTTTCCAGTATCTGGGAGGGCTGAATCTTGCTGTCAGTTCCGTTTCCGGAGGGGAGTATCCTGATTCATTTATTACGAATATGCTGACCGGAGGGGATGAGAAAACCGAAACCCTGGAAGAATTCCTCAAAAGGGAAACTTATTCCCGATATTTCAATCCCAGATGGATTGACGGCATGCAGGGAAACGGCTATGCAGGAGCAAGGGAAATGTCGGATTTCGTTGAAAACCTCTGGGGCTGGGAAGCCACAAACCCGGATTTGATCAGCGATGATATGTGGAATAAGGTATACCAGACCTATATGGCAGACCAGGAACTCAGCGACTGGGTAAAGCAGAACAACCCCTACGCATACCAGTCCATGACTGCCCGGATGCTGGAGACTGCCCGCAAGGGGAGCTGGGACGCATCGGATGATGTCCTCAAAAGCCTGGCTGAGGAATATGCAGAGTCCGTGGTCAAAGACGGGGTTACCTGCTGCCACCACACCTGCGGGAATTCTCTCCTCAACAACTACGTATCGGGCCTTGTATCAGTACCCGGTTTTGTCGAAGCGATTGAAGAGGCTACGCAGGAATCTCTTAAGCAGGAAAGGACTGAAGAGCATAGGAGCAGCAATGGGCACCAGACGAGTGTTGCCGAAAAACTTAACCAGACTGCCAAATCAAACACCGAAGAACCGGTCAGCAACCAGACCGTTCAGAATTCTGATGCAGGATATGGTGTGGATTCCCCTGAACCTGCCCCTGAGGTCAGACAATCTGCAGATCCTGACTACGTGGAAGGTTATGAGATGCAGAAAGAAGAATCGTCTGAAGAAGCGGAAAGTGGTGGTATGTCCTTCTCAGGAGCTGATATCATTGGAACTCTCTTTGTGGTAGCAGTGGTGGGTGGAATTTATCTGGGATTCCGGAAAAAGAAAATGTAAATGAAACTTAGAAAAGGGTAATTCCCCTTTTCTTTTTTATTTGAAAAAAGGCTTTATTTTTTGATTTATCGGTTTTAGATACTGTTTTTTTGCGATTTTTCACTTCGCTTTTTCTTTCGCTTTTTCTTCAAGGTCTTTCATGTATGGCTTAATGTCCAGTACAGGCGTCCCGTTGATGGCATCAATGCCTTTTACATAGAGCACGTTGCCCTCTACTTTCAAGAGCTCCACAAGGGTAAGACCTATCCCATTGGGCCGGTATGGGCTCCTGCTTGCGAAGACTCCTGACATCTCTCCGTCATAACGGCGGCGGTGGATCAGCTTATAACCTTCCGATTTGCTGAAATAAAAGAGGATATAGAGTTTTTCAAGCTCTTCTACCCTGTAAAGGCCGTCTACCAGATCTTCTCTCAGGACAATTTTTGAAACCTTCTCGTAGACCTCTTCTTTATACTCCGGTTTAAAGTAGTCATTTTCCACGTAGCCTATGGGGGTAAACTCAACTTTTTCGGGAGCATTTTCTGAATTTTCACTCATTTTTTGCCTCAAAACAGGAGATGCAGACAATTTCTCCATTTTTAACCCTTCCCAGGGGTTCCATAAATCCTTCTCCGCATTTGCTGCATATGACTGTGGGGTAGATTATGGCTTTCTCCGGGGGCTCAATATTCACTTCACTGACACGGAAAAGCTCCTCTTCCGGCATTTCCAGGATTCTCTGGCTTTTCGCATCATGTGAAGCCTGAAACTCTTTTTCTTCTTCCGGGCTTGCAGTGCCTGCCCTCAGTTTTGCGAAAAGAGCAGTATGTCTACTATCCTGGGGTAAGGCATCGGGTTTAAGGGAAATTCTCAGGGCTTTTCCGCTTCTTCTTTTGTAAAATGTATATACATGCTTTCCATGTTCTTTGAAGATGAGGTTTCCTTTCCCGCAGGTACAGCCGTTGATTGCCTGAATCGCATCTACTGCACAGGACCTGTTTTCCACAACTGCAACGAGTTCTTCATCTTCGCTCCTGTCTTTAAAACGCTCGGTAGCCAGCATAGCCACTCTGTATCCTATCGATATGCCAGGGCAGACATGTCCGTGGAACTTTACAGCGGTATCGAAATTAGCATCATTGAAATCCAGGTTCTCAACTCCTACTTCAATTACTTTTCATTATCTGTCGGGTTAATTTAATTAACCTGTTTCATATTCTCTGAATACTATTTATAAATTCTGTATTTAATTGATAATACAAAAAAAATCCAGAGTATTAATCCGCTCTCGATTTTTATCGGTCTCTTTAAAGATGTGTAGCTTCGATGAACAGATTAACTAATAACAAAAAATCACAGTTTCAGTTGATTATCCTGATAATCAATTTGATCAATCTTCATTTATAAAGAGGTAAATTCATTTATAAAGAGGTAAATTCATTTATAAAGAGGTAAATTCATTTATAAAGAGGTAAATTCATTTATAAAGAGGTAAATTCATTTATAAAGAGGTAAATTCATTCATAAAGAAGTAAATTCATTCATAAAGAGGTAAATTCATTAGCAAAATATAAATTAATTTAAAAATCAGGTCCTCAGGAAGAATTTGCTCTGGAAAAAAGTTTGATTTTATTTCTGTAAGAAGGAAATAGGGACCGAATTTTCCTTTCCTAGGTCCCTACTGATGATCCAACCCCATTGGACTGAGAGGAAACCCATTAACTCTCAATCTCTATCAAATTCTTATGATTTCTAGTTATATAACATAAACGTCATAAAATATTTGCTAATACTCAAATTATAGATGACTGTATTTTTTTATCTGAGTTTAAAATATCTTATTTTATTAAATTATTTGTTAGCATTAAAAATTTCAAGCCAGTCAAAATTACCTCTTAATTTATTTCTTTTCTCTTATGAAATAAATCTTAAAAAATCCAAAATGAACAGTTTTTCTTTTTTTAAACAATATGTCCTGAACACTTTTTATTTATCTCCTACTATATTCAAAAAAATTCTTAGTCCGTAAATTCTCATAAGTTCTATAATCTTTACTGAACTATGTAAATATATTGGGCTATATTTTCACCATTTCTTATATTTTTTATGATTGGATGATAGAAAAATGATGAATACTGGAAGATAAAAGTTCTCCAAGATCGGTGGTGTTATAATTGGGAGCCGCTTGCCACCTCTGATATGGCTCCCAATTGTGTGATTCAACCCCTACGATTAAGAGAAAAACCCCTTAACTCTTAACCGTCAACTTCCTCTTTATGTTATAGAGGTATATAACCTATACGACCTTAAAATTTACTTCCCATTGAATTATTTCACTGCCTCAAAATCCACTTACTCTGGCTCAAATAACTTCTTGCATTTTCAGTTTTGGTTAATTTTTGCTCTGCAATATCTCTCATTCTTTATTCTTTTCTGTCCTGATAGTCTACCACTTTTTTACCTTCACATCCCAAAAAAATTTTCATATCTGGTTTCACGCTTTTGAATAAAAATAGTTGAATAATACGAAAGATACTTATCAAGTCTTTACTTATCTCTTATAGACATGAGTAACTCGCTTCTAGAATTGATTTTCCTCTCCGAAAAAAGGAAAAATCTTCTTTTATTTTTAAAAGAGGGGCCAAAAAATATAGAAGAAATAAAAACAAATCTGGATACGAGCGCTGTAGCCATTCTTCCCCAGATTAAAAAATTAAGGGATGATTCTCTGGTATTCAGGACAGAAGACTCTTACTTTCTGTCTCCTCTTGGCATAGCGGTAGCTGAGAGAATGCACGCGATGATGCGTGTATTAAATGTCTTTTCCAGGAACTACGATTACTGG
The DNA here is from genome assembly GCF_000744315.1 of Methanosarcina soligelidi. Classification (NCBI taxonomy): domain Archaea; kingdom Methanobacteriati; phylum Methanobacteriota; class Methanomicrobia; order Methanosarcinales; family Methanosarcinaceae; genus Methanosarcina; species Methanosarcina soligelidi. The sequence continues at coordinate 1,251,517 of NZ_JQLR01000001.1, forward strand.
GCAGACCATGCAGTTGAGTGTTTGCCTTCTCCTTTAAAGAGCAGGATTGGAGATCTGGAGAACTGTATCTTTTCCGAACCTCCTGACTGGACACACCTCTTTGAACCTCACAGGGAATTCGTGGAAAAACTTACAGTATCGAGAAAGATAAAAGGAATTTCCGCCATCTTTTTTCCTCTTTACCCTTCCCTTTTCCTTTCTTTTGCGAAAAATGGAGCAGATGTAACTCTTCTTGTGACCCTTCCGGTTTATGAGAGAATAAAAGGAGAATACAGGTCTGAATTAAGGGAATTTCTCAGCCTCGATAACACCTGTTTATATGTATGCGAGGAAAAAATAGAATTTTCTCATGTTGTCACTGATAAATTTCTCTCTTTGAGTCTTCCTTTTTCTAACGGCGCTTTTGACCATACGCGCGATGTCCTGTGTTTTGACCCTGTTGCACTTAAATGGGGAGAAGACCTTTTTGCTTACTACAGGGATAGATCAGAAAAAATAAAGAAAGTATAACCAGATCAATTCCGGTCTTTGTCCTCCTCCGGTCTTTCAATGAGAGAAGGAGAGCTGAAAGATAGCTATAAATCAGGCGCTGACTATCCCTTATATTATGAAAGAAGTTCAGGAAACCGCAGAAAAGATCCGGACAATGGAAATCCGGGGTGCAGGCAGGATTGCAAAAGCTGCAGCTGAAGCAATCAGGGACTATGCTGCAGGGCTCGAGGCTGCTTCTATTGAGGAATTTGCAGCCGGGATCACGGAAGTCTCCAATTACCTTATCAGCACACGCCCTACAGCCGTATCCCTCCCTAACGCCGTAAAGCTCTCTTCCAGATATTCTTCTGATAATGTAGAGAACGCCAGGAAGGAGGTCATCAATAACGCCAACCTCTTTATCGAGAGGGCAGATAAAGCTCTTGGAAGAATTGGAAAAATTGGAGCAGGGAGAGTTCAGGACGGGGACGTAATAATGACTCACTGCAATTCCCATGCCGCCCTTTCCATAATTACAACGGCTTTTGAAGACGGAAAAAATATTTCGGTTATCGCCACTGAAAGCCGCCCCAGGCGCCAGGGCTTGCTGACAGTCAGGCACCTTAACGGCTTTGGCATCCCCACAACCCTTATTGTGGACTCTGCTGTGCGCTACTATATGAAAGATGTTGATAAAGTGATAGTCGGAGCTGATGCGATTGCAGCAAATGGAGCCCTTGTAAACAAAATAGGGACTTCACAGCTTGCTCTTGCTGCCCACGAAGCCAGAAAAAGTTTCATGGTAGCTGCCGAGACCTTCAAATTCAGCCCGAGCACTATCCTGGGAATCCCTATAGAAATTGAAGAAAGATCCTCGGAGGAAGTTGTTGACCCGTCGGTTCTTGAAGAACTCCCTCATGTGCAGGTGAAAAATCCGGCTTTTGACTTTACTCCCTCTGAATACATCGATATGATAGTAACCGATATAGGAATTATTCCGCCTGCAATGGCATATACAGTAATAAAAGAACACCTCGGCTGGGAGTTTGGAGAAATTTAAATAATTTTTCCTTTCAGGACTTTTTTCTTTTTTCTTCTTTTTTAAAGGGAAGCCGGGCAAGTTTCGCGGGTGGTCTTTATGCTTTCAATCGTCTCTGATCATCCCATCCGTAATCCGGAGCACCCTTGAACACTCCTTTGCAACCTCGGGATCGTGAGTGACAACAAGAATTGTCTGCCCCTTCTTGCTCAGTTCCTTAAAAACCCTTACAATAGAATCTCTTGTTTTGCTGTCCACCTCACCTGTAGGTTCGTCAGCCAGAATCAGGGCAGGTTTATTTGCCAGAGCCCTTGCAATAGAAACCCTTTGCTGTTCTCCACCTGAGAGCTCCGTAGGTTTATGATTGAGCCGGTCTTCCAGCCCCAGGTCTTCAAGAAGGGATTTTGCCCTTTCTTTTCTCTCTTTTTTTGGCACTCTTGAAAAGCGCATTGCAAGTTCAACGTTTTCAAGGGCTGAAAGTGTAGGAATCAGGTTGTAGTGCTGAAAAATAAAGCCTATTTTTTCTCTTCTCACGCCCGGGAGCAGCTTTTCAGGTACTGATGTAAGGTCTGTCCCGTCAAGAATAATTTTCCCATCCGTGGCTTTTTCAAGCGTGCCGATTAGAGCCAGAAGAGTTGATTTCCCCGAACCCGAAGGTCCCATGATCGCAAGAAGCTCTCCTTTTCTTACGGTTATGCATGCACAGCGGAGGGCATGGACAGGAATTTTACCCTGCATATAGGTCTTGGAGAGGTTTTCTATCTGCATGATAACTTTTCTACCGGCACCAGTTTCTCCCTCTTTTTCTTCACGCATGCTTCAAAGCCTCCATCGGACTCATCTTCGAAGCCCTGTAAGCCGGATAAAGCCCTGAAAGAGCCCCTATTAATAAGGCAAAAAGCATTGCAATTATAAGGAGCCTCGGGGTTATCAGGAAAAGGACAATCCTGGTTGTTGCGAGCCATGCGTTCATAATCTGGACAGCCCCGATACCAACAATAATCCCAAGGATTCCTCCTAAAAGACCCATCAAGGAGGCTTCTCCAAGTGTCAGGAGCAGGATATCTTTAGTTTCTGCGCCAATGGCTTTCAAAATTCCAAACTCTCGTGTCCTTTCTGCAACTGACATGAGCATCGTATTCATTACACAGAGCCCGCCTATGATTGCTGCAAGGAGACCGGAACTGATGGTTATTACGCTGAAAATCATGAAGGACTGTCTTGCCTGCACCTCAAGTTCTCCCGGAGAAAGGGTGCTTGTGCCTTTTACACTTAACTCGATCCTTTTGGAGAGCATCTCTGCATCCACCCTATCATCAGGCACGGCAAAGATATAGGATACTGAATTTCCCACGCTGTAAAGGTCCTGGGCAGTTTCAAGAGGAATAATCACAGCATTGTCAAAAATAGAGCCGGTATAATCAAGGATCCCAACAACGGTAAAATATTTGTCGTGGATCTCAAACTTGCTGCCGATCTCAAGGTTGTACTCTCTCTTTATATTGTTTCCTACGACCACGCTATAAGAATCTCCCGGGTCCAGAAAGCGGCCTGCTTTTAGTTGCACAGGGTTAAGGGCAACACTGGATTTTTCAGGAGGGACACCAAGGATCTGCTTTCCTGTCATGCCCATTTTATCTTCGTCAAAAGTGGTCATTAAAAGCCCGTAGGCGTCTTCTACGCCGGCCACGCGGAGGACATCGCTGACCTTATCTTCCGTGAGTCCCCCTCCAAAGACCCCGCTTTCGGCAAAGACCCGGATTTTGTCACTGGTCACACTCATGGAACGCTCAAAAGTCTGATGGAAATTCTCAGACATGGCACCCATAACTATGACTGCAAAAATCCCCAGGGCTATCCCGCAGATAGTCAGTGAGCTCCGGATTTTCCGGTTCGTTATGTTTCGGATGATCAGGTCAAGCATAGTGATCCCGCATACAGATTCGTTTTAACTCCAGATAATTCAAAAGTTACCTGGTTCAGTCCTTTTTTCCTCTCTTTTTTCTTCCCAGAAAAACAGCAACACAGAGTAAAATTCCAGTTGCTGCCTGAGAGCTAAGTGCTGGAGTCTCTTCAGGAGGATTTAGTTCAGCTACGGGCTCAAAAACACGCAAAACCGTTTCATGGCTGTCAAGTATTTCACCGTCGAGGTTTACCACATCTATTTTTACATTGTAGTCTCCTCTGGGAACCCCCTGCCAGATGATTCCTACTGTATCTTCTTTTCCCGCAGTAAGGATATCCGCAGTTTCTTCAAACACCCGGACATCTCCTTCTTCAGGAGTTAGAACAACCCTGACAATTCCATTAAAAGGAACCTGTGACCTTCCTGTTACAGTCACGCTTGCCCCGTACTCGTCCACGTTGATGTCAGAATCAAGGATTTCTACCTTTTCTTCCGCCCAGAATTCTGACATATATGCGGTGGTAAGCTCGGGGGAGTGTGAATGAACTTTCAGGAGAGCGGTGTAGCTCCTGTCTTTTTCCAGCAGCAAGGGCCAGTTAATTGTTTTATAATAAGCATCAGTTACAGGGACATTTTTCAGGCTTTCGCTGTATATTATGTCCTTGCCGGAAAGGAGTTTAAGGTCAAAATCTACAATGCCGGGCTCAGGCATCTGCACGAGTCTGAGGTTTGCGGAACTTACAAGATCTATCAGGAATGAAGCTTTTTCGGAATCTGCAGAAAAATCCACAACTTTCAGGTTTGAAAGATGAGGGTTACGGTAAGAAAATGAGGTTTTCTGGGTTTCAAGGATTTGATTGCCTTCTTTTACAAAAAGCTGTGCTGTATAAGAGTCCCTATCCTTCCCAAAGTCTTCTTCAAGCTCCCAGAAAAAGACTTTTGAAATCTCCTGGTCTTTCTTTACGGAACCCAGGTGGAAAGTTTCCGATTTCAGGGTTTCTTTTCCCGAACTCAGGGTAAAAACAAGAGAAACGTTTTCATGGGGTTCTTCAAACCTGACTGTTGCATCACTGAGGTCATGGTCTGAAAAAAAGCCAATAATAATTCTGTTTTCATTCTCTTCTTCAATAGCTGCCCCGTTTACAGCTCCGTAAACAGGATTTATCTGTGTGCAGAAGAAAATCAGGAATAGGGTTAGAGAAAATAAACTTAAAGTAAACTCTCTCAGTTTCAAACAGTTCTTTTTTTCTGGCAGGCTCAAGCCCGGGTCCTCCTTCTTTCCAAAAGCTGCAGAGAAGCAGAGCCATCAGCCCAATCAGGATCTCTGCAATATGGATGTATGTCGGAACCTCTATGTTTAAGTTTTTGATTTTTTTCTTTTCCGGTTTTAATATGCCAGAAAAGAACTGTTTTTACTTCTATTGTTTCGATTTTTTATTTTTTTGCTGTAATCCAGGTTCCGCAGGAGACCGGGGATTTTTTGGCAGCCTCTCCGCATATGACTTCTACAAGAAGATCAGGGTTTCTGGCGTCCATTACAAGAGCGTCGAGCTTGCAGCGCTCTATAATCTTTGCAGCTACAGGGTCAACAGGGGATTTTGAGCCTGCTTTCATCTCGATAGCCATAACAATGTTTATGAGTTTTTCAGGGGAGATTTTCTCGTATTTGACTGCACAGGGGTCGCAGTTAGGGTCTGAGGAATAAACCCCGTCAATTGACGTTGCAATTGTCAGCAGGTCTGCCCTCAGGTATTCTGCGAGGATTGAAGCAACTGCATCAGTTGTCTGGCCGGGGGTGACTCCTCCCATTACCACAACTTTTCCTGAAGTCATGGCTTTTGAGGCTTCAGGGTAGTTTGAAGGGATTTCAGGATAAGCATCGGGTCCGAGAGCTGAAATAAGCAGCCTTGCGTTCAGGCGAGTGATTTCTATGCCTATGTAGTCGCAGGTTACTTCATCTGCCCCCATAGCCCGTGCAGCACCTATATAGTCCCTTGCTGCTTCTCCTCCTCCAGTTACTACAAGCAGTGTATGTTTTTTGGATATGTCGCGCAGAGCATTTGCATATTTTAAAAAACGATCCGGATCAAGGTTTTTTGCGAGAATTGAACCGCCTAATGAGAGTACTATGAGCATGATGATCTCTACACATTAACAATGCGGATTTTTAAATTTATCGCTGGTATTTTTTATTCAGAGTTTTTACACTTCTCTATTTTGCAGGCTGCTGCATGGATCAAGAAGGCTTTTTTCTTTTTAATTTTTCTGTATTAATAATAACGCTAAACTCCATTTAACTTGACTTGTAACTTTTCGATTTGACTTTTTCTTTTTTTAATATAGTCACAGTGTTAATGAATAACTATTTACATGACGAATTTTAAACTATTGAGAAAAAATCATCTCGAATTATTTTTTTAAAGGAGGCAAATTTTTTTGAATAACGAAGTTTATGCTGCAGTAATGGCTTCAATTTCAGGTATCCAGAATCTTACAAATGACAGGATTGAAGCTCTTACCAAAGGTCATGGAATGACAAACATCGGCGCGATGTGTGCTGCAAATGCTATTGCTACAGAGCTTTTCCGGGGTGCCAATATCACGCTTACAGATGAAGACAGCGGCAGCCTGGAAATTGATCATGTACTCAAAAAAGGCATTGAAGCCGCAGAAGAAGCCGGAGCAAGCCCGGCAAACGCAGCCCTTTTTGCAGCTACAATCTGCTACTTTGCAGGTTCAAATGCCCAGGCCGGAGTCCCTGCAGGGAACCGGAAAATAGGAGCTCTTGCTCGCATGATCGCAGGAGCCGACAGGACAGGGGTTATAGCCATTCCCACTCCAAAGTCAAATAACAAGGTCTCAGGCTTTGCAGCCGTACAGGCTATTTACAGTGCCATGGCAGAAGGCAAACTCACAAAAATTGACGGGCGGAAACTTCCTCTTGGGGTTGCAGGCGGCCCCCTTTATGGGCACAACACCCTTGGTGAAGACATAGGATTTCCGGAAGTATCCATGAACGCTGCAAAGATAGGGACAGAAGCTATGATGCAGGCTTACTGGGGAGCAGGCATTTCCGCAAGTCCTATTATTTCTGCAGTACTCGGAGCTGCAGCAGCTCTTGAAATCGTGCACCCTGATGCTTTTGTTGGTGAGGAGTACGGCGGCTTTTTTGATGTGAACAGTGCCTATCTTGCAGGAAAAGCTGCCTGTCAGGCTGCAGGCATTCCGGAAAAACTCCATATGCGCGGTACAGACGAAGAGTACGATTCTTTCAGGCTCGTAGGAGACCTTGGAGTTATCCTGAAAGATATAGGTGCTCCCACTGTAGTGGGGATGATGTCTTTTGGCGAGATGCTGTGCGCATTTAAGGAATCGGTTGAAATCGGAGCCGGATTTTCCGGAGGACCTATAATGCCTCCTCTCGGACATATGACTGCGGACACAATAATTACCCTCAGGTCCCTGATAAAGTTTGAAGGCGATATTGAGCAGGCTGCAGATGTCATTGCAGAGGTGAAAAAGAATGAATGGCTTGACCCGGAAATTGCCGCGGTTGCCCTTAATACAATTGCCCGAAAAACCGAACAGGTCAGGAGAGGCCCCATTACGCGTACCATGATACTTGGGACTGACGGGGTCCGCTCAGCTGCTATCGTCAGAAGGGCAAAAAAGGCATATGAGGATATAAAATCCGGAAAGTCCGTTGAGGATGTCGTGAAAGAACTCGACTTGGAAAGGAAGAAAACTGTCGAAACAAGGGCTGCTGCGATGCTTGGAGCCATGACAGGACACGAAGTCAGGATTGAGATTACGAAAATGGTTGGAGGTGCCCGCCGTAGCCATCCCTTTACTACTTCATATTACGGGTTTGATACAGATGCCGATGTTAAACTGACTGTAGACGGCAGGACTTTTGAACTTCTGGGGCTTGGGCAGAATGTGATCCCTGATGCTATTTTCAACGATCGAAAGGAGCTTCTGGAAATTATCCCCCTGGCAGCCATACCGGTCTGTGAACTCCAGCTTTCTGGGCACTCGATTATTAACATTACGGTGCCTGCAGCCGTTGCAGCTGCGATGAAAGTTGCCGATCCAAAAGAAGCTGCAAAACTTGCGGAAAAAGGAGGAAAGTCCTGTTCAGCTGCAATTCCGGGAGCCCGGGAAAAAGCAACGGATGTTGCAAAACTGGCTGTCAGGATAATGAAATCCATGGAATGCATTGAGTAAATCCCGATGAATACACACCAATCCAAAAAATCCACCAAACCACAAAAACGGCCTGAATTCCGGGCAAAGGTAAAAGGGTCCGACTTACAGGTTTAACCTTTTTACCTTTGCCTTATTTTTTTCTGTAAAACGCCGGAGGTCTACTTTTGCTTTTGATGACAAATGTTGACAATATCACATGTGAGCAGGTCCCCTATCTGATTGAAGAATTGATGAAGCTCGGAGCTAAAAATGTACATGTAGTGCCAGCCATTACTAAAAAGGGAAGACCTGAGCACATCTTCCTGATTGACAGTGAGGAAGAAACTCTTGATTCCCTTGCAGAGTTCATGGCACTGGAGACCGGTGCTCTTGGTGTCAGGGTTCTAACTACAGAGCATTATCCATTCGATTATGAAATAAAAAAGCTTTTTATATCTTTTCTTGATGGGTCTGAAACGCCGTTATGGGAAGGGAACATAAGCCTGAAAATTGTTAAAGGGAAAAACCAGAAGCCGCTTTCTGCTAGGGTGGAGTACGAAGAACTTAAGGAACTGTCAGGCAGGGTAAAAGAAGCTGGCCTGAAGCTTTCCATGTACGAAATTAAGGAATTGATTGAAGAAAGAGCTCTGAAAGGCATAAAGGACTTTACTATCAATTTCAACGGCTGCGGTTCGGAACCGGACAGCGAGTCTCTGTTCCCTGTTTCAAAAAAACTGTGCTGTAAAGATGAGACGAAAATCTGTTTCGGCAATTGAATCTCGCTTTTACTTTTTTAGGTTTAAGGCGTCTTTTTTCAAAGATCTTTATTATCCTGAAATTTTTTTCCGTGAAAGGTATTTTTACCGTGAAGATATTTTTACTGTAAAGATATTTCTACTGTAATGATATTTTTTATTGAGTGTCATTCTCTCATAGTTTTCAAATATATAAAGAACAAAATTAAGAGTAAGTTCCATTAATTATTTATATTGTGATATAACTCAGTTCTATAACTGACTAATCAGTCAATTTAGAGATAGTATATGAAAGAACATGTCAAAGACAAAAAAACAGCAATTATGGGAGCTGCCCTGAAGCTCTTCACTGAAAGAGGCTTCCACGGTACGTCCACTGCTCAAATTTCAAAAAACGCAGGTGTAGCCACAGGCACCCTTTTCAATTACTTTCCCACAAAGGAAGATCTTATAAACAGCCTTTATTTTGAGGTTAAAGGAAACTTGGGCCACTCTATGGGGGTAGGTCTCGAAGCTGAGACTACCTTTCAGGATAAATTAAAAAGAATATGGTCAAATTTAGTCAATTGGGGTGTAAACAATCAGGAAGAATTCCTTTTTGTTGGACAATTCTGCTCTTCTCCTTACATAACAAAATTTACGCGTGATGAAGTGATGAAAGAATATGTCTTCCTCCATAATTTTGTGGATGAAGGGATAAAAACGGGAGAGGTTAGAGATTTTCCTGCGGAGCTGGTTATTGCAATGTTTTATCAGGGCAGCAGGGAGGTAGTAAACCTTATTCTTGATTCAGATTCTTCACTGGATAAAAACAAAATCATAGCAGATGGATTCCAGATTCTCTGGAGAGGTCTGGCTAAAGTGTAATTTTTTTCATTTCATGTGTGAGTGATCAGTCAATCAAAAACGGGCAAAACAATTTAAAAATTCAGGAGAACTAAAAATGCTTTACAGAAAAATGCCCAAGAACGGAGATGAACTTTCTATACTTGGATTCGGGTGCATGCGCCTTCCGATGAAAGAAGACGGTAGTATAGATGAAGACAGAGCCACCAGGCAGGTACGTTATGCAATCGACCACGGAGTAAACTATGTCGATACGGCCTGGCCCTATCATATGGAACAGAGCGAGCCTTTCCTGGGCCGTGCTCTTGCTGACGGATATCGAGAAAAGGTTAAACTTGCCACAAAGCTTCCTTCCTGGCTTATAAAGAGCCGGGAGGATATGGATAAGTTTCTGGATGCTCAGCTGAAGAAACTTAATATTGACCACATCGACTATTACCTCATCCACGCTCTCGTTGGTGACCTGTGGGATTATATTGAAAAACTGGGTATAGCCGATTTTCTTGACAAAGCTAGAGCTGACGGCCGTATAATTAACGCAGGTTTTTCCTTCCACGGCTCGGGAGATGAGTTCAAAAGGATAGTGGATGCCTATGACTGGGACTTTTGTCAGATCCAGTACAACTTCCTGGATGAAAAGAACCAGGCAGGCACTGAAGGTCTGGAATATGCAGCTTCAAAAGGCCTTGGAGTAATCATTATGGAACCCCTCCGTGGAGGGTACCTTGCAAACCCTGTCCCTCCTGCTGTCCAGGAGATCTGGGATGAAGCTTCTACAAAAAGGACCGCTGCAGAATGGGCTCTTCTCTGGGTATGGAACCACCCAGAGGTCACGGTTGTTCTCTCCGGGATGAATGAAGAAACACATATTGAAGAGAATCTCGCAGTAGCAGACAAAGCATACCCGAATTCTCTTACTGAAGCTGAAATACAGCTCGTAAAGAAAGTAGAGCGGAAATATCGTGAACTTATGAAAGCAGGATGTACAGGGTGCAGATATTGTATGCCCTGTCCGGAAGGGGTGAATATTCCATTATGTTTCGAAACGTACAATACTCTATATATGTCCGGCAATGCAGACGAGACTAAGTTCATGTATGCTGCAAGGTTGGGCGGGGTACTATCCGGTGGAGAGCCTGAATTTGCATCCCTGTGCGTACAATGTGGAGAATGTCTTGAGAAATGCCCCCAGCACCTTGATATCCCAACGATTCTTGAATCCGTTGTAGAAGAGCTTGAAGGGTCCGACCTGGAGGAGAGAGTTGCCATAGCAAAACAGATATTCAAGAAGTAGACTTAAAGTAGAAGCAATCCGAAGTGCTGAAAAGAGAAAATGAAGGTATTGTTTAAGCTGACTTTTATCAAACAATTAAACAATATCCCCATTTTTCCGCTGCTTATACCCAGATTCAGTTAATTACACTCATACACTCATTCAGTTTTAGAATGTTTAATTTTATCTCAAATTACAAAGCAATAACCCAGATAATTATAAAAATAATCTAGACGAGTATAGCACGAAACTCTAAAAAGCCTCCAAACCAATAATTATTGCCTGATAATTTGATATTTAAGCTGTTTATTGTTAGAGCATTCAATTCTTCTGATTAAGGGTGGCGCATGGATCTTAATGATATATTGAAGGCTGTTAAAGAAGGGAAAATCGACCTCGAAACTGCGGAACAGCATGTCCGGAGTCTGGGTTTTGTCAGTTATTCTAACATAGCTAAAGTGGATACTCACAGGAAAACAAGGACCGGTGTAATAGAGGCGATTCTTGCTGACTGCAAGGAGCCTGAGGATGTTGTCGAGATTGCCAGGGTTATGGTAGAAAAAAGTAAAAGAGCCCTGGTTACCCGCGCGTCTACATCACATGTGGAAGCCTTAATGAAAGCTTTTGGTGATGATAAACTCGAATGGAACAGTCGGGCACGTACGGTGGTTGTTCACGACGGGACTCCTGCTCCACGCACAGGAGGAGTTGTTGGAGTCATATCCGCAGGTACGGCAGACATCCCTGCTGCAGAAGAGGCAAGGACTATTGCTTCCGAAATGGGCTGCGAAACCATTGCTGTATATGATGTAGGCGTTGCCGGGATCCACAGGCTGATCCCTGAACTCCAGAAGCTCAAGCTCCGGAACCCCGGCGCGATTGTTGTTGCAGCCGGAAGAGAAGGAACACTTCCGACCATAGTCTCAGGGCTTGTTGATGTACCGGTAATAGGGCTTCCGGTATCCACAGGTTACGGGGCAGGCGGCGGTGGAAAAGCGGCTCTTCTGTCAATGCTTCAGTCCTGCTCGACCCTTGCAGTGGTAAATATCGATGCTGGATTCGTTGCAGGGGCTTATGCGGCAAGGATTGCCAATATGATTGCTGCTGCCGGAGAAGGGAAAATAACTGAAGAAACGGAACAGGAAGAAACCGGAGAGTAATAATATCTTGAAAACGACGAACGAGGACGAGTTCAAAAGTAAAATTCAGGGAGGAAATTTATGAAATCACTGGTCTTTAACCCTTTTTCAGGTGCAGCCGGAGATATGATTCTGGGATGTGCCCTCGACCTCGGGGCTGACAGGGGGGATGTAAAGGAATTAATCGAATCCTCGGCACCGGTATCCGTGAATATCAGGGAGGTTGTGAAAAAAGGGATCAAAGCCCTGGATGTACGCATAAATGTGCCTGAAAAAGAGCACTTCCGGACATACCCTGAAATTGTGGATCTTGTAAAGGCGTCAAAACTGCCTCCAAAAGTAGAGGCAAGTGCCCTTGACATTTTTTTGAAAATGGCAGAAGCAGAGGCTGCGGTTCATGGGCAGCCTGACATTGAAAAGCTTCATTTCCACGAGGTGGGGCAGAGCGATGCCCTTGCCGATGTTATAGGCTCTTCTGCGGCCATTCATTCCCTTAACTGTGATTCGGTTTACTGCACCCCTATCAATGTGGGCAGTGGAACAATAGAATGTGCGCACGGGACCCTACCTGTGCCGGCTCCTGCTACCCTTGAGATTCTCAGGAGAGGAAAGCTCTATTTCAGGGGAGGGAATGTGAATAGGGAATTGCTTACTCCAACAGGGGCTGCAATTCTTGCGCATTTTGCAAAGCCTGTTGAAAATTTCCCTCAGGGCAGGGCAGTTGCCATGGGATACGGCGCAGGGGATGCCGAGCTCCAGGGGCCCAATGTGCTCCAGGGAGTGCTGATCGAGCCTGATTCTCATCTGGTTCCTGATATAATCGAAGTCCTTGAGACCAATGCTGACGATGTGAGTGGAGAAGTCTTGGGCAACCTCTTTGATGAACTGCTTTCAATGGGAGCCAGGGATGTTGCGATTTTGCCCGCAACCATGAAAAAAGGCAGGCCTGCCCATATTATCAAGGTTATTGCAAAGCCCGAAGACAGCGCAAAACTTGCCCGGAAAATAATAGTTGAAACAGGGTCTCTTGGAGTAAGAGTCATGCCGGCCAGGCACAGGTTAACAGCTTCCCGAAATATTGAAAGGATAAAAATTGATCTTGAAGGTCAGGAATTTGAAACTGCGGTCAAAATCGCCAGGGACTCGGAAGGGGTTCTTCTCAATATCTCTGCGGAATTTGAAGACTGCAAAAAAATTGCAAAAACCAGCGGAGTTCCTGTAAGAGAGGTTATGCGCAGGGCAGAAGAGGCTGCAAGGAAGCTGTTTTCCTGAATACTGCCGGAAACCGGGAAATTTGGAAAATTACTCCGGGAGAAATAAAAATCAATCTCTGACTTTATAAAAATAAATTTAAAACAGAGACTTTTGAAGAAAAGTAAAAGTCCCGGTTTTCGGGCTTTTTACTTCTTATTCTTATTCTTCACTATTTCTTTCGATTTATGCGATTATAATTTGCTTTTTATCGCTCTTTAAAAGTTTTATCAACTCAGAGCTTGCCCATCGAATGAAGAAGCTCGGCATTCAGGACACTCGCGCCCGCAGCTCCGCGGATCGTGTTGTGCCCCATTGCGATGTATCGGATACCTTCTCTGATCCTCCCCACTGAGACACTCATGCCTTTTCCCATGTTGCGGTCAAGGCGCGGCTGAGGTCTATCTACTTCGTCCCGCACTATGAGAGCTTTTTTCGGCTCTGAGGGGAGTTCTCCAAGTTTTGGGTCGAATTTCAGGAAGGCTTCCCTTACTTCTTCAGGCGTGGGGTTTTCTCTCATGCCTGCCCAGATGGCTTCCGTGTGCCCGTCAACTACAGGCACCCTGTGGCAGGAAGCGCTGACCTTCATATCTGCAGGCACGATTTCTGAGCCGTTGAATTCTCCCAGGAGCTTTAAGGTTTCAGTTTCCATCTTTTTTTCTTCGCTTCCTATATAGGGGATTACATTGTCATAGATTGCCATGGCTGCAACTCCGGAGAAACCTGCTCCGGAAATCGCCTGCATTGTGGCGACCTGTACGGTTTCGAGCCCAAACTGCATCAGGGGCTTCAGGGTAACTGTCATGACAATTGTGGAGCAGTTAGGGTTAGTGATAATGTATCCGTCCCAGCCCCTTGTATCCTGCTGGACTTCAAGGAGCCCCAGGTGTTCGGGGTTTACTTCAGGGATTACAAGAGGGATGTCTTTTTCCATCCTGTAGGAAGATGCATTGCTTGCAACTGCAAACCCGGCTTTTGCAAACTCGGATTCCACTGTAAGGGCAAGGTCTGCAGGAAGAGCTGAAAAGACCACATCTGCATCAACTGTTTTTGGGTCTACAGGAACAACCTCTATGTTTTCGACACTTTCCGGCATGGCTGTGTCAAGCCTCCAGCCTGCCGCTTCTCTATACGTTTTGCCGGCGCTCCTTTCGGATGCTGCAAGGGCTGTGATCTCAAACCATGGATGGTTTGCAAGTGCTTCTACAAATCTCTGCCCTACAGCGCCAGTGGCGCCTAAAATACCCGCTTTAACTGCTGCCATCTAAAAAGCTACCTCCGGAGAGATAAGAAATGATTTGATAAAAGAGAAAAAGAAAAGAATGGAATAAAAAGTTATTCCATCTCAATCTCTGTTTTTTTATTCCGTTACTTTAATTGCCTGGTTCGGGCATGCTTCTTCACATGCACCGCACTCTACACATTCATCCTGGTCAACAACTGCAATTCCCTTTTCTTCATCGAGGGTGATTGCTTCAGAGGGACATTCGTCGACACAGGTTCCGCATCCAGAACATTCATCTGCGTTTACTAATGCTGGCATATTTTTTCACTCCTTTTTGTTTGCTCGATATGTACCAGGAAATTATATCGGGGCGTTTTTGAAACTTCCATAGAATATCGAAAAAATGATCATAACGCCATTATTCAGATAACCATAAAAACTTATCGCTTTTTAGCAAAAAGCAATTTTTCAAGAATCGTAAAGAGCTAAGGCTTACGCTTCCAAAATTTTGTTTTGTATTTGTGTAGATGTATAAGAAAGGCTCTGTTTTTAGTAAATGTTAATGTTTGATTCCGTTATGGCATTATGCTATAATTAATGCACTGAACAGGCAGGGGCAAAGGTTTGCCTTATGCCAGGCATAACTAATAAAGTTAAATGAAAAGAAGTAATCATGGAAAGAAAATGTACAAATTGTAATGTAGAAATGAAAAACGCTTCATTAAGTTCAAATGGTGGCTATGCTTTAGTAGAAGAAATAAAGAAAGGCTTTAATCGTAAAGTTTATGGCGTAAACACCTATGTTTGTCCAAAATGCGGGCATATCGAATTAGTTGCAGATAAACCAGAAATATTTGATAAATAACCCTGGTTTATAGGAAGAAGCGTAAAACCTCGAAGTCTTTAGCTTCGTGAGATCTAAGCGTCAACTTCCAAACTGTTATCCGTTATAGATTCTGTAAGTTATTAAGTATCTTCAAAACGTTTTTAATATTAGATTTTGCTGTCACCACAACCTCACAGTTCCTAAGAACGTTGCCGAATTTCAAAGCGAAAACCAAGCGAGGTAACGTTTGAACATCGGGGAGTTGGATAACAGGGCAAGAATCATCCTGAAGGGATCGGGATTAAGCCGTGGAAAGACGGTAGCTATAAGCATCTCAAGTACAACCTCACGCTCATATCTATTTCACCTTCGGAACGAGGGGCTAGAGCCTGCACGACTTGCCTCCAATGGGAGAAAGGATGACTCAGGAAGCCACTCAGTCTTTAGCTGGGTGGTAGTTCACTTGTTTCATTATTATCAACATTCGTTTAAACAAAAACATAAGAAATAATATGGGAAAATATGCTTTCAGCATACGGAATCGTGCAATGAGATTCCCATCTCCGTCAGACGGTAAATCTCATCATCAAGCTTGAGGAGCCCTTCTTTAAGCAGAAAATCCATGTGAAACTTAAAGAAGAAATCTGTCAGACCTGACTCTTCCTTTAGCTGTTTTTCAGTTTTCCCGAATACCCCAACTGTCCTAAGTAATTTCCTTCTTTCCGGGTTTATGGAAACTTTTTCCATCATAATATGTTCCATTTTGACAGCTTCGCCTTCTGTAATTTCTCCTCTGGAAGCAAAATATGTATCAATTTCGTCAATTTCATCGTGCATAATTGAGACTCCTCTCCTTTTTCAGTATCAGCTTCTCTAACTCCGCTTTTTTTCAGTATATCAGTTTCTCTAACCTTTTGTTTCCTTCACTGATTAAAACTTTACTTCTACTGGTATTCGTCTTTCCTTTTCGGGCTTTTTTATTCCACTCTAACTTCTTTTTTTGTGATCTCGCTTATCTTCGTAAGCGTGCCGTGCTGCTGTTCCTTTTTCTCAAACGAGATACCTGATTCCCTTAATTTCTCTTCAAGAGAGCTTTCTACTATTTCTATAAGCCTGACTTTCGGGACCTTTGTAATTGCGGAGAGCAGCCTGAGTTCAAGATTTTCATTTTTGCGGGGAATAAACTCCACCTGCGGGGCTTCTCCGGAAGAAGTAACGCTGCCCTTAATTATGGAGTCAGGGAGTTTCATGGAAAGTTTTACATGCCCTATAAAATCAGGGTTAATTTCCTTAACTCTGTCCCTTATCGACTGAAGGCTCCCTTCTATAAACTGCCTGCCTTCCTCAGGATTCTGCACGCCGGATTTAAGAGTATAGAGAACCGAATGGGCCGAGACTTCAGAAATCTCAATGGAGTTTTTCTTTTCCTGAGAAGGTTTCTCAATCCCTGGCAATGCAAGATGGATTAACAGATCTTCAAATTGTTCGTCTCCAAGCTTTGCTGAAAACTTCAGGACTCTGGCTTCAGGGTTCAGTTCCGCAAGCATCTTTTCTGTTGCCCTGACGATTTCTGCAGGAGCGATGTCCATTTTATTTATGCCCAGGATTTCAGCTTCCTTTACCTGGGTCTCGATAAACTTTGGAATTTCTTTTGCCTCGGTGCCGAAACGACCCGGGTCCACAAGGGTCACAACAGGGGAAAAGGATAACTCGGAAAGCCCCATTACCTCGATTTCTTCCCTTATCTGCCCGGGAAAAGCAATTCCTGTTGGCTCGATAATTACAATATCAGGCCTGAACTCCTCTTCAAGGGTCTGAAGTGTATACTGCATACTTATTTTCAATGTACAGCAAATGCAGCCGCTTGTCAGTTCCCGAGTCGTGATTCCGGGGCTATTAAGCGTATCTCCATCAAGCCCTATTTCTCCTATTTCGTTTACGATAATCGCTGTCCGTTTTCCGGCATCACTGAGCTGCCTGCTAATTCTCTGAATTGCAGTTGTTTTCCCGCTTCCGAGAAAACCTCCTATGATCATGACTTTCATGTTTTTCCTGTCCTCATTGCCTGAAAATAGATTGTGTCTGGCTGACAAATACAATATATTTGCTTATATATATAAAATTGGTAAGCCCTTCCTCCGCGGAGATATCTCATAAACGATTAATATAGAGGCTTTTTCCTTTTATTGCGCACGAATTTGATATGCTTGAGAAGAGATGTGTCTGAAGAAAATAAATTCTGGTTTGCGGATAAGTTTTTCAAAATGAAAGGGGTTCCGGTAAACCATGCCGGAAGAAATTTTCAAAGCTTTGGAAGCACTTTAAGTCCGAGTTCCGTTAGCCTGTAAATACCTTTTTCGTCCTTAAAAAGAAAATCACTATTTATCAGAATTTCTATATGGAACCTTAAAGCAGCCTCATCAAGACCGGTTTCTTTAAGAAGTTCTTCTTTCTTTTTTCCCAGAAAACAAACCGTCCTCATTATGTCTCTCCTGGTCTGGTTGGATGCTGCATTATAAGTTTTCTCACATTTTTCCTGCAGTATTTCTTTCTCGGTTTTTACCTGGGAATCCAGAAAAAGGTCAATTTCGTCTTTCTCTTCCATCATTCGCGATCTCCTGTTCTGTAAAACTATCTTTTGAAAATCAGAATGGTTAATATATAATTATTTTGATTTTGTTTAAGGAGTTTTATTTTTCTGTATGCAGGAAAGAAGAGGTTGAGTGGGCAGGAAGAACTGCAAAATTAAAGTAAGCGTCATTTTAAAACAGGTTGTTAACCCGGGGCTATCAATTAAAAAAGGTTGTTAATAAGAGGCTATCAATAAAAGGTGCCAATTAAAAAAAGTTGTTAACTCGAAGCTGTCAATAGGACTGACAATTAATATTATTAATTGGAGATTGTTAATTCAATATTGCAAATCCTGAAAAAGTGTGTGAAGACTTCTCCGGTAAAAGAGCGCCTTTCTGTAAACATTTTTAAAAATTGGTTTGCGTTCCCATCCAAAAACCTGGAAGTTCCGAACGGCATTAAGAGATGCTTTTGTTTTATCTGGGAAGAGATATTGAGGTACTGAACTCACGGGTTGCGAGTTTAACTAGTTTCTTTATTTCTTTTATCCCTTTCTTGTGTGGAGTAGATCTTGTGCTATTTGTGGGGTGTTGAAGGGATGAGAACGCAAGCTATACTACGTATTCTTTGTATATAACACTTTTGTAATTTTATGTAACACATAATGTTATTTGATTTGTATGTCATTAATACATCATTGTAATCCTTATCCATTTGACTCATATTATCGGATTCATATAACGCTTAAGAATAATACTCTGAAAATCCTGTAATAACAAAAACATCTGCCCTACTCAAACAAAATTCTTATTAAATTTTAAAATAACGGGTATGAATATAATTGCTTGTGAGAAGAGAAATTCAACTCAATTCTTCCTAAACTATGAAGATGATATCTTAAAAACGAATCACTAAAAAAGAATCACTAAAAATATAATAAATCAAAAAATTTAATTAAATAAAAAGTGCTGGTAATCTAGCACAATTTTCAGTTCTTTATCGCAATCTCTATATTTTATTGTTTTTTCTTTATCGTTTTATTGTCCCTGTGAATACTCCATTACATTGCCTTCTTCATCAACTATTTTCATTTTGCCGTCTTTCATGCTCATTTCGGAAACTACCTCTCCTGATTTATCATAAGCAGTCCAGAAATAAGTTTCCCCGTTTTCTGACCACATATATTCGATTTTGGAGAAATCTTCATCGTCGATGTTTGTCTCATAAACTGCTTTACACATAGGAATTCCGTCAACGGTTTCCATTCCTGTGATTTTCATTTCAACTTCTTCACCTGTCTGGGGGTTTGTTGATTTCCAGGAAGATCCCACAGCACACCAGTTACTGGAATCTCCGGTAGATTCCATCTCAACTTTTACTTCTTCATCCTCATCAGGAGACTCTTCTTCGCTGTCTTCGGCTGACTCTTCAGGCACATTCATATCTTCTTCGGTGTTTTCACTGCACCCCGAAGAAGCGGCAAAAATGGCACACATTAGTATTATAAGTACTGAAAACCACTTCTTTAAAATAACACCTATTCCTCCTTGATTTCTTTTAAAAATTTAAGTGATTTTCTTTTTATTTATATGTGCTTATTCTCTATTTTGTGAGAAAAAAAAGCTTTTTTTCTATTCTTCAATATTAAATTAATGTATAATGAAAAAATGCTCTTTATTTCATTTGTTGCTTCTTGCTGATAAAATTATATTTTCAGAAGAATTTATATACTATCTCGTGAAGATCAAAAAAGACTGGAACTAAGGGAAAAAAATCTCTTCCTGAGGGACATTTTATGCAATGCACACAAATTACACCTGAATTAAAAGCTTTTCTTATCTCAACAGGCTCCGTTTCCGTGGACCCTTCACTTATTGCCAGGGACCGGGGCTCTACTGCAGGCCCGGGAGCAGGCACAAGCTCAGTATTTTTCAGGGCGGGAGATAAACGGGTCAGGCTCAGTGTGAATAAAAATTCTCCCCTTTCCATTAAAGCGGCAGGGGATGATGGAACAGTCACGATTCTGTACGAAGGAAAAGAACTTGTCAGGGGAAAACTTGAACCTGCCCCTGCACACTGTCCGGATCAGGCTTTTATAACTCTCTGCGAGAGGTGCATCTTTGACTGCAAATACTGCCCTGTGCCCAAACTCCAGGGACATGTCAAAACTGATGAAGAAGTCCTGGGCATAGTGGATGACGTCATGAAGGCGGGAAGTCTAAAAGCCATCTCCCTTACTTCAGGCGTTGAAACCTCAATTGAAGATGAAGTGGAACGTGTGCTCAAACTTATGCCCGCCCTCAAAAAATACAATGTCCCCATAGGGGTTTCAGTATATCCTACAGAGGTGTGTTCCCGGAAATTCTATGATTCCGGGGTTGCCGAGGTTAAATACAATGTTGAAACCATGGACAGAGAGATCTTCCAGAAGGTCTGTGGGGACCTTTCTCTTGATTACATCCTGGGTCGGCTTAAAGAAGCTGTGGAAGTTTTCGGAAAAAACAGGGTCTTCAGCAATTTTATTATAGGGCTTGGGGAAAGTGATGACTCTGTAAGGGAAGGAGTCGAAACTCTTGCAAAGATAGGCGTAATTCCTGTCCTGCGCCCGGTAAATCCGCATCCCCTCAGGTCAGGAGACTGTTTTACAGAACGTCCTTCTCCTGAACGCCTTTTGAGACTTGCGAAAATGGAAGCTGAAATCCTGAAGAAGTACGGGCTTGATCCCTCACTTGCAATGACGATGTGCCTTAAATGCACGGGCTGTGATCTTGTGCCCTTCGTGGATTTCTGATTCAGGCAAGTTCTGTATAAAAAATGTATGTCCGGTTTGGAGAACAGTCTTTTTTGAGTTCCATTGTCTGACTTTTAATTTTCAATTTTTCGCTTATTCTTTTACTTTTATAATTTCAAAAATTATTTTTAATTTTTTCTATTTTATTGTTTTCTTCTGAGAGAAACCCCTTTATTTCCACTGGAATCTTTCGTAAATTTATTTTTTTCAATATTCCTAGTTATTCCTTATCTATAACTTTTCGTTTTTCACTATGTATTTTTTCAGTTGTTTTCCGGATTTTCTTTTCTTCAAACAGGGTTTTCCCTTTCTTTTCTCATTACTTTTCGCCAGCAGAAGCCTTTCTTCGCAGTCTTATTCTTAAAGAGTCTTCTGATTTTCTCAAATCACTCTTCCTGTCAGGTCTTTATTCATGTTATTTTATCCCGAGTCTCACTTATTTTTTCACTGATTTCCTTATTTTAACTTCTTTAATAATATCTGTTTCATACCTGCTTTCCGATAGAATCCAAAAAAGCCCCGGATTTCCACTGGAATCTACATGTAAATTCAATATTCTTTAAATGGCATATACAGAAATATAGTTTGGATCTGACAATCTTCCAATACAGATCCCGGGTCTTTTTAGAAAGGAATTCTCATTGTCAGGAAACCGGCATCTAATTATTTTTATTAAAGTCAGTTAGATGATATTCTGTATATTCTCAGTAGCTATCAAGTTTAAAGGAACAGAAAAAAGAGAGGTTGGCGAAAATTGCCGGAGGGTTAGGAATGGCCGAGAGAATACGGAATTTTAAATTAAAATTTTTATTCTGTTATTTTTAATTTTTCTGAAATTTAATTGTAATCATAAAGTGAAATCTTTAATTATGTTCTTTGTGTATTAAAAAGAACAATTCTTCTAAACTGTAACCTCTTCTCTATTTCCACTCGAATGGTTAACAGGAAATTTTCTGAGATGTAAATTTCCCGTTCCTGAGATTCACTATATGAATCTTAATCAAGTCTCAAACTTTAAGAATTAGTTGATTCCCTGGTTGCTTTAATTTTTTCATTTTTCAGGCATTTTTACCCATTTTTATTATTTCTTCCGCAGTCATGCCTTCATGGACTATTTTTGAAATTCTGCGTACAAGACCTGTCGGGTCTTCTGCCTGGAATACGTTTCTTCCTATGGCAACACCACGCCCGCCCGCTTCAAGAGATCCCTCAATCATTTCCAGAAGTTCCTTTTCCGAGCCCATTTTAGGACCTCCTGCAATAATTACAGGTACAGGGCATCCGTTGACAACTTCTTTGAAAGTTTCCGGGTTTCCCGTGTAGTTTGTTTTGACGATATCTGCTCCAAGCTCAGCGCCTATCCGTGCTGCATGCTTTACCACATCAACATCGTATTCGGAACGGACCTTTTTCCCTCGCGGATACATCATTGCAAGGAGAGGAATACCCCATTCGTCGCACTTTCCAGCTACATAGCCAAGACCCTGCAGCATCTCAAACTCGTCTTCAGCTCCTATATTTATATGAACGGAAACCGCATCTGCTCCCACTTTTATGGCTTCTTCAACGGTTGTTACAAGAACTTTATGGTTCGGGTCAAGAGCAAGTGAGGTTGAAGCTGAAAGGTGGATTATCAGGCCTACATCGTGACCATAGCCCCTGTGCCCGTGCTTTGCAAGCCCCATGTGTCCTAAAACAGCATTTGCTCCCCCTTCTGCAACCCTGTTTACAGCCTCCTGAAGGTTTGTGAGTCCTGATATGGGCCCTGCACCAACTCCATGGTCCATGGGTATGATAATGGCATTACCTGTATTCCTGTTGAAAATACGCTCCATCCTTACGGATTTTCCTATAGTACTCATAGGCTGTGATATACAAATCAGGTAATATATACTTTATCTATATATTTTCGAAAGATTCCCGCTCAGGACCTCAAAATACTGTTATTTTACTGTATGCTTTTTCATAATTTCAATCATTTTACTGCGTATTTTTTCATAATTTTAGTCATTTTACTGCATGTTTCTCATAATTTTAGTCATTCTACCTCAAATTCTTTTACAATTTTAGTTATTTTATTCCATATTTTTTATAAATTCAGTTTGTATTTTCGTTCTGGTAAACTCCAGAATAGCCTTCCTCTACTTCGGTATTAAGTGTATAGAAAAGGAGCTGCATTATCCTGGCGTTTTTCTTCAACTTAAAGCCTGCAGGGTTATAAACTACAAGCATGGATTCGCTTCGTCCCCTGTAACCTGCATCCCATACTGCAGTTTCAAGAGTTGCCCCGCACCGAATAAGACTTGATCTTGGTTTTGCGATTGCAGCAAGGTTCATTGGAATATTGACGATTTCGTTAAATATAACTTTATAAATCCCCTCCGGAAGGTGGATCCATCCGTCTTTTCCAAATTCCAGGGGCTTTGCGTCCGGAACTTTTCTTTCGGAATTGTCAAAATCAACAGCTCCCGCACCTTCTATTGTTTTTATCTCTTTCAGGGTGAGCTCAAGCCCATTTGGCTGTATCTGGGTTTCGGTGTCTACTGCGTTTTCAAGTAAAGGGGGATTTGCTTTTATTAATTTTCTCAGTTCATTGCTGGATAAAAGAGCCATGAAAAACTGTAATTGTGTGTATTCTTTATTACCATTTCGGGCTTTTCAAACTTTATTCTTTTCTTATATTTGTTTCTCTTTTTGTTTTATTTTCTTCTTATCTCCTTTTTCCCTTCTTTTCCTCCCTTTCCCTTCTTTTTCTCTTCTTCTCCTCTCTTCCCTTCTTTTTCTCTTTTTCTCCTCTCTTCCCTTCTTTTTCTCTTTTTCTCCTCTCTTCCCTTCTTTTTCTCTTCTTCTCCTCTCTTCCCTTCTTTTTCTCTTTTTCTCCTCTCTTCTTTTCTTTTTCTCTTCTTTTCTTTTCTTCTTCTCTTTATTTTTCTAAATTTTTATATAACTTATTATTATTATTTTCAATATTATTCTGTGTAAGTATTTATGAAAAGGTTTATTGTTTGTGGGTTAATACCTCTAGGTAAAATAGATGATATCATTTATATTCCTTAGAACGTCCTGATGACATTTTTTGTTTATTAAAGGGTTAAAAGAGGATGCTAAAAATGAAAAAGAGATTGATCACATGTGGGATTATTTTTATTTTCTTCTTTGTTTTGATAACAGGCATTTCCCTGGCTGGTTCGAATGATCTTTTTGGCCTATCCACAGTAAATAATACGGAAGGTTATTCCCAGAAGATCATAATTACTGAAAATTCCGGAAAAGATCTAACAAGTTATCAGGTTCCTATTTTCCTGAATTCTTCTAACTTCAATTTCTCACAGGCAAAACCGGATGGTTCTGACCTGCGTTTTTCTTCCAGAGGAAAATCACTTAATTACTGGATCGAATCCTGGGACCCGGAAGCCGAAAAAGCTCTTGTCTGGGTTAAAATACCTTCTCTACCTGCGAATAGAGATACAGCACTCCTTCTGGAATGCGGAGATCCTGACGCTGAGGCAGTGAGTAATGGAGGCAGGACCTTTGAATTCTTTGATGGCTTTGAGGGGGAAAAGCTCAAAGGTCTTGTATGGGACTCCAAAAAATCAGGCGGAGGATTTATTGAAGTCAGTAACGGCACATGTAAAGTAACAGTTCCCAAGCCTCACGCTTATGATACTTCTCTTATCTATTCCAAAAAAAGCTTTGATATTAATTCCATGTTTGTCGTCAAAAGAATGAAAGTTACCACAGGAAAAGATGAAAGGGGCCCTCTCCTGAAACAGGGTTTCATAGACCAGATAAGCAGCAGAAAAAATGAAATCACGCATAAGACCGAATTTGCCGGTGAAAGTCGGGTGGGCTGGGAGACAGCTTACAGAAAAGAAAGGTACAATTCCTTTGACAAAACTGACGTCCGTGTCCCTGAAGGGCAGTGGTACACCTCGGGAGTTGCCTGGTACGAAGAAAACGACACGCGCAGTGTAGCCTGGTATAATAACGGAATCCGCGATTCAAAGATGGATTATTCTTCCAGTGATTACATTACAAACTTCCCTATGCGCGTTTATCTTTATGCAGAATCTTATTCCGATGCCTCGAAGAACACAGGCTATATGGCTGTGGACTACGCTTTTGTCCGCAAATTTGTTGAATCCGAGCCAGCTGTCAGTTTCGCCTCAGGTCAGATAGAGACTGAAAGCTCTGCCAAAGATAATACTTCTGAAACTGATAATGTTTACGAATCCGAAAACACATCTTCGGAATCAAGCATTACTCCTGAAAATGAAACTGTTTTACCTGAGGTTTCAGATACTGACGAAGCCCCGGAAAAAGCAGTAAAGGTTCAGGAAAGCCGGAGCGGAAATAATACTGAAACCCGGGAAACTCGTTTCCCGAAATACAATGTTAATGTTTCAGGAATCAAACTTTCTTCCCCATACAGTGTTGATTTCCCCGCACTTGTAAAGGAACTTGAAGCTTCGGGAATTGATACTATTTTCCTGAGTATGAACGGTCCTGATGTCTGGCAGTATGAGCGTTTTGTAAAAATGGCTCATGAGGAAGGAATATCTGTGCACGCAGTTCTCCTTGAAGAGCTCAACTGTACATCAGAAACAGCTCCGAGCATTTCCCGTGTTTCTCTTAATGCGATTCTTGATTATAATGAGAAGTCACTTGCGCCTTTCGACGGCATCAATATCTGCGTGAAAACTTCTCCTTATTCAGGTTCCGAAAACAGCTGTATGGACTATAAGCCTATTTTTGATCTTGCCCATGAAAAAGCCGGAGAAAACATATCCGTATCAGCAAGCCTGCCACCCGGTCATACTGCATCTGAGGTTGAGACTATTTCTCCTCTGGTAGACTTCTTCATTGTCAGGGCTTACGACCGTGGAAATAAAGACCTTACCTCCATGTCGGATATTGTGGATAATATTGCACCCGATATGGGAGAGGTAAGAGGTGCGAATTCAAAAGGAATAATCGAGATTTCCGTAGAAGAAGGATTTGCAGATAGGCTCGAAATACAGAACCTTTTTGCCAGTTTTGTGAAATATTATGGAGAAGATCCGGCTTTTACAGGGGTTTCGATTTCCAACTATGTTACATATACAGACCTGCCTGTAGATGCTGAATCCGAAGAAAATAAGCTGTCACTGCCTGGGTTCGGAGCTATTTCCGTACTCTTAACAGGGTTAGCAGCTTTTGCTTTTCTTAGAGCTGAGAGGCAATGAACCCAAAACATGAGAGTGAACCAAAACAAATTAGGGCGACGGATCAAAAACCAGCTAGTAACCAAAAACCAGATAGTAAACCAGAATCAGGAAATAGATCTCTGGTAGGGAAATACAGTAAAGTGAAGAAGAATACAAAACGAGGAAAAAGAGTAAAAAAGTTTTCTCTTTTTTCTTTTCTTTCTCTTTTTAGCTTAATTTTTTTTCTCTTTTTATTTTCCATTTTTTCCTTTCATTTTTTACTTCCATTTTTTCCTTTCCTTTTTTTATTTTCTGTTTTCTTCAGTTCTATCGTTATATGTAACGTTACATGTAACTTCATCATTCGATTGATTTATATTTTCCAATTAAATATTGAATCTGAAAACGGGGTTTTAGAGTTAATTTTGCCTGATATAAATACGGGGTTCGCCTGATTATTATTAAATAATTAATATTTTTTAATATATTGCTATATATATTATCTAATAATATTATTACTCGATAATTCTTGCCTTCTTGAATTGCCAGGAAGGAAGTGTTTTCAAATCAGATATTTATGGGTATTGTCAGGAGATAAATCCTGCCTGAAAGTAGAAACCTGCTATGAAAGGTCATTTTTTAAGAGAAACTGTGGTGTCTTCACTGTTTGAACAAAAAGGGGTCAGGCCAGAGTAGTGGTTTCATAAGCTATACATTTAGCTAAGTGAAGTAGGGGGAAATAATTTTGGTTAAGTGCCGAAAGTTCGGATTGCTTATTTTAAGCCTGATTATGCTGTTTATATTTGCAGCTGTAAATGCGACCGCTTTATCTGAAGATAATGATTCTATCGGAGATGCTCCCGATCTGCCTCTCATCCTGCAGGGCGAGATGGATTTAAACGGACAACCTGCTTCAGCAGGCTGTGAAATTACGGCATATTATGAGGGTGAGCTGATTGCAAAAAGTACCGTAGGGGAGGGGGGTAGATACAGCCTGTACCTGAATATGACTCCTGAAAACTACACCAACATAGGGGATGTGGAGCTCTATGTCGATGGAAATAAAGCCAGTTCCGGGATTCCCGTTTCTAATATCGAAAATATTGAAAGTAAAGAACCGGGCTCGATCATTGAAGTTGACATAAACAATTCCGCCTCTTCCAGTGTCAGCGGAACGGAATCAAGAGGAAGCAGCGGTTCAACAGGTGAAGCCAGAGTCGTGAATAAGAACGAGACTGCTGATTCTAAAACCTCTGATAAAGCCGGAGGACGTTCAGAAGCAAGCCTGGCTGGTGAGGATGATGGGGATATTGTTAGCTCAGAAGAGCCTGTTTCTCAGTCAGATGATGCGGAAGACCTTGAAGACGAGGATGCTGAAGGTGCTGAAAACACTGAGGATGCAGGTTACTCGACAGTCTTCACGGCACTGGTCTTTATTGTGGCTCTTTTCAGTGCTATTATGGTCATTAAGAGGTAACCGTCAGGAATGATAGTAAACTGGATATGCAAGCCCGGAAAAGCAGGATTTTTTCCTCTTCCCTTTTCCTATTTATTATTTTTTTAAATATGTGTTCATACATACTGGCTTATTTTTTTAAATAAGAGAAACGTTTTTATCCTGATTCATCGTTTATACTTTTGTGTAAAAATGTTTAGTATCAGATATTTAAAATTTGAATGGGGGTTCTAGCATTAAAGTTCTTGGATTGGTGGGTAGTCCTAAAGTCGATGGCAACACCGCGAAAATGGTTGATGCAATTCTGGAAGGAGCTGCAGAAAATGGAGCAGAAACCGTAATTTATAATCTTGCTTCTCTTGACATCAAAGGGTGTGATGCCTGCCACAGGTGCCAGGAGACTGGCTGCTGTGCTATAGATGATGATATGCAGGAGCTTTACCGGCAAATAGAGGAAGCAGACGCCGTTGTACTCGGCTCTCCTGTATATATGTGGCAGATGACAGCCCAGACAAAGCTCCTTATTGACCGCATGACAGCGTTTTTAAAGCCGAATTTCTCCAGCAGGCTCGACCATAAAAAATTAATTCTGGTTTTTACTCAGGGAATTCCGGACAGGGATGCCTTCAATTCGTATTTCGAATATACAGCAGGTGTACTTTATTATCTGGGATTTGATGTTCTGGAGACAATTGTAGCAGCAGGCACTGATAACCTTGAAGTGGCTTTCAGGCCCAGGTTACTGGAAAAATCCCGGGAACTGGGAAAACTGATCTCGGCTTCAAATCCTGCAAGTCTGAGGTACAGAAGAGCCGAACCGCGCCCTACACCATCTATTTGATTTTTCCATTTCTTCATCTCTTTCTTTTTTATATTAACGGCTGGTAGAAAAAAGATCTTCTGGGGAAACATTTTATACCTCTGTCCTTCCATCTTCTTATTACTCTTTATTTTCCTTTTTCGGAGGAATGCACTCAGATGAAAGTTTTAGGATTGATCGGAAGCCCCAGAAAGGATGGAAACACTGAAAAGCTTGTGAATGCTATTCTTGAAGGTGCCGCCGAAAAAGGTGCTGAGATAAAAATCTACCATCTTGCCGGAATGGATCTGAAACCCTGTAAAGGCTGCATGTCCTGCAAGCTTGAGGGAAAATGCATTATTGATGACGATATGCAGGAGCTCTATAAAGAAATTCTATCCGCGGATGCCATTGTACTCGGTTCTCCTATATATATGTGGGAAATCACAGCCCTTACAAAAACAATTGTTGACCGCCTGATAGCTTTAACCTGCTGGCAGCCCTGCGCAAAGCCTGAATTTCCCAACCTGCTGAAAATAAAGACCAGACTGATCCTTGCTTATACATATGGGAACCCGGACCCCAACAACTTCAACCAGTATTTCAAATATATGGAAGGGCTTTTCAGCTTTTTAGGCTTTGATGTCCAGGGAAGCATCTGGGTTTCGGGTACAATAGGCCCCGATGATATCCTGCACCAGAGTGAAATATTCGAAGAAGCAAGAGCTCTCGGGAAAAAACTCTAAATTTATCGGAAAAAAGACATAACCTGCAACTTTTCCCTGAATTCGACTACCGGAGATAGTTCAGGGACAAATTTCAAGTTTTTTCAGAGTTTTTCAATCAGTTCTGCTTATTGGGCTGCCCGAAGACAGGGTTGTTTGCTCTGGTTATAGCGGGATAATCTGAAGGGGATTTGGGGCAGATTTTAAGAGGCGTATCAGATTTTTTGCTCTTTGTATATCTGGACTTTTTTAATATTTTAAAAATTTTTGGTATAGTATTGGATGTTCAACCTCAGAACCATGTTAGTTCTGATTTTTCAACAACCCGTCTTTTTCCTTTTACTCGTGATTGAATGCTCCTGTATTCAGCAGGATTTATATGCCTGATATCTTCATTTAAAGAAAGTTAAGAAAAATTATTTCTGACTTTTAATGCTTAATTTTTCTTCCCAAAAACTAAAACGGAGCACTCATTCATGATCCCTCTTTTAAGTGCAGGAAAAATAGCTCTTGGAAGCATTACAAATGCAAAGATGCGCTCAACCCTTACAGTACTTGGTATAGTTATAGGAGTTGCGGCTGTAATTGCAAACGTGTCCCTGGGGGCAAGTTTCAACCAGCACTTTACAAATGAAGTAACAAATATAGGTTCGAATTTTATTTATGTTCAGGGGATGCAGCCGAAGCTCTTCTATGACAACCAGCTCCAGATTATTGAAAATACTCCCGGGATTTTGGGAGTTTCACCTCTGAAGTCGCAAACTGCTGAAGTCACTTATATGTCTGAGACCAAAAACATAATGGTAAGCGGAGTAGGGGAGGACTACGATGAGGTTGCAAAAACCCAGCTAAGTGAAGGCTCTTTTATTAATGACAATGACAGGTATGTTGCAATTATAGGGTATAATATTGCAAACGAGAAGTTCGGCAGAAACCTTTCGGTCCGGAGCTCAATAGACATAACTTTCAGGATAGGCGAAAATGATAAGGTCACACAAACCTTCAAGGTCAAAGGAATAATCCAGAACCCTCTAAACACAATGGTTCAGGGTTTCAACGATAATGAGGCAGTTCTTATCCCTATTGCGGTAATGAACGAGATGCTTGGCGAAACTGACTATGGAGGAGCCTTTGCAATGGCTGAGGACCCTGCAACGATTCAGAATACCTCGGATGAGGTGGACAGGCGCCTTGCCAGGAGTTTCGGGATCTCTGAAAGGGATCTTGAGGATAAAGATTCAAGGCCCTACATGACCATAAATCAGGCTGAGATTCTTGAGCAGACCGACATGATGGCAGCAGCCCTCAGCTCTTTCCTGACAGCCGTTGCCCTGATTTCCCTTCTTGTTGGCTCCATAGGAATCATGAACATCATGCTCGTAAGCGTTACTGAGAGGACAAGAGAGATAGGCGTGCTCAAATCTCTCGGCTTTACAGGTTCTGACATCCTTTTCCTTTTCATGATCGAATCAATCCTTCTTGGAGTTTTCGGAGGGATTATAGGAGGCATAGTTGGAATTACAGGCGCATATGGCGTGGAAAGCTTCCTTTCCCTTCCGGTGGTATTTCCCTTAAGCCTGATAGTTGCCGGATTTGTTGTTGCGGTTGCTGTTGGTTTTATCTCCGGAGTCTATCCTGCAAGAAAAGCTGCAAAAATGAAACCCGTGGATTCTTTAAGGTACGAATAAAATGAAATAAATTATTACAGGGCAAAAAAGGAAATGATGTGTGAAAATCCAAATCTTCCTCAGGGCTTTCACTTCCCTGTAAATAAAACTTTCCGGATAGATCTGCCTTGACTTCCGATATAATTAAGTCAAATCAGGTTTACATAACATAAAGGGGGTTTACGATTGGCACAGAACAAAATCGAGAAATCCGAAGAAGACTGGAAGAGTGTTCTAACACCCGAACAATACCATGTTTTGAGGCAGAAAGGCACGGAAAGACCATTTTCTGGCAACCTGTACTACAACAAAGAAAAAGGAATCTATACCTGTGCTGCATGTGGGCAGGAGCTCTTTTCCTCTGATACCAAGTTTGAATCCGGGACTGGCTGGCCGAGTTTCTATGATGTGATTTCCAGCGACAGGGTCCGGCTTCATGAAGATAACAGCTATTTCATGAAAAGGATAGAGGTTGTCTGCTCTCGCTGCGGAAGCCACCTAGGGCATGTATTTGAAGACGGGCCTGAGCCTACTGGGCAACGCTACTGCATCAACTCTGTCTCTCTTGGTTTCACAAAGGAAGAAGATGCAGGGAAAGAAAAAGAATAAAACATGACTTCTCGGGCATAAGAACACCAGAGCCCCATAGTTGCGATCTTCAGGGAATCTGGGTAAGGAAAAGGAGGCCCTGATAATTTGAACCTCACTAAAAAGTATGCCGAAATTGGTGGATTTTTGATTTTTCTGGTTCTCTACCTGGTTTTTTTCAACATATTTTTCCGGTTTGAAGGAACAGGATATCCTTTTTATGCGCCGGGAACTCTTATATTTGCTTTTTTCGGGTACTGGCTCGGTGGATATCTTTATGACAGATATCTCAGATGAGGACTGTGATTATTTTTAAATTTCAGGGCAGAGATTTTAATAAGTTCCTTTTTTTCATAAAATATATCACAAATCATAACAATCTATCCTATGGATGTTAAAAGCAATCATTTTCGATATGGATGGGGTTCTTGTGGACTCCATGCGTTTCCAGGCTGACGCATGGGCAAAAGCTTTCCAGGATGCTGGTATCAATATTGTGCGGGAAGATATTTACGAGCTCGAAGGTTCAAATGATAAAAGGCTGATAAAATCTATCTTCAAAGAAGCCAGAAAAGAGCCTGAACCCGAGCATTTTGAGCGCTTGCCTGAAAAGAAACGCGATCTTCTGGAATTTGACAGAATAAAACCTTTTGAAGGCATTCCTGAGTGCCTTGATGAATTGAAGCGGAACTTCAGGCTTGCCATGGTTTCTGGATCGAACCGGAATACAGTAGGAAAAATTGTAGATAAGTTTTTTTCAGGCTACTTTGATGTTGTTATAAACGGGAGTGACCTGGAACGCGGGAAACCCGATCCAGACCCTTATCTCAAAGCGCTTGAAATGCTTGGTCTGACAAAAAACGAATGTATGGTAATTGAAAATGCACCTTTTGGAATTACCGCTGCCAAAAGGGCGGGGCTCTACTGTGTCGCGGTTGCAAGTATGCTTGAGCCTGAAAAGGTACAGCACGCTGACCTGGTGCTCGAAGACCACGCTTCTCTATTCGATTATCTCAGAAGTCTCATACCTGGAAAACCGCAAACATAAAGAACCTGATTTTTTCCTGATAACCCTCACTCAGGCCTGTTTAACCGGCAAAGGCTCTATGCAGGCGTCGAGCGAGGGGTAAAGGAATTTTCAGGAGACTTTTTTCCCGGCTTCTTTTTCCAGCAGTTCCCTGACTGCTTTTGGGCCGTCAAGTTCGGACGAAAGCCGCTGCAATTTTTTTACTTTATCTCTGTATTTCTTGTCTTCAAGAACTTCCCTTATACATTCCAGAATGACTTCAGGTGGGGTAGAATAACTGAGCATTCTTCCATAACCTTCCTCTTCAACCACTGCAGCGTTGTTTTCCTGTTCGCTGTGCCCCTCGTCAGGAAAAGAAAGAATTGGGGTTCCAAAACTTAAAGCTTCCATCATTGTACTGTGCCCGCCTGGAGCTATTACGGCATCTGAATTCCTGATATATGGAAAAGTATCTCCTACAAACCTGAGGATCTGAACGTTTCTGGGGATTTCTTTGAACCTTGAGGGGTCAAGGTTGGGGCCAGAAATTAGAGTATAATTTATTCCGGGGTCGAGTGCAGCAGTTGTGAGCACTTTTCTGAAAATCGGTTCCCTGTAGCCGAAACCTCCTATCAGGGAAACAACATGAGGCTTTTTCAGAGGGATCTGTTCCACTTCTTCATACTTTTCTTTTACAAGAGGGCCGCTGTAATACAGCTTTTCCCGGAGTCCGGGGGCAAAATTCAGATTTTTTCTGCAAACCGTATATGGAAGGGGATAATCAGGAATAATTATTTTATCGGTTTTTTCAAAGACTTCCCTATAGAATTTTTTTGTCAGATCTCCGAGAAGCCTTATAGGAACGCCCCTGTTTTTGAAGAAGTCTTCCATATTTGACTGGTTAATAATAAGATACACAGGGATATTAAGAAGCATAGCTGCAAGAGTTCCCAGGTAATAGCTGTCCGAAACCACCACATCCGGTTTGAAGTCTTTTATAAGTTTCAGAACCTTTGGACCTCCAAGTATCCGGGCATTTTTGAGGGTCGCTTCTATTGAGCCCGAAAGGTCAAACCCTCCAGCTTTCCCGACCAGTTTTATCTCCGAAGGTATTTCCTGTACCCGATAACCTGTCTTTTCAACCACTTCTTTTGAGTAACCGTAAGCCCCGAATACTATCTCGTGCCCTGCAGCAAGAAGTTCTTTTCCCAGTGCAAGGCAGCGGCTGGTGTGGCCAAGCCCTTCTCCGCATATGAATATAATTATTTTCATCCTGGCTTTCTCCCTTTCCCGAATATACTTCCCTGGTTCTCTTTTTTTTGAATTTTGCCCTGTAATATACATAATATGCATTATATGCATTTTTTATCAAAGTCATTTCCTGTTCTAGAGGAAGGTAAACTTTTTTAAACATAACTTAAATGTGAGTACAGATTTAAATGGAATTCTCCAGATGCTGGTCGCGACCTGCAGAGAATAAGTTTCAGAACTTTTTATAAATGAAAGGAATAAAACTCAGATGTAAATACAAAAAACGCTCATGATATTCTTGGAATAACATGCCCAAAAAATGAAAGTATCTGGAAGTACTTTCATGCCAAGAAGAGATTCAAAAATAAGATCAAATTGAAAATAAGTACATTAGCGAATTAATAACTCCTTGCTTACGGAATAACTCTCATTGATTGCATGCCCTTTAGCTTATTAGTATGGTTATTTTAACTGCCATTTGATAATCTTTCTTTTTCTGCAAAATAAGTATAGCAAACACTTCAGACTTATTTATCCTTTAAACTCATATTTGAACTCAAAGCCAAAATGATGCAAGGAATACAATGCCATCATTATTAAGAGGCAAAGAAAAGAAACGGATACAAAAGATATTATCAGATAATTTAAAACTCCGGTCTCCAGGAAGCTTATGTTCATAAATGGGAATATGCTAATTCTTTCGCTGTATACTGGATAGAAGTAGTAACAACTGGCTCCGCAGGCATCATCAAGCAAGAGATGAGTAGAGAACGCGACCTCGCCAAAAAGGCCTAGATGTATTGCTTTAGCAACTTTCTGGTATACAACATATCCTGCAAATGTTCCCAATACGATAGCAGAAAAACTGAATATAAGTGAGTGTGTCGGGATAGATCCAATCCAGCAATATTCAATGGTGCCGTTTACGAATAAATTATAAATGATCATGACGTCTGGAAGTAGCGTACATACACTGCCCACCAGTAATAACAGGAGTAAATTCAATGAACTCCCAAAAGTAGCCTGCCTTTGAGAAATTGATCTGAAAGTAGCATAAACAGCTACTGCACTGACACAGAATACAAAGAACAAAATGTGCACAACTGGATAGGGCATGAAAAGCTACTCCTTTAAATCTAACTTGTTTTTGGTTGACAACTCGTTTTTTACTTTATGTTCTGATTATTTTTTCATCTGTTCAATATGCCGTGCTTAATTAAAAGTAGTAATTTCTATAAAACTATTAGAGAAAATGTAATTAGAAATCTTTGTTAAGATCTCATATACTGATTTGATTGGCAAATCTTAAAATGTGAGTATTCTTGATGATATCTTGATTGGCAAATCTTAAAACGTAAATATTTTTGATGATAACTTGATTGGCAAATCCCAAATGTGAATATTCTTGCTGATGATGTTTTTGACACTTATCCTATTATCTCAGGTGCACAATTCTCCGCTCTATCTAAAAATTTAACTCTTAAGCAGAGAATCTTTTTCTTTTAAAATTAGATTTAAAATTTGAGATATAATTATAAAAATTAAGAAAGTAATTTTCACAGAATTTGATGATATTCCGTTTTATGGAGCCTCATTTAAAAAATATGGAATATTATTCTCATATTTCATCTTTTATATAAATTTTTTAGGAACTATCTTTTGAATACATTTTGTTAATATCTGTTTAATGGAAATTTATAAATCTTCTCCTTATCGACTAATCTTCATATCACTATCTAATTTAAGAAATATTTCTTCTTCTACGCTTTTTTATTTCATTGTTATCTAAATGAATAATAAAAAAAAAATTTGAAAACCAGGCTAATTCTATTAGCTTTAAAACTAGAATAATTATCCTCCAGAAAGGGAGTTTTTGTATTTGACTCTTACAATTGCAGCAATGCCTGCGTACAATGAAGCACATGTGATCGCAGAAGTGATTTTGGGATGTAAAAAATATGTAGACAACGTCATTGTGGTAGACGACGGCAGTTCTGATAATACTGCAGAGGTTGCAAGATCTGCGGGAGGGTATGTAGTAAAACATGAGGTGAATAAGGGATACGGTGCGGCTCTCAAATCCTGCTTCAAACTGGCTCGTGAATTTAATGCAGATGTAATGATAATAATGGACTCTGATGGGCAACATAACCCGGATGAGATTCCTCGGCTGCTAGAACCTTTAAAACATGGTGCAGACCTTGTAATTGGCTCCCGATTTATAAATGGTAATGGGAAAAATGTGCCAGCCTACAGAAAGGTTGGTATGAAAATTCTCGATATTGCCACATACCTTGCGGGAGGGATTCTCGTTACAGACTCCCAGAGCGGTTTTCGAGCTTATGGAAAAAAGGCTATTGAAAATGTTCGTTTCGACGGGAATAACATGTCTGCAGGTTCTGAAATTTTACTATATATTAAGGATCACAATCTTAAGTTTACAGAAGTTGAAATTCACTGCAGGTATGATCTTGATCAGTGTTCAAGCCAGAATCCTTTTTTGCATGGTATGGAGGTGGCATTTCAAATTTTAAAGAATATGGGATTTAGAAGACCTCTGTATTATTTTACGGTTCCAGGAATATTGCTGATTGCCGCTGGATTGCTTATAGAAATAGCATTTTTACATTTAGTAGGGAGTTTCGGTTTTGGAGTGATTTCATTAATTTTTTTGATGATTTTAACTGGGATTTTTATGGTGTTTACGGGGGTTATACTTCATTTAGTCTCTAAGATGATTTCTCAAATAGTACCAGGTCAAAAAGGAACTGAATCTCTTAATGATGGTTCTTAAACGCAGGCATGAACAAATCCAATGAGTCATTTTCAAAGTGAATAATAACTTTTTATTGTCTTATCAAATTTACTTATTAAATATGGTGTGGGGGTCTGAATGGAACGCTTTGAGGAAGCTAGCATACGTATGGAATGCCCTGAAAAAATTAACGAAAGAGAACTTATGGAGTATTATGGTTACACCGGTTCATTCGGGGTGATAAAATTCTATTTCCGTTATGCATTTAACTGGATATTACAAACAATGGCTAAAATTAGTCCTCATTACGGAATATCTGTAAAACTCCAGCGGATGAGAGGTGTAAATATCGGGAAACACGTATTTCTGGGGCCTGGTGTCAATCTCGATGATCTATACCCTGAATTAATTACAATTGAAGATTACGTCGGTATCGGAATGGGAACAATGATATTTGCGCATTCTAATCCCACCTGTTCCCCGTATCTTAAAACAAAGTACTATCCGAGGGAAGTAAAACCTGTAACTATAAAAAGTGGGGCATGGATTGCGCCCGGGAGCATAATTCTTGCAGGTATTACAATTGGGGAACATAGTGTTGTTGGCGCCGGGAGTATGGTTATGAAAAACGTAGAACCTTATACGGTTGTAATTGGGTGTCCTGCTAAGGTTCTAAAGAAACTTGAATAATTAGTGCGGTTTACTTTGGGGATTTCTGGGGGGTTAAGAATGATTAATGCACTAAGTTTTGATCTGGAGTACTGGTATACAGCAGAACTTGTTTGCAGATGTGTACCTGACGAAAAAGAAGATCAAGTAATAGAAGCTGTATATCCCTTACTTGACCTGTTAGACGAATACAATACCAAAGCTACATTTTTTGTTTTGGGGAAATTAGCAGAAAAATACCCTGAGTTAATAAGGGAAATCTCTGAAAATGGTCACGAAATTGGTTCTCACTCATATTCTCATAAAACTCTTCATGAACTTGGGATAAAAAACTTTGAATATGAGATTGAAAAGACTAACGAAATTTTGAGATCAATTACTGGAAGGTACCCTCTTGGATTCAGGGCTCCGACATTCTCAATTGATAATACGAATAAATGGGCTTTAGATATACTGGTTAAAAATGGTTACAGATATGATTCCAGCATTTTTCCTGTGAAAACAAACTTATATGGAGTCCCGGACGCCCCAGTTGTTTCTTACAACCCTTCCAGAAATGATATTACTGTACACGATCCAGATGGCCCGATAATAGAATATCCTTTAAGTGTTATAAAGTTTGGAATTAATATTCCGATTTCAGGAGGATTTTATCTCAGGCTTTTTCCAATATCTTTTTTGAAATATGCTATAAATAGAGTCAATATGGAAAGATCTGTTGTTATATACATGCACCCATGGGAAATGTATTCACATACACGGAAGGTTCAACTTCCTTTAGTTTCTCATTTCATTACATATTACGGGGTTAATTCTGCCTTTAATAAATTAGATTATTTACTTGCAAATTTCAAATTTTCTCCAATAAAAGAGGTATTGGGTTTATGAAATTTGATTTACGCATTTATTCCGGATATTCCCGAAAATTTTCTTCTCAAACTTAAAACATCTCTAAATTCGCAAAAAAGAAAGGACTTTGTAAAATTGCATACTGATGATGATTCATTTAAAGGTGATTTTGAACATTTTGAATTATGAGGTTTCAAACAATCATTGAAATATAAACTGACTTGGGGGCGGTTTTATTAGAATATGTTTCATTTTATTGATAAATAAAGGTGGGATGGTACACTATGTCTCGCAGCTTTGTAATTCTTTAGCTGATTTTAGTGCTGAATGTGATGTTTATCTAATTGCTCCAGAAGGTATTAATGAAAATCTCTTTAATAGTCGTGTAATTTTGAGAAAAATTCCTTCTATTGATCGACATGGGTATCGAATAGATCTGATGGTTAAGTATCTTTTGGATATTGGTCCCGATATCATACACACCAGTATGGTGCATCCATTCATAGTTCCTTTACTACCGGTCTTAAAAAAAATAGCTCCTGTTGCTGCTACAGTGCATGACGTTCAGTTACATTCTGACCAAAAGAATCTCATCTGCGACATGAGTACATTAATTACTTCCAAACTTGCGGATTTGGATTTTGTCCATGGGGAAAAACTCAAATTAGAGTTGATTAAGAGAGGTGTTTTGAATTCAAAAATATCTATTATACCTCATGGGGATTACTCCTTTTTTAGCTCCATAATTCATAAAAAAATTAATGAAGAAGAAAATACAATTCTATTTTTTGGCAGAATACTTGAGTATAAAGGAATAGATTATCTAATAAAAGCAGAGCCTCTGATATCCGAAAAAATACCCAATATTAAGATAATTATTGCTGGTAGTGGTGATTTCTCTAAATATGAAAGCATGATAAATAATAAAAATCACTTTGAAATAATCAACGAATATATCCCGGATGAAAAAGTTTCTGAATTATTTCAAAAGAGTTCAGTTGTCGTTCTTCCTTACGTTGAAGCGTCACAAACCGGGATAATTCCAATAGCTTACGCTTTTAAAAAACCTGTAGTTGCAACAGATGTGGGAAGCCTCTCGGAAGTTATTGTAGACGGTGTTACAGGCTTTATCGTACCACCTAGAGATTCTAAACTTCTAGCCGATTCTTTATTAAATATCTTACTTAATAAAAATCTAAAGAATAGTATGGGTAGTGCAGCATATGAATTTATGAAAGAGAATATGTCATGGAAAGGGATTGCTCAAAAAACCATAGTAGAGTATCAAAAACTTCTGGGGAATTTCGAAAAACCCCGGTATTTAATAGGTAGCTTGCAGTAATTATCTACCTGTTTATACAAACAACACTCTTAAATAAAAAAAATTAAATTTCTCTTATTTGAGGATTAATTATCTTACCAGAAGAGGGACCATCTGATGATAATACCTGACTTATTTAGATTAAACGATTGGAGTACAAGAAGGTTTAATCTATTTATATGGTCTATTCTGGTAGCTTATGATTTTTCTTTTATCTCAAATGTGCCTTTATATAGCATAGAAATATTGTCGAAAATACTCGGATTTGTTATTCTTACCTTCATTCCCGGATACATTATCTTAAGAATTTTTAAAGTACATGATATCGATAGAGTGGTAACCCTTCTATTAGCTGTTGGTTTGAGTCTTTCTTTTATTATGATCTTTGGATTTACTGTGAATATGTTTCTTCCATATATTGGGGTTTCAAAGCCAATTTCAACTTTTCCTCTTTTCTATTCTTTAAATATTTCAATTTTAGTCTTGATGATTATTTGTTATTTCAGGGATAAAGAATTCAATTCATCTCAAAATCAGTTACGTATTACATTTTCTCCGATGTTATTCTATTTGATTCTCCTGCCTTTATTCAGTATATTTGGAACAGAATCTGTGAATCATTATAATTTCAATGTGCCTGTTCTGATATTACTTTTTGTAATATCATTATCCCCCATATTAATCGCTTTAGATAGAATCTCAAGGGACCTTTATCCTTTTATGATTTTATCCATTTCACTCGCAATACTGTATAATATGAACTTAATTTCAACTCATTTATGGTCTTATGATATATTTTATGAAGCACATACTTCAAAATACGTCCTAGAAAATGGCATATGGAATCCAGGTAATAAAACCATGGTACCTCTCCTTTTATTCACTATTTTAAGTCCAGTTTATTCTTTAATTTGTGATTTAAACGTTATATGGGTTTTCAAGATAATATTCCCATTTTTTTTCTCGTTAACCCCTCTTGCCTTATATTATGTCTATAAAGAACTGGATTTTGGAAATTACAAAATAGACTCTGAAATAGCAATGCTATCAGTATTCGTATTCATATTTTTCTATGGATTTTATAAAGATATGCCCGATAAACAGCATATTGCAGAGCTATTTCTAGCGCTTATTTTGATTCTAAGTATTTTTAATACTCAAAAAAGAATTCTTCTTTTTATATTTTCTTTTTCCTTAGTGGTATCCCATTATGGTATAAGTTATTTTTTTGTGTTTTCTCTTATTTTTGTATCCATGATGAGCAGATTTAGAGTTAATGCGGATACCTCCTTTTTAACACCAACCTATACTCTTTTGTTTTCTGTACTCACATTCAGCTGGTATATCTATATCTCAGCTGGAGATGTATTTGAGGTTATCACTCAGGTTGGGTATCACTTTCTAAGTGGTATAAAGGATATATTTCAAGCAAATGATGATGGTAGATCAGCTTCAGCTTATCTGTCATATCTCTCTAATGGAATATTATGGGTTATTTATATGTTAATACATTTAATTCTCCAGTTTTTTATATCTATCGGGGTCTTGAATCTATTGTTATCTATTATGCATAAAAAAACTAAATCCTTTGAGATTTCTCTACTTACAATTATTTTTTATGCGTTTCTCTTTGTCCAATTCTTTAAAACTTATGGAATGGGACTCGATAGAATTTTGCAAATAACTTTGATTTTATTATCTCCTTTATCAATTTGGGGGTATAGTTTCTGTGTAAAAAATCTAAATAGTGTGTATGCGCGTATTATTTCTAAAAGGATTTATCGTAATAAAGAAAATGGAAATCTAAATTTAATTTTTGAATCCACATTAACCAGAAACGAAGCTATTAATAATAATCACAAAACTAATCTCTCTAAAAAGGCAAGGCTCTGTTTTTCTATATTTTTAATGATCTTTTTTGTATTTAATTCCGGATTTATATTTTGGATGACTGGATACCCACTTCCGGGCTACTGTATAAATATAAATCCAAATTCCGGTTGGCCTGTTTATTCTGAAAGTGAGATTTGTGGAGTTGACTGGCTCAAATCTCACGAGAATGAGCATAATAGAATAGCTGTATTCAACCAGTGGGATACTATAAAGAGCAGAGATGGTTTATTAGTCGCAGAAAATTTCTACTCAAAGGATTTAATCCCAATTCAAACAAACACAACAACACTATATAATTCATATTTATTTCTCGGGAAATATTCCGTGGATAAAGTAGAAGATGGTGAAGAAGACGTGGATTTACAAGACACATTATTTTATAATTCCACATTAAAAAATTCTAATAAAATATATAATAGTGAAAAATCCCATTTATATCTGGCGGAGTAAAAAACAATTTTGCACAGGGATCGTAATAAGCAGGCAAGAAAACTATTAAACTAATGACAAATGAAGGAGTTCGACAATGATTTCATACATTCAAACAAAAATACATCACATTAACTTCCTTCATGACTCTTTATTTAAAAATGCTTTTTTTCTCATGCTCTCAAGTATATCTACTGCAGGTTTTGGCTTTATTTTCTGGTTTCTGGCTGCAAAATTTTATTCCGCAAGCGATGTGGGAATTGCAACTGGAATTATGTCCTCAATGACATTAATTGTTAATTTATCAAGATTTGGCCTTGATTATTCAATTATCCGTTTTTTTCCCACGCATGATAAGTGTAAGGTTTTCAGCACATCTACAGTTATTTCAACATTAATTGCATTAATCTTTGGCTTAATATTTATATCAGGGATAAATTCTTTTTCACCAGAACTCTCTTTTTTAAGATCACCACTATATACTCTTTTTTACTTCATATCACTTACTTCGAGCTCAGTAATATTCATGGCGGGTATCTTTTTTGTCGCGATTAGAGAAGCAGAATTTCAATTGTATTTGAACCTGATTGTGGGTTCCAGAGTTCTGTTCGTGATACTATTTATCTCTCTGGGAGCTATTGGAATTTTCTATGCGGTGGGTGCCTCATTCTTTATTGCATTTTTTATTTCTTTAGTTCTAATTTTGAAGTCCGGGACTGATCTAAAACTGAAAATAGACCGTAAATTTTTGGCTGATAGTTTTAATTTCTCTGCCGGGAACTTCCTTACAGGTTTGTTTATGACTGTTCCGAATACGTTATTGCCAATTATGATCCTGAATATGCATCTGGTTGAACAGGCAGCTTATTACTACATTGTCTTTGGGATTGTGTCTTTATTATTTATGATTCCAGAATCTATCAGTACATCTTTGTTTGTTGAAGGGAGTAATGGTCAATCACTGAAAAAAACCGTTATTCAATCACTTGTCATTATATTTTTGCTTCTAACCCCAATTGCGTTATTTTTCTACTTATGTGGCAGCTTGATACTCGGATTTATTGGGCAGGATTATGTTGCAGGGGGTTTAGGTGTTTTCACGCTAATGATTTTTGCCAGCTTTTTTGTAGTGGTGAATAATATCTATTTTGCAATAAAAAGAATTCAGAAAGATACTAAGGAAATTACATTACTTAGCGGAATAATTTTTGTTTTGTTAATAGGATTGGCTTATCTGCTTATACCTGTTCTTGGAATTGAAGGGATCGGATATGCCTGGATAATCAGTTACGGAATTGGAGCGTTAATAATTATAATTCAGGTGTTCAGGAAGGCCAGGTTCCAGAATTTATTGATAAAAGCGATGTAACAGTATTACATAAATTACACAAATGTAAGACTTACAATTTTTGCAATAATGTTATGGCACAATTGGTAGCAATAAAGTGAACTCGCAGAACCCTATGGCTCGTAATGGTTATAATTAGGAATACTACAGTTTTTGGTAAGACCTGAAGACTTTATTTTTGATTAATTCCATAATTTTTGGCAGTGTACCAAAAGTCCTGTACTGTTAGGAATTCATGCAGGCTCCTTCCGTTCTCAAGGGGGAATAGGATATATGGGCATGAAACTGCACTTGAGATGCTTTATATCTTTTGGCTTTCTACGCCTTAATGATCCCGGTTCTTTCAGGTATAGGAGATTCCCTGTTATACAGTTCTCTTTACAGTCCTCTTGCCTGGTTTTCTCTGTGGGTTGTTCGAATGTGGTGATAGCAATTACTATCACAGATTCTTAATACGAAAAATAATTTAGCAGAAGCAATAACAGTTAAATGTTTTGAAGCTAACGCTTATATGCCCTCAGATATACATTCGGAGGTTTACACTTTTTCCTCTAAAAAATAATAAAAATTTTATTCAAAAAAATGTGATATAAAAAGGAAATATCCTCCTAAATAATAGCTAGTATAACTATTTTTCTTATTCCCTATTCTTTAATATTAATATAGTTAATCACGTTTAGTAATAAAAGGGGGTTTATTGTGTATAAAAGTTTTTTGAATACTTTATCCTGTCCACGTTGCCTGGGAAATCTTCAATTAAATGAAATTCAAAATGAGATGGATAATGTCACTAAAGGAAGCCTTCATTGCATAAATTGTCATTTAAATTTTGATATCGAAGAAGGAGTTTCTATTTTTGGTCTAAAGCTTGATCATAAGGAAGAAAGAATAAAAGAGATCAATGCTGAAAATGAATGGACTTCTACTGCTAATGATCTGCAACCTCATATAAATTTTGCAAAGTCTAGTTCTCAAAAAGGTAAGCAGATTATCGATTACATAGAAGCTTTTGATGAGAACTCTATGAATAGAAGAAAGGTATTAGATATCGGGTCCGGTTGGGGGTGTTTTCAGGCTTGGCAGTTTGCGAGTAGGGGTTATGATGTAACCGCCACAGAGATATGTCCGGAATTTATCTTTGCATCAGATAAGGTAGTAAAAGAATGTTATTTTGAAAGAGTGATTACTGACTGTACAGTGCTACCTTTTAAGGATCAATCATTCGATATAGTATTTTGCAAGGAGACTCTTCATCACATCAATGATCCTAAATCTCTTTTAGATGAAATCTGGAGAGTTTGTTCCCCAAATGGACTAATTATCATCAAAGAACCCTGTGTGTCATCATTGCTAAAATTATTTATCACAAAGGTTAATAGAGCAGCAAGAATTGGAATTACACATCATTTTCGCACATCTAATGAATATATGGAAACAATA
This sequence comes from Methanosarcina soligelidi, assembly GCF_000744315.1. Lineage (NCBI taxonomy): Archaea > Methanobacteriati > Methanobacteriota > Methanomicrobia > Methanosarcinales > Methanosarcinaceae > Methanosarcina > Methanosarcina soligelidi. Next base: position 1,295,180 of record NZ_JQLR01000001.1, read on the forward strand.
AATGATATCACATCTAATCCTGTAATTAACCGTGAAAGCTTCACAAAAGATTTTCGTTTTATTAGATACATACCATTTTCAGATTTTATAAATAATCTCTCGATAATTATCTTAGGATCCGACTTTGAAGTGTTTGGTATTAAACGAACAGACTATAAATCTGAAGTTCAGGTAAATAGAGAAATAATTCCAATAAATATAAATGAATTGAACCTTGCTCAAATTAAATATTATAGAGATGATCTAATTCCTGAAGTTTTAAAGCTTTTCTATTAATTTGGCATGAAAGTACTTCCAGATACTTTCATTTTTTGGGCATGTTATTCCAAGAATATCATGAGCGTTTTTAAATACTTAGCTTCCCGTTCGGGTATTGTTTATTTAACTGGAATTTCCTGCAGCTTCCGGGAATGGACAGATTTCCCGGAATCTGTTGTTACATCTTCGATTTATATTCTTAATTACATTTTTACTGTAAAGAGGATAAGCATGCAAACTATTGTGAATCTCATCCAAAAAAACGGTTTTATTCTCAGATCAATAAGATTTTTTAATTTAGTTTCATTATTTGAATATTTATTTTCTAACTTTCACTATCCAATGAAGTAAATTTAATTATTGAGTAATGATACAAACTGTAAGGAATATTTCTTCTATTAAGTTTATTTACTTTCCAGTTTCTAAACCTATGTGCTTTTAAATTTGTAATTTGATGCAAAAAAATGACTATGAGTACTTAACATAATCTGAAAGTTTGCTCTACATCCGTAATTATAATGAATAACATCCGGAGATCATATGAAAGATTTTACAACTACTCATTGTAATAATCCTCATGATAAAGTCCGTTCCCATAATCATGGCCATTCTGGAAAAATTCCTTTGAAATACAGGATAAAACATTTGTGGCACAAAATTGAATCCAGTTTTTTCTTCGTAGCTCTTGCAAGCTTATTTTGGTTAATATATAAGTCAGGAACCAAACCCTCAAGAATTGTTTATCCCTGCCAGAGAGTTGCTGCTACAAACCTGAGTACATTTGTAATAGTTGCAGTAGCTTCTCCACTTTATTTGTTTCTAACAAAAATTAGAGGTTTTTTCACTCAGGATTTTAAATTTAGTAGATTATCTCTGTTTACATTAATCCTGGCTTCTATATTTGGATTTGGAGTATTTTTAACTACGAATTACTTTAATGGGCCAGTAGCCTCTCCTGTAGAATCTGGACCTAGAATAAATTCTTCCATTGAATCTGAATCTGGTCAAATTGAATTTACAACAATTCCGGCTGCATATGATTTACCTTCTCCTCATCGAGTTGTAACAGTTCATAATTCAAATGCTTCTACCTGGGAAGGAGAGGGAAATCCTAATAACTACATGAATCAAACTGAAATTGATAAAATGGTAGATTCTGGAATTATGGAATTGACTGGAACAACATCTCCTCAAGAAGGATGGAGAAAGATAATTCCATATACTGCCGGGCAGTCAGTTGTAATTAAAGTGAATTTTAATAATAACTGGCATTTTTCCTCTAATGGGTTCTATTATAATGATGATTCCAATACAAATATGCTTAATTATGCTGCAGTTGTAAATTCCGTAATAAGGGGATTGAAGTCTGCTGGTGTCCCTTCGGAAAAAATATGGATAACTGACCCATCAAGGCCTATACATGATAAATTTAGGGAAAGAATTGAAGATAAGGGAGTGCAGTACTATATAAATCAAAATTGTGAGGCATACATTGAAGGAAGACCAAACGTTTCAGTGACCGGTTATGTTCCAGATGACTCTGTATATGCATCTACAAGCACAGCATATGATGAAAAAATAAGACCTGCTCAAGTGTTTGCTGATGCAACTTATATAATTAATATGCCTCAGTTAAAAGGACATGGAATGAAGAGTGTTGGGAGAGTAACTTTTAGTCTAAAAAATAATTTTGGAAGTGTGTATTATACTGCCGATGCTCTGGGCGATGATCCTGCACATAATGCTCAGCCATTTGCAAAACTTTTGGCAGATATCAATAATAATCCAGTTTTTAGAGAAAAAACAAGATTAGTTGTAGGTGATGGCATAATGGGTAATCCCGATATTAATTATGGTCCGCCTACATTATGGAAGTCATTTGGAAACAAGCCTCCGGAAACACTTTTCTTTGGAGTTGACCCCGTAGCAACAGACTCGGTCATGGTAGATTATGTTAGAAGAGAAGTAGGTTCACAGGCGACAGGTCTTGTCCAATCTTATGCCGCTGAGCTGGGATTGGGAGTTTCAGAGTCCTGGAGTGATCACGAAAATTATACTTACATAGACTATCACCCAATAGACCTCGATAATCAAATATGAACCATTTCTGAGGGAAGACCCAGATGTCTTCCAATCTCTAAACTTTTTTATGTGCACTCGGCTATTTCTTGAGTTCTACCGGTTTCAGGTCATGATCAGGTTTTGATCTAATAGGGTAAATTTCCAGTATTTAATAACAGAAAAATAGAAAAAGTACTTCTAAATTATAATTATGGATTCACACATTTCTAATTTATAATTATAGAATAATACATCTTCAAATTACAATTACGGAATATTTCAAAAAATATTTTGTAATCTTTCAAATAGTCAATATCTTATGTAACTATTAAACCTCAGAATAGTTTTTTCTATTGAATTTATTTACTTATTCTGCTTAATAAATCAGAACGTGGGGGATAGTTTCACACAGAGTTATTAAATTCAATTCCAATATTCGAATTCTACGGACGTTGAAATTAACTCTCAATGTTTTAATTCATCGACATAATGGAATTGAAGATTTTCAAAGGTTTCATAGAATAAACTCATTCGAAGGCGTTTAAATGCTAGTAAGTGTGATATCCAGTGCTGTCTCAATGGTAAACACAACCGGAATTCCTGTATTTGAATACGCAATTGTATTCGGATTGGTTTTATTTCTCCTGCTCAAGGATATCCTCTCAGTATCGGAAGTGCAAAGAAAAACTATAATAAGTTCTTTAAATATGGTGATCGGACCACTGCTGGTACTTTTCATTGCAACTGTTGTCTATAAAATTATAGAAATTTTGTAACTTGATGGCGTTTTCGGGTTTTTTCTTCATATTGGATGGAGTGAAGAGCCTGCGTGTGGAGGTAAAAAAGTTAGCATGGATCAACCTGAAATCCGAAGCCTGATGTTGTTGCAATCATATCCAGGGGGCATGTTTCTCCTTTGATTTACAGGAAATCCTGTCATGAATCGTTTACTGTTCTCTCCTATCTTGAGGCCATAAGTATAATTTTGCTAATCCGTATAATTTGGCTAACAGGAAGTAGGTTGCTATGCCGAAAATAACTATCGTAACCAGTATCAATTTGATTATTGTATTTTCTGGCAATATCATATTATTGAATATGCACTCCAACATTATTAAATTTATTAGTCTGTTTTCCCCGAATAATCCCTGTTTCCAGACCGCAACGTCTTCATGTCTGTTTGTTAATACGTTGTAAATGTGGTCTCACTGTTACAGGAAGTCTGAGAACTCAACATCCAGCCTGTTAAGTTTTGTCGCTGTTTTTTGCGAAGCAGCCTTTTCCTGACTTCATGTATGGCGGAAAACGGGAGTCGATTTATAGATAATAGAAAAGCATGTGGGGATGATGCAGGAGCTATAGAGGCTACACTATATTTTTCATTTCAAAAAATGAGGATAAAAGTGCAGTAAGTGAATTTAAAGAAAAAAGAAAAAGAGAACTGGAGGCTTAGAAGCCGTAGTTCTCCGGGAGGAAGACTTTAACTTCGCTCTTGTATTTTGTGAGGCAGTCGTCCATGAACTTGTCCATATCGTCTGTGAGGGAGTCCAGGGATGCCCTTGCGTCTGCGAGTGCTTTGGTTTCGAACCTGGAGAGCTCGAGCTTGCCTGCTGCACCTTCGCTGACGATGTCGCAGCATGCGATTGCAGCGTTCTTTGCTCTAAGGTAGATGTTGTCTCCGTCTTTGACGATTGCCTGACCGACCTTGTATGCGTTGTCGTATGCAAGCACGTAGGCCTGTGGGTCTCTGTACCTGTCGGAGAGCATGAGAAGGTCCCTGAGTACTTTGTCGTTCTTGGTTTCAAGAGCGGTGTTCATGAGTGCGCAGTCATATGCAAGGGATTCGGACCAGCACTGAACGGTTGTACCACCGAATTCACCGTGGTATTCAACAGACTCGTTGGACCAGCAGTCACAGCACTGCATAATGAGGTTACCCATTACGTCAGAGTGAGCGCAGGTGGAGGTCTTACCTTCCTGGGTCATTGGCATACCGGTGATGGCTTTAATGATAACGTTCTCGTATCCGCAGTCCTTTCCTGGACCAACAGCGCCACACTCGTATGCAACGAGGGACCTGGGTGCGGAAATTGCCCTTGCGAGGATTGCGAGGGTGTGTGCGAGGTTCTTGTCGAGCAGTCCACCGCCGATGAACATTGCTGTGTTTGCCTGGGCACAGTCTGTGTCACCAGCAGAAACAGTTCCGGTCTTCTTTGCGATTGCGGAGATGTCGGACCAGATGAGTTCCATGTCAATGGACCCGAGACAGCCGATTGCGTAGAGCATACCAGCGATGTCGTTCCTGAGAACTGCGTAGTCGAATACTTCCTTACCACCCATTGATTCAACAGACAGGAGGTCTGCGCCAGCCTTTGCGCATTCTTCGAATGCTTCGAGGAAGATGGAGTACTTGTCGCCTCTGAGCTGGAGGAAGTCCCTGTTCTCACGGATGTCACCAATTGTGTGGCGAAGTGCGCACTTTATGCCGTATTCATCGTGGTATTCTTCCATGATGGTCTTCTGGGCGTGTGCAACTTCTGCTCCCCAGGAGGGGTTGTTGGACATCTGCTGAACGTGTTCTGTTTCGAGGATAACTGCCGGGAAACCGACCTGGACCATTCTGGCCATGATGTCAGTGGTGATCCTCTCGTATTCTTTTATGAGTTTTTCCTTGGATGCGCCGGCTTCTGGTCTTGGGGCGTAGTTAACTTCAGGAATTGTGTAACCTGCACCGATTTCAAGGCCGAGTCCTGCTTTTACAGGGTACTTGGATACGCCGAAGGTCATTTCGTCCGCGCTTGCGTATGCCATCTTAGTGAATCTTGTTGCTGCCATTTCACTCACCTCAGTGCTTGTGGAATTTGTCTCTTAATGCTGCAATATCTGTGGTACCTGCAACGATTGCGTCAGCAATCTTGGGGGCGTCAGCGGCCTCTTCACCATATACACCGAGTGCATACTGGGATACGAAGTCCTGGTTAACTGCTCCGCCACCGCATGCGAATGGAATCTTGTATCCTTTCTCGAGAAGTTTGTCGTTAACTTCCTTGAATGCATACATGGTGGTGGTCATGAGTGCAGTACCTGTGACCAGGATTGGGTTGTTTTCAGCAACTGCATTGAGAACTTCATCGACAGGAACGTCCCTTCCGAGGTCAACTACATTGTAGCCGTTTGCTCTGAGGAGGGCTGTAACGATGTTCTTCCCGATGTCGTGAACGTCACCTTCTGCGACGTGGCAGACAACAGTTCCCTTTGTTACAGGAGCAGTTTCGGAGTTTTCCTTACAGAATTCAATACCATCAAGCATGGCGTCAGCGGACATCATGACATTGGGGAGGAAAATGATACCTTCATCGTAGAGTCTTGTGACAACGCCCATGCCGACCATGAGTGCGTCATCGATAAGAGCAATTGGGTCCTTGCCTGCTTTAATTGCTGCTTCGAGACCCTCTATTACGTCGTCTTCTTCTCCTTCGAAGATAGCTTTTGCAATCGGGTAAATAAGTTCGTCCTTAGGATAGAGCTCTTCGGCGGCGTCTTCTGGCGTCATTGCCTTTTCCAGAGCTACATTGTATCTGGTTAATACCTTTTTCAGACTTGCCTCTGTAAAGTCCAACATATTTCTAAACCTCCATTTAGATTTTAACAAAAAGGTCCTTGCCTCTCCGAATCTGCAGTTTCCGGGTTCATAAGGTGCTGGAGGTTCCGGTTTTGCCTCTGTAAAGCTATTTTTCCGTGGCAATACTCTTATCTGGAGTTTTTCTTCTTTGAAGGGCTAAATTCCAGATCTCTACGGTATGTACCGGTGAAAAAATCTTCTTTCTCCTGTTTTCCGGAACTTTTCCTTTTTTAATGTATTGCATGTCAGTACACTGGCATGTGTTTACATCATAATTAGGGGAAATCATCACATATACCATAACCGACGGAAATTTTTTCCTGATTTTTACGAAAAAATGCAGGGTCTAAAATTTTGAGGCTACTTTGCGACTTACTGCCCTCATATTTTCTGGACTTTTATTTTTTGATAAAAGAGCTCTAAATTTTTGAAGTGAATTCTGGGTGACAGTTTCAATGATTTCACTATGTATGTGAATTAAAACAATTTAATTTTTTTTAAACAATGCCATTATTCAGATAAAGCGGTTCAAAAATTTCAATGTTCTTATTTGCCAGATCTCTGTAAATTCTAAAACTAATTTATAAACTTTCAATGTCTTTTCCTTTTTAAATTCCGGCTTATGTTGCTGTTTTTTCTTTAATTTCTCCTTTTCCGTCTAACTTTTTTAATTTCTCTGTTTAACTTCCCTCAGGTTTGTAAATTATTAATCCAAACGCTTTTATATATCTCTGCTTATCGGTTACCTCCAAATATGGCACAAACTTTTCCTCCTGTTCAGCCCGCAGAGAAAGCGAAAGGGTCTCAAATTTTTCTTCCCTGCGGCAAATTTTCTGTGCCGCAAGATCATAAAAAGATCATATATTTTACATTTACAAAAAACAAGATAGAGGTGGTTTGAATTCAACCTGAGTTAATAGATATAGTATTTCGTTCCCAGAAAAGAAGGGATCTACTCCTGCTCCTTGGAGAAGAACCCAGAACAATGGAAGAAATTAAAGTTCTCCTCGATGTTTCTCCCACAGCTATCTTACCTCAGATCAAAAGGCTTGCAGACAGTGACCTGGTTATCCAGAAAAATGGCAGCTATGAATTAACAGATATGGGAGAGCAGGTATTCAAAAAAGTCAGGTCCCTTGTAGATGTACTTTGCCTCGTTGAAAAAGACAACTACTGGATGGAACACGACCTGGATGGAATCCCTCAGTACCTTCTTGACAGGATAGGAGACATCAAGGACTGCAACCCCATCAAAGCGGATCCCAGCCAGATATTCGAACCGAATACAGAACTTCTGGACTTCTTTTCTTCTTCCCGCTATCTTATGGTATTTTCCTCTTTTTACAGGCCTGAATTCCTTCCTCTCTTTTTGAAGCTTGCAAGACTTGAGTCCGATGTTTCACTTATTTTTACGGAATCTGTGCTCGAAAAGTTTCTCCATAACTATGAACGGAAAATACGTAAATTCACCACAATGGACAATACCGAACTTTCTGTCTGTAAGGATGGAGTGAAGATTGCCGAACTCATCGTCTCCGACCGTGGGATGATGATCTCTCTCTTTGACGACCAGGGCAGGTTCTATCATGAGTATATGCACTGTACCGAGCCTCAGGCAATTTCCTGGGCAAAAGAGCTCTTTGATTTCTACAAATCAAGGGCTTTAAAGGTTGTAAGCGAGAAAATCATTGACAGTTTTATATGCACGTCAGAAAACGAGACATTTGTCGAATCCCAGCTTGTAAGCTTTCACTAAATAATGACGATCTCAATAATGAGTCTGGATAATGATGAGCTCGGATAATAATGATCTCAATAACGAGCTCGAATAATGACGGGCTCGAAATACTGAGATGCCTGAAATACTGGCGTGTCAACAGCTTTAATACATGTTTGGAGATTTAAATCCCGAATTAATCATCTTATTACATTGATATCAAACTCCTTTCCGGAGGGAGGCTAAATAGAATGAGTATGGAACTGCAGTTAATAGACACCATTTTTTTTTCGGACAAAAGGAAAAATTTGCTTCTGCTCCTGAAGAACGGGCCAAAAACGATTGAAAAGATAAAGACCGAGCTTGAAGTCAGTTCCAGCCCTATTATGGCTCAGATCCGTATACTTCTTAAAGATGGGCTGCTGGTGCAGAACGAAGATAGTTACGAACTCTCTGTAAAAGGGAAACTTATAGTCCCCAAAATGGAGCCGCTTCTCTCTACTTTCCAGGTATTTGATGAGAACCATGATTACTGGGCAAGGCAGAACCTGCGTACTCTTCCTGCTCACCTGCTGGACAGAATCGGGGAACTGGGCACCTGCAGAGAACTTGTACCTGAGAGAACGCATATCTTCGATTACCCTCCGGAAATTATGGACCCACTTTACAAGTCCAGAATAGTAATGGAAATATCTTCGTTTTTCCGTCCGGGATATCCAGGCCTTTATCTGGATCTCGCGCAAAAAGGGATTGAGGTATCTCTTGTCCTTGAAAGGCCAATATACAGGAAGCTGGTCCGTGACTACAGGAAAGGTGTAGAAGAGTTCCTGAATATGGAGAATACTTCCCTTTTTGTTTGTGGCGACAGGATTGATCTCGCTTCCAGCATTATTACCGACCGGTTCATTTCTTTATCCATGATCTCAAAAGACGGGAGATATTATAACCACGAGATGGTAAGCTTTGAAAAAAGCGCTCTTGAATGGGGCAGGGAACTTTTCGACTACTATAAGGACATGTCTGAGCAGGTTATAAAGATTTGATCCGGTATTGGATTTTAAAAATCCAATACTTATTCAATAAGAATTCAAAATGGGTTTTACACTAATTTAATAGGGACTCTACACTAATTCACTTTTTTTAGGTTCTAAAAATTAAAATATTTCCGAATCAAGTTTTCTTTACCATGATAAAAAGAGGGTTTCCTCCAGTTCTCGATAATAATACTGAGATTCTTATTCTGGGGTCACTTCCCGGCGACGAGTCTTTGAGGAGGCGGCAGTATTACGGGCATCCGGGCAATGATTTCTGGAGGCTGGTCGGTAATGCAATAGGAGAGAATCTCCAGGATATGGATTATGAAACAAGGCTTATAACTCTCAAACGCCACAGAATAGGGCTCTGGGATGTTTTTAAAGCCGGAAAAAGGGAAGGAAGCCAGGACTCAAACATAAGAGAAGAAGAGGTAAATCAGTTTTCTGAATTAAAAGAGATGGCACCGGAACTGAAGAAGGTATTTTTTAATGGCAAGGCATCAGGAAGATATGAGCCGGTTCTCAGTGCAATGGGCTATGAGACAAAGGTTCTGCCTTCTTCAAGTGGAATAAACCGGCGAAATGTAAAAAAAAGGGAGTCTGAATGGGAAAATGCCCTGAAGAGCTGAAAAATATACTTTTCAGCTTTCCCATTCTTTTTCCTTAATTCAATTGGTGAGGTTTCTTTTTCAGAGTGTATCTTTAACTGTAAATCCTGTATTATTCGACCTTTATGGCTCCTATGGGACAGACATCTTCACAGGCCCCGCAGTCTACACATTCATCCTCATCCACTACCGCACAACCTTCATCTTCGTCAATAATGATTGCTTCTACAGGACATTCATCTACGCAGGTCCCGCATCCGGTGCATTCTTCTTTGTTGACTTTTGCTACCATTAATTTCCACTCCTTATTCAAATAGCATTCTTTATTGTATTCGGACTGTTTTTTTGAATCAAAACCAGAAATCAGAATCCAGGTTAACTCACCAAACTCAATTTTTATTGAGCGTTTTTTATATATAAAAATTTGCTTTACTTCCACTTCGTTTCCTGATGATCCGTCCTTTATTCATTCTCTGAAGGCATTATGGTCCGTATTTAAGTTTCAAAGTAGAGATATTTTGATATCCAATATTTATCAGACTATATGCAAGATATACTGCGTATTCGGAGCTGCAGCCATGATACTATCATGAGATGCTGTTGGCGGGGTGCTGGAGGAATAACCTGTATATATTCCTGCTGATGTATAATGGCTCGCAAGATTTCCATATTCTCTCATGAGTGTTGTTTGAGTAGCTTTCTCTCCATCATATAGGATGACAACATCTTCTGCATCATCTGGGAAATAGGTGTAATCTTTAAAATAAGTCAGAAACAGTTTAAATTCCGGATTGTATTTTTGGACCCTGTTTAACCAGAGGTTACGCTCTTCATTGCTGACATGACACGGGTTCCCGGTCAATTTCCATTCCATATCAATATTTACACCTATTATGCTTTCATGATGACCATACCTTGTAAGTATAATGTCAATCAAATCTGCTACATCAGCATTATTAGGCTGAATTGAAAGGATCACCTTCAAGCCATCTTCATCGAATTTTTTAAGGTGTGGCTCTACCTGATCAGTCTGACTGTAGCTGTAAACATTTTCACTTTTTTCAAAAGGATATGGCAGGTATGTAAGCTCATTTGCATGAGCCTGGGCAACGACCAGATCAATCACTGCATTTTCTCCCCCAAACCTCTTAGCAGCCGCAGACCACTCTTCAGCAGGTTTTGTAAAATTACAATTATTCCATATTCCTTCCGAATATTCTGATCGCGGAGGACCTTCGTTAACCGGGTGTAAATAAAATAGAATTATAACTAAAATTAAGGGTATTGGCCCTGCTAAAAAATATTTTTTGTAGTCTTTTTTCATTACCTCACCACAAAGCTCTTTGCACCGAATTTAACTTTTACTCCTTTACCTGTCAGGTAGCACAGGAAAAGGCTGCTGATTACTACTACTTTTATTGTTGCATAGATCAATACATAAGGTATCAACATTAGTAATAATCTTTTGTCTGTGGCAAATAATGGGCCAATATATATAATGTACAGCATTATAGAGAATGCAAGGCACAGGATTCCACTCATCAGTATCATTGGAATGTTGTCATACTGAAGGATTAAGTATGGTATTGACATGATCAGGATGATTGAACAAATCCCTGTTATATATCCTGAATAATTGAATATCATCCACGGATTCTTCATTGCCCATTTTTTGTGGAGTCTCCATAACTGGAGATTTCCATACCACCATCTCTTCCTCTGTTTATACCACCCTTTAACAGTCTCAGGTGCGTCAGTGTAGACTATTGCTTCTGGTTCTTGAATAATTTTAATTGAGTTTTTAAGAGCCTTAATCGTAAAGTCAGCATCTTCAACTATGGTCTCGTTACTGAAGCTAATTACATCACACACTTTGCGCCTGACAGCAGTGAGAGGGCCAGGGCATACAAGGATGCTGCCTGACAAGCCCTGAAGGTGGCGGATAATCTCCTGTTCGGTACGATATTCAATCATCTGGAAATACTTCATGATTCCTTTTTTTCCCCGGTTATCATGAATAAACACGTTTCCTGCCACCATCTGGGCTTCTTCATTCTCATTGAGACATTTCACCAGAGAACTCACAGCATTCGGTGCCATATAAGAATCTGAATCCGTAAAGATCAGAATGTCTCCTTTTGCAATCTCAATAGCTTTATTAAGAGCGTTTGCTTTTCCTCCGTTAACTTTAAGGTCGAGAAGTTTTACAGGATACTTTGAAATAATCTCTGCAGTTCGATCGCTGGAGCCGTCATTAACAGCGATCACTTCCATTTTTCCCTTATAGTCTTGATTAAGAATAGATTGAAGGCATTTCCCTATTGATTTCTCTTCATTATAAGCCGGGGAAATAACGGAGACTAATATTGGACCTTTCGTGTTTGGATCTTTTGGATCTCGGCCATCCTCAAGTAAATACCTGTTTTGTTTCCTATTTTTGTGCCACTTCGATAACAATTTCCATGTTGCAAAAAATGAAAGTGGCAACAATGAGGTTATGATAAAGAACCAGAAGTAAACCCCCATAATCCTGTTTATATTTATGTTCCCGATAGCAGGGTTGTCTCCTTTTCCTGCTCCCGCAGGAATTACTGCAAATGCAACCTGTCCAACTGATTCGTATTGGGTCAACTGGGCCATGTCAGAGACCATTTCTGGTCTGGTATTCACCTCGACATCATCTACCCTGATGGTGATATTTCTCTCATTGGTCGATGATAAGTAATCAGTGATAAACTGCTTCGTATAAGGATTCCAGTCCTGTGCATGGAGCAGAATCGTTGTCGGATTATCCTCCCTTATTTGCTCAGAAGCCTCCTGGTATCGGGAATCTTCTAAACTTTCCATTTCACGCCAGTTCCATGTATATTCGTTCCTGTAGGTTCCATCGGTTTCGAGCACAGGTAACTCTGTTGGGATCCCGTTGCTCTCTATTTCCCGTTTTAGTGATGCATCTATTGTTCCATGAATAGGTTCTTCTGGAAGGATGAATGCCACAGGAACAATCCCGGCTTTTTCAAAGACGTATTTTCCTTTTTCTATATTTTCTTTTATCTGCAATGGCGTTAGAGTTGAATAATCTTCATGTGCCCATCCATGCATTGCAAGAAGAACTCCTCTATCCTGCGCATTCCTCAGTGCGTCAAGAAGCTCTGGTTCTTCCAGGATAGTAACACTGCCGGGAGTACCATTATTTAAGTGGTTAATTCCCTCGTAAAGAAATAATCCGATTGAAAGAGTGATTAATACAGCCAGAATTAATGAGGCAACAGGTATCAATTTATTTACGCTATTGCCGGAAGAATCAGAGAATTTTTTATCGCTCTTCTCTTTTCTTCCAAATATAGTCTCCGGTCGATTTATTACTTCTGTTTTTTGAAATTTTACAAAATCTCCGATACGTTCTTTAACCATCTCGAACCCCACCAAGCATCTTACTGAGCTGACTGCTCAATTGGTAACAGATTTTAAAGGGAAATTTTAACGCAAACCTATGATAGCAGGCATCTGTTTTATTCTGGAAATCTCAATTTTTATGCACTGATCTGACGGATCTCTTCATTGTGGTTCACAACCGGCAAAAGATCATAATCACAGCTATGCGAGATATCTTCAGATAAAACAGCACATTTATTTGGAGGCAGAAATCGCATTGGTAAACGTGGATTTATCCCTCTTAAAGATCCAGACCATCTCTACAGTACCCACTATGTACTGATCTGTCTCCATAAAAGCACCCTTCTCACTCAGGTAAAAAACTGCAGAGCATTATCTCTATATTTTTCCCGGTAAACAGGGTAATATACTCGTTAATCCACAGTTACAGGATGCTGCAACTCCGCTAAATGTGATCAGGCAGGTTTCCAGTACCCGGATTTAGTTAAAATCCTCAAATTCCCCACTCCTCTTCCCTATTTATAATCTGATATATTTGCCTGAGATCAAATAGGGAAGTATAATCTCTAATACTTCTACCTCTTCCCAAAGCTTCCTATATGATCTCAACATTGTCTAAATTTACTGATAATTAGTATGAATCTTAATTATTTAATAGTTTTCTGTATAAACTTAATGCTCCAGTTTCACCTGCACAAGCGCGATAATTTATACAGTTGCCATGTATGAATTATTTTTTCTCTTCTTTGAAACGGCGTAACGTAGTGTTTTTTTGAGGCAAAAAATAGAAATGACTCGGAAATAGCTACAAAGGCTTTTGGCTTTTCTCTCAAATGCTGATAAAAATTAATTCTGAAATACATAAATCATGTAAAAAAATGTATATAGAATGATTCAAGTTAAGTATAAAACCGGTTGAAGAATAAAAATATCTCCGGTTATTTAAATACTCATTTTCTTCCTATTTTTAATGAAAATGAGAATGCAGAAGGCTTGGATTTTAGATTTTCATTGGTGCTGCTTACCTGTTTATGGTGCTGCTTACCTGTGTATTCCTGACTTTAAAGAGGAGATGCTGATGCTTCTCCTCTTATTATTTATACCTTTATGATCCTGTCTTCTCCAAGTGTATCCAGAATCCCAAGAAGCTTCTTTTTACGGCTGTTTGCCTCCTTTATCTCAGAGAGATAATTCTCCCATTCTTCTTTTTTTCCGCTGGCTTCGAATGTTTCTTTTATTTTTCTAATGTATGCGGACGCCTCTTCATACGAGCCCACTTTTGCTTCCGAAATCAGCTTTTCTGCAAGGCTTTTCCATATTTCAAGCGCAACTTCAGGATACTTTTCCTTCACCGAATTTGCAATTTCGCTTTCGGAGATTGAATGCCAGTATCCCTGGGATTCTTCTCCGCTTTTTTTAAGCTCCTCATACCAGTGGATAACTTCCTGTGGGTCCTCTTCCTGAATTGCTATCTTTATCAGCAGGTCAAATACAGGAGTTTTGATCTTTTTTAATAACTCCTTCTCCAGAAGCCCTGTTTTCGGGAGAACCCCGGGAAGGATCGAAGCTTTTTCTTTATTTTTACCCTTACTGGCTGGGAGTTTTCCATTTTTCAGGTACCTGATGGCAGCCTCCCGGACTTCTTCCCATTTTCCCGCCTTCTTTGCTCCTTCCTGCATGCTAGAATAGCTGGATATGTCTGGATGCCTGAAAAACTCTTCTGTTTCAAGGGCAGACACAAAAAGCCAGTCTCCTTCCCCTTCTTTAATCTCAAGAAGGATCTGCAAGAGCTAATGGGCAGTCTCAGTTTCATGTTCTCTGGTCTCTTTAATCCCCCTGTAGATCCATTCTTCTGCTTTCTCTCTCTTCCCTGAGTCAAGCAGCACCCTTACCAGCCGGATGTAATTTCCTGTTTTTTTGGCTTCTTTTTCACATAACGGGATTACCTCCTCAAAGAGCCCGGATTTTTCAAGAGCATAAACCAGCCTGTCAACAGCATAGTCTCTCTGCCAGAGGGAGTCATAAAGGGGATTTTCTGTCTTTTCAGCTTCTTTTAGCTTGATCTTAAGGGATTCTGAAAAACGCCTCCATTCTTCGGGAGTAAAGTCTTTTTCCCAGAAACCGTGTTCATTAAGAATATTGTAATTGTCTCTGAGTTCAATTTCAAGCATATAAAGCATTTTTTCGTGAGCAGGAATTGAAGAACGGGTCAGAGCTTTAAAAACCACGTCCATGCAAAATGATATTTTTGTTCCTATCTCCCCTTCTTCATCATAATCCGCAATTTTTTCGTATCTGTCCATCAGCTCTTTTCCGATATCAAGAAGTTCATCAGGGTGTCCCGAATCGAGCAGGCTTTCCAGCCCTACCTGCACGTCTAAAAAATCAGGGACATCCATTTCATAATCCGCATACTCAAAATCTCCGGCTTCTTCCAGAAGCTCGTCAAGTTCGGAGTAGACTTCCCCTACAATTTCTTCCACGTTTTCTGCTGAGAGAGTTTGCCTTTCTTTGAGATACTTTCCAAGCCCGGTATCCTTTTCTGCAAATGTCACCAGTATTTCGATCAATTCCGTCCTGGTCAGACGCTGCAGGTACTCACGGAGAGCCCTGGCTGATGACTCTTCTTCTCCGAGGGCAGAGATTTCATCTCCGGTATATTCCTGTCTGGCTCTTGCAACGAAAGGGTCTTCTTCGGAAGCAATCAGAACCTCTTCTCCCTGCTCTGCAAGTTCAAGGTATTCAAGTACCGCTGCAACCCCATGTTTGCAGTCGTGCCCCACAGGACAGGTACAGACCGAACTCAATTTCCCGTCTTTCAGGAAAATTTCCGTAAAATAATCAGATGTCCCTTCTACCAGGGCTACAAGGCTGCCTTCAGGGGTTCGCTTTATCTCTTTAACCCTCTCTTCTTCCTGGTACTTTATCCCCTTTGCAGTTGCCTTCCCTCCTGCCCAGTCCTGCAGGTCACTCCACTTTAATTCCTCAAAGGGATCGGAATTTTTATTTTCTGGTGGCATAAACTATTATTTCAGCATATTCATATAAAAATAGGAATTACGAATTGTTTCTTATGTATGAATATTATTTTTGTCCTGTCCCCTGATTTTCTTTTCCGAAAGCCCGTAAACAGCAGGGCTGTGAATTACCTCGCCAGTTGCTTTATATCGAGAACCGTGACAGGGACAGTCCCATGTCTTTTCTGCATCGTTCCAGGAAACGATACATCCCAGGTGTCTGCAGGAGGGATCGAGAGTATAAAGTACCCCGTTTCTGTCCCTGTACGCTGCCACTCTTTCCCCCTCTATTTTGACGATTGCACCTTCCTCCGGGCCAATCTGAGACGCTTCTTTATGAGTGGGCAGTATCCTGTCGCCCACAAAGCCCTTGGTGGCTTCCACAGCCTGAGAGAGCAGGGTTTTAGCCGATTCCACAGGCTTGAACCGTGAAGGGTCATACACCTCTTCCCAGGGGTTGTACTTCTCGCGGATCATGTCTTTAATGATCATTGCTGCAACCGTGCCCATGGTCATGCCCCATTTTTTGAACCCTGTTGCAAGAAATATGCTGTCATTACCTGAGGTTTGCCTTCCAATATAGGGAATATGGTCAATGCTTATGGCATCCTGGCTGGACCAGCGGTAATCAATGGAATCTACGGAATATACGGACCTTACCCATTTCTCAAGATTCTGGTAGCGAGAAATTTCGTGTTCTTCTTCACCTGTCCTGTGGCCCTCTCCGCTCACGAGAATAAGTTCTCCTTTATCCGTACTCTGCGAGCGCAGGGAACGGACTGGCTCTTCGGCGTTTATGAACATCCCATCAGGAAAAGGATCTCTAATCCTTACCCCAAGAACATATGAGCGGGACTGGTAAAGGCGCTGGAAAAACAGCCCTGGCCTGTCGTGGATCGGATAATGCATTGCCTGAACAACTTTGTGTGCGCGTATGGTCCCCTTATCCGTTGTTATTGTTACAGGCTCCTCCCCTTCTATTTTCAATGCTCTTGTATTCTCAAAGATGTGGCATCCGCCCTCATGAATTTGCTCTGCCAGCGCGTTGAGGTATTTTACAGGGTGGAACTGTGCCTGATTATTAAAGCGGACTGCTCCATACGTTTTAAAAGGCAAGGGAAGATTTTCTTCAAATGAAGCAGGAAGCCCAAGATTCCGGGCTGTCTGAGCTTCATTCTGGATTTTATTGGTAGAGTCTTCGGACCCTGCATAGACATATGAAGGCTTGCGGACAAAATCGCAGTCTATCTTTTTTGAAGCCACTATCGAAGCTATCTTTTCCAGGGCTGCCTGATTGGACTCTGCATACTGCTGCGCCTGCCTTTTTCCAAATTTTGAGAGCAGGCGGTCATAGATCAGGCTGTGCTGAGATGTAACTTTGGCTGTGGTGTGTCCGGTAACTCCTCTCAGGATTCGGCCCGCTTCAATCACTGCAATGGACGAAAAACCTGCTTCTTTTAACAGGTAAGCCGTTGTGAGCCCTGCTATTCCTCCTCCGATTATTGCAATATCAACTCTGATGTCCCCTTTAAGCGCAGGATAGCTGGGCTCGGGTACAGTTGCCAGCCAGTATGATTCTGCCCTGCCGGGCAGGATATAATCGTATTCCCTCTTGCTTTCCATATTTTTCACCAGTATAATTTTTCCCGGGTTTCTACTCCTCTGAACGCTCTTACCGGTCGGATTTAAATTCAGCCAGGTCTAAAAGCAGGCTTCGTCAATGTTTTTTCAGGTCAGTGCAGTCCACCCACTCCCATTTTTCCCTGCACTTCTTCCAGAATATATGGTATAAAATTATCTAATTAAATATTATAAAAATCAATAGTAATATTAACTCAGGTATTTTTCGTTTAAGCAAAATTGATTAAAATAAATAGAACCGGTTAAAACAGGAAGAGCTGGTCAACACAAAAATACTGGTCAAAATACAGGATTGATCAAATAAGCAGAATTTAAGAAAAGTGAGGGATGTCATATGAGGTACCTTGTATTTTTGAGGGGGATACCCGGATCCGGCAAATCGACTTTTGTTAAAGAAGAAGGGCTTGAACCTTACACTATTTCCTCGGACACAGTCCGGCTTCTTATAAAACCCCCGGTACTTTCCGTTGCCGGACAACCAGTTACTTCCCAGAAAATCAACCGCAGGGTATGGGGGCTTATTTATTCGCTTATTAAATGCCGCATGGAAGAGGGTGAATTTACAGTCCTTGATGCAACCAATGCAGGAAATGCTGACATAGCAAAGTACAGGTCTCCTGTTAAAGCTTACAGGTATGAAGCTTTTTGCGTTGATTTTTCTGATGTGTCTCCTGAACTTGCAAAGGAAAGAAACATGGGAAGGCCTGCATATGAGATCGTACCTGAGACTGTAATAGAAGAGATGTATGCTATAATCAAAAGGCAGAGCGTACCTTCATTTGTTACGGTAATAAAGCCTCATGAATTCCGCAAAAGGCTGCAGTATAATACTCCTGATTTCTCTAACTATAAAAAAATTCACCACATCGGGGATATAAACGGCAGTTATACAGCCCTGATGAAATACCTTTCATGCGGACTGGGCGACAATGACCTGTATATCTTTCTTGGAGATTATGCAGGCAGGGGAAATGAAAATTCCAGAGTCGTTAAGTTCCTTGTCTCAATCATGTGCAGGGATAATGTGGTTCTGCTTGAAGGAGATAATGAAAAACGCCTTTGCCGCCCTGCAGCCGGTGAGAAGCAGACACGGATAGAAGATTTTTCTGATACCACAGGTATTCTGAAAGAACTTGAAAGAGAAGGGGCTTTGCAGGATGCCCTTAAACTATGCGGGAAAACAGTGCCCTGCGTTTACTATAAGTTCCATGACAAATCCGTGCTTGTAACTCACGGAGGCCTGAGCAGCCTTCCTGAAAACCTGATTTTTATGGGTGCTGAACAGATGATTAACGGCGTGGGAGAGCCTGAAGACGTTTTCCTGGTCGCTGAAAATTTCAACAAAAATACGAATGAGAATACCTATCAGGTGCATGGTCACAGGAACCCTGAAAATCTCCCGGTAAAAAACGGCAGAACGTTTAATTTATCCGATGAAAGCAGAAAAGGAAGTTTTCTCAGAACTCTGACGCTCGACAGAGAAGGGTTTGACTGGCAGTGTATCCGGAAAAAAAATAGTTTTATACAATTATAATTTTTATGTAGTAATTCTAAATTAACTGTCTAATGATAAAACAGGGATCAGTTTGCATAATATATAGATAATTAGTATGAGTACGCAGATCCCCAGTAGCTTTGATTCGATATCAAACTGAACCATACTAAGAATAGGTGTTCTTTGTATAAATATTTGCCCAGTTTTTCCTGCTGAAATCCGGCATCTTTTTATACTTCCCTATATACTTAAATACTCCCTTGATTTATATTATCTGTTAATATATAACTTCTCAGGGGCTAGATTGGTCATGGCTTTACAGAATAGCGATTTAAAACTGAATGAGTCGGCAGACTCTTCGAATAAATTTAATGAAGATGCAGATACTGGAACCATAGAGACAGGCTGGCTGATAGATAACCTGCCAGTAACTGTTTTCAGAGTCTCAAATGAATCTTCATGGCCTATTTGTTATATCAGTAAAAGTGTGGAAGTACTCACCGGCTACCCGGCAGCGGAATTTCTTTCCAGGAGACTTTCATGGTCAGATATTGTTTTTCCGGAGGACGTTTCCAGAATCGATGCTGCTATAGAGAACTCAATGAAAACCAGGAGTCCTTATCAGGTCGAATACAGGATCCAGAAATCCTGTGGCGATACGGTATTTGTTCAGGAGCAGGCCCGTCTGGTGAATGATGAACATGGCAATATAGCTTATATTGACGGCGTGTTTCTGGACGTTACCCCCCAGATAAAACGAAGAGAAGAGTCACAGAGGGCGATTGTCAGCAGCATACCCAGGCCGTCACTTGCGCTTTATGTGGACGCTTCCGGGAAAATAAAGTACATTAATGAGTATTTTTTGGAAATCTGCAGGTTTAAGAGTGCTGACGAAGCCACTGGCAGGTCCCCTTCCGAATTACTGGACACCAGTTCCAGAAGGACGCTTGCTGAGAAGGTGATGGAAACCGGAGAAGGTATCTATAATGTAGAGAAATCCATCAAATTCAAAGCTCTGGATAAACCTCTATTTACCGTGCTTTCAGCAGTGCCTGTAAAAGATGAAACCGGAACTATTGCTGGAAGCCTTATGGTAATAACAGATATGACCGAGATGAAAGACCGGGAAACAGAGGTCAAGGAAATTTTAAACTACACCAGCAGTTGCCTGAAAAATCTTGGAGACGGAATCCAAAAAATAAGTGAAGGAGCTCTCGACGTTCATCTTGAGAAAATCAAAGACGATGACTTCGGTGATACTTTTGATGAATTTAACAGGCTTGTCAATAATTTGAAATCTGTTATTGAGAATGTCCTCGAAGATATGCTTACTACTCTTGAAGAAGCCCGCCAGTCAGAAGAAGCTGTTAACCAGATGAACATGGGGATGCAGCAGATCTCAACTGCTGCAGAGCAGATCGCAACCGGTTCCGAAAACCTTTCCAGGCATGCAGGCATAGCAGCTTCTGATATAAAAGCTTCTCAGGAGATCTTTAAAAAGCTGAGCGAATCCTCCACGCAGTCTTCCAGTTATGCTTCCCATGCTGACAAAACCAGCGATGAAGCCCAGGGGCTCAGTAATACGGCGCTCGAAGAAGTGGAACAGCTTGTTGCGGGAATTTCCCAGCTGGGAGACATCGTCCACTCTCTTGATGATGCTGTTTATAACATCGGAGCCGTCACAGGAAAAATCAAGTCCATTGCCGACCAGACCAACCTCCTGGCTTTAAATGCAGCTATCGAAGCAGCACGAGCCGGAGAATACGGCAGGGGTTTTGCTGTCGTTGCTGACGAGGTCAGGAAACTTGCAGCAGATTCGAGAAAGAGCACTGACGAAATAAATGAGATTGTTACAAACGTCCAGAAAGAGACCAGAAAAGTTACAGACGCCATCAACACAGCAGACAGCCAGGCGAAAAATGGGAGCAAGAACATTAAACAGGCCCTGAATAAGAGCCATGAGATTGTCGATGCTGTTGCCACTATAAACTTCATGCTTGCTGAGCTTGACAGGCTTGCGGAAGAAGGACTTATCAAGATCGAAAATATTGAGAAAAGCATAAGTGAGACCGCTTCAACAGCAGAAGAAAATGCTGCAAGCAGTGAAGAGACCTCAGCTGCAATTGAAGAGCAGACAGCTGCAATGCAGCAGGTCAGTACCTCTGTACAGAATGTCAGCGGGCTTGCCCGGAGGACGGTTGATACCCTTTTTGAGAACTTTAAAGTCTCAGGAGAACAGAAGAACAGTCAGCCTTCTTTTGATAAAACACACACTTTTAATGAAAAAAGAAATCCAAAATTATATTGAAATAGAGCCCTCCAATACTAAGAATACCAGGATATGATACTTTCTCTGTCGTATCCTGGAAATTCTTTTCTGACATCTCCACTAAGTTTTCTGACATCTCCACTAAGTTTTCTGATCTCTCCACTAAGTTTTCTGATCTCTCCACTAATTTTCTTTATTCTTCTGCTAAATCCTGAGTATTTATTTTCTAAACTCCCGAGCTCAATTAAAAAACTCCAGAGCTCAATTAAATTAGATGTCAAAGTTGAGAAAGAAACTAAAATTGGAAAAGGAGTATGAAAATTTATACATATTTATGATAAACTCTACAGCTTACATTGGTTTCTGCTTATCCTCTGATGTTTACAGAAATGGTTTAAGCGGATTAATGAAAAATGTTTACAGGTATTAGCTTATGTCGTTTTAGCTAGTACCCTCCTTAAAAATTTCAGTTAAATCTTCAGCTATATTTGCACTTAAACAGCTGGTGAGGTGATATAAAATTAACAAAATAAACCGGAATTATGCAATGCCATAGTACCACGTCGCAATTCTGAAGTATATAACTACGCCAACAATATCTGCTATAGAGGTAATTAAAGGAGCACTGGCTGTTGCGGGGTCCATTTTTAATGCTGTAAGCAGGAAAGGAAGGGTGGTGCCTATCAGACAGCCGGCAAAAATCACAATGATCATGGTCACAGCTACAACTACACCCAGTTCCAGCCCCCCTCTATAAATTCCGAGACCCGCTGCAGCTGCACCCATTGTAATTCCTATTGTGGCTGCAACCAGCATCTCCCTGCCAATAAGGTAAAACCAATCCTTGTTTTTGACATCACCTGTTGCAAGGGAACGGACTACGAGAGTTGCGGATTGGGACCCTGCATTTCCTCCGCTGTCTATTAGCAGTGGCAGAAAAATTACAAGAGCGACAACAGCCTGGATTGTGTCCTCAAAGGATGCAATAGCAGCGCCTGAGAATATATTTATGAAAACAAGTGTCAATAGCCATGGGACTCTTTTTGCATACAATAGCCGGACGTTTGCATCTTTCAGACCCGTTCTCATAAGTCCGACTGTTCCCATTTTATGGAAGTCGTCTGTTGCCTCCTCTTCTGCAACATCCATCACGTCATCAAAAGTAACCGCTCCTACAAGACGCTTTTCGGCATCGAGGACAGCCAGTGACGGGATATCGTATTCGCTAATAATCTCTACCGCTCTATTTTTTGGATCAGTAGTATATATGAAAATGTCCTCTCCTTTAACAATACTTTCCAGAGGTGTTAAAGGTTCGGTTTTTATGAGGTCGCCCAGCATTACATACCCGCTGTACTTTCTCTCCCTATCGATTACAAAAATCATTGGCATTTCATCGGCTCTCAGGGGAGAGGCATGTAGACCCGTCAAAACCTCGCCTGCATTCTGATACTTATGCGCTGAAACGTACCTGGGAGTCATGTATCTGCCTGCACTTCCTTCAGGATAACCAAGGAGCAGGTTCACATATTTGCGCCTCTCAGGGCTCAGCCCGTTAAGCAGGCGTTTTGTTATCTTTGCAGGCAGTTCTTCAAATATCCTTGCACAGTCATCAGGGTCAAGGGGCTCAAGCAGATCTATTGTATCCGCTTCTTCCATTAATTTTATTATCTCAACCTGATGTTCCACACTAAAGCTTTCAAAGATTTCAAGTGCCAGATCTTTCTCAAGAAGCCGGAAAAGTATCACAAAATCTCTGCCATCTAACTCAAAATACAGATCCTCAATCTCGGAAGGTTTCATCTCCCTGATTACCCTTAAGCCTTCCCAGTCCCTTTTATCCAGCAGCTCTTTGAATTCAGGATGCATTAATACCCCCCGTATTTTTTGCGTTTATCCGAATAATAGAACCTTTTATAGAGAGAAAAAGGATAGTGTTGATTTTATACGCTGCCCACAAAGAAAACAGCCTCTTTCCTAGTTAAGTTTTAGCATGGTCAAATGTAAATAGAAATCCTTCTATTCCTCCGAATCAGGTAAAACCTTAGCTGATAATACCTGCTTTACTACTTGCAACCCTATACTTTTGAACGGCAGGTGTTTCAAATCTACCCTCACACAACAGGAAGTTCTGAAACAGGAAGTTCCGATGTCCATCTTCTATAAAGGAATTATTAATATCCCGTTTGTTAACTCTAGAAAGTTATGATACTGAAATTCAGGATTTAACGAATTTAGAAAAATATTTGTATTAATTTGAATCTCTAATTTTGGTTATAGTGAAAGAGTTTCAGCCCGGCATTCCAACCGAGTACCATAATGAATAGACTACTGGTAAAGAAACGAATCGCAGTCAAAGACAGGTAAAGATATGATCAATAACCAGACCCCGGAGCAGAAAGCCAGAAATGAAATCGATAAAAAATTAAATGATGCTGGCTGGATTGTGCAGGAAAAGAGCATGATAGACTGGAGTGCTTCCAGGGGCATTGCAGTTAAGGAGTATCTTACCGATGTGGGACCTGCTGACTATGTGTTATTTGTTGATAAAAAGCCGGTCGGAATTATCGAGGCAAAAAGGGACGAAGAAGGTCACAGATTAACCGTTGTTGAAGAACAGTCCGCCGAATATGCATCAAGCAAGCTAAAGTACCTTAACAATGACCCCCTTCCTTTTGTATACGAGAGTACAGGGGAACTCACACGTTTCACGGATTTCCGCGACCCGAAGCCGCGGTCAAGGCCTGTTTTTTCTTTTTTCCGCCCGGAATTATTTGAAGAACATTTAAAAAAGAAACCACTTCGGGAAAGGCTTCTCGATATTCCTGAGCTGTGTACCGAAGGTCTTCGAGACTGCCAGGTTATGGCGATTTTAAACCTTGAAAAGTCCTTTAAGGATTACCGCCCGCGGGCTCTGATTCAGATGGCAACAGGATCCGGAAAGACCTATACTGCCATAACCTTCATCTACAGGTTACTGAAATTTGCGGATGCCAGAAAAGTGCTTTTCCTTGTTGACACTAAAAATCTGGGTGAGCAGGCGGAACAGGAGTTCATGGCTTATGTGCCCAATGACGATAACCGCAAATTTACCGAGCTGTATAATGTTCAGCGCCTGCGTTCAAGCTATATTTCTTCGGACAGCCAGGTATGTATTTCCACAATTCAGCGGCTTTACTCCATCCTGAAAGGCGAGGAGCTGGACGAAAAAACCGAAGAGGAAAACCCTGCCGAGAGGGGCTGGCAGCCAAAGGAACCGCTTCCTGTTGTGTATAATGAAAAGGTCCCTATTGAAGAGTTCGATTTTATTGTCATAGACGAGTGCCACCGTTCAATATACAATGTGTGGCAGCAGGTTCTGGATTATTTTGATGCTTTTTTAATAGGTCTGACAGCCACACCGGATAAACGCACCTTTGGCTTTTTCAATGAAAATGTGGTGAGCGAGTACAGCCATGAAGAAGCAGTTGCGGACGGCGTGAATGTGGGCTATGATGTGTATCTAATTGAGACTGACATTGGAAGGAACGGAGCAAACATACCAGCCCGGGAGTTTGTGGACAGACGTGAGAAGCTTACCCGCAAAAAACGCTGGGAACAGCTGGACGAAGATTTGGCCTATACTTCCAGGCAGCTTGACAGGGAAGTTGTCAATCCCAGCCAGATACGGCGCGTGATACGGACATTTAAGGAGAAGCTGCCTGAAATCTTTCCCGGAAGAAAGGAAGTTCCCAAGACTCTTATTTTTGCCAAAAACGACAGCCATGCTGATGATATTATCAATATTGTGCGGGAAGAGTTTGGAGAAGGCAATGCCTTTTGCAAGAAAGTAACGTACAAAGCCGAAGAAGACCCAAAATCGATATTGTCGGCTTTTCGCAACGAATACAATCCAAGAATAGCGGTTACTGTGGACATGATTGCAACAGGCACGGATGTTAAGCCTCTGGAATGCCTGTTCTTTATGAGGGATGTCAAAAGCCTCAATTATTTTGAGCAGATGAAAGGCAGAGGGACACGAACCCTGGGCTTTGACGATCTGCATAAAGTGACTCCATCGGCTGTTTCAGCCAAGACTCATTTTGTGATCGTGGACGCAATAGGTGTTACAAAAACTATGAAGACCGACAGCCGGCCTCTTGAACGTAAGAAAAATACCTCATTGAAAGACCTGCTGGCAGCGGTTACTTTCGGCGCTCAGGACGAAGACCTTTATGTTTCACTGGCTAACCGTCTTGCAAGGCTGAACAGGCAGATAAATGAGAACGAGAGAGCAACTTTTGCTGAAAAAGCGAATGGAAAAACTATCTATCAAACTGTAAAGGACCTGCTCAATGCATATAACCCTGATATGATCGACCTCAAAGCTGATGAAATCAAACTGCGCCAGCCGGAAATTCAGGACACCGATGTAAAGAAAAAGGCGCAGGAAATCCTTATTGATATTGCCAGGTCCACTTTTTCCGGCGAGCTGAACGAATATATCGAAAACGTGCGCAGGGTCCATGAGCAGATAATTGATACAGTGAACCTTGATACCCTTAAAAAAGCCGGATGGGACATGGATATACTGGCAAGGGATGAGAAGCTGATCAACGATTTTAAAGCATATCTGAAAGCCAATAAAGACGAGATCACAGCCCTGAGAATTTTCTACAACCAGCCCTACCAGCGCAGGGAAGTAACTTTTGCGATGATAAAGGACGTGCTGGAAAAAATGAAACTGGAAAAGCCTTACCTTGCCCCTCTCGATGTATGGCAGGCTTATGAGCGGCTGGATAAGGTAAAAGGAAATTCCCCTAAAAACGAACTCACTGCCCTTGTCTCCTTAATCCGCAGGGTAACTGAGATTGACCCTGTGCTGACCTCGTACGACCAGACCGTGAACCGCAACTTCCAGGACTGGGTGTTCAAAAAGCAGGCTGGAACCCTGAAATTTAATGAAGACCAGATGAACTGGCTCAGAATGATAAAAGATTATGTTGCAACCAGCTTCCATCTGGAAATCGATGACCTTGACTACCACCCCTTTGATATCCTTGGTGGGCGCGGCAGGATGTACCAGCTTTTCGGGGACGAGATGAATACGATTATCAGCGAATTGAATGAAGCGCTGGCGGCGTGATTTTTATAGAAAGGACGGATGATAACCAGTTTGTAACCGTCAAACACTTTACACCTATTTCCCATTGTTTGTTTTTATTTCCCATCGACTGATTGGCAGAGTACGTGACTGATGATTTGCAGGCTAACTTGATAAATAATTAAACTAATTATATTACTCTCAGTAATTATACCGCCAGTGTTATATACAGGAACTTACATAGTATATATTGTTCACAAGGAACTGAGCTGTAAAGTGAAGCAAATTCAGGACAGAGTAAAACCCTGATCCCGCAATGAACTTCATTGACACGCAGGCTTAAAATGAAGCAAGTTCAGGACAGCCTGAAAACTGATTCCGAATATACTTCATTGACGCGTAAGCTATAATGTGAAGCAAATTAAGGACGGCTTGAAAACCTATCCATAGATATACTTCATTAATGCTTTTACTGCGAGGTGGAGCAAATTCAGGACAGAGTAAAATCTGATCCCGTAATATACTTCATTGACGCGTAAGCATAAGGTGGAGCAATTTCAGGACGGTTTGAAATCCTATCCCCTAGTATCCCTTCATTTATAGCGTAAACTGCGAGATGAGGCAAATTCAGGGCAGTCTGAAGGCGATCCCAAAATCTACTTCATTGACATGTAAGCTTAAAATGAAGCAAATTCAGGACGGCTTGAAAACCGGTCTCGAAACCTACTTCATTGGCGTGTAAGCTGTAGAATGAGGCAAATTCAGGACAGAGTAGAGCCTGTTCCCGAAATAAACTTCATTGTTGCAGACCAAACCTTGTGAACTCCTTATTCACTCTTTTAACCAAAGTTAAAACGTATAGAATTGTTCTCTTCTTTTACTGCTTTCCTCCTCCCTTTTCCTTTATCTGCGACCCCAGCGCATGGATATATATCCCTCATGCCGTTCTAATTTTTAATGCAATCCCTGAAAGGCAGAAGTAGACAATTATTTAATTAACTGACATCTTAAAAGTACTCCTGAATTGATAGTGAAAGGTTCGGAGAATAATCGGTGGAAGTAGAGGTTAAGAGATAACTGTGGTGAAAACTGTGGTGAAAACTGTGGTAAAAAGTGGGGTGAAAAGTGGGGTGAAAAGTGGGGTGAAAAATAATTGGAAATAATTAGAGAGATAATAAACGATCCCCAGATCTCAATTGTGGAACTAAGTCAAAAAATAGGACTCGGTACCACAGCTATTGAAAATAACATCACAAAATTCAAAGAAAAGGGTATTTTGAAGCGTGTAGGTCCTGCGAAAGGCGGCCATTGGGAAATAATAGATGAGTCCAAGAATGAAAATATTGATGAAGCGTCGGAGTTGTGAAGGTTCGGAGAAAACTGTGGTGAAAACTGTGGTGAAAGGTTGGGAAAAAAGTTCGGAGAAAATACTCCGGCTCATGAACGATATTATTAACAAATTAAACGAGGCTTTGACTGATTAAGATGAAAACGATTAAATCTCTAACTGAAGCCGAAATCGCTGGATTACCACAGCTGTCCGAGAGATGGGTATGGGTTAGACTCGATTCTATCGGAGAACTATTTTGTGGTCAATCCCCTTCAATTGCAGAAGTGAATCAAGAAAAGCGCGGGGTTCCCTATGTTACTGGTCCGGAGCAATGGGATGGCAGTAAAATTAAAGAAACAAAATGGACTGAATTTCCTAAACGTCTAGTACCAGAGGGTTGTATTTTCATTACTGTTAAAGGAGCTGGCGTTGGTAAAATATTTCCAGGCGTTTCTTGTGCAATTGGTCGTGATATTTATGCTTTTTTACCGTCTTCTAAAGTTGATTTCAAATATACACTTCACGCTATAAAACATCAAATTGATGTGTTGATAATGAAAGCTCAGGGTGATATACCTGGCTTGTCTAAAAATCATATTCTTGATCATGTTATTGGATTATGTTCAATAGAAGAACAACGCGCCATAGTTTCCAAAATAGAGCAACTCTTCAGCGAACTGGATAACGGCATTTCCAATCTCAAACTGGCACAGGAACAGCTCAAAGTTTATCGACAGGCAGTGCTGAAGAAAGCTTTTGAAGGAGAGCTTACTAAAAAATGGCGGGAGCAGCAGACGGATTTGCCGGATGCGAGGGAGTTGCGGGAGCATATTGGGAAGGAAAGAGAAGAAGCTGCAAAAAACTCGGGCAAGAAACTGAATTCTGTTAAACCTCTTACTGAAGTCGAAGTAAACGAATTGCCGAGATTGCCGAATAGGTGGAGATGGGTGAAGCTTGGGGAGTTAACTGATATGACTTCTGGGCGCGCATTTAAAAAGAGCGAATACAGCAGTCATGGAATTAAACTCTTCCAGATTGCCAATGTATCGTTTGGACATACATTATGGGATGACGTAGTTTACCTACCAGAAGAATATCTTCAAAAATGGCCAGAATTAGTCCTCAAAGAAGGTAATCTACTACTTGCTCTAAATCGTCCTTTAATTCAACGGAATCTGAAAATTTGTACTTTGCATAAGAGCGATCTCCCGGCAATTCTTTATCAACGAGTTGGCAGATTAGATCTTCTCTCTGAGGGACTTGCAAACTATATTCTGTATTTCATGCAAGGACCTTTTTTCATATCTAAGTTTGAGAAAGATTTGCAGGGTATTGATATACCTTTCATTAACAAAGGAAAACTACTGGCCAAACAAGTACCAATATGTAGCAAACAAGAAATGCAAGCCATCGTTCAGGAAATCGAAACCCGCCTTTCAGTCTGCGATAAGATAGAGCAGGACATTGAAACAAATCTGGAAAAAGCCGAAGCGCTGCGGCAGAGTATTTTGAAAAAAGCGTTTGAGGGGAAGCTGCTTAATGAAAGGGAACTTGCAGAGGTTCGCGGGGCAGAGGATTGGGAGCCGGCTGAGGTTTTGCTGGAACGAATAAAGGCTGAAAAGGCGCAGAATGGAAAGAAGATTCATTGATACTGTAAATTAGACTATAAATATCCCCCAAGCTACCCCTCAAGTTACCTCTCAAGTTACCCCCCAAGCTACCCCCCAAGCTACCCCCCAAGCTACCCCCCAAGCTGAGAACGACAAGATCAACGCATTATTAGAATATTGTATCGAACCAAGAAGTAGAGAGGAAATTCAAGAGTTTATGGGATTAAAAGATAGGAAACATTTCAGATTAGAAATCCTGAATCCACTTATTCAGGAAGGAAAACTTTTCCTAACCATCCCTGATAAACCGAATAGTCCTAACCAAAAATATTACTCTTATCTCAAGGATCCAAACCATGTCTGAAAACACATCATCCATCGTTTCCAAAGTCTGGAGTTTCTGCAACGTCCTCAGGGACGGGGGCGTGAGCTACGGAGATTATCTGGAACAGCTGACCTACCTCATATTCCTTAAAATGGCTGAAGAATACAGGAAGCCGCCCTACAATAGAAATATCGGCATCCCCGAAGAATATACCTGGGACAGACTGAAACAGCAGCGAGGGGCAGAACTCGATACCCATTACAGGGAGCTTCTCGAAGAACTCGGGAAAAAGCCGGGGATGCTCGGGCAAATCTTCCTTAAAGCCCAGAACAAGGTCAGCGACCCTGCCATGCTCTACAAAATCATTGATATGATTGACAAGGAAAGCTGGGTCATGATGGGTGTGGACACAAAAGGGGAGATCTACGAAGGGCTCCTGCAAAAGAATGCCGAAGACACGAAAAGCGGAGCCGGGCAGTACTTCACACCCAGGCCTCTCATTAAGGTCATGGTGCAGTGCCTCCAGCCCGAACCCATGAAAACAATCGGAGACCCCTG
Source organism: Methanosarcina soligelidi (assembly GCF_000744315.1). Taxonomy (NCBI): domain Archaea; kingdom Methanobacteriati; phylum Methanobacteriota; class Methanomicrobia; order Methanosarcinales; family Methanosarcinaceae; genus Methanosarcina; species Methanosarcina soligelidi. Next base: position 1,325,204 of record NZ_JQLR01000001.1, read on the forward strand.
CTGCGGCACAGGCGGGTTCTTTCTGGCAGCTTATGACTTCCTTACCTCTCACCGCCGTCTGGACAGGGACCAGAGCCGCTTCCTGAAAAACAAAACTTTCGGAGGCAATGAAATAGTCGCAGGGACAAGACGGCTTGCTTTGATGAACATGTTCCTGCACAACATCGGGGAAATAGACGGTGAGCCCATGATCTCCAATTCCGATGCGCTCATAGCAGATCCCGGTTACCGTTACGATTACATCCTTACAAACCCGCCTTTTGGAAAAAAGAGCAGCATGACCTTCACAAACGAAGAAGGCGAACAGGAAAAAGAAGAACTCACTTACAACCGGCAGGACTTCTGGACAACCACAAGCAACAAGCAGCTAAATTTTTTGCAGCACATCCATACGATCCTCAAAACCGGCGGGCAGGCAGCAGTTGTACTGCCTGATAATGTCCTCTTTGAAGGCGGAGCAGGTGAAACCATCCGCAAAAAGCTCCTTGAAACCACAGACCTGCACACGATCCTGCGCCTGCCGACAGGCATCTTCTATGCAAACGGCGTAAAGGCAAATGTGCTTTTCTTTGAAGCAAAACCCGCATCAAAAGAGCCCTGGACAAAAGAAGTGTGGATCTACGACTACCGCACAAATGTGCACCACACATTGAAAAAGAACCCTATGAAATATTCCGACCTTGAAGAGTTCATCAGATGTTACAACCCGGAAAACCGCTTCAATCGGAAAGAGACCCGGAGTGAAGAATCTCCCGAAGGCAGGTTCAGGAAGTTCAGCTATGACGAAATAATAGCAAGGGACAAAACGAATCTGGACATTTTCTGGCTCAAGGACAAAAGCCTTGCTGACCTCGACAACCTCCCTGACCCGGATATTCTTGCAAACGAGATAATTGAGAATATGGAAGCTTCACTGGCAAGTTTCAAGGAGATTATAGCCACGATCAATGGAGAAAGTGAAGAGAATTAAAATAAATTCCTCATCTGCCTGAAGGAAAAGGACAATCTGTCTGAAGATTAAAAATGCTCTGATATTCTTTTTATCATCGCCAGATCCGGAATTCATTTTTCAATAAAATGTTGTGGTGGATTTCCACCACTTATGTTTGTGAGATTTCCGGTCCGGCTGCGAGGTCGCATAAATAGATGTCATTGCCAGATGTACCATCAACATAGTTCCTGTCAAGTCCCCATACAATAGTATTATTGTACACTTCCGGTGTCGTATAAACTTCTTCAGGATAACCGTATATCAGTGTGCTTTGTCCTGCAGATATGTTATACAGGTACACCCCGGGTTTGCCTTCATAATCATCAACACATTTATTGTATACAATTTTATCATCCTGTATGGCAATATGTGTCCCTGTGCTGGCGCCGTATTCATTTCCATCCGGATCAGTGTCAAGAGGGCGTGTGACGTCTGTGATATTCTCTGTTAATATATCATACATCGCAATATATCCCTGATGATTATATACGTCAGACCAGATGACCCTCGTGTCCCATATGCGCGGTATGTTTGGGTCTCCGTATGAAACGACAGTTTTTCTTTCCCCGGTGTCAATGTCATACATCCTGATAGTTATATCCGCTTCCGGATCTTCTGAATATGAGTAATACACTACCTTGGTGCCATATATGTCGGGATTGGTGCCGTTTCCTATTTTTTCCTGTGTGGAATTGGATATGTCCCTCAGATACACGCTATCGTTTGCGCTCCAGACAATTCTGTTGTCATAAATAGCAGGTCTGCTGTACTGGTCTACTTCCTGCGTGATGTAACTTTTCGTGGCTGTCGGGATATCGTAAACAGCAATCCTTGGAGTTCCAATACTTTCATCATGCCACACTATTTTGTTTTCATAAATATCCGGACTTGATGCCCCGGAAGAGCTAAACCTTATGCCTGTTCTGTTTGTCAGGTCGTATAGATGAATAACGACCCCGTTTGTCCACACCACCTTATCACCATAAACAGCAGGGTCGTATCCGGTTCCGATTTTCGTAATTTGAGCCGCGGAAGCTGCGGCTGAGATCAAAACCAAAAAAACAAAAACCAGGACTGATGAAGCTAAAGCTATTGAACATAGCTTCCCCTTATTTCCCATTTATTTTCCCCCAGTTATCTTTATTTTTCAAATTAATATACAGTTTATATACTCTGGATATTTTTCGGGTTCTATAATATTCTGTATTTTTCGGGTTCTATAATATTCTGTATTTTTCGGGTCCTACATTATTCTGTAATATCAGGTTCTGTAATATTCTGTAATTACATCTGAATCATCTATTACTAAAGTCACATTAATCCAGATCCGGGCTCTTTGGCCGGCTAATTATGTGATAAATTAATAAAGAGGCTAAGCAATTATATAATTTTGCGAATAAAATATTTTCCAACCTTTAATTATATACTAATTTTATTATGAGTTCTAATTGCAGGCCTCAATTCAATATTAAAAATTGCTTTAAGAATGAGAGGCGGTTAAGGCAATAATAACCCTGTTACAAAAATTAAAGCCTATTTATTCTTTTTTCCTGTTTTTTTAAACTTTATAAATGATTCTGTTTTTATTGCGGTTCTAAAAGCATACACAACTTACTGGACAACTTCTAAATTGGCAGCTGTTGAATAAAATCAAATGTTATTTTTATATAAAAACTTATAAATTATATAGGTGATAACCGCAAACAGATACTATCTACCTGGAAAATAGATAACCGGGTTCTGTTGCTGGCTGCGATAGACAGGGTGAACCCTTCAAGATCGGGGAAGATATGAAATGAAAGAGAACCTGAAAAATTCTGGCATAGATATAAAACGTGTTGAGGAAACTCCGGACCAGAGTGAACAGTATTTCAGGCAGAAGCTGGAGGACAGTCTTTCACCTTCTCAGAAGGTAGAGGACCTTGAGCTGACTGAAATTATCAATGTCCATGCTATTGAGCCTTTAATGGACAATTTCTACAAACTCACTAACATTCCCATAGGCTTAAACGATCTTAAAGGAAATGTTCTGATAGGCGTTGGCTGGCAGGATATCTGCACCAGGTTTCACAGGGTTCACCCTGAGACATGCAAGCACTGCATAGCAAGTGACATCATGCTATCTTCGGGAGTTTCTCCAGGGAAGTTTAAGATGTACAGGTGCAGGAACAATATGTGGGACATAGTGACCCCGATTATGGTAGGCGGTCATCATATAGGCAATATCTTTTCAGGGCAGTTCTTTTTTGAGGATGAACCTCTGGACTACGGACTTTTCCGGTCTCAAGCCAGAAAATATGGCTTTAATGAAGAGGAATATATAGCAGCTCTTGATAAAGTGCCGCGCCTGAGCAGAGAGGCTGTGAATACAGGCATGGCTTTCCTTATGGGGTTTGCCAACATGCTTTCCGAGCTGAGTTACAGCAACATCAGGCTTTCCATGGCGTTGATGGAACGCAATAACCTGGTAAATGAACTGCAGAAAAACAGGGAAGACCTGGACCGCGCCCAGGCAGTTGGAAATATCGGAAGCTGGCGTCTTGATGTGCGTAAAAATGAATTGATATGGTCTGACGAAACCCACCGTATTTTCGACATACCAAAAGGAACTCCTCTGACATATGAGTTTTTTCTTTCAACTGTCTATTCGGACGACAGGGAATATGTCGATAGGAAATGGAAGGAGGGGCTGGGAGGGAAACCATATGACATCGAACACAGAATTGTAGTAGGTAATAAAATTAAGTGGGTACGTGAAAAAGCATATCTTGAGTTTGACAGAAACGGAGGGGTAACCGGCGGTTTCGGTATCACACAGGACATCACCGAACGCAAAAAAGTTGAAGAAGCTCTTAGGATCTCAAATATTTATAACCGGAGTTTGATTGAAGCCAGTCCTGATCCGCTTGTCACTATCGGCCAGGACGGGAAGATAACTGATGTTAATAATTCCACTGAAACTGTTACCGGCTATTCAAGGGACGAACTCATAGGCACGGACTTCTCAGACTATTTTACTGAGCCTGAAAGAGCCAAAAAAGGTTATCAGCATGTATTTTTGAAAGGGTTTGTAAAGGATTATCCTCTTGAGATCCAGCATAAAGACGGACGTGTAACCCAGGTTCTGTATAATGCTTCAGTTTACAGGGACGAGTCCGGAGAGGTTATAGGGGTCTTTGCTGCTGCGCGTGATGTTACGGAACTTAAAAAAGCAGAGGATGCCCTGAAGAAAGCACATGATAATTTAGAAAAACTGGTTGAAGAGAGGACTGTCCAGCTTGAGAGTGCTTATGAATCATTGAAGGAAAATGAGATAAGTCTCTCTGAAGCTCAAAAAATGGCACATATTGGAAACTGGGACTGGGACCTTGTAACCGGCAAAGTGCACTGGTCTGATGAACTTTTCAACATTTTCGGGCGTGACCCTCAAAAAAGCGCTGCAAATTATGAAGAGCTTTTGAATTACATTCACCCGGATGACCGGGATTTTGTGGATGGCATTATCCGGAATAGTTTTACCGGGAAACGCTATGGAATTGATTACAGGATCATAAGGGATAACGGGGAAGAACGCACAGTCCATGCAGAAAAAGAACTCATTTTTGACCGGAATAATACCCCTGTTAGGTCCAAGGGAATCATCCAGGATATCACGGAGAGAAAGAAAGCTGAAGAAGCCCTGGAAAAAATACAGGAAACCCATATAAAAGAAATCCATCACAGAATCAAGAATAACCTGCAGGTAATCTCTTCCCTCTTAAGTCTTGAATCTGAAAAATTCAGTGATGCAAAAATCCTTGAATCTTTCCGGGAAAGCCAGAACCGGGTAGCTTCAATGGCTCTGATTCACGAAGAGCTCTATAAAGGAAACGAACTGGACACCCTCGACTTTGCAGATTATATCCAGAATCTGACTTCAGACCTGTTTGACTTATATAGCCTCAGGAACAGCGGTGTCAGCCTGAAGCTTGACCTTGAGAAGATCCATCTTGATATTGATACGGCAATTCCTCTTGGCATTATCGTTAACGAACTGGTATCAAATTCATTAAAACACGCTTTCCCTTCCGGAGAAGCAGGTGAAATTCACATAAGTTTCTGCAAAAAAGAGAGATTTTCAAACTATGATATTTCATCGGGTCCCTGCTTTTATGAAAAAGACAGCTTCCATTACATACTTGCCGTAGAAGATAACGGAAGAGGTATTCCCGAAGAGATAGATTTTACAAATTCAGATTCTCTCGGGCTCCAGCTTGTAAACATTCTTGTTGAACAGGTAGGCGGCTGTATAGATCTCAAAAGGGTTCACGGGACAAAATTCACTATCTGGTTCAGGAAATAAAGAACTAACGAAAAAAGGAAATTTGATTTGCTGAGATTTTAATTCCGGAATCCTGTTGAGTTCCCAAATCTAGCAATAAATTCTTCCAGATCCGTTTATAGCGAGTTTTATATTATCTTTTTATTATGTTTGTGATGAACTACAATACAGTAACGGACTACAATATAGTAACGAGTTACAAATATAGTGACGAGTTACAATATATGACGAGCTACAACATCTTTTCTTATTGCGCCTGTGACGAGCTGGAGTTTGATCCAGTGCAAACTCTTTATATAATTTAAGCATGTTATCTACAAGTTACTGAATTATAAGTGACTGGATTACATCACAGGTCGGAATTTCATGAAGAACTTTAATAAGATTTGTTCCACGGCAGACTGGAACGATCCGGAATTATTAGAGATGATGCGGGACATTCTTCATCCCGGAACTGGAGAGGATGTCAAGCTCAAAAACCGCCATCGGAAACATTGGGAATGGGCTATTGGAATGCTCTCACTGAAAAAGACAGGCAAGCTGGATAGTGGCTCAGTTATTCTGGGGATAGGTAGCGGTAGCGAAGCACCTGTTTTTTATCTGACAAACCATGCAAAATATGTTTTCTGCACTGATCTGTATACGATAACTTCAGGGAGGTGGAAGGAAGCAGATTCGAGCATGTTAACGGGTCCTGAGCATTTTTCTCCAGGTAAGTTTAACCGCAGAAGGCTCGGGGTACAGGTTATGAGCGGCACTGACATTAATTTTGAAGACAATACTTTCGATGCCGTATTCAGCTACTCTTCGATTGAACACTTCGGAGGAAAAGAGGCAGCTGTGAAGTGTATGAAAGAGATTGAAAGAGTGTTAAAACCCGGCGGAATCGCCAGTATTGCAACTGAAATTTACGCAGGAAATGAACTGGAAAAACTTTACAGGTCTCGCGAAAAGTATGGCAAGTTTCCCAATCATCTCCTTCGACGTTATAAAATATTTTCCGAAATGTTCACCCGTGAAGAACTGGAAAAATATCTCCTGACATCTACGAATATGAAGCCTTTGTTTCCTGTCAATTTCAGCACAGATATGGATGATCTGAAAGGTGCTATAAAATATCCTGTGACCAGAGATCATAACACACATATTTTTCTCGACATGAAGGGCATACTCTGGGGGTCCATACATATCGCTCTGATTAAACGGTAAGCATAAATTACAAAGAATAATAATCTGTTATTACAAGGAATAATAATATCAATAATAATAATAATAATAATAATAATAATATCAATAATAATAACAATAATAATACTCTGTTTGCTTAATCATTATTCTCTGACCTGTTATCTATGTAAGCTAATAAAATCGTAAGAATATAAGTTCTAAAAGCCAGAAGCGTATTATAAACTTTAAAAGCCTCTCTGAATTCCGTTTTCCTTATTATTTGGATAGAACTTAAACGCTCAAGCAAAAAAGGATTAAAATTTTTTATCTTCATCACTAATCTCACGAATAACCCTGCAGGGATTCCCAAAAGCAACAACGTCGGAAGGAATATCTTTTGTCACAATACTCCCGGCGCCTATGACAGCATTATCCCCTATAGTTACCCCGGGAAGTACAGCAACATTGCCGCATATCCATACATTGCTGCCGACTTTTACCGGATAAGCGTATTCCAGTCCTGCATTGCGGCGTTCTACATCAAGTGGATGTCCGGCTGTATAGAAGCTGCAGTTTGGAGCGATCATCACATTATCCCCAAAAACAACCTTTGCTCCGTCGAGGATGATGCAGTTGTGATTTGCATAGAAATTGCTGCCTATTTCGATGTTGTAACCGTAGTCGCATATAAATGGCGGCTCAATAAGAAAAGAACCTCCGGTCTTGCCAAAGAGTTTCTGAATTAAAGCCGTCCTTTCCTCAATTTTTGCTGGATGAAGCTGATTATACTCGTAGCAAATTGCTTTGCAATAAGCCCGTTGAGAGATCAGCTCTTCATCATAGTATGCATTGTATAATAAGCCCTGAGCTGCTTTTTCTTTTTCAGTCATTTCAGCCATAGTTGCTTCTCTCCTTAGTAAAATGATAATCCTGTTTATTTAATCATTCTTTAAGAAGATCTTCGTTATGAAGAGTAAGAGTTATACTGTGGAATACTGTGGACTTAAAACTACACATCCCTTAGAAAAATCCTGCCTCAAAGCAAGATAGAAACATTGGAAAAGAAGCTCAGTACATTCTTTGAGCTCGAAAGTAAGGAGAATAAAAACAAAACCGAAAAATGGCTTATCTGAGATTAAAACTCAGGAACTCCGCCGTGTGAAGGCTGGGAGTAAGCGGTAAAAGTGGTGAAAGCGGTAAAAGCACTGTGCCTTACGAGCCGGATATGCAGATCTTTCTTTGTGAATGAGAAGCAAACCATAAGAACTCTGACGAACAACGGGTAATGCTCTTCACGATATCCGGGCTGAACATAAGGGCAAATTCAAAAAATGGCTGCTCAATAAAAAAGACGTAAAAGCTGCTCAATAAAAAAGACTTAAAAGAATGTTAAGCTGGAGATCGGATAAAGGTGATGTGTAATCGATAAGCTGTGCAACCCAATCTCCAGTATAGCCTCAAGGGTCCTACATTTTTACCTGGAAATAAATATTTACATTATTTTTCCAAAGATCATTGAGGATATTTTTATCAGTACGTAAGCTATTGGCAATGATGCCAGGAACACGTACAGGAAAAATCCAAGCGAGCTCAGACCTCTCATTATCCGAACTTCAACGCTGTTTCCTCCGTGAATTACAGCACCATCATAACCTATTGCGCTGTCAAACTGCCTGAAATATGCCTCATTCTGTTTCATATATCCCACCTACTGTTTTTCTCCCCACTGTAAAGCTCTTTTTGATTGTACTTTGTTTGATAGTAAGTACAAACACTTTCTATAAATAGTTATCTCATTGAGCTAATATTAGTTAAATAGTATTTCAGGGATATTGATGGTATTATATTAGCCAGATAAGGTGAAAAGCCGGAAAAACAGGTGATTAAGGCTTATTTGTATATTATTCTCTGATCTTAGCCATAATCTTTGATGATCATTTTTTCAAAAATTATTTTTAATGTTTTAATTAATAACCTTTACCAGTTTCTCCTTCAATCTTCAGTCTTTATTGAGCCATTCCTTCAGGTTTAAGAGAAAATGTATGCCTGTCTATGTAATTGCTCTTGAAGAAGAAGCTTAAATTCTAACTTGAAGTTTCACAACCTGACGCAAAATTCTTCCTCGGAAATCCTTCCTCGAAAATCCTTCCTCGAAAATCCTTCCTCGAAAATCCTTCCTCGAAGCAATAGCCAAATCATTAGAAAATGAAGTCTTTAAAATCCCGGCTCTTTGAATCTTGAATATAGAATAATCAATCGAGCTACAGATGATGAAAATAGTTCTGAAACTTTTACCGATGTAGGAAAAATAGGTTTTGGAATAAGCTCTCAAATAATATTTCTGAAAAATGTTTGCTTTTTTATAGGAATTGCGTATTTGAAATGATTCCAATTTATTATCATTATTAATATAATTATATTTTCGCTCCATAAAGCCATAATTGGAATCATTTAAATACAACTACTTTTGATAAAAACAGATTTAGGGACAGCGATGCCAGTCTATGAAAATACAAAGTTAATCCTTGAAAAGATTGGAAGCACAACACTGGTTTGTGTTACCAAGACGATTGAACCTGAACGGATAAACGAAGCCATTCGAGCCGGAGCCACTATCATTGGAGAGAACCGGGTTCAGGAGTACGAGGATAAACGTGATGATATACTGCCCTGTGAGACACACCTTATAGGCCATCTGCAGGCAAATAAAGTCAAAAAAGCCGTACATCTATTTGATGTTATCCAGTCAATTGACTCCCTGAAGTTGATACAGAATATTGATATGAGAGCCAGGGATATTGACAAAGTACAGAGAGTCTATCTTCAGGTTAACATCGGCAACGAACCGCAAAAATACGGATTCCGACCTGATGAGATAAAAAACGCAATAACAGAGATCCGCTCTTTAAGGAATGTCCGTGTTGAAGGCCTCATGTGCATCCCTCCTTTCGTACCCCCTGAGCAAACCCGATCCTATTTCAGGAAGATGAAGGCCCTTTTTGATGAAATAAAGCAGGAAAACCGGGACAATATCGATATCAGGACGCTATCCATGGGCATGTCCAGTGACTACAGGATTGCCATCGAGGAAGGAGCCACAATGGTACGTGTGGGTTCTTCCATATTCGGGAAGAGGAAGTACTGAAAGTACTTTTCTTTTATTAAAATGAATAAATATTTTTTCTCGTTATAACTTATGTTATTTTTTAGCTTCCGGCAAAATAAAAACAACTGTACTTACTTCAATGGTTCTCAGATGCTGTAAAAAACAAGTATACTTCGAACACTCTTTATAATACATAAAACATTTGAATTTATATCAATATTTGTAAGAGTAAATAAGTAAAAAGGTGATACTAGTGGATTTGTCATTAATATTTTTGTTACTATTAGGGATAATTGTATATTTTTACATGAGACAAAAGTTAGAACACAATAAATTATGTGAGTTTTTTAAAAATACCATACACATTAATTTGTTTACGGATCGCTCTAAAAATGGATTAAAAGTTTCAATGCACAAATTTTCAATTTTTGTTGTTGTGCTTTGTTTAACACTTACAACATTTTCACCCATATTATCTGTGAATTCTGCAGCAGCAGAAAATAATGTTTTGTCTGAGAATACTGCTGGCCAAACTACTTCTAATAACAAGGTCGACACTTTATATTACGCTAGCTCGAAATCTGATGTATATCATGTTGAAGGATGCCGTTACGTCTCACGAATTAAGCCAGAGAATCTCATCACATTTGACAGTATACAAGAAGCAGAAGAAGCTGGTTATAGACCATGCAGTGTGTGCATTGGTACGACACCATCGCCTACACCTACACCAATTCCAACCCCAGAGCCAGAGCCAGAGCCACAACCTGAACCTACACCAGCACCTACACCAGCACCTGCACCAACGCCTACACCAGCACCTACACCAGCACCTACAACAACGACAACACCTGTCAATGGAAATTTAACTATTCACTTTATCAATGTTGGTCAAGGGGACTCGATTCTTTTAGAGTATGGCGATAATGACATGCTCATTGATGCTGGAGATAATGGAAAAGGTGATGACGTTGCTAATTACGTGAAAAAAGAAGGAATAACGTCATTGGATTATGTGGTTGCAACACATCCTCACGAAGATCATATTGGTGGAATGGATGAAATCCTTAACGATTTTCCGATTGGGGAGTTCATAGACAGTGGATATCCTCATACAACCCAGACATATGAAGACATGTTGAATACCATTAGCAATAAAAATATTCACTTTTCAACGGTGAAAAGAGGGGATCAGATAAATTTCGCTCCAGGAATTGTTGTTGAGGTTCTCAATCCAGGAAATACATATTTCGATGATGACCTCAATCAGAATTCAATTGTTTTAAAGGTCACGGATGGACAAATATCGTTTCTGCTAATGGGTGATGCAGGAGTAGAAGCAGAAAACGCAATAATGGGAGACGGATATGATGTCGATGCCGATGTTCTGAAAGCAGGACATCACGGGAGCAGCACGTCCAGTGGGAAAACTTTCATTTCTGCTGTAAGTCCAAGTGTAAGCGTTATCGAAGTTGGTGCGGAAAACGATTACGGTCACCCACATGATGGAGCACTTGAAACGCTACAAAAAGTATCAAAGGTTTACAGAACAGATATTGATGGTACAATCACAATAACAACTGATGGCTCTACTTATTCTGTAGTCACAGAGAAGACAGCAGATACAGATTCAACAGAAACTCCGACTGAAACTTCCACTGAAACACCAACAGAAACACCTGCTGAAACCCCGACTGAGACTCCTACCGAAACCGTCACTGAAACTCCAACACCAACTGAAATTCCTACGGGAACTCCGACAGAAGAATCAGATTCTGATTCCAGTGGAAGCTCAGGAGGCAGTTCTCACAGCTCTGGATCATCAGGCGGTGGAGCTGGTGGATCTCCGGAACCACAGAGCAATGTAGAATATAAAGACACAACTAAAGCGTTCATATCGAATGGAAGAACTGTAACTTTCAATTTTACAAACGATGTTACCGTAGTCAACAGCATAAACTTCGAGTCAGATAAAACCATGGGTAAGACTACTGCCATCGTTGAGAACCTAAAGGAGAAATCCTCTCTTGTTTCAGATCTACCAGAAGGAGAGATCTACAAATCTTTCAACATATGGGTCGGTAATGCTGGTTATGGAAATTCTGACAGTATCATGAATGCTATTGTAAACTTCAAGGTTGAAAAATCCTGGTCGCAGATGAATGGAATAGACCAATCTTCTATCATCCTATACAATTATGATGAAGAGAATAAGGAATGGGAAAAGCTTCCAGTGATTTTGTCAGGTGAAGACAATGAGTACCTGTACCTTACAGCTGAAGTCCCGGGGTATTCTTCTTTCGTTATAACAGGAGATGTAGGAACTCCAAATGTACAGACCACAGAACCTACTGCAACATATAAAAGCAGTAACTCAGAAGAAAGTGAAGGTGTCACTGTAACTGAAGAATCTGCAGAAGACCAAGAATCTCCTGGATTTGGTTTAATCAGTGGAATTGTTTGTCTATTCTGCATGTTCTTGTACAAAATTAAAAATCAGTAAACCATAGAGAATAGTAATCAAGTAGAAGGTTATTTACCAAATCTTGCCAGGTCAAATTCGAAAGTCACCTTCTGCTTTCTGTTTTTCCATAATAGGTACGTTGAATTCAGTCCTACACTTTTGTAAATATGGTTAAGATTACACTATCTTATTTTTACTTATATCCTTTTTAATCCATTTCCTTGATTAATTATAGTGACCCTTCTATATAATGCAACATTTATATAATTGAAGTAATTATATTATTTTAATTATGAGTTTGGAAATGTTTACTACTTCTGATGTTGCCACGGCTATCTGTAGTTCCTGTGATAAGAATGAGAAGTTAAAACTTCAAGCGTTGCTGTTAGTTAAAAATGGTTTGAGTCCAGCTAAAGTTGCAGAAGATTTCTCAGTTCATCGTTCAACAGTTCATCGTTGGATGAAAAGAGCTGAAGAAGAAGGTTTGTCCAGCCTTAAATGTAGACCTGGTCGAGGAGTAAAGTCTTTTTTAACTGAAGAGCAACTTTCTGTGTTAAAGAAAGCATTATCAGAGCCAATACCAACAGATGATGGCTTTTCTCGTGGTTGGCAAACTAAGGATGCAATTCAATTTGTCAGAGAGAAATTTGGAATATCTTATTCCAAATCAAGAATGAGACAAATTATTAAAAATTTAGGATTTAGTAGAATTACATGTAGACCTCAATCAAAAAGACGAAATCAGGCATTAACAAACGAATTTATTGCTGAAATCAAAAAAAAGACTCTTAAATCCTGACTATTTATTTGTCACTCAGGATGAGAGTAGTTTTTATTTAGACTCAAACAGATCAAAATGTTGGGCAAAAAAAGGCTCTAAGCCTATTAAATTTATAAGTGGTTCAAAAACAAAGATCAATATTGGAGGATTCTACACTGAAAACAGAGACTTTTATTGGTATGATTTAGGGATTAAAAAGAATACAGACTCTTTCTTAAAATCATTAATAAAGCTTAAAAAAGACATAGGAAGAAAAATATTTCTTCTACTGGACAGAGCAACATGGCATAAATCGAAAAAAGCAAGAGAATTCTTTCAAAATAACAAATATTGGTTGCAAATATTACTTTTCCCTCCAGCTACTCCAGATAGGAACCCAACGGAATATTGTTGGAAAACGACAAGAGAAGAGTTAACGTCAATAAAATCATTCAAGAATCTTAAAGTATTAAAGGAAGAACTAGATGAGTTTTGGGAGAAGCATGTATTCACGCACAAGATGTCGCATTATTTAAAATGGTGACTATATTTTCAAATTAAAAGATTATAAAATCAAATTTTAAGAAAAGTTTAAAAACTATCAATTGGTAATCTACCTAATTATTTTTACAATGTAAAATAATTAATGATAGGTCAGGGAAAATCAATGAGGAATAAGGGAAAGTTATATTCAACGGCTTTAGCTTTAATTGCCTTTATTTTAGTTTTTTTAATTTCCATTTCATGTATGGCTTCTACAGCTTTCGCAGAGAGCGCAGATGGTCAATTAACTTTAGTTGAGACTCAAATAACCAATAATCCGTCATGGAAGGAAGATCCTGTTATTTACGGTGACAGAATAGTGTGGGTGGACTATCGTGAAGGGAAGATACAAATTTACATGTACAATCTCTCAACTTCCAACGAAACTCAAGTAGTTACAACCTCATCGAGGCAGGAAGACCCTAGAATTTACGGGAATAGAATAATCTGGGTAGATAATAGAAATGATGACTACAACATCTACATGTATGATCTCTTGACCTCCAAGGAAACTCAGATAACTACCAACAAATCAGATCAGTATTTCCCTGCTATCTATGAAGATAAAATAGTTTGGACAGATGATCGAAATGGAAATCAAGATATATACATGTATGATCTCTCAAATTCCAAGGAAACCCAAATTACGACAAACGGATCAAGTCAGGCACTTCCTGCTATTTATGGTGATAAGATAGTCTGGCAGGATCAACGAAATGGAAACTGGGATATATACATGTATGATCTCTCAAATTCCAAGGGAAGTCAGATAACTACCAACGAATTAGATCAGCATTCCCCTGATGTCTATAAAGACAGAATATTTTGGGAAGATGAACGTAGCAGTCAAATATTTAACGATATTTACATGTACGATATCTCTACTTCAACTGAAACTCAGATGGCCGCATCCAAATCGATTAAGACATACTATGATATTTACGAGAACAGAATTGTATGGCAAGATGAGCGTAATGGTAATCAAGATATCTACATGTACGATCTGTCAACTTCTAATGAGACTCAGATTACTACCAATGGATCAAGTCAGTTGAAACCTGCTATTTATGGAAATAGAATAGTATGGCAGGATAGTCGCAATGGAAACTACGAAATCTATATATGCACTATCTTGGAAGAGAAGCTGGAACCAATATTCCCTATTGCAAACTTTACCAGCAATGTCACTGCGGGTTATGCTCCTCTTGATGTTCAGTTCACTGACCTTTCGCAAAATGCAGTATCAAGAAGCTGGGAATTTGGGGATGGAGATTCTTCAATTAACCAAAATCCAGCTCACACTTATTCTGCATCAGGAGTCTATACTGTTAATTTGACAGTAAGTAATGTTAATGGCTCGGTATCAAAATTGGGCACGATAAATGTTCTACAACCTTCTGTTTGTGCATATGTTACGAACATGGGCAGCAAAAATGTCTCTGTAATTGACACATTCACGAACCTTGTTTTTGCTACTATAAATGTAGGACATTATCCATTGGGAGTTGTGGTCAACCCAAATGGAACAAAAGTATATGTGGCTAATATGGATGGAACTGTCTCAATAATTGATACATCCACAAACAATGTTATAGGAACGATAGAAGTAGGAAATTATCCTTATGGAATTGCAGTAAATCCAGACGGAACAAAGGTATATGCAGCGAACTATGGAAGCAATAATGTCAGTGTAATTGACACTTCAACTAATACAGTTACAGCTACTGTGCCTGTAGGAGTTACTCCTTTAGGAGTTGCAGTTAGCCCAGATGGAAAAAAAGTGTATGTAGCAAACTACAATAGCGACAATATTTCTGTAATTGACGCTGCAACAAACAAAATTACAGATACAGTGAATGTGGGTGATTTTCCTGTTGGAATTGCTGTGAATCCTGATGGGACAAAGGTATATGTGGCGAATATCAATCCATTCGGAAGTGAAATGAATTACGAACGAATGATTGGCACAGTTTCTGTAATTAATGCAACAACAAATAACGTTACAGCGACGGTAAAGATAGGTGAATCTCCTTCCGGCATTGCTGTCAACCCAACTGGAACAAAGGTATATGTAGCGAACTATGGCAGCAGTAATGTCAGTGTAATTGACACGTCTACAAATACCGTTATGTCCATAATTTCTGTGGGTAATCGTCCTTATGGAGTTGCAGTAAACTCTGATGGGACAAAAGTATATGTAGCTAACCAGGGTAGCAACAATGTCTCCATAATTGACACTACTACAAACAACGTTATAGGTACGGTGAATGTAGGAAACAGTCCAATAGCTTTCGGGCAGTTCATAGGAGGAAAATCAGTAATTCCTGATTCAAATCTCAGCATCAATGTTGCTCAAGTAATACCTGAATTAACTGAAGCTGAAAACGGAAAAAGCATAAATTTCAAAAATGGGGAGATTTTTTACCTGATACTTTCTGAAAACCCAGGTACGCCATATTCTTTGCAACTCAAACTGAGCAGCGGTCTTACTATTCTAAGTGAAAAATCAATACCACGAAATCCTCCGTTAAAAATCGAAAAGCCAGGAGGGACTATGGGAGTAGTTCATATATGGAAAATAAAAGTCAACTCTGAAAACGATCAGGAGATAAAAGGAACGTATATACAACCTGTAACGAGAGAAATAGCAAGAACTTATACTGTTTACCTCAAAATAGGCAATGCAGATGACGATGACACTGATAATGGGGGAAGCGGTGGAAATGGGGGTGGCTCGCCTGAACCTGCAAAGAATATTGAGGTTAAGGAACTTTCCCAGGTCTTCATCATTAACGGAAAAGCTGTTCAGTTTGATTTTACAAAGAATGCAACCTGTGTAGTGTATGTAGGTTTTGATGCTAAGAAGACAGTTGGAAAAACCACAACCATAGTCGAACAGTTGAAAAATAAATCTACTCTCGTCTCCAACCTGACTGAAGGAGAGGTCTATAAGTACTTCAATGTATGGGCAGGAAACAGCGGATTTGCAAGCTATGAGAATATAGAAAATCCAACTATTTGTTTCAAGGTAGAAAAATCTTGGGTGCAGAACAAAAGTATAGATCAAGATTCAATTACCCTGAACAGGTACACCAACAAAACATGGGAACAGTTGCCAGTCAGTCTGTCACGAGAAGATAGTAAGTACCTGTACTTTATAGCAGATGTTCCGGGATTTTCTTTCTTTGCAATAACAGGAAGGCCGTGTGCTTCTCTCGAAGAAGCTGTAACTGAAATAGAGCCCGGAAATAAACTTGGCAACTCAGATTATAACACTGGAAATACAGGATCTAAGGCTGGCAACGAGTCCAATGAGAACGAAAACAAAGGCATACCAGGCTTTGAAATGGTTTGCGGAATAATCGGTCTGCTTGGCGTATTCCTATATAGAAGATAAAGAAGATTATCCACGAAGTGTTTGATCAAGTCTGGATAGTTAGGCAATATACCTGCCTGCCAGATTTGAAACATTTTTTGATAAGGATTTGCGTGATGGTTGTGAGCTTTTCTGGCCCAAGATTTATCTTTAAAAGAAACAAGTATTTTGCATAGTCTCCCATTTGAACCGTTCTAAGATTATTCTAAGATTTCTTACTTTTAATACCGGCATCTGCATTGACACTCTTATTTTTCTAAGTATTTATTCTTAAGTAACTTAAGACCTGATCTTAGAGTAACTCTTGAAGTTATTCTTAGAGCAACTCTTAGGGTCTATCTAAAAACAATTTTCATTTGTATAACTTGAATCTCTTCACTAAAAATTTGTAAAGTTTAAAAAGGGCACATTAAAATTACAAAATCAAATAAACTCTAACTTTCAAGCAAGAGACAAAAAGCTGGAAAGGAAATTCTTTTAATCGGAAAAATAGGTTAAGAAATATTCATATAAAAGTGGGCCCGCTGAGATTCGAACTCAGGACCTCCGCCGTGTGAAGGCGACGTCATAACCGTCTAGACCACGAGCCCATGAAATTAAATTGAAAACTAATATGGGTTAAGCAACCATAAAATAGAACTTCTTATGTATAAGCTTATCGCTTGCAGACCTGTTTTGGGCTTGGCCGGACCTGTTCTGCAGTTCTTTTTGTATTTTTTCCGGCAGGCATTTTTCAGTTTGTGCCTGAAATTCCCAGACCTGTTCCGGGAAATTTCATTCAGGCGATAAAGTAAAAAACTAATAAAGTAATAGTGATTATAACTATAGAAATAATTTAATTGTTGGATTATATGATAGAAATCCTGAAAATCCTCTTCACCATGCCGTTTTTACTCTACGGATGCTACACCGACCTGAAGGAGCGCAGAGTTTCAAATAAAGTATGGAAATACATGCTTGCATCAGGTTCTGTATTTGTAATCTATGAGGTTTTTACCGGGGGGCTCCCTTACTTTAAATCTCTGATTCTTTCAAGTATTATTGTTTTTATTTCTATTTACATACTTTTTCAGCTTGGAGCCTTCGGGGGCGGGGACGCAAAAGGGCTGATGGTGCTTTCCATTTTATTCCCTCTCTATCCGGTATTTTTGTTCTCGGAAAAAGTCTATCCCCTGCTGGGGCTGCCTCCTATAGGGCTTTTTACCTTCACGGTGCTGGAAAACGCTCTTCTTATAACTGTCCTCGTGCCACTCGGGATGTTTTTTCACAACCTTCTGCACTTCTCGCCTCAAATGCTCAAAAATCCCCTTTACATGTTCATCGGGTACAGGACTGAAGTTTCCTCTCTGAAAAACAAGGAGCATCTGGGCCTGCTTGAAAAATTCGAGCTTGATGAAAACGGGACAGTAACCAGGAAATTTGCACGGTCCGGACTTGATTTTGATGCAAATCGGAAGCCCGAACTTGAGGAATACGTAAAAAAAGGTCTGATCGAAAAAGAGATCTGGGTTACTCCGGGCCTTCCTTTTATGCTCTCAATCACGGCAGGCTTCATAACCGCAATCGTTTTCGGGGATTTGATCTTTTATGCCGTCTTTAACCTTATCGGGGGCTGAACCGGAAATCTCGTCTCCATTTTCATTTTTATCTTTTCTGCACGACAAGCAGCCCGTAGAGGATGGTTTCTGCAACCGGGGGGTTATCAGGAGTACCCTTTGCAATCCTTTCTTCCGGATATCCGAGGTTTTCGCATGTATAGAGCTCGGCTTCTATCCCAAGTTCTTTAAGCACTTCTGCAACCTCGAGGGAGCCGAATGTCTCTTCCGGCAGCAGGAAAATATTCCTTCCGTTCCTCAATTCCCGGATCAGTTCGGCTTTTGCAGGCTCAAAATCCCTGCCGTGGGCTGTTATTGCACAGAGGTTTGTCAGGTTTACTTTCGTGCGGGCGCAGGCCGCCTGCATTGAAGATATTCCGGGGATCACGGTATCCTTTTCCCCTGCAAATTTCCCGAGCCCGGAAAACATGGGGTCTCCTGTAGACAGGACAACTGCATCTTCAGGCAGGAGGTGGAGAGACTTGTAGTCTTTAATCGTTTTTGCTTCGCAGGTAATGTATTCCTGTGCAAGTTCAATCGCTCTTTTTGCACCGTAAACCACAGAAGCTTTCTTTATCGCCCTTATCCCTTCTTCCGTAAGCATGCCGGGCCCGACCCCGACTCCTACCACTATCATATTTTTTCTTCCCCTTGTCCGGTTTAAGTTGTCCGATTAAGTTTTTTAAATTCAATTTTTGCTTTATTCTTTTATTTTGTTTTATTCTTTTAATTCCTTCTTTTGCTGTCCATAAGGACAGACCCGTCCCTGTCAATTACAACGATTCTTGCACCTTTTCCTTTCTCAACTGCCATTTCAAAAGCTTCTTTCAGGCGCTCGTGTTGCGGAGCCTTTTCAAGCATCTCAACAACGGTTGCATACCCGCTGCCCTCAAGCATCTCAGGGTTTCCCCATTTAAGGACAAGTCCTGGCAGTCCGCAAATAATGATGTCGCCTGAAGCATAATCAAGGCCTTCCGAGATCCTGCTCCCTACCATAACAACCGTATATTCAGGGAAAAGCATGTGAGAATACCGCATTCCTATCCTGCCTGTTGTCAGAACAACTTTGTCTGTGCAGCGTATCAGGTCTCCTCTCGTTTCTCCGAGGTGGTCATTCCAGGGTTCAACAAAACCTGTGCTTCCGAGGACAGAAATTCCGCCTTCGACTCCGATCCTGCTGTTCAGGGTTTCTTTTCCTATCCGTTCTCCTTCAGGAATTGAAATCGTAACTTCGGCTCCCTGCAGGCCCAGTTCCTCTACAGCTTCTTTTACTGCTGCTCTTATCTGTTCCATGGGTTTCGGATTTATAGCGGGCTTTCCTTTCGGGACCTGGAGGCCGTCTCTTCTTACGACTCCTATGCCTTTTCCTCCGAGGACGTGAATTCCCTCGGCTTCCCTGGCTTCTCCAACAAATTCAAGCCCACGTGTAATATCGGATTCATGGTCGTTAAGGATCTTCTTTACAACTGCTCGCCCGGGGGAAGACTCGCTGACTTCAAGGTGGGCTCTCAGTCCGACAGGGGTGGGAACGGATATGCTGTCAATCTTTTTCTTAAGGGAAAGGACAGCTGCTTTTGCAGCAGCGCTGGCAGTGGTTCCTGTGGTGTATCCTCTCTTAAGCACTGAACCGTCGCTCAGGACCACGACCATGCCGGATTCCACGTTTTTTTCAAGCTCTTCCCTGGGCAGCCCTGTAAGGGCAATCCATTCTTCAGGGATCTTGAAATTGTTAACAGGATCTATCATGGAAGAATACTCGGAGGTTTTTTATTATAAATGTATTGACCTGAAAAACCGGATAAGAATTAGAAGAAATAAGTTCGACTGAGACAACTTATTCCCGAAAATACGGGTATTGTCCAAAATAACACAAAAATAATCACAAAAATAATACGACAATTAGAATAATTTAAAATATTTTTTAAAATATTATGGGGACCTATAAAATAATTATAATGTCTCATAATATCTTTGCAGAGTGTTATAAAATCATTACATAATGATTGCAGAAATATCACAGAAACTGATGGAAAAACACAACATAATAGAAAAGAGCGGCATCATTCCAGGAATGGAGTTTTTCGTTTTTTTCTGGAAGTTGGGGTATTCTCTTGGGGGTTTGAATGGGGGTGACCATTCTTTGTTGGGTTTGGGGGTTGGGGTGTGAAAAATAGCCTTATGGAATGATGCCTGTGGTGTCAGTACTGGTCTGACACTTACCTACATCTCAGTTATATTATATAAAACTATAGGAAATAAAGATATATTTTAAGTGGAAACTCTTTCGATTTCGTCTTAAACCATATCTGGTGTCCTTTCTATATATTTCATCGAAAAGTTACGTTTTTCATATCATAATTTTTTTGCTGAGCTATCAGCTTTTTCCGGATTTTCTCAAGATCTTCTTTATTCGGTTAACGCTGTTTAAATAGTTCTGGCAAACATCCTGTCAAGTTGACTTTTCGTAATGGTTATGACAGTTGGTCTCCCATGCGGGCAGGAGTACGGGGCTTCAGCCGTTTTGAGCTGCTCTATCAAATCTTCCATTTGCTCCGGGGTGCAGGCTGCCCCACCTTTAATTGCTGCCCTGCAGGCAAATGTCTTGCTCACTTTTTCCGATATTCCTGTTTCTTTTTTGACCTTTCCTTCAGCCAGCAGGTCAGCTATAACATCATGAATTACATCGGTATTCTCGAGACGTCCGAAAACCTCGGGTACAAAGGTAACCACATAGGTATTATCCCCGAATTCCGAAATTCCAAACCCGTATTCCTCAAGGTAGGGTATGTATTCCTCCATGAGGACCTTTTCTTTCGGAGTAAGTTCTATCATTACCGGCGTAATCAGTTCCTGTACCCTTGATTTTTTGCTTCTCAGGACCTGCTCGTAAAGGATGCGCTCGTGGGCTGCGTGCTGGTCAATAATCACAAGGTCTTCACCTTTTTCAGCAAGAATATACATCCTGGAAACCTGGCCTATAACCCGCAGGTCTTCAAGAAGGTCAGTATTTGCTTTTTGCTTCGGCTTCCGGGTTTGACTTTTTTCTGAGATTTTTTCTTCTATTTTTTCTTCTGCTTTTTTACTTTCCGGCTGTATCTCTGATGGTAGCTTTTTTTCTTCCGTTTTCCCTTCTTTATTCTCTACAGCCTTCTTCTCCTCCCCCTCTCCTGAAAACTCAAGGAGGCGCTCGGATTTCTTCAGCCTCCTCTCCGTATCCTTTACAGGATAGGTATAAGCACCGGGCTTATCTCTCAGGACTCTATTCCCGTCTTGCAGAACCTTTTTTTCCTCTGAAACCGTTAAAACGCCAGGCTCGCTTTCTATTTCTTTTCCGGCTGCTTGTCCGGTTACCTCTGCGTTTTCTCTCTCAGGAATTACTTTCCTGATATCCGGTATCTGAATTTTTGGTGATTCCGGGGCATCAAAGGTTTTCTGTAACCTTTTTGCTTCTTTTCCCCTTATCTCAGGGGCCAGGCCATGTTCCGAAAGTACCTTTTCAACCGCACTGGTGACAGCGTCCCCGACCTCCTTTTCGCGGCTGAAACGGACTTCAGCTTTGCGCGGATGGACGTTTACATCCACTTCTCCCGGATCGAGGGTAAGGGAGAGCACAGCTACAGGATAACGGCCTTTAGGCATTTTTGTGTAATAGCTTTCGCGGACAGCTTTATTGATCGTGCTTGACGTTACAGGGCGGGTATTTACAAAAAGAAAGAGCTGGTCGCTGTCTCCCCTGTTAAGTTCGGGCTTTGAGACATAGCCCCTGATATCAAATTCTTCTGTCCCGTAATCAAGAGGAAGCATCGAGCGTGCGGTATCGGGTCCCAGAAGGTTTACCATACTGTTAAAAAGGTCACTTGACCCCGTATTCCTAAGAACTGGCTTTCCTTCGTTAAGCAGGGTAAAGGAAATCCCCGGATTTGCCAGCGCAAGTCTCATGACGGTATCAGTGATATGGGCAAGTTCCGTACGGTCGGTTTTCAGGTACTTGCGCCTTGCAGGTGTATTATAGAAGAGGTCTTTTACGTGTACTGACGTCCCCGGAGCCGTGCCTGCATCAGAAATTTCCTCTACCTTTCCTCCATGGATTACAACTTTTGTGCCTGCAATCTCTTCCGGAGGGCGTGTAAGGATTTCCACCTTTGCAATGGCGGTTATGGAGGCAAGGGCTTCTCCCCTGAAGCCCATTGTAGAAATTTTATCCAGGTCTTCTATCTTTGTGAGTTTGCTTGTTGCATGTTTTTTATATGCAAGGAGGGCATCGGCTCTGCTCATGCCACAGCCATTGTCCCTGATAAGGATGGAACGTTTTCCTCCCTTCTCGACTTCGATTCGGATTTCTGTTGCTCCGGCATCGATTGAGTTATCCACAAGTTCCTTTACAACGGATGCCGGTCGTTCTATTACTTCTCCGGCTGCAATCTTATTTATCGTGTCCTTATCAAGAATCCGGATTTTATTTCCCTTCATATCCATCTTCTTTTCCATCTCTTCTTCAAGCTTTTTTTCAGCTTGCTTTCCTGTTTTCTCTTCCGGTATATCTTCAACCTGCTCTTTCATCTGTCCTTCCAAATTTTATTCTATCTAATTTTTTATTTCATCCTAATTTTTTATACCTATTTCTCTTATTTCAACCGGTTTTTTCTATCTATTTCTTTTATTTCAACCGTTTTTCTCTATCTATTTCTTTCAACCAAGCAGCTTTTTCAGCTCATGAAGTTTATTCATGGCTTCTATCGGGGTCATTTCATCCACATTCATCTTTTTCAGGGCTGCTTCTACAGGGCTTAATCCTCTTTTTACTTCCGAATTCCCGCTTCTGCTCCCGGGGTCAAAAAGGAGCATCTGAGTATAACGGGTGGTCGCTTTGCCTTTTCTTTTTTTCCCGTTTTCACAGTCTTCGGATTCTTCGAGTACGCTTTCCCTTTCGAGTTCCCTGAGGATCTCATTTGCCCTTTCGATTACCTTTTCCGGGACTCCGGCAAGCCTTGCAACATGTATCCCGTAACTCCTGTCGGTTGCCCCCGGCACGATTTTCCTCAGAAAAACCAGCTCGTGTCCTTCTTCTTTTACTGCAATATGATAATTTTTTACCCTTTTTAATTTCTCTTCAAGTGATGTGAGCTGATGGTAATGGGTCGCAAAAAGAGCCCTTATGCCTACCTTTCCCCTGTTGTGCAGAAACTCAACAACCGCTTTTGCAATGCTGTACCCGTCATAGGTGCTCGTTCCCCTGCCTATTTCGTCAAGCAGCACAAGGCTTTTCGGGCTTGCATTGTTAAGGATATTTGCCAGTTCCACCATCTCAACCATAAAAGTGCTCTGTCCGCTTGCAAGGTCGTCAAAAGCCCCTATCCTTGTAAAAACCTGGTCGATGACACCTATGGAAGCATAGGAAGCCGGGACAAAAGAACCTGCCTGAGCCATAATTGCAATAAGGGCTGTCTGGCGCATATAGGTTGATTTCCCTGCCATATTGGGGCCTGTAACCAGCAAAAACTGGTTCTCCTTGCAGTCCATTTCCGTATCATTCGGGACAAAACCTCCGGATACCGTACTTTCGACTACTGGATGCCTGCCGTCCCGGATAAGAATCTTGCAGTCTTCTGTGAGCTGAGGGCGTGTATAATTATTATTTTCCGCAACTTCGGCAAGGTCTGCAAGGACATCAAGTACGCCTATCCTTTCTGCTGTTTCCTGGAGCTCCTTTGAATGGGCTGAAAGGGTCTCTGTGATTTCTGTGAAAATTTCGTACTCAAGAGCCACGGCTTTATCGTTTGCTGTCAGGATCAGGCTTTCTTTTTCTTTAAGCTCAGGCGTAAAGAAACGCTCGGCATTTGCCATTGTCTGCTTTCTTATATAGTCATCAGGTACCTGGCTGCTGTTTGCATTGGTAACCTCGATATAATACCCGAAGACCTTATTGTATCCGATTTTCAGGGACTTGATCCCTGTCCTGTCCTTTTCTTTCTGCTGGAAGGCTGCAATCCACTGCTTGCTGTTGCTTGAAATGTCTCTTAGCTCGTCAAGTTCCTCGCTGAACCCGGATTTTATCATCCCGCCTTCGCGGACGCTTACGGGAGGCTCTTCAACAATTGCATTTCCAATCATTTTGGCCAGTTCTTCAATTTCTGAAAATGATGCGAGACCTTCAGCAATCCCTTTTAACATCTCTGCTCCGGCTTTTTCCAGAAGGCAGTCCCGGATAGAGGGTACGGCATCAAGGGACTTTTTCAGGGCTACGAGGTCCCTTGCATTGGCGTTTCCGTACACTATTCTGCCTACGAGGCGTTCAATATCCCTTACCTCCGAAAGCCAGTCCCGAATATCATAGCGGAGCAGAGGGTTTCCTGCCAGCTCTTCTACTGCGTCCAGCCTGTGGTTTATCTGTTCTACGGAAAGGAGCGGCTTTAAGAGCCATTTTTTCAGAATTCTACTCCCCATTGGCGTCTTTGTAAAGCTCAAAGTCCTGTAAAGGGAGTTATGGTCCCCTTCATCCCGCACGTTTTTCACGATTTCGAGGTTGCGGAGGGTGACAGAGTCGAGGACCATGAATTCGGTGTTTGAATAGGTCCTGAGGGTATTGATATGAGCAAGGTCTCTCATCTGGGTCGTTTTTGCATATTCAAGGGCAGACCATGCGGAATAGACTCCGAATTCCAGTTTTTCACAGCCCATGCCCTCGAGGGTTGAAACCCTGAAATGAATTTTCAGTTTTTCCCCGGCTTCTTCTATCCCAGAGATTTCCGGGGCAAATTCCTGGACTATTGTCTGTTCCCTTAACCTGTCAACAAGTACCGAATTCCCGTACAGGGTCGGGGGCAGGATGCATTCCGCAGGCTTCATTCGGGCAAGTTCGCTGAGTAATTTATCAAAGCTTCCGGAATCCGTAAACTGGGTTGTAAGGAACTCCCCTGTTGAAATGTCGAGGAATGAGAGTCCGAATTCCATTTCCTTTTCTCCGCTTTTTCCGGTCTTTCCGACTTCTTTCCCTGCAACCGCCATAAGGTAGTTATTTGACGCATCCGGGAACATGGATGAGTCTATTGCTGTCCCCGGGGTTACCACCCTGACAACGCCTCTCTTTACAACTCCTTTTGCCTGCTTCGGGTCTTCGAGCTGTTCACAGATGGCTACCTTGTATCCTTTGTTTATCAGCCTTGGAAGGTATGTATCAATGGCATGGTAAGGAATGCCTGCAAGAGGCATCCTCTCCCCTGACCTGTCCTTGCCCCTGGCTGTTAACGTGATTTCGAGCTCTTTTGCAATGGTTTTTGCGTCTTCTCCAAAGGATTCGTAAAAGTCTCCCATCCGGAAGAAGATAAGGGTGTCAGGGTATGCCTGCTTGGCTTCATAGTACTGGCGCATTGCAGGGGTCATCATTTCAGTCATTTTTTACTC
Source organism: Methanosarcina soligelidi (assembly GCF_000744315.1). Lineage (NCBI taxonomy): Archaea > Methanobacteriati > Methanobacteriota > Methanomicrobia > Methanosarcinales > Methanosarcinaceae > Methanosarcina > Methanosarcina soligelidi. Next base: position 1,350,928 of record NZ_JQLR01000001.1, read on the forward strand.
ACTGTAAACCTTGAATCTATAACTCTTGAATAACAGGCTTTGAATAATATGCCTTTAATAACAAATGCTGAATTTCAGCATTTGAATCTGGAAAGCATTTACGTATCTGGAACGGGAGTGAACGGGAGTGAATGGGCAGATATCTATCCATACCAACCGACCTGGTTTTTCCGCATGTAAGTTTGAATAGAATTTGATGATATAAGTTGAGTTTCAGTTTGAATATTAGTTTGAATATTAGTTTGAATATTAAATGGGTATCTGTTTTAATATCAGTTAGAAATACTATGCCTTTATCTTGAATCATGCTTCTTATATATAATTTAACAATTCGGTATTGTAAGCCTTATCAAAGGAGGAAATTGCCCTGGACCACGAAAAGTTAGTTGAGGTCTGTCCTGTCTGTGGGAGTTCGGATATATACTATGAGGTTGGAGGGTATGCAGGTGCGGTCTACCACTGCAAGGAGTGTGGATATGTTGGAGCTTTTGTTATTGAGGCTAATGAGGAAATGATTGAGAAGATCAAAGAGAAGTATAAAAGGGAAAGAGAGAAAGAGGAAAATTGACTTTAATATATATTTTCTCTTATATATTGCTCTAATCCTTTAAAATCTTTAAGGAAACCCTGTCCTGGCTTCAGCTAACATATTCTCAACTATTCAATCCATTCAATCATATTTTTTAGTCTTCTCTTCCAGACTGCTTAAAAACGTAACTTTTTTAATTTGCAGGCTCCCTGAAGCAAATCTTTAATTTCCCAGGTAGCGCAGAAACCTTCTTTCTCCCGATCAGGAAAGGGAAATAATTATTGATAAGGAAAATAACAGGTATCAGGAAGATAAGGTTCAGTACTGTCAGACTTAGAGCAAAGGCGGTATTGTAATAGAAATACTCAAGCTCGACTCCGAAACCGAGAATTGCCAGTTTAGTCAGGATATCCTTTACAGGGAAGTGAAGGGCGAGTACGATCAGGCTGTTTCTCCCGTAATATTCCAGTAATCCGGAACTATTAATTTTTTTGAAAAGATAAACAAAGGCAAAGATACCTGAGAAAGCAAGCAGGTAATACGAAAAAAAGTTCCCGTATTTCAGTACATTCATATTTACCTTGTCTGAGGCGGGGAACTCCAGAAGGTAAGCTAAATAAAGCAGATTCAAAAAGATAAAGATCCCAGGTAAAAATTTCTCCACCCTGATGAAGCTGTTCCTTATTTTCAAATCCAACTCTCTGGCTGGACCTGAGTCCATTTCCTTACCTGATTTTGGCTCTGTTGCAGGTTCTACAAGTTGTTCAGGTCCGGTATATTTTCTGAATAGATTTCCGGCTCCGTAAAATACAACTGCAGAGAGGGCAACATCAGTATTCCAGGGAAGCCTGAAAGGCACGTGAACTGAATAAAGATACCCCAGCACCCCGGCGGCAGTAAGCCAGAATACAATCTTTCCCGACTTTCCGTAATAGTTTTTTGCAAGCCCGTAAAAGAGGATTTCTGTCACGAAAAGGCAGGTCAGAAACCAGAGAGGCGGATTATAGGACACAAGGGGGCCCAGTGCATATATGATGGAATAGATCCCATAAAGAGCGCTGTTCCGGAAAAACTCGATGTTTGTGACTCCTGGCTGGAATGCGGTCTCCAGCAAAAAGTACAACAGACAGGTCAGTAGAGCAAAAGCAAAGTAAGGCACAATAAGAGATCTGAACCTCCCTTTGACAAAATTTCCAGCCGATTCAGCATATTTTCCGAAATCAAACAGAAACCCGGAAATGAAAAAGAAAAGCGGCATGTGAAATGAAAATATATAGGTATCAAGCGCTATCGGCAAACTGTGATGCGCAAACACCACAAGCATAATCCCGATCCCTTTTAATGCATCAATCCAGTAAAGTCTCATACTAACCCGACATGTAAACAGCGTTTACATTATAAAAATGGTTTGCTATCTTTTCTCAGGTTGTGGTGCCTCTGTATATTAAGAGGGATTTTTATCATGAAATGAAAATATGTAGGTGTCAAACGTAGAGGAATCTGAGAGTTCTGAATCCGGATTTTTCATTTTTTTCTTTCCTTTTTTGGAAAAAAGGTGATTGAAGCCTTAAAAAATCTAAAACGATTAAATAAGCTGAAAAACAGAATTTCTTCATAAAAAAGGCAATTGTAAAAACACTGAATATAAAATCACTGAAATCATGTAAAAACACTGATCATGAAAGCACCGGGTCATATAAAAAAGCCTGATCAAAATATGATTCTGGTGGGGCCGTTGAGATTCGAACTCAAGTCGCAAGACCCCCAGTCTTGCAGGATGGACCAAGCTACCCTACGGCCCCGCAGAGCAGATCTATTTCTTCGATGGCAAAGGGTTTTCCTTGCTCGCCATCAACCAACTATTGTAATTAAACATGTAGTATAAATGCGTATCGGTAGAGAATAGCCAGCATCTTTTCTTTATTCTTTTTCGATTGCAGTCCCTGTTTCTTTTTCGTGCGGCTTTTACGGGATTTCCGGTTACGGTTTCTGGATGCCGGGCTCAGACGGATTGTTCAGTATGCTTTTTGCCCGCAGGACTCTCTGGATCATGGTGATATGTGAAAATACCGCTATCAGGACAAGCGCCCAGCCTAGGAATCCTGTAAGGGCTCCGAAAGCCAGGATAAGCATCCTTTCCGTGCGTTCGGCAATTCCTACAGATAATTTCCTGCAGCCTGCGGACTCTGCGCGGGCGCGTGTGTAGCTTACTAGAAAAGAACCGATAAGGGCATAGCCTGACCAGAGCCAGCCTTCGACCCCCATGATAGGGAGAACCGTAAGCCTCCCGTTTATTGCTCCTGCCATTATCCCGAGAAACATGAGCCCGTCTGAATAGCGGTCGCATACCGAGTCAAGCACGCCTCCGAAAGGGGTAATCCTTCCTTTTGCTCTTGCGACTCCTCCGTCAAGGACATCGAAAACTCCGCTGAGGAGGATAAGGAGACCACCTTCAAAGGGTTTGCCAAGGACAAATGCAGCTCCTGCAGCCACGCTTACTGCAAAGCCGAGCAGGGTAAGGGTGTTCGGGGAGAGAGGTATTGAACGGGCTAATGGAATTACCAGTTTTCTCGCGCTGTTTTTTAAATCATCAAATATTTCAATCCCTTCCTTTATCTGGATATTGATACTGCATCTATGGATATAGTCTTATCTTCTTTTGAAAGATCTCCGGTTTCAGGTTTCCAGCTTTCATAGAGAGCCTCCCATACGTTTTAAAGGAGGCTTTTCCGGTTCAATGGCTGCAGGGGTGGAATTCTTCAGAAAGAGGTTTTAAGGATCGCTATAAGAATAAAGTCGCATGAGTTTAAAATGATATGGAGTTAAAATATGAATATAGTAGAAGAACACAGGGAAAAATGTACGAGATGCGGGCAGTGTCTCGAGGTCTGCTCCCGGTATGAAGACCTCGGTGTGCTTGACCGGCTTTACGGGTATCTTGATGGGTCATCAAATATCGATTCCGAGTCCCTGCTGCGCTGCCTTACATGCGGGCTCTGCATTTCTGCCTGCCCTGAAAACCTCGGGATCAAGCCTCTGATATCTCCTTCCCGACAGAAATGGGTAAATGAAAACGGCCTTTCTGAGAGGCAGACCATGGTGGATCCCGAGTCTGAGAATAACCTATTCAAAAAAATTTCTGAAATGGATGGGATCCCGGAGTATACGGACAGGTCCGGATCAGTGGTATATTTTCCGGGCTGCGCTGGCACCTATATCAACAAAGTAATGGCTCAGGCTTCTGTGACTCTTCTGGAAAAAGCCAGGGTTGATTATACTGTCCTGAGCGGTCTTGAATACTGCTGCGGGGCTGTATCCGCAGGTGCAGGAGACCAGGACCCTATCCGCAAGCATGGGCAGAAAAATATTGACGAAATCAGGAAAAGAGGGGCAAAAGTCCTTATCACTGCCTGCCCCGGGTGTTTCAAAGCTTTTAAAGATATTTATCCACGCATGTTTGGAAGACTGGACTTTGAAGTTCTGCAGGTCTCTCAGTACCTTGACCGGCTTTTAAAAGAAGGCAGGCTTACTCCGGAAAACGCTCTTAAATTCCGGGTTTTTTACCATGACCCATGCCACCTGACAAGAGGGATGGGAGTCTACACGGAAGCAAGGGATGTGCTTGAAAAGATTCCGGGGACAGGGCTGGCAAATAAAACTCCGGAAGGTTCGGCTTGCTGTGGCTTCGGGGGAGGAGTAAGGGTAAATTATCCTTCAGAATCTATTTCCGTAGCTTCTGACAGGTTCCGGGCTGCTGAAAAACTGGGCTGCGACGCGATTATAACAAACTGCGGCGGCTGTATGCAGAACCTTGCCGAAGCCGGAAAAAATGAGAAAATAAAGATCTTTGATCTTGCTGAGTATCTTGCCCTTGCTTGCGGAATAAAAATAGAAAGAGAAGACCGGAGAATGATAGAGCTTGTAAACAGGGCTTACAATTTATGTGTTCCGGGATACAAAGAACCGGACCTTTCATAAATATGGGGTCCTAACCTCTTTTTGCCCTTACATGAAATCTTTATCCTTTTTTACCTTTCTTTTGTTTTTTGCATTCCGCTCCACGAATTTCAAATTATCGTATTCTATTTATCGTATTCTATTAACTATTTACTGGATTTTCTTTAATATAATTTTAATGTTGTTTGCTTTCCTTGATTTCCTGTTTTTTAGATTGCTTTTTTTCTTTCCCCTGTAGAGATCCTGCTTAATGTCTTTCCCGGTAAAAAATCTCATATATAATATTTTCGTTTTTTTCCTGTTTTTTATCCGGAATTTGTTCAGGCTCAGGAATGTATAAAAAATTGTGCCCATAAAAATTAATTATTGATCCTCAATATAATCCCCGGTTTGAAGTTTGAATAATAAACAGCTTCATGCGACTTAATTTATTCTCTTGCCTATTATGTGCCAAAAATTATATCTATTTCAGTCTCTTTAATCTCTTGAAATGATGTGGTTATTTTTTCTCTCACTATGTGCCTGTAAAAGGACATCTTTAGTATTTAGTATTTATATTTTTTCGTTTACCCTCTTCTTTTCTTCTCCATTTACTCTATTCAAAATATTTAAACCAAAAACTATTTATAGAACCATCTGTTTTCTGTCGTCTTTTTTAACAAAATATTTATACCAGTAAAGCGCAGTTTAATCTGGAGACATCTGTGAAGATGAGTTAACAGACGGGATTTAAAATGGCACCAAAATGTTCCCTCTGCTAAATTCTCATGAACCTCAGTAAGCAATCATGAAGAATTCATGATTTTGCAGTTTTGCTTGTGGTGATCCTGGCTTCCCACCCTGACATCATAAGTTACTTTTCGTGCATCTCATGACTCGAAGAGCGTGAGCTAGCATCCCAATCATCATGATTATTCGTGATAGTTGGTAGAAGTCTCCAATGTTTAAAAATTAGAATGGAGGATGCAATATTAGCAAAGAAGAACTGCTTCAGGAACTTGCAGATGCAGTAATCACCTGTAAGAAGGATGCGGTACTCGCTGCCGTTGAAAAGGCAAAAGGAGAATTAGACCCTTCCGAAATAATTGAAAACGGACTTGCAGCAGGCATGAATGAAGTTGGGGTCCGCTTTGAAAGAGGCAAACTTTTCTTACCCCACGTAATGATGGCTGCCGACGCGATGACTGCAGGAGTAAACGCCCTTAAAGATCTTATGCCTGAAGGCTCTGCGAGCTCAAAAATGGGTGTTATTGTCAACGGAACCGTAGAAGGCGATGTCCACGACATCGGTAAATCTATTGTGTCCACAATGCTCCAGTCAGCCGGTTTTGAAGTGCATGACATCGGTCGTGATGTCCCGATCAGGAACTTTATCGAGAAAGCAAAAGAAGTCAATGCTGACATGATTGGACTTTCTGCTCTTATGACCACAACCCTCCCCGGACAGAGAGATGTTATAGAACTTCTCAAAGAAGAAGGGCTGAGAGACAAAGTAAAGGTCATGATCGGCGGTGCACCCGCAACCCAGGCATGGGCTGACAAGATCGGGGCAGACTGTTATGCAGAAAACGCAAGTGAAGCCGTCACAAAGGCAAAAGAGCTTCTGGCTTAAATCATTCTTATTCGGAGGTTATAAAAATGGCAAAATGTAATGCAGTTGCAGGATTCAATGCACTTAACGGTGTAGAATTAAACCTTTTTACCACTGATGAACTCAAAGCAATTCACTATGCCACCATGGAAGTTCTGATGGACCCGGGTATCCAGGTCTCTGATCCCGAGGCAAGACAGATCTTCAAGGAAAATGGCTGTGAAGTTAACGAACAGACCAATGTCGTAAAAATTCCTGAATATCTTGTAAGAAGAGCTCTCCAGCTCGCTCCCTCCAGGTTTGTCCTCTGGGGACGCGACAAAAAATACAACACCGTCCAGGAATCCGGGGGCAAAGTTCACTGGACCTGCTTCGGTACCGGTGTTAAGATGTGCAAGTACCAGGACGGAAAATACGTAACTGTAGATTCCGTAGAACAGGACATTGCAGACATTGCAAAGCTCTGTGACTGGGCAGAAAATATCGACTACTTCTCCCTTCCGGTTTCCGCCAGGGATATTGCAGGTCAGGGTGCACAGGACGTCCACGAGACCTTCACCCCGCTTACAAACACTGCAAAGCACTTCCACCACATTGACCCTGTGGGTGAGAATGTCGAATACTACCGTGACATCGTGAATGCCTACTACGGCGGCGACGAAGAAGAAGCAAGGAAAAAGCCAATCTTCTCCATGCTCCTCTGCCCGACCAGCCCGCTTGAACTCAGTGTCAATGCCTGCCAGGTCATTATCAAAGGTGCACGTTTCGGAATGCCTGTAAACGTCCTCAGTATGGCAATGTCAGGCGGTTCTTCTCCTGTATACCTCGCAGGGACCCTTGTAACTCACAACGCAGAAGTTCTCGCAGGTATCACCCTTGCCCAGCTTACTGTTCCAGGAGCCAAAGTCTGGTATGGAAGCTCAACAACAACCTTTGACCTGAAGAAGGGCACTGCTCCCGTTGGATCTCCCGAACTCGGCCTGATCAGCGCATCCGTCGCAAAACTCGCCCAGTTCTATGGCCTCCCCGCTTTCGTGGCAGGCACCTAGTCTGATGCAAAGATCCCGGACAACCAGGCAGGACACGAAAAGACAATGACCTGTCTCCTTCCAGCTCTTGCAGGTGCAAACACCCTGTACGGTGCCGGAATGCTTGAGCTTGGTATGACTTTCTCAATGGAACAGCTCGTTATTGACAACGATATCATCAAGATGACCAAAAAAGCCCTGCAGGGAGTCCCTGTTAATGAGGAAACCCTCGCAGTTGAGTCCATCCAGAAAGTAGGAATCGGAAACAACTTCCTTGCACTCAAACAGACCAGGCAGCTTGTGAACTACCCCTCTGACCCTATGCTCATTGACAGGCGCATGTTCGGAGACTGGGCAGCAGCCGGCTCAAAGGACCTTGCAGCCGCTGCACACGAAAAAGTTGTGGATGTCCTTAAAAACCACGTAGTTAAACCGATCGATGCAGACATCCTCAAGGACATGAAAGCTGTTGTGGACAAAGCTGACAAAGCTTTCAGAGGCATGTAATTATACCAGGATATTCAGGAGATCTAAAAATGGCAAACAAAGAAGAAATAATTGCAAAAGCAAAAGACGCAATCACTGATTTTGATGATGAACTTGCAGCAGAAGTCGCAGCAGAAGCTCTCGCTGCAGGGATCGACCCGGTAGAACTCATTGAGAAAGGCTTTACTGCTGGTATGCAGGAAGTCGGCGAACAGTTCGAACAGGGTACCCTTTTCCTCCCTCACGTGCTTGCAGCCGCAGAAGCAATGAATGCAGGCATAGAGGTAATTAAGCCGGAAATGGAAAAGCGCAAGTCTCAGACCAAGAGCCTCGGAACCATTGTCATCGGGACCATCGAAGGCGACATCCACTCCATCGGAAAGGACATTGTTGCTTCCATGCTGAATATTGCAGGCTTTAAAGTTGTGGACCTTGGAAGAGATGTCCCGATAAAAACCTTCGTTGAAAAGGCAAAGGAAATCAAACCACAGATAATCGCATCCTCCGCCCTTATGACCACAACCATGGTCAACCAGATCCAGATCGAGGAACAGCTTAAAGAAGCAGGTATCCGCGGCCAGGTCAAGACCATGGTCGGTGGCGCCCCCGTTACTCAGGACTGGGCTGACAAGATCGGCGCAGACATCTATGGGGAAAGTGCCACAGATGTCGTCAGCAAGGTAAAAGCAGCCTTACTCTAAAGGCTCAATAAGCAGAAAATGCAGGAGATTTTGTCTAATGCATTTTCTGTTCAGCTTTATTTTGTACAGTTGCTGCGAAACCTGTAGTTGACGGCATAGGCAGGATCTGCACCCATTCATAATTCGCGGATCTGGTTATAGCTCACGGGAACCCAATAAGCATAGAAAAAGCTGTGCAGTACACCTGCTCAGCATCACTCTCTGGCGAATCTTAAGGCTTCTGAAAATTGTCTAAAAATGGGAAATTGATGCAATTTTCAGAGAGCCTGCTTACTCCAGTTAACCAGGGTAAAATGAGGGAATAAATACAGTAATTATAAACTGTCTTTTAATATATGTACAGTTTTCATGAAACAATATTATCTGAATTTAATCGGAAAGTAACCATAATCCCCTGAGATATGAATGCCCGATAGAAGGTTCGCAAACTGTGCTTTCAGGCTGTAGAATAGGGTTGAGACGGACTCTTCCCTGAGGGAATTCTATAGTGACTCTGAAAAATGGAGGGATTTTCCGTGGATTTAAAAGCCTTAAAAAAACAGGAAAGTAAACGAAAAATTAGTAAAGGGTATATGTGGGCCCTTTTCTGTGCTGTATTCTGGGGAATCTGGTATCTCCCGGGAACTGTTGTCTGGGTGCTTAATCCTTTTGACGAAATGTACGGCGCTATTGCCGCAACAAACGGAGATGGCGTATCCCTGGTTGTAACTGCTGTGTTGATTACTGCTTTCAACGCGCTCACTGTCATGCTCGCACTTATGCTCTGGAACGGAGTGCTTGGCAAATATGGAGAACTCGGCAGAACTCTTAAAGAATTCCAACCCTGCTCCAAATGGTTCTTCCTTGCCTCAATATTCGGAGGTCCAATGGCAATTCTAGGTTCTTTCATTGCTATGGGCTTTATAGGTGGAGCATTTGCAGCTGTTGCCGGTCTTCTTTATCCTGTAGTGGGCTCTATTCTTGCTTATTACTGGTATGGAGAAAAGATTTCAAAGAGAGCAGCAATCGGTATCGCTGTCATTGTTCTCGGAGGAATCTCTATTTATGGTGGTGGACTCCTGACAGAGCTTTCTTCAGGTAACATCCAGTGGATAGGATACCTTGGAGGTTTAATGGCTGCAGCCGGCTGGGGAATTGAAGGCGCTATCGCAGGCAAAGGTCTGGATATAGCAGAACCGGATGCCGGCCTGACACTGCGTTTCCTTGGAGAGAACATCATCTGGTGGATCATTATTGTGCCGATTCTGGCAATCGTTGGCTTCCCAATGTACTCCTTTGCATTCCAGGCTTTTGAGCCTCTGACTCTGCTGGTCCTGGTCTTTGCGGGAATCACATTTGGTTTCTGTTACGTTACCTGGTACAAATCTTTCCCTCTAATAGGGGTTGGAAGAGGACAGGGTATAGGAAACTTATACGGGTTCTGTGCGATCATATTCATTTTCCTCTTCTTCGGGGAAGTTCCTCAGTGGACGATTCTTGTCGGAGGTGCCCTCTGTATTGCTGGCAGTTTCATTATGTTCACTGAAGATGCAAGCGCACTTGAAACTCTGAGAGGTGAATGAGATGGGAAACAGGCCTATTAAGTTCAGAATTCTGGAGCTTTTCCTGGATGGAAAAGAGTACTGGAACTACGAGATTGTCTCAAAGATCCAGGATGAGTACAATATGAACAGTGCATACGGAAGGGACAGCATCAACTTCGATATCATTGAACTTGCATCTGGAGGGATGCTGAAAGATATCGAGCAGAAAGTCGATGAGGCAGGAACTTACAAAAAAGGCTTCCTCCTGCACAAATATGTGATCACAGATTTCGGAAAAGTCCGAGGTTCCGACGCCTGCATGAGGTATGCATAATCTCAAGGAGGTTAGAAAATGGTACAAACAGCAGCAGCTCTTGAAGCTTACAACGCTTACTGGGCAAATTCTTTCATACCGGCTGGGGATATTATGTGGATGGTCTTTATCCTCATCCTGGCAGTGATTGCCCTGTGGCAGGCAAGGACTTTCGTGTCCAAATTCTGAACCAGGAATACAGCTTTCAGATCTAATACTAAAGCAATATAAGTGGAGAATAAAAATGGCAACCGAATATGCTTTAAGGATGGGAGACGGGAAACGGATCTTCCTTACTAAGGACAAGATCATAGAGGAGCTTGAGGCAGGAATGGCGAATGCCTCTGACCTCGGTGAAATTCCCGACCTCAGCGGCGATGAAATCGACAAGCTTGCAGAAATTTTGATGATGCCCGGCAAAGCCGTCAGTGTCGAGCAGGGCATGGAAGTCCCTGTCACACACGACATAGGCACATTAAGGCTTGACGGTGACCAGGGCAACAGCGGTGTTGGTATACCTTCCAGCCGTCTTGTCGGGTGCATGATGCACGAAAGGGCATTTGGCGCCGACACAATGGAACTGGGTCACATCGACTACAGCTACAAGCCTGTAAAGCCTGTCGTAGCAAACGAGTGCCAGGCAATGGAAGTCTGCCAGCAGAACATGATCATCCCTCTCTTTTACGGTGCAATGCCGAACATGGGGCTGTACTACACTCCTGACGGGCCTTTCGAAAACCCCGGAGACCTCATGAAGGCTTTCAAGATCCAGGAAGCCTGGGACTCCATGGAACATGCAGCCGCGCACCTTACAAGGGACACGGTCTGGGTTATGCAGAAACTCTTTGCCTCGGGAGCAGACGGCGTTAACTTTGACACCACCGCTGCCGCAGGCGATGCTGACATGTACGGCACCCTCCATGCAATCGAAGCTCTTAGAAAAGAGTTCCCTGACATGTATATTGAAGCAGGCATGGCTGGCGAATGCGTACTTGGTATGCACGGTAACCTCCAGTATGACGGGGTTACACTTGCAGGGCTCTGGCCACACCAGCAGGCTCCTCTTATTGCAAAAGCAGGTGCAAACGTTTTCGGGCCTGTATGCAACACCAACACAAGCAAGACCTCTCCCTGGAACCTTGCACGCGCTGTCAACTTCATGAAGGCAGCAGTTCAGGCTTCTTCAATTCCCTGCCATGTTGACATGGGCATGGGAGTCGGCGGAATTCCCATGCTTGAAACTCCTCCGATTGATGCCGTTACAAGGGCAAGCAAGGCAATGGTCGAGATTGCAGGCGTAGACGGCATATAGATCGGGGTCGGCGACCCTCTGGGTATGCCGATCTCCCACATAATGGCCTCAGGCATGACAGGAATGAGAGCAGCAGGAGACCTTGTTGCAAGGATGCAGTTCTCAAAGAACATGAAGATTAAAGAGGCAAAGGAATACGTTGCAAAGAAGCTAAATGTAGAAACCATGGACCTGGCGGATGAATACGTTATGCGCGAACTCCGTGAGGAACTCGACATAGGCGTGATCACTTCAGTGCCTGGTGCTGCAAAGGGAATTGCCGCTAAAATGAATATCGAGAAACTACTCGATGTAAAGATAAATTCCTGCAATCTCTTCAGGAAACAGACCCGGTAAAGAATAGATCAATTAAAAACGCTCAGTAAAACGGTCAATTTAAAAACAGTTGATTAAAAAACGGTTGATTAAAAAACGGTTGATTAAAAAACGGTTGATTAAAAAACGGTTGATTAAAAAAATTCAAGAACAGACCTTTGAAGGAGTCCCAGGTATAACTTTTAGTTAAGGGTATATGCCTGCCTCCTTCATTAAAAAGCAGCAGGGAGAATGTGTGTAAGAATAGAGATAAACACAAAGGTCTTGAATAAAGGTAACTATTCAGGTAGCCTTAACGAGGCTACACATTTTTCCTCGTTCCGAGGAAAAATTGGATATAAAATGATTCCTTTTTAGCTTTATGAAACGTGATGAGATTCTTTCTTACTGTGCTTCAAATCCTGAAATTATTGTAGCTTACATTGAGAGTTTAGAATCTCAAGTTAAAGAACTCACTGAAAGACTTGTAGCCTTAGAATCTCGTTTAAATCAAAACAGTCGTAACAGCAGTCGACCTCCTTCTACTGATTATTTTGTCAAAGAGAAACCTAATCCCAAGAGTCTGCGTAAACCAAGCGGGAAGAAACCTGGAGGTCAGGAAGGTCATCCAGGCACGACTCTTGATATGGTTGATCATCCTGAGTAGGTAATAGAACATTCTTTGACCTGCTGCAAAGAATGCGGATCTACCCTTGAGAATGTTGAAGTTGAAGCTTATGAGAGAAGACAGGTCTTTGACATTCCTCCCGTAAATCTAATTGTTACAGAACATAAAAGTCAGATTAAAACCTGTCCTTGTTGTGGAAAGTTGAATAAAGCCGTTTTTCCCGAATCAGTGAAATATCCGGTTCAGTATGGCCCTAATATTTTAGCTTCAGCTATTTACTGTAAAAATTACCAGTTTGTTCCTTATGATAGAATTTCTGAGTTATTTGAAGACATTATGGGAATAAAAATCTGTCCTGCTACGATAATTAGAGCAGAAAGAGAATGTTTCCAGAATTTAGAGGAATTTGAAAACGTTATTAGAGAGAAGTTATTAGCCTCGCCTGTAATCAATTTTGATGAAACTGGTATGAAGATTGAAGGAAAAAGACACTGGCTTCATGTAGCTTCTAATGAAAAATACACATGTTATTTTGCTCATACAAAAAGAGGAGCAGAAGCAATAGATGCTATGGGAATTCTTCCGAAGTTTAAGGGAGTAGCAGTTCATGATGGATGGAAACCTTACAACGTTTATGATTGTGATCATGCTCTGTGTAACGCTCATTTACAGAGAGAACTTACAGGAATTGAAGAGAACTATAAACAGACATGGGCTAAAGAGATGAATGAACTGCTCACTGAGATGAAGAAATACACTGATGAGTGTAAAGAGCAATTAAGAGAACCTGATTTTGAGCAAATTAAAGCATTGGAAGAAAGGTTTGATGCAATTATCATTAGAGCGCTTGAAGAAAATCCGCATTCTCTAAATCCTGAAAAACAGGGAAAACGCGGTAAAAATCCAAAAACAAAATCAAGGAATCTGCTGGATAGGTTTATAGAACACAAAGAAAAGATTCTGAGATTCCTGACAGATTTGAAAGTTCCATTTGATAATAATCAGGCAGAAAGAGATATCAGGATGATGAAACTACAGCAGAAAATATCGGGAACTTTCAGAAAAGCAATGGGAGCGCAAGCTTTCTGCAGAATTAGGGCGTACATTTCTACAGGAAAAAAGAACGGTTTACCTGTTTTAGAGGGTATTCGTGCGGCGCTCATAGGAGCGCCGTTAACTATACTCTGAGCAGTTACGAATAAAGATGATTTAATCGGCTGCATGTTTGAAAAATAATTTTCTGATTAATCATAGTGTATTTCTGCTGCTTTTTATTTTTTAGGCCTTATTGCGTTCAGGATCGAATCTCTTTTCTCCCTGTTTTTCAGGCTGGAATAAGCTATTCTTCTTGCTTTCAAACTGAATCGAACAGAAGCTCCCTGATACTTTTTTCTATATTGAGGAAGACCTCTTTTTATCTTTTATGTTTTACATATTTCATCTGGTAGCTTTTGACCTTGATGTTCAAGTCAGATCTAAATAGTAACACCTTTATATTTCTAAGACTAAAATTACCCTTAACACTAAATAAAATCACATAAGAGGCATTTACTGTGAGAAAATTACTATTTACAATAATAATTATCAGTATATTAGCAATCAGTGTTACTGGCTGTACGGACACGGAAGATGCATCATCCATTCCTGCTGATGAAGCAGAGCCCTCCGAGGAGGTATCTTCTGCAGATTCTGCAATCTCCCCTGAAAATGAAACTGCTGCCAGCGAGGATGTTATTACTCTGGATAGGGCAAAGGAAATCGCACTTGCTCATGCCGGACTTGAAGAAACTGATGTTACCTTTGTTAAATCATGGCTTGAAACCGATGACGGTAGACAGGAATATGAAATCGAGTTTTACCGTGGTAACACAGAATATGATTATGATATCGACGCGCTTACTGGAGACATTGTAAGCTATGACTCTGATGCGGAAAACTATTCGAGATCCGATAGCGCACAGTCAGCCGGCAATAATACTTATATCGGGGAAGAAAAAGCAAAGTCCATAGCACTTGCAAAAGTTTCAGGAGCAACGGAGTCTGATATCCGGCTTTATCTGGATTCTGAAGATGGAAAGCCAGTATATGAAGGTTCTATCCTTTTTAACAACACAGAATACGAATTTGAAATTGACGCCGTCACCGGAACAGTTCTTCAGTGGAACTATGAACCTGCAGATGACGATGATCGCTGAAAACGAAAAATTTCCAGGTGGAGTTAACTATTTTTTTCGGGCTGAGAACTTTTTATAAAGTTCTCTTTATTCCCTGTTTTATACACATGCTCTTTTTATCCCCTGTTTTTTAAATATGCTCTTTTTTGATTGATCTTCATATTTCAAACATTTTATTTTTTTGCAGTCATTTTCCTTTTTCTTCCATTAATCCACACTTTTTCCTTCATATCAGGATTTATTATATTATCGACTCTACGAAGGTTGTTTTCAGCAAAGTTGTTCTCCTTATTCTACTTTCTTACGGAGGTAATCGACTCAATACGATAAATTTATATATTTATACGTGCTTTTATTTATTGGTAAATCAAATTTACTTGATTTGCTTCAAAAGCGCCATTTTAAATCTCTGTAATTCTGCAGACTCCTGTGAAATTTGCCTTTGAACCTCCATTACTTTTTTTTCTTTTTTTCTTTTTTCCTGAACCATTTCTCTCTTGTTTTCCTTTCTCGTTCTTTCTTTTTTCACTTACTGTTTTTCCTGTTTCAGTATTACGGTGAGGTAAGGATCAGGCTGTGAAGGGTTTTTCATTTTTCCAGCCCAAAGTTTATTAGTCGACACGATAATTATGCAGGAAACCTCCTGTAGATATATGCATGAACAGATCCTGATTTTTGTTTTCATACCTGACTCTACAGCTATCAAATTCTGGTGATAAATATGGCTGACACAATTCACTGGGCAGACGTCATAGCCGAAGACGTGCTAAATAAGAGTGGCAAACACCTTGTAGCCACTGGAATTACTCCCTCAGGGCATATCCATATAGGCAATATGAGAGAGGTAGTGACTGCCGATGCTGCTTATCGGGCTCTTCTTGACAGAGGCGCAGATGCCCGCTTTATCTATATTGCTGACAATTTCGATCCCCTGCGTAAGGTTTATCCTTTCCTTCCGGAGAGTTATGCCGAACATGTTGGAAAACCCATTTCTGAGGTTCCATGCCCCTGCGGGGAGTGTGCAAACTATTCCGAGCACTTCCTGAAACCCTTCCTTGAAGCTCTAAGGCGCCTGGGCATCAACCCTGAGGTTTACAGGGCGGACGAAATGTACAGGGCAGGAATGTATACAGAAGCGATAAAGACAGCCCTTGTAAAAAGAAATGAAATTGCAAAGATCCTTGAAGAGGTCTCAGGCAAAACCGTAGCAGAAGAATGGAGCCCCTTCAACCCGCGCTGTAACGAATGCGGAAAAATAACCACCACGAAGGTTACAGGCTTTGACCCGGATGCCGAAACCGTGGACTATGTCTGTGCCTGCGGGCACTCGGGTACAGTCCCTATGGCAGGAGGGGGAAAGCTCACCTGGAGAGTGGACTGGCCTGCCCGCTGGGCTGTACTTGGAGTAACTGTCGAGCCTTTTGGAAAAGACCATGCTTCAAGAGGTGGCTCTTATGACACAGGAAAGAGGATCGTCCGGGAAATCTACGGGCACGAACCTCCTTTCCCCATAGTCTACGAATGGATTATGCTGGGGAAGCAGGGGGCAATGTCTTCTTCTACAGGTGTGGTTGTCTCGATTTCTGATATGCTCGAAGTAGTGCCTCCTGAAGTCCTGCGCTACCTTATCATCCGTACCAAGCCTGAAAAGCATATCCAGTTCGACCCCGCACAGCCTCTTCTTACCATAGTTGATGAATATGAACGCTTAAGGGAAAAGTTCAGGGATAATGATCCTTCCATGGGGGAGTTTGAAAAGAGGATTTACGAGCTTTCCAGGGCTACCGGCATCTGCCACCCGGAAATTCCTTTCAAGCAGATGGTGACTATTTTCCAGGTTGCCAGAGGAAATTTCGAGCAGATTCTCCAGATTGTGAAGCGTTCAGGCTTTTCAACTGAAGATGAAAAATGTATCCGGGAACTTGTGGACAACGTCTCAAAATGGCTCGAGCTTTATGCCCCTCCGTTCGCGAAATTTAGCGTAAAGGAAAATGTGCCCGTGCAGGTAGCAACCCTTTCCGAACTCCAGAAAGCCTTCCTCGGGGCATTTGCAGACCTTATTGAGTCAAAAGGCAAAATCAGTGGAGAAGAATATCATATGCTGGTTTATTCTGCAAAAGAAAAAGGTTCCGAGCTTAACAGGCTGATTGCAGAAAAATTGAATGTGCCTGCTCCTCAGGTAGATCCCAAAGATCTTTTCAAAGCGATTTACACCTCAATTCTCGGGCAGAGCTCGGGACCTAAAGCTGGCTGGTTCCTTTCTTCCTTTGAAGAGGACTTCCTGATAAACAGATTCAGGGAAGCTTCTACTTACAGCCCTGAGAAGCGCGAATGAAAACAGGGCAGGCGAATATGGAAACCGTGGATATGGGAGTAGAAAACTCAGGCATACAGGACATAAAGATTACAGATAAATCAACAGGGGAACTTGCAGGCTCTTCTAAAGAACACTTCCTTGCCTGGGATAAAGAGTACCTTCACCTTAAATGGGGAGGTCCTGCATCTATCCGAAATTTACATGCCTTCCTTTTTCCGGGGGCAAGAGTGCTTGATGCGGGTTCAGGGAACGGAAGGTACCTTGGAGAGCTTTCGAGGAATTTTATTGCGGTAGGGGTTGATGTATCTTTAACCGCTCTCTACAGCTCCCGCTTACAGCTCGAAAGAAACGAAAGATTTGCAGAGCACATTGGAGCAAGTGTGCATGACCTCCCTTTCAATTCCGGGTCATTTGAGGGGATAATCTGTTATGGGGTACTCCAGCACCTGTTTAATGAAGAAAGGAGGGCTGCTGTCAGGGAATTCTTCCGCATCCTCTGCCCCGGAGGCTTCGTTTTTTTTGAAGGTTTTGGCTGTGAGGATATGCGATGTGGAGGGGAGCCCTCAATCCCTTTTGAAGAAAAAACTTTTTCTCGGCAAAACGGTATAATTTATCATTATTTTACTGAAAAAGAGGTAAGGGAACTTTTCTACGGGTTTGAAACTATTGAGCTGGAAAATTTAATAAAAGATAAAACTTTCAGGGGGAAATCATATCAGCGTCATATGATCAGAGGAGTTTTTCGGAAACATTGATCTGCCCCCGATTTTTTCTGAATTTTTTCATATAAAGGCTATTTTTAGATAATTGAGCACGATTATTACAAGTGCTCCGAAAATTCCTCCAATTGCACAGACAAGGACTGCCACCCATGTAATTGCGATCTCAAGTCCCAGCAAAAACTTTACTACTATCAGGGATAAGATTCCGAGTACTGCATTTATCGCAAGGCTGGTGGCAGTTTTGAGAACTTTATATAGCAAAAATGCCGCTACAGCTGCCAGAATTAATACTGAGATTTCGGTAATACCAACTACCATAGATTATACATAGTGTTCAAATTATTTATATTTATCATTGAGTTTTATGACACAGTCAGGGCTTTTAAAAAAATTGTGCCAGAAGTACTTGAAAATGCCATCCGATCTCTTTTATTTGATGAACATAATGTATTTTATGGCGCATTTTTCTTCAGAGAGCCCGGATAAAATCAATAATAATCTCTTTAAGTGCCTCCTTATCTGGATAGGACCGGACTTCCATCAGAGTATCAGGGTTCCCCAGCACCATTGATGAAACTGCCACATCTGGCATGTGAAGGCAGAGTACGGGAATTTTTCGGACAAGCGCCCTGCATATTTCATACCCAACGCCAGTGGACGGCACAGTTACCTCTGCAATCAGTGCATCACTTTTTTCAAGCAAACCGAGGTCTCTGGCATAAATCTCCTGCTCAGTCATTTTTGATTCTGTTTTTTCCAGTTCCGGGTCTGCAACATGCCAGCTGAGCACTTCCGCACCTGCTTCTTCAAGAGCATCATATATGAACCTGTATGTTTCAAGCAGCTGTCTTCCTCCCCTTATGGATCCCGAAAGGAAGATACTTTTTTTACCCTGTCCCGAAGGTATTATTTTTTCCATTTCTTCACACCTCTCACAGGATTCCTTACTGTACACCTCTGAAATAGTGTCCTGTGGTAAAACCCTTTCCGAGGCCTTCACATTTTTCCTTTGTCTTTTCTCCTGACTTATAATATGCGTCAACGGCTTTTCTGTATTTTTCCGTAATTTTTCTGACCTCTTCTGCGCTCCCATCCATCCCCAGGGTTTCTATCCTCAGGCTTGAAATCCCGCTTTCTATAAGCGCAGGAACATATTCGAGCATGCAGAGAGACCTTGAGTTTAGGAGATGAGTCCTGCACTGGTAGTCCATGAGAAGGGGAAACTCGTAGTTCTTCTCATCCACAAGCTTAAAATTTCCTGAGCGGCAGGGAGCGCTGCACTGCCCTTTATTTCCCCCGAGCAGCCCGCCGGCGATGCAGTGTTCAGATTCCATCAGTTCGAGGCGGCCGTGCACAATGCATTCCGCAGGCCCTTTAGAAGCCACCTCTTTTATCTCTTCAAGTGTCAGTTCGGGAGAAAGGACTGCCATTTTTGCCCTATTTTCCAGAAGTAGAGCAAAAGTGTAACCATTATAAATATTCAGAGAACTGTCTGCGACGCATGGGACCCCTTTTTCTTTTGCGAGGCTGAATGTCCCAAGGTTTGAAACAATAACCCCGTCGGCTCCGAACTTTTCTGCACGGGAGAGAAGCTCTTCTACTGTTTTTATTTCAGAGTCCTTCACTATTTTTGGAGTAGTGAAGTATATTTTTCTGCCTGCATCTCTGGTTTTCAGGACAGAGCTTTCAAAAATTAAATCAAGGTCAGTTCCGGAAATCCCTTCTTTACTGAAGCTTTTCTCTTTTTCGGCTGTTTCTGGTTTCCTGAAAAGCCCTTCTCCGAAGTAAACGCAGTCTGCTCCGCCTTCAAGAGCCCCTTCAAGCTCTTCCAGGGAATATACGGAAACCGAAATTAAGGGTCTTTCTGAAGGTTTCTGCGATTTCGTTCTATCCTTCTCTCCTCTCTCCTCCAATCCTCCTGTCGTCTCCGGTTTCTTTATTTCTGCTGCCTTTTTTTCTCCGGGTGCAGAGAGAGGAAATATTTCAAGTGTCTCCCGTTTCCATTTTGATATTCTCAGTTTTTCAAGCTGAGAAACTGCCTGTGTCCTGAGGTCATTCAACTGCCCTACGGGAATGAAAATATCCTCTTCCGTATTTACTTCCAGTTCGGCTGCCTCAAAAAGAGTGTTCCCAAGCTTTGTGAGTTGTTTTTCAATCTGTGCTTTTGAGGTTGGAGATTTCTCTGCCTTCTCGACAAGATACCCGGACTCAACTACCACGAAATTTGAATCTCTGTCCATCACTTCGAGTCTGGCAGGTTTACCCTGAACGATGGTTGCTTTGAGGGAGATATGGATCTTTGGCCTCAGGGACCCTGATTCGCTTTCTTTTTTGAGGGAGTCCATAAGCTTCTTGTCGTGTGTCCTGTAAACTGTGCTCCCTGACGGCGCCCTTGAGTCAAAAGGAATTTCTACGACTTCGCCTCTTTCTGCGCTGTATACAGGGCCTTTTTCAGTATACATCGAGGATATGATTTTTCCTTTATCTTCAGGTCGGGTCTCTGCGTTTTCGACCATTATTCCGTCCCCCAGGCGGAGGGAGTTTGAGAGTTTTACGCGGAGATGTTTTGTGCGCCTGTCATAACTGATAACTCTGCCGGCAGGAATTCCGCGGTTATGCGGGTTTTCCCGGCTCATGAGTTTTCCTCGCGGGTTCTCAAAAAAGTAGCCTGAGGTAAATCCGCGGTTAAATAATTGAGTAAGAGTCTCCTGTTCCTCTTCGGAAACTGAATATCCGGCAGGGTCTTTCAGGTATCTGTCAATCAGGCGGCGGTAGATCCTGACAACTCCTGCAACGTATTCCGGCCTTTTCATCCTGCCTTCTATTTTGAAAGACTCTATCCCTGATTCTATAAGAGGCCCAAGGGCTGTAGCCGTGTTAAGGTCTTTAGGGCTCAAAAGATAGCTGCCTGTAGTTTTTACCTGCTTCCCGTTACAGTAAAGCCTGTACTTTTTGCGGCACGGCTGGGCACAGTATCCTCTGTTTCCGCTTCTTCCTCCTATCAGGCTGCTAAGGAGGCACTGCCCTGAATATGAAATACAGAGAGCTCCGTGTATGAATACCTCGATCTCGACGTCATTTCTTTCTTTTACCGTTTTTATGTCTTCAAGCGAAACTTCCCGTGAAAGCACAATTCTTTCGATTCCCAGACCCTTTATAAACCCCGCACCTACACTGTTGTGCAGGGTCATCTGAGTACTCGCATGGAGTGGAAGGTCAGGGAGGTATTTTCTGGAAAGGGAAATGAGCCCGAGGTCCTGAATGATTATCGCGTCTACCCCCATTTCTCTCAGGCGGGAGAGCAGCATAAGGGCGCTTTCTATTTCCCCTTCCTTGAGCAGGGTATTTACTGTTACGTATACCTTCACGCCTCTGAGGTGGGCGTAATCAATAGCATTTTCAATCTCCTCTTCTGAGAAATTGGATGCATATCCTCGGGCGCTAAAAGCCCTGGCTCCAAGGTATACAGCATCGGCTCCGTTTTCTACGGCTGCCATCAGAGCTTCCATGCCGCCGGCTGGAGCCAGCAGTTCAGGTTTTGCAGGCTTCATCAGATGGGATAACTGAGTATGCTCTTTATTAAACTTTGGCATCCTTTCTTTTTCAGGAATACCTGAGCGGTAACTGTTTAATCTGAGAAATTGTTTAATTTGAGGAGTTATTTAGTGTGAGGAATTGTTTAACTGGCAGGCAATCCAACTAGATTTAAAAACTAAATTTAATTACAAATTATCCTCATGTCTGGAAGGTATAATATGAATATAATACTGGGAGCAACAGGACAGGTCGGCTCAATGCTCGTTGATAACCTTTTAGATAAAGGTCAGCCAGTAAGAGCTGTTGTTCGAGATGGTCTTAAAGCACAGGGCCTGAAAAATAAGGGTGTTGAGGTTAAGATTGCGGATTATTTAGATGTAGAAGCCTTAAAAAAGGCTTTTCAGGGTGGAAGTTCAGTTTTTCTATTAACGCCTGAAAATCCTGAATCTGAGAATTTTATAAACGAGATTCAAAGGATTATAAGCAATTACAGAGAAGCTGTTTTATCATCCGGGATTTCTAAAATTGTTGGCTTATCTTCCATGGGCGCACAGCACAAATCCGGGACAGGCAATCTGATGGCATCTTATATGCTTGAACATGCATTTTCCGATCTTGAAATTGAACAGGTCTTTGTCCGGCCTGCTTATTATTTCAGCAACTGGCTCGGATACCTGGAACTGGTCAGAGAATATGGAATACTGCCGACTTTTTTCCCACCTGAACTGGAGCTGCCTATGATTGCCCCTCCAGATGTTGCTGGTTTTTTATCTGACGTAATGACCTGCAAAACTCAGCAGGAAAGAATACATGAAATCTCCGGGCCGCGTGATTATAGTTCTTCAGATATCGGCAAAATATTTGGAGATGTATTAAATAAAAATGTAACTTTACAGCAGGTGTTGCCTGAAGAATGGGAAAATACATTGATACAGGCAGGATTCTCAAAAGATGGGGCAAGGAATCTTATGCTTATGACAAAAGCAGTTATTGACGGAAAAACTAAAAACGAAACAACCAATCGGATCCATTTTTCCACAGATTTTAAAAACTATCTGCAAAGCGTCATATTAAATATGTCGTGAACTACCACTCAGCTAAAGACTGGGGTGGCTTCCTGAGTCATCCCTTCTCCCATTGGAGGCAAGTCGTGCAGGCTCTAGCCCCTCGTTCCGAAGGTGAAACAGATATGAGCGTGAGGTTGTACTTGAGATGCTTACAGCTACCGTCTTTCCACGGCTTAATCCCGATCCCTTCAGGATGATTCTTGCCCTGTTATCCAACTCCCCGATGTTCAAACGTTACCTCGCTTGGTTTTCGCTTTGAAATTCAGCAACGTTCTTAGGAACTGTGAGGTTGTGGTGACAGCAAAATCTAATATTAAAAAAGTTTTGAAGATACTTAATAACTTACAGAATATATAACGGTTAACAGTTTGGAAGTTGACGCTTATATCCCACGAAGCTAAAGACTTCGGGGTTTTACGCTTTTTCCTATAAAAATCGTCATATAAAAATCCATTTCTGGTTATTAATTTCCATTTCTGGTTATTAATTTCCATTTCTGATTATTGTAAATAATGAGAATTCAGGCAGGTTAGAAGAGTATTTTATTTGCTCTGCCAGAAACATTAAATTTATAACTGATGGTTGTGGCAGAGCAAATATAACAAAAGGGGTTATTGAGTGAAGTGTTGCTGGACAAAGTCCGGACGAATTTCCTTCGGTTTATGCTTTTGGTCCTATTATCCAGGTCACAATTCTGTTGCTTTTCTTATCCTTCGATGTCTCACATAGTATTTTTCCATCATGCATATGGGATTCACAGGAATAGCTGACTTTGTCCTGCTTTCCTATGTATTTGAAATGTATCTTGAAATATCCCTCCGAGCACCCTATGCCGTATTTAATCCATCCTTCGATATCTGCTCCGCCTTCACAGCTTCCTTCACATGCGATGAGCTCGAAACTTTTTTCCTCATAAGACCCAACATTTTCCGGAGCCGCGTAGCCTTTCTTATATTTCCCTTTTTCAATCTTCTGAGCCTGAAGCACAAAGTTCTCCTCGGTATTATTCAGGATCTTCAGCTGCAAACCTTCAAGAGCTTCCATATTTTGTGTTTCTGACATCTTCTATTACCCCGATAAATAAAGAATTCCGTTAAATTCCAGATAAGAGATTGCCTCTAATAAATAAAAAAGTATCTCAAAAAATATGAGAGTTAATATAATAACGGAAGAAAAATAGTGTCCAGGCAAAAGTTTGAAAGATTGGAAACCCTGAAAAAATTAAAGCATAAAAAGAATTACTGAAAATACAGGCAAAGCCTGAAAATTAAGGGTTTTGAATATGAGCTTCCATTAAATTTAATAAATATCCCTGAATATTCCTGTACTCTGTAATCAGTCAGTACAGATGCAGGGCTTTTTCCCACAGGTGGGGCAGACTCCAGGATACTTTTTAAGGAATGCCCTTTCAAGGTCTACTCCGTAAAGGTTGGCAAGAGCACCTATCCAGGCAAAGCAGTCTGCAAGTTCTTCTTCTATGTTTTCGGGCTCTTCCCTGCGAATAGCTTCGGCAAGTTCTCCCACTTCTTCAACCAGCCAGAGCATTGTAGCCTTTCCGCCCCTCCTTATGTCATTGTGGGCATAGAGTTCATACATAAGCTTTTGAAACTCGGAAATTTCCATAACTTTATCACCTTTTCCGGTATTTTCTGCCAATCTTTTGTTCGGCTGACCCTTTTAAGGCATTAAATGATAGGATCGGACAAAATTCCTGTCTGGAAATCTCCATTCTGGATAAGTCTGCCAGGCCGAAATCTGTTCGGATAGATCCTAAAAATTCTGTTTTTCGGATTTCAGAGCCTGACAGGGATTTTTCTCTCCTTGAGGAACTCTTTTACTTCCTGTATCGAATATTCCCCGAAGTGGAAGATACTTGCTGCAAGGGCGGCATCGGCTTTTCCATCCGAAAAGCCTTCATAGATGTGCTGGGGGTTTCCCACTCCTCCGGAGGCGATAATCGGGATATCAAGTTCTTCTGAGAGTTTTCTTGTGATAGGGATGTCATACCCTGCACAGGTTCCGTCCCTGTCCATACTTGTGAGCAGGATTTCCCCTGAACCCAGCTCCTCTGCTCTTTTTGCCCACTGGACTGCATCAATACCCGTGTTTTTCCTGCCTCCGTAAATTACCACTTCATACCAGGCAGGTGTCCCGTCTTCCAGCTCCAGAATGGTCTTATCTGGATTGTCCTTTACATTGGTATTTCGCTTGCAGTCAATGGCAGTAACAATGCACTGGGCTCCGAATATGTCGGAAGATTCTTTGATAAATTCAGGATTTTTAACTGCTGATGTATTAACAGAAACCTTATCAGCACCTGCTCTGAGGATCTGGCGGATAGCTTCAATCGAGCTGATGCCGCCCCCCACTGTAAGGGGGATGAATACCTCGTCTGCAGTCCTTTCTATTACATCGATCATGGTTTCCCTGCCGTGAGCTGAAGCTGTGATGTCCAGAAAAACAAGCTCGTCTGCACCGTCTTCATTATAACGCTTGGCGAGCTCCACAGGGTCTCCGGCTTCTTTCAGGTCCACAAACTCCACGCCCTTGACAACACAGCCGCCTGCTCTGTCAAGGGTTACATCAAGGCATGGTATGATTCTTTTGGTGAGCATCTAAGGGATAATGAAATTAACTGTTATTAAAAGCTTATTGAAATTAAACAGGCAGAAATCCGGAAAGGGTCAGGCTGCTTATGGGGCAGAAATTGCTGAAAAACAGGTTTCTTTGAAAAGGCGGGA
Organism: Methanosarcina soligelidi; assembly: GCF_000744315.1. Classification (NCBI taxonomy): domain Archaea; kingdom Methanobacteriati; phylum Methanobacteriota; class Methanomicrobia; order Methanosarcinales; family Methanosarcinaceae; genus Methanosarcina; species Methanosarcina soligelidi. The sequence continues at coordinate 1,375,848 of NZ_JQLR01000001.1, forward strand.
TTTTTTGAAAAAACAGGAATCGAATAAAGGTTTTTGGCAAAGATGAACCAGCCATTATTTCTGAAAAAATACCGGCTTTAACCAGGTGTCCTGGACAAGATATTCTCTTAGCCGAAGATATTTATCACGCGTGCGCCTTCAAGCCTGGACATCTCTATCTCTGAACATTCCAGCACTCTCTTCCGTATTCTTATCGGGGCTCCCACCCTGAGCGCAAGTGCAATGCAGTCGCTTGGCCGTGCATCAAACTGCATTATACTGTTATCTTTTTTTACCAGAAGACGGGCATAATATACTTTATCCACCTTATCGTCAATTAACACGCCTTCAATTTTTATGTCCAGGCGATCGAAAATATTGACCATAAGGTCATGCGCCATGGGGCGAGGAGGAGAAATGTTTTTAAGTACGTTCCCTATTGAAAGGGCTTCCAGGTGCCCTATATATATAGGAAGCATTTCCCCTTTCAGGTTCTCAAGAAGCACAACAGGGGTAGGGTCACTGAACACATCGACTATATAGACATCTTTTACATGAATTTCTTCAAAATCCTCGTATATATCGATGTCCATATCAAGTAGTTAATTTCACACTTATTAATAATTTATTAATTCTTTTCAGATTATTAAAGAAGAATCTTTGAGTTTTATTTCATACTTTTTAATTCCGGTTCTCTCTCTCAAATCCTTCGAAAGCCGTGTTTGCCAATCATAGGCACAAAGATAACGTCGCCTTTTTTCTTCCTGTATATCTTGCCTGTGCTGTCTTTTTTAACCCTGATTAGCTCCTGGGAATAGCTCCCCACAGGGATTACCATTATACCCCCGGGCTTCAATTGTTCCAGGAGAGTTTCAGGGATATTGGGAGCTGCGCATGTTACAGCTATCCTGTCATAGGGGGCATATCCGGGATAACCCATTGACCCATTCTCAAGTAAAACTGTAACATTTTTATACCCTGCTTCTTTCAGGTTCTTCTTTGCAAAATTTGCAAGAGGTTCTACCCGCTCTACAGTGTAAATATGCCCGGTTTTTCCTACAAGCTCTGACATCACTGCAGCATTATATCCTGAACCTGCCCCAATTTCCAGAACTTTATGCCCTTCAGCCAGCTCCAGGATTTCACACATCATAGCAACCATGTGGGGGGCAGATATTGTTTGCCCATGGCCTATTTCAAGAGGCATGTCCACATAAGCTGCCCTTTGCTCATATTCCGGAACAAACCTGTGCCTTGGGACACGGAGCATGGCCTGGAGCACTTTTTCGTCTATTACGAAACCTTCAAGACCTTCTACAAGGAGCTTGCGGAGCTTCTCACATTCTTTTTCTTTTTCTCTTTTTCTTTTATCCTCACCAAGGTCCTTTTCTGAAACTGCGTTGACCAGAACTATCCCCCTTCTTTCTGGCAAAAATCCTTTTCACATATTTTGCAAGTACAGCGTCACCTTTTCTGGATCTGAAATTCCCGTCTCTGATCTTTATCTTGGTAATGAAAAGACGGGTATTTCCAGCTCTTTCCTCTGCTCCCACGACAAATTCATAGTCTCCGGGAACACGTTTCTCAATTACTTCTGTTTTTTCAGTTCCTTCCTGTGCAGAAAACTTTACAGTCACCTCATCGATGGCTCTTCCCCATATTGTTTCGGTGTTTTCTGCCTTGGCTACTTTGACCCTTTTTCCTCCTGCATCCAGGGCTGTAATCAGGATAGGGCATACCATTCCTGTTTCTTCGTCATCCACAACCAGTTCTTCATCTACCTGGAGAACGGTTTCAGAATCCAGTTCGGTTCTGTAGGTGTTTGAAGTATCCTTCTTGCTAACTATAACCTTCAAACTGACTGATTTTGGGGTTTTTATCTTCGCTGCATGTACCTGTCCGCATTCCAGACATCGGACAAGCGGGCTCTGCCCTTCTTTAAGAACTTCATGCCCAACTTCTTCTTCCGGGGAACATGCGGGGCATTCGACTTCAATTTCTCTCATCATAGTCTAATCAATAGATGGATTCAAAATACTAAATACTTAACTTCTCCGGTGATGTTTTAAAGAATGTGTTCTGAAGGAGCGATGGGAAGAAAAAAAGTTTCAGGGAGGTAAAGGTAAAAGTAAAAGCAGAGTTTTGCAAAAATAGATCTCTATAAATTGTAGTCCATAAATTGCAGTCTATAAACTGTAGTTGCCTGTTTAAAAATCAGCTTTCATCAACTACTTCCAAATATTCGGAAGCAGTGGAAGTTCCAGCTGTGGATGTAATATTTTCAAAGGACATCGGGTGTTTTTGCCTTATTTTTCTTCTCTTTGCGAATGTAATTTCATTCAGAGGTCTTGCCCAGATTGTATCGAGCTCCTCGGCAAGGGCAGAAGGCACCCTCCTGACTCCAACCTGAAGCGAAGTTATGACAAATGGGCTTCCTTCACCGGTTTTTACTTTATCCAGAATTATTTCTTCATCTTCTCGCAGAAGTTCTCCGGCGTTCAACTTTACCCAGTGCGTGAAAGGATGTTCTATCCTGTTTACGAAGACCCTTACGCTTATTTTTTCAGGAGCTTTTAACCCTGAGGCAATGTAAACAAGCCCGCACTCAAGGCAGTGCACCAGTGGACTTATCCCAAATTTTATCAGTTCATGCGGGACTTTTTCCTCAGGTGAGCATGAGGGGCATTCTATTTTGATATGCTGTGTCATGGCAGGTCTCATTTTTAATTATTCTTATTATACTTAATAGTTTCGTAAAGCTTTTTATATATGCTTTAGGAATACTGCTTCCTCTTTCCTAGTGCCTCGCTCGATATCAAAAGTTTTATTATATTGAAATGCGTAGTTTTCTATCTCATAATTGAGACGCATCTCAAAATTAAGGTAACATGGGTGCCGACAGTGCCGGACATTGAATACCTGAAGAAACTTGCCCTTATAGGGGCAGTAAATAAAACTGTTAAAGTCTCTTCGAGTGAGTTTCACAAGCATACGGGAGACAGTTCCAAAACCGCAGCTCGAAAGTTAAAACAGCTTGAGAAAGAGCGGTTGATCGAAAGAGAACTGGTGCCCGGTGGCCAGTTGATAAAAATGACAGAAAAAGGGATTGAAATCCTGAAGAACGAATACGTCGAATACAGCAGGATCTTTTCTTCAGAGCCCGATACTCTGGAGCTTGAAGGAAACGTCCTCAAAGGTCTTGGTGAAGGTCAGTATTATATAAATATCCCGGGGTACAGGACTCAATTTGAAGAAAAACTGCACTTCATCCCCTTCCCCGGAACCCTTAACGTGCAGCTCTCGGAAAACAGTTCAGCTCTCAGGAACAGGCTTCGAGAAATGCCTTCTGTCCGGATAGACGGTTTTAATGATGGAGAACGCACTTTCGGGGGTGGAAATTGTTATCCTGTCAGAGTAGAGGGCATAGATGCTGCTGTTGTAGTCCCTGACAGGACTCATTACCCTTCGGATTTAATTGAGATTATTGCACCGGTAAAACTCAGGGATGCCCTGAAATTGAAAGATGGAGACAGAGTTGTGACACAGCTGAAAAAGCAGGGTATGGAGGGACAGAAATGAGCGAGAACATGGCCTATGAATGTCTGAAATATAGCAATGAAAATATTAACAGGGCTCTGGAAGCCCTGCGTGCAGGAAAAATGATCCAGATCTATGACTCGGACTCAAGAGAAGGAGAAACAGATCTTGTAATTCCTGCGAAAGCTGTCACTTATACTGATGTGAAATGGATGCGGAAAGATGCCGGTGGTCTTATCTGCGTGGCAGTGGACCCGGTGGCGTCAAAACAGCTTAAATTGCCGTTCATGGCAGACCTTGTAAGGGAAGCCAGCAAGACCAGTGACTCCCTTGGGGAAGTTGTTGAAAAAGACGGAGACCTCAAATACGATGCCCATTCCTCTTTCTCTCTCTGGGTCAACCACAGGGACACAAGGACAGGCATTCCTGACATTGAAAGAGCCCTTACAATCAGGAAAATAGGTGAGATCACAGAAGAATCCCTTTCAGGAAACGGGGTTCGTTTTGGAAACGAGTTCAGGACTCCAGGGCACGTTGCTCTCCTCAGGGCTGCCGAAGGGCTCCTTGACGAGCGCATGGGCCAGACAGAACTTTCGGTTGCACTTGCCCGTATGGCAGGAATAACCCCCGCGATGGTTGTCTGTGAAATGCTGGACGATGACAGCGGGAAAGCCCTTTCAAAAGAAAAATCAAAAGAATACGGAAAAGAACATGGGCTTGTCTTCCTCGAAGGGCAGGAAATAGTTGAAGCTTATTTGCTCTGGGCAGGTACAGATTGCTGAAAATCTTCCCTGTTTCTCATTTTTTTCTTTTTGATTCGTTATCTTTTCCAATTCTTTTTTTAAATTTCTCAATCCTTCTCAATTCTTTTTTCAAATTCTTAATCCTTTTCAATTTTTTTAAAACTCTGAATCCTTTTTAATCCTTTCTTAAAACTCTGAATCCTTTTCAATCCTTTCTTAAACTCTCATTTCTCTTCTTTACAGGTATCTTCTTTAAAAGCGCCTTCCGTTTATGAAAAAACTAAAAAATAAAAGGCAGTCAACCTGTTTTTCTGCCTCTTAATAATTCTCAATTTTAATGTAGCAGAATATTATAATATAAATCAACACAAGTAGTATAGAATATATAGCATCATTCTGACTTACATTATTTGATTTATCGCTTTCTGTCCTGTTATTTTGAGGTCTGGATTCAGGAGGTGCTGTCCAGCGATACAGAGGTTTAAAAAAGTCCAGAGAATTCTTTTGATTGTACTTTTCCTGAACCTTGCAGTAGCTTTTGCTAAGATTATTTACGGGACTTTAACCAGCACCCTCAGCATGACAGCAGATGGCTACCATTCACTTTTCGATGGTGTCTCCAATATTGTGGGGCTTGTGGGAAGCTTTATTGCAGCACGCCCTCCCGATAAAGAGCACCCTTACGGGCACCAGAAATATGAAACCATAGCCTCTATTTTTATTGCACTTCTCCTCCTTTACGTGGGAGTTGAGATTTTCAGGCATGCGCTTGACAGGTTCCTCATCCGGAGTGTACCTGAGGTAACAGCTATAAGTTTTCTTGTGATAATCGGCACAATGTGCATTAATTACCTGGTTACCCGCTACGAATACAGGCAGGGTTTAGCCCTGAGGAGCCAGGTTCTTATTGCGGACTCCCTGCATACAAAAAGCGACATTTATGTCTCCCTGTCAGTGATATTAAGCCTGGCTGCCGTAAAGCTTGGTTTTCCCCTTCTTGACCCTATAATCGCTGTTCTTATATCTTTTATCATTTTCAGGGCAGGGTTCAGGATCATGAAGGAAAGTTCAAAGGTACTTCTTGACATGTCTAGGCTTGAAGAAGACGAGATCTGTAACCTTGTTCTGGGAGTAGAAGGAGTTCTGGGCTGCCATAAGATCAGGACTCGCGGAGGCATGGGCGATATACGGATAGATATGCATGTGCTTGTGCAGGCTGACCTTACTCTTGAAGAAGCGCACCTTATTTCCCACAGGGTAAGCAAAATGCTGAAAGCCGAATATAATGATGTTACTGATGTGGTTGTGCACCTTGAACCTGCCTTACCCCAAGGATCATATAGCAAAAAAACCACTTAAGATGCATGGCTGGAAACGTTTTCGGGCAGATGTTTCGAATCACGACCTGGGGGGAGTCCCACGGCAGGGCTGTCGGAGTTGTTGTTGACGGGCTGCCTGCAGGGCTTCCTTTTTCCGAAGCCGACATCCAGAAAGAGCTGGACAGGCGGCGTCCGGGACAGAGCGAGGTCTCCACACCTCGAAGCGAGGCTGACAGTGTGGAAATACTCTCCGGAATTTTCGAGGGCAAGAGCACGGGGACTCCCATCTCCATGCTTGTCTGGAACTCGGATGCCAGGTCTTCTTCTTATGATGCCATTAAAAATACTCCCCGCCCGGGACATGCTGATTTTACCTACATTACCCGCTACGGAATTCGGGACCACCGCGGAGGAGGCAGGTCTTCAGCTCGCGAAACAATAGGCAGGGTCGCAGGCGGTGCCCTTGCAAAGCTTTTACTTTCCCATTACGGAATCCGGATTGTCGGACACGTTCTCGAACTCGGCGGGATCCGGGCAAAATCCCTCTCTTTTGATGAAATTCTCGAAAATGTAGAGAAAACTCCTGTGCGCTGTGCCGACCCTGAAGCAGCAAAGAAAATGCTTGAAAAGGTTGTAGCCCTGCGCCAGGAAGGAGACAGCGCGGGCGGAATTGTCGAGGTAATCGTGAAAGGAGTTCCCGCAGGTCTCGGAGAACCCGTGTTTGACAGGCTTGATGCAGACCTTGCAAAAGCTCTTATGAGCATTCCCGCAGTCAAAGGCTTTGAAATCGGAGCCGGGTTCGAGGCTGCCCGTATGCGCGGAAGTGAAATGAACGATTCCTTCCTCATGGAAGACGGAAGAGTTACCTGTTCGAGCAATAACGCAGGCGGCATCCTCGGAGGGATTTCATCGGGCCTGGACATCGTCTGCCGTGTAGCAGTAAAGCCCACCCCTTCCATAAGTAAACTTCAGCAAACGGTTGATCTCACAACCCGGGAAAATGCCGAAATAGCGATTAAAGGACGGCATGACCCCACGATTCCTCCGCGCATGGTGCCGGTTGCCGAAGCAATGGTTGCCCTCGTGCTTGCCGACCATATGCTCAGAAGCGGCTTTATCAATCCCAGGACCCTGTTAGGGTGAAGAAATAAGCATAATTTAGCTTGTATCCTTAGCTTGTATCCTCCGGTTTGCTTCGATAATAAACACTCCAAACCACAAATCATCTTTCTTAGCATGAAAGTACTTCCGGATACTTTCATTTTTTCGGCTTGTTATTCCAGGAATGTCATGAGCGTTTTTTAGCCTGTTATCCAAAAGACCTTATTTACTTTTTTTATCCGTGGAAAACAACTGCAGCAACTATAACTTCATAAACTCTCTGTCAATGATATTAAATAATCAGGGATATAAAGGATACTTTCTTCCCAAAAAGCATAAAAGAGCATGAAAAAATGTTAGTTTTATAGTATGGATAGAAAATTTATATAGAGTTTGCTAGAAGTGAATTATGGAGTTCTAATATACTTTCCATGATCACCTGAACTCCATACCTCTTCTTCTAGGGCATGATTATGCTGTTTTTAAGAGCTATTAAGGCTTGCATAATCATGTCTCCGGGGGATCTTATATCTTTAATTTTTTGAATCTGTTTGTTTAATTCAATACGAGGGACCTTTCTTGAAATTAAAAGTGGTAATAACAGCCTTTCTGCTGACAATGTTACTTACACTTGAATCAGGCTGCATCGACAGTAGCAGCGGGCCGATCAATGAGGCCAGACCGGAAGAAGCGATAGATGATCAGGAAAGTTCATTTAATGATATCGTAGAAACCGCTCCTGAAAAAACCCTTTCTGTAAAGAGTAATACTCTTGAAAATCAAAGCTCTTTTTCCGGACATTACAGTAAAGAATATCTACAGTTTGAGCCTGCAATTCCCGCTTATTCTCTGCCCCTTAAGGCATCCGAAATTGCAAATTATGACGATTTGACTCAGAAAATCCTCTTTACAAACGAAAGCAAGGATTTGCTGTACAAAAATGGATTTGTTGTACTCGATAGTGAAGACGATAGTGAAGATCCCAAAAATCAATTGATATCAGGGCAGACACTGGTGAATGAAACTTACCGGGGCCTGAAAGTGGCTGATGTTCCTATTTTCATCACGTCGGATTCCCTTCTTCACCTTTATCACATCCAGTTTGATGAGACGTTAAAAAGGGTAGAAGCCGAGGAATTTTACGATGAACTCTGGAAACTTGACAAAGCCCTCTTTGAAGCTTCCATAGAGGATTATAACAGTGCGTCGGGAGTAGAAAAGGAAGCTGCAAGAAGAAATGTTGCATATTTTGCCGTGGCTTTGAGTCTTCTCCAGCCGAAACCCGAACAGACTGAGCAGTCAGGGGAAGATCCAGAGAAAGTTACACTCTTCGCTACTAAGGATGTAAAAGAATACAGTGTTGAAATCCCTCCATTTGTAAAAGATGATGTAGAGGCTGAACTCTTTTTGATAGGAGCTCAAAAAAAGGAAATATCTCCAATTTTCAAGTACGTTGAAGATTACTCTCAGTACTCCCCGCGGGGACACTATACGTCTTCTGAGAAACTGAAAAACTACTTCAAAGCCATGATGTGGCATGGAAGAATAAGTATGCTCCTTCAGTCGAAAATGATTATTGTAGAAGACTCAACGGTAGAAGGATTAGCTGGAGAATCTCCGGAAAAGGAAGCGAGAATTCAAACTATGCAGGCTCTTTTAATTTCTGATCACTTTGACAGGGATAAAAACATCCGGGATAGATGGGATCGAATTTACAATGTGACGGCTTTCTATGTTGGTTTTTCCGATGATCTCGGGCCCTATGAATATGCGAAAGCTCTGGATACTGTTTTTGGTAATGATAGATCCGGGGTGAGTTTTGATAATGAAAGCCTTGAGGAACTGATAACTGAGCTGGATAAATATGAAAGTCCGAAAATTTATGGGGGAACGGGGGAAATAATTCCAGCAGGTTCTGAAACTGAAAATGAGACTCTTGAAGCCACAAAAGGTTTCCGGTTCATGGGGCAGAGATACACACCTGACTCGTATATCCTTCAGAAACTCAATCCTCCTGCCCTGAACATCATGGATCTCCTTGGTTCTGAAAGAGCCCGCGAACACCTGAGAAATATGGGTATTTCTGAAAATGAAGACTACAAAAAAGCTCACATATCTCTGGAAAATGAATTTGGAGCTTTTGATGAAGAGGACTGGAATAAAAACCTTTACTGGGCTCAACTATACGCCTTAAAGCCTCTCTTTACACGCTATCCTGAGGGTTACCCTACTTTCATGCAAACCGAAGCATGGGAAGACAAGCAGCTTAACACTGCCCTTGCCTCCTGGACCGAACTCAGGCATGATACCATTCTCTATGCAAAACAGACCTACTTCCTGGGTGCTCCTCAAATTCAGGAAGAAAAACCTGTGGAGGGATATGTGGAACCAGTTCCTGAATTCTATGCCAGGATGCTCGCCCTTACAAAAATGGCACACAACGGTCTTGCTGAAATGGAAGTGCTTGACGAGCAGTCTGATAAAGATTTTACAACTCTTGAAAATACCCTTGAAAAACTGCTGGAAATCTCGATTAAAGAACTTGAAGATAAAGAGTTAACAGATGCAGAGTACAAATTCATCCGAAACTTCGGACAAAACATATCTCCAATGCTTGAAAATGTGGATATAAAGTCCCAGAGCTCCATTCTGGTTGCGGATGTTCATACAGGTCCCGGAGGGAGCGTTCTGGAAGAAGGGACAGGGAAACTGGACCTGATGATAGTAGCGTACAAACAGCCTGACGGCAGGATCGTACTCGGTACAGGTCCTGTGATGAGTTATTATGAGTTCTGGCAGCCTTCAGGAGAAAGGTTAACAGATGAAGAATGGAGAAAAATGTTGAATGATAACCCTCCTGAAAGGCCTGAATGGGTGAGTTCATTCAGGGTATAAAAGATGCTACTTTCAATAGTTTTTCTTCTCTCTCACTTTCCTTTTTATGGAATACTTACGTATTTCGGAAAAAGAAGTAACATATCAGGTTCCTATAAGTTCAAAAAATAGACACAGACATATAAATGCGCTGGTGGTCAGGGAGGAATAATCCTGGACGGAAGTAAATTGTCTTCACTCATGATTATCGGGCTTCTCTCTGCAATATTTCTTTTATCCCTCTATGAATCCAGTGATTTGCACTGGAGTACGAGTGATATTGACAATCATGGAGGGATTAACAGAAGGTCTGGATGGGAAGTATTAACTGAAATATACACTAATGATAGCGATTTTCAAAACCTGACAAAAGGGAACTATTCAGGTGCAGGTGCAATCTTCAATGAAGCAGGGGAGTCTATAGGGTATATTCGGATTAACGGCTCTTATATTCACAAAATAACTGTTGAAATGCAAAATGGTACATTAAAAACCCTCGGACCGGACAACTCTCTGGAAAACCTCTACAGAGAAGCTGACTCACTGAACGGGTCTGTAACATCAACTTATTCACAAATGACCGGTGGAGAATTTTACATGATAACTGTTGACACTCCAAACGGGACGGTGATATCTATTGAAAAGGTTGACGAGTTGCCTGAATGGACTACAGAAACTGTAATTAAAGAAGTTTTAGAAGATGACACTTAAGGTGTGATCCGAAGCGCGGTTTTCAGGAGAAAAACCATTTATAAATCTCAAGGTGCTTTTTCCTCTCCTTGAAAATACTGACCGCAGCCATAGATGCACTATGCTTCTATCCGAGTATTACACAATCTGTCATATGAAGTATTACTGTTGAAATATGCAGTCATAAATTAAGAATGAATTGTCTGGCAATTTGACTAAAAACTTTATAATTTATATACGGTATATTAGAAAAACAGTTTATATAGTCCGAACAACCTCCAGAGTATGTTTTGATCCATATCTTGTCCGAGGCATGGGTTTATGTTAACTTTGCGAATAATTAAAACTTGCCTGATCCTAGCTTTCCAGAAAATCGTCAGAAGGGAGATCGATAAATAGTAAAGGGTTTGGAGTAGGAGTACTCCTTTTGGCGATTTTGAAGGAGATACCAAATCTTCTTCTATAATAGAAGGGATTTCAAATGCAAAATATTAAAAAAACACTTCTCTTCTTGCTGATCATACCCATAGTTGCAATTATAGGTTATTATGCATTGATGTTCCTTCTGGGCGGTCCGGCTTTACCTGATTTTTTTGAAATCAGAAACAATGATGCAGGGACCCATGAAGTAACTGTAGAAATATTGGACTTGCACAACAATTCAATAATTAAAGAATCATACAATCTTTATCCGGATGAAAGTGTTTCAGAAGCAAAACCATTTAGTCTTCTATATTCTATCGGAATGAAGAATTATACATTCAAGATTACGCTGGATAACGGAGTTGAAGAGAAAACTATTCCGGTATCCTTACATCGCTGGAGCACCGCTGTCATAGATATAGATTGGGAAAACGAGGATCCAATACTGATAATGGTATATACGGTTTGAGAAGGTGACTATCCAGTTATTTTCTAACAAGTTTCTACATCACTGAAATTTTGTGAAGTCTGCCTTCCCTTTACAATACCAGAAAAGCATCTCTCCCCATTCAATGGCCTTCGAGTCAAAGCTGAACAGGCCTGTGCTTATGTCGTACTCAATACCTTCTTTTTTGTACAGATTCAGAGAAAGGCGTTTATCCGTAACAATGAGCCCAACTTTAATATCTTCATCCATGACCATTAATTTGAAGTTTTCATAATCTTTCAGTGCTTCTATTTTTTTCAGATAAGGTGATCGCTTCAATTCTTCTGCAACGTGAAGAGGAACTATAAGCTCGACAGGGACTCCTTCTTTCACCCTTTCAGAAATAGAATCGGTATCTCCTTTGGTTACCACGGACGATATACCGTATATATGATCTGCTTCTTTAATCATTTTTAACTGGTTGTTATAGATATTAAGGATCTCCATGCCTCGATTCTTGAGGATTTCAGACTCATAAAGACATCCGATTTCTTTTAACAGAGGAATTGGAATTTCTTCGAGGTAATGTCTCAACCAGAAATGCTTAAACTTATTAATCGTCCAAAATGTTACAAAAGAGTCAGCTATTCCTGAAGCCACAATTTTTCCTGCTGACGTCAGGAAATACTCATGTTCTTTTGTTTCTATCAGATGATCTGCTTCGAGTTTCCTGAGCTTCGGAATCAGTGCCTGAGACGTGCTTCCGGTAATTTCACGCAGTTGGGGAAGCTTTTTACTGCCCTCGTTTAATGATAGAAGTATCTCTGTTAGAAGTCTTGACCTGTATATTGCCTGAACGTCATCATCCATCTTCTTATAAATTTCGAAATGATTCATTTCCTGTTGCCGCATCTACAGATTTTTTTCTTCACTTTCTTATTAAATTGTTTTGACGTAATATATTCTTTTCTTTTTTTGGGGCATGTATGTTGCTATCTTTTTGTTAATTTTATGATTTAGTGAAGAAAGTAATATCCAGATTATTTGCTGAAAGTAAGATCGAATTTCTGACGTCAATTAGAACGCTGAAACTTTACTATTTGGCATGAAAAAAAGAAGTGATTTAATGAATGTTAATCAGGCTGATGAAAAATTCATCACCGTAATAAATGTATAGGAGAAGATTAAGAGAGATTTTTGAATGTGAAGTTCAAACAACCCTCCAGAGCAGATTTGAACTTCACATGCCCTGAGGCAAGGGAATGATAGCTTTGCAAATATTTAAGGCTGCTTGATCCTGTCTCTGGAGTAAAGAAAAAAAGTGCATACAATATGTGTGAAAAGCAAAAAAGTGAACTTTTAGAACCAGACCTTGTTTTAGCAGATACACTTATAAATAGCTGCACTAGGGAATATCTGGATGGTACCGGAGACATATACATAAAGTTTACTTCCAAATTATATCAGCGTTCCAATGGAAGTCGATACATGAATGTATCATGGTTTGTAAGCGGATGTCAAACAACTTCTAAAGAATTTCCTTTTCCTGCTCCTTGTGAGATGAAAATAACAATTTGGATAAGTGAACCCATCAATTTGCCTGCAATTGTTCACCAGGTTCCAAGCTCATGCACAGCTTCTGGGGCAGAGACAATCGATGTACCAAGCAGTGGGAATTACAGGACAAACGTGAAATTGGAAGCAAAATGTTACGCATATCTGCCTGTAAAGACTTTAATCGCAATTCGAGAGGGCTCCTGCAATTGTGTTATTTAAACTCAATTTTCGGAAGTTGATGTGTTGAAAAGGCAGTGTTGAGAATCTTTGTGAATTTATGCCCATTCGGATTGTTATTTGGGACTATCCAAGCTATAATATCTCGATTTCGGGCTAAAAGGTTAGATTTAAAATCTGGATGAGTGTAAATCTAAATTTTTACCTATTATTCAAAAATAAGCTGTGTTGGCTTCCTTAGAAGATAGAATTAATACAAAATGTCTCTAAATTGGGGTAAATAAATGAAGATTAGTTCCAAAAGATATTTACTGCTCATCTTGTTCCTGATAACCCTCTCCATTTTTATTTCAGGTTGCGCAGAAGAGTCCGGTGCCGAAGAAGTTTCATCTAACACTCAACCCAGTGCTGAAGAAATTGTGTCTAGCATGCAGATGGGAATGGACAGTCTCGAAGACTATTCTTTTACTATGTATGTAAATTCAACTTCAAGGCAGCAGAATCCAGAAGTGCATGAAGTTATATGGAAAAAACCCGATTTAATGAAAATGACTATTTTAAGCCCGGATAAAGATACGGAAGTAATTATGGCATCTGACGGAGATTTCCAATGGATCTATAGTTCCGAATCCAGGACTGTTTTCAAAACGGAGATTTCTGATGATTTTAATGATTTGAAACTCTTCGAGCCTGATGTTTACGCTGAGTTTTTAAATGGTATTATCCTTAATGGGAAGCTACCTTCCCTCCTCGGGACCGAAAACATCGATGGGAAAAACGCATATGTACTTGAGCTTACCCCTTCCGAGAAAAACGAATCGCTCCAATGGAAATCAAAAATATGGGTTGACAGAGAAAACTGGATGCTCCTCAGGTCTGAAATATACGACAACAAAGAGAATATTTATCTTGAGATAGAAATTCGGGATATGAAGTTGAATACTGGAATTCCAGATTCTGAATTTGAATTTAAAGTTCCAGATGGCGCGCAGGTAAAAGTACTGGGATCGGAAGACTTCAAAAATGAAACCGAAAAAATGACGCTTGAAGAAGCAAAACAGTTTATTGATTTTGAAATACTCACTCCTGAATATCTCCCGGAGGGCTATGAATTTAATTATTCAATGGTCTCTTCCAGTAAGGATACACCTTATTCAACTTTTGTCCATAGTGGGTTTAGTATTTTTGCAGGGCAGCATTACGAAAAAATCACTCTCGTGTATACGAAAGGAAATAATGAAATACGTATCATCGAAGGTGTTTCTGAAAAAGGTTTACATGAAATTCAGAATTTTGAAAGTGAAGGAGAATATATTCAGGTAAATAACATGAACGGTACGATTTCTCCGATATTTGGTGGAAATATGAAAGCTCTAACCTGGGAAAATGAAGAGCTTGAAGTCACTATCGTCTCCTCTTTCGATAAGGCAGAACTGCTTAATATAGCAAAATCTTTTTCCTGAAGCTTAATGAGTTCTCAAAAAATGAATTGTCACATAAAATGCCTCCTGGAAAATAAACAGAAGTAAGTATGAAATGAAGAAGAAATTTGTATTTGGTGCACTGCTTGCTGCAATGCTGCTGACAAGCATGGCTATTGTACCAGCAGTAAGTGCACAGGCTGACATTTCTCAAAATAAAGAGCATGCTGATGCAATAGACATTTCGAACAAAAAATCAATTTCTAAGGAAGACCTCAAAAAAGTATCAGAAAATGTGAATGTATTGAAAGAAACCGATGACGAAAAAATAGTATCTTTCAAGAAACAAGATGGATCAATTGGATACACTATTTCATGGAAAGATGAAGAGAATCCTAACAGAGTAAATTTTGCTTTTGTAGATCAGAATGAATTGGTATCCAAAAAGCTCGTATCTGCTTCAAGTCTCAATGATAGTTCGGCAGCTGCAGCAGCAATTTCTGTAGCTAGGACAAGTTTTTGGCATGGAAGTTATATCGAGCAGTATGGTGACACTTTAACAGGGGGAGTGCACATTTACTTCAGCGAAAGAGATGCAAATTGGGTTGCAGATGTGGGAACAGGTGCAGCTGGAGCAATAGGTGCTATCATAGGTTCATTTTTTACACCTACTGCTTCAATAATACTTAGTGCTCTACTCGCTGTAGCAGTGCAAACTGTTTATTGGCAGGAACAGAAGTCCGATGGCAGCTTAGATGTAAGAATACCTTACGCAAATATACCCTCAATGCTATTAACAGGTACGATTTACGTGAAAATTGGTAGTCATTGGTATTGGATTTAATTGAGTGTGGGCTGATTTTTTAATCAGCCAGTTTTTTATTAGGTGGTAACATGCAAAGACAACGTATATTAGGGATTTTAATTTCAATTTTTATGGTTATTGGTATGATCATACTTAGTGAAGTTGTGGCTAAAAATGTAATAAATGATTATATGTCAATCAAAATCTCACTTATGGTATCTTTTCTTATCGGGATTCTTTTCTACTGGGCTGTTGTTAAATTGGGAATTAATTAGAGAGGACTTGCTAAATCTTTGTTTTTTACACCGGTTGCCATAATTTCTACAAAATCATATTTGCACTTTTGTGAAGTCTGCTTTCCCTTTACAATACCAGAAGAGCCTCTCTCCCATCCAGTGGCTTTCAAGTCAGAACTGATCAATAACTCACGGACAAGACCAATCAAAGATCTATTAAACAAATAATGCAGGTAAAAAATTGTCTCATTATCTTTTATATTTTATTGTTATGCTCCTATAAAATTAAAGAATAAAGTAGACAAAAAGGATATATGGAGGAAAAGAACTTGTTCACAGACTCTTTTTGTATTAAAAATAATAAATTTAAAGTTATTTTCCTGACTATTTTTTTGCTTATCTGTAGCTTCGCTGGATGTATAGGCCAAGAATCGATTGAGAATTCTTCTCAGACATCAGACAGTACTAATACATCTGTAAGCAAAGGAGTAGATAATTTAGATATTAATTACTCTGCGATTGAAGTACTTCCACCTTATGATGAATCGGAGTCAGAATGGCTCAAAACAGATGCTTCTAATATAGCTAAAATCGCACTCAAAGACAACCGTGTGAGACAGTTAATTCAGGAAGGAGGGACAATAATGGGTGTGACTTATTCCTGTCATCCAACACCTGAAAATTATGACGGCCCAGGATGTGCTCCCGCTTTGAGAATTCAGTCTGGAAACAAGATAGTAGATTTCCTGGTTGATGAAGAAAAAGAAGTAGTCGTTGAGACGGTTACAGAAATAAATCAAAATACTTCTACTGTTTAGAGTTCCATGTTCAAAGAATCATACAAGCTTTATCCTGGTGAAAGGGCTTCAGAAGCAAAACCGTCCGGTCTTCAATATTCTACTGGAATGAAAAAATATACATTCAAGATTACACTGGATAACGGAATTGAAGAGAAAAACATTCCAATATCCTTACATCGCTGGAGCACCGCTGTCATAGATATAGATTGGGAAAACGAGGATCCAATACTGATAATGGTATATACGGTTTGAGAAGGTGACTATCCAGTTATTTTCTAACAAGTTTCTACATCACTGAAATTTTGTGAAGTCTGCCTTCCCTTTACAATACCAGAAAAGCCTCTCTCCCCATTCAATGGCCTTCGAGTCAGAACTGAACAAGCCTGTGCTTATGTCGTACTCAATACCTTCTTTTTTGTACAGGCTCAGAGAAAGGTGTTTGTCTGTAACAACGAGCCCAACTTTTATATCTTCATCCATGACCATTAATTTGAAGTTTTCATGATTTTTCAGGGCGGCTAGTTTTTCTACGTAAGGTGATAGCTTCAACTCTCCTGCAACATGAAGAGGAACTATAAGCTCAATAGGGATTCCTTCTTTCACCCTTTCAGAAATAGAATCGGCATATCCTTCGGTTACCGCGGACGATATCCCGTATATATGATCTGCTTCTTTAATCATTTTTAACTGGTTATTATAGATATTAAGGATCTCCATGCCTCGATTCTTGAGGATTTCAGACTCATAAAGACATCCGATTTCTTTTAACAGAGGACTTGGAATTTCTTCGAGGTAATGTCTCAACCAGAAATGCTTAAACTTATTAATTGTCCAAAATGTTACAAAAGAGTCAGCTATTCCTGAAGCCACAATTTTTCCTGCTGACGTCAGGAAATACTCATGTTCTTTTGTTTCTATCAGATGATCTGCTTCGAGTTTCCTGAGCTTTGGAATTATTGCCTGAGATGTACTTTCGGTAATTTCACGCAGTTGAGAAAGCTTTCTGCTGCCCTCGTTTAATGATAGAAGTATCTCTGTTAGAAGCCTTGACCTGTATATTGCCTGAACGCCATCATCCATATTCTTATAAATTTCGAAATGATTCATTCTTGTTGCCGTATCTACAGATTTTTTTCTTCACTTTCTTATTAAATTGTTTTGACGTAATATATTCTTTTCTTTGTTGGGGCACGTATGTTGCTACTTTTTTGTTAATTTTATGGTTTAGTGAAGGAAATAATCTCCAAATTATTTGCTGAAAGTAAGATCGAATTCCTGACGTCAATTAGAGCTATGAAACTTTACTATTTTTGATGAAAAAGAGAAGTGGTTTAATGGATGTTAATCAAGCTGATGAAAAATTCATCACCGTAATAAATGTATAGGAGAAGATTAAGAGAGATTTTTGAATGTGAAGTTCAAACAACCCTCCAGAGCAGATTTGAACTTCACATGCCCTGAGGCAAGGGAATGATAGCTTTAAGGGTACTTAAGGCTTGCTCGATCTTGCCTCCTAGGAGATTAGTAGGAGGAAATAAAAATATGAAGCATAGAAAAAAAATGTTGATAGGAGCTTTGTTGATTACGATATCATTGGTCAGCATTATTTCTCCGGCATCGGCGTATACCTACAATGGGCGTTATTGGCATTCCGGATTTGCCCAAGTCGACAAGGATTCCTCAATTCCAAGTTCTTGGTCAAATTCTCTGACTCAGGCTATGAGTGCGTGGAATAATGCTGGTGCAAATTTCTTCTTTTATCAGATAGGGTGTGAAAACAAACTTTACTATACGTCACTTGGATCAAGTGGACCGCTAGCGACAACTACTGAGACATATAGTGGTACCTCGATGACGAAATGTATTGTAAGATTTAATAGTGATAAGAGTTGGTCTACTACAGGAGCATCAGGATATTTCGACGTACAAAGTGCTGCTACTCATGAATTTGGGCACTGGTTAAGTTTGGGTCATTCTAGCAATACTGAAGCAACAATGTACAGTACTATGTCAACAGGGGAAACAAAGAAAAGAAGTTTACACTCCGATGATATAGCAGGTATCTGCTACATTTACCCCTAATAGGTGATGAATTATGACGAGTCGAAACAATGTAAAATATGGAATCGTTTTGGTTGGAGCACTCACTCTGATCGTGTTAGGTTTAGCATTCTCCAACTCTATGCAATCTTCACAAGAAAATAGTAAACCTTCAAATAATATCGATGAGCCCTTAAGCGGTAGCATGAGTTTTTTGCTTGAAGAATACACTCTTGAGGATTTAAGTAAAAATTCTGACGTGATCGTTATGGGTACAGTCAAGGAAATACTTCCAAGTAAATGGAATTCTGCCGACGGAAAAAGACCAGATAAAGTAGTTGAATTCGGCCCTTATGACCTCATCTATACTGATATCATCATAAGTGTAGACAAATATGTCAAAAACCCATTATCATCCGAAGAGGTTATTGTGAGAGTGGAGGGTGGAAAAGTCGGAAATGATACAATGGCGGTAGAAGATGAACCGAGCTTTAAAACAGGTGAAAAAGTTTTGCTATATCTAACTGAAGATACTAGCCCAGGTACTAAAGATACTGGTCCTGAACACTTCAAAGTTACAGGATACATGCAGGGTAAGTTCACATTAACCGATGATGGGAGAGCCATAGGATGGAATCAAAATATTAGTCAGGAGGAGTTATTGAACACAATTTAATAATAAATGCAACTATTCAGGTAGCCTTTTGAAGGCTACACAATTTTTCCCCAGAACAAGGATAAATTGAGTATTAAATGAGGTTTTGTCAAAATTTACGAAAATACGCTAAGAGAAAAAAATGATTTACAGTTTCTATTTAACAAAAGCATATCCGAGAAAGAGATAAAGATATTTTGTGAAGAAAATAAATGGCTATGAACTTTATTATTTAAATAAATATAGAACAGATTCGATTTTTTCCTAACATTATCGGATAAATAAAGAAAGAGAATAGATAGAGTCAAACTTCATCTAAAACTGTTTTGAAGTAACTCTATTCCTATTTCTTTGTCGTCTTTTTCTTTCCAAGCTTTCAATGACCCCAAAGCTGACTTTACTGCTTGCGCTCAGATTTTTGCCAGTAACCGTACTTTCTAGGAAGTGTTTTTCTGCAGGGGTGCGGATGATTGGGCTGATGCGAGTCTTTCGGGCTTCATACTGTCCGGCGAAATTACAAGTATATGACGGTAAATCTTCAGTTTTCCACTAGGACAAAGCTTTACTTCCCCGTCTCTTTTTACAGTTAACCGTTTGAAATGACACAATATTAATATTACTTTATTAATATGACCTCTCAAGTTTCATATACTAACTTTAAGTAAAATGGATTCTGACCTATATTCCATCCTTTGATTATATGCAAATCCCTAATTATGGTTAATTTGTAAATCTATTAACCTTGACTTCCATAATATAAACCATTAATTCATGATTGCCATGACAAACCCACCACGGCTTATTGCATGGGAACTGACTGCAGGCTGCAACCTGAACTGCGTGCACTGCAGGGGAGCTTCCACCTCTTCAGTTCCCGAAGGCGAGCTTACAACCGAAGAAGCGAAACACTTCATTGATGATGTTGTGGAGCTTGGAAAACCAATCCTCATCCTGAGCGGAGGCGAGCCTCTTACCAGAACGGACGTCTTTGAAATAGCCCGCTACGGCACTGATGCCGGGCTCCGTGTAGTGCTCGCAACAAACGGGACCCTTCTGACCCCTGAGATCGTGAAAAAATTAAGAGATGCCGGAGTGCAGAGGCTGAGCATCAGCCTTGACGGAGCGACTGCAAAGACTCATGACGAGTTCCGCGGCGTGCCCGGAGCCTTTGAAAGGACGCTTGCAGGCATTGAAATTCTCAGGAAAGCAGATTTCCCCTTCCAGATCAACACCACGATTTCAAGGCGCAACCTTGAAGAAATCCCGAAGACCTTTGAGCTTGCAAAAGAGCTCGGGGCAGTTGCTTACCATGTCTTTTTCCTTGTGCCCACGGGAAGGGGAGAAGAGTCCGATGAAGTTTCCCCTGCAGACTATGAGCGCGTCCTTCACTGGTTCTATGACATGCAGAAAGAATCGGAAATCCAGCTGAAAGCGACCTGTGCTCCTCATTATTTCAGGATAATGCGCCAGAGGGCAAAAAAAGAAGGCATTGAAATTTCCGTAAAGACCCACGGCTATGAAGCCATGACAAAGGGCTGCCTCGGAGGGACTGGTTTCTGTTTCGTGTCAAGTGTTGGTGAGGTCTATCCCTGCGGCTACCTTCCGGTGCTTGCCGGGAATATAAGAGCACAACCTTTCAAAGATGTCTGGGAGAACTCCGAGGTCTTCAGGAAATTGAGGGATCCCGAAGAGCTTAAAGGAAAGTGCGGGATATGTGAATATAAAAAAGTCTGTGCAGGCTGCCGGGCAAGAGCCTATGCTGCCACGGGTGACTATCTCGAAGAAGAGCCTTACTGCATATACAGGCCCGGAAAAAAGTGATAGTGATCGAGATGATTGACATTGATAGTTTAAAAGATCAGCTCCGAAAAGAGGCTGCCGAGTTTTCCTGTGATATGGATCCTAATGACAGGGAAGTTCCGGTAGTAGAACTTGATGAGACGGACAAAAGAATCCTAAACCTTATCCAGCAGGAAGTCCCCCTCGAAGTCGAACCTTTTGCAAGATTAGGCGAGATTCTCGGGCTTCCGGAAACCGAAGTCATTGAAAGGCTTCGAGAACTTAACAGGAAAGGGGCGGTAAGAAGGGTAGGTCCTGTCCTCAACACGAGAAATATGGGGGGCGTAAGTACTCTTGTAGCCCTGAAAGTCCCCGAGTCCCGCATAGAGGAAATTGCTATTTTTATTAACGAATATCCCGAAGTTTCCCATAATTATCTCAGAAGTGCTGCACAGTATAATCTCTGGTTTACGCTTTCGGCTCCAGATAAAAACAGGCTTGAGGAGATTCTCAGTGAAATTCGGGAGAAAACAGGCTGTCCTCTTCTTGATCTTCCTACCAAGCACCTGTTTAAGATTCAGGTAAAGTTTGATATCAGGTGAAATTATGGATAAAACGGATGTAAAACTGTTAAAACTGGTGCAGGACGGAATTCCTATCACTCATTCCCCTTTCAAAGGATTTGCTTCTGAACTTGGAATCAGTGAACAGGAGGTTGTTGACAGGCTTAAAAACCTCCAGAAAGCCGGGAAGATCCGTCGCTTTGCGGCTTCAATCGGGCACAGAGCCATAGGCATAAAAGCCAATGCAATGTGTGTCTGGAATGTTCCTGATGAGCAGATCGAAAAAGTAGGGAATATCATGGCTGAATTTCCCGAAGTCACTCACTGTTATGAACGCCCCCGCTATCCTGACTGGCAGTATAACCTGTTTACAATGGTCCATTCCTATAACCCTGAAGACTGCGAAAAAGTAGCTGAGAAAATTTCGGAAGCTACCGGAATTAAGGACTACACCCTTTTCTTCAGCGAAAAAGAGTTTAAGAAAACCGGGGTAAGGCTTTAAGGGCTGGCTGTAAAAGCTGGCTTTAAAGTATTTATTACCCGTTTATTATTCATTTATTACGTACTTATTACCCAATATCGCTCATTTATTTCATTTACCCAGAATTTATTAAACACTATTATTAAACACCAATCTATCATTAAACACCAATCTATCGTTTACCGTAGCTTTCATTTGCGAGGTCTCTGAAAATGGCTGAAACAAACAATTTTCTCCCCCTCATGCTTGACCTTTCAGGCAGGAAAATAGTGATTTTCGGAGGCGGGTCGGTCGGGGAGCGCAAAGCCGAACTTTTCTGCGGCTGCGCGGACACAGTTGTCGTCAGCCTCGACTTTTCCGAAAGGCTTCAGGAGCTTGAGGCATCGGGTCAGGTCCGTTTGTCAAAGCTTGACCTTACGGTAGCCACGGACTCCGAACTCAGGGAAATCGTTTCAGGGGCTTTTCTTGTCATCCCTGCGACCAGCAGCTCCGAGCTTAACCGGAAGATAAGTAATATTGCCGGGGAAAGCGATATTTTGATTAATCAGGTGGATGCTTTAGGTAGTGTTGTAATCCCCTCGGTCATCAAAAGAGGAGACCTTGTAATAGGGATTTCCACCCTCGGGCATAGCCCTGCGGTCTCTAAATATACCCGTAAACAGATAGAAAATGTGATAACTCCTGCATATTCCGATATGATCCGGCTTCAGGACGAGCTCAGGAGTTACCTAAAACTGCATATAAAAGAACAGAAAAAAAGGAAAGTTCTTCTCTGGAAGGTCCTTGAAAATGAAAAAGTCTGGAACGGCTTTTCCGAATCCTACGAAAAAGCGGCAGAAGAAGCATATAAGATAATTTCGGACAATGTCGGTAATTTCGAATAATATTGAGTAATCAAATAACCTGGAACAATCTCGAATCACCCTGAGTAATCTCGGGCATTCGTTCTTTAATGGAAACCCTTTAGTGAAAAACGGCTGAGGATTTCCGGACAAAGTTTAATTTATAACTCCTTATATTATTCATTCTATTCCCTTATTCATTCTATCCGGAGGCTCTCTGTGACAGAAATCTCAAGTATGGTTATATCCCATAAAAAAGCAAAAGTTGAGGAAATGGAGTCCGCCTGGCACGGAGACCTGGACGGTCTGCTTCGTAACCTTTACAAGCATGAGTATGTGTATGAGTGCGTCGTTTTAAAAACCTGCAACCGTGTTGAAATCTACGTTGTTTCCCCCAAGAGCAGCAGTATACTTTTCTCTTTTGCAAAAGAAATGGGAGCTTCCACCCATATTATTGACTTTTACGGGCATGACGAGTCCCTGGAACACCTGCTGAGGCTTGCAGGAGGCCTGGAATCCATGATTGTGGGGGAAGACCAGATCCTCGGGCAGATTAAGGACCTCTACGCTTATTCGAAGAAAGCCGGGACAACCGGTAAAATCCTTGAAACGGCATTTGAAAAAGCCATTCAGGTAGGAAAAAGGATAAGGAATGAGACCCGGATCAATAAAGGTTCGGTCTCCATAGGCTCTGCTGCCGTGGACCTTGCTGAAGATATCTTCGGGGGGCTTACAGGAAAAAACGTGCTTGTTATTGGGGCAGGAGAGATTGGAGTCCTTGTCGCAAAAGCCCTTGCCGAAAAGGATATTGAGGCTATCTATATTGCAAACCGCACTTATAAAAAAGCCGAAGAAATCGCCTACGAACTCGGCGGGCACGCGGTCAGGCTTGATGATATCAGGGCTTACCTCCCTGGTGCTGATGTAGTAATAAGCGGTACGGGAGCCCCTCATTATATCCTTACGCGTGAAATTGTTGAAGAAGCTATAAAGTGCAGGGAAAGGAAACTCCTTCTTATCGATATCGCAAACCCCAGGGACATTGAGGAATCCGTTGTGGAGCTTGAAAATGTCGAACTCTGCAATATCGACAACCTCAGGGTCATAAGTGAAAGGACTCTCAGGATGAGGAAAGAAGAAGCAAAAAAAGCCGAAGCTATCATTCAGGAAGAGATCCGGCTTTTAAACCTCCAGTACAAACGCCATAAAGCCGACAGGTTGATTTCCGAGCTCTACAAGCAGGTATATGATGTCCGGCTAAGAGAGAGGCAAAAAGCTGTCAACCGTTTAAGTTCCTATCATACGATCGGGGATATAGAAACCGAGGTTCTTGACGACCTGACCCGTTCTATTGTTAACAAGATCCTGGGAGAACCTACCAAAGTCCTCCGCCAGGCTGCAGAACTCGGGAACGAAGAGTTTCTTGATGTGGTTTCAAGGGTCTTCTGCCTCGACAAGGAGAAGGTGAGATTTGAAAAAATAAAACAGGCAAAGTTTGACCATATAAAACCCGGCTGTACAAAAGAACAGGCAGAGGTCAAAGAAGAATACGCTGTAAAAGATTAAACTCGGGGTACAGGAAAATAAAAAACGGAATAATTCAAGGGTTAAAACAAAAATACTAATCCAGTTCACAGTAAAAAATAATCAAATAAATTTACAGATAAAACAAATCAATTCTCAATAAAAACAATCAAATCAATTCACAGGTAAGCATTTCATATTTCAGGAGTGATCACATGTTTCCAGAAATCAGGTTGAGAAGGTTGAGAAAAGGGAAGATCAGGGACCTTGTGCGTGAGACCACCTTATCCGTGGACGACCTGGTTATGCCCATTTTTGTGAATGAGAATATTGATTCCCCTGTTGAGATCTCTTCCATGCCGGGAATATACAATTTTCCACTTTCTGAGGTTGCAAAAGAAGCAAAAGAGATTGCAGACCTCGGGATTCCGGCAGTGATCCTTTTCGGAGTCCCTGCATTCAAAGATGCCGAGGGCAGCACTTCCTGCGGGGAAAACGACGTGGTTCAGGAAGCTGTTAGGAGAATCAAAGCCGAACTTGGAAACAGGCTTGTTGTGATCACGGATATCTGCATGTGCGAATTCACAAGCCACGGCCACTGCGGAATAGTCGACTTTGAAACTCAGGAAGTCCTGAATGACCCCACCCTGGAAGTCCTGGGAAAAATTGCTGTCAGCCACGCAAGAGCCGGAGCAGATATGGTAGCTCCTTCAGGAATGATGGACGGGATGGTAGGTGCAATCCGTATGGCTCTTGACGCAGGCGGGTTTGAGAATATTCCTATTATGTCCTATGCCGCAAAATATCATTCCTGTTTCTACGGTCCTTTCAGGGAAGCTGCAGAATCCGGTTATTCCTTCGGGGACCGTTCAACCTATCAGATGGACCCTGCAAACAGTGACGAAGCTCTCAGGGAGGTAGCCCTTGACGTGGCAGAAGGTGCGGATATTCTTATGGTAAAGCCCGGGCTTCCTTATCTTGATATCGTGTACAGGGTCAAGAGCGAGTTCGGCATGCCGACAGCCGCATACAATGTGAGCGGGGAATATTCCATGATCAAAGCCGCAGCAGCCAGCGGCTGGATTGATGAGAAAAAAGCTATTTACGAGTCCCTTATCTCTATCAGGAGGGCGGGAGCGGATTTCATCATCACTTACTTTGCAAAGGATGCTGCCAGGATGCTGAAATAACAGCTTTTTCAGGTATTATTTTTTAAGGGGCTTCAATCTGTTTTTTCCTTTCCTTTTACTTTTCATTTTTAAGCCTGCCTGTTAATTTTACCTGTATGCGACCATCATAATCGCCTGTGTGCTGTCATTATAATTGCCTCCATCAAAAACTGCTTAATAGGGGAAGGCTCTGTTATATGGATGAATAAGAAGCATAGAAAAGAGAATCATCCAGATCCAGAGGCTCTCTATGATTCAATAATTCCAGAGCCTCTTCGCTTTGATTTGATTTACTTACTTATCTAAATTTGATTTACTTACTCAATTTAAATTTGATTTACTTACTCAATTAATCACTTACCCCTTTATCAAACGTTCAAGTCTATCCGGTGAGAGTTCATGGTATCTGAGATTACACTTGAGAAGTCCAGACAGATGTATGAGAAAGCAAAAACCCTTATTCCGGGCGGGGTTAGCAGCCCGGTAAGAGCTATCAAGCCCTATCCTTTCTATACCGCTTCTGCTAATGGTTCGAAGATAAGGGACCTTGACGGAAATGAATATATTGACTACTGCCTTGCCTACGGGCCTGCTGTCCTCGGGCATAACCATCCTGTCATAAAAGAAGCAATCAGGCAGCAGCTTGACAGGGGCTGGCTTTACGGGACCCCTACCGAGCTTGAAGTAACCCTTGCAGAAAAGGTTGCAAGCTACTATCCGAGCATTGACATGCTCCGTTTTGTGTCTACAGGGACGGAAGCGACCATGAGTGCCCTCCGCCTCGCCCGCGGCTTTACGCGCAGGAACAAATTCATCAAGATTGAAGGCGGGTTTCACGGAGCCCATGACGCCGTGCTCGTAAAGGCAGGTTCGGGAGCAACAACCCTTGGAGAGCCTGATTCTCTGGGCATCCCTGCAGATTTCACGAAACACACCCTGCAGGCTCCTTATAATGATATTGAGACGATGACCTCGCTTGTGGAAAAGAACAGGGACGACCTTGCAGCAGTGATCATAGAACCTGTACTCGGAAATATAGGCCCTGTGCTGCCACTTCCGGGATACCTCGAAGAGCTCAGGAAACTCACGGAAGAAAACGATGTACTTCTTATTTTCGATGAAGTCATCACAGGATTCAGGCTTGCTATGGGCGGGGCACAGGAATATTTCGGAGTCGTGCCTGACATGACCACTCTTGGAAAGATTGTGGGCGGAGGCCTGCCTATCGGGGTTTTCGGAGGAAAGCGTGAGATTATGGAAATGATCGCACCTTCAGGAGCTGTTTATCAGGCAGGTACATTCAGCGGTAGCCCGTGTTCAGTGGCTGCAGGCATTTCCATGGTCGATTACCTGAAAGAGGAAAATATTCATGCAAAGCTGAATTCAGCCGGCGATTATATGAGGGCTGCACTTTCGGAAATTGTCGAGGACGAAGGGCTTGATTACCACGTATGCGGAATAGCTTCCATGTTCAAGATCTTCTTCGGGGACGAGCCGCATAATTACCAGGAAGTCCTGAAATGTGATAAAGAAGGTTACCTTGCTTTCTTCCACAGAATGCTTGCAAGCGGGGTTTTCCTGCCTCCTTCACAGTTTGAGACCAACTTCATATCAGCAGTCCACAGTGATGAGGATATTGAAAAGACCCTTGAAGCTTATTTGGAAAATCTCTGAGTGCTTACGTTCCTGAAGATTTGTCTCTCTGAATTATATTTTAAAACGTTTGAGGATTCCACATGATAATAGGCACCCGGGGCAGCCAGCTTGCGCTTGCCCAGACCGAGAATGTTGCACGCCTCCTTAAAGAAAAAGGCGTTGAAACCAGTATTAAGATTATAAAAACCAGCGGTGACCGGTTTACTGACCGCCCTCTGCACGCCGTATCCGGAGGAGTCGGGGCTTTTGTCCGGGAACTGGACGATGTCATGCTTGCAGGGGAAATAGATATCGCAGTCCATTCCATGAAGGACATGCCCACAATCCGCCCGAAAGCGATTCCCACCGTTGCAGTCCTGAAGAGGGACACACCTTTTGATATTCTGCTCACATACGACGGGACTCCGCTTGACGAGCTTCCTGAACAGTCAATTATAGGCACAAGTTCCCTGAGAAGGACTGCCCAGATCAGGAGGTACAGGCCTGACATTATTACCCAGAACCTCAGAGGCAATATCGACACAAGGCTCAGAAAACTCAGGGAAGGTCAGTATGACGGGATTATGCTCGCGAAGGCAGGTCTTGAACGCATGGGCTGGGAGATTGAAGGGGAAATCCTTTCCCCTGACTTTTTCTGCCCTTCTCCTAACCAGGGCACGGTTGCAGTGGTAACAAGAGAAGGCACCGAAGCTGAAGCCGCAGTTTCCATGCTTGACCATACCGAAAGCAGGATTGTTACCGAAATCGAACGCATCCTTATCGCCGAGCTCGGAGGGGGATGTACAACTCCTGTGGGTTCGTATGCTGAAATTACACCTGACAGGCAGGAAATCCATGTCCGGGCTGAAGTCCTTTCTCTTGACGGCAGGGAAGCTATCAGGATCGACGAATTTATCCCCCTGCGCGGAGGAATTGAGAAAGCCAGGGAACTCGGGCACAGGCTCGTGGAGATGGGCGGAAGGAGACTTGCTGAGGAAGCGCTCCTTCAGATTTCCAGAGGTGCCGATTCCGAAAATTCCTGTGATTATTGATGCAGAAACTGCCTGCGGGCAGGAAACGGAGTTATTTAATGTATACTCTTACCGGACTTAAATTAAAAAATCCCACTATTCTTGCAGCCGGGGTGCTCGGGACAACCGGGGCTTCCCTCTGCAGGGTCGCACGTGAAGGGGGAGCTGGTGCAGTTGTGACCAAATCCATAGGTCCTGCTCCCAAAACCGGGCATCCAAACCCGAGCATGATTGAGCTGGACTGCGGCTTTTTAAATGCCATGGGGCTTCCAAACCCTTCCTATCCCGGCTTCCTCCAGGAGCTGGAGTTTGCAAAAGAAAACTCTGATGCTCCGGTAATTGCAAGCATTTTCGGGGGCACCCCTTCCGAATTCTCTGAAGTTGCAGAGGGGCTGCTCCCGGCAAAGCCCGATGCTTTTGAACTTAACGTGAGCTGCCCCCATGCAGAGGGTTACGGGGCTGCAATAGGTACCAACCCCTGCCTCGTTGAAGCAGTTACGGCGGCGGTAAAGGATGTTGTCAATGTACCTGTCTGGGTCAAGCTGACCCCCAATGTTGCGGACATTACATGCATTGGAAATGCAGCCGAGTCCGGGGGCGCGGATGCCGTTGTTGCGATCAACACGGTAAAGGGAATGGCTATTGACATTGAATCCGGGTACCCTGTGCTTGGAAACCGTTCAGGAGGGCTTTCGGGAAAAGCTGTTAAGCCCGTAGCAGTAAAATGTGTTTATGACCTTTTCACTGCCCTGGAAATCCCGGTAATCGGCGTGGGAGGAGTTTCTTCCTGGGAAGACGCTGTGGAAATGATAATGGCAGGTGCAGCCGCTGTTCAGGTTGGGTCTGCAGTATATGACAGGTTAGATATATTCTCTGAAATAGGCAAAGAAATAGAAGCTTTCCTCAAAAGAAAAGGCTATTCTGATATAAAGAAAATTACAGGGCTTGCCCACGAGATGGTCTGATGCTTCCTCTTAATGCTACCATAACACAGATAATTGAAGAATCCCCTCTGATCAGGACTTTTTTCTTTGACCACAAATTTGAGGATATGGAACCGGGCCAGTTTGTAATGGTCTGGGTCAGGGGTGTGGATGAGGTTCCTATGGGGCTCTCAAGAAATAATTCCATAACCGTCCAGAAAGTGGGCGAGGCGACTTCAAAGCTCTTTGAGTTAAAAGAAGGAGACTCTTTCGGGCTCAGGGGTCCTTTTGGAAAAGGTTTTACCCTTCCTGCAAAAGGAGAAAAGGTTCTTATTATAGCTGGCGGGGTTGGAGCTGCTCCTCTTTCACCGTATGCCGAAGCAGCTTCTGCGGCAGGTGCGGAAGTGAATACCGTTCTCGGGGCAAGGAGCGAGGAGCATCTGCTTTTTGAAGGTCGTTTCGAAGCTCTCGGAAACGCTTATGTGTCAACTGATGACGGTTCAAAAGGAGTTAAAGGGTTTGTGACTGATGTACTCAAAAACCTTGATGTTACATCCTATGACAGAATTGCGGTCTGCGGACCTGAAATAATGATGGCTTCGGTTTTCAGGTTCCTTGAAGAGAGAGAAGTGCTGGAAAAATCAGAGTTCAGCCTTCACCGTTATTTCAAATGCGGTATCGGGGTCTGCGGGGCGTGCTGCATAGACAGTTCCGGCCTCAGGGTCTGCAAGGACGGGCCTGTGTTTTCCGGCACTCAGCTCACAGGTTCCGAGCTCGGGAAATACTCACGGGATGCCAGCGGGCGAAGAGTTAAAATTTAAGTTTGGATATATCCTCTTAAAAAATGAAAGAAAGCGGAGTGAAAGACCCGCAAAAATAGGATAAGGAAGGCGAAGATATGATTGGTAGGTTCAGGTCAGAAGATACCATTTTTTATGGAGAAATTGAAGGTGGGCGTGTTTATCCCAATGGAGGGACCTCTGCCGGGACGTTTGAACTTTCGGAACTTCGCGTTCTGCCCCCTTCCTTCCCTTCTAAAATTGTCTGTGTCGGCCTGAATTATAGGGATCATGCTGAAGAGTTTTCTATGGAAATCCCTGAATCCCCTGTCCTTTTTTTGAAGCCTCCTTCTGCGGTTATAGGGCATGGGGACAAGATCATTTATCCTGCATCCAGTACAAGGGTGGACTTTGAAGCCGAGCTTGCAGTCGTTATCGGAAAGCGCTGTAAAAACATTTCAGCCGAAAAAGCCGAGGATGTCATTGCAGGATATACCTGTTTTAATGACGTGACCGCACGTGACCTTCAAAGAAAAGACGGACAGTGGACAAGGGCAAAGAGCTTTGATACCTTTGCTGCCCTCGGACCCTATATAGTATCTACGGAAGAATTTGATATCTCCGATGCAAAGATTTCCTGCAGGGTAAACGGGGAAACAAAACAGTCCTCAAGCACTTCAAACTTAATTTTTGACATTCCCCACCTTATTGAGTTCATCACCGAAATTATGACCCTGGAAGTGGGAGACGTTATAGCTACAGGAACACCCTCGGGAGTTGGAGAACTCCACAGGGGGGACACAGTGGAAGTCGAGGTCCAGGGGATAGGAACACTTAGAAACGAGGTTGTCTGATGCTGCTCGA
Organism: Methanosarcina soligelidi; assembly: GCF_000744315.1. NCBI lineage: Archaea > Methanobacteriati > Methanobacteriota > Methanomicrobia > Methanosarcinales > Methanosarcinaceae > Methanosarcina > Methanosarcina soligelidi. Next base: position 1,406,222 of record NZ_JQLR01000001.1, read on the forward strand.
GAATATTGCAACCGAACTTGAACTTACGGAGCGCCACCTGATCGTGCTCAAAAAGGTAATTGAAGAAGGTCCCATAGGAATCCTTAAACTTGCAGAGGTTACCGGGATGCAGAACCATAAGGTGCGTTATTCCCTTCGAGTCCTTGAACAGGCAAATCTTATAAAACCTTCAGCTCAGGGAGCTGTTCCCGGGGATGCTGTCCATAAATTCCTGCAGAACTTCGAACAGGAAGTTAGTAAGATTGATGAAAAAGTGTCCCGGATAAGGGAGATTGAAGCTTCTATCCCGAAGTAAAGGCATTTACCTGAAAGTCCTTTCCGAACGATTTTTGCTCTCAGGCTCTTTCTCTGGAGTTCCTGGCTTCGGTGACTTTTTATAACCCTATTTACATGTTTTTCCGCAATTGTCCCTTTCAATATATCGGGGACTGTCCACCTCTGTGCGGATTATCCATTCAGTTAAAATTTATGATATTCTTATCGCCTCAGATTAAGATTTAATCAAGGTTTATTTCTGGAGAATTTTCTATGACCTTAAGTCCTGAAGATATTAAAATAATTGAAAAATACGCTCTTCAAAATGCTGTAAAATACGGAAAAGCCCCACAGCCCAAAGCTGTTATGGGTAAAGTTATGGGGGAATGTCCCCAGTTAAGGGCTGACCCCAGCGGGGTATCTGCTGCCCTTGAAAATATAGTTTCAGAAATTGCTAAAGGAAACCCTGAAGCCTGGGAAGCCCGCCTGTCGGAAATCGCTCCCGAGCTTATAGAGGCTCTCAGTGTAAAGAAAGAGCCTGACAAAGGCTTAAAACCCCTTGAGGGAGCCGAAACCGGTAAGGTTGTAATGCGCTTTGCCCCAAATCCTAACGGACCCGCAACCCTGGGAAGTTCAAGGGGAATGGTTGTCAATTCAGAGTATGTAAAGATGTATAAAGGAAAGTTTATCCTGCGCTTTGATGACACTGACCCTGATATAAAGCGTCCCATGCTCGAAGCCTATGACTGGTACATGGACGACTTTAAATGGCTCGGGGTTGTTCCTGACCAGGTTGTATGTGCCTCTGACCGTTTCCCGATTTATTACGATTATGCAAGAAAACTGATTGAGATGGGAAAAGCCTATGTCTGTTTCTGTAAAGGAGAAGACTTCAAAAGGTTAAAAGACTCCAAAAAGGCCTGCCCTCACAGGGACACAGACCCTGAAGAAAACCTTATGCACTGGGAAAAGATGCTTGCCGGAGAATATGAAGACCAGCAGGCTGTGCTGCGCATAAAGACCGATATAGAGCACAAAGACCCTGCACTTCGGGACTGGGGAGCATTCAGGATTAGAAAAATGTCCCACCCACGCCCTGAGATTGGAAATAAATACATCGTCTGGCCCCTTCTGGACTTTGCAGGTGCTATCGAAGACCACGAGCTCGGTATGACCCACATCATCCGGGGTAAAGACCTTATCGACAGTGAAAAACGGCAGACATACATTTACAAATACTTCGGCTGGACATACCCGAGAACAACTCACTGGGGCAGGGTAAAGATCCATGAGTTCGGAAAGTTCAGCACAAGTACCCTGCGTAAAGCTATCGAATCCGGAGAATACAGCGGCTGGGACGACCCCCGCCTGCCGACAATAAGGGCAATCAGGCGCCGTGGAATTAGGGCTGAAGCTCTCAAAAAGTTCATGATAGAAATGGGAGTCGGGATGACCGATGTGAGCATCAGCATGGAATCTCTTTATGCCGAGAACCGCAAAATAGTGGACCCGGTTGCAAACCGCTATTTCTTTGTCTGGAACCCTGTGGAGCTTGAAATTGAAGGCATGAAACCTGCGGTCGCAAAGGTCCCCCGTCACCCAACAGACCATGCAAGAGGAATGAGGGAAATATCTATCGAAAATAAGGTTCTTGTCTGTGCCGAGGACATTGAAAAGCTCAATGTAGGTTCTGTCCTCCGCTTAAAAGACCTCTGCAACGTTGAAATTACTTCCCTTTCCCCGCTGCGGGTTAAGCGCTCCGAAACCTCTCTCGAAGACCTCAAAAAAGCAAAAGGAAAAATCATCCACTGGGTGCCGGTTGATGGAATTCCTGTGAAAGTCCGCGGGCCAGAGGGCGATATCGAAGGGACAGGAGAACGCGGGATCGAGACCGAGCTTGATAATATTGTCCAGTTTGAACGCTTCGGTTTCTGCAGGATCGACGCCGTAGACGGAGAAAATGTCGTGGCGTACTTTGCCCACAAATGATCAGGGAAAGAAAGCGGACAGAAAACGCCCGTTCTTTTCTTTCTATCTCTTTTTTCCTGTCTTTTATTTCAGTTACTTTCTCCTCTTCAGGAAATAAGCCGCTCCGGCTGCCATTATTGCAAACCCGATTCCCGGTGCCGGGGTGCCGTTTTCAGAAGTTTCTGTTTCAGCAGTTTTATTTTCTTCCCCTTCTGGTCCGTTTTCTCCTGTCTGCTCGCCCGCGGGGTTTTCAGTCTCATTTACTTCCACGCCTCTGGTTTCCATGCCCAGTTCATAAGCTTCGGCATCCAGTTTGTTTTCAAGGGCAGTGACAGCGCTGGGAACTTTAGGGAAAAGCGGAGAGTTATCGGACCCGCCCCCATTTAACGTGTATGAGGCATCACATATCCCATTGCTGTTTTTATCCTCGCAGGTCTCGCTGTAACCTGTGCCTTCAATGTCTGCCCAGAAGTTCCCGCCTATATAGGGCCCCCTTATAAGGTTTCTTTTGACTGCCAGGGTGCTCTGCCAGGTGTTGTCTGCATTTGCGGCGTTCTCTTCAATGTTTTCGGTGTTTTTAAAGTAATTATTGAAGAAAATGTTCCTGCTGCTTTCCTCGAGGGAGATTCCTGGCCCGTAGTTATAAGCAATAAGGTTGTCCTGAATGGTGTTTGATCTGGAGCTTTCGAGCCTTAATCCTGCTTCGTTCAGGGTTATTACGTTCCCGTTTATGTTATTACTCTCTGCATCCTGCAGGAGAATCCCGTATTTTGAATTTTGCGCTCTGTTATTATTGATAAAACAGCTTGTAGCTCCTGACAGTAAAATACCTGCTTTTTCCGAATCCTCTACCCCAAAACCGCTGAAAGTTACCCTTTCCCCGGTTATTTCTACGGGACTTTCTGCAGGGTCAGCCGGCCTTACAATCGTATTTTCAGGGTTTCTCGAGTCAGACCAGATTCTTACCTGTTTGTCTATTTTGAGGTTTTCAACATAAGTTCCCGGGCTTACAAATATAGTGTCCCCTGCATTTGCAGCATCCACGGCAGCCTGAATTGTAGTATAGCCTTCTTCTGCTTCAGGGTCTACATGCAGGTTTGCTGCAGAAGCGGCAGAAGACATGCATATAACTGCCAGAATAAGGACAGTTGCTGTAATTTTTAATGCCTGTGAGCCCTTTTCTTTTATATTTTTCATATTTAGTTCCCCTTTTACTCTTCCATTTCTTTACAATATCTTTGTTTTATTTTATCTTTTTAAAAGCCTTTAATCTTCTATTTTTCTCATTTCATCCTTTTTCCAGGAAAGGGTCTTATCTATTTTTCACAAATGAATCACGTTTATTTTTCAGAGATTATTCTTTCAATATTTTATTAGAAAAAAGATTCGTTTGAAATGATATATTTTTGGGACTCTAAATTCTGAACAATTATTCTTGAAAAGCTGGGGTTGAAAGACTAAAATAGCTTGCTGGTCTGGATCAGGCGGCTGCCGGAGGCAACTTACAAAACCGGAGCTCCAGATTAAAAGCTAAAACAGCTCCAGATTAAAGGTTAAAACTCTTGAAATCTAAAATCCTTAAAACCTAAAAACCTTATATCTGAATTGTTTTATTATTGTCTGAAATGGAGGCTTAAAATGGACGAGAAAATTGCGCCCCATCTTGAAGAGCTAACCAGGGCGCTTGGAGATCTTGAAAAAACCGGCATAAGGGCAGAATTTTATAAGCTTCTTGCTTTTCGCGTTTCGCCCGAGGTTGCAAAGGAGACTATACTCCGCAAGTTTGGTGGGAAAAGGAAAATCCTGAAAGTAAAGGACCTTTCAGCTTCCCTTAAGAATTTTGAAATAACGGGCAGGATCCTTGACATGGGAGAAAAAGCACTCCGCCCTCAGGAAGGAGTTCAGGACGGGCCTTCAAAACTGTATACAGGGATCCTTGCAGACGAAACGGGTTCTGTCATGTTTTCTTCCTGGAAAGGACTTCCGGGCTCTATCGGGGATGTAATTAATATCAAAAATGCCTATACCCGCCTCTGGCAGAACAGGATCAGGCTCTCTATCGGGGAACAGTCCCTGGTATCCGGGGTTTCCGACTCTTCCCTTCCCGGGCTATCCGAACTTTCTAAAACCCCTGCAAAGAAACTAATTGAAATAGGCTCTGCGGACTTTTCTGTAAGCACCACAGCCTGTGTGCTCCAGCTTTCCCACAGGGAAGTCCCTGTCAGGGGCAAGCAATCAAAAGTAATTTCTGGTGTGCTCGCGGATGAGACTGCCAGGCTGCCTTTCACCGCCTGGGTTGAACTCCCCGGAATTGATATTGGGAGCATAATCAGGATAGAAGGAGCCCAGATCCGCATGTTCAGAGGCATGCCTTCTATTAATTTTATAAGCAGCACCAGAACCTCCCCAGTACCGGCTGAAGAAGCTGAAAAGATTGCCTTTACTTTCGAATCCTCTTCAAAAGACCCTTCCCCTATAAAAATTGAAGAAATAGCCTCAAGGGACAGCATGTTCGATGTGGTTACTGCAGGTAATATCGTCTCCGTCAGGCCGGGCTCGGGGATAATTTCACGATGTCCCGAATGCAGCCGTGTCATTCAAAAATCAAACTGCAGGGTGCACGGCAGGGTGGAGGGCATAAGGGATATGCGGATTAAAGCCGTTCTGGACGACGGTACAGGGGCGATGTCGGTTATGTTTCCAAGGGAACTCGCAGAAATTATATACGGGAAGACACTTGAAGAAGCCGAACAGCTAATGTTTTCCGACATTTCTAAAGACGCTGTTTACGAAGACCTCAGGCGTTTCCTTACAGGCCGCTACCTGGCAGTTCGCGGGAATTCCTCAAATGGAGAATATGGAGCCTCTTTTGTTGCGGAAAATGCCTGGGTGCCTGAAGATGATCTTGCTGTCAGGGTTGTTGAACTGCTGCGCAGGCTCGGGCCGGATGAAGGAGAACAGAGCTCAGAAGTTTCCAGGGAAGGGATAAGCTTTGCTTAAACGTGAAATTGCAAAGAGGGTTTTTGCAAAGGAATTTGAAGCCTGCAGGGAACTTGATAAATCCGAAAGACCTGCGTCCGAAACAGCCGACTCAAAATCCCCAAACCTTCTCATCAGCCCTCTTGGTCTTATTCTCAACCGCGTTTTTGCAGTCGGAGTGCTTACGGAACTTGACAGCATAGGCTTGCAGAAAGAAATGTGGAAAGCCAGGATAGTTGATCCTACAGGGGCTTTTACGGTATATGCAGGGCAGTTCCAGCCTGATGCTTCTATCTTCTTTTCAACGGTCCAGGTACCTGCTTTCATAGCACTCACGGGAAAAGCCCGGATTTACGAACCTGAACCAGGCTCGGTTTTTGTTTCTATCAGGGCAGAAGAAGCGAATGTAGTGGATGAAGAGATACGCAACAGGTGGGTTGTCGATATCGCGGAGCAGACCACTGACAGGCTTGAGGCTTTTTCTGATGCACTTGCAAGCGGATACCGCGGAGAAATACTCAGGGAATACCTGCTAGAGAGAGGGATTTCCGAAGAGCTTGCCGAAGGGATTTCCATTGCCCTTGAAAGGGAACGAGCCCCGCAGGAATTTGCAAAGCAGCTAAAGGCTTCTATTCGGGGAGGGCTTAAATCTCTTAATCTTGAATCCGAAGATAATGAAGAAGCCAAGGCTGACCAGAAAGAGTTTGTACTTGAACTGCTCAGGGAAATGGGAGGAGGCAAAGGAATTGATTATTCCGCTTTTGTAGATGCTGCAGTTTCAAGAGGTATACCCGAGGAGCTGGTGGAAGAAGTCGTCCGCTCTCTTCTTGCAGGGGGTCAGTGCTACGAGCCGAAAATCGGTATCATAAGGCTTGTAGGTTAACCTGGAGAAAAGACTTTACAGGCTTTAAAAGTGAATAATTCAGGTCTAAAAACATGTGATAACGCTTAAGTGTGATTAAGTTGATTGGTATTCTTTGTTAAAATTTAGCATCTCATGTTTATCGTATTTATCTGGAGAAATTGACATGAAAGTATTGGTCAGCGACTCACTCTCCAACGAAGGGTTGGAGATCCTAAAAGAACATTTTGATATTGATGTCTGCACCGGGCTCTGTGAAGATGAACTGGTGGAAAAGATCAAAGGCTACGACGCCCTTGTAATACGCAGCGGTACCCAGGTTACTCAGAGAATAATCGAGGCTGCTGACAACCTGAAGATTATCGGAAGGGCAGGGGTCGGAGTCGACAATGTGGATGTGGATGCAGCCACAAAGAAAGGCATCATCGTGGCCAACGCTCCCGAAGGGAACATGATCTCAGCAGCAGAGCACACAATTGCCATGATGATGTCAATGTCGAGGAATATCCCTCAGGCCAACGCTTCCCTGAAAGCCAGGGAATGGAAGCGCAATAAGTTCATGGGCGTTGAGGTCAAGGGTAAGACCCTGGGAGTTATAGGGCTTGGAAGAATAGGGTCTGAAGTCGCAAAGAGAGCTGCAGGGCTTGAAATGAACCTCATGGGATATGACCCATTCATCTCCGAGAAGCGGGCTATGGAACTTGGAGTCAAGCTGGCTACGGTTAACGAAATCGCAAAAGAGGCTGACTACATAACAGTACATACCCCACTTATCAAGGAAACCAGAAATATTCTTGATGACGAGCAGTTCGCCCTTATGAAGAAAGGAGTCCGGATTCTTAACTGCGCCCGCGGAGGCATTATCAATGAAGAAGCCCTTGCAAGAGCCCTTGAAAGCGGCAAGGTAGGCGGCGCAGCCATTGACGTTTTTGTCGAAGAGCCTCCTTTCTCCAGCCCTCTTCTTAACTTTGACAATGTTATCGTAACTCCTCACCTCGGTGCCTCCACACAGGAAGCTCAGGTTAATGTTGCAATCGATATTGCAGAGGAAGTTGTTTCCGTCCTTACAGGCGGGTCTGCAAAGAACGCGATCAATATACCGTCCGTAAAACCTGAAGCTATGGCAGTCCTTGCTCCGTATATAAGGCTTGCAGAGCTCATGGGCAAAATTGCAGGGCAGCTTGTGGACAGCAATTATGAAAAGGTAGAAATTGCATACAATGGGGAAATTTCCGGAAAAGATACCAGACCACTTACAGTTTCTGCTCTCAAAGGGCTGCTTGAAATGGCTGTCGGGTCCGGGGTAAATTATGTCAACGCCCCAATCCTTGCGAAGTCCAGAAAAATCGCAGTGGTAGAAAGCAAGTCTGAATCTTCGGAAGAGTATTCTTCCACTGTCAGTATCAGGCTCTCCAGCGGAGAATCTACAAAAATGGTCGCAGGAACCGTTGTTGGGGATGAGCCCAAGATAGTTTCCATCGATGATGACAAGGTAGATATCTTCCCGGCTGGTCGTATGATTTTTGCCAAACATATCAACAAACCGAACGTTATCGGTCCCTGTTGCATGGTCCTTGGGAAAAACAATATCAACATTTCAGGCATGCAGGTTGGAAGATCGGAAGTCGGAGGCGTGACCATGATGGTTCTTAATGTCGACACCGATGTTTCCGATGCTATCCTTGATGAGGTCAGGCAGGTTCCGGGCATCCTTAATGCCAAGCTTGTAACCCTCTGAATCCATTGAGAAAATGCAGTAAGTATAATTCCAGAAAAATGCTTCATTCCGGTACGGGTTTAATGAGTCTGTGCCGGAGACTTTTACTTTTTCCCGGAATTTTTCCGAATCTTAAACTGCACTCAAGAAAGGGCTACATACTACTATTCCGGAAAGGCTGCATACTACTATTCCGGAAAGGCTGCATACTGCTGCATACTACTACATTACTATAATATCACTATACTGAAGTTGCCAGTTGTTTTTCGAGGCTCATTAATGGAAGAACTTAAACACGTTGTTTCAGCTCCTTTTAAGAAAAATCTTGCAGCTTCCCTTACGGAAAAGGACTTCGAGTTTTCCCTCGCTTTCGACCTGAAATGGTTTTCTCCGAAAATAGCTTCCGAGGTGAAGGCACGTGCCCTTGAAGCAGGGCTGCTTTCCATGAAGGAAGGTGTAATTGTGCCCTGTTTTGATGTTGAAAGTGTCCGGCTCCCTCATGCTTTCAAGCCTCCTGAGAATTTTCTTGAGCTCAAAGAAAAACCCGGAAAACCCGTAAGTGCCGTCCGCAACAGGGAAGAAATTTCCTTTGAACAGATCCTCGATTTTATTTCCGCAGATGCCGGAATAAACAAACAGAGGCTTGTCTCCGAGATCAATTCCATGCAGGAACGCCTCTCTTATCTTGTGGATATCAGGGTAGTTGCACTTATTGTGGCAAAGAAGTTCGGATGCAATATAGAAAGGATACACGAAAAGGTTTCCAGAACTGTTCTTGGCTTTTCCGATTACGCATAATCTTTATGTACTAGAAATGTTATTCACATCATACCAATCCGACTACTCGCTTGATATTTAATTTACTGCCTCAGGCTTCTGAGCTGCGGCAGTCATGCGATGTTCGAACGCGATAGGGATTTTTTCCGCGTGAGTGAGATTCAATAAATCTTGCGGAGGAACATACATTGGGTAAAAAATCACTGGTAAAACTAACAAGAAAAACGAATCCAAGAATCGTTTCCCTGATTCTTACCCTGAAAGATAGGGCAAATGTAGATTCTGCCCCGATCTGGAAGGATATTGCGAAACGTCTTGAGGCGCCGTCCAGAAACTATGCGGCTGTGAATATAAGCAAGATCAACAGGCACACTGCTGAGAATGATGTCCTGCTTGTCCCTGGTAAGGTTCTGGGTGCAGGTCTTCTTGATCATCCTGTTACCGTTGCGGCTGTAACATTCAGCGAATCTGCTGTTGAAAAGATCACCGAAGCCGGCGGCAAGTGCCTGAGTGTTGAAGAGATCATGGAAGCAAATCCAAAAGGGTCCGGTATCCGGATATTCCGCTGAGGTGACGAAGATGACGGTTATCGATGCAAAAGGGCTTATTCTGGGGCGTCTTGCAAGTTCAGTTGCAAAACAGTTGCTTTCAGGAGACGAAAAGGTTTATATCATAAATGCCGAAAAAGCCATCATTTCTGGCTCAAGGGCAGCCACTCTCAGAGAATACCGGGAAACCCGGGATAGGGGTGCAACGGAATTCGGGCCTTACTTCCCGAAGCGTCCGGACCGCATTCTGAAGAGGACTATTCGTGGCATGTTGCCCTATAAGAGAGCAAGAGGCAGAGACGCAATGTCCAGGCTCAAAGTCTATGTAGGTGTCCCCTACGAACTTAAGGGCGCTGAGACAACCACCATCGCAGATGCCGACATGAGGCTTCTGAGTTCTAACAAGTACGTAGAGCTTGGTGAAGTGAGCCAGAAAATGGGTTCAAAGTTCTAATGGGTGAGTCCTCATGGTCAAAGTAATTAATTCATCTGGAAAGCACAAGACTGCAACTGCACGTGCAACAGTTATGAAAGGTACCGGTAAGGTCAGGATCAACAAAATTCCGCTCGAGCTCTATACTCCTGAGCTTGCAATGATGAAAATCTCAGAGCCTCTGCTTATTGCAGGAAAGGATGTTGTTTCCGGACTCGACATCAATGTTGATGTGCGCGGCGGCGGAATCGTTGGGCAGGCTAATGCAGTAAGGACTGCAGTTGCTCGTGGTATTGTGGAATGGACAAACGACACAATCATCAGAGACAACTTTGCAGCCTACGACCGCAATTTACTTGTAAGCGATTCCAGGCAGAAAGAAGCCAAAAACTTTGGTGGACCTGGAGCTAGGTCTAAATATCAGAAATCTTACAGGTAAGGAAAGTTATGATCCCAGTCCGATGTTTCTCATGTGGAAAAGTAATCTCTAACTATTGGGATGAGTACAAAAGACGCGTCACCGACGGCGAAGACGCTGCTGCAGTGCTGGATGATCTCGGGATCACCCGCTACTGCTGCCGCAGAATGTTCCTCAGCCATGTCGAACTTATTGACGTGCTTTCACCGTACCAGTAAGGGACCGTAGGGTAGCTTGGTCCATCCTTCGGCGTTCGGGACGCCGGAACCTGAGTTCGAATCTCAGCGGTCCCATTTTCCCTTTCAAGGGTACTGGTTTTAAGGTGTGTACTGAATATGTCAAATTTATCATGCTTCTCGATTATCGGAACTCATCGGAGCGTTTTTAAGTTTAAGGGTGATCTGTTGGTCAAGGAAAATTATACCCGGTTCGAGCGTGCACGAATTGTAGGTGCAAGATCATTGCAGATTGCAATGGGGGCTCCTGTCCTGGTTGAAGATGACGGGCGGCTGGACCCCCTGGGTGTAGCCATTGAAGAGTTGAAGGCCGGAGTTATTCCTATAACGGTTAAACGTAAAAAAAGCTAAAAACGTAATTGGGATACTTTCAGACGCTGAATGAATTTTATTGTTGATTCTATATATTATGAGGTGACTTTATGGAGGAAATTGAGCAGACAGGGCAGGAGGAAACCGGAGCACAGCCTTTGCCTGAAGAGAATGTCGTGGCTGAAGCAAAACCTGCACCTGAAAAGGAAGCCGCAGTAAAGACCGAATCTGTACCTGTAGCTGACGACGAAGCAGCTTCCGCTAAAGAAGGGTCCACATCCCTTGTATCTATTGACGAATACCTTGCGGCAGGTGTTCACATCGGAACCCAGCAGAAGACTCAGGATATGATGCGCTTCGTATACAGGGTCAGAACTGATGGGTTATACGTTCTTGATATCCAGTCAACAGACGAAAGGATCAGAGTTGCATCAAAACTGCTTTCTCACTACGATCCTTCCAGAATCCTTGTGGTATCTTCAAGGCAGTATGGTCAGCACCCTGCAAGAATGTTCTCAAGGGCACTTGGCACAAGGGCGATGCTCGGAAGGTTTATCCCGGGTTCCCTTACAAACCCTCAGATCCACGGTTTCTTTGAGCCGGATGTTATTATTGTAACCGACCCGGCAGGAGATGCCCAGGTCCTGAAGGAAGCTTCAAGCATTGGAGTACCGGTTATAGCACTCTGTGACACCAACAACCTGACCTCAAATGTGGACCTTGTGATCCCGACCAACAACAAGGGTAGAAAAGCACTTTCTCTTGTTTACTGGCTGCTTGCAAGGGAAGTTTCCAGACTCAATAACACTCCCTTCAATTACGAGATGACAGATTTCGAAACTCCGCTCTAATTTCGGGGCATCCGTCCTGCATACTGCAAGGGTTTATAAAAATTGCCCATATCTTATATTATGGGTGATTGGAAATGAGACAGCCAGCAGTTGCAGGGCAGTTCTATCCCCTGCGTTGTGAAAATCTGGAAAACGAACTTAAACGGTGTTTCGAAGGACTTGAGATCCGGGAACAGGAAGTCCTGGGAGCTGTTTGCCCGCATGCCGGGTATATGTATTCCGGGAAAGTGGCTGCACATGTTTATGCGACTCTTCCTGAAGCCGATACCTATGTTATTTTTGGTCCCAACCATACCGGTTACGGTTCGCCAGTATCAGTATCCAGGGAAACGTGGAAAACCCCCCTTGGAAATATTGATGTTGACCTCGAACTCGCCGATGGATTTCTCGGAAGCATCGTTGACGCAGATGAACTCGGGCATAAATACGAACATTCTATTGAAGTCCAGCTTCCTTTCCTTCAGTACCGCTTCGAGCGGGACTTTAAAATCCTTCCTATCTGCATGGGCATGCAGGATGAAGAAACTGCAGTTGAGGTAGGAAACCTTCTTGTCGACCTTATTTCCGAAAGTGGTAAACGTGCAGTCATAATAGCGTCCAGTGATTTTACTCACTACGAGACTGCCGAACGTGCAAAGGAGATAGATTCCGAGGTCATAGACTCTATTCTGAATTTTGATATTTCAGGCATGTATGACAGGCTTTACAGAAGAAATGCTTCTGTCTGCGGATACGGGCCCATTACTGCAATGCTTGCTGCTTCCAAAAAACTCGGTGGGTCACGGGCTACTCTGCTCAAATACTCAAATAGTGGCGATGTTTCCGGGGATAAGGACGCTGTTGTCGGGTACGCTGCAATTATTGTGGAATAACTGAAAAATGCCAGCAGGTTCAGGAAAAACAGGGGAAATTTTGATTGTCAGAATAATTCCGGGATAAAGGCGGGCAGGGATAGGTTTTTTTATACTATTTTTACTTTTACTCATAGATACCCGTTCAGGGGTAAGGTTAATTACTTAACGTGCTCAAATTCAGCAAAATTGAAAAACTGTTGAGGAATAATATGGTTTCATGTTCTGCGCCCGGGAAAATCTATCTTTTCGGAGAACATGCGGTTGTTTACGGAGAAACCGCAATAGCGTGTGCAGTAGAGTTAAGGACCCGGGTGCGGGCGGAGTTAAATGACTCCATAACTATCCAGTCTCAGATCGGCAGGACAGGTCTTGATTTTGAAAAACATCCCTATGTCTCTGCAGTGATTGAAAAAATGAGAGAATCTATCCCCATAAATGGTGTTTTTCTAACTGTTGATTCTGACATTCCTGTTGGGTCAGGGCTCGGCTCATCTGCTGCTGTTACGATTGCAAGCATAGGAGCTCTCAACGAACTTTTCGGATTCGGGCTTTCGCTTCAGGAAATTGCGAAACTGGGGCATGAAATTGAGATAAAAGTTCAGGGTGCAGCAAGCCCTACTGACACCTATGTTTCTACTTTCGGAGGAGTCGTTACCATCCCTGAAAGGAGAAAGCTTAAGACTCCTGACTGTGGAATTGTTATAGGGGACACCGGAGTTTTTTCTTCTACAAAAGAGCTTGTGGAAAACGTCAGGCAGCTCCGCGAAAATTACCCTGATCTTATCGAACCTCTTATGACTTCTATTGGCAAAATCTCCAGAATCGGTGAGCAACTTGTACTTTCCGGGGACTATACTTCTATTGGCAGGCTTATGAATGTAAATCAGGGACTGCTTGATGCACTTGGAGTTAATATCCTTGAGCTTTCACAGCTTATCTATTCTGCAAGGGCAGCAGGAGCTTTCGGGGCAAAAATTACTGGAGCGGGAGGCGGTGGTTGTATGGTTGCGCTAACTGCACCGGAGAAATGTAATCAGGTAGCGGAAGCCATTGCAGGTGCGGGGGGCAAAGTGACCATTACAAAACCCACGGAACAGGGGTTGAAGGTCGATTGAGCCGGATTAATCTGAAGTTTTTTCCTGTAAAATAAGATTGCTTTTATTCCCATCTTTTCATCATTATTGTTGCAGAAATCATAATCTCTGAATATAATTGAGAGTTATTTATAAAAAGGTGTCAAGTGATAATATGAATGCTTCAAACGAACCTGTTATCCTTAAACTCGGAGGCAGCGCCATTACAGACAAAGGCGCGTATGAAGGGGTTGTAAAAGAGGCTGACCTTCTCAGGATTGCGCAGGAAGTTTCAGGCTTCAGGGGAAAAATGATTGTAGTCCACGGAGCCGGGTCTTTCGGGCACACCTATGCCAAAAAATACGGGCTTGACAGGACATTTGATCCCGAAGGGGCGATCGTAACCCATGAATCCGTGAAAAAACTCGCTTCAAAAGTAGTGGGTGCCCTGAACAGTTTCGGAGTCAGGGCTATTGCCGTGCACCCAATGGACTGTGCCGTGTGCAGAAACGGGAGGATAGAGACCATGTACCTTGACAGCATAAAACTCATGCTCGAAAAGGGCTTTGTCCCTGTACTTCATGGGGATGTTGCCATGGACATAGAACTGGGGACCTGCATCCTTTCCGGGGACCAGATTGTTCCCTATCTGGCAAAAGAACTCGGGATTTCCAGGCTCGGCCTGGGTTCGGCTGAGGACGGAGTGCTTGATATGGAAGGAAAACCGGTGCCTGAAATAACTCCCGAAACATTTGAGGAATTTAGACACTGCATCGGAGGCTCGGGAAGTACTGATGTTACAGGCGGGATGCTCGGGAAGGTTCTGGAACTCCTTGAACTCAGCAAAAATTCTAGTATCACCTCCTATATATTCAATGCAGGAAAAGCGGATAATATTTACAGGTTCTTGAATGGGGAATCCATAGGGACCAGGATCAGTCCGGATAAAAGGGTATGAAACATGATTAACACCACCTCCAGGCGAAAGATAGAACACCTTAAGCTCTGCGCTGAAAGCCCGGTTGAGGCCAGGCAGGTCAGTGCTGGCTTTGAAGATGTAACCCTCATTCACAGGGCGCTTCCGGAATTAAATATGGATGAGCTTGACCTCTCTGTGGATTTTCTTGGAAAACGCATTAAAGCTCCGTTTTTAATTGCATCAATTACAGGAGGGCACCCTGATACTATCCCTGTAAATGCTGCACTTGCGGCTGCAGCCGAAGAACTGGGAGTTGGAATAGGGGTAGGAAGCCAGAGGGCTGCAATTGATGACCCTGCTCAGGAAGACTCATTCAGGGTTGTGAGGGATGAAGCACCTGATGCTTTTGTCTACGGAAACGTCGGAGCTGCCCAGATCCGCCAGTACGGTGTTGAAGGGGTCGAAAAACTCATTGAAATGATCGACGCTGATGCCCTTGCAATTCACCTTAATTTCCTTCAGGAAGCGGTCCAGCCCGAGGGCGACAGGGATGCTACTGGCTGCCTGGATATGCTCACTGAAATATGTTCCCAAATTAAAACCCCGGTGATCGTGAAAGAAACAGGAGCAGGCATTTCCAGGGAAGACGCTATTCTCTTCCAGAAAGCAGGAGTCTCTGCAATTGATGTCGGAGGAGCTGGCGGCACAAGCTGGGCAGGGGTTGAAGTTTACAGGGCAAAAGAAAGCAGGGATTCGGTTTCCGAACGCCTCGGGGAACTTTTCTGGGATTTTGGAATTCCGACTGTTGCCAGCCTGATAGAATCAAGAGTTTCTCTCCCTCTTATCGCAACCGGCGGCATAAGAAACGGGCTTGACATTGCAAAGTCTATCGCTCTCGGAGCCAGTGCGGCAAGTGCTGCCCTGCCGTTTGTAGGACCTTCCCTTGAAGGGAAAGAATCAGTTGTCAGAGTACTTTCCTGCATGCTTGAAGAATTCAAAGCTGCGATGTTTCTCTGTGGCTGTGAAAATATGAAGGACCTGCATAACTCCCCGGTTGTCGTTACAGGGTGGACACGCGAATACCTTGAACAGCGCGGTTTTAATGTAAAAGACCTTTCTTTACCGGGGAACGCTCTTTAATTTAAGGAACAGGAAAAAACATTTATCCCTTCCTTTATCATATCCCGTATGACCCAAAACAGATTTATCCGATCACAAATTATTCAATTACAGTTTTACTAGATTACAGATTATTCTATGATAACGTTTATAGGTAAAATGGCAGTAATGTCTCAAAATAAAATAGATAAAATCAGCCAGGATTTGCCTGGACCGGTCAGGCTGATTCGGGACTAATTCAGTATTGATGCAAAAATGGCTGGTTTATAATTTAATAAGGGAAAAAGTAATTAGCTTTGTTTCCCCTTAGTATACCGGAAGAGTAAAAGAATGCCTTTTTTAAGGTTTATATAATGAAATCCTCAGCTGGATCTAAATTTCCCGGGATAAAAACCTTAGAAATGTTTACCGGGGCTATTTTCCCCTGAAAACTGCTCCTTAAAAATCATCGATTATGGGATTAATTCCAATAATTAGTCCTGTAAGGTATCTATTCGAGATTAATTTCCTCAAATAATCCCTCAGCTATCATTTAAGGAATTAATATCAAGAGTCACTTCTCACATTTACTGAATCAGGAACCATTCGCAAATTAACCGAAATAAAAATCGATTACAAAAATCGATTACAAAAATCAATTGCAAAAATCAATTGCAAAAATCAATTGCAAAAATCAATTGCAAAAATCAATTGCAAAAATCATTCAGCAGATAGTTACTTTAATTTCGTGCTGAATCAGGAGAATACTTGCGTAAAAGGAAATGATCAGGAGTATAAAGAAAGTTATTGGAATAAAAATGAATGAATGAATGAATGAATGAATGAATTAATCTAAAATTAAAATGTTTTGTAATAAGTATAACTCAATTTATAATAACTTTAAAATGTTTTATGCTAGATATAAATCAATTTATGATAAATTTAATATGCGTTGTAATGGATATAAAACATTTTATAAAAAATATAAAATGTTGAAGTGGAATAAGCTCCTGGAATGTGGAATAATAAACCGCTGGAATATACAAAATAGTTTAGCAAAGTCATTTAAATATAGAAGTTTACCCTTAATCTGAAGCTGTCTGGAAACAGGCTTTTTGAGAATAGTTGTTACCAAGGAAAGATGTTGAAAGAGTACAGGGCAGAATCAGGACATATTTTCCTGAAGGTTCTGGAAATTCCCCTGAGAATCCTGGCTACATGAGAACAGGACAGTAAGGGCAGGATAGTAGATAGTTTCCAAAGTTTCAGGCAGGTTAAAATATTTGTATACTGAAACAAATATATATTTAAAGTGTATTCTTCTGCTAGGAAATGCAGCCTGATGCACCTGATCAAGGAGGGGGCTTCTTTAAGGGTATAAGAAGTAAATTTTAGAAGTGACTTTTCTAAAAAGATAATTCCATATCATAATTTCCATTATTATTCCATGCTTTTGCATCACGCGTTTACATTCATGCTCATTGGTATAAGACCGTCACCGAATCTGTTTTTGAGGTTTCGGTTTTTACAAGGATAAGATATTCAAATTAAATAAGAGGTTAAAAAATATGACTGAAATAGGTATTGTTGCAGTCGGCGGCTATAATGAAATGGGCCGCAATATGACTGCCATAATTATAGGTGAAGATATTGTCATTCTTGATATGGGGCTCAGGCTCGACAGGGTCCAGATCCATGAGGATGTTGAGATTGACAAAATGCATTCTCTTGAACTGATCGAGATGGGTGCAATTCCTGATGATACTATCATGAAAGAAATCAACGGGACTGTGAGGGCGATCGTCTGTACTCACGGGCACCTTGACCATATAGGTGCGATTCCGAAGCTTGCCCACAGGTATAACGCCCCTATACTTGCTACCCCCTATACTGCAGCTATTATCAGGCAGCAGATAGAATCCGAACGTAAGTTTGAGGTTTGCAACAGGGTTATCCCTCTGCAGGCAGGCGGGACCTACCAGGTTACGGAAGATATTTCCATAGAGTTCATCAGGGTCCAGCACAGCATCATCGACTGTGTACTTGCAGCCGTACATACTCCGGCAGGTGCTGTCCTGTACGCCTGTGACTTCAAGCTGGACAGGACTCCGACAATGGGAGAGGCTCCTGACTTTGACCGTTTCAAATCCCTCGGAAAGGAAGGGGTTATTGCAATGATCACGGAGAGCACTAACGCCGGACGCTCAGGCAAGACCCCTTCGGAACAGATCGCAAAAGACATGGTAAGGGATGTCCTGCTCGGAACCGAGGAATCAGGTGTCGGGATGATTGTTACGACCTTTGCTTCCCACATTGCCAGGCTTAAAGCGATTATCGAGGCTGCCGAAGAGATGGGCAGAATTCCTGTGCTTATGGGCCGCTCCATGGACCGCTATGTGGGTGCTGCCAGGGACATCGGTTATCTTGACCTTCCCTCGAATGTTGAGATTTATGGCACAAGAAAAGATGTCGACAGGGCATTTAAGCGCATCATGCAGGAAGGCAAAAACAAATACCTGCCTATCGTCACAGGACACCAGGGAGAGCCGGGTTCCATTCTTGTGAGGGTCGCAAACGGGGAAACTCCGTATACTATTGACCCCGGGGACAGGATTATTTTCTCTGCAAATGTAATCCCGAGCCCGATGACTCAGGCGAACCGTTACGCCCTTGAGACCAAGCTCAAAATGAAGGGCGGCAGGATTTATGATAATGTCCACGTATCAGGACACGCATACAGGGAAGACCACTGGGAGCTTCTTCGCATGGTGAATCCCGAACACGTGATTCCTGCACATGGAGACATGGAGATGCATGGGCATTACATCGAAATGGCAGAAGATGCGGGGTATGTACTCGGAGATACCGTACACCTTCTCAGAAATGGCGAAGTGTTATATATAGAGGAGTAACTCTATAATGAAAATCCCGTGTTCTTGTGATGCTTATGACGCTTGTTGATGAAATTAAAAATAGAAGTTCCCATGTTGATGCTGCAATCGACGAATTGCTTCCGGTAACCCGGCCTGAAGAGCTGTATAAAGCTTCCCGTTACCTCGTAGACGCCGGTGGGAAGCGCCTTCGTCCGGCAGTCCTCATCCTGGCTGCTGAAGCTGTCGGTTCCAATCTCAGGTCCGTTTTGCCCGCAGCAGTCTCAGTGGAACTTGTGCACAATTTCACTCTGATCCATGACGACATTATGGATAGAGATGACATCCGCAGGGGAATGCCTGCAGTTCACGTAAAATGGGGAGAAGCCGGAGCAATTCTTGCCGGCGACACCCTTTATTCCAAAGCCTTCGAAATCCTCTCTAAAGTCGAAAGCGAGCCTGTGAGGGTTTTAAAGTGCATGGATGTCCTTTCAAAGACCTGCACCGAAATCTGCGAAGGCCAGTGGCTCGATATGGATTTCGAAACCCGGAAAAAGGTTACTGAATCCGAGTACCTCGAGATGGTGGAAAAGAAGACCTCTGTCCTCTATGCAGCCTCAGCCAAAATCGGCGCCCTTTTAGGAGGGGCTTCTGACGAAGTTGCCGAGGCTTTATCCGAATACGGACGCCTTATAGGAATAGGCTTCCAGATGTATGATGACGTCCTTGATATGACCGCACCTGAAGAAGTTCTCGGAAAGGTAAGGGGCAGCGACCTTATGGAAGGAAAATACACCCTTATTGTCATAAATGCTTTCGAGAAAGGCGTGAAGCTGGATATTTTCGGAAAAGGTGAAGCAACTCTCGAAGAGACCGAAGCGGCAGTCAGGACTCTTACAGAATGCGGGTCTCTCGATTATGTGAAAAACCTTGCAATTTCATATATAGAAGAAGGCAAAGAAAAACTGGATGTCCTCAGGGACTGTCCTGAAAAAACCCTTCTCCTGCAGATTGCTGACTATATGATCTCACGAGAATACTAAAGATGGGCTAATTTTGCTCATCTACATTTCAATTTCTTTTTGACCCCCTTTTTTTGTATTTTCTTTTGATTTAACGATTAAAGTAGCTTTGTTACAGTGAAAGTGTGGCACTGATCGCCATTAATAGAAGAAGTATAACTATAAATCTGAGAAAACTGAGCGATAAAAAATTCAATTTACTTTCAATGGGATCTGCGATTGCAGGAGTTAGTATAATGCCGATCAAAATCGAGAGTATACCAGGGAGAATTTTTTCTTGAGAGATAAATACTATTCCTCCCGAAAAAAAGGGAACAGCAATAGCATATCGAATAATTTTTATTAATATTTCATTTCTGCGTTCATTCATTTTATCAACCATGTCTACAAGAACAGCGATTTATGGTGCTTACAATTTTGTTTTCGAGTTCATCCAAAACTAATTTATTTTCACATCACCGGGACTTAAGAACTATTTTTCCTACTCAGAAAATCAATTGGTTGTTAAAAATCAAGATTTGAAACTTAATCGCAGGTTTTAGGAGCAGCTTTCTTATGGATATGTTGTGATATTGGTATTATATTTTAAACATTTGTAAAATCAAAAAATTATATCTTGTAATACGAAATCTGAAATTTGCAATTCCGTACTACTGAGAAAGCTTATAGTTCAGAGACTGCTCTATTTTTAGAGTGCTGAGCTATTAAAAATCAATTACTATCGAAGAATAACTGACTTTTTGCCCTCCATCGTCGCCGTCCCCTGGGCCGAAATCAGATCCTGCTTCACCTGCATAATAAACTGCAGTACTCCCATCTACTGAGACGTATATATTATAATAGTGACCCGCTTGTAGAGTTACCGAAATTCCATCATTAAAACTTTCATCGACAATATAATCCCCCACTCCTCCAGCTGATTGGCTGTATATCGAAGTAGTGTATGAAGTTCCTGTTGTTGTGTCTTTTACTATTAAATTTATATCTGTATTACTTTGTCCACCAGCGAAAGCGCTGGTTTCACCTTTTATGTTCCCAGCCATTCTAATATTTGCTGATCGGGAGCCAGAACCTGACACATAAATAGATTTTCCAACCCATGCCCAAGCACCACCAGTTCCGTATCCTCCCGGGCCGATTAATACCGATGCTCTAGCTCGTCTATAACTTGTAGAATAGTCAGCATCTTTAAAATTAGGTACTGCTCCCGAAGTTGAGGTTCCAGAGTTTCCTATGTCTGCAGTAGTAAGTGTTTTATCCGTTCCTAGGGTAACAGTGGTTGCTGATTTTATTTGTGTTCCACTTGTAGATTTATTTACTGAATCAGAAATTTCCTGTAAATTTTGTGCTTTAACTTTTTCTAAAAGTTCTTTAGCTTTTGTAATATTTTCTACAGAGTTTTGATTCGAAGGAATACTACTAATTATCTTTTCTTCTGTAGTGAGGGCATCATCCATATTCACTTCTGCATTGATTTCATTGTTTTCACTCGCGCTCACAGATGGTATCAATGTTATACCAGCCAGCATGGCCAAAAGAAGGGCTATCATAATTTTGTTCTTAATCATTTGTCTAACTCCTAAGTTGTTTTACCCTAGGAGAGCAAAATCAGGCAAGCTTAAATATACGCAGAGCTAACCTAACCATGCCTAACAGGCATATTTAGGGAGTTCGGCTGAATCTGGAAAGAACATTTGAACTCCATAAATTCCTCTTACTTAATTCTTTATAAATCTTCTCTCAATTCCATTAAACTATCTGTTTTTCATAATTCTTTCAAGTCTGTAACTATTTCTTAATCTGTAATTGTTTGATGGTCTGGATAGAAGGTATAAATACAGTATGCTGCCTTGACGTGTGTTCGAGCATTGATATATAAAATATAAAATCATTATATCAAGTCATTTATGTTAACACTTCAATTAATCCTTATCAAGTCATAGCTGATTATTTTCTAATCATAACATACTGCCGAGCGAGTATGTTATCAGTCATATTTACAAGAGTGTTCTTCATTAATTGTGTTCTTCATTAATTTCTTTATTTTTGCTTTTGTCTCAAGCTTTTTTATCAGTAACAATCACTTTTGCATTCAATTGATCAATGGCAGATGTCCTTTTGATGAGAGGTTTTTGGATCAGGACATTTCGAGCTTTTCAAATCCGGATCGACAGATAGATTTGCTCCGCTCAAGAAAGTAACTTTTTTAAAAAAGAGGTTGAAGGCAGGATTTAGTCCTGCCGGAATTCAAATTTCAGTTTCTTTATTTTTTTGCGTCTCTCATTTCCATTGTGCTCTGAGCAGCCACAAGCCTTGCAATGGGCACTCTGTAAGGGGAGCAGCTCACATAGTCAATACCTATTTCGTGAGCAAAAGCAATGGATTTCGGCTCTCCTCCGTGTTCTCCACAGATTCCCATCTTGAGTTTGGGTTTAACGGAGCGGCCTTTTGAGATACCTATCTTCATGATCTCGCCAACGCCTTCCTGGTCAAGGACTGCAAAGGGGTCGTGTTCAAGGATGCCTGCCTTCTGGTAAATAGGCACGAACTTGGACACATCGTCCCTGCTGAACCCGAAGGTTGTCTGTGTCAGGTCGTTTGTCCCGAAGGAGAAGAAGTCAGCTTCTTTTGCGATCTGGTCTGCGACGATTGCAGCCCTGGGCAGTTCGATCATGGTCCCTACCTTGTAGTCGATCTTCATGCCCTTCTCAGCCATTACGGCTTCTGCAGTCTTGCATACTTCCTCTCTGGAGAGGGAGAGCTCTTTTACAATGCCCACAAGCGGAATCATGATTTCAGGAACTACTTCCATTCCCTCGGCAGTAAGTTCACAGGCTGCCTCCATGATTGCACGCACCTGCATGTTGTATATTTCAGGATAGGTAATTCCGAGCCTGCATCCCCTGTGGCCGAGCATTGGGTTGAGTTCCTTAAGTGAAACTACACGCTGGATTACTTTCTTTACACCATCGATCTTTCCGCAGTCTCCCGATGTTTCAAGTTCTCTAAGTTTTGCGTCAAGTTCTTCTTTGTCCGGGAGGAATTCGTGGAGAGGCGGGTCAAGGAGTCTGATGGTTACGGGCAGGCCTTCCATACTGCGGAAGATTCCAAGGAAGTCTTCTTTCTGCATTGGGAGCAGTTTCTTGAGAGCTTTCTTCCTTGATTTTTCATCTTCGGCCATGATCATCTCCCTTACTGCAGGGATCCTGTCTTCGCCAAAGAACATGTGCTCTGTCCTGCAAAGCCCGATACCTTCTGCTCCGAGCTCGCGGGCGAGGGCTGCGTCAGCCGGGTTGTCAGCGTTTGTCCTTACTCCCAGAGTCCTTATCTTGTCAGCCCATATAAGGAGCTTTTTCAGGTCCTCATTTATTTCTGCGTCTATAAGGTCTACTTTTCCGATAATGACGCTTCCAACGCTTCCGTCAATTGTGATGTAGTCGTGCTCTTTAATTGTGAAACCGTTAACCATAAAGAGGGCGTTCTTCATGTCGATTGAGATTTCTCCGCAACCAACAACACACGGCTTACCCATGCCTCTACCTACGACTGCAGCATGAGAGGTCATCCCTCCGCGCACGGTGAGAACTCCCTGTGCAGCTGCCATTCCACCTATGTCTTCAGGTGAGGTCTCGGTACGGACAAGAATTGTTTTCTCGCCGTTTTCTGCCATCTCTTCTGCATCTTCAGCGGTAAAGACCACCTTTCCGACAGCGGCTCCTGGTGATGCAGGGAGACCTTTTGCTATTACTTCGAGTTTTGCTTTCGGGTCAATTCTCGGGTGCAGGAGAAGGTCAATATGTTCAGCATTAACTCTTTTGACAGCAGTTTCTTTGTCTATGAGTCCTTCTGCCACCATCTCGGTCGCAATCTTTACTGCGGCAGCAGCTGTGCGCTTTCCGGTCCTGGTCTGCAGCATATAGAGTTTTCCTTCCTGGATTGTGAACTCTATGTCCTGCATGTCCTTGAAATGGGCTTCAAGTTTCTGGCAGATGTCCACAAGCTGGGCATAGGCTTCAGGAATTTTGTTTCCGAGAGTATCAATAAAGTCGGGAGTCCTTATTCCTGCAACTACATCTTCGCCCTGTGCATTGATGAGGTATTCTCCGAAAAACTTCTTTTCACCTGTTGACGGGTTTCTGGTAAAAGCAACGCCTGTACCTGAGGTGTTCCCTCTGTTACCGTAGACCATTGTCTGTACATTGACGGCTGTGCCCCAGCTGTCATCAATAGCGTTAAGCTTCCTGTAGGTGATGGCTCTCTGGTTATTCCATGAATCAAAAACAGCGTTGATTGCCATCTGAAGCTGAACTTTAGGATCCTGTGGGAATTCAAATCCTTTTTCGAGTTTGATTACTTCCTTGAATCTCTCTGCCAATTCCTGTAAAGCTTTTGAATCGAGGTCTGTGTCGGACTTGACTCCAAGCTCCTTTTTCTTGTCGTCGATTAAGGAATCGAATTTTCTGAATTCAACCCCGAGCACCACGTCCCCAAACATGGCGATGAATCTTCGGTAGCAGTCGTAAGCGAATCTTTTGTCATTGACTTTATTTGCGAGCCCGATTACGGATTTGTCCGTAAGTCCAAGGTTCAGAACAGTGTCCATCATTCCTGGCATGGACACCCGTGCTCCGGATCTTACTGAAACAAGCAGCGGATCTTCGGGATCTCCCAGCTTTTTGCCGTTTAATTTTTCTAATTTATCGATCGCCTCTTCTACCTGTCTGAGAACCTCTTCTGGATATTTTCCTTCCTTTAAATAAAGAACACAGACTTCAGTTGAGATCGTAAAACCTGGTGGTACGGGAACTCCAAGATTTGCCATCTCGGCAAGGTTTGCACCCTTACCTCCAAGCAGGTCTTTCATACTACTTTTTCCATCAGTTACATCTTTTCCAAAAAAATATACGAACTTGGACAATGATTCTCCTCCCTGGATTCGAGATCATTAATCGGAGCTAAAGTCAATTATTTCCAGACCATAGGTCCGGTTGTTGCCAACAATGGCTATTTAATTATTATAAACTTGTGGTTTACTTCCCTGTACTTTATTCTTTGATTTCTTAATTTAATTAATCTCTGTGTATCTTATTTACTCATAATTTCACTATTTAAAATATTTCTGAATTTAAGCTAAACATGTGATTACTAAATAACAGTACCTTAAAGTGAACTGTAAAATTCAGAAGAACAATCATAGTAAATAACTATGTATAAAAATAAAATAGGAGAATTTTATTTTCCCTTTAAGTGCTGATATTTTAGTTCTTATTCCTGAGACTGTTCTAATATATTTAGAGCAGTGGTCTGTTGTCAAGGAGAGAAAAGCCAGCTCAAAATAAATAACTTCTCTTGTAGCAGACTTATCAATTACAGATATTTACGTATACAATTCTTACTTTAAGAAGCTGGACGGTGTTTCTCCTCTCCGAATTAAGGTCATTGTAGTCCAGTTACTGACTAATCATCAGAGCTTAATCTGATTGTTGCCAGCAATGTCCATTTAATATATAAGCTTAATTGTGGTCTCACTTTCTCTTTATTTTATACCTCACTGCCTTAATTTCGTTATAACCTATGTATAATATACGTCTTGCGATATCTTTATATATAATGAACATAGACTACATATGCTTTTCAGTCGATAATATATTTTCTTATTTAAGACTGATAGTTTTATTCCACTCGAAGCCAGGGTATTTCTGCCCTGAGTATAGAGGCATAACTATTCGTGGCTGACATGAAACGACTCGGTACCGTGCTGCACAGGTCAGGTGTTAGAAACCTGATAATTAGAGGGGATGAGGTAAAACCCGATAAGGTCTCAGGTAGTCTTCCTAAGTTGAATTCTGTTGTTGTTGATAAGGCTCTGAATCGGATTGGTACAATCTCCAGTATCTTTGGACCTGTAAACCATCCATATTTTTTAGTGAAGGGCTTTAAGCGAATTCCTGATTCTGAAACTCGGGCTCTAGTCAATGAGAGGGTCTATATTCGGTGAGATATCTGACGTTCGATAATGATTTTAATCCTTCGTTATGGTTAAACTTTAACCCGTTTATAAGTTTTTCGCTAGTCATAGCCGCGAGTTTTCTTCTCCCTTCTTTTATATATATTCTGTGATTTATATCGTACAGGCTTGAAATTCAGGGATAGACATATGGTCATGTTAATTTGTAAGGTGATATAATATGGTAGAAGTCGAAAGAGTTCGCTATTCGGACACCCTTGAAAGGGAAAAAATACGTGCCATGATTAAAGCTCGCAAAGAAAAACAAAAAGAGCAAACTGTTGAGAATGAAAAGGCCGTGTGTCCAGAATGCGGTAGCAGAAACCTAGTGCACGACTATGAGAGAGCGGAGCTCGTGTGTGGGGACTGCGGACTTGTCATTGATGCCGACTTTGTTGATGAAGGACCGGAATGGCGAGCTTTCGATCACGATCAGCGCATGAAGCGTTCCCGTGTGGGCGCGCCCATGACATATACAATCCACGACAAAGGTCTTTCCACAATGATTGACTGGAGAAACCGTGACTCCTACGGAAAGTCTATCTCCTCCAAAAACCGTGCCCAGCTTTACCGTTTAAGAAAATGGCAGCGTAGAATCCGTGTAAGTAACGCAACCGAAAGAAACCTGGCTTTTGCACTTTCAGAACTTGACAGGATGGCTTCGGCTCTCGGTCTTCCGAGGACTGTCAGGGAGACAGCAGCAGTTGTCTATAGAAAAGCTGTGGACAAGAACCTCATCCGTGGAAGAAGCATTGAAGGTGTAGCCGCAGCAGCACTATATGCAGCCTGCCGCCAGTGCAGTGTCCCGAGGACCCTTGACGAGATCGAAGAGGTTTCCAGGGTAAGCAGGAAAGAAATCGGAAGAACTTACCGTTTTATTTCCAGAGAACTTGCCTTAAAGCTCATGCCCACCTCTCCAATCGACTATGTCCCGAGGTTCTGCTCCGGGCTTAACCTGAAAGGAGAAGTCCAGTCCAAGAGCGTTGAGATCCTCAGGCAGGCTTCGGAAAAAGAACTCACAAGCGGAAGAGGCCCCACAGGAGTTGCCGCAGCAGCAATTTACATTGCATCCATTCTCTGCGGAGAGCGCAGGACTCAGCGTGAAGTTGCAGATGTTGCCGGGGTCACGGAAGTCACCATCAGAAACAGGTATAAAGAGCTTGCAGAAGAACTGGATATCGAGATTATCCTCTAAGTCTTTCTTCTTTTTTCTCAGCCAGGCTGATTGATGTTCTTCAGGCAGACAGAGGGTTGAATGCGCCCTCTTTTTCTTTCCTTTTTCATGGAACTTTATTCGCGGCTGTGCTCATAAACTGTTCCAGAGAGTATCTTTTTTAATTTTAATAAATATAAATTGAATTTATTAAGCAAATTCTAAAGCAGATTCTAAAGCAAATATAAATCTAATTTCTAAAACCGATTCCAAAACGGATTCTAAAACCGATTCCAAAATGGATTCTAAAGCAGATTCCAAAACAGCTTTACAAAACAGAGTTATAAAAAACGCATGGTTCTGATAATCAAAATATTTTTATAAAAACTACGTAAATTTATATTAACCATGGGTTATAATGCTTACACTTGAGATCTTCAGAGCCCTTCTCCTGGGCTTCACCATCGGGCTTACTGGCGCCCTGGTCCCCGGGCCCATGCTTTTTGCAACCATAGAGCTTTCACTCAAAAAAGGGTGGCTTACAGGGCCGGAGGTCGTTTTCGGGCACATTCTGGTTGAGCTTGTACTTTCTATTCTGATTCTCTTTGGGGTTGCTTCTTTTATCGGAAGTGGAGCGATTTCAGCTGTTTCCATCATTGGAGGTTTTTCCCTTACGGTTTTCGGACTGCTTACGGTAAAAGATGCAAAAACTACTGCTTCTGCAGGACTTTCTCCAGAGACGTCTGGCCTGAAATTGACTTCAAATCCCGTAGCTTTGGGCCTGATAACCTCAGTTTCCAATCCTTACTTCTGGATCTGGTGGCTAACTGCTGGAAGTGCGCTTGTACTTAAGGCGTATGAACTGGGGATTATCATCTCAATAGCTTATATCCTCGGGCACTGGATCGCAGACCTCAGCTGGTTTACTGCAATATCCGGGTCTTTCAGCCGTGGAAAAACCCTGCTCTCTCAACAAACACACAGGTACATACTCTACGCGTGCGGAACATTTCTAATATTTTTTGGGCTCTATTTCATGTTTAACTATAAAGGCGCAGCTCAACTGTTCTAATAATATTTTTTCTAACAGGGATTCTTTATTGCTGTATATCTTTTAAAATTTTTTCCCTTTTACTCAGCACTGAAAACAGATAGACTCCCCCACTGAAAGTCGATAGGAATAAAACTACAAGAGCTCTCATATTTTTGACTGTCTTCCAGCTCCACCTGTTAGCCACGAACAAAGAGCTGAGAGCGAGAGTGACAAGCCCGAAAGGGCCGTGAATAAATACTGCTGCAGGTGCTTTTCCGGCAATTATAAGCCTGGTTGCGGAGTATGCCATATATATCAGAGATAGGGATCCCATCAAATATCCTGCGGTGTTAATCTTTGCATGCTTTAGAATTCCATCTTTTTTTAAGCGGCTTTTCTTCAGTGCAGCAATTCCAGTTATATAGGTCAGCAGGGTTGAAACCTGCACCCCAAGCGAGATCTTTCTGATTTTGTTAATATCCGGCATTCCCAATTTCAGCACCTCTCTAACCAATTTGCTTTCTGGTTTTATAGGAAGAAGCGTAAAACCTCGAAGTCTTTAGCTTCGTGAGATATAAGCGTCAACTTCCAAACTGTTATCCGTTATAGATTCTGTAATTTATTAAGTATCTTCAAAACGTTTTTAATATTAGATTTTGCTGTCACCACAACCTCACAGTTCCTAAGAACGTTGCCGAATTTCAAAGCGAAAACCAAGCGAGGTAACGTTTGAACATCAGGGAGTTGGATAACAGGGCAAGAATCATCCTGAAGGGATCGGGATTAAGCCGTGGAAAGACGGTAGCTATAAGCATCTCAAGTACAACCTCACGCTCATATCTATTTCACCTTCGGAACGAGGGGCTAGAGCCTGCACGACTCGCCTCCAATGGGAGAAAGGATGACTCAGGAAGCCACTCAGTCTTTAGCTGGGTGGTAGTTCACGAAGATAATACTCAGAACTAAAGATTTCTTTGGAAACAGAGTTTCTGAAATCTCTTCTCTACCTGAAATCTCTTCTCTACCTGAAATCTCTTCTCTACCTGAAATCTTTTCCTATATCAGGAAAACCTTGTCCATCAGTGAAACTGAAAATTGGGATAGTTTAATAATACAAGGATAACCTTAGGTTTCCGAAAGGTCGATTTTTCATGAGAAGGCAGTGTATAAAAGTCCCCAGAAAGAAAGGAGAACCTGCAAGAAGGATACTCCTTGGTCTTGAAATTCTTGATAATTCTTTGAAGATCGGTTCGGATGAAACCTTCCTTTATCTCCCACTTTCCAGAGAGCCTGATACCGGGGAACTGGAAGGGCTGCCTGAAGGTTCTGAACTTACATTCTTTGATTTCGAGCCCCTGGAAAAAAAGCCTGTCCCTGAAGACCTCCTCGGTTTCACTCCTGCCTATGAAGTCATAGGAGACATTGCCCTCCTGGAAGACGAGAAACTGGATGCAAAAACCGCTCTAAAGATCGCAGATGCCCTCCTGAAAACTCAGCCAAATATAAAATCCGTTGTCAAGCCTCTTACTCCTGTTATCGGGGAATTCAGGGTAAGGGAATTTGAGGTAATTGCAGGCGAGCACAGGACCGAAACAATCCACAGGGAGTACGGCTGCCGTTATAAAGTAGACCTTTCAAGGGCTTATTTTACTCCTCGCCTTTCTACGGAACGCTCAAGAATTTTCTCCTGGATTAAGGAAGGGGATACTGTTGTCGATATGTTTGCCGGGGTTGGACCCTACAGTATCCTGCTTGCAAAAAGCAAAAAGCCTTCCAGGGTTGTGGCAATAGACAAAAACCCTGAAGCAGTGCGCTATCTGAGAGAAAATATTTCGCTCAATTCGGCAAAAAATATTGAAGCAATCGAAGGTGATGCCAGAGAAGAGGCAAAAAGGTTTGCAGGAACTGCTGATCATGTAATCATGAACCTGCCCCATAATGCTTATGAATTCCTTGATTCTGCTGTCCTTCTTACAAAGCAGGGAGGAATAATCCACTACTACGGGATAACCCCTGAAGACGACCTCTTTGAAAGTTCTATTGAACTTATCCGGAAAGCTGCGGAAAAAGCAGGAAGAAAGGTCGAGGTTCTCGAGAAAAGGGTAGTCCGTTCATATGCTCCTCACCAGTATAACATCTGCATCGAGGCAAAGATTCTTTGAAATCTATGCCGCTACCAGTTTCTTTGAAGTTTGGAGTTTCAGCCCTCTGCGCGCTGGCACCTGATCGCGTAAGGAATGATTCAAATATAATATCAAGGGGTTTTGTTGCCAGGAATGGTTATTGGGGGAAATGGAACTATAGATCAGTTCCCAAACTGAAATTTGGAAGTTATATTTTCATCATTCCTAAGGGATCAGATTTCAGTAAAAGCTCCTTTGCGGGTGGGAAAAAAGAAGTTATAGAATCAGAACTCAGAAACGTGCATAAAAGAATAAACAATGGTTACTGCCAATCAAAAATAAAAAAAGAGTAAAAAAGTAGTCGGAAGCTATTGTTTTTCCGTTCTGTAATTCTTCTTTTTGAGGAAAGATAATAACTTTAACGAGCGAAATAGTTAAATTCTTGATCGCTATTTTAAGTCTGCTTATTCTTCAATCCATGTGCCGTCGTGGCTTAGCGGTATAGCGGCTGATTCGTAATCAGCAGGCCGAGGGTTCAAATCCCTCCGGCGGCTCCTTTTTCTGGTTTAAAACCTATCTTTCAGGTCTGCCATCGGGCAGGTTTTCAGAAATTTCCTTTTTAGACCTTATTTATTTTTCAGAACTTCTATAATCTCCTTTATATCAGGAAGCTCATGCCCTGGATATTTCATGAAATAAATCACTTGCCTATTTTCATCAATAATTATATTAGCTCTTTCTGAGACACCTTCTTTTCCCCTGAATATCCCGCAGGTTCTGGCAACTTCCCCATGAGGCCAGAAGTCCGAAAGTAATTTAATGTGGTTGATTCCAAGCTCTCTTGCCCAGGCTTTCTTTGAAGGTATGGGATCCACACTTATACCAAGGGGTACAGTGTTGAGTTCTGTAAAAAGCTCATAATTTTCTTCAAGTGACTTCATTTGCTGTGCGCAGACCTGTGTCCAGGCAAGAGGGTGGAAGGACAGGAGGACTTTCTTGCCTTTCAGGTCATAAAGATGTATTTCTTCTCTCTTCTGGTCTCTTAGACGGAAGTCCTGGATAGTTTCCCCTACTCGTATTTCGTCTGTCATAAATTTCCCCAGTTTATTTTTTCCTCAATTTAATATTTGTTTTTCTATTTTAATTATTAATAGCTTTAGGAGTTACTGATGAATTTGTAAGTTAGTAGTGGCTTTACGGTTATTTTTCTGCTCTTTGTATCTCATAAATAATACTTTCTGACCGTTTTTTCTTTACCTTATCTCCTTAATTTTTATCTCCTTAATTTTTACCTCCTTAATTTTTATCTCCTTAATTTTTATCTCCTTAATTTTTATCTCCTTAATTTTTATCTCCTTAATTTTTATCTCCTTAATTTTTATCTCCTTAATTTTTATCTCCTTAATTTTTAAATCTCAGGAATTATTTCAGTACAAACTATTTTCTAATATCCATTATAAAAATGCCATAATATAAATAATATAAACTCAGTAGCTCCTCTGCGTACAGAAACACTATTGATACGGGATAAATGTGTCTGGCAGAGAGCTAAAAAACAACCGGAATATAATCTTCAGGATAATCTACTGGGCAGTTATAATAGGTTTACTG
This sequence comes from Methanosarcina soligelidi, assembly GCF_000744315.1. Lineage (NCBI taxonomy): Archaea > Methanobacteriati > Methanobacteriota > Methanomicrobia > Methanosarcinales > Methanosarcinaceae > Methanosarcina > Methanosarcina soligelidi. The sequence continues at coordinate 1,437,341 of NZ_JQLR01000001.1, forward strand.
CATGTGGTTAGTCTTAGCAATAATCTTCTTTTCCATACACTTCTAGAGTTATTCAGCGTCATAATCGCATATGTTATATTTCTGGTTGTCTGGGAATCAAAAACATTTCTTGAAAACAGGTATCTACTGTTAATAGGAATCTCCTATTTCTTTATCGGGACTCTTGACCTTTTGCATGCTTTATCCTATGAAAGGATGGGGTTCTTTTCATGGTCCGGCATGAATCTTCCTGCCCAGCTATGGATCGCTTCAAGGTATCTGGAGAGCGTATCGTTTCTGATTGCTCCTCTATTATTGTCGAATTCCAGGCTATTGAACTTAAAAACAGATATCAGTCCTGTAGAAAAAGCAAGGTTTGCCTGGGAATTATTTATCTTATATTCCGGAATTACTTTTGTTTTGTTTCTTTCAATCTTTGTTTTAAGGAACTTTCCGGACTCCTATATCGAAGGCAGAGGGCAGACTGATTTTTTAATTATAAGTGAATATGTAATCTCTTTAATTCTGGTTTGCTCATTAGTTCTTCTTTATTTAAAGAGGGACAGATTTGAAAACCATGTTTTCAGACTGCTCACAGCGTCCATAGTCCTGACAATTATTTCAGAAATAATCTTTGCCAGGTTTACATATGTGGATGATTTTTCGTTTGTTACCGGACACTATTTTAAACTACTGTCTTTCTACTTTGTTTACAGGGCAGTAGTGTCAACAGGATTTAGCGAACCCTGCAGTATTCTTTTCAGGGAACTTAAACAGAATGAAGAGGCTTTGAGGAGGAAGACATTTTTTCTTCAGGACGACCAGGGGCGAATTTACAGGATGCTAGGCGTTCAAACGGAAGAGTCGGAAGATGCCTTTTCTACCTGTAACGCCAGAATTAATGAAAAAACTTATTCTTCCCTGGTGAAGGATATCGAAGGACTGATAGGTTTCCGTTTTGATGATAGTAAGGGTACGGTTTTCATAGATGGGGACGTTGAAGAGATTACGGGGTACAGTACAGAAGATTTTCTTTCTCACAGGGTCAAATGGGCAGATCTGGTCTTACCTGAAGACCAGCATCTTATTTTTGAGAGAATAAACAGGTCTGTTTCCAATCCCGATCATTCTATTGAAACCGAGTACAGGATAAAGAGAAAAAATGGAGAAATAAGGTGGATAAGGGAGTTTCTTCAGAAATCTCCGGAAGAATTCAAAAATTCCAGACAGTTTCAGGGATTTATTCACGATATCACCGGACGTAAAAAGGCAGAGGCAGCTCTTCAAAAAATCGAGAAAGTCCGCATAAAGGAAATCCACCACAGAATCAAGAATAATTTGCAGGTAATCTCGTCCCTTCTCAGTCTTGAAGCTGAAAAGTTCAGTGACAGAAAAATGCTTGAATCCTTCCGTGAGAGCCAGAATCGTGTAGCTTCAATGGCTTTGATTCATGAAGAATTATACAAAGGCAGCGATATGGACACTCTCGATTTTTCCGCCTATCTCAGGAAACTGACTGCAGATCTTCTAGCTTCATATCGTGTGGGCAATGATAAAATAACTCTCAGGCTTGACCTTGAACAGGCCCATTTTGATATGGATACCTCAATCCCTCTGGGAATTATCGTCAATGAACTGGTCTCAAACTCCCTGAAGCATGCTTTTCCAGAAGGAAAGGGAGGCGAAATTTACATAGGTCTCCACAGGACGGAAAAAATAGCATTAAAAGCAGGAATCTCCGGTGAGAGTGTCGATTGTGAAAGTGGATTTGATTACACCTTAACTGTGGGAGACAACGGAAAGGGTGTTCCGGAAGAAACTGATTTTGAAAATGCAGAATCCCTCGGTCTTCAGCTCGTAAATCTCCTCGTTGAACAGATAGGTGGCGGTGTTAAACTTGAAAGGTGTCAGGGAACCAGGTTCATTCTGGGCATAAATGTAAAAAACGGGGAAAAACCTGATGCTGTTTTGTATTCAAAAAAATGACTTATAATCTCAAAAGGAAATCTCATTTCAGGAAAATTCCTGTGTTTAATTTTTTCTTTCATATCCTGATTCGTGCTCTGGGCAGGGTTCTACGTGAATTGAGAAGTAACCGTTTTTGCCGCAGACTTCCTTTAACCTGTCTTCAACCTTAACCGAAATCTCGTGTGCGTCCACAATATTCAGGTTTCTGTCCACTTCTATGTGTACATCTGCAGCCATCGCATTTCCTATCTTTCGGGTCTTTAACTCATGGAAACCCAGTACTCCTTCTGTGGATATGAGGATTTCCTCAATACTTTTGTAAGTTGTAGAATCCAGAGAGGCTTCCAGCAGTTCGTTGAGATTCTTATACGAGATCTCGACTGCCACTCTGAATACAAAAAAACTCAATATGACAGCAGCTATGGGGTCGAGTACCGCCCACCTGCCTCCGAGAAGGACTGCACCTCCAATCCCTATCATTGTCCCTATTGAAGACAACGCATCAGAACGGTGGTGCCAGGCGTTTGCAGTAAGAGCATCACTCCTGAGCTCCCGGGCGTATACTATTGTGTAGCGGAATAGCCATTCTTTGGTTACAATTGAAAGGACTGCTGCACTGAGAGCTATTCCGCTGGGAGCAGGCAGCATTTCCCCATGGTAAAAAGCAATAACCTTCTCGAGCCCTCCCCAGAAAATCCCGAAAGCTACTGCAATGAGTACGAGCCCTATAAATGCAGCAGACAGGGTTTCGATCTTCCCATGCCCGTAATTATGTGTACTGTCTCCGGGCTTTCGGGCAACCTTCAGGCCTGCTATTACTGCGATGTCGGTCATGAAATCTGACGTGGAATGGACGGCATCTGCTATCATTGCTGAACTATTACCTACAATTCCTGCAAAAAACTTAAAAAACGTCAGCAAGATGTTTGAAACCACAGAAACTTTTGTTACGTGAACTGCCTGAGAATACCTGGAGTCTTCACTTTCCCCTGAGAGAAATATTACTTCATTTGCCGTACCATCAGTTTCTGTCATAATTTCTCAGAATAGCTGTGATATTTGAATTCATTAAAATTTATATTCTTTTTAATGTGTTTATCAGAAAAATATAAGTAGGCTACCAATAGATATAAATATTTTCTTCCTCATGTTTTGAGACTATAGTCCTGCATGATGCTGTTTTTCTTTTATTTCTTTTTCCATAGTCCTGGATAATCTTTTTAATCCTTTCAACATTTTCTCAAAGTTTCTCTATAAAGGCTTTTCGTTTTCTTTCTGCAAGATATTTCTTAAACCCCATCTGCAAGATATCTCGTAAACCATTTCCCGGCTAACCGGGCAACTTCTTCCAGAGCTCCAGGCTCTTCAAAAAGGTGTGTGGCGCCCGGAACTATCTTTAACTCCTTGTCCAGTGCGACTATTCTTTCCAGTGCCCATTTATTCAGGTCTATCACCTGAGTATCCTTCCCGCCTACGATAAGCAGTGTGGGCGCTTTTACATGAATCAGGGCACTTTCGGCAAGGTCAGGCCTTCCTCCCCTTGAAACCACTGCTTTTACTGCGGTAGCATATTCTTTTGCAGCTATGAGTGCGGCTGCAGCCCCCGTACTGGCACCGAAATAACCTATATTAAGGTCTCTGGTTTCCGGCCTGTTCAAGACCCATCCGGTTACATCAATCAGGCGCTTTGAAAGGAGCTCAATATCGAAGCGGAGGTGGCGAGTCATCATATCAATTCTCTCTTCTTCGATTGTCAGAAGGTCAAACAAAAGTGTTCCAAGGCCTGCCCTCCGGAGTTCGTCTGCAACGTACTGGTTTCGCGGGCTGTGGCGGCTGCTCCCGCTGCCGTGAACGAAAATAACAATTCCTCTGGCTCCTTCCGGGATATTCAGGTTGCCTTCAAGATTTATGGAGTCTACAGGGATCCGGACTTCAATATCCCTTTTATAATTATCCGATGACGAGTTCATGCTTCCCCCTTTGAATTCTTTACCTGTAAACTCATTCTGCCGGAAAGCTGTGTGCTTTCTTCAGCAGCTCACAGACTTCTTCATCTGTTGTCTGGCTGAAATCCTCATACCATGCACCCACAGCATAAAAAGGCTCGGGAGTGGTAGCACAGATCATTTCATCCACTATTTTTTTAAAGAATTTGCACATATCAGGGGAAGCGGTCGGGACCGCAACTACCAGCTTAGCCGGGCGTTTGGTCTTGAGGGCTTCAACTGCTGCATGCATCGTTGCTCCGGTTGCAAGTCCGTCATCTATCAGGATTACAGTCATACCTTCCATATCCGGCTTTGGGCGGCTTCCACGATATTTGCGCTCTCTGCGTTCCAGTTCCCTGAGTTCGTTTGCAGCCACCGTAGCAATTACTCTATCAGGTATTTTATAGGATTTTATAATATTTTCATTCAAAACACGGACATCTTCAGATGCAATTGCTCCCATTGCCAGTTCTTCATTTCCAGGAACTCCCAGCTTTCGCACTATGAAAACATCCATTTTTACTTTCAGTTCTTTTGCGACTTCAAAAGCTACGGGAACTCCTCCCCGAGGAAGTGCCAGTATCAGCACGTCCGGGCGGTTTGAATACTTTGAAAGTTCTTTAGCCAGCCGTTTTCCTGCGTCTGCTCTATCTTTAAAGTGTGCCGTCATTCCCTTCAACCCCTGTTGGCTTGATTAATTCATAAGATGATCTATGTTGATTTATAGTATCTATGTCTGAACCCTTAAATGTATAGTAGGACTTACGCACTTGAAATACAAAATCAAGCACAATCGGTATTATTATGGAGTGAGTGTTTATACAGTTGAAGATTAAATGCTGTCTATTTTTCAGTCCATCTGCGTAACTCCTGTATAGATCATAGCCGCGTAACTCCTGTATAGGTTATTATATATTCAAACCATTATGTTATTCTGATTCCGGATTACAGGAAAAGCAGCGAATTTTAAAGAGATATTCTGATTTTATGATTACTTTGAAATTTTCTACATAAAACTATTTTTTTATTGGAAGAAATTTTTCTGCTAATTAATTTAAAATAGTAATGATATAATGTTATATTTGTGGAGTTAGGAAGTTAGCGGGTATGAAAAATGAGTAAAGAACTGCCTGGAGGGCATTGGTCCTGCTCCGGATAGGTATGCTTGAGAGTATATTGCCGGGGCTGCTGTATTGGGGAGTCCAGTAAAAGGACATGACTTCTCCGGGCTTCTTCTTATTTTTGATTTTACTGTTTTTCTCTTTCCATAGTTTTATATTGCAATGTACGAAATCGGGGGCTTCTGCCCCTTTATCATTTCACGGATGCATTCCAATGCGGTTTTATTCTATGAAATCGATTAATTATCTGGTTAGTAGCATACGGGGGGCAACTGCATATATCATACATCAGCAGGAATACGTTTAAACCAGGTTTTTATGAAGCAGTGGTATGGGTTGCGATAATTGGCTTGCTTTACCTTATCAGCCTTGGAAATTACCTTCTCTTTCATACCGTGGTAGAACTCTTCAGCGTTTATGTAGCATATGTGATATTTCTTATAGTATGGAAATCGAGATCCCGACTGGAAAACGGATACCTTATATTCATAGGGGTTGCCTTTTTTTTCATCGGAAGCATTGATTTCCTGCATACCTTCACATTCAGGGGAATGGAACTGTTCCCTGGCTCGGGTATTAACCTGACCGTCCAGCTCTGGATAGCTGCAAGATACCTGGAAAGCATTACCTTTCTGCTTGCTCCGCTGTTCCTTATTAAAAGAAAAGAGGACGTAAACCCGGATGTTGAAAAAAGATACATAATATCTCCTGATAGCTCAACTTTTGCCTGGAATGTTTTTCTTGTTTATGCAGCAATTACGATTTTATGCCTGCTTTCTATCTTCTTTTTCAGGAACTTTCCGGCTGCCTATATTGAAGGTTCGGGAATTACTCCTTTTAAAATTCTAAGCGAATATATCATCTCTTTTATGCTCTTTTGCTCACTGATAGCGCTTTATGTGAAAAGGGATAACTTTGAAAGCAAGGTTTTCAATCTGCTTGCAGCTTCCATAGCACTTGCAGCTCTGGGAGATTTATCCTTCGCTCTGTATTCTCACATCGGTGAATTCCCCAATATCATAGGCCATTATTTTAAGCTGCTATCTTTTTACTTTATATACCAGGCAGTTGTGGGTATCGGATTTGAAGAGCCGTGCAGCCTTCTTTTCAGGGAACTTAAACACAGGGAAGAAGAGTTCAGGCAAAAAGCCATTCTCCTCGGGGACGAGTATCACCTCATATGCAGGATGATAGGGGCAAACAGGACTTCTGAACCTCAAAACAAAAATTCTGATAAAGAAAGAGTTCAGGAAAACTATCATCCATTTTCAGATCATTTCCCAGGGGTCTGGTTCCAGCTGGACGAGAACTTTATGCCCGTATCAATAGAAGGCCCGGTTGAGGAAGTATCAGGCTACGGGAAGGACGAAATCCTTTCTGGAAAAATAACTCTGACGGAACTGGTCGTTCCTGAAGATCAGCCCTCTGTTTTTGAAAACAGGAAGAAATTGAAATCTAACCCCAAACTTGTAATCGAAAATGAACTTCGAATCCGCAAAAAAAACGGAGAGACAAAATGGGTCAGGGAAATTATCCGGGGAATCGAGAGTACGCCTGAAGGCTCAGGAAACTTCCAGGGCCTGGCTTATGATATAACTGAACGTAAAATGGCTGAAGAAGCGCTTGAAAAAATAGAGCGCATCCGCATAAAAGAAGTCCACCACAGGATAAAAAATAACCTGCAGGTGATCTCATCCCTGCTCAGTTTGCAGGCAGAAAAATTTGATGATAGGGAGGTTATTGAAGCTTTCAGGGAAAGCCAGAACCGCGTTGCATCCATAGCCATGATACACGAAGAGCTTCATGGTGGGGAAAGTCCGGACTCTCTGGATTTCGCGGGATATCTGCAGAAACTAACTTCGGACCTTTTCAATTCGTACCGTGTAGGTAAGGACGGAATAAATCTCACACTTGAACTTGAAAGTGTCCGTCTTGGCATGGATACTGCAATCCCTCTTGGAATTATTGTCAATGAACTGGTATCCAATTCCCTGAAACACGCTTTTCCAGGTATAAGTGAAGGAGAAATCTGTATAAGCCTCAGAAATGAAGAAAAGCCTGAATTTGAAAATGAAATTTTCGATTCGGTTCCGGATTCTCCGGAGAACAGTAATTTCCATTACATATTGACTGTTTCAGATAATGGGAAAGGGATTCCTGATGATATCGATTTCCGGACCACTGACTCTCTTGGACTTCAGCTCATAACGATTCTTATCGACCAGATAGACGGCAGCATCGAGCTTAAGAGAGACCAGGGGACTGAGTTCACTCTCCGGTTTAATGACTAAGGATAATAAGTCCGAAAAGCCTGAAATATAAGTTTGATATCTTCAGGCAAACGGGCGAAAGCTTCTGGATTTGAGTTTTTTTAACTTTTTTCATAACCGGATTAAATTCTTATTTTTTCATTATTTGCAGTTGAATAAATATTATATAATTTGAAAAGGAACTGAATACGGTCAACTAAGTAACATCCTCCCTATTAATCGAGTATCATTTTATAATATATTCTAATAACGAATACGGAGTAATCACGATGTCAGCCTCCATGGTAGGAATGAGTTTTCTGGTTCTGGGAATAATTCTGCTACTTGGAAAGTGGATACGGGTAATAACTCCCAATCTTCAGAAACTCTTTATCCCCAGCTCTTTAATCGGCGGATTTCTGGCCCTCATTCTCGGACCACAGGTCCTGGGCAACCTGGTTGAGGGGCTGGAATATGAAAACGCTGCATTTTCCATGCTTGCCGGCGGAATATTTCCTGAAGATATGCTCGCTATATGGGCTTCCCTTCCGGGACTCTTCATAAATATCATTTTTGCCACCCTTTTTCTGGGAAAAAAACTTCCCGGAATTAGGGAGATCTGGAACATAGCAGGTCCTCAGGTCTCATTTGGCCAGACGGTAGCCTGGGGGCAGTATGTTTTCGGAATACTGGTAACTGTCCTTATACTCACTCCCTACTTCGGGATTAATCCTATAGCAGGTGCACTTATAGAGATAGGATTTGAAGGAGGCCACGGGACTGCAGCAGGTATGGCTTCTACTTTTGCAGAGGCCGGATTCCCTGAAGGTGCAGACCTGTCAATCGGCCTGGCTACTGTAGGCTTACTCTTCAGTGTGATCCTTGGAATTTTGCTCTTAAACTACGGTGTAAGGACTGGAAAATCTTCCATTCTAAAAGTGCCGGATGAAATCTCCCTTAAAAAAAGTGAACAGGCGGGGGTTGTTGATTTCGATGCACGGGAATGTGCAGGCAAAATAACAACAAGGCCCGAATCCATAGAACCCCTATCAATGCATTTTGCTTATGTAGGAGTTGCTATAGGAATAGGTTACATTATCCTTCAAATCCTCCAGTTGATAGAGGAGCTGGCCTGGGGCAGGACAACAGGCATCCACCTTCTGGAACACATGCCCCTTTTTCCACTTGCAATGATTGGCGGGATTATTCTTGAGATGTTTCTTGACAGGTTTGATACATACAAAACGCTTGATAGAAACCTGATGATGAGGATACAGGGGCTTTCTCTGGATATTTTGATAGTTAGTGCCATCGCCACTCTTTCTCTTGAAGCAATAGGCGGAAATCTGGCACCTTTTCTTATCCTGAGCATCGTGGGGATTTTCTGGAATGTAGCAGCCTTTCTTTTGCTCGCACCCAGAATGATCCCTTCATACTGGTTTGAAAGGGGCATGGGAGATTTCGGGCAGTCTATGGGTATGACTGCAAGCGGGCTTCTGCTAATGAAAATAGCAGACCCTGAAAACAGGTCTCCTGCGCTTGAAAGCTTTGGATACAAACAGCTCATGTTTGAACCAGTTGTTGGAGGGGGACTTTTCACAGCCACTTCCGTCCCTTTAATCTTTAATTTCGGACCTGTTCCCGTTCTTATATTCACAGCTGTCGTGATGCTTTTCTGGAGCGGATTAGGGCTTTTATATTTTGGCCGGAAATGACGGGGTTATTTCACGACCCCCTCTATTTCCGGTTTTTATTTGTTTTCTTTTTCCGCTGCATTAAGTATCTCGCCTTTCTTTTTTAAATATTTCCTGTATTTTTATACTATTTAAACATAATTATTAATTGATCGTTATTTTTTGTAGCTTTTTTCTCATTTTGTAGTTTCTTTCTGTTTTTTTGTAGTTTTTTCTGTTTTTTGTAGTATTTTTCCTGCATTTTTGCAGTTTCTCTCTCCGGGTAACTGTCTTTACAGAACTGTACAAAAATTTTATAATATACTTATTAATATATTTACTTATAATAAGATCTGAGCCCAGAAAGGATTTACTGGATTCATAAATGAGTATGTGAGACCATTTCGTAAAAAATGAAAGGTGGCGAGTCTATTATCGAGAAAAACTTCTATGACAACATCAATGTCCTTGAATGCATTGAAAAAGACGGAATAAAAATCGAGATCCTTGAGTACAAAACCCTTCGAGGCCTCAGGGACGTATGCCTTGCAGAAAACCTGTATTATCTTGAAAAAGCCGGCATGAGCCTCAAACAGATAAAAATCACTCTCAATAACAGTGCAGTAACAACCGAAAGGGGAGCCCTGTATTTCCATAAAGGGAACATCGCTGCTGAATGCGAAACAGGAGGAGTTGGGGGGCTTGCGAAAAAACTGATTAAAAACAGGCTGACCAGTGAATCCACTTTTACTCCTACGTACTCAGGCACAGGCGAGATTTTTCTTGAGCCGGGTTTCAACCATTATATACTGCTGGAACTGAAGAACGAGGCCATTATTGTAGACAGGGGAATGTTCTACTGCTGTGAAAACGGGATCAGTGTAGAAGTTTCAGCCCAGAAAAACCTTTCTTCAGGGCTTTTTGGAGGAGAAGGCTGGTTCCAGACAAAAATCAGCGGAACTGGGCTTTGTGTGCTTGCAATTCCCGTGCCTCCGGCTGAGGTCCTGAAGTATGAACTCAAGAATGAGAGATTGCAGGTTGATGGAAACTTTGTGTTCCTGAGGACTGCTTCCCTTAACTTTACGGTCGGGAGGTCTGCAAAGAATTTTGTCGGCAATTTCACCAGCGGCGAGGGAGCACTTCAGACCTTTGAAGGTACGGGAATTGTCTGGATGGCTCCTACTCAGTATGTCTATAAAACCCTTGCTCAATGTTTTTCCGCGCCTCTCCTGAATACTTCAAGAAGCGCTGACACCAGTAATGATGACTGATTTTCCAGGAAAGCGATTTTTCAGGAAAGTAATTTTTCCAGGATCTTAATACTTTTATTTGACTGAATTGGAATAATAAACGTAAGGCACCTTAAAAAAAATAAACGTAAAGCACCTTAATAAAAAAAGGTGCTTTTTTATCCTTTTTTTAATTTTTGCCTCTTCTATTCTGATATTTTTTCAGGGCTTATTCTTCTTCCAAATCTGTCCATCCAAGGTCTCTCATCTGTTCAGAGTCGCTTTCTTTTACTTTACCTGTGTGAAAGGGCTCATCACTTCTTATATCGAAGACCTCTATTCCGTACACAGTCCCGTAATATGCTGTTATCAATTCCGGCTCATTGGGGGCTTTAATAAACTGGATGTTCCCTTCTTCATACCATTGATCCCATGGAGTCTTTTCTTCGGATACAGGATATTTCATCTCCAGAAGATCCTCTTCAGCTCCTGAAACTACTTCAGTGCTGTCATCATTGTGCGGCTCTTTTTCAAGGGGCTTCTGGGCAATTTCATCCCATTCTCCATCTATTACGGCAGACCTTACTTCTCTTTCAGAAACAGCAATTTCTATACTGTGAGGGGTGAGAGCTTCGGTTACTATCTGGTCTGTCCTGTTTCCATACCCTCCGTGCCTGCTGGTAAATATATAGTTCAGAAAGTGCTGTTCAGGGTACGTCTCAAGAACTTCATGGTCTTCCAGTTTCAAGTCAAAACCGTCATAACCGTATGTGGGTGCGTTCTCTATCCAGGCTTCGGCTATCTGTTCAGCTTCTTCCCGAGAGGTGGAAAGGGTGTAAGCTCTCAGTTCAACAAGTGCGGAATCTATTTCCTGAAGGCCTTCTGGCATGTATTCGGAATAATAAGGGTCTACAGTTACGGTTTTTGTATGTACTTCATCTTCCAGGCTAATTTCCAGAGTCCCGACATCCGTAACTAAAGGCTGGCCTTCCTGAGGGACATAGCGTTCTTCCATCTGGAGGAAACGCTTTTCTTCGAAAAGATTGATAAGGTCTCTGAAAGCAGTTTCATTGAATGGCTTTTCATATGTTTTCCTGAAATTGCCTTCGTTATCCGAAGTAGTAAACACAACTGCTGTGCTGTTCACTGTTAACTCCTGCAGCTGCATTTCCGGGAGCGTGAAGGCTCCGTATGTTTTGTGAGTTATGGTAGCATTCACTGATACGTCCGTTTGATTCTCCGGGTTATCTGTCTGTTTCTCAGTACATCCGGATATAAAAATTAACAGTAATATCAGCAGTAAAGGAAATGTTCTGTTAATCAATATCTCCTCCTCTTCCCAGACTTTCGATTCAGGGATAATTTCAAATTAAAAGTTCCCTGTTAATATAGTATTTTTTTAAATATGTTTTTTACCCTGGTTTCAACCAGATGACAATTTGAAATTGGTGTTCTCTGTTTTTTCACCTGACTTTCTGGTTTTTTTGTATTATATTTTAAATAACATTTATATCCATATACTAATGATTATATCACTGTCATATTTATTTGAAATTTTCATACAATTGCATCTGCTTATTGTATGCTGATTTACGTTAGAAGGCGCAGACCAGATGAAGTTACAGCTTGTAAATCTTCTTTTATTTTCTGAGAAAAGAAAAAATTTATTGTTATTGCTGGCAGAAGAGCCCAGGAATATTGATGAAATTCCGGATCTGCTTCAGATTTCCAGAATTTCTCTTCTTCCCCATATCAAAAAATTAAAGGAAAAGGGTTTAATTCTCCAGAAAGGAGACGTATATTCCCTTTCCACCACAGGTGAGATACTGGTCAGAAAAGCCAGGCCTTTGCTGAATTCAGCCGGCATATTTGAAGACAATGATTCTTACTGGGGCTACAGGAAGCTTGATTCCATTCCTCCTCATCTGTTAAAGCGCATAGGGGACCTTAAAGGAAGCCAGCTACTCGAACCAGGGCTAACTCACGGCTTTGACCTTTTTCCTGAGCTGATAGACAATTTTACCGATTCTTCAAAGGTTATGCTCCTTTTTTCTTTTTTTCATCCCCTGATTCCATCTTTTTCTCTGGAGCTTGCAAAAAAGAATGTTCAGGCACAACTCATCTTTAGCAGGGACTCATTTGACAGGCTTTCAGGGGATTTTCATGATACTGGAGAGAAGATCATGGCAAAAGGTAATGCTTCGATTTTTATTTACGAAGGAAGACCCCTCGAAATACCTGCACTGATTGCGGTTTCGGATAATGCGTTACTTCTCGGTTTATTCAATAAAAAGGGGAGATTTGAAGGGCAGTATCTTCTTAATTTTGAGCCCCGTTCCCTTGCCTGGGGTAAAGAACTTTTTGAATATTACCGGGATCGGTCAGAGAATGTCCTTTCAATGGATTCTCCACGCCCTTTCCCTGATGCTAACGGTGGTTTATCTAACCTGAAGTAGAGCAAAAAGATATTACTGGTCCAGGAGCACGGGGCACCCAGCTTTAAATATCTTTTACGGCAAAAGGTCTTGCAGGTATCCGCATGAAACGAACCTCCACGGAATGGAAGCAGAAAAGGGCTGAATTTGTTAAAGGCAAGGTTTGCGCCTGGTGCAGTTCTCCGGACCGTCTGTGTGTTTTCACTCCCGGAGTCTCCTCTCCGGCAGAAATCCGCTCAGGTATTTACAATCTTGCTTATACCAGGTTTAAAGAAGTTTACAGGGAGAAGTACCAGCAATTTGAGTATATTCTGACAGGCAAACACCGCCATAAAAGCCATCCTGCATGGCACAGGGCTTCAACAATACATAAGATCGAACCTGACCATAGTGACCTTGAAGAACAGATAATTGAGAGGCTTATCGAAGACAGGGGAGAAGGAAACTTTAAGCAGCTATATCATGAATGGCTTGCAGAAAACGGAATTGAAGAACTTATTGAAGAGGAGATTAAAAAAGCAGAGGAAGAATCCGCATCTTTTGAGCATGCGATTGTGCTTTGCAAGAGCTGCCATTTTGCAAGCATGAAAGGTATGGAAATCTGTCCCAGATGCAGGAAAAGGTATAAGTCTTCAAGATATGAAACCTGCTTTGACTGCCTTCCTGAAGAAAAAAAGAAAGATATTCTGGCAAGGCAAAATGAAAAAAAGAGTTGATTTTAGGGCATGGAGGACCTTTTTGACAGATCCTTTTTGACAGATCCTTTGCCCGGAAATGAGGTTTTATTCAGGATTATTAATGAGAACAAAAAAGGAACAAAAAAGGCTATTCGAAATCATTACCTGTTTTCTTTCAGAAAAGAGCCCATCCGCTTCCTCCGCAGGCTTTGCAGGTCCCTGTTTCAAGGTTCCCTGACCCATTACAAAGCGGGCATGTAATAGCAGGCTGGGCAACGAGAACATTCCCCTGTCCTCCGCAAGCCTCACAGATTCCGCCTTCAGAATGCCCGGTTCCATCGCATAGCGAGCATCTTTCCGGAGCATACTCCGTATCCACGTAGGTATAGACCATCTAACCAACACCTTCTTTATTCATGAGCACAGGGTAATCTGGTTTTACAGAAGATTCTTTTACTACATATTTTCGGCGTCCTAGGTTAAAAAATCTTGCAAAAAGATAAAATGGAAAGTGTTATAATGTACGACAGATTTCCGTCTTCCTTCTGCCTTCTTTTTCGCTTTAAACCTTTAAATCTTCTTTATGCCTGAAATATACCTTACGGAATGACGAAAGTAAATAAAAATTTAACTTTTAACCTGATGAATAATTTTTTTAACGCTTATTAGTTTTTATTGTTCTGTTCTATCGATTTTCAATTAGCAATAACCTGTTTTCCTCTTTATCCAGGACTTTTTTTCCAATCTACAATTCCAGGATTTAAAGGAGGACTTTTGATAATAAATATCTTCCTTTCTTCAATTTCTTACTAAATTTTATTTATATATTTTTCTTTCAGTAACATAAAATATTATTTTAAATGATTCCGGTAGTTTTAAGTAACATTAAAAAAATAATAATCATTAGGGGAGAGGTTTTAGTTTTGCGTCTTGGGGGACGCTGACTTTAAAATAAATCTCCTTAATTTTGGGAGCTGGAACTATGGCGCATAAAGATAATCCTGAGTTTTTGTCAGCAAGCACTATAAAAGGGGATAAGGTCATCAATACCGCTGGAGAGGACCTGGGGAAAATTGAAGAGCTGATGCTTGACCTCCGTGATGGAAGAATAGCGTATGCTATACTCTCATTTGGTGGGTTCCTTGGTCTGGGCAATAAGTTATTTGCAATTCCCTGGAGTGCCCTTTCGTTAAGAGTGCACGAGCATGCCTTTGTCCTCGATATTCCTAAAGAAGTCCTTGAGAAAGCGGAAGGCTTCGATAAAGACAACTGGCCTGTAACCAACCGTGAATGGCTTTCCTCTATGTACAGCTATTATGGATATCAGCCATACTGGCAGACAGAAATGCTGGAAAATAGGCCGGGAAATATTTAAAAACCTGTATGGGCGGACAGTCAAGGCGCAGGTCTCACCTTACTGGCATATGATAAGTCTGAAAAGTCAGGATGAAGTAGATCCGATATACGTTTTATGTTTTTTTCAGAATACTTGTACTTTAGAACATCTTTTTAATTTAGGGAGTTGGAACTATGGCACATAGAGATAATCCAGAATTTTTATCGGCAAGCACTATAAAAGGGGACAAGGTCGTCAATACTGCTGGAGAAGACCTTGGAAAGATTGAAGAATTGATGATCGACGTCGATGACGGAAGAATAGCGTATGCGGCATTGTCTTTTGGCGGGTTCCTGGGTATGGGAAACAAACTATTTGCCATTCCCTGGCAGGCTTTAAAACTCAGGCTTCACGAACATACCTTCTTACTTGATATTCCTAAAGAAACACTTGAGAGAGCGGAAGGCTTTGATAAGGACAACTGGCCTGTAGCTGACCGTGAATGGCTCTCCGATACTTACACTTACTACGGATACCAGCCATACTGGCAAAGAAGGGAAGAGGAGCGGACCGAAATACGAAGCGAGGTAGGAGCAGAAAGGTTATCAAGAGAATCAGCCAGTGAGAACCCCGTATTCCTGTCAGCAGATTCCATAAAAGGAAATAAAGTTGTCAATAGGGATGGGAATGATATTGGAAAGATCGACGAAATAATGATCGATCTGCAGGATGGAAATGTGGCATATGCCGCAGTATCACATGGCGGGATCCTTGGTATAGGCAGCAAATTGTTTGCTATTCCCTGGAAGGCTTTTTCCCTTAGAATCCGTGATAATGCCTTCATACTTGACATTCCTGAAGAGACCTTTGATAAGGCAGAAGGTTTCGACAAGAGTCACTGGCCTCTAACCCGTCAGGAACTTTCCGGGACTTTCACGCACTATGGGTTTGAACCTTACTGGCAGGCAGCGGCAGTGGGGGCAGGCGTTTCGGCAGGAGTCATGGGTGAGACTGAAGCAGAAAAGATGTCCCGGATGGAAAGAGAGAGGAAAGGGCTGGTAAAAACAGATGAAGAGTTAAAGGCAAGACAGGAAAGGGAAAGACTTGAAGGGTTAAAAGAGACGCAGGAAGAAAAAATCTCCCGTCTGGAACAGGAACGTATGGAACGGGAGAGGCAGACAGAAACTGAACGAGAAAGACTCTCGCGCCTGGAAAAAGAACAGATGGAACTTGAAAATCAGTCACGGGTTGAGAAAGAGAAGCTTGCAGGGCTGGAAAAAGAACTTCAGGAATCTATCAGGCTCGAAGAGACTGAAAAAGTATCCAGGCTTGAGAAAGAGGTGAATCTTTTACAGGGGCAGGAACAGTCCCGCAGAGAGAAACTGGCACAGCTGGAGAGCGAGCGTGCAAGAGTGGGGAAGCTGGAAGAGACCGAAAAAGAGAGGCTCGCCAGGCTTGAAAAAGAGAGGATGGAAGCCGAGAGGCGTGAAGAAAGTGAGAAAGAACGGCTTGCCCGTCTGGAAAAAGAGAGGATGGAAGCTGAAAGAAAAGTAGAGACCGAGCAGGAGAGGCTTGCCAGGCTTGAAAAAGAGAGAACGGAAGCAGAAAAGCGCCATGAGACCGAGAAGGAAAGGCTTGCCGGGTTAGGAACAGGGGGTGTAATGGCAGCAAAAGGAGCGGAAACAGGATATGCAAAAATGGCAAGGACTGAAGGAATAGAAGGAAGGGAAGGTCCTGAATTCTTATCGGCAAGCACTATAAAAGGGAACAAGGTTGTCAATACAG
The DNA here is from genome assembly GCF_000744315.1 of Methanosarcina soligelidi. Lineage (NCBI taxonomy): Archaea > Methanobacteriati > Methanobacteriota > Methanomicrobia > Methanosarcinales > Methanosarcinaceae > Methanosarcina > Methanosarcina soligelidi. Next base: position 1,453,781 of record NZ_JQLR01000001.1, read on the forward strand.
CCGGCGAGGACCTTGGAAAGATAGAAGAATTAATGATCGACCTTGATGAAGGAAGAATAGGATATGCTGTACTGTCTTTTGGTGGATTCCTCGGTCTGGGCGACAAGTTATTTTCTATTCCCTGGAACTCTCTATCATTGAGAGTACACGAGCATTCCTTCGTACTTGACGTTCCTAAAGAAACTCTTGAAAAAGCAGAAGGTTTTGATAAAGACAACTGGCCTGTAACTACCCGTGAGGGTCTCTGGCAGACCTACAATTACTACGGACACGAACCTTACTGGCAGAGAGAGGCGACTGAAAGGACAGGGCTTCCCGGAGAGATAGGCTCAGAAAGGGTTTCCGGAAAAGATGTTACAGCGGGCAGAGAAAGTCCGGAATTCCTTTCAGCAGGCACTATCAAAGGGGATAAAGTCATCAATACGGAAGGGGAGGACCTTGGAAAGATTGAAGAATTGATGATCGACCTCGATGATGGAAGAGTGGGATATGCTGTACTGTCCTTTGGCGGATTCCTTGGCATGGGAGACAAACTGTTTGCCATCCCCTGGAAGGCACTTTCTTTGAAGGTTCACGAACACGCCTTTGTCCTTAATATTCCTAAAGATGTCCTGAAGGATGCAGAAGGCTTTGATAAGGACAGATGGCCCTTAACCCGTGACAGCCTATCCAGGACCTATACCTACTATGGATACCAGCCATACTGGCAGAAAAGAGAAACTGCTGAAGTAACCGGAGTGACAGAGGAGACTGCCGAAAGTCCCAGGGAAAGAGAGCCGGCAAGAATGGAGAGACGGGCTGAAAGCGAAAGCCACGGGCAGCTAAAAACCGCAGAGGAAAAAATGGCACAGCAGGATAAAGAAAGAATTAAAAGAATGGAGGAGACCGAGACAGATAAAGAGAAACTTGAACGCCTGGAAAGGGAACGCACGGTAGCAGAAAGAAGGGAGAAGAAATATCAGTAATAAAGGACCCGGGGAGGCATTATCTATCTCCCTGAATTCAATTTTTTCTATCTTTTTTTCTTTTTTAAATTTTACCGGTCATGTTTTCTGGAATATACTTTCTCTTGCTGTCAAAAGAGTTGCCAGCAGCGATTTTTTAATCTCAACCGCATTATTGGGGCAGAGTTCACGACAGCAATAACATAAAATACATTTATCCTGATTTATCCTGAAACTCCCGTCCGCAAGGCGCTCTACAGCATGAGTAGAACAGTTATTGTAGCACGCCGAGCAACGGGTGCATTTCCTCTGGTTAATTCTCGGGTAAGCGGTATAATATTTTCCGAGGCGGCGCGTCAGAAAAGGAGGAACTTTACTGACTCCACCGCTTGATGGCTTGAATTTCTTTTTGACTTCTTTTAATGGTGTTCCGACCACAACAGGGCACTGGTTTCCAAAGCCTTTCTTCAGGACACCCGCGGTCGTGGGAATTTTCAGAGGGTCAAATCCTATCATCTCTGCAGCGACAATATCCAGGGAAACACAGTCCCGGCTTGCCAGAGTTACTCCTGAGTTTATGGGTTTCCCGTGGGATGGCCCGTTTCCTTCCATACCCACAATTCCATCCATTACTGCAAAATCGGGCCGGATGACAGAATATAAATCCGCAACTGCCTCTCCAAAAAGGTCTCTTTCCCCGAGGAGGTGAGTCTCTTTCCGGCACCTGAGGGGAAGAGCGCCAAAGAAGTTCTTAACCGCGCCTGTATAATAGGTGAGCTCATGCGTTTTCAGTTTTGGGAGGGATATTATGACATCGGCTTCAAGGACAGGTTTTGCAATATACAGTTTCCTGAATTGAAGAGGTTCCGGGACTTCTACAAGGCTAAAACCTGCGGTCTCAAAGTTCACAACCCTGGCTCCTGCTCTTAAGGCAGCTTCTTCTATCCCTGAGGTTTTCAGGGCTTTTGCAGTAGCCCCAGGTCTTGAGATCCCGGCTCCGTCCCCTACTACTGGCTTCCCTCCTGCGCTGAGAACGAACTCGCACATCGCTGCGACCACAGCCGGGTGGGTAGTTGCGGCGGCTTCGGGGGGGCTTGCTGCAAGGATATTTGGCTTCAGGAGCACGCTGTCTCCCTTGCCGATTACATTTTCAAGACCGCCCAGAAGGTCCAGAGCTCTGGCTATTGCTTCTTTTGCGCTGGAATAATCAGAACAGGGAACTATGGAGACTTTATTCATTGCTTTAAATAAATGAGGGTAATTATTAATTCTTTTCCGGTTTCATTCGCGGTGTCAGTTTTTATCCATATGTTATTTTTAACCGCTTTCCCTTTTTTAAAACTCATCAATATATTTTTACCTGTTTTTAAGGCCCATCATCAGGTCGATCTCTTCAGCTACGCTTTCCAGCTCATCCAGTATCCTTTCCGAGTCCTTTCTCATCTCCTTTACTGCAGCTTTAAGGCTTCCCCCCCTAAGATAAATCAGGCGTTTTTTCCTGTACAGTAGCCCTGACTCATTGAGGTTTCGGAGATGGTGGTTGATTCTTGAAATTTTCATATCCAGATCTTCAGCCAGGTCTTCGGATGAGCTTTCCCTGTCATTTGAAAGCTTTTCAAGCAAGCTGAAAATTATCCTGTTAGCTGTATTTTCCGTGTCCCTCCCAGAAGAAAAGCCAAAGCTGTCACAGAACCATATAAGGTCTTCCTCAAGGCTTTTAATCCTGGGTTTTTCAAGGTTTCTGAGGATAATTTGCTGAACCATCTGTGTATCATTTTAGAGATTCAAATATATAAATTTTATTTAGATTTGTGGATATCATATCGATTTTACTTCAATTATGGCTATTTTATTGATTCATTTTCTCAAGTGTGCGGGTAATTTTTAAATATAAGTTTTGCATTATATGCAGATAGTTGGGCTTTAAACAGCTCAATTATTCACCGATTTTATGCTGACTTACAGCAGCAAGTTAACCTTCAGCTAATATTAAGGTCGCTTACACATAGGAGGAACAAAAATGATTGTCAAACCTATTGGCGAACGTGTATTACTCAAGCACCAGAAGAAAGAAGAAGTCACTAAAGGTGGGATCTATATCCCTGAATCAGCAAGGCAGGAAAAGAAAGAAGGAATTGTTGTCGCTGTGGGGACATTTGAAGATGGGAAAGAACTTCCCCTTAAGAAGGATGACCATGTAATTTACGGGGGATATCAGGCTGATGAGATTGAAATCGATGATGAAAAATATATTTTTGTCGATTTCAAGGATATCCTGGCAACAGTTGTTGAAGAATAATGTCGAATGAGGCCTTTTCTGAAAGTATTGCATCAGTCATATGACGAATTTAAGTAAATCAGGAATCCGATGAATGTCAGACAGTGATTTCGATAAATCATGAATTAATTCAATAAAAATATTTGATCTTAATTCAGGTGAATATAGATGGCTTCAAAGCAGATAATGTTTGATGAAAGTGCAAGAAAAGCACTCTTAAGCGGTGTGGATAAGGTCGCAAATACCGTCAAGATCACCCTGGGGCCCAAAGGGCGTTATGTCGTTCTGGATAAAAGCACAAAACCCGTGGTCACAAATGACGGTGTCACCATTGCAAAAGAAATAGAGCTCCATGATAAGTTCGAAAACATGGGAGCCAAACTTGTTAAGGAAGTAGCCTCCAAAACCCAGGACAACACCGGGGACGGGACAACGACAGCAACCCTTCTTGCCCAGAGCATGATCCGGGAAGGCCTGAAGAACATCAGTGCCGGGGCAAACCCAATTGAAGTCAAGAAAGGGATTGAGATTGCCACGGAAAAGGTTGTGGGATACCTCAAAGGCAAGAGTGTTGAGGTAAAAGGAAAGGATAAAATCATACAGGTAGCCACTATTTCCGCAAACAACGATGAAGAAATAGGCAACCTGATTGCCGACGCTATGGAAAGGGTCGGCTACAACGGGGTAATCACTGTTGAAGATTCAAAGACCATGGAGACCAGCCTTGATGTGGTCGAAGGTATGCAGTTCGACCGCGGGTTTGTTTCCCCGTACATGGCTCTTGACACCGAAAAGATGGTCTGCGAGTTTGAAGACCCATATATCCTGATTACGGACAAAAAAATCAACAGCATGAAGCAGATCGTGCCTGTGCTTGAGAAAGTTGCTTCTGAAGGGAGATCTCTCCTGATTATTGCTGAAGATGTCGACGGAGACGCCCAGGCTGCTTTGATTCTGAACATCATCCGCGGAGCCCTCAGAGTTTGCGCTGTAAAAGCTCCGGGGTTCGGAAACGAGAGAAAAGAGATGCTTGAGGACATTGCTGTCCTTACCGGTGGGCAGGTAATAAGCGAAGAAAAGGGCATGAAGCTTGAAGAATTCAGCGATTACATGCTTGGAAATGCCAGGAAAGTCACGGTTGACAACCACAAAACCATTATCGTTGAAGGCAGGGGTGATAAGGCAGACATCGATGAAAGAGTCAGGGTCATTGAAGCCCAGATCAATATTGCTGAAGCCGACTACAGAAAGACCGAACTTAAAAAGCGCATGGCAAAACTGGGCGGCGGCGTTGCAGTAATTAAAGTTGGAGCCGCAACCGAAACCGAACTCAAGGAAAAGAAGATGAGAATCGATGACGCCCTGAATGCAACGAAAGCAGCAGTAGAGGAAGGTGTGGTCACAGGAGGAGGAATAAGTCTCTTCCGTGCGGCGGCGACCCTTGATTCCCTTGACCTTGACGGCGACAGGCAGATTGGAGTAAAAATTGTCCAGAGAGCTATAGAAGACCCTGTACGCCAGATCGCTGCAAATGCAGGAAGAGAAGGCGCTGAAGTGGTAGCAGCCATAAAAGCTGAATCCAGTGAGCATTTCGGGTACAACGCAAAAACGGATGTTTTTGAAGACCTCTTCGAAGCAGGAGTAATCGACCCGACAAAAGTCGTAAGAAGCGGGCTCCAGAACGCTGCCTCAATCGCAGGCATGGTGCTTACAACAGAAGCTCTTGTAACAGACTTCGATGAAGAAAAGGATGAAAGGACAGCGGCAATCATTATCTGATTGTATTTTTTTCCTTTTTTTCCTCTCAATTTCTTCCTTTTTTATTCTTTCTCCTTTTTTCTCTATTTTTTTTATCTTTACTCTTTCTCTATTTTTCTTCTTTCTTCTTTTTTCTTTACTCTTTCTCTATTTTTCTTCTTTCTTCTTTTTCAATCTGGCATAGGTTGAAAATCTTTTTCTCTCATTAGCGTAATACTTTTGTGATAGCTTAATTTCCACATTCATAACTGTTGATCTACACTCAATCTGTTATGTCCCTGAAATTTATCTTGCTTTATCTTCAGAAAGGTGCAATTAAAAATGCTTGAAGTCTACTGTGACTCATCTTATAATGAAAATGGAGAGTCCTATATCGGCTGCGTGGTGCTGCGGGAAGGCAGGCAGATCCATCAGTCAACGACCGAAGTCCGGGGTAATCCTCGTAATAATCTTGATTGCGAACTTGATGCTCTCGATTTTGCCATTTCCCTTGTCAGGATTTTTTCCAAAGGCGATAAAGAAATAGTTGTTTATAATGATTCTACAGAAGCCGTAAAAAATTTTCAGGGAAAGGCTGAGGGTGCAGAACAGGAGTTTTCAGGGTCCGGGATTAGCTTTGAGTATATCCCACGTGAAAAGATGTATCAGGCAGCCGCAGACAGCCTGTCCAAAAAGTTTCCTGTTTTTTTCTCAAGTACAGCTATGTGTAGTGTGGAATCCTTTTCAAGACGTGAAGACATTCTCTCTGACATTGCCCGCAATAAAAGCAGTGTTTTTTATCTTGAAAAAGTGCTGGAAATGTCTTCAAATAAAAAAACCTGCTACAGGCTGGTAGTCCGAACCATGGAAAAAATCCTTTCTGATGACAGGTTTTATACTATAAAAAAAGGAGGTCCGGGAACTCAGGTAAAAGCTGCTGAAGAGATCAGGAAAGACCTCTCAAACCCTGAGGTCCTCTCTTCCCTGAAATCGAAAGGTATCAGGCTTGAAAATTCCTACTTCCTGCTCACGGATGAGACATGGGGGCTGCGGGGCACGGACAGCCAGGCCTGCTCTATCCTTCCCCTTTCCATCCCACATAAAATCATATGCGATGAGGTGGACCGGTCGCCTCAAAATCTTTTCAAAAGAGCAGAGCGTTTCAGGTGATTTTCTTCACTCTCGATCTCTACTCTCGATTCTTTCTGGAACAGGATAAACAGGTATTTATGAAAATTACAGAATTTCACTTACAATAATTTCACTTATATAATTAATTTCTCTTACATATTTAATTTCTCTTACATTATTAATCTCACTTGCATAATTAATTTCACTTACACTATTCCACTTAAATTATTAGTTTTGCTTACAGTATTATTCATTCCCCAACAACCCCAAACAACCCCAAACCCCACCCAAAAACCCTGAGAATCCATGAAACCCATAGATTATAAAATCCAGATTTTGCTGACAATTTTCATCAGTTCTCTGCTCCTCGGAAACCTCCTGGGGGGCAAGCTGATCGAGATCTTTGGAATCGTAACCTCTGTCGGCCTTTTCGGATACCCGCCTACCTTTCTTATTACGGATATCGTAGAAGAGGTAAAAGGAAGAGAAGTGACAAAAATTTTCGTGCATGCAGGTTTTCTTTCACTTTGCATAGCCCTATTTTTCATATTTGTTAGCACAGGCCTTTCCCCTTCCCCTCTATATCCTCATAATGAAGCTTATAATCACGTTTTTTCAGGTTCCCTGAGAATTATCCTGGCAAGCATGATAGCTTTTCTCATAAGCCAGTACCACGACATCTGGGCTTTTAATTTCTGGAAGAAAAAAACAAATGGGAGATGCCTGTGGCTCAGGAATAATCTTTCAACAATTGTTTCCCAGCTTCTCGACTCTACCGTTTTTATGTTTATCGCTTTCTATCATGCAGGTCCTGAGATGGGCGCAGCTGCTATATTCTCCATGATTTTGCCGCTCTGGATTCTTAAGGTGATCTTTGCCCTTCTTGATACTCCATTTGTATACCTTGGAGTAAAATGGCTCGCTTCCGGAGAGGAAAAAGAGAACCTGCATCCTGATGAGGGCAGAGAGACAGGAATAGTTAAAGGTCAGGAGACCCCCGGCTCCTTAAACCGGTCAGGATTGTAGACTTAAATTGAATTCCGAAATGCCCGATTTCAATGATTATTACTCTGATCTATCCCAACGCTTATGGGCATCCCCCTCCTATATACATTAACGGGGGTTCCAATCATGGTAGAATATCCTGAGATCGAAATACCGCCTGTCAGTAAAGAAAATCAGAATAGTGAAGATAAGCCCGGGAAAAACTATGAAAAAAAAGATGAGGAGCAGGAGAAGCAGGGAAAAGAGCCTGATATTCGGTCAGGACCTCCCTCAGAAGAGTTCTGTATCTCCTGCCTGAATATGCCTGAAGAGCAGCGTAAAAGCATGCTTCTGGAGATCCAGCAGGCAGCTGAAAAGATTCTGAAAGCCTATAAAGTCATTAAAGAGCCCGAAGATCTTTTAAAGGGGGAATGGTTTCTCAAGCTTCAGAAGCCGGAATTTGAAAAGAAACTGGTTATTGCAAAGTCCGGAGAAGAAGTGTTTATAGGTTTTTATACCTATTCCGGAGAAACTCCTGTGCCTGATCCTAATTTCGTTTTACTTTCTCAATACGGGTTCTGGTATCCGCAGAGGATAGAGGAAAAATTTGAAGAAACGGTTGCCTCTTTCTTTACGGGAGCTTACGGAGACTACGATTTCCTTAATATTGTCCCTGAAGCCGTTGAAAAATTCCAGGCTTTTCAGCGTGATTTTGTAAAGATGCTCGAAGATCAGGAATGGGACGGGCAGGATGTAGAAGTTATTGAAAAAATTATGCCGAAGGATTAAGTTCCCATAAACCAGCCCTCCCAGAGAAATTATTTCCTTCCGTTTTTTCCGGGCTTTAATTTTTCTCTTTTATAACATCCTTACTGACTTTTTATTTTCCCCACAGGATTTTTAAATCTTGAAAGCATACGCAGTTTCAGGTACATACTCTGTGGTATTATTTGCTTCCAGCTTATGGCTTTTATAGTGATCATTTTTCAGAAGGTCTTTCATGTTTTCGATAAACTCCGAATGCGTCATATCAAAAAAATCAGAGGATATCCCCCCTTTCTATGTGATGGAAGTCCTGGAAAGTGCCCAGGCTCTGGAAGCTCAGGGCAGGCACATAATCCACCTCGAGGTAGGAGAGCCCGATTTTCCTACCGCTCCACATATCTGTGAAGCCGCCTGCGCTGCTATTGGCAGGGGACTGACAAAGTACACTCATAGCCAGGGGTTGCTTGCTCTCAGAGAGGCGATAGTTGAGTCTTATTATCAGAAGTTTGGAGTGGACCTGGACCCGGGTCAGGTTATCGTTACCTCGGGGACAAGCCCGGCTCTCCTGATGGTTTTCATGGCTCTGCTTGAAAAGAGGGATGAAGTAATTATGTCTAACCCTCACTACTCCTGTTATCCGAATTTTGTAAAACACCTCGGCGGGACGCCTGTTTTTGTTTATACGAACGAAACAAACGGATTTGCCCTTGAGCCGGAAACAGTAAGGCAGCGCCTGAGCCCCAATACGAAAGCTATCCTTATCAACAGCCCTTCAAATCCGGGAGGGCATGTTATGTCCCCTGAAAACCTGCAGGGACTTGCAGCGATAGCTGATGAACGGGGAATTCCTATCGTTTCTGACGAGATCTACCAGGGCCTGATTTACAGCGGTGAAGAACACAGCATCCTTGAATACACAAAAAACGCCTTTGTCCTTAACGGGTTTTCCAAGCTGTATGCGATGACAGGCTGGAGGTTGGGCTATATTATCTGTCCCCCCGGATGCGTGCGTGCACTTCAGAAGATTCACCAGAACTTCTTTATCTGCGCCAACTCTTTTGTGCAGGAGGCAGGAATCGCGGCCCTGAAAGGTCCTCAGGAACATGTCACTGAGATGGTCCAGACCTATAATGTGCGCCGGCAGTATATGCTGAAAAGGCTTATCGGTATGGGGCTTGATGTACGCAAAGAGCCAATGGGAGCTTTTTATGTCCTTGCTGATGCCCGAAAATACTGCAGTGACTCCCTTGAACTGAGCCGCAGGATACTCAATGAGGCAGGTGTGGCTGTAACCCCGGGAATAGACTTCGGGAACGGGGCAGAGGGCTACCTGCGTTTTTCCTATGCCAACAGCCTGGAAAATATTACAGAAGGAATGGACCGCCTGGAAGCTTTTCTGGAAAAAGAGCTTGAAGGGTAAGTTTTTCGGATCTGGCAGCGGACACTTTCTGTTTATTAATTTTTCTAATTTTTTCTAATTTTTTTCTAATTGTTTTTTTAGTGCTCTTCTCGAATTGTTTTTTCTAACTGTTTTTTAATGTTTTTCTGGTCAGTTCAGCGATAATTCGAGTGGCTTTATCTGTTTAATGCTGGCTGTTCCTGCTGCCCTTTATTCATTTCAGTGACAGTTCTTTTCTGCCTGAAATCAAAGATGCTTCTCTGATTTACGCTTTCTTTTTCAGGGCAGAATACCCCTGTAATCAACCACGTCCCGTATATGAAATGGGTTCCCATGATGAAGTAAAGCTCTTTTCCTTTTAAATGGTCAAAGAGCTGTTCTCTTATTTTTCTTTTCACAGCCAGGGATTCTTTTTCTCCCCTTACAATATTCCTCACGGCTTCATTGAGTTCCCAGTCAAGCAGAACAATTTTATGCCCTCTGCAGGCTTCCTCTCCCTCGCACCTGAAAATATACTTTATTTCGACAGGCATCCCGGCTTTTTCCCCTTTTTCCAGAAAATCTCCCATCATGTCAAAATACTGCTGCCGATCAAAGATTTCAAGGCTGTTTATCTTAACCTCGATGTCCAGAAGCTCAGGTTTTACCACTCCAAGACTTGCCCTTTCTACATTCAGCTTTTCCAGTGAAGTCACAAGCGGCAGAATGAGCTCTTTTATCTCCCTGTCCTTTGCAGGCTTCCCAAGGTTAACGTAATCAAGGACTTTCCTGCTCTCCCACCTCGTGCCGTTCTCAGGCCTGGTGACCGTAACCTCAAGCAGGTCATTCTTTTTGAAATCCACCAGCCCTTCGCCGTACCTGAACCTGAAGGGGTAAAGCCTGAGGAGCTCTCCGTCTTCATTGATTCCGGTGACTCCAACAGCGTGCCCTTCCCCGTTCCTTTTTCCTTTTTCCGGGACAGCTCTGACAAGGACTGCTATTTTTTCTTTTTCCCGCCTCAAAGGAGAACCTCGGTCGTTTAAATGAATATAGAAAATAAGTATCTCAGGAGAAAATTGTACTTAGAAGGTAATAACTGTTGGGGGAGCTGTCTGAAAGTAATTATCTTAAAAACTGCCGTTTTCTGTTTTTTCTGTTTTTCTATATTCCTTTCTCTAAACTTGACAGATTAAGTCCAGAATATGCAGAAAAAGTGTTAACAAAAGAATATAACAAAATTAAAGAAAAGAATAAAAACGTGGGGCTGGTGAGATTCGAACTCACGATCGACGGGTATCTCCGAACAACTGCTTTTACAGTTTTCTGGTGAGCATCTATCAGTGCTCCAACGGTTCCTCATTGTCCTGCCCCGTCGGGAAAGACTCGGTAGACCCGTTGTTCATCATTTATCCGCTGGAGCCCATCGCCATGCCGGGCTAGGCCACAGCCCCTTAATGTTGATTAACAAGGATACTGACATATCCTTTCTATTTTAAATAGTTAACGGCAGGAAATAATGATTTTGAAAAATGTTTCCAAAATTTATCCATTTTTTCCCGGCAGATTAGCTCAAAGTAAATTTCAAGCAGGAAAAACGCTGATCTATAAACAAAAAAGTAGACCGGGAGCTTTTTCTATTAGCTCTCCTGGTCCGCTAGCCGCCTAAAAGTAACGACTTAATTGTGTTTTTTTCAGTCGATTTTGTTGAACTTTGACGCGGCTGCCCCGCAGATAGGACAGTTGCCTTCAGGCTCCCCTTCTATGGTATGCCCGCAGACAGCGCAGACGTAATAATCAATTTCTTTATTATTTCCAATTTCTTGCAGTGCTTTTTCGTACAGCATGGCATGGACTTTTTCTACCTTATTTGCCACTTCGAAGCTCCAGAGAGCCCTTTTGTCCCCTTCTGCCCTTGCTTCCTCTATAAACTCGGGGTACATTTTGGTAAATTCGTATGTTTCCCCTTCAATGGCTTCCTTCAGGTTGTCCATTGTGGTTCCGATTCCACCCATACGCTGAAGGTGGTTATGGGCGTGGATCGTTTCCGCAGCAGCAGCAGCTCTAAAGAGCTTTGCTATCTGGTGATAACCTTCTTCATCAGCTTTTTTCGCAAATGCCAGGTATGTCCTGTTTGCCATCGATTCGCCGGTAAATGCAGCTTTAAGGTTGTCTTTGGAACTCATATTTCTCTCCCCTGTTTTGAAATTCTTTTTCACCTTATTATCAGGTCATATTTATTATTTTAACGCTCAGAAAGTCTAATCTCAATATATTATGGGTGATATCAATATATTATGGGTGATATCAATATATTATGGGGGCTGGAAAATCTGCAAACTTTTTTAAGGAATGTTTGAAGAAAAGAAGGTTTTTAAAACGTAATAGATTTTTAAAACGTAATAGATTTTTAAAACGTGATGGGTTTTTAAGGTGTGATTAAAAGGAATGTGGTCGAGATATTGACCTGAAATCTTTGAGAAAAGTGTAGAGAAGGTTTTTTATCCTGAAAATTACGCCCAGGGCAGGATTCGAACCTGCGATCCCAAGGGGAACGGTTTTCGAGACCGTCGCCATACCGCTAGACGACCTGGGCATTTTGATTAAAAAGTTTTTTCGCGATGAGGAAGTTTCCGGGCATCGCCCGGCGTTTCTGGTGCAGAGTTAAGTGAATACACTTTCTATCTTATATATTTTATTCTCAGCGGGTCAGGATTTTAGAAGTCAAAAAGAGACTTCTGGGCTGCAGTTTTTTCTTCACTTTCTTCTTCTGAGTTCCCTGATTCTGCTTCCTTTGCCTCTCCTGAATCAATCTTTAATGTGTCCTCTTCTTTTTTTCCTTCGAAATCAGAGAACGAGAACTGGTTCTCTGTTTTTTCCCTTTCTTTTTTTGTCTCCTTCCTGGCTCTTTTCTTTGCTTCGCCGGCTTTTCCTGCAGGTTCAGCTTTGTCCGCTTTCAGGTGTTCAGGGAGCTCAAGCCAGCCGTACTTGCCGCCTCCTCCAGGGTGGATTATAACATCGCCGTTCCTGAAGGCGAGGATTGAGTTTACTATTTTCTCGTCAACTATTTTCAGGGCTTCGGGTTCTGCATAGATCAGGGCTTCAACCTCGTTTCCGAAATACTCTACGAGGGTTTCCCATGCCGTTTTTACACCTTTGGTCTGGACGCTTGCATGGCCAAGTGCCATCTGTATGACTTCTGCAAGAGGCATAAGATGAAGGTAAGGGGGACGGTAGGCAGGGTGCCTTGGTACTTCAAAGTCCGCAAGTTCGTTGATCCGGTCTTCCACACCTTTTTTTATAATGCCTCCGCATACTGAACAGCGCCATTTGATAGCTTCGGCTTCGGTAAGGGTATATTGAGTAAAACATTTGATGCAGGCGGAGCGGTTGTACTTTCCTTCTTCAGGGAAGAAGCCGACATTCAGGGTCGCCCCGTAGCCCTGCTCTCTCAAAATGGCTTTTTTGAGCCCGTCAAAAGTCATGTCAGGCAGGTTGAACTGAGTAAATTCTCTTGCCAGTTTATTGGTAGAAGGGGAATGGGCATCAGAATTTGTAAGGAAAGTCAGCCTGTGCAGTTCTTCAATCCTGTCAGCATAATCACTGTCCGCGCTCAGACCAAGTTCAACAAAAGAAATGTAACCTGTCATGCTCCCATAGCAGCTTTCAAGGCTGTCATGGTAGCCGTAAAGAGCAGTCCAGGGAGTAAAAGCGTGGCAGGGGCCGATTAGAGCTCCTATGTCTTTTGCAATCTCAGCAATCTCACAACCGTCCAGCTTAACTGTGGGCCTTCCGTCTGCTTCAAGGTTTCCGAAAGAGGAAATCCTCTCTGCCAGCTCTTCGGCTTTTGAAATGGAAGGCAAAATCAGGAGGTGGTGTACACGGTCGATATCTTCGATTTCGGTAGTCGGGATAAAAAATATATCTCCTATCCGGATTTCCTCGTCTGAAATGGCTGCTTTTTTAATATCTTCAAGCCATTTCGGATGGGTGCAGTCCCCTGTGCCTATAAGTTCCATCCCTTTTCTTGCAGCTTCGCTTGCGATTGTGGGCAGTTCCATTTTTGAGGAACATGCCATGGAGTACTTCGAGTGGAGATGGAGGTCTGCATTGGCTTTCATTTCCGAACCTTTCGTCAGGCGTTTTTAATTATCAGGTTCTCTATATGCTGCCTATCCGGGCCTTTTATCCTTACTTTCTTCCTGAACTTACAAAACCGTATATTTACCCTATATACCGAAGGTCTTCTTCCGTGGGTTTAACTTCGGGAAGATTCTGTTGTTCTTCTTTTTCTTTCAGCTTTTCGAGGATGTTTTCCATCTCTTCAGCTTTTTTCTTAAGAGAATCAGTATTTACCTCGATTCCGAAGATATTGCACAGCACTTTCAAAAGAGACTGGGCGCTTTTAGGGTCCATCAGGTATCCGGGAGTCATCCCCATAAGACAGGCGGCATCTATGCCCCTCATCCCGCTGAAAGCCACAAGCAGGCCGGAAGCTCCTACGATTCCTCCGCTTGGCTCGGATTCCCTGAACTCTACACCGTACTGTTTAATTTCCTCTATCAATTCTGTGCTGTTGGCAACTCCAAGAACCGTATCTTCATAAGTAAGTTTACCTGTCGGGTAGCCTCCAAGAGTGTATATCCTGGGGACTTTCAGTTCCTCTGCAATGTCCAGGTAAAGAGAACAGAGTTCGTAATGCCCCTGAGCAGTAGTGCTCTGGTGATCTCCTACTAGAAAAAGAACATCAGTTTCGTTTGCTTTCCCAAGGTATATGGTGTTGCTTACAGGGCGGACAGTACAATCTTTGTTGACGAGAACCTGGGGCGGAAAGTGCGGGGAATAAACCTCCATAATCCTTTCAGCTGCGAGTTCGTCTACCAGATGTTCTGCTACCAGCTTGCCAACAAGTCCTACACCGGGAAGTCCTACTACCATTATGGGGTTTTTCAGTGTAAGTTTTTCTTTCAGGCGGACAAGTGTACTTTGTTGCATAAAAATCCTTATCCTTTCTTTGCCAGTCTGCGGTACTTACCGTAAGGGTCCTGAGGAGAAAAGCGAGCCGGAATAGCGGGTAAAGTTACTTCCCCGCAAACCGGACATTTTTCCCTTAAAGTGTACCTGCCGCAATTTTTGCATTTGCGGATCTTTTGTCCCAAAGGGTATCACGCCTTTGCCGATTCGATATGCCGTTTGAAGATCCCATGTCCGCCAAGTTTGGAAATAGTGTCTACTGCCGTCTGGGCGGATTTCTTAAGGACTGATTCGGCTTTCTTATAATCAGGAGCTATTACCTTGATTCTGTATCTTGGGGCTCCTGTGTAAGTTATTTCGAGCCTGATATCTTTTCCATCCACATCGCTGATGGAATTGGCAGCATTGAGGGATTGTTTTATGACCTCTATGCCGTTTGGAAGATTACAGGTCAGATCAACATACCCTGCGATATCCACGAAGGGCAGTTTGATGTTTTCTCCTGCGATTTTGACTATGCTCTTCAGGTATTTCTTGTTGACTTTGAGCCCTTTAAAAGCCCTCTCCCCTTCGATAGCTGCTTCTTCAAAGGCTGAATATGCGCTTCCGAAATCTTCAACAAGTCTCTCGTGAAGAGCCTGCAGGCCGTTTTCATCTGTCTTGGTTTCTTCGGCCACGAACTGGAGCCACTTGGCGGCTTTCTGCTCATTCTTCCATTCCTGGATTTTAGCCCGCCGCTGGTGCTCGTTCACGTCTTTCAATGAAAGGTCTATGTGGCCGCGGGAAGGGTCCACGTTCAGAACCTTGCAGACAATCTTCTGCCCTTCCCTTACGTAGTCCCTGACGTACTTGACCCAGCCTGCTTTAATTTCGGAGATATGGATGAAACCTTCCCTTCCTCCGAATTCTTCAAGCTCGACGTAGGCTCCGAAATCAGTTACATTCTTCACCGTACAGACAACAAACTCTCCGACTTCAGGCCAGTTATCGTTTCCCATTCGTACCACTTCTCAATTTTTGTCTTTTATTACTCTCAACTGTACTCCTGTGCAGTGCTTTTACCTGTCCGGTTATTCAAGCACTTCCAGGATGTGAGTGGTAATTGTAGATTTTCCACCGGTTGGTTCGGCAAGGGTTCTTCCACAGACAACGCAGGTAATCTTGCGGCTTGCGCTTCCGAATATGATCTGTTCGTTTTCGCAGTCATTGCACTTTACGCGCAGGAACCTGCTCTTTGGTCTCTGGGTATAGTCTACCATATTATCTTACTCCTTGAACTCGAACTTCTTTGCCCTGAAGCAGGGTCTCTGGTGGGCTTTCTTGCATACAGTGCAGCGGTACCTGAGCCAGATGCGCTTTGTTGGCTTGTCGCCACCAGGCACCTTTGAGAACTTTCCGCTGTTCCCTATGCCCTGCTGTCTCTGCTTCTGCCTTGCAATGTGAGTCATTGATGAAGCCTGTCCCTTTTTTACCCTCTCTGCTACGTGTTCCTGGTGGGTTTTACAGAACGGGCAGTAAGTTCTGAATCTCTTTGGAATCTTCATTCTTTACACCTTTTTTTATTGATTATTGGTATTTGTGTGCATTCCCGGCTTTTGCGGAAAAGCATCGTTTAATATACTTGTTAATATACGTATGGCGTTACGTATGGCGTTTTATTTTTCCTGGAAAGTATTTTATTTGGGAAGCCTTTGATTGATGAGTTTGAGATAATCTGACCTCTTTTTACCCCTGAATCTGAGTTGCGGTCTCTATCAGAGACGAGGTCAAAGCACGCTAACAAGGTTAAGCTACACAGATATAGCTACACATATAAATACTAATACTATTAACTGAAGTGCTTCCTTCCTCATGGTGCATGAAACTGCTGTTTGCAGGCTTTCTACTGAGTCTGTCCCCGGCTGTTTTCTTGCTAAAATAAGCTGCATGTTTCAATTCTTTTCGAAAATTTTCTCTTCTGAGCTTTTATCCCCGGCAGCAATCAGTTTTGCTGCATTTCGTTTTATCAGCCCGGTTGCATTCAGTTGCGGCAAAACAACAACATCTTCAGCGTTGACCGTATAATTCCGGCCGTCTGCACCTGTGAAAGTAGGTAGATCCTTCAGTACCCGGACAACAACATATTCTTCGTTTATATTGTTTTTGCCCGTATCTATCCCGTTTTCCTTTCCCTCTGCAGATGCGGTTATTTCGTCTCCTTTCTTTGCTTCCGGATTGCCCGGGGCAGGGGCCTGTTTTGATGACCATACACAGGGCCATCTAGCAGTCTTTCCTGAATCCGGATAAAGAATAGGCCCTAAAAGCTCGACTTTTGCAGCTTCGATACCCTGAAGCACGAGGTCATACAGCAATTTTTCCGCAGGAAGCAGCTTTTCAATATCCTTTGAGATAGGTTTATCAGCGTGAGACTGGATCGTTGCCCTGGTAATAACCTTCCCTATTCTCTTCATAAAAATGGTCTCAAGGTCGGAAAGTGCCCTTTCATGCTCGTCATTGAGCATCTTTGATTCCGGAGAACGGGGATTGTTTATTTTGCTTATTTCTTTCTCGAGTTCCCGGATATATTTTTCGGCTTCCCGATAAAAATCAGCCGGAATTGTTTTTAAGGTCTGGTTTTTTTCTTTATACAGCGTCTGGCTGATTCCTTCTATATCCATACTCAGCAACACCTCTACAAATCAGATATACGGCTGCATATTCCGGAACTTCCTGTATGCCTTCCTCTATTCTTAAATCCTTGCCTTTTAACTGTACTGAGAAAGGCTTTGAAACGGTTATTTTTACCGGTCTTTCACCAAAAACAACTGCGTCATTCAGCGGGTTAAACTCTTCCAGTTCGGATAAAGCAAGTTTTTTGACCAGCATCCCTGAGCCTCCGTGAAGGGACCCGGGGACACGGATAAGTCTTTTGATGTCGGCAGTCACGGGTTCATCAACACTGGCTCCAAAACGGTTAAGGAAATTTTCCATAGATTCCTGCATGAAATATGCGGCAATCTCCTTAAAGTTTCTTACGCCGAAGTCCAGCCTTCCTCTCTCCAGAATATCTTTTAAGCCGTTTTCACTGTTAGTAATATTAATCAGTTTTTTGATTGTGGTATCCCCTACTTTCTCATGCTTTCGGAGCTCGGGAAACATATCTTTTTTATATTTTTTTCCGCACTCTGCTTTCATGTAATCAGTAAGGTAAAGTGCAACTCTCTTTCCCCACCCGCTGTCGTATCCTACAAGCGTGCACTTCACTGGAAGGTTTTTGATCCCTTTGAACGACTTCGAACCGGTCCCAAAATCCCCGTCCATTGCAACTTCCCTGAAAAAATACTTAAAATCAATATCCTTCCCGCTGACATAGTTCACGATCTCCCTCCTTTCCGAACTCCCGAGCGTCAGGACTTTCGGGCTGGTAATATGGAAATGGTATCCCCTTCCTCCGGAAAATACGAGTTCGATCTCCTGCTCTGAGAATCCAAAATCATCCAGAAGAAAATCCATGAGCTTGAGGGTCTCTTTCTTTACAAGCTCAAGCATGTCTGCATAATTTCTCGGGGCATTAGGCAGGTGGTCCGCGTCAAGGTCAAAAATTAGCTCTGCCCCAAGCCAGTTTTTCTCATTCATTTTTCGTGCGTCAGGGTATTCGTAATAAGCAGTAGAGTTGTAAACATGTGCAGGAGCCATGCCGTAAAGGTAATCCAGAGCTTCTCCCGGCGAGCCGAAAGACTTGTGCCTGTGCATCATTTTTTCCGGCATATCGTCATAAAAGATGAAAGCCCACTCTCTGTTAGGCAGGTGGTCAGGGAGGCCTATCTCAGCGGTTTTATAGTATTTTTGAAAACAGGATTTTAAATAACGGGTTGTTCTGCTGTCCATGGTTTCGGGGTTCAGGGTTTTTGGATCTTGGTTAGGGGTCTCTTATGATAGAATAACTCATATTTTACTTTTGTTTATATGAGGCTTTTTTAAAATAGTTTGCCTGCTTTTCCGGCCTCTTTAAAAACAGTTTAAAGAAAGGCTGTAATGGAAAAATTCCTGTTATGGATGAGAAGGAATTCATAGAAAAGAGACCATCTGCAATAAGTATAAAATCAATAAGAGACTTAGGAATGATTCCTACTAATATATATTATTTCCATATAATTATCCTTGTCAATGATTATGGGATCTGAGAACCTGTAGAACATAATGGAGAGTAAGAACTTCTAGGGGTAAATTCTGTGGGAAGTAAAATCAGTATTATAAATCATATTAATACAATCCGGTACTATCTGAAAAAGAACGAAGTTGAAGACCGGGTTGAAGACCCTGCCGGTGCGACAGAACCTGAAAGCACGGAGGCTTTTGAAATATTTATCAGTCCGTCTACAGGTATGGAATTCATAATGGCACCTGCCGGTGAATTTTTAATGGGGTCCTCTCCCGAAGAGATAGGCAGGTCATACTCCGAATCTCCGGTCCACAGGGTTACGATTAAAAATCCGTTTTACATCGGCAAATATCAGGTTACTCAAAAACAATGGAAAACTATAATGGGGACCAGTCCGTCGAATTTTAATGAAGATTTCCGTCCTGTTGAGCTGGTTTCCTGGGAAGATGTTCAGGAATTTATTGGAAAACTGAACGCAATGGAAAACACCACAAAATACCGCCTGCCTTCCGAAGCCGAGTGGGAGTATGCATGCAGAGCAGGTACGCAGAGCAGGTACTTTTTTGGTGAAGATGAATCCAAACTTGGCGATTATGCATGGTACGCCAGGAATGCAGGCCGTAAAACCCATCCTGCTGGCAGAAAAAAACCTAACCGCTGGGGCCTTTACGATATGTGCGGTAATGTCTGGGAATGGGTTCAGGACAGCTGGCACGAAGACTATAATGGGGCTCCTTCTGACGGAAGCGCATGGGAAGACGGAAACAGCTCCAATCGTGTCTCTCGTGGGGGAAGCTGGTACTGCTCTACCGATTCCTGCCGCTCAGCTTCCCGTTTCAGCCGCGAGCCTGACAAACGTTTAGCAAATCTTGGATTTCGGCTTGTGAGGGAATTATAAGTTTTTTCTCTTCTTTTTAATTCCTCAAAGACTTCTCTAACTGTCTTTTTTATCTATCAGCTTTCCCGGTTTCGTTTCATTATCCTGACGCACCCCTCTTAATTCAGATCACTATTAAATAAACAAAGCTTAGTCCTCTTGAGCGAGCAAAGCGACCGAAAAGGACCGCGTACTCCCGAGGCGCAATTCGGGCGATTAAAATCTGACTACTGTAAAAAGAATTCTACAGTAACACTTATACATGAATCCTCTCTTATATCCACTTCATGAAACAGGATATGTCAAGTGCAGACGTTGCTGCGGTTGTTGCCGAACTGTCAGCAGGTCCCAGGTCTATTATTGATGCGAAGATCGGAAAGATCTACCAGCCAGCCAGCGAGGAGATACGCATCAACCTTTACGTTTTTCACCAGGGAAGGGACAACCTGGTTATTGAGGCAGGAAAGCGCCTCCATATGACAAAACACATCCGGCCAAGCCCCACTCTTCCTCAGGCTTTCCCCATGCTTCTGAGAAAATACCTGATGGGAGGCAGGATCGTATCCGTCGAGCAGCATGACTTTGACAGGATTATAAAAATAGGGATTGAGAGGGCTGGAGTCAGAAGCACACTTATTGTTGAACTGTTTGCGCGAGGCAATGTCCTGATAGTGGATTCGGAAAACAAAATCATCCTGCCCATGAACCCCGTAACCCTCAAGGACCGCAGGCTCAGGAGCGGAGAAATTTACGAGCTTCCGGAGGCGCAGTTGAGCCCCATCGAGGCTAAGGTTTCCGACCTTATGGATGCATTTTCTAAATCAACGGCTGATATAGTCCGGACTATTGCTACAAGGTTCAACCTCGGAGGAGTCCTGGCAGAAGAAGCCTGTGCACGCGCAGGAATAAACAAGTCCAGGCCTGCAAAAGAAGCTACAGTAGAGGATGCTGAAAAGCTGCGTGAGGCGCTTCAGGACCTTTTTTCCCCTCTATTCAGAGCGAGGGACGCTGCCAGAACTGAAGGCGAGCCTGAAGGCGGTGCTGAAATTGAAGACAGGCCCGGAGCAGAAACCGGACCTCTTATTCCGGGGCTCAGGCCTCAGCATATAAAGCAGGAAATTAATGGGAAAATGGAAACCTTCGATGTAGTGCCTTTTGACCTTAACCGTTATTCAGAATACGAAAAAGAATATTTCGATTCCTTTAATACTGCACTTGATGAGTTTTTCGGGAAAAAGGCTCTTG
The DNA here is from genome assembly GCF_000744315.1 of Methanosarcina soligelidi. Lineage (NCBI taxonomy): Archaea > Methanobacteriati > Methanobacteriota > Methanomicrobia > Methanosarcinales > Methanosarcinaceae > Methanosarcina > Methanosarcina soligelidi. The sequence continues at coordinate 1,474,232 of NZ_JQLR01000001.1, forward strand.
AGCAGGTGGCAGAGGTAAAGGAAGCCGAAAAGAAGGAAAAAACGCTCGGGGTCTTTGAAAGGCGGCTCATGCAGCAGGAAGAGAGCCTTGCAAAGTTCGAAAAGGAAATTGAGAAAAACAATGCCCTTGCAGAAACCGTATATGCCAATTACCAGATTATCGAAGAGCTTTTTTCAGTACTTAACGGAGCAAGGGCAAAAGGTTATTCCTGGGATGAAATTCGCTCCATCCTGAAACAGGCAAAAAAGACCGTTCCTGCAGCCCAGACAATTACTAATATTGACCAGAAAACCGGAACTGTAACTGTCAATCTCGACGGAAAGAGCATAAATCTTGATATCCGGAAGACTGTGCCTCAGAATGCCCAGGAATATTATGAAAAGGTTAAAAAGTTCACCAAAAAGAAGGACGGAGCTATCCGGGCTATTGAGGACACTAAAAAAGCTATGGAGAAAAAGGCTGCTACAAAATCTGCAAAAGCTGGCAGGAAGCTGCAGGCTTCCCGGAAAAAGCACTGGTATGACCGGTTCAGGTGGTTTGTATCTTCAGACGGCTTCCTGGTCGTGGGCGGCAGGGATGCCGATACCAACGAAGAAATTTTCAAAAAGTACATGGAAAAAAGAGACATCGTTTTTCATACACAGACACCGGGCGCTCCTCTTACGGTTGTAAAGACCGGAGGGAAGGAGGTTCCGGACTCCACGCTTCAGGAAGTTTCACAGTTTGCGGTTTCTTATTCGAGCCTCTGGAAAGCCGGACAGTTCAGCGGTGACTGTTACTGGATTAAATCTGAACAGGTGACAAAGACCCCGGAATCCGGAGAGTACCTGAAAAAAGGGGCATTTGTTATCCGCGGTGAGCGCAATTACTTCAAAGACGTCCCTCTTGGCATTGCAGTTGGTCTTGAGCTTAAAGGCGAGACAAGGATTATTGGAGGGCCTGCTTCTGCGGTCAGGAAGCACGGAGACTATATTCTTGAAATTATTCCCGGCAAATTCAATCAGAATGATATTTCAAAAAAGATCTACAGGATTTATGCAGATGAACTCAATGACCCTCGTTTTGTGAAGCAAATTGCATCTCCTGACCAGATTGCCATGATGATCCCCGCCGGAGAATCAGATCTGAGGAACCAGAAGCCGGAAAAGAAAGGTCAGGGTTTCGGGCCTGAGGGTGAAGGATACGAAACCCCTGAAATGGAAGCCGGATTTGAAGACCTTAAAGGTGAAATTGATGAAGAATCTGGAGAAAATGCAGGAGAAGAGTTCGCAGATGAAGAATTTGCAGAAGAAATAGGGGAAGGCAGTGAAGTAAAAGTTAAAGCTGAAGCCAGAGAGGGAAATGAAGAAATAATTGAAATACGCGGAGTGAAAAAGGAATGAGGGTTACAAACCGTTCTCTAAAAGGCCGGGAAGGGGAAATTGCCGTAACAGCCGAGACTCTTGACGATCTCTGGCACCTGAAGTATATTATTGAAAAAGGTGACATGGTCTTTGCTCTGACCAGAAGGAAAGCCGATTCTGCAAGCGACAAACTCCGCCCGGAAAAGGTTGAGAAGGTAAAGGTAAGGCTGGGGATAAGGGTTGAAGAACTGGAGTTCCATAAATTTGCAAACAGGCTGAGAATACACGGGCCGATTGAGCACGGAATGGACACAGGCTCCTATCACACACTCAATGTGGAAATAGGGACCAATATTTCCATCATTAAGGAGCACTGGAAGAACGACCAGCTCCAGCGCATTCAGGACGCCGAAGAAGCAGGAAAGCGCCCAAAAGTTGTTATTGTAGCGGTTGAGGAGGGTGACGCAGATATCGGGTTTGTGCGCCACTATGGAATCGAAGTCTATTCTCATATCAGGCAGTCCTCCGGGAAGCGGGAGACCGGGCTCAGGAATGAGTTTTTCAGGGAAATTGTTGAACAGCTCAGGCACGCAGTTCCTGAAGACGCTTCCATAGTGATTGCAGGGCCCGGTTTCACCAAAGAAGATTTCCTGAAATATTTTAATGAAACTGAGTCTGAAATGGCTTCTAAGGCATTGACTGAAGATACGTCCATGATAGGTATGTCCGGGTTTCAGGAGGTGCTCCGCAGAGGAGCGGTGGACCGGATCATGCAGGAGTCCCGAATAGCCCGGGAATCCTCTCTCATGGAAGACCTTATCAGGGAAATCTCTATGGACGGAAAAGCAGCTTACGGTTTTGCAGATGTGAAAAATGCTCTTGGTTACGGGGCTGTTGAAACCCTGCTCATAGCTGACGAAACGCTGCGTGAAGGGCGGGAAAAAGGTGAGGATATAGATAAACTACTTATGGAGGTCGAACAGGCTCAGGGAAAAGTTGTTGTGTTCAGCACGGCCTTTGAGCCCGGAGAAAAACTTCACAAACTTGGAGGAATTGCAGCTTTGCTCCGTTTCAAAGTAACAGGCTGACCCTGTGCAGACCTGTTAAGACCCTGTGCAGACCTGTTAAGATCCTGTGCAGGCCTGTTAATATTCAGCCGTTAACTGTCTATTATTTACTTAAATTTTCATTCATTTTTTGTATTTTTGTTTTTTATTTTTTCGTTATTTTATTTTCTTATTTTTGTTTTCTTTCTAATGTTAATTCCTTTCCCCCTGACATTGAGGAGAGGGAAGCAGCTCTTTTATTTTTTATGTCCTGTTTCAGTGTTATCTTTCTTATTTTTGATTCAAATTCGTAAAATTTATTAACTACTCTTCTTTATTTGTTGTTACTTTTAGATTTGTTTATAATAATATTTGCTTATAATTAATTCCTCCGTTGAATTAATTATTAAATTTATATTAAAATGAGTGATGGTGTTTATGAATTTCGGTATTAAGAGATTTTTGCATGCGCTTTTGATAGCGTTAACAATCTGTTTGATGCTCCCTGTACCGGGTCTGGCGGGTCCGTCTATTTGCGGGGCTCCTTTTGATACAAATGCTACTTCATCCGATGGTTTTTGCTGGAATGCAACCACTTTTGGAGGCTTTAACTACCCTGTAAACAAACACAAGGACTTTGTAGCTTCTGAAAACTGGTGGGGAGAACGCCTTCAGTACGTTGATAAAGACGGGCAGGACGAACTAGGTGTAAACAACCCCGGAAACCATGTTATAGGCGAAGGAGAGCTTCTGTATTCTACAAGGCAGTTCTCAAACAAATACGACCTTGTTTCCGATCTTGGGCTTACTGCCAGTACAATTCCTCCCGAACTTGGCGGGATGTTCTACTACAAACTTCCCTGGTTCGGAAAACCATATGTTACGGTTGAAAATGATGCAAGTCAGCTTGCAAATATCGTCATTACCCAGGGCAGCAGTGATAAAAAAGTTCTTAAATCGGGTGATGTCTGGGACCTTGGCAAAGGCTACTCTTTGACCGTAAACCAGGTAGATGTTGAGGGTGACAAGGTGTGGTTCTCCTTATCCAAAAACGGTGAAGAACTCGAGTCCGGAATTGTGAACGCAAACGGGACTGTAGAAAACCAGATCTTTACCGCAACTGCTGACTTCGGAGACGGGACTGACCAGCTTTACTTCATCACCTATGTTGACTCGGTTTTCATGAGCGCTACCGATTCCTTCGCAGTTTTCAAGTATACCTGGCTTATTGACAAAGATGACATCCTTATTATCAAAAACGGGGATGAATACCAGGGATTTGAAGTAATAGAAACTTCAAAAGACGGAATTGTCCTTGAAAATTCAAAGTCTATTACCCTGAACCTTGATAAGGATAAAAAGAACTATTTCACCGATTCCTGGTACTTCCAGACCTCCGATAAAGGAAAAGGCAGCACTTCCCCTGAAGGATACATTATCCGCCTTGCAAAAGATCTGGACAAACCTGGAAATTATACTCTGAGAGGAATGCCTGTTGACACAGGTGTTACTTCATCCGATGGTTTTTACTGGAATGCGGCCACTTTTGGAGGCTTTAACTACCCTGTAAACAAACACAAGAATTTTGTAGCCTCTGAAGACTGGTGGGGAGAACGCCTTCAGTACGTTGATAAAGACGGGCAGGACGAACTAGGTGTAAACAATCCCGGAAACCATGTTATAGGCGAAGGAGAGCTTCTGTATTCTACAAGGCAGTTCTCTAACAAATACGACCTTGTTTCCGATCTTGGGCTTACTGCCAGTACAATTCCTCCCGAACTTGGCGGGATGTTCTACTACAAACTTCCCTGGTTCGGAAAACCATATGTTACGGTTGAAAATGATGCAAGCCAGCTTGCAAATATCGTCATTACCCAGGGCAGCAGTGATAAAAAAGTTCTTAAATCGGGTGATGTCTGGGACCTTGGCAAAGGCTACTCTTTGACCGTAAACCAGGTAGATGTTGAGGGTGACAAGGTATGGTTCTCCTTATCCAAAAACGGTGAAGAACTCGAGTCCGGAATTGTGAACGCAAACGGGACTGTAGAAAACCAGATCTTTACCGCAACTGCTGACTTCGGAGACGGGACTGACCAGCTTTACTTCATCACCTATGTTGACTCGGTTTTCATGAGCGCTACCGATTCCTTTGCAGTTTTCAAGTATACCTGGCTTATTGACAAAGATGACATCCTTATTATCAAAAACGGGGATGAATACCAGGGATTTGAGGTAATAGAAACTTCCAAAGACGGAATTGTCCTTGAAAATTCAAAGTGTATTACCCTGAACCTTGATAAGGATAAAAAGAACTACTTCACCGACTCCTGGTACTTCCAGACCTCGGATAAAGGAAAAGGCAGCATTTCCCCTGAAGGGTACATCATCTATCCTGCGACAGATGTGGTTGTTGAAGACAAAAATGCCACCGTGCCGATAGCTAATTCCACAGAGGAGACTAATATAACCTCAGAATCAAACGAGTCTGAAAATGTCTCAGCAGATCACAGGACAGCTCCATCTTCTGGAACAGCAGGCATGGAAGATAAGGAAAGTCACCCTGAAGAAGCTGCGGAGGGTTCCTCTACAAAGCTTCCGGGATTTGGAATCATCTCCGGAATTATCGGGGTTATGATGTGTCTGGCTCTCAGAAGAAAGAGCTAATCTGTTATTCCATATGAGGAATATCAGGTGAGGAATATCAGGTAAGAAATATCAGGTAAGAAATATAATGGAGTATTATTCTCTTAGAAGCCTGTTCTCTTTGAGAATTATCTCTCCTATCTTTTTTGAATTTTTAGGGTTTCTTTCTCGAGTTGCGCCTCGGGACAGGAAACCTTATTACTTTTTGTAGTTGCAATTGTGTCGCAACACTATCCGTTTTTGCAAGACCACAATTCCGATGAAGGTCACTACAGATTTTTTTATTTAAACACGGTCATGATTATGAAAGATCTTAGCCTGACTGACACTAAAGGATACAGTGCGGTTCAGGGGGACAGATAAGGTATTTCTCCATGTTCTGAAATGGATATGCCAGTTACTTAGAGACTGCTTTTTTCAGATCAGGAGGATTTTCTCAGGTCAGGAGGATTTTCTCAGGTCAGGAGGATTTTCTCAGGTCAGGAGGATTTTCTCAGGTCAGGAGGATTTTCTCAGGTCAGGAGGATTTTCTCAGGTCAGGAGGATTTTTTCAGATCAGGAGAAGGGCGATAAACCCGCTTAAAAATATCCCATCAAAGGTGCCTGCTCCTCCTATGCTTGCAACCGGAGCTCCAAGGTTCTTAATTTTTCCCAGGTTAAGCAGGTCAGCTCCTATGAGGGTCCCGAGTACTCCTCCGGTGTAGGCAATAATAACACGGCACGGTTCTGCAGGGCAGCCTGGAATATGGACTATCGAGGTGAGCAGGACTGCGGAAAGGACAGATGTAAGGGGTGGGATCAGAGCAGGGGTTGCAATACCCACTCCTTTGATCGGTCTTGCTACGGAATGAGTCACAATTGCAACAATCGCCACACCGGCTCCTGCAAGAAGGAGAGAAGAAGGGAATTGCGTAAGAAGGTAAGCGGAAATCAGGACAGGGATAACCGCTCCTCCCACATTGATAGCAAGTAAGGTTTCATTCCTGACAATCTGGCGGGTAGGAATCCTGTAGGAAATCCCGAAGAACTTTATATAATTATCCTTGACGACCGGAATATCGGATTTCAGAGTTGTCAGCGGGATATTGATTCCGCTTCCAAGGAGAGACAGGAAGAGAATTAAGAGGGCGTCCTCTGCGGAAAATCCTATTTTCATGAAAGCAGAAACTATGACTCCCAGAAACAGAGAACCCAGTCCGAAGATTGTTATGATTATTAATAAGAAAAGGAATCTCAGGCTGAAAGGCATGTAAAAAATCTGTCTGCTCATGGGACTACTCTCTGTTTTCCGGTTTTTTGCATATTAAAAGGTATGTGCTTTCTCTTTATTAATGAATATCCCGGGCTTTTCATAACTGTGAGAAAAACCATAGAACCGGAAATAATAGTCAGGGAATTAAAAATCAGTTAATTTTTTCTGCACTCCAGGTTCATACGTATCTGGATGCAGGTTGTAAGGACTCCATGCAAATGGTTTCTTTTGCGTCTTTATATACTCTGAGGACTCCACCTGACTCTGAAACTGTAACTGAAATTGCTACCGTATCCCTGCTGATGGCAGCTGCTGAGACATGACGTCCACCAAGCCCTTTTTCAATATCTATATTTTTTCCGTCCACGTCAAGGTATCTCCCTGCTGCACGGACAATGCCAGTCTCGTCTATTACAAAAACCCCGTCAAGCAGGGCAAACTCCTTTATAGACTCCCAGTTTCTTCTGTCGAGTATGTTTCTGTGGGCTTCCTCATGGCCTTCATAAGGGTTAAGGATTATCTGGTGAGAGCGTTTAAGGACTTCTTCGGAGTCACCCACAATAAAGGCAGCCCCTATTTTTTTTCCTTCCCTGCCCGTAAGGGCGATATCAAAAGCGATTTTCAGGACTGCATTCATTACTTCAGGGTTGACTCTCTCTTCACATTCTTTCATAGCTTTTATGAGAGGGTTGTCATCCAGGTTATGGACTATAATGGAGCTGGACCCGCGGGTTTCAATAACCCCTACCACAATCCCGTTTTTGGGGCCTTCAAGTGCGTATTCTATAGCTGCGGCATGCTGCACGTATTCAACATTTCCCGAAGCTTCCCTGGTGAGCTGATCACCCAGTTCTTTTACAGGACTTTTTCCATCTTTGCTGGTTGCTACGAGGTGGTCTATTATGCTTTTAGGGCGCATGGAAATATAATATACAGGAATTTCTCCGGTTTCAATCCCTTCAAAATTCAAATCTCCGGAGACCATAATTGCGACAGCACCGAGTTCCCGGGAAATATGGGCTGCCGCTTCTGCAATTACACGTGCTCTTTCCATGTCACTCACCCCTTTTTACGCAATCATTTTATAAGTCCTGCTTTTTTACTCTAAGTTTATTTTTATAATCTGGTGTTGGATTTTTAAGTTAATTATTGTTTCTGTGGATAAGTGTTATTTCCACCGGTTAACATTATTTCTTGCAGTTAACATTAACGGTAACTGCATACTTAATAAGCCTGTTTATTTTCTAGTGTAATATCTGATATATTATAATTGTTCTGTGTTTGACCCCATTTTTCTCTTTTTCTTTACTATCTTTTTCTCAACTTCAGATACTTATTTCCTTTTCTTTTTCTATTTGTTATTATGTTCACACGAGTTTACAATTCTTCAGGGTATCTATATTCCGGATCTGTTTTTTCGAAAACATAAACCTATAGAAACGTTTTTCTGTTTCTTCTTTCTAATTTATAATGGTGAAAGCGTTGATAAGGACATTTGTCGCAGTGGAGCTAGATCCTGGTTTCGGGGAGAAAATCCGCCAGGTTCAGGAAAGGTTTTCAGAGTTTGACCTGAAGTTTGTTAACCCCGAAATTGTTCATATAACCCTGAAGTTTCTGGGCGATATTAAAGAATCAAAGGTCCCATCCATTGCTGCAGCTCTTGATTCCATTATGTGCGAGCCTTTCGAAGCAAAAATCGGGGGTCTTGGGGTTTTTCCTAAGCCTTCAAACCCTAAAGTCCTGTGGCTGAGATCGGCAGGAAACTTTGAAACTCTTCACAATGATGTGGAAACAGTACTGAAACCCTTCGGGTTCAAAGAGGAAGAAAGAGGTTTTACTGCCCATGCGACTCTTGCAAGGGTAAAATCTCTGAATAAAGATCAAAAAAATTCTTTTATAAATATCCTTAAAGAATTAAAGAATATCGAGATTGGAAGTATGCAGGTGAACAAAGTTCTTCTTAAAAAAAGTACTCTTACTCCTGAAGGTCCTATCTATGAGACTCTGCATACGGTATACCTTGACTGATTAACTTTTTTAGGAAATTTAATCGCCCTTTCAGCTCTGACCGGTTCTTTTCTACCTGTCAGTCTTTTTCTGTGTTCTGATAATTATTATCTCATAAAACCTGAGAGTGCTAAAATAATGGAATATCTCAAACCGTCAACTGTCTAAATTTAATGATGTAATCTTCTATCTGTTATTCCTGATTCTGTACCCTGGCAGGCAATCCCAAAATTATATATCCGGGATGGCGTTCTCTTTAGTATTCTTCTTTCGAAATGCGGTCGATATACCAGAAATATCGAAAACATTCGAAAGTTTAAATATTATCTTCTCTAATTAAGGTGCAAGCACAAATGGAGGACTTTAAGATTAAAGAAGAGATCTGGATTGAAAAATACAGGCCTGTCAGGCTTAATCAGGTAGCAGGACAGGAAGAAACAATCGAGCGCCTGATGTCTTATGTGGCAACTAAAAACCTTCCTCACCTCCTCTTTTCCGGCCCTCCCGGTGTAGGAAAAACAGCTTCTGCAGTTTCAATAGCAAGGGAGATCTTCGGAGAAGATTTATGGCGGGAAAATTTTACGGAACTCAATGCCTCCGATGAAAGAGGTATTGATATTGTCCGAAATAAAATCAAAAACTTTGCAAAAACCGCTCCTATGGGCGGAGCCCCTTTCAAAATCATTTTCCTTGATGAAGCTGATGCCCTCACCTCGGATGCCCAGTCCGCACTCCGCAGGACGATGGAAAAATTCAGCAGCAATTGCCGTTTTATTCTTTCCTGTAACTATTCCTCCAAGATCATTGAGCCTATCCAGTCCAGATGTGCGGTTTACAGGTTCAGGAGGCTTTCCGATAAGGCCATCAGAGAACGTCTTGAGTATATTGCTAAAGAACAGGACCTGTCCATCACAGATGGTGGGTATGAAGCCCTGATTTATGTAGCTCAGGGGGATATGCGTAAAGCTGTCAACTCTCTCCAGGCTGCCGCTTTCATTGATGTCGAAAAACCTATCTCCAGGGAAACCATTTACAGGACCACGGCAACTGCGAACCCTGAGGAGATTAAAAACCTGATTGAAACCGCTTTGCGCGGAAACTTCAGGGTTGCCAGAAAAGAGCTTAACAGGCTTCTTTATGAAGAAGGGCTTTCCGGAGAAGATATCGTGGGGCAGATATACAGGGTGGTTTCCGAAATGGATAACCTCATGATTCTGGACCTCGGGCTTTCGGAAAGGGATATTGTCGGACTTGTGGATATTATCGGGGAAACAGACTTCAGACTGACTGAAGGAGCAAGCGAAAAAATCCAGCTGGAAGCCCTGCTTGCACATTTTGCTCTATCGAGAGAAGAATGAAAATAAGTTATGAAAAAATAAGTTATGAAAAAATAAGTTATGAAAAAATAAGTTGTGAAAAAATAAGTTGTGAAAAAATAAGTTGTGAAATAATCCGTAATTCTAAAAAATATATTTCACATGCGGTATTTATATCAATACTTCAATTCTATTTCCAGATCTCTGAAAAGTAAATGGAAAAGGCCGTTCAAAAGAGCCTTTTCTTTTAAAAGATTATAATTACCACTCCTGATCATCATGTCCGTTGAAAACTTACTGGTAGAAATGCTGGCTTCTGTGCCTCACTGGCTTGCAGTTCTGCTTATTGGAGCTATTCCTGTTTCGGAATTAAGAGGTGCAATCCCTGTTGCAATGGGTATCTACCACATGGAACCTCTTGAGGCTTATTTCCTTTCGGTTCTCGGAAATCTTCTCCCTGTAATCCCACTCCTTCTCTTCCTTGAGCCGGTTTCGAATTACCTGCGTCGCTACCGTATCTTTGATATATTCTTTACGTGGCTCTTTTCAAGAACCCGCAGGAACCATACTGAGAATTTTGAGAAATACGGGCTACTCGCCCTGACGCTCTTCGTTGCCATTCCTCTGCCTGTTACCGGGGCGTGGACGGGATGCGCAGCAGCTTTTGTGTTTGGAATAAAGTTCAGGAATTCATTTCCTGCAATTGCTGCAGGCATATTGATCGCAGGAATTATTGTAACCGCTGTTACCATGACAGGAATGAGCCTGTTTGAACTTATTTTAGGGGCATGACCTTCAGGTCAGGCTTTCGAAACCTTTTCGCTGGCATGACCTTCAGGTCAGGCTTTCGAAATATTCATATATCTTAAAAATATCAAATATAGCATAGACAGAACAAATATAAATTTCTCTTTATATTTGCAGCCAGCCCTGTTTTTACAGCTTCTCATACGGCTTATTCCCCGTTGTCTGGCAATTCTATCGTATTTTTGAGGTGACTCTAATGGCAAAGGCAGATAAAAAAAACAAAAAGATAGTTCAGTCTGAAAAGTGTATTGGGTGCGGGATATGCTATTCCGTCTGCCCCGTGAACGCAAAAGCAATGAAAAGCGATGACTTTGATCCCGAAACTGCCGAACTTGCACTCCGGATCATTGATGGAATGGCAATAATTGATGACGAAATCTGCATCCGCTGCGGGGCTTGCTCAAAGAATTGTCCTGTGGAATCCCTCTCAGTAGTTGAGGTTGAAGCCGCAACTGCATAACCAGTCTCAGGTAAAAATAGGTAAAATGCTGTTTTTCAGCATTTTTCAGTTCTTTTTATTATCCAGCAGAATTATTTACAGCATTTCTTTAGCTAGTTTTATGTCTTCAGCCTTTACGGTCTTCCTGCCCGCATGCTCTGCAAGCTTTATAGCCTCTTTTGATATTTGAAGCCCGTATTCTTCCAGAATCTCCGTAAGAGCCATTCCTGCACTCTCGCTCACTCTGTGAGCACCCGCTGTCCTTATTAAACGCTCGATTGGTGCGAACGGTATAACTTTTGCTGCCATATTATCCTCCAAGCTTCTTTTATTTAATATAAATTCCTTCTAATCTCTGTTTTTGTATTTAGATTCTATAAATACTTTTGCTTATATCGGAGTTTCCTTTCCATCTTATTCAGCCTTTAATGCTCTTTTTCCCCTCTATTTACTTTGTAAAGCCTATTTTTATCTTTTTTTATTCCTAATTATTTTTATGGAGATTTCTAACTAACTGTCAACTCTGGGAAGTTTTTTATACAAGATTCTCCCAATTTCTTACTCTCTTAATTTTTCTTAGTCTGTTCTCTTCCGAATACCTGCCTCTCTGTTTTGAGTCTCTTTTTCGAAATCTTGATATCGGATTATTCGAATCTAATCAAACATGCTCTTACAGGAACTCCTTGGAATAGACGAAGATATCTATCTTATAGAAGAAAGTTACACCTCCCAGAGAAACCCTGAACTTACCCTTCAATATCTTAACAGATTTTTAAATTTTCCAGATATTGAGAATATCAGGATTATAAGAGTAAGGCAGGCAGGTCACACAACCGGACTGCTGTTTTTCAATCCTGCAGACGAGGACGTTCCTGTAGATTTCTGGTCGGTATTTACCGGAGCTTTTGCCCAGCCTGCCCTGAAAGAGAAATTTGAAACTCTTGCAGATTCCCTTCTCAACCTCACCTCTCCTGAAAAGGACATTGAACTCCTCCACGAAACATGGTTTAACGCAGTAAACGAATATTACTCACTTATGCTTGTTAACCGGAACCTCTGCACCAGCTGCTCAGTAAAACCTGAGTCCTATGGCAATGTTTTTTCGGAAAACCGCATAAAAAGGGTTGCCGAAATCCTTGAACTTCTCCGAAAAAAAGGTTATTACCCCGAAGGCAGGCTGCTTGAGGTCTGCTGTGGGAATGGAATGTCAACACTCGCACTTTACAGATCCGGGCTTGACCCCCTTGCAATAGAAATAAACAAATGTACTATCTGCCAGGGGCTCGAACAGGGGGTCCTTAACCCTCAGAGAGTTATGGTTATGGATGCAGCAGCCGTGTCAAGATACTTTGAGCCGGGAAGTTTTGATGCTGTAATGGGTTTTATGCTGGGGCTCGTCTACGAATTTAACAAAGGGCTCTGGGTCCGTATTGTAAGAGAAGCTGTTTCCGTTGCAGCTGATGGCGCAGTCCTGCTCTTTACCGTAAGCAGCAAACCCGAGATTGAAATACTTGCAGATGCCCTTTTCAGGGCAGGTGTAGACGGAGAAATTGTGGATAATACGGATTCAGAAGGTGCTTATGATCAGTGGCTCTTTGTAGGGCGAAGACAAAAAAATACATCCACATAAAGTAACTCTTAATGGAGATTTAATTTTAATAGGAATTTCTTTTGTTTTATTTTCTTTTTTTCCTTTTTTAAATCGGAATCCGGAACTTTCTTATTGTTGTATTACAACTATTTTTTCAGTCCTTGATTCTCCTTTTCAAAAGAGTATACCTAATGTTAACGGCAGCGAAAAGTATTTACTTGTTAACAATGGTATTAATAAAAATATTCGTATCAACGCAGGACAGGTAAGTTTTGCGGTATATACCATTAATATCAGTTTTCTCCTGTTAATTTAAGCGGTAACTCAGATTCGGTCCTACAATGCCGGAGAAATTCCCCTCCAGGTAAACTGCAGGTTTCTGCAATAAACCGCTGTCAGGAGATTTTATGCTTTGACAGAACCGGATCAAAAAACAGGCTCAAACAGGCTCTGTATGCCCTGAAAACTGGACAGTTTTCTGGAGAATATATAGACGCATGTTTCAATAAATTCTGTTTTTTGATCCGATTTAAGAGGCTCATCCATGCGTGTAAAAATTACTGAAACCGTCCTCCGGGACGCACACCAGTCCCTCCTGGCAACCAGAATGCGGACAAGGGATATGCTCGAAGTGGTTGAACAACTGGACCAGATTGGGTATTTTTCCCTTGAGATGTGGGGAGGTGCCACTTTCGACTCCTGTATTCGCTATCTTAACGAAGACCCCTGGCAGCGCCTCAGGGACCTTAAGAAAAATATGGACAACACATATGCTCAGATGCTTCTCCGCGGCCAGAACCTCGTAGGATACAGGCATTATTCGGACGATGTGGTTGAAAAGTTCGTAACCAAGTCCTATGAAAACGGCATTGATATATTCCGGGTTTTTGACGCTGTAAATGATGTCAGGAACATGGAGCTTTCCATAAAAGTGGCAAAAAGGCTGGGAGCTCATGTCCAGGGCACGGTCTGCTACACTATAAGTCCTGTACATACAGTAGAAAAGTATGTAGGACTCGCAAAACAGCTTGAAGAGCTGGAATGTGATTCGCTCTGTATCAAAGATATGGCAGGCCTTCTTTCTCCAAATGAAGCGGCAAAAATAATCAGTGCCATGAAAAAAGAGGTTTCTATCCCTATTTCTCTCCACTGTCACTGTACTTCGGGAATGGCTCCTATGAGCTATATGGCAGCCTGCCCTGCCGGAGTGGACGTTCTGGATACGGCACTCTCTCCTCTGGCATGGGGAACCTCCCAGCCTCCTACCGAGACCGTTGTTGCAGCTCTTCAGGGAACCCCCTATGATACAGGACTTGACCTTGGGGCTTTTGAAGAGGCTGTCAGGTACTTCAAAGACCTGAAAGAAAAGTACAGAGGAATCCTCGATCCTATTTCCGAGCAGATTGACACCAATGTTCTTATCTACCAGATCCCGGGAGGAATGCTCTCCAATCTTGTTTCTCAGTTGAAAGAGCAGAATGCCCTCGATAAATACGGGGCAGTGCTTCAAGAGATGCCAAAGGTCAGAGAAGAGCTCGGTTATCCTCCTCTTGTTACTCCCACAAGCCAGATCGTAGGCACACAGGCTGTACTCAATGTTCTCATGGGAGAACGCTACAAGGTCATCCCGAAAGAGGTAAAGGACTACGTACGCGGACTCTACGGACGTTCTCCAGCCCCGATCAGCCCTGAGATCATAGGAAAGATCATAGGCGATGAAGAACCGATTCACTGCCGCCCTGCAGACCTTCTCAAGCCTGAGTATGAGAAGAGAAAAAAAGAAGCAGAAGAAATGGGCATTGCAAATTCCGAAGAAGATATCCTTACATACATTCTCTATCCGGCAATTGCTCCCAAGTTCCTGAAAGGGGAAATGGAAGAAGAAGCTCTGGCAGTTATTGCCCCTGCCCCGGCGACTCCTCAGGAATACACAATTCCTACACACTTCAAGGTTGAGGTGGACGATGAGGTCTACGAAGTCAGGGTCGAGCCTCTAGGCGGCGGAGTTTCCATCTCTGAAGCGTCGCCTAAAAAGCCAAGCGCAGAATACGTTAAAGGAGGGGTTACCAGCTCAATGCAGGGCATGGTACTTTCCCTTAAGGTTAAAGTAGAAGATACCGTCCGGGAAGGAGACACCGTAGCTGTTATCGAAGCCATGAAGATGGAGAATGCGGTTCATGCCCCACGCTCGGGAATAGTTAAGGAAATCTTTGTAGCCGAAGGGGACACCGTCGCGCCCGGAGATATCATCCTTTCAATCGAGTAAATCGGGAAAGGTGGAAGGTATCATGTTCAAAAAAGTACTCGTTGCAAACCGCGGTGAAATAGCAATCAGGGTTATGCGTGCCTGCAGGGAGCTCGGGATTTCAACAGTTGCTGTCTGTTCCGAGGCTGACAAAAGCGCCCTTTTTGCCAAGTATGCTGATGAAGCCTATCTGATAGGGCCTGCCCCTTCAAGCCAGAGCTACCTGAATATGGAAGCTATCATTGAGGTTGCAAAAAACACCGGAGCTGAGGCAATCCACCCCGGCTACGGTTTTCTTTCCGAAAACCCTGCTTTTGCAAAGCGCTGTGAGGAAGAAGGCATTATTTTCATAGGCCCTCCAAGCAATGTAATTGCCGAAATGGGAAGCAAAATCAGAGCAAGGCACCTCATGATGAAAGCCGGAGTCCCTGTAGTTCCCGGAACAAAGGACGCAGTTGAGGACCCTGAAGAAGCCATGGAAATTGCAGAAAAGATCGGCTATCCTGTCCTTATCAAAGCGTCTGCCGGAGGCGGTGGAATAGGGATGAAGGTTGTCCACTCCAGGGAAGAGCTTGCCACATCCTTAAGCTCTACAAGGCAGATGGCAGGTTCCGCTTTCGGGGATTCTTCCGTATTTATCGAAAAGTACGTGGAAGAGCCAAGGCATATAGAGATCCAGATCCTTGCTGACTCTCATGGTAATATGGTCTACCTCTCAGACAGGGAGTGCTCAATCCAGAGAAGGCACCAGAAGCTGATTGAAGAAGCTCCTTCCCCTATAATGACTCCGGAACTCAGGAAGCAGATGGGGGAGGCTGCCGTAAAGGTTGCAAAAGCAATTGGTTATGTAAACGCAGGGACCGTCGAATTCCTTTACTCTAAAGGGAATTTCTATTTCCTTGAAGTCAATACCCGCCTTCAGGTGGAACATGGAATTACCGAAATGGTAACCGGAATTGATATTGTCAGGGAACAGATCAGGATCGCCTGGGGAGACAAACTCGATTTTGAACAGGAAGATATAGTTATTGACGGGCATGCAATCGAATGCAGAATAAATGCCGAAGATCCCCTGAATGATTTTGCTCCTTCCCCTGGAAAGATCCAGAGGTACCGTTCTGCAGGAGGGCCCGGAGTAAGGGTGGACAGCGGAGTTCATACAGGCTATACAATCTCTCCTTATTATGACTCCATGATTTCCAAGCTCTGTGTCTGGTCCAGAAAAAGAGAAGAAGCTATCGCCAGGATGGACAGGGCACTCTACGAGTATGTGGTCGTTGGAGTAAAAACCAATATCCCTTTCCATAAAGCTGTTATGAGGAACCCTGCATTCCGCAGAGGCGACATGACAACCAGCTTTATCGAAGAGGAGAATATCCTTGAGGCTGTAGAACACGTCGTTAAGGCTGACAGTGAGAAAGGTGCTACTCTGGCTTCGGCCCTTGAGGCTAAGGACAAGAAAGTTGCAGCAATCACGGCCGCTGTACATGCCTATGTTAACATGGCCCAGAAAACACAGCGGTGATGCTTTTCACTCTTCGGAAAAGAGGAAAAAGATTTTCCGGCTTATCAGGGTATGACCATATGTCTGGACTAAGAGAATATATACGGTGGAACATATACATTTGTATGGGGTGCACGGATGGGAGATAAAAGGTCTCGAATTATTAAGGCACTTAAAGATGCGCAAAAGACTCCGGTTTCTGGAGAAGAGCTGGGGCTCAAGCTTGGAATTTCCAGGACAATGGTATGGAAATACATTAAATCCCTCCAGGCTGATGGGTACGAAATAGAGTCATCTCCGAAAAGAGGATATGTCCTGAAATCCGTTCCTCAACTCCTGTACCCTGATGAGATTCAGATGGGGCTCAAAACAACTCTCCTGGGTAAAAAAATTCATTACTTCGAGGAGGTAAGCTCCACCAACAGTGTTGCGAAAGAGATCGCAGCTTCCGAAGAAGAAGGAGCTCTTGTCATTGCCGAGATACAGAAAGGAGGCAGGGGCCGCATGGGCAGGGAATGGGTCTCCCCTCACGGCGGAATATGGATGTCAGTAATACTTAAGCCTGGGATCCCTCTCAGGCATGCCTCAAGGCTGACCCTTGTTGCCGGGCTTGCAGTTGCAAATGTTATCCGTGATATGGGGCTCGATGCCCGTATCAAGTGGCCAAACGATGTCCGTATAAACGGGAAAAAAGTATGCGGAATCCTTACCGAAGCAAAGGCTGAAGTAGACAGGGTGGATTATGTTGTCCTCGGTATAGGAATCAATGTAAATATGGATTTAAAAGACATCCCCGAATCTTTCCGTGCAGGCTCGACCACCCTTAAAGTGGAACTCGGAAAACACATCAGGAGGGTTTCTTTCCTTCAGGATTTCCTTTTCGAGCTTGAGCAGCAGTACATAAGCTTCAAAACCCAGCCGTTCTCTCATATTCTCAATGACTGGCTCGCCCTCTCGGATACAATTGGTAGGGAGGTAAAAGTCACCACGCCTTCCAGGATTATAGAGGGAAGGGCGGTTGGAGTAACTCCTGACGGAGCCCTTATCATAAGGAAGGCAGATAATACTAAGGAAGAAATTATTGCAGGTAGATGCATTTATGCGCGTCCCAAATAAATGCGAAAAAAAGAGCAGTAAAGGAATGAAATTCATTTCAGCTCTTTTTTTTTCAATCCCGGTCATTTTTATATTTTCAATTCTCATTGCCTGTGCAGTCTCTCCCACCGCAGGAGCATCTAATGGGAGGCTTTCGATTATTCTAATTGATGGGGACGAGATTTATGTGCGCTCAGGTGACTATTACTCTTTGTTGCAGGATTATCAGCTCCACGTAAAAGGCGCTAATTCTGAAGGCAACAGGGTATGGATCGAACTGTGCAGGGACGACACTTCTATTGAAGACGCTATTGTCGGCGAGGGTGACACTTTTATATATTCTAATAATTCTACGGAGATTTTGAACCTCACAGTGGAGAAAATATACGGCGGAGCAGATGGAGTGCTGGTAAAGTTCTCTCCTGTTTATCAGTACCTTAACCCCCGCCTTCCCATGACTCAGGCACCGGTAACTACTCCTGATAACAACTCCAACAATAATTCTTCTCCTCCTCCCGTATTTGAAAATCAGGCAAAAGGTTTTGACATGCCCATTTTACTTCTGAGCATGGGGGCTGTTCTTCTGGTAAGCGGGATTTTTGCAGGAATTTATAAGAAAAAGTAATAGTAGATTATATGAAAAAAACTGATCAGTAATAGTAGAATATGTGGATGAAAAATCGATTAGTATAGAAGAATATGTAAGAAAAGCCGATTCTGTAATAAGTAATCGAAATCTATGTTGATGAAATCTATGTAGTAAGTTATATGATTCGTAATTCTGTAAATCGGATAGAATATCTAATTATGTTAACAGTTATGTTAACAGTTATGTTAAAAGAAACCAGCAGCTATTATCGAGTCAAAACATATAAAATAAATCTATTTTTCTGGGAACTCAAGTCCCGGACTAAAGTTCCCTGTAAGAAGAAAAGCCCTTTTAAGACTTTAAAATCTGCTTTTTCAATGCTTTTTCGTGCTTTCTTTTCAATTCTTATTCATTTGTGGAGAATTTTACGTCTCCTTTTTCTATAAGGAGTTTGAGGTCTTCCAGGCTGAGGCGAGCATTTTTCTGAAGCTTTTCACGTGCATCGCTGTGTTTCTGGCTTACTTTGTGCTCATCTTTTGTTAACTGGAGATCTTTTAATTTATCGAGATATAATGAAAGTTCTTTCCGACTGTTAGCAATATTGTTCTTGAGGGGGTCGATTTTTTCTTTAATGGAATTTATATTTGCAATTTTGTCGGTAAGCTGGGCATGGTACATATTTGCTTCTTTTCGGATCTCATCTGCTGCCTTGAAATTTTCAAGCATTTCCAGGTGGCATGCCTGAGACTCATCCGAAAGTGCCTGGATTTTTTCGTGGAACTCGTCCCCTTCTTTATGAATACCTTTGGATTCCTTATAACTCTCCTGGATCTGCGAATGAAGCTCGTTAGCCTTCGTTGCGGCATCAAGGCGTTTACTCAGGTCATCCAGCTTCTGCATTATTTTTATCTCAACTGCAAGGGGGAGTTCTTTATTAAACAGGGCGTCAAGTTCAGCTTCATAAGCTTTTGAAAGGGATTCAACACTTCCATGGGATAGTTTATTACATTCATCACGCTTCTCTTTGAGCTCCGCAATCCCTGTAAAAAGTTCCTGGGTTTTGGAATTGATCCCGCTTCTCTTCTCTTTGTATTCCCCGATTTGTTTATTTATTTCATCCCGGCGGTCTCTAAGTGCCTGCGCTTTTGCAACCCTTTCCTTTACCTGCTGGTTCAGAGTGTCTCTCTTTGCTTTAAGTTCGTCAATATCGGTTCTGTTTATTTTCAGATCCTTGAAAATCGAAGCCAATTGCCTTTCGCTTTTCTCTATCCTGCTCCTGAGCTCGTTAACCTTGCCCTTGAGCTCCCGTTCATTAAGGTTTGAAAGGTCGGCCGTTGCAGTTTCTGCTGTTGAAACGTCGTTGTTCATGTCTTACCACCCACGTGTTTCCGAAACAATTCATGCTTTTTGTTTTTCCCAGTAACTCAGGGCTTCTTCATGACTTTTTATTTTAGTGCTGAGCCATTTGTGCTGGGGTTTGCTTTTGGAAATTTCGCTGCTTTTGCTTCCATCATCCTCTTCAAGCTGTTTTTCAGACTCTTTTATTTCCTTCAGCTCAATATTTGAGCTGCCGGCTTCGTCCAATCTGGCGTTGACCTGCTGGAGAAGGCTTTCTCCTGCCTCTTTCTCTTTGATAAGTTCGCCCAGGTTTTTCATAAAAGAGTTCTTAAGATCCTGTTCTTCTTCGGGTTCGATCTGTCCTTTGAGTTTTTTAATGTCTTCCTTTATTTTATCAGCAGTTACAGGGTCCAGCTTCGGGAAGAGATCCTTTTCGAGCAGTCCTTCTACCTGATGATAAAACTGCTGTCTCTTTTCCTTCAGGACTTCTTTTCGCTCTGCCATCCGGGTTCTGGAAATCTTTGCATTTTTTGCGTCTTCTTCAAACTGGCTCAGCTTGCTGTCCAGTTCTTCAAATTCTTTCCGATATTCTTCCAGAAACTTTTTATGTTTTTCTACAACCCTGGAGATCAGTTCCCCTTCTGGCAGTATTCTGATCCCGGCTTCTTCAATGTTTCCGCTCACAGTATCACGATTCTGTAGTTTCTTTTTATAGGCTTTTTTTGTTTGGACTGGTAGAGCCGTCCGGAGACTTCACCCGGGACTGCCCACCCTCTTAACAGTTAAAGTACCTGTTTAAATGTCACAAGGCTTTTTAAACTCTAAACACCTGGGCATGAGGTACGCAGTCTATAACGATCACAGAGTCCGGATCGATAAGCCCGCATTTAATAGCGCATTTAATCGTTTTTTCCCCGAAAAGGTTTGCAGTTGTAGCTTCTTCCAGAACTTTTTCCAGTTCTTCCTCAGATACAGGCTCTCCTTCATAGAAAGCTCTGTTTATTTCTACCATAGTATTGCCATGTTTCAGGGTTTTTCCGAGCACCTCCTCATCACAGGCTGCAACAAGCACGTGCTCTCCATTTTTATAGATCTTTAGATACATATTTCCCCTTTTTGAATACTATTTCGCCCTTTTAGTATTTACAGCTTAACCATCATTATTTTGTTTACGGGTACACTGTTTTTTCCTTCGGGAGCTTCCTGGTGTACAGTAACAGTTTCAGTTGCGAGAATCCGCTGTTTTTTGACTTAATTAATGAGCCTGATATGGGTCTGGTCCGGAGAAAGAATGTCGCCTCTCTGTTTCATCTTCTTTATGTATTCCTCTGCATGTCCTCTATCTATGCCGTGCTCGCTTTCAGCCTCTGCGTAGACCTCTTCAAGAGGAGCTTTGGAACCCGGGTGTCTATCACTGACTTTTTTTATTATGTCTTTGAGGAGTTTTATTTTATTCCTCTGGCTCATGCTTGTACCCGAAGCAAGTATGTCTGCGTCAAGAGCTCCTGTTTCTGGATCGACTCCTACGTTTTTAAGGCAGTTCATTACTATTCTGATGGTCCGTTTTGCGTCCTCAAGGGTGACTATATTACTGAGGCGGACACGTGCACTGGCTTCGGAGAGGCGAACCAGTGCTTCGAGCTGCCTGGCTGTTACGGGCACGGGCGTATTCTTGCCTTCTCCGCTTCTCCTGAGGTCCGTATAAAAGTTAATAAGGTTATGTCTTGTATCTTCTTCCATTACCGGATAAACATTTTTTCGTGCAAATGCGATATACTTCCGCATAAATTCCGGTGCAATAACAGGCTCGATTATTTCCATTTCAGCATCAACAAATTCTTCAGAAATTGTAGACCCTGGAAGTTTTTGCCTCTGCTCGGAGAGTTCTCCCGCATAATGCGACTGCAGAATGTGGTTTGCTATCCTGCTGTCCAGGGAATGGTTTGGGGTATCGAGCAAAACGAAGATCAGGTCGAAACGAGAAAGCAGAGCCGGAGGCATATTTATTTGATCTGCAAGCCCTTCATACCGGTCAAAGCGGCCGTATTTCGGGTTTGCAGCTCCAAGAAGGGCACACCTGGACTTTAAAGTTGCAATAATCCCTGCTTTGGCTATGCTTATGGTCTGCTGTTCCATTGCCTCGTGGAGGGCACTCTTGTCCTCTGTCCTCATCTTGTCCATTTCGTCAACTGCAGCAACTCCCATATCAGCCATGACAAGTGCTCCGCCTTCTATCGTCCACCTGCCGTCGTTCATGTCGTCTTTTACGGCAGCCGCAGTCAAACCGCTCGCAGATGCGCTCCTCCCGGAAGCAAAGACGCCTCTTGGAGATAGTTTGACAACATAACGGAGAAGCTGGCTTTTTGCAATTCCGGGGTCACCTACAAGCATCATGTGGATATCTCCCCTCGTCCTCGAGCCGTCAGGAAGGTTCTTCACAACCCCTGAAAATAACTGGAGTGCAAGGGCTTCTTTGATATCCTCGTATCCGTAAATAGAGGGCGCAATGGAGCTTATGATTTTTTCATAAATTGCCGGGTCACGGGAAAGCTCAAGGATCTGTTCTTCTTCTTCGGCAGATATTTCAAGCTCATCATAATCTTTGTCCAGGCGCTCGATGGAATTCGCTTCCAGTATAAGGTCGTAGAAAGTGGATTTCCCATCCTTGAGGGTGCGCTGCCTTGACTTCAGGACTCCGTTGATTATAACACGGTCCCCCGGAGTAACATTCCCCGTGAGGTCATCTTCAGAGTCCACTTCCAGGCTCTGGGGCTGCGACCCTCCTTTCAGGTTTTCCGGGGACTCCTGGATCTGGAGTTTCTGGGCATCGATAAAAGTTGAATCTTCAATTGAAACCTTGAATGGCCCTTTCTTCCCGCAGGTCTCCTCTTCACATCCTGCAAAAGGCTCTTCGAACTTGAAACTGTTCTGCTCCACTATGGTCAGGTGCCCACATCTTAAACACTGGAAGGCAGCTTTTGTGATCCTTGGCCTGACCTCTGTTGCCTTTCTTATCATGCCCTCGATAGCAACAAAACGTGTGAGGTGTTTGCTTCTCAGTTCCCTGATAGGAATCCTGTTAGGAATTTTTATGACCCTTACATGGGCCTGCTCAAGGTTCTTTTCTACAGGCAGGTCAATTTCTTTCAGGGCGGCTTCAGCTGCGGATATAAGTTCTCCGGGATGCTCGAGAAATTCCCTTGAAAGATCCCTGTCAAATTTCTCTATATCCGTGAAATCAACTGCAAGGCTACGCTGGTCAGGGTATTCGTTTGCCAGCTGAAGGATTTCATTCCAGTAATAATCTTTAAAGAATCTCTTTAATTTCTCGTCCCATTTGCTTTCTGTTTCAGTCATAACATTCTCAAAAATTGGCTTTTATGAAAATTTCTATCTTTGATCAGGTTGTTCTTACATGAAAATGATTTTAAAAAAGTAAAAAAACGTATAAGATATAATAGGTTCTGATAAGACAGCTTATTATCATATGAACTTTTCTATGCTTCCCGGATCTTCTATTTTTTGCAGGTTTTCAGCCTCTGATGCAAGCCTCATTTTTCTCTCGCTTTTCCTTATTATGCCCCTGAGAGTCTGTACTTCTCTCGGAGTCAGCCCTGCCCTTCCGAATATCCTCCTCAGCATCAGGGAAGTTTTGTCTTTTTTGTGAGCCGGATAATCTATTTCTTCAAGCAGCTCGTCCAGATGCCCGTAAAGAAGCTGCAGGTCAAAGCCGTCTGCAAGAGGATTGCTTCCTCCTTCGAGTCCGGATAGCTCGTAAAGCACGATTGCAACGGCATGGGAAAGGTTCATAATCGGGTATATTTCCGAGGTTGGGACCGTAATAAGCATATCAAATCCTTTCAGTTCGTCATTGCTGAAGCCGTTGTCCTCACGCCCGAAAAGGAGTGCAATAGTGCCGCTGCATCCTTTAAGTTTTTCTCTGACCTCTTTTACAGTATAAAGAGGGAGGCGTATATGTTCTCCGGTTTTCAGGCTTGAGATTCCTGTAGTCCCTATAAGCAGGTCTGAACCTTTTACGGCTTCTTCAAGGGTTGAAACGATCCTTGCCCCTTCAAGCACGTCCCTGGCATGAGAAGACATTGCCCTTGCCTGCCCTTCAAGTTCGCAGGGGTTCATCAGGACAAGGTCGGAGTATCCGAAGTTTTTCATGGCTCTTGCAACAGATCCGACATTTCCCTGGTACATGGGTTCTACAAGCACTACTCGAATATTTAATGACAAATTTCTCAATCCTGAACGCATTTTTTAGAATTAGTTTTCAAGGGTAATTGCATCTGCCATGCAGACAGTCGTGCACATCCTGCACCCCAGACAGTAAGAAGGGTCCTTTACAACACAGACCTTTTTACCTTTTTTTTCTTCAATGGAGTAAACCCTCGGGCCTTTAGGGCATGCAGCCTTACATGCTCCGCAACCTGTACATTTTTCTTCATCAATATAAATTTTCATGCCGGTTATTTTCCATCCGGTTGTATTATTTCAAATATTTTATAATATTCTTGTTTTAATATATTTTGCTATCCTTTTCAGTATGATTTTCTATTTATTTCTTTATGATTCTTCATTAAAATATGAAGAGGTCTTATTCATTTCCCTTATATATTAGACTACGCTGTGAAATTTATCTGGAAGGGTTAAACTTAATGGCTAATTGAGGGATAAACATTTTAATTATTTTTCCAGATCTTTGTGTACACATACAATCTACATTTGGATTTGGCTAAGGATCAAAACGTCAAAAATGCTATTTTCGTGCAATATTTAAGTGAATTTTGTTGGAAAACACTATATGTAGTATTTAATATTGTGCATAAAGTATGTTAAAAAACGATAAAAGTAACAATCTATTATCTGATCTTTATATAGTTTTTGTGAAAACTCTCGACTAATTTTCATGCATTCATTCCAGATCTATATACAAATCTGTAACTATTTCTGCCAGCTGATTGTTTGAGAGCATGGACAGAAACTATATAATGAATAACTAAAAAATCACAAAGTGTGAATGTTATGCGGGGTTCAATACAGGTCTCAAACTCTACCGAACCCCACATACCCGAAGGCAAGAAATATGCTACTTCATGACTATTAAAGTTTGCTGATTCTTGCCTTTCCGTGAATATAAATAAGGTGGAAAGAAATGAAAGCAAGAAGCAGAATATTATCTAATACGAGTAAATTAACACGAACTATAATACTTATGGGAATTTTATTAATAAGTTCATGTTCTATTGCCTATGCAGAGACAAATGAACTCCCAGTAAGTATCAACGAACAAACATCTACAACCCTGAGTATAGATATGGCAAAAGAAATTGCAGCTTTTTATCTGGTAGAACTTTCTGGAACAATACCTGAGTTATCGGGATGGGAGAATGCAGTTGTTGAGCCTGACATTACATTTTATGACTTGGAAGGAAATATCACAGCATATTCCTTTGACGTGATGAAAAATAGCGAATATGATGGCTACATAATTACATCTGCCACGAAAGATAAATATCCAATCCTTGAATTCTCAAAGGGGCAACTCCCAACTAAAATCTCTACAATGGTCGAGAAATCAGAAAACGAAGTAGAAAACTATGCAAACAAAAATAAACTGAATGTTGAGGAAGGTGTGCCTGTCTATGAAGGTGCAACATTCTACTATACTCAATACAGTCTTCTAGATAGTAAAAACGGAAATAAAAAGAAAGTTGTTGTAGATCTCGTTACATCAAATATCGAGTGTGCTGAAAATGTTTCTAACACCAGCAAAGATAAAGTAAAAACTGTTAAAGTAGAAACTGTTAACAGTGATGAAATCGAAGAAGCATGGAATTATTTAGAAGACCAAGTGGTAGAGGAAAGTGATGAGATAGGAACAGTATCAAGTACAGAAAGTACTTACTCAACTCAAGCGGTTGGTTATTATAAAAAAATATCTGGTGTTCCTTATTATCTCGCGCTTACTTATGGCTGCGCTCCAACTGCGGGTGGTATGGTTCTGGGGTATTGGGACGGGAATGGATATCCAAACTTTCCAACTGGTAACACACTAATGTCGGAGTTAGCAACAGCGATGGGAACTTATAACTATAGTACATCCGTGTCCAAAATTGATGATGGTATAAATACAGTTTGTGATAATCATGGATATTCGAACTTTAATTCTGTAAATGACTATACCTTGACTAAATCTGAACTCATGTCAGAAATTAATACCACTAGACCATTTGTCTTGAGTATGCAAGGCGGCGGGGTTGGAAGCGGACATACTGGTGCATATAAAAACCATTCTGTTACATGTGTAGGTTATGGTATCTCGGGTACAACTGTTTATGCTTACCTTCATGATGGATGGGATTCAAGTGAACATTACATTACTTTTGGAAATTGGAACAGTTCAACAGCAACATGGGTGAGACCTTAATCACCCATTTATTTTTGAAAGAAGAGATAATTATGCCACTTAAAAAAATCAATATAAAACTAACATTCGTCTTATTGTTAATTTTTTTTGCTTCAATGCTATATATTTTCAATACAAATGGTAATTGCATATATCCCCAAAAATCTTTTGAAAATATTAACAATAGCTCGATAAATATTGATGTACATTCGGGAGATTCAATACAACAGGCAATAGACAATGTTTGTTCCGGTGGTACTGTTACTGTTTACTCGGGATTATATAAAGAAAATTTGGCTATCGATAAACCTCTGAGTATAATCTCGAAGGAAAGGAAGCATGAAAACGCGATAATTCAGGCTGCAGACCCAGAGAGAGATGTATTTAAGATTACTGCAAACAACGTAACGGTTAGTGGCTTTAATATAACTGGATCACAGAATAAATCTGGCATCTATTGTAGTGGGTCTGGTTGTAACATAACTGGAAATAAATTAAGTTATAATATGTATGGCATTTACATTAATAATTCAAACAGAAATACTCAAGATAATAATGAAATAAATGACAACTTTTTTGGAATTTATTTAAACAATTCTACTAATAACCAAGTAAGTAACAATAATTTCTCCTGTTTTGGACTAATTGCCAAATTAGATAATGGAGGAGGAGGAATAGGAGGAATTTGTTTAGAAGATTCAAATAATAACAGGTTAATAAATAATACTATATTAAAATACTGGGAGGGTATAAACCTTACTAATTCTTCTAACAATGAGCTAAATAATAACTCGATTCTGGATAACTATTTCAGCCTCAGTCTTATTAATTCAAATAATAATAAAGTTCTTAATAACATTATTGTAAAAGGTGGATATTCGTTTTCAGTTATAATTTATCATTCTCAAAATAACACATTGCAAGGTAACACTGGAGGTTTAAATACTGAAATTAAAGTAACCTATGGTTTTAACAGCACAAACAATACATTAGAAGGCGAAATAGATAATGCAGACGAACCAATAACTCCTAAAATTGGATCCGAAGATTTTTGGGTTTAAACAATAATTACTTAGTCTGCCAGTCGCAACGAGTGACGTGGTACACTTCCACCGGAAAAAACATATTTTCGCTGTGCCCCCAGCTGGCAGGCTGAAAAATGGGCTAGTCTGCCATAACCTGCCAGAAATCTCGAACTTCTTCACAGCTCATCCAAGCAGTCCTCACTCCGTCCTGTCAAATCCTCCCAATTTGTCTAGATCATCAAGCCAGCAAGTTGAAACCCATTTTCAAGTCTATATTCGGGACTCGGTACGACAGCCAGATCATAATTCTATGATGGCAATCGATTAAGATAGTCAGATGGTATTTATATAACTCAGGATAGAGCCAAATTCATGCGAGAATATACATTGGGCAAAAATTAGGATTTGCTGAGCGAGTGAGAAAACAGGTAGACATCCACGTCCTGCGTAGCGCCGGAGAGATCACATTTTACAGGGATGACTTGATCATTGGAGCTTTAAGCCCCACAAATATGCGCGAAATCGTGTACTTGCGGGTTTGTGGATGGATGCCGGTGCACAGATGGGCGAATCTGAATTATGCTGATCAAGTCGAAACCTGCGCAATTACTGAAGGGACTGATATGCAGAGATCACAGAATCAAACTTACTGTCCCTATTGATGCTCAATCCTGGGCAGATTTTAAACTGTTACGCCGTAAAAATTGTATTAAGTTAAGAAAGAGAACAATTTATATTGTTTTGAGCATATATTTCTCTGATCTGGTGTCCTCTTTATGGGTCCAGAAGTTTTATTCCTCTAATCCGGAAGGGTGCCGGATTATCGAGGTTCTTCGGTTATGTAAGGGGTCTAATTTCCTGGGGCTAAAACAGGTTTCCATATCCGTTTATTCGCGGGTTAAAGTTTGTTCGGGAACTCAGCCTGTTCATCAACTCAGTTTTTGCTCCGATGTCCGGATATAGGGCTCAGGCTAGCCGATAATTAGATCCTTAAACAAACTTGAACTATTAACATGGAGAGTGTAAAAGCATGACAAAAGAATATGTTAAGGGGGACCTTCCTGAGAAGGCTGCAATTTTACAGAGAGATGGGAAAACTTATGCTATTGCTCCGCATATTCCCGGAGGGATTGTGTATCCCGAAACCCTGAGAAAGCTGGCAGACATTGCAGAGAAATATGGGGCTGCAGCTCTCAAAGTTACTTCAGCACAGAGGATTGCAGTTGTTGGACTTAAGGAAGAAGACCTGGATTCAGCCTGGGGTGAACTCGGCATGAAACCCGGTGCAGCTATCGGGCTCTGCGTCAGGAGCGTCAAGATCTGTCCCGGAACTACTTTCTGCAAGAGGGGAAAACAGGACTCTGTCGGGCTTGGTTTGAAACTTGATGAAAAGTACCATGGTATGCAGCTTCCTTCCAAATTCAAGATGGGTGTTTCAGGATGTCAAAATTCCTGTTCCGAAACGATCATAAAAGACGTAGGAATTGTGGGTACTGCAAAGGGTTTTAATGTAAGCGTAGGAGGAAATGCAGGTCCACGCCCGAGACTCGGAGAAGTTGTGGCAAAAGATCTTTCCGAAGAAGAAGTTCTTGATCTTGTCGACAGGATAATCAACTTCTATAAAGGATATGGAAAATCTAAACGGATTGGCGCAATGATAGATGAAATAGGAATTGAGAAATTCAAAGAAGGAGTAGGGCTGTAAACAGCCCTATATAACAGCCCTATATATTACTGGACAGTGGTCAAATCGGTTCATATGAGTCGATCTCAAATAGCTGTTCTAATCAGTCCTATCTAGCAAGTAATTTTAAATGAAAGCTGGATAGTTATGGTGAAAGCTGGGTAGTTGCGTACAAAAGCTGGGGTAGTTCTATTTTAGAAAAGAACTCTGTTCTCAAGCGGCATACGAAAGTTTTATCTGAATTCTTTTTCTCCAGCTTTTTTTCACTCTGTTATTCAAATTTCTTAATGCACCTTCTTTTTTTCTGAATTCTCTGAGCTTTCTAATGCTGATTTTTTCTATTTTTCGTCAGGAAGAGTTTCAATAAATAGATTTATAATTCTTGTATTATAATTTTATCATTATTTTTCCAGTTTTCTTTTTATTTTCCTTTCAAATGGCTTTAATGCTACCCTGTTTTCGTGGCTCTTGCGAGCTTTTCGATGTATTGTGTTATAAAGATAACGTTTAAATATAATAGATACAAAGACTAACAGACTATTCAAACCTTATACAGACAGTCGCTACGGTTCTCGACATGTCTTTGCTATTGTTGATATTCTGTAATCAATAATAATTCTAAAGCAGTATCAGTTCTCAGTTTTTACCCATATATAGGAGGAATAAACTATTAGCAGTGAGATGGCATACTTCTCTGGACTCTCGGACGCACTTCGTCTTACGTTTGTCCAGATAATGATACTCAGCGCTATAGCTGTTGTAATTTTTTTATACGGTATGATCGGTAATTTCCAGAAATGGGGGGCAGGAGTGACAGGTTACGCTCTCGAACCTCCAACAGGAAAGAAAGGAAGCGCTATCAGGTTCTTAAAAACCTGGTGGGCACAGGTCAGAGCAGAATCTCATCACCATGGAAAGCCCATTTTAGAGGTTCTAATCCTTGACATCTTTTTCCAGAGAAGAATCCTTAAAAGAAGCCCTCTTCGCTGGTTCATGCACTTTACTATCTTTGCAGGCTGGATGTCCCTTTTCGCTCTGTCAGGACTGATGTTTGCAGTCGAAATGACCGAAAAGATCGGAATTGAACTTCCGTTTACTCCTGCCGAATTTAGAGAGATGCTATCTCTTCCGAACTACATATTCGGCTATATTCTGCTTATAGGAGTCATGATTGCAGTAGTAAGAAGGCTCTTTGTTTCTGAAGTCAGGGAAGCTTCCATTATGTATGACTGGGTTCTGCTTGGAGGAGTTTTCATAGTCACCATCTCCGGCTTTATCGCCGACGGTATCAGAACCGGAATCATCTGGGGCTTCGGACTCGATCCCGTAACAGCACCTCCGGCAGCTCTCTTCCACTCTGTGATCTCCCTGCTCTTCTGTATCGCATATATCCCATACAGCAAGTATATACATGTAATCGCCACCCCGCTTGCAATCCTTGCAAATAAGGGAGGAGAATAAAATGGCAAAAAAAACTCCATCAATAGACACCAAAAACCTTACAGCAGTCCAGCTCATGGAGCTCGACTCCTGCACCCGCTGTGGTGAATGTGTAAAATGGTGTCCAACTTATGCAGCTTCCGGCCAGAAGCCCGGGTTAGCACCCAGGGATAAGATCCTGCGCTGGAGGCAGTTCATGAACAAATCCTACGGGATTAAAGCAAAACTCTTCGGTCCGACTGAAATCCCCCAGTCTGAACTTGAAGAATTTAAAGATGACGTGCACGGCTGTACCACCTGTGGTATCTGTGCAACCGTATGTGAATCAGGCATTAACACTGTTGAACTCTGGGAAGCCCTCAGGACAAACCTTGTAAAGAAAGGGATAGGTCCTTTTGGGAAGCAGAACATGTTCCCGAAACTTATCGGGCAGTACCATAACCCTTACATGAAGGACCAGAAGGACAGGCTTAACTGGGTTCCCCCAGACGTGAAAATTGAAGACAAAGCAGACATCGTATATTTCACTGGCTGTACTGCAGGGTACAATCAGCTTGCTTTAGCCTATGCAACCTCACGCGTGCTCAACAAGCTTGGCGTTAAGTTTGCCATGCTTGGGGAAGAAGAATGGTGCTGCGGCTCAGCCCTTATCAGGACAGGTCAGGTGCACATCGATGACGTGCCACGTCAACTTGCAAGGCATAATGTCGAGGCGATCAAGAAAAAGGGTGCCAAAAAAGTTCTTTACGCCTGTGCAGGCTGCTTCCGTGCCTCCAAGGTTGACTGGCCGAGGCTTCTCGGAGAAGAACTGCCGTTTGAGGTTGTCCACGTTGCAGAGTTCCTCGCGGACCTGATCAAGCAGGACAAAATTAAATGGGAAAAGTCCATCAACAAGACAGTCACTTACCATGACCCCTGCCACCTTGGCCGCCATGTAGGTGTTTTTGATGCACCCAGATATGTGCTTTCACACATTCCTGGCGTCAAGTTTGTCGAAATGGACAGGGTAAAAGAATTCCAGCGCTGCTGTGGAGCTGGCGGTGGTGTGAAGGCAGGTATCCCTGATCTCGCTCTGGGAGTCGCAGAATCAAGGGTTAAGGATGCCGTTGCAACCGATGCAGATATCCTTTCCAGCTGCTGCCCATTCTGTAAGAGAAATCTGATGGACGGCCGTGACTCACTCAAAGTTGACATGGTTGTCGAGGACGTCATAGAGCTCGTTGCAGAAGCTCTCGGACTTGAGACTAAATAAGTGAAAGAGGTAAAGGCTGATTTCAGTCCTTTATCTTCACTCTTCATATTTTTGCTATTTTTATTTTTCAGAAAAACTTAAATACAGATATTACCCTCCCCTGAACATGCATATTCCCTACGAATTTCTCGGAAAAGTATTGATATTCCTGTTACTTTTCGCTCTTGCAGGTACCGTACTTGCCCTTCTTATCGGAGCTTATTCTTTTAAAAAACAAAGAATCATTTTCCCGGGATTCGTATTATTCACACTTTATCTCTTCTATTCCCCTTCAAAATGGATCTGCAGAGTTTTCCGGATAAGGGATACCCTTGTGGATGATATCCTTATTGATGTAAGAAACGCTGTTATGTGCGATGATTTTATTCGTGTCAAAGGCAGGAAAATCCTGCTTCTTCCTCAGTGCCTGCGCCACCCCAATTGTAAGGCAAGATGTGATCCTATCCACGGTTACGAGTGCAAAAGGTGCGGTCTCTGTGATATCGCAAAACTCTGCGATGCGGCTGACAGATGTAATTTTAAGGTTTTTGTGGTTCCGGGCGGTAGCTTTGTTAAAAAGATTTTTAAAGAATATAATCCAAAAGCCTGTCTCGGAGTTGCCTGTTACAACGAGCTTTCTGAGAATATGCAAGCAGCCTCTTTTGTCCCTGTTCAGGGTGTACTTCTTCTCAAAGACGGATGCTTCAATACCGAGGCAAATGTTGAAGAGATAATTCAAAAAATGGAGATGTGCAATGTATAATCTTATAGGTAAGGTTCTTCTTATTATTGTTGTTATCTCATTCGTTCTTTCAGGCGTGGCCCTGCTGGTCAGCCGAAGGAGCCTTACTCGTAGTGTTTTTCTGGCAGGCTTTTATGCAGATGTACTTGACTTTTTTTATTTGCCTCTAAGGCAGATTTTTCTCAAATTTTCAGATACCCGTGTCCTGGACAAATGGATGTCTTCCTTGAAAAACAGGGCTCATAAATCTGCTTTTGCTAAAACGAAAAAAAGGGTCATTCTTGCTCCTCACTGCATGCGCAGCCTTGACTGCCCTGCTTACTCCACACAGACAGGGATCCAGTGCAAGTTATGTGGAAAGTGCGTTTTTACCCGTTTAAAGAAAGACGCTGAAAAATACGGATATAAGGTTTTCATCGTGACAGGCTCTTCATTTGTTAAAAATATCCTGAAAATGGAATCTGCAGATGGTGTCCTGCTCATCGCCTGCGATTACGAAATTAATAAAGTCATGCGCGCCCTTAAAGACAAAAAAGTGGTTACCTATGGAGTTCCTATGGAGAGAGACGGCTGTTTCGGAACAGAGGTGAATTACCAGAATGTGCTTAAAGTGTTTGAGGAATTTAATACGAACTGATTTTTTTAACTTTTTGTTTTAATCCTGTTTTTATTATTCTTCTTTTTTAGTATTTAGACTCATGCTCTGAACCTGATTGTCATCAATAAATTAATTTCTATATAAGGTATAGCTAAAAAGAAATAAATATAAATATTTGAGAACTCCAGTCTCTGCAGGTGTTTGGATGGACAAAGAAATTAATATTTTAGGAGGAGGAATAAGCGGCCTCGCCTGTGCAATAATCCTCCGTAATAATGGCTATAAAGTTAATATTTATGAAAAGGGCAGTTATGTTGGTAAAAGATTCAACGACGATTGGCAGGGGTTAGAAAACTGGTCTGAAAAAATCGATGTCCTGAAACAGATAGAATCATATGGCATCGATTTGTCTTTTGATTATGAGCCTATTTCGGAATTATCTGTGCATTATTCGGATAAAATGAAAACTGCCAGTGTAAAAAACGGATGTTATCTGGTAAGGAGGGGAAGCAAAGAAGGCTGCCTGGATAAAGCTTTACTTGAACAGGCTGAAAAATTGGGGGCGAAAATTCACTTTAATTACAGGCAGGACAGGAAAATGACTGCTAAAGTGAATGCAACCGGTCCCAAAAAGGCAACTGCCTATGTAAGGGGAATCAAATTCAATACCAGATCCGAGATCGGCTATCATATGGCTTTTGGACAGGATATAGCCAGAGGGTTTTACTCTTATCTCTTGACCAAAAATGGGCACGGAACGATTGCAACCGTTTATGAGCGCAGGAGTACCCATCGTTCGGAAGAGTTCCTTCAAAACACAGTCAACTATTTTTCGGATTTTCTTGATAAAAAAGAAGTTGCTGCCGGAAAAAAATTTGGTGGTTATGGACAGTTTGAAATAAAAAACAATTATTATGATGAGAACGGGGCAATGCTCATCGGAGAAGCAGGAGGATTTCAGGACTATCTCTGGGGATTCGGAATGAGATACGCTTTTCAGAGCGCGAATCTTGCTGCAAGAAGCATAATGCATAACGAATCATATAACGACCTGGTAGAGGAACATTTAATTAATAAAATGAAGCATTCAAACAGAAATAGACGAATTTCCGAAATTGCGGGCCCTCTGGCGTATCCTCTGCAGTATTATATGTTTACATTAAGTAAGAATCCTCTTAAAATTTTGAATATTCTTTGCAGATGATTATAAATTATGGTACTGGAAATCAAATTCATGTAGTGTGTGACAGCATATCTCCAGAATTTGCCCTGTTTCAGGGGGGTCAGCATGACTATCTGGTTCAGTATTCTCCATATCCTCTTTTGCTAATTTCAGGACCTTCTCTTCACACACCATCATGTAACCGAGGGAAAACCGGTACTCTCTTTTATAAAAAAGTAAGCTTTCAGGGATGGCAGTTTCTTCTGAAGAAAAGTTTTATCAGGTTTTTTCCTGATTTTTTCTTTTCCCTTATCTTTTTATTTTTCCACGCCAATCTACTTTGTGAGGTATATCGTCCGTTTGATGCTGTCTATGAATGGCATGCTTCTCATCTTTAAGCACAGGTGTTCTGGATATGTATGATCTCATTATAGTAGGTGGAGGGCCTTCGGGAGCTTCTGCTGGAAGAGTAGCCGGAAAAGCAGGAATTTCAACTCTCCTGATTGAAAAAGAAAGTTTCCCAAGGTATAAGCCCTGCGGAGGAGCTCTATCTCCTTACGCGCTTTCGTGCCTGGATTTTAAACTCCCTGAATATTTGGTCGAAAGGGATATTTCAAGGATAAGGGTTCATTTCAGGGAGCTCTGCACTGAAATGCAAAAAGATTATTCAATATCTTTGCTGGTCTCAAGAAAAGCTTTTGACAATTTCCTGCTTGATAAAGCAAGAGAAACCGGCATTGACATTCATTCTGGGGAAAAAGTGCTTGATTGTGAGGAAGGAGAAGAGTGTGTTGAGGTTAGAACTTCTCAGAACACTTACCTTGCAAAGTTTGTCCTTATTGCGGAAGGATCTGAAGGCGTGCTTAAATACAGTGTCAGGAAGCGTAAAGACCGGAGAACGGAATATGATCTTGCCCTTGTTTCCGAAATTCCTGAAAGGGATAAAGTAATAAGAAAGCGTTTTCCAAATGTGATAGATATGCATTTCGGAATCGCATCCGGAGGGTATGGCTGGATTTTTCCCCATTCCGAACACTATTCTGTGGGAATCGTGGGAACAGCCGAGTATCTTAAGCACCCGAAGGCTGTTATGCAGGACTTTTTACAGGTAAATGGCTTTTCAGGAGATTTTCGGGTTCATTCTCACATTATCCCGGTTGGAGGAATTAAAAGAAAAACCATAAGTTCAAGGATTCTTCTGAGCGGGGATGCAGCAGGTTTTGTGGACGCCTTCATAGGGGAAGGCATCTCATATGCTATTCGCTCAGGGCAGCTTGCAGCGGAAAAAGTAGCCGAAATCGTACTTTATAACCGGAAACTGAGCGACCTTAAAGAGTATGAAACCAGCTGCAGGCAAGAGTTCGGTAATTTCCTCTCCAGTTCCCTTAAACTTGAAAAAGCCATGCACCGTTTCCCTGAGACTTCTTTCAGGCTTGCTCTCAGCAGGAAGGAAATTATTGATAAATACCTGGAGGAGGTTGTAATAAATAGAAGCCACAAAGATTATGTCAGGTGGTTGCTGCTCAATTTCAGCTTTTCTGAACCTGCATCTAAAATAAAGTCCATTAAGTATAAAAATCAGTAATTTAGAGGATTAAATCAAAAATTAATTAAAAATTAATTAAAATTAATTAAAAATTAATTAAAAAACAGGTTGAATGATAACTTTTGAAAAAAGAATGATAACTTTTGAAAAAAACATGAGCATAAAAAGGATATTGAGTGCGAGTGAGGCGTGTAAGCTCCCTTCTGTTACTGCAAAGCTTTCTTGCACCCAGCAGTGTAAGAAACGGTCCCTGAGGACTCTTGCAGCGACGGCATTCGGCTAAGCGTTACCAAAACCAACCGGGACGATTCCGGACTGCTCGTACTTCCCGATTTCCAACTTGCACCCACGAGGATTCGCCGTTTCATCCACTCTCCCTGCGACCTCAGCTTATGGCATCATCGCACTTGCAGGGGATGGTTATCGTTTCTGTGCCAGGGCCCGGGCTCTCGCCCGACATCCTTTACAGATGTTCGTGTGTCCGGAGCGGTGGGGAGACTTTCCTCAGACCTGAAGGTCCGGAAGCCGTCCAGCCTCTCTCGCATGTTGTTGATTTCTGGCTCTATCTATTTTTTAAACCTATATATATTTATGGGATGATATTTCTACAGGTAAAAATGAACTTAAATGAACTCCCGATAAGAGTTTTTTGTCAACTGCCAATTAATTTTTCTGCCAGTTTCGGTCTTTTAAGCTCTGGATCGGACGGGGTCATTTCTTTCATCTGTTCTATATCATTCCTGTGTGCCGGATATGTTCCCAAATATTAATATATAAGTATTATAATCGTGAAATAATATGTATTTCACATCCTCGAGAATTCTTTGAAATAAGTTCTCGTAAGCCTAAAAAGATTCGTTAGTTTAATATCTGACTATAACTATCATTTTTGTGTTCATTTCCACGCTTATTTTTAAGAGGTAAAACATGAGTGATTATCTATTTGATTTGTATACTGGTTATGTCCGTTTTAGAAATCCTATTGCACTTGCTCCAATGGCAGGAATTGCAGACAGTGCTTTTGCCAACCAGTATGCAGGCGATGCCGGGCTGGTAGTGCTTGGAGCCTTCAACCTTGATAAAGGGTCGATGGAAGTTGCATCAAAACTCGTAGCCCGGGGAAGGAAAGAGTTCATTTCCGATGAACCTCTGGAGCTTATAAAACAGGAAATTCGGGCGGTAAACTCAGGAAGTGCTGTTGCGGTAAATGTGAGGAGCACTACCCTTGAGCCCCTGATTGAAGCTGCAAAACTTGTAAAGGAAGAAGGCGCAATTCTTGAATTAAATGCCCACTGCAAACAGCCTGAAATGCTTGAATCCGGCATAGGAGAAGCTCTTTTGCATGACCTCCCGAGGCTCTCTGCCTGGATAAAGGCAATAAAAGAGACCGGAGTTGTTCTCTCCGTAAAGGTAAGGGCAAACGTGGTAAATGACGTCGAACTTGCCAGGCTTATTGATAAGGCAGGAGCTGATATTATCCATGTTGACGCCATGCTTGAAGGCTTTGGAGCCGACCTTGATGCAATTTCAAATTACAGGGACGCTACAAGGCTCTTTCTTATAGGCAACAACTCGATCACTGATTTTGCCGCTGCAAAGGAGATGTTCTCCCGGGGAGCCGACATGGTATCCGTTGCAAGGGGAGCCATGGAGAATTCAGACCTGATAAAGGAACTTGTAGAAAGTATCACTTCTTATCAGCAGTCAATAGGCTGGTATAATGCTCCCAAACACGTTTGCAGTGAAGGGGACTTCAGAGGACTGGCTTTCTGCTGCCTTCCGGTAAAACCCTGTCCTGTGCACGCGAAATTCAAAAAGCTGGGATATACCGCAGAAGAATTCGCCCGCACAAAACTGGAATTTGCCAGGGGCACAATGCTTGAATTCGGAGAGGACACCTGTTTCGGGAGCCTGGTCTGGTGCTGCAAGATTACAAAGCCCTGCTGGATCAGGGACGGTGTGCTGAACACTATAGACCTCTCTGACGCAGAATACATGAAGCTTAAAGAGAAGCTGGCAAAACATATCCTTGACAATGCCAGGATTCCGGTAAATGAATCCAGATAAAACTGTTTTCTCCTGCCATAACCCTGAATGGAGGGGAGAACGCCCTGCCCCAAGCCTGATCGCACGCTGTGCACAGCTTGCCATGCTGCTTGAGGTATCAGCTTCCCCTAAACCGGGAAACGTTGACAGGGAACATAATTATCCAGACACCTGTTTTGAACATTTTGTTGCCTCTTCAGTTGCCGTATATCCTGTCTTTGAGCTTGCCGCAAAAAGCACGGGACGGATAGGACAGCTTCTCAGAAGTGCAGTTTATGAAAGTTCTGCCTGGCAGCAGGGAGGAAACACTCATTTCGGGGCTTTTTTACTCCTGATCCCCCTGGCAATGGCTGCAGGTGAAATTTCTAGAGAACAGGGAGAGCAACCCGGTTGTGGAAAAACATTTTTCCGGATCGAGGCAGAGGAATTTGAGAACCTTGCTTCCCATGCCCATGCTTTTGTCCGGGAAACGGACTGTGAAGATGCTGTTGAGTTCTACAGGGCTTTCGGGCATGCAGGGGTAAGGGTAAACAGCGTTGAAGAATTTGACCTTGAAGACCCTGAAGCAACTTCCGACCTCAGGAATCAGAATATTACCCTTTACTCCCTTATGGAAATTGCAAAGGGCTATGACCTGATCGCAAATGAATGGACATCAGGTTTCGGGCGCTGCCTTGAAGGAGCAAAAATCATTCTTGATTTCATGGATGCACGGAACTGCCGGGAAGAAGCTCTGGCAGGAGGCTCGGTTTCCATATGTTCGGGCACAGGGATCAATGAGGCTGTGGTATACACTTTCCTTAAACTGCTTTCAAAACACAGGGACACCTTTATCCAGACCAAATTTGACGCCGAAACTGCAGATTACGTTTCTTCCAGAGCAGGTGAGGTTCTTTCAGGCTGGGAAATTTCAGGGAAAAAAGCAGGAGATTTTGCTTTTATTCTTCCCAGAATACAGGAATTTGATTCCGAGCTTCTGGATAAAAGGATCAACCCGGGTTCTACGGCAGATATCATTATTGCAGCACTTTTTATTGCCCTTCTTGGAGGCCTGAGATTTTGATCGGGTTCCTGTCTGATCGCCAGGGGTTTGAAAAACAGTATCATGATATTGACCTCCCGTCTTTCGGGATCAGGGAGGGAATTTCCGAGATCATCGCAAGCACCGGATTTGAGCACCCCAATGCTGCTCCCATAGGCATAGTTATGAAGGGCGAAAGACCTTTTGTACGCCTTTTCAAAGGCAGCCACACCTGGGAAAACGTCCTTAAAGAGAGGTGCCTCGCATCAAACGTTGTCTACGACCCCATTCTCTTTGTACGCTCGACCTTCTCCGACCTTGTGCCTTCCGAATTTGAATATGTTGATGCAGGCGAGTTTAAATTTCCTGTCCTCAAAGAAGCCATTGCCTGGGTCGTTTTTGAGTGCATTAATCTTAGAAACACTGACCAGTCCCTTGTTGCTGATCTTGTTCCCCTTAACGCTGGCTTTAATGAGCGCAACATAAAGGAGCTCCCGGTACCCAACAGAGGGTTCAATGCCGTGCTCGAGGCTACAGTCCATGCAACCCGTTACCAGTTGACCGGTGAAAAAAAATATCTTAAATTGATCCGGCACTATGAGTCCCTGGCTTCCAAATGTGGAGGAGATGCTGAAAAAAAAGCTATGAAACTGATTTATGAAGCTCTCGGACTTTAATTTTTCTTTTACTTTCAGGATGTCTTCTTTTAGAAAATTATATCATCTCCCTCAGGCATGATTCATTTTCATGAGCTTTCAGAGAATTGCATGGGGTATCACAGGTGCAGGTCATTTCCTTGACCGCAGTTATCAGGTTTTTAAAGAACTTAAACTCAGGAACCCCGAACTTTCCGTAAACACATACGTTTCCAGGGCAGCCGAAGAAGTGCTCAGGATGTACGGGCTTGAGCAAAAGCTTGTAAAAATCTCGGGAGGAGACTACCTTGAAGAGATTTTCCGGGAAAGCGAGCAGGGTTCAAGTTCCCCCAAAGTAGGGCGTTTTGCTCTTGACAGGTATGACGCCCTTTTCGTTACGCCTGCAACTTCAAACACAGTCTCGAAAATCGCCTACGGAATTGCCGATTCCCTTGTAACCAATGCTGTCTCCCAGGCTGTCAAAGGGAGAGTCCCGGTATTTGTTGTACCTGTGGACATCGAAGGCTCGATTATATCCGAAATGCCTTACAACATTGACAGAAAGCAGTGCAAACACTGCGAAACCTGCCCACCTCGGGAAAACTGCCCACATGAAGCAATCAGCGAGAAAAACGGCGTCACGGACCAGATAGATCTGCTTAAATGCAAAGGCTGCGGGATCTGCAAAGAACTCTGCCCCTATAATGCTATAAAAGGTGGACCTGTTGAAGTCCTTGTCAGGGACGTGGACATGCGAAATGTTGAGATTGTAAAAAGCCTGCAGGGGATCACCGTACTTGAAAGCCCCGAAGCCATTCTGGAGCTTTTTTAAATCCGGAATTTTAGCCTGCTTTCTTTTCCTTTTTCCCTTTTTCCTTTCAGGAAATATTATTTTTCTAATCCAGGCGCGTAAGAGCAATTCAGGATAATTAATTAGTTGCACGGTCAGAATTTGCCTGAACTTATGCAGGGTCATGAAATCTACTTAGCGATTCTTTATCGATTATCTATTGATCATTTATCGATTATTATTCGATTAAAATCTATTATTCGATTATTTTCAGCTGCCCATTTTCAAGCACTCCATAGCTGTCAGACATAAAGCGGATAACTGCCTCATCATGGGAAATCAGGAGGTAGCCTGTGTTTTTTTCAGCCTGAACCCTTTTAAGCATATGGAGGATCTGTGCCTGCACCGAGACATCAAGGGCAGAAGTAGGTTCGTCAAGGATGATATATTCCGGGTTGAGGAGAAGAATCCTACCCAGGGCAAGGCGCTGGAGCTGTCCACCCGAAAGCTGGATGGGGTAACGGGAAAGCACTTCATCAGGGAGGCCTGTGGTTACAAGCATCTCTTCTATCTTTGAGGCATATCCGGCTTCTGGGACTCTGAGGAGTTTAAGCACTTCAGAAATTGCCTGCTCTATCTTTTTCCTCGGGTTGAAAGCATCTGCAGGATCCTGAAACATTATCTGGACTTTACGGCGGAAGGCTGCATTTTCGATTTTTTTCATTTCGGTAAGCCCGTGGTCATCATAATATACGGAGCCTGATGTGGGTCTCTCAATGCCGGCAATGACCCGTCCCAGAGTGCTTTTTCCTTCTCCGGACGCTCCCATAAGCCCGAAAGTTTCACCTTGCCTGATTTCAAGCGAGACCTCATGGAAAATACATTTTCCCGTGCTCAGAAAGCTGGCTCCGTATGTTTTTGAAAGCCGGTCCGCTCTCAGGGGTATAGGAAACACCTCACAGCTCTTCCGTTTGTTTCTATAATCTCCGGTTGGTTTTCAATACAGCATCTTTTCCTCAGAGGACAGCGCGGGTGGAACCTGCAGCCTGAAGGGAGCCTGCTGAGGGGAGGGGAAAATCCGGGTATGGGGATAAAGCCCTTCTCTGGCAGGCTATTCAGGAGACCTTTTGTGTAGGGGTGCAGAGGTTCTTCGAAAATCCCTGAAGAGTCTGCAATTTCAACAATCTCTCCTGCATACATCACTGCAACCCTGTCTGCAAGGTTTCGCACGAAACCAAGGTCATGGCTTATAAGGAGCAGGGCAGTTTTCTTTTCTTCTTTCAATCTCTTAAGCCCGGCTTCAAGTTCGGATAAGCAACTTCTGTCAAGCCCTTTTCCAGGCTCATCTGCTATAAGGAGCGCAGGGTCAAGGATAGTTGAAGCTGCAATCAAAAATCGCTGGTTCATTCCCCCTGAGCACCATGAAGGGTAATAATTGATTATCTCGCCGGTATTTGCAAAACCCATATTTTTAAGGGCTTCTGCTGCCCTGGAGAGGGCTTTCTTTTTCTTTTCCTTCCTGTGCAGGCGCAGGGGTTCTGCAAGCTGATGCCCTATGGAATACACGGGATTGAGGGCAAGGGAGGGGTTCTGGAAAATTATCCCGATTTCTTTTCCCCTTATCTCTGTCATCTCTTTTTCACTCAACCCGAGCAGGTTTCTTCCCCTTAATTCCACAGTCCCTTTCACTCCGGACTCGGGGGGCAAAAGGCGCATAATTGCATGTGCAGCTACGGATTTACCGCACCCGGTTTCTCCAACCAGAGCCAGTGTTTCTCTTTCCCCAATCGAAAAAGAGATCCCTGAAAGGGCAGTTACGGTTTTTATCCCCAAAAATGAGACCTGGAGGTTCTTTACTTCAAGCAGCTTATCTCTGGTGGGAGACTTCATACAGCATCCTCTCCGCCTGCTGCATATTCCTCTTTTTTAGTTTCGATCCCGAACCCTATGAGTGCAATAGATATTACGCAGAGGGTTATGCAGATTCCCGGAGGCAAATACCACCACCACATGTCCCTGATAAAACCTCCTCTGGAAAAAGCAAAAGAAAGCATTGTCCCCCAGCTTTTCATGCTTACATCGCTGAGCCCGAGAAAAGAAAGAGAGGCTTCCGAAATCATTGCCGAGGCTGTTGCCAGCATGAATTTGGGCAGCAGGACATGGTAGAGGTTGGGCAAAATATCCGAGAACATAATGTGCTGTGAAGAAAAACCCATGCATCTGGCACTTTTAACATAGCCTGTTTCCCTTAACTGGAGGGTTTTTGATCTGGTAACTCTGGCAGTGGATTCCCAGGATAGGAGGCCGAGCACGGGGACAAGGATCCAGATGCTGGGCTGCAGGTACGCTCCCAGGACTATGATAAGGGGAATTTTCGGGATAATAAGGACAATATCTGTAAAACCCATTAGCAGCTCATCAACAGCCCCCCTGAAATAGCCTGAACAGAGCCCGAGGATGGTCCCTATCAGGGTTGAGACAAGGGCGGCTGCAAATCCCACTGTCAGTGAGACCTTTGCCCCGTACACAAGTTCTGAGAGGATATCGTTTCCTATGTCGTTCGTCCCGAGAAGGTGCTGTCCTGAAGGTTCTTCGTAAGGCGTGAAGCGGTCATAAGGGGCGTAAGGGGCAAGCAGGGAAGGAAACAATGCCATAAACAGGAATAAGGCAAAGAGAAAAATTCCTCCATAATTCAGTTGTCCCAAAAAACTTCCCTGCTTTCTGTAATAATTAAATGGGGGTTTTAAAGGGAGTTTTAAAATAAAATCCGAATTTTCAAGCTGTTTTTCAGGATGCTCTTCAGTACAGGCTTCTGTTATACAGGAGCTTTCGCTATGGGCAGCTTCCAGGCTCATGCAGGTCTCCTGACTCTGGGGTCGATTAAAGCATAGAGCAGGTCAGCAAGCATGTTTGCAAGCAGGGCTGTGAGGGAGATTACCAGAAAAGCCCCCTGGAGAAGGGGATAATCTTTTCCCATTATTGCGCCGTAAATAAGGGTTCCCATGCCGTTTAACGAAAAAATTATTTCTATAAACAGCGCTCCGCTGAATAGAAACCCAAAGTCGAGCGCGAGAAGGGTAATGATAGGGAGTGAGGAATTTTTCAATACGTGCCTGAAGAGTACGCCGGTATCATTCAGGCCTTTTGCCCTGGCATAGAGAGCGTAAAGCTCTTTCTTTTCCTGGATCACACTTCCGCGCATGACCAGAAAATTTCTGGATGCCGAAAAAACAGACATCACACAGATTGGCAGGAAAAGGTGATGAAGTATGCTCCCTATTTCCGGGGCGTCATAAAACCCTTTTGAAGGAAAAAGTCCCAGCCTGAAAGAAAAAATATAGAGGGAAAGAAGGGCAAGAAAATACGGAGGGGTGCAGGAAAAAACAATAAATGCAAGACCTGTAACACGGCTTGTTCTCTTTTCCGGCTTCCACCCTGCAAGAGCTCCGAGCAGGCTTCCTGCAAAGGCTCCGATAATTACAGACGACCCTACAAACAGCAGGGTCCATCCAATCCTGTCAAGGAGGATCTCTGCAACAGGAGCATGGAGGTGGTAAGAATACCCCAGGTCAAGGTGCAGGATGTCTGAAACGAAGGATGCAAACTGCTCGTAAAGAGGCCTGTCAAGCCCGAGTTCTGCCCTCAGCTCTTCCATCACCTGTTCGGACACATATACATCTTCTCCTATGAGGTTTTTCACCGGATCCCCGGGCATGAGCCTGGGAAGGGTAAAGTTGATGATGATTATGAGCGCGAGTGAAGCAAGATACCGGGTCCCTTTTCCTGTTATCCCTGACATTGGTCTTATTTCTTATTTTATTTCCTGCACTATTTTGCCGTACTTTCTACTTCTT
The DNA here is from genome assembly GCF_000744315.1 of Methanosarcina soligelidi. NCBI lineage: Archaea > Methanobacteriati > Methanobacteriota > Methanomicrobia > Methanosarcinales > Methanosarcinaceae > Methanosarcina > Methanosarcina soligelidi. The sequence goes on from NZ_JQLR01000001.1 coordinate 1,517,636, forward strand.
TTTCTACCTTTTTAACTTCCAGGATTTCTTTTTCAGAATTTTTTTGATACCTCCAGTTATGTTTTATGCATCTATTTTTGTCACATTTACAAAGTTATCAAGGTTATAAATGCCGTAAAGGGGATCGGTATACCAGCCCTCAATGTGCCTGTTATACGGGGTAACAACACTGTTCCAGTAGAGAGGAACTGCCGGCAGGTTTTCTGCATAGTAGTCCTGAATTTCATATGCATAGGCCTGAAGCTCTTCGGGATCCGTGGTTGCGAGGACATCATCGCAGAGCTTCAGGAATTCGGTGTCATCCAGGTTATGCATAACTCCCTGCCCTGTCCTTCTGGAATCAAAGTAGCCGCTTCCCCAGCTCGCGTGCATTAACATGCCCCAGGGGGTGGAGCGGGTTACTGTCATGTCATACTCGTAATTATCCTTGAGTGTCATCCAGGTATCGGAATCCGCAGTCCTCAGGTCTGAAGCAAGGCCCACATGTTCGAAGTATTCTTCAAGAAGTTCGCCTGTACGGGCATACTCCGGCCGGATAAGGATTTCAAGCTTGATGTCTTTCCCGTCTTTTCCTTCAAGTATCCCGTTTCCATTACTATCCTTATATCCTGCTTTTTCCAGAGTTTTTCTGGCTTTTTCAGGGCTGTACTCAAGTTTTTCGGTTTCCTTGAAGTTTTCCATGGCAGGTGGCACAAAACCGCGGTTAGGTACTTCCCCGTGACCCAGAATCTCAAGGTTTACGATCTCTTCATAATTTATTGCATAAGCCAGAGCTTCTCTGAATTCCGGGTCCGAAAAAGGTGCTTTTTCCAGATTGAATGCAAGGAAAACAAGGCCTATATCCGTCTTTTCGATAAAGTCGAAATTTCCAGTTCCTTCAAGCTGCTCGATTCCGGAATAGGGGTATGAACCTGCATATTTGTAATAGGTGTCAACCTCGCCGTTTTTAAGGGAAAGGGTAGCAACGTCAGCGCTTGAGTAAAAATGGACCTCCACAGTTTCGAATTCCGGAGCTTTTCCTTTCCAGTAAGGGTTTTTCTCAAAAACAAGCTTCCCGGCATTGAGGTCTATCTGTTTGAGGTAATAAGGCCCGCAGCCTGTGTAAGGGCCGTTATTCGTGTATTCCATCGGGTTTTCAATTGTTTCCCAGACATGGGCAGGGAGAATATTGTAGGTGGCAAATTCCAGGTCGATGCGGGTGTAAGGCTTGTTAAATTTGAAGGTTACTGAGTTGTTTGCGTCCGAAACAGCCGAGCTTTCAAGAGTATCGTTTATCCAGCTTGCCCAGGGAGTCTTTTTTCCGTAGTACCTGATTGAAAAGTCAACGTCTTCCGGAGTCACAGGTTCTCCGTCGCTCCAGTAGAGGTTATTTTTAAGGTAAAATGTCCAGCAGGTGTTATTTTCCGAGACTTCATAATTTTCGACAAGCTGGCCTGTAAGTTTCCCACCTGAGTCCATTTTCATGAGAGGAGGGTTTGAGAGATGGGCAAAAACTCCGAGATTTGAGTCCCCTATAAAGGACGTGGATTTTACCATTCCCGGAGTTGCAATTTTCAGGACTGCTTTTTCGGAATCTGCCGACTGCTGAATATCTGAGATTGCTGCTTCGGAAACTGCTCCGGAGCCCTGAATATTTTCTTCTCCCAGCAGCCCTTTTATATATGTCATAATTCTGTCCATAATTCCGTCGTTTGAGGGAGTAATGCTTTCTCCTGAATTTTCAGGCTCTGCTGCTCCTGCCAGGTGTATGACCGAACAAAAAACAAGCATGAGTGCGGTAAATATCAACCAGCTTTTTAACCCTCTCTTTAATTGCAATCCTCTGAAACCTTTACTCTTTTTCATCATGCTGCCTCTTCCTGTTTCGACTTTTCTCCTTGATTTCACAGATGGCGCCAGAGGTTCGGTTACTTTGAAAAGATTTCTACTCCACTTATTTTTTCCCGGTTTTTCTGCTGATTAACAGGACATTGAAAATATGATGGGTGAAATTTGAGCAGAATATTAATGGTTACCTCTACGCTCTTTTTTCGAACTTATTCGCATCAATTGTTAATATCTAATATTTGGATAATTAAAAATATTACTAAAAATTAAATTTTTATGCTATAAAATCTAATGATTTCGCAATATAAACCTTTTCATTTTTTCCATCTTTTTGTAAAGCAGTCCCTTGAACAGGTTTTTAATCTCAGGACTTTTATCAAAGCAGAATAAATCAAAATAGAAAAATAGATTCAAGAAACTGGATTCTAGAGAAACTGGATTCTAGAGAAACTGGATTCTAGAGAAACTGGATTCTAGAGAAACTGGATTCTAGAGAAACTGGATTCTAGAGAAACTGGATAAAGAAATGTGAATATGTGACAGCTGGATTATAGAAACGTGGACAGAGAAATCTGAATATATGGTAACTGGATTTTGAGGGGACTGATTAAATAAATTTAAATATGTAACTTCTGGATTGTATCACGGCAAAATTACAACTAATTGGGAAAGTGATGCTGAATTATTAAAAATACTGGTTAAAATCGCTGGGATAAGAAAAACGGAAAATAAGACATGTAACTTTACTTCCTGTTATTGATCTCAATGTCTTTTTCGATCTCTCTGGCAAAGCTTTTTTCCGAATGGATGTAGAATGAAGCCGGAAGCCCTGTGTTTGAGATCATATAAAAAAGGTTCATGGCTGTCCTGTTAAGCCTCGGAGAGTAGTTTAAAAGAGTGCTCCTCGAGATTTTTACCAGTGCATCCAGGGACTTTATTCCTGTAAGATAGTTTTTTATGTCCCTGTTCTTCTGGCTTTTTTCAAAGATCAGGTCTATCCAGGTGTTCATTTCTTTTATCAGCAATTCTCTTGTAAGGTCTCCGGTAACTATGTAATTTCTACCTTTCTCTATGTTCCTGAAATATTCCCTGAAACTATCCCCTTTTGCCAGGGTATATACCTGGCCCATTTTTCCGGTATGGGTATCCGTTGTCGCAACAATGCTTTTGCCAAACCTTTCTGCAAGAGCTATTGTAAGTTCATTTTTCTGCTTGAGCTCGTGCATATTGTATTCAAGCACAGGAAAGAGCTTTGCCAGCTTCGGCACTGCGGAAGGGTTCGGTTGCCTGTGGAACTCAAACCAGAAAGGGTGGTTGTAAACAAAAGGAAGCCTGTGCTTTTTGAGGTATCCTGTAAAACTTTTGAGGTCATGTTCTATTTCTGCTATTTCCCTGAGTTCTGAAAAATACTCTCTGTCAAGCTCGAAAACGTTGATGTGCAAAGTATGCCCTGCAAATTCCGGGTCATATAAGGTCATCTCAGCCCCCGGAGTGAGCTTTTCACGGTCCCAGCCCAGGAGTTCGTATGCCTCTACAGTATCATGGTCTGTAAATGTTACAAAATCCATCCCAATCTCAAGAGACTTTTCGTAAAGACTCAGGGGATTCAAATCCTTTGCCGGAAGCACGTCGAAAGAACAGGTAGTATGTACATGCAGGTCTGCCCGTTTCCAGCCTTTTTCCATAAGCTCAGCTGCCCGTTCCGGTGTTATCAGCTTTTCTTCGCAATTCCTTTGCCTTCCCCCTATCGGCGTAGAATTCTGAGGTTTTTAATTTTTTCTGATTATTTTAATCCAGTTTTATGTCTCTGCAATATATCTCTACTATTATAGTATATCCTTTTTTTAAATTAAGGTTTCCGGGAAACCCATAAAAACATTTTCTGGACTCTTATTTATACCCTGAAAACTTAAGAAAAATAATTGGTGGGACCCCCGAATTCTGTGGGCGTGCAAAACATTCCGATAATATTCTAAATTCGTTTTCCGCATGATATTTTCTGATAAATACATTCTTTGTTTTTTTAGCTGCATACCATCACATTTATAAATCTGTTAAAATATTTCAGTATTTTCTCAAAAACAATAGTGGTGTAACTATGGGTCTGTTTAGAAAGTTAAGGACAATTCTGGGTATCATTTTTGAAAATGAATCCGAGCAAAAAGGAGATGATTTTGAAAAGTATGTGGTAGACCTCTTCGATGAAAAAAATTTTTCTATTGTGCAGTGGACCACGGATATGGCGAGAAAACATACCCGGTTTGTAGAGTCAGACTGCGGCCCGGACCTGGTCCTCCGCCACAGGCGCACCAATGAGATTTTCTGTGTAGAATGCAAGTTCAGATCAAAACTCTATAAAGGTAAACTCCAGTGGTCAAGCCCTGAACAGCTTGGGCGTTACAGGACCTTTGCACAGGATAATCTGGTCCCTTTTTTTGTGGTTATAGGGCTCGGAGGAAAGGCGAGAAAGCCAAAAAGGATGTTCTGTATCCCTCTGGAAGAGGCAAAATACTCTGCGATCTATCCTGAAATGTATAAGAAATTTGAACGGGATCCAAAGAAAAAATTCTCCTGGAAAAAAAAGATGCCAGAATAAATTTTTAATTCTAAACTTTTCATTTTTTGCTTTAGCTTTTCAGCATGTTCTTTCATTATTTTAAGGAATATTCTTTTTTCTGCACCCATCTTCCTCTGCGCTTTCTCCTCTCTGTCTGTTTTTTTCTTTATATAATTTTGTACAGACTTCCCGCTTCAACTTCATTTTAAAAGCGACGAGACTTTATTCTGAATACTTATAGAAAAGCTTTAAAGTATCTAACACATTATTTATTTATATGTTCTTTTAAGGGGTCACATAATGGGAATTTTGAATAAAATAGTAAAAGCTGTTGAAGTATTGACAGAAGATGAGTCTGTAGAAAAAGGAAATGACTTTGAAAAGTACGTTGTTGGTCTTTTTGATAAAAAATATTTTTCTATTGTTCAATGGAGCACGGACATTGCCAGAAAGCACGACAGATATGTGGAAGCAGATGCCGGTCCTGACCTCACTATCCGTTATGTCCCAACCGGCGAAATCTTTTATGTGGAATGCAAGTTCAGGTCAGATCTTTATGAAGGAAAACTTCACTGGTCCAATCCGGAGCAGTTAAAACGCTACCAGGACTTCGCCAGAGAAAATAAACATCCTTTTTTCGTTGCTGCTGGACTTGGTGGAGTTCCTTCTTATCCTGAAAGGATGTTCTGTATCCCTCTTGAAGAAGCACGGTATCCGGCGCTTTATCCCAGCGTATTTGAAAAATTCGAAAGAAATCCTGATAAAAACTTTTTCTGGAAAAACGGTTTCCTGAAATAACGGTTTCCTGAAATAACGGTTCCCTTAAATTATCTTTACCCTTTGTCTTTATTTTTTTCCGCTTTATTTATGATAATGGAAAAACTTTATTTTTTCCTGTTTCAATTCATTTAGGTATCAATTCATTTAGAGACGTACATGCAGTTCATGGGGGGAATACATTGTCTGAATCTACTGAACAGAATATACTTTCCAGATTAACCGCACTGGAACAGAAGATGAGCAATCTGGATAATACTTCAAATGCTCTCATAGACGAATTAGAGAGCCTTCAAGCTGTGTCCCGGGAATTAAAGATAGAAAGCTTTGTCGATAAATTAAACGAATATCTCGAAGACGTGGTGAATTTCAAGGAAGATTTGAGCTGTAAAATATCTGACGAGATTGAAAACGAACAGATGAAAAGGATGATAGAAACAAGGATAAAAACTATCCCGGATGACATTGAAAACTTGAAAAATGAATACAGCGATCTTCGCGGCAAATTAGCAGAGTTAAGGGATGAAATTAGTAAAAATAAAAAGTAATGTGAATTAAATATTAAATTTAGTAACTTATATCTTAAATTTAGTAATTTAAATATTAACTGAGTGACTTACATATTAAACTAGGTAGCCTGTTTCTGTCTGAATGCCGGAGCAGTTCGATATAAAACCCCTTCACAAAAATCAGCTCACAGATTTCGACTTAAAGAATGAAGCCTTCTATTAAACAGAGCTGAACAGTTCTTTAAAAAATGAAAAAATAGTTGAGCAGAACAGGGCAGGTAATCCAGAAAAAGATGCTCAAGCTGATTGACTGAGAACATAAATTTCTCATTATCATTGCCTGGCTCTTTAATTCGTGTACTGCCGGGTCTGCGCTTAATAGGCTTATAAGCTTTACACTGCTTTGACAGCTATTTTTTCAATTGCTGGCTTATTGGCTGCCAGGAATGTTGCCTTTAACTGTCCTGTCGGGTCTCTCAGTTCTATTTTTGCGTCTGAGTAGTAGCCGATCTCAATATCTTCTGTAAATTCCCTGGTAGTTGAGAGGCTTGCAGCACCCATAACACCGGTAATGGGAAGGGCCCAGAAATGGTGGTCTTTGTAAGTCGGGTTATAATTGACAGCAGTACTGCCTGTCAGATGTGCCAGGTAAACAATCCTTACCTTCATTACGCCTCTGCTTGCGGTCAATACAGCTTCAACCGACTCTCCCGGGTTTAACTGAACAGTAACTCCCGAACTTGAACCAACTGTAATGCTTTTGCTCTCAGAGCCTCCCTGACCCCAGGAATGGCTGTAAGACATGGACGTTTCTCCCCCTCCTCCGGCTCCCAGGAAGCTGACTTCATAAGTAATCTTCTGCCCTACATCGATTGTGTCTGTCTGAGACCAGTTGCTTTCCGTGGTATCGTTGACCTGGTCCGAAATGCTGGCATCGAAAGTGGCTACCTTTGTGCTGCTGTTGACGAATTTCTTGGTTGCCACTATAACTGGTTCTGAAGTAATCCCGGTTACTGTTGAACTCTTGACGTCAAGTATTGTTTGAACTTCAGCCCACCCGTATGTTTTGTAAAGGTCGTCCCATGGAGTGGGACTGTGAAGATATGCATCATTCGGTTTCTTCCCAAAATATTTTTCAACTGCACTCTTGAGACCTGCGTCTTCAATGCCGAATGTCTTTCTCTCATTGTCTGTGATGATGTGCTGTACACTTCCCGATGCGCTGACGCTGGAAGTTGATGCGTCAGCTCCTGCCTTTATGCTTATTTGAATTCCCATGCTCTCATGTATGGCATCAATTTGATATAAATTTTTTGAGGAAGTTATAAAATATACATGTGCATGTTTTGTATATATGAGCCGGAAGGATGATCAGATAAGCCGGTTAAACTGAGTTACACAAAAACAAGCTGTACATATTCAGAGCTTAATTCAGGAAAACAGTAAATTAAATATGAAGCTTCTGTCAGAGAATACGAAAATAATAAACCATGGTGGAAATTTTGGGTTATGTCCGTGAGTTATTGATCATTTCTGAAAAAGCAAGTACAACTCCCGAATTTGAGAAAAATACAGAGAAATTTTTCTGCTTGCGGTTTTCAATAACTCCTCAAGCCCATTACCCAATTTTTAAACTTTAATCAATAAGCATCTTTGTGATAGGCTAATTTCACCAATGTCACAGTTTGCTCTTTTTCGTCAACAGAAAAACATAGTACAAAGTTAGAATCAATATGTACTCGTTTATATTTATTTAAGGGATAATTGAGATTTTTGTAATGTTGAGGATTGATACAGATTTCATCAGCTTTTTTGAAGACTGCCTCGAAAAGTACATGATTCTTCTTGTTTAATTTTCGCAGTTCTTTTAAAAGCTTCCCCTTGACCAATAATTTGTACAAGCTTACTCATCCTCATCAGGCAAGCTTTTTATGTATGCTTTTAATTCACCAGCGTTTTCAAATGGTCCAATTACTTCATCATTCTCCGAATCAAGCATTTCCTTTATGAACTCAGGACTGTATTGAGGCTCAAGTATTTTCTCTTCGTATTGAGCTACAACTAAGTCGAGAGCAGCACTCTTATCCTTCAGGTTGTATTTGGCTTTAACAATATTCAGAACCTGGTTCGTTCTGTCCGAAATTTTAACTCTAGCCTGTATCATATACATCCCACATGCACATTATATGCACATGCCGAATATAAAATTATCTTATCAATGATATTATGTCAACTGTGATATATTCATGCAGTAAGTTATCCCTTTATATACCTGGTTTCTTATCAGTAAAACTATACCGGCTTTCACTCAACAAATATATATTACTGTTTAAAGTATCTTTTATTCATGACCCTTGAGCCCGTGCATATGCATAAGATCTCGGAGCTTGCAGAGAGAATTGACCGATCATTTGAGTTTGATGACCCGAAAACGGCAGCGGATATTTACAGGCTGCTTGAAGAATTGAAAGTTGATGGGAAGGTAATTCTTAAAGCTGTGGACCGACTCTTCCGTGGGATGGTCAGAACCGAGTTGATGGCTCAGGGCGAAGATCCTTATCCTGTTACCTATGCCTGCGACAGCGGGAGCACGAATCCCAAAACTTATGACAGCGGGCTTTTTGTGGATTTCTGCCACTGCGGGCTGGCTGCAACGCCTACTGACCTTGATGTTCAGAGGTGCAGGACAATTGTCTGTGCAGCTTATTCCTCTTCCCGGAGAATTGCAATGCGGGCGACACCAGGATGGGAAACCTTTGATGAAGGGCTTGGAAGGGCGAAGCTTGTAACAATTGCTCCTGATGAGCTTAAAAGAAAAGCTCCTGATATGGTACACAGCTTTGCCATGTACCTGGCAGAATCCGAACATTTGCTTTTTATGAAGGACAGGCTGGAGCCTGAAAGCTTTTTCATAATGGACGGGCCCATTTATCCAAAGCAGCTCATGTACTGGATGGTTCTGGACGACGCTGAAGTAAGGATCAGGCAGAACCCTGATGCCCGAAAAATTCTCCAGAATTACATTGATGTCATGGACCATTTTCTGGAAATGAAGATCCCTGTAATTGGGTTTGTAAAAAATCCTACTGATATGCAGATCATGGACAGCGTGAGAAAGAAAAGAGAAGCTTTTGACCTTCCATGGATGCTGGATGCCCAGTTTTTCAAAAATGTACTCTCACTGGAAAAAGCAGGGGGAACTTCCGGGAATGGGCATGAAGGGCGGTACTCAAACAATAATGGAAATAACGGGAATAATTGCAGGCACTATGGTTCCAGAAGTGCTTATCTCACTTACACCAACTGGTTTTTACAGCCCAACAGGTATTACGAAAAGATGCTTAAAGGGACTTCCCCGCTTGCAGCCGGGGACATGATTCAGCAAAAGCTCAGGCACAGGTTTTCCCCTGAAGATTATGCACTATGTTTCTTCATGCTTTACGTGCCTTCAAAGGATGTGGTTTTTAAGGTTGAAGCCCCTTACGGGCTTATTAAGGATGATTTCCTGCGTATGCAAATTACTAAAAAAGTGCTCTTTGACGTTTCTCTGCACGGTTTTCCCCTTACCCTCACAAAGGCAGACCATCTCGCAAAAATCCGGAAAGTGGAGAGGCAGGAAATCGATAAATTCTTTGAAAGCATGAGTCCTGATACAACTTATAATGACACCCGGTGGGGTAAGTTCAATGACATATGAAGATGCCGATATTTTCGCTTTTATTTCCAAAAAATCCAGGCCGGTTTCTGCTCCTGAAAAGGTTACTGTTTCGGAAAATGAGACACTTTCAGGCGGGAACTCAGCGTCAAAAATAAGTCCCGAAAATGAGATCGGGGGTCGGGAAAAAGATCTCTTTAAAGAAATCTCTGGTTCTGAAGAAAGCTCTGATCCTGCCACAAAGCCAGCTTTTGAAGAGCTCCCCGTTCCTTTACCTGAAACTGTTACGGAAACTGACATACAGAACCCTTCAGGTAGTGATTCAAAAGCATTTTCAAGCACTTTTTCAGGCGCTTCTGAACTTTCCGGGCTTTCCAGAGCTGTCCCGGCACCTGCTTCCTCTTTTTATCCTGAAGACTCTTATCCTGCCGATTTTTCCGAAAAGGAAGAACTTCCGTTTGAAACGTTTGAAGACTATGATGTCGGAATTTCCGGAGCCTCCCCGTCCCTGGTTGAAGCCTTCGGAATTGTCACAACCGGTATAGAACCCTTGGAAATAACGCCTTCGGCAGCCACAATCACAGGATACATCGCTTCTGCCCGCAGGAGTGAGATCAGGCTCGGAACATATGTTGTTGTGCCTTATGAAGATGGAGAAAAGCTCTTTGCAAGGGTAGGGAAGCTCCAGTACAGGCAGGAGTTTGCAGTGGACGATGCGACCGAAATCCATTCAAGGCGCATGTTGAATGCCCGTGCAAGCCCCATAAACGAAGCCGACTACAAGTTTCTTGCCTGCCTTGATCCTCTCTGTATCCTCTATCGAAAAAAAGCAGAGGGAGCACTTACACGCAGGATGGCAGACAGAATTCCCCGCCCGAACACTCCCATACTGCCTGTTACGGACAGGCTTGAAGTCCAGACAGGGCTGAACATCCCGGAAGAAGGGGTTTTCCTCGGGCATTTAAGCGTCGGGGGAGAGCTTGTAAAAACACATTCCGAGCCCGAAACCGTTGCTTATTATCTCAGAAACGATTATTCGATGGGCGACCCCCTTATTTTCAGGCATATGCTTATCTGCGGGAGCACAGGGACAGGAAAGACCTTCCTATCTAAAAACATTCTGCGCCAGTTCATGACCGAAAGTAACCGTTACAGGCTGAGGAATGCTTCTGATAATGCGAGGAAAAATCCCTGCCTCGTTATTATGGACCCTCAGGATGAGTATTCCCAGATTTTCGAGGACAACGAAACCCTGACTGATGACGACAGATTCAGGTTTGAATCCGAAAATGTTGCCTGCGGCAGGGTCCAGTCAACAAGGGCTTTTGTAGCAAAGGTTGACGGACAGAAGTATCCCGGAGACAAGTCAAGGGCAGAGCAGATAGAGTTTACAATTCCTTTTTCCTTTGTGGAACATAATTCCTGGCTGATTGCAGCTGCCGGGATGTCTGAACTTCAATTTATAGGGCTTGATGTGCTCCTGGGGGACTTTTTCAAGTCAAGTGGGCCGCATACCTACCAGAACTTTATAAGCCATATCGAAAATGAAGGCACGCGTTCTCATTACGTTGACAGCAACAGGATCCATGAGTCTTCTTATGACGGAATCGTGAGGAGAGTAAGCAGCAGATTCTTCTCAAAAGTCTTTGACCGCGATGCAACCCCGATTTCCGACATTGTTGACAAAATCTTCAAGCCGGGACAGATTTCGGTTTTCCCAACCGAGTACATAAGCTCTCCCAGGATAAGGGATCTCATTGTGCTCACAATCATGAGCCTGATTGTTGATAACAAACTCAATACCACAGGGATTGATGCCATAAAAGAAACTCCGATTATCCTGGCGCTGGACGAGGCTCACCGCTACCTCTCAAAAGCAAACGGGGAACATGCCCGTCTTATAATTTCCCGTTTTGCAGACGCAGCCCGCCAGGGAAGAAAAGAAGCTCTCGGGCTCTTTTTGATAACGCAGGACCCTCAGGATATTGATGATACTGTCATCAAGCAGATAAATACAAAGCTGATCCTTAACCTCAACAACGATGCTGCAATCTCTTCCCTGAAAGTCCCTAAGGAATACGAACGCAGAATTCCCTATCTTAAGAAAGGGCAGATGATAATCCACAGCCCGGACAACAGTGATATTGTGGAAATCCTGGGGCTTTCAAGCTGTGTTGTGAGGCACCGCTAAAACGCTAAAGAGATGTGGGCAGAAAGTTAAGAAATAATGAATGTGAAGTAAAAAAAGAAAAAAAGTGTTTACAAACCGGATATTGAATATAAACCATATAAGAACTTGCTTTTTCAGAAAGACGTTCTCAGCGCATGCCTGCCTTATGAAGTAAGGCATGTGTCTCTTCTTTTTGTGGTTACTTTTCTTTTTTACCTGTCTTCCAGCATGTACTTTTTACAGAGAGTGTATCCTGAAATATCCGGATTTTGCTTATCCAGATTCTTTTGTATCCTGCTTGTATCCTGCTTGCATCCTTCTATATCCTTGCTGGACCCTGAATTTATCCCCTACCAAGATAATTTTCCAAAAATCAAAATTTATTTCTTTAAAACAGACAGAAGAAGTAAACTTCAAGAACTTATTATACATATTATACAAGATGTTAGGGGTGACATAACTGCTATCAATAACATTATTTAAAATTCCAATAGCATGTTTTTTTATTTTCCTAATAGTATGTTTTCTTTTGATACAGAGTATACATCGCAATAAACAAAAGTTAACTTCAATTAAACATTACAATTCGATCAACCATTATCCTTATTATATAAAGATGGAAACTGAGGACGAAAACAAGACAGATTATCTAAAAATATACCTAATCTTCTGCCTGACCATTTTTCTTTTTAGCTTGTCAGCAATTATCGGACCGTTTATGTTTGATTATATCGGTTATACTGTAGATGGTATTAACAATACCAGCCTTGGCACAATCTCCGCTTTTGATGCAACCGAGATATTTGCCAATGTACTATTAGCAGCATTAATCGGATTTTTGTCTTTTGAACTAACAGATAATAAAAGACCTTAATCCCTGCTTCCTTCCCCACAATCTTTTCGAGTAAGTACAACTATTCTGGTATGAGAATAATCTTTCCTATAGGCTTCAAATGCAGGAACTTACAGAGAAAATTCAATACACTCATTTTCAGAAAAGTACTGGCAGTGTACCCTAAAGTTCTATAAATTCCAACAGCCTATGTGTTTCTTACCTTTTTTTTCTGTTAGAGCTGGGGTTATCGATAGGAAAAATTTGTTCTTCAAAATATAGGGTTATCCGATAGCTGTTTTTCAAAAGCGTTACATAGTCTTTGGAATGACTTCTAACATAAACACATAGGCAATGTCTAACGCTATTGGTGCTTTCAATCGAGTGAACAAATTAGAGCAAAATTGAAGGAAGAATGCATTTTTCGAGCACTTACATGATTTTGAAGTTTTCCAGTGGAAATTTCGGTAAAAATAAGATTCCTATATATACTTAGTATCGCAAATTGGCAAAGATTTCATACTAATTTTGTGAAAATTGAAGTTCGTTTTTAACAAAGGATTGAAGGACGAATTAAGAGGATTTTGTAAGAGTATGTTTCCTTTGCAGCTTGTGGAACTCTTGAAAACAGGTTTTGAATCTTTGATATTTTGACCTGAAGTATTCGTTTCTCAGGATTGAAGCCTATGATGTAAATACAGGCTTTATATTAGGCTCATGGCTTGCATATCCAGGGCAGGCAGGTAATTTTTCAGGTGCTCTTAAAATAGCTCTAAAAAGCCGAGAGTAAGAGCTCAATAATTTTGATATATTTTACTCCGATTACCGGCTTCAACGACCTGAATAATAAGTACAGGGTCTTTAATTGCCATTATTACCCTATATTCTCCTACTCTTAAGGAATATAGAGGCGTTTTAACAGATGTTTTTAGTTTTTTGACGTGTGAGTAGGGGTCTTCTTTGATTTTGCTAATAGCACTGAAAATTTTTGTTTTTATTTCAGCAGGTAATTTATTCATTTCTTTAATCGCATGCGCTGTATACTTAACAGAATACATTTAATCCTCAATACTCATAATACGTTTAGCTTCCTCTTCGCTGTATACTCTACCCGCTTTAATATCCTCCAGGCTCTCCTCAATGCCTTTTATATCTTCATCTGTTAATGGTTCTTCGTCATATGCCATTTTTATAAGCCTTTCAACGACAGAATTATAAGATTCGTTTTTGTATGCTTTTAAATCGTCTAACTTGCTCTTGATATTAGGATCAATACAGATTGTTGTCGTCGCTGCCATAACAACCTATAGGTTTCTATAGGTTAAAATTATTCTGTAGAGGCTTGATAATCACAGGTTGACGGGAATATCCCTATCTATGGCGCTTCTAAAGGTTCTGTTGCAAAAATTCATAAGCAGCATGCAGTAGAATAAAGAGGAAATCAAAAGAATGGTAATATGCTATCTAATTCCTCTAATTTAAGTGGAAAAATTACGAAGGAGAAATTATCCTGCTTAATAATAGAGTTGATCTCAAAACTCAAAAACTACTTACTTAGTTCTCAATTTTGAAGTAATCAATCGAGCTACTAACCAAGAAAGTAGTAATGAAACCTAATGATAAATGCATAAAAAAATAGCTTTTGGGATAGGTTCATACACTGGGGTTAAGAACACTGGGGTTAAGAACACTAAAACTTAAAAAATAAACCGCAAATATTCATTTTTACAAAAGCATCTGTAAAAAAGGTGGAAAATATAAAAAAGATAAAAAATGATGGGATAGCGCGGATTTGAACCGCGGTCCAAGCGTCCCAAACGCTCGAGGATGGACCAAGCTACCCTACTATCCCAAGGGCACCTCCTCACAAAGGAGATTATCCTTTATATAGCTTTCGTTAGAACATACGGCTGTATCTTAACTTCTCGAAACAGGATCAAAATTTTATATTCCCCACTTAATTGTCTGGATTACCTTTTTTACTTGATGAATTCTCTAATTTCCGGCATTTAGCCGTTATTCTCCAAGCCGTTATTCTCCAAGCCATTATTCTCCAAATCCTCGGCTTTTTCCTGTCTCCAGCGCTGGTAAATGTCATTTTCTATTCCCAGGAGGTCAAGAGCCCTGCCAGCCATGGTGTCTATAATGTCATCAAGAGTCTTTGGTCTGGAATAAAATCCCGGGCATGCAGGAAGGATGCTTGCTCCTGCCTTTCTGGCTTTCAGCATGTTCTCAAGGTGTATAAGGTTCAGGGGAGTTTCTCTTGTCATGAGGATCAGTTTTCTCTCCTCTTTGAGGCAAACATCTGCAGCCCTTGTTATCAGGGAATCAGATATCCCGTTTGCAACCGCCCCAAGGGTTTTCATGCTGCACGGGGCAATGATCATTCCCGAAGTTTTGTAAGAGCCGCTGGCTATAGGAGCTGAAAAGTTCTTCTGGGAATAATTCCAGGTTGCCAGTTTTTCCACTTCAACAGGCAGGAAATCAGTCTCGATCTCGATTATCTGTTTTGCAGCTTCGGTCAGTACGAGATGGGTTTTAATCCCTTTATTTGCCAGCACTTCAAGAAGGCGGATCCCGTACTGGACCCCTGAAGCTCCGCTGATGCCCACAATTATTTCCATTATTCGTTTCTCCTTGCTGTAACGTCACTTTTTTCACAGGAGGCAATGAAGTTTCCGACCATTTCCTCTGCGGTTGAAACTATCTCTTTTATCTCTCCCAGGCTGATGTTGTCCACATGAATTCCGACAACAACTATCGATGTTTTTCCTGTTGCTTTGCTTACCCGTCTTGCGCTGTCAAGGGCAAGCTGTTCCTCCCTGTGCCCGGGAAGTGTGATAACAGAAGAGCTGGCTCTCCCGCTTTTTTCATCGAATAGCCCTACTGCAACTGCGCCAGCATGCTCTTTTCCGCCGGTCAGGGTTAGCAGGTAGTCTTCCCCCAGTTTTTTCACTTCGAGAGTGATTTCTATCCTGCTGGCTTTCCTTGTAACGGTAAACAAAAATTTTACTCCTGCACTTTAGTATTTTCCAGATCGCTCAGCTTGAATTGTTTTGTGACTTTTTTTATGTTAAAGTATTCCTTTGCAGCCTTCCCTACAGCTTCACAGTGTTCCCTTGGGCAGTAAACTCCCATTCTCCAGTTGTCCATGTGAGCCTCCTGCAATATGGATACGAAGTGCGAAGCTTCGTTAAGGGAAACCAGCTTATGGTCTGTTTTTATCATTGCCTTCATTTCAAGCATTTCAGGGGTTTTCGGGATATCCACAAGCACACATTCCTGGTCCACTCCGGCAAGTTCTGCGATTTCCTTCTCTGCTCTCTCTATTTTATCCCGGTGTTTGAGCACTCCTTTCCCTGCGTCCTCAAGCCCTGTATAGAGCGCCCGTTTATATAGGTTGCGTGAATCGAGCCGCTTTGCAAGTTCTCCTCCATACCCCTTTGAGCTTCGCATTGCGGCTATTAAGTCTATATCGTCCATCTGGCTCAGCCGGATAGGGTCAATTTCTCCGTCTTCAATCATATGCTCAACTGCTTTTGAGCACATGGCTTCAGATATTCTGGTAACATGATGATAATAAACCGAGGTATTCATCCAGAAGCGGGAGACCAGGAGAGATTCGGCTGCTTTGAGCCCTCCCTGGTCAACAACAAGCCTGTCTTCGTGAAAACGCATCTGATTTATCAGGCGGTTGTAGTCCACAACTCCGAAAGCCACGCCGGTATAATGTGCATCCCGGACAAGGTAGTCCATCCTGTCCACATCGATCTCACTGCTTAGAATCTGCCCTAAAGATGTCTCGCCTTCGACGTGCTTTGCAAGTTCACCGGGGTAAATCCCGTACTTTTTCAGGACTTCTTTTATTTCCCCTTTCCCCAGGATTTCCTTTATCTCGTCATGCCTGCGCCTGGTATATTTATAAATAACATTCTCTGTTACATGGGAAAATGGACCATGCCCCACATCGTGCAAAAGGGAAGCAACCCTTATCTCCAGTTTTTTATCCTCGTCAATTGAATCGAGGTTTTTCATCAGCATGGAGGCAAGGTGCATGGTTCCGAGTGAGTGTTCAAAACGTGTATGGTTTGCTCCTGGATATACAAGGTTTGAAAATCCAAGCTGCCTGACTCTCCTGAGACGCTGTATCTGGGGGGTGTCCAGAAGCTCCTGAACAACTTCATCCAGTTCGATGTAACCATGCACGGGATCAAGGACTACTTTCATTAATCTTTAGACAGATGTCATTATATATTGCTGTATCTATTACTTTGATGCTATTACTTAAGATGTAAATTACAGGGCACCTGCTGCCCGAATACTATATAATAATTCGGAAACAGGGATTAGAAACAGGTAATATCATGATTATATTTTCAGGCGGCACCGGAACTCCCAAACTCCTTGACGGGCTCAAGGAAATCCTCCCTGAGGAGGAACTGACCGTTGTTGTAAACACTGCCGAAGACCTCTGGGTTTCTGGGAACCTGATCTCTCCAGACCTTGATACAGTGCTCTATCTTTTCTCAGACCAGATTGACCGGAAGAGGTGGTGGGGCATAGAAAATGATACCTTCGGGACTTATGAGCGCATGAAGGAGCTCGGCATTGAAGAAGGACTGAAGCTAGGAGACAGGGACAGGGCAACCCATATTATCCGCTCGAACATTATCCGTGACGGGGCGTCCCTTACGGATTCAACAGTGAAGCTTTCATCCCTTTTTGGGATCAAAGCAAATATCCTGCCAATGTCCGATGATCCTGTTTCCACTTATATAGAAACTGCTGAAGGAATTATGCATTTCCAGGACTTCTGGATTGGAAAACGTGGAGAGCCAGATGTGCGTGGAGTTGATATCAGGGGAGTTTCCGAAGCTTCCATTTCTCCTAAAGTGCTCGAAGCCTTTGAGAAGGAAGAAAATATCCTTATAGGGCCGAGCAACCCTATCACGAGTATAGGTCCGATTATTTCCCTCCCCGGGATGAAGGATCTGTTGAAAAAGAAAAAGGTCGTTGCAGTTAGCCCGATTATTGGGAATGCCCCTGTCAGCGGCCCTGCTGGAAAACTGATGCCTGCCTGCGGGCTTGAAGTCTCTTCCATGGGAGTTGCTGAATACTACCAGGATTTCCTTGATGTTTTCGTTTTTGACGAAAGGGACCGTGCAGATGAATTCGCATTTGAAAGGCTTGGCTGCCATGCTTCACGGGCAGACACCCTGATGACCTCTACTGAGAAGAGCAAAGAACTGGCAGAGATTGTGGTCAGGCTTTTTGACAACATTGTATGCCCCTCTTAACTTTTCCTTTTTCATTTCTTTTTCTCTTTTGTTTTTCACTTTCTTTCTCTTTTATTTTTAACTCTCTTTTCTCTTTTGTTTTTCACTTTCTTTCTACATTATTTTAAACCCCATTTCTCTTTCTTTTTCACTACCTTTTTTGTTTTCTATTCTCTTTTTTTTTCTATGTTTTTTTATATTATTGTTTTTTTCTCTTTTTCTATAAATTTTCTTTTGCTTCCCTCTCTGCATGTATGAATTTTCAACGCCAATAAAATTCGAAAGTTTTAAGTAATATTTTTTTCATCACTTGTAATACTAAAAAACATAAAATCCATATTTTGTTCTATTTATTAAGCTATATATTCTAAAAAATGCTACCCAATGCAGTATTAAATAAATGACTTATGGGCAGAAGAGGTAAAAATATGATTGGAATACGTGGATGTACTAATAAAAAAATCAAAACAAAAATTACCAGTTTTGTTTTTCTGACAGTACTGGTCTTTTCCCTGTGTTTCATCCCGGGGATGGCAGCTGAAACTGACAGTTCGGAGTTGATGGCTCAGGTCTTTGCCGTAGCCGAAAGTAATCTCGGGAATATTGGACCTGAAAACACACTTATAATAACAGATCTCGGTTCTCCTGCAGAGTCTTATGTTTTTCTGGACAATTTTTACTCGGAATTTAACGGAAGGAACCTGAAATACACCGATAATCTGCTTGTTGTCCAGAACGCAAGAAATGCCCCTCTCTGGTTTGCTTTCTTTGACAAAGCAAGCGGGAAATGTGCTTACATTGAGGTTACATACGGAGACGAGGAGAAGATCAGCTATCAGGTAACGGAAAATATAAACTTTAATGGACTTTCGAAAAATAAGAAGTCTATAGAGGCCTGGAATAAAAAAGTGAATTCTGCTGTTTTTAAAGGGCATGAATTTGCCATTCTTACAATTTCCAATGCCTGGGCTACGGGAAATCTCGATTATGAACTTATGCAGTGCCTGGAAATACACAACCACTTCTGTCCCGGAGTCTCGAGCGGTTTTGTGCTTGCAAACTGGATGGAAGAAAATTATCCGCTTAAAGAAGGGGTAAGCTATACGGTCTTTTCCTGCCCCAACTGGTGTAAAGAAGATGTTTTTGTCAAGCGCTGGGATGCCACCCCTGGAAAAGGAGGAATTTTTGTCTCTGCGCTGACGGATGAAGAGATCGAAGCAATCGGGAATTCTCCTGCCGGAATCTTTGTGGTTACGGATAAGAACGCCGGAACAATGAAAGCAGTAGCTCTCGGGTTTGACTTTGATGTCGTGAACGCGAAGTGCGGTGCAAAAAAGGATGATCCTGCATGGATTTCAAAATACCTGGCGGACCTCTGGCTTATGGGCAGAGGCAACTGGGATGAAGAAGGCCTTGTTACGGAAATCGCGGTTATCGACATTGATAAGGATACCCTTGGTGAAATGAAGCGGGCAGGTTCCAATCCCTATGAAGTCCTCGGGCTTCTCAACTCAAATGGAAATGTTAATCCCCCAGTTGAAGATAAGGAACTGATGGATCAGGTCTTTTCCGCAGCCGAAGCAGAGCTGGGGACTCTCGGACCTGAAAACACTTTTATAATGACTGATATCGGCTCTCCTGCAGAGTCCGATTTTTTTTTAAATGACTTTTATTCTGAGTTTTATGGAAAAGAGCTGAAATATACAAAGAATCTGCTTGTAGTCCAGAACGCAAGAAACGCCCCTCTCTGGTTTGCTTTCTTTGACAAAGCAAGCGGAAAATGTGCCTACATTGAGGTTACATACGAAAACGAAGATAAAATCAGCTATCAGGTAACGGAAAATATAAACTTTAATGAGCTTTCCGCAAGCCAGGAGTCCATAGCAGCCTGGAGTGAAAAAGTAAACTCAAAGATTTTTAACGGGCGCGAATTTGCTATTCTTACAATTTCCAATGCCTGGGCTACAGGAAATCTCAATTATGAACTTATGCAGTGCCTGGAGATACACAACCACTTCTGTCCCGGAGTTTCGAGCGGCTTTGTGCTTGCAAACTGGATGGAAGAAAATTATCCGCTTGAAGAGGGGGTAAGTTATACGGTTTTCTCCACTCCTCACTGGTGTAAGGATGATGTTTTTGTCAAGCGCTGGGATGCTACTCCTGGAAAAGGAGGGGTTTTTGTCTCTGAATTGACAGACGAGGAACTTGAAGCAATTGGAAGCGACCTTGCTGGAGTTTTCGTTGTCAGGGATAAGAATGCAGGAACTCTGAAGGCAGTTGTGCTCGGGTACAACTCTGATGTTGCGAGTGCAAATTGCGGGGCAAAAGAAGGTGATCCTGACTGGGTTTCAAAATATATGAAGGATCTCTGGCTTATGAATCCTGAAAATTGGGACGGTCTTGTTACAGAGATCGCTGTCATTGATATCGATGATGCTGCCCTGAACGAAATGAAACAGGCAGATACCAATCCTTATGTAGTTATAGGGCTTCTCAACCTCGCAGAGGATGCCAGCCCTCAGAATCTGGAATCCACTGAAGCAGTAACTGCATAAGCAAAATACAAGCCTGGGATAGCGTGAAAAAGTTTGTGGAATCTTTAGTAGATTCCTCTTTACCTTATTTTTTATCTTTCCTGTGTTTTTCTTTCTCAATTTTATTTCAGACTTTATTTTTTACTTTCTGCCATTTTTATATCTTTTATCTGAGTGTCTTTATATTTTTTATCTGAGCGTCCTTAAATTTATTAACACTGACTTAACTATTTACTAATATTTCCTGCACCCTGATTCTAAACAGGCGGAATCGGAAGACCAAAATTATATCAAGTACTTCGATGTTTCTTGGAATCAATTTAGAATCAATTTATCTCTCCCGGCAGCATGTTCGTGCGCTTATGTATATTTATATTCCTAGCTTCGGGAA
This sequence comes from Methanosarcina soligelidi, assembly GCF_000744315.1. Classification (NCBI taxonomy): domain Archaea; kingdom Methanobacteriati; phylum Methanobacteriota; class Methanomicrobia; order Methanosarcinales; family Methanosarcinaceae; genus Methanosarcina; species Methanosarcina soligelidi. Next base: position 1,538,164 of record NZ_JQLR01000001.1, read on the forward strand.
ACGGTATTAAAAGGAGCAGGCTTAATTTCAGGATTTTTTACTTCCCGGAATATTGAGACAGCCAGAAAGGTTAAAACCATGCTTGAAAGACTGAAAGATTCACTGATCAGGTCCCCTATAATCAAGCGAGGGGAGTATAACTATTTTATCCATCCTATTTCTGATGGGGTACCTTCCATCGACCCTCACCTGGTAGAAGAGATTTCCGATTACATCTCAGAGATCGCAGATATGAACGTTGACACTATCCTGACCGTGGAAGCTATGGGCATTCCGGTTGCAAATGCGCTCTCCCTGAAAACCGGGATTCCTCTTACCATTGTCCGGAAGCGGCCTTATTTCCTTGAAGGGGAAGTTGAACTCTCCCAGAGCACAGGGTATTCGAAGGGCGTCCTCTACATAAACGGGCTAAAAAAAGGGGACAGAATAATTATTGTCGATGACGTTATCAGTACAGGAGGTACGCTCCTTGCCCTTGTAAAAGCGCTGCAGACAATAGGTGTAGAGGTAATGGATGTGATTTCCGTTATCGGGCGCGGCGATGGTTACCTGAAGCTGAGGGAGCTCGGAGTTGAACCCAAGATTCTCGTCACAATTGATGTGGGCGAGAAAGGTGTGGAGATTAAGAATGTCTTTGGGAATCAGTGAAGCATTCGACCTCAGGCCTGATTACATAATCAGCGTAATAAAGGATACCAGAGCAAAGCTTGTGGGCTTTCAGTTTCCTGAAGGGTTAAAACGTAAGGGCCCGGAGCTGGCAAAGAAGGTCGAAGAAGCTACCGGAGCTGAAATTATTATCTCAGGAGACCCGTGTTTCGGAGCATGTGACCTGGACAGGACTCTCCTCTACCACGTTGACATACTTTTCCATTTCGGACATGCGGAACTGGAAGACATCAGGCTCTCGAATAAAGTCTATTTTATCGAAACCCGGTCTTCGGTGGACGTCCTGCATGTTATTGAAAAGGCTGTCCCTGAGCTTAAAGGGCAAAAAATAGGGCTGATCACTACTGTTCAGCACGTCCATAAACTTCCTGATGTATGTGGCGTGCTGGAGAGAATGGGAAAGACCTGCGTAATCGGGCGTGGTGACTCCAGAATTGCTTATGCTGGACAGGTTCTCGGCTGCAATTTCTCTGCAGCCCGGGATGAAGACTGTGATGAGTATCTCTATATCGGAAGCGGAGATTTCCACCCCCTGGGGGTAGCTCTTTCCACAAAGAAACGTGTCCTTGCAGCCGATCCTTTCTCTGGAGAGGTCCGCGAGGTTGACCCTTCAAGGATTCTGCGCCAGAGGAGTGCGGTAATCGCAAAGTCCCTGGATGCACAGGTCTTCGGGATTATTGTCTCAAGCAAAAACGGGCAGAAGAGGATGGAGCTTGCTTCTTCCTTAAAGGAACTTGCAAAGAAGCATGGAAAAGAGTCACACCTTATACTGATCGACCTCGTAACTCCGGACCAGCTGCTCCAGTTCAAAGTAGACGCTTTCGTAAATACAGCCTGCCCGAGGCTTGCTATTGATGAAGTGGGACGTTTTCCTGCCCCTATGCTGACACCCCAGGAGTTTGAAATAGTGCTTGGGGAACGCGAATGGGAAAAGCTTGTGCTGGACGAAATCACTGAAGAACCTGTATGATTGGGAGTAAATGGCTGCATAATCATACATTCGTGGTCGAGCAATTCTAAAATTAAATCTAATAATACTAAAAGACAAAGGATATGAAACAGAGAAAACTTGAAATGCTGCTTGAGGAAATTGAAGGCTTTTCCGATCCTGAACTTGAACTGGAACAGTATCAGACACCTTCTCTCCTTGCTGCTGAAGTTCTTCATTTCGCTTACATGCAGGGAGACCTTGATGATTCAGTCCATGACCTGGGCTGCGGTACGGGAATCCTCGCAATAGGGGCAAAGGTTCTGGGAGCAAGGAAGGTTGTGGGGTATGATACTGACCCGGGAGCTCTTGAGGTTGCACGAAAAAATGCTGAAAAGATCGGAGTGGACGTTGAATTTATCTGTTCCGATATCTCTGAAGTCTCGGAACGGGTAAAAACCACAATTATGAACCCTCCTTTTGGGGCAAGAGTTAAGGGAAGGGACAGACCCTTTCTTTCGTCAGCATTAAGAACAAGTGAAGTAATATACTCCATCCACAACCGCGGAAGCCTTGCTTTTATCCAAAAGTTCATTAAGCCTGCGGTCATTACACATTCGTACGTTGCGAAGTTCCCTATAAAGAGGACTTTTGACTTTCATCAAAAAGAAAGAGAGGTTATTGAGGTAGAGATTTACAGAATTGCTGTTCATGCCTGACCTGTATTCAGGGAACCTTTTAAGGCGTCATGTTTTGCAGCTTATCTCTTTGTGCTTCATTCTGAAAGGCGGAATTAATAAGCTTATTGAACAAAGAAAAGATCATAAGATAGAGAATAAATCCATAATACCATAAATAAATCCACATTAACATTGTATAATCGGGACTGATGACTTCAGATATGCTTTTTGTGAGCAATCGTGACCGACATCCAGCTTTCCGCCAGCAGTCCCACAAAGGCTATAAAAATTGTTACAACGATTATCTATATTATTAATAGCGATAATTCGAATGAGGGATCATGATTAGAATTCGAAAAAATAAGACTACCAGGAAAAAATTAACAGGTCCTGGTGAAGGAAAGAACGGAGCTGAGAAATCGGCTCCTTCAAATGAAGAAAGCAGGGATCAATTTAAGGGTCAGCAACAGGATCAGCCCAGGACTCAATTTAAAAGCCAGCCCAGGGAGCAGTCAAGAGACCAGTTTAAAGGTCAGCCCCGAGCTCAGTATAAGTCTCAGCCCAGAGACCAGTCAAGAGGGCAATTCAGAGACCAGTCAAGGGACCAGTTCAAAGGCAGCCCTGATAAAAAGAGAAAATTCCCATATTCCAAGAAAGGTCCCAGAGATAGAAAGGAAACTCCGGGTTTCAGGCCCCCCACCGCAGAAGCCGTTGTATCTGAAGAAGATCTCGAAAAAGGAGGCTTTGTACTTCCTGGAGAACTTGTCGGAACCACAGAAGAGTTCAAATCGGGCAATGGAACTGCAGTAATTGCAGGGGACATCTATTCCACTGCTACGGGTAATGTGCTCATTGACAGAAAAGCCAGAGTGGTCTCGGTAAAGCCAAACACAATTACTCCAAATATCCTCAAAGTAGGAAATGTCGTGTACGGGCGGATATCTGACGTCCGTGAGTCCGGGGCAATGGTGGAAGTCGCAGGAATTGAAGGGAAAGAAAACAGGGCAATCGTTAGTGTAAGGACCGGGGATATTCATGTCTCCAGTGTGAGAGATTCCTATGTGAAGAGGCTGGCAGATGAGTTCAGGCCTTCTGACATAGTAAGAGCAAAGGTAGTTGACGTTGAGAGGATGCGCCTTACTACAGCTGAAGATTCTCTTGGAGTTGTAAAAGCTTACTGTTCAAACTGCAAAGGAGAACTTGTGCTGGAAGGGAAAAAGCTTAAATGCCCGGTCTGCAATATGACTGAAACCCGCAAGATCTCAACTGAGTATGGGAAAGGGATCAGGTAATTTCCTCTTCCTCTTACTTCAGGGATTTACGGCAGGTTAAAGATTTTACGGCATATTTATGACCGGTTAAATTCACCATTTACAGGTGGTCACCAGTGGAACTGAACATTCTTAACAAAACAAATAATGAGCTTGAAGTCGAGCTTAGAGGCGAAACTCATACCCTTCTTAATCTTCTTAAGGACCTCCTGATTAAAGATGAAAGGGTTGTAACGGCTTTTTACGATATGAAATATGTGAGCATCAGTGACCCTGTCCTTTATATTAAAACCGATGGTGCGGATCCTATTCTGGTTTTAAAGGACGTGGCAGCAATCATTGTTTCTGAATGCGACGAATTTATCGATGTCTTCAGCAAAGCAGCAAATGCTTGAAACTGAAGATCGCAGGACGTCTTTTTAAGGCGTTTTGCCCATTTCTTTCTTTCAGCAGGAAACATTAGAGAAATAAAGATCATTCAAAGATCATTCGTCCACTTTATACGGTGGGATGTCTTTTTAGAATTGTTTATACTATTTCTGGAATACTTTTTTATGAGTTCTCTGCATATCATTGAACCGCAGAGCCTTAAGCAATTTGATTTATAATTAACATCGGGCTATTCAGTGAGTAATCCTAAATTTAAGGTTAAATTCATGCTTTAAATAGGAATTACAGTTCTTACATGAGGTATAATAAATGACACTTGATGACTCATCCTTACAGAAGTTTGGTTTCATAAAGAGAGAGACCCTCGGCAGCATAAACATCGACCCTCTTCAGACAGGAGGACTTTTGACCGGGGCTGCTAAACAGGCACTTGTTGAATGGGGAGACGGTTATTCTGTCTGTGACTTCTGTGGTGGAGTTCTCGACCTCGTCAAAAAGCCTCCTATCCATGATTTCGTACACAAAGCCCTTCCTGAGTTTCTGGGCTGCGATGAAGCACGGGTTACAAACGGGGCAAGGGAATCCAAATTTGCTGTCATGCATTCCATGGGAAAACCCGGAGACTGGGTTGTACTTGACGGGCTTGCCCATTATTCTTCTTATGTTGCAGCCGAAAGAGCCGGACTGAATATCAAGGTAGTGCCTCACGCAGGCAGCCCGGAGTATTACCTTGACCCGGAAGGGTACGGAAAGGCGATTGAAGAAGTTACGAAAGAAAACGGGAAGCCTCCGGTTCTGGCACTTGTTACTTTCCCTGACGGAAGTTACGGTAACATCCCGGATGCTGCAAAGATTGCGTCGGTCTGCCATGAATATGATGTGCCTCTTCTTCTTAACGGGGCATATTCCGTAGGAAGAATGCCTGTATCTGCAAAGGAAATCGGAGCTGACTTTATTGTAGGCAGCGGGCATAAGTCCATGGCAGCTTCAGGTCCCGTTGGAGTGCTGGGCGTAAGTGAAGAATATGCTCCTGTCGTATTCAGGAAATCCGTACACAACAAGGTAAAGGAAATTGAACTTCTTGGCTGCACTGCCCGCGGAGCAACAGTTATGACTCTGATGGCTTCTTTCCCTGAGGTTGTAAAACGAACACGTAACTGGGACCAGGAAGTTGAAAACGCCCGCTGGTTCTCTTCAAGGCTTGAAGGCATGGGCTTTATCCAGCGCGGGCAGAAACCGCATTCTCACGACCTTATGTTCTTTGAAGCTCCGGGTTTCTACGAGATTTCCCAGAAAGTCAAAAACGGCAGATATTTCCTCTACAGGGAGCTAAAAGAACGCAATATTCACGGCATCAAGTCCGGGCTTACAAAATATTTCAAACTCAGCACCTTCGGGCTCGGAAAGGAAAAACTCGGTACTGTTGCAGATGCCTTTGAGGATATCCTGAAGAAATACGAAAATATTTAATGTCTTTTATGGAGGTTTTCCTTCCTCTTTCAGTAATTATGAAGGATTGCCTCCTTCTTTCAGTAAATTATTTTTTGATTCCCGGTTATTTCTCAGTTGAATTTTAAATTCCGGGGCTTCTATATTTTTTGGCTCAGGCTGCTTTTTACTGCATCACCGGTCATCTTACTTCTTCATTTCCACATTCTCAACATAACCTTCTCCGCGAGGGGTTGGGATATAGAATGTCTTGCCTTCTTCTTCAACTTTTTCGATATAAAGTGCATCTTCCAGCATATTAAGGTGGAAATTTGCCATGGAGTCGTTCAGGTTAAATTTTTCTTTTATTTCCTCAAAGGATTTTCTCTCACTTCCAAGCGAAATAAGGATCTCTCTTCTTGTGGTGTTCTGAAGAACCTTGAGTCCGAACTTATGATCTTCCGTGGGGTTTCGCGTTAGCTTTCCTTCACGTTTCATCCTCTCGAGCCATTCTTTTTTTATTCTTTCACTTTCATCTGAATCCATGTTCTATCACCTTTTCAAGAGCATTTTCTGGAACAAGTTTGTATTATGATATCTATCTCTCTATTTTTTAGACTAATAATATAAATAAATATCGTTATCTTTATATATCATTTTAATCTTTCAGATGACCTCTTATTCAGCTCTTATGTAAAGGTTCTATTGCTTCGCAGAACTTTTTTATTTTATTGTTCAGAGTTTCAGCACTTAATTTATAAATAGGCAGGGGTTTTTTTCTTACATGAAACTCAACCCTGAACTCGAATCTATCGAAATGCTTGCAAAAATTATACTGACTGCAGCCCGTACAGCCCCGAAAGGCAAAGGAATTGATGACATCGTAACCTGCCTCTTTTCTCAGGAGGAAAAATCTGAACTTGCTGACCGGATGGAAGAGCTGAGCGGGATTAAAGACTTTAAGTTCCTCATCAGGGATGCAAAGAACGTAAGGGATGCCGATGCGATCGTCCTTATTGGCCTGAAAGCCTCGGGAGCAGCCGGTCTTGACTGCGGAGCCTGCGGGTTTGATACCTGTAAAGAGATGCTTGAACAGGAAAAGGTGCAGAAAGAGTTCTTCGGACCCCAGTGCATGATCAAGTACGTTGACCTCGGAATTGCTGTGGGCTCTGCTGCTGCAAAGGCAAAAGATCTCTGCATCGACAACCGCGTCCTTTATTCTGCAGGGGCTGCTGCCTGTTACTTTAAAATGATTGATGCGGATGTTGCAATGGGACTTCCTCTCAGTGTTAAAGGGAAAAACATCTTCTTTGACAGGGAATCAACGAGAAAATCCTGAATTAAAGTTAAAAACATAAATTGGGTTCTCACTATATGCTAAAAAACCGTTTGAATAATAAATCCAGTAAAGAGCAAAAATAAGAAGAGAGCAAAAATAAGAAGAGAGCAAAAATAAGGAATAAATAAAGCTAAAAAAGAAAAAGACGGATTTCAAGAAATTGGGTTTTATCCGCCAGTTACTTTTTTACTATAATTTTTTGGAAAGCTGCTTACCTGAAACTTTTCAACTGCTCAAAATCCAGGGTTGCAAAGTAATCTTCGATGGTCTCTGCCCTGCGGATCTGCACAACGCTTCCGTCTTCTCTCAGCAGGAGTTCGGCTGAGCGGAGTTTTCCGTTGTAGTTGAAGCCCATCGCATGTCCGTGTGCGCCTGCATCGTGAATTGCCAGGATATCTCCTATTTCCACCTCGGGAAGCATCCTGTCGATTGCAAACTTGTCATTGTTTTCGCAGAGAGAGCCGGTCACATCATATTTATGAGCAGGTGATTTCTTTTCTTTTCCAAGTACCGTAATATGGTGGTAGGCACCGTACATCCCTGGACGCATCAGGTTTGCCATACAGGAGTCCAGGCCCACGTAGTCTTTGTATGTGCTTTTTAAGTGCCTGACCTGAGAGATAAGATATCCGTAGGGACCCGTAATGACCCTGCCGCATTCGAGGTATACTTTGAGAGGAGCAAGCCCGTTAGCTGTGATTGTGGCATCATAAGCCTCTTTTACACCTTTTGCCACGGCTTCAAGGGAGACGGGCTCCTGCTCTGGCCTGTACGGGATGCCTATTCCTCCTCCGAGGTTTACGAACTCGAACTGAATTCCCAGTCCCTTTGAAATCTCGACTATAAGTTCGAAAAGGATCCTTGCGGTTTCCACAAAGTAATCAGAGTTAAGCTCGTTCGAGGCGACCATTGTGTGCATCCCGAAGCGCTTTACTCCTTTGTCCCTTAGGATCCTGTACCCTTCAAACATCTGTTCCCTTGTAAATCCGTATTTTGCCTCTTCAGGCTTTCCAATGATTGCATTTCCTTCTTTCAGGGGTCCTGGATTGTACCTGAAGCAAACGATCTCAGGAAGCCCTGCGGATTTTTCCAGATAAGGGATGTGGCTGATATCATCAAGGTTGATAAAGCCGCCAAGCTCTTTTGCCTTTATAAACTCTTCAGACGGCGTGTCATTGGAACTGAACATGATGTCACCGCCTGTCATCCCCGCTTTTTCCGCAAGTATGAGTTCCGGCAGAGAACTGCAGTCTGCCCCGAAACCTTCCTCTTTGAGGATCTTAAGAATGAAGGGGTTGGGAAGGGCTTTTACTGCAAAAAACTCCTTGAAACCCGGAATATCTTTAAAGGCGGATTTCATTCTTCTGGCGTTTTCCCTTATGGCTTTCTCATCGTAAATATGAAACGGAGTTGGGTATTTTTCCATTATTTTCAGGATATCTTCTTTTTTGAAGGGCAGGTTTTTTGAAACCATTATCGTAACCTTTTGTCTGATTTTTGTTTATCAATTCTATATCTATTCTGTATCAATTTGAACTTTTATTCCTTTATTAGTCTTTCCTCTATCCAGCAGCTCCGATTTACTATGTTTCCGAGTAAGTACTCATAATTATCTCTGACTTTTACTGATTTTATCTGGATACAATTTCAGAACTAACCGGTTCATGAATTATAAGTTTTATGAGATTATGAGCAGAATTACCGGAAGGCTGGCATACAGGCCCATTATATTTGCCCTCTATATCATGTATTTTCCATGCATGTCAGTTCCGGCTAGCTTTCTCAGGTATGTGATATCTGTTAAAGTTGCCAGCTGGCTCAAAGAGCCAGAAAACAACGATTTTCATGTATTTTAATCCCAATCAGGTGCTGCCTATTCCCTCCAGGAGTTTTTCCATCACCCTGTCTATGGTGAAACTGGCTGCCTTCTGACGTGGCGGGAATTCTATGAAAGTAGACAAAAAGTCACCAACTATTTTTTGGGCCGGTATCAAAAGGAAAGCATGGTCAAGCATCCAGTCATAGTATGTATTGGAGGTCATGTCTGCGCGCTCATACGGGTCTGTTCGAAGATTGAATATCTTTGGAACACGCAGAGGTACAAAGGGCTCAGCCCATACCTGCAGGGTTCCGACAGCACGCTGTTCCATGAACACCAGTTTCCAGTTGTCATACCGTGCTGAAACCAGGTCCCCGTCATCGGAGAAGTAGAAGTATTCAATGCGCGGGGACTTTTTTTCCTTGCCTGTAAGGTGAGGTAACAGGTTATAACCATCGAGATGCACCTTTAAGTTCTTTTCACCGCTCTGGTGTCCTTTTTTAAGTTTCTCTCCTATATCCGGCACTCCTGCAGCGGCAAGGAAAGTTGGCATCCAGTCCATGTGACTTATGATCTCGTTGGATACAACGCCTGCAGGTATCTTACCCGGCCAGCGCACGACTTCAGGAACGCGGAAAGCACCTTCCCAGTTTGAATTTTTCTCACAACGGAAAGGAGTCATGGCTGCATCGGGCCAGGAATTCATATGAGGTCCATTGTCTGTGCTGTACAAAACGATGGTATCCTCGGCAATACCCAGCTCGTCAAGCAGGTCAAGCATCATGCCAACCTGCCTATCGTGCTCGATCATTGCATCGTGATACTCCGACTGCCAGCGCCCTGCCTGACCTCGGATCTCTTCAGGGACATGCACTCTGAAATGCATCCAGGTGGTGTTGAGCCATACAAAAAAAGGCTTACCTGCTTCTTTCTGGCGCTTAATGAAATCAATGGCAGCCTCTATGAACTCAAGGTCAACCTTCTCCATGCGTTTCCTGCTCAGCGGACCTGTGTCTTTGATCTTTTGTCTACCCACACGACCCCAGCGCGGGTCCTCGGTAGGATCATCTTCATCAGTGGCCCACGAATGCATCACTCCCCTCGGACCAAACCGTTCCCTGAAAAGTGGGAAGTCCTCCCCGGGAGGATAGTCAGGCAGCTCAGGCTCTTCTTCGGCATTCAGGTGGTAGAGGTTCCCAAAGAACTCATCAAAACCATGAACTGTAGGCAGATATTCGTTCCTATCTCCAAAGTGATTCTTGCCAAACTGGCCTGTTGCATATCCCTGGGCTTTCAGAAGTTCAGCAATGGTAGGGTCTTCGGGTTGCAGTCCTGTCTTTGCCCCGGGCAGGCCCACCTTGCTCAGTCCTGTCCTGAAAGGGCTCTGGCCTGTAATAAACGCTGCACGTCCGGCTGTGCAGCTCTGTTCTCCATAGGAGTCTGTGAACCTCATGCCTTCGTTGGCTATGCGGTCTATGTTAGGTGTCCTGTACCCCATTAATCCATCACTGTAGCAGCTGAGATTGCTGATACCGATGTCATCTCCCCAGATGACCAGAATATTTGGTTTCTTTTCTCCCATTGTTTATTCTCCTTTCTGATTATCGACAACCAGAATTATCGCGTGCTAATGTATTTCCGCCCCCTCTTCCTTCAAGACCCTCCTTTACCGGATATCGGATTTTTCTTTAATGGTGCCATTTTTTTTTCCGCAGCATTTTTCGCATGTACAGTATCCACGTAAATTACATGCCCATTTCCTCTTTCTTTACCCTGGTATCCTTGCGTCCATGGCAGCGTTTGAACTTGAGCCCGCTGCCACAGGGACAGGGTTCGTTGCGTCCTGTCCTTTGAAAAGCTTCATCAAGAGCCAGAATCCTCATCACCTCTGATGCCGGGTAACCCCTGCGCATCAATCCTGCCATTATCTGCATCGGATAATCGACATGCTGGAAGAAAGCTTTCCAGCCCTTACAGAGGTAGTTCAGGCCGTATTCTCTTGAAGGAGTGGTCAGGAAGCGATTTTTAGGACATTCTCCCCTGCAGGCGAAGAACACCTCGCATTCCCGGCATACCTGCGGTAGAGTGTCGCGTTTATCCTGCCCGAACCTGTACTGCTTTTCCGAAGCAGCAAGCACTCCCAGCTCATTTTCCATAATATTGCCCAGGAGGTATTCCGGTTCCACAAAATGGTCGCAGGAGTAAAGATCTCCGTTATGCTCAAGAGCGAGCCCGGTCCCGCATGTCTCCTCAAAAACGCACATTCCTGAAGGCAGCCCCAGCCATCTGCGTGCAGAAGCCTCAAAAGTCTGCACAAATACCCTTCCAACATCATTTCTTACCCATTCGTCGAAAATGCGGCTAAGGAAACCTCCAAACTGCTCGGGCTGCACAGAACGGTCCGAGACTCTGTCCCCTTGCTGGTAAAGGGTACGCCCTTCATCATTGATCCTCTCAATAACCGGGATAAACTGAATCCAGTCAGTCCCTGCTTCATCCCGCAGGAATCGGTAGACTTCCAGCGGATAATCGGCATTGACCCTGTTTACTGTGGTCAGGACGTTATATTCCACGCCGTGTTTCTGCAGGAGGCGGAGCCCCTTCATGACCCTATCGAAGCTTCCTCCCCCTTTTTTGTCCACCCTGTAGGCGTCGTGAAGTTCACGCGGTCCATCGATGCTGATCCCTATTAGAAAATTGTTTTCCTTAAAGAACCGGCACCACTCGTCGTCCAGCAGCGTGCCGTTTGTCTGCATTGTATTTTCGAACGTCATGCCTGGTTTTCTGTACTTTTCCTGCAGCTCGACGGCACGCCGGTAAAAGTCGATGCCCATAAGCGTGGGTTCACCTCCCTGCCAGGCAACGGTCACCTGCGGACTGTTGTGGGCTGCGATGAGCTGCCTGATATAGTTTTCCAGTATTTCATCTGACATTCGGAACCTGCTTCCAGGATAGAGCAGTTCCTTTTCAAGAAAAAAACAATATGTGCAGGCCAGGTTACAGATAGCCCCTGCTGGCTTTGCTAGAACATGAATGCGATGAGGAAGGCGGTTTTGTATTGTCATTCAGAACTTTCTCCCTGAGTAAAATAGACTTTCCTGTGGGCTGGAAAAAGTCTATGCATCACTTTTTGTTTTATCCAGCATTCATTTCCTATTCTTCTTCAATTACTGAGGCCTGCATGTCTGTCATCACGTCAGGTTTCTTTGAATGCCCCTGCCCGGAGAATGCAGAATAGAAGATTCTCAGGCTACTGTCAATTACCTGCTAAATGGAACCTGCTGCTACTCTTATGGTTATGCTTAAGAATAGAACACAGAAAAACAACCCAGATAGCATTCACAAGAGATCTTTTCTTAATGCACCTGCACTTGTCAGGCCCTTGAGAGAATTGAAGCTACCATCAAAGTTGTATCCGGAAGCGCTGACTCTTCAGCATCCCTCTCCTTCTTTTTACAAGATCTTAGCTTCTATAAGCGTAATATTATTTATGAAATAAAATATAAGTTTTATGAAACTAAAGATAGAAACAAAATCCTATAAGGGGTTTAAACCTGATTTATATCTTTAAAAATGACTTTTATTAGAAAAATTCAGGTGTAGAGGAGGTGTAGAAGGCTTTTCTGTGATATTTATATCCAGAATAGATTTTTTCTCTATTTTAATACAAAATATCCCTTTCCAAGAAAATAACAACAAAATTTTGATTTTTTCTTTCAATCCCTGAGTTTCTTGAAAACCTCCTTAAGCCTGGAGTACGGGTAGGTATTCACAATATCTTCTTTTTCAAGCCAGCTCCTTCTTGCCTGTCCGAGCCCGTAACGCATGGAAGCAAGGTCAGATACGGAGTGGCTGTCCGTTGAAATGCAGAACTTTAGCCCATAGTTTTTCGCCCTGAAAATAAGCTCATCGTTAAGGTCGAGCCTCGAGGGCTGGCAGTTAATCTCCATAATTTTCTTATTTGCCGCCGCAGCCTCAAAGACTTTCCCGAAATTAACCGCATAAGCTTCCCTTTTCCCTAGCAGCCTGCCTGATGGGTGGGCAAGTATGTCAAGGTGACTGTTTTCAAGAGCAGTGATAATCCTTCCTGTCATCTCTCTTTCCGATGATGCAAAGCCCGAATGTACAGCTCCGACCACAATATCCAGCTCTTTAAGGATCTCATCAGGATAGTCAAGGCTTCCGTCTTTAAGGATCTCAACTTCCGAGCCCCTGAGAACCTTTATCCTGAAGCGCTTTGACAGACTTTTGATCTCTTTCCACTGCTCTTTCAAAGTTTCAATATCCATTCCGTTTGCAATTCTCTGGGAGCGCGAATGGTCTGTAACTGCAATATATTCGTATCCCATAGCTTCGGCGTTTTCTATCATAGTTTCAAGGCTCTCTGTCCCTTCGCTGTAATCCGTATGCATGTGCAGGTCTCCCCGTATGTCTCCTGCATCCACAAGCTCTGGTAGTTCATTCTTTGCTGCAGCCTTAAGTTCTCCCCTGTTTTCCCGGAGTTCAGGTGCGATATACTCAAGCCCGAGTTTCCTGTAAATTTCCTCTTCACTTTTGCCTGCAATCCGTTCTCCCGAATTTTTGGAATACAGCCCGTATTCTGAAAGCTTATAACCTTCTCTGAGAGCAATATTTCTGAGTCCGATATTGTGTTCCTTTGAGCCCGTGAAATATTGTAAAGCTGCCCCGTAGCTTTCAGGCGGAACTACCCTGAGGTCTATCGCAAATCCCTCTTTAAGGATCACACTGCTTCTGGTTCTGCCTTTTGAAACAACCTGTCCTGCTTCGGGGAGAGAAACAAATGCATCCATAATTTTCCCTGCATCTGCTTCTTCTGCTTCTGCAAGGATGTCAATGTCCCCAATAGTTTCTTTCAGCCTTCGCAGGGAACTTGTATAGATGATCCTGGAGAGGTCTAACCCGGGAGTTCCGTTCTTCAGTTCTTCTTTCAAGCCGGATATGATTTCTTCGGCAAGCGGGAGTGCCTTTCCAAGCGGGATTCTTGAATGGCTTTTTTCATAGTTTTCAATTGCCCTGGCGATATTTTCTTCACTTTTTACCCCGAAGCCTGAAAGCCTCCTGATCCTGTGAGATTTAACCGCATTTTTCAGGTCTAACATGGTTTTTATCTCAAGCTTATCTGCAAGCTTTTTCATCTTTTTTGCTCCAAGCCCCCTGATTTCCATCAGTTCGGCAGTGCCTGAAGGGGCTTTACCTTTCAAACCCTCAAATTTTTCTACCTTCCCTGTTTTCAGGTATTCGGCTATATGGTCGGCAATGGATTCACCTACGCCGGGAATCTCTGTAAGCCCCTTTTTTCCTTTTTTCTCGTAGACTTTTTCAATATCTTCGCCAAAATTCTCTATGTTCTGAGCTGCCCGCCTGTAAGCTCGCGGTTTCCACTCTATCTGCTGGAACTCCATTATATCAGCAGTTTCATACAACAGTTCTGCAACCTCACGGTTTCTCAAAGGCTCCCTCTCACTCTGTTATTTTTCCTGCTATTTTCAAAATATTTTACTTACACTCTTCCACTTTTCTTTTACTTTTTAAGTTCCGTCCTTCAGGTCCCTTACTTCCTTAACTGTCATGGCATCATATGGAGTTTTGTCGTGCCTTATTCGTAAGAACCGGGGGAAACGCAGTGCAAGTCCTGTTTCCTCTTCTCCTTCTCCTGCCGTATGTCCGGGGCTGTTTGTGATCTCCGAGCCAAGGACTTCGATAACTACTGCAGGTTCTATAAAGATATCAGGAAGCATACCTTTTTTAATGGAAACGTCTTTTGGAATTTCGCTTACGATATGGTCTGAAAGCAACCTGTTGATCTCTTCTGCATCCTCTTCAGTAAAACCAGTTCCCACTTTTGTCAATGTTTCAAACCGCCGTTCCTCTTCATTCAGGACTGCACAGAGAAGAGCTCCAAATGACCCTTTTCTTTTCCCTCTTCCGTAATAACTCCCCACAACCACGAGGTCAAAGGTCTCTCTCATCCCCACGGAATACTCCTGTTTCCATTTGAACCAGAACCAGCTCCTTTTCCCGGCTTCGTAATAAGAGTTGCTGCTCATGGACTTGACCACTATTCCTTCAAGCCCCTTTTCTATGGTTTCGTTAAAAAAATCCTCAATTTCCTCAACGCTTTCCGTAACGATTCTTTTTGACAGACGAATTATTCCTGACTCAACAACGTTCATCTCAAGCAAAGCCCTTCTTTCAGGATAGGGCCTCTTTAGAAGGGGCTCTCCGTTAAGGTAAAGGATATCAAAAAAGAATACTGCTACCGGGCATTTCTTCCTGTAATTTTCAATCTCGTACTTTCTTCGCCTCTGCATGAGGTTCTGAAACGGGTAAAATTCTTCTATCCGGTTACCGTTTCTTTCCAGTTCTGCGTATGCAACTATTTCTCCATCAAGCACTATTTCTTTTGCAGGGACGGTTTTTCTGACATCTTCGATAATTTCAGGGTACTGGGAAGTTATGTCTTCAAGCCTGCGGGAAAAAGCTTTAATCCCCTCACCGGTTTTATGTACCTGCACCCTCTCTCCATCATATTTCTCTTCAGCAGCTTTTTTTCCCTTAACCCTTTTTTCAAGCTCTTCAAAACTTTCGACTCGCTGGGAGAGCATGGATTTTACCGGCCTACCCGGTTTTATGGAGATAAACCCTGTAGCCCTTGCTCCGTTTTCTGCAAGGATTTTTGCTAGCTCCCCGATATCCGTACAGACGCTGTAGCTTTCTTTTATTTTTGCGGCATGTTTTTTGTCCCCTGTAAATGCGATTGAGAAAGCTTCGAGCAAGAACTGGTCTCCGAACCCCAATCTTAGCCTTCCGAGCACAAGTCGCACTATATATTTACCTTCTTCAGGTGTGGCTTTTTGTAAGATATCCGAAAAAAGGGCTGTTTTTTCTTCCTGACTGCCTTTTCCTGAGGTTTTTTTTATCCGTAGAAGCCTTTGAAAAACATCCTCAATGGTCAGGGAAGATTCTCTTTTTTTGCTGAGCTCAAAAGCCACATCTCCAAGGTCTCCTGTTCTTGCATACCTTTTCCTGACATCTTCTCTGGTAACTCCGTAAGCTCCTGCAATGGCCCTTATGGCAAGCATGTCCTTGATCCCCAGGGTTGTGTTTTCAAAGGCAGGCCCGGTGCTTCCAAGAAAAAGATACGCACTGTCCTTCACTTCATCTCCTTTGAGATTCTTAAAAAATTCAGAAATCCTTCTTACGATTTCCCTGTGGGACGTGGTCTTCTCAAGCTCCTCAAAAAGCTCTGCAAGCTCTTTAAACCTCACCATTGCCCCTCTCCGAAAAAGCTGGTTGAAATTTCTACAATAACTATTCCCTGCCCCGGTCTTTATCGCTTTGCACCCTCAAATTTCCAAAAAAGAGATTTCATTCCTGCAGAGGGCAAGCCGGTTCTCCCGAGTGTTTTTATCACTGTCACCGAAAACTTTAATATCTAAAAGATGCATGAGAAGAGTACATAGCAGTTCCTTAGACTGTGTGCGACTGTGGTTTAGTGGCTATGACCTGAGCTTCCCAAGCTTAGAACCCGGGTTCGAATCCCGGCAGTCGCATGAGCTTTTTTAAATTACAAAAAACGGATATTTTTAGGGTGTTTTTATTTTGTTTTTACTTTAAGCAGCATCTAACTTATTTTGCCGCTGTTTTTCTTTTGAGCTTAGCTTAAGTCATAATTTCAGGCGCAATTTTTATTTCTGAAGCTTAAGCTTCAGAAAAATCAAGCGTAAATTTTTTCCTGTAAACCATTCCCTGAAATATTGCCACAAGGTCTCCTTCATCATCCGTGATATTAACAGTGTATGTGGCAATTTTAGGATTTATTGAAGTTTCTTTTGCTTCGGCTATAAGAGTGCCTTTTGTTGCGGCTTTTACAAAAGATATATTTGAGTTTATCCCAACTGCAGCAATTCCGTATGCATTCGAGGCTGCAGCAAAAGCAAGGTCTGCGAGAGTAAACAATGCGCCTCCCTGCACTGCCCTTAATGCATTAAGATGTTTTTCTTCTATCTCCATTCTGGCTTTTGCATAGCCTGGGGCGGCTTCCAGCAGTTCTATGCTTGAATGCATGGCGAATTTATCCTTTTTAAAAAAATTAATGAGATTTTCCATAATAATAGCTCCGGTAAGTGCCAGTAAAGTATTGTCAGCAAAATCACTTTTCATTTGCCATATTTTTAATTAAAGTTATGCCTTTGAATGTGCCTGGAAGTTATTATAACATTTCTCTCTGGAAAAACTATCTTTTTATGTTATTTTTTCTTCAAGTACTTATGAGATTCATTTTAAAACTGACTTTAACCCGAAAGGAACATCTTATTGTCCTGTTCCAGAAGACCGGTCTTTTATCCTGATAAGTGGTTTTATTTCTCCTTATACGCGGAGGTGAATATGAATAACTTCCTTCATGAGGTCCGATGTATTCATATTTTCCTGAAATAGGAACCAGAAAACTCAATATTCGAAGTTACAGGGCATGATTTGTCAGAAGTACCGGATGGAATGTGTAATATGGTAAAAGAATGGGCTGAAAACTGCTTAAAATAAGTTATTTAGATTTCCTGTGTCTCTATTTTTAAAAATTATGGCCTGGAATATTTCTTTTTTGAAGTTTTTGCGCAGAAGCTGTATAAATATCATAAAAAATATACTTTTGTGGTCAATACCATTTTCTGAGCATTTATTGACTCTGAAACTCTAAATTACCCCTTCTATAGTTCAATAAAGATTAATTATTTATAAATTCCCCTTTTATTATTAAAGTGGTTATTATTAAAACCATTTTTATTTAATCAAACTCTATGATTGCAATCGGTCCATAAGACCGGACTCGTATACGGGGGGTATAGAATGAAGATGAAATTGATGGTTTTCCTGTTAGTATTATGTCTGGCTCTGCCTATTGTGGCCGTACAGGCACAGACAGATGTATTCGGAAACATGGAGAACATAAACATGATCACAACCGGCGATATTACTGAAACCATTACATGTGATATCATCGGAAATGCGGTCATTGTCGAAGAAATGGAATTTGAGGATAACATGAGTGATGATAACATGAGTAATGTTACTGACGGTATGAATAACGCCACCGGTAATACGACTGATGTTAGCAGTGATATGAATATTCCCGAAACGCTTGAGGTAAGCGGGAAGATTATTCTGATCAAAGATATGGGTAACATGACAGAAAAAGCTGTCATGGCCGGAAAAGTTGATGGTATACCTGGAAGCGTGGTCATCTTCGGAAAAACGGATGGCATGGCAGAAGGTATGGATGATGCCACTGAAAATATGACTGAGACTGCCAATAACATTACTGAGACTGGAAATAACGTTACTGAGACTGCCAATAACATTACTGAGACTGTCAATAATGTTACTGAGACTGCCGATAACGCAAATAATGCTACAAATAACGCTACCAACGATACCAGTAATATGGATGTCTCCAGAAACATAACCATAATTACAACCGGGAATATGACCGGAACAATCATGTTGAACACGTCACAGGGCATGGATAATGCCAGCGGTATGAATAACATGACAGAAGGCATGGACAACATGACTGTACTTACGGCTGGAAATATGACCGGAACCGTGACCGGCGATATGACCCGAAAAATGGTTGTAATCAAAAACATAGCTGATGCCGCCGAAATATCCGAAGCAATAGCCAATCTCACTGAAACGGACACAGGCACGGCTAATATGACTGAACCCGCTGCATACAATTTCACCGGGAACATGGTCATAGTCAGAAGTACGGACGATGTACCCGAAATAGATGAAGAGGATATAGATGATCTGATTGCGATGGACGGAAATACGGCTATTATCGGGGCTATGGATAACACAACCGAAATGGAAGAAAACACCAATCAGGGCGTGGAAAACGTAACCAAGAAAATGGTCGCAGTCAGAAATATCGATGATATGGTCAGAATCGTGACATGGACGGTTATCTGCAACATAACTCAGAACACGGCTACCATTGAAGATATTGGTGATCTGGTCGAAAAGATGACTAACGTGACCACTGGAAATGTGACCAACGTAACTGACAATGTTACAGGCAACATGACCAATGTGACCACGGACAACATGACCGGTGTAGCTGATAATGTTACAGACAACATGACCGGTAATATGACTGGCGTGACCACCGGAAATATGACTAACGTGACCGGGGACCAGACCGGCAATGTTTCAAACGTGCCACTCAAGCTTGAGAGCATCCAGGAAATCGAAAACGACCGGGAATTTAATAAAATGTGGTTCGTCTACATAAACGGGGAACCAGCTCAACAGGATTTCGGGATGAACAAAGTAAATGAAGGAGACGTAATAAGCTTCTGGTACACAACTGAAGATGATGGAAATGCGGTACTTGGAGATGCTCGTTACGTAGCTAATATCACAGTTGTCGATGAAGCAGAAGAGCAGGAGAACGAAAATGAGGATCTTATTGTATTATTCGACAATACGGTAAACCTCACTGAAGGGACCTTTACCTTCACGCCTGAAGGCTCTAACCAGGAGTCTGAAATCGATAACTTTACTGACATTGGAGCTCTTAATGCGAGCGGGCTTGAATTTGTCGCGTCAGTTATGGACAATGCGACTGACGACACCAGTGACGACATGGATGATATGAATAACGACGACATGGGTGAAGACGATACCAATAACATGGACACGGGTACAGAAGGCATGAATGAAAACGACACGGACGACATGAATGGAGATGACAGTACAAATAACGACATGTAATTGATCAACAGTGTCTTCCGATTGGAAACTCTGTTCTGGAAGTTTGGGCTGTAAGTCTATATGATTTGCAGCTCTCTTCTTTTTTACTAATATGATATCCTTAAAAAATGTAGATCTTCAGGGTTACTTCTGCATTTTGCTATACTAACAATTTCTCTTTTTTGACATGTTCAACAATTTCTCTTTTCTGTCGTATTCAACAATTTCTGCTGAGAATCAATTCTTTCGAGTTTTCATCTCCAGGAATAATAACCGCATAAAACAGTTCTCTAACTAAAAAAGGTCTGTCTGAGAACCTTAAATTATCTCATGAGACTAATAATATTTACAGATTTTTTCTTTTACTATAATGCACACTTCTTTATTTTTTATATAATTTGAGATGAGAGAGCATATGGACAAAGAACAGATACAGCGGGAACGTTTGGACCTGCTTTCCCAGATTAACGAGATTCTGGATTTTCCTTTGATTTTGCTGTCAATAGTATGGTTAATCCTTATTATTGTTGATTTTGTCTACGGGCTTTCCTCACGCCTGCAAACGGCAAGTACTGTTATCTGGGGTATTTTTATAGCTGATTTTTTTGTTGAACTGTATATTGCTCCGAAAAAAAAGGTTTATTTAAAGGAAAACTGGCTTGTTGCTCTTTCTCTCTTCCTTCCTGCTCTGAGGATATTAAAATTATTCCGCGGTTTCAGGCTATTTAAACTTTCAAGTTTCATCCGGTCATTTAACCTTGCCAGAATTCTTTCTTCATTTAACAGGAGCATAAGGACTGTCAGAAAGGCTGTGAGACAGAGAGGGCTGGAATATGTCCTTCTGCTTACGGCTCTGGTAACTTCTATAGGTGCAGCAGGGATGTACAGCTTTGAAAGACCTGGTCTCAGTTCCTACTGGGATGCTTTCTGGTGGACAGCAATGATTATGACGACAATTGGAAGCGATTACTGGCCTGAAACCTTTGAAGGACGGATTTTAACTTTTTTCTTATCCGTTTACGCTTTTGCAATTTTTGGATATATCACAGCAGCCCTTGCCAGTCTTCTTATCGGAAAAGAGAAGGAAGAATCTTCTAAAGAAATTGTGGAACTGCGGAAGGAAGTGCAGAGGCTTTCCAGTGAAATAAGCAAGTTTTCAGAAAAGGAAAAAAAGTAAATTTAAGTCTTCCTAAAATAAAGCTGAGTAAAATTTTAATGAATTTGTGGTCTGTACCTGACTCTCTTTTATTTTCAAGCCTCTCCAGGGGTTTTAATGAGTCTGACAAGTCCTATAAAGGCTACGAGCGCCCATGTCCCTTCAAGGATTACGAAAGGCATGTAATCAATAAGTATCGAAGCATAACATGAAAGCCCTGCACCGACCACGTTTAGCATAGCATATGTTTTTGTATCCTGCATCAGAATCTTGAAGAGATTAAGGAGAAAGGCCAGCAGTAACATGAGTACGCCTGTTGAGCCCACTATCACTGAAAATTCAACCATGAACAGAAATATATTTTTACTTATATATCTTTTTTCCGACACCGATTCTCTTATGTATGAATATACCTGTTACAGTAACTGCCATTATAATTGCAATGATTCTCATTATGTCCTGTTTAAAATCGCTCCCTATCATTAAAGCGTGAGCTGAAACAAGCAAAAAAGCCAGGTAATTCAGGTAATGCACCTTCTTCCAGTTTCTGTATTTTCTCCTGTAAAGGGCAATGCCCGCAGCCAGGAGGAATAGATAGAGTGCAGTCCTGCCGCCCAGTGCGAGAAAAGTCTCTACAGGATATAATACTGGCAGGAAAATCGTGAAGTCCTGAGCTTGAAGGGCAAGGCTTAAAGGATGAATCAGGATTAACAGGACTCCAATTCTTGCCAGATTATGGTGGGCTCTTAAAAAAGGCATTCCTGATATTTTTCTCATTTTAGCCATGTATTCGGAGCTGAGTATTGAAAGGAAAATTGCCAGGTATCCGAATGTTGCTGCAAATCGGGCTATCATCCTAAGGGGTTCCCCGGGTTTCTGCAGAATAAGGTATGTTATGAAAAGGATCATTATCACAATAATGCCATAAATTAAGTAAAATTGCTGATCTTTTTTTCTGTTTCCTGGAGTTTCTTTGCCTTGTTTATTGCCGGTTTCTTTTCCAGTATCTCCCCTGCTCAAAATATTACCCCCTCATTTGTCTGCTGCTTTTAACAGCACTGATTTTCTGGAACATTTCTGTTATCAGAATCCAGTATAAGTTTTTCTTATGGTGGTTCATCTCCTGTGAAATTAGCTTTATATAATTGTATTCTGTAAATAACTCCAATCACATAAATCTGATTCAGTTAAAAAAAATCTCTTCCCACTGCTGCTTTTTTAGGCAACATCCCTTTTATCTTCCTCAATCTGTTACTGTAGTTTCACTAGACTTTGTATAAATAATAACATACTAACGATCAGAAATGGTAAAAATCGCGTTTTAATAAAGAAATTGTATAAACCTATAATATAGGTTATATATTTTTCAATAACATTCGTTTCTAATTTATATTTCTGTATATATTATATCATTCCGGTACTAATTTTGTGTTGGTATTATGCGTTGGTATAATTTTAAGTCACTTTCATCGGTAACAGGGCGAGGACAGAATCTACTTATTAATTACCGGGGAATGGATTCTGTGTTTAAATGGTAAAATTGTATGATACAATACATCTCCGATTGAAAGCAAATAAAAAACCAACGGACTTAAAATACTATCAATAAGATGAAAATCTGGGGAGTATATAAAATGTTAAAATCAAGATTTAGAAAGGCGCTGGTTCTTTTGCTAGCAGTCTTTTTTGTAATGGCATCGACAGTTGCATCAGTAAGCGCATGCTCTTGCAATAAGAAATGTGACTGTGACGACAGATATGACTTTAAAGACAAATGTGACTTTAAAGACAAGTGCGCTCCTAAAGACAAATGTGACTTTAAAGACAAGTGCGCTCCTAAAGAGAAGTGCAAGATTAAAGACAGGTGCGACTTTAAAGATAAGTGCGCTCCTAAAGAGAAGTGTGCCCCTAAAAACAAGTGCACTGTCAAGTGTTACAACTACACTGGCTATAAGTTCAACAGCTGTTTCTCTATCCTGTGGATGTTTTTCGGAGACGTCTTTGACTGCGGGAAATGCTTTTCTAAATGCTGCTAATTGAACATAAAAAACTAATGAAAAGACTGAACCAGACATAAATTAAAGCTAACTGCGGCCTGTTAAAACAAAATAAATTGTTACGGAATTTCATTATATCGTATAAATCATGATGATCTGTAACATTCAAAGCAGGCCGGGATTAGCTTTTTACTTTTTTATCACTTTATCTGGTAATTAAAGTAATTTTTGCATCCATACCGTATCAAAGAACTTCCCGTTCTTTTTTCCCGCTTCCCTGAATCTTCCACATTCCGAGAACCCGTGGTGGCTGTGGAAACGGATGCTTCCTTCATTGAGAGAAGAAATGCTTGCCAGGATAGAGTGCAGCCCTTTTTCCCTGGCGCCTGAAAGGAGGTGTTCGAGCATTAAGGAACCAGTTCCTTTTCCCGTGAACTCGGGCCTGATGAAATAAGATATCTCGGCTGTTCCGGAAAATGCAGACATTGGAGAATAGGGGCGGAGCATACAAAAGCCCACGAAGTTTTTATTTTCATCCCTTACGACAGCATTCGGGTATCCTGAAGTGACCTGAAGAAAGAACTCGAAGAATTCGTAAGGAACCCTGGTCTCAGGATAAGCAGCAAAACTGTTCTCAATATAGTAATTGAAAGTATCAATCACAGCCTCCCTATCTTCGGAAGAGATTGGAGAAAATTTGTATCCCACTTTACTCACCTGTTTTCCATGTTTCAAAAATTTTATTTTGCCTGTCCGTAATCTTTTTTCTGGTTTGCTAATCTATTACCGGCTCTAAATTGTATAGTAGCTATACTATCTATCGCAGATTTGCTATTTTAATTTAGCTGTTAAACAAAAAATTATTTTTCTGGCTGGGTTTTAGTTTGTCCGGGATTAACGCGGGATTTAACCTGTTTTTTACCTGTACCTCTCCATACACCGGTCAAGCATCCTTTCAAGATACCCGTAGACTCTGAGAAAGGTCTCCATTTCAGAACTGCTCATACCCTCAAGCTCCTTTCTTATTCCGGCTTCCATTGATTCATGGAGAGATTTATGCCACTCAAAGGCTTCCCTGCCGAAATCTGTCAGTTCGAGCATGACGTCCTTTTTATTCCCAGGAACTCGGACCTTTTTTACAAGCCCTTTTTTCTCAAGCTTTTTGACCATCTGGGAGATTGCCCCTTTAGTCACTCCTAAACGGGAAGATATTGAAGTCAGGTTTTCTGCCGGGTTTTTACCAGCAGTTTCAATCAGATGGAACTCCGAAGGATAGAGAAGAACACCATGCCCCATGTCCACAGGTTTTTTTTCAAGAGCATACGCTTTATTCAGGATTCTGATCCCGTTTTCTATAAGGAGATCTACTTTTTCGTCAAGGCTCAGTTTATCCACTTCTGCGTCCCCGGGAATGTTTTAGTCTGCATATTTTTTAGTCTGCGACTTTATTTCTCTGAAATTGGACGTGACTTACTTATATTCTTTTTTATACGACAAATTCTACTTGCGTTTGCTCCTTCGGGGAATTTCATGCCAGTATTATAATTTTTTGCCTTCTATAAACATTCTGATTTCCGAGACTTCCCTTAAAACAAACCTGAATCTCCAGAATAAAGGCTGCTGTAGCGTTCGAAAATGAAAGAAGAACAGACTGAAGTTTCAGAACTCTCCGCAATTGTTTTATATTTATGTAAGCCTGTTATTATCCGATGACTGCTTAAGAGGTCCTTGACTGTTCTGGGATCTCTTATTTTTGTCTTTATCAATTCAATAGGGAGGAGCGTTTGATTGAACAAACAGAATTTAGTGTATTTAGCCTCTTTTTTAGTAATTTTGATTGCAATACTGATTTTTGCCCCGCGGGGCGGAGAACGTCCTTCGGGGTTTACAAATGTAAGCGTTGAAGGAGCAAAGGAATTGCTCGACGAAGAAGATGTATTTTTGCTTGATGTCCGGACACCTTCCGAGTTTAATTCTTTTCATATTGAAAGTGCAACCCTGATCCCAGTAACTAACTCGTCCGGATCCAGTCTAAGTTCTGATAAACTGCTTGAAGCACGGGTGGATGAGGTTCCTGAAAACAAAAAAATACTGGTTTACTGCAGATCAGGGCACAGAAGCATTTTAGCGAGCAAGATCCTTGTAAATGCCGGATATTCGCAGGTATACAATATGGAAGGAGGCATTAACGCCTGGACAGGTGCAGGGTATCCGGTTGTAAGTTCGGAATAACCAGGAAACTGCAATCTTTTGATATCTCCATTATTTATGGAGAAATATGATTTATTCATCTCTGTTTCATAGCTCAGAAAATGAGTGCGTTTTCACAATTCCAGGCGCCCTTTCCCTTTTTGGAGCTCAGGATGGTCATCTTTCATGGCTTCTATTTCGTCCTTTGAGAACAGCAGTTCTATCATATTTGCTCTCGGGTACTTTGCATACAGGTAGCCTCCTGTGGAAACTATCAGCCCTCCTATAAATACGAATATCAAATCTATCATCGTATCCGGGTGGGGTTTTTGAAGTTCAAACCCGAGGAATGTGTCAAGGACATATTCTACAATTTCCCAGATCCCTCCTGCAGCCATCGAAATTGCAAATGAGAAAAACGCTACCATGAACGGACTCAACTGGACATGAGATTTTACTTCTTTCAGGCGATATATGACTGAAAAACTGATCAGGGCTATGTTGACCCCCATCAATAAGTGCAGTAAAATATCCCACCACCAGATCCTCTCAAAGAATGACTTGAAGCTCCCGAGGTATGTTCCAAGGAAAAGATACACAAGGATAAGAGTATCAATGAGACTTGGAAAATTTGCACTGAAATCTTTTCGTATAAGGACTGGAGATAATATCAGAATCAGAGCAATTACAGATAATGCAAGGTCCAGAAGGTTGTTCACAAAATACGACGCTACTCCTATAATGGTTATGAAAACCATATACGATAAGTACATCCCCACCCGGATCTTATCCTTTCTTTTCATAATTATATACTTAATTTTATATATATAAATCTTATATCCTGCATTTTTTCTTCTGGAATTTTCAGGGTTCTTTCAGTAAAAATGCTTGCTTTCATTGTTATATTTTTAAATGGTTGATGAATAAGCCACTGAATATTTGTTCTGTAACTGAAAAGACTTTTATGCCCTTAAACCAAAACCAGAAATGGAATACTAATTGGAATACAGACCAGGGGGATAACATGAACAGAGGAAAAGATGCATCCGAAGGAAAGGGTTCTTTAGAGCCCAGGGAGAGAGGTACGGACTTCGAAGTCCCTTATGCACGGGAAAACATTCAAAAATGCATGTGCTCACAGTGTCCGGTTCAGTCTGACAGTAAATGTGCACAGGACAAACTTGAAAGCTCAAAAAAAGCAATGGAAAAGATGTCTGGAGAAAAAGTTCCTGACCCCAGAGATGTTCCGGGACTGTACTGCTCGACAGACAAAGCTACATGCCAGGACCTTAACCCTGACAGAAAATGCATCTGCAATACCTGTGAAGTCTGGAAAGAGTACAACCTGGGAGAGGGAAAGCCGTCTCAGTACTTCTGTATGAACGGCAAAGCAACCTGATTTCTGTTTGAAAGGTAGTAGTTTTTCATTTACATGCAATTTTCATTTATTCACTGTTACTACTTTTTTATTATAAAAATCATAAAATTAAAAGAAAGATGGAAAATTAATTTTCATACAAGGTATTCTTCTGCGGTCATTACTTTTGCAAACATTTCATCCAGTGCAGCCATGAAAGACGCATGAACAGTACTGGCAGGCAGGAGTTCATCTTTGAATTTAAGATCACGAGTAGCACAGGCATCGGCAATAAGGGTAGATGTAAAACCGAGTTCTTTTGCAGCCCTCACAGTTGTGTCTATACACATATGGCTCATTGCCCCGCAGATTACCAGATCTGTCACATTTTCTTCATTCAGCCGTGAGAGAAGATCAGTCTGGAAAAAGCTGTTCGGGAAATGTTTCTCAATAACTGTTTCCTCTGTTAGGGGCCGGATGCTGTCATGGATTTCCGCTCCTGGAGTCCCGGGTGTGAAAAAGGAAGCTCCGGGCCTGGTAGAAAGGTGTTTGATAAAGAATACTGGCTCGCCTGAAGCACGAAATGCTTTAAGGAGACCAGCCGCCTTTTTTGACGCGTCTTCCATGCCTGCAAGTTCCATCCTGCCTCCTGGAAAATAGTCGTTCTGAATATCAATAAGAAGAAGGGTTTCTTTCATACTGCCAGTGAAGCTGTCAATAATGATATTTTTGACGGTTTTCTCACAGGCTTTTTAATTAATTCTGGTTTTTATGCATGACCTGTTTTTTATTTGCTGTTTGTTTTTTGCTTCACTTTATGAATTTACTGAGAGGCTGGAAAAATAGAAGAATAATTAATTTCATTAAAATATTCAATGCCTGGACTCAAAATAAAAAAAGAAGATCAGATAAGCTGGATCATAAGCATACCAATGATTTTACTGGCAGTTGCAACCTGGACAGTCCTGGACAGGAACTGGAACTCTTTAAATCATCTGCCGGTTTATGTTTATGCAGGAACGCTTATATTTTATCTGAAGGCAGAAAAATTCGCATACAGGGGTTCTGACCTTCCAGGGATACAGTCAGATAAATGGACCCGTTACCTGCTTTTATTCTTCTGGTGGCTGCTTTTGATCCTCCTGGTCCTTGAATACAGCCTTTTTCCCGGGTATTCACCTGCCGTTACAGCCTCTGGCACATTTCTGGCAGTATCCGGTACAATCCTCAGGGCATGGGGCATATGGACCCTGGGCAAATACTTTTCTGTGCATATTGAGGTTAAGGACAGGCACGAGCTTATAGAAAGCGGACCTTACAGGTTCATAAGGC
Organism: Methanosarcina soligelidi; assembly: GCF_000744315.1. Lineage (NCBI taxonomy): Archaea > Methanobacteriati > Methanobacteriota > Methanomicrobia > Methanosarcinales > Methanosarcinaceae > Methanosarcina > Methanosarcina soligelidi. The sequence continues at coordinate 1,565,493 of NZ_JQLR01000001.1, forward strand.
ATCCTGCTTACGCAGGGAACCTCCTGCAGGCCGTCGGTATTCCTCTTATCCTCAATGCTTATTATTCACTCAGCATTTCGGCAGTACTCGTTTTTCTCTTCCTGTACAGGCTGAAGCTGGAAGAAGAGACCTTGCTCCGGGAAGTGAACGGGTATAAAGATTATGTAAAGAGAACCTACAGGCTGATCCCAAAAATATGGTAATTCTAGATCAGATTCCTGAGGATTAAGTTCCTGAATCCTTTTCCTTATTTCCAGAAAGATAAGTTCAGGAATAAAATGAAAATTAATTGAGATACTGTATATGCTTCCTATTTTTTCTGTTCTATTTTCTACCGAAAATACTATATCTGTTAATAAATATTTGTTCACTTACATCAGATAATATTCGTGGGGCGGGTGAGTACAATAATATTTCATGAACTTCACTCTGTAATGTTCTTTGAAAATTTGAGAAACTTCAATTTAGAACTCTGTAAATATTTTTGTTTTGATTTCCAGAGGAGTAAAACGAAATGGATCTCTCTGTGCTGGCGCATGTCGATGTAATTCTGGGTTTTGCCATTCTTATCCTTACCATATTCTCCAAATTTGAAGTCCCTCCGGTGCTGGGATTTCTTGTCACCGGGGTGCTGATAGGCCCTCACGGGCTTGGGATTCTGGACAGCGGGCAAAACATGGAAATAAATGCCGAACTGGGCGTTATTTTCCTGCTATTTACGATCGGAGTCGACCTCTCTTTAAAAGACCTCTGGAATATGAAAAAGGCTGTACTGGTGGGAGGTGCTCTTCAGATCCTCTTTACAACAGGAATTGTGCTGGCTGTCTGTACAAATCTTGGTTTCAGTCATTCTGCATCCTTATTTACAGGTCTCCTGATCTCACTTAGCAGCACTGCAATAGTTCTCAAGGTCCTTCAGGACAGAAATGAGGTTTATACCCCTCATGGAAAAACCTCACTTGCAATTCTTATATTTCAGGACCTTGCTATCGTGCCCCTTATCCTGATCACTCCGATACTTGCAGGAAGTTCTGTGAGTTTTGAGGGGGCTCTTCCGAACATTTTCTTCAAGGGCTCCCTGATTATTCTAACTTTTATCCTGAGTGCCAAGTTTGTTGTCCCCGCGATATTTTACCATGTAGGTAAGACGGGCAGTAAACAGCTTTTCTTCGTCAGTGTCGTTTTCATCTGCCTTTCAGCAGCCGTCTTCACTTACAGTATAGGGCTTTCCCTGGCACTGGGAGCTTTTTTAGCCGGGATCGTCATCTCAGGGTCCCAGTACAGCCAGCAGGCAATAGGTAATATCATGCCTTTAAAAGATATGTTCATGAGCTTCTTTTTCGTGTCCGTAGGAATGCTTCTGGATCTCCACTACCTGCTTGACAACCTTTCTGTTATTATTCTTGCCACGATCAGCCTCATCATCATAAAACTGATCGCCGGAAGTCTTGTGACCTTCCTTCTTGGCTGCCCCCTCCGCACCACTATACTTACAGGACTTGCCCTTTCTCAGGTAGGAGAATTCTCCTTTGTCCTTTCCAGGCTGGGGTTGGAGTACTCCCTTCTTGCAGAAGAAACCTATCAGACATTTCTGGCAGTTTCAATCCTCACCATGGGAGTTACACCTTTCCTGATCAATGCCTCTTACAGGCCTGCTGATTTCATTGTCAAAAAGGTCTCAGATACGACTCATGGAATGAAGCTGATAAACGGCATTTATTCCGAGCCCCTTTATAAAGAAGAGATGACCGAGCCCCAGATTAAAGATCATCTTATTATAGTGGGGTTTGGTTTTTCCGGAAAGACTATCTCAAAGGCAGCAAAAGCCGCTGGCATCCCCTATCTTATAATTGAAATGAATCCCGAAATTGTGCAGCATGAGAAAGCAAAAGGGGAGAAAATCCAGTATGGGGATGCAACCTTCGGAGCTGTCCTGGAACATGCAGGAATTAAAAATGCGAGGGTCCTTGTAACAGGAATAGCTGATTCTTCCTCCACAGGGAAAATTGTAGAGAAAGCAAAAGAGCTGAATCCCAATATCTGTGTAATTGTAAAAGTGCATGACCTGCAGGAAATGAAAAGACTCAACTCCATGGGCGCAGATGAAATCATTCCTGAAGAATACGAAACCTCAGTGGAAATTTTTGTCCGCCTGCTTGAAAAATACCTTGTCCCCAGGGAAAATATTGAAAAAATGGTAAACGATTTGAGAGCTAACGGTTACAGAAGACTGAGAAAACTGGTTGTCGAGCCGGGAATTGACAGCGGTTTCAGTATAAAGGACGGGCTTCCTGGAATCGATATTCAGGTCCTCAAGGTAGGGGAGGGTTCGAGTTTCCAGGAAAAAACCCTTTCTGAACTGGATTTCAGAAGAAGGCATGGAGTGACGATAATATCTGTCCGCAGAGGCGCGGATATGTTCCATACCCCGGCAGGAGACTTCCTTCTTCACGCAAAAGATGCCTGCGTCCTCCTCGGAAAAACCGAAGACCTCTACAATGTCCGGAAGTTCTTTGAAAGCGTTCAGTAGTGAATGAAAACTTACCTTTTCATGGAACTTACCTTTTCATGGAACTTACCTTTTCATGGAATTTACTTTTTCATGGATATTGATATATCCTATCCATCCAGATTTTTCTCCATGCGCAGGATAATTCTCGCGTCTGCATCCCCCAGGCGGAAAGAACTGCTTAGACAGTTAATCGGAGATAATTTCCTTGTCTCCCCCAGTTCTTACGAAGAACCCCCCCAGCCGGATCTCGCCCCTGAAGAACTTCTGATCAGGCACTCCATAGGGAAAGCCAGAGATGTTGCAAAACACTTCAGTTCAGGAATTATTATCTCTGCTGATACATCGGTTCTCTATAACGGTGAGGTTCTGGGAAAGCCGAATTTTCCTGAAAAAGCCGAAGAAATGCTCAAAAAGCTGAATGGGAGAAAGTTCAGGGTAGTAACCGGGTTTACTGTTTTAGATCTTGACAGTGCTCAGGAAATTAGCGAATCCGAGTCAACTGATGTCTGGATGTCTGAAATGGATGACGAACAGATCCTGGCATATGTCAGGACAGGGGAGCCTCTTGACAAAGCAGGGGCTTTTGCAGCTCAGGGAAAAGGAGCGGTCCTTATAGAGAGGATAGAAGGGGACTTTTTTAATGCAGTTGGGCTCCCTCTTTTTCGGCTTGGAAAAATTCTGGAAAGGTTTGGAGTATCTGTGTTTGATGAAAGTTTTTCCTGAATTTCAGTTTTGCTCGGGGTTTCAGGCTCTTCAGCCGGAAAATTGTTTTTCTTGCAAAAGTAATAAAGCAGTTGGAAGCAATAAGAAATATAGCTGAATATAATAAAAAAATAGGGCTAATTAGATGATATACAGGTAATCTGGCTGATTTAAGGAGATTGGAAGCGTTGAAATGCGCTTTTTTTCATTTTAAGGATCTTCATTCTCAGAGGCGTTCCAAATGCTGCAAGTCTACAATACCCTGACACGAAATAAAGAGACATTCAAACCTTTAAAGGAAGGCGAGGTTTCGATTTATGCCTGCGGACCCACAGTCTACAATATGCCTCATATAGGAAATTACCGGACGTTTCTGCTGGCGGATACGGTGGTCAGGACACTTCAGTATCTGGGGTATAAAGTAAAGCTCGTAATGAACATAACTGACATAGACGACAAAACTATCAGGGACTCAAAGGCAGCGGGGATGTCTCTTAAGGATTTTACGGACAAATACTCTGCAGAATTCTTTAAGGGCCTTGATATGCTGAATATAAAACGGGCTTCAGCCTACCCAAGGGCTACGGAAAATGTTGACGGTATGATCGAGCTTGCACAGAAGCTGATCGAAAAAGGGCTGGCTTACGAAAAAGGTGGGTCTGTGTATTACAGAATTTCAGGTTTTCCTGATTATGGCAAGCTTTCAAGACTTGATTTTGACAGTATCAGGATTGGCGCATCTGTGGATGTGGATGAGTATGATAAGGACAACCCCAGGGACTTTGCTCTCCTGAAAGCCTCAGCTCCTGAAGAGATTGAAAGAAGCATCTATTATGAGAGCCCATGGGGTAAAATCCGCCCCGGGTGGCATATCGAATGCTCGGTTATGGCAATGAACAGTTTCGGACCTGCTCTGGACATTCATATCGGCGGCGTTGACCTTATCTTCCCTCACCATGAAAATGAGATCGCCCAGTCAGAGGGGGCAACAGGAATACCTTTTGTGCGTCACTGGATTCATGGAGAGCATCTTATAGTTGAAGGAGAGAAGATGAGCAAATCTAAAGGGAACGTTTTCACCCTGCCCGAAATTGTTGAGAAGTACGGTGGCGAGGTTGTACGTTTCATGTTCCTTTCGGTGCATTACCGAAAAAAACTGGACTATTCCGAAGCCTTTGCGGAAAACGCAAAAAACAATTATCTGAAACTTAAAGAAACCCTTGATAACCTCGAATTTGCCCTGAAGAACGCGGAAGACGAATCAAACCCCGGAGACCTGGAAACTCTTAAAGCCCTTCCTGAACTTGAGAATCAGTTCAGGGAAGCCCTTGAGGACGATTTTAATACCCCTAAAGCAATAACAGTTTTCAGGGAACTTTCTCGCACAGCCAATTTGTACCTTGAGACCGGAAGGAGCAGGCAGGTTCTGGAACGACTTTACTCTCTCTACAAACGGTTTTCAGACGTTCTTGGTATCTTTGCACAGGCTGGCAAAGAAGAAGTCCCGGAAGAAGTTGTCAGGCTTGTGAAGGAACGCGAAGCTGCCAGGAAAATGAAAGATTGGACAACTTCTGATGCAATAAGGGAGAAAATAAAATCACTGGGTTATATTGTGCAGGACACAAAAGAAGGACCAAAAGTAAAAAAAGCCGACGAAAGTTAAAAAATAAAAAACATCAATTATTTATCTAATTGTATACTATTTTATATATCTTATTCCCTCTTTCCGGGATGTATTTTCTTTTTTGTCATACTTCCCTGTATTACCTTGGGGGTGGTAATGCATGAATCTTAAAGGCATTATTGATAATAATAAGAACAATAATAAAGATGAAAATCAAAAATCCGATAAGGAACCTGCAAAAGTAAGACCGATTTTAGCCGAACTGGGGCATATTCCGGGAACTGGCACTATAAAGATGACGCTTGTATCTGCGAAAGCTGTAGAAGAGAAATCCATAAGTTCGATTAATAATACAATGATTCTTATTAAGGAGTTTTCGAGAATAGTTGGAGATACTATAGAGGAAATACCTTTTGAGCACGGACCTTCTCAGGTACAGCTGGGATTTAATATCCTCCTTACTACAGATGGGAAGGCAGTTATTACTAAGTCAGAAAAGGAGAAAAGTTTGAGAGTAACATTGACGTGGAAGCATGAAGAAAAAGATATAGAGAAAGATACCTATTGAAAGGTCAGCCGACCTTTCGCAGATGTCCTTTCAATTTTCATAATTTTTCCTGCTATCGGTTTTTCTGAAAACCGCTCTGTTTACTCAAACGTGTATTTTTGAAATTTTCCAAAGTTTTCGGCCTTTTGCCTTATTGAAAACTTCCAGCAATCATTTTCTTAATCTTCGGTTGAGATAATAACTGCAAATTTTGGGATAATTTCTCCAAAACGATAACAGGAAAAATGTTATTTTTTTGGAGACATCTGCGGAAAGTGAGGTCAGAGATTTAAGCTGGCTTTCTGCAATATGAATTCCTATTTTTCCTGTACACAGTCTATCTGCTCAAATGAGAGTTTTCAGGTCAGTTTAACCCGGCTTAAGGATTACGGTAAGTTTTAGTCCGGTCTCTATAAACATGTTTCTTCTTTTTATATTCTTTTCCGTATCCCATTCAGGCTCCCTGAGGAAGAAATAAGTACCAGTCGCGGCAAAATAATTCTTTATATGAAATCCAAACTTATCACTGTTATCCTTGTCCTGTCTCTATTTGCAAATGCTTATTTTCTTTTATTCGAGCAGACTCCGGTTGAGGGGGAGCAGGTCCAGGAAATGCAGGCACAGATAAATTCCCTTGAAAGGGAAAATGAAATACTCGAAACGCAAATCTCGCAGAATAACCAGTCTCTCAACTCTTATGCTTCCCAGCTGGATTTCTACCGTGAGAGGGTTTACGAACTCGAAAATAACCTTCAGGCCTGTCCCACGGGTATGGAAGGCTATGCCAGTCTTCAGGCACCTGCCGTTTTTCAGAGCATTGAACCGGGAAGATCAGGTCCTTTCAGCCGGCAGGTAGTTACTGAAGAGGGAGCCCTTCTCAATATCTCTGTTGAGATCAGGTCTGGAAAAGGGAGGGTACTTGTCCAGACAACGCCTCTTATGGGTGTGATTTTCCAGGACGCTGCAAACACTGCAGTCTTTGTTGCCCAGCAGGAAACAGGAGTTTCCCTTTCAGGCAGCGACGTTATCTTCAGCATTACTGCAGACCATGAAATCCCAGGTGTTGACGGGTCCAGTGCAGGCGCTCTCATGACCCTCCTTACAGTTGCCGCAATCAACGGAACTGAGCTTAATGACAGTGTAACCCTTACAGGTACCATAGATGCTGCAGGCAATGTCGGCGCCATAGGCGGTGTCTTTGAAAAAGCCGAAGCATCAGAAGCCGGAGGAAAAACTCTTTTCCTTCTGCCCAGGGAAAACAGTGAACTTGTCATTTACAAACTGGTGGAAAGAAGAGTTGGCGGCTTTACAATTGTTGAGAGGGTTCCGGAAATCGTGGATGCTGAAGACTACATTGAAGACCAGATGGATATTGATGTCCAGTATGTGGACACAATTGATGATGTGCTCAGGTATGCAATGTGAAGCAGAAATGCCTCATGCCAGGGGCGGATAAAAGCCTGATCTTTCAACCCCTGGAGCCTGCTTTTTATATTTCTTACGTATGACTATTTTTTCTGTAAAACATCCTTCTTATCAAAACACAGTACTGAAAATATTTGATTAAATCATCCCTCTCCAGCTCAGGATGACAGCACGGCTGGGAGTTTTCCCTGTGCTCCTGGTTGGAACCATGTTCCTTTTTTTGATGTTTAATTTCCTTATCCAGCCACTGCTATTTTTTATAACATCAATTTTATTTATATATTATGAGTCACATATCCTGTGCCTGAATCCCCTGTATCGTCCGGAACTTCTTATCGTAATTTTCTCAATATGCTATCACATCTTAAATGTCATCCCCCTGTGATTATTTATGCCGCCTGAAATCATCCCAATTATTGAAGAACCTGCACTCACAGCTACGAACACGGAAACTTCTCTGGTTATTGCCGATGTCCACCTGGGGATAGAATGGGACCTCTACAGGAGTGGAATCAATCTCCCCAGCCGGATGAAAGACCGGCTTGACCGGATTCTGAGTTATATACAGTCAGTTTCCCCTGACCGGGTAGTGCTGCTCGGGGACATAAAACACAATGTTCCCCAGGTTTCCTGGCAGGAAAAAGATGAGCTCCCGCGTTTTCTTGAAACGCTTGCAGAGCACGCACATGTGGACATTCTACCCGGAAACCATGATGGGGGAATTGAATTTCTTTTCAGCGGGCAAAAGGATATAAAAGTTCATTCTGCAAAAGGAGCTGTCCTTGACGGGATCGGGTATTTTCACGGGCATACCTGGCCTGTTCCAGAACTTCTGGCTGCTTCCCATGTTATTACCGCGCATAACCATCCCACGGTACGTTTTACCGATTCCTTAGGATATTCCACAGTTGAACCTGCATGGATAAGGACGAAATTCAGGGCTGAAGTCCTGAAAGAACGCTTTGGGAACCTTGATTTTGAAAATAAAAGTGTCTGGGCTGACCCTGAAGTCTTTATTATGCCTGCTTTCAACGAACTGTGCGGAGGCGTGCCATTTAACGAATCTGCAAAAGAAGACCTTCTCGGCCCGGTTTTTTCTTCAGGCGGAATAGAGCTTGAGAATGCTGAAGTATATCTGCTGGACGGGACGAGGCTCGGGCAGATCCGGAATATCCGCAAGCTTGAGTATACAAGGGTTAGAAGCAAGATCGGAAGCAAAAAGCGAAGGAACTCTGGTAAATCCGTATGAGCCGTGAATAAAAAGCCAGAGATCCCGGCTACAGGTATGTTAACAGTTTTTTTGTGGGCAGTTCTGTATAAATATATTCTGGCTCGAAAAAACATCTCTTTTTATTTCGGAATACGATTATTTTTCTTTAAAAACTCAGCCAATAAAATATTTGTTAACAGTATCCAAACGTCTTTATGAAATTAATGTTATATTACTAACTCACATTATTACTGGCATAAATTTTCAGGTTATTTTAAGGGACGTCGAATATGGGGAATTATTCTGGGGTTTCAGAAACAAATAATGTCTAATTTATACCCCCCGGTAATTCTGAAGTTGTCAGGCCTACTCGCAGACAATGGAAGGTTAAGGAAGTGCAGAAGGAAAATCGGGAAAAACCTGAACCTTTCACCGCCACGGAAAGTAATGCCAGGTGGACGCGTGAAGAGGCAGATCTGAAATTTGATAGCAACAGCATACCTGAAGGTTTCTTTATTGACCGGGACGTTGCGGAAGATAGGTCTGGAGAAAGGAAGATTCATAACCGTACTGAAAAGCGCACGAAACCTGAGATGAGGAATACTTTCTCTCCTGTTCCTGAGGTTGAGAACCTCGAGCTTGCTGATATTATTGATGCCAGGGCGATTAAATCCCTCATGGATGACTTTAATAAGCTTATTCACATAACCTTTGCCCTGGTCGATCTCAAAGGCAATATTCTTGTGAGTTCCGGATGGCAGGATATATGCACCAGGTTCCACAGGGTTCACCCAGAAACCTGCAAGCACTGTATAGAAAGCGATACAAAACTATCCGCTGGCGTTCTCCCCGGACAATTTAAGCTGTACAGATGCAGGAACAATATGTGGGACATAGCGACGCCTATTATGGTGGGCGGCCATCACATAGGCAATATCTTTTCAGGACAGTTCTTTTTTGAGGACGAGTATGTTGATTATGGTTTTTTCCGGTCTCAGGCAAGAAAATACGGCTTCAATGAAGAAGAATACATGGCAGCGCTGGAAAAAGTCCCGAGGCTGAGCAGGGAATCCGTGGAAGCAGAAATGACTTTCTTAACGAAGCTTGCCCATATGATCTCACAGTTAAGCTACAGCAATACCAGACTGGCTCACTCACTTGTGGAGAGGGACTCTTTTGTTAACGCATTGAGAGAGAGCGAAAGAAGGTATCGCAACATCATAGAGACAGCCAGTGAAGGCATACTGATAATTGATTCTGAAGTCAGGATCAGCTACGCTAATAAGAAAATGACGGATATGCTCGGATGTCCTCTGGAAGAGGTTACTGGCAGAAAGATGTGCGACTTTGTCAGTGAAGAGAGTAAGGATATTGTCAAACTGAACCAGAAAAGAAGGCGTCAGGGTATTAATGATAGCTATGAATTGAAACTGGTATGTAAGGACGGGTCATCCTTATGGGCGCTCGTAAATGCTAAATCCCTTTTTGATAAGGATGGGAAATTTATGGGCTCGATAAGCTTGCTAACCGACATCACCAAGCGAAAAGAGGCTGAAGAAGCCCTGGCGAATATCGAAGTTGCCCGCAAAAAGGAAATCCATCACAGAATTAAGAATAACCTGCAGGTAATCTCCTCCCTGCTCGATCTTCAGGCTGAAAAGTTCAATAACAGAGAGGATATTAAGGATCTGGAAGTCCTCTCCGCTTTCAGGGAAAGTCAGGACAGAGTTAAATCAATGGCACTCATCCATGAGGAACTGTACAGAGGTGGAGGGCTTGACACACTTAACTTTTCATCGTACATTGAAGAACTTGTCGAAAACCTTTTCCGGACATACAGGCTTGGAAATGACAATCTCAGATTAAACGTGACCCTTGAAGAAAACATCTTTTTTGATATGGATACCGCAGTCCCGTTAGGGATTATTGTTAACGAGCTTGTTTCCAATTCCCTCAAACATGCGTTTACTGGAAATGAAGGGGAAATTCGCATCCGGTTTTGCAGGGAAGAAAAGAACGATAAAACACAGGAATCCCTCTTCAGCCTGACAATTTCAGATAACGGAAAAGGGATCCCTGATAATATAGAACTGGAAAACCCCGGAACACTTGGGCTGAAGCTGATAGGTATCCTCGTCGATCAGCTGGATGGAAATCTGGAGCTTGGACGGGGACAGGGGACAGAATTCAGGATTTCTTTCAGGGTACTGGAGAAATCATAAACCCGTATGCCAGAAACAGTTGATTTTCAATGTGTCTACTCTTTTTTCGATATCTCTCAATATTCTCAATGTCTCTCAATATTCTCAATGTCTCTCAATATTTCTCAATGTTTATATAAGATGCATGGATCTATGGAAAAAAATAAATGTCAGGAATCAGGCTTATAAACGGTTATTATTCCTTATAATTCAGGCTTGCAGCTTTCAGCCGCAGGATTGGACTTTAAGTTCACAGGGTCCGGGCAGGTCCTTCAAGACAATGTAAGTTCTTTGAGATCAGGTAAGTTCTTTGAGATCAGGTAAGTTCTTTGAGATCAGGTAAGTTCTTTGAGATCAGGTAAGTTCTTTGAGATCAGGTAAGTTCTCTAAGACCAGACAGGTCTTTTAAGACCAGTTCCTGTTCCGGACTTCAGGCGATTTATTCGTTATCAATTCATTTATGGTTAGTCTGCTGCCGGGTTACTTCTCTGCTATTTATCAGCCTGATATCTATCTGGCAATTTGGCACTGTCCGGTTACGGTTGATTTATATTTCGTTAATTGATTTACTCGTACCACACGATGAAGGATGTACTGATTAAATGACTATGGAAATTAACAACACGGATCCATTTGAAAAAATACCCCTCCCTGATGATTCCGGTTTATCCGGTTCCGGGGCTTTTGATGACTCAAAACTTGCAAAATTAAATGGTGTTATAAGCCAGGGCCTCAACCCCTATCCCTATAAATTTGAAAAAGATGAAGACATCTGTGAGATCCTGGAAAAATTTGAGGACTTTGAAAAGAACGAAGGATTGACTGTAAGAACTGCTGGAAGGCTCTACAACATTCGCAAGCACGGAAAGATGATATTTGCCGATCTGGGTGACCAGGCAGGCAGGGTCCAGGTGCTCGTAAGGAAAGGAAACCTCCCGGACGAGGAATTCGAGATTTTTAAAAATCTTGTAGATTCCGGAGATATAATTGGTGTTCAGGGCGATCTTTTCAGGACAAAGAGAGGGGAAAACTCGATCAGCGTTTCGGAATTCTCCCTGCTCTCAAAATCCCTCTGCGCCCTTCCGGAAAAGTTCCACGGCTTAAAAGATGTTGAAACAAGGTACAGGAAGAGGTACCTCGACCTTATAGTCAATGCCGAAAAAAGGGAAATTTTTGTTATGAGGAGCAAGCTCATATCGGAAATTAGAAGGTTCCTTACTGACAGGGAATTCCTGGAGTTCGAGACCCCTATACTCCAGACCGTTTACGGGGGAGCAAATGCAAGACCTTTCACAACTTTCCACAACTGTCTCGGGCAGAACCTTTTTCTGAGAATTGCCCCCGAACTTTACCTCAAGAGGCTTGTTGTCGGCGGGTATGAGAAGGTTTTTGAGATCTGCAAAAATTTCAGGAACGAAGACATAGACACAACTCACAACCCTGAGTTCACGATGATCGAGGTCTATGAAGCTTACAGGGACTATAATGACATGATGGACTTAACCGAATCCCTGGTCTCGGAACTTGTTTTCAAGCTTACAGGCAGTTATGAAGTGCAGATGGGAGAGAAAACTATCAACCTCCGTTCTCCCTGGAAGAGGATTTCCATGGAGGATGCTTTAAAGGAATATGCCGGACTTGACATCTTTGCCCACTCTATTGAAGATCTGAAGAAAATCGCCATCGAAAACAGGATAGAGGACTACGAGAAAGCAAAGAGCCATGGAGAGTTCCTTGCCCTGCTCTTTGAGGGCCTTGTAGAGGACAAGCTGATAGACCCGACTTTCATATACGACTTCCCCGTAGAAAACTCCCCGCTTGCCAAAAACCACAGGGAGAAAGCAGGTTTTGTCGAGCGTTTTGAGCTTTTTCTTAACGGCTGGGAGCTGGCAAACGGCTACTCCGAATTAAACGACCCTCTTGAACAGGAAAAAAGGTTTGAGGAACAGGACAAAAAAAGAAAACTGGGAGACCTTGAAGCCCAGACCGTCGATTATGACTTCATAAACGCTCTCGGATATGGCCTGCCCCCTACCGGAGGCATGGGGCTTGGAATTGACCGCCTTACTATGATCCTTTCAGGCCTCGAATCCATCAAAGAAGTAATCCTCTTCCCGCAGATGAAAAGGGAAGACTGATCTGCTTCCGATTTTTTTGTTTTGAAGGTTTGAGACTGTTTTACTAACTGGACAGGCTTATCGGGGAGAAATCCCCACTTTTTTATTTCCGGGGGCCTGGAAGGGATTTTTCATTTTTATCGGCAACGCCACGCGCCGGCCGTACCCTCCCACGTCAATAAATGAAAACAAAAGATTAGCTTCGGTGTGCGGTTCGCATTCTACACACTGGTATTTATACAGGCGCGTATTAACAAAATATCAGGATATCTATAATTACAAACCAGCCGCTTTACAAATAACTCACTTTACAAATAATTCACTTTATAAATAACTCACTTTACAAATAATTCACAGGATAAGTTACAGGAAAAATGACATTCAATAACATATTCAATACTTTTCACCCGAAAATCCAGGGGGCTCTAAGTACACTGGGGTTTAAAAAGCCCACAGAGCCGCAGGAAAAGGCATTTCCTCATATAATGGACGGCAAACACACCCTTCTGATAGCTCCCACAGGTTCGGGAAAGACCGAATCAGCGGTTCTTCCTGTTTTTCACAGCATCCTCAAAAAGAAGCCTGAAGCTCGCAGAGGAATTTCCGCCCTTTATATTACTCCTCTCCGCGCGCTTAACCGTGACATGCTTTCCCGCATTGAAAATCTGGGGCAGATGCTTGACGTTAAGGTTCAGGTCAGGCATGGGGACACCCCTCAAAGTGAGAGGCAGCGTCAGTCCAGAAATCCTCCTGACGTGCTGATTACAACACCTGAGACACTTCAGGCAATGTTTACAGGCTCCCGCCTGAGGCAGAACCTTGAAACTGTAACCCATGTTGTTATCGATGAGATCCATGAGCTTGCAGGCTCGAAACGTGGAGCCCAGCTGGCTGTTGGGCTTGAACGGCTTGTCGAAATTTCTGGAGAGTTCCAGAGGATAGGGCTTTCTGCAACAGTCGGGAACCCCTGGGAAATTGCGAAGTTTCTTGCAGGAGCAAACCGGGACTTCACGGTTATTGAAGTCGCCCTCCTGAAACTTCTTGAATTTGATGTGGTCAGCCCTCATCTTTCTGTATCAGGCACGTCAGAAGAAATAGACCGGGAAAAAGAGGTCATGGAAATTGCAAAAACGGTTGGCTGTGAACCTGAATTCGCCTCCCATCTCCTGTGCATCAGGAAAATTGTTGAGGAAAGCCAGTCCACCCTTATTTTTGTAAATACCAGGCAGAGTGCAGAAGCCCTTGCAGCAGGTTTCAGGAAACTCGGGGCTTCTATCGGAGTCCATCACGGCTCCCTTTCCTTTGAAGCCCGCGTTGAAGCTGAAGAAGAGTTCAAGGCTGGAGCCCTCAGGGGCCTTATCTGCACCTCTTCAATGGAGCTCGGAATTGATATAGGAAATGTTGACAGGGTAGTCCAGTACGGCTCTCCCAGGCAGGTCTCAAGGCTTCTCCAGAGAGTGGGGAGGGCTGGACACAGGCTGCATGAAGTCTCACACGGCACGATCCTTACAATGGAAGCAGATGATACTGCTGAAAGTATGGCAATTACAAAAGCTGCACTCGAAGGCAGGGTTGAAGTGATCTCCCCGCACATAAACTCTCTTGACGTTGTGGCGAACCAGATTGCAGGCATGGTTATGGACTTCGGGGAGATCGGAGTAGACAGGATTTTCAGGGTTCTCAGGCGCACCTATACGTTCAAAGACCTGAGGATTGAAGAGCTCCAGAGGGTGGTTGACCAGATAGGGGACTACAAACTGGTCTGGAAGGACAAAGAGTCAAACCTGCTGAAAAGACGCAAGAAAAGCCGGGAATACTATTACGAAAATCTTTCCATGATCCCGGACGAAAAGAAGTACGAAATCTACGACATCGTAAGTGGAAGGTCTATAGGAGTTCTGGACGAAGCCTTCGTGGTAAACTTTGCCGAACCCGGAGCCGTTTTTATTACAAAAGGGGACATGTGGCGCGTAATTGAGATGCCTGACCGAGAACGGGAGCCTGACCGGGACAGGATAAAGGTCGAGCCGGTTGAAGGCATGGGAGAAGTCCCGAGCTGGTCAGGAGAAGAGATTCCAGTCCCCTTTGAGGTAGCCCAGGATGTGGGGACTCTTAGAGCTGAGACAGCAGCCCTGATTCGAGAAGGACTTGATGATGATGAGGTTGCGGAAAAGCTTCAGAGAAAATACCCTGTAGCAAAGGCAGCCGTTCTTGAGGTTATTCGGCTATTGAGGGACCATGTTGAAGGAAATTTCCCTCTCCCGGACGCAGACACAATAGTGATTGAAGACGAAGGGGACGCTGTGACCCTCAACGCCTGTTTCGGCCACAACACGAATGGGACGCTGGCAAGAGTTTTAACCTCCCTCCTTTCAGCCCGCTTCGGGAGCAGTGTAGCCCAGGAAGTCGACCCCTACAGGATCAGGCTGACCCTCCCCCGCCGGATTGGCGCAGTCCAGATCCGGGACATGCTCCTTTCCCTCCGCCCCGAACATGTCGAGCCCATCATCGAAATGACCCTGAAAAACACCACCCTCATGAAATGGAAAATGGTCCACGTAGCCCGCAAGTTCGGAGCCCTCTCGCGGGACATCGACTACGACAGGATCAGCATGAAAAAGCTCCTTGAAATCTATGAAGGTTCCTCAATGTACGACGAGGTAGTCCGGGAGATTTTCCACGATATGCTCGACGTCCCGAGGGCAAAAGAAGTCCTGATGAAAATTGCTGCCGGCGAAATCTCTATTGAAGTGTCAGGTCCAACCCCTATTGGCTCAGCCGGCTTTGCTATGAAAAGAGACCTTGTAGCCCCGGAAAAAGCCGACCGTTCAATCGTCCTTGCCCTTAAGGAACGCATAATGAATGACAAAATCATCCTGTTCTGTACGAACTGCAAGAAATGGACCTCCCACCGCCAGGTGAAAAGTGTGCCTGAAGAAATCATCTGCCCGGTCTGCGAGTCGCAAATGGTTGCAGCCCTCAAGCCCTGGGAAGAAGAGGAAATTAACCTTGTCAAAAAGCAGGCTAAGCAGGGCAAAAACCTCAAAGTTTCTCCTGAAGAAAAGAAGAGGATACAGAGAGTTTACAGGAACGCAAGCATAGTCCGCTCTCAGGGGAAAAAGGCGGTCATTGCGCTTGCCAGCAGGGGGATAGGACCTGAAACGGCGTCAAGAGTTATTGAGAAAATGAGGGTGGACGAGGAGGCTTTTTACAGGGATATTCTGGTTGCGGAGAGGAATTATGTGAAGACGAAGAAGTTCTGGGAATGAGTGTGTGAGTGGAATAAACATCTTTGAAGTATTCAATTACTTTTAAATCTTCAACTTTCAAATTATAAAATTATTTTCCTAAGTAACTGTCACAAAATAAATTAGGCAGATTATTCATAAAGTTAATTTTCAATTGGTGATAATGATCTTGAAAATCAAGACATCCAATCGAAACCTGTGCATTGTTTGTTCTGTGACGACTCCTAAGTAATTTTTAAAACCCATTTTCATTTTTTCATTGTAGCTCTAGTTTTATTCATTCGCGCTCTTTCTAATGCATTTACTACTAATCTAGCACTTCTTTTCTGTAGGAAACGATCATCGTGCAAATTTGTTATAATATACTCTTCAATATATTTTATGTTTTCCTTTTGTGTATTAGATAGGCTTCGACGCAAGATTCCCCCGCTGCTATAAGCATATTGAGTTAAATCGTATCCAAGTTCTAAATTATTCTTAAATACTATTTTGAATTCAGGTAGGGTAATCTGAAGAAATCTATTTATCACTTTTATTTCTATTGACTTATTATTTAGGTGCCTATTTAATAATTCTATCAATTGAATTTTTTTTACTAACCTTCCTAGCTTAAATTCTGGATTTGTTTCCAGCTTATCAATTATTTCGATTCTGTCTGAGTAAATCTCCCAGTATCTATTCCTAACTTCTTTTTCGGGATCAACGAGGAGCAACATTGACTTATCAATAATTCCCGGAGGCAAAGTGCTGAAGTTTTTGGGAAGTAAGTTTACGAGTACCATTCTATGTTTTGGATCTTGTGCTGAAATAACAGCTTCCATACAAGAAGAAAATGAATAAGATTCTCCAAATACTTCGATTCTTTCCATCATGTGCTTTAGAGCTATAACCTTTTCGTCAACATCTTCACTTTCTGCTGAAATAAGTAATAATTTATCTAAATCTCTATTTACTGTCCCGTAATTTTCAATTATACGTAATTGGACGCGATCCAGTTTATTATCCAAGTCATCCAATATCCCTGCTAAGTTTTCTTTTAATACTCTCCACCAATAAAGCAATCTTGACTCCTCTTTTATGGCGTACCAAAAAGCTTCATGGTAAGAAGGGTGTACAAAGTCAAATTTACTTACATCTGAATCTTTTTCTCTACTTTCCAAAAGTATCATATCAAACTTATCTTTGTCAACTGAAAATGAACTTGGAGGAATGCTAAATATGTATCTTCTTTTATACAAAAAAGCTAAAGTTTCTCTATAAGCATCTTCAAGGTTTATTTTAGATGCAGAGTCATTTGTAAAGAGTATGTTTGAGGTTGATTGTATTTCTACCCACGTCAGGAAGATCTGCTCATGGTCAGATAAGCTTGCCATCCATTCTCCGAGAGCTTTAATCATCTCTTTTGATTTATCCACATGTTGAAATATCTCTTCTAAGGAGGTAAGCCTTTCTGAGGTTCTTACAAAGAATTCGATATTGTGAGGAGCTGGAAGCATTTTTGGTAGTTTTTCATCCAGCTCTCTAACTATTTTTTCGTCTGTTGACCAAAGAGGTTTGTAAAACTGAGTATATCTATGTAAAATATCAACCAGAACTTCCGATTTATATGAGGTATGAACTCTCAGATCTTTCTCAAGTCCTTCAATATTTTGGCAATCTTGTTCAGCCAGAGCTTCTCTGAATATATTCAATCTAGTGGTTACTATAATTCTCAAATGCTCATATTTCTTGGATAATAACAAAAAATCATTTAATCCCTTGGCAAACTCGTCTGTTCGACGTTCCATCGTTTCACCAAAGGGATCATCAAAGTGAATAATTACAGGATTTCCATCTTTAGAAGACAGTAAGGATAAAAGGAGATTTGTAAGGTTACCTTCATTCTCATGTAACCGTGTAACTAAGTTATCGTGCCTTATATGAAGAGTTTCGTAGCCTTTTTGGTAGTATTCCCAGAGTAAATGGATTGCAGTATATGTTTTACCTAAATGAGGCTCTCCTATTATGAATATTACATGATCTTTTTCGAGTTTTGAACATATTTCATTATACTCTGTTGGTTTTACGTAAAGGGAAGTTAAATTTTTGTAACGACTTCGAGGATTTTCTAATTCTTTTCCAAAACCTATATTTCTTAAAAACCCTTCTATTGAGGGTTCAGAATCTGAAGCATTACTTCTTTCTTCTTCAAGTTCGACATATTTTAGTAATTTCTCAAAAAAAGTATCAAATTTTCCATCGTTTCCGTCTATTATTTTTCCCTTTCCACGAACTGCCAATATCTGGGAAATTCTGCTTTCAGCTTCTGGTTTTGATGGATTCACGAAATGTATTTCTTTCCCTTCATCTTCAAAAAGTAGATCAACGTCTCGGTCTTGCCCACTGTATCCTACAATAATGAGGCTTTGGTTGATTAATCGAGAAAGATCTGGCTTGATTTTCTTCGCAAAATCAGAGATTTCGTCTTGCTTAAAAGCATAGCTCTTTGGAGATTCTAAGCTGCCATGTAATTTTGTTATTTTTAATGAAGAGCGAGAGGAATTAAGTTGTTCAACTAACTCTTCATGTCGATCTTTTCCATTTACAACTACAACAAAATCATCTGGTTGGTAGCATCCTACATTGTTCAGGGCTTTTTCCAGTAAATTCTCCAGATTTGTTGAAAGAATCTTTTTAATATAACCTTTTTTTACGAGTTTAGCTAAATTCTCATATCCTTCTGAAGGTTTTTTGTCATCCCATAAATGAGGTCTAAGAATTGAATATTGAGTCTCGTGATCTAATGTTCCCCATATCTCAAAAAAACGAGTACGTTTCTCTTTACCAATTTCATTTCCTAAGAATTCTCCAAATTTTTTATTTTCTTTAGTAGCTTTTTCAATTTCATTTTCCCATTTTTCAAACTCTGACTTAGCATGTTGTTCCAAAACACAATCTACAATTTGCATCATACTTGAGCATCCCGAACTTATGGACGCTCCGGCACCGAGAAACAAAATATATGGATCAGCACCTGAGATTTTCCTTGAAACCATGCTGCTAGCTAAAGCTCTTATAGAGTCTGACATATGGAGCACCGCTATTTTATTTACAACTCAAAAATCAAATGAGAATACTACTTTTAAAATGTTGCGATTTTTAACTGTTCCTTAACTTGATCTTTAAAACGGCGGTGAAATTGTAGACTTTTCAATTGAAGCATTTGAGGGGGGGCTGGGGTGGAAATATAATGAAAAAGTTATACCACTTCTGCTTCCGATGGTTTTCGGCTCTGTTTTATCTTCACTCCTGCCAGTAACAACTTTAAATACTCACAGATTAAATGTTATTCCGGTAAAGATGGAAGGCAAGAGCTTGAATTATACGGTTCTGATCGCACAGGACGAAGATGGTGTATACGTTGCAAAGGTTCCTGACATACCGGGTTGTTATACGCAGGGAAAAACTGTGGAACAGGCTATGGAACGTATAAGGGAAGCGATACAGGTTTGTCTTGAAGCTTAATAACACAAATAGTATTTTTTATTAGATTCCCAGCTCTTTCTTGACTTCTGAAATGGGAACTAACACTCCTTTCTTCTGATTCTCGTAGCTTTCATCTACGAGTTTTCTCTTTATCGTTGAGTATTCGGTCTATGTCTAACATGTACTCTCTCATACAATCCTCTCCTAATGATGGTTAATACGAGTCTTATTTGTAAGTATGCTTTTTCTTATGATAGCTAAGAGACTGCTTTGGCTTTAATTTTTTATTTTTCTCAATGTCCTCTTCACTCAATCAGGATATCTTTAAATGATCACAAACAAAATATACTAACATGGAAAATGCTGACCGGCACAAAGAGTTGTTCGAAAAAATCTCTTCTTTCCTTGAAAAAGAAGGAGCAACGAAAGTAGCTGTTTTTGGCTCTTATGCAAGAGGAGAAGAAAAGCCGGAAAGTGATATTGATATTCTTGTGGAGTTTTCCGAAACAAAAGGTCTGTTAAACCTTGTAAGAATTGAAAGGGAGCTATCAGAGTTTCTTGGGTTAAAGGTCGATTTGCTTACCGAAGAGTCGATAAGCCCTTATCTAATTGATGGGATTAAAAGGGAAGCAAAAGTCCTCTAGGTATAAAATTAAGAGGATTCTTTACCTATGTGGCAGCAAACTACGAAAATTGTAAAAAAGGAGATTACATTAAAGAAAAGGATTATTCATCATTAAACTCACAATCTTGCCTTTCTCCTTTTATCTGTATTTCTCCTTTTTCTGTTTCATACTTCTCTATGGCATTCTTTAACTCTAAGTACAACTTTTTCGCAGCTTCTGGAGTTAACATTGCCACGCCGTCACTATAGAATACTATTCCTTCTTCGGTTTTAACCTTCTCATTGAAAAACTCAATCCTGATATCTACATCTGTTGGAGAAACCCTCAGGTTTGTTGCATATAATTTAGTAAAAAGTGGAGTTCTATATACAGCGACTTTTTTCTTTTCTTCGGCCTCTTCTGGCTTGCTGTCTTGCTCTTTATCCTGTTCTGCTGCCATGAATTATCCCTCAAAAAAATTCTCACGCCGAAGCAAACACCGTCTGCATCTTTTCCCATTTTGGTTTGTAGTTTTCTGCCTTTTCCATTCTTTCTTGGAACCAGTCAAGCTGGTATCCTGGCGTCTCGTAAAACTCAATATAGCGTGGTTCTCCGCAATAGCAATCACAATTTTCTTCAGGTGATGCTTGGTGTTTGTCAGAAATTTCGGAGAGCACTTCTTCTTCGTCTCCTTCATATTCTGCCATTCTGAAACTGTGGTCATAGATTGTGGCAATTATTTTGTTTACCAGACTGTTTTCTTTTAGTCCATACTTTTTTGTATTTCCCTTACACTCTTTTACTTCTATAATATTGTTGTATATTAATACTGGGATTTTCTGATTTACAACGGTACGGGAAATCCCAAGGCACTCACTAATTTCTGTCTGGTTGTAGGCCATGTCCATATTTTCGGCCAGGAAATCTATAATTTTTATTTCAGATGTGGCCCCCAGGAAGTCTACAAGTGACATCCGCTTTTCCTCCAATTACAGTTAAAATTTTATATGATCCTTTCGTATTACTAGAAAGGTCTCAATTAATAATTTATCTCCTGATTAACAATTAATAACTGTGCAGAAAGTTATTAATGATTTAATATTAATGGAAGCCTTCTTACAAGTAAATCAAATTAATGAGTCCTTAATATTTATACTTATTGTCCTGCTGTTCAACTAAATGAACAGTTCTCTTGGGTGTCTGTTTATGGAGGAATTCTCTGAATATGAGCTGTTCATATTGAACAAAATCGCAATAAAAAATAGATGGTGCGATAAACATATTTCCAGAGAAGACTTGCTACAGGGAAGAAAAAGAAGTGACTTGGGATTTTATGGGACAGCTATAGACAATCTAGTTAAGAAAGGGATTCTAAAGGTATACAAAGCTCAGGGTAGAGATGATTATTGCCTTCTTAAGGCTCACAGGGAACTGGTTATTTCCGTATTGAAGGAAAACGCAGACAGGTATAATTTTATAAGTTCCTTGCATCTGGAAAGGATCCGATAAGCTTTATACTCCTTTTACATTTCTTTCTTACTTTTTTCTAACTTCGCAGCACATCGAAAAATTTCTAATCGAAGGATTGAGGGGCTGGGGTGGAAATATAATGAAAAAGTTATACCACTTCTGCTTCCGATGGTTTTCGGCTCTGTTTTATCTTCACTCCTGCCAGTAACAACTTTAAATACTCACAGATTAAATGTTATTCCGGTAAAGATGGAAGGCAAGAGCTTGAATTATACGGTTCTGATCGCACAGGACGAAGATGGTGTATACGTTGCAAAGGTTCCTGACATACCGGGTTGTTATACGCAGGGAAAAACTGTGGAACAGGCTATGGAACGTATAAGGGAAGCGATACAGGTTTGTCTTGAGGCTGAGGAACTTGAAGATGTTTTGCCGCTGAAATTTATTGGAATCCAGCAGGTGGAGGTAAAAGTATGAGCAGACTCCTTCCTGTAAGCGGGAGGGATATGTGTAAAATACTTGAGATGCTTGGCTTTCAAAAGGTGTATCAGGTTGGAAGCCATGTGAGATACGTTCATCCTGACGGTAGAAAGACTGTAGTGCCTGTTCATGGAAATGAAGATTTAGGCACTGGTCTGATCAAAGAAATCCTGAAGCAGAGCAGGATTTCACGGGAAATGTATGAGGAATTAAGGAAAAAGGTTTGATAAATCAAAGTTAAGTTTTCTTCTCTTTTTCAACAGCGGCACAATCTCCGAATTCCCAATCGAAGGATTTGAGGGTTGGCGGGCCGGAAAATAATAAAAAAGTTATCTTGCTTCGGCTTCCACTGCTGTCAGTTAACTTTTATCTTCAGCCCTGCAGGTAACAACTTTTAATACCCACATAAAATGTTATCCCGGCAAAGATGTAAAGCTAAAGCTTGAATTATACTCTCCGGGTTGAAAATGCTATCAGTAACTCATTTTCCAGGCTCTGTAATTGTCCAGGTCCTCTTTAATAAGGCTAAATGCAAAAACAATCAATGCGATATCATCTGCAAATCCGAGTAGAGGAATTAAATCTGGAATAAAATCAACCGGACTTACAAGATACATGAGAGTAACCGCCATCACAACTACTGTTTTCTTCGGAGCCGGGTATTTTCTGTTAAATGAGTCTGCCAGCATGGAAAACAATAATCCTAGATAGTCCCAGATTTTTCTAAAGTTGCCTGTGAGGTAATTAGTGTCTTCGAGTCCTTCCGAAAAATCGGTATCAATGTCATAAGTCTCTTTATGATCGGCTTTAAACTCTTTTAGATTTGATCCGACTTTTTTCGCTCTGATATTACTGGTTTTATCCATATGATCCTCCCTATCTCCGGATTATATTCAGGCTTTCCGGAGTGTTATTACTTTCCGAAGTGTTATTACTTTCCAGAGTAATATTATACAGAATATGTTTTCTCTTTTCCGGTCAATTGAGGTTATGAATGATCTTTTAAATAATGAATTAAATTTTGACTCTTAAATTTCGACTTAAAATCAAGATTTATTTGTCGTAATATATTTTGAATTAAACGATCATAAATAGTTATAAATGAGTATAAATGGTCATTTTCATTTTACTGCAAAAGGCAGGGTACTAAAATAATTGAGTGCAGATAAAAATAGTATTGATATGTATATTAAGTTTATTGAAGCTCGTCCTGATCTTCCTGAATGATCTTCCTGAATTTTAATTGAAAAACCAGAAAGTTCTGCATCACCTGGTTTGGAGAATTTTAATTAAAACCGCGAAATTCAGGATTTTTTGATTTCCAGAATTATAGTTCCGGAGTTAAGCGGTTTAACGTGCACATGATAAGTCCCGTTTTCTTTCACGGTAAATTCGGGATGATAAGGAAGGTAGCTTATTTTGGAATCTGTTAATACGAATGTATTCTGGAATGCAACATCGGAGCCATTTCTTATTGTAACATCTATCTTCTCGGGACCGCCAGGACCCTCAATCCGGAGTTGATAATTTACGCCTCTGGCGAGGTTGACCTGAAAATCCGATTCTTTAGATACGGGTTCAGAAAGGACGCTATCCCCGCCCCCCTGAAGCGCCACAATCGCGTAATATAAAATAATAATTATATAAAGTGGGATCAGGCTCCTTGACTTTTTCGGGTCTTCTGTCATTTCCCCCCCTTTTGACAGCTTGATTTCTCAGATAACCTTTACCGCTCTTCTACTGGAATCTGTTCTCAATGTATTTTTACTCAGGATTCTTTTCTGCAAGCAAAAATCCTTTCCTCTGCATGGTATTTTCATCTTCTCTTATAGGCCCGTCTTCCTTTCTATCTGTTTTACTGCGGATGGCATGGCTGGAGCAGAAGGTTCTGGATTCCAGGCTTTTATATTGTCTGGGAACCCATCCTCGCAGCATAAATTTTTCACATTACTTTTGACACATCTTCTCGGAACCGTGTCACAGAGCGTATTTATCACTCCCTGTATTCCCGGAATACCGCATATTTCCTGACGGATAGCCCGGATTTATGAAATAATCAAAATTATCAATTAATCCGTCCCTGTATTTTCCACTATCATTCAGTTTTATCTCTCCTTCTGTCGTGTCTGTTAACAGGTCTCCGGCTGAAGATTCCGACCTCTCCATATACTTTATCCAATCTGTGTTTGCATCTGTGTTTGCAGTCGTGAGCGAAACAAATAAAATGAAAACTAATGGCAGCAAAGCTCTTATCCACTTCAAATTAACTCCCCACCATCTATTTATATTTGGATTATTCTATTTCAATTTTCACTGTTTTTAAAAATTTATTCCAACTTTGCGCCTCTTAAACTTTTACATAAATGACTAACTGATATATGTTAAAATAGAAATGAAAGCCGGTTATTAAGTGCCTTTATTTGCTTTTTCGTTAATTACGGCTTTTTTTGAGTGCATGAAGATAATATTCTGATTTTCATATATTTTCTCGTTTTTCTATCTGCCATATTTCCTATAGATGGTCTTAATATGTAATTAATATACAAAATATGCCATAATTCTTTGTTTTTATTACTATTTGTTCTAAATATTATACAAATGTGTACTGATACACAGAAAATAAGGTGTTTAGAAGAGCGGCTTTCTCAGATATGAGTTAATTTTATATAACTGTACTATTTTTCTACATATTAATTAAATTTAGAACTTGAACTCTCTGAGTTGAAATATTGTCTTTACATTTCTTAAGGTAGCAAGACAGTCAAATTAATAAATCAGATACAGGATATTTGAAATTTTGAGTGAGTTTTCAGTTTTTTTCGGGTTTTTTCCCTCTATATATTTATAAAGTCTAAAGTTCACAGGCGAACCAGTGCACAATATTTACCGGAAACTTTTCCGAAATCATTGGTATTTATTTAGCACTTCGGGCAGGCTTTCTCACCTGAATTTCTGTATCTCTACTCATAAGTTTAAATGATTAAAAGAAGTTTCGTCACAGAACTCAAAAATTTCGTTACGGTGTGTACCATGCATCCAGTAAAAACAAGAGCCATAATCGTTCTTATTGCAGTTCTCGCATTAAATTTCGCGGTCGCAGGAAGTGCAGCAGCCAGTGTAATTACAGTAAGTAATACAGATCAGGCTGCGGATTTCACATCCATTCAGGCTGCGGTAAATGCTGCAAACCCGGGAGATGAAATAATTATCAAACCGGGCACTTACACGGAAAACATTGAAATTAATACTTCTCTGACCATTCTTTCTGAATCCGGCAGCCCTGCAGATACCATAATTCAGGCAGCTGATAGTTCTAAAAATGTTTTCAGTATCTGGGCAAATGGAGTGAAAATTAAAGGGCTCACTATAAAAGGATCGGGTTCAGCTTCCGGGGTCCATTTTTTTGGAGTTGCAGATTGTTTCCTTGAGCACAATATTCTCTCGAATAACAGGTGTGGCATAGATCTTTACATGTTCGGTTCGAGTAACACACTGATAAACAATAATATTTCAGATAGCCTTACAGGGATTAGCCTGAGTGAAAGTCTGAATAATAACATAAAAAGTAATTCGGTTTCACACTGCAAGATCGGGATTTCACTTTTTGATTCTGCAAAAAACACCCTGGAAAATAACATGGTTTCGGAAAATGATAAAGGGGTTTCTCTCACAGGCGAATCAAATGGAAATCTTCTGGTGAGCAATATCTTAAAGTATAACAATCAGGCAGGCCTGAGAATCTACGAGACTTCTAACAACCTTATATACAATAACTATTTCAACAACACTGTAAATGTGGAATCTGGACAGGTTGCAGGCGAAAATACCTGGAACACAACAAGATCCGGGAGCACGAATATTGTAGGCGGTCCTTATCTCGGAGGCAACTTCTGGGGAATGCCCGATGGTACGGTTTATCCCAGAGGCGTCAGAGACATTGACCTTGACGGTATTTTTGATTCCCCATATGATATCGAAAATAGTGGATACACTGATTATCTCCCTCTTAAAGAATCGAACTCCACCGTAATTACCGTAAGCAACAGTGAGGACCAGGTTGCCGATTTCTCCTCAATTCAGTCTGCAGTGGATAATTCCTATCCAGGAGATACAATTCTTGTTTACCCTGGAGTCTATGTGGAAAACATCGAAATAGGTGTAAAAGACCTTTCTCTCATTTCCGCTTCCGGCAGCCCGTCGGATACCATAGTTAAAGCAGCCAGCGGCCTGGATGACATCTTCTCCGTGACAGCAGATGGAGTAGGGATTAACGGGTTTCATATTACAGGAAACATAAGTTTTCCCGATTCGGGGATCCATCTTTATGAGGTTGAAGACTGTCGTATTGAAAACAATGAACTGTTTATCTCTCCAAACTATCTTTTTAATTCTTCCGGTGGTTCTGCTCAGGTAGCCGGAAATAATTCCGGTGTAATCCCGGGTTTCGGCATCCGCCTGGATCTGTCCGGCAACAATATTCTTGACAACAACACAATATCATATAGCCATGCAGGCATTCTTCTGCGCAACTCGGGCGGGAACATGCTTCTTGAGAACAGGGTTTCCAGCAGTAGCTACGGTATATGGGTGGATTCTTCCGTAGATAACATGCTGGACAGTAATCTTGCAACAGATAATAAGATAGGAATCTATCTGAAAGCTTCCGGCAGGAATTCAGTTCTCAGTAACATGGCATTAAATAGCTCCGGGTCCTGCATCAACCTGTGGGATTCCAGTGAAAATACCCTGAGCGGTAATATAGCATCAAACAGCAGCAACGTTTGTATTATTCTGCACAATTCCAGTGAAAACAACCTGAGCAATAACACTGCATCTTCCAGCAGTTACGGTATCTGGCTGGAGTTCTCAAGCAATAATAATAGTCTCAATGGAAACGGGGCACTGTACAATAATATCGGTATTTACCTGAAAGACTCAAACAAAAACAAACTTGGCAACAATACGGCATTAAACAACAGCAAGTATTGTATCAGTTTATGGAATTCTGTTAAAAATGACCTGATAAAAAACACAGCGTCTTACAGTGAAGTCTCTGTTATTTTGCATAATGCCAGTATGAATGTGATGGCCAGCAATACAGTGTCTAACAGCAATTACGGTATCTGGCTTGACTCTCTCAGCAATAATAATACTCTGGTTGAGAATGAAGTATCAGGCAATAAAATCGGCATATACCTGAAAGCTTCCGGAAACAATGTTTTAACAGCTAATGGTGTAAACCTGAATGCGCTGTACGGCATCTATCTGAACTCTGCCACCGGCAATACGATCAATACTAACAGGGTAGTTTCAAATTCAGGATACGGCATGTATCTTTTGAACTCCAGTAATAACAAAGCCTATGACAATTACCTGAATAATACCAAAAATCTTTATTTCGATAGCAAAAGTTCGGCAAATCTCTGGAATGTTAGCAAAAGGTCAGGAGCTAATATTGCTGGAGGATCTTTCACAGGAGGGAATTTCTGGGCTTCACCCGAAAGGAGCGGATTCAGTCAGACACATCAGGACGCGGACCACGACGGCATCTGTGAAATGGCTTATGTCATGGGGAAGGGAAATGTTGATTACCTGCCTCTTGCAGGTTCAATCTAATTCCCTTTCCAAATTCTTTTTTACTTTTAATCCTGTTCAAGGAACTTCTGCATCCATACAATGTCAAAATATTTCCCAAATTTGCTCCCCACTTTTTTGAACCTTCCGCATTCAATAAAGCCTTTTTTCAGGTGAAAGTTCAGGCTGGCTTCGTTTTTTGAGGATACGTTTGCAAGGAGGCTCTGCATCTTTTTTTCCCGGGCTTCCATACAGAGTTTTTCAAGCATCATCGATCCAAGCCCTTTTCTTGTATATGCCGGCAGGATAAAATAGGAAACAACTCCTGTGTGGCGGAAATTAGGGAATGGAAAATAAGGTCTGAGAGCTCCGATTCCTATTATCTTGCTATCTTCCTCAATCACATAAAATGGGAAATGATCGTCTCTGTCCTGGTCTTTTTCACTCTGGATAAGCTGAAAAAACTCGGGACCCACTGAATTTTCGAGGTAGGATGCAAAGCTGTTTTCAACATAATAATTAAAGACCTCAAGCATTCCGGGTATGTCTTCTGTTGAGGCTTCTCTTATCAAATCTTTTCCGGAATTTTTGTTTTCCTGCATGTATAGGTAGTCGGAAGGTTAATATTTAAATTTTTTTAGTTAGTACTCCTGTCAGTATTTTTCCTTTTTACCGGTTTTCCTTTTTTTGAATTTTTCTTGAACAACTGGACCTGGATCGTATCCCGGAATTTTAAAAATAAATTGATAGAACGGCTGCTCAGGACAGGAAGTCACGAGCTTCTGATAATCAGCTGCCTTAAACTTTACGGCACCGGGAATTCAGTCTTCTTACTTCTTTAGTTTTCGTTATTTATTTAGCTGTTTTGATGGTTCTCTTTTGAAACATGAGGGCTGCAGCTCTCCATTTTTTTAATTCATAGCCTTTTTTCCAGCTATTTGTCACGATTTATATTTATAATTAATTTTCAGTGCGAATATATTTATATACTTATGTTCTTCTACTATCTCCTGCAGATAATTACCCAGAAACCAACCCTGCAGTTCAGTCAGGATTTGATGATTTAATGGGGCATCAGGTCCAGAGGGCTGATACCAGATTATTTTTCGAAATCTCAGGCGGGATTCGACCTGAGAATAAAAAACAGGAGAAATTAATTTTCTCAATATTGCAGAAGTGAAAAATAGATGTTCCTGAACGAAAACAGAATTGTAGAAAAGATCTGTGAATTTCCGACTACTCTTGGAGATATCTCCGAAAACATTTTTGGAGGAATCAGCTCAAAAAACAGCCTGCTTCACAGGCTCGTCGTTCCAGAAGGAAGCGGTTCCGAGTCGCTTTACCTTTGTGAGGGCCTCTGTAAACCCGTAATTTTAGAATCTGAGCTTATTTATCCCTATGTCTCAGGCTCTTTTCCCGAAAAGTTTGCACTTAACTCTTCACCCTACCGTTTTATGCTCCCCTATGAGCTGTCGGAAAAAGACAACAGGAAGGAGTGCAGAATAATTCCTCCTGAAGAACTTAGAGTCAGGTTCCCTCTGACATACGGGAGAATTCTGGAATTCAAAAACCAGTTTGGTCATGATGATTCTCCTGTAGAACCTGCAGACTACAGCATAAGAGGAAGAAAACTTCTGGAGTACCTCAATACTCCAAAGATCATTGCTACCGAAGGGTACCGCTTGCAGGCAGCATATGATGTTTCCGGAAACCATGTGTTTAAGGATGGCTGCGGTATTGTACTCAAAGACCCTGAAAAGTACCCCTATGTGACTGCAGTGCTTAACAGCCAGATTTCGAGGCTTTTCCCATCGGTCTGCGAGTATGAGATGATTTACTCAAGCTCCACAACCCCTGCAGTAATGAAACGTTTTCCAATAGTATTTCCTGAGGACCGGTTGACTGAAGACCTGATCAACAGCATTTCCGGTTATCTCATGTTCCTTAGCCAGCAAAAATATGAAGCTGGATACAGTGCTCCTGACTGGCTTAATGAGCTTGCAGGTTTCTATGAGCAGATCTCAGACCTTCTGGTCGTGGACGCTTACTTTGAAAATGGGATTGACCCCAGGCTCCTTGGTGCTCTTGAGGAGAATATCCACCCATATGCCGGAGATATGGAGTCTGAAAGCGATGAGAGCCTTCTGAGCGTGCTCCATTACATCAGGCAAAAGATTATGGAAAGCTCTAACTTCAATAAATACACTTTCAATAAAGAGTTTTCCGGGATTCTCAGCTTTCTTTAAGCATGGAAAATATCTGAATGACCCTTATCCCGGGTTTATTCAAAATTTTAATTTTTTTTTAATCTCTTTTTTTCGGTTTCAGCATGATATATTTTCAGGCATGTGACCGTTTCAGGTCTGTAACCTTTTGATTTTTGATTGTTTTTTAATTTTTAACCTTTATTTTTAATTTTTGAATGTTTTTTAACTTTAGACTTGTTTTTAACTTTTGTTCTGTTTTTTAACTTTAGACTTGTTTTTAAATTTTGTTCTGTTTTTTAACTTTAGACTTGTTTTTAAATTTTGTTCTGTTTTTTAACTTTTGACCTGTGCTTTAAAGTTTTGACTCTTGTTTGCCACTGCTTTTTAAGCCAATTCTTCATCATTTTACATTTAGATTTTTGTGCAAATGTTTATATATATTGATATTTTCTACCCACTGGGGTAAAAGTGCTCTCAGGGCAGGATGCCGTTTTTCCAGTCGGAATTACTGAGACCCTGAAGGTTTCAGATCTTTGCTGTGCAAGGGATTAATCCTAGATCCTATGCTGCAGGAGCATGGATATTAATCCTGGTTATTACCCTCCTTAACGCTTGGACACTTTCTTGAAAAACGATAGCCCTGATTGAATTTTTAGTCTGTGTGGAGCGGGATTAAATAAAGGTTAAGATTACGTTTAAAGTTCTGTATGTGAGTTATGAACTTGAGATACAGGATGTTAGCAGGGCAGACTTCAGGCTTTAAATCCCAAAATTCTGAGTTGCCTTATTCTGGAAATCACGGGTACAACAGCTAATTTACCGTTATTTCCGTAACCTCAAAAATTAAGGTGCCTGGTAGAAAATAAAAGGAAGTTTTCAGAAGCTTTCTCAGGGGTTTTCATTTTTTAAGGCTTAAAAATCCAGATGCTCGGTTCTTGAAAGATACACATACTATAATAAGAAGAAAGGTTATAATGTATGGAAGAAAATTCATAGAATATTTACAGAGCTAGAGGTTATTTAAATGCAATAAATAGAAGTAGTGAAAAGGGAGGAGACCCTGGGATACTTAAGAACCTTGAATGTTCAGCTAACATCTTAAATAAAAATTGTCTGAATCTGACATCTTAAATGAAAATTATCTGAATATATCAAGTTTTTCTGAACAAATTGTCTGAAAACTCATCATATCGTATTGAATTTTCTATCCGGGCAAAATTTGCCTGTTTTTTGTGAGAGTATTTGCACATTTTTTATCTCTCATTTTCTGCAGATATGTTGCGAATTATATCTCAGAAGGTTGTCCGTTCCTTATGCAGGGCATATAAATTTATATAGTTAGCATTAATGTAATGATTAAAACGTCTGGTGTTTTTTTACTTTCACCTCCTTACTCTCCAAATTTACATATCCACAATTGAAAAAAGGAAGGTCGTCTTATCAGCCTGCAAATTCACACCACTGCGTTTCCCTTTATGGGAGCATTAATTTTTTCAGGGCTCATATCTACCTTACTTGCGATCAGGGCATACAAAGCCTATAATTGCCACAGATCGCCTTTTGTAAAACATTTTACGTTAGTTATGCTCGGCATGACGCTCTGGTCTATAAATTATGCTTTTGAAATTGGGTTTCTGGAACCCGGACAAAAATATTTCTTTGCCCGCCTCCAGTATCTTGGTCTCTCCTTTATTCCTGTATCCTGGTTTTTATTTACTTCCGAATATTCTGGGATAGGCATTCAATTTGCACGAAAATATGAAAAGCTGCTCTATCTTTTGCCCTGCTCTGTAATTCTGTTGATGGTCACGAATAATGTCCACGGGCTGTTTTTCGAATCCTTTCATCTTGATTACTCCAGAGAGTTTCCTCTCCTTATAATTCAGCATGGACCGTTGTTCTGGATTTTTTATCTCTATTCTTTTGTTTTACTGGTTCTTGGAATCTTTCTCCTCTTCAAGCAATTTGTCCGCCTTACTGCACCTTACGGTACCCAGGCAGGCATCGCTCTTACCGCAGCCTGTGTTCCGGTTCTTGGGAATATACTTCATCTCGCAGATGTAGGACCTTTTGAATCCCTTGACCCTACTCCATTTTCTCTTGCAATAACCGGTTTGATCCTTTTCTGGGGCACAATCCAGCATGAGTTTCTTAATATTATTCCAGTTGCCAGAGAAAACGTTATAGAATCCATGAGCGATGGATATATTGTTGTGGATACTTCAAACTCAATAGTGGACGTTAACAGGGCGGTACTTGAACTTGCAGGGAAAACAAGAAAAGAGGTACTGGGAAAAAACTTAACTTACCTTTTCGGAGAAGGAGTAGAGCTTTTATGCCATACGCCTGAAGGAGATTTTGGCAGGGAGATTTCACTTAAAAGCGGTTCGGAAATTAAGTTTTTTACTGTCAGTGTCAGCCCCCTTATGGCAAGGAATGAGCCAGAGGGTAAACTGATAATGATCCATGATATCACGGAGATACACAGATACCAGGAAGCACTGAAACAGGCAAATAAAAAAATTAACCTCATGAGCAATATTACAAGGCATGATATTCTCAATCAGGTAAACGTGCTTTCGGGATATACAGAACTGATCTCCGAGATGCTCCCTCTGGACGTAAGGGGAGACCCCAGGATCGCGAAGTACTTCAGGAATCTCAACAAAGGAATTGAAACAATTCATAGCCAGATTATTTTCACAAAAGACTACCAGGAACTCGGAGTCGTTTCTCCTACATGGCAGTCTATATGCAGCATTGCAAAAGAGGCAGCATTCGCCTTTTCAGGGCAGGGAATCAAGTTTTCTATAGAGGATAAAGGCCTTGAAATCTATGCTGACCCTCTGCTTAAAAAAGCTTTTTACAATCTTTTTGACAATGCAAGAGCCCATGGTGAACGTGTGACTGAGATTAACATCCGTTTTCACACAGCCGGGGAAAATGTCGTAATTGAAGTAAAGGACAACGGAATAGGAATCTCTTCCGCTATGAAAGAGCTTATTTTTGAAAAATCAGTTGGTAGAAACACCGGGCTTGGTCTTTTCCTTGTCAGGGGAATACTTTCCATTACAGGCATGGAAATTGTCGAAACGGGAATCGAAGGCGAGGGCGCCAGATTTGAAATCAGGGTACCCCCCGGGAACTGGAGGATAGTTCCGACAGAGTGCAGAGCCAGTTCCATAGAAGTATGCAATTGAAAGCATGAAAATAAAGCTCCAAACATGCAGCGTAAGTAATTTGCTTTTTTTTCTTTGATTTATATTTTTTATATATGTTTCCCGGTATATTATAAAATAACAAATATTTCCAGGACATTATTTATCAGGCTGGCAGCCGAAACTGAACTATCAATATCTGATTATACCTGGTGAAAATATGAGAGAATTAACCCTGAACACGAGATTTAAACGGGCGCTGAAAGGTGAATCTATTGACATGGTTCCTGTCTGTTCTGTTACCCAGACTGGCACGGTAGAACTTATGGAAATGACTGGAGCATACTGGCCTCAGGCTAATTACGATGCAGCTAAAATGGCTGCACTTGCTCTGGGTGGATACGAGATCGCAGGATTTGAGAATGTGCGGTGCCCTTTTTGCACCACAGTGCTTGCTGAAACTCTGGGATGTATGGTAGACGAGGGCAGCGTTGATATACAGCCTTATGTAACAGATTTCCCCTGCAAGAAAAAGAAAGACGTTAAGGACATCTCAGTTCCTGATTCCCTTCTTGAAAGCAGGTTGACATCCGTAGTGCTGGACGCGGTTGAAATCCTCAAAGAACGTGTGGGGGAGAATGTTCCTGTTGTCGCAGGGGTTGTGGGCCCTGCCGGACTTGCCTCCATGCTTGCGGGAATGAGAAACTACCTCATGTGGTTTGTAACAAACCCCGAAGTCGTTGAAGAGCTCATGGGAACCGTAATGGAAGCCTGTATCGAATATGCGAACGGATTACTTGAAAGAGGTGCAGATGCCGTGACCCTGATAGATTCTGAAGCCGGACCTGATATAATTGCCCCTCAGATGTTTGAGACCTCGGTTTTTCCGCTCTACAGGAAATTCTGCAAAGAAGTCAAAGGCTTGAAAATCCTGCATATGTGTGGAGATGCCACGGCTGTCCTTGATCCTCTTGCAGACTCAGGATTTGAGGGAATCAGTATTGAAGAAAAAGTAGAGGTCAGTTTTGCAAAGAGGATTGTGGGCGACCGAATACGTCTGATAGGAAATGTTTCCCCTTCGGATACCCTGTTGATGAAAGGGACTGAAGAGGTTATTATTGAAGCCAGGGCGTGTCTTGAAGACGGAATCGATATCCTTGCACCCGGCTGTGGCCTTGCTCCCCACACTCCACTCGGGAACATAAAAGCCCTTCTCAGGGCAAGGGATGAGTACTGTTCACTCTGAACTTTCATTAGTGGCTGCGGTAAGGGGGGAGTTCTTTCAAATAAAAACTCTTTCTCCTGTTTTTTCCGAAATCTCCTCGGGCCCCTTAAGGCTTATGATCAACGCAGAAACCATAATCAAGGCACAGCCTGCAAGGGTTTCAGGTGACAGTGCAATTCCGAGCACAGCTATGTCCAGAAATACCCCGCTTACAGGTTCTATCAGGGCAAGCAGGCTTCCTGTCTGGGCTTTAAGATTGGCAAACCCAAGAATCGTAAAGATTTCTCCGAAACCTATTGACACTATTCCGAAAACAGCAAGAACTGTCAGGTTGCTGTAGAGTACGTCCCTGGAGACATCAAATGCAGAAGGGCTGAGCAGTAAAAGTGCTATCCCCATAGGCCAGAAGACAATCGCAAGTTCTGGGTATTCTGTTTTTAAAACTTTCACGTTCAGGATTAGAGCTGCAAACACGACCCCCGAAAGCAGCCCTGCTATCATGCCCATCATATAGCTGCCTGTAAGTTCAATACCGAAAAGCCCTCCTTCAGGTCTGACCATCAGAAATACTCCTGTGATTGCGATAAAGAGTGCAGCTATACTTTCCTTTCTTATTTTTTCTTTCAGGAGAAAAGGTGAGACCAGCATCACGTAAACCGGGGCTGTGTACTGGAGTAAAATCGCTATGGATACACAGGTGGTCTTCAGGCAGGTAAAATAAAGCAACATGCACATAACCACAAGCACACCCTGAAGAAAGAGGCTTCCTTTTCTTTTCTTCAACCTCAGGTCAGGGGTTTTTCCTCTTGAGATTATATATATAAAAAGGAAGAGAATTCCAAAAAATAGCCTGTAAAATATTACCGGAGAAATATCCATATCATGGATGTGCGAAATAAAAAGCCCGTTCATGCTGTAAAATACGCAGCCTATAATGACTGCCAGGTGCGCTTTTTTGCTCTCCAGAAACATTCTGCATGGATGAAACATTCTGCATGGGTATATGTATAGAACTTATATATTTATTGGACATTTTTCTGTTTAAAGAAATGATTTATTTGCTGTAACCTGTTTTAATCTGTTGTAATCTTTTGTATTATCTGGCAGTCCACAGGCGGGAGGCAATTCTTGACTTCTTTCACAGAACACAGGCATAAAGCGGTAAGGGACAGAATACCGGATATCCTCAGGGATTCCGGCAGGGATTTTGCCGTAAAAGAAATTTCAGATCCTGAATTCCTTCTGGAGCTTGAGAGAAAACTTGATGAAGAACTGGCTGAGTATCTTGAAAGCAAAGAAGCTGAAGAGCTTGCTGACCTTCTTGAAGTAATTTACAGAATTGCAGAACTCAGAGGCTTTTCTAAAGAAGCCCTTGAATCGGTAAGATTGAAAAAGAGAAAGGAAAGTGGCGGGTTTGAAAAGAATCTGATCTTGCTTAACATGGCTGATGAAAACCGTCTCTGTCGTGGTCCTCCTGCAACTTCAAAAGAATTCCCCACTGCGGTTTTCAGGCCTGAAAATTCAGAGGTAATCGAGAAATATGGGGTCCGTATGAGGATTTACACAACCAGAACAGACTCCACGAATGCTGCTGTCCTTTATCAGGAAACGGAGTCCGGGCATGCGGAAGAATTCGTTCACGAAAAAAGTGATTTCCTTTATTATATCCTGGAAGGGTCAGGCACATGGATAATTGAGGACAGAGAATTTGAAGTAAGAGCAGGAGACGTAGTGTTTGTGCCTGCGGGAAAAAGATTCTGGTTCCGCGGAAACCTTAAGCAGATCTGCATAACAGCTCCGGCATGGGATGAAAGATATGAGAGGCACATAAGGGATATTGAACTATAATCATTAAATTTTGTTTTTCTGTCTTATGTCCATTTTCCCTCTAGTTTATTTTTCTCTCTCACTTATTTTTCTCTCTCACTTATTTTTCTCTCTCACTTATTTTTCTCTCTCACTTATTTTTCTCTCATTTATTATATTCTGTCTGATTATACTCTGTTTGTTTTCCCTTCTAACCAATCTCCCTCTATTATCCGAGCTCGAAACTTGTAACCCCATAGATCTTCTCAAGCTCTATTACGGGTTCTTCCCGGCTGTACATGCGTATAGTTCTGAACATTACATTCATGTGATATTTCTTCGCTATTTCCATTGCTTTTTTATTTGGTTCGGGAACATCGAAATAAAAGGTTTCTTCAGGAACTGAAGCCCTGAGTGCCCTGAAAATTTGTTCTGCCGTACTCTGCTCGTCCGCAAAAAGGGGGCCTATCTTATAGCCCTGTCTGCATTTCCTTATAACGCCGTACCCTTTAAGATCTCCGTCTTCCAGGGCTGCAAAAGCGTAAGAGTCTGGCTGTTTGATCCATTTTTTCAGAAAACCTTGCCTTGGGGCAGGAAACATTCTTCTATCGTATTCAAGCAGCTTTTCAAAAGGGATTTCCGAGATTTTTACCAGCCCATCAGAGTTTTTTCCTCCTCCTCTGCCTTCAAAACGCAGATTGCTGTAAGAGGATTTAAATTTCATAACTTTCTGGTACTTCTTTTCGTTTTCCACAACCCCGTCAAGCCCTATATTTCTGTCTCCCAGGTGCTCCAGGCATTTTTCGGTTAATTTCATTCCGATTTCTTTTTTCCTGAATTCGGGTTTGACCGCGTAAAGCCCGAGAAAACCAAATTCATCATCATATGCAACAGCTGAGGCACAGCCTGCTGGCTTGCCTCCAAGTTCTGCAATAAAAAAGCCTTCAGGGTCAGTCTCGTAAAAAAGTTCTCCATCATGGATGCCGGGATTCCAGCCTTCGGCAGCTGCCATCTCAATTGCGAATTCGGCTTCTTCCCGGTTCATTCTTCGGATTTTCAGGTTTTTTATGTCTTCCGAACTTTTACCCATGACAGTTAATATTCTCACTTTCTATTTATTCATTAAGTCTCTGCATTACCTGCTCTCCAGGATCTGGGTTACAGGCTTATGTTTTTCTTTTCCCTTTTTTCTCTGAAGTTATTATAAGATATGCCGCTATGACCCCGGCTGATACAGGATATATCCCGAGAGGCGCTTTTGAGCCTGTTTCAGCTTCTGTTTTTTCTCCTGCAGTTGATTCGGTTTCTGAAGCGTCTTCAGTAAACATAAAAATGTCCATTGCGCCTTTACGCTTGTCCTGCCAGACTATCCTGTTGCCGTCTATTGAGGGGTTGCTTTCATATTCGGATGCTGTGGAAATCGTCTTTTCCTGCCCTGTGGCGATGTCATATATAAAGATGTTTGTCCCTTTAATTCTCCCGTCAGCCCAGACTATCCTTCCGTCCGAGATAGCAGGGGTTTTCTGCGGGGTGGGGTCGGTGCAGACAGGTTTTTCTTTTCCGGTGGAAATCTCGTACATGTAAATGTCAAGGTTTCCTGCACGCCTGTCCTCCCATACGATGTAATCGCCTTCTATGACAGGGTTTGTCTGTGCCGCAGAATCCATTACCACAGGGCTTTCTTTCCCTGCGCTGATGTCGTACATGTAAATATCTTCATTCCCATTCCGTGTATCTTTCCAGACTATGATATTTCCCCAGACCGCAGGCTGGCTCTGGTCAGCTTTATCATCTGTAATCCGGGTTTCCTCTTTCGTGGTGAGATCGTACATGTAGATGTCTGTGTTCTGGTTCCTTCGGTCTGTCCAGACAATTATATCTCCTGAGATTGCAGGCTCTTTCTGCTCGGATTTATCCGAAGTAACCTGAACTTCCTTTTTAGTGGCGATATCATACATGTATATATCATAATTTCCTCTCCTGTTATCTGCCAGAACCACACGGCTGCCTGAGATTGCAGGCTCAATTTCATCTTTTGGACCGTTAAACAGGGAAGTTTCCGTCCTTCCAGCGGACATGTCATACATGTAGAGGTCCCAGTTTCCGTCCCGCTCATCCTGCCAGACAATATAGTCTCCTGAAATTACAGGGGTGATCTGATTGCTAAAAGCCGAGTTAATCTCCTGCTCGGTTCCCTGCAAAGCCTCGCTGGCAGCCAGACCTGCACATGCGCCCAGTACAATGAATAAAACAACTGAAATAAAACCAATTGAAAAGATGTTACGCTTCAAAGTTACACTTCCGGTATTCCCTCTCTCATTTCAGTACGGGTTGTTTTAATATAGTGTGCTTTTCAACTCAGGACTATTGGTTAAACCTGTTTTTTGTTTAAGGCTTTTACAGCACGGAATTGTTCAATATATGAAAAGCCTTTAAACAGTCCCCTAACAATAATGTCTTCTATACTTTTTAGCAATTTCCTGAATTTCAGTGTTTTCTTTTTTATGGGATATTGGTGTAAACCTGGCTCCGGGATAAATCTTAACCTCCCGTTTAAACCTTTTCCAGCTCTATTTTGTTCTTTGTGAGTTTTGCCAGTTTTTCATGAAACTCTTCTTCAAAATCCTTTTTTATGAAAAATTCAAACTCTACCGTATCCGAGTATTTTTCCTGCTCTATTCTCCCGTATTCCTCTACCAGCTTCCTTATCTTCTGGAGATCGGGATATCCGAAGCGAGTTCTGAACCTTACCTCTTCAAATACCTCAACAGCACCTGCGTCTTCAATAGCTGAAACTGCAGTTTCCCTGTAAGCCCTTGAAAGCCCTCCAAAGCCCAGCTTTATACCCCCAAAATACCGGGTCATGACCACAACCGTGTTATGCAATCCTTTAGACTCGATTACCTTAAAAACAGGTTTTCCGGAACTGCCAGCGGGCTCTCCGTCATCGTCATATTTGAGCGTAAGGGACCCCTCTTCTTTAACGAGGTAAGCTGAAACATTATGATTTGCGTCTTTATGCAGCTTTTTTATTTCATTTATGAACGCTTTTGCTTCGGTTTCAGTTTTTACATGTCTGGCGTACCCGATAAATATAGAGTTTTTGAACTCTTTTTGAGCCTTTCCGGAACTTTTCAGGGTCTTGTAATTATTCAGAGTTCTGCCTCAATATTTCTTATTTAATTACTTTTGCACTTAAGGCTTTAAAGTTTTACAGTGGCGCAACAGGAAAACAATTTAATATCTTTAAGTATTTTTCTGCTGCTCGCCTGCTCGCCACTTTTCAAATTCTGCTTTTATTGCTCCCCATCAGCATATTTAATATCCTATCTCTCCTCTAATGTCAAAATCGAGCATTTATATGCCTGGTATATTCAGATATATGTTTATAGCGGGCCATTTATTGGAATATCTGGGACTACCTCGTTCTCGTATTTTTTTACCAAATCGAAAGGTTTTAATCTAATTGATTGGTCATGCATAAATATCTCATATGAATGTCTCATGAATTTGTATGAGATAGGTGTAAAAAAGGAAGAGAACTTTTAGAGGTAAAATTAATGAAAAAAATGTTAAAGATCATGGCAATGCTCCTTGTAATTGCTACTGTCGTCTTTGCAGCCGGCTGTGCTGAACAGACAGAAGAAGGAGCTACTGAAGAAGTTGTTGAAGAAACCCCCGTAGCTGAAGCACCTGCTGAAGACGAAATGGCTGAAGAAGTAGTTGAAGAAGAAGTAGCTGAAGAAGCTACCGAAGAAGAAGTAGCTGAAGAAGCTACCGAAGAAGAAGTAGCTGAAGAAGCTACCGAAGAAGAAGTAGCTGAAGAAGCTACCGAAGAAGAAGTACCTGCTGAAGAAGAAGTAGCTGAAGAAGAAGTAGCCGAAGAAGAAGTAGTTGAAGAAGAAGCTACTGAAGAAGAAGCTACTGAAGAAGCTAAATAAGAGTGAAACTTCTTAAGCGGTTTATTCTAAGTCACAATGCGCGTAGCCTTTTCAGGCTACATCTTTCTATTTTTGAAATTTATTCCCAATTTACAGTTTAGTCCCTCACTTAAATCTGAATAATGGATTTTATATACTTTAATCCCGGAAAGTTTTTCTTTTTCTGCTCAGATTAATAAGTATAATGCTCGGGCAAATTTCAGGTCAGGGAATTATTGAGTCCGGTGAAATTTTCTCAGATATAGAGCTTTTACATATCTCTTTTATTAATACAGATCTCCGGGACAAAGCCGGAATGACATAAGCACTTTTTCTTATTCTGCCTCGGGAGATAATTATTACTTTTCTTAGACACTCTTCGAATATAATCAAGATTTTTTACCTATATTCAGCTATACTCGCGTTTTACTCTCCTCATGTGCAAAGGATTTTATCAAACTAACAAAAATAAATAAAAATAAATAGTTTTAATTTTTTAAGCCTGCCTGTCCCGAGAGAGTTACAGAAAGACTCTTATTTTTTACTAAGTATACACTCAAAGTTCTCTGAACACTACTTGAGATACTTTTTGTTCATATTAATTATCTCAAAAAATACTGCAGAAAAACTCGAATATTATAATAAGTTTCGTGTTCTTCTATATATTTTCAACATCTACATCATAATTTTATATCTTATTTTATACATAAAATATTTTAAAATCAAAAGCTATTAATCCGTTGCCCGACTATTTATAAAAGTTTAATTATCTTACATAGCCAATATTAAGGAAGAGTTTTCAGAGGTAAAATTAATGAAAAAAATGTTAAAGATCATGGCAATGCTTTTTGTAATTGCTACTGTTGTCTTTGCAGCCGGCTGTGCTGAACAGGGAGAAGAGGAAGCAGCAGAAGGAACTGCTGAAGAAAGTGCTCCCGTTGAAGAAACAGCAAGCGCTGAAGTGAATGCTTCCGGCGAAGATATGCCCACCTATATCGTAGGTACTGAAGCCCAGTTCCCCCCCTTTGAGATTGTAGACTCCCGCGGGAAAGTGGTCGGCTTTGACGTTGACCTCCTGAACGCAATTGCTGAAGATCAGGGCTTTAAAGTCCAGTATCTTGACCAGGACTTTGCAGGCCTCATCCCCGCCCTTCAGACAGGAAACGTTGACATCATTGCTTCAGGCATGACAATTACCGAGGAACGCGAACAGGAAGTCGATTTCAGCGAGCCTTATATTACCGCAGGCCTGGCTCTTGCCGTACCCATTAACAATGAAGAGATCCAGAGTGTTGATGATCTTCAGGGCAAGACCGTAGCTGTCCAGACTGGATCCACCGGTTTCATGAAAGCAGAAGAACTCAAAGAAGCCGGAGTCATTGCTGAGATCAAAGACTTCCCTCACGTCAATGAAGCCATCGAAGAACTCAAGATTGGCGGCGCGGATGTAATGATCAATGATCTTCCAGTGACAGAAGCTTTTATTGCAGCCCAGCCAGACGTGATTAAGATTGTGGGAGAGCCTCTCAACAGCGAGTCCTATGGGTTTGCTGTCCGCACAGGCAACACAGAGCTCCTTCAGAAGATCAACACAGGCCTTGAAAATGTCAAAGCAAGCGGCCAGTACGATGAACTTCTGACAAACCTGCCCAAATACATGGAAGAATAAACTTAACCAGATTTATTTCGAGAGCTATGTAATTTTTCTGCTCTCAATTTCTTTTCTTATTAATTTTGTTTTTCATTCTCCCTTTTTTAATATCATCAGGATTAGATAACCCGCTGTTTTTAGGATCTCCAACCCTGTCATCTTTAAAATATATTC
The DNA here is from genome assembly GCF_000744315.1 of Methanosarcina soligelidi. Lineage (NCBI taxonomy): Archaea > Methanobacteriati > Methanobacteriota > Methanomicrobia > Methanosarcinales > Methanosarcinaceae > Methanosarcina > Methanosarcina soligelidi. The sequence goes on from NZ_JQLR01000001.1 coordinate 1,606,814, forward strand.
GCTGATATGATAATTTAAAATGATTGAATTTATATAATTGAAAACACTTTTCAATTAATATATTTCTGCAAAACGCGTATTTCTATTGATATTCCTTTAAATTCTCTGTCTGAAGACGCTGCTGAAGAGCTATTGCAGAGATATTCCAAAAAAAGAACCTTAATGCTGTATGCATTTTGATGTATTCTAAATATTATCTGCACACATAACAAATTTATTACTTATAAAAAATATTGTGTTTTATTAAGTAACTGAGGTTAGAATTTGTCTCTTTTAGCGTCCTATATTCAACACGCTATCAATGTATTCCCGAGTTTGTTGCGGGGAGCGGTAATCACTGTAGAGGTCACTACCTTTGCGATATTCTTCGGGTTAATCCTGGGGACGATTGCAGCTTTCGGAAAACTCTCTAAAAGGGCTATTTTCAGGATCCCCAGTTCCGTATATGTTGACTTCATAAGGGGCACTCCCCTGTTTGTACAGATACTGCTTTTCTATTACGGTATCCCGGGACTAATTATCGGGATCACGGGAGAGCCTTTCAGGATCGACCCGATTCTTGCGGGAATTGCCGTATGCAGCATTAACAGCGGAGCTTACAATGCAGAAATCGTGCGTGCAGGCATAAAGTCCGTTGACAGGGGTCAGATGGAAGCTGCCCGTTCCCTTGGTATGACCGAAGGGCAGGCCATGAGAGAAGTTATCATGCCGCAGGCTGTAAGGCTGATTATCCCTCCCCTGGGAAATGAGTTCATCGCCCTTTTGAAAGACTCTTCTTTGCTTGCAGTAATCAGCGTACACGAGCTTTCAAAGAACGGTATGCTGTATGTTTCAAAGACTTTTGCAGCTTTCCCTGCATATATCTCGGTTGCCCTCGTGTATCTCGCATTGACCATGGGAATTTCCCGTGTACTTAACTATATCGAGAGGAGGCTTGGTGTAAGTGATAGAAGTGAATAACCTCCACAAAAGTTTCGGAAACCTGAAAGTGCTTAAAGGAATTAGCGAAAAAATTAGAGAAAGTGAAGTCGTCTGTGTAATAGGTCCTTCAGGCTCCGGAAAAAGCACTTTCCTCCGCTGTCTGAACCTTCTTGAAACCCCCACATCAGGGGAAATCTGGATAGACGGGATAAAAATAACAGATCAGGGAGCGAATATAAACAAGATCCGCGAAGAAGTTGGAATGGTTTTCCAGCGTTTCAACCTCTTCCCCCATATGACTGCCCTTAAAAACGTTGCCCTTGCTCCCATAAAAGTACGCGGGCTTCCTGAAAAAGAGGCTTATGACAGGGCTTATGACCTTCTTAAAAAAGTGGGGCTTGAAGACAAAGCCGATGTATATCCAGGTTCCCTTTCCGGAGGCCAGCAGCAGAGAGTTGCAATCGCACGAGCCCTTGCCATGCGTCCTAAAGTGATGCTCTTTGACGAGCCAACTTCAGCTCTTGACCCTGAGATGGTGGGAGAAGTCCTGAACGTCATGAAAGACCTGGCAAAAGAAGGCATGACAATGATTGTCGTGACCCACGAAATGGGCTTTGCCAGAGAAGTAGGAGACCGCGTGCTTTTCATGGATGACGGCATCATAGTCGAAAAAGGGACGCCTCAGGAAATCTTCTTTAATGCACAGAATGAGAGGACAAAGTCTTTTTTGAGCAAGATCCTTTAATAGTACTTATTAATTGAAGATTTCTCCTTTTTCCTCATAATTTTTATGGGATAGCTCCATTTAACCCCTGTATTTGTAATTGAGGTCAAAAAATGAAAGAAACCCTGAAATCTTATCTCGATCTCACACGCGCTCACTTTCTTCCTGCCTGGCCCCTCGTCTTTTGCTCAGGACTTGTGCTCGCTTTCGCAAATTACGGAGGCTTTTCCTGGGAGTTAATTATTAAGGCTGCACTGATAGGCCTGTTCGGGTTCGAAGCCGGCTTTGTGCTCAACGATTACGTGGACAGAAACAGAGACAGGCTTGATGTGGAAAATACCATGACAAGGTACTGGAGGCCTTTTAAAGAGAGGCCTGTCCCTTCAGGCAGGATCTCTTCAAAAAATGCTTTCTGGCTGTTTATTTTGCTTGCGTTAGTCACTTCAGCCCTGATTTTCACCCTTCCCTATCCTAATTCACTTTACGTTTTTGCGATCATGCTGTACTCTTACGGCATCGAGGCTTTTTATCAGGTAAAAAAAAGAGACCAGAAACTTCCTGTTGCCCAGCTTCTCGGAAGGACGGATTTTACCCTTTTTCCGGCAGCAGGCTATCTATGCTACGGACAGCCGGATATGACCATACTGCTCTATATGGTTTTCTTTTATCCCTGGACGATGGCTCATCTGGGGCTGAATGATTTCATTGACCTGGAAAATGACCGGGCAAGGGAGATGAAATCAATAGCTGTCCTTTACGGTGCAAAAGGGTCCATGTACTGGGTTACAGGTTTTACGCTCCTGCATTTCTTTATGTCCATTTTCTTCCTCAGGGAACTGGGGAACATCGCTCTCTATGGTTTCTTCGCAGGCTTTGTGCTTCTTGCAGGCTCAAACCTCTATCTCTGGAGAGAAATGAGTCCAGGTGCCGGAATGAAGATCCTGCCCATTTATCACAGCACCCTTGTGATCTATGCGGTTTCGATCATTCTGGACTTTATTTATTAAATCTGTAACCGTGTCCGTGCCTGCATGAAGGCTTAATTTAACCTGAAATCAAATTCACCTGAAAAAAGGCTAAAACAGCTGAAAAACGATTTTTTTACGCGGGCTGTTTTTCTTTTCCTTCTTTTTCGAAGCAAGATCCTTTTCCGGTTCAATTTAGCAAGATTTAATTATTTCCTCCTCTCATCTGCTTTAAGTCTTTAAAGAAGAGGGTCTGCAAATGAATAAATGGATAAAAATTCTTGGAGGGCTCATCTTATTTGTTCTCCTTCTGTTCATTTTGGGTTCCCTGTACATGGAAAACCAGAGTGAAAAGATGTATAATGACAGCCTTATGAGTAGCTATGATTACAGTATAACCATAACAAGCAACAGCACTCTTCAAAATGTAACTCTATATTTGCCTGTTCCGGTTTTTGATAATAAATCCGGGATCGGGCTGGAAATGGTGAATGGAGACTATTACAATAAGCCTTCGGACTGGAATCTCAGCCTTGAAGATACTGAATACGGGTTAATGTTCAAAATAGAAGCTGCTGAAATTCAGCCGGTCTATCATTCTCTTCCTGTGGCTATGCCAGAGCCTGAGCCCGGGTCTGATGATATTGAAAATGAAATTCCGGAGGCGGAGCAGATTGTGGAATCTCACGAGTACTCCGAGGAAACTCCGGTTCTCGCCTCAATTGACTTCGGGACCTCCTTAAAAGCTGACCATCCGATCAATACAAGATTCCCTTATGGCAACGAATCCGTACTTCTACCCAAACATAATCTCAGGGAATCCGAAGAAAGACCGGAAATACCTTTACCCGATTATATTAATCCCACATATTTCGATTATGAAAGCATGGTGTACGCAAATTATGACGCATCTCCTGATGCTGAGGTCCAGATTTTTGTCGAGATGGAGGGCAGAAACGAGTGGTGGATTTACGGCTGGCAATTCAACGAATACACTGATAGGATCTCTATACAGCTAGCAGGCCCGCAGGAAGGCTGGGTTCGGGCGGAAGGAAAACTTACTACAGGAGATGGAATTTACAGAGAATAACCCTCTTCCCCTTCTTCTTCTTCTTCTTTTTTATTTTTACGAAAACAGGTTTGGTACAAAATGGCTGCCCCGCCAAGTTTCTTATAGCTTTCAACCTTATCTTATCCCGGGATGTTTGAAGAAATCCAGGTTAAAAAAGCCCTCAATAAAATCAAGGAAACAAGCAGGCTCTCACTGCCGTTCCAGTGGGATCTGAACGTTTATAGGGGATGCGAGCACGGCTGTAAATACTGTTATGCACTGTATTCTCACAGCTACCTGGAGAAAGAGGAAAAAGCCTCATCTTCAGAGGAGGAAGACTCAGATTTTTTTCGGAAAATCTATGTAAAGACAAACATTGCAGAAGCCCTTGAAAAACAGCTCGGATCTCGTTCCTGGAAAAAAGAGGTAATCAATATAGGCGGGGTATGTGACAGCTACCAGCCTGCTGAGGAAAAATACGGTTTGATGCGTAAAGTCCTGGCTGTAATGATCGAATACAAAAACCCGGTTACCATATCCACAAAATCCGATCTCATACTCAGAGATTACGACCTTCTTGAAGAACTTGCCGAACTTACGCAGGTAAATATTGCGGTCACGGTTACAACCGTAGATGAAGAGCTGAGCTCTATACTGGAACCCCTGGCTTCTTCTCCTGAAAAACGTTTTTCAGTCATCCGGGCTTTTAAAGACACAAAAGCCACCACCGGGCTCCATATGATGCCAGTTCTTCCTTTCCTTACAGACAGCCCTCAGAACCTCGAACAGGTTCTTTCCCATGCAGCAGAATGTGAGGTGGATTATGCTCTTCCGGGACTGCTTTATCTGAGGGGAGAAACCAGAAAGAATTTTTTCAATTTTCTTGCGTGCAGTTTTCCCGGACTTCTGGACCCCTACCGTAAATTGTACGCAAAAGGCGGGGCTGACAGAGCTTATAAAGCTGAACTTTACGGGATAATCAGGAGTCTTATGGAAAAATATCATCTCTCAGCCGATTACATGAAACCTCTGGAAATAAAACTCTCTCGCCCAAAACAGCTCAAGCTGACGGATTTTTAAGAATGATTTAATTCTTCACTGGAGTCTGAAAAAAAGAAAGTTTGTTTTGAGGTAATCCGAAAACTATTTTCTGAAATATTCCATGTCTTTATTTTTCGCAGCTGCATGAAATATTGCCTTTCAGGATCTCTTTCCAGTCTCCTATTACATCATGAGTCCAGCAGTCGTCTGCGCCTGCGGCTTCCCTCATTACCAGGGCAAAGATATATGAGAGCTCTTTGACTGTGGCTCCTGCTTCAAGTGCTCCCTTGAAGTGCTTCAGGACACAGGGTTTTGACCTGGCTTTAATCGAGAGGGCAAAGCAGATGAACTGATAGGTCTTTTCGTCAATCATCCTTTTTTCGGCATAGAGCTTGTCAATCTCGTCCAGCTTTTCCGTGAATTCAGGAAAAAATTCTTCCAGCATTCTCATTTTTATGGCTCCTTTTTTACCTGCATTTTATATGTTAACAGCGTGAAGTCTCTAAGCATATTATGGTATTTTTTATATTTAAACATTGGTTCAAAAACTTTTGAAACCATTCCTCTTCCCGGTTTCTTCATCATTTCCCAGCATTTTTCCGTTTATTTATCCAGTTATTCTCTCTGGTCTGTCTTTTTAAGCAACTTTTTGTAGTCGCTCTCTGATAGGCTCTCCTGCTCAAGACTCCTGTTCTGATGTTTTCCATTAATAATGCCTGTATACACCCGGCATGTCTGCTCATAAATCCTGTCCCAGTCATATTTTGGAAGCCCTTCAGCTGCCTTCCTGGCAAATTCAGTTCTCAGTTCCGGGTTTTCAATAAGGGTTTCAAGGCAGGATGAAAATTCCGTGAGGTCTTCTGCAAGAAAACCGTCTACACCGTGCTCAATAATATCCGAAACACCGCTGTGGTTCATTGCCACAACAGGGACTTTTTTCAAAATTGCTTCCAGTATTGAAATCCCGAACCCTTCGTCTCCGGATGGGTGAGCAAAGATGTCAGCCTGCTCAAGATAATCAAGCACTTTATTTCGGGGTATTTCCCCTGTAAAATAGAAATTATCGGATAAGCCGCACTTTTTTACTCTCTTTTCCAGCTTTTTTGTAAGGGGTCCGTTTCCTATCATAACAAACATCAGATTTTCGTGTTTTTTAAGCAGGGCAGGGGCAAGCTTTACAAGGTGATGGACTCCTTTTTTTCTTGTCATTCGGGCTACACTGGCGATCACGATTTTTTCTTCCCTGTTGATGGGAAGGGTAGCTTTACAGCTGTTTTCTTCACATTCGATCCCATTAAATATCCTGTAAACTGGCTTTTTTGTCATCAGTTTTGAATCCTTCTCAACTGCAGAGCTAACTGCAATTACGGCATCCGCATTCCTGATAAGCAGTTTGCCGGCAAGGTAGAGAGCAGGGCTGAGAGCTGTGTGTCCTACAAGGGAATGGTTTGTAACTACGGAAGGAAGCCCGATTTTTCTGGACATGAGCAGAGCTGCCATGCTTAGCGGTGAGTCAAGCCCGTGAGAGTGAATCATATCATAATTTTCCGATCTCAGAAGGTTGTAGAGTTCTTTATATGCCCCGGGCATCATGAAATGCTTCTGTCCCGGAAAGGGATCACTTCCTACCCTTATTATCTTAATTCTGTCCCTCATGCTGTACTGAGGGATGCCGGGATAGCCCCTTGTAATAATATGGACTTCATGTCCTTCCTGGATCAGGGTTTTTGCAAGAGAATGCATACAATACTCGATTCCCCCTATTTTTGGGAAATACCAGTCACTGATCAATGCGATTTTGTATCTTTCCAGATCTTAAACCCCCCATAATAAAACAGATACAGGATACCTATCAGGCTGCTTAGCCCGTAGGACACAAACCGCTCGAGAAATACGAAACTGCCTGCTGAAGCAGGGGACATCCCAAAATACAGGAGAAGTGAAACCAGGCCTCCCTCTACGATTCCCAGCCCTCCGGGAGTGATTGGCAGGCATCCGAGTACGAGGTAAAGGACTGAGAACACTATTATAATATCCATGGACAGAGGGAGGGAAAGGGCGGAAGCTACCAGCTTGATGCGTATCACATCAAGTCCCCAGACCAGGCAGGACAGGAGGAGTACAGGGACAAAAGACCTGTTCAGCTGTTTCCAGTCCTGATATAACTTTCTCGTGAAAATGGAAGATTTTCTTATGAGGATCCACACTCCTATTCCTCCCCCTATCAGGATTAAAACCCATAGCAGGGAAGAATTAAACGGTAGAATTTTTCTCTGGAGATGGAGAAGGCTTTCAAAAGAAGGGGATAAATACAGGATGTAAAGAAACAGCAGGGCAACAGGAATTGCTTCAACCAGTCTTTCAAAAAGGATAGTTATGACAGCGTGTGTATACGTGATCCCAAAACTCCTGTTAGCCCAGATTATGCGCAGGGACTCTCCTCCTGTCCTGCTTGCAGGAGTAATATTATTCACGAACGCTGCTCCAAACATAATCGGGAGGAGATTTACGGCTTTAAGGTTATATCCAATGGAAGAGAGCACCTGCTGCCAGCGGACTGCAAAAAAATACACGCTCAGCAGATAAACTGAGGATGCCAGAAAAACATACATAATCCGTGTATCACTGAGGATCTTCCAGCTTTCTTCCAGCAAGGGCACAATTTCTGCCCGGTTACTGACGACCAGTAATATTGCTGTAAGCACCAGGAAGGCCGCAGTGGCTTTCTTCAAGGCTTCCAGATCCAACAATACACCTTCATAAAGGGTTCAACGCGGAAGTATTGTCAGCGTGGCTTTTCCCATGGTCGAACTGCCCCCATTCTGGATTATTTTCATCAATCAATGAGATTTGCAGTCCGGACTGTCGTCTATCAGGCAAGTTTCCAGACTGAAAAATCACTACCTTACGTTTTAAACCCCTGAATTATTTTCCCTACTCCCGGGTAAATGGCTCGCAAAGAATGACTTTTGTTTTCCCATCCATTTCCCATTCTAAATTAGGCTCTTTTTATATAATATCTGCCATCATTATGTTTTCTAATGTGCTGAGTTTTCTGTATGTTTTTCTGGTCCGGAAGCTGCAGTTCCCGGGGAGCTTTCTTTGGGCTGGAAGCCTTTTTTCAGGACTTCATTTTCTTCCATGTAGCCTGTAGCTTACACAAAGCGTTATCTTCTATCATGACAAAGGAGGGGTAAGGGATTCATTTCGATATGGGTTTCAAGTATTTTTCTTGAGGGGGCAAAAATATATGTTATACAGAAGACTTGGCAGGACGGACGAAAAAGTTTCCATACTGGGTTTTGGCACCATGCGTCTCCCTGTTATAGGGGGAGATGATACCCGGGTTGATGAGGAAAAATCCATAGAGATGATCCGTTATGCCATCGATTCCGGTGTTAATTACATTGATACTGCCTATCCTTACCATGGTGGCATGAGCGAATCCGTTCTCGGGAAGGCTCTTGAAGACGGCTACCGTGAAAAAGTCTATATTGCAACCAAACTCCCGAGCTGGCTGGTTGCAAGCAGAGAAGACATGGACAGGTATTTGAACGAACAGCTTGAAAGGCTTAAAACTGATTCCATTGATTTCTATCTGGCGCACGCTTTAAACAGTGACTTCTGGGATCTGGTTAAAAAGCATGGAATTTTTGATTTCCTTGACTCTGTCCTTGAGGATGGCAGAATAAAATATACGGGATTCTCCTTCCATGACAGCCCTGAATTGTTTAAGGAAATAGTCGATTCCTACCCGTGGACTCTATGTCAGATACAGTACAACTTTATGGATGAAAATTTCCAGGCAGGAAAAGACGGTTTGATGTATGCCGCGTCAAAGGGCCTTGGTATAGTTATTATGGAGCCCATGCGAGGGGGTTACCTTGTCTCAGGGGTGCCACCTGAAGTTCAGGAAATCTGGGATTCTGCTGATATACAGAGAAGCCCTGTTGAATGGAGCCTTCGATACCTGTGGGACTATCCGGAAATAGCTGTGGTACTTAGCGGGATGTCTGAGATAAAACATGTTGAAGATAACGTAAAATTCGCGTCTGAAGGTCTTCCGGACTCCCTGACTGAGAGGGAAAGAGAGCTCATTTCGCGTGTAAAAAAAATCTACATGTCAAAGACCAGGGTTAACTGTACCGGATGCCGGTATTGTATGCCCTGCCCTTCAGGAGTGAATATCCCTGAGAATTTCAAGTACCTCAATAATGCTGAAATGTTTGATAACGCAGAAGGAGAAAAAGCTCTGTACAGCGGCCTTGAAGGACAGGCTTCAAACTGTACGGAATGCGGACAGTGCGAAGAAAAGTGCCCTCAAAAAATTCCTGTCAGTCAGATGCTAAAAGAGGTTGTTAAATTATTTGGGAAATGATCCCCTCAAAATCAAAAATGGGTCATGCAGTCGCCTTAAAAACCGGAACCACAGTATGTAAGTATTATATTGGACTGCAGGTTTTTCTCCGGGCTGTTATGGTGTTTATCTAAGCCATTCATCCATTACCATCCTGCATGCCCGGAATTCATCGAAAAAGGAATTGACCATTGAAAAAGGAATTGATATTACAATTCTCTCAGAGAATCGGTTTTTGCAAGTATTCTGGAAGAATGTGTCCTGAAAACAGGCCCATCTTTCCCTTTGAATTTTTAAGATAGATATCCATCTCAAGTTAGGTTCTCATTTTGTCCCCCATCCTTTAAAGAAAGTATAGCAGAAGGTTCCTCCGTGTTCTGCAGTCTTATGGAGTTCTTCTATTCCTTTCTCCCATTCTTCTTCTTTAATTATCTGCATTTTCAGGGACTGTTCTTTTACGCCTTCTACCATAGGGATGATGGTTTTCAGGATGAAGCCGTTCACAAGTTCGGGTTTGCTGGAATCTATATAAACCATTCTTGGCTCCACTCTTATTTTTTCAAACCCGGACTCCTGAAGAAGGGGGTAAATCTGGCGGCCGACCAGGGAGTTTCCTTTCATGTAAGCCTGAACCCGGATGAGACAGTTCCAGGCTTCAATGGCTTTTTTTCCTTCAGGATGGAAGTAGCAGGACCCATGGTCTCCTTCGATCACTGTAATCGTACCTCCGGGCTTGAGGACTTTCTTCAGGCTTTTTAAGGCTTCTTCCGGGCTTTGCAGGTGCTCAAGCACGAAACAGACAAAAATGTGGTCAAAACTGCTGTCTTCAAAAGGAAGAGAAAAAATATTTGCCTGCAGGAATTTAACATTTTTAATCCCATTTTTTTCAGTATTTTCCCTGGCTTTTTCAAGGGATTCCGGGGAAATGTCAATCGAAGTAATTTCCGCATCAGGGTTGTTTTTTGCCAGGATTACAGTCTGGGCTCCTATTCCGCAGCCGGCTTCTAGCACTTTTGCTCCGGGTGGATATACGGTGTCATGGTGGAGAAGTTTTTCAAGTGTTTCAGCCTGTTCTGAAAGGCGGAGAGCCTCTCTTTCCGAATAACCATGCACATACTCGGTCATGTCTTATGATCCTCTTTTTCTAAATTAAATTTATATTAACTTGCACTGGTCAACATCTTCTGTTTTTAATGAGTTTTTCCACAGCTGTCCTTGAGATGCGACAAATTATGAGAATTTCTGCAGCTTTTAGTATAAGTTCTTAATAATGAAATTTCCCATTTTTTAATTTCTCTATTCCTCCTGCTTGCCCGTTTCTAACTGGACCAGAACCCTTTTTCTCTATAAAGAAATTGTTGTATTTATAAAAAAACTCATATAATAATAGGACATTCTAGGAATGGGGAGTTGGGTATATAGAAATGTACTCAAATGTAAGCTTTAAGCTGAGTTTCTGGTCCTGGCAGGCTTTTTGAATCCGGAGTGTACATCTGGTCTGAGCCTGCTTTTTCCTGTATCTCTTAAATGGGATTTCTCAAACACAGGTACTGCTTACACTGAGCTATGTTGCTACTCGCCTTTGCTTCCATCAGAACCTGAATCGTAGATAGTCCATGCTTATTGAATTCTTGTATAAACTATGGGCTCCAGCACCGAATAATCTGGACTATATAAACTGGGAGGATAACTGTATATGGATAAAAAGATGATTAACGAAAAAAGCAAAGAGGAGCAGTTGGAAAAGTTCCATGAAGATCCGGAACGTGAGTTTTTAACTACAAATCAGGGAGTCAGGGTAAATAATACGGACATCTCACTCAAAGCAGGAGAAAGAGGACCCACCCTTCTTGAGGACTTTCACTTCAGAGAAAAATTAACTCATTTTGACCATGAAAGAATTCCTGAAAGAGTCGTTCACGCCAGAGGCTCAGGTGCGCATGGTTTTTTCCAGGTATATGAACCCATGACAGAATATACAAGTGCGAAATTCCTGCAGGACCCTAATAAAAAAACCCCGGTTTTCGTTCGTTTTTCTACCGTTGTAGGGTTCAGGGGCTCGGCAGATACTGTCAGGGATGTCCGGGGTTTTGCTGTTAAATTCTACACTGAGGACGGAAACTATGACCTTGTCGGCAACAACATGCCTGTTTTTTTCATTCAGGATGCAATCAAGTTTCCTGACCTGGTTCATGCGATCAAGCCTGAGCAGGATAACCAGATTCCTCAGGCTTCTGCAGCGCATGATACTTTCTGGGACTTTGTGTCGTGCCACCATGAAAATGCACATATGATCATGTGGGTTCTTTCAGACCGTGCACTTCCAAGAAGCTACCGGATGATGGAGGGTTTTGGGGTTAACACCTTCCGTTTTGTCAATGCCGAAGGTAAGGGCAGGTTTATAAAATTCCACTGGAAGCCCATGCTTGGAATTCATTCCCTTGTCTGGGACGAAACTCAGAAAATAGCAGGAAAAGACCCTGATTTTAACCGTCGTGATCTCTGGGATGCCATTGAGATGGGAGCCTATCCTGAGTTTGAGTTAGGGGTGCAGATCCTGGAGGAAGAGGATGAATTCAAATTTGACTTTGATATTCTCGACCCTACAAAGTTATGGCCGGAAGAGGATGTACCAATAAAATGGATAGGGAAAATGACCCTGGACCGCAACCCTGATAATTTCTTTGCTGAGACCGAGCAGGTTGCGTTTTGCCCTGCGAATGTGGTTCCGGGAATTGACTTTTCCAATGACCCTCTCCTGCAGGGACGGCTTTTCTCGTATCTTGATACACAGCTGATCCGCCTTGGAGGTCCTAACTTCCAGGAGATTCCAATTAATCGAGCGCTAGCACCGGTGGCTAACAATCAGAGGGAAGGATATAACCGTATGACAATAAACAAGGCCAAAACGAGTTATTTCCCGAATACCGTAGGAGATGGCAAGCCACGGCCAGCTTCTGCAGAAGAAGGCGGTTATGTCCATTATATGGAAAAAGTAGAAGGCAAGGTAATCCGTTCCCGAAGCGAAAAGTTCAAAGACTTTTTCAGCCAGGCAAAATTATTCTGGAACAGCATGTCGAAACCTGAAAAAGAACATATTATAGAGGCTTTCCATTTCGAAATAGGAAAGGTCAAGGACAAGAAAATCAGGCAGGCAGTTGTTGATATGTTCAATAACGTCGATGGCGACCTGGCAGTAGAGATCGCAAAAGGGGTCGGTGTCTCTGCTCCGGCACAGAAAGGAGGTTCTCCTGTAGCTAAAGAATCGCCAAATTTGAGCCAGGAACGCAGTGAACGTAATGTGAAAAATACTATCAAAACCAGGAAAATCGCCATCATTGTCGCGGACGGATATGACCACAAAGACCTGAGCCAGGTAATGCAGGCTCTGGAAGCCGGTGGAGCAAAAGCCGACATTATCTCAAAATTCCAGGGAATGCTGAAGAGCTCGGAAGGTCAGGAAATTGAAGTTGACAAAAATTACCGCACTACAGAATCGGTTCTGTATGATGCTGTATACATCCCCGGAGGAAAAGAAAATGTGGAAACCCTGAAAAAGCATGGAGATGCTATCCACTTCGTCAATGAAGCTTTCAGGCACTGCAAGCCTCTGGGTGCAACAGGCGAAGGAGTCGAATTATTTAAAGCTGCCCATCTTCCGGATATAAAACTCGCAGGAAAGAGTTCTGCTGATAAGGTGGTTTCCGATAAAGGGGTGGTGACCGCCAGAAATGAAGGGGACAGAAGCTCTTTTAATGAGTCTTTTACCACCGCAATTGCACAGCACCGTCACTGGAACAGGGAGAAAAAGGAACAGGTTCCTGCCTGAACTCTTTATGAAAGAGTTCTCCGGCTTTATTTTTTAACCGTTTCTCTCTTTTTTCTTCCTCTTTAATTCTATTTTTAATCTTTTTATTTTACTTCCTTTTAACTCACTTTCATCATTTCATTTTTGACCTTTTTATTTTACTTCCATTCTTTACCCTATTTTCATCCTTTCTATTTATTTTCAATTTCTCATTTACCTCACTTTCAACCTTTTTATTTATTTTCGATTTCCCTTCTCTGAAACCGGAAAGCTAACTCTGGAGAATTTACTCTATATCTTTAAAAAAGGCCTGATTTTTTCTGAACTGGATAAAAGACATGATGTACTTAGGAATAGTTATAATGAATTTGATAATTCTCGAATTCTACTTTAAAAAAGCTGAATTATTCATGTTTCACGATAAGCCTGTTTTTCACCATTAAATGGGTAATGGAGGTTTCCCCGGGAGAGTTTTATCCCGAGGTGTTTTTATGTTGGATTTTGAAAATGGGTTGACTTTTTTGAGTTCTTTTTATGGGTAAATACTCTCACTCATCATCGATGGCACTGACGTACCTGGGAAATAAGAGAATAAAATTTTCCTGGTAAGACTTTCCATCTTTACTGATATTGAGATCCCACACGATCTCAGGTTCCCTGACTATTGCTTTTGTTTGAATCATCTTTTTCCTCCCTGTTTCACCTCTCATCTTCATGAATCTGTGTTTTTCTATCCTGCTGGACATCTCCCGGGATGCACGTTATCCGGGATAAGCGCCAGCTGACTGTATATCTGTTCGCTTTGCAGATAGTGGATTGATTTCTATCCTTTTTTATTAAAACTCGAAAACTACGTAAGGGTATGGATCTGGATAACAGGTCTTAGTTCTAAAGGTAACGAACTCGGGAGATGTTTTTTTATTTTTAATGTTTCGGATAATTTTTCTTTTTCAGATTCTCTTTTTCATATTTGCTCATATCATAATGTGAATCTATAATTTTTCGTTTGTCCTTTTTATAGAAATTTTTGAAACATTAATCTTTCTTTGCTCATTCATGTCAATCCGTAAGATTAAGGATGAGTATATTATTAAAAAATCAAACCTGTCTTATGGACGTAAAAAGCCGGAGCCCTCTCAAAGATCCTGTTCTTGGCATAATCAGTCCTGGAATCGTCTGTTTATCTGAAATACACGATAGATCCCCATTTTAAGTAATAAATATTCAATTTTTTGTTATTTTACAATTGTAGGAAAATAAAAGACGTAAATGAAAAAGCTCCTTTTTATGCTATTTCCCCAAAAAAATGTGTGACCGGATGCATAATAAATTCTTTTTTAAAGATAAATACCTATATATAAAGCAATAGCCAAGTTTAATATTGAGAACTGAATCAAAATGAGGGTGACAAATGCCCGGAAAGAATTCCACAAGTAATCTGCATAATGAAAAAAACGCTCCTGAAGAGTCCCGTAAACAAAATCATAAGCATAAAGAGCTTTTTAATTCCCATTTCTCCTCTCATTTCTTCTCCCATATATTTTCCCACACTTATTCTCATATACATTCTTACGAGCATTCGCATTTTCATGAGCATTCCCATGGGCACAGCCATACACATGGTAGAGTCGACCCTTCCATAACCACTACGAGCAAGGGGCTCTGGGCTGTCAAATGGTCTTTCATAGGACTTATGGTTACAGCCGTTCTGCAGATTTTCATTGTGTATATTTCGGGCAGTGTTGCCCTTCTTGCCGATACCATCCATAACTTCGGGGACGCATCAACAGCGATCCCCCTGGCAATCGCCTTTTCCCTGGCAAGAAAAAAACCGAGCAAACGCTTCTCTTATGGTTATGGCAGAGCAGAAGACCTTGCAGGTGTGATCATTGTTATCCTCATCCTTTTCAGTGCAGCAGTTGCGGGCTATGAATCCCTGACACGCTTCTTAAACCCTCAGCCCGTAGATCATTTGCAGGCTGTAGCCCTTGCAGCAATCATAGGCTGTATCGGAAACGAAATTGTTGCAGAGTTCCGCATGAAGGTAGGAAAAGAAATTGGGAGTGCTGCCCTTATTGCTGATGGATACCATGCAAGGGTGGACGGCTTTACCAGCCTTGCTGTCCTGTTAGGGGCAATTGGTATGTGGTCAGGATTTCCGGTCCTTGACCCTCTTATAGGCATGTTGATAACAATTGCCATCCTCAAAATAGTCCTTGACTCAAGCAAACTCGTATTTACCCGCCTGCTTGACGGCGTTGAGCCTGAAGTCCTTGATAAGGTAAAGGATATTGCTGAAAGCGTTGATGGCGTCTGTGAAGTAACAGACCTCAGGGTACGCTGGATAGGGCACAGGCTCCATGCAGAGATTAATGCTTCTGTTGACCCTTCACTGTCTGTGGAAGAAGGGCATGAAATCGCCAACGCTGTAAGAGAAAAGCTCCTGGAAAATTTCTCTTACCTTTCCGGGACCACCATCCATGTAGATCCCCTTACAGCTTCAGGAGAGTGCTGCCATTGCGTACCTGCAGGTCCGGAGAAGAGAAAGGGAAAGCAGAAACGTATTTTGAATGTTTATCCGGGCTGAACCCCAGTATCGGCTTCATAAACCGCTTCCAGTAATTATTTTCTCCCTGTTTTCTCTGCTTAAGGCATGATTCAGGCTGTAAACACCACATCTACTCTTTCCACATCCCAGAGAGCCCCGAGCTTTTCAATTATATCTTCTTTTATTGCAGGAGCAAACTGGTGGTCTGCGGGCAGGTCAACAACCACCCTGACAACTCCTGCTTCAACACTCGTTTTAAGTATAAGGTTTGTGCGAACAACATCAAGACCTGTCAGAGGGTTCATAACGTGTTTGAGCCTCTGCTGGACAACCTCTTCTGTCGTCGGTTCTTTCTCTGTGACGAGCCCGTGTTTTTCTTCGTAGTCCCGGATTGCGGCACGCAGGCCCTCAACAGCAAGCACGGAACAGTGGGCTTTTATCGGAGGAAGGCCACCAAGCTCTTCTGAAGCCTGTTTCCAGGTTATTTTTTTAGCTTCATCCAGGGTCTTTCCACGTGCAAGGTCTGTGATTACGGACCCAGTGGCAATGTTGGATGCACATCCGTAAGATTCGAATTTTATATCCTCAATGACCTTTGTCCTGGGGTCGACCTTAATGTATACTGCAACCATATCCCCGCATGCAGGGCTTCCTTCCAGGCCTTTTCCGTCAGGGTTCTCTATCTTCCCCACATTATGCGGGTTCCTGAAATGCTCAAGAACTTTTTCACTATAAGGAAACTTCATCTCACTTTTCTTTTCGATTTTCATCCTGCTCTCCCCTTTATTTTTCTATTCTTCCGCTGCTTTTTCTCTTCTCTTCATTTTTCCTTTTGCTTATTTTCTTGCAAGCGGGCTAATTTCCCTCAGCCTTGCCACAACCTCACTCATGGCATCAATTGCAGCTTTCGCATCTTCCATGCGGTTGTAGCGTCCGAAAGTGAAGCGAACCGAACCATGAGCTCTTTCATGGTCCCCTCCTATCCCCCTTATAACATGGCTGGCTTCAAGGGAACGGCTGAAACAGGCTGAACCTGTGCTCACCGCAAACCCTCTCATGTCCATATGCAGGGTTATGGATTCTCCCTCCACATAATGGAAAGTCAGGTTTGCATTCTGAGGCAGGCGCTTTTCCCGGCTCCCATTAAGAGTGACATCCGGAATTTCAGAGAAAGCTCTCTCAATTACCCTGTTCCTCATGGCTTCGAGCTGCCTGGTCTCATCTTCGGTTACAAGTTCTACTGCTGTTGCAAAACCTGCGGCTCCGGGAATATTTTCAACCCCTGCCCTCAAATTGAACTCCTGAAAGCCACCATCCATGAATTTGCTTACTGGAGTGCCTTTTCTGATGTAGAGAGCACCTATTCCCCTGGGACCGTGAATCGTGTGGGCTGACAATGTAACCAGGTCAACAGGCAGTTCTTTTACATTCAGGGGAAGCCGGGTAAAACTGTGTGTGGCATCGGTATGCAGAAGGACATCTTTTTCTTTGCAGATCTCAGAGATTGCCTTCAGGTCCTGGACCGTCCCTATCTCCTGGTTGGCGTACTGGATTGAGACAAGAACAGTTTCTTTTGTAATTGCTTTTCTGAGCCCTTCAAGGTCTGCAAACCCTTCCCCGTCAACATTCAGAAATGTGACATCAAAACCCTGTTTCTGGAGGGATTTTGCCGTATTCAACACCGGAAAATCCTCTATCTGCAGAACAATAATATGCCTGCCTTTTATCTCTTTAAGTGCCCAGGCTGTCCCTTTCAATGCCATGTTGCTTGATTCCGTATCTCCTGACGTAAATATTATTTCTTCGGAGTCCGTACCAAGCCTTGAGGCTATGATTTCCCTGGAGTTTTCAAGCCCTTCTTTTGCGTCAATTCCCATGGAATAGCCAAATTCGGATGTCGCTACTGCATAAGTGTCAAAAAAATAGGACTTCATTGCTTCAAGCACTCTCTCGTCCAGCCTTGTGCATGCAGAATTGTCTAGATAAATCATATTTTCAAATATTTTTTCCCCCTCCTCATATCATATAAAATTTAATTCCCGTGTCTCAGTTTCTGTTTTTAATTAATACTTCGTCTCCTTCAGTAAAGCTGTGTTATATCCCATAAACCAATACTTTAATAAAAATTCAGAATGGTTTCAGCCAGATTTTGAGCACTTCCAGCTTAATTCCTGCCTGGAAGGTCTATTTGCAGCCGGATAAGCGGATCTGGCTCGATAAATTGCGATGAAGGCCCGGGGTAAAAATGAGAGCCTGAATAATCTTACTGTTGCTGAAACTTATTTTCAACTCTCAAAGTCAGATAAAGAGAGTTATGGTTGCATCCCTTGCTTCATGAATGTACGAACCAACAGCTCCCCATTCATCCACCCATTCCGTTTGAATTTCTTCCTTTTCTATGCCCATGATCTCCATAGTCATTTCGCAGGCTATGATTTTTCCCCCAAGCTCCTTGAAGTCATTCATCAGCTTTTCCAGCGATGCAACATGGGCTTTATCCATTCTCTGTTTGATCATCTGCTTTCCAGCACCCATCATGTTCATTCTGGAAAGCGGACCTTTTTCAAGTTCCCCTTTTTTAAGCCTCATGAGCCCCCAGAAGGTAAAGTATATCGAAGCTTCCATACCCATCGCAAGGGCTCCGTTTGCAATTATAAGTGCGCTGTATACCTTATCCATATCCCCGCTGTGAAGGACGATTACCGCCTTTTCCCCCATCTCCACTCCTTTCCCGGCCTTACCTCCGGATTTTTATTTCCCATTCTTTTCCTTCTTTTTTTTCTTCAATCTCCAGCACGGTGAGCCCCAGAGCCTCACATGCCATGGGAATTTCTTTTTTTGATGCCGGATGCGTACCCTTTACAATTATAAGGTCTCCTGGAGAGGCTTTTTTAAACGCTTTTCTGCACTCTACAAGAGGTACCGGGCAGGTCTGCCCTCTAACATCTACTTCCAGTTCTGCCACTGTTATCCCCCGGAGTAAGAGAAATGGAAAGCTCCTAAAAAACGCACATGATATTCTTCGAATAACATGCCCATAAAATGAAAGTACTTGAGAGCACTTTCATGCCAAATGAATGTCTTCCCCCAGATCACTATATTTCAAAAAATATATTATCGTTTCGTATGAAAAATATTATTCGGATCTGTTTTTCAATCCGAATCTTTGCTCTTTTTTATACAGGTGCATCTACCTGAAGACTTTCGTTTTCCCTCAGTTTTTTCCTGATCTTTTCCGCAACTTCGTTCAGATTGGTCCTGTCAGGTTCGGTCCATACTATTGACTTTATTCCTCTTCCTCCATCTCCCTTTTTTCTGGGAATGACATGTACATGCACATGGGGGACTTCCTGCCCTGCTACTTCCCCGTTATTTATACCAATATTCGACCCTTCCGCTGAAAATGCTTTTTCAACCGCAGCTGTAATTTTTCTTGCAGCTTCAAAAAGTCTGGCTGTATCTTCTGCGCCCATATCCGTAAAACTATTAAAATGCTTTTTGGGAGCTATAAGAGTGTGTCCTTCACTTGCCGGGTAGATGTCAAGAAATGCACATACAGCATCGTCTTCATATACCTTCTTTGAAGGAATCTCACCTGATATTATCTTGCAAAAGAGGCAATTTTCTGTCATAGAGTACCCCATAAAGGTTTATGATACTCACTTATATCAGGTTTCTGTTTCTCCGATAAACTTTAACTACTATCCGGTGCTCACTTTACATAATGTATTATAAAGTTAAATCTAAACCTTCTTTTTGTCACCGAATTAAAAACTCTGAGAGTGAATTTATATGATCGGCTATATCGCAGGTGCCCTGACAACGGTAGCTTTTGCCCCTCAGCTCATAAAAGCCCTGAAAACCGGGTCAACAAAGGATGTGTCTCTCCTGATGCTGTTCTGTTCAACATCGGGTATGGCTCTCTGGCTAATTCATGGGATTCAGGTAAATGATACCGCAATAATTGCTGCAAACACTATTTCCGTTATACTGGCTGCCTCTCTTCTCGGACTCAAGATTAAAAATGACTATGTGAATTTGTTTTTGAGTTTTAACCGAAAAGAAAGAGGATTTGAAAATAAAAATGCTTCTCTCAGGAAGTAACTTATAATGGCTCAACTATATATCTAATCAATTATAATTACAGTTTATATAATTAAAGTTTATTTAATTTCCAGTATAATTACAGTTTATATAATTAAAGTTTATTTAATTTCCAGTATAATTACAGTTTACATAATTAAAGTTTATTTAATTTCCAGTTATTCAATCTGTTTTAACGTGGGGGTACAGTAATGGGCAGAACTATCAGCGGTGCATTAATAGGTATGGTTCTTACTTTTGTTTTTTATTTTATTCCGGTGGTAAATTCCGTAGCTCCTCTTCTTGGAGGCTTTCTGGCTGGTTATTATGCAGACGGCGGGTTTGAAGGAGGGCTTAAGTCAGGAGTATTGATGACTGTTTTCATGATAATCCCTGTCTTCCTGCTTGGCGGGGTTCTTGGGACTGTACTGCGCAATTCTCCAGTTCTGGGGGGATTTATAGCAGCCTCTACTTTAATAGTTGCACTGGTTGTCATAATTCATACTGCAATAACAGGCATTATCGGTTCTGTAGCAGGAGCTCTTGTAGCTGGAAGATAAGTTTCGAAATAGTTTGCCGTCAGAATTTAAACACCTGCATTTAAATACTCAGGCTTCGGTGTAAAAATGAAAAATAAAGGTGAAGAAAAAAATCTTTTTTCGTTCTTTTAAGCCTTTTTAGATCTTTTTCTTCAGAACGAAATATTCCACAAGAATCATAAACAGAGGCAGAGAGATCGCAAGAAGTATCTTTGCTACACCCATCGGCTTCTTCTGAATATCGTCTTCTCTTTCTGCACTGCTGTTCAGGATCGCCTTCCCGCCGCCTTCCCAGTTTCTCAGGGTTTCCTGTATTTCTTCGTCGTCGGTGGTCTCCTTCACAGTTCCCTCTTCTCCTTTATATTCGCCTATTGCAAAGCAGGAGTAAGCAATGGTTTCTGCCCTGAAATAAACGTAGTCATCATCTTCACCTGTTTTTTCAGTTTTCAGAGGCTTCCATTTACTGTCGTACCATAGGAGGGCTATATTGGATTCTTCAACACTGTTATTTTTTATCCAGTCCTTTTCCACTTTGAACCCTGTATAGGCATTTTTGAGAGAGTCCTCACGACCTGCCCCTTTATTTCCCAACCAGATGTTAAGCTGCTTATATATTCTTCCAGGCGGCTGCTTCTGGACAAAAATGGATTTCTCTTTGAGGACTTCTACAGTTGCTGTTGTTTTCTTAAACGTCTTCCTGGGTTCAAATTCAACATATGTGACACAGGTTGCATTTTTCGCAAAATCATATTTTACATGGTAGCCGCTCATGATGTTTCTTGTATCCAGCTCTTTAACTTCTACATTTCTTGCAGGCTCTTTAGAAACACCGCTACCCATGCTGTTGCTTTTGCTACTGCTGCCACTTCCTGAACTGGAACCTGAGCTCCCTCCATTTGTGTAGGTAGCCTGTTTGGAGACAGCGATATTCCTGGTTAATTTATTGTTTGTCTCGTCATCTTCACGTATAGCACTTCCGGAGTCAGCTACAAGTTCCATATTCAAATTCCCATCTTCTTCAGGTACCCAGGAAAAGGTGCTTTTTACGGTTTCTCCTGTGACAACCGGAGGTACTGATAACGTGCTGCTGTAGGTTTTATTGGCTCCGTTTATCTGATATCTAAGTTCGCTGCTTCCAGAATCGCTGAGCCCTCTGTTCTTTACCGATACCGTGAAAGTAACGCTATCTCCTATTCTGGGAGCTTCCGGAGTCAATGAGACTGATTCAATTATCAGGTCAGGGAGTTTTGTTTTTACGTTCACGATTTTTGAAAACTGGTTATTGTCTTCATTACTTTCGTAAACAGATTTCCCGGAATCGATAAACGCTTTTACTTCCATCTGCCCTTCTCTGTCCGGAATCAGAGAGAAGGAGACATCTGCCCCTGTCCCTGCCGGTAAGGCTGGAATATTTATACCCTCCTGATCTGGGGCAATTCCGTTAATGTAGTATTCTGCTACAGCTTCTTCAGAGGCAAAAGTTCCCTGGTTTTTTACTTTAAGAATAAGGTTAAGCGGCTTTCCCAGTTCTCCCTCAGTCTCAGGAACAATATCTTCAATTATCAGGTCCGGAAGAAAATCTATTGCTACTGTTATGGTGGCTGTTTTTTCATTATTTTCTTCATCGCTCTCGGTTACCTGGTTATTTTCGTCAACCACGGCTTTTATTTCTGCAGATCCTTCTAATATCGGAATCCAGGTATAAGATTTATAATCACTCTCCCCTCCTGACAGTCCGGGTATGTCCCATTCTCTAGCAGGTCTTCCGTCAATGTAGAGCATAAGTTTTGTCTCTCCCGAACTGGCAGCCCCATTGTTTATCACACTTATTCCTATGGTCTTGGGCTTTCCTGGAGAGGGATATTGAGGGTGGTTAATCGAATTTATTATCAGGTCCGGGAGGTTTTCCTTTTTGAAAGTGATGAAGCCTGCAGTTTTGACGTTATTATCCTCATTTCCTTCTTCCACCAGATTTTCTTCGTCTACTTTCGCACTTATCTCAGCTGTACTTTCGGTTTCAGGGGTCCATGAGAACGATATTTCTTCACTTTTTCCGGCTTCCATTTCAGGAACTGGGCTTTCTCCGATCCCATTTCCGTTGCTATAATATATCAGGTTTGTTGATCCCGATGCTGTATTCCCCTGATTTGTGACGGTAGCTGTAACAGTTATCTGTTCCCCGGCACCAGGAGAGTTTGTGCTCAGGTAAATATCCTCAATTACCAGGTCAGGCAGTAAGACCGTTGAATTTCCGTCATCCTCAAAAGGTATATCCTCATCTGCAGCAATTGCAACGGACACAATTCCAGGAATTATAATCGTTATTATCAATACATAGACCAAAGAATGAAAAAAATTTATTTTCATTTTCATCAGCCTCCGCCCCCACACGTCTATTAATCGGAATGTCCGGTATACCAGCAGCTTATTAACAGTAGCCATATAGTTCATTGAAATTAAGTTCCTGATTTTTATCTCGAGTAAATTTTCCAGGTTCCATTTCCAGAAGATCTGTAGCCTGCTACAAGATTACTTTGTACGATACATTACTTCTCCCGCCTTCTATTTAAGGCTCTACACTCTCAATTCTTTTTCCGCGCATTTTGATTATCGAGAATATATTATTACAAATGTTTTCTTCTGACAAGTGGAGACTTTTCATTAAGCCTCCTGTACCTCGCAATGATACCTGTTCTACCTTGACGTATTTTACAGGCAAAAAAAGAAAAAGAGATTAAAAAATGATTTGTAAAGAAATATGGTAAAGAAATACATCACATAAATATAAAAAGTATAATTTAAAAAATATTGTAGTATAAAATTAAAAAAATTAGACAATCAGGTATTTGCTTTCCTTTATCTGAGATCTACTGTTCACACCGAGTATTTCTGCAATCTCAATACCTTCACTGCCGATCTCGGAAAGCTGTGTATATATCTCCGATTTTGAGATGTATTTCTCAGTTCTTGTTCCATCGGCTTCTTCTGTTTTGATGGTGATCTCTTCCTTATTATGCCCTTTTGCAAGACACTCATGAACGATCACTCCGTACTGTTCTGCAACCACTTTGAGGCAATCGAAAACCTGGTTTGTGGATATTGCATCCTCTTCATCAAGCAGAACTTTTGAAAGAGCGTAATTTCGGATATTCGCCCTCAGATAATCCTGAACCTTTTCGGGAATCTGTGCAAGAGACATCATATCAATATGATCTCCAAGCTCTTTATCTGCAGTAATTTCCCTGTTATCGTCATAAACGAAGTAATTGAGCCCTCCGCCTTCTATTCTGAACTTCCGGTTTGATTTTTTGTTTTCAAAAACAAGGCGAATATTTTTTTCGCTATCGTACTCAAGGGAAGTTACTAAAAACTCGGAAAGGTCCTGCATCTTTATTTTTTCTTCTTTTCGTAGAATTCCCGTTTTTGTCCAGCCAGGCAGGTTAAAGTTGCCGATAAGCCTGTTTACCGTCAGGGGCTCTTCCGTAAACCAGAGTTTATAGTAGTACTGAAGGCCTGAAATCGAACCTTCCATTATACCTGACACTTCGTTTGTACTGCTGGAAAGCTCGAACCTCTTTTCTGCTCCATATATCCCCGAGATTAGAAATGGCGTGAGCACCTCAAGGACTTTACTCTCAGTCTTTTGATATTCCTGAGAGGCTCCATTTTCAATTTTTCTGGCTTCAATGTCGAGAATCTCACGCTTTCTCCCGAGATTTTCGCTACAGGTAGCCAGGACTGCATCAATACAGGACGTTAAATCTTCAGTACCTATGTCATTTGCAAGTTTATTGACCAGTATGCCGAGTTTTTCCTCAAAAAGATTCATTCCCATAATTCTACTTTCTAATTTATGGAGTTCTTCTTTGTGTTTGCATTTTAGTTCTATGATAGAATTCTCCAGAGGAATTACTCTAGCAGTTATATCTATGAATACCTTCAGATCCTCAATAAAATCCCTCTGGACAGGCAGTTCCGTAGAGTCCTGGTAAATATATTTCATAAAAAGCACCCTGGAATTCTGAACTAACTCTCCAAATATTCTATGCCTTATAGCTATATAACATTTTATCCATGATCTTCAGGCATTCTTAAGTAATGCACCCCTTTCCCCTGAAAAATTCTTTTCCCCCGAATTTCCTAAAGTTTTTGGAAGGGACTTTTCCCTTCCTGAATTTAAATCCTGAATTTAAAGAAGAACTTTTCGGACAGGGTCCAGAATTTCGTTTATGTATTTTGCAGCCGAATTTTTAAGGTCCATTGGGTGGACTTTTTCTTCTGCAAAGCCACTTTCCATCTCTGAATAACTGTTGTATACAAGGTTGCCACCGAATTTCTCCGGCCTTTCAATAACTATAGTCTCATATCTCGGGAAGATATGGTAACGGAAAAGGGCAAGAATCGGGTTCTCTTCCACATCTCCCATCTTGCAGAAAGCTTTCTTAAACTTCCTGTAAATCTCTTCTTCAGTATCGTCTACCGAAATAAAATTGTCCTTTGAGGAAGCCATTTTGGTCCCGTCAAGCCCGAGAAGGATAGGTGTGTGAATACAGATCGGAGTCTCAAATCCGAGGCTTTTAAGGTTTTCACGGGCAAGCATGTGGATTTTCCTCTGGTCAATCCCGCCCACTGCCACATCCACTTCAAGGAGAGCAATATCAATAGCCTGCATGAGAGGGTAAACCATCTGGGAAACCGTAGGGTCGTCCATTGCACGCCCCACTTCGTCCATGCTCCTCTTTGCCCTGTTAAGGGTGACTGCCCTTGAGAGTTTGAGCACATTTAACATGTATTCTGCTCCGAGCTGGAAATCCGACCCGTAAACGAAATCAGTCTGTTCTTCATCAAGCCCGAGAGCAATAAAGCAGCGCCTGTTGTAGTCTGCAATCTTCCTGACCTCTTCCAGAGTGCCTTTTCTGTTCAGATAAGCGTGTACATCTGCAAGCAGGACAGTGATCTTGAACCCTGCTTTTTGCAAATCTATTAACTTGTTTACGGTAAGGACATGCCCCATGTGGATTTTTCCGCTTGGCTCGTATCCTACATAAGCGCGCGGAGCTTCTTTTTTATTTAGCAGTCCTTCAAGTTCTTCTTCTGTTACAATTTCCTGAACATTCCTTTTTATAAGCTCAAGTTTGTCCATTGCATCTACATTCCTTTTCTTTTCTTACTCTGAAAAACTTAGTTTCTATTAATAAGTTTCTCTAAAAAGGTAATTCCTTCTTCGGATTTGAATTTTGGAATTTCCCAATTCTGGGTTATTCTTCTTCGCATAGATTTTACTTCTTTACCATAAACAGGATTAAAGCCTGAAATTTCACATTCTTCTTTAGAGATTATAATCCCTCTCCTCTGCCATGCAGGAAGTGCTGCAAGATTTATTCCTCTCTCAAAAAGCATCTCATGGATTTCCCATTCTTTTTTTCCTTTCAGGAATTTTCCGGCTTCATCCTTTCCCATGCCTTCGTTTCTGAGGGAATAATATCCCCAGGACGCTACGAAGTTTCTCCAGGCTTCCAGTTGCCTCCAGTGAAAGTATTCAGAAATTTCCTCTTTTTGAAGAGCTACCAGCCTGGAATCAAAAGCTATGGGTGCTTCAAGCCGCAGTTTTATTGTTAGAGCGCTGCCAAGAAAACTTGCCACAACAGAGTCTATTTTCTCAACCCTGCCATCAAAAGGAAGGTCTGTAAACAGAAAACTGATTTCATCTGAAAAAGTATAGGCAAAATAAGGGCTTAAACCGCTTTTTTTAATGAAAAGTTCAGCAATGTCCGCCATTGCTCTGGCGAAGGTTGTATCATATGGTTTTTCAAAGCCCAGGCCTGAAAGTGTATTTTTGAAATTCCTGCCGTCAGCGCGCAAGACCACTGGCGGGATACAGCGCATTTCAGCATAGATTTCCCGGTTTTTCATATACCTTTTCTAAAGACGATTCAGTCTTCTTTTCTCTTTTTGTATCTCTGGATAACGTCTCTAACTATAATAATATCCGCTGCGGTTATAACCCACCGGTAGGGAATAATGATACCTCTGCTGCTAATATCAAAAAGCTCCCTGTTGATGTCAGAAACAGCAAGCCCTGTTACTTTCTGTTCCTCTACATCAATTACGAGGTCCTGCAACTTCCCTACATAAACACCATTATTTGTGTATATGTTTAGGCCAAAGAGTGATGTGAGTTCTGCGCGCATTATATCCCTGCTCTATTATTAATTTAAGTTATCTATGCATTCTAAATTTATTTAAATTTCTTTCTCTACCTTATATGAAAAACATACTTATATATCTTACAGTTTTACAAGGCTCTCCCATCTATTAAAAATATGTTTTCCAGATTTTTATTTTATTTAACCTTGATGTTTACAACCAGTTAATCGTTTATTTCTTTTTCCGGGAAAAACCTTTCAATCAACTTCATGTGATAAACACTCTGTATTTAAATAATAGGGGTAAGATGTTTTTATCCAGTATGAAAACGTTTTTATTAATTAAATTCTTTTCTAAAGTTCTCATGGGCACTGGATATTTACTCAGTAACAGGAATTCAGTTTATTAACCTGCTTTTTTATGTATTTTGATTAAAAGATATTTGATTAAGAGATATTTGATTAAGAGATATTTGATTAAGAGATATTTGATTAAAAGATATTTGATTAAGAGATATTTGATTAAGAGATATTTGATTAAGAGATATTTGATTAAAAGATATTTGATTAAGAGATATTTAATTAAAAGACACTTGATCAAAAGATCTCCGATTGAAAGATATTTGATTAAAAGATATCTGACTAAAAGATACTTGATTAAATATCTCATACTGAAATAAATTTGATTAAAATTAATTTTATTAAAATAACTTTGATTAAAGAAATGCTTTAATTTTACTTTTTCGTAAGCGGGTTACATCATAACAAAACAGGAAATTGATCAGGTTTCTGAGATTTATTCTTTCCATCCGGAAAAATATTCTATTCTCTTAACAGAAACCTGTCTTTTTAATATTTATCTCCAAATTTTTATCTGTTTAATTTTTGCTCTTTAGATTTCCAGCTTTGAAATCCCTTTCCGGATAGTCTCTGAGGATTTTTTGAGTCTCTCGCACTGGCTGTCTTCAAGTTTGAGTTCAAGAATTTCTTCTATGCCATTTGCTCCCAGTTTTACTGGCACCCCAAAGTAAATTCCTTTCTGCCCGTAATGTCCTTCAAGATATGCAGACGCCGGAAGTACCCGCCTGGAGTCCTTAATTACAGCTTCTGCCATGCGTACGATAGCTGCTGAGGGAGCATAAAAAGCACTTCCCTGTTTGAGAAGCTCTACTATTTCTGCTCCTCCATTTACTGTCCTTTCCACAAGCCTGTCAATTGTTTTTTCCGGAAGCAGTTCCGGAAGCGGGATTCCCGATACTGTGGTGTACTGCGGGAGCGGAACCATAAGGTCTCCATGCCCTCCTATAACCATTGCCTCAACATCCCTTTTTGAACACTTAAGTTCCTCTGCTATAAAGCTTGCAAAACGTCCTGCATCAAGAACTCCACTCATCCCGAAGACTTTTTCTGGATCAAAGCCGGTTGCCTTCATAGCTACGTATGTTATGATATCAAGTGGATTTGTGACGTTTATAACAATAGAGTTCGGAGCGTATTTCGCAATGTTTCCTGCTACATCCCCTATTATTTTTGAATTCGTTTTAATCAGGTCTTCCCTGCTCATTCCGGGCTTTCTGGCGATTCCTGCCGTAATAATTACCAGGTCGGAATTTGCGATATCTGCATAATCGTTAGTACCTGTTATCCTGGTGTCATAACCGTTAATTGCCCCGGCCTGCATAAGGTCAAGAGCTTTTCCCTGCGGCATCCCTTCCACAATATCTGTCATGACAATTTCGCCAGGCTCCAGTTCTGCCAGCCGCTGGACTGTTGTCGAACCTACATTTCCTGCACCAATTACGGAAATTTTAACCATTACCTGTACACCTGTATCAATATTTATTTGCAGGATTTTTTCAGATTCCTGCCTCTAAAAATAGGTTTTACTCAATCAGTCTGGAGGTAACTATATCTTGATATTTATTTTTTTGGCTTTCTAGAAGTCCTTAACGTCCCTTTTACCCATATTATCAGGTTGAACTTCATAGGCTCTCACTCTATATTCTGTCCCCCGCAGAATTAAAGTGTACTTTCTATTATTACTAACTAAGTATATTAACCTTGTTGGTGTGGTACTTGCCGGTTCTACAGAGCAAACCTGATAACTGAAACACATGATAAACCGGTCAGGATTAGCAGATTTCTGCCTGTGATTTCCCTGTTTCGGACTTTTAACCCGGGATTTTCTGTCGCTAAAAGCTGTTATTTGTGTCCTGTAACACTTTCAGCCCTCATGCAGTATTTTTATTAAATATCACTACCAATGGTTCAGGGGAAAAATGCTGAAGAACACATATATTCACATTCCTGGTGTAGGAAAAGCGCTTGAGCAGAAAATCTGGGCTTCAGGCATACATACATGGGACGAGTTCCTTGAAATGGAAGACAGGGTTTTAATTCCTTCTGTCAAGAAAGCCAGAATCTGTGAAGGAATAAAGGTATCTTCCAGCCATCTCGCTGCAAAGGACTGCTTCTTTTTCTCACAGCGCCTCCCTTCTGCAGAGCACTGGAGGACGTACTCTCTATTTTCTGACTCTGTTGCTTTTTTTGATATCGAAACCACAGGTCTTTCGCCCTGCAGGGATAAAATAACCGTTGTTGGAATCTATAATGGAAATGAAGTCAAAACGTATGTAAGAGGAACGAACCTTGAGGATCTTGTAGAGGAATTCTCCAGATACAGGCTTCTTGTGTCTTTTAACGGAGCCCGTTTTGATATCCCTTTCATAAAATCCGAATTTCCCGAAATAGAGTTCAAACAGCTCCATATAGATCTTATGTATCCTCTCAGGCGTATAGGGTATGGAGGGGGCTTAAAAAAAATTGAAAAGCTTCTCGGGATCTGCAGAAGCGAGGATACGGATGGCATGGACGGATTTGACGCCGTTAGGCTCTGGAAAAAGTACGAAAAAGGAGATCTTGAAGCCCTCGACCTGCTTGTTAAATATAACAGAGAGGACATAGTAAACCTGAAAACTATTATTGAACTTACTTACCCTAAAATGGTTGAAAATGCTCTGAAGATATGAAAAGTATATTTTTTCTTTCGAGGGTTTCGCCAAAAAGTAGAAATGTCAGTAACAGGAATATATTGTCGGTTAATAACTGAATTTATGATTGACAACTGCGCTTATATTACTGTTCTGGATTTTTACCTTACTGATTCCTGTTAGTTTTCGTAACAGGATTGTATATGTAGTTGAACAGGCTCTCTATAGTATTGAAGGTTATTATATACTTTAAAACAAAGGGGAATTCAATGGCAGTAACACTGAAGTTCGGGGATAAAGTCACTGTGGCAGATGTAAGAAAACTCCATGATATGGAAGATGTGGTATTTGATAGAGAATGGTTTGAAAAGACCGATGAAATGAACAGAGATATGTATTATATGTTCAGGGATCTTGCCAGAAGTGATTCTGATCTTGAGATTATCAAATCCCGCCACCTCAGGTATGACATTACAAGAATCCCTCCCGGAATGCTCGGGTCGGAGTATATTAAAACCGTTGGCCACTACCACCCTCAAGTTCCGGGAACAGACGTCTCCTATCCTGAGATTTACCAGGTGCTTGAAGGCTCAGCTACCTACCTGCTGCAAAAGGTGGAGCCCGGAGAAGAAGAAATTGTTCTGGATGTTGCGGTTATCAAGGCTGAAAAAGGGGATCTGGTTCTTGTTCCACCAGGATACGGGCACGTAACAATAAATTCCTCTGAAAATACTCTTGAGATGGCAAACTGGGTTTGCGGGGACTTCTCTTCGTTCTATGAGCCTATAAAGAGGCTTTCCGGAGCCGCCTATTTCCTTCTTAAAGACGGTTTTGCCAAAAACCCCCTTTATAGAAATATCCCGCCCATACGTTATACTGCACCTCTAAGCTCTGAAGAATTCGGGCTTGATTCCGGAGAAAGCATGTATGAACTTATACACGATGCTGACAGGCTAAGGTTCCTGACAGCTCCTCAGGAGTTTATGGGATTTCTGGCAGGAGTGCTCTGAAAGAGGTTCCTGAATTTTATAATGGATAAGGACTTTGTATCCGGTATTCATCCCAAAAGCTACTTTTAGAAGCTTCAGTTTTACCTTTTTATAATTCTTGAAGGCAGAGGTTTACAAACAGAAGTCCAATACAGATCGAAAGGGTGCTTTTCTTTCGATAATACCCGATAATACATAACTTATAATAGGTATAAATACCTTCAATTACTGGAGGGTTGAAATGCAAAAAAATGGATACCGTATTCAGTTTACATCATCCAGAATCAGAGATCTCATGTACAGGACCACATTTGATCCTAAGAAAATGGATGGAGATATTATTCTTAATCTTTCCCTTATTGATAAAAAAGACCTGGACGATGTTCTCGGCATCTTTAAGATGGTAATCTCAAGCGGGCTTTCCGTTACTCCCTATGTGAAAGTTATTTCGGAAGGGGAGTCCATAGGAGACATGACCATTGAGAAAGGAAAGGTAGGAATCGGAACAGTATGCAGCATAACTATTGACGGCGTGCTGCTAAAAGCGGGGATCCCCGTAAACCCCAAGCTTGGAGGGGTTGTTCAGATCCGAAACGGAATTCCTGTACGCTTCACTGATGTGCTCACGTATGTAAGTACAACTGTTGACCCCCTAGAAATCCTGATGTCTCAGGGAATCACCTCAGTATCTGAAATGCTCAGAACAGGTTCCGGCAAGGTTCTTGCAAACCTCAGGGAGGCTCCCATGGTTGCAAGGGATGAGATTGAAAGCAACCTGTCTGATCTTCTGGATGCGGGTTTCAGCGGAATTCTGGAAGTGGGAGAGCCCAATACAAGAGTGCTTGATGTCCCTATTGAGAGGGACCATCTGGGGATAGTCGTTATTGGTGGGACCAATCCTATGGCTGTTGTGCAGGAGTATGGGATTCCTATAGATACAAGTGCCATGTCGAGGTTAATTTCTTTTAAGGAAATGAGCCGGATTGAGGATCTGGTCTGAAACTCGCGTCTGCTTGAACCTGAATATAATTCCTGTTCCGCAAATTCCTGTTTCAGAAAGTCTTTGCTTCATTGACCTTGAACTTCTTTTCTGCGGAAACCAGGCTTTCCGGATAGTTTCCGGAGGGCTGCCCCTTCTTATCCTGTATTTGCTTTTCTTCGAAGTTGTTCCCCTATGAAAAAGTCAAGTTTCCTGGCAAACTCTTCTTTTGCATTCTCAGGAATGGTTGCTCCTGCGGCAATATCATGCCCGCCGCCTGCACCTCCGACTTCTGCCGAAACGGTTGACATTGCTTCAGACAGGTTTACCCCTCTGCGAATAAGGTCCTGCGTGCCCCTTGCTGATACCTTAATCCCTCCCTCTGCCTTTGCGAAAGCAATAATCGGAAGGTTTCTATTTTCGACTATTGTGGAACTCATGCCTGCGATTATTCCCACAATGGTTTCCTTAATATGAGAACCTGCATCAAAATACTGGATGTTTTCCAGCTGGGTGACTCCATTCTCTTTTACGTACATAAGCCCGTTGACAAGGTTTTGCCTGTGTTCTGCTAGTAGCTTTCTGGCGTCTTCGTAAGCAGTTTCCCTGTCTCCCATACAGACTGCAAGTCCTATTTCTGCATGGTCGTATCTCGCAGTAGCATTGAGAAGTGTAGAAAATTCGGAGGCGTCTCTCATTTCCGTTCCTTCACGTTCTTTAAGAAGGACATAGACCTCGCCTATCAGTCGCTCAATTTTGTACGAAGGTATCCCTGATTTCAGGCAGTACTGGAAAAGTCCCGAAATTATTTTCTGTTTTTCCGTAATCTCCAGGTCAATCCAGCGCCTCCAGCGTTCATCCTGGCTGAAACGGATATTAAGGGAATGAAGGAAATTAATGCAGGCTTCTTCATCTCCGGTAAGTCCGGGAAGATATGGATCGGATGAATACTGCAAAAGCTTGTAAATAGGGCGGGTTTGCTTCCCGAACAGGGTCAAATCTTTTTTGAACTCAAGATCCCCTCCTTTTACTCCTTCTTCCAGAATTATCCTGTTAATCCCTACAAGCTGCCCCATTTTCAGGTGCTGCATATCTCCTATAGCGCCGACTATGGCAAGTGAGGAAAGATCCCTGTTTTTTCCCAGGGCTGAAGCAAGAAGGTAGGTGCTTCCCGAACCGCTAAGTTCGTAAGAGCCGTTTGCCCCAAAAAGGTGAGGGTTTAAGTGAAATTCAAGGGTCCCCTGCGGCTGGTGATGGTCTGAGATTACGGCATTGATCCCGCGGGACTTTATATGCTCGCACATTCCGCTTCCAAGGTCTGTAAAAACCACAAGTTCATGGTTCTCATCTGCAATGGTATTGAGGGCTTTTTCATCGAGCTGCTTTACAAAACGGGTTGTATAATCAAAATTTCCCCTTTCAAGAGCTGTACAGATAATCCCCGCAGAAGTCAGTCCGTCTGCATCTATATGGGATACTACATGTACAGATCTATGTTTTTTGATTTTTTCGGCACATCTACCTGCTTCTTTTCTGAATATTTCTATGATTTCAGTCATCGGTTTCTCCGGAATTCTCTGCTGGCTTCGGTTTAATATCTTTCTCCCAGCGGCTCTTTCTCCCCCATTCTTTCGGGTTTATTATGTAATCTTTTCCATCCCTTCTTATTTCCGGAAAGTTTCGGATTTCCTGAAGTGTGAGCTTGGGACTTTCCGAATTGTAGCTCTTCTCCAGGTCTTCCCAGGGGACCATATACGCTTCCCTTCCATGTCCCGCTCCGAGGCGGAGTTCCACTGCCAGAAAGCCCCTTCTTCCAGACCTGTTAAGGTAGTCTGAAATTCTGTCTATCTGATGAATGCCTTTTTTGTCCACTGTAAAGTGCTGGGAAAAGTAAAGCGCAGTTGCTCCTTTATCTACTGAGATACTTTTGCATTCTATACCCATATAAAGGTCAGGGTCAAGGGAATCTACAAGTACGTCAAGGAACTGAGATGTAAACCTGTGCTGTTTAAGCCTGTAAGAGATGGCTCTTATGCCTTTTTCCTCAATGTATGCGTTAAATGAGTTTACAAGCACACGTTCGAATTCGGTCACAAAATCCATTCTCCTGCTTTAATCTTATTTGCTAGATCTGTACCTTAATAATAAAAGTTTATACGGGTTGTTTTACAGGATAACTTTTCTTTTAATATTTGATGTGCTGAAAATCGAAATTTACCAGCTTCCGGACTATCTTTTTAATAAATATTTCTCAATAGATATAACAGTTATGAAGTTCAGGATCAAAATCGGGGCGAAGTTTAGAATAAAAGTCGGGATGAAGTTCAGGATAAAAGTCGGGATGAAGTTTAGAATAAAAGTCGGGATGAAGTTCAGGATAAAAATCCAGATCTAAAAAAGTTAAGACAGGAAATTTTATAGAAAAATCAGTGCCGATCAACATTTTGACCGGCTAATCTAAAATTCTACTTTAGCTAGTTTAATTTAATTTGATATGATAAAGGTCACAAAGTCCGGGCTAAGTCTTGTTTCCCTTACAAGTTTCTCAATGGTGTCTTCATCGGAAAGGCCTTCTTCTTTTAATTCCTTTATACGGTCAAATACATGCTCGGAAACTTCTGAGTACTCATTAATGTCTTTTCTGTGTCCCCACACATCACCTTCAAGAAGTGCAATGTTCTGCATGGAAAGATACATCTGTGCAGAACTGGAAATTGTTCTCTTGTATGAGCTTGGGATGTGGATCGCTTTTACTTCCGGACACTTCAGAATGAGCTTGAAAATGTCCTTGTTGGATGGTCTAAAAGCGAGATGGACAATTTCCTCATTGAGTTTTAAAGTGTCAATTTCTTCTTTTGAGCTTACAACTCTAATTTTCATTTTTATCACCGTTCTTTCCAGGTTTTTTAGAGTTTGTTCAGGGTTTCTTAGGGTTCTTTTTAGGGTTTCTTTAAATTTGACTCAGGGATTCCCAGAGTTTGATTCGGATTCTCGAAATTTTGATTTTCGAAATTTTATTTTAATGCCTCTGGAGTTTATTTATTTTTCAGTTAATTTCGATTTTCAGGGTTATCAGTGTTAATTCAGATTAATTCAGGTTCATAAGCCTAATATTACAGTTTGTTTATCTCTAAAATTCTGCTTTCAGGCAATTTTGAACCTGCATATCACGTTTTTTAATGTTAAGGACTCATAATATTTATTTTTTTATGAATGTTTTTAAACTTTTATTTTTATCAAAAATTTATTCTTAAAGCCATATTTTTTAATAACTGTCTTTTTGATCGTGTATCTTTTATTAAATTCAAATTTTTATACATTAAAATTCATCTTCAAGTGACTCATTTTTATTTTCTGAGTTCTGAAGATTATTTTCCGAAAATCAATTGAATTTTATCTTTTTCTTACCGAGCGTTATCGGTTTGTACTGTTATTGAAGGGGTATACGATATTATACTATACTATTTAACATTTTTCTGTAAATCTTCTCATAGAATATATTAATTTGAATGCGCTGGATCGGGATTTTGGCTGGTAATCATCAATTAATGTTTTTGTCCCCTTTTCTCAACGTCATTATCTTAAAACTCTGAGTATCTATGATTTTCAAGTCTGTATATCCCCGCCACTCTTTTAAATCCGTATCCAGACTGAATTTCTGTCATTATAAGTTCTTTTATTAAGGCTAAGTCAACTTATTGATGTAGATATTTTGGCTTAGATTCAATCTAATTTTTCTCCTGACTTACTTTATTTACACAGTACTATTTATATTTTTACATTACTTTTATTTGCCAGATATTAAAATAATATAATAATCATAGTTAATATAAAGAAAGGGTTATGAGGAATATGTGCGCAATACTGCTCATTTTTTTAATTACAGCATTTCAGATCCTTTACTAAAACATTTAGGCCTGTGTCGAAAACATTGCAGAAATACAGTTCCAGAAATACGGTTACAAGAATACAGTTATAAGAATACGGTTACAAGAACACAATTACAAAAGTACAGTTACAAAAATACGGTTACAAAAATACAATTACAAAAGCACAGTTATAAAAATACAGTTATAAAAATACAATTACAAAAGCACAGTTATAAAAATACAGTTATAAATACAGTTATACAAATATGCTTAATATATAGTTATAAAAATATAGTTCTAAGTTGATAATGATGCTGATATTTAAAAACAGCTGAGAGCTAAGAGCTTGAATTCAAATTATGTTTCAAGTGAAGATGCTGATCTGCATCTCTGAAAATATCGAATAAGTGGTATGAATACAATATTAAAAATGACTATATGTCAAAGCCTTTTGAGGATCGTTTTAATAATCTTCAATACTTCAATAACCTGGGGCTCCGGATGAATTCCAGAACCCGAGGTGGTTAATAAATTGCCGGGCTGGAAAATCCGGTCTCCGGTTATTTCATATCTCCATTTTTTAATCCTTCAGGGCTTTTGACATGTATACTCCGTCAAGATCGTATCCCAGTTTCCTATAATATTCCCTTGCGCCTATTCCGCTAATTATAGAAAGCTTGCTGTAGCCGAATTCGGATGCCATTTTTTCTGCATGTTCAATAAGTTCCTTTCCATAACCCCTGTGTTGCCATTCTTTTTGTTTTGCGCCTTTTCCTACAGGCACCATGGAGCCGTAAACATGCAGTTCCCTTATAAGTGCAGAGCCCTGCAGTTCTTCTCTGTGAGGTTCGGCAGGGAAACGCAAACGTGTAAAACCTATTAGGACATCTGCCGAAAGGTCTTCAAAAGCGATGAAGTGTTCTTTACCGTTACAGGCTTCGTAAGACTCCACAGTAAGCTCGATGTCTTTTTCATTTATCCTTCTTCCTTTCAGGCTGTTGTGTCCGACCTCTCTGCAACGTATGCAGCGACATTTCCCTCCCTTTTCCCAGAGTTTCTCCTCTGCAAGCTGCCTTAGGTTACTTTTCCTCACGCCTGCAAAGATCTGGTGGGCAGGAATATCCCTCTGGATGCGCTGAAGCCTTACCCATTTAGGCAGGACAGCCTTTATGTCTGCAACAAGTTCTGCAGCTTCTTCGTCTGAAAGAGCCTGATATTCTCCGGATTTCCACATTCTATACAGGGGGGTGCCTTCGGTTACAAGGGTAGGATATATTTTCAGGTAATCCGGCCTGAAACGCTGGTCATCGAAGAGCTTTTTAAATCCCCTCAGGTCAAGTTCGGAGTCCGCTCCAGGAAGGTGAGGCATCATGTGAAAGCCTACTTTAAATGCACTGTCTCTTAATACCCTGTTAGCTCTGACAATTTCTGCAACTCCATGCCCTCTCTGCATCCGGGATAACACAAAATCATAAACGCTCTGGACTCCAAGCTCTACCTTTGTCCCTCCAAGCCTGAGGAATTCGTCCACATGTTCTTCTCTTGCCCAATCAGGTCTTGTCTCAAAGGTTATGCCAACGTTTCGGATGTCAGCTGTTTCGTTTGCTTTCTGAACCTCTTCGAGCGGAACATAAGGCAAGGACTTTCCGATCGTCCAGGCTTTATCCCTCCATTCCATGCCTGTAAAATCGTTCATTGCTTCCAGGCAGCGTTTGGTAAACCATTCCTGATAGTCAAGGCTGCGTGCTGAAAAAGTGCCTCCCATCACTATAAGCTCAACTTTTTCAACATCATGCCCTATCTCTTTTAGCTGGGAAAGCCTGGACTGAACCTGGGAGTAAGGGTCAAATTCATGCTGAATTGCTCTCATTGCTGCAGGTTCCCTTCCCATGTAGCTCTGAGGGGATTTAAATGAGGAATTCGGACCTCCCGGACAGGGCAGGCAAACCCCATGAGGGCATGGGGCAGGAGAGGTCATTACAGCAATTACCGCGACTCCGGAAATCGTCCTTACGGGTTTTCTCCTGAGGAACTCTTTTATTAGAGCCTGCTCCTCAGGTGTGCCCTGCATAATAATATCCCCATTTCTAGGCAGGCTGGCAAGATGATACAGCTTACTCACATCTTTTTTCACTTTGTTTAACTGGTCTTCGTCTTTTATTTCCCCGGCAAGCACCTTTTCAAGGATGTTCCTGCAGGCCCTGTTGTAATCAGCTTCTTTCATCTCAAATTCCGTCTTTAGGGTCGTATTCCAGGCTCTTTCATTGTCATCTGCAACTGAAATCCTTAACCTGAACTTGTAATCAGGTTCCAGGGAGGGATTCATAAATTTTAAATTCCTGTTTTTAAGCTTTGATAAGCTACTTCTGGTGAGCCTGCTTAATTCTGATAAACCTGCTACCGGGTCTTAAAAAAGATAATTCCAGTCTTTTTTATTTTGTAGCCACTATCCAGTTCCCGGAACTGTATCTGGCTCCGGTATTAATGCATTAATTATAGTATAAAGTACCGGTTCCAGTGTAATATACAAAGCACAGACAATATGATCAAGGTTCGGTCACACTATTATAATATAGTCAGAGTACAGGTCATATTTATATAATTAATGTCTAGCTGCACTATAATATAGTCAATTGATCAACTGTACTGTATAGTCAATTGATCAACTGTACTCAACTGACTATATTATAATTCCTTTTTGTAAGACCTCTTTATTGGTGAATTTCCCTTTAATCTGATTTCGCTTCGCAGAGGTCGAATCCTATGATAAAAGTTCCCATCCCTGTTGCTGGTCTAAGCCCCATTACAGACCTGATGTACTCATCCGTAGGGGTAGAAGGAGATGCCATTACTATACCGGTTAACCCTTCTACACACTCTAAATCTTCACATTTTTGTGGAGGGAGTACTACAGTGATAGGTTCTTTCTTTGCATCTTTTGGCTTTGGTACTGCACTTCTGTAAATTACAAAATTCCCCATCACAACCATATCCCTGCACTTTTTACACTCCTCGAGTTTTTCGGGGTCATAAACATCTTCGCCTACTTTTTCCCCGTACTGCATTAGAATCACATTGGGTCCTTCAGGCCATACGTAGTCCATGTTGGTCGTAAAGGCTATGATTAACTGGCGTTTAAGAACCTCCTTTATCCCCTGATTATCTCCTATTCCCATGCCCATCAAAACCGCGCCTTCGGCTTTTTTCTCGAGCTCAAGTATTTTTTCCTTATCTTCTTCATTTAAAATGTATGTTTCTTCCACGCCTTTCATGGCTTTTATCCTGCAAAGGACATCCTGAATAATATCTTGACATTCCAAAACTGATACACCTTGTTATTTTTATCCTATGTTGAGCTGTTCAGATATAAATAAGTCTTATATAGCTCCCATTAATGAATATCAGGGCTCACTATCTTCAGGTTTTTTCAGGTAATTTGCACACCGCCCTTTATATATTTTTCTTATTTTATATTTCTGTTATTATATCGTCAATTTCTAATATGCTGTGCATTGTATTATATGGCGTGCAGAATAGACAATCTTCAACTTTTATTATTATAAAATTAATGAAAGTCTGAGCAAAAAATATGATATTTATTTCGTATGTTTCTCTGCAGCTTTACTCATGATCCTATTCCGGCTCTTACAGATCGATTTATAAATTATATTTTTTGAATTGATGCTTCAAACTCTCTAATTGTTCAATCATTAAGTAACTTAAAGAATCGTAGTGCGGATATAAGACAGCTTTTTTGACAATGCTTAATAGCTTGTAAAAAAGTGTTTAAATAGCAGGAATATCGGTTTCCGGTAATATGTACGATTAAAAGAAGATTCCCATGTGAAATTCGGAGTTTTTTCGTGGTTTAAAGAAATTTTGATAGGCTGCAAGAGGCAGGTTAGAGCATTTTTACATAATATTTTTTTAGAATTAGTATTGTTTCAAATTATTTAGTTGCTGCCCTTTAAACATATTATTCTTTTTCTATAGTGTATTATAAGCATTTCTACTTAGTCCCATATATTAACCTCTGACGAATATTCTACCCCGGGTCTTTCGACATTTACCGTCATTTGTATCGTTGTTTTGCGCTTTTCCTCTTCAATTCTTCGGAAATAGACCACAAAAGATTTAATAATGCAATTATTTTATAGAACACTTGTAATCCAATTTAGAGGGATAAGGAGGGAATGAAATCCTCTTCGGCAATAGACGAAATGGACAAGTCTGATTTGGTGAAGAATGGTGAAACCCTTTAAGTGTTCGATCCCGACACTTCTTCTTACATACGATATATCTTAACAAATATGGAGGAAACAATAAAATGAAGAGATTTGCAGCAGTATCACTGGCTGCTCTCATGCTTCTCACTGTATTTGCATCCGCCGCAAGTGCAGCAGACGTAATTGAGATCCGCGGTCCAGTATACAACGGCTCTGATATCAACAACATTATTGACACATATGGTGAAAATAATGCCCTTACAATCGATGCTACAAAGTTTGCAGCATTCTACTATGACATTGATGACAATGTAACAACCGAAACCCTTTCCATTCTTGCGGTTCCAGGCACTGAAGGAAACGTAATTGGAGAAGGCGGAATTGTCTATGAGACAACAATCCAGCAGGTTGACTACGAATTCTACAGGCCAGCTGCCGGATGGAGCAACTACAGCTTGATTGGTTTCTTCGCAGAGAAGTACATCCCGATCAACCCTGACAAAGCTGACAAGCTTGCCAAGCTCGTCCTTGACAGCGATGACAAGTACACCATCAGAACCGGCGAACAGCTCGACCTCGGAGAAGGCTATGCAATCGAAGCCAAGCAGGTCGATGTTGACGGTGAGAAAGTCTGGCTCGAGTTCACCAAGGACGGAGAATTCGTAGATGACGAAATCATCTCAGTCGTTAGCGGCTCTGACAACACCTGGGAAGTTGAACTTGATGACATCCAGGACGAAGACGATGTCGTTGTCCTCAGAGTACACGTCAACCAGGTCTTCCAGGGTGCAGTCGACAGCATTGCCCAGATCGAAGGTCTCTGGCTCATTGACTACACAAATGCAATGAAGATCGAGTCTGACGATGAATTCGGAAACCTTGACAATGTCAAGATCAACGGTGACACCCTTACCATCACCAACGAAGACACCTTCACCCTGACCAGGGACGATGAAGAAGAAATCGCTGAGGGTCTGTTCTTCAAGACCGCCGATGACACCAGAGCACTCAGGTTCTATGCCATGAAGCAGATCACAGAGCCTGGTACCTATGAAATCAGAGGAGAGGTCGCTGAGGGTGACTTCAGCTGGGATGCAACCAACTTTGCAGGATTCTTCTATGATGTCAACGACGATGTCTCTACAGAATCCCTTACAGTAACCGGCCTTAACGGTGGAAATGTAATTCCTGAGGGCGGCCTCGTTTACGAGACAACCATCCAGATGGTTGACTACGAGTACTCCAAGCCTTCCGTTGGCTGGGACCAGTTCCCTGTTGTCGGATTCTTCGCAGAAGAATACATCCCGATCAACCCTGACAAAGCTGACAAACTTGCCAAGCTCGTCCTTGACAGCGATGACAAGTACACCATCAGAACCGGCGAACAGCTCGACCTCGGAGAAGGCTATGCAATCGAAGCCAAGCAGGTCGATGTTGACGGTGAGAAAGTCTGGCTCGAGTTCACCAAGGACGGAGAATTCGTAGATGACGAAATCATCTCAGTCGTTAGCGGCTCTGACAACACCTGGGAAGTTGAACTTGATGACATCCAGGACGAAGACGATGTCGTTGTCCTCAGAGTACACGTCAACCAGGTCTTCCAGGGTGCAGTCGACAGCATTGCCCAGATCGAAGGTATCTGGCTCATTGACTACGCAAACGCAATGACCATTGAATCTGACGATGAATTCGGTGACCTTGACAATGTCAAGATCAACGGTGCCACCCTTACCATCACCAACGAAGACACCTTCACTCTGACCAGAGATGACGAAGTCGAATTTGGCCAGGGAATGTTCTTCAAGGTCGCTGACACCGCAGCTTCTGACCTCAGATACTACCCATTCGTCGAGAAGACCATCGGCGGAGAAGTAGTTGATGATGATGAAGATGATGACAATGTGACCAAGCCTGTAGACAACGACACCGAAGTTGAGGAACCAACTGAGGAACCAACCGAGGGACCAACTGAGGAACCAACCGAGGAACCAACAACTGAGGAACCAACCGAGGAACCCACTGAAGCAGATGGCTCCACTCCCGGATTCGGAGTTGTCCTTGGCCTTGTCGGACTCCTTGCAGTCGTCTACCTCGTCAGGAGGAACAACTAAATTCTCTGAGTGAAGGGTTCTACCCTTCTCTCTTTTAAATTCTTTTTTAGTTACTTCTTGCAGATAACTTTTTATTTGCAGATTTCTTAGTTCTGATGTTCTTTTAAATCTGAAATCCTGATTCTGTAAACCGTCTGGTTATTCAGGGTTTAAGATCAAGGTGAATTTTATGAAAAAAAGCATAGCTTTAATATCAGTGTTTGCGGTTTTGATGATCGCGTTTTCAGGCTGCGTGGATAATTCTCCTGCAGTTAACGGGACAGATTCAGACAACCCGGAAACAAACCCAATTTCTGATGATGATGCGGCTGGGGTAAGCACAATTGAAAACCTTCCAGCAGGCTTTGAGTATATTGATACCATCCCGCTTTCCACAGATGAGATAAAAAGTACTTATGAAGCTGAAAACGTTACGGGTATCCTTTCAGGCTCTGAAGGAATCTACAGGGATTCCAATAATACAGACTATTATGTAGATGCGATCGAGCTTGAGGATGAAGAGGCTGCAAATAATCTCATCGATGCATATAAGTCTTCCTTCCCACCATTAAGCGATGGATCCCGTTTTACGGAGGTTTCTTTCAACGGGCACTCCGGAGTTAAAATTACTGACTACATTACATCCGGAGGAAAGTCCGTTCCCAGATACTCCTATATCTGGAGCAACGAAAATTATGTGATAGTAGTTTTCGGAAATACTGCTGAAGAAGCTCCTGTAAGGCAGCTGGCAGAAGCAACAGGATACTGATTATCCGGTAGATCTGTACTTTTTCCTTTTTTCCTTTTTTTCTTTTATCTCTTTGAAATTACAAACTTCACATGAAAAGAGATTAAAATTTACTGAAAAAGCAGGCAGATTTGAAAAAATAAGCAATTTGAAAAAGAACAGTGAGCGGATAAGAACTATACCGTTTCATTAACCCGAAAGATGCTTTGAAGCGGCTGTTTTTTAATTTCCTATCCGCAATATAAATTTAACCAGATTCTGGTGTTATTCAGAAGTCCCTGCTTATACGGGCTTACTCTTCCTCAGCCGTTATTTTATAAGCAGGACGCCTTTTCCGCCGACATTAACGTCACCTGTAAACTTGCGGTATGTAACTCCGTCAGCCTCTTCCGTACCTTCTTCTTTGTAAGAGGGGAGCAGGTCTAAGACCTCACCTTTGATGATCACAGTGCCGTTCTTCATTTCGCTTGCCGGCATGGTTGCGTTGCCTTCAATAACTATTCTTCCGCCGTTGTTAGAGATTGCAGGAAGGAGCCCCACACTGCCTTTTATGAGGATTTCCC
This sequence comes from Methanosarcina soligelidi, assembly GCF_000744315.1. NCBI lineage: Archaea > Methanobacteriati > Methanobacteriota > Methanomicrobia > Methanosarcinales > Methanosarcinaceae > Methanosarcina > Methanosarcina soligelidi. Next base: position 1,649,451 of record NZ_JQLR01000001.1, read on the forward strand.
CTCCGCACATGTGTTCTCCAAGGTAGTCCTTTGCATTGCCGTTAACAGTGATCTTTCCTCCGCGCATGCCGCAGGACTCTCCGCGGTAGCCTGCACCTACATAATAGGCGGCATTCCCGTTGAGAATTATCTCTCCGCCTGACATTTCGCAGCCAAGCCAGCTGTCAGCATTTCCATTGATTACGATCTTTCCGCCCTTCATCGCAAAGCCGCAGTGCATGTCCACGTTGCCGTTGATTTCTATTTCTCCGGCACTCATGTTCTGCCCTATGCGCTTTACTCTGGAAACATCGCCTTCAAAGACCAGCTTTGTATTTTCTACGGAGTCTTTGCCTTCCACTTCCACATTGAAGAAATCTCCGAGAGGGCACTGCCCGTTTCCGTACCAGACAGGAATAGCCTTAATTTCTTCTGCATTTTTGCCGGCAAAGTTGTCAGGGTTTATGTTATCGGCTTCAATTGGAATTTTGTTTGCTTTTTTGAGGGAGAGTTTTACAATCTGCATTTAGAAAACCCCCTCTGTGCCGATCTCGACAGGTTTCTGGATATACGAGTCTTCAACCATGTAATTGGATTTGCTCACAGTGTAATACTTTCTGAATTTGCGGTCTATATCTTTCTGCATTGCGGTATCGATGCTCTCCGGAATCTTTGCGTTAACCCAGTAAGTCTTTCCTTTCGGGGTCTCTTCGATCTCTCCGTCCTTTACAACGACCTCTCCGCTCTTCAGGGTATATGATGCAGCAGAGAAAGCTTTCTTGACCTTTGCATACTCTGTCGAGGGGTCAACCTGCCCCGGAAGGATGTCATAGATAGCAATGTCAGCGTCAGAGCCCACTTTAAGGTTTCCTTTCTCAGGCATGCTGTACATCTTTGACTGTGTGCTCCTTGTCATGACAGCAAGCTCATAAAAGTCAAGTTCTCTGTCGATTCCGGGCAGTACCATCCTGTCAAGTGCCATTTTGGAGAATCCCGAGATAACCTCTTCTCTTCTCTTTGCACTCATAAGGTAGGTAAAGGCTTCAGGATAGTTGACAAAAGACCCACCGTTGGGGCTGTCAGTTGTAAACATGACTTTCCAGGGGTCTTTTACAAGCAGGGCGAGTTCAAGCCCTATTGCCCACTGGACCGCGTTCACAAAGCTTTTTGGCGAGTAGAACAGGGGCACGACTCCGGAAGCATCTTCCAGTTCAATGTCCTGGTTGCTCCATTTCTCGTGCAGCATTCTTGAGTTTGCATACTCAACAGGCCCGTCTGCGGTCATGGTAACTGCGGGTCCGAAGATTACCTGTCCCAGGTCGAAGGTCAGGTGGTTTGCTCCATTTATGTAATCTGCAACCATTGGGGCTCCTGTCTCGAAGTCCCTCCAGGAAGTCCCTGCATAAGCATTAAACTGAACGTGGGTTACGTGAAGAGCCTGCCTGTCCCTGCTGGGCTTAACCTTTTCCAGAAGCTTCATGGTCTCTATGGTGGTAGCATAGTTTCCTGGCTTTCCGAGGTTGTTGCAGTGCACGTGTATGGAGTGAGGGAGCTGAAGGCGCTCATTAGCTTCTGCAAGCCCCAGAAGGATCTCTGCAGGAGTTACATCAAAGTTGGGTACAGGGTCATAAAGTCCACTTACGTTTCTTCCCCAGCCCCAGGCTTCTCCTCCTCCGGGGTTTACAATCTTTACTCCGTATCCTCTTGAGGCTTTCAATCCCCAGGCAATGTATGCTGCAAGTTTTTCAGGCTCCTTGTCACGGATGTACTCCATGACCTGCCAGTTGCTCCCGAAGAGTGACAGCCCCATTTTGTCGAGGATAGGGATTTCCTTGAATTCTTCATGGGTATGCCTTGCAGCAAGCAGGGGAATTGCAGCTTCACAGATGGTTGTGTACCCCAGTTTTGCATACCTGTATCCGATTGCGTAAGTGTTTGGAGTGTTATACCCTACCTGAGCTCTTGTCTTTTCGGTACGTGCTACCTGGCCAGAAAGCCCGGGAACAGGGTTTTTCCTTGCATCGTTTGGGTTGATGAAACGGCCTACGTTGATCTTTCCTGCGCTGTGTGTGTGCCCGTCAAAGCCCCCTGCCATGGTGAGCCTGCCCTCTGCATCAATAACCTTTGCACTTCCGGAGACGCTGTCCACAATCTTTCCGTCTCTTATGCAGATGTCCATAGCCTCGCAGTTAACTCCCTGTGCAGGGTCACAGACGCTGGCGTTTTTAATCAGGATTTCCGACATCTTATACACCTCTCTTCATTTCCCTTACTTTTGCAGTCAGGTCTTTTACGATCTCTTCGTCGGTCTTGAACTCTGTATCAATCAGTTTCTTCATGCGGAGGGAGATTGCATCCATGCGGTAAGCCGTACCCTCAGCTTCGATTCCCACAACTGCTGCCGGGATCACCACATCTGCGATTTCGGTTGTGGGGTTGGCATAGGGGTCAATCTGGATTACGGGAATTCTTGCCAGGTGCCTGACAGCTTTTTGAGGGAAGTGTGCTCCGGCATCAGCTGCAGCTATAATTGCAGCATCAGGCTCTTCGCGCACAAGCAGGTCATTTGCTCCGGTTTCTCCGGGGTTGTAATAAGGATAGCCTCTGGCAAAGTCAATAGCCATGGGGAAGCCGGTTTCCCAGGTAGCCACCTGTCCGAAACCGGTAACATTATAGTGCCCTCGCATTCCGATCATTACGGCTTTGGTGTGCTGGTTAAGGTCTGAAATCAGAGAGGACACTGCATCTCCGTTCTTGTACTTTGAGCGGGACTGGGTGACCCCCATACCGAAGAAAATACAGGTGAATTTTGCATTCTTCAGGGTCTCTGCAAGTTCAAGAACCTCGGCTTTTGGAACACCTGCAACCGTTTCCGGGACAACATCCTCATGCCCGTTTACAATTGAACGGAGAGCGGTCACAAGGAGAAGGTCTGAACCCTGTTCAATCTCCACATATTTATCAGCAATTTTTGCAGTATCGGTCTTTCTGACATCAACAACTACCATTTTTCTGCCTTTTCGCCCTTTTTCCGTGAAGAATCCCTTTGAAAAGCTTGAATAACGGGACATGTGCCTGGGATGGGCGTGCACAGGGTTGCAGCCCCAGAAAACTATTACATCTGCCCTGTTCTTTATTTCTCCCAGGGAGGCTGAAGGGGACCCTTTCTCCTGAGCAGCAAGGGCAGTCGGTCCGTGGCAGACGTTTGCCGTAGAGTCTATTATAGAACCAGTCTCCTCTGCGAGCTGAATTGCTCCGCTGACTGCTTCACACGAAGTGGAACACCAGCCGTAGGAAAGTGTCCTTCTGGAGTTTACCAGGATTTTTGCGGCAGCTTCGATTGCCTCTTCATAAGATACAGGCACAAGCTCCCCATCTTTTCTTACCATCGGGGTTTCTATCCTGTCATGCTCGAACATGCCGACAAACTTGCTGTGCCCAAGAATGCAGGCATTTTCTATTTTTGTAATCTTATTATCTTCTACAGTGACTGTGATATCGTCGCAGAGGGATCCGCAGAGGGAGCATACTGCGTCTTTAATTACTGGCATATTTTTTCCTCCGAATTTTCAGGTTTCTCCGGGCCTGATGAACACATGAGTTACTCGATTGAGGGGGTCTGGACTCAGTCTTCCAGGTATTTCCTCATGAGCGCTTTCATTTCCAGGGGCTTTTCATCCGTGACTTCTATCTCAGCAGGGACGCCTTTGAACCCTGGCATTCCGCAGCCGTGGGTATCAGGGTCCAGAACTGCATTTGCCCAGGGGCCCATAGGGATAAAGGCAAGGCCATCAGGGTTTCCTTCATTTGCTTTTGCGAACACTACCACTTCCCCAAAATCAGTGGTAACCTTCAGGCTGTCCCCTTCGGAGGCTCCAAGCATCTCAAGGTCTGCGGAGTTCAGTTCGCAGTATGCACAGGCATCAAAATAGCCTTTATGTGTTTTAGCTTCCAGATGTGCGCCCTGGTCGGCGGTCCTTCCGGATATAAGGTTTGCTTTTATTTTCATGGAAATTCCTCATCTGGGATTTAATCCAGGTAATGAAAATACCGAATTAGTTGGATCACTTTTTGAAGCATTGATCCCGAATTCTTGATTTCTTACATCTTTCTGGCCCGGAGATTCGTATCCTGGTCATAATTGAAAGTCAAGCTGAGGCATGGGTCTTCCTGAGAAACTGCAGTTTCCGGGTCTCAGCCGGGGGAACCGGGATTTTAATTTTAAGGTAAATCTTGAAAGCAATTATTTAGCAGGCGTTTAGAATATCGCACTGCTGGAACTGATCTGTTTAAGCGGGGCTCTTTTAAAGTATCTTATAAATGGTTCTTCTGCTAACGTTCCGGGTCCTGGAGACGTTTGCAGCGGGGAAAATATAGCTTTCCGGAAATTTCCTTTGACTGGAATCTATTCCGGTTATTCGTTATAATTATGGGGTTTATATATATTTATTCAGATTTATATCTCTTGTCAGCCGGTATCTTTGATATAAATGATCATGTCTCAGATGGGCGCATATTTTGTTTTCCCTGTTTTTAAAAATCGATCTGAGGGTTTATTATATCACTTCTCAATTATATATTTATTTATTATACAGACTATATCTCTTTAATTTCCTTTTATTATATATCACCATATTATGTCAGGCCTAACATAACGTGTTCAGAGATTTTCTTCATGAATTCTGATCACTGGCAGGCTCACCTTTTCCATTCTGTCATACACTTCCCGCACAAATGAAGTTAATATGGTCTTTTTCCCCACTTCCGATCGTTACCCTTTAATATATGTTAATACATTTGTGTGTTGCAAGCCCGGATAGCCTAGTCGGTTGGGGCGCCAGACTCATAGGGACCTTATATGAGGCGTCTTTAATCTCCTGAGATATCTGGAGGTCGCGTGTTCGAGTCACGCTCCGGGCACCTGATTTTTTCTTAAGTGAGAATTTTTACTGATTTTTTCTTAAGTGAGAATTTTTATCTTTTTTCCTAAATATTCAAGATCCTGCCAACGTTTAATTACTGAGTGTGGTTATCCTTGGATTCGACTCTTTATTTGCTTTTTCGGATTTACTTTTTAGATTTCTGAAAGTTCTTCTCCTCTACTTATTATTCAGGTTTCATAAATCCAGAATTACGCCTTTTTTCAAAAATTTCTTTCTTCGGGTTTACTATCCATGTTTAACTCTGGTGTTATATTCAAAAAATTATACTTTTCTTGTATTATTGAATAAATATCTTAACATAAGCATAATGAGGGCAGTAATCTGCTAAGAATTAATAATTCTGGTTAATTAATATGCTTATTAAATTATATTTTGTTTAATATCCTTGACATGTGGAAACACTTGCTATGGATAGGTTTTTTCCAAAATAAAGGAGTGGAAAATATGAAGTTCAGTACATATATGGTTCTATTATTTGCTGCCTTTGTATGTATGATATGCATATCAACATCAGTGACAGCATTTGAACCTGAAAAGGTAGAAGTTAATCCTGAACTGGAGAACTTCACAGCGCAATTCTTACCACCTCAGATCCTTAATGTTACTGATGGGGTTTACGTTGCACGTGGCTACAACAGGGATAATCCTGTACTTATAGAGGGTAAAGACGGGCTTATTATTGTTGATCCTGGGGAAAGCTTACAGGCCGCAGAGGTTGTCAAAGAAGCATATAATAAGCAATTGAATAACATCTTTGACAGGAAGCCTGTAAAAGCAGTCATCTATACTCACCACCATGACTGCCACATCCACGGGGCTTCTGTTTTTGCCGATAACGAAACTGAAATTATTGCTCACGATCTGCTGGACGATACCCTGTACTATGATTGGTACGGTCAGCTGTTTCCCAGCAGAGCCGAAGGTGGCATGATGATGCTGGGGGGCTTATATGGTAATGATTCTGACTGGTATGCAGGTGGTGCACTTTTCTATAAGCAGATCCGGGGACCTTCAGGTTATATGCCGCCTACAATAACTGTCAATGATACGCTGGAAACAAATATCGCAGGAGTGGATCTCAATATCTTTTCAGCTCCAGGTGAGACCCGTGATGTGCTTGTCATCTGGCTCCCAGAGAAGAAAACCCTGGTACAGATCGCCAACTGTTACGAGGCATTCCCGGCAATTACCACCATGAGAGGGGCAGTCATGAGAAACCCGCTGGATTATATCGATAGCATAGACCTTTATCGCAGCTTTGATGCTGAATATATGGTTTCACTTCATGGTCCCAATCCTGTCGTTGTTGGGAAAGAGAATATCAGCCGTACTTTAACCAGCTATCGTGATGCCATTCAGTTTGTACACGACCAGACGGTTCAGAATATGAACAGAGGCCTTACACCGGGAGAAATTAAAGATGTGGTTAAGCTGCCACCTCATCTGGCAAATGATCCTTATTTGCAGGAATATTATGGAAGCGTTGAAAGAGACATATACGAGATTTTCTGGTGGTATAGAGGATACTACACCGGCAAATCCAGAGATATGTATCCACAGTCTCCCACAGAAGAAGCCGAAATGGCGGCTGAGCTGGCAGGTGGAGTTGATGAGCTTACAGTTAAAGCCAGAAATGCCCTCGAAGAAGGCAATCTGGAATGGGCCCTGGTACTTGCTGACGATGTTCTTCTGCTTGATCCTAAGAATTCTGAAGCACACGAGATAAAGAATTCATCAATGATCGCCCTGGCTGAAGGCACCATGAATGTTCAGGAACGCAACTACCTCCTATCTGAGTATCTTGTGGAGACTGGACAGGCAGCATATCCGGCAAGTGGGAAACCGAAGCTTGCTTTTGCCAATATGGAAGATAAAGCCGTTACCTATATGCCAATGGATACTCTCTTCAGGATAATGGCTGTCAGTCTTGATGCCTCCAGGAGCCTGGACAAGGAAATTACTGTTGGGCTTCAGCTAACAGACATAAAAAACACTGAATCTTCTGACTATGCCCTGTACGTCCGCAAGGGCATTGTTGAGATTCAGCCAGAGGTCCCGGAAGATGCTGATTTCGCCATCACAACCAGTTCGATGGTCTGGAAGAATATGGTTCTGGGAAAACTCGATCCTCAGAAAGCCGTTTCCGACGGAAAGGTGAAAATTTCCGGAGCAGATTCAAAGGCATTATATGAATTTATGGCCTTATTTAATGAGTAGTGAGGGTGTTCCATTAAACATCCTACTTTTTTTCTTTGAAATTATGTGTACAGGACATAGAATTAAAATTCGTTGAATTGGTCAAATTTCAGGATTTGTTTCCGTCAAAGGTGCCTGCTTTTTTCAAATTTCTCCGTTTTTATTGCTTTCTTTTTAATCGTAACTTTATTATATTTCTAATATCCTTACGTACTAAATAATTTTAAAAATTTATATCTATATTAAAGTATTTTTAAACTTTCAAACTTTCTGTGGGGGTCTCTATTGGAAATATTGTTCTTTAATCAGTGAAGTTGTCTTAAAAACAGTTTAAGGTGTGAAAAATGAAACATAAATTTGACGTCTTTGTAAAAGCAATTCCTATTTTCTTTGCAGCTTTTGTTTTGCTTTCTTCATTTACTTTACTGGTATGTGCAGAAAATGAAATGACCCCGGGCACTGTCCTGGAAAATAATTCAACTATGACTATTCCCCGCACACTTGTCAGGGGAGATTCAGGTACTTCTTTACAGCCGATGGTTACGGAGACCGGAAAAATAAGTCTTTCCGTAGACGGGCTAGGCACTGACAGCAGTGGTATTATTCAGGTGGAAAAACCTGAAGGTGCGACTGTAAGAAGTGCATATCTTATCGCTGCTGGAGAGTGGGGTAGTCAGATTCCTGAAGGAAGCGTTTTGATTAATGGAAGTGCCGTTTACTGGAATAATACTGTTTTTTCGACTGCCTGCTATAACTACTGGGCAGATGTTACATCTATTGTTAAACCTGCAGTTGATATCGCGCCGGCAGGAAGAGTTAACTTCACAGTCACAGAAACAAGTCCTTACAGTTCTGATGGAGAAGTTCTTGCAGTTATTTTTGATGATCCTGACCAGAAGGAAGACAATACCGTTATATTGCTTTTTGGAGGGCAGAACCCTGCTGGTGATACTTTCAGTATTAAGCTATCAGATCCTGTTGATAAAAACGATTCTAACTTTGCTATTGATATGGGGCTTGGTATTTCCTTCAGTTACCAGAATAGCGGGGGTAGCCAGGTCAGTAATGTTAACGTAAACGGAGTAAGAGTTACAAGTTCGGCTGGAGGAGAAGATGACGGGTTCAGTGGAAACGGGGCACTTTTGACCGTAGGGGGCCTGGACGATAGTACTGCAAATCCTCTGGACCCATATGCAGGCCCGAGCAATCCACGGACTGATGACGAACTTTACAACCTTCTACCCTTCGTAAATAGTGGGGATTCAAATATCACAGTATTTACTCAGAATCCTTCTAACGATGATAATATATTCTTTTCATACTTTTTCCTGAAATCAAGCACAGCAATGGTAGGCGAGGGTATTCTCCTGTCTCCTGCTTCAGGAAACGCTTCTGTCGGATCTCAATATACCCTTTCATCCCTTGTACAGGATGATAACGGAAATCTTCTTGCAGGAAAACCGGTCAGTTTCTCGGTAGTTTCAGGTCCCAATGCAGGCCAGAGCGGTACTTCGATAACGGATGCAGCCGGAAGGGCTAATTTTACCTGTTCCGGAGCTTCTACAGGCACTGATATTATAGAAGCAAGTTTTGTAACTAACGCAGGCGAGACCATCGTATCAAATCGCGCAAGCATCGAATGGATTGTTCCTCATGTCCCATCTCCTGCAGCAGATTTTAATTCAAATGTTACACTTGGAGTCCAGCCTCTGACAGTAGAGTTCTACGACCTGTCCGAAAACGCGGTATCCTGGAACTGGTATTTCGGAGACGGAAATAGTTCGGAACTTCAAAACTGTACCTGCACATACTTTGACCCGGGATATTACACCGTGTCACTAACTGTGAATAACTTGGCAGGCAGTTCCAATACAACTATCCGTGAAGATTACATATTTGTCCAAATGCGGCCAGTTCCTGGTTTTATTGCCAATGTTACTGAAGGCACATTTCCTTTAACAGTTCAGTTCACTGATGAATCTCAATACCCCGAATCCGTTGAGTGGGATTTTGGAGACGGAAATACCTCAAATGAACTGAATCCCGTTCATACTTATTCGGAAGCCGGACTATACAGTGTTTCACTAATTGCAACAGGAAATAATACTTCAGTAACAAAAACCATCGATAATTATATCAATGTTACAACTTCTCCAGTTCCAGATTTCTCTTCCAATATTACTGCAGGCACAGTTCCACTGTCAGTCCAGTTTATTGATGAATCTCAATACGCTGAATCCGTTGAATGGGATTTCGGTGACGGTGATTCTTCAACTGACAGAAACCCGGCCCATACCTATTCGGAATCTGGACTTTATACTGTTTCCCTTACAGCAATCGGTAACAGAACTTCAGTTGTAAAAACCGTTAATGACTTTATTAACGTAACAATTCCTCCTCTCCCCAATTTCAGTGTCAATATTATTGAGGGCACTTTCCCTCTGGCAGTTCAGTTTTCAGACAACTCTAGCTATACTGAATCTGTTGAGTGGAACTTTGGCGACGGTGATTCTTCAACTGAAAGAAACCCTGTCCATACCTATTCAGAAGCCGGACTTTACAGTGTTTCTTTAACTGCAACTGGAAATGGGACTTCAGTAACTAAAACCGTTGATGATTTCATCAATGTTACTACCCCTCCTGTTCCAGATTTCATCACGAACGTTACTGAAGGCACATTCCCATTAACCGTTCAGTTTACGGATAATTCCAGATATGCCGAATCCGTTATATGGGATTTCGGAGATGGGGGCAGTTCTTTCCAAAGAAACCCTGTTCATACTTTTACAGCCTCTGGTCTGTATACTTTTTCTCTTACAGCAACAGGAAACAATACCTCAGTTACAAAAATCGCTGACGATTTTATTAATGTTACTGTTCCCCCTGTTCCGGATTTCAGTGCCAACATCACCGAAGGTCTTTATCCTTTATCAGTTCAGTTCACGGATAATTCGAGTTATGCTGAATCTTTAGAATGGGATTTTGGAGACGGAAACACTTCAACTGACCTGAACCCTCTTCATACTTATTCAGAAGCTGGTCTGTACACCGTTTCCCTCACGGCAACAGGAAACAGGACTTCAGTAACAAGAACCGCTGAAAGTTACATCAATGTCATCCTTCCTCCGATTCCTGATTTTGGCGCAAATGTGACCACCGGTCCTTACCCTCTGACCGTACAATTTATGGATAACTCCAGCTATGCCGAATCCGTTGTATGGGACTTTGGAGACGGGAGCGTTTCAAACGAAAGAAATCCTGTACACACTTACGAGGAACGCGGCCTTTATACCGTTACTCTTGGTGCAGGCGGGAACGGGACAACAGTAAACAAAACCGTCCAGGATTTCATCAACGTTACAATACAGCCCTTCCCTCCTGAAGCAAATTTCTCTGTAAATGTTACGAGAGGGCCTGCGCCGTTGACTGTAAGTTTCTTAGATGAGTCTTACAATTCCGTTTCGTGGGAATGGGATATTGACGGAGACGGGTGGGTAGACTACATCGAAGCAAATCCGGTCCATACCTATGAAACTGCAGGTATCTACAATGTGAGTCTATACGTTTCCAATGCTTATGGAAATGATACTGAGGTTGTCAAAGGCTGCATCAATGTCCTCACTCACCCGGTCATTTCGGAAAGAAATCTGTCTAAAACCAGCGTTTATCCAGGCGAAGAGTTCAATGTAAACCTTAACATTGAAAGTGCCTGGGAACTCACTAACCTTACTGTAGTGGAAGATATCCCTGCTGGCTGGAACCTCACTCCCATAGATAACGCAGGTGCGGAATTCAACTCTACCTCCAATAAATGGATATGGAAAAACTATTCAGCACGTGATCGCAGGCAGCTGGTTTATGTTCTGAAAGCTCCGCTTGATTCGGACTTTGGGACCTTTAAGCTTGAAGGGGACGTTTTGGCTGAAAATGTGGTAGCCATCCCGGTTGAAGGCGAATCCGAGATAACAATTACCCCTATCGCTGATTATAACCCTGAAAACCTGAAACTATTACATGTGGGAGATCCTGATCAGGAGTTCAATATCTCAACTCATGTGCTCTGTAACTTTACATGGTATGTAAATGGAAACGAGTCTTCTGAAGGGGATAAGAAAAACAGTGCCTATGCATCTCTTACCCTTTCTCCGGAAACTCTATGGAGAAACGATCATTTCAAAAACAGTTACACAAGCGTCGAAAACAGCAGTCTCTTTGCGGGTAAGTATTCCGTAACCGGTAGAGTTTCAAACAGAAGCACTGCCATAAACCAGACATGGAATTTCCTTATCACCAGGTCCGCTGAAAGTAAAAATAACATCAATAACACTGTAGTTTTGCCTGTCAGGAAAGTTGAGGAAAACGAATCGGTATCCTTTAATTTCACGGAGGAACCGGACAATACGGACGATAACAGCATCCTGGCAATCTCTTTCAACGCTTCTTCAACAGGAAATGTTTCTGTCTTTGTTGAAGTGCTGAAAGATAGAGCTTCTGAAGTTACAAAAAACCCTGAAGGGGAGGTTTTCCAGCACATAAACATTCACTTCAGCAATCATACGGTCATGAATGAGACAGGTTCAGACTCCAAGTTTATCGATTTCAAAGTAAACAGAACCTGGATGGAAACAGTTGTGCAGGGTACTGTCCGGCTGAACAGGTATCAAAATGGGGAGTGGCAACCCCTTAATACCTGGGAAACCAGTTCAGATGCCGAATACCATTATTTCCGTGCAGAAACTCCGGGATTTTCGCCTTTTTCCGTAACAGCCGAGAAAATCTCCACGCCATCTGTCTCTACCCCACATAAAGGAGGTAGTGGAACTGGCTCAGCTACTATTATTTCTTCCACTAAAGGCGAAGATGAAAGTATTTTCGGGGTTGAAAACGAAGGTGCCGATTCAACCCTCTCAAAAGGAGCAGAGGATATTCTGGTATCTCAAAGCACTGATACCGGAAAATCCATTTTTGTTGAAGAAGGAAATGGTTCCGAAGCTGCTGGTTCAGAAGAAAATAACGGATCAGAAAAATCAGGTAGTACAGGAGTTCTGTTTTTTATCCTGCTCGTTCTATTTATTGTCGGAGCCTATCTGGTATATAGGCAGACAAAAGAGGAAGAGTAATTGGACTCTTTGCAGGAAGGTCAAGACTCCTTCTTGGACCTTTTTTAACTGTTTTCTCATGTTCATAGAGGTATCAAATAATCTGGTAGTATCAAATAATCTGGTAAATAATCTTGTTTGGCCTGAATTTCACTATATTTTTTGCCTTAAATTCGGGCTTCTTATCTATGTCTGATTCTGTCAACATGTATTCCAGCTGGTTATTTCTGGATATCTGCCGTTTTCTGCGCTTTTTTTAATTTTCGAGGACATGATAAAGGAATTAAAGCCTCACAAAACAGGTGAAAAGGTTGAGAGCTCAGGTTACTATTCATGCTATAAAAAAGGTGAGATTACACGGCTGGAAAAAACGGTTCATTTTTAGACTGTAGAGGAGGCATATGTATCCTTTCCGAAAACTTATGACTATTTTATATTCATTTTTATCTTCATACTAATATCTATAAAAAGAAATTAAGAGTCTGCCATCTGCCGTTACTGTTTTTATTATTTCGAGGCACCGGTTACTTATTTATACACTCCCCCGAATAACCTTTGTTATACCTCAAATAAGAGGGGGGGAATTATGGAATCAATTTATGATATACTGATAAAAGAACACAATATGGTCTCTGACCTCTTCCAGCAGGTCCTGCGCGACAACTCAAGAGAAACCCTGCTTAAAATAAAAGCAGCACTGGATCCTCATATGGCAGGGGAAGAGAAACTCTTTTATTCTGAGCTTGAGAAAAAAGAGGAATTAAGTGAGCTTGTCAGTCACGCCGTGGAAGAGCATGATGAAGCAAGGTCCATTATGTCCGAACTGGAAAGTATGAAAGAAGGGGACAAAAACTGGACCTCCAAAATCAAGGAACTGAAAGAAAGTGTAGATCACCACGTAGAAGAAGAAGAAGGTGAGGTTTTCGAGAAAGCTCAAAAAGTAATTAGCCAGAAGAAGGCAGAAGAGATTGCTCAGCAGTACCTTGAATTTAAGAAGAGCTTTAAACAAGAAACACCAGCCAGTATGCATTAAAACTGAAAATGATAGGAAAAGAGACTACCGGTATCCAGGATTGATTTCTACATAACCGGTTCTCTTTATTCTATTTCCGGTTTTCTTCATTTTGCTTTTTTCCTGGATCCGGTAATTTCTAATTTTTGTAAACTACATCTTACCAATAAGGTATTTACACGCTCTTTTAAATATATCCCGTCATATATTATATCTGGAGGGGAAATATGGAAACAATTTATGATCTCTTAATAGCAGAACATAAACAGATGACAGAACTTTTCCAGCAGGCAATGAATGATAGCTCAAAAGTGAGTTTTTTTAAAGTAAAGCTTAAAGCTGACCCTCATATGATGGGAGAAGAGCAACTCTTCTATCCGCGGCTTGAAGAGAAAGAAGAATTACGTGAGCTTATCAGTCATGCATATGCGGAGCATAATGAGGCAAAAGCCCTGATTTGTGAAATGGAGAACATGGATGAGGGAGATGAAGAATGGGCTGTTAAGCTCGGTGAACTTAAACGGAGTATAGATCACCATATAGAAGAAGAGGAAAGTAAGGTGTTTGATATAGCTCGAAAAACCCTGAGCCAGCAGGAAGCAGAAAAGATAGCAGAAGAATATGTTGAGTTCAAAAGGAGCTATATGAACAAAATAGAGGTCGGGGAGGAGACATCCGGCGTAATGAAATGTTGAATATAATCTGTGCCAGGGGTGTGATTTTCCGTTAATTTGCTTTTTTCCGTTAATTTGCTTTCTTTGTTTTTACTCTTTTTTCCATATTTTTAGAAAACTTTTTCAGCTTTCAGCTGATCGCCTGAGAAAAAATTTATTTTTTATAAACCTATTTTTATACACAAATTGTATGTAAAATCTTAATTAATTCTATGTTTTTTCTTAATTCGCCCTTAACCCTATATACTATACTTAGATGGTAAAATCATAGGTTATTTCTTTTCTCATCAGCTACTTTCAGGATACCTTTATATATCAATATCGTCTATATAGATTTTGTAATATTCATTACTCTCTCTAAGGGGGCCTATTTATTACCAAGGATAAAAGAAAAGTCCAGTTTACAGGAAATTCTACTTATATTGTGTCTCTCCCCATAAAATGGGTCCGGGATATAGGGCTTGAAGCCGGAGATACCCTTACTCTCACTCCCATGCCTAACAAAACACTGCTTGTTTCCTCAAGTGCAATTTCTAAAGATCATTCCGTCCTTAAGGCAACTATAGACTATCTTCATTCCGATAGTGCAGAAAACAACTTAAGGATCCTTATTTCACATTACCTTGTAGGTTACGATGTAATCAGGCTGACCACAAAAAAAGGTTTCAGTGCCTATGACCGCAAGTTTATAAAGGACTCCGTGCGCCAGAAACTCATAGGTCTCGAGCTTGTGGAAGAGTCCAGGAACGAACTTGTTTTCCAGTGCCTCCTGAACTACAATGACCTGCCTCTTAACCGTGTAATCAAAAACATGTACGGGCTCGTCCTTTCAATGCTTGAGGATTCCATGACCGCCCTTCGGGACCATAATGTGGAAATTGCCGAAGACGTAATCCAGAGAGACGACGATGTGGACCGCTTCTACTTATTAGCCGTCCGCCAGCTCAAAGCCTCGATTGAGGACATAGAGCTCTCGGAAAAGATAGGAATCAGGCACCCGCGAGAATGTCTCGGGTACAGGCTTATTACCAAGAGCATTGAGCGTGTGGGAGACCATGCTGTAAGGATCGCCAGAAATGTCCTTAAAATGGATTCCGGGATCAGCAGTGATGACCCTATTTTCAAGATGGCTGACCTCTCAAGGAAAGTGTTTGAGAGTTCCATAGATTCCATGCAGGAGGAGGACCTCCAGGCTATAAACAAAATAGTTGTTGAAGCCAAAAAAGTTTCCCAGTTTGGCGTTTCCCTCGAGTCCAGAGGCGACGAAGGCGAAGGCAGCATTGAGCTCAGCATGGTTCTTGAAAGCCTGCGCAGGGTAGCCGAATACAGTGCCGATATCGCAGAAGTAGCAATTAATATGAATATAAAACAGATCTAATTTCTCAGATCTAAAAACAGATCCGAACCAAAAGGTTCTGCTCTGTCCTTTTTTTGCTCTGTCTTTTTTATTTCTTTTTCTACCTTATATTTTTTTATTTCTTTTTCTACCTTATATTTTTTTATTTCTTTTTCTACCTTATATTTTTTTATTTCTTTTTCTACCTTATATTTTTTTATTTCTTTTTCTACCTTATATTTTTTTATTTCTTTTTCTACCTTATATTTTTTTATTTCTTTTTCTACCTTATATTTTTTTATTTCTTTTTCTACCTTATATTTTCTTACTCTCTTCTACCTTATATTTTCTTACTCTCTATTTTTCTACCTTATATTTTTTACTCTTCATTTTTCTCCTCTCTATTTTTTACTCTCCATTTTTCTCCTCTCTATTTTTTACTCCCTATTTTTACCTGATTTTCTTTCAAATACTTTTATTGCTTCGTCTCAAAAAGGGATTTAGCTCCCTCAAAAGGGCGATTAATGTTTGTTTGGAAGGAGCAACCGGATAATGTAAATCCCTATAATCACAACCAGTAAACTGAAGATGGCCTGCACGAGCGCCTGGTATTTTGGATTGAAAAGAGCAATTATTGCCTCCCGCATATTGAAGAAAAAAGAAAACAGTGCAATAAAGACAAAGGCCAGAAGGACAATCAGTATGGCTGAATTTACCAGTTTTTTAAACGAAGAGTCATTATTTTCCGTTCTATTGTCTTTTTCAGGCTTCTGGATTCCCACAGAACGGTTATCTGTTCCTTTTTCTTCATTGTGAGGGTTGAGTTCGTTTTCAGTCATATTACTCCTCTTTTTCATTCTTTTTGTTATCAGGTCCCCTGTTAATTATGATGCCTGCAGCCAGAAGGAAGGCTATAAACATGAACAGGCTCTCAAAACCCGGAGTTGAACCTTCGGAATCGGGAGTTTCTTCTGCTGGGAGTTCAATGGGTGTGCCTTCTTCAACAAGAGGGTAATTTTTGACAGCATTCCGCTCTATCTTATCCATTTTTACTGGCCCTGTTATTTCGGAAGTGATAATTTCCCTTCCATTCTCTTCCACAGTAACCGCGAATGTATATTCTGCCCTTCTGGGAAGCACGAAGCGCACATGTCCTCTGAGCTGGCCTGAACCTTTTACAATCCCGAGTTCGTCGCTTTCGGTGTATGAAGTGTATTCATCCTTTTTTGCAGTGACCAGCATGGTCAGAGGTCTGGAATCTCCACCCTGGTTATAAACTCCGGGGGAAATATCCACCACAGCCTTTGCGTCCCTGTCAGTGAACTGGGTAATTACAAGGTTCATATCTGTAAGCAGGATATCAGCCGGCTGATCAACAGAGGTATCTACCCTGATGGTGATGTGCTCACTTCCCGAATCAAGGATTTCCCCTTCCCTGAAAAGCTGGACTTCCACCTGATAATTCCCCGGGTTTACAGTCCCCAGAGGCACGGCATTATAAATAAGAGATCGGGCTTTAACGTAACCCATGTCCGCATCTTTTTCTGCTGCTATCAGATGGGTTTCCTCATCAATAATTTTGACTTTGACAGAGAGCATGGAACTGTCAGTGTCCTGGTCATTGCGGATATAAGGGGTAACTGTCAGTAAGGCATTCTCTTCCTGCGGAGTGGCCATTACATCTATATTCTGAAGAAAAACCTCCTCATATTCCCTGAAAACATCTCGATGCTCTAAACTCCCAAAACAGCCGGAAGAGAAGATTATAATCAGCAAAATGCTGATTAAAAATCCATAAGGTAATAAAAGAGGGGGTTTTCCGGGTTTTATTCGTTGCCTGAATCTCATGAGGACCAGATCCGGATTATAGTTTTACTTTAAGTACAAGGGTCTGGGAGTCAAGCAGGTAATCCCCTTTCATCAGATTTACGTACACATTGGTTTCCCCGTTGGGAGCATCTTTCTGGACAGGAAGTTCCATACCCCTTGTATAGGAAGTTCCACCTTTTGCCATTGCTTCAGTGATATTGACAGTCGAGCTGTTCCCTATCATCTTGTTTTCTATGTCTACTACCACATACATGGAATCCCCGGCTATGGTTGATTGCCCCTGGTTCTTTACAGAGAATTTCACCGTTATATTCTCCCCTTTCTTTGTTTCCCAGGCAGAAACCGGCGGAGATTTGCGCAGATTGTCCATGCTTTCTGCAAAGCCGACAAACTGAAGTTTTGCATCAGGAAGGACAACCATCTGGACAGGAACAACTTTCGTCCTGATTATGGGCTGTTCTTTTTCATCAGTACCAGAAGCGTAAGACACTGTTAGCATCGAAGTGTTCTTCTCAAAAGAGGGAGCCATAACCCTGAAACTTAAAGCAGCCTTGCTTTCCGCAGGAATGTTAATCTGTGGACTCGAACCCACAATAGTAAACGGATCAAAAGAACTTACAGACACCGAGTCAATTTTCTGGGTGCTATTATTATTTAACACCTTTACGGAAACATCCTGTTCATTAAACTCTTTCATTACCAGGGGTTCGATGCTCACAACCAGTTCTTCCGGACTGACCGGTGAGTTTGCCTTTATCGTCGATGCACAGCCAGATATAATAATTACTGAAATAAGTAGCAGCAAAGACAGCAGCTTCTTCATGTTTGTATCCTCCTCAAATCTTATATCCGGGTATTGTCCTGTAACTATTGGGCAAACACAGGAAGAGTCTAACATTCCTTTGCCTAAAAATGAAATTCAAAATCTGAATATGCCCGGTAAATTGAAGATTTACGTAGCAGTCTTTTCTGTCTATAAAATAGACGTATGTAAATATAATCTTTACTATCTATAGTCAAAAAAGAATTATTCTGAATTTTCAAGCATATATTTTTACATAATTTTTATTTATAAAATTAAACTATTCTTATTGTATGGAAAATTGAATTATTTAGCTTTGCACTTTGGCTTTTTCCGAGCAAATCCCTCTTTCATATTTTAGGGAAGACCTCTTTTCTTCGCCGGCTGTGACGATCAAGATAATGCAGTTATAACCACTCCTGCACGGGTGAGACAGGTCTGCACGAAAATATGTTTTGCTTTCACAATAGCTTCGGCCTGATGGAGGAGAGATTCTCCATCCCGGATAAAACGGTTTCAATTTCTTGCCTGATTATATCTGACAGCCAAGCTGGATGTCTTTCAATTAATTTTTTTTCACACAACTGCCTTTCGGAACTGATACGTTCCGATGATAAGCATGATTCCGGCTCCTGCTGCGAGCCCAAGGATTCCATAGACAGGGATGGATCCCTCGAAAAGTAACCTTGTACTGTCTATCGCATAGCTAACCGGATTGAGCCTTGCGACTGCCCTCAACCATTCTGGCATTACGTCATAGGGCATCAGTGCAGTACTCGTGAAAAACAGAGGCATGCTTATCATGCTGTTTACGGCTGCATAGCTGTCATGGTCACCAAGATGCAGCCCTATCATGGTTGAGAGGGCAGAGAAAAAAACCGAAAACAGGAACAGCGTAAGATATATCAGAACAATGTTTATCGGGTTCAGTCCCCTTACTCCCAGGAGTGTGGCTATAACGAGAATCACGGTAGCCTGCAGCAGCCCTCTTACGCTGATGAAGAGGATTTTTCCGTACAGCATGCTTTCTCGCGGGGAAGGCATTGCGAGGAATTTATTCAAAAAGCCCAGTATTTTATCAAAAATCATGAGAGACCCTCCCTGCAGGGAGGAAAAGAGGGTTGTCATAACGAGGATTCCCGGGGTGATAAATTCAAGGTAATTATCAGTGAATTTTGTGGGCAGGGCAAGCCCGACAAATACCAGCCAGGCTGCGGGCATTACAAGCGAAGAAACGACAGTTACTCTGCCCCTGAGCCATTTTACAAGATCTCTTTCAAAATAATAGAATACAG
The DNA here is from genome assembly GCF_000744315.1 of Methanosarcina soligelidi. Classification (NCBI taxonomy): domain Archaea; kingdom Methanobacteriati; phylum Methanobacteriota; class Methanomicrobia; order Methanosarcinales; family Methanosarcinaceae; genus Methanosarcina; species Methanosarcina soligelidi. The sequence goes on from NZ_JQLR01000001.1 coordinate 1,668,617, forward strand.
CTCTCATCATCTCCTCCTCAGAAGGTTCCTGAACTGGGCCGAGTTAAACCCTGCCTGTTCTTCAGGGGTTTTTACTTTTTCAAGGAAAACGTCATTGAGCGAGGCATTTTTTCCAATTGAATTCACAAGTTTTTCAGGTGAGCCGACAGCTGCTATCCTGCCTTTATCGATAATGGCAACACGGTTGCAGTATTTTTCTGCCTCTTCAAGGTAGTGTGTGGTCATGAAAATAGTCATTCCTTCGGCTTTAAGCATCCTGATATGTTCCCAGATCTTTTTTCTGCCGCTCACGTCCAGTCCGAGAGTGGGCTCGTCGAGGAAAAGCACTTCGGGCTCATGCACAAGCGCCTGGGAGAGTTCAAGGCGCCGCCTCATTCCTCCCGAGTACTTTGCTACAAGGTCGCCTGCCCGGTCCGAAAGCCCCATCATTTCAATCACCTCGTCTACCTTTGAATTCCTGTTCTGGATCCCATAGAGTTTTGCATAAAGCATCACATTTTCCCTGCCTGTGAGCTTTCTGTCCACTGCCATGTCCTGGGGGACGTAGCTTATCTTTGATCTCACTTTCTTTGAGTCCTTTACAATATCATAGCCACAGACTTTTGCAGTGCCGCTGCTCGGTCTCAGCAAGGTTGTGAGCATCATCACAGTTGTGCTTTTACCTGCCCCGTTTGGTCCAAGAAGCCCGAATATCTCGTTTTCCACATCAAGGTCGAGTTCATCAACAGCACGCAGGTTCCCGAAAGATCTGGATAATTTTCTTATTTCTATCACAGGTATCCCCTGGCGATTGCATAAACAGGTCTTAAACCTGAAGTGTAATAAATTCCACCTGTATACATGCTGTAAAGAAGCTTTATAATCACAATACTTATGGCAGCAAAAATACAGATAGCAACCACTGCCTTATCAAAGTCAGAAAATTCCAGTTTTTTGAGGTATGTCCTGTCCGAATTTGCCCGGAAAGCCCTGCTCTGGATGGATACCGCAAGTATTCCGGTCCTCCTCACACAGTTTGACAGGGTTGGTGTCAGTATATTAAGTGATGTCTTTATGATCCCTGACCCGAACCTTTTAGGATTGAAACCCCTGAGCCGCTGGACTGTTATTACGGTTGCTACTTCGGTAATAATTATTGGCAGGAACCTGACGGCCGTTACTACCATGAAAGCCACGCTGTAAGGGACCCTGAGCCCGACAAGTCCGTTTAACATATCTCTAGAATCCGTGGTCCAGCACATTAATAATCCCAGGGACAGGATTGAAGCTGACCTCAAGCCCTGAATTGCACCGTGCTGGAGCCCTTCCACATAAACGAACAGCCCCCCATTTGTCAGCCAGCCCAGAACCGGAAACCCAGGACTGATTATGGTGAAAATCACAGTTCTAGGAAGCTGGGAATAAAACAGTGCCTGAGAATAGATGGTCCCCCAGATCAAAAGTATGAGCAAAAAGGCGAGGGTTTTGAGCTTTATTGCAGGCATCTTTGCAAATGCGAACCCGGAAAGTACGACCAGGAACAGCAAAAACATGGTATCGGGATTGTCCAGGCTTACTGCTATAAAAACTGTGGAGATCAGGACCAGGATCTTTGTCCTGGGGTCCATCCTGTGAATGATCGTGTCCTTTATTGCTGGTTCTGCAATTGATCTTGCGCTTATCATATTAACACTTCCGCTACCTGCTGTACTGGCACTCGGAGTTTTCGCGGGTTAAATATTCTTCATTTCAGAATTTCAATTTCAAAACTCTAATTTCAGAATTCTGCCAGTTCAGCATTTTATCCCTTCAGCAATTCGGATTTCGGGATTTCTGTGGATCAGACCATCCACAAGTTCTGTAATCGAAAAGGCGTCAATTCCGAGATAGCTGGCAATTTCAACAACTGGAGGCTGGGTAAGGGATGCTTTTCTCAGGATGTCGATATCCTTTATGACATCTCTTCCCCTTCCATCTGCTATAATCTGCCCTTCATTCATCACAAGAATTCTGGTGGCATAGAGCATCGCAATCTCAATATCATGGGTACAGAACACAAGCGTGGAACCTCTAGTTTTGAAATAGTCCATCATCTGCTCTATATTCACCCTGTCCTGCCCTGTCGTGGGTTCATCAAGGAGGACAAGAATGGGATCTATAGAAAGTATGGAGGCGACAGCTGTCCTCAATCTCTGTCCTCTGCTCAGGGACTGGGGGAGGTCCTTTCTGAGGTTCAGGATCGACATGGCTTCAAGGGAAATTTTCGCCCTTTCTTCTATGTTATCTAATTTTAACCTGGCAGGCCCGAACTTTGCCTCCTCTTCCGTCGAATCGCAGAAGAGCATAAGGTCAGGGTTCTGGAATACAAAGCCTATTCTGCCCGCAAAAGAATACGGATTTTTTGTTTTTGTATCCTCCCCGAAGATCTTTACACTTCCTTTATACGGCCTGAGCATGGCTGCAAGGTTCAGAAGCAGGGTTGATTTCCCCGAACCATTTGTGCCCATAACTGCAACCCTTTCACCTCTATGGATTTCCAGATTTATGCCTTTAAGAACCATCCGGCTTTTATCGTATCCAGACCACAGGTCCCGGACTGAAACCAGAGGTTCGTTATTCTCTGCGGACCAGCCCGGAGAACTGGTTTTTTCTTTCCTGCCAGGGCTTGCTGGATAGTCCCCGATTTTTTCTTTAAAATTTCCGGTGTTCAATAATGGAAACGTTTCCTCTGCACTGAAGGGGCTTGCCTTTATCCCCAGAGTATGGCAGAGTTCAACAGGTTCGGGAACCCGAAGCCCAAGCCTGTGGAAGACCTCAAGATTTTCAAAAGCTTTTGAGGCGGGCTGGTCAAGGATAATTTTCCCGCTGTCCATTATGACGACCCTGTCCGCAAAAGGCGCAATTTCGTGAAGCCTGTGCTCAACCAGCAGAATGGTTATATTCTGCTTCCTGTTGAGTTCTCTTACCGTATTCAGGATCTCCTGTGTCCCTGCAGGATCCATCTGGCTTACGGGCTCGTCCATTGCAAGGATTTCAGGCATCATCGCAAGCATGCTGGCAATGCAGACCCTCTGTTTCTGCCCCCCGGAAAGAGAATTCGTGGAGTCCAGCCTGTGCCCTGACATCCCCACCATCTTGAGAGCGTCGTCTACTTTTTTATCAATCTCTTCCCTTTTCATGCATAGGTTTTCAGGCCCAAAGGCTACTTCATCTTCAACAGTTGTAGAAAATATCTGGTCGTCCGGGCTCTGGAATACAAGTCCTGCTTTTTTTGAAAGCTCCATCTGCCCTGAATCTACGGTCTCTATTCCGGAGATCTTTATGCTGCCTGAAAATATTCCTTCTGATTCATGGGGAATTATGCCGTTAAGTGTTTTCAGTAAAGTACTCTTTCCGCAGCCTGTAGGTCCTGTAAGGAGGACGAATTCCCCCTCTTTTATTTTCAGGTCGATTCCTTTTAAAGTCGGTTCCATTCTCCCCGGATAAGTGTACCACAGGTCCCTGATCTCTATTATTGTACTGCCCCTGTTCTGACTCACTGTACCATCCTCTCACTTCACAGCCCTATTCTGCGACTGTTATTTTCCCGCCTTATTCTGCTACCTTTTTCAGTCTGTTTCCAAGGCTTATCCCGAACCAGGCTCCTATGAAGGTGTAGAGGAACCCGTCGATCAGGATATTAGCCATTATGTACCAGTTGCTGTAAAACAGCCGATAAAGCACCATCCAAACACTGAATGATGCATACACGCTGACCATGTCCGCAATTCCACAGACAACTCCCATCCTTACTCTGTTCTCCGGGTCCGGGGTTTTGCCGGTTATGCCAGTAACATACATCATGGACTCCAGAATTACCGCACTCAGGGATAATGTTATAAAAGTAATCGGGGTGAAGCTTCCTGTTATAAAGCCCCCGAGAAGGAACCTGACCACCATGAAAAGGCTTATAACCCCTGGCTTTGGGATCAGGACAACAAGGGAGGCAATGAGCATGTAAAGAAGGACTTCATGAAAGAGCCCGGTAAAAAGAAAACTGAAAGGCCCGAATATGGCGTGCGACAGCTCCCACAGTATAGTCATTGGCAGGTTTATGGCTGCAAAAGAAACGGTGCCGAAAAGGGAAATCAACACCAGGTTGCGGGTTTTGAACCTGTCCATTATCTCCTTTGACCTTGAGAAAAAGAGGATAACTGCGGTCAGTCCGAGCAGTGAGGAGGCAAATGTAATCATTATAGGCCCCCATTTCCTTGATACTGCAGTTATTTTCTGGTCCTCTGTTACTGCAATCCAGTCGCTTCCTGTGATCTTTACTTTTACCCTCAACAGGTAGTTCCCTCCCATCGCATTATCAGATACGTAGAGTGGAAGGCTTACCAGGGAACTCGAGCCTGGAGGAAGTGTTAACGCAGCATAGCAGAAGGTATCTGCATTCATTCCCAGAATTGCGGGCTTGAAGGTTTTTACAGGCTCGCCTGTCCTGATATCAAGGATATCATAGGTGATAACGACAGGGATTGTATTTTCTCCTTTATTGGAAACCTCAACTCCCATAAAGGTTGAAGTGAGCTCCTTCCTGTCGATCCGGAGGTCCGTAACCTTAAGAAGCTTTTTGAGAGCTGGAGATGTTTCCCGGATTACCAGGGTATTGGAAGGATGGCTCGGATCACCATATCCGTCCTCATCTGAAGGGACGATCACTCCGGTTATTGTGATCTCGTCTGCAACTTCCTCTTTTGAAGCAACCCTGAGCCGGGTTCTGCGTACAATTGTATGCTCATTTCCATTAACATCAACAACTGCAGTTGCAGTTATATCATATGTCCCGGAATGCAAATCCTCCGGAATATAGATATCCACGAGCCTGTACCAGTCATCATATTCGGTCTGAAGCGAAAAAGAATGGACAGGCGTATCCTGGAGTACGAAACCCTCAGGTAAATCAAGCTCCAGTGTTACATTCATATCCCCGCTGTAATAGCTCTCAAAAAAGATGTATGCAGAGAGGTTACTGCCTCCGACTGCAAGCCCACTTCCATCCACGCCGTGCGGGACCTGAATCATAAATGAGGTCATCTCTTCTGGTTCAAAATCCTCCTGCGCCCGGGCTGTGGCTGGCTGTAAGACAAGCATCAGTACGAGAAGGATAAAAGCTATGTTTTTCATTCCGCAGCCCTTTATCTGAGGATTTTCCGGATTTCCTGCATTTTCCTGTCCCAGTCAGGGACATCTTCAAAACTCACGATATCAACAGATCCACCCTGAAATTCTCCATCCCCTGCCAGCTCCTCCATCCAGCTCTCGATTTCGAGGTAGGAGTTTTTCAGCTCTTCAAGAAGTTCGGGGTCCGGGTCCCAGAGCCCTCTTGACTGCGCTTCAAGGAGGCGGCGTGCCATTTCCTCAAGGGCATATGGGTTATTTTCTTCAAAGAACCTGCGCATTTCTTCATCAAGCACGAATGTCTTTGTGATATCATCAAAGATCCAGTCGTCCACTTCCTGCGTGGAAGCTTCCCAGCCGTAGACTCTCCCAACTCTTTTAGAAATGTCCTGTGCACCTTTATACCCGTGCTGTTTCATGCCTTCGATCCATTTCGGGTTTAAGAGCCTGGTCCTTACTACCCTGCGAAGTTCATCTGCCATATCCCTTACTTCAACATGCTGTGGTTCTCTCGTATCCCCAAAATAGACTCTTACATCCCTGCCCGAAGCCTGCTTTGCAGCAGCCGTGAGCCCTCCGTGGACTCCAAAATAACAGCAGCAGCCTAGGAGATCGTACTCGTCACTGACCACTTTGTTGAAGGTAGCATCAACGGTTTTAAGACTTGAAGCAAGCTGTGCATGAGCCTCCTCTCCCTTAACATTTTTTCCATATGCATAACCGTTCCAGTAAAGGAAGATGTCTGCCAGGTCTTTTTCATCCTTCCAGGCACTTGCATAGACTGCAAGCTGTACCCCTGCCGAATAGGTGCCGGGTTTGCTTGAAAAGATCCGTAATGTAGATCCTCTCGCATCAGCTCCTTCTTCAATCATCCTGAGGCTGTGTTTTTTTGGATAATTCATTTCTTCAGGTTCATCAAGGGAAGCTACAGCCTGAATTGCCTCATCTATTACCTCCAGGCAGTTAGGGAAGTTGTCCCTCAGAATTCCTGAAACCCTTACGGTTACATCAACTCTGGACCTGCCCAACTCTTTGAGGGGGATAATGGAGAATCCCTTCAGCTGCCCGTTGCTGAGCCAGACCGGTTCGACCCCAAGCAGGCTCATTATCTGTGCCATTCCCTCTCCGTCAGCCCACATGATATCGTTTGCCATCCAGTAAAAGCCCACATTCTCTGGATAACGTTTCTCGTCTCTGAGGTGTTTATCGACCAGGACCCCTGAAAGCTGCTGCCCAACTCTCCATGCAGCTTTTGTCGGCACTCTTCTGGGGTCAAGAGAATAGAAGTTCCTTCCTGTCGGCAGCACGTCATCTCTTCCGCGCATGATGAGTCCCGAAGGACCGGCAGGGATGTATTTTCCTTCAAAGCCGTGCAAAAGAGCCTCAATTTCCAGAGATTTTTCTATCCTTGACTCAAGATCAAGGACCCTTTCACAGATTGCAGCAGTTTTCTGAGAGATGGCAGGATTTTGAGAAACTTCAGGATTCTGAAAGATGACAGGATTTTGAGAAACTTCAGGATTCTGAGAAATGGCGGGATTTATTCCCTTCTCTGCAAAGTTCTGACCTGTAAATATCCCTCTGATTATCGAGGACAGCTTTTTTTCCGGGCTATTTATGAATGTCCTGATGAGGTCTTTTGAAAGAGAATCAATCTCTTCAAGCCTCTGACCATTTGACTTCCCATTTTCCGATATCCGGCTCTGGTCAGTGATCAGTTCGTCAAGGTCAAGCCCCAGGATTTCTGCGATAAGCCTACGGATAGAAACCCTGTTTCCCATGCTTTCCTTGTCATCATACCTTAAAATCGAATTTATGAATTCTACTTTTTTCTCGCCTTCGGGAATCTGCCCGAATATATGCATCCCGTGGTGGATCTGGCTGTTTCTTATCCGACCAAGGGCTTCATGCGCTTTTCTTATAACTTCTTCAAAAGGAGTCTCGTGGTCGGCTCTTATCTCGGAGTCAAGGTTCGATTTTTTAATCTCATCAAGGATCAGGTGCTTTAAAGCATGTTCTCTACCTCTGTCATGTTTTACCTGTTCGTATTCCCCAAGCAGCCTGTCAAGCTCTGCAAGGCTTTCATAAAGCCCTCCTGAGGTCATAACAGTCTGCATATGGTCAACAAGGCAGGCGAGGCTCCGACGTTTGGCGATTGTGCCTTCCGGGGGGTTGTCGGAGTTGTAGATATAAAGATGGGGGATTGTCCCGATTCCGATGTCCGGGTAACAGTCTTCGGAAAGCCCTACGCCTTTTCCGGGAAGGAATTCAAGATTCCCGTGGGTTCCGACATGTACGAGCACATCAGCCCCAAAAGTGTTTTCAAGGTACCTGTAGGTTGCAAGATACTGGTGAGTAGGGGGGACTTCAGGGTCGTGCAGGATCTTACAGACCTTCCCGTCACACCTTGAACCTGCACATCCCCGTTTTGGCTGTACGCAGACCACAGCGTTTCCATACCGTACACCGGTTACCACAATTTTATTCTCGTAGACCATTGCAGCAGGGATGCCGTTGACCTCTTCTCCAGGAGGGTTTCCCCAGCTTTCAATTACCTTTTGCCTGACACTCGGGCTCAGGGCATTGAAAAATTTCTCGTACTCTTCCTTCTCCACAAAAGCGAGGGCTCCGCCATTCTTTACTATTTCGTTAATGGGAGTCCACCTGAACTCTGAAATTGCTTTTTTGCTCAGGATTGTGTCTATAAGCTCTTTGCCATCCCGGGGAGGGTCAACAGAGTAACCTGCTTCCTGCATTCTGTGAAGGATTCTTGACACACTTTCAAGGGAATCAAGGTTGGCAGCATCTCCGATCGAAGCTTCAACTCCCGTACAGGGCCTGTTGTGGAGGATAAACGCGATTTTTATCCGGTCAACTGGCTTTTTCCTGAGTTCTATCCATTTTAATATCCTGGATGTCAGCTTTGAGCAGCGGTCCTGGATAGGGAAGCGCCCCATATAATTTTCTTCAGCTTTGCCTGCGCCTATTATGATGGGCTCAATCCCGCCCTCATACTCAGGAAGAGCAACACTCCACCCAATCTCAGTACTCAAGCCCTGCGACTCCCGCCATTGTTCTATGGTCATATAATGTGAAATTACAGGCTGGAAAACCGGGACATCGAGTTTTTTGAGCAGCTCTACGCCCTGTGCTGCACATGAGGCTTCCCTTTCTTTTGCCTTGCTGCTGGCAATAAAAAATGGAGAAAGCTTCACAAGGCAGTCTATGATGGGGCTGCCTCCTTCCATGAAATAGTCCTCTATGACTTCTTCCATACTCCTGCTTCCAAGTTCCTCATCTTTCAGAGAGTATGCAAAAACAGGAATGACGGATAAACCCAGTTTTTCAAAATCCCTGATAAGGGCTTTCTCAATTTCAAGCTCATTATTTACCCAGGAAGTCCTTGAGATGAGAATCCCTACGGTTTTATCCTTCAGGGGCCCGTACCAGTTCAGGTAATCCCGGATATTTGAGAACATTTCCCCCGCATCCGGGTGATAGAGCCCGTCCCAGGGTATCTTTTTCGGAGGTTTTGCTTCGGTTTCAGCTCCGAAAACCTCTTTTAAGAGGTACCTGAGCATGTTGCTGAAGTTTTCTTCCCCTCCGTAAATCATATACGAAAAACATGTGGCTGCGATTTCGAGTTTTACTGATGAAAGGGTGAAACTTGAGGGGTTACTTCCAACACAGATTAAGGGTCTATCTGCTTTCAGCGGTTCAAGTCTTTTATAAAAATCCTCCCAGAAGGGATTGGCTATGTGGTAAAGAAAGATAGCATCAGCATGCTCGCACGCAATGAGCACGTTTTCGGCTTCTTCAGGGTTTTCTTCAAGGATTTTTGAATAATAAGCCTCAAGCTCTATTCCAAGTTCTTCTGCTGCCCTTAAAAGGGTGGGAATGTATGAATTCCACGTTACTGACACGATTTTCATACTTTCCCCTCAGGTCAGGATATGCACTTTATATTCTCCGAGAACCGTGCCGTCGTCAAGCCTTGAAGGGGCTTCCAGGGCTGCAATATACCTGCCGTCGGGTGAGATATCAGCAGAGACCGTTATTCCTTCGGTATTGTAGGTCTGGATGAGCCTTGAACTTGCGCCTCCGCTTTTTGATGCGTCAAAGACATACACTCCGTGTACACTTCTGTCTTCGGTTACCAGGTTCTGGGCAAGCGGGATCACAAGGTAGCGGTCATTTACTGCACACTCCCCTGCATACCCGTCAACTCTCCATTTCCAGAGCAGGTTGCCGTCATAATCATACGCAAAAAGGCTGTTTCCGCTCGGGTGTTCAAAGGGTGCATCTTTGTTTTTGTCTTTGGAGAAGGTGCTACCTATTGAAAATATAAGGGTGTCATTGACAATGTAAGCATAGTTAGCACTGCCGTAGATAGGGACTCCACTCACGACTATAGGGGTTGAAATGTTCTGCTGCCATGCAATTTCCGGGGTCCCGGTCTCTATGATCCGGGAATTATTGAATAAAAAAGCCCTGCCGTCGCTTGTCATTGTTATCAGCTTTTCCCCGTCAGGAGTGATCTGCGTGCTGTACCAGATTGCGGAATAGTCAAAAAACGGTTCAACAGGCTGGATCTGGTAGCTCCAGTGCTCCTGTCCCGTGTTTCCGTTCAGGACATGGACAGTGCCTTCTCTCCATTTTTCTGTTTCTGTAAAACAGGTGGTGCCAAAAACAGCGTATTTCCCATCAGGAGTGGCATCAATCCATGTAACTCCAGAGTCCATGTATTCTGATTCCGGGAATTTCCAGCGCAGGTTGCCCTCAGGGTCAAAGGAATAGACTCTTGCTAGGTATTTGTATTTCTCACCGATATAACCGCATGCCCTGCTTGCAGCGACGTAAATATTCCCTTCCGAGTCAAGTTTTATCTTTTTCATGGCAGGCATGTACTTGAGGTCCGAACCCAGTTCCTTACCTGCTCCATATTTCCAGATTTCAGCTCCTTCAAGGTCAAAACAATAGAGGAAAGCATCAGGGCTTTCTTCTCCCACAAAAAGGCGTTTGCCGTCTTCTGAAAACTCTATGTCTGCTATTCTTGCGTCCGCTATCCCTTTAACGAGCTGTTTTTCCCACACCTTTTCACCTGTTGCTACCTTTATGAGTTTAAGAGAGCCTCCATTTGTCCCTATGGCTAGATATTCGCTGTCAGGAGAAAATTTTAACGCACCTTCCACGTTTGTTGAGGTTTTTTCGATATCTCCCGGAGTTACATCTTCAAGCTCTATTGTATACTCCTTTTTCAGGGCGGGTTTTGAAGGGGCGTATGCTTCTATAGTGCCGGATGCCCCTGAACCTGTAATCACTTCAAACCTGTACCGGGCTTCAGGGTCCCAGTTAAAGGAAACAAAAACATTGTCTTTGTTTTTTCCGATCTCCTGAGAAGCTATCTCTTCGCTTTCAGAGTAAACCCTTATTTCCGAAATTTCTGCCTCATCTTTCAGAGTAAGCAGAGCCCCAGCCCTTGAGAAAACCACTGAGTCTATGTGGACTCCTTCTTCGGAATTGCCTGTTTTCTCAGTATCCTGAGTATCTGACTCCGGCTCCTGAAAAGCTGCGCTGGCTCCAGGCCCCTGGCTTTTTTCAGCACATCCCGAAGCCAGTAAAATCACAATAAGCAGGACTACCAAATATTTCCATCTCATTCTCTCACCTGACAATTATTAACCTGTGTTTTCCGGTTACATCCCCGTTTTTGAGTTTTAGAGGAAGTTCAACCGCAGCTACGGTACAGTCTGAAGAAATTGCAGCATCTGCAACAACCCCTTCGGTCTTGAAAGTCCAGAGCAGTTTTGAGTTCCCATTTCCGGGTTTCCGGGAATCGAATACATGGATTCCATGGACCTGAGTATTGCCTGATGAGGTATCTTTTCCGACTGTCAGGGCAAAGAACCTCTCATCGGGAGAGTAAAAAATTCCTGCACAGCGTCCTCCGAGGTTGTATGTCCAGGAAGTCTCTCCTGTTTCGGCATCGCATGATACGAGTGAGTTTTCAAGTGGGTATGCCATAGGGACGTTTCCGGGATAATATGCAGGAAGTGTGGCACCTGTAAGGTAGAGTATTTCATCTTCAGATGCGATTTTCGCGTTTTCGCCATAGGCGTAGATGACGCTGCCTTCAAGCTCTTCCGGGGCTGTCACATTGGACTGATATTTTGCGGAGTGCCATTCGGATTTTCCGTCTCCAGGTTTTTTCATCTCGGAGTCGTAAAACAGATATTTTCTTCCGTCCCCTGTAAAAGCAGTTATTATGGAACCGTCATCCGAAATATCAAGCCCGTGCCAGACTGCTGCAGAGACAAAATAAGGCCTTAGAGGCGGGATTTCGTATTTCCAGCGTAAACTCCCTCTTTCATCCACAGAGTAAATTACCGCACCTGTTTCAAGGGAATTTGTCCAGTCTCCCGTTGAAAAAACAACATTTTTTCCGTCCAGGCTTGAATCTATCCAGTTTACACTTCTGGGGTAATTTTCTGCTGCCGGAAGTTTCCAGGACAGATTGCCATCAGGACTGAACCTGTAAACCCTTGAAGCCAGCTCATATCCGGAATCTTTCCAGTATCTCCCTGCTGCAATATACACGGCATCATCAGAAGTCTTTATTTTGTATATGCAGGGCTGGTTTCTGTAGTTCTCGTCTGTCCCCAGGTCATCTGCAGTCCTGTAACGGTGTATCTCTTCACCAGTGCTGGCATCAAAGGAATATATGCAGCCGTCAGCGCTTCTCTCTCCAGCAATGAGGTACTTTCCGTCTATTGAAAAAGAAAGGTCTGAAATATTTCCTTTAAGAGCCTTTTTCCAGAGAACATTTTTACCTGCCACATCAAGAACAGTGAGGTCTTTTCCTGTCCCTGCAGCTAGATATTTTCCGTCTGTGGTAAACCTTACACAGTCCTGAGTGTTCCCCCGTCCTTCACTTATGTTTTCCGGAGTTATGTCCCCAAGCTCATACTCCCAGTAAAGATAAGGCGAAGATTTTTCATAAGATGCCGTATCTATCTGATTCAGTACATTGCGTGAGTTTTCCCCTGCATTTCCTTCGCCTTCATCCGGAGATGTGCTGTCAGAAGACACATTACCTGAAGACATTATATCGGAAGATATGCATCCTGAAACTGTCAATAAAATAAATTCAAATAATAGTATCAATGCTATACTGCTTTTTTTCATTTTCAGATCCCTCTGGTTTTCAGGCTATCTGGTTTTCAGGCTATTTTGACTGATTTTACGCTTTTCCGTGGATTTTCAGGTCTGAAATCTTCAACAGGTTCGTGTGATCTGTGCTGTTGTCTACAAACCCTGCACTCATTTTCACAATCTTTATATTTTCAGCAGGACCGCAATAACCGGTATAATCCGTAATGATATCTCTTTCAACCAGACCCATGGGGATTCCGGAGATTACGACTGAAGGAGAAAAACGCCTCCTGTTTTCCTCATCCCGGTAAAATTCGCCTTCAGACCGTGGGTTCCTGCTCCCTGCTGCAACATAATAAATAGATTTGTGGTCACTGAATGAGACCTTTAACCAGAGGCTGAAGTTATCCGTATCCTGCCCTTCCCAGTTCCATGAGATTTTTCCGGGAGACAGGCTTATATTTTTATTCCATACCCCTTCCCCGGTCTGTGCAGGGTTTTGAGTATCCAGATAAAGTGTGCTGTCTTCGCACCCGAGGAAGCCTCCTTCGATCCCGGATCTGTCCTCAAAATTTTCCTCATAAATTATTTTCTCATCAGTTGCTGTTTGAAAGTACAGTATTATCAGGACTGCAAAGAGGAGGAATATTAATCCCGGAATGGCTTTTTTTCCTGAAGGCATAAAAAATAGTCATTGTTAGTAGGTAATAAATATTTCTAAATAATCTTAAATTCTGCAAATATATTCATACTTTTTTTAATATTCTGATTACTAATTAGGAATAATTTTAAAAATCATATTTGCAAAAAAATGGACCTCAGGTTATAATTGTGATCAAATTTCACTGACTCTTTATTTTGAATTTTTCTATTTTTCAGGATCTGAAGACTTTACTTCCTCATTTGCGTCTTATAGGTAAATGGGCATTTTTTCAAAAATATACTGGATTTGAATCTATTTTTTCTTTCAAGTTTTTTTGATTTCGTGAAATAAAAAAGAAAAGATTATTTAGTAATACTATTCATGCTATTCTTATGGATATTATTGATGATAATCGTATTATTTTACCATTTAAGTATTCAATTTTTTTTCTAATAGTGGTTTTATTTATTACCATTCCTTCAGAGGGTGCTATTGAACAGCGGGGCCAGCTTATAAGCATCGCAGCGGGAGACCATCACATTCTCAATGCGGAAAATTGCCCGGGGTTTTATTATTCAACAACTTCAGGAACATATTATGAAACTCTGGAGCTTACTTTTGCCGAAGACGGGTTTATTGACACCGGAGACGCAATCTATACTTCCAAAATCACTTCCGGTTCAACTGCTTTTTTTGGGAAGAAATATAAGGTTCTTGAGGACGGGCTGCTCAGTGAGAGCCTCATCAGTTCCGGAAGCCGTGATCTTCAAAGGGGAAACGATTTTGATCTCGGGCACGGATGTAAACTGGTTCTTCAGGGCATAAACGGGAATTATGCCCTTCTCGAGCTCCAGAAAAATTCCGAGCAGGTTACCACAAAAACCGTGGAAGAGGGTTCCAAATTTAATTTCACGACAGAGGTCGACGGCAAAGAATATGTTATCCTTGAAGGGACCCTGGAAAAGGTTCTTGACAGCAGGGACCCGATAGTGCGCCTTAAAAGCGTAAACCATTATTCGGATACTCCTCGCAGGATTGAAAAAGGGGATGAATACGGAAAGTTCGAAGTCAGCTCAGTTACAAATAAGAGTATCGAATTGAAAAACAAAGCACCTATCAGGATGCAGCCCGGGGACCACATAACCGTCCTTGACAACCTGATTGATTTGAGAGTTGCTGATACTGTTTACAGGGCATGTTCTTACAACATGACCCAGGACACTATAAAATCGTATAAAATCAGGGGCACATCCTTAACTGTAAACCGGTCCGATTCCTATCCTGACTCCTGCAACTGGACAGCAGATTCTTTTGGCATGCTATTCTATGACCCGGAATACGACCTCAGTACGGAAAGCCTCAGCATAACGCTTGACGCCGGAAACGACTGGGTTCCTGAAGGAGGCCTTGTTTATGAATCCCTGCCTGTTAAGGTAACTTATGAAAACCCGGAAATGATGGATTACGGGACAGACTGGTTTAATCAGGGATACTCAGTGCTTGGCTGGAACGGTGAAGAATACGCATATCTCGGAACTGATAGAGGTATTGTAAATATCCTTCTGGAAGAAGATGAGAAAATCCTCTACCCGAATGAAGAATACGACCTAAAAGAAGGGTATATCCTGAAAGTTACAGATCTGGCATCGGATAAAGCCTGCCTCACTCTTTCCAGGAACAAACTCCCGGTTTATTCAAGCATAATCTCTCCCGGTAAATCCGCTGACCTGGGAACTCACACTTTCCTCTACAAAAAGGAATTAAATGGTGTGGAGGTGCCCCTTTTTTCAGTATATGTTGACAGTGTAATACAGGGGGATGAACTCTCTGCTGTTAACCTGAAACACCTCCTGCACTTCTCTGACAGCCCGCTTGAGCTGAATTACGGAAAGGAGTACGGAGAGCTTACTATTGTTGAAACATATCCGAAACTCAGGCTCGAAAATAAGCATGTGGTCTGGTCCGGTTCGGATATCAATGTAACGGAGGATATCTGGATTGGAAGGTTTGAAAAGAAGACCGCGGGGAATCTCTTTGTTACCTTTTACCCTTACATGAATAAGGTGGAAAATGTAAGGTCCATCCTTCCGTCCGTTTCAAGCTGGTCCATACCGGCTATGAGTATTGAAGAATACCTGATAGGAGTCTGAAAATAAACCGGGGCAAAAATATGAAGAACCATAATATTGCTGTCTATCCCTTTACCGCCATAGTCGGGCAGGAGAAAATGAAAAAAGCCCTTGTCCTGAATCTCATTAACCCTAAACTTGGCGGAGTCCTTGTCAGAGGGGAAAAAGGCACTGCCAAATCAACGGCAGTACGGGCCCTTGCAAACCTCCTGCCTGAAATCGAAGTCGTTGAGGGCTGTAAATTCAAATGCAATCCTCAATATCAAAAAGAACTGTGTGAGGAATGCCTTGGAAAACTAAATGCAGGAAACCTGAGAGTTTCCCGGATAAAAATGAAGGTAGTGGACCTCCCCGTAAGCGCCACCGAGGACAGAGTTGTCGGAACCCTTGATATTGAACATGCTATTAAAAAAGGAGAAAAACGTTTTGAGCCGGGTGTGCTTGCAATGGCTCACAGGGGCATCCTGTACGTGGACGAGATCAACCTCCTGGATGACCACATTGTAGATGTACTTCTTGACTCTGCGGCAATGGGGGTAAATACTGTTGAGCGCGAAGGGATTTCTTACTCCCATCCTGCAAACTTTGTGCTCGTGGGCACCATGAACCCTGAGGAAGGGGAACTGCGTCCTCAGCTTCTTGACCGTTTCGGCTTATGTGTGGATGTAAAAGGCATCAGTGATGTTTCCAGAAGGGTTGAGCTTATAAAATACAGGCTCAGTTACGAGGCAGACCCTGAGGGCTTTGCAGCAAACTGGCAGGCTGCCGAAACCGAGCTTTGCGGACAGATCCTCACCGCGAAACAGCTTCTTTCCGAAGTCCGGATTTCGGATGATATGCTTGAGCTGATCAGCCAGATCTGCGTTGATATGGGTGTTGACGGGCACAGGGCAGACATAACAATGATGAAAACCTCAATCACTCTTTCAGCTTTTAACGGGAGGGCTGACGTTCTTGAAGAAGACGTAAAAGAAGCTGCAGAACTTGTGCTTTCTCACCGCATGCGCAGAAAACCTTTTGATTCTCATTCCGACAAACAGGATAAGCTGGATGAAAGCATTGAAAAACACAGGGAAAAACAGAAAGAGAAGAATAAAGAGAAAGACCAAAGTAGAGATCAAAATAATCAGGAACAGCAGAAGCAGGACCGTAAAGAAAACCCTGAAAAAACTCACGAACACCCGGAAGGGCAGCAGCCGGAAAACGCACAGAGCAATGCCGAAGGGCAGCCTGATGCCTCTTCAGAAACTATTTTTGCTACAGGGGAAAACTATCAGATAAAACAGCTTGCTCCTGAATTTATCAGGGCTGACCGGAAAGGGTCGGGCAGGCGAAGTAAAACCTTTACCAGTTCCAGACAGGGCAGGTATATAAAGAGTGCAATTCCTCATGAAAAAACCACAGACCTTGCCTTCGATGCTACTCTCAGGGCAGCTGCTCCTTATCAGCTCACAAGGGAAAAGAACGGAAATTCCATAATAATTCATGATCCTGACTTAAGAAAAAAAATTCGTGAGAAAAAGATTGGCAACCTTGTCCTTTTTGTGGTGGATGCCAGCGGTTCCATGGGAGCCAGGCAGAGAATGGTTGCGTCCAAAGGTGCGGTCCTTTCCATGCTGATGGATGCTTACCAGAAACGGGACAGAGTAGGGCTTATCGCATTTAAAGGAGATAGCGCAGAACTGTTGCTGCCTCCGACTTCCAGTATAGAACTGGCTCAAAAATATCTTCAGGAGATGCCCACGGGAGGGAAGACTCCGATTTCCAGGGGGCTTGTAAAGGGGTATGAGATTATAAAAAGCGAACTCAGGCGTGACCCTGACACCTGCCCTTTTATGGTCCTTATCTCTGACGGCAGGGCAAATGTAAGCATGAACGGCGAACCTCCTCTCCATGAAATAATCACAATAGCATCCAGGTTAAAGGAGGAAGGCATCCAGTCCGCCGTAATTGATACGGAAAACAGTATGATTAAGTTCGGGTTTGCACAGCAGATCTCCACAGCTCTTGGAGCTACCTACCTCACTCTTGAAAATTTAAAAGCAGATTCTATAGTTAATGCTGTTAGAGCTTCAGCCCCGTTTGAAATCATGATGCATCCCGGCGTTTCTTCAGTTTGAGTTTATTAAGATTCTTATATTTTTTCGGGTCTGGAGAGCTTTTTCAGGGTGAGGCTTCATTTCTCAAAAATACAACAAAAGCTATATGTCTATCTTAAGCTTTAAACCATGCCTATGGATTTTCAGATCTTGGATGCAGATTACGAAATCGTTGACAGTAGACCTGTCATCCGCCTCTTTGGCAGGGGGGCGGACGGAAAAAGTGTATGCTGCTTTGTCCCGGATTTTGAGCCTTACTTTTACCTCAAGGCCTCAGGAGACCTGCACGCTGTAGCACGGCTTATTAAGGATACTTTTGAGCAGGTCAAAAAGGTCGAAATCATCGAAAAGTTCGAGCCTGTAGGGTACCAGAAAACGAAAACAAAAATGCTCAGGATTACTACCAGCCTGCCAAGGGATGTTCCTGAGATAAGGGACGAAGTTCTGAAGATCCAGGATGTTTTGAAAGCTGAAGGTGACTGGCAGGTTTATGAGAGTGATATTCTTTTCAGAAACCGCTTTTTAATTGACAGAAACCTTGGAGGCATGGTATGGATTTCTGCAGAAGGAAAGCCTGTTGACCCTGCCAGGTACTTAAGAGCAGGCTCTGCAGGAAACTCCCGCTGCGAAAAGTTTGCATGTGACACTTCAATATTCGGGTCTGAGCTAAAAAGGGTTGAAAACCTGACTATTGCTCCCCTGAAATACCTTTCTTTTGATATCGAGTGTCTTCCCCTCGACGGAGGGATGCCTTCTCCGGATGTTTCTCCAATAATTATGATCAGTTTCTCTTTCGAACCTGAGTATAAAGGGCATAAGACACTTATCCTGCTGGCAAAGCCTGCTGACGGCATGAACGGAGACGTCCTCCCATGCAAAGACGAAACCGATATGTTAAACCGCTTTTTCGAGATTATTTGCGAGTACGACCCTGATATTGTTGCAGGATACAACCACCAGGACTTCGATATCCCCTATATAACTGACAGGGTCAAAGCCCTGAATGCAAAAGGGGAAAACATCAATCCTGTTGTGGGCAGGGACGGCAGCCATATAGGTTACAGAAGGTTCGGGCTCATTACTCGGACTGAGGTTAAAGGAAGGGTGGTTGTTGATGCCCTCCCGCTTGTAAGGAGAGCTTTCAGCCTGAAGCAGTATACTTTGAGAGCCGTTTCAAAAGAGCTTCTGAGCCGTGAGAAACTTGATGTCCCTCCGCTGGAAATGGAGGAGCACTGGAATGACTCCGGGGAGAAATTCCTTAAATTCGTTGATTATGCACGCAGGGACGCTGAACTTGCACTTGAGCTCGTACTTAACCTGAGGCTTCTTGACAAATATATTGCCCTTGCCCAGGTAAGCGGGAGCCTGCTCCAGGAAATCGTTGACGGAGGCCAGACTTCCATGGTTGAGACCCTTCTTCTCAGGGAGTTTGGGCTGAGAGATAGGGTCATCCTTCCAAAGCCAGGAGACGAACTTTCGGCAGAAAGGTATGACATGAGTTCTGACCTGAAAGGCGGGGAAGTTCTTGAGCCAAAAAAAGGGCTTCTGGAAAATGTGCTCATCCTTGACTACAAGTCCCTTTATCCTACAATTATGATGGCTCACAACCTGTGTTATACGACTGTTGTGACAAAGGACCGGCCTGACGGGGAAGCTATAAAGCCTCCTTCAGGGGGAGAATTCGTGCCTCCCGAGGTTTACAGGGGAATTGTCCCCTCCATCCTTGAAGACCTTCTTAACCAGAGGGGCGAGACAAAGAAAAGGATGAGACTGACTTCAGACAAAAATGAGTACCGTGTGCTTGATGCAACCCAGCTAGCTATAAAAATCCTGCTGAATAGTTTTTACGGCTATTCGGGATATGCAAGGGCAAGGCTCTACAGCCTGACACTTGCAAATGCTGTAACCAGCTTCGGGAGAAGTAATATCCTCAACACCAGGGATCTCATCAATAACGATATAGGAAAAATTGTCCTCAGGGATTCCGCAGCCCTGTTTCTTGAGGAAGCAGGAGAAATTTCCCCTCAGGACAGAGTAATTGATCTGTCAGTTGCTTATGGGGACACGGATAGTGTTTTTGTACACTGCAGGTCAGAAGGAGACCTTTCCCTTGAAGATGTAAGCCTTGTAGGGAACAGATTGTCCCAAATTGTGTCGGCATCTCTTCCGGACCCCATGGAACTTGAATTTGAGGCAATTGCAAAACGCGCCCTGCTCATTGCAAAGAAGCGCTATGCTCTCTGGCTTTTTGAACCCAGAAACTCTGGCTGGGAAAACAAAATCAAGGTCAAAGGAATGGAAACCGTTCGCAGGGACTGGTGTGAACTGACCTCCATTACACTTAATGAAGTCCTCAAGCTTGTGCTTATAAAAGGTGACGTTGACGGGGCTGTAGAACATGTACGTAACGTGGTCAGTGATGTCAGAAACCTTGACCCGGGGAAAGATGCAGGTATCATTGAGAAACTTGTCCTTACCCGGACACTTACCCGGAGAACGGACAGTTACAAAAATAAGCAGCCTCACCTCACAGTTGCGGAAAACCTGAAAAAACGGACAGGGGTCATGCCTTCAATAGGGACAAGGATTCCTTTTGTCATCGTGGCAGGGAAAGGTCTTTTTGTAGACCGCGCTGAGGACCCTGATTATGTCCGGGAACATAATGTTCCTCTTGATGTTGATTATTACGTTAAGAAACAGATCCTGCCTCCTGTTGAACGCATACTGGAAGTCTTCGGGGTCAATGTTTCATCTCTTGACTTTGACTCTAAACAAAAAGGCCTCTTCGATTTTGAAGTTAAAGAGCCCGGAGTGAAAAAACAGGAAAACCAAAAAGTTCCCTCCCATAAAATAACAGGAATCGTGCAGGAAGAAAAGGTCCCATGTCAGGAAAACGGACGTGCAGAGCAGCGTTCACTGTTTGACTTCTAAAGAAAAAGGAAAAACCAGAAAATAATAACACCAGATAGCTTCGGATCTGCTGAATAATTAAAATTACCCTCATTTGATTAAAATTGCCCTTCTTTGATTAAAATTACTCTTCTTTGAAAATAATCTGGATATTTTTTAATCCATTTCTCGCAGTCATCTCTTTTTTTGAAGACGCCAGAAAGGCTGGAGAGGCCCTCCGCAACTTTTGAGGAATAATAAACTTTCGGGGGCAGGAGAAGTGTTCCTAAGTGTGAATATACTGAGCTGGTATGTTTTTTATTCTTTTAACAATTAGTCTTTTACTTTTTTGGCAAGTTTTATCTTAGCTATATGCTTTACATACTTGCTATATAGTTAAATAGATTACTGGGGCTGGACTCCTTATATATATCTCAATATATTATATGTGGAGAATCCTTATATATTTCTCTCTTTTTATTACCTCCTGTACGATAAATGATATTGTAGATTATAGATTGTTAGTTTATTGTTATTTGTTTAATGGAGTATGTGTAACATGGTAAATAAATTAAAAACATATGCAATCCTCACGTTACTGGTGTTTGGACTTGTATTTCTGGGAATTGGATGTACCGGAAATGAAAATGGCGAAAGTTCTTCTCAGGGTGAAGAAACCTCTTCAGGGGAAGTTCCCGGGGCTGAATCCCGGAGTATTACTCTGAAAGGTTCAGATACGGTTCTCCCCCTTGCTCAGGCTGAAGCTGAAGAATTCATGCTTGAAAACCCTGACAAAAGTGTAACTGTCACCGGTGGTGGGTCGGGTGTTGGGATTACAGCTCTCATTGATGGTGAAGTCGACATTGCTGCAGCATCCCGAGAAATTAAAGCCGAAGAAATAGAAGCTGCTCAGTCTAACGGCATCACCCCTGTGGAGACAACAATTGCCTATGACGGCATTTCAGTTGTTGTTAACCCCGGGAACCCTGTTTCTGAACTTACCTTTGACCAGCTGCGCGGCATCTACAATGGAAGCATCAGCAACTGGAAGGACGTAGGTGGAGAAGACAGGAAGATTGTGGTGATTTCCAGGGACAGCAGTTCAGGTACTTACGAATATTTCAAGGAAGAGGTTTTACAGGGAGATGAATATAGACCTGATGCACTTACCCAGCCTGCAACAGGGGGAATAGTTGGGGAAGTTTCTCAGAATCCCAATGCAATCGGATATATCGGTGTTGCATACCTTGATCAAAGTGTAAAAGCCTTAAGCCTGGATGCAGGAAACGGCCCTGAAACCCCAAGTCCTGAAAACATCCTCAGCGGTGCATACCCTCTTTCAAGGTCTCTTTACTTCTACACCAATGGTGAACCCTCAGGCTTGACAAAGGAGTTCGTTGACTTTGTACTCAGCGAAACAGGACAGAGCCTGGTAACTGAAGTAGGGTACTTCCCTGCAGATCAGTAATAAAAGCCTACAAGCTGTTACAGTAAAACCACTTTAAGGTAAAAACATGTTTCGCAGGAATTATAAGGAGAAGACGATTGAGTCGGTGCTTTTCTCAGTAAGTGCCCTTACGGTTGTCATCCTTTTCCTTATATGCCTTTTTTTGTTCAGGGACAGTTTACTTCTCTTTAAAGCAACGTCCCTTCTGGACTTCCTCACAGGAAAGTTCTGGTATCCAACATCAGTTAACAGGCAGTTCGGATTATTGCCTCTCTTCTTCGGTTCTCTTATAGTTACTGCCGGAGCAATCTTTTTTGCAGTACCTCTGGGAATTGCTGCTGCCATTTATATCTCTGAAATTGCGCCCCCAAAGGTTGCGGATGCCCTGAAACCTTTTATTGAGATTCTCGCAGGTATTCCTTCTGTTGTATTCGGTTTCTTCGGGCTTGTCATCCTGGTTCCTGCAGTTCAGAATATATTCAACCTGCCTACCGGACAGACTGCTCTTACAGGTTCCATAATGCTCGGAATCATGGCTCTCCCCACAATAATTACCATTTCTGAGGACGCTATAAGTTCGGTTCCCAGTACTATCAAGCAGGGTTCGCTTGCTCTGGGGGCAACAAGGTGGCAGACTATTTACAAGGTCATAGTGCCTGCAGCTCTCTCCGGAATTTCAGCTGCTGTGATGCTCGGCATTGGGAGGGCAATAGGGGAGACAATGACCCTTATGATGGTAACTGGAAACACTGCAGTAATTCCTTCTTTTCCCGGCGGCATTCTGGACCCTGTAAGAACAATGACTGCCACAATCGCACTTGAGATGGGTGAAGTCCCTCAGGGAAGCGCGCACTTCCATGCCCTCTTTGCGGTTGGGTCTGTCCTTTTCATCATAACTTTTCTGATTAACCTGATTGCGGATATGGTCAAAAAAAGATACAGGTTTAAGGTGGACTGAAAGTGGAACTAAGTACAAAAGTAAACGAAAACGATCATAAATCCCTTCGGGTACAGGGGGGATTGAGTATGGGGCTAAATGCAAGAACAAGCGAAAAAATAGCCTTTTCACTTCTCACCCTTTCAGCAATGACCGTAGCCGGGTTTGTGGTTGTTATTCTCGCCTATATTATTTACAATGGTTACAGTGCAATCAGCATTGAGTTTCTTACCGAAATGCCCCGGATGAGGATGACCCAGGGTGGAATCTATCCTGCAATTGCAGGCACTGTTTATCTTATTCTGGGATCAATGGCTGTAGCTCTTCCTGTGGGGATTATGGCTGCTATCTACCTGAACGAATATGCAGGAGAAAACCGCACTACCTGGCTCATAGAAATGGCAATCAATAACCTTGCAGGGACTCCATCTGTCGTATTCGGGCTTTTCGGGCTCGCACTTTTCGTTAAGTACTTCGGGTTTGGTTCTTCTCTGCTGTCGGCCTGCCTTACTCTCTCTCTTCTGATTCTTCCGGTAATTATTCGTTCCACTCAGGAAGCCCTTATCGCAGTCCCGAATGAATACCGTGAATCTTCACTCGCACTCGGAATAAGCAAGTGGCAGACTATAAGGCACGTTGTATTGCCTGCTGCAATCCCGGGAATTGTTACGGGCTCGATCCTGAGTATAGGAAGGGTTGCAGGCGAGACAGCTCCTATTCTTCTTACAGGCGCTGCTTACTTTTTGCCAAGGATGCCTGACTCTGTATATTCCCAGTTCATGGCTCTTCCCTACCATCTTTTTGTTCTTGCAACCTCAGGGACAAACATTATCCAGACCCGGCCCCTTCAATACGGGACAGCTCTTGTCCTTTTGATGATTGTGCTGGGATTAAACATCATAGCGGTTATGATCCGCAGGCATTACAGGCAGAAATTGAAAATCTGAATCAATTAAGGTAAACAGGATATTTTCTGTAATTTTCAATAATTATCAGGTTAACACAATAATCGGAGTCAATAAATGACTGAAGTTGTTCAAAACGTAGCTCAGCCGCATATAACAGTAGAAAACCTTAATCTCTGGTACGGGGAAAAACAGGCTCTTAAGAATGTATCCCTGAAGATACCCAGAAATAGCGTAACTGCTCTTATAGGGCCCTCCGGCTGCGGCAAATCCACATTCATCCGTTGCTTAAACAGGATGAATGATCTTGTTAAAAACTGCAGGATAGAAGGCAAAGTTTTAATCGAAAACGAGAACATTTACGGAATGGATGTTGATGTCGTTGAGCTGAGAAAACAGGTGGGAATGGTTTTTCAGAAGCCCAACCCCTTCCCTATGTCAATTTACGATAATGTTGCATATGGGCCGCGTATTCATGGAGTAAATAAAAAGGATATTGATGGAGTTGTCAGGAATGCACTTCGTTCGGCTGCTCTCTTCGAAGAAACTTCAGACCGGCTCAAATCTCCTGCTCTTTCTTTAAGCGGCGGTCAGCAGCAAAGGCTGTGCATTGCAAGGACTCTGGCGGTAAAACCCGGAATTATCCTCTTCGATGAGCCTACCAGCGCTCTTGATCCTATTTCTACTGCAAGGATTGAAGATCTTATTATGAACCTCAAAAAAGATTATACAATAGTAATCGTAACTCATAATATGCAACAGGCAGCCAGGATTTCGGATTATACCGGATTTTTCCTTATGGGAGAACTTGTTGAGTTCGGTCAGACAAGGCAAATCTTCCACAGCCCCAGGGAAAAGAGCACTGAGGATTACATCACTGGCAGGTTCGGGTGATAACTATGGTCAGAGAACGATACCTTCAGCAGCTGGACCTGCTTAAAGAGTCCGTACTTTCCCTCGGGGAAATGTCTGAGCTGGTTTTTCGAGACTCAATGGAGGCTGTTATAAATCTTGACGTCGAGCTTGCCGGAAAGACTCTTGCTCTTGAGCCTGAAGTGGATAAACTCGAGGAAAGAATAGAGGCTTCCGTTTTTGATCTGCTTGCACTTCAGCAGCCGATGGCAAGTGATCTCAGGCTTGTTGTGTCAGCACTCAAGATCTCAGCAGACTTTAGGAGAATAGTCGGGCTTTCTATTAATATTGCCAAAATTCCTGGAAAATTCGAAGGCGGCCACATAAAGCCACTTATAGATACGAAAAAAATGGCAGATATTGCAGCATATATGCTTGAAAATTCCCTGAAATCCTTTGAGACTCAGGATGCTGAGCTTGCAAAAGTGGCAGCATCCCGGGATGAAGAGGTGGATAAACTCTTTTATGCAGTCTGGGTTGAATTGATAGAAATGATGGCAAAGGATACCAGCGTTATTTCCAAAGCCACATATTTGCTTTTCCTTATTCGTTATATTGAAAGGATTTCAGACCACTGCTGTAATATCTGTGAAAGCGTTGTTTACCTTGCAACAGCTGAACGCATTAAACTGAACTGAAAAGGGTTTTTTTCCCTATTTCTTTTTTTCTTCCCTGTTTCTTTTTTCTTCCCTTTTTCCTTTTTTTTCCTTTTTTCCTTTTTTACTTTTCGTTTCTGGCTCTCATTTTTCGCCCATGTGTATGTTTTAAGTACGTTTTAAGCATATAGACGCCCATGCCTGATATTCATATCAAAAATACAAGAATTTACTATAATAATTCTCTCCAGCCTGCAGAAATCATTATTGAGCACGGCAAGATTACAAAAATAGGGAAAGATTTCAGGGTATCAAGTTCGGATATGGTGATAGATGCAAAGGGATCACTCACTCTGCCAGCAGGAATTGATGTTCACGTCCATTTCAGGGAACCGGGCATGACCCTGAAAGAGAACTGGTACACAGGGTCATGTGCTGCAGCTGCCGGGGGGATTGCCACAGTTATCGACCAGCCGAACACTATACCTCCTACAACTGACAGGCGCTCTTTTGAACAGAAGCTTGAGCTTGCCAGGAAGAAGTCCATAGTAGACTTCGGGATCAATGGCGGAGTAACAGGGAATATAGAGAAGCTCAAAGAACTCTGGAGGCTGGGGGTTACAGCTTTTGGAGAGATTTTCATGGCTGAGTCTACGGGCGGGCTTAATATCAAAGAAGAAGATTTTGAAGAAGCCCTGGCTGAGATCAAAAGACTCGGAGCCCTTGCCACGATCCATGCTGAGGATGAAAAGATGCGGCTTGAACTGGAGCAGCTGCTGAAAGGGGATGTTTCCTGTGACTATCATTCGAAGGTACGCCCGAATGCGTGCGAGGCATCTGCTGTCCAGTGTGCGCTTGAGATTATTTCCAGGCTTGGAGTAAAGGCACATTTCTGCCACCTGAGCACACTTGAAGCTGTGGGGATGATCCGAAAGGAAAAGTATCTTGCAAAAAGAGAAAATAAGGAACCTCTTTTTACGTGCGAGGTCACTCCTCATCACCTCTTTCTTTCCACAAGGGACTGGGAGAGGCTCGGGGTTTTTGGCAAAATGAATCCTCCTCTCAGGGGGAGCCACAGCATCAAGGCGCTTGTAAACGGGCTGAATGACGGGACTATTGATATGGTAGCCTCGGACCACGCTCCTCACCTTGAATCTGAAAAGGGCCCTGATATCCGGGCTGCTCCGTCCGGAGTGCCGGGGGTTGAAACTCTTATGCCTCTTATGCTTGCAGCAGTCCGGAAAAACATCCTGCCACTTGCAAAGATGATAATGCTCACAAGCTGGAATCCTGCAAGAGCTTTCGGGCTGGACCTTCTGGGAAAAGGAAAACTTGAGGTGAGTTATGATGCAGATCTTATGATTGTGGACCCTCGAAACCTCCAGCCTGTAAGAGCTGATATGCTTCACAGCAAGGCGGGATGGACCCCTTTCGAAGGCATTGATGCGGTTTTTCCGGAATATACTCTGTCGAGAGGCGAGGTTATCTGGATGGAAGAATCCATTAATGCAAAACCCGGAAGAGGTAAATTCCTTGAAGGCAGAGGAAAAATGTCAGAAGAAGATGAAGAAGAGGCCGGATAAGAATAAGATTCCGGAACTCTCCTTTTTTAATTAATTATTGTAATGGTCTTTCTTTTTTTAGTAAAAGTCTACCGAGTCCAGCTGCGAGTGCAGAAGTTCCTGATGTTTTTTTTCAAGGAATTTGTAGACCGCGCCGTGAGTGGCTCCATCGAGCAGCATCTTTATTGCTGTCCGTATTATGGTGTTCTGTTCGGGGTAGCCGAGTACGGATACGGTTTTTCCGTATACCGAGATCTTGACATTTATCAGGCTTTCCGCAAGCTCTCTGGTCCGCCCGTTCCTTCCGATAATCCTTCCTTTTATGCGCTGGAGCTCTTTTGGAGTTGTGGCAACATCTGAAAGGTCAATCACTTCAAGCATGAGCATCTCATCATCAAGGATTTCAAGAGCTTTTTCCGGGCTGAAACCTCTTCCAATAGCTTTGATGGTTTCAAGGACCCTGAATTCTTTTAAAGGGTCTCCCTCGCAGGTAACATCGATTTTTCCGCTATCACTCTCTATTTCCAGCTGGCATGTGGTTTTGTCCTCTATGAGTTTTTTTATTTCTCCTTTAGGACCGATGATTACTCCTATTCTTTCTCTGGGGATTTTGACATACTGAGTCATGTTGTTTCCGCCTGTATTTTTGAAAGCAGTTCTTCAGGTTTGTCCGTGATCCCATAGCGGCCAAAGAACCTGAGTATATTTAGCACGTCTCTGTAGAGAAACTCTCTTGCATTGGGATGTTCCAGGGTTACGGACTGCCCCATATCAATAAAGACCGGGGTCTTATCTGCCGGGTCAATGAGAATGTTATATTCACTCAGGTCAGCATGCACAAGGTTTGCTTCTTTATAAAGGAGATGCATGTATTCAACGATTTTGTTATAAACAAGCTTTGCCTCATCATCTTCCAGAGGAGTGTTCTTCAACAGGGGATAGGGTTTCTTTTCTTCTCCCATGAATTCCATAATAAGGACATTCTTTTCAGCAACTATTGGTTCAGGCACCCTTACGCCTGCGCTCTTTGCACGCTTCAGGTTCTGCAGTTCCTTGCGCGTCCATGCAAAAATGATATCTCGCCTGTTGTTTCGAATGTTCGTGAAGCGGGGGTCTTTCATAATATAGGCATCCATTGCCTTGAAAGTGCTGCTGGCCATCCTGTATATCTTTATTGCCAGTTCTTTTTCATCGCCTTCTGCATAGAAAACATTTGCTTCCTTCCCAGTACTGATGGCTCCTCCCATTGCTTTTATTATCCCTTTATTTGAAAGTGTATAAAGGATTTTAAGGGTGGGAACATCAAATACATTCTCTTCCACCTTCAGCCGATCAGAGTCTTTTTCTCTTGCCCGGGCTTTGTCTGTAGCACTGTCAATGCGCTTTACTTTCTCTTCCAGATCCCTGCTCATGTTTATCCTTTAAGGTATCCTTTTCTTTCAAGCCAGTCTACCTGCGGTCTTGTGTATTTCCAGATCACATCTGCTTTTTCATTCTGGAATTCCCAGGGCACGGCAATGACGACGTCTCCTTCTCTAATCCATGTCTTTTTCTTCATTGACCCCGGAATTCTTCCCATACGGACGACTCCATCCATACAGCGGAGTCTGAGCCTGTTTGCACCAAGGAGACTTTCTACAGTTGCCAGGATTTCGTTGTTTTCCCTGCGCGGAGTGCGCACTCTTGTCACGGTCTCTTCTGTGCTGGGAGAGGCTCTTGATGTAGGTTTCTTTAAGTCTGCCAGTGTGATACCTCATTACATGTAATTTGTAATTATTATTTCATCTTTTATTTTTATATCCTTAAATATCCCTATATCTCTTTTTTCGGGTTTTAAGGTTATTCGTCGTGCAGCTTTCAATTTCCTGTTGTTATTTTAATGCTGCGCTTTTCTGTTATTCTTTAATCTCTTCTTCTTATTATTTTTTTCCAAGTAATGCACCGAGCGATAGATATATATACTGGATGTTCCTTTGTATGTCTCACGCGCAAAACAAGCGTGCGCTGCTCTCGAATTATCAATTCAAGAGTGGGAATTCAGGAATTGAAAAAGCAAAATATCATAGTCTGTTATGATCCTTTTTCTTTACAAAGTTCTCTGAATAACAAGCTTTATATACTAAAACTTATGTATATGTGTTTCCAGTCAAAGCATGAATGTCTTTGTGCAGGCTGGTTTTCTCATTGTCTAAAAGTTTGATATTTCTTCTTTTTCAAGAGGGAATGGATATCTTTAAATACAATGGATGCGCAAACACTAAGTTTGCTCTAGTGTGGTTTCAATCACATGCTAGATGTTTTTCTCTCATGGTGATCGGTTATGATCCCTCCTGTCAAACAGGGGGTTCGATACCTTTAAATACTATGAGTGCGTAACTATAACTTCCTGCATCATAAATGCAGATTACTACTCATTAAAAATGGAGTCAGGAGTTGTTTCCTGACTGACGAGGATTTGTCGGTTCGGTTAATTCTGGGTGATATTTGTTATACTACATTTATCGCGACATGAACTAACTGAATTGATAGTTGTTAGTGCAAGTTTCTGCGACCAAGACCTTTAATTTTGAAGTGTGCGATACAATAACAATTCTGGTTGATCCTGCCAGAGGTTACTGCTATCGGTGTTCGCCTAAGCCATGCGAGTCATATGTAGCAATACATGGCGTACTGCTCAGTAACACGTGGATAACCTGCCCTTGGGACCGGCATAACCCCGGGAAACTGGGGATAATTCCGGATAACGCATATTTGCTGGAATGCTTTATGCGTCAAAAGGATTCGTCTGCCCAAGGATGGGTCTGCGGCCTATCAGGTAGTAGTGGGTGTAATGTACCTACTAGCCAGCGACGGGTACGGGTTGTGAGAGCAAGAGCCCGGAGATGGATTCTGAGACATGAATCCAGGCCCTACGGGGCGCAGCAGGCGCGAAAACTTTACAATGCGGGAAACCGTGATAAGGGGACACCGAGTGCCAGCATCATATGCTGGCTGTCCGGATGTGTAAAATACATCCGTTAGCAAGGGCCGGGCAAGACCGGTGCCAGCCGCCGCGGTAACACCGGCGGCCCGAGTGGTGATCGTGATTATTGGGTCTAAAGGGTCCGTAGCCGGTTTGGTCAGTCCTCCGGGAAATCTGATAGCTCAACTATTAGGCTTTCGGGGGATACTGCCAGACTTGGAACCGGGAGAGGTAAGAGGTACTACAGGGGTAGGAGTGAAATCTTGTAATCCCTGTGGGACCACCTGTGGCGAAGGCGTCTTACCAGAACGGGTTCGACGGTGAGGGACGAAAGCTGGGGGCACGAACCGGATTAGATACCCGGGTAGTCCCAGCCGTAAACGATGCTCGCTAGGTGTCAGGCATGGCGCGACCGTGTCTGGTGCCGCAGGGAAGCCGTGAAGCGAGCCACCTGGGAAGTACGGCCGCAAGGCTGAAACTTAAAGGAATTGGCGGGGGAGCACAACAACGGGTGGAGCCTGCGGTTTAATTGGACTCAACGCCGGACAACTCACCGGGGGCGACAGCAATATGTAGGCCAAGCTGAAGACTTTGCCTGAATCGCTGAGAGGAGGTGCATGGCCGTCGCCAGTTCGTACTGTGAAGCATCCTGTTAAGTCAGGCAACGAGCGAGACCCGTGCCCACTGTTACCAGCATGTCCTCCGGGACGATGGGTACTCTGTGGGGACCGCCGATGTTAAATCGGAGGAAGGTGCGGGCCACGGTAGGTCAGTATGCCCCGAATCTCCCGGGCTACACGCGGGCTACAATGGATGGGACAATGGGTCCCTCCCCTGAAAAGGGCTGGTAATCTCACAAACCCATTCGTAGTTCGGATCGAGGGCTGTAACTCGCCCTCGTGAAGCTGGAATCCGTAGTAATCGCGTTTCAATATAGCGCGGTGAATACGTCCCTGCTCCTTGCACACACCGCCCGTCAAACCACCCGAGTGAGGTATGGGTGAGGGCACGGACTCTGTGCCGTGTTCGAACCTGTGCTTTGCAAGGGGGGTTAAGTCGTAACAAGGTAGCCGTAGGGGAATCTGCGGCTGGATCACCTCCTAAGCATAAAACAATGTCACCCAGATGCCGATAAACCGAACAAATCCTCAAACCAGAAATCGATAAGATTTCTCCATTAATCTCACAAATCATCAGGTGCACCCGGAAAGTAAATTTTCGGGGAAGGATGGATAGCCTGCGCGGAACCGCAGGCACATGAAGTCGTGTATAGGTGCTGTATATTGAACGCTAACTGGACCTGGTTAGGTATACAGGAATTATGCTATCAGGTGGATGGCTCGGCTCAAGAGCTGACGAAGGACGTGCCAAGCTGCGATAAGCCCGGGGTAGGTGCATGGATCCAATGAACCCGGGATCTCCGAATGGGACCTCTCCATAGTGATCAGTCATGATCGGGAACGCTCCGAATTGAAACATCTCAGTAGGAGCTGGAAAAGAAATCAAACGAGATGCCGTAAGTAACGGCGAGTGAAACCGGCACAGTTCAAACCGAATCCCTTCGGGGAAATGTGGTGTTGTAGGGCTGTTCAAAAGTCTCGCGGCAAAACCAAACTTGCCTGGAACGGCAGACCATAGAGTGTGACAGTCACGTAGGTGTAAGCCAGAAGACGGGAACATGTCCCTGAGTACCGTGCGTCGGATATCGTGCGGGAATCCGGGGGGCACCAACCTCCAAAACTAAATACTCCTTGAGACCGATAGCGAAATAGTAGGGTGACCGAACGCTGAAAAGTACCCCGAGAAGGGAGGTGCAAAGTGCCTGAAACCTGATAGTGATGGAACGATACGGCATGAAAGGATCTTTGATATGAAGGAACCACTCGCGAGAGTGTTGTACGAATATCACTGCCAGTGTCGTATCTTACGTTTTGAAGAACGGGCCAGGGAGTGTATCTTGATGGCAATGGCTAACCTTTTAATTGGGCAGCCGAAGCGAAAGCAACATGTGCGCAACCCTTACGGGTGAGGCACGACGTATACAAGTGCGTGGAGTCATCGGGGTACGACCCGAAGCCGGGTGATCTAGGCGTGGGCAGGTTGAAGCGTGGCGAAAGCTACGTGGAGGACCGCAAGCGGTATTGATCTGCAAATCATTCGTGTGACCTGCGTCTCGTAGTGAAATGCTAATCTAACCCGGCATCCGCTGGTTCCTTCCGAAACATGTCGCAGCATGACCTGACTGGAGATTGTCGGTGGAGTAGAGCACTGATTGGCGGTTCCGGGGGGGAAACCCCTCGCCCGCTTGTCAAACTCCAAACCCACTGTCATCAAAGATAGTCGGAGTCCGGACTGCTGGGGTAAGCTTGTAGTCCGTAAGGGAGACAACCCAGCCCGTGGTTAAGGTCCCCAAGTGTCGACTAAGTGTAAACACTAAAGGGCGTCCCAAGCCCAAGACAGCTGGAAGGTTAGCTTAGAAGCAGCTACCCTTCAAAGAGTGCGTAACAGCTCACCAGTCGAGGTTTGGGGCCCCGAAAATTGACGGGGCTCAAGTCGACCACCGATACCACGGAGTACCGTAAGGTAATCTCGTAGGAAGGCGTTGTGTTCGGGCTGAAGCAGGGCTGTGAAGTCCTGTGGACCGTTCACAAACGAAAATCCTGGTAATAGTAGCAGCATAGCAGGGTGAGAATCCCTGCCGCCGAAGGGGCCAGGTTTCCTCGGCAATGTTCGTCAGCCGAGGGTTAGTCGGTCCTAAGACGTACCGTAATTCGAGTACGCCAAAAGGGAAACAGGTTAATATTCCTGTACCATTTAGCACTGAGTCTGACGTCTCAGGGCAGGCCGAGCGGCGCCGTCGCGCCGTCTAAGCAGCGAATCCCGTGGAGAGCCGTAATGGCGAGAATCGGGCGAATCTGTAATGGCTCAAGTCGGCTGCACCCAGGGACCCGTGAAAAGGCAGCTAAATGTCCGTACCGAGAACTGACACAGGTGCCCCTAGCTGAAAAGGCTAAGGCGTGTCGGAGTACTTCAGTTAAGGGAATTCGGCAAATTAGCTCCGTAACTTCGGGATAAGGAGTGCCTGCTGTGAAGACAGCAGGTCGCAGTGACCAGGGGGCTCTAACTGTCTAATACCAACATAGGAGATTGCAAACCCGTAAGGGCTAGTACAATCTCTGAATCCTGCTCAGTGCAGGTACCTGAAACCCCGGTTCAACGGGAAGAAGGGCCTGTAAACAGCGGGGGTAACTATGACCCTCTTAAGGTAGCGTAGTACCTTGTCGCTTAATTGGCGACTTGCATGAATGGATCAATGAGAGCCCTACTGTCCCTAACTGGAATCCGGTGAAGCTTACATTCTAGTGCACAGTCTAGAGACCTCTAGGGGGAAGTGAAGACCCCGTGGAGCTTTACTGCAGCCTGTCGCTGGGTTGTGGTTCTGGATGTACAGAGTAGGTAGGAGGCATCGAAGCGTGTGCGCCAGCATGCGTGGAGCCACAATTGGGACACTACCCTTCTGGGACTACGACCCTAACTCTGCGAAGAGGACCCCGATAGGTGGGCAGTTTGCCTGGGGCGGGACGCCCTTGAAAAGATATCAAGGGCGCGCAATGGTTGACTCAAGTGGGTCGGAAACTCACTGAAGAGTGCAAGAGCATAAGTCAGCCTGACGTTATTCAGCACAGCAGTGGATGACGAGACGAAAGTCGGTTCTAGCGAACTTTTGAGCCTCCTTGGTGGGGGCCAAAAATGACAGAAAAGTTACCCCGGGGATAATTGAGTCGTTGCCGGCAAGAGTACATATCGACCCGGCAGCTTGCTACCTCGATGTCGGTTCTTTCCATCCTGGCCGTGCAGCAGCGGCCAAGGGTGAGGTTGTTCGCCTATTAAAGGAGATCGTGAGCTGGGTTTAGACCGTCGTGAGACAGGTCGGTTACTATCTACTAGAGGTGCACGAGGTCTGCGGGTAAGCTGCTTTTAGTACGAGAGGAACCAAGCAGCGGCGCCACTGGTGTACCGGTTGTCTGACAAGGCATCGCCGGGCAGCTACGCGCTAAGGAATAAGAGCTGAATGCATCTAAGCTCGAAATCTGACCTAAAAAGAGACCTTTTTAAGGATTCCGGTAGAAGACCGGTTTGATAGAAACGGGATGTAAGCACCAAGGCAACGAGGTGTTCAGTCCGCGTTCACTAACTATCCGTTCCTTTCCCTAATTCAGGTCCAGGCGAAATTCAGTATGCAGCACTAAACACGACTTTCATATTCCCCTATCCTTTTTATAGGTTGAGTTTGGCGGCCATAGCGGCAGGGCAACTCCTGTACCCATCCCGAACACAGAAGATAAGCCTGCCCGCGTTCCTTACTGTACTGAAGTGTGCGAGCCTTCGGGAACTCTGGATCGCTGCCAAGCTCACCTTATAATACTTTAATTTTAAAACCGATTTTTGAAATTGTTTTTTCTAATATTGTCTTTTTGAATGATTTTTTGAAATTGTACTCTTATGTTGTATTCCGATATTGTTTTATTTTTTGAAATTTCTTTAATCTCTTTCTAGTTTTCTTTCTACTTCTTCAATCTTGTTGTTCTCTGTTCTGTGAGTTCGTCCCAAAACCAATTTTACCTCAAAATTAGCAAAGTTTCAAAAATATTTTCCATGATCTGAAACTCTATTGGTTATTCAGCATACGGAGTTTAGAGTCTCAACATTGAGTTTCGGGATCAGCTTTGTAGTATACATACTGAAGTTCTGCAAAAAAAATGTGAACTCTGTAATCTATTTTTTATATACTTCATACAAATTTTTATATTATAAGCACTTAAAGAATAAGTACATACAAAAGATCTTTTTCATTATTTCTCCTATGTTAAAGTGCCCTCAAATGTCAGAGTCTCTGGTGGATCTTTCAGGATCTGAGGATGGCTCCGAAGAGAAGAAAGTAATTGATAAAATATGAGATTTATATTGGATTCTCATTAAAATGAGACCTTTAAAAAAGTATTAAATCTATAAAATTATTCCACTTTAATTTATCTTTATAATTTATCTTTAAATTCAAGGTAAATAGTTGTAAAATGAAGAAAAGGAATCAGGCAGAAGAAAGTGCCACAATGGCTTCTGCCAGATCTCCATTTGAGTTCTTCAGAGCATTCCTGGCTTCTTCTTCAGAGACGCCTGTCTGCTCCATTACGAGTTTGATGTCTTCAGCAGGGATTTCCAGAGATTTTGGGACTTCCTTTACATCGCCTACGATCTGATATGTTTCCGAACCCTGGACTGTCATTATAGTGACGTTTGCATTCTCAATAACTATGTTAGAGTCTGCTGTCTTTATAACAACCTCTTCAACATCCTTCAGTTCCTTAACATCAATCCCCATCTGCTTCATCATCTGCTTCATTTTAGCCGGGTTCATCCCCCGACCACCCACGCCTCCCATTCCTGGAAACATAGATTTTATTCTCCTTTGTTTTATTTCTTATTTGCTTCTTCAGGCTCGGGTATTTAGCATTC
This sequence comes from Methanosarcina soligelidi, assembly GCF_000744315.1. Classification (NCBI taxonomy): domain Archaea; kingdom Methanobacteriati; phylum Methanobacteriota; class Methanomicrobia; order Methanosarcinales; family Methanosarcinaceae; genus Methanosarcina; species Methanosarcina soligelidi. Next base: position 1,703,503 of record NZ_JQLR01000001.1, read on the forward strand.
AGAGCAGTTAACTTATTTAATGGCAGCCACCACAGGTGCCACATCCGCCGCCGGCGTTGGGGTTGCGGATAAGGAAACCTTTTCCGTTTTCGTCTTCTATGTAATCAATGCTGCCTTCAGAGAAGTTTCTCTCGATATCTTTTGCCATTACAAGCTTTATTCCATTGCTTTCCATGGTGACGTCGTCTTCTTTAACTTCTTCGTCGAGGGCCAGTCCATACTGTACTCCACTGCAGGCTACTCCAGCAACAAAGATTCTGAGCGCAAGGTCAGGCTTGCCTTCCTGTTCCAGCAGTGCTTTCAGTTCTACTGCAGCTTTTTCTGTTACTTCGATCATTTATATGCACCTCTTTTTTCATTTTGGTAAATTTAGAACTTGAAGATCTTTAATTTCTAAAGAATGCCATCCGTTACAGCTTACAGATAACTCCCAAGAGTTATATAATCTTGCATCCAAAACATATAATGCTTATGTGAGATGACACCCTTTTTCCCCTGAAAAAGCCTTATTAAGGAGTCTTGAAGGGCAGATGAGGATCTTTTAATGAAAGCCCTTTTTTCTCCAATATGTAAATATATTTTCTATATTATATATTTTTCTTCTGATATTTTTTTCCGGGAATTCCTTTACACAAATTCAGCATCTTCATCCACAGGCTCTTCGAGAATGCTGGCATTATAAGCGTTAATTTCAAGAGAATTTCTTTTTCCCTTCACTTCCCATACTGGAACATAAACAAGATCCATATTAAGTTCGACTTCATCAGCTCTCGGGCTAATATTCTTTTGCTCATAGATAACTGCCTGCCCTTCCAGGTTATTAAAGCGCATCTCACGTGTATTTTCCTGTATAATAAAATCCAGAAGAATCTTCTCTGCCTGCTTTTTATCTACATTCGGTCTTTTTACCTCATACTGCACTGCCGGAATTCTGGTGGGGGTCCCAAGCCCTTCTATATCCATATTTTCTTTTGACTTGTTCAGGGCATTAAGAAAACCTTTTCCTTCCCCTGTAATATTCACAACCTTTGACCTGAACCGTTTTTCTGCTTCCACGCTGTAAGAATACATCCAGAAGGGAACGAATTTTAAGATCGCATCTTTAGGGCCGATAAGATAGGGTTTTGCAATAATAATAGCCTGATCTTTAGAAATTCTGGGTTCTACGGACTGGATATTCAGCGTCTCATACTCTTCAGCTCCCGGAGTTTCATCGTCCTCTATTCTCTTTAAGGGTTTCCTCTCCTGAACCGGAGACCGGATCCTTGACTCAAAAGAGACTCTTTCTGTTCCCCCTGATAATTCCTGTAGAGGCACAAGTCCCCCGCCTGAACAGGGCTCCTGTTCGAAGCTTTCTTTCCAGTTATCTCTGGCAGATTCAGAGGTAGGACTTACATTATTCTGGCATTCCCTGGAGGGCAATTCAGATTCTGTTTGACAGTTCCTTGATTTTCTTTCCATATTTGTCAGAACCGCCCTTCCGATCTGGAGAGCCAGTTCATCCCTGTCCCATATGTATATCCCGAGCTCGGCTGCGTAATCATCAAGTTCTCCTGAAGTCTTCTGGGTTATGACATAAATTCCAGTGCAACCCTTTATCTTTTCAGAAAAAGATTTTATTTCTTCGTAATCTGGACTCAGGGCACACATGACATAAGCCTTATGTCCGTTTTTCTCCACAAGGATGTCATACTGGCTGGATATTATGACATTGTATCCGGATGATTTGAAAATATCAATAAGGAGTTCTAAAAGGTCTTGCTTCATGATTCTCACTTTCTTATGTCCTGCACAGCTAAAATAGTTTATGTTTACAATTAAAATATAATTATCTTAAAACTTATTATACCGTATGCTTCTTTCTCCGTTTAAACCCCTCCCTTCTAAATGTACAACTATATAAGAAATCAAATCCTAATCAGGTATTTATGAGTGGGATACGGCTTGGAAGAGATTCGTTTCATACCTATGAAGAAGGCATAAAAAGAGAATGGATTATAGGTAACGGTATTGGTGGATACGCTTCATCGACGGTCATTGGAGCCGGGGCAAGGACTTACCATGGACTTCTTGTTGCGGCTCCTCCTGATTCCCCTGGCAGGGTTTTACTGCTCTCCTCCTTGGATGAAGAGATTTCCCTTAATGAAGAGATCTACCCGCTTGCAACCCATAAATACCCGGGTACGGTTTATCCCGAAGGATTCACCTCTCTTACCAAGTTTATTCTTGCACCTGCCCCTCTCTGGGTCTACCAGCCCGGGGACTTCACTGTAAAAAAGAAAATTTTCATGGTACATAACAGTAATACTACATGTATCCTTTATGAGGTCAGGTGCCGTAAAGAAGGTGCTTTGCTCAGGATCTCTCCCCTTGTCAACGCAAGAAGTTTTCACGGAACTACACGTTCCGGAGACCTCTCTTTTTCCCAGAAAGCTGAAACTGACGGAACCAAACTGGAAAGCTCAAATGGTTTTACTTTCTGGCTTTCATCCAATCTCCAGTATCATGCTGACCCAAAATGGTATTATAACTTTGAATATGATATAGAAAAAGATCGGGGGCTTGCATTCAGAGAGGATCATTTCAATCCGGGCTATTTCGAAAGCAGACTTAAAATGGGAACATCTTATTTCTTTATTGCCGCTTCAACTGAAAATATATCCTCCCTTACTCTTGAAAAAGCTGAAGAACTCTATACCAGGGAGGTTTATAGACAGAACCTTTTTGCTTTTAATTCAAGGCTTACCGAACCTTTTGCCCTCAAACTTCTCAGAGCTACTGACCCTTTTATTGTAAAACACCCCCTGACCGGCGAAAAAACAATAATTGCAGGTTATCCCTGGTTTTCAGATTGGGGCAGGGATGTAATGATCTCTTTTCCAGGGCTTGTTTTGATCCCCCGCCGTTTTGAGGATGCCAAATCCATCCTTAAAAATTTTTCCAGTAACTGCAGGCGAGGCCTGATCCCCAATAATTTCCCGGCTTTCGGAGGAGAGCCTGTCTATAATACTGTAGATGCATCTCTCTGGTTTATTCATTCCCTGAGCCGTTATTTTGCATATACGGAAGACCTGCTCTTCCTCTCGGATATCTGGGGAACTGTGGAAGATATAATAGATAATTATAGTAAAGGCACGGATTTCGGGATTGGGATGGATTCTGATTATCTTATCAGGCAGGGCCCTCAGCTGACCTGGATGGATGCTAAAGTAAACGACATCCCTGTAACTCCGAGAGCAGGCAAAGCCTGTGAAATCAATGCCCTGTGGTATAATGCTCTCAGGACTGCTTGCAGACTGGGAGACCTGCTGGGGAGAGATACGTCTTCATACGAAACTCTTGCAGCCGGAGCAGCTTCCAGCTTTGAAAGAGTTTTCTGGAATCCTGAAAATAACTGTCTCTATGATATAGTGTCTGAAGACAAGGCTGGAAATCAGATCAAGGACTCTTCAATTCGTCCAAACCAGATTTTTGCAGTCTCTCTACCCTACACAATGCTCTCCCCTGAAAAAGAGAAAGCTATTGTGGATAGAGTGGAGGAAGATTTGCTGACACCTTTCGGGCTCAGGACACTTTCATTGGACGATCCTTCTTACATAGGACTTTACAGGGGAGGATCCGAAAGCAGGGACTCAGCTTACCACAACGGGACAGTCTGGCCATGGCTCCTTGGACCTTATGTTAAGGCGTACAGGAAAGTGCATAACTATTCAAAAAAGAGCCTTGAGGATATGCGTGCCCTGCTTCAGGGATTTGATTCGCACCTTGAGACCGCAGGCATAGGGACGATTTCAGAAGTGTTTGATGGCGACTTCCCCCATTCTCCTGGAGGCTGCATTGCCCAGGCATGGAGTGTTGCAGAAATTTTAAGGGCATATGTTGAGGATGTCCTGGGGATCAAACCTTAAAAAATAAGCTTTAATCACCTTTTTTAAATAGTTTTTCCGGTTTTTTACAAAAATCCATTTTTTCTATAAATACATTTTTTCTGTAATAGTGGACACTCCTATTTCCTGATTTTATTCTTTCTAGAGGCAGGTCTTATCCTTCTCCTTTTTTATACTAGTTTGGCAATTTCTCTCACATGATTGACTTTGGTAACCTTAAATATGAAAACGGCTTGATTATTGGCATAGTTCAGGACCGGGCCAGCAAAGAGGTTCTGATGTGTGCTTACATGAATCGGGAAGCCCTCGAAAAAACCGTAGAAACAGGAATTGCTCACTTCTGGAGCCGCAGCCGGCAAAAATTATGGAAAAAAGGTGAAACATCCGGGCACCTGCAAAAAGTAAAGGAAATCAGGATTGATTGTGACATGGATTCCGTTCTCCTGCTCGTGGAACAGGTTGGAGGGGCCTGCCATATGGGATACAGGTCCTGCTTCTATCGAAATCTTGACGGAGAGGTTGTGGGTGAAAAGGTGTTTGAGCCTGAGGATGTTTACTGAACCTCAATTTATCAAGAGAGATTTTCTCAAATCATAATTAATCAAATTATTATGTTATATTTTGCTCCTCTTCATCCCTATTTTATTCTTTTTTATTACAGGATCTTTTAAAACTTTGTTTTTTATCAATTATGCTTTTTTAACTTCACTCATCCGAAAAAAAGCAGCAGAAGTTTTATTATATACTTTCTGGCTCTATATCCATTTATATGGCTGATGAGAAGCGGATATGGAGAATCATTCCGGATACAAGCGTGATTATTGACGGGAGGCTTTCTTCCAGAATTAAAAGTGGTGAGTTTGGGAGTGCTGAAATTATCATTCCCGAAGCTGTTGTATCGGAACTTGAAGCTCAGGCGAATAAGGGCAGAGAAATAGGTTTCAAAGGGCTTGAAGAACTTTCTGAGCTTCGCAAGCTGGCAGACAGGGGAGATATTCAACTTAAGTTTAGCGGGGTTCAGCCAAGCCTTGAGGAAATTAAGCTTTCCAGAGAAGGAAGAGTGGATGCCCTTATCCGGCAGACAGCTCTTGACGAAGGAGGGCTTTTTGTTAGCGAAGACCGCGTGCAGTCTCTTATAGCCAGGGCAAAGGGACTTGATGTTGAGTACATGCATCCCAAAGTTCAGGACCCTTCAGAATTCGGTCCCCTTAAAGTCGAGCACTTCTTTACTGATGACACAATGTCCGTACACCTTAAAAACGGGGTTTCTCCCATGGCTAAAAAAGGTCCCGTCGGACAGGTGAGATATGTGCGGATCAGGGAGGAACCTGCAAGTTCCCAGGAGCTTTCCAGCATTTCAAAAGAGCTTATCGAAAGAGCCAGGCTTGACCCTGAATCTTTCATAGAGATGTCTTCAAGCGGGGCTACTGTCCTGCAGATCCGAAATATGAGGATTGCAATTGCACATCCGCCTTTTTCCGATGATATGGAGATAACTGTTGTAAGGCCTACTGTTGTTGTTGACCTTGAGCATTACCGCCTGAGCGATAAGTTGAAAGAGCGCATAATAAGCCAGCGTGGGATCCTTATTGCCGGGCCACCAGGAGCCGGCAAGTCCACTTTTGCTGCCGGAGTTGCACGTTACCTGAATGATCACGGGCAGGTTGTCAAGACCATGGAATCTCCAAGAGACCTGCAGGTGCCTGCTGAGATCACTCAGTACTCTCCTCTGAATGGAAGGATGGAAGATACTGCAGATCTTTTGCTCCTTGTCAGGCCGGACTACACTATTTATGACGAAGTCCGAAAAACCGGGGATTTTCTGATCTTTGCGGACATGCGGCTTGCTGGAGTCGGAATGATAGGGGTGGTGCATGCGACACGTGCGGTCGATGCGATCCAGCGTCTCATAGGACGGGTTGAACTTGGTGTGATCCCGCAGGTAGTTGACACTGTAATCTTCATCGATAAAGGAGAAGTTGCAAAAGTCCTGGTGCTCGCCTTTACGGTTAAGGTGCCTCACGGGATGACCGAGCAGGATCTTGCAAGGCCGGTAATCACCATTGCTGATTTTGAAACAGGAAAGGTCGAATATGAGATTTATACGTATGGAGAACAGGTCGTGGTCATGCCAATCGGCTCTTCACGGGAAAGCAGAAAACCTGCCTGGAAGCTTGCAGAAGAAGAGATAAGGAACGTCATCAGCAGGTATGCGACAGGTCCAGTTGAAGTTGAAGTGACCTCCGACGATAGTGCAATTGTAAAAGTATTCAATGAGGACATGAGAAAGGTTATAGGCAAAGGCGGGAACGTCATTGATAGGATCGAAAATATACTAGGGCTCCATATCGATGTCAGGGAGATCGAAGCTGAAGCTCCAAAAAGTACAAAGGGCCCGAAGCGCGGAGAGCGCAAAGCTTTTCCGGGGAAAGCCAGGGAAGCTACGCCTGAAAAAATTGCTCCTGCTTCTCCTGTTCACCCGGTCATTGAAAGGACAAAAAAACACCTTATTCTGGGAGTCCCCGAGCTTTCAGGAATGGATGTTGAGATCTTTATTGAAGATGAATATCTTTTCAGTGCAACTGTAAGCAGGCATGGAGATGTGAAACTCAGGATGAACTCGGATCTTGCACTGGAAATTATGGGAGCTCAGGACAGCGGAGATTTTGTTGAGGTAAGACCCATCTAATCTTTCCGTTTAATATTTTTTTCTTTTTTAATTATATTTTTCTACTTTTTGTCCAATCATCAAAAAATTTATATACAGTTTGCATGTGATTTCATAATAGAAATTTTTTGGGGGTTATGGTTCTATTGAGTAAAGCATATCAGGCAGAGCCCGAGATAAGGGAAGATCTGCAGGGAAGAATAGAAGTCTTTGACCAGAATATCAGAAGTTTTGAAAAGCGGCTGAGGGCAATTGAACGCCGTCTATCTCTTGAAACGCCTCAAAATTTACAGGCTGCAAAAGCTCATCCAGGAGTTTCTTCAGACTCTTTTCAGGAAGTAACTTCTGCAAAGCTCGTAGCCGGCACTTCGATTACTCCGCTGGGTCCTTCTATTTCTCCTGAAGCTCCTTTTTCTCATCAGGGCAGTTCTTTACTTTCAGATTCTGCTCCGTTAATAACACAGGAGAGCACTTCGAATTTTGCCTTCAGTTCTGCACTCCCTTCTTCAGAATCTTCGGAAGCTTCCATGATTTCACTTGATAGCTCATCCGAAGTCTCAGGAGTCGTTTACAGAATAAAAGAAATAAGTACTCTTTTTTCAAGCCTCTCTGAAAGCCTTCATACTTTACAGGCTGCCATATCCGAACTTTCCGGTTTTGTGCATGAAAACCTTGATCCCGAGGTTAAAAGACTTGAGGGCGAGATCCAGAATATGAAAAGCCAGGAAAATGCTTCGGAAGAATATATACGAAAACTCGAATCACGTATTGAATTCCTTGAAAATAGGGACAGGTTTACACTGGGTTCCATAAAAGTCCCGGTAGAAATCTCAGGAATCGCCGGGTCTTCAGTCCTTTTTCTTACAGGGATTCTTATCCTGTCCGGCCGATGGGATATAATAAGGTCGCCTTACTTCTCAATCGGGCTTGCGGTAATTATGGCAGGGGCTGTAATTTTAAAGTTTTCCATGGTCAATCGGGAACAAAAGTCCCTGATGCATTAATTTGAAAACAGATTACGGACATCAATTACCTCTTCCGGTGATTAACGGATAAATAGGTTAATAAATCGGTAAATAGACCTCGGAATATATGAAATAAATAACTGGATAAATAAACAAGCAAACAAGCAAACAAGAAAAAAACAAATAAATAACTGAACAAATAACTGAATAAATAGCTGAATAAATAACTGAACAAATAACTGAATAAATAGCTGAATAAATAACTGAATAAATAACTGAACAAATAACTGAACAAATAATCTAACAGATAAATAAATATTCAGGTAAATAATCAAATATTCAGGTATATATATATATATATATAAATTAGTTTTCAGGTTATCCACTTAGGGAGAACAGATTCTTTTTCAGGCTGATGATGTAAATTCTATTTTTTTATCAGTCTCAAAACATTTTTATATAATAACTTTCTACATTTATATTTTAAGATCCATTCCGGGTGGGACTATAATCGAATTAATCAAAGCTCTTGTTTTCGGCTTCACTGTAGGCATATCTGCAGCCATTATTCCTGGGCCCATGATGTTTGCAACGATAGGTGCGTCTTTTCATAAAGGCTGGAGAGCAGGGCCTTCGATTTTCATGGGGCACGCCCTTGTGGAATGTATTTTGTTCATGCTTATTCTCATAGGCGCGTCATCTTTTCTCAGGCAGTCAATTATCTCTTATCTGTCTATTGTAGGCGGCTTTGTAATGGTAGCATTCGGGCTTCTAATGATTAAAAAAGCAAAAGAAGCCTCCACAATGGATGTCTCTATTTCGGCCAGCAGCCTGAACCTTTCCTCTGGTTCCATGTCTTCAGGGATCATAACCTCAGCCTTAAACCCTTTTTCGAGCACGGTCTCAGCAGGAATTATAACTTCAGCGTTGAATCCTTTCTTTGTTGCCTGGTGGTTGACAGCAGGAAGTGCAATTATTCTTCAGGAATATCTGGCAGGCATCCTTTCAGTCCTAGCATTTATTATCGGGCACTGGATAGCAGACTTTGGTTTTCTTCTAACCGTTTCGTCCTCTTTTTCCAGAGGAACGGAAATAATTTCACAGCCCACACACCAGAAGCTGGTATACCTGTGCGGAGGATTTATGTCATTCATTGGCATGTGGTTTATGATTAACAACAATAGTGTCCTGCAATGATTATTTTCAGGTTAAAAACAGGTATGTTAAAAATCAGGCATATTAAGTTGCAGAGTGTGAGATATTCCGTCTGTGAAACGAATTATGTACTGAAAAAAGGCTGTTAGCATTAAGAAATGCTGTTTTTTAAGTCCTGTCTTTTTTCTAAATTTTTGCTGAATCAGAAATTTTACTTAATCGATCAATTTTACTTAATCAATCAACTTTACTTAATCAATCAGGAATTTTAACTTCTTTTTACCTTTACGAAATACGCTTCATCGAGATCTATGTATCCGCTTCTCATCGCTTTTATTGAAATATACCCTTCGGCTTTTCCGGGAGGCAGTTCCGGATCGGAAACCGTTATTATTACATTTCCGTTAGAATCCGTAACTCCTGAACAGGCTTTTTTTCTGTCTGGACTCCAGACAATTACATTTGCTTCTGCAACTCCCCTGTTTTGCCTGTCAAGCACGTTTATTTGAAATGTAATGTTTGATCCTGTTCCTCCGGAATTGAGTGAAAGTGTGCTTATATTTGATGTTGCATACATGGATTCCGGAGGTTCTGGAGCAGATGAAAGGGCTGAGAGAATCGCACAGAACCCGATAAACCCGACGATCGAAAGAACTACAATCCTTATAGGAAGCCCAATGGTTCCTGTTTCGTTCGTTTTCAGGTTTTCCGGCAGCATATGCGGTTTCTCCATATTTTATTTTATCAGGCTTGTTAGCAAGTTAATTATTAGCGAGTTTTTACTATCATGATTGCATCTTTTTTCTCATAGTCATAGAAACCGTCTGCTATGATTTTCAGGTCCATTGTACCTTCATTCTGGTTCGGGTCAAGCCTCACAAGCGCACCTGCAGGCGTTGTCAAAACAGTAGCCCCGTTAATGTCAGTTGTGTTTGATGCCACACCACCAAGTCCTTTAAGGATGACGTTTGCATTTCTAACCGGGTTTCCGTCTTTATCAGTGACTCTTACTTCTGATGATACTGTGAACGGGTTTTGCGCAGTTGTAGAACTTACTATTATTGAATTCCCTGTCTGAAGGTTTCCTGGCGCAGGTCCTGTGCTTTCCACAAAAACTGACATTTCCTTTGTAGGAATCGGTATTATCGAAATAAGGGTTGCAAGAGCGACCATTGCCACAACGAGCATCACAACGATGTTAATCGGTAATTCCATTGCTTTTTCATTATGTCTGAATAGTTGAATTCCCATTATTTCCCCCCTCACTTTAGTTCTGAGAACTTTTCAACTTTACAACATTCTATCAATATTCTATCTTTCTATTTATAACTTTTCGATATGTTGACAAAGTTCATTTTTTAATGAAATTTCTGGTTATTTTTGTCCTTAATAAGTATATACTTATATAGCACTTTTATGCATAAAACTCCTTAATACTGCAAAACAACCTTACTGAATCTAGCGAGGGAAAGAGGTTTTTGACTCAAGAATGTTCTGATGAGCCAAGTGAATCGGACCATAGACAAAATTTTTTATGTCTTCTAGGACTGCACGACTGGAAACGAAAAAGCGGAGCGCTCTGCTGTTTGCCAACTGCGCTCGAAAAACGTTATAAATGCGTTCGCTGCGGCAAGTACAAGGTGATTTTTGAACAGGAGAAAAGGACCTGTAACATTTCTGCAGATAGATACTGACCTGAAATGTTTACTTTTATATTTTTCAGGTATATTTTCTATTTTTCTTTGATTCTTATTTCCTGATTTTTCTTACCTTTCTAAAATTCTTTGTTCGTAAGCTTAATCTATCTTAACTTTGTTTGTTAGAGCTATGAAAAGAATCGTGATTATCGATTACGGGCTTGGAAATCTCAGAAGTGTTCAAAAAGGGCTTGAACACGCTGGAGCAAGTCCCACAATCTCCGGGAATCCTGAAGAGATCCTGGCAGCAGATGGTATTATTCTCCCAGGAGTCGGTGCTTTTATAGATGCAATGAAGTGTCTGGTCCCTCTCAAAAAGACCATAGCCGAATTTGCAGAATCGGGAAAGCCAATGCTTGGAATATGCCTGGGGCAGCAGGTTTTGATGAGCTCTTCCGAAGAAGGCAGGCTGACAGACGGGCTTGACCTCATTCAGGGCAGGGTGCTTCGATTCCCGAAATCTGAACTGAAAGTTCCTCAAATGGGCTGGAATAACATAAGGGTCAAACAGGACCACCCTCTGTTTAAAGGTATTCCCGACGGTTCTTTTGTATATTTCGTACACTCGTACTATGTGGATACGTCTGCAGAAAACACCCTTGCATCATGCGAATATGGGCTTGAATATGCGGCTTCAGTTGTAAACTCAAAAGGAAATGTTATGGGTACACAGTTCCACCCTGAAAAAAGCGGAGCCACCGGATTAAAGATTTTGAGAAACTTCGTTGAAATGTGCTGAATATTTTAAACTATAAATCTACTGGCTTGCTTTGTCTTTGCGGCTGAACATTTATTTATCATTTTTTAAACTTTTATGTCTGGGTTTTGGGCATTTTGTATTGATCAAAATTCAATTATAACTGATCAGGATTCAATTATAACTGATCAGGATTCAATTGAAATTAAACAGAAAACCGATACTTTAATTCCAAATTATCCTGTCCTGCTCCCTGTAAAGCAGAGACAGTATCTGCGAGAGGATGGTTGTTATGGATATAGAAGGCTATGCAAAACGGGCTCTTAAAAAAGACCCTTCAAATGAAACCGGACTTGAAGAACAGCTTGCTTCAAGAATACTTGAAATCAAAAGCATAAGCTCAAAAAGGGCTCATGAGATTGCAGCTGCAGTTATCTGCGAAGCAAAAGCCACTCTTCATACCGAAGGAGATGTATTAACCCCCACTATTTCAGGAGTTGCTATGGGAGAGTTCGGTGTAGGCTCAAGAGGAACAGGGGACTTTTACGTTCATTCCAAGCTTGGAGAGGTTATAGGCAATACGGGCGCTGTGGTTGACAGTTCCCAGCTTGATGACTCCGGCGTTGTGAAAATAGGGGATGAATACCTTGTGGTTACAATTGATGGCATACATTCCCGCCTGAGTGACTTCCCTTTCCTATCAGGTTTTCATGTAGCCAGAGCAGCCCTGCGTGATGTATATTCAATGGGAGCACGTCCCCTTGCAATGCTTTCAGACATCCACGTTGCAGACGATGGGGACGTTGCAAAAATATTTGATCATATTGCAGGGATAACCACGGTCTCGGAACTTACCGGAATTCCTCTTATTACCGGGAGCACTCTCCGTATAGGCGGGGATATGGTCATAGGAGAAAGAATGACAGGAGGCGTCGGAGCGGTTGGTGTTACTTCCTCCCTTACCTCACGAAACAGGACAAGGCCGGGAGACCTCATCCTTATGACTGAAGGCGCAGGAGGAGGAACGATTTCTACAACTGCACTTTATTACGATATGCATGACGTCGTGGAAGAGACCATAAACATCCGTTTTCTTGAAGCCTGTGAAGCCCTTCTGCAGTCCGGCCTGTATAAAAAAGTCCACTCCATGACCGATGTTACCAATGGAGGAATTCGTGGGGATGCCAGAGAGATCTCAAAGACCGCAGGTGTAAAAATGGTCTTTGAAGAAGAAAAAATGCGGGCTCTTGTAGACCCCAAGGTGCTCTCCATGCTTGAGCTTCTTAAAATCGATTATCTTGGTGTTTCTCTTGATGCCCTGCTGGTCATTGCCCCTCCGGAATATGCCGGTGAAATTCTTGAAACAGTTCGCGCTGCCGGGGTTGAGATTGACATCATAGGCCATGTTGAAGAAGGAAGCGGGGCTGAAATTATTGTTAATGGAGAAGTCCGGGACTTTGCACCCAGGTTCAGGGAGTCAGCCTATACTCCTGTTAAAAAGGTTCACGGGGAAGAGAATCCGAGAGACTTTGAAGAAATGAGGGATGCAATTGACAGGGCAGCTGAGGAGGCTATAAATAAAAAATACAGGGTTCTTGAGAAAATAAAGAACAAGAGAAAAGATTAAGCTGAAATAAGGAAACACAACTCTGTATAAAGAAAAGCAGAAGAGAAAGGGAGGTTTATACTTTTCTTTTTACTACCAGCACTTCCCTTTCTTTTCCAATAATTTCCACTTCCTGATCAACTTCTATCTCTTCTTCTGACCTGGCTTTCCAGTACTCTCCCTTATACCGGACAAATCCGGCTTTCTCAGGGCTTACTGCGTCTATTGTCCGGGCAGTATCTCCTATTATAGTTCCAATAACAGGTTTCTTTTTCCTGATCTCCGCCACTTTGTATACCGCATATACCAGAAACAGCCCAATAACGACTGTTGGAGTAACAATTGCCAGAACCAGCAATCTTGTGAACTCAGGTGTATAGATATTCTTTTCCCCCAGAGGCACGAGGAAGAGGCTGCCTATTACCAGGCTGATGAGCCCTGCAAGCCCGAAAATTCCAAATCCCGGAGAATTAAGTTCTAAAATAAGGAGCCCTGCCCCTACAAGGATAAGGAAAAACGCTGCTATATTGATATCAAACCCTGTACCTATCAGCCCGAGAACGATAGCAATAATCCCCAAAATTTCTGCTCCGGCACCCGGGTTTGAGATCCCGAAGATAATCCCATAAAGCCCTATTGTCAGCAGAAGGGAAGAAAGGATAGGGTTTGAAATAATCTTCAGAAAGAGTAGATGAAAGGGAGGTTCGTAGGTTTCAATCTCTGCATTTGCAGTTTGCAGATTCCTGCCTTTTACATTTTCTCCATCTACCTGAGCCATGAGGTCAGGAATAGAAGAAGCTCTGTACTCGATTACCCCATATTCCAGGGCTTCTTCATCGTTCAGGTTCCGGTTTTTGGTAATCACTTCTTCTGCAAAAGTTTCATTTCTCCCGTGTTTTCTTGCGGTTTCAACAGAGAATTTAACGAGGGCATTTATGATTTTATCGTCTTCTACAGGCACTGTCCCCTCTGCAGACATCTTCACTGGCTGTGCTGATCCTATTACTGTATAGGGAGCCATTGCAGCAATATCGGTCCCCATAAGGATGAGGGTTCCTGCAGACCAGGCTTTTCCGCTCTCCGGCACAAACCCGATAACAGGAACTGTCGTATTCTCAATTGCTTTTATGATTATCTGGGTCTCTTCCAGCCCTCCGCCCGGAGTATCCAGAGTAATCACGAAAGCCTCATAGTTCCCGTTTTCAGCTATTTCTATTGCGTCAGCTATTAAATTATCGGATGCTGGAGTAATAGATTCGGCTATTTCAAGCACAAGCACTCTGTTTTCAGTTGCTCCCTCTGCAGAAAGCATAAAAGAAGCTGTGAGAGTGATGCAAAAAAATAAAATAAAGAGAGGATGGAAGGCCTTTTTCATTTTCATAATTCTGGTCCTTTCTAGCCTTTACAATCCTTTATAATTTTTTTCAATTTTAATACATTTTTACAGTTCTTTCTTTTCGGATATAGCCTTAGAAAGGGCGGCTATGTTTCCGGTGTCAGGGGACTTGGATTCTGTAACCACAATGAGGTTTTTCTCCCTGGCAATCTCAGCAAGCGTCTGAAGTTCTCTTAACTTGATAGCAGTTGGAACTCCCTGGTAAAGGGTTGCAGCATCTTTCATTCTTTCTGCAGCCTGGAACTCTCCTTCTGCAAGGATGATCCTTGCACGTTTTTCCCTTTCGGCTTCAGCCTGTTTTGCAATTGCCCTTTTCATTGTTTCAGGCAGGGATACATCCCGGATAGTCACACCTGTAACCTTGATCCCCCAGGGGTCAGTGTAAGCATCCAGCAGTTCCTGAATCTGTTTGTTGATATTTTCCCTTTCCGATAGCAGCTCATCGAGCTCCATCTGGCCCAGCACGTCCCTGAGAGTGGTCTGGGAAAGAGTTGAAGTTGCAAACATGTAGTTTTCGACCTGGGTAATTGCAGCCCCTGGCTCGACTACTTTATAATAGACAACCGCATCCACTTCAACTGTAACATTATCCCTTGTGATGACTGCCTGTTTGGGAACATCAATCGCAATGACTCTAAGGTCAATTTTTATGGCTTTATCAATAATAGGAATGATTAAAAATATACCCGGTCCTTTTACCCCACTAAGGCGGCCAAGCCTGAATATGACAACGCGTTCGTACTCATTAACCATTTTTATGGATTGTGAGAGTATTAATATTACAACTATTAATACAGGAAGCGTTAATTCACCAATGAAATCAACCATAGTTTTATTCCCTCCTATCCATTAATCTTAAGATTGAACTTAATAATAGTTAAGTGTTCTTCGTTTGAGAAATTTATGAAAATTTACATAAAATAAACAGTTCTAGGTTAAAAATTTTACATTCTGTCGTCTACCTAAAATATCTGTGAAGCTATATAAGTCCTCACACCAGATTTCGTTCCTATTTTCAATGGAGTGAAGTCATTGTCTTTAAGAGTGAAGTCACTGTCTTTAATTATGTAATTCACCTTAAAGTGACAGAAACAACCTCAAAAGCCTGTAAGTTCTGGGTATCTGTATAAGCTATACAGAATAGAACGATAACAAATACTTATATCTTGCATATACAAGATATTGATCTGAAATACAGGACATATTCGGACTGAGAATGAATCTGCAGGCGCTAATTTCGGACCGGGGGAAGACCTTACAGTTACCAGAGGCTGAGGGTCGGCACAGAATATAATGAGTACATGGAATTCAGGCAGGATTTGAATTCCAAATAAGTGTAAAATTAAGAAAACGCAGGTTCGGAAGGACCACTGGTGTTGATATTAATGAGTAAAGAATGTCCAGACTGCCACGGGCGTGGCTATGAAGTTATCTCAACTGAGGTCTGCCCTCTTTGTAAGGGGAAAGGCAAGTCAAAATCAGTTGATTTCATGAAAATTTCAGAAAAAGATATTGACAGTTTTTTGAAAAATGGCGCAGTATGTGAAAAATGCAAAGGCAAGGGAAGTATCGAAATTACCAGACCCTGTGAAGCCTGTGAAGGGCTTGGAAAAATCTATACCTGCAAGGTTTGTGGAGCAAGGATTCATAACCCGGAGGATGCAGAAGACGAAATTTGCAGTACCTGTGCACGTTCCCAGCATGTATATGCTCTGGACGAGTCCTGTGACCTTAAAGATGTTGAAGCAGGCAAATTGTATCACGGCATAGTGAGCAGTATTGCTTCTTTTGGAGTCTTCGTGGATTTAAATCCTCATGTGAGAGGGCTTATGCATTCCAGCAATGTCGGGGTCCAGCCTGAAGTAGGGGATGCTGTAATTGTCCTCGTAAAAAGCATTAAAGCCGGAGGAAAACTGGACCTTATCCCCAAAACTCTTGCAAAATACGAAACCATAGAACTTGAAAAAGAACTCCCGCTTAAGGACTCCTCCCAGATTGACACCAGCATGAAAGGCAGGCTCATAAGAATCGAGGGAGAGGTTATTCAGGTAAAACAGACCAGCGGGCCGACAATCTTCACCATAAGCGATGAAGGTGGCTTTATCCCGTGTGCCGCTTTTGAAAGCGCAGGGAAGCGTTCTTACCCTCATATCGATGTGGGGATGATCGTGTCGATTACAGGGGAAGTGACTCCAAGGGACGAGCAGGTCCAGATCGAAGTCATGAGCATGAAACTGCTGACCGGAGAAAAAGAGACTGCTGTCAAGACCAGGGTTGAGAAGGTAATAGACGAGAAAGCAGCACCTGCTGATATTCCTTTCCTGATCGAAAGCGAAATTCTGGAAAAGCTCAGGCCTAGAATGCTCCATGTCGCAAAAGAGATCAAAAAGGCAATCCTTCATTCAACACCTATTCTTCTCAGGCACCATGCTGATGCGGATGGGATCACTTCTGCAATCGCCATTGAGCGGGCAATTCTTCCCCTTATTACAGAAATTGGCGGGTCGGATGCAGAATATTATTTCTATAAACGCGCCCCATCAAAAGCTCCTTTTTATGAACTTGCCGATGTGACAAGAGACATTTCCTTTGCTCTTGAAGATTATGCCAGGCACGGGCAAAAGATGCCTCTTGTTATCCAGGTAGACAACGGCTCCACTGAAGAAGACGTGCCCGCAATGCGGCAGGCGAATGTCTATGGCATCGACATGCTTGTGATTGACCACCACCACCCTGACGACATCGTTGACCAGTACCTTATAGGGCATGTCAACCCTGCCCATGTAGGAGGAGATTTCGGAGTTACTGCAGGCATGCTGTGTGCCGAGGTCGCCCGTATGATCAACCCGAATATCAGTGATACGATAAAGCACCTTCCTGCTGTTTCCGCAGTTGGAGACCGTTCTGAAGCTCCTGAGGCTGAAAGATACATATCTCTTGTCTCGGACCGATATACCCTTGAGGAGTTAAAAGAAATGGCTCTGGCTCTGGATTATGAGCAGTTCTGGCTTAAATTCAGCAGCGGAAAAGGCCTTATTGACGATATCCTGGACCTTGGCGACCATACCATCCATAAAAACCTTGTCTCTCTGCTCTGTGAACAGGCAAACGCTATGATAAAAGAACAGCTTGAGACCTGCCTCTTCAATGTCAAGTCCCAGAAGCTGTCTAATGGAGCTATTATGAATGTAATAGATGTCGAAAACTATGCCCAGAAGTTTACTTTCCCGCCTCCAGGCAAGACTTCGGGTGAAGTTCATGACGTGCTCACCAAAAAGTACCCGGATAAGCCTGTTGTCACTATCGGTTACGGGCCTGACTTTGCTGTCATCCGTTCAAAAGGCGTGCTCATGAATATCCCAAAGATTGTGAGGGAACTCCGTGAAGACATAAAAGGAGCCGGAGTAAACGGAGGTGGACACCTTGTTGTCGGGAGTATCAAGTTTGTCGAAGGGATGAGAACCGAAGTGCTCTCAAGGCTCGCAGAAAAGATCGCATCTGCGGAAGTTGTGTATTAACAGGCCTTTTCAACAACCTGTTAATCTTTATCTTTCTCATCTCTTTTGACAGTAAAAACAAAAAAGGCCACATTAAGAAGTGTGGCAGATGTAAATAAAAAAGCAAGTATAAAATAAATGTAAGTTCTGGAAAAACCCTTCCTTGGAAAGGCTCTCCAGTAAAAAATTGCTTCTGTTTTATCTTTTCTGTCTTTTCAGTCCACGCGCACTATCCTTACAAGGGACTGGATAGGAACATTGGCGATTGTATCCGCACCTTTCTTGTCCACAAGAACCACCACTGCTCTGGGTTTTGCGTCCATTTCGCGCAGCTGCTCGATTACTTCCATTGTGGTCGAACCTGTGGTAATTACATCGTCAACGATTACACAGTTTTTGCCTGCAACGCTTCCGAAGTTCCTGCTGATGGTGCCTTTCTGGCCTGGCTGGACCATGTCCTGCCCTTTACGGGAATGGTAAAGGGCAAAATCTACTCCCAACTCATTTGCCATCATGCTCGCCAGTGGAATTCCACTCGCTGCAACACCAACTACCACATCCACCTCGGTGTTTGTTTTTTCCAGCGTCTCAATCACCATGTCACAGAGTGCAAGCGAAATGTAGTGAAGCCGTGTAGCGCTCTTTCCTATGCTGCTCCAGTTTACGGATATGTCTTTTGGAGCAGGGGATGAGACTTCTTTTTTCGAACGGGTTAAAAGCCATGTTACTGTTTCTCTTGATACATTAAGCTCATCGGCAATCTGGCCAGTTCCAAGCCCGTTGTTCTGAAGTTCCACAGCTTTCTGAATGAGATCTTCTATATTCTTCATGCCTCCATTCCCACCTGAAATTTTTTATCTGGCTGTATTTCCGGCCGATTTTGCAGTTCTTCTTATGAATACTGCCTGGAATTACTGCCCGAAAAACTTTATTCAAGTATATCTTTTCTCAGTTAAAAACATTATTAGACTATCAAGCGTTATATCTTTTTCTTCAGCTTTCCTGGTAACCTTTGCCTTTAAGTTTTCTTTTTCTCTTTTTTTTCAGGGGTGATCCGCAAATAGGGCATTCATCTCCCTTATCAAAGGTTTTTTTACAGCCAGTACACTGCTTTTGCCAGATAAGAACATCTTTTATCTTTTTCTGGGCTATAGGTTTAACCTGAATCCCGAGCTGCACGGCAACATTCTGGACCGCGTAATCATCCGTGAGCAGTACAGCTGTCTCCCTGTGTTCAAAAGCTTTTGCAAGAATTTCCAGGTCTGTTTTTGAAAGTTCCTCGGAGTCCCGCGTCTGTTCAGCTTTTTTCCGAACCTCTTTTACCATTTCCGGTTCTGGCCATTCTACCCTTAACCCTTCCTCTTTTGCAAGGTCAAAACGGAGCATGGAATCCCTGCTCTTCAATTCGTCCGCAACCGAAGGGACAGTAATAAGCAGCGAACTGTCCACGCCGCAGTTTCCCATTATAAAGACTGCCGAGTCTGCTATGTAAGAGGTCATTTTCTTTCTCTTTTCTCTGTTAGTATATAATTCATTGTCTCCCGAGTTTCGCTTCGGGAGCACGAGGTCCTTTTCGCTCGCTCAAGAGGACTACTTTAAAAGTTATATAATGATCTAAACTCAATCAGAACTTACTGTAGTTCTAATTAATTTTATTGTCTAATAGAACTTTTGCAATTTTTATAGTTCTCTTTAAAAGATAACCAGAATAACAGGTTTATATTCAAACTGAAGTTCAAAAAGAGGTTGACTTCCTCAATACGTATTGTTCTCGGTGTTGTTCTGAGATTAGTGCGATAGTAGAGGCGAGAAAAATAGTTATCAAATATGAAATAGCAAACAGGTCATGTCGCGATCTCATATCTGGTTGTAATTCACCCCTTTAAGGGATATATATGGAGGAATTTATATCATAAATAAGGATTCGGGTTTTATATTTATTCGGGGCAGATTGCCTTGAGGCCGGCTGCGATGTCGGGAAGAAGATCAATTGGGATACCTATTGTCATTTCTTCGTCTGCAATATCTGTATAAAGTCTGCTGCCGCTACAGCCTACTGTTACTGCCATTTTACCTTCTTTAGCCTGAACCACACCGTCGGAACAGAGGCTCTGTTTGCCCGCGAAACTGACTTCAAGCCTTCCCCCTTCTTTGTACATGTAAGCCTGAGTTAGCAGCATTACCTGCCTGGGATTGCAGATCACCAGTACAAGGTCCGGAATGAATGTGGTTTTCTCAAGGGGCGAATACAGGATAGCTTCTGTAGAGTGAGGGGCAAGGGTTGGCACCATATCAATAGTGCGCTTTGCGGCTTCCTGGGTGCTGAACTGTTTTAAACCTTTATAGTAGAATTCTCCACTTGCGACTTTTGGGGGAAGCGCTCCAAGACCCATGACTGCCGCGCCTCCTTTGCATAACTGATCATCCCACCCGGTGTATAACGCTTCTCCGGTCCTCCTTACACGGTCAACGAACTGGCAGTGTCTCATGGCTTCCTCAGCTTTTTTGATCCCTTCCGGAACTTTTTCTCCTTTAGGGATCAGTTTCACTGCAACAGGGGATGTTTCAAGTTTAAGGCAATTGATTATTTCCTGTCCATAATTGTTGATTTCTTTTAATTCCATTTTATCACTCTAGCCGCTATTTTGTTAATATTGTTTTTAATATTTTTGTTAATATTATTTTTTATATGTATCTTCTCTTTTTTACCTATCTGTTTTTGCTCAGTTTTGACTAAATTATACATAACCGAATTCAATATAAATATTCTCTAGTTATGATTTCTAAAGGATTTTTTCGCAGTACTCTTAATTTTTTATCCAGTTTCCATAATTCCCTTTTTCTGTCCCGTACTGCTCATTATCTTAAAAGGAGTAAAAACTGGAATTCATTCATTGAGTTATCTTCACTCAAGTTTGTCAAAAATAATTTCCATTTTTCCCATTCCTCTGGCAAGGTTTTTAGAGATCATGCCGTTTTCGAGCCAGCAGGCGTTCATCACGGCAGCCGGGACAAGGCATGTGGGAGTAAGAGGATTTTCAGCTGATTTCCGGGCGAGAACTGTATCGGGTCCTCCCATGAGGTCTTTTGTGCCCATATCGAATTTTGTGCCCCATTTTCTAAGTTTTTCACAGGTGGTTTTAATATGTATATGGGTGTTTTTTCCTTCTTTTGTAGCGATTATTTTTGTTGTATGTCCGCATATAGTATTGAGTGAAATTTCAGTGACCATTATTTATCCTCGTTTATTGAATAGTTATCCGGAGACTAAAAAGCTTTTTAGTGCAGAATCTGAGAGTTTCTTCCTTTCCTGTACCTGAATCTCTTTTCCTGTTATTTTTTATTTAATTCTGCATATATGTTTTTCTGTGCATTTTGTTTCTTTTTTAATCCGATAACTTTATAGGCTTAGGATGCTACTTTTGAGCCAGGTTACCTGTATTGAGGATCTGTACGGAAGTTCGTATTTCTATGGCGGTATGATCGCAAAGTTCATATACAATTCTATTCGTATTGCTTACTCCATAGCAAATATGCTAATTAAAGTACTCCTGTTAATACATTAATATATTAGCAGAGCAATTAAGCTACTGAAAGGTATGCTTATGCCCTGATAAGATCACCAGACAAGGATCACCAGGATTACAGGATATTCACTATCCGGATCATTCAAAGTTACGTCAAATATCGGCAGAATAACAATGAAAATAACGTTGAATAAAAGTCTATACTTATATTTCAATAAAATAATGAGGTTTTAATAATGAGATGGCAAGGCAGCTCCAGAAGAAAGGCTACCGGCGGGAAGATTATTGCTGCCCGCGGAAAGCGCAAGTTTGAAATGGGCCGCGAATCTGCGGAGACCCGTATCAGCGATGTAAAGAGAAAGAAAGTTCACACCATGGGTGGTAACAGGAAAGTAAGACTTCTCCAGTCCAATGTTGCAAACATTACCAACCCAAAAGACGGAAAAACAGTTACTGCAACAATCGAGACAGTAATTGACAATACCGCTAACAAGCACTATGTCAGGCGTAATATTCTGACAAAAGGTTCCGTTATAAGGACTCCCGTGGGAACTGCCAGAGTTACAAGCAGACCCGGGCAGGATGGAGTTATAAACGCTGTATTAATCGAATAATTGAAGAGAGCCCTGACCCCAGACCGGGGTTCTGTGCCTATTCTTTCCAAACTTTGTGCCGGTGGTCAATATGGATGAAATGATTCAACATATACTGGAAATCCTTGAAAACGATGCTCGAACAAGTCCTGAAGAAATCGCGACCCTGACAGGAATGTCTGCACAGGAAGTTTCCCAGACGATCGCAAAGCTTGAAGAAACAGGAGTTATCCGGCACTACAAGACCATAGTTGACTGGGACCTGGTTGGGGAAAATTATGTTTACGCCGTAATTGAGTTGAAGGTCACTCTCGAGCGTAACCAGGGCTATCAGGCAATTGCAGAAAGGATTTATAAATTCCCGGAAGTAAGGTCTGTCAGGCTTCTGTCCGGGGACTACGACATCTCCCTTACCGTCAGGGGGAAGTCAATGAAGGATGTGGCCTTTTTTGTGGCAGAAAAAATCGCCACTCTTGACCAGGTCCAGAGTACGTCCACGCATTTCGTGCTGAAGACCTATAAAGAAGACGGGGTAATCCTTCATGAACCGGAGTCAATTCAGAGGCTCCCGGTTTCGTTTTAATGCGAAACTGCTTAATCCCTACCCTTTTATCCCGTTTTACTTTACATCTGATTTAAATAATTTTTTATAGAGGTGTTTGCTTGAGACCTCCATGCGATCCTTCAAAATTCATTGCGGAAGCTGTAAAGAGTATCCCCCCATCAGGAATACGCCGTTTTTTTGACCTGGTTTCCGGACTTGAGGACATTATCTCCCTTGGTGTGGGAGAGCCTGATTTCATCACTCCCTGGCATATCCGTGAGATGTGCATCCACTCACTTGAAAAAGGGCAGACTTCATATACCTCAAACTCCGGGCTTCCGGAACTCAGAGACGAACTTACAAGGACCTATTACAGGCGCTATGGACTGGACTATAATCCGGAATCCGAAATTCTTATCACTACAGGAGTAAGCGAAGCCCTTGATATAGCAATCCGGGCAGTGGTAAACCCCGGAGATGAGGTAATTGTGGTTCAGCCCTCTTATGTAGCGTATGTCCCTTCAGTGATTATGGCAGGAGGCAAGCCTGTTATTGTTTCCACACACAGGGACGATGATTTCAGCCTTACTGCAGAAGTTCTTGAACCTGCAATCACCAGCAAAACAAAGGCAATAGTCCTCAATTTCCCCAACAACCCTACAGGCGCAATTATGCAAAAGGAAGGAATGGAGGATATCGCAGACCTCGTTGTTGAGAATGACTTATTTTTAATTTCCGACGAGGTTTATGAGTGCCTCACCTATGAAGGTACCCATGTACCATTCTCTTCCCTTGAAGGCATGAAAGACCGTACCGTTATGCTGAACGGCTTTTCCAAGGCTTATGCCATGACGGGATTAAGACTCGGTTTTGCTATGGGAGCTCCGGATATCATTCATTCTATGATGATGATCCACCAGTACTGCATGCTCTGTGCCCCCATAACCGCGCAGGTAGGGGCAATTGAGGCTCTCCGCAATGGTAAAGGAGAGATGGAGAGGATGGTCAGGGAATATGACCGGCGCAGGCACTTTATTGTAAATGGTTTTAATAGGATAGGGCTTGAATGCTGTAACCCTAAAGGAGCTTTTTATGCCTTCCCTTACATAGGAGATACAGGGCTTTCCTCTTCTGACTTTGCAGAGCGCCTGCTGAATGAAAAGAAAATTGTTACTATCCCGGGAGATGTCTTTGGAGAAGCGGGTGAAGGTTTCCTGCGCTGTGCATATGCAGCATCTCTTGATGACATTAAAAAAGCAATCGAGAGAATGGGAGATTTTGTAGACGGATTAAAACAGTGAGTATTGCCGAATTTTTCGGTCTACATTTTTCTTATTCTTTTCTGCTGGTTTCTACATTTTTCCTTAATTCTGATCTTTAACTACTTTCTTATTTTTAATTACTTTCTAATCTTTTTATTGCATTTTTATATTCAACTTTATTATTTCTGTTTAGCCTCATCATCTTCCAATCGTGTAACCAGGGCGTTTACTTTATCATCCATTTTTTCAATCAGCTCGTTCATCTGATTGTACCATTCATCAACGTTTTTCTTAACCATCTGCTTCATTTCCTGAGGTTCGATGGCTACATATTCGTAATAGTACCCCCCGCTTTCGATGGACCTTGTTTCTCTGTAAACAATTCCACAGGCTATGAGGTTCTGAAGAGAACGGTATGCAGTGCTCCTTTCTCTGTTAAGAATCTCTCCCAGCTTTTCTGCTGTCTGGGGTCCATGCACAAGCAGAGCCTTATATGCCTCGATGTCGAGCGACTTCAAACCGAGCACACATTTTACCATGTCCTCGCACTTGAAGCTTGCTCTGATCATTTCATGAATGGAATTTGTCATAAAACCACTATTTAAGGAAAATTCGTCCTTTTTATTTTAGAATTTATTACTGTTTTATGGGACCGGCCAGCATTTTCATACAATGCACAGATATGGGTTGAGGGAGCTCACAAAACAGAAAATCTTTTTCCAGTCTCCAAATCTGCTTTTAAAAGCATGTCCTTTATTGTATTATTCCCTCTAAGCGTTTTTTATACCCTTTTACTATTTGTTATTCCCTTTTAGTGTTATTTAATTACCAATATCAGTGAATCTATTTATAAACTTGTTTCTCGCTCCTGATGTTATTATTTTTGTCAGGCAATATCTGCTAATATTTCATCATACCTTCATGGTCATTTTTAAAACGTTA
Organism: Methanosarcina soligelidi; assembly: GCF_000744315.1. Lineage (NCBI taxonomy): Archaea > Methanobacteriati > Methanobacteriota > Methanomicrobia > Methanosarcinales > Methanosarcinaceae > Methanosarcina > Methanosarcina soligelidi. Next base: position 1,727,939 of record NZ_JQLR01000001.1, read on the forward strand.
ATTCAAGGGTTTCTGGTCGGGAAATTTTATATATCATTTCCTGACTCAATAAGTTCGAGGTTTATGCAGCCCATTATCCCTGAAGACGAACGTTCTAAAGAGCCTCTTGATACCGAGAGAATAATTTACCATCCTGATATGATAAAAGCCAACGACTGGGTTATTAATGAGTATGAAGCCCCTTACAGGGAGGTATGTATTTTTGTTCCCTGCGCCAAGAGAAAGCCTTACCATGAAAGCCCGTCCCATAAAAAATTTGACCGGATAATCTTCGGAATTTTAAAGCCTGAAGATGTACACATAGTTACCTTCGGGACCTGTGGAATCGCTCCAAGGGAACTTGATACACAGTACCCGTTTATGAATTATACTTTCATGATGGGCAAATGCAATGTGACAAAGATCAAGAGAGACTTCATCAAAATAGAAAGTGAAAGAATTGCCGCCTATCTTGAAAAGACAAGGAATAACTACAGGCACAGGATAGCCTACTGTATCGGGGATTTCCGGACTGCAATGGAACAAGCCCTGGAAATGGTTGATGTAAAGGTTGATATCGTCCCCAGGGAAGCCACAATTCAGAAGATGATTCAGCCCGGTAAATCTTTCATTTACAACAGCCTCTCGTCCAGAGAGTACCTTCAGGACCTTTCCGATGCAATTACCGACGCCTTCGGGCTTCCCGGAAGGGAAGTAGGCTTGAAGGAAGACCTCTCGGTGGACGATACCGACTGGTATATTCTGTAACCTGGTAACTTAGTTTTTTCTACGTTCCTCCTCTCCTTTTTCGCTCTCTATTCAGAACTTCGAGACAAAGGTTCTTGCCTGCCAGAGAGCGATAACCGAAAGGACCAGGATAAGAACCATCCACATTATATCCGCTCCCGGGATGAAGGAATTCTCCCAGTATGCATTGTAAGCTTCCATGGCAGCTGCAGATTGTACCATCTTTTTCTTCCCTCCTTTTTTCTCCTTACACGTACCTTACGCAGGCGTCTGATCCGCGAACCTTTCCGAAATCCGTAATTACGTACTTATGCAGCAGGAACCCTTTTTTATAGATCCCTTCTTCATCAACTCTCTGTTCCAGGTCCCTGAGCATTCCGCCTGAAGCAAGTTCGATAATATCAAAGTTGATGCTGTCCCTGCCGTAATTTCCCTGCATGTTATATTCTTCCTGGATCTTTGAAACAATTTCATAGTTCCAGTGTTCTTCTCCATCCAGAAAGAGTTCCAGAATCCTGAACTTTATCGGGCGGTTTTTCCCCATATCTTATCATCCCCTCAGGGTTTCGATTTCTGCAGCTTCTTCAGTGAACATTACGAAACTTCCTATGATGCAGAGAGTCCCTCCAAGGAGAATTGTCCACTGGGGTACATCACCGAAGAACAGAAAAATGAAAATAACCGCAAAAAACCCGTAGAGGTTTCCGATTCCCTGTCCTCTTCCTACTCCTATCAGCGGGAAAGACTTATACCACGAAACATAACAGAATCCGAAGGTGATTCCTGCAAAGATCAGGACAAGAAGTGCCATGGGTTCAAAAGCCTGAAGCGCATAGGTATACATTGGAAAACCGACAATCGCCAGAATAGGCACAATAATGATCCACCAGATGATATTTTCTCCAAGGAATCGAAGGGTCAGGCCTACATCCGGTTCTGAAATATCAAGTCCTTTGCCTGCGATAGCCCCTTCAATTCCCCAGCCGACTGCTGCCATAAGGCCGCCAAGATATCCTATCCAGGGGACATTACCTGTCCCAAGTTCGGTAATCAGGCCGCCTCCGAAGATCGTAATTCCGCCTATAATTATGATAATAATCCCTGCTGCAGCCCTTTTCGTGATTTTCTCTCCGTACCAGTAGTAAGCAAGTATGGACCCTATGACCGGGTAAAGAAGAGCTGCGACAGCTGCAAATGCTCCCCCTATGAACCCCATAGCCATAAAAGACCCGAGAATTGCTATAGGTCCTCCGAAAACCGAGGCAAGGAAAAACCACTTGGAACAGGGACTGAACTCCCTGAGTGTTCTCGAAAGTTCGCCGAATTTTTGCAGCACTCCATTCCAGAGCATAAGTGCAAGCATAACAGTCAGGGCATTAAACGCGGTTATCAGAGCTGCGGTAACAACGAGAGAAACCCCATCTCCATTTGTTTCAGCAATTGCTCCGAACATTTCGTCAAAAGGATTAAGCACCCATATTACAGTTCCCGGAAGATACCAGATCCCCCAGAACACAGCACAGAAAAGAGCCCACATATACCCTTTACTGACCCTTCTTCTGTTTTCCTGTTCTTTCAAAGCTTTCAGATCTATGCCCACTCCTCCTTTGTTAGAGTATCAGGCAGGTGTGCCGGGGGACTTTCTGGTTTATTTTTGCCCCCGGGACTGCCCGCTCTTCCGATTATCCGACCTTCAGAGCTGCTTTTACCTTGGCGACTGCATCGTTGGCGCTTTCACCGTAGATATCTGCACCGATCTTATCTGCCCAGTCCTGGGTTACAGGAGCACCCCCTACCATGGTTTTCACCTGGTCGCGGACACCTGCTTCTTTGAGCTGTTCCTCTATCTGTATCTGGTTAACCATTGTGGTAGTCATAAGTGCAGAGGATGCAACAACCTGAGGTTTGAGCTCCTTCACCTTTTCTACAAAAGTCTTAATTGCAACGTCTCTTCCAAGATCCACAACCTTGAAACCGGCAATGTTCAGCATGGAAGCCACAATGTCTTTTCCGATGGAGTGGATGTCACCTTCGATAGTCCCTATAATGACCGTTCCCAGGTTTTTGGTCTGAGACTTGCGCTTCTCCATTTCCGGCGTGATAACTTCTATGCCGGCCTTCATGGCTTCAGCAGCTGCAAGTACATGCGGAAGGAAAAGGGCTCCCTGTCCAAACTGTTCGCCGACTTCTTCCATGCCTGCAGTGAAGCCCTTCTCAATCAGCTCTACAGGGTCAACCCCTGCGGCAAGGGCTTCCTCTGCGACTTCTGCTGCAAGTTCTTCATCAAACTCGGTAATCGAATTTTTTGCCTTTGCTATAATTTCTTCTTTGCCTGCCATTTTTACTCCTCCCTGCTCTTATCCCTCTTTGAATGCTCTGTCAGCTTTATCCACAATCGCCTGCATGTCCTTGAGGATATCCGCATCTACTGGTGGCACCTGATGGTTTTTCAGGATATCCTGGACCTTTTCGTTTGCCACGGCTGCAAGGTCTTTTGACCCGGATGCTGCCCAGTCTCCGAACATGCGCCTGTCGATGAGCATGGGACTTGACGGGTAATCTACAAGCATCCTTGTCTGCTTAAGGGCGAGGAAATTGTTTCCTATTCCTACTTTCTGGATAGATTCGACTGCAAGGGTTTCAGGGGAAACTGGAATTCCCTGCATTGCTTTCTTAACCATTTTGATAATGTCGTTGTCAATGACGAGCTGTTCCATTGAGAAAGTCATCCCAAGCTCAAGCATCCCGGCTCCGTAGATGGTATTTGCTCCGGCAAGCGCCGGGAGGAGACATGTCATTGTCTTTTCGTGTCCTGCCTGGTTGTCCGGGATCTTGGCATCAGACTAGGTGCCTGCAACATAGGAAGGCAGGCCATAGAACTGGGCAAGTTTTGCTACAGCAGCACTTATCAAGCCGAGTTCTGGAGATCCTACAGGGGCAGTGCCTTTCTTCAGGTCAAAAGTGGTTGTTGAGCTTCCGTACCAGACTTTAGCTCCGGGCACTGTCAGCTGGGCAAGAACAATTCCTGAAAGGACTTCGGCATTGTGGGTCACAAGGGTCCCTGCAAGGTACACAGGGGACGATCCGCCTGACATTGCCATGCTCAGGACATTCACAGGCATTCCGAAGCGTGCACCCCTGATTATGACCTGGCAGGCATTGACGCTGAGTTCAAGCGGGCTGGTAGGGCAGAGCAGCATGGAAAAGATAGGCTTTTTCCTTGCTTCTTCTTCATCGCCGCCGTAATAGGCTTTTACAATTTCCCGGTAGTAATCGACATGTTCCCCTACAGGGTCAATGTGGTGGTAGTGTTTTGCAGTATTTGCTATAGGGGTAAGGGTTTCATGGACGTCCTGAGCTCCCTTCCCAGCCCAGTCCCTTGCGGATACCGGAAGTGAGAAGTAATCGATATTTTCTGCCCAGTCGCAGAGCTTTGCGATGTCTGCAATGTCCTGTTCCACGGAGTCAACAGTTACGTATTTTCCGTCCTGGTACTTGCACATCTTAACACCGGTACCGAAGCAGGTCCAGTGTACCTTGCCTCCTGCTTCCTGGACAGTATTGTACTTTTTGTCCCTGCCCCAGAGAACGAACCTTGAAGGCGCAAGCTGAAGGGCTCTCCTTACAAGATATTCGGGGATCTTTACAATACTGGTTTTTTCGTCAACTTCACAGCCATTTTCTTTGAAGATCTGCCTTGCTTCAGGGTCCGATACCTGAACACCCGGGTTCATCAGAACTTCCATTGTGGCATAGTGAATTGCTTTGAGTTCATCGGTAGTAAAAAGGCTTAATTCTATGCCATTAAGTGCGTTGAATCCTGCAACTGCATTATTTTGCGCCATTCTCTATCTCCTTTTTCCTGAATATTTCCGGTTTGCTTCATTTCATTAGCTAAGTTTGTCTTACTCAGAGCAAATTCTTTTATCTTCGATTCAGGGTGCAGAGACTATGAAGAAAAGAGTACTTTTTACATGAAATGAAGGTTTTTCATGTAAATAGACATAAAATAAATCAAAAAATAAACTTCAGATTTTCAATTCCTGTTTTCGGTTAAACAGGCAAAATCTGAAAAAAATAAAGTCCAGTACTTTCCCCCATTTTCTTAAAGCCTGTACTTCTCCCCGCTTTTCGCTCCAGAAGCTATCTGTTTTTGTGCCTCTGCTGCTTTTTTCTTGATACTTATTTATACTTCAGTTATTTCTTTTTTAATTCCGGGAAAATTTTTTAGTCTTTCTTCTTGATATCATCTTTTTTCTGGTATGCCCCCGAGGATTACTTTTTTACAATATATTTTATACTATTCTGCTTATTTTATTTTGAATATTTTTCTATATATATTTTCCTGATAATTCTTTTTTCTCCCTACTTTCTCCGCTTTTTGCTACCTTTCTAGCCTTTCCTTTTTCCTGACCCGGGTTACTTCCGGTTTTTTTCCATACTTTCCTTTTTGTTCTTGACCTCTGGGTTATTTTCCGGTCTGTTTTCTAAAGAGTTCACATGAGTTAATCTTAATACCGAGCAGCCTCTCAATATTCATTTTTGCAGCAATTCCCTTTGCAGATCCCGGAACCGAGGTAATAACTCCTATATTTAGTTCTTCACGGAGTTCACGCATAACGTATTCATCCGCAAGGTCCCTGGTTTCTACATTAAGCTTCTTTGCCACGTACTCCTTTGCCTCTTTAATCTTCATGTTCTTTGAGAACTGCATCCTTGCAACAAGGTCTCCTGCTGCTCTCATTCCTGTCATACCTGAAGCCATTATGTGGGAGATCGGCATACCCAGAGGGTCGCCGACCCCGATCTATATGCCGTCTACGCCTGCAATCTCAACCATTGCCTTGCTTGCCCTTGTGACGGCATCAATCGGGGGAGTTTCAAGCATGGGTATCCCGCCTACTCCCATACCCATGTCAACATGGCAGGGCAGGGAAGACACTTTTACAGCTTCTTTTATGAAAGTCACTGCGCGTGCAAGGTTCCATGGAGAGGTCTTGCTTGTGTTTGTATTGACAACAGGCCCGAAAACATTTGCACCCGCTTTCGCAACAAGTGGAGCCTGCTGGTGTGGCCAGAGCCCCGCAAGGGTAACTCCATCATACTGAAGGTTTCCGTGCATTCCAAGTACCATCTCACCTGCCATTCCGGCTTCGATGTACATCTCAGGGAACTCTTTTCTCAGAGCCTCAATTGCGTGAAGAGTCCCATAAAAATCTCCATCCCCTGCGGCAGCAGTTGTGTCAAAGTTAACGCCGTCTGCGCCTGAAGCAAAGAGCTTCTGCATTATCCAGATCGTATCCCTTGTAAGGTGTTCGGCTGCGTGCTCCATGGAGTCCCAGGCTTCCTGAATCTTAAAAGCTTTCATGAGGTCGCCGGGGTTTTCGAAAGGTCCGTCAGGAGTGTAGTACAGCCCCATGTTCGGCATTGCACCGTAAAAGAGCGGTATGATCATATTCTGCTGGCAGACTTCCATTGCCTGGCACTCGTTTGCAACAACTGGTTTTACCGGCTTGAAACTGTAGTCAATGTGGCCGAGTTCCATTGTGTCAGCGCCAAATGCCCTTTCGTGCATCATGCACCCTACAAGACGGCTGGAAGGGATCCCCACACCGCTGTTGCCCTGGTCACCGTCAAGCCGGATTGTACCGATGTCATGAGTCACAGGGATTTCCATACCATGCTCGACACTGACGGCTTTGCCGGGCATCATAAGGATTTCTGCAAGCTTATTCATTTCATCAGCACTGAGGGCAGGGATCTCACCAAGATCTGCAGCATTTGCAGTACCTGCCTCAATCTCCTCCATAATTTTTTCCCTGGCAAGGAAAACCCTCTTTCCGTCTCCCATTCTCAAAGCATATTCAGTTGCCATTTCTTTTCACTTCCTCACAAGCAGTTCTTTTGCCTTTGCTACAGCTTCGCTTGCGTTTTCTGCATAACAGTCCGCGCCTATTTTGTCAGCCCATGCCCGGGTTGCAGGGGCACCGCCTACCATCACTTTCACCTTCTCCCTCATGCCTTCTTCTTTAAGGAGTTCAATAACCTCTCTCTGGCCCTGCAGGGTTGTGGTCATAAGCGCGGAGATCCCTATCATGTTTGCATTGACTTCTTTTGCTTTCTCGACAAAGTTCTTTATAGGGACGTCCCTGCCTATGTCGTGGACTTCAAAGCCTGCAGACTGCAGCATTGTTGAGACGATTGATTTCCCTATGTCATGAACGTCTCCTTCAACTGTCCCATTTACAATAACCCCAAGTTTCTTTGTCCCGGTACCTGCAGGCATATCCGCTTCAAGGACTTTGACTCCGGCAGTCATCGCATCGGCTGCCATCATTACATGCGGCAGGAAAAGTTTCCCTCTCTCAAATAAAACTCCCACCTGGTTCATGCCGGCAGCAAGCCCTTTTTCGATTATTTCCGCAGGCTCCATAACCTGCTTTGCTTTTTCAACTGCAGCGAGTACTGCATCCTTTTTACAGGAGATTATTGCTTCCGAAAGCTCCTGAAGTAACTCCTCTTCGCTTGTCATTCTCAACCCCCATTTCATGCCATATTTGAAAACAGGATAAATGCTTCACGCCCAGAAAATCCCTTACTCACTATATAAAAATAAAACACTTTTTCAGAAAAGCCGATATCCGGGATATTTTTATGCACTCCTCTCCGAGGTGTAATCCTGCGAAAATCTGTCAAGTATCTTTTTTCTGATCAAGACATTTTGTTTAATGTTTTTTAATTAAATATTACTATCCGATAGAAATTATTAAATCTATCCCATATTTCTCAAACATCAGGAATTTTCCGGACTGAAATATGAGATTTCTGTGAAGCTCATGATGTATAAAATAGAAAATAAAAGGTGAAAGTATACCGTTGCAGGTGCAGGTATACCGGTTCTTGCCATAGTCCCTTATAAGCACTAATATGAAAAAGTGTTTCAAGCATGATAAAGTGTTTCAGGCTGTTAATTGCCCGGCAGCAGGTACGGAAGATGAAAAATTAGTTAAATAAATGATCTTTGACTGAGATGTTCTCAGTCATCGTCTATCCCTGAGTTTTCTCCTACTGAAAGCATAAGTTCCCCGTAGAGCAGTTTCTCAAGGGTTTCGGCTACATACTTTCTCTGCTGGTATTTCTGAATATCCTCGTGCATCCTTATATCCGAATCTACCTGGACCCTGAGCAGGGCGAAATGAAAAGCTTTTTCATTTTTTATCTGCGCAGTATGAAAGGTTTCCAGCATGTAAGGCAGTTTTCTGGGGTCTTCTATTACTTCGCTTAAAAGCAACATTTCTTCAGGGATATCCTCAGTATGCACACATATGTCTTTTTTCCCGGTTATGAGCTGCAGGTTTTTTTCCGAATATTTTTTCTCAAGAATGACTACTTCACCCAAACTTTCAACCTCCATCCCTATAGAAATCTTTGAATTTCCCTGATAATTCGCTGCATATGAATAAAAACATCTGCTTATCAGGGCAGCGGTTGAAATAAAAAAGGAATAAGTGGCAGATTCAGGCCAGCATTCCCTTTACTATAATATCTATTGCATCGTCCTCTTCAAGCCCGCGTGCCATAAGAGTTTCCACTTCTTTTTTGTCCACACAGCCAATAGCTGCTTCATGTGTGACCTTGGCAAGAGGGTTGTCTACACGGACAATTGGCACAGCTTCGGCTTTAGCATTGCCCTGGATAACTTCCATGCAGTCGACATGCCCGCGGGCTCTTGGGGCATGACCTTCGGTGATCCCTCTGAAAACTGATTCTGCATTATCGGTTATGGCAATACGGCTTTTAATAACACTGCGTGCATTTTCCCCGTTAAGGGAGATTCTCTCCAGAACCTTTATTTTATCGTCCGCTTTTCCGTAGACTTTGGTTACCATTTCACATATCGAGTCTTTCTCTGCATCCACGCTGTAATCAAATTCCAGATACCCTACCCTGCCCGAGACCAGGGAAAAATTCGTGTAATAGCTGCCTCCTTCTTCGATTTTTATGTGGGCTTTAGGTAAAACCTGAATCCCGCCGTGAGGGCCGTGGAAATGCGTCTCTGTGTATTTCAGGGCTGCATTCTTTCCTATAATCATCTCGGCATCCATTTTGTGGATAACTTTTTCAGCATTGGGGAAGGTGCAGTGGGCTATAAGCTCGACAGCGGATTCTTCTTCAGCTACGAAGTCCATTTTGATTTCCTGAAGCCCGTCTTTTGGGACCAGCCCGAAGCAGAGGTGGACAGGCAGGGGGATCTTATAACCTTTTTTAATGGTCAGTTTAATGTCCACGCCGTGTTCGGTCTCTTTTTTCTCAAGCACTATGCCTTCAGTCGCATTTGCGCTGAGCACTTTATTTCCGCTTACCACAAGGCTCGAGAGCCCATGGTTATGCAGGACTGCAGCATCTCCTCCCGCTGCTGTGTAAGCTGCTGTTATATCTTCTGCTTCTCTTGAAAGCGTATTCAATGTAATCGGAGTCATTTTTCAGACCACCTTGGTGGGAGATACCCGGCTGTCACAGGGTATACATCTGTTTTTGAAAAATTCGCTAATTTCCAGGGGGTCTCCGCTCCTGAGGATGACCCCTTCGCACATCAGGGACGCTTTATCTGAGGCTGCTGCTATTTCTTCCCTGTGTGTAATAACTAGCACTGATGAGCCGTTTTCTTTAAGAGTCTGGATGAGTGAAACAATTTCTTTTAATGAGACCACGTCAATCCCGGAGTCCGGCTCATCAAGGATTGCAAGTTTCGGCTTCATGGTAATTATGGAGGCAAGTTCTATACGCTTCCTTTCGCCTCCGCTCAGCGCTTCGCCCACTTCCCTGTTAAGGTATTTCTCGGGCTTCAGGTCGACTTTTCTGAGGGCTTCCTTTATTTCTTTTTCCGTGATGCCGCCGTTGCCTTTTGCCCCTATAGCAAGGTAATCCCTGACTTTCAGCCCTTCAAAGCGGGCTGGCTCCTGCCAGGCAAGGGTTATGCCTTTTCTTGCACGTTCGGTTATTGAGAGAGCTGCAACATCTTCCCCGTTAAAAATGATGTTGCCCTCCTCGTGTTCATAACCCTGGAGCCCCATCAGGGTGTAGGCAAGTGTACTTTTTCCTGCACCATTTGCGCCTATGATGCTGTGGATTTCACGGTCACCTACCTCAAGGTTAATACCACGAAGAATTTTTTTCCCATCGCGGCTCAATATCAGGTTTTTTAAGGATAGAATCTATGACACCTCTAGCAAATTTTAGTTGGAGCACTGCAGTAAATCCTTGCAGCGCTGCAGGTCTTTAACGGTATTTACGTTTATTGCTAGTCTGGGATTATCAAGTATGAGATTAAAGTCTTCCTGTTCTTTCCTGATTTGAGAACTGTCAAGGATATTAACTCCAGCAGGCACGATGAGTTTTCCGTCCTTATTAAATACTGTGTCAGGCCTGGTCCCGGTTCCTCTGCAGACATTGATAGGGACATAAACGGAAAGTGCAGGTTTTCCTTCTTCCCTGTATTTCTCTATCACCGAATCAATAAGGTCAGGATTCACCAGCGGCAGGTCGGACATGATGATCATTACCGGGCCTGCAGTATTTGAAGTCTCTACTGCGTGAATCATGTCTCCCACATAGTTTCCGCCGAATGTCCTGATTACCTGTACCTCTCCCTTATAACGTTCTTGAATCATAATTTCGGTTTTCGGGGTAACAGGCGAGACCGCTACGAAAACCCGGTCTATATTTTTTGAAGCTCTAAGGTTATCTATTACATAGGTAATAAGCGGCTTTCCGAGCAATTCTACGCAGGGCTTTTCCCCCATACCAAGCCTCTGCCCGAACCCTCCTGCCATTACAATAGCGTCCATTCTAAACCTCCAAGGTATCCATTTAATGAAAGTTTAAGGGTAACTGCAATTACAATCAGGGCAGTTATCCTCCCAATCTCGTTGGCTGTACCGATTCCGTCACCGTTCAAGCCACCAAAGTGTGCATAACTCCTGTTAAGGAGTACGAGAGCAGAGATGCATGCTGCCAGGTATGGAATAAGCCCTATCAGTCCAAAGGGCAGGCAGCATACAACCGCACCGAAAATAAATCCTATAAGAAAATTTTTCCTGGTTGCTCCGTTTATTGTCATCTCCCCGAGGCCAGGATAAGTTTGTTCCTTCGGCCGTGGAAGTGGTTTTCCAAAAGCTGCAATTGTTAACATGGACTGCTTGGCGCTGACTTCCGCTATAAACATGGATGCGAACATCAGGAACGGAAGATTAGAGCCAAATGCAGCAATTCCTTCTTCCTGGACTGACCTTATAGAGCCGTAAAAGGTAAGCAGTACAAGTATGCCAAAAGCAACCCCTCCTGTCCCGAGGGTTGTGTCTTTAAGGGCTTTGACTTTTTTCTCAAGGGATCCATGGGCCATAAATCCGTCTCCCATGTCCGTGACTCCATCGAGATGGTTAAAGCCTGTGATGTAATATACGAACCCCATAATAAGAGCTGCCAGAACAGGACCCGGAAATACCAGCTGTCCCGCATATGCAACTATCCCTATTAGAAGCCCGAGAACGGCTCCAACTACAGGGTAAAAAAAAATCTTTTTCATGAGCTCATCGATCCCTTCCATAGTAATTCCTACAGGGATCGTGGACAGAAAACCAAAACCTGACTTAAATGCAAGTAAATATGAATTCATTATGTACCGCCTGTTTTTCAGTCTTTTCTTTCAAACTCTGCCATCCCTCTTGAATACATATTGGAGGACACCCCTCCTATGAGGCCTCCTATGACATCGTCCATAAAAGGTCCCAGGTTTGCAAGAATCCCGGGTTTTTGCTTATCGTACCTGACGAACTCGAATGCACCTTTGGAGCCGCTGATGTAGGTTGCTATGCTTGTGCCGAGCACTTCGTCCGCAATTATAAACGTCAGGTCTTTTTCGTAAGACTTTTTGCTGAGGTTAGGAAGGTTTCCGGCTTTTCCCTCTCTCTCAAGCAGGACCCCTGTGTAAATCAAAAGGCAGAGATTGGGGTCAGAAAGAGCGAATTTGAGTTCTCTTTTAAACAGAGCTTCAGCTTTTTCCCTTGTCTCAAGTCCAGGGTGAGGGACATACATTTCGAGAGCCGTATCTGCAAGGTCCTGGACACTTATGCCCTCTTCAGCCAGGACATCAAGGATATCAATGGTAGCTTTTTCCTCTATATTTTCAGGCTGCCCTTTTTTAAGGTCTCTTTCCTCAATATCTGATAACTTCAAACTGATCACTCCGGGGTTGTCAAAACGGTTATTTCAGGGGTTTTTAAATTCTTAAAACGGTTGTTCTTAATACAGTTAAGCTTAAAACAAAAATCCGGGCTTAAACCTGGTTTCAAGCTTCTGTACAGGTAAATATGATAGTACAAATGTCCCGGCACCACCTGCCGGGCACACTCAGCTTTCTCTGCCCCGGGCTGCGAATAAAACTCCGGATTACAAGGTTGACTGAGATTCTAAATTAATATCTTCCAGCATAAAGGGTTGAATTAACGGGTTTTAATAGGGTAATTGAGGATTTACGTTTATTGATCAAAAATAAATGATCTGGAGTAAATCTATTTTTCAGGGGTGAAGATAGATGCCCGCCATCCGGATCACTGCCACAAAAGCGACGAGTGAGAAGCCTGAAGCAATTGCTATTAATTGGGACACCCGTTTTATATCTTTTATCTCGGTGGGTGGGTACGAGGCTCCCAGAACATAAGTGTTGGGTTTTTCAAGTTTGACTCCCAGGGCTCCGGCGGTTGCAGCCATGGGATAACCGGAATTGGGGGAGGGGGTCTTCATTCCGTCTTTGAGTGCCGTCTTTACGCTGTCAAAAGGATTGATTTTTCTTCCTTTTTTAGGGAATAAAGATACTGTAAAGGCTGCTGCAAGGATAAAGATAACTGAGATCCGGGCAGGGATCCAGTTCAGCACGTCATCGGATTTTGCTGAGAAGTATCCCAGTTCCTTATAGGGCTCGGTTTTGTACCCTACCATTGAGTCCAGCGTGCTTATGGCTTTAAATGCATACGCTGCTACAAGCCCGTATTCCCCAAAGACTGCATAATAAAATATCGGGCTCAATATGCCGTCCACATAATTTTCCGATACTGATTCCACAACTGCCGAGGACATCTGGTTTTTTGTCAGTTTGGATGTGTTCCGGCTCACGTAAATGGGAAGCAGTTCCCTTACTTTTTCCAGCCTGTTTTCCTCAAGGTGTTTATAAATCTCCCTCGCGGGGCTCAGAAGGCAGTTGATTGCAAAGGTAGCTTTGAGGAAATAAGCTTCTATAAGAAGGGCTAAAAATCCCGGAATTCCGGGGAGGGCTGCAATGTAAAGGACTGAATACCCGAGCAATGACGCAAATAAAACGCAGAAGAGAGCCATTGCAGTACCGTAAAGTTTTCTGTGGTTTTTTGGGGCTGCATTTTTCAAAAAGCTGATAAGTTTTCCTATCCAGACGACCGGGTGGACAGCAGCAGGAGGTTCCCCGAAAACTATGTCTATGACTGCAGCTAGCAGAAGTACCAGAGCGAGGTGCCCGCTGTCCGGTATGATCATAAGATAGGCTCCATCACTTCTTTCCAGGCTACTTTTACGAGTTCGTCAGTATCCCCTTCGTGCATAAGGCAGTCAAGGATTTTCTGGGCTATCTCCTTTTTATGGACAAGGTGGCAGTCAACGCAACTCCATACCCTGCCTCCTCTTGAACTCTGTATCCATTTCCCTCCGGTTTTTTCGTTTTCACAGGGGTAAAACGGACAGAAGCAGAATGTGCAGTTCTGGCCTTCGAAATGGCACGGATAGTATTCGCAGGTCTTTCTGCCTCCGATGCCTTCTTCACTGGCTTTTTCGATTACGTGCTGCAGTTCGTTCTTTGCCTGTTCTCTGCCCCATTCAGTGATAACGTCCCCGATTGCAGCAATGAGCCTGTCGTTTTCTTTTTCTGTCCTGACTGCAACCCTTATGTAATTCTTTTCAAGGCCGTGGAAAGAAACACAGTCCCGGACAAGGACTCCTCGTGCTGCAAGGCGTGCAGTTAATTCGCTTGAATTAAGCATGAACTTGCTTACATCAACCAGTATGAAGTTAACATTCACTTCTCCGGCTTCAAAACCCCTTATCCTGTCGATTTTGGCTTTGAGGGTTTCTCCTTCTTTGAGTATCATTTCTCTTGCTTTTTTCAGGTAAGGGCTGTCAATTCCGCCTTCGATATTAAGAAGCGCAATTCCTGTATTGTTTGCAATAGCTCCCAGGTTCCAGGACAGCCTTGCTGTGTTAAGTATATCAGCCATAGCCGGAGGAGCTATTCCGAAGCCCATTCTGATTCCGGGAATTGCAAAGTCTTTTGTAAGGGAACGCATGACAAAAACATAATTATTTTCTGCAGGAAGGTCTGCAACACTCTGTGAAGGGTCTGAAAGCTCTATGAAAGCTTCATCCACATAGAGGAGGGTCTTATGTTCTCTGCAGCGTTCCGCAAGGACTTTAAGTTCTTCCCTGGTGCGGAGTTTTCCTGTGGGGTTGTTAGGATTACAGATAAAAAGGATTTTTGCTTCTTCCAGCACCTCATCAGGGAGTGTATTTACTTCTTCCTGTGAAGGACATACGGGTTCAGCTCCTGTGATCCGGCACTGCATTTCGTATTCTCCGAAAGTAGGCCAGGGTAAAAGGACTTTATCTCCCTTTTCTATCACGGATTCGACTACCAGCCTTACTATTTCCGTTGAACCGTTCCCAGGAACAATGCTCTGCGGTGTTACTCCAAGTCCTACAAACCTTGCAGCAGCTTCCCTGAACTCTACATACCTGTTATCAGGGTATTCCAGGAGTTTTCCACAACTCTTCTTGATAATATCTTCAAAGTTTAGCCCGTTTTCCGGATAGTCAAAGGGACTTCCCAGTGGGTTAAAGTTTGCACTGAAGTCGAGGATTTCGTTTTCGGGGATCCCGTACGTCTCCGAAGTTTCCTGGATTAGCCCTCCATGTCTGCAGGGCTTCAGGGCCAGCAGATGCTCCCTTAAAGGTACACTTCTTTGCTCTGACACGTTGATCGCAAATATTTAGCGTGAAGCCTGTATATTAAGTTGTTTATTATATTAGCTCGTGCAAACATGCCTTTATTTGCTTTATGGTTATTTGATTGCGAAAACTTTCTCTCATGGAATCCATTCTACTTTATTTTACAAAATAATTATATTTAATCTGTTTTTTAAAGTTCTTTTCCAGCCGGTTTCCCAGTCTCAATCATATGCATAGTACGCATATTTTCACTTTGTTAAGCATAAATAACGAAAAAGTAAAATAGCTTGCTTTTTACTACCATCCAGAAAAGCTGTAATGAGCAGAAAAAATCCCTGCACTTACATGTATACAGGCTGTTTACAGGAGTTTATATACTTTTGTGGAATGTATAAAGTTACTGGATGCAAGAGTTATTTACCCAGACAAACTCCATGTATTCAGCGGAATATTCTTTCAGAATAATTCTATATTTGATACATATTTTATATTTCTCTAAATTCGATTATACCAGGTGTATTAAAAAATGTCAGTCAACAGGCCAAGAGGGACCCGGGATTTTTTACCCGCAGATACTGCCCGGAGAAGGTACGTGGAAAGCGTTATGCGAAATGTTGTCCTCAACTGGGGCTACAGTGAAATCATTACGCCCACGTTTGAACATCTGGACCTTTTTACCCTTAAGTCCGGGGAAGGAATTATAGGGGAGCTCTATAACTTCACGGATAAAGGGGGGAGGGAAATGACCCTCAGGCCGGAGCTTACGGCTCCTGTGATGAGGTTTTACGTTAATGAACTCCAGCCTTTCCCCAAACCTCTTAAACTGTTCTACTTCGAGAATTGTTTCCGCTACGAACGCCCCCAGAAAGGCCGCTTCAGAGAGTTCTGGCAGTTCGGGGTCGAACTCATAGGGAGCGGGAAATCCGACTCCGATGCCGAGGTTATTGCCCTTGCCAGTGCTCTTCTGAAAGCGGTGGGCATAAAGGGGGACATGAAGCTCGGAAACCTTGCAGTGATCCGCACGCTTTTGAAAGGGCTTGAACCCGAGATTGTGAGCAATGTCATGAGGCTTGTGGACAAGAAAGAGTATGCAGGTCTTGCAGCTCTGCTTTATGAGATAGGGGCAGAAGAACAGTTGAAGTCCGACCTCTTCCGTCTTATACACCTTCAAGGCAAGTACATCCTCCCTGAAGTAAAAGGAATAGTCGGAAACATTCCTGAGCTCGTGAGCTTTGAGAAGACCCTCAAGCTTCTTGATGCATACGGAGTCGATTACTCTCTTGACTTTGGAATTGCCCGCGGGCTTGATTATTATACAGGCATGGTTTTTGAGGTCTACGCCGAAGGACTCGGTGCCCAGAAGCAGGTCTGTGGAGGCGGCTCTTACCAGCTTATCCAGCTCTTTGGGGGCGGAGATGTGCCTTCTACAGGCTTCGGAATCGGCTTTGACAGGATAATGGAGATCTGCCCTCTCGTACCTCCTGCACAGAAAAGTCTTGTGGTGGTCTCAAAACCCGATACTCACCTGGAAGCTGTAAAAGTTGCGACAGAATTGAGGAACTACCTGCCAGTCCAGATAGACCTTATGGAGCGCAACTTTAAGGCACAGCTCTCCTATGCAAACACCATCAATGCTGACTATGTGATAATTGTAGGGGAAAAAGAACTTGAAGCTGGAAAACTGACTCTCAGGGATATGGTTTCCGGAGAACAGGAGCTTTTGACGCTGGAAGAAATCACAGGGAAAATTTCAGGGCAATAAAACCGATAATTCTAAAACCGATAATTCTAAAACCGATAATTTTCTTTTCTCTTTTTCCCTTTTTTCATTCCACTCTCCTTTCTCTTTTCTCTTCCTACTCTCTTATTTTTTCTCTTCTCTCTTTCCTCGTAGATTTTTTTATTCTCACATACTATCAGTTTGTAAACTATATCTTATTCCTCTAAATTTTATTTATCAAATCGCATTGTTTCTAGTAAAAGTAATCTTTTTATATACAAACTGTGTAATTTTTGTTATAATTAATTACTTAGTTTTTTTACAATCTGGATTTCTGGGGGGAAATTACGGCGGGAAAAGCGAGAGTATTAGCATGTCAGATAGCATGTCAGATCGGAGCTGAGGAGTCCGCAGTTTGTGGGCTTCCCTTCAGGCTCACGGTTACAGGAATTCTTTTTGCTGTACTCCTGCTGATCTCTTCTGTCTCTGTCTCCGGCTTTCTGGAAGGAGTAGAGGAGCGGGAAACCATGGGTGAGGTTTCAAAAGTAATAGCTGCTGCCGAACAGCTCTCTATACGCGGAGAAGGCAGTGAGCTTGCCCTTGAAATAAACGTACCTCAGAGGGCATCGGTCATCTTTGGGGCTTTGCCGGGACAGGAAGGCAACTGGCCTGAGGATGCGGATAACTATGGCATCACTGTTGAAGGAAAATCAAAACTTTATCCCGCAGCTGTTTCTTTTTCGAACTCTGAGCTAAACGGGCCCGTATCTTTTGGTCCGGGCAGACACAGGTTGCTTCTTATTACAAAAATTGATTCGGAATCAGGCAGGCTTTTTGTCCTGATATCCGAAACAGGGGCTGATTGAGAAGATGAAATCGGGAAAGACCTGCGCAACAAAGGAGATTTCAGCAGATGAGTCTGCATGGGCTGACTTTTTAATCTCAAAAGCTGCACTGGTTCTATCCAGTATAGTCTTTTTTGCAGCCCTTTTTCAGCTGGCTGCGGGTTTTAAAGATCTTGAAGCACAGGAAGAGCTGGATTTTCTTGCAAGGGATTTTAAAGCCGCAGTAGATGGAGCCGGAGCAGAGAGTTTTCCGGAGGACAACCAGGAGATCTCTTATCGTTTTGATGAAAACGAAGTCTTTTTTTCCTCTCCTTTCAGAGAAAATATAGAGGTCTATGTATCAGGGGAATATGTCTGTTTAAAGGGAGAATCGGGTGGAGAAATTTTCACTGCTGTAAGGCCCTTTACATTCAGGGTGCTGCCTTTCAATGAGTCCGAACTCAGGGGGAAACTGTACACAAGGTTTGGAAGCGACGGCAGCGAAGGGTATCCGCTTTCGGCTGATTTTCAGGAAATTTCTGAATTTCTCAGGGTTTCCGGAACCGGAGAGGCTGTGCTGAAAGCGGATGATAATATCTCAATAAGAAAAGAACATGTTTATATTAAGGGCAGTGGGGGGGTTTCTGCTTTTGAATATATTCTCGTTTATCAATAAGTGGATAGAGCCTGTAAAACATTTTGTAAAGCGTAAAGATTCAATTCTGCGGGATGAAAAGGGAGTCCTTGAACCCCATTCTGATCTCATTGCCACAGCTCTCGCTGTTATAGGTTTCGTTGTCCTTGCAGCTCTTCTTTCAAAAGCATATCTGGGATACGAAGACCGCTCATTTGCGCTTGAAAATTATGAAAGTGCTTCTCTTCTTGCAGGTACCGTAGCAGAAGCATCTGTCCTGAAAGCCGAGAATCCGGGTGTACTTTCTGCATCAGCTCTTGACAGGCTTTCATGCCCCGAAGGGTTTGATGAAAGAGAGACATTTTTTGCAGCATTTTCAGGAAATTACCCATTTCTGGTCGAGATCCGGACAGAAAACGGGCAGTGGGATTGGATTATAAATTCTGAAATTGTCGAAACAGGCTATCTCATGGGAAAACAGGAAAAAGTTGCGGCTTCAGTGCCGGTTGTAATCGAGCTGAATTCAGCAGAAACGGTCCCGGGAACCCTTACTGTCGTTCTTTATAAAACCCCCTGGATGTAATGCAGATGAGTCCGGAGCTTATCAAATGCAGGAATTGAAGTTCCCTGAAAAACATCCGATTCAGGAAAGAAATAGTCAAATAATTGAAAGAGGCGAACTCTTTGAAAAATACTGATAACTCTGGAAAGATACAAACATTCAATGGTACAAAAGTAAATGCAGAAGATATCAGGGAGTCTTCCGCTTATTCTACAGTTTTCGATGCCCTCTTTTTGCTTGTTTTAATCTCACTTTCCGGTATTATCCTTATGCCCTCTTTGCAGGCTGATGAACAGTATGCTGCAGCTTCGTACGTAACTTCTTCAGAACTGGATACCTATCTGCTTGAGTCTCTCCTTTCCTGCAAGCTTGAAGATTTTGAATACGAGATCTCACCTCTTTCGGTAGTTAACGTTTCAGTCCCGAAAAACTCAATTGTAGCGGACCCTGCTCACACCCTTTTCGGAAAGGAACTGAAGCACAGGACTTTTGCCGACCTTACAGCCGAATATCTGGCTATTTCCCTCAGGCTGCAGGGAAAAGGCTCTTCTGTCCCCCTCAATCCTCTTTCTGAAGGCTATTCCGACAAGGCTTCCGAAATCATAACTGCTTATCTGGACAGAAAGGCAGCAGGGAGATTTTCATATCGGTTTGAAGCTTACTGGTATCCTCAGGAAGCTTTGCCCATGGGAAGTGAACTTATAATCGGAGAAAAACCTCCTGTTGATGCCATACGGCAGAGTGCAAAAATTTCCATGCCTCTTTATGCGGCTGCACCGTCCAGGAATTCCCTTCTTGCCTGCGTGAACGATTCCGTCCTTGAAGCTTCTCTTAACGTTTCTGACGAAGAGGCTTCAGCAGCACTTTTCCAGGCTTTTAATGCTTCTCTTGATGCTGCAGCCCTTGAAGGAGCTGAAACAGCAGCTGAGCTTCTTTTCCCCTCGGATTATTCAGGATCGGTTTTTGGAGAGGAAGCAGATGAGTCTTTTGAGACGCTGCTTTACGGGGTTTCTGAATATTCGGATGGAGAAAACTCTTCCTCAACAGAAGAAGAATTTAACGCTTATCTTTATGATCTGTTTAATACAGGATTTGCACCCAATTTCGAAAATTTTTCTGAAAATATATCTACTGCAGAACTTTCTCAACTTGAGGTCCTGCTTGTAGATCATATAAGAGCAGATATTCGAACAGAACTGGAGGCTGAGTTTTCAGGTGAGATTAATGAAACTGTTTATGCTGTAGCTGAGGTCAAAGATCTCTCCGAGGCTCGGGTTCTGAGGGATTCTCAGATAGATGCAATTTACAGGCAGATCAATCCCGGAGGGGCGAGGATAGTCCTCTATCTCTGGAAACCATATTAACCATTTAAAATGCATGTGTGGCCTAACTTAAACCATTTAAATGCCTTGTGTGGTCTTATCCTGAAATTCCGACACAAAGTATATATCATATGGTGCGCTCTCTAGTGATGTTTTTACCGAAAAACTCAAGCTTTTACAGGAATTCCTGAAAAGCCACGCAGCAATTTGCTGTGGCGGATTAAAATCTCCCGATCGATGTGTTGGTCCGTTATAATCGGTAAAGATATAACTTCAGCCCGAGGAATTTTTTTCCGGGCATCGATCAATTGATATCAGGAGAAATATTATGGCAAAAATGCATACCAAAAGAAAAGGCAAATCCTCTTCCACCAGGCCTAACAGGACTGAACCGCCTGAGTGGTGCAAGATTGGAGCAGACGAAGTAACCACAATCACTCTTGACCTCTGGAAACAGGGAGTCTCCACATCCGAAATTGGAATGATTCTGAGGGACCGCTACGGTGTCCCGGATGCCAAGCTCGTCACAGGCAAGAAGATCACAACAATTCTCAAGGAAAACAATGTTGCTCCTAACCTTCCAGAAGACCTTACCAACCTTATTGTAAAGGCTCTGGGACTGAGAAAACACCTTTCTACTAACAAGAAAGATGTCCACAACAAGCGCGCCCTCAACCTGACCGAATCCAAAATCAGAAGGCTTGTTAAATACTACAAGCAGGAAAAGGTACTTCCGAGGGACTGGTTCTACAAGCCTGAAACCGCAGAAATGATGATTACCAGATAAGCCTGGAATTTCCCTTCAGGGGACTTTTCAGTTTAAGGATTGAGTTTGCCGGAAAGGCAAACATCCTTTTAACTCTTTTTTAAAAAAAATTAATACTTCTATGCTTCTTTATAGAGGTATCATAAAGTCCGTACTTTTATAATGCCCGTACTTTTATAATGCCCGTACTTTTATAATGCCCGTACTTTTGATCAAATTTATTTGTCTCACAATCGTTCCGTTTTCTTCATTCTGTTTTTTATAACTACGTTATAATTTACCTGCAACGCAGTCCGTGCTGCAGTCCCACGCCGGACTTCCAGGAACCACGCATCTCATGCCTGAGATTTCCCCTATGATAACGGGCAGGCCGTATACTTCTTCGATTACCTGAGGAGTGATCACTTCCACCCCTCCCAGTGCGTGGACCTTTCCTCCTTTAAGGAGGATAAAACGGTCTGCATACCTTAGAGCCTGGTTGAGGTCGTGCATGGTCATTACAGCTGCAATCTTATGGTCAAGAACTATCTGCCTGATAGTAGCAAGGATTTCTACCTGGTTTTTCAAATCGAGACTGCTTGTCGGCTCGTCAAGGAGAAGGACTTTCGGTTCCTGAACAAGGGAACGCGCTATTGCCACCTTCTGGAGTTCTCCTCCGCTCATCTCATCGATATATGAAAGGCGCAGGTTTTCCATTGAGAGAAGCTTGAAGACCGAGTCAACAATCTTCAGGTCTTTTTCTGTCACGTCCCATCTTATGTGGGGACGGCGTCCCAGAAGAACCGCATCAAAAGCTGTCAGCCTTCCTGTTTCCACACGCTGGGGGACATAACCTATCAGGCGTGCGATCTCCATAGTCCCGAGGTCGAACAGGTTTTCTCCATCTATATGGACTGCTCCTCCTTTCGGGTGCAGAATCCTGTTAAGGCATTTCAACAGGGTAGTCTTGCCAACCCCGTTGGGGCCCAGAATTGCTACAACTTCTCCTTCATCGATTGTAAAGGCAATCTCATGCAGGATCTTACGGTTACGATACAAAAACTGAAGTTCTTCTACAGATAGAATCATCGTCTATACCCCCTGAGAAGCAGGTAAATGAAAGTCGGTGCTCCCATGAAAGCAGTAAGTATGGAAACAGGAAGCACATATGGTGATATTATAATCCTGGCTGCCGTGTCAGATGCCAGGAGAAGAATTCCTCCAAGCAGAGTTGAGCCCGGGATGAGATACCTCTGGTCATCCCCTATGAGTCTCCTTACCATGTGAGGGCAGATCAGCCCTACAAATCCGATTACTCCGAGGAAAGAAACAATAACGGCAGATACTAGCGCTGCAACAATCATGCCTACCATCCTGACTCTTTCCACGTTGACTCCAAGACCTTTCGCGGTCTCGTCTCCTGCGTCTATGGCATTGTAGTCCCAGCGGTTAATCATAAAGAACAGAGTTGAAAGCAGGACAACAACTGCCATAATCTTAAGTTCCAGCCAGTTTGCTCTTCCCACATCGCCAAAGGTCCAGAATACAACTGCTGCGAGCTGGGTATCGTCAGCAAAGTACTGAAGGAACATCGTTCCTGCGGTAAAGAGGGAAGAAAGAGCCACTCCTGCAAGCACCATCACTTCGGGTGAAGCTGCCCGTATCCGGGAGATAAGCAGGATTATCCCGGTAGCGAGGAGACAGAAAATAAAAGCCACAATCGTGGTCATGTAAGGGTTGTTAATTATGACAGCGTCTGCAGCGGTTGATTGCATTTTTCCTGTGCCAAGGATAATTACCGAAACTGCAGCTCCGAATGCTCCTGCATTGGAGATTCCAAGGGTGAAAGGAGACCCGAGTGGATTGCGCAGGATAGATTGCATTACGACTCCCGCAACTGAGAGCCCGGCTCCGGCAACTATTGCAGCAAGGGCTTGAGGGAGGCGTATATTCCAGATTATTGAGTCCCATTTTGTAGAGACACTCTGCCCCATCAGGGTTTGCAGGACCTCATAAGGAGGTATTGTTACTGCTCCTACAGAGATTGAGTATATGAGCATAATAAATAGGAGCAGGAGCCCCCCCATAATCCAGAAGAATTTTCTTCGCACATATACGAGGTAATCTTCTGGAACTGCTCCGTCGGCAAAATGCACTTATTTGTACCCTCCGTGTTATAGCGGAATCTGCTTGAAGCCGGTGTCCTTGTACTGTCCGTTAAGGTCAGAGAACACAGGTTTTCCAACGAAGAATGTATATATTTCGTCGGCTTTGGCTTCAGGGTCGATATCCTCGAAACGGTCCGGATAGAGCACCTTCCCTACAAAGTAAGCGTTTGCAAGCACTGATTCATAGTTAGTGCTGTAGAAATTGTAAGGAATTACTCCGTAAACGTTACCGTTTTTAACGGCTGAAAGTCCGGTAAGAGACGAGTCAGTCTTGAGTTCTCCGATGGCTCCTTCGTTCCCGAGCTGGAGAGTGCCTGTGTCGATAAAGATGTATTCCGGATCCCAGTCGACAAGAGCCTCTTTGGCAATGTCAGCGTGGTCTGCACCCATTCCGGCTGCAACGTTATTTGCATTCACCCAGAGGAATGGAGCATAAGCCGGCTCTGTGGAGATTATCCCATGGGCGCCTGCACTGCTGACCCCTCCGACATAAACATTCTTTCTTTCAGACTCTGGAATGTCTGCAGTCCTCTTTTTCAGATCCTCCATGGTAGCATCGATATAGGCAATTACCTCTTCTGCTCTTTCCTCTTTGCCCACTGCCTCACCCATTATCTGGAGTGAGCTGTACATTTCGGCTTTACGTTCCTCATTATTCAATGAGCCGTAAGGGAAAGAGATCACAGGGACACCGGTTTTTTCCTGTAGACTGTCTGCTTCAGCTGCGTTTGCTGCCGGTGCCTGACCGGTTGTGCCGGCTTTCAGGACCAGCTGGGGGCCGATATCAATGACTTTCTCCGGATCATCTTTGCCCCTGAACTCGCCAATAAGCGGGTAGTCTTTAAGCTGGGGGTTTGCAAGGGCATAGGGACGACCTTCGATCTCAGCTTCCTGCTTTTCCAGGCTGTCTACACCGACCACCAGATCCTGAGACTGGAGATATACAAGATAACGCAGGGAGCCTGCCCCTGAGCAGACCACGCTTTCTACGTTTCCGGGTATGGTGACGGTCCTGCCGAACCCATCAGTTACTGTTTTTTCGGCAGACTCCGTTAATTCATCGGTACCTGTTGCGGTTCCAGCATCTTCAGCCGGGTTTTCATGTTCTGCGTTTTCAGCAGGGCTGGACTCACCCGTACACCCTGAGCTTGCGATAAGGGTGAGGATGAGCATTCCTATAAAAATAATTTTTTTAAATTTAACACTGGAAATAGTTTTCATGTTACTTTCCTCTAGTTTACTAAAGGAAGAGTATTACATAAATTTAACTAAATTTTTCTGCTAATTATTATAGATCATTAATTTCATAAAAAATGGTATGACTTATTAGCATTCTTATTTTAACTGGTAGTAATCAAAAGAATAAGCATCAATACTTTGTGAATAACATAATGCTCTTTCTGGAAAATATATGTGTATGCAGTAAGAAATATTCATGCTCACGTATGTCAAAAACGAGGTCATGGGGAGACGTGTAATAGACCTGAGCAAAAGACCTTTAAATACTATTAAACAGAAAGGTCTCTTCAATAAAAAGAGAAGTAGTGATTCTTCAAATTATACTCATATATCATTTTTTAACACTTGTACCTCGTTTTTTTAACACTTATTTTTTCACATTTATATATTATTTTTTAACACTTATTTTTTTAATATTCATATATATCTTTTAATGCTCATTTTTTAATATTTATACCTCATATTTTTAACACCCATATGCTGTTTTTTTAATTTTCTTGCCCTGTGTAGTTTTTTCGGTCTGATTTCTACTTGGAGTTAACCTGTGTTTCCAATTTCCAGAATATGTTTAGCTCTCAGGGCGGACTATTTCCAGGCTGACATCTATCCATCTTGATCTGTGGATCAGTAAGCCCATGGATATTACATCCACTCCTGTTTTTGCATAAGCTTCCAGGTTTTCCAGAGAAATCCCCCCTGAAGCTTCTATAAGAACTGATTCCCTGAGCCCTTTTCCGTTTAGTATGGAAATAGTTTCTTTAACCTCATCAGGCTGCATATTGTCAAGCATTATTATATCAGCTCCCAGCTTTGCAGCAAAGACCGCATCTTCTGCAGATTCAACTTCAACCTCAATTTTCCGTGTAAAGCTGGTTTTCCGGGCTTCTTTGATTGCGGCTTCTATCCCCATAAGTTTCACATGGTTATCTTTTATCATGACCGCATCCGAGAGGTTAAACCTGTGTGTATCTCCCCCACCTGCGGCAACAGCCAGCTTTTCGAATTTCCTGATCCCCGGTGTGGTCTTTCTTGTGCAGGCGACCCTCACAGTCTCAGAGTGCTTTCTAGCAATATCCGTGCATTTTCTTGTCAGGGTTGCAATTCCGCTGAGGTGCCCCAGGAAGTTGAGGCTGATTCGCTCTGCCCTTAGAATGGAAACGGCTCCTCCCCTAAGCCTGAAAATTATGTCTCCCTTCTTTAGCTGGTCCCCATCTTCAAAATCAGTTTCAGCCTGAATCCCAAAATAATAAAATATTGATACTACCTCATCTATCCCTGCAACCGTGCAGTCTTCTTTCGTAAAAATAATGGCTTCAGCAGGCCTGTCCGGGACAATAGTGCATGAAACGTCATCGTACCCAAGGTCTTCTTCTATGAAGCTTTCAATTTCTCTGATAAACATAATTTTTACCCCGCTATTTTATGTCTCCTGCATTTATAAGAGGCGCGGGCGTTTTGGGTTTTTCTATCTCTTTTCAGTGGTTATTTTCTTGAAGTATATACATCTGTATTATGGAAAAACGAATGCTTGAACCATAATTTAAATGCCTGACGGGTGAGGTTTTTCCCCGTAACCATACTTAATAATCCCGTTTATAGGATATGAGCCACGTTTTTAAGTGCGGAATATGGCTTACGTTAAATATATTTCACAGGCATTTTTCGATTTTCAGGCTGTGACACTGGTAACCCTTGCTTCAGTCTTTGGGGAATCTTTGAGAGTTTTTTTGAAGGTAGTTTCCTATTTCCAGGGTAGTGTTTTCGGAAGGCGGAGGTTTTTGTCATTAAGGTATAAAGTTGATTCAAAAATTGAGGTTCTTAAAGTTGGAATTACATGAAAGTATTTGAAACGAAATTGAAAATAGTAAAAACATTTTTTATTGAGAAAAATACTCTTAACAGAAGGTTTTAAGAAAGGGAAAAGAATACAGTACCCCGCCTGGAGCTTATAATGCCGGGCACTAAAATCTAAAGATCAAGATTTATTGATTATTCTCAGGAGCCTGGAATACTGAAAATAGGAATTATTGGTTGCGGTTTTATTGGCGGACAGATTTGCAGAGCAATTGACAGCGGAGAGATTGATGCTGAGCTATATGCCTTATGTGACTCTTCTGAAAGCAAAGCCTTTGGTCTTGCAAAGTCCCTGAAAGCCTGCAAGCCTGCATATATGAAGATTGAAGAACTTATTAGCAGTGTAGACCTTGTTGTTGAAAGCGCTTCTCAGAATGCTGTCAGGTTTATCGTACCTCAGGCCCTTAAAGCCGGATGCAGTGTAATGGTGCTGAGTGTGGGTGCTCTTGCAGATAAAGAATTGAGAGAAACTCTTTTCGGGCTTGCAAAAAAGCATAACTGCAAGCTTTACTTCCCCTCGGGTGCCGTTGTCGGAATCGATGGTATTAATTCAGCGCATGCCGCCGGGATTTCTTCTGTTACCCTGACAACCAGGAAACCTCCTTCCGGACTTATGGGGGCCCCTTATGTTGTGGAACATGGCATAGAACTTGAGAAGCTCGAAAAAGAGACCATTCTTTTTGAAGGGACTGCCTCAGAAGCCGTAAAAGCCTTCCCCGCAAACGTTAACGTTGCAGCCACTATAAGCCTTGCAGGCATAGGTTTTGAAAGGACGATGGTGAGAGTTATAGCTGATCCATCCCTTTCGAGGAACATTCATGAAATTAATGTACAAGGAGAGTTTGGGAAATTCTGTACAAAGGTAGAAAACCTTCCTTCTCCGGAAAATCCTAAAACAAGTTATCTTGCAGCCCTTTCTGCGATCTCAACCCTGAAAAAGATACTTAATCCTGTCCAGATAGGAACCTGAAGCCCGTTAATATTTCATTCCTGGTGAACATTTGGGTTCTGGTCTTATCTCCAGTACAGGTCCTATCTCCAATACAGCCTTGAATTGGAAGGGATAGAGTTCATAAACAAGAGATAGAAGTCATAAACAAGAGATAGAGTTCATAAACAAGAGATAGAGTTCATAAACAAGAGATCGAAGTCATAAACAAGAGATAGAAGTCATAAACTATAGAAGACACGCAGGGTTATTTCAATTTGATTTTCCCTTTCGTTTTTCCTCTTTTTTCTTCCCTGGCGCGGGTCCGGATAATTTTTTCAGGATAGGAGACTGGCTGTGTTCACAAATATTATATAGGACGGAAGAGTTAAGCAGGTACATCCCAGGAGACAGCTATATGCGCGAAAAAAGCTTTATGGATTAAATCTTTTCCTTACTGCACTTTTTTACGTTTGATATGCCCCCTCTATTAAAATGCCAGTAAATCAAATATCACCGGAGCTTCCTGAGCTTGAGAACCTCTCTGCTAAAAAATAGCTCTGTTTAATTACTCTAATATTATGGTGGTCCCATGCAGCAAGCAGACCTTACAAAAAGGATCAATGAATTGAAGTTAAAACGAAACGCAGTAATTCTTTCTCATTATTATTCACGCCCCGAAGTCCAGGACATTGCAGATTTTGTCGGTGACTCCCTTGCCCTGAGCCAGGAAGCCGTACGCCAGGACGCTGATGTCATTATCTTCTGCGGCGTCCATTTTATGGGGGAAAGCGCTGCAATCCTTTCCCCGAATAAAACGGTTTTGTTGCCTGAAATTGATGCTACCTGCCCGATGGCAGATATGGTCAATGTTGAGGGTCTTAAAAGATTGAAAGAAAAACACCCTGAAGCCCCTGTTGTCTCTTATGTGAACAGCTCGGCTGCAATAAAGGCAGAATCCTATATATGCTGCACCTCTGCCAACGCTGTGGAAGTGGTAAACTCTCTGGACGCAGACGAGGTCATCTTTGTGCCTGACAAGAACCTGGCTGCTTATGTCGCGTCCCGGACTGACAAGAAAATCATTCCCTGGGAAGGGCACTGCCCGACACACCACCAGATCCTTCGGGAAGATGTCCTGAAAATGAAAGAAAAGCATCCTCTGGCTGAATTTATAGCTCATCCCGAGTGCCGCCCTGATGTCCTTGAACTTGCAGACCATGTGGCAAGCACGCGGGGCATGATCGTACACGCAGAGAGATCGCCTGCAAAGGAGTTTATAATAGGTACGGAGTGCGGGCTTATTCATGGGCTTCTTAAAGCAGTTCCTGAAAAAACATACTACTGCGTCTCTGAATTTGCCTGCTGCCCGAGCATGAAAATGGTCAACCTTGAAAAAGTCCTGACTTCCCTTGAAAAAATGCAGCACAGAGTAATTGTTCCCGAAGATGTTAGAGCCAGGGCAAAAGAAGCCCTTGATAGAATGCTTGCAGTAAAAATAAATTAATTATTTGAATCTTTTTTTCGCTACATTTTGCCGCGTCTATTTTGGCGAAGGCGATTTTTATCCTTTTTTCCTTAGGGCATAACTCATCCAAGATTTCATAATGTGTCTTCAGAGGAGGATTGTACGTCCTCTCCATTAAAATTTACGATTTTTTAAGACAATGATTGCATTTTAAGCCAAAAATGGGATGTAGTTTTTTAGGGGAATTATTATCCTGATTTATTGAAGGAAAAAAGAAGAAATAAGTTCCAGTTAAAGGATGAATTTCAGAAAACCATATCTTTTTATTTCTTTGCGGTTTGCAGGAAAAATAACATTAAATAAGTGAGGCAGGAAGACCTCACATACTTTCATGCTGACAGTGTTTTCATGCTAACAGTGGTTTTTATATTTTTTTCTTTAACACACAGTATCCTGCAACAACCAAAAACAGTGGTAGAGCAATTGCCAGAAGCATTTTAGCTGCTTTCATAGGTTCTCTGGCTGTGCCGTCCTTTTTTGAACCTGCCAGGCTTCTCAAAGTTTTCTGCAATTCAGTTTCCTCTCCCTCATACTCTGTTATTGCAAAGAAGGAATAACCAGGGGTTTCCGATTCAAAATAGACGTATTTTTCGTCCTCTCCTGTTTTTATAGTATCAAGAGGTTCCCAGCCTCTATTATACCATTGAAGGGTTATAAAGGATTCACTAACATTATTCTTTTCCATCCATTTTTTCTCAACTTTAAACCCTACGAGTCCGTTTTTAAGGGAAGTCGGGAGTCCTGCTGCGTTTTCTCCTACCCAGATATTTACGTGCTTATATACTTCTCCACGAGGAAGTACCTTGACAAGAGTGGATTTGTCTCTAAGGACTTCCACAACTGTTGTTGTTTTCCTGAATGTCCTTTCAGCATCGTATTCGATATATGTTATGCATGTAACATTTTGCGGGAATTCGTATTTGACATGATAACCACTCATCACGTTTCTGGTAGCAAGCTCCTTTATAGCAATATTTGTGGCAGGCTCGGTAGAGATTCCGCTTCCCATGCCGCTGGAGCCGGAGTCTGAATCTGGGCTTGAACCGGAACTGGAACCGGTATCCGGATTTGCAGTATCACCGGAATCTGGGCTGGATTCTGGATTTGCGGTAGAACCGGGATCTGAACCTGCACCTGGATTTGCGGTAGAACTGGAATCTGAACTGGAACTCGAACCAGAGCCGGAATTAGAGCTGGAAGTATCACTTACCTCGCTGTTTTCTGTTTCTGGATTGTCAGTACTGGGGCTCCCTGTTCCTGAGTCATCTGTTTCTGAACCATCATCCGCTGGATTATCATCTGTTGAGTCATCTTCACCGGATGGTATATCTCCACCTGATGTTTCATCATTTCCAGATTGATCATCTTCACCTGATGTTTCATCGTTACCTGATGGTATATCTCCACCTGATGTTTCATCATTTCCAGATTGATCATCTTCACCGGATGTCTCACCGTTATCTGATGGTACATCTCCACCTGATGTTTCATCTTCACTGGATGTTTCATCGTTGCCGGATTGTTCATCGTCTCCAGATTTTTCATCTTCTTCTGATGTCTCATCATCATCTGAGGAGGAATCTTCCGGGTCCGAATTCCTCCAGCTAAAGTATTTTGAACCCAGATCTCTCAGGTTAAATTTTTCTGAATCTCCAGAGTCCGAATCTGAGTCCGAACTTTCAGTTTCTGAGTCTGAATCTCCTGTGTCCACGGCATCCGAACTTCCACTGTCTCCTCCAATATCATCTGCAGCAGATGCCATTTGGGGAGTCATTCCAGGGATTATCAGTATTACCAACAATACATAAATTAAACAACTTAAAAAATGGGGTTTCATTTTTACTGGCCTCCGCCCGCCGTCCATAAATAGAAATGTCTACTGTACACCGTAAGTCCTTAACAATTTATTACATTATTCATACGAACAAAATTTAGAATCTTTCTTAAGTAAGTTTGTTCAATACCTGAGATCTATAAGAGTGAAATTTTATTCCAGGTAGATAATAGCTTCGGATTTTCTTAAAAAAACAGACTCCAGATGATGTATTCATGTAATTTTGCATCTGACAACCGGATAAAAATCCTGACCTCCTCACACAGCCAGAGCTTTTTTATATAAACGCTCAAATCTTATTTTACCGGTGTTTTTCTCTCATGAGTATTTTTCTCTCATGGGTATTTTTCTTTCATGAAGCTCTGGATGAATCAGCATGTAAGATTTAATCGTCGTCGTTTTTGGCAAAATTTTAATACTTTATAATGCTGTTTCTTCTGATGTCTGCCGGAATCCGAACATATCTTGAGCTCATGAGGTACAAAAACTGCCTGATGGCAGGTTTTGCAGCAGTAATAGGAACTTTAATAGCGTTTAATATCCTCATTTCCGGAACTTCAACTCCAAATTTTGAGGATGCTTTCCCTTTTCTTGATGCAGGCTTAGTATTTCTGGTGGTATTTTTAGTCTCGGGCGCAGGAAATGCGATTAACGATTACTTTGACATCAAAATAGACTCTATCAACCGCCCTGAAAGACCCATCCCTTCCGGGAGGGTAAAAGCAAAAGAGGCTTTTTATTTTTCTTACCTTCTGTTTGCTCTTGGCACTTTGATTGCTTTTTCCATAAATTCTATATGCGGGTCAATTGCTCTTTTTAATTCCCTGCTACTGATCCTCTATGCAAAAACCCTTAAAGGCACTCCCCTTTTAGGAAACCTGAGTATAGGCTACCTTACAGGCTCCGTTTTTTTATTCGGGGCTTCAATTTTTGGATTAGGAGGAATTAAAGCCCTTTCCGTACTTTTCCTGCTTGCTGCTCTTGCCATTACAGCCCGTGAAATAGTAAAGGACATTGAGGACATGGAAGGCGACAGTCTGGAAGGAGCAGACACCCTGCCCCTGAGGATCGGGGCAAAAAAAGCGGGTTATCTTGCGGTGCTTACAGGGCTCCTTGCAGTAATTTTAAGCCCTCTGCCTTATTTCATGTCTGTCCTTGGCCTGCGTTACATTTATCTTGTCTCTCTGGCAGACCTCGGATTTCTTGCAGCCATTATACAGCTCCTCGTCCGAAATAACCCCACTAAATCCTCTAAACTGTTTAAAATAGCCATGTTTTTTGCCCTCATCGCGTTCATTGCAGGGGTATGAACCGAATAAATTTAATAATCTGTCAGGATTTGATCTCTTACAATAAATTTAATAATCTGTCAAGATTTGATCTCTTATTATTCTACCTCTTACTATTCCATCTTTTATTTAGCAGTCAAATTTGACAGAAAAATTTTTACTGGTTTTTTCAGCAGATAGGTCTCTTCCCTGCTACAAGTTCCATTGAAAAGGAATGGATATCGTCAAGTTCTTTTTCTATAACTTCTGCTGCCTCTTTTTCAACGTCATCCGCTGCACCTTTTTTCATTATCAACTGGGCAGTTGCAATCTGGGGCTGGTCAATAGGGGTTCCGATCTCACTCAGGAGCCAGACATATACCTCCGAGACATCAGGCACCTGCCTGTAAATCTCTGCGGCTATCCTGTGGGAGAGGAGATTATAGATCTTTCCTATGTGGCTCACGGGGTTTTTCCCTGCTGCAGCCTCACTGCTTACAGGGCGGTTTAAAGGAATTATCCCGTTTACGCGGTTTCCACGCCCCACCTCTCCGCAGTCTGCGTCTTCTGCAGAAGTTCCGGTAACTGTTGTGTAAATTCCTTCCATCCCCCTTCCAGGCATGTCAAGGGTGTTAAGGGAAGCCGTGGGTCTTGCACATATGCAGGCTTCAGGCTCAGTTCTTTCTTTTTCCGCAAACCCGGCAGTAAACTCTTCTATCCTGTCGTGAAGTTCTATCTTCTTTTTAAAATAGTCATCTTCAGATTCAACATACATGTCCACAAAAGGAGCAGCAACCGTGAGGTGAACATTCTCTTTATGCCTGAGCCCCATGACCTTTATATCTTCTCCCGACTCCGGATATTCTTTCTTGAACCCCCTTGAGTTAAGGTAGCGCTCGGTCTCTAGCACCAGCCTCTCCGTTGAGCTCAGAGGCGCATATCCGACCGCTGCAGAGGTATCGTTTGCCCCGAGTACCTTCCCACCTCTGCTGAAGATGTCAGTAAGTTCTGCAGATCCCTTTTTAAGTTCAACCTGGTAAATGACACTTTCAGCGTCCACAAAACGGAGTTTTTCCGAGAACCATTCTTTTGCCGTGTCAACAGCAAGCCCGGAAACATCGATCTCGGTCCCTTCGTATTCGAAGGTTGCCCTGTCTCCGATTATCAGCCTCATAGGGCTTACAACCCTTCCCCCCAGAAATTTTCCTTCTACCTGCCCTGCAACAAGCATACCCTTGTCTATGTTGTGGTGCAGGATGGTTCCGAAAGTCTCAAGGTATTTCTGGCTCAGGTTTACGGAAATCTGTTCCATAATTGCATCGCAGATATAGTCCGGGTGCCCGAGCCCTTTTCTTTCAACAACCTCTACCTTTTGCCGGTAGACTTCCGAAGCTTTCAACTCTTCTATAACAATATTTCTCAAAGTCTTTCCCCCCAGATTGCCCTTAAGGGCGCAGTAGATACCGATTTGATGTTACGGATATGGTCCAAATAGTTCATCCATATTTGTTAATGACCTGTAACTCCTATTTATCAATAAATATCCCTGTGACGCGGTCAGAGATTCCTTCTGCAAATATAATACATGGTGGGCAGGATAGATAAAGACAAACATGTTAATAACGTACCTCTGGCTAGCAGCTGCCCAGCCAGGCTTCATGCCTGATTACCAGAGCCTGACAAATCCTTTTAGTGCCTGTTAAATGAAGTCCGCGTCATCCGAATAATCAATTCTCTTTCTATCCTCGTCCTCCTGTTCTTTTACAACTTCCGGGCCGTGCCTGAGGTATTCTTTAATCATCATTGGGAAGGTGTTTGCAGGCACGAAGCGTACTCCGAGCTGCTCTGCCCATTTTTCAATTCCATAGTCACTTGCTATGACTGCAGCATCAAGTTCTTTTGCAAGGATCAGGACATCAATATCCGGAGCACTGTCAAGAATCCCGTATCTCAGAGCTGCTCTGTACTTGTTCCTGAATTTGCCGATTATTCCCCCTATAACCTCTCTTTCAACCTCTTCCCTGTACTCTTTTTTCTTATTTTGCGGATTTTCCATAAAGAGACATTCGGTTGCAGCTTCCCATATTGCATCTTCCGCAACTCCCATCCCGCGGTTAATCCTTTCTCTCATGTAAGAGACGTATTCATGGAAAATCTGTGAGGTTACATCCACTCTATATCGGTCAGGAGATTTTTTTACGAGCCAGGTATCTATCTTCGCAACTACCTCTCTGTCGCAACCGTTACGGCTTGCAAATTCGTACATCTCTTTGTATACCGATGGATAAGGGACATAACAGCTTATCCCGAAATGCAGGCGGGCTTCGGCTATAAGGTCGAGTATCGTTTTCATCCCTTCACAGAGGGATGTATAACCCATAACCTCCCTGGTCTGCAGATCCGTCAGTGCCGTTGTGTCCAGCACAAATCTCTGCTTAAGCATTTTTTCGAGTCCTTTTATTATCTTTTACCCTTCTTATATATTGATCAAGGGGCAATAAAATTCTTTGTTTTACGCTAATTCGCTTTATTTGATCTAAATGGATAACTGTATATAGTTTTAAAGCGAATAATTCTATAGGGAAGTTTAAACCAGAGCTGAAAAGCGGTTTGAAACATATTTTCGGAATTTTTTAGATAGGATTACTCTTGTCTGAGCGCTTCAGGCATTTCCTGGTTTACATTGTAACAATACTTACTATGTTTCTTGCCGTTTTGACTTTGCTCAGTCTCGGGCAAAGCTTCTCTCTGCTGAAACCCGGAAATCTCATACTATCCGGCAGGGTGAAGGATTCGGAATAATAGGTGCGCACTGAGTCTGAGTAGAAATCCAGGAAATGGATCGGCTCTATATAAGGAAAACAGGCAAAGAATGGGGAATTTGATGAGTGCAAACGCAGAAAGTTCGGAAACCTTTGTAGACTCAGCACAGGGTTTTGTGAGAAATCCTCTTAGGAAGGGAGGCAGCGCAATGAAAGAATACTGTAATATCTGTGGTCGAGAACTGCTTGAAGATGTGCTAGTGTCTCAACCATTTAATTATTAGTCATCATTATAAACGTTGAATACTTTTATACCTTCATGCTACAGATTCAACTTGCAGATAATGAAGTAAATTTCCTTCAGGATTTTGTGAGAAAAGGACGTAAAAGCGCAAGAGAACTAACTCGAGCCCGTATTCTCCTTCTATCAAACCAGCAAACAGAAATCACTGAAATCGTGAAAATATTAGGTATTTCCAGGAGTACCACTTTGAATATACGGAAAAGATACCTTGATGAAGGTCTCCCCAATGCTCTTTTTGACAAATCGAGATCTGGTCAACCTATAAAATACACTGAAAAACATGTTGCAGAAGTAATCGCTTTAGCCTGCAGCAGTTCCCCTGATGGAAGCAAAAGATGGTCTCTTTCCCTGCTTACTGAAGAACTTAGGAAAAAAGAAGGATTTGAAACTATAGGTAAAGAGAGTGTCAGGCTTATTTTGAAAAAAGCAAAACTAAACCTTGGTTAAGACGGATGTGGTGTATTCAGACTATCGATACTGAATATAGAGACAGGATGTATGACATTCTTAGTCTGTATGAAGAGGATTATGATCCTAAAAAACCTCTTATCTGTCTTGACGAGAAGCCTAAGCAACTGCTCAGGGATAAAAGAATGAGCATTCCTATGAAGCTTGGAAGTTCAGAAAAATATGATTATGAGTATGTCAGAAACGGAACAGCAAACATATTCATGGCGGTAGAGTTCAAAGCAGGAAAAAGGGTAACTCAGGTAACCAAAAGAAGAACAATGAAGGATTTTGCACAATTCATGAAGATTCTTGTCACAGAAGAATATTCTGAAGCAGAAGTCATCAGACTGGTTACGGATAATCTCAATATCCATAAAGAGAAGTCATTCTACGAAGCATTCTCAGAAGAGGAAGCAAAGAAGATTCTGGACAAGATAGAGTTCCATTACACGCCAAAACATGCAAGCTGGCTCAATGCTGCTGAAATCGAGATCAATGTCATGGATATCGAATGTACAGGAAGAAGGATCGGGGACATCGAGACGCTTAAAAATGAAGTGGATTCATGGACAAAGAGAAGGAATGAACACAAAAGGAAAATTGAATGGAAGTTTACAAGGAAGAATGCAGATGAGAAAATGTCAAAGTATTATGTGAAATAATTAAATGGTCATGACACTAGTAGTTGATACCAGTCTCGATATGAAACCGATTAAATTTAAGGACGTTCAGGGAGATAAATTTGATCTGATATGCATTGAATGTGCAATTGATTCGGTTGAAAATCCACCTTTTGTATGCACAAGGTGCGGACAGCCAATTGAATTTAATGAAAAATTCTATGTGGTCAGGGAAGCGACAACAAAACCAGGCGGACCGAAAGTAGAT
Organism: Methanosarcina soligelidi; assembly: GCF_000744315.1. Lineage (NCBI taxonomy): Archaea > Methanobacteriati > Methanobacteriota > Methanomicrobia > Methanosarcinales > Methanosarcinaceae > Methanosarcina > Methanosarcina soligelidi. The sequence continues at coordinate 1,763,720 of NZ_JQLR01000001.1, forward strand.
TTCAAAGAGACATGCATTGGAGATAAATATATCTGCCGCACATGTTTCGATGAAACGATGAACCCCGAATATGATGAAGAGAAAGAAGTCTAAAAAATATTTGATATAACGCCTGCGGTAGAGTACTATGCTCTACCCATAATTTTTTGATGGCTGAATTTCTCAGCCTGTTATCTTTTGTTTCTTTGCTTTTTTATTTGATATTTTTAAATTCTATTTCTCTTTTAAATTATATCTTTCTTTTAAATTACATATTTTTAACTATGTATTTTGAATTATACATCTTTAAATTATATATTTTTGAATTATACATCTTTAAATTATATGTTTTTGAATTACTCATTTTTCGCTATGATATACGGGCTTTCCTGAGGATGCGTGAACTTTAATTCTATGAAGGCATAAATGTGATACAATAAAAATGTAAAAATTCTCTACTATGAAAATTCATGTTTTATGAACCTTCATGTTTTATGGATCTGGAGCAAATTAACTCCTGAATTTACTCTATTTATAGTTTTAAGGGGGAAGTTGATTGAACGGAAGCAGTATAATCGAATTTGAGGACATGACCTGGAGCCAGCAGGTTGAGGATTCCAAAAAGCCCGTTGTTGTGATGTTTTACAGCCCTGCATGCCCATATTGCAAAGCTATGGAACCATATTTTGAGGAATATGCTAAGGAATACGGTTCTTCGGCAGTTTTTGGCAGAATAAATATAGCAACAAACCCGTGGACTGCAGAAAAATACGGGGTTCAGGGCACTCCTACCTTCAAGTTTTTCTGCCATGGAAGACCTGTATGGGAACAGGTAGGCCAGATCTATCCTTCAATACTGAAAAATGCTGTCCGGGATATGCTTCAGCACGGTGAGGAATGTATAAGAAAAAGCACCCCTGTAGGGCAGGACATTACAGGATACGTATAATTCAGGTTTACTGTGACGATTCAGACCCACTGTGATGATTCGCGTTTACTGTAATGATTCAGGTTCACTGTGACTTCTTCTTTCTATTTTCTTTTTCTTTTTTCTCTGTATATTTCTTTCTTTACCAGCCCGTATTCGTCAAAAGTGGTATGAATCGTGCTGAAAATACTGAATGCAGTACTCATGGACGTGGAAACATAAAGAGCAATCATTATTGAGATCTGATACTTGATTGCAAGCATCGGGCTTGCACCTCCGAGGATCTGCCCTGTCATCATCCCTGGAAGAAAGACAAGCCCTGCAGTTGCAATGTTGGCAAGGGTAGGCTTGAGAGCGGAGCGAAGGCATTTTCGAATATAAGGTGTAAGGGCTTCGTACCTGCTCGCCCCGAGAGAAAGGTTGTAAAGGTATCTGTTTTCGTTTCTGCGTATATCCTCGTAAAATTCTCCCATACCAACAATATTGCCCCTCAGCGAATTGCCGAGAATCATGCCTCCTACAGGGATCAGGTAGCGGGCTTCCAGGAGGTTTCCAAGGTCAAGCACGAATTCGTTGAAGTAGAGCAGCACACTTATATTTGCTGCCATAAAGGAAAGAACAACAGGCAGAAGTAGTTTTTCCATTTTAAGCTCTACATTTTTTATAGTCGTGTAACTGGCAATTACAACCATTCCCAGAACCCATGCCATGTTCAGAGCTCCGTTGTTCAGGTCAAATACATAGGTCAAAAACACTCCTGCCATAACGAGCTGGACTGTCATGCGGGAAACCGCATCTATTGTTGCCCGGGAAATACGAAGCTTTATTCTGTAACTGATAGCCAGAGGAATTATAAGCAGCAGAAAGCAGAGCAGCAGGGAAGTTATCGATATATCGGGGCTTGCCATTTGAAAATTCCTCTTTTCATTTTTTCCTGACTCTATTGACTCTATTTTTGTTATCTTTCCTGTTCTATCATTACTTTTCTTTTATTACTTTTCTTTTTAAGGCTCAAACTGCGTGCATTCACGAGAGAAACTGCATTTTCTAAACTGGTCCTATGAACTGGTTCTCTGAACTGGTTCTATTTCAGCTATTAATATGATCAGTTCCGTTTTTCCCTATTTCCACAATTTCTACTTCCTTACTTTCCCATTCCCGGTCATGAGATACTATGAAAAGCGTCCAGCCCGCTTGTTTAAGGAAGCTGTCGGCAACTTTTTTCTTAAGCCCGGAGTCAAGAGCCGAGGTTGCTTCATCCAGAAGAAAAATATCTCTTTCAAGCAGCAGAGCTATTAAAATCCCTATCCTCTGCTTTTCTCCCCCTGAAAGGTTCTCAAAGTTTTTGTCGAGTATATCTTTTTCCAGCTCGAGCTCATTCATAAACATATGCAGTTTTTCAGGTTTCATCTTTTCCCGGTTGGGCCTGTAAGAATTAACTTCTTCAAGCAGGGTTTTTACAGGTCCCTCCCCGAGGTCCGTGTCCTGGGAGACATAGGCTACCTCTTTTCTGACCTGCCAGGCTACCTGAGGGCTCAGGGGCTTACCTCGGTAATAAACCGAGCCTTCGGACAGTTTCTCAAATCCCATAAGTATTTTTATCAGGGTTGATTTGCCGGTTCCTGATTTCCCTTTCATAAGGACCTTTTTTCCTCTGGGAATGCAAAGAGAAAAATCGGAAAGAACTTTTTTTCTTCCGAAGCTTATGCCGGCACTTTCATACCTTATTATCTCGTCCTGCATTTTTTACCCTGATTCTTATTCTATTATATCTATAAAAACATCTCCAATATGTTATTCTGTGTATACTGTCCGCTTTTCTCCACGTTTTTAAAACAGGTTTCCCGGCTGTTCTTGAAGAGAAAGTTTATCTATACTGAGGTGTTCACTTAAAGCAGCATATAGTTACCTTGTGCGAATACTTCAGGCCGGTTCATACTACCTGTTTATTTATCTGTGACAGGCTGCAATGTATGCTGGTATCCTGCATATTTTATTCATTACAGTTTAACACGATTACATTTAATAATCTTGTAATTTCTGAGGAACAAAAATGGATTTTGGAGCTTCTGCTAAAAATCTCAGTACTCCGGTCAAAGGGGCAAAAATAGTCCCGAATATGACTGTAGACGAACTTGTAACAGAGTACGCCGGCTGTGCCTTTGGAGCAGGCAGGCTGGCTGAAGCTGTGGACATTTATTATGAAATGCTGGCTTCCGGGAAAACTACGAAATTTTTCGGGCTTGCAGGAGCAATGACACCTGCTGGCATGAGGAATATCATCGCAGACCTGATCCGGGACGGATATATAGACGTGCTTGTTACAACAGGCGCCAATATGGTTCACGATACCGTCGAAGCCCTCGGACTTCACCATTATAAAGGTTCGGACTGCGCAAACGATATTCAGCTCAGGCATGAATGTATTGACAGGATCTATGATGTTTACCTTCCTGACCAGCATTTTACTGATCTTGAAGAGTTCCTTCAGGGCGTTTATTCCGGGCTTCCGCAGGAAAACCTCTCTATCAGGCAGGTCCTTACCGAAATAGGAAAAAATCTGGACGATGATTCTTCTATCCTGAAAACAGCTGCCGAAATGGGAATTCCGGTCTACTGTCCCGCCCTTCAGGACTCCGTAATAGGCCTTCAGGCCTGGCTGTACAAAGAAGGAAATCCTCTTCATGTGGATGCTTTTGCGGACATGCATGAATTCATGGATATCTGTTATGGGGCTGAAAGTGCGGGTGCGATGCTGCTGGGAGGAGGAGTTCCCAAGAACTATATCCTGCAGTCCATGCTTGTAACTCCCAGGTCCTTTGATTATGCAATCCAGCTGACAATGGACCGCCCGGAAACAGGAGGCTTGAGCGGGGCAACTCTTGACGAAGCCCAGTCCTGGGGGAAGGTCGGGGAAGATGCAAAATCAGTTACCGTATATGCAGATTCAACAATTACTCTCCCGCTTATAGTCTCTGCTGTGAGGACGCGTCTTTCAAAGAGGTGAGCTTATGGAACGAAATACATGTATGATCCTTGCCCTTGATGTGACTGAGAGGGAAGAAGCGCTGAAGATTGCAGAAAATGTCCGGGAATTTGTGGATGCAATAAAAGTGGGATACCCTCTAATTCTTGCCACCGGGCTTGATATTATTAGAGAGCTTGCCAGATTTGCCCCGGTCATAGCTGACTTCAAGGTTGCAGATATCCCTAACACCAACCGTCTTATCTGCGAACAGGTCTTTAAAGCCGGAGCCGATGCGGTCATTGTGCAGGGCTTTACTGGCAGGGACAGCCTTGATGCCTGCATTGAAGTTGCTTCCAAATACGGAAAAGATGTTTTTGTTGTAAGCGAAATGAGCCACCCGGGAGGAGCCGAGTTCCTGCAGTCAGCAGCAGAAGCGATTGCAAAAATGGCAGTTGAAGCCGGAGCTTTCGGGCTTGTTGCTCCAGCCACACGTCCGGAAAGGGTAAAAGAGATAAGAAAAATTATCGGAGACAGGCTTACCATTATCTCTCCGGGTGTGGGTGCCCAGGGAGGAAAAGCCTCTGACGTTATCTCTGCCGGGGCAGACTGGGTGATTGTAGGAAGAAGCATTTACAAGGCGGAATCTCCAAAAGAGGCTGCCTGCGAGATTGCTGAAGAAATTCAGGCTGAGCTCCGCGGAAAGTAATAAAGAATATTTTTGCTGAATGAATATTTTTTGGATTGATTGATTGATTGATTGATTCCATAGAAATTTTAAACCTAAAATACGTGCCTGTGATGAAAAATCTGGCTGATTCCATGATGAGCCCTATGAGTTCTGAGGCACGAAAATTGAGTACCTCATGAATTAAATACTAAGAACACCATTTACTTAGTATGTTTAAATTAGCGGATGCTGAAAACTTCTTAAAGTCTGAAAAGCTTTCAGAATGTAATCGGGAAATTTTGAGTAAGTATTTCAGATATTTAAGGCATGAAGGGAATAGCGAAAGAACAGCTTTAAACCATATGGAGAATATGATATGGACAGCGAAGGCTCTTCATGAATGTGATTTGGGGAAACTTACAGAGGATGACCTTTATCTCTTTTTTGATGCTTTAGAAAACTATACTTACAAAGATAGGGCAGGAAAGGTAAAGAAATATTCTGATCCGACAAAGGAGACTCGAAAGGTATCTTTGAAGAAGTTCTTAAAATGGAACAAAAATTACGAGCTTCACGAAAAAATAAAATGTAAGAGACTCAAAGGAAAGAAGCTTCCTGAGGACATCAAGTGTAAAGAAGATATTGTAAAAATGATTGAAGCAGGCAGCAATAGTCGGGACAGAGCCATTATAGCTTGCTTTTATGAGTCAGGCGCCAGAAGAGGGGAACAACTGTCTGTTAAGCTCAAAAACGTAGAGCTTGATGAGTATGGGGCTGTAGTTACCTTCCCAGAAGGTAAGACCGGAGCTCGGAGGGTAAGATTGGTTTTTTCTGCTCCATACCTACGGGAATGGATAGATGACCACCCCAGAAAGGACGACAGAGATGCACCTTTATGGTGCACATTGGACAAAAAAGCTAGCCCTATGTCAGCTACCGGACTTGTTAATGTATTCAATAGATGTGGGGAAAAAGCAGGAATCGAGAAGAAAGTAAACCCTCATTCTTTCCGCCACGATAGGGCAACTCACCTAGCTGCAAATTTTACAGAACAACAGCTCAAGGTGTATTTAGGTTGGTCTCCTACATCGACACAACCAGCTACATATGTTCATTTGAGCGGAAAAAATATGGACGACGCTGTCTTGAAAATGTATGGCATTAAAACGAATGAAGATGATACTGAATTCTTGAAGCCTGGAGTGTGTCCCAGATGCCACGAGTTAACTCCCGTAAATGCGAGGTTCTGTCTTAAATGTGGATTGCCTTTATCTAGAGAAGCTGCAACAACAGTGGAAACCATAAAAACCGACTATATGCAGCTTTCAGACTTGGATGAAATTCGGGAAATGAAGAATGCATTAAAACAAGAGCTTGAAGAAGTCTCCAAACTTAAGGAGATGATCCTTAAAAGTGGGAAATAACTGTCTCAATCAAATTTTCACTTATTTTTTAGTAGCAATATATGGAACAAGCTAATTATCTTTGCTTATCTCCGATGCAATTCCAAAATTTTTAGCATATCCCTTCTTTCGTCTGTTAAATTCTAACAGAATTTAGGGATTATTATGATTATAGTCGTATTTGCCAAGGGCTATAAGAGTCTAACACTGCTTGATATATCTCATCTATAGTATTAAAACTAAATCTCGATGGCTGCTTATATTTAAATATCATTTCGCTAGCTAGCTTCAAGTCAGCTAATTCCGCTTCTTTAAGGATCATCTGCCAAGGCTCTGTTGATCCTCTGGGCAAAGCGTGATTTTCTTTTGTTTTTTTCACAAAATATAGCTGGTCATCGGATTCCTCACCAATTAATATATCATGATTCAAGAAATGTTCGAAAAGTAAATCGTCGTTTATAAACTCAAAATCCTGCCATTGCTTCTTAATCAGATGTAGTGTATTGAGCACATATCTTATAAGATCCTTATTGTCAATTTCTTCCGGTATTTTCTCCGGTATTCCTTCTATTCCGGATAGCTGTGTTTGGAAGATTTGCAGAGGGATTTCTTCAGGCAATCCCGGCAAATGCTCTTTAAATAATTCTAATATTATAGAGTGGGAAGATAATAATGGTTCAAAACGGAGTGTATGCATGACATTTGTAAATTCTTCTTCTGGAGCTTTGAAATCAGGATAGTGTTTTACACAAGATATGTAGCATTTTTTCAAGAGATCATCAATGCGTCGTTGTCGGAGAGCATCTATGCTGTTTCTGTAGACTTTCACAACTGCAGTTTCTAGTGGCCTTTTACCAGTCTCTATACATGTGTTGAAAAAGGAAGCAGACAAATAGAGCTTTAAATAATAAGTTAACCAGTCCGGGCTATTATCAAAGTACTCAAGTTCCCTAAGGACAATATTAATAGCCTTTTCATAATTGTTCAAATGTAGCTCTGGGAACTCATGCCTGATATTTCTTAAGTTTTTAAGCTTCGTTACATTCCATTTATTACGAAGGCCGTTTTTTGCAGGAGGAATTAATTCTATACAATCAAGCTTCTGCAAATCATGAAGATGTTTATTGATTGTACTTTGATCTATTACATCGTGCCTTTTTTTCAAATAATTCCTAATAGTTGGTTCTGGGACTTCTTCTTCATTTTCTAAAATGAATTCTATTATACTGGATTTTACTTTTTTATGCTCTAGATGTTTTCCTTTACCTTTTACCATAAGTTGGGATAAGTTTTCTCTAATATTTAAACCTATTCGAGAATATAGGTTAATAAATTCATTTGCTGCTATAGGTTTTTAATAACCTAGGTTATTAAAACCCAAATAATCTTTTATATAAACTCCTCCATAATTTATAGATGAGGTAAAAATATGCTTTTTGAATTCGGCCATAGAACAATCCAAAAAGTTGGGTATTCATACCTAATACCCCTCCCCACTTACTGGGTTAAGAATATGAATATCGACAAAGGGGACTCTTTAAAAATCGAAATGTCAGAAGATAAAGCATTAAGGATTACTCCAGTTTCAAGGAACCGCCAAGAACCACAGAAACTGGAGGCTAACACATCGAAATGATAGAAGAGATGAGTCAGCAATGATAGATGAAACTCAAAATTCTAATAATTTTTTGTCCTGGGCAAAACAAGTGAGCACTCAACACCCTGATATTTTGGATCATATGAAGAAAAGCGCTGATCCACTTGATAGGGTCATAGCAAAACGTATAATTCGGGTAGCAGGGGTGGAATAAGTGCCTAAAAACAAGGTTGCGGAAGTCTGGAACCTTCCGCAGATAAAAAGAAAAATTACTACAAGTAATAATTTGCATTATTTGTATATTAACTTTTCTACCTATGTTGATATTTCCGGCAATGTTATTCAAAACATACTAATGACTAATTTTGATTTGGAACCGGAAGAGTCTGAACTTCCGTGGGAAGAAGGGTTGCAGGACAGGAAGGACTTAACGTGGCACTTATCGATATTAAAACTGATCCTATTCCCTGAAGTACACTGGCTTACTGTACAATCTCCAAAAAATTGCGCGAATAAAGCATGTAAAAGCCCCAACTGGCAAAGACCGCGAAACGAGCGAAAGCCGAATACCCGACATTTTGTAAGAATACGACTGTCTTCTTTTACAATGTGCCCATTGGAGGCATAAAAAATGGAACCAATTGAAATAATTGAAACATTAGAACAGGTATCAAACGAAGAAAGCAGATATTCAAACATTGATTATGAAATACCTTCCAAACTTGCAGAGTCTCTTGAAATCCCAGATTACCTGCTTGACCAGTTGAAAAACTGGCTGAACTCCACACGAATAAAGAAAGAAGCAGTAGGGACACTTTCCAACGGTGTAAACTGGAGATTCGCGCATCAGGTGCTAGACCCAAATACCGGAGACTATAGTGAAATATCTTACATAGTCCCACACAAGAAACTGATAAACTCTATGGATTGCTTCCTACAATACACAGGGATTGTAGGAGGCCAGTTTCCAGAGGTATTTTACAACAAAAAATATAAAATAGTGTGGAATGATTTCTTTTTCTATGTTACAAAGGCTTTTGCTACAGATTACGAAATTAAAGACGATCCGGTAACATATGAACTTGAAATGTTCATGAGGAACCTTTGCAGGCTTCCTATAGTTAAGCTTGAAAGATTCAAAGATAAAACCTATGGTTCTAAAGCTATTACCAGGAATGTTGAAGCAAAGGGCATCGTTACCTATAGGCTCAAGTCATGCGACATTACAGAGTTATTTTCTGCATGGGGGATAAAATCACCACCCAGCGAAATTTCGAAGAGGATGGAAATTTTAGGGTACAAGACTGAGAAAAACCCAAAAACCCCAGGCAAAGGTGATGACAGGAGAAATTGGGCAATCTATCTGCCTGCTATGGAGAAGTTTAATTTCCGCGAGCAGGAAGAAGAGGGAGGTGCATATTAATGTTTATCCCTGAGTTTCCGGAGAATGGCGCCAAACTTTACGGGCCCCCTGGCACTGGCAAAACCTGGACTATGATTGAGCTCTTTAAGATGGCTATTGAACAAGGGTATTCACCGAACCGGATGATGATGATTACCTACAGAAAACCAATGGCTTTGGGTATGGCTTCCAGACTTGCGGAAAGTATTGAACTTCCAGGAGACCTGAAAAAAGAAAACATAGCTAAGACCATTCATTCTGCTTGCTGGTATCCCCACTTTCAGGCCCTGAGGGAACAAGACCCCAACATAAGCAAAATTGATTATATGAATTATATGGACTGGATGAAGTTCAGCAGCGAATCAGGCCATAAGATGCTCCCAGGAGATGAAGACGACTTTACCCAAGCTTCACCCTTATATGCTACCTACAGTCAAGCCAGGAGCTTTAAAAGGGATTACAGTATGGTGGACTTAGGGAAAGATACAGACATCTCTATTGAGCTTTTGCAAGACGTAGACAACGAACTCCAAGAATACAAACGCAGAAATGGAAAGTATGAATATTGTGATACTCTCGATTATGCCATAGATTCTGGTTATGTCCCAGATGTTGACGTCCTGCTAGTGTCATGACCATTTAATTATTTCACATAATACTTTGACATTTTCTCATCTGCATTCTTCCTTGTAAACTTCCATTCAATTTTCCTTTTGTGTTCATTCCTTCTCTTTGTCCATGAATCCACTTCATTTTTAAGCGTCTCGATGTTCCCGATCCTTCTTCCTGTACATTCGATATCCATGACATTGATCTCGATTTCAGCAGCATTGAGCCAGCTTGCATGTTTTGGCGTGTAATGGAACTCTATCTTGTCCAGAATCTTCTTTGCTTCCTCTTCTGAGAATGCTTCGTAGAATGACTTCTCTTTATGGATATTGAGATTATCCGTAACCAGTCTGATGACTTCTGCTTCAGAATATTTTTCTGTGACAAGAATCTTCATGAATTGTGCAAAATCCTTCATTGTTCTTCTTTTGGTTACCTGAGTTACCCTTTTTCCTGCTTTGAACTCTACCGCCATGAATATGTTTGCTGTTCCGTTCCTGACATACTCATAATCATATTTTTCTGAGCTTCCAAGCTTCATAGGAATGCTCATTCTTTTATCCCTGAGCAGTTGCTTAGGCTTCTCGTCAAGACAGATAAGAGGTTTTTTAGGATCATAATCCTCTTCATACAGACTAAGAATGTCATACATCCTGTCTCTATATTCAGTATCGATAGTCTGAATACACCACATCCTTCTTAACCAAGGTTTAGTTTTGCTTTTTTCAAAATAAGCCGAACACTCTCTTTACCTATAGTTTCAAATCCTTCTTTTTTCCTAAGTTCTTCAGTAAGCAGGGATAGCGACCATCTCTTGCTTCCATCAGGGGAACTGCTGCAGGCTAAAGCGATTACTTCTGCAACATGTTTTTCAGTGTATTTTATAGGTTGACCAGATCTTGATTTGTCAAAAAGAGCATTGGGGATACCTTCATCAAGGTATCTTTTCCGTATATTCAAGGTGGTACTCCTGGAAATACCTAATATTTTCACGATTTCAGTGATTTCTGTTTGCTGGTTTGATAGAAGGAGAATACGGGCTCGAGTTAGTTCTCTTGCGCTTTTACGTCCTTTTCTCACAAAATCCTGAAGGAAATTTACCTCATTATCTGCAAGTTGAATCTGTAGCATGAAGGTATAAAAGGATTCAACGTTTATAATGATGACTAATAATTAAATGGTTGAGACACTAGTAGATGAAGCCCAGGACTTAACCGGACAGATGCACGTTTTATTAAGCCAATGGAACAAAGAAATTCCATGCATCGTACTTGCAGGTGATTACCTGCAAACTATTTACCCCTTCTACGGAGCCAGGCCGGAATATATGCTTAATTGGGATGCTCCAGAAATCACGCTTCCAGTAAGCCGGAGGTTACACTCCGAACACTGGAGACTGGCAACATCAGTTATCAAAGGATGCACAGATTACCCTATTCCTGAAATTCAGACAAAAGGAGCAGGCGGGAATATAGACGTTATATGCTCAAATGCAGCACCATTGACCACTAAAAAACACTTACAAGAAGGCACAATCTTTCACATGGCGAGAACCAATTCTCTTTGCAGGCGGGTTGCAGAAAGGCTTGCTTCGGAAGGTGTAATTTTCGGAGGTAGAAAGGGCATCGGGTGGAATGAAACGGAGATGTACGCATATAACGGAATTCAGAAGCTAAGGAAAAACAGGGCTCCGAACATCTCCGAACTGAAGTCTATTGCAAAGCTTTACAACACAAATTATTACATGCTGCCAGCCGTGAGAAAAAACAAGATAGAGGAACCAGGGCACAAGCTCACAAGTGAGGATATTTACAGCTTTGTTTCTCCATATACGCAGATGGAATGGAAGAAAGGAAATGTATGTTTCGATATGGGAAAAGAGCAACCTGATCTCCTTAAAATGAAATTCGCAGGAGCAAACAGAGTTGGAATTGAACAAATAACAAGGGACAATATAAAGAACGTCACTGTATGCACCATTCATGCTGGCAAAGGTCTTGAGGCCCCTACACAGTTCTTGTACAACGAACTAAACACAGTTACAGCCAGAAGTATCAGTCAGGCTGATAAGCTCCGGGAAGAGGCCCTAGTATGGTATGTAGGGCTTACCAGAGCAAGCAAGAACCTGTACATAATTGATGACTTTGGAAACAATGCTTTCCCAATTCCCAGGGTGGTAATGTGAGCTTTACCATTACGGCATCAGAGGCGACTGTTGAACACTACAGGCGCCCAGAAGTTAAAGATACCATACTGAGACTTTCAACTTTCTCAGAAGGTGCTCAGGCGGGTTACAGGTGGTTTTGTGGGGATAATAGAGACTGGTATCAATCAAGTAAAAGCAGGCTTCTTGCAAGAGAAGGCACGAACTTTGATTACACCGAGTTAACCAATAGATACAGAACGCTTTATTATTCAACGGGGTTTTTTAACCCTGACCTTTTTTCAATGGACTTGAAGCAGTACAAAAGAACCGATTTAATGAATAGAATAAGCGTTCTTAATTGCGTTGGTATGTCTGCTCTATTTGATATTGATGCAAAAGCAAAAGTAGGCGGGCATGGCTCCAATATCCACGAGCCCGAAGTCAAAAAAGCAGTGGAGTTGATGACAAGACTTGTTATTGACCATCTCAGACAGTACGCTCCAAACTCTGTTTATGCTGCATATTCTGGTGGTGGTGCTTATGTGCTCCTTCACCACGAAGTATTTGCTGATTACTTCGAAGAGGTCAGAAGCACTGACGATTTAATCAGGAAAGTTAAGGCACTGTATAAGGCCCTTAACAAGCTTATCGAGAGACTTAACTCCGAGTTCAAGGAAAAGTACCCCGAGTACGGAGAACTAGTAGCAATAGACCCTATAAATCAACCGAAGCGACTAGTCAAAACCCTTCTAAGCGTGCACAAAAAATACAACTATGCGGTTGTGCCACTAGACCTGGAGAATCCTGAAATTGACTACGAAGAAGCAAAACTTCCAGTAAGTGCAGCAGTTCTGCAAAGGTGCAAGGACTGGTACAAGTACGGAGAACCTTCTCCAGCCTTCCTGCAGTCCCTTAAAGAAGATATTGATACCTTCATGACGGATGAAAAACTTAAAAGACTCCGATATTCGAGGGAGTACGGAAATCCAACGATAGCAAAATACAGACGCGATATTATGAACTTTCCCCCATGTATCCGGAATATTATTACAAGAAAGGTTGGCGGGAATGGAGCCACAAGAGCTCTTGGTGTGCTTGCAGCTTTTCTTGGGGTTATCGGATGGGAAGAGGAAGAAGCAAAGGCCCTATGGTATCAAGTAGCAAATACATGGGGAGCAGAAACGAGCAACATTTTCGACTCGTGGTTTAGGCAAATGAAGTGCCCTTCCTGCAAAACTCTGAATACTCCAGGGAACGGATATCCGGAGCTAGACTTGGTTAACTTCGATGCATGCAAGCCTAATCAACGTTGTCATACAGTCAGGAAAACGAATCCAGTTTACTACGCTTCGCAGGAACTGTATAACAAGAGTTTTAGCAGCAGGTAAGGGATAAAATCTTTTATAACGTGAAAACACAACATTTTCACGTTTTACTATTTAATCATTCATGATTTTTTTTAGACTAGTTTGAAGGTAGCCAACCCCTCAATATTACCCTGGCCATCCTATAGCCGATAGTGAAAAATCGCAATTTTAACCAATTTTCGGGCCACCGTTTTTAGGTTCTCATAATAGCGTTTTCTATTTGGTGGCCATAGTAGCCAGGCACAAAAAAATTCGCACTAGTTTATATACTCCTCTGGTTTTTACCCATTTTAAAAATGTGCCTGGATTGCTGGCTACCTGGCGTATCTATTGTTTTTATCTGGCTATCCCTGGCTACCCCTGGCTATATATATATTCTGAGATAAAAAGAAGAATAATGAAAAAATTATAGGGCAAGGCAAATATAAATAAAAATTAAATTCTACATATGTTATAGACACCGAAAATGTTAAGAGAGTTGTTAATATTTCATTTTCTTTTCATGTCACCTTTTTTATCGGCGTTCTGCCAGAAAAATCTGAACTCTCTAAAGAGATTTTTTTGGTATAGGCCGAGCGAGAGCGCCGACTATATTTAGCCTCTTTTTCCACAGGAAACGAAGCTTTACAGAAAATCCCTTTCCTTAAATCAAATATGGTTAATACAGTTACTTCAATTTATTTTTTATAGTCTGACCCTTTATAAATTCTAATAAAAGGTGATAATTATAGCCCGAAAAACGAAACTTACTGATGAAATCATTGATATATCTGTTCAAAATGTACGTGCGGGAATGTCCCTGACTGCCTGCTCTCAAGCTATCGGAATTAGTTATGAGAGCTGGCGAACTTGGATGTCCCTTGGATATGAAGGCAAGGAACCTTACGCACGTTTCTATATCCGTATTCAGGAAGCTGAAGCAGCTTTACAGCGCGAATGCTTGGACGCGGTGAGGACTTCGATAAGATTAGGCAATGTAGAGGACGCGAAATGGCTATTAGAGAGGAAGTACTCTTCCGAATTTGGCAAAATAAGTTCTCTTAAGGTTGATCAGAAAACAGAGACCAGAAGCCTTAACATGAATGTCAATTCCACAATGACAAAAGACGAGCGCAGAGCTGTTATAGTTGGTTTCCTGGACAAACTAAACAGAAACTCTTCTCTTGAAGGTTTGAACCCTGGCGAGTAAATTAAGGCCCTGTTCCTCTAGGAACTCCCAGGTTCCATTTCTCTTTTTCCCTGCAAGTTTGATATTCCAGTTAAGGAACTACCCTCCGGAGTTGCACCTAAAGATTCTAACATATAGGATAAAAAAGAAAAGATTCATGAAAAATGATTGAGAATGTCAGGCAGTACTGATAATAGGGTTCTGTCAAGTCTTCGATTGTTAAATGAATAATGGTCTTTTAGGGAAGGTAACCACTAATGATTTTATGGTTGATATAATTTAGGAATGATTCAAATATAATATCAAAGGATTTTGTTGCCAAGAATGATTATTGGGGGAAATGGAACTATAGATCAATTCCCAAACTGAAATTTAGAAGTTATATTTTTATCATCCCTTAGCAACCGAAGACTTTACAGAACCAAAAATAGAAAGATATATAATGTAATGAAGTTTAAAAAATGCAAGTTGCCAGATATAATATCAAAAGAGAAACATAATTTTTAGCTTGGTGAAAATATTTTTCACATATGTAGAATGTAAACTGGAGAGAAAATAGATTTGTAGCATTGGTTATTTTGATACTAATTGACATATTTTGTTCATTCGCAAGAACCAAGCATTATCTTTGGGGAAAGCATATGACCTTGCCAACAGATAGCAGAGAATTGTCACCCACAGGCAGTATAAATTTGTCAGATCCAGGTGACATAGTTCAAGGAAAGTTCCGTTACCAACATGCTTACGGAGTTATCCTTTTAGTTAGTATGGCGACGGGAAGATCAGATTACACTGCTATCTGGTGCGAGCAACAAGAGGATTTTTTGGCAGAAACAGAAATTGGTGTCTTTGACGCTTATCAAATCAAAACAAGAAAATCTGAACTTGGTGAGTGGCAGTTAAATGATGAACCTTTTTGGAAAAGTATTGCTCGCTTCGTAAGACTTGATATTAGATATCCAGATAAAATAAGAAATTTTTTGTTTGTTTCTAACACTCAGTTCTCTAACTCTTCCATAAAAGGTCGAGAACACTTTAGCCCTTGCAAATTACTTACTGGTATTAAATCAGCCGTCCAATGGGAAAAACTTATTGGCAATGCAAAAAAAGGATTTGAATGGCTTAAGGACAAAGTTGGGGCTGAGGCAACAAATCTCTTTTCGGTGCTTCAACGCTTGGATTTAGTTCTTGGCCCTACTGAACGCGCGTATAATGATGAACTTGTTCAACGGCATATAACTACCTTGAAGGGATGTGAATCAATGAACGTATTGTCTCTGTCAAGGGTGCGTGATTCCTTAATTTCGATGGTTTTTAAGGCATCTTCGAGAATCTCAGATAATCCTAGTCGTGATTGGGTAGGCCTCATGTGCAAATTAGGTGATGACCCTTTTCTCCATGCAAAAAGAATTACGGTAGAGGATATCATACTAGTAGTTCGAGATGCTCAGAAGCCTACATTCTGTTTTTTGCCAAGTCTTGCCTCACTTCAGCTTGGTAACACTAAAGGCAATCTAGGTACTTTAAAACAAAAAATGTACCGTGGTGGCTTGGCTGCTCACTATGAGACGATGCGCCGCCGAGCCTTATCAGCCGAACAAAAATTACTAGATTTAGCATCTCGTCCAAATGATGGAGACGAAGTAGTCTCACAAATTGAAAATGTAGTACTTGCGGAATGTGATGATGCATATCTCCGGGCAAGCCAGAGAGAAGGTCTTTACGGGCGAACGATGCTTATAGACGTCCAAGATAGATTGAGACGAATTTCAGAACAAGAACCTACTCGAGTATATCGACAATCTTATGACCTTCTTGTTGGAGTCGCGGGCATGCTGACATCTGAGTGTAAAGTCTGGTGGAGTGAAGTATTTGAGATCGAGGCGGAGCTATGAGCTTAAAATTAGTTCACCTTGCTGCTGAGATCGAAAATTGTGATGATTTTCACATTGCTCGCCTAATTCTACTTCTTAATGCTGCGGGGAAGCGCAGCAATAAGCCTGTGGAAGGGATCATGAAGTTAGCTAAGATGGATTTCTTACTCCGTTATCCAAATTGTCTCGTACGAGCATTGAAAGCGGTCGATAAAGAAGCAATTGCACAAGAAATTCCTACTGAAGAACAGAATACTATTGAAACGCGGATGATTCGTTTCCGCTTTGGGCCTTGGGATAAACGCTATCGACGCTGGATAGGATTGCTTATGTCTAAGGGTCTTGTTGACACCTATTTAAAAGGCCGAACAGTAAATGTAAAGCTAACTCCTGCAGGTATAGAGGTAGCTGCACAATTGTCAGAGTTGGAAGAATTCAGCCCAATCGCAAAAAGAAGTAAAATTGTGGTATCGGCAGTCGGCGATTACCCTGCTACAAAGCTTAAAGATTTTGTTTACGAAGTATTTCCCGAAATTGTAGACATGCAGTGGGGGAGGTACATCGATATATGAATATTAGACTCATAGATATTATGCTCGTGTTCAAAAGTGGGCGCGAACAGATAGACTTCAAAGACTTCAATTATTTTTTCGGCCAAATGGGAGCAGGTAAATCCACAATTGCTCGACTCATTGATTACTGCCTTGGTGGGAACTTAGGAAAAGCTGAAATGACACCTGCACTCCAAGCTGAATTCGTGTCTGCAAGCCTTTCCCTGAAGGTTGCAGAATATCCACTCATACTAGAACGTGACGCACACTCTAACCAAGTCAGAGCACAATGGTCAGATTCTGAGCAACAGTTCGAAATCTTAATTCCAGCTCGAAATTCTGATGGAGAAGTTTTACCTGGCACTGGAGTGGAAGTACTATCCGATCTGATATACTATTTGTCGGGAATAATACCTCCTAAAGTCCGAAGAAGTAAAATCAAGGAAGACTCGGAATTGGAGCGGTTAAGCCTACGTGATCTGCTCTGGTACTGCTATTTAGACCAAGATTCAATAGATAGCAGCTTTTTCCACTTGGAATATGAAGCTCACCAATTTAAACAACTAAAAAGTAGGGACGTGCTCAGATACTTAGTAGGGTTCCACCAAGAAAAAGTGGCTGAACTGGAAGTCCAACTCGCACTCGTGAGAGAGAAACGAATAAAATGTGAAGCAGGAATAACTGCCATTAACAATGCGTTGAATGATTCTGATATTACATCTGAGGGTGAACTTGCTGATGTGAGACGCAATCTTGAATTGGAGATACAAAAGACTAATATTGAGATTGCAAATGCCCGAAAAAGTACACAAACCCTACGTACACATGCGATGGAAACTCTTCAAGATAGAGCAAGGTGCTTAGCAGACCAAATTGAAGAATTAAAGAACGCATTTAATGATATTCGAGAAACAATCGAACAAGACAAAGCCCACAAGAATGAGCTCATAGCACTTGCTACTCGTTTTCGACGCTCCAAATCCGCACAAAATATTTTGAAGGGAATCAATTTCAAGAACTGTCCATGCTGCGGCAATGTACTAAAGCCAAAAGTGGCTGATATATGTCCTGTTTGCGGTCAATTAAATTCTGATATACCAGATGAAATGACACTGAATGAGCAGGCTGCGGAGACTGATCTTAAGTCAAGGGTAGAAGAACTGAAAGAGATTATTTCCCTTCAGGAAGCTCAGCGCGGTAAGATCGAGAGATACATAAGGGAAATGGTTGATGAGAAGGCTGTGGTTGATGCCGAGCTAACTCGCGTTTCAGTGGATTATGACTCAGCATATCTCTCTTCCGTGCTTGAGACTGAAAAGCGTCGATCTGCTCTCCAACAGCAATTACTTGATCTAAACAAACTTGAGGTTCTTGTGAAGCGAATAGCTGACCTATCTGTTATGGCACATGAACTTGCAGCCGACGAGCAGCAAATTAGGTCTGAACTAAAGGATGCACGGGAACGCGCTGAAAAAGATATTCATAATCTTAATCGCTTGAAATTCTTATTCCTTGACTGTCTACTTCACGCCGAGATTCCAGGCTTTTTATGTAACGATGTCATTGAAATGAAACCACCCTATTTTTTGCCAGAGGTCACCTCTGCAAACAGTGGTGATTTGGCCGTCACGTCTTTCACAAACTTGGGGAGCGGTGGTAAAAAAACACTATTCAAATGTTGCTTTGCTGTGGCTATTCACCGTTTAGCTGTAGAAATCGGCGCAACGCTACCAACACTATTGATAATTGACTCACCCATGAAGAATATAAGTGAAAGAGAAAATCGGGCACAGTTTGAGGGCTTTTCTAAGATGCTTTACGACCTATGTGATTCTGAGTTGAAAGGCACGCAGTTTATTCTTATCGACAAGGAACTTCGCCCTCCTCCAGAAAACTTTCAGTCAAGCTTTAAGTCACGCCATATGACTCCTAACGATGACAACAATCCTCCACTTATTCGTTATTACAGAGGGAAATAACGAATCTAAAACAAAATTATGTCGTCTACCGCCTCCTCATTCAGCTTTCTTAGCCTGCTCTTCCTCTGACTCTTCAGGCTTATCAGGCACATCAAGAAATTCATTGAACTAATAGAAGATAAAGATCAGCTTTCAAAACGACTGCACAAACTGAAAAATACGGTAGCCTAAGAAACTGTCTAAATCACTCTAAATTTTCTACAAAAAATTTGATGAGAATTCGTGTTTTAATATTTTTCAAAAGTACCGAATTGGGTTTGACTTCGGAATCCTTACTCCTATACCCTCAGAACTTAAGAGAACACAGGAGAAGATTTGTCTTTTCTGTATTCCCTCATCTCTTGCCTATGGACATCACAATACATAGCTGCTTAATAGGTCGCAGGTTGCACACGCAGAGGGCAGCACTACTTATATACGTCCAACACACATACCAATTTCACTCTAGTCTAGGTACATCATCCATTCCGGCAATTTTTTACTCCCTTTTTTCTTCATTCTTCTGTTTTGTTTTATCCATAAAGTATTTATTCCATGAACTCAATCCTGTATTAATCTAATTTAAGTCAACTTGAGTCAACCTAAGACAACAAAAATAAGGATTATACATCATGGCAAACACAAGAAAAGGATATAAAAGAATCATGGGAGAAATCCCTGTAGAAACGCATGAAAAAATCACACAGTACAATAAGATTACTGACCGTCCGCTGAATGTATCAAAGGCTATAGAGATTTGTATGGAACAGGCAATCAAGAAAATAGACGAGGAGCTGATTACTTACGCTGCCAATAATAAAGATGCAAAGGGAATAATATCTGATGAATATTACAAAGTGTTACGGAAAGACATTGACGATGGGTTATTAGGCCCTAAAGCTATTCATAAACACTTTGTTGAAATGATGAAAAAAGACGGTGGCGAGCTTATTAGCGCCGCTAGAAGAACGTTTAACGATTCTGGGAGAATACCTTTATACCCAATTAATAAAGTTCAACTAGACATAAATGGTAGTATAGATTTCTGTGTGAATGATGTTGTTTGTTTTGTTATATGCGCTCCATATTCAGACGTTGACAAGAAAGCCAGTGAAGATTTTGAAGGTCTAGATGAATCTTATTGACTAGGAATTGGAAACGTGAGTTTTTCCCAAAATCTCCACCATTTCTTTTTTTCCTATTGGCGCTTCAATAGCCTTCTGATTAATCAACGTTTGAACCTGCAGCATGTAATTATTGCGCGTTTCTGACTATTCTCAAGCTCCTTCTTTAATGTTCAGGCGGTGTGCAGATTTTTTTCTATAGTGCAATAGAAGATTTAGATTCCTGGATCTCACAGAATAAAACGTAGGCTTATTATAATTCTATATAAACGGCGTTCATTAAAAGAAAAAGGAGAGGCGGTGAAAAAATTAGCTTTCTGGGATGTGTACAATTACTGTGAGTTCCTGGCCCTCTAATTCCTTGCCCACAGAAGACAGGCGCCCATTATTCCCAAAAACCCCCGTAAATACGTGATCCTTGGGTGTAACCATTAGATTATTTCTTTCTCTATACTCTACAATTATTATAACTTCTTTATTTGCGTAGATTGTTTTATTTACTCAGATTGCTTGAATTGATCAATTACTCCAGGACACGTCTGTATATTTTTTATTAACGGTTAATATATTTATAATAGTTTATAAATTTAGAAAGTATCTTATACTAGGAAATGTATTTTATTTTTGCCCCTTGTGGTTACATGAGTGAAAATAATTGCTTAATTAGGAAAGTAGCTAGGCCAATAAGAGAAACATCAAGCCTGAATATGATTTTCAACGATAAATGTCTATATTTTTAGAATGCTACTTTAGCATTTATGAATGGAAGTTATTCGCTCGAAAAAGTAAAGATTCGTAATAATTCGATAACTAGAAATCAACATTTTGAAGTCTCTGTTGCACTGCATTTTATATAACTCACAGAATACACATTTTTTTGGAAATGTGACCAGCTTTCAAGTTTCAAAATATACAAGTGGAGAATTATGTGGAAAAGTTGGAGGGAATATTTTGATCGGAAATCAAATAATCGAAAACGCGAAGATCTTGTTAATGCCTGTATCAGATTCAGACAAAAAACAAGTGGAACTTACTGTTTCTTGCGATTTAATGACGAATTATGAGGCTGGTTCGCCAGCGAAAACCGGCAAATTGTTTCAAGTAGCCCAAGATAGTGAGGGTAAACCAATCATCGTGTCGGTTGGACTGGATAATCGACTTTACGCAATTACTCGCGACCTGGAAAGCGATACTGGATGGAAGCAGAACGATATCACGCCCGTGGGAAATGAGAAAGCCAGCGGTGTAGTTGCTTTTGAAATGTTTCAGATGAGCTCGGGGTCAGTTGTGTTAGCGTGCTCAGTTTTGTCTCATCTGAGTCAAGGAGAGACAACTATGTATATCTCTAAATTGTTGGAACCTGGTTCAACAGTTCAGTGGGACGACTTTACCCAATACTGGCACATCCGGCCCTTTAATATACCTGGGTCAAAAATGAAAAAAATTTACATGGGTGAAGGTCTCGATTCTACCAAACTCCTTACCTTGGTGGCGATTGAGAGGGATGACAAAGCTGATTATTACCTTCTTAACAACAATATCGAGGAGGATTGGGTTTGGAAACCTCTAACGATCCCAGAAAACGCAATAGTAATCCACGATCTTGCGCTTGGTAAACAGAGTGGATATTCCGGTGCATACTGTCTTTATGATACTATAGAAGGTCGATCTTTGCAGTTCACTTCCTTTCCAATTAAGGAATTCCACGGCGATACATTCTCGTGTTTCTTCGAACCGCCCTCCAGCAACAAGATCACCAGTTTTGCCGTGCTGCCTAGTGGCTGTTACAGTGACAGTGTCTACGCAGCAGGCGAGGGCTTGTATCTCTTCTATCAAGGTAGCGAGGATCCCATCAAAATTGCAGATAAGAATAAAATCCCCGTTCAAACATTACTCGCTCGTCAGGATAATAATTACGTTACGCTTTGGATGGTCGGGGATGATAAAAATTTGTGGATGACAGTATCACCTGTATCTAATCAGACTATTTGGCATGAGGTTTTACCATTTAGGAAAGACGTTTCCAAGATCGCAGCGTTACGTAACCTTTGTTACAATGCGAATCACCTTTTCTTGATTAACGATGAAAATAAATTAGTTCACTTGTGGCAGGATCCAGACAATACTCAGTGGTGTGAGAGTAAGAGTATTCCACTTAAAGACACAGAAAAAATCATCAGTTTCGACTGCTACACGACACATATATCGGTTCGCGATAAAGATTCTGGGACTCCTGTGACCGACATTGAGCTAAATCTAAAATCGTCAACCTTGACTGACCTCAAAGTGAATGGAATGTCTCACACCATACTAGGTAATTACAAAGATCAGATTACCATTAAACCGGATGCGGCGGGAAATATCACTATCATCAACAAAGTCTCAAATCTTTCGACTCCTATTTTCGAGCTGGGCGCTGAATGGTTAGATAAAGTGGTCGAAATTGACCCCGCTACCAAGGTGCGCAATATGCTCTCCGAAGTGCAGTCCGGCGATGATTTACGTGCTGTGACCCTTCCAGATGGCAGTTATCTGATTCCTCAAGATTCCGTTAGCAAGGATTCTGTCGATGACACAGTTAAAGCGCTAAAGAAGCTCACAGATGTTACCAATCAATTGCATCATGACGGCTTCCAAAGATGTGTAACCGATGGAACGGGCGACCTTACGAAGCCTACTACCTTGGTAGCATTTCAACGCGATCGGAATGGAATTCACCGCAATTTGCTTTCCACCTTGGATATTAAAGATGATTATTTCTGGGGTTTGCATTTCGATGGTGACAATGTTACTTATTTTGAAGACAAGGATGCACATGAAAAATTGGCTGGAGTCTGTGGTATCTGGGATAAAATTAAAAGTTTCGCTGGCGATGTGATCAGAGCAATCGAAAGTGGTATAGAAAAAGTGACCGATTTAGCTTCACGGGTGGTCAATAAAGTAATTGAGTTTGCAGTCAAAATTGGTGATAAAATTGTGAATTTCGTTGTTGAAACCGTGGATCACGCAATGAGCCTCATCAACTTCGTATTCCAGAATATTAAGGTTGGCTTTGAGAAACTCAAGAACTGGCTCGGTTTCATCTTTGATTGGGATGACATCATTAGGACTAAGAAAATTATAGTTAACGTGACTAATCAGACGCTCGAACTTGCCGAACATAAAGTAGGCAATGCTGAGAAAATTGTCAACAAATTTTTTGATGAACTCGATAACGCAATTGACAAGATTGGGCCCATTACAGGGGATGTCAACTCTATCAACTTGCGTAGTAAAGGAGAGGATTACTGTCACGAGTATTCGGGTGCTCAAGACTTTTTGAATTCCGCTCCTGGTAACTTTGCTAACTATCATATCATGCAGGGTGCGGGGGCATCGCCCCATTCAGACTTTTATGTTGGCAGTAATACGGATCCACTGACGATCTTTTTCAGTGATGTTCTTTATCCCTTGGGTGAAGACTTGGTAAACATAGTCTCTACCTTTGCTAAGGATATATGTGATATGTTCACCGCCAACAATCTGACCGTAAGTGAGAGTTTAGCCAAGATGAGTAAGGATATGTTCAAGCAGGTGATAGATCTGGCTCGTAAGGCAGTTGATGGTTTTCTGAAGGTAGTTGAAAGTGTGATTTCGAAAATTAAAGACACTTTGAACGATACTTTGAACATTCCTATTCTGTCTGCACTCTACAAGTCCCTGAGTGGAGGTGAGATCTCACTATTGGATGTGGTTGCTCTACTGATTTCCATTCCAGTTACCATGCTCTGCAAGGTGCTTATTTACAATGTAAATGCGGGACATAGTAGTCTCTTTCCAGGAGGGAATACTTGCGGCCTAGACGACATGGAATATAAAGAATTATTCGACACTCTTAGCGATGGTTCAATGGAATTGACAAAAGCACCAACTGCTACCAAGTCGATGGTAATTGATCCAACTGTTTTAGTTAAGAAGGAAGGTACTGAGGGAGTAAAATTATACAGATGCATAGGTTCTGTGGTTTACCTTCTAACTGATTTTATTACTGACGGTCTCAACAGTCTTAAAGCGGAATCTAAAGATAGTCTTCCGCTTTTGCCTATTTTTCAATTGGTGCTTTCGACCATTAAGTTCAGTTGTACTTTCCCATTGAACGCAAAAGGGACTACAGGCACATTTTCCTATATCAGTTGGGGTGTGATTGGCGCCATGCTTATTGGCAGTATTGCCAAAGTGATCTCAAAAGGCAATCAAGCGGTAGGGAGTGCAGTTGAGGCATTCAACGGTTTTGGATTTTGTGTGTCTACACTTATGGGAGCAGTGACTTTAGTACTTCAAATAATTGGGGGCTCAAGTGCTAAAGAGATAGTATGGGACGTAGTAACTTTTACTGAAACTTTGACGCGCTCTATTAGTGGCATAGTTAATGTAATCGCAACTCTCAATCCAGAAACAGCTAGTCGTACTGTGCTTGTAGCTACTGCACTTTTACTCGGTTACTTTGCATCTTTAATACGCGCTAGTAGGATTGTAGTTATTATAGGTCAGAATTTTGAGTGAGACAAGTTTGTGTTAACCTGTTGAAAATATCGTTTAAGGAGGTAAAAAGAAATTGAGTGAGCAAAAGGTAAATATTACAGATACTTCTCATCTTTCCAGCTCAATAGTAAAAGCACAATTTATTACTGGTGAGAGAACAAATGAGATGCAGGTGCTTTCTTCTGCCTGGAATACTGGCAACTGTATCACTGGCTACGATATGGTAACAGCCCTCACACAGAATACTATCAATTTGCAATTCTCTTTGCTTTGGATGAAGCTGCCTAGCAAATACAGAAAACTGGAGTTGAAATCAACAGAAAAAGATCCCGATTTAGGTGAAATAAATTTCTCTTTTGATGGAGATATGGATGCTCCCATGGTAATCTTGGGAACCTCCTCGGATCCACATTTCAATGTTAAGCTGTCTATTAATATTCCAACTGGCACTTTAACTTATGGTGTAAAAAATAATTCCCACAAGATTAGCAACTGGAAATTCGTTTTTGACATCAATGTCAATTTTTTAGAGATAGAGCACGAGCGTATTCAGAATCATATGGCGATACCCGATGCAGTAAAGGATATGTTGCACGAATTCGATAGCGACGATTTTACAATTAGACACTTGTTTATGAATTTTGAAGACGCAGAAATCGCTGATTTTGACCCGACTCATAGCGAACTACCCCTTCCGGAGGGTATGAGTAACTTAGCGCTCAATTTATTTAAATTGAGTCTGATCGATTACTTCAGTAAATTAGCAAATACAGACCATCCCTATATATTGGGTTATTCAATCGAACAGAAAGCACCGACTCCAGATCCATCGAGTACACCGACATTTATACCAACTAGTGGAACCTATTGGATATTTAAGGAAAGAGACGAATCTCAGGAATATCTCAGCACCCTGAACCTCCTTTTAACTGCTGATGGACGACCACTTCCATATCCTACAGAACCTAATTTCAATAATAACTGGTTGATCAGCAACGATTGCAACGGTCGATTCGTCTTGGCAAAGAATCTTTTTTTTGAGAACCACCTCCTTCCAAAATTGAAGAAAGCGCTCAACACTTATGTAACAGGTGTGGTGTCTAAGTCAGGATTTGAATCCGAATATAATCTTGCTCAGGGAATCGAATGGAGTTTGTTTGAATCGCCTGAAAACAGTAACTCCGATTGGACATATATCTATGAAAAAACTTTTAATTGGAGCATTGGTTTTTCCCTGAAAGTAGAACATTCATTAAAAAATAATTTCTGGTTTACTGTATATCCTGAGAAGTTGGAAAACAAGGCTGCAATTAAAGTTAATGGTGGATTTTGTATAGACTACCAGATGAAAGGCACCAATCCCAATATGTTCCAAAGAGACGACATTAGTTGGTCAATCTCTACAGTTGAGTGG
This sequence comes from Methanosarcina soligelidi, assembly GCF_000744315.1. Lineage (NCBI taxonomy): Archaea > Methanobacteriati > Methanobacteriota > Methanomicrobia > Methanosarcinales > Methanosarcinaceae > Methanosarcina > Methanosarcina soligelidi. The sequence continues at coordinate 1,789,396 of NZ_JQLR01000001.1, forward strand.
AATGCAACAATCAATGTCGAATGCGGGACACATGGTGTCATCAAACTGGAGATGTCTCCGGAGTTTAATGCCCAGAAATTTGAGGGGTCGATACAGTATGGAGTCCCCTTAATTAATGCATTGATAACACAAATAACTGACTCGGTCAAAAATGCACTTGAATCTGAAATCAGATGTTTAAATAACTCACTCGAAGCAGTGGGAAGTCGGTTTGTGCTACCCGCTGGCTACATGTACGCTTTTAAGAACCCGCAGTTTGACAGCTTCCAAAATCTGCTGTTTGATATGACAATTAAGTCATAAGGAAGCAGAGGGTGAAATTTAAGTTTAAAAAATTTATTCCAAAAATTAAAAGATAATGAAATTAGTTTCTGGATGAACTCTAAAAGTAAAAATAAAGCGAATATGATATTTTTGAATAACATACATAAAAATATGGAAATGCTTGAAAGTAGGTGAAAATTGTATGCGATGTAACTTCTTTTTCCGTTCAGTAAAAACCAAAGAAGGCTATACTGATATGTGCTCAATAAACGTTATCGAAATTGATGGAACAAAACACTGGTACGTTCCGAATCCAGATGAAATAAATAAGTATTGCGATAGTAATATGTTTTGTGCGTACTTCGAATGTCCAAGAATTATTGTAAGTAGGACTTACATATTAGAACCTGGTAATAGCAACCACATTTTTAGAATCTCGAAATCATAAATGTCTTGGAAAAGTATACGAAAGCTATAGAGATTCCTAATAAGGATATCCACATACATATGTAGAAGGCTCTGGATAGAAATGCAAAATAGCTATACTTTGGTTTCCACCTTAGCCTTTTAGATACATCAGCACCGATAATAAGTGGCTTCTAGGTATGATGCGTGGGAAGGTATGGAAGACTACCGTAACCTTCAGAGATACCATAGCCTTAGATATTGCTTTTGTTACTACCTCTTCATTTTTCATAGTTTTTGCGTTTTATGTGGGATTTGTTGATTAATAATGCATATTCCTTTATGTTACGTAATAGTCGAGTAAATCAAAGTTGCGCTGGCGCACCCCGCAGCAAGCTAGTGGGGTATTCGACTGAAATAAACTTCCTGACAAAGGATTTAATATCAATGAGCCTATCCCAAAACTTGATGTAATCTAATTATCGCTGCTACCATTACAACTCCTAGATATGATTCCTCTTTAATTTCATATCTCGGCAATACTTTCTTACATGACTCAATCCAGCTAAAGAACCTTTCTACTATGCTTTTCTTTTTGTATTCTTTCTTATCTACCTTTATTGGCCTACCTTTCCTCTTTTTCTTTCTGTTTCTTTTATTTACTGGTATATTGGACTTTATTCCTCTTTTCCGATTATATTTTCTGATTTTAACTGTATCATACATTGCATCAGCTGTCACTTTGGAAGGCCTGTTAACAGGCCTTCCTACAAGTCTCTTTATCTCAAAATTTTTAAGTGTAGGTATGTAAAGTGTTGAATCATTCTTATTTGCAGGAACAACAATAATGGAGAGAGGTAAACCCTGTAAATCTACTAATACGCTTAATTTTACTCCTTTCACTTTCTTATGGCCATCATAGCCGATATTTCCCCTTTTTTAGCCCGAATATCCTTTGTATCAGTAAAACAATGAGAGAGATCTATTTTCTTCAAGTCATAACCTTTATTTAAAAGTTCATTAAATATTTCCTGATAAATTCCATGTTCACAAAGGTAAAGATGAAACCTATGAACTGTTGACTTAGATCCGTAACGATGGGGAACATCTTTCCAAGTACAACCTGTCATAACAACGTACAAAATACCATTAATTAACTTCCTCATATTTGCACGTGGTCTTCCTATAGGTGATTTCTGTGGAGGAAGATAAGGTTCTATGGATTCCCATAGAATGTCATCAATTTCAGAGAATGACATAAAAATAAATATATAATTTTAGCATAATATTACTTTTGGGATGAGCTCAATAAGTATGACGAAGAAATTTAGCCATTTTTCGGCTTTTTGGGTATATTCTGGCCCACTTCTAACCAATTTCTGTATTAAATATAATATATGTTTGAGGCACTCAATTTTAGTTTCTTATGAGTTCTGAGGCACGGAAATTATCCTAATTTTAAATTTATTTCAAATTTAAAACTATTCCGAAGAAGGTTTATGCTACGTTTTCCTTGATAAGAACCTATCCGGTAAGTAGACAATTGCCTCTATAAAAATCGCAATAAACTTTATTCCGTGTCTTTTTGACACGGAATATTAATATTCAAATTTTTTCACTTTATTTTATTTCTTTGGTGGCCAGTTCTTCTCCATCCAGCCTGGTAGCCTTCCTGAGTCCATTGGACCAACCATAACTTTTACATTGAGTTTGTCCTCAATATCACCCTGTAGACGGGCAGCAAGACCCGGAATAACTACACTGTTATGGGTAACATCGCTCTTGAGGTCAAATCCTGACTTCTCAAATGCATCCTTCACCTTATCAGCTGTCAGCTGTCCACCTGCAGCCGCTGCTTCCACACCAATACCATCTGTGTTAACTGCAAGCAGCCAGCAGTCTATTCCGTTTGATGCAAGGTCGCTCTCTACTGTGTAGTAAGTAAGGGCGAAGTTTGTGGTAAAGAGTACAGGTGAATCTGCTGTTGGGTTTCCTACCTTATACATCTTTGAGTCTACGGCAACAGGAGACCTGGGGTCAGTGTATATTGTCTCTGCCAGGTGTACTTCTGGCATGGTGGCATATGGCTCCATGCTGTGGAGAAGCATAATGTCTCCGTACCTGATAGTAAAGATTGATGCAAGAACAGTTTCCCAGTATGATGCACTGACAGGGTCAGCAATTCCCGCCATCCAGGCAGTAAGCGGCATAGCCATGATCGGATACGCGATCTCGGTGTCTCCCATAATGCCTGCTCTCCTGATCTTCAGGAAGTTGGTGAAAGTATCCTTCAGACCTTTCCCGGTTGGGTAAGTTCCCGGATCAAGCACAATGTCCTTAATTCCAGCCTCTGCAAATGTCTTTGCAAGAGTCTTCAGGCCGTCAAGGTCATTAAACGCTGAAACAACCACAGGCACGTTATACTCGAGTGCTAGTTCTCCTACCTCTTTCCAGTTGTCCTTGTTTGCAGCATACAGCAGCGGGTTTTTACCCTTTGCTACCTCAAGTCCTGCCTTCAGGACTGCAGGATTGAAAGAACATAGAATTACAGGCAGTTCTGTGTTTTCTATAACTTTCTTGACAGCTGTTGCAAACTTTGCAGGATCATTGGATGCTGCTCTTATTGCCACACCATCGAGAAGCAGGTTACGTCCTACATAGAACTTCTTGTAATCACTGATTTTCTTCACTCTTTCAACAATGGCAGCTTCGTCCATGTTGTCTGCCACATCGAAGAACATCTTTGTCTTGTTAAAGAATGTCAGTTTGTGGCGGTACAGTACATCGTCTCCACCAATATTGGCTGCTCTTTCGCCAACACCAATAGTAACCTGGCGAATTTCAGGAGCAAGAAGCCTGTCTAGTTCTGCCAGTTTCTTTGCAAACTTCTTTTCTTTAATCAGGGGAGGGCAGTCTGTTGTCTTGCCTGACCTATCAATCAGCGTGGAGGCAAATGCCATACATGTAGGCTGACCACATTCTCCACAGTTGGTCTGAGGCAGGTACTTGTACGCTTCTAATGGGCTGTTAATCTTCATTTTTCACACCTCCGCTCCGATCCAGTTTGCAATATCCACCTGCTCCGTGTCTATGGTACCGAATAGCGTCTGGGTAATCTGCTTCAGGACAGCAACCGATGTTGGGTGCATCATCATGAATAGGTCGTTTCCTGCAATTGCAAGTGACAGACCAGTGACAATCTCCCATATAGGTCCTCTGTATTCCCTTGGTCCCCAATCAGAGTCTTCCTTAAGTGGTGATCCCACCATCCATGACTCACGGGCACCCCATGCATTTGTGGTACCTGATGACATCGGGAATGTGAGTTCATCGTCACCCATAAGGGCTGCGAGTCTGATACGCTCCATGTTTGTGTAAGCGTAGTCGAGACCGTATCCCAGAGCTGCAGTGGTCGGGTCCATTATGATCCTGTCTCTTGGGACATTGCACTGCTTCATGAGTTTCCTGTTAAGCTCCTTCTGGGCGTTCATGTCCAGCTGAGTCCAGGAAAGGACATCGTGGTCATATTTGAGTGCTGCTTCTGCAATTGCTGCATAGTCCAGGTTCAGGCTTGCAGATGCAAGCAGGCATCGTTCTCCTTCTGCAACTTCTGCTGCTCTTGCGAGGACTTCGGGGTCTTTCTGCGGGTTACCTGATCCACCGATTGCTATTGGGACATCAACAGCCTGGAGAACTTCTTCTACTGTCTTTGCTGCTTCTTTTGGAGGTGTGTCCTTTACAAGCGGGTCAGTTGAAATCAGGTGAATGGTGATCATATCTGCGTTGAACTTCTCAACGTTCTTCTTTGCCCATTCTCCCGGGCTGTCCATGACCTCATCATAATTTTCTTTGACAGCTTTTGCAAGCCCAATTCTCATATCGAACACGTCAATTGTTACCTGGTTCCTGTTTGGCATTGGCGCGTCAGGGAAGAACGGCAGGGCTTTTTCTCCACCTACCAGCACTCTCTTTCCACGGCTTCCACCGTCTGCTGATGTGTTTCCGATTGGTACTTCCTGAATCTGAGTTGCCCATTCTGCAATATTGGCAACATCAAACTTTGCAGGTATGAGATCCTTGAGTTTGGGTGCTGCCAGAGCAGGTGAAATTGCCGGAGCTGCTGGTGCACCTATGCCTACCGGGTACCCGAACATGCCTGCAATTCTTGCGAAGTGCTGGGCGAGTACTGCGCTCTCCTGCCCCAGGGCAGCGGCAAGCATGGGGTCAAAGCCGCCTCCGAGTCCACCGAGATCAATCTCAATGTCCCCTTCTATAGTAACACCTTCGAGGGCTTCTACATCCATGCCCGCGAACATGTTTGTAATATCAGATAACTTCATTTTCTTTGCCATGTAAACCTCACCGTTTCCGTAATTTATCCGTTTTTATGAGTGGCTTATAATAAAGGATATAATACAGGATGTGTTTTCAGATCTTTACCCTGATAATACAGGGTCCGGAGCAGGAATCATTCCGTTCCTTTGAATCATTCCTTTGAATCATTCCTTTGAATCATTCCTTTGAATCATTCCTTTGAATCATTCCGTTCCTTTCCTTTAATTCTGGAACAGATTCTGCCCCGTTCTTTTTATTATTTTAATTTTAATTTTGGTTTAAATCCCGTTTCAAGCTCTTAAACCGGATAAGTTCACCTGTTCTCTGTCCCGGTGATTTTCTGCATTTTTTGTGGTTTTCTGCCTGATCCACAGATTCAAAAGTAATCTGGGGTTAGAACCCCAGTTTTTTCACAATATTTTCTATTTCCACTGCAGCAACCGAATCGTCGGGTATTTCAAAGAGAGGTATACCTTTTATGTCCATTTCCTCAATTTTCGGGTCAAGAGGAATCGTACCTATCAGGTTCAGTTTCAGTTCCTCTGCCAGTTTAACGAGCTTTTCCCGGTTAGTATCTGTAACCTTGTTTGCAATAACGTGAATACTGCCTATATTTGACTCGAGTTCATCCACAAGTTCATGAATTCTTTCGGCAGTTCGGAACCCTCTTCTTGAGGCGTCAGTTACCACAATAAGATCATCAATATCCCGGATGATCTTTCGGCTGAAATGCTCAAGCCCGGCTTCTGCATCAATCACAACCAGATCATAGTTTTTAACCAGTTTGTCCATGATGCCCCTCAGGAGGTTGTTTACATAACAGTAACACCCTGATCCTTCGGGCCTTCCCATTACCAGCAGGTCGTAACCCGGCATCTCTTCAATGATCTCATATACCTTGCTCTGGAGCACGGACTCCTTATTCATATCGGGATTGTCAGGCCTTGGTTTTGTTATCTCAGCCTGTAAAAACTCCTTTGCATCCCCTATCGTTTTCACGTCCTCACAGCCAAGGGTTTCCGGCAGGTTAGTATCTGCATCTGCATCAACTGCCAGTATATACTGCCCTTTTTTAGAGAGGGAGCGGATCAGAAGAGCCGCTACCGCTGTTTTTCCAGTTCCGCCTTTTCCCGTTATTGCAATTACTTTGGTCACAGAATACCCCTTTTGATTGTTTTTCGGTTAGGCACTAGCCTTTCTTTCTCGGTTACTTCTTTTCCTTCTTCTCGCTAATGATCATCCTGTCAATGGTGATCTTTGCGTTCTTGAAGGTCAGCTTTATTCCACCGCTTGAACCGCCTGACATCATTGGCATTGCCGGCATCTGGAATCCTGCTGCTGGCATCATCATCGGAGCTGCTGCAACAGCTACTTCCTCTTCTTCTTCCTCTTCTTCTTCCTCTTCTTCAGCTGCTGCCCAGGTAGCAACTATGGGGTGGTTCTTCTCCTGGAGGAAGGCTTTCAGGGACTGGATGTCGGTTGCATCTTTCTCGGTTGCGATCTTGTCCTTAAGGTCTGCAGGGATGGTTTCATCAATCTTTTCCTTAAGCATCGAGGGGAGCCAGACAACTCTGTTCCAGCCGCCATCAGCCTGGATAAACTTCGGGGAGTAGAAATATGCAACACCGATTCCGAGGAAACCTACGATCTGCTTTCCACCACCAGTCTGACCTGCCATGGTTGAGAAACCAATGCCGTTCGGTGCCATTCCCTGGTATTCTCTGTTAACCCAGCCGATACCGTCTACTTCAGGAATATAGAACCCGACTACTTCGAAGCAGCCACAGGATGTGTGTGGTGAGTCAAAGAAGGAGTGGAGTTTTATCTTATCGAATTCGCCGGCGGAGAGTTTCTTGGCGATATCGTTGACACCAGAGTATTCACCGGTATTGGCATCGAGAAGTTCACCCTTTTCGATTGCGAACTGCGGACCTTCCGGGTCTACTTTTGCTGCTGCGCGGCCGTCGAACCAGTTGATTGCACCACAGAGGGAAACTCTGTCAGGAGATACTACACAAACGTTGGTCGGAGCAAAGGACTGGCAGAGGGTACATCCGTAGAAGACTTCCACATCTTCGTCGCGCAGGTCTTTTGTCCTTGCGTCTCTTGCCTTGAAAATTTCCTTTGCTGTTACCATCTGTTTCTCTACTTCGGCCTGGTCGGTGTAGAAGGTCACCTGCATCTTCTCAATGAAGGGAAGTTCTGTCTTGAAAAGCATCATAACAGCTTTTCCGAAGGGTTCGAAGGAGTCCATCTTTGCAGCTGTGTCCTTGGAAACTCTCATCCAGACATCGTACCTCTGGTTCAGGTGCATGATGCCCTGGCAGTAGTTGATGAAGTCGTGGACACGCCTTTCTACGACAGACTCAAGGTCAGGCTCGACAAGTTCTCCGCCTATGTTGAAGATCATTGCCCAGGGGTAGGTCTTTCCCTCTTCCATGTCCTTGAGGTCAGGACCGATGATTGTGACTTTGTCGTCTTCAATCGCATCCATGTCTGCAGCCCTGACAAGTTCGAGACCAAGTGATTTTGGACCACCGAGTTCAACGAACATTCCTTCTTTCCTTACTCTTTCTCCTTCAAACATTGGGGAAATCTCAAATGGGAATTCTGCCATTATATTTCGCCTCCTAAATCAAATTATAAAAAGTCAACTAGCTCATCCAGGGCAGCGTAGTGTTCTGCCTTGCTAAGGTTTCCGAAAGACATTGTTGCGTTCTGGATGTAGCCTCTTTCAATTGCAATTGCTTTCACGTTGCTGAAGTTCTTTGCTGCGGACAGTACCTGGTTGATGTAGAATTTCTTGAACCCTATGGATATGACCATGTCATAGTTTCCGTTTCCGTCAAGACCAGGCCAGTTGGGGTCAGTCAGGTAGAAGCCAAGCATGTGGGCGTTGATGTATTTTGCATCTACATCTTTGTCAGCAAGGGCTGCCAGGGAACTACCGGTTGCAGCAATAGGGATATTTGCAGTCTTCGAAATTTTTACCACGCGGTCAAGGATTTCCGGGTCGAGAGCCAGGGTCCCTACCATAAGGAGAGGTCTCTTTGCTTTTGAGATAAGCTTTGCAGCCATTTCAGGAGCAACGGTTTTTGAGGTGCTCACTCCGTAGGTGGTAAAGAGTTTGGTGTTCTTGGTAGTGTCAACCATTTTCAGGCCTCCTTGCAAAGTCTCTTGAGGTTGGTGGGCTGTGCCGAGACATCGAATTTGATCTTCGGACCGGAAATGATCTTCTTCTTCTTCCAGTCAATTTCCCAGCCGCGTTCTGCTTCAAGCTTCTTGAGGAGTGCTTCACGGTTAGCCAGCGGGAGATCAGCTTCGCTCCTGACGAACTTCCACCAGTCTTCAGGTACTGAACCACCAAGGTACTTCTTGTGCAGCTCCATCCAGTGGGTCAGCTTAATTGCTCTTCCCATGCTGTTGTCAGACGGACGGATGCAGGCCTTTGCCATCATCGGGATTGCTTCCTGCCAGGTTTCTGCTGTGGTCAGGAGGAATTCTGGTGCTGGTGGGATTGCCATTTCCTGTCCGTTCCTTGCATCATAGACTTTCCACTTGTCTTCTTCATAGGTCTTGGCAATCAGGGCTCTCCTGTACTTCGAGGAGTGTGGGCCAAGAACTGCAGGGATACCAAGGATGTTACAGCCGGTACCGATTGAGGAAGCTTTCTGTGAGAATGCACCCCATGCAAGTCCGCATGCACCTACACGGTTCAGGATGTAGTCTGCGATCTCGGCTAGGTTGCCTTCAAGGGTCCTCTGGGCAAAGATAGCTGCCACTTTCTCGGCTGCTCCGGTAATGTGGGCGTTAGAGACGCAGGATCCTATGTTAACGAGTCCCCCGCACTGGAATCCGCCAGGGTACCTTTCATAGAGAGTCTTGCCGTCGTCGTCCTTGAACATACCAATGTCCATTGCTCCACAGCCGGTCGTAACCACAATGAAGTTCCTCCTCAGGAATTCTTCAGCAATGTAGTAGACGTCCTTTGTGCCTTCTGCATAGTTCGGGCATCCGATGATTGCGATGATACCTGGGGTTGTGCCCATGACGAGGTTAAGACCTTCTGCACGGATTTCGGCATCAGATACCTGTCCTCTGCCGGCTCTCATCCAGCCTTTCTCTTCTGCAATCTGCTTCTGGGAGACTTTTTCGATTATGTTAAGAATTGGAATTTCCTTCTTACAGACCTGTTCGCAGCGGCGGCAGCCGATGCATATGTCATGCAGGCCTTCGAGGTATGAGTAATCTCCTTCCTTTGCAAATCCCATAGCTTCGGGTATGTCGAGTTCTTCAGGGCAGGCAATCAGGCAGGCTCCACAGTCTGCACACTTTGCGACCCAGTTTGCTAATTCCTCATCTGTTGGAATCGCAGTGATACCGGATGCATCGCGGATCGGGGCCATTTCCATGGTAAGCCTGATACAGAGTTCTCCGAGTTTCTCGTAGTCCAGCATTACACAGCCTGGAATTGCTCCGGACTTGAGTTCCTCGATAGTCTCATTAACATCTGCATCGGTCCTGTTTGGAAGCCCGAACATAATCTTTGCATTTGATGCAATGACCGGAATCTTGAGTTTCTGTGCTTCAGGTACGATGTCACCGCGTACACACTGTTCGTCCACAACAATGACATCAGGCATTCCGGAGCGGATAACCTTTAGTTCCTTGGCCATGGAACCGATGACCTTGGCATATGGTGGTCTTCTGTCGGCTTCCTTGTACCTTGTAAGGTCGATTGCGGTACAGCAGAGCCCGGCAATTTCCATCTTGTCGGTCAGGTTGTTTTCTTCCATGTAGTCCATCATGTAGGTTACACCGCCTACATTGTGCCCTATAACACAGAGGAAGGGCTTGGACTTGTCGATGGTCCCCATACCGATTTCGATCAGGGGGGCTTCGGGGTCAGCTTTCGGGAAGTCGTAGGCTGCAACCTGTACAACATCGGAAATTTCCATGCCTACGTGGTCCAGGCTACCGCTGAAGAGGGCTTTTGAGTCGTAATCGATCTCTGCGGATTCCTGTCCTGCGTGGACGGTTGCAAGCAGCTGAGTCAGCTGTTCTTCAACAAATTCCATTGCTGGCTTGACTTCGCCAAGGTTCTTGGGGCTTAATCCTGTGCTGATTGTGATGTTCGGAGTAAGGACATTTGACTGCCCAAGGTTGAGGGGTAAGTCTTCTCCGAAGGTTTCGATCAGGTGGTCAAGCAGGTGGCGGCCGTGGGCTGCGTGGCAGGCAGTACCTGTAATTACACGGAGGAAGAATTCCCTTCCGTTGTGACCCATCATGTCAATACCACAGGCACCTCTCTTGTTCCCTGAAAGGTCACAGGGCCCATAGGTACAGTAGCAGCACTGGTCACACATTGGGGTAACAACAGGCTCATAACGGTCAAGCAGTTTGAAGTTCCAGTCATCCCTGTAAGACTCGAGTCCTGGGAAAAGTGTGGGACCTGCTTTAACGAGCTCCTTTGCTTTTTCTTCAGCAGCCTCCTTTGCTGCCCCTACAATATTATTGATAGTGATCTGAACGGATTCAAGATCTTCTATAGAAAAACTCCCAGTAGTTAATTTGCTCATCTTAGCTTTACCTCCTAAATACGCTTAAAGTCACTTTATCCGACGATTCTTGAAAGTTCCAGCTATCTAAATGACTTTTTTAGAGATCGTTTTTCACTTTTTATAGAATTTACACACTCTCACAATACAAAATTAAGTACAGTAAATTAAGCAGTTAAAACTTGTATTTTTAGGGAGTTGGGAGTCCACTGCTTTTGTTTTAGACATCAAGTGGGTAAGTTCTATATTCGCAAACTTTGTGATCTCAGAAAAAATAAAAGAGATCTTAGAGACTATCCGAAAAGTTCTAAGCAATTTGTAAAATCTCAACTGGACAATTAGTGTTTATTATCCGGAATCCGTTCTTCAGTAATCTGCCGATTGTAGAAGTTACAGCAAGCGACAGCACTTCTCGGACATACTCCTAAATTACACATTAGCGACGTATTATAAATAATTTACACTTTTGTTCTGTTTAAATATAAAAATAAATAATTCTTTTGTTTAAATTTATATGTATTCTTAACAGTCATGTCCTCGCTATAATTTATTAAAAACAGGGGTGGATGGCTCAAAAAACTTAAAAATAAAATGTTGAGTTGTCCGAATTTGAGGTAAAAAGAAAGTGTCACCTATTAGCAGAACTTTTACATTAAACCAGCTGCAAAAGATAAAGAATAGCTACAGAAATAACGGATATATGATGCAAAATCATTAAGTAAATGTCATAATTTTATCGCAATTTCTTCAGTTAGAGGTTGATTGCTATTGATTTTTGTGCCTGAAATACAGAATCCAAAATATGGATTCAGAACTTATTAATTTTCTCAATGCTTAAACTGGCGTTGCATTAATTATTTATACTTCATCTCTTTTGTGTAGTTTGATGGCCGATTGAGTTCAGTGGAGTAAGAATCTTATAAGCTGCTTATTACAAACCCGGCAAAATACTGCTAAATGCTTTTTAGTTTTTAAAATGCTTTTTAGTTTTTAGAATGTTCTTTAATTTTTAATGTATTCTTGCAAAAAACTGAGTCAGTTTGCTCCTACAACTTTCTTCGAAAGATCCAGCTGTCTGAATGATATTTTTAGAGATTATTCCTCTCTTTTTCTTTATAGATCAAGTGAGTAAGTCCTGTGTTCGCAAACTTTTCGATCTCAGAAAAATAAAAGAGATCTTGGAGTCTATTCGAAAAGTTCCATGCATCCTGTAAGATTACAATTGGACAATTAGTGTTTATTATCCGGAATCCGTTCATTTATGATCGGTAATTGTAAACTTTACAGCCGCTCACAACATTTCTCGGATAGACTCCTAAATTACACATAAGCGACGTACTATAAATAATTTACACTTTTGTTCTGCTTAATTATAAAAATAAATAAAATCTGTCAGCTATTCTTCTGGAGTAAAACAATAGCAATTCTCTGGGGTAAAACACTATCTATCGCCTCTATCAATGAGGTCCTGAAGCAAATTTCAGTAAACTAATTTTTCTTTAACTATTGCCTATTGACCATGCTTTTTATTTTCCAATAGTTAGTAATCAGACATTTTGATTACATCAAAACCTGCATCAATTGACCGGTTCTAACAGGCGGTTCTAGCAGGATTGATTGTTACAACTCCGCTGTATTAATCCTGTCCAGGCTCCTACAAATCGCTGACTTTTGATAAAGAACAAAACGATATCGTATACTCATTTTTCATAAGATTATTATTAGGTAACCGATATGGTCCTTGCACATTTTTGTACTGCTTCAGGTTTATTGCTATTGGTTTTGTGCTCGATTACAGAATACTAAAAATGCATTCAGAACTTATCAAGTATATCAACAACTCTCTTTTTCTAGCGGCAGGTATTTATACTACATCTCTTTTGTGTATTTTGGGGTCAACAGGGTTTAAGCAAGGACCAGGAATTTCGGAATTATATATTACAAGCATACACAAATATACACTTTAATTTACAAACATACACTTTAATTTCTCAAATTCCAGAATCTATGTAGCATTACATTACTTCTTAAATTTCTGTCCTGCAAATTCACTGATATCTATATGTTCCGCCGGAAAATTTTCCAGCTTATTTTTAACTTATTTCTTAAAAATAATGTAAATGTCTTTTCCTATTTATGTGCAAATATTTATTTACTGTTATGCTGGTCTGAGAACCCCTTTATTTAAATATAATAATTTGATTTCATTTTGCTTTGAGTTGCAGAGCATATTCAATATAGGGAAAAAACATTGTTGAGGTAAAGAGGATTTTAAATCCGGGAGAAACAGTAATTTTTCAAGCTCCCGTTACCCCAAAAAAATACAATGGTTCGTTAGAATCTTATCTTTTATTAAGTGAGGATGAATGTACTTTAAATGCTTCTTAAAAAATAATCGGTAGATATTTATTACGTGCTGCATAAATGTAATTTTGATGGTCAATAGAGTTAAGCGCAGAGTCTCTTGCTTTCCAAAGGCCACCTATTACAAGCCCAGAGAAATTCCTCTTTGCTGTCTGGAAATCGCAAATCTGTCCATAGAAGAACTTGAGGCTATTCGTCTTTGCGACCTTCTCCAGATGGAGCAGAATGAGGCGGCAGACAGGATGGGAGTCTCCAGGAAAACTTTCTGGATCGATCTCCAGAGGGCACGACAGAAGGTGGCTGATGCTCTTGTTAACGGAAAAGCGATCGAGATTTCTGGAGGAGAATACGTTAATACTGGTGAATGCAGGGTCAATTACCTCTGCAAAGAATGTGATTATGTCTGGGAGCCGGAGTTAAACCATAATCGTCCCACAAGCTGCCCCAGTTGTGGCTCCAATCTGATTTTCCGACTGGGAGGCGATGGAAAAGGAAAAAGGTTTATTGAGAATAATTACTGTTGCCCTAAAGAAAAAGAAGGAAGCAGGAACACCCGTGAAGGAAGCAAATAAAGTAACAACAATAGCTATACCATCGATGAGTGATTCCAGACTTGAGCCTGGAATATCTGCCTATTCTGGCTCATGTAAATCTTCTACAAATCAGGGGTCTGCAGGATATGCAGGCAGGGTTTCTATGCGGTTCAGGATTTTAACGATGGAATACTCTACCTGTAACTATCAGAGCGTCTCCGGGAAAATGAACTACTAATTTCAATGTTGAAATAACTGATCTTTATACCCAGCACACGTTGACTCTAAATTTACTGCAAATTTGCGACATTACAACATTTGAGTTTTCCTGACATGCTTGTAACCACCCCTTAACTATTTTAAAATATTATGAAAAGATTTCTCTCAGTCTTTACTTTTACTTTCAGCTTATTTCCTTTTGACCTCCCACCTATTCTTCAACCTGCTGCTATTATGCTGCATATATGCTCTTGATTATTGATTGACTTCCCACTTCCCACAGAAACAATTTAAAGGAAGTGCTTTTAATCCTTCAGGATAAATTACTAAGGCAGGTGAACTGTATGAGAATAGCAGTATGCGGAAAAGGAGGAAGCGGAAAGAGCACTATTTCTGCTCTCCTGGCAAAGCAGATGGCAAAAAAGAAAAATGTGCTTGTGCTTGATATTGACGAGTCCAATTACGGGCTGCACAGCCAGCTTGGATTGAAAGCTCCACGGGACCTCATGGAATATTTCGGAGGAAAGAAGGGTTTTAAGGAAAAACAGAAGGAAGCTCCGAAAAAAACACAGTTCTGGGGGCTTGCAGCTAACGGGGAAACCTCCGGGCAGAAAGTGCAGCAGCAGTCCAGATTTTTCGATAAAAGATGGAATTTCTCCGACCTGCCTCCGGAATTTGTGGAGGAAAAAGGCAATCTGAAGCTCATGGCTGTTGGCAAGATCCATAATTATGGAGAAGGCTGTGCCTGCCCCATGGGAGCACTGACGAGGGAGTTTCTTGAAAACTTGGACCATGGGAAAGATGATATTGTTATCGTAGATACCGAAGCCGGAACCGAGCATTTCGGTCGCGGGGTTGATAAGGACTTTGACCTCATCATTGTAGTCATTGATCCCTCTTACGAATCCCTCAAACTTTCCAAGAAGTTCGATGAGTTTGGAGGGCAGTGCGGTTGCAGCGTCTACTTCGTGCTTAACAAAGTCGAGCCGGATATAAGGGAAGAAATGCTGGCTTCCGTCAATTGTGTGAATGTCGTGGCTGAAATCCCCGCAAAAAGGGAACTTTTCAAAGCATCACTTAAAGGTGAGGAATTCGACCTTGAACTCGAAGAAATCATAAAGCTTGCAGAGTTTCTGGAAAATTATAAAGCCATTAATTAATGGGATTTGAGGACGGGAGTAGGAGGACATTTTCTGTTTTTCTATTCTTTCCTTATTGCTGGACTTTCTACGTATCACAGCTGGCTGAACCCTGAAACTCTTTGAACTCTTACTTCTTTTGTTAAATTCTTACTTAGCAGCTCAGGTCCACAGTTATCCTTACTGCGTCGTAGTTAACTACAGGTTTCTTTTACATTACAGGACCTTTTGTTTCTTCAAATTCCAGAAGTCCAATTCTTTTCAGATACTTTACATCGTTTGAAACGTTGGGCTGACTGTGGTTAAGAAGTCGAGCGAGTTCGCTGATGGATTCCGGTTTTTTCTCCCGGATTGTGTGAAGCAGGCGGATGCGTTCACTTGTCAGGATTTTTGCGACGTCATCAGGAGTACGGGCTGCAATACTTGTTTTCTGCTTTCCGACTATTTTTCCAGTCTTAAGATCTTCAAAGAGCTGGTTAAGATGGTCTCCGTAAGCATCGTCGGACATAACTTTAATTTCAATATCTTTTAATTTCATCTATGAACCGCCTGTTTTGTTTTATAAGATTGAGAATTTCTTTGTAGATTTGCTTTGAGGATATAAATTCAAATTCAATTGGCTGATCATTAAAGAGATGTTTATGGTCTCTTTTTATGCCCTGTTATAACGTGAGCATTATCAATTCTTATAATTGGTCTCCATGCGGAAGATGAAAGTTTGACTCTGTAACTCAATTTTTAATGCTGAAGTTTCTGAACGAAATTTCGGAACGAGTATCCGAAAGTATATTATTGATCGTGTTATTTTGAGTAATACAAAAGTTTTACCTGGTGTGCGGATAGCAGGTTTTATCTGCCTGATCTGCTTTATGACTTCAAATTTATTGATTCGGATTGGTATATAATTATTTTCAAACTGATATTAAATTTAATTAGTTGTGTTTTTCTCATCTAAACACTGGAGACAGTTATTATGACGATGCGTGAGTATATGCTTGGAAACGTGGCTATTGCCAGAGGGCTTCTGGAAGGCGGTGTGCAGGTCATTGCAGGCTACCCTGGCACTCCTTCTTCAGAGATTATAGACACGCTCGCTTCCCGCGAGGACAGAGATTATCATATAGAGTGGTCGGTTAATGAAAAGGTTGCAATGGAAGTTGCAGTCGGGGCTGCCTGGACAGGTGTCAGGTCTGTCGTGACAATGAAGCATGTCGGGTTAAATGTTGCAGCCGACCCTTTTATGACCCTTGCCTATGCAGGTACAAAAGGCGGGCTGATCGCAATTGTTGCCGATGACCCTTCCTGCCACTCCTCCCAGAACGAGCAGGATACAAGGCGCTATGCCCAGTTTGCCCTTGTGCCCTGTTTTGACCCTTCAACCCCCCAGGAAGCCAAAGATATGCTTCCCTATGCTTTTGAGTTTTCGGAAAAGTTCGAAATCCCTGTTATTTTCAGGCCCACTACCCGGATCTCACATGGAAAGTCGGATATTGAGCTGGGAGAAATCCCTGTAGAAAAGGCGGTTCCGCATTTTGAAAAACTGCTTGACCGCTGGGTAATGCTTCCCAAGAATGCCCGCCCCCGCCACACTCATATCCTTTCTATCCAGCAGGCAATGGAAGACGAACTTGCAGAGTCTCCCTGGAATTCCCTTGAAATTAAACCCGGGGCAAAGATGGGAGTAATAGGTTCAGGAATCGCATCCGTTTATGCAAAAGAAGCCCTTCGGGAACTCGGGTTTGAAGCTTCTTTCCTGAAAATAGGGACCTATCCTGTCCCTAGAAAGCTTATCCTGGAACTGCTAAGCACAGTTGACACGGTTCTCATTTTTGAAGAGCTCGAACCGGTTGTCGAAGAACAGGTAAGAATACTTGCCCAGGAAGCCGGGCTTGAAGTTTCCGTTCTCGGAAAAGAAGGAGGTTTTGTTTCGCGGGAAGGTGAACTGGATGTTAGCGCCTTCCTTGAAGCCCTCAGGAAAGCTTTTGACCTGGATATAGAGCCCGACTCCGGAAAAGTCCCCCTTGAACTTGCACCTCGCCCTCCTTCTCTCTGTGCAGGGTGTTCCCACAGGGCGACCTTTTATTCCATGAAAAAAGTTTTCGGAAAGGACGCTATTTACCCGAGTGACATCGGCTGCTATACCCTTGGGATCCAGAGCGGGACCGTTGAGACAACGCTCTGCATGGGTTCAAGCATAAGCATTGCGTCGGGGCTTTACCATGCAGGGGAAAAGCGCCCCATCTGCTGTTCTATAGGGGACTCGACTTTTTTCCATACAGGCATGAATTCTCTCCTGAATGCAGTCTTCAATAAAGCCAATATTACGGTCACCATCCTTGATAACCGCATAACTGCAATGACAGGCCATCAGCCAAATCCGGGAGTCGGCTTTACGGTTACCGGAGAGCCTACAGTTGAGGTTTCGCTTGCCGAGCTCTGTAAAGCAATGGGTGCAGGGTTTGTAACTGTAGTTGACCCTTACAATCTTGAAGAGACCCAGGAAGCTTTCAAAGCCGCAAAGGAATTTGAAGGGACAGCCGTGGTCATTGCAAAACAGCCCTGCGTGATCTCCGGAAAAAGGGCAGGGATCAAAAGAGTCCCTTATATCGTTGACCCTGAAAAGTGTGAAGGCTGCAAGCAATGTGTTAAATTCGGCTGCCCGGCAATTGAGTTTGATGAAGAAAATAAGTGTGCTGTGATTACTGCTATATGCAGCGGATGTGGAGTCTGTATGCAGATATGCAGGTTTGAAGCTATCAAGGAGGTGAAGAGATGAGCAAGGGGGAGAAGAAACTCGACCTCCTTATCACAGGAGTCGGCGGGCAGGGTGCAATCCTTGCATCTGATATCATCGGAAAAGCTGCAGTCATTTCAGGGCTTCCTATCCGTGCAGCAGAGACTCACGGCATGGCACAGCGCGGAGGCTCGGTTGTAAATCACATAAGGCTTGGAACCGATCTGGGATCAATGATCCCTAAAAAAGGCGCAGATATTATGCTCGCCCTTGAGCCAATGGAAGCTGTCAGGTATCTTGATTTCCTGAAGGACGGCGGGGTAATTATAGTGAATACGCAGCCAATAGTCCCTGTTACCGTTACTTCAGGCATTGCAAAATACCCTGATGTCCGGGAAATCCTTGACGCCCTTTCTGAAAAATACATTGTTAAAGCCTTTAATGCAGACGAACTGGCTCATGAAGCCGGGAGCAGGCTTGCAATGAATGTGGCAATGGTCGGGGCAGTTTCCGGCTATCTGCCTATTTCAAAAGATGCTCTGCTTGAGAGTGTTAAAGCACTTGTGCCGCAAAAAACGGTTGAAACCAATATCAGGGCATTTGAAATGGGAAGGAGAAAAGTAGAGGAAAACTGAAAGTTGGAAAACTTTAGTTTTCTACTTTTTCTCTATTTTGTTTTATATATTTACATAAATAATTTTCTTATCTTAAGCATCTCTTATAATTATAAAATATGAAGTTTTTTGTAATTAAAGACCAGGTTTTTAATTTAATAGTAAAAAATACATTCAATTAATATGGAATTAACTTTATAGAGTGCATTACTAAATTCTATGACCCTTAAGTGAAAACGAAGGAGATAATGGTGGATGGAACAGATAAAAAACTGTTTAATTGATTATTTGAAAGCCAATTCTTTTATGGATAAAGATACTCACCTGGAAGACAGCGATTCTCTTACTCAAAACGGCATTATAGATTCGATTGGCCTTCTGGAACTAATAGACTATATTACTGAGAAATACTCTATCGAAATCCCAGAAGAAATGTTGACACCGGAAAATTTTGACACTCTACAGGGAATTAGCAATATGATACAAAAACTGGCGAAGTAAAAAGAAGTGAAAAATATGCGAATTGATGCGTATATCTCAGAATTCGCCAGAAAAACTCCTCAAAGCATTGCCCTTGAAGACAGCAAAAACTCGGTTTCCTATGGCTGTCTTGAGAAAGACATTAGTGATATAGCTTTATATCTGAAGGATTTTAAGCGTTCTAGGTTTACAATACTTGCAGAATCCGGTATACAGTATATAAAACTTCTCCTGGGTGTATACAGGTCTGAAAATATCGCAATCCCTCTGCCAATAGAATTTCCCAGGTTCAATCTTGAACGAATTCTTGATTCTGCCCATGTCAACAATATAATTACAACAGATACTCAGTACTCAAGGTTTGGGAAGAACTTTTTTGAGCGCTTCGGAACTGTCATTGTTACTTATAATGATATGTCAGTAAACATCCTTCGTAAGGATATTAAAGACGAAACCAACAATCCTGAACTGAGATTGGTCCTCTATACTTCCGGCACAACAGGTACTCCAAAAGGGGTCATGTTGAGTGACAGGAACCTGATAGCAAACGGAGAATCAATAATAGGAGTGCTTGGCATAACTTCTGAAGACAAAGGAGCGCTTGTGATATCTCCGCACCACGCTTTTGGAAACTCTATTCTCAATTCCCATCTGATGGCTGGAGGTTCTATCCGAATAGGAACAATGAATTTTATGAATTCTGTTTTTAATCTGATAGGATCAGGAGTATCAATTTTTTATGGAGTGCCCAGCACCTATCGCATGCTTCTCAAATATCCGGATAGCTTCAGGCAAGCTTTTACCGGTGTCAGAACCGCTGCTTCAGCAGGCGGAGGTATGGATAAGTCAATCGTAAAAGAAATCCGAGAGCTTGCTCCGTGGCTTGAAATTCTGCCAATGTATGGGCAGACTGAAGCTACGGCAAGGCTTGCCTATGTGCCGGCAGAAGACGTAGACAAATTTATTGATACAATAGGAAAAGCAATTCCTGGAGTTACTCTGGACGTCTTTGACTCTGAGTGCAGATCAGTAGAGCCAAACATAGAGGGCGAGCTGGTCGCCAGAGGAGAAAATATCCTGCTAGGTTATCTTGGTGATGAAATTGCTACTAAGAGTAAGGTTGTAAATGGATGGCTTCATACAGGAGATCTTGCGCAAAAATTGCCCAATGGATATATCCGGCTGCTTGGGCGCAAAGATGACATTATAAAAATCGGGGACCATCGTGTGAATCCCAGAGAAATTGAAAGATATATTGAGGAGAATAATAGGGTCTCCAGGGTTTTTGTTGTGCCTGTATCTCACGAACTTATGGGGACTGCTATCAGCCTGATGGTTATGCCTGCGGAAGGGACAGAAATTGAAGCCCTTTATGCTTTTTGCAGGAAGAATTTTCCAGGTTATCTCTGCCCAAGAGAAATACTTTTTATCGATCATATCCCGTTGAGCGAGAACGGGAAAATATCCAATAGGTCAATAATAGAGGAATACCGGCATGTCAAAAATAGTATGTAAAAAATGTATTCTGGATTCTGATATTCCAGGTATAACTATTAATACGGAGACTGGTCTCTGCCATTTTTGTGAAACTTATGCCCCTCTTTCTCCTCAGGAAAAGGGCGAGTATTTGGCAAAAATTGAAGAACTTTTTGAAAAAAACCGGGGGAAAGGCGACTACGATGTTATCTATGCACTTTCCGGTGGGAAAGACTCCTCTTACACTCTTTACAAACTCAAAAAAGATTATCCTTTCCTGAAGGTTCTTGCTGTCCAGTTTGATAACGGATTCATTTCCGAAGGCGTAGTAAAAAACGCAAAAAAAATATGCAAAATAACAGACTCAGACTACTACCAGCTTACAATGCAAAATAAGATTCTTTATGACATTTTCCGAAAGGCGGCCGAATCATATGATGCGTTTCCAAAGTTCGCGAAGTATAGAGCCAGCGACATATGCAATATCTGTATAACTATCATCAAACAGAAAATGATAGAGCAGGCAATTGTTCAGAAAGCACCCTTTATTGTATTTGCTTTCACGGCCGGGCAGTCTCCAAACCCCATAATAAACCTTTCACCTAATTTTATAAAATGGTCCAGAAGCATGTTTGAAGCACAGCTTCAAAAGATAGGCGCCCATGACAGGGACGAACTTTTCCTGGTCAAAAATAAAATTATTGAAGACCTGAAGGAAAGTGCTCCGAGTATCCTTCACCCACTTTGTCTATGGGAATATAGCGAGGATAAAGTACTTGAGACACTTCTGGAGATCGGATGGGAACCACCTGGAATCAATGACAGTAATTCAACAAACTGTACATTAAACTCTTTTAGCTGCTATAATCACCTGGAAAAATATGGGTTCCATCCATATACCTTTGATATAGCAGGGCTTGTCAGAAGTGGAGAAATGTCAAGGGAAGAAGGGCTTGAAAAAATTAACCAGGAACTTTCAAGACCATTAATAGAAGAAGCTGCAAAGAAGCTTAATTTGAATCTCAAAGAAGCTTAAGTTGAATTTTAAAAGAACTCAAAATAAACACTCAAATCCTTTTAATTGAACATTAAAATCACTTCAGGAGAAAACATTATGCAGGCAACGGAAGAATCCAGTGTTAAGATAACGGATGAACTCAACAGGGATATTGAAAATCTGGCATTAAACATCAGGGGTTTTATCAAAAGCCAGATATCAAATTTTAAGAAAAAAGGAGCTGTTGTGGGGGTATCGGGTGGAATTGATTCAGCTGTAGCCCTTACCCTCTGTGTACAGGAACTGGGGAAGGAACAAGTTTATGGTCTTATCCTTCCTGAGAAAGAATCAGCCCCTTCAAGCAAAGTTCTGGGCACAGAAATCTGTGAAAGCCTGGGTATAGCATACGAGGAAGTCCCAATCACTCCTATTCTGGAATCCCTTAGCATTTATGAGAAGAAAGAGAAGGTTATAAAGAGAGCCTGTCCTGAATACGATCCTGAAAAACACAAAACTTCGCTAACCCTTCCGGATTTCTTTGACCAGGAACTTCTGAATGTTCCTTACATCCAGCTGATACAAAACGGTGAGACGGCCGGAAAGTACAGGTTGAAGGCAAATGACTATCTGGAGCTGATTGGGTTACAGGGTGTCAAACAGCGGTCCAGAATGATAGTCCAGTACATGTATGCTGAGAAGATGAATTATGTTGTGTGCGGCACAACCAACAAGACTGAAGTTGCCCTTGGTCAGTTTGTCAAATATGGAGATGGAGGTGTGGACCTCGAACCTCTGGCTGACTGTTATAAGACCCAGATCTACGCTCTTGGAAAACATTTGAATATCAATGAAGAGATTATGAAGCGCCCTCCAAGTGCTGACACCTGGAGCCATTATACGACTGATGAGGAATTCTACTGGCGTATGCCTATGCACATCATGGACCAGCTTCTGTATTCTCAAGAACACAATTTACCTCCTGGTGTTATTGGTGAGAACACAGGCCTGTCAACGGATAAGATCGAGAAGGCTTTAAAGCATATCAGAAGAATCAAAAACACCACAGAATATATTCGGGCTGCTCCACCTGTATATTATCTTAATAGATAATTATCTTAATAGTTAAATTGAAGGCAGCCGGTAGAAAAAAATGATTTTTTTATCCAGAGCCAGAAATAAATTATTAAGTTCATAAATAAGGTTTTACGGTTTTGCCTTCTGTAAGAACACCACAAAATCAACCATTGACAGCATCTGAACGATCTGTACTTGAGAAGATGTTCCAGACATAAATTTTTCTTTAAGACAGATAATTTGATTTAAATAAAGGTGAACTGTTATAGCCTAACATAAATTGATTCAGTAGCTTAAGTGTGCAACTATGAATACCAGGGTTTCTATTGTCCGCTGTAGTGACTATTCGGAAGTAAAAGATGCGATCAAAGAATCACTCAGCCTGATAGGCGGTCTTGAGCCTATTATATCTCCCGGCAACCGAGTACTGCTTAAGCCAAATGTCCTTTCCATTCGACCTCCGGAGGATGCTGTCACCACTCATCCGGCAGTTGTCGCTGCAATGTGCGAACTGGTCAAAGAGGCAGGAGGCGTTCCGGTAGTGGGTGATGGGTCCGGAATTATAAGACCTGGGTCTGCCAGTACTTCGCAGGCGTTGAAGGTATCAGGTATTGAAGCTGTTGCTTTCAGTTGTAGTGCAGAACTAATCAATTTTGAGACTTCAGGGTATGTAGAGGTTAATGTTCCTGACGCAAGGCAGTTCCCTCGTCTGCACATAGCAAAAGCAGTACTTGAAGCAGATGTAGTCATTTCCCTTCCCAAACTTAAGACACATGAGCTCACGCTTTATACGGGAGCGGTCAAAAATTTCTTTGGGACCATTCCTCAGAAAACAAGAAAACAGGCACATGCCCTTGAAGACCGTAACCGTTTTGGGAATGCCGTTGTTGATATATATTCTGTTGTCAAGCCACAGATCTCAGTTATGGATGGCGTGATCGGAATGGAAGGAAATGGCCCTTCGGGAGGTACGCCTGTAAAGGCAGGAGTGGTAATGGCAAGTTATGACTGCGTGGCTCTGGATATCATAGCTTCCGAGCTTATAGGGATAGACCCTATGAAAGTTCCTACAAACAGAGCTGCAATCTCAAGAGGTTTTGGGACGGAACATCCAGAGGTTGCTGGCACACCTCTGGAAGAGGTAAAAGTCAGGTTTAAAAGCCCCGAGGGTGGAGTTACTGCTTATGTCCCTTCTTTTCTAATGAGGATACTTCGAACTCAGTTAACTTTAAAACCTTTTATCAATACCTCAAACTGTAAACTTTGCAAAGCCTGCATTTTGAACTGTTCGGTACATGCTATTGAAGAAACAGGCAGTGCACTCAAAATCAATCAGGAAAAATGTATCCAGTGTTACTGCTGCCGGGAATTATGCCCCAGCGACGCGGTAGAAATAAAGAAATCGATGCTTTTAAAGCTTGTGACAAGGATTAAACGCTAAAGAAAAGTTTATTTAAATATCAGTTTCTGTATAATATTCTCTCATATTTCGAATACTGGGCGCAAGAAAGGGTACTTTCTGGTGAAAGAGTATGATAAGCAACGATTATTTTTTCATTGTAAAGTTAGGAAGGCAACACTATGATATCCAATAGAGATAAAGTGACTTTTGGTGAAGTAGCCAGTCATTACCATAGTAATAAAATCTTATTTGGATTCAGGTATCTGAAGAACTGGTTTTTAGAACAGCTTGCGTCAGTTTTTCCTGTTCCTTCCTGGAGGGCAAAATTTCACAAAATGAGGGGAGTAAATATTGGGAAAAACGTATACGTCGGTTATGGTGTAGTTTTTGATAGGCTCCACCCCGAGCTAATCACAATTGGAGATTATGCAGAAATTGGTGACCGGTGTATACTGTCTGCCCATACAAGAGGCAGTTTGACTACAAGACAGGCGTATCCGAGAACTATGGCTCCAATAAAAATAGGACGCGGGGTTTCTGTAAATCCCGGATGCATAATTACTCAAGGGGTTGAAATTGGAGAAAATTCCATAATTGGGATTGGGTCCGTAGTTACTCGAGATATCTCTCCAAACAGTCTTGCTCTTGGTTATCCTGCCAGAGTTGTTAAAAAGCTTGATGGTGTAGGTGATCTTCAAACATGATTTTGACAGTTCTTGCTGTTTTCTCGGAGGTTTATACTTTTTATATCTCCTCTTATTTTAAAAGTTCAAATTCTTTCTTCTGACTTTTATTCTGGCAATTCAAAGTTTTATCCCACATTCCGCAGTATTTTTTCGAAATTTAACATTTTTCCTGATAGCGTTTTTGAAACAGATTCAAGGAATTTTGACTATTAAAGTAACTTGGTGAAAATTGATTGATATCGTTTTTAGATCTCTAAATACCTCACATAGTTGCTTTTACTTCATGCATAAAAGTCCAATAAATCGGCGTTAGATTCAAAATCGATAGCAAGAAAAATTATGAAATTTGAAATTTTCCTGCGGAAAGTGGGTTTTATCTATAAGTCTTATATTTTCTGCTCTCGGTAGCTAACTCCCAGGCCCTGAGTATGTTGTTTAAAGAAGAAACGAGCCGTAAAAATGAGATGAAAGATGAAAACGAAAGTCACTTTTCGGGTCTGTATTTGAACTCGAAACCAAGTTTATCCAAGGCAAACAGTGCCATCATTAGCACAAAGCAAACAAAAAAGACTGATACAAAAGATGCTATTACATAATGAATAAATCCAGTTTCCTGAAAACCTACATCCATCAATGAGAATATGCTGGTCTTTCCGTTATATATTGGGTATAAGTACTCAGTACCACCTTCCCCTATATCATCAAGCAATAAATGCGTAAGAAAAGCAGCTTCTCCAAAGAGCCCCAGGTATATTGCCTTTCCAGATTTCCCATATGCAAGATATCCAGCAAGTGTTCCTAACAGGAGTGCAGTAGAACTAAATAGAAATGAATGTGTTGCTATCGGGCCGATCCAGCAATGTTCGAAAGTGCCGTTTACTGGTAGGTTATATACAATCATAATATCTGGAAATAGTGTGCATAAACTGCCTACAAAGAGGAGCAACAGGAGTTGTGGCAGATCCCCGGATGAAAGCTCTCTGCGAAAAATTGATTTGACAATGGCGTAGACTGCTACTGCACTGACACAGAATATAAAAAACAGAAAATGTGCAACTGGATAGGGCATAACAAAACACTTTTTTAAATATATATATTTATCAAGGAAGATGTTTCGAATATATATGATTTGCTACAAACATAATATGAAAATTTAATAAGAATATTTATTTTTGCAAATACTATTTCTTTTGTTATCGGTTAAAGAATTTTATGCATAACCTCTAATACCAAATATAAAGACTTTCTAACAGAATCCTTTTAGATGTTGCATAAATGTTGATAAACGATAGCATTTTTTTGACATTTTGTTCCTTAACTTAAAATTTTAAGTTTTATAAGTAGGAGATCTTTTAATAATTTTATTGGGTGAGTTAAAATCCATTTTTATTTAAAATAATCTGAAGCTCAGAAACTTAATAGAAAGTCTCTCATCTTCGTCTTGGTCTATATCCAGATTGAGTGCCCAGGCAATCCGTACACCAGTTATCATAGCGATTGAAATAAAGTAGTAATAAATTTCACTTAGATTCATTTTTTCCACCTTTTGTTTTCTTACCTTCTTTACAAAGATGACTAAAAATTTTAATTTCTATCCCATTATTTTTTATCATGTTTGCGATAACAGCCCTTAGATTTCTTGCACACAGTTCTCTCAAAATAGTTATTAATTTTTTTATAATTAGTCCTCTATAATAATTTAGCTTTAATCCTTATCTTTAGGGGTTTCGTTAAGGATTTGAGTAGATTTCGATTTATACTGGATTTCGATAATTAGTAGAGGCAACTTCTTTCATTTTGCCATGTTGGTCTAACTAATAAAACCAAAACAAAGAACTCTTTTATCAATTCAAACAAAAAAATATATATTTTTCTATTTGAAGTGATGTTTGTTGCCCAATTATACCATCTAAATACAGCCTTTACGATTTTATATAAGGACAAAAAATAAAAATAATAGAGTTATAATTATTCAGACTTTATAGTCTATTAATGTACTAATTGGGAACTCTAATATCAAAGAAATAAGTACCTGACCAAATCAAAAAGAAACTCTGGAGGTGGCTATTCAAGATCTAATTGAAGTTATCCTGTTGAACGCCGTGAGAATGCCTAATAATGGGTAAACAATTCTTTCTAATTGTAGAAGTATATGTTCTAATTTTGCAGAAAGCTTCTGTCCCTATATAATTCTGCATGTCTCTAATATTTCTTATGTAATTTTCATAATTTGGTATCTATTTCTCTCGTTTATTCTCAAAATGAGTCTCAAATCTGTCAGAAGGAAACTCAAATTTGTCAGGAATCTCGATGCCTGTTCTTTATTTCAAAGTACAAGTTCATTTTTCTCAGAAGTTTATTTTTACTTAGCCCTATTAGTCGATAAAAATTAATAATTGGAATTATAAAAGTATAAATATCAGTAAAAATTTATATGAGATTCACAGTTAAGGTTTGTGCTTAATATTCAGCGGGTAGAATACCATCCTATGATGTTTTTTGTAATATTTGTTGAATGCTCAATAAATAAAATATTTTTAAAAACTTGTTCATATATGGTCCAAATCTCATAACATATATAAGTAATGACGATATAAACAATGGCAATTCTTTAGTCTGATAAGTATAAAGGGAACACGTTTTTCATAAAAATGCCATGAATGAAAAAAATTAAAAAAAAGTTATCTGCCATAGATAATTACCTGTCATCATTAATGTATTCTCTGGCTGACTATTTGTGCAAAAGCCTGTAGAAAGTAGTTAAAAAACTATGCAAATAACTCTGAACTCACCTTTACTTGAAAAAGGAGTAATTCTGTGAAAAAACTACTTAAGTCCCATAATATGCAAAAAAAACCGAGCTCTATAACCATCACTTCAGCTCTAATTCTGACTTTACTGGTAACTTCTCCTTCAATTACAAGAATTAAAGAAGTAATCCAAGAAAAAGAAGAACTAAAAAAACTTCGGTTATATATTACAATCCCAGTCTTGGGCATAGCTTTAGCCGAACTTTTGTTCTTTTCGGACAGGACAGCGGCAGCAGCCTGTGTGCATATCGGAATCCTGATTGCCCTATCTCTTTCTAATATATTCACGGAAGATCCCAAAATCCACAACTTATACATGTCTTTAATGCTTCTCCCGCTCCTTAGACTTGTGAACCTTTCAGTGCCAATTTTTTTAGACACCACTCTTTATACTTTTATCTTTACATACGCTCCCCTGGCAGTTGCAGCAGAAATTGTAATAATATATCAGCAGATCTCTTTCGAAGAGATTGGCATTACTACAAAGAATTTACCCATTTATATGGTTCTCTCGGTGCCTCTAGGTTTTCTTCTTGGACTTGGAGAGTTTATGACCATCAAGGTAGGATCTCTGATCCCTGATGTCACTTTCGGAAATTTCCTTGAACTCTTTTCTATTATGGTCTTATTTGTAAGCCTGGTCGAGGAACTCATCTTCAGGTCAATCCTCCAGACCAGATTTGAGAAGCTGCTGGATGCGCGATGGGCCCTGGTAGTTACAAGTTTTCTGTTTGGTCTCATGCACTCAGGATACGGTACCTTCTACGAGATTTTCTATACCAGCTTTGCAGGCTTCGTTATAGGCTTTGCCTTTTACAGAACAAGAAGTCTGCCGTTTGTCGTCCTCCTGCACGGCTTTGCCAATGTCTTCCTTTTCGGGGTCCTGCCTCATGATATAGGCTGGTCATGGTTCTGAACTTTTTTAGAAATTTCCTAAATTAGTTTTCCAAAAACTTGGATCATTTTTAATTTTCTTTTCTTTTGTCATTTATAGAACTAACTCAAAATTCTCCATAAATCTTAATAATGAGAGCGGCTGTTTTAAGAAAAGCCTAGAGGAAAAAATCGAAAAAGTAAAAATGAAGTTGTCATATATTTATTGGATTCGGAAAAAAGTGTCTTTTTAAAGTTTTATTCAGATGAGTTCTATGGCTTTATAAGCAACAATCATTACGAAGCATAAAATCAAAGGTATAACTGCCAGGTTAAAAGAGTTCTCAAGATGGCTATTCCATATTTTGGATGAGGAAAGGATCTCTCTTAAAGAATACAATATAAACAGACCTGCAACCACTAGGGCACTATATTGTGGAAGGCCAGTATTTATATTTATAGAAATTTCACTCGGAGAAATCGAACTTGAAGAAATTGCACTTGGCAAAATAATGCTAGAACATGCACTGCTTAGCAACATAAAAATACCTGACTAATTTAGCATTTATAAATAAATATTTTAAATATATTGAAGCAATGATACAATAAATAGTTTTTCTTCTAGTTTTTTTGGATTAGAATAGTGATATCTCATGTATTAAAGCTCCAAATTATTGATATCATTTATTTTTCAGCAATATTAAAAACTTGAGCAAAAACGTTTCTCTAAGTAATAGTCTATTTTAGAACTATAATTGTAAGTTTTGTAGATTTCGATATCGACTTAAATAAAAAAGTTGTGTACATATGGATTGGATTTTGAATATTTAAAATTTGTATTATGAAAATAGAAAATATAAGGAGATTTTCCGAAAAGCAAGCGTTGGGAAATTAAGATTTCCTGCAGCTAGCATTTCAGAGTACTCGCTTAATAATACATCTAAGCCTTTAGCTGTATACTAATTGAAGTTTTGGCACTTGATCCTTATTCCCGATGTCGTTACTGTAGAAAGCTATATAGTTATTGCTTTCTGTGCGGGCTTTTATCAGGAATCCGGTGTTCTCATATTTTCCGCTGGTGTACTCTTTTACAAGGTCGGTTACATCCAGGTTGTAATACCTGTTATCAGGAAGGGTACTACCTTTGATGGTCAGGGTGGCATAAGGAGTGCTTCCCTGTAAAACACCATTTTTGTCGTACCAGTCTCCTCCGGGATTCTTCCAGGAAATGCCTTTGTCCCTTTTATTCCAGCTTACATAGCTTGGGTTCCATGCAGAAGCAGGCCTGTAAATTTCGACTATAGTGTCAGAAGGCCTTGAGCTTCCTTCAGGATAATACCAGTATAGAGAGATAGCGGCATTACTAACTTCTGTAGAACCAGTGTACTCACTCAGATCAAACCGTATTATATCCCTATACCTTACATTGCTCATTCCCCCTACGTCGATGTAGGGTGAACTTTGGAAGACAGTGTCAGGAGAAGCTTGACGCAAACGGTTGTCATTTGCACCAGTTACAGTCACAGTCACTGCAGGTGCTTTCTTTGTTACGGAAAACTTTGGCTCCTGGTTTACATTCCCGATATCACTGCTGTAGAAAGCAATGTAGTTGTTGCTCTCTGTGCGGGCTTTTATCAGGAATCCGGTGTTCTCATATTTTCCGCTGGTGTACTCTTTTACAAGGTCGGTTACATCCAGGTTGTAATACCTGTTATCAGGAAGGGTACTACCTTTGATGGTCAGGGTGGCATAAGGAGTGCTGCCTTGCAAGACACCATTTTTGTCGTACCAGTCTCCTCCGGGATTCTTCCAGGAAATGCCTTTGTCCCTTTTATTCCAGCTTACATAGCTTGGGTTCCATGCAGAAGCAGGCCTGTAAATTTCGACTATAGTGTCAGAAGGCCTTGAGCTTCCTTCAGGATAATACCAGTATAGAGAGATAGCGGCATTACTAACTTCTGTAGAACCAGTGTACTCACTCAGATCGAACCATATTATATCCCTATACCTTACATTGCTCATTCCCCCTACGTCGATGTAGGGTGAACTTTGGAAGACAGTGTCAGGAGAAGCTTCACGTAAACGGTTATCAGATACTTTGACCGGAGAAACTGAAGGTTCTTCAGGTATGGGACTTTCCTGTGGTATTATACTAATAAGTCCTGTCACAGTACTGCTGCCTGCGGCATTGCTTGCAGTAAATACAACTGTATAGTTTCCTGCCGTTGAATAGGTATGTACCGGATTCTGGAGTGTTGACTTTGTTGTACCGTCTCCAAAGTTCCAGTTCCATGTGGTTGGTGAGCCTGTACTTTTGTCAGTAAATGTAACTTTTAGTGGGGCATTACCTGAAACTGTTGATGCTGAATAAGCAGCAACAGGAGCTTTAAGTGTCTGTGTTCCGCTAATGGAAGCGTTTTGGATATTTTTGATTATGATCTCTGAGCCTGGTTTTGAAGGATATACATTGGCAAAACTATTATTTTGTATTTTGACTTCTCCATTTTTGAAGGAATTTCCGTCAATGTATATTCCTTCCCTTTTCACATTCTCAAAGATGTTATCAGAAATTTTTAAGTTTACTCCGTTTATAAGGAACTTCTGATATACTCCCTGCTCCGATAGGTTACTGAACGTGTTCCCACTTATTACTATATTCCTAAAGCTCTCTGAATAGGGGAAAGCAACTCCATACTTACCACCGGTCTGATGATTGTTAATAATTTCGAGTTTTTCTCCTATTCCACTGTCTAGACCTTCGTAAGTATATCCATTAGTTTCTTTAATATAATTATCTTTTATTAAATGTACTCCATCATTTACACTTCCTCTTCTTGCAACTGCCCCATATCCGCCATATACTTCATTTCCTGAAAACACTGATTGAAGCGTACCGTCAGAAAAAGCAAAAAAATCTGGTTTTAAATATATTTTATTATTAGTTACTATATAATTAATTGTCACAGGATGAGCATCGATTGCATGTGAGCCTGAAATGTTTGCCCCTACTATTGTATTTTCAGATATTTCGACATCTCTGTTTAAGGCTTTACGTTCATCCGTATTGCCTGTTATGGCATGCCTGCAGTTTTCTATGCGATTATTTTTGATATCAACAAATGCCGATGCACTCCATACTCCTACTCCATATCCGCTTCCTGGATAAATTGAATTGTAAATTTCATTATTATTTACATCCACATTAAAACAGGAATACAGTGAAACAGCAGCGAATCCGCTGTCTTTAAACCAGGAGTCAGTAACAGAGCTGTCCTTACAATATTCTAAAGCCAGACCTTCATGAAGCTTTGTAGCACCACTATCCTGTACTCTTATATTTTTTACATGAACCTGTATAGGTCTGTATATTTCAGCCTGGACAGTTTCACTTAATTTATAGTCCCTTAGAAGTGGCTGATTTAAGGTGACAACGTTTCCGCTGACGCTTTTTACCGTATACATTTCTCCTGTCATCTGATCAGGATAATCTAATGGACACCACTGAACGTTTTTCCAGATCTTTATCAGGTCATTCTGACGAACCTGCGAAGCATCTGTTAAAGTTATTTGAGAGGAACCTTTTTGAGCGTTAACAGAGAGTGATTTTTTTGTAATCAACGAACCTGTAAAATAAAGTCCATTTTGATAACCTTCTCCCGTTTGAATATGAAGATTCACTTTTCCTTCGCCTGTTATATTCAGGCTCTTATCTTTTTGATATATCCGCTTTGTAATGTAATAATCTCCCTCGCGGATAATTATAGTATCTCCACTTTTTGAGTTATCCAGCGCCGCCTGAATACAGGCTGCATCATTTGCATAATTAGATGTCAGGTAAAGACCGGAGACTGCTGGTTCAGCATCATCATCAATTATAATGTTTGAGGCCAAAGCAACAGGACTACTGAATGTGAGATACAAGAGAGCAAGAACAAATACTGTCAAATAATTTCTTAAAGTTTTCATTAAAAAGCCCCCCAAAACGTGATTTGGTTTCGTTATAGAATTTCTCCATAGTATCCACTCAACCATAAATCCAAAGACGGTAGATATTGAAACCAATCCTCATTGGCGATGAAAATATAATCTCCCTTTAAACCCCCGTTCAAAAAGGGAAATATATTTCATATGATTGAGCAAATTGATGTGTTTTTTTAATACACAGTTCAAACTTAATGAGTCTTTTTTAATGTGGCTTTATATACTTCTCACCTTTTCAAAAGACAGGTGTTAATTAATGGTTTTTATTTGATTATACATTGGATCAATTAACCTCATATTTTGATTAAGGCTAAGAGTGGAATGTATTACCATATGATGCAGAGAAATTTCCCCCTTATTTCTCCTGAAAAAGTTGAGAAAGTATCTTAAATAGAAATTGATCCTTCTTATATAAAAAACTTGCCCAGTTAATATACTCTACTTCTTATTCTACAGATCTATTATGTGTTCATAACTTCATCTCTGCATAAATATTTCTAGATACATGCAATTGCATTTAGATTGGTCAAAGGTCTGTATACATCCATAAAAATTTTCTTAAAGTTATTTCATCACTCTTACATACTACTTAGAAATCATGTAAAAAATATATTGTATGTTTCCGCAGTAATTTTTAACTCTATTATACTCTATTTAATGTAAGTTCTTTCAACAACTCTTGTGGCAAATTTAATGTTAGAGCTCATCCCGAAACTGATTTTTATTTACACATCGAACTGATCTCAAAACTCAAAAACTACTTCTTTGAATTTCGTTTTGAAAGAAACAATCGAACTACTGATCAGGAAAATAGTTATGGATACCTTCCAATATGGGAATAAAAATGGCTTTTGGGATAGATTCTTATAATAATGATCCCGTTTCAAAATTACCTCTAATCCATCTGAGTTAATATTTCGGAGTAGATAAATTAAGATCAGTAGAACTAAACAGAACATCTACTTTTAGTCAAAAACATGAATAGTCGGAATTTTGAATCAGCTCAATAATAAAAATAAGAATTTTGTCAGTCTTCCGAAACTAACTTTCCATTTCTATAGTAAATTGTTACTGTTGATTGTGATCTGTCTCCAAAGTTCCAGTTCTATGTGGTTGGTGAGCCTGTACTTTTGTCAGTAAATGTAACTTTTAGCGTTGATTTTCCTGAATTATTGATGCTGAACAAGCAGTAACAGGAGCTTTAAGTGTCTGTGTTCCGCTAATGGAAGCGTTTTGGATATTTTTGATTATGATCTCAGAGCCTGGTTTTGAAGGATATACATTGGCAAAACTATTATTTTGTATTTTGACTTCTCCATTTTTAAAGGAATTTCCGTCAATGTATATTCCTTCCCTTTTCACATTCTCAAAGATGTTATCAGAAATTTTTAAGTTTACTCCGTTTATAAGGAACTTCTGATATACTCCCTGCTCCGATAGGTTACTGAACGTGTTCCCACTTATTACTATATTCCTAAAGCTCTCTGAATAGGGGAAAGCAACTCCATACTTACCACCGGTCTGATGATTGTTAATAATTTCGAGTTTTTCTCCTATTCCACTGTCTAGACCTTCGTAAGTATATCCATTAGTTTCTTTAATATAATTATCTTTTATTAAATGTACTCCATCATTTACACTTCCTCTTCTTGCAACTGCCCCATATCCGCCATATACTTCATTTCCTGAAAACACTGATTGAAGCGTACCGTCAGAAAAAGCAAAAAATTTTGGTTTTAAATATATTTTATTATTAGTTACTATATAATTAATTGTCACAGGATGAGCATCGATTGCATGTGAGCCTGAAATGTTTGCCCCTACTATTGTATTTTCAGATATTTCGACATCTCTGTTTAAGGCTTTACGTTCGTTTGAGTTGCCTGTTATGGCATGCCTGCAGTTTTCTATGCGATTATTTTTGATGTCAACAAATGCCGATGCACTCCATACTCCTACTCCATATCCGCTTCCTGGATAAATTGAATTGTAAATTTCATTATTATTTACATCCACATTAAAACAGGAATACAGTGAAACAGCAGCGAATCCGCTGTCTTTAAACCAGGAGTCAGTAACAGAGCTGTCCTTACAATATTCTAAAGCCAGACCTTCATGAAGCTTTGTAGCACCACTATCCTGTACTCTTATATTTTTTACATGAACCTGTATAGGTCTGTATATTTCAGCCTGGACGGTTTCACTTAATTTATAGTCCCTTAGAAGTGGCTGATTTAAGGTGACAACGTTTCCGCTGACGCTTTTTACCGTATACATTTCTCCTGTCATCTGATCAGGATAATCTAATGGACACCACTGAACGTTTTTCCAGATCTTTATCAGGTCATTCTGACGAACCTGCGAAGCATCTGTTAAAGTTATTTGAGAGGAACCTTTTTGAGCGTTAACAGAGAGTGATTTTTTTGTAATCAATGAACCTGTAAAATAAAGTCCATTTTGATAACCTTCTCCCGTTTGAATATGAAGATTCACTTTTCCTTCGCCTGTAATATTCAGGCTCTTATCTTTTTGATATATCCTTTTTGTAATATAATAATCTCCTTCACGGATAATTATGGTATCTCCACTTTTTGAGTTATCCAGTGCCGCCTGAATACAGGCTGCATCGTTTGCATAATTAGATGTCAGGTAAAGGCCAGAAACTGCTGGTTCAGCATCATCATCAATTATGATGTTTGAGGCTAAATCAGCAGGACTATTGAATGCGATATATAAAAGAAATAAAAGAGCAAGAACAGATATTACTAAATAAGTTCTTAAGGTTTTCATACTATACATTAAATAATTTAGCCATTAGTATATAGGATTTACGTATTTGAGGTACAAATCAAATACATTTTACTTGAGATTAATATCATATTTTAGACATTCTGAGATCTAAGGCGTATATATTTAATAGTTTTTAAGCCGTCATAAATTATTAAACTCCATAAGATAATTAGTATGGAGACTTGTGTTAACATCAGATCGTCTAGAAATGTTCTTCTTTTATAAATTTTCATCTGGGGTTGGTTTCGCCCTCAGTATAATATATTAAAAGCAAAAGAAGTTTTAGATAAAAACTCAAACTATTAGCTATTCTAGAGAAAAAGGTGTGGAAACTTTACTGAAAGATAGGAATCAAATAATTTAAATAGCTTAAAGTATTTTTATTAATATTCAGTGTGTCAAAAATATGTCTACTGATGATGGTTTGGAGTTGCTTAATATATATAATCGCCGATCTATCACTCCAAAAAAGATACTCGATCAATAGCCGATAATGTCAAAAATAATTTTCCAGTACATTAACTCATTAAATTGTAATGTGATGGCTAACGATGTTGTCTTACAGAAGCAGAATATTTTTGCATAATTTCTTAATAATTTTATGCATTAATCCAAACCTCTTCATGTATACTGGAGAATTAAGATTGTAATAATCTCCAATACTGTATAAATCTCTAACACTGTATAAATGTGTGGGAAAGTAACTTTAAAATTAATTTGTCAATACTCCTGTACAAATTCGGTAAAATAACTGAGTATTATATTATTATAGTAAGCCAAACAGTAGAACTACTTGGCAGTAGCTAATGAGAGAATCCAAAGTTCAGCAAAACTAACTCCTGAAAAACAGACTTAATATTTTGATAGATTGCAATCTACCAGCAAGTCATGGAATATAAAATTGTCTAGTAAGTAATGAAATAAATATATCTGGAACTTTTAAAGGTTGACTACTGTATAAATAAGAATGATTCAGCTCTAAATACAGGAATAGTAGTTGATGATGGCAGTACATAACTGAATCTGTTCTGGGTACTTTTCCTCTTTAAAATGAACAATTTAAGTTATAGCATATAATATAATTTAATTAGATAGTGAAGTTGTAAGTTTCAAGTAAAATTTAATTTAATAATGTGAATAAAAACCTATAAAATTTACGAGAAATCATGTCTGAAATAGTAAGCAAATCACTTCAAAAAATAGCTAAAGGGTCCGCCTTTGTATTCATTGGAACAATTGTAAGTTTATTGTTGGGATTTTTAGCCAGAATAATTATGGTAAGATTTTCCACTCAAAGTGAATACGGAGTTTTCTCATTATCACTTACTATAATATCTATTTGTACAACAGTTTCCGCACTTGGGTTAGAAGAAGGAGCCACAAGATATATTGCATACTTAAGGGGCAAAAATGAAAAAAATGACGTTCAGGACACAATTTCTTCATCTATAATAATTGTACTGATGGCAAGCATCTTAGTAACAGCTTTGATTTATTTTGCATCAGATTTTCTAGCAATGAGAGTATTTCATGATCCAAATATCTCATTTGTACTTCAAATAATGGCAATATCAATTCCCTTTGCAGTTCTAATAAATCTAATTGTATCTATATTTAGAGGCTTCGATAAAGCCTCGATAAAGGTTTATTTTGGTAATATTTTACGACCAGGGGTATACCTTTTACTTCTCTTAATAGTAGTTTTCTTTAATCGCTCATTTGTTGAAATGGTTTCAACATATGTAATTTCTCTTTTAATTACTTTTTTAATACTTATTGCATATTTTATTAAAAATTCTCCAATTGAAATCATCTTGAGAAAAGGTCGTGTTAATTATCACACAAAGAGTTTGTTGCGATTTTCGATTCCTCTTCTTATAGTAAGTCTTCTATTAGCAGTAATGAGTTGGACAGATACACTGATGCTCGGGTTTTTCAAAACTACTGAAACCGTGGCAGCTTATAGTGCAGCATACCCTCTAGCTAACCTTTTATCTCCAGGAATCAACTCTATCGGATTCCTCTACGTACCTATTATTTCTTATATGTACAGCAAAAATAATATAAAAGACATAGGGACTCTTAATGAAAGTTCAACAAAGTGGTGTTTTATAATAACTTTGCCCATATTTTTTATATTATTTGTATTTCCAGAGTTTACACTGAATCTTTTTTATGGTTCCCAGTATATTAAGGCCAGCAGCGTTTTGCAAATTCTCTCATTAGGGTTTATCGTTAATTCTTTTTTTGGATTAAATTATTACACACTTACGGCAATTGGTAAGTCCCGTCTATTAATGAATTGCTCTTTGATTAGTGCTGCTTCAAACATAATTTTAAATTTAATACTAATTCCACCTTTTGGTATGTTTGGAGCAGCGATTGCGTCAGCAATTTCTTTTACGTTAATAGAAATATACATGACTTTAAGATTATACAAATTTCTCAAAATTCATCCGTTTACTCAAAAATATGTAAGGTTCACTATACTGGCAACTTTGCTGATAGCAGTATTTTACATCTTCAGGAACTTATTCATACAAACATTATGGACAGTCTCGATAGTTTATATTTTATTTTTAGTAACATATTCAATGTCAATATTAATTACAAATTCTCTGGACATTGAAGATAAGAAAATATTGATACAAATAGAAGAAAAAATCATTACCAACTTTCCGATTATTAAAAAATTCATTAATATTTAAATAACCTGCCATCATATCCTCTTATTAGAGAGCTTACCTAAACTCAAAATTTATTTCTTTAATAGCGAGTTTGTTTCAAAACTACCCTCAATCCTTCCATGCCAATTTTTGGAGGGGATAAATAAAGATCTTTAGAACTAAATAAAATAGGTACTTCTGGTCAAATACATGGATAAGCGGAATTTTGAAACCAGCTCAGCAATAATAAATACGAAATCATCTTACAAGACTTGTCAACTTTAGTAATTCATTTTTATATTAAAATAATGGCAGATTTCAAGAAAAAAAGAATGTGTATATAAGTCTGCTTAGATTGTTTGAATTTGGAGTTAGTTACAGTTGAGTGACATCACATTTCCTTATTTTTTAGTTTGTTAGAGGCACGCTTCGATATTAATAAACCACATTTGAGAAATTTAGAAGGCACTTAATAACGGATCTAATTTTTTCGATATATATCACAAATCAATGAGGCACTCGAATATTTATTTGATTTTCTTTTTAATTTGAAGTCATAGCTCTTTTATAAATCTCAATAGTCTTCTTTGCAATATTATCCCATGACAAATCGGTCTTCAATTTTATATAAGCTCTCTCGCCCATATTTTTCCTTAAAGTATTATCATTTAATATTTTGATAATGGCTTTTGCCAACTCATCAGAATTTCTGGCAGGCACAATTAATCCTGTGACTCCATCATCTACAATCTCTGGAATGCTTCCAACATCTGTTACTACTACCGGTTTTTTAAAGCTATAGGCGGTTGGAATTACGCCACTTTGAGATCCCTCTATGTAAGGCAGAACAATAACACTGCTCCTTTGGAATAGCTCTGCACCTTCTTGATACGAAATCCTGTAGTTATGAACAATAAAGTTTTCTTTATTTACCATCATATCCTGATATTTTTCGAAATCTTCACCTGTTCCTGCAATAATTATCTTCGCATTCGGAATTTCTCTCGTGATTGTAGGTTCTGCCTCAATTAAATACTTCAATCCCTTATATTCATAGATCCTACCAAAAAATAATATGAGGTTATTATCTTCTTTTAAATCCGGTTTTTCGTACATTTTAAATGGTTCAGTTTCATGTTCTCCAATAGGGACTGAATTCACTATCTTGCTTGAAATATTATATTCAGTTAAAATCTGGTTTTTTAATCGGTTTCCATGAACTATTATTTGGTTTGAATATTTTCGTAACAGGTATGGTATGAAATTTCTAATTCTGCTATATTCGCCTAAATGTGGTTTAATGTCATGAAATGTAGTGATCAGTGGATACTTCATCAGAAACAGTATAAATGGTAAATTAAATAAGCTGACCCCTCCACCAATTTGAATGTGTACAATATCGGGGTCAAAGTTTTTAATTTTCTTTAAAAAACTATTTAAAATAAATAAATTTTTATGGGTATATAATGAGTAGTCTTTACCTAAAAACTCTAAATAGATATTTTCATTAACATTATCCAAAGACTCATGTTGGTATTTATAAGAAGAAACAATTATCATAACTGACTCTGTCTTACAGAGTTCATTAGCTAATTGAACTTGGTAATCAAGGAAATTACCATAAATCAATATTTTCATAAAATACCTCGTCACCTTTATTCAAAACATATAATTTGTTCTGATTTTTGTAGACAATTTCAGTACTTAGCTTCTCATTTTATTATTTTTGATAGCTGGAGGAGAATTTGAAATTTAATTAATATTATGAAGGAATAAACCTAAATTAGCCTAAATTCTATAAATCCTAAAAGATTATTTTTCAATAATGGCATTTTAGGTCTTATTTAACCCTAATTAAGCTTGGAATCAGGTTATGTGTATATGGCGTTATATCCATTAGAATAGATTATATGTTTCTGATTAATTATCGGTAATAATTCGGAAATATTCTCATGACCATACATGTCTGAGTCCCTTTTACTTAATACGCCATAAATAATATTTGGATATCTAAAATAAATATAAGAGTTGACGCACCTATTTCTTTCGTCGTATAAGCATTTTTGGTCGGGCATCATACCATAACCCGCTAGTACAAATGTAACTGCAGTTTCGTCTGCATAAATATTCATAGTATTATTTCTGTTTTGAGATAACCACACACTTCCATGAACATCTTGAATTGGAATATAATACCTATAAAGAAGCATGCTACTATTTACTCCACCTTCTTTCATAGAGTCTAGACTCAACGAAACGGAAGTAGGGTTGTCTTTGGTTATCTCTTGAACAAAACCAATATTAAGCAATAAAAATAACGCCAGAAATACGGATAAGAATTTAAGACCAATTATATTATGAGAATCAGGTACAATATGTTGCATTGCTCTATCTGCAAATTTAAAAACTACTAGCCCCCCTAAAATACAAAATAATGACAGGAAAATTGTAGAGATATGAAAAAACCTGTATATATTCATACCTGTAGATGAAGTGACAAGAAAAACTATCAATGAACATGCACATGCTAAAGAAAGCGCCATATATTCTTTTGAAAATTTGACACCACTTTTAGTTTTTGAATTTTTATATACAAACATTGAATGTACAAATCCAACTAGTATGAAAAATTGTGATGAAAAATAAACCATCCTAAGTAATTTCCCACAAAGTGAAGGAGTTGACTTGGTAGCCAAAGAAACTGTACTTGTTTGAAATATTTCATAAGCGATACTGTGATACACATTCTCCAAAAGATTTAATACAGTATCAAATATTGACCCACTTGATATATATATATGCCACCCAATTGCACAAATGATGAAAAGAAAGATAGTCCTTGGATTAAATATTTCACTTTTCTTATTTGAATAAACTAAAAATATGTATCCTATAAGACTAAGAAAAATAAATAAATAAGACAATCCATAATGAGATATTACCAATCCAACAGAAAAAATTGTGTAAAGTAATTTTTTCTTAGGAGCTTCGTAATTAGAAATCATTACTAGAACAATAAGTACAAGAAATATTTCTGCTATCTCTTGCCTTGCTAAAGCTAACATTTCTGTATAATAAGGGTATACAGACATAAAATAAAATACCGAAAAGAAAGCTACTTTTGAATTGTTAATTTGCTTCTTGTATATTAGATATATTCCAAGAGGTGTAAATGAAAACAAAAAAGGATATACAATTTTAAAAACATATGTAAGACTAAGGTCACATATATTCGAATAAATTGGAGCCAGCACTACAATACTCAACATTGCATTTATATTTCTTGGAATATCATGGTCCCATACACCTGACATCATCACAAGATTTGAAGCATAATACTCCTGATGAATGTCGAAACCATATAAAGTTGAAGAAATTAGAGAATTATGATACAATAAAGAAATTGAAAGGACAAATATAATCATAGGGTACATTAATTCTGGAATTAATTTTTCGAAAAATATTAAGAAAATAATTGAGTCGATGAGTAATATTGCAAAAAGTAAAAGAATATTTGAGTGATAATAATTAACCAGATAAGTACCAAATATAACTGAAAAAAGAACTATAACTAAATAAATGATTGATGGGAGCATACTATAATTAAATGTGACAAATGAGGGGTTGTGAACATCATTTTTCTCCCGAATATAACATACTATAAAAAGTATTGAAACTATTAAAAAAATCATACAAAATAATGGAATAGTGGAAATAGGCCTTTTAATAAAAACAGCGCCTAACTCGTTAAGAAAAAAGCCGGAAAGCATCAAAGTAATTAAACTCAATGCAACAGTAAACATAGACTTCTCTAAAAAGGATATTTGTTTCAACCTGAGTAATCTAAGAAATAGTACGCCAGGTACAAACGTTAAATAGATGAAACCAATAACTTGTCTTATTATTGGTATTTCAAAGTTGATTACATCTAAACCAATTACACCTAGCATTGCAATGTGTATGGAGAACAAAACCAATAAAAAACTCTTTATGTTCCATTCGACAAAATTTAATGGATTTTTGATATACATGAGCATCTCTCGAATTATTATATAATGAAACCTCTGGGCACTCTAAAAATCAAATTTCATACAAACATTTTTCATATTTCTCAATACACTTTATTAATTCAAATTCAGATGCTCTTTCTAAAGACTTAGCCGAATAAACAGATCTTAAATTTTCGCATTTTAGCAACTTAATTATGGACTCTGCAAGAGATATTTCTTCTGCTGTCAAAGGATCAACCCCAGTGTACGTTTTTCCATCCATAGGTGGAACAAGTATTCCGTATTCATTATTGCCTAATATTTCTTGAGGCCCATACTTACAGTTAGTAGAAATTATAGGGCATCCACAAGCCATTGTTTCAGTTAATGCGTAAGGTAGTGCTTCCCAAAGAGAAGAAGACGCGAAAACAGTTGCTTTAGAAATATATTTAAATGGGTTATCTTTCCATTCCAGAAATATTACATCTTTTGTCAAGTGCAATTCGTCTACCAAATTTTGTAAATAAGGTTTCAATTCTCCATTTCCGCGAATAACTAACCTGCAGTTTATTTGTTCTCGTACTTTTGAAAAAGCTCTAATCAGGTGCCATTGCCCTTTTTGTTTCGCTAGTCTTCCAACATTAATAATAATAGGAATATTTTCACTAAACCATTTTTCATCCTGAACTACTTCTCTTGATAAATATTTAATCTTGTTAACATCTACTGGATTATATAACACCTTTACTTTATCAGGATTGATTTTGAAGTCCTTAATGAGTTCGTTTCGAACTCCTTCTGAAACCGCTATTACTAAATCTGCTTTATTGTAAAGTTTTTTTACAATTATCTTTGCAATTTTATCTTTCAGTGAATTTCTAAACTTCATTGACAGAGCGATATGAACCGAAATAACAGTTTTGGTATTTCTATTGCCGTAGTTAGATACTATATTTATAAAGTTGTCTAAAGTTAAAAAACTCAGCGAATATTCAGGTTTGTGTTCTCTTAATAGTTTTTTATATTCGAAGACCCCTCTCAAAAATGCATATACAAAACTTAATGCCAGAGGTTTTCGGAATTCAATCCCGAGAGATAAAGGAGGTTTGTTTGAGGGATAGGAGACTTCGTCTGTTAAGGTAACTATCTGCCTGTCTATACTCGGGCTCAGGTTAAGGCTTAACTCGGAAGCAACTCTTTCAGCTCCTCCTCCTGCAAGTGAAGTTATCAACATTAGAAGTTTAGTCAAAAGAAACAACCTCAAATAGCCTGAGATATTCGTTCGCTATAATATCCCAATCATACTTTTTTCCACTTT
Source organism: Methanosarcina soligelidi (assembly GCF_000744315.1). Lineage (NCBI taxonomy): Archaea > Methanobacteriati > Methanobacteriota > Methanomicrobia > Methanosarcinales > Methanosarcinaceae > Methanosarcina > Methanosarcina soligelidi. The sequence goes on from NZ_JQLR01000001.1 coordinate 1,832,103, forward strand.
CCAAAGCATTGGCAGAAATTCTCTCCCTTAGGACTTCATCTCTTAAGAGTTCTAATAGAGCGTCGGAAATTTTGTCTGCATCCTTCTGATCCACTAAAATTCCATTGTATCTATCTTGAATGGCTTCCATAATTCCTTTAGTTTTTGTTGAGATAACAGCTTTTCCAGCTGCAAAAGACTCGATTAAAACAACTGGAAAGCCTTCCTGAAACCCAGAAGAATCTACAATAGAAGGGATTACAACAATATCTGCCATTATATAGTATTCATGAATGTAGATATTTTCAACAAAACCTGTAAAAATAACGTGTTCTTCCAATCCAAGATCTTTCACTTTTATTTTCAAACGCTCTTCAAGAGGACCATGTCCAACTATAATTAACTGAACATCCTTGAACGAATCAACCACTGTCCTGAAGCTCTGAATTAAGTACTCACACCCTTTGACTTCCACAAGCCGGCCGACAAATAGGACCGTAAATTTTGATTTTAGCCCATGTTTTAATTTTATGGATTCCTTATCTTTTGCACCACTAAATCTACTGAAATCAACTCCCATTGGGACTATGTGAATTTTATCTTTTGCTTTATTGGCAAATTCATTTGGAGTGCGTGATAATAGTTCATCTGCTCTATGTGAACTTACTGAAACTACGTAATCACTGTTTGCTAGAATAAACTGTATAATTTTATTACTCATAGGTAACTTACTAAGTAAAGTGACTTCAGATGAATGGATGCTGGCAATGTGTGGAATCCCTAGTAATTTGTTACACAGAGCACCAACCAAACCTTGAGGGACTAACCAATGAGAGTTTATAAAATTTATTTTTCTATTTTTTATTATTGATATTGCATATATGAGTTCACATAAAGGAAATATTGGTGCTTGTAGTTTTGCAAAGAAACTATATTTTAAATTGTATGGAACTCCGCCTCCATAAGCAAATTTCTGGAGTCTCAAAGGGTAAAAATAAGGGAATCTACAAACGTGAATACCGTAAAATTCTTCATTAAATGGAGACTTATATCTATGGGGAGCAAGAACAAATAATTCCACTTTCTCTTGAATGAGTTTGTTGGAATATAATTGTGAAATAAAGTCAGATGTTGTGCAATTTATAGGGAATGTGCTTGTAAGAATTAAACCTTTTTTCATAAGAGTCGGTCCCCTAAGCTAGTAAGATTGAAAAATTCATTAATTGTATTTTCCGGATTTCCTGTTATTACTGAACAAAGATTACGAAATTTATCAAGAGAAAGAGCACGATTTCTATATTCTATCATAAAATTCTCTCCCTATATTTAATTAATTTATTCTGAATGAGATCTTTTTACTCTTTAGCAAATAACTGAATGATTTTAAAGTTTTTTTATATTTTCTACATTATTGTTCAATCTTTTGTACTAGTGTCTAGGAAATTTAGTTTTGAGTCTTAATAATTAAGAAAGGGCTACGGATGAAGTATTGTCTATTCATTAATGCCCAATAATTAATTTGCCATGACACTAGTGTCGTGTCAATCCTCAAGAATTAAACGATTCTGAATAGTTGTAATCGATTAGATAAGACATTTTATCGCTGACACGACACTAGTGCTTCGATTCCAAAATAAGTTCCTTATTTTAATGAGAACTACAGACATACCCAAACTTAAGTTTTGTGAACATACTTTGGAATCGCGGTACTGGTAATTTAGTCCGTTTTACCTTTCAATTTAAAATTCAGAATAATTATTTAATTGATTTCTTAAAGGCACTTTTGTAACATTTCCAAATCTTTTTAACACACAACGAAGTCTTTCTTCAACGATTTTTCCTTTTATAATCCAGTAGAAGGGCCTTCTGTGTCCTATAGATGGAAATTTCTCCTGAGAAATGTCAATAGGATGAAAATAAAAAATTGTATGGCCTCTATTCAAGCTTTGTTTTAACCCCTTGGATATCATACGAGATCCCAAAAATCTGAGGGTAGGTCCACCATAAGCAGGAATCTTAATCCCCATCTCATAATAGGCCCATGGGAACTCGACAAAATTTCTTTTTTCACAGGCAGGTTCCAGACTACCCGGAGCTGGATAATAGGGGAAGGAAGAAACGGCTTTTAAAGAGGAATCCGATTTATTATACAGCGAATTTACAGATACCGAAGAGTCGTACTTAAATCCGATTTTTTCCAGCGAGTCAAGCATCCATCCTGTAACTGCTCCATTTGGTGCTCTGTATCCAACTACTTCCTGTCCGGATATCCTTTCAAGTACTTTTTTTGCCTTCAAAGTTGTTTTTTCAAATTCTTCAACATCTATAAGAAGCTCTTTAGTTTTTGTATCAAGCACACATGTATGGTCTGCTCCGTGACATGCAATTTCATGTCCTCTCTCAGAAATAGATTCGATAAGACCAGGATAGTGCTCTGCAATGTCTGCAACAACAAAAAATGTTGCAGTTATATTAAATTCATCAAGAAGCTCCAGTGTTTTTTTCGTAGGTTCGCTCAAATAATCGTATCTATCATTCCATTTTTCGAAAAATTCGCCTACATTTTTATATATTGAAAAGCTAGATCCACAAACTGATGGAATATGGTACCAATCTTCAAGATCAACTGTAATCGATAAATTATTCTTACTAATAGATCGAATACCACTGTTTTTTTCGCGATATTTCATCAAAATTTTCTTTCCAAAATTGACCGCAGTGTCCGTGGAATAATATAAACCCCATCCAATAGCACTTGAAGGCCATCTTTCTGGATGTGTTAAAATATAAAAATTATTTAATTTTCTTCTCTCTATTAGTTCGATAAGATCATCAGTTGTTTCAGCAAAAACTCGCTCAGTTCTTCCAGGAATACAGTCTCTTATACTGTTTTTATAGCTCCATGTTCTCCCGGTGTCGGAGAAATAGTTAAGATCATCTCTTATGGAGAGATAGGCTTCACCGGCTATTCCGAAACTTCTGAAATCGTAGTTTTTCCAGAGTTCTCGGTTATCATATTTTGAGAGTGGTCTCCCGTGCATGCAGATCGTTTTTACCTCACATATCTCTCTTAATCTTTCCAGATTTGATCGGAAGAGGTTAAGCGCTTTTTCGGAATCTCCGTTTGCCTCGCTTAAGGTCTCGTAGTGATAGCCAATATCATGGCCCATATCCTTTATCTGGGATATGATTTTAGATTTGAATACGTTTTTTGTTGTCCTGAAATAGTATGTTGACCTGATGCCGAGTTCCTGTTCTATTCGGGCAATCACAAGAGCGCGTTCTGGCATCCTGTCTATATCATGGCGCATCAGTATGAAACTCTCCGGTTGCTTATTCTCCATATACTCAGCTATTGTTATTGTTGGGTAATTACTGGATATCGCTTCACAGAGCCGAAGGAATTTATGGCTGGTAAAATCGTGAGTCTCAATATTAAACATCAAAGATCACCATAAGTTTTGGAGAACATATGTGAGACATTAAAACTCTACCTTTGTATGAAATACTTTTTTTAGATTTTAGTAATTATTAATTCATTAATCATGCAAAATCGACATGATTAAGACCTGTCTTTTTATTCACCTGCATATCAAAGAACATAGCAAAGAGAAGTAACTGCATACCCATGAGTGAGATAAATACATTAAGAAGCGGGTAATTTGTCGAAACAGGATTCCGTAAGACTAACTTTTGCAGAACGATCCATATCCCGAATAAAAATCCCGTCGGAACCAGCACCATGCTCGCAATATAAAACAGGACAAGAGGGTGGAAGTCGAGAATTATATATTTCATTTTCAGCCTCCATAAAAAGCCTCTGAAAATCATGGGAGCAACTTTTCTTATATATGCTCCATATCTGATAGTGGATGTTTCCCTGCCATAACGTGCTGGCATCGACACATCCACTGCCTGAAAGCTAAGAGCGTTAAGTTTTATAAGGAGATCATTGCAGTAGCCATAATAAGTGTAGACTGAATCCAGGTCAAGCGCTTCAAGTGCTTCTCGTGATATCACAGTGTAGCCATTCTGAGGATCTGTAATTTGCCAGTACCCACTCCCTATTTTTGTAATCAAGGTCAGAAGACCATTGCCGAAAGCTCGCCATGTACTCATACCTTTTCTCATTTCCTTTGAAAGAAGACGGTTTCCCTTGGTGTAATCAGCTTTTCCTTCAATAATAGGAAAGAGAAGACGAGGTAGTTGAGCAGGGTCCATCTGGTTATCTCCGGCCATAACCGCAACAAGATCCATTTCATCGGATAAAGCATGTTTGTATCCATTTATTATGGCTGCCCCGACACCTTTATTGACTTTGTGATGTATTGGTACTATTCTCGGGTCGGTCATCCGATCGATGATTTCTCCTGTACGGTCAGAACTGCCATCATTTATCGCATAGATTCTATCCACATATTCGGGGATCCCGTCAATAGTTTCCTGGATCAAAATTTCCTCATTATATGCGGGAACCACAACTCCGATTCTGTAGGCTTTAAAAAGAGTTTTTTCGTGCTCTTCCTGAAGGTCTATGTGATAGGCCTTGATTTTTTTTCTTTCGCACATGGACATAATAGAACGAATGGAGTTCAGATAAATCTCAGAAAGATCAAGTTCTTTGAGACAGGCTTTTGAGAATACCAGAAATCCAACTGGTTTTTCTTCTGTCTTTTTATTATTGATTAAAATAGCATTTTCGGAGCTTTTCCGGCGCATTCCAATGCATGTTCCTACAACCAGGTCAAAGTTCCCTTCGCTAATGGGTTTGATCATTTTTGGAATTAATCTTGGGTCTCTACAAACATCCATATCCATCGTGACCAGGATATCGGCACCTTCTGCAGTCTCAATCCCTCTTTTCAACGATAAATTTTTACTTGTTCCTGCATCCCGGATTACTTCGGCCCCCGCAACTTCAGCTACTTCCGCACACTGATCTGAACTGCCGTTGTTTACAACGATGATCCGGTCTACATAACGCTTAGCGATCAGCACGACTGTTCCTATCTCCATTTCTCGATTAAAAGCGGGAAGAATAACTGTAACTTCCGGTAAAACCTCCTTATTCATATCGATTCACCCACACCGAACTACGCTTCACTTAAGTTATGTCTTAATTGGAAAATTCAACCCAAGAAAATAAATTCGAAATAACTGTACCTAAATTATAGTAAACCTACTTTCAATATTTTAATAAAGATTCACTTGCTAAAAAAATAGCAATATCTTTTAATATCTTCTTAACTCTTCCTCATTTATGAGGTAGATTTTCTAATTGAACTTATAAATATAAATAACTTTGGATATTACTTCGTTCCATAAAGAATAAATATCAATTCAATTAAAGCGATTTAAATCTAGACATCGCACTTCATTATTTATAGAAGATGTATTTGAAAAACGAGATGTCCTACTAAATATATTATTAATCATAATGTGATAATCCCTGCTTTGTATTCAAATCTCATCTATTCATTGAATTAACTGGAAATCGAATTTAAAAATAAAAATAGGAGCTTTAGAAATTCTGAAAATGCAACTACTCTAAGAAATGAAGGAAAGACTCCATTTAGATATAATAGCAAAAAGAAGGGTAAAGTCAAGATTATCAAATATAATATTCGGATCTTAAGGTTAAAGTCTAGCAAAATTTTTTGTATTATATAATAACAAAGTTAATTTTATAATCAAAATACAAATATAAATAAAGAAAATCTAGCATTTATTTGTAAAAGTAGATTATTTCCGATGTCTTTTCAAGATTGTTCAAAGGCAAAATAAAAATTCATAAGTACTTATAAAAATATTGAAATAGAATTGAATATTATAATCTATTATATTTATAAAGTATATTCAAGAATGTTTTCTAAACAACGTTAGAACATAGTAATGCTTTTGGAGAACTTATGTCAGGACATAGAAAATTTTCTTTTGATTTGTTACTTATAGCAATTTTTGTAGCACTCACCAATATATTCATACTTGTCCCTTCATTCAGCGCAAGTTACATTCGAATAATACTCGGGCTGCCTATGGTGCTTTTTTTTCCAGGGTATGCTCTGATTGCTGCGCTCTTTCCTGCAAAGTCCGATCTTGACGGAATCGAAAGAACAGCACTTTCCTTCGGACTGAGTATTGCAGTCGTGCCCCTGATAGGTCTCGGGCTTAACTATACTCCCTGGGGGATCAGGCTTCTGCCCATCCTTATAAGCCTTTCAGTGTTCACATTTGCAATGTGCGGGCTTGCATATCTGAGGCGGGCAAGCCTCTCTGAAGCTGATGCTTTTGAAGTGCCCTTCAGGGAAATGGCACTCGGAATTAAAGCCGAAATCCTGGAAAAACCGGAACCAGGACTTGACAGGGTCCTTACAGTTATTCTGGTCTTTTCTATCCTCCTTTCTGTCACAACTCTTGTTTATGTGGTAATAACTCCGAAAGAAGGAGAACATTTCACAGAGTTCTATCTCCTCGGGCCTGAAGGGATAGCTGACAATTATCCAACCCGTTACGTGCTCGGAGAGAACGGGATAGTAATTGTCGGAGTCGTAAACCATGAGTACAGACCTGTAAACTATACAATGGAAGTAAGGCTTGAAAACAGGTCTCTACCCCTGCCAGAGGACATGCAGCAGGTCACACTTGCCCATAACGAGACCTGGGAAGAACCTCTAACTCTCACTCCTCCTTTCGGGGGAAAGGATATGAAACTTGAGTTCCTGCTCTTCAACGAGACAAATAAAGAAATGCCTTACAGGGATCTTCACCTCTGGATTAATGTATCAGAGGTTGAGTGAAAAACCGGGAATTTCTACCGGCCATTTTAATCTACCGGCTCGTCCATCCTTTTTTTCTAACCCTAAAAATTGCCTTTAAAGCAAGTGCAAATAGAATTACAAAGACCTGTGCAAGCACGAGACCTACCAGATTTGAGAATGCATCTGCCATGCTTGCGACCCTGTAAGGCAGGAAGGCCTGGAATACTTCGTTCAGGACCCCGTAGGCAGTCCCTATGCATACTGCAAGGATTGCCGAATACCTTACGACTAAAGGGTTTTTCGAACTTAGGAACAGGAAATACAGCAAAATTCCAAGCCCGAAATAAATGGCTACATGCCCGGGGTCTATTGATGCTTCCTGGACCATGTGAAGGGAATCAATGAAGAAGTTCACTATGAGGGACAGGTCGTTGGCAAGGAGAACGTTTTTAACCGGGTAACCCAGGTCCATTTTCAGAAAGTGCTTGATATCACCTACTCCGGCACTGACTGACAGGTAGAAAACCATGATTGCATACAGTATGGTAATTAATACGAAAAAACGGAATTTTCCAGATTTTAGCATTTTATCTTTAGAGCTTATGTCAGTACGGGATTTAAATTATTTGTTTTAACTCTTCTTTTTAATATACAACCTGAAGTAAAATTAAAAACATGGTTCTGGTTATTCTGCGGGCTTATGTTTTCCAGATTATTAAATTTTCAGACCCATTTCAGGCCTGCTTTCTTTATAGCAGCTCAATCGGTTATTCTTAACCCTATATTCTTAACCCTATACAGGAATGCAATTTTGGCTCCGGATTTTTACCTGAAATATTTTCGTATTTTCAGTATTCCAGGCTAACTTCCTGAAAGTTATGGCTGACTCTGAAACTTTGCCATTTATACTTTATCATTTATTTTAACTCAATGTAAAATTACGGCGTAAATTTTGAGATGCAGTAGACTGGTGAAAAGATAGATTTAAAAGAGGTTGTCTGGCATCAAACCCTTTGAAGGGGGCCTGAAATACTATTGTTGTCCGTCAACAGAGCCAGAAAATATTTATGATAAATATTTTTCGATAAGTATATCTACGATCGAGCTTAAGATGCCAGGGCTAAACAAAATTTCGTTTTCGCATCAGAAGCAAGTGCGAGAAGTTGCGGTGAGGGCCATTAAAAATGATTCCAATTTCAGTTTCATCCTTTCAAAACGTTATGCTTACGAGCAATTTCCTTGTCCCGTTAGTAGTAACTGCAGTCTCAATGCCGTACTTTATAAGGAAATTGAGCGAGAATAATATTCTGGCAAAGGACGTCTATAAAAGAGACTTCCCAATGGTAGCTGACCGCGGAGGGACTGCAATTTTGCTGATTGCAATGCTTTCCCTTTCCATGAACTCTCTTTTTTTTAAGTTCACGTCCACAAACTATGTTGTGATGATTGTTATTGCACTTTTCGGGCTGTTTGGCGTCCTTGATGATATGATCAACATCGGCAGATCTTCAAAGCTGCTGATTATGTATTACTGTTCTTATCCGCTTATCCAGTACGCGACTCATACTGCGGTCACCCTTCCCAGTATTGGAGACCTGGAACTTGGAATCCTTTACCTCCAGTTCATAGTCCCTACCTATGTACTGGTCGCATCAAACCTTGTTAATATGCACTCCGGGTTTAACGGGCTTTCTTCAGGACTGGCTATACTTGTCCTTGTTTCGCTGATCATAAAGTCGGTTTTGATTAGTGACGTTGAGAATATAATATCCGTTGTTGCCATTACAGGAGCTACAATTGGTTTTTATCTTTACGAACAGTACCCAGCAAGGATTTTCTGGGGAAATGTCGGGTCACTTACCGTAGGAGCAGCAATCGGGACTATTATTGTTATCCAGGGCTTCATCATAAGCGGTTTTATTATGCTGATCCCACATACGGTTAATTTCCTTATGTATGTTTACTGGAAAATTAAAAAATACCCGCATGTCAAGTTCGGAAAAGTCAGGGAAGACGGCACCCTGGAAGTCCCAAACCCTCTTACTCTTAAATGGGTCCTGCCTTACTACTACAGGGTAACTGAAAAGCAGGCAACTTATGCAATGTTTTTGCTGACTTCTGTTTTCTGTATTATGGGAATTTTACTTCCGGGAAGAGTGTAAATGGTTAAAAAAATTAGAGCGTCTTAAAATTTTAAAATTCTAGAAAAAACAGGGCATTTCAAAAGTGAAAATTTGAAAATCTGAAGAATTAGATCTTCAGCTTCAACCCAGAATGCTTTCAATCAGTTTCCCCAGCAGTCCTCTTGATTTTTTCGCCTCCGACTCCGAGATTGTAATACCTGTATTTACCAGCCTTACATCCACAGGCTTTGATGCAGAGCTGCTTATAGTTACATTTCTCAGATAAAACTGAGAAGTGCCCTGCACCCCGGTGTTTGCTTTCAGGGTTACGGTTGCAAAAGTCTCGGGAGTTGAAACACTTGAACTCCCAAGGATACAGCCGTAAACATTACTGAGCTTTCCGTTTTCGATCTGTCCGGGGCTGAAAAGTGTTTTCTGACCGCTCTGGCTGAACAGGTTGCCTTCAGTCACACCTGCTATCTGGAATAATGAACCGTCATATTCAAGGTCGAACTGTATGCCTGAGATCTGAGTATCCGGAGTTACGACGACATTCAATGTGATATTCTCCCCTGCATAGACACTTTTAGATGACGGCTGAAGTGTTACTTTTGATGCAGCTGCTGCAGTTGAACTCAAGAAGGCAAGAATTGCTATTAGTGCAATTAGACTGACTATACTTTTACTGGCTATACTTTTCTTCATTTATCCCACTCCCATTTTGTTTTTCTAAAAGGTTACGATTTGATTTTTTAATCCTTTTTTAATCAGGTTGATTCATGATTTACAACTTAATATTTTTGTCAAGTATCCGGGTCGATGGTTTCCCCTCCCAGTTTTCCATCGAAATGCAAAATAGCGGATAAGCACAGGTTATTACGCCCGTGCCTATCTGTTTCATTCTACTTTTTCCCCGAAATGGTGTCCTACCAGAGTGAGGTCCAGTATGTTTATCTCTCCATCCTGATTTGTGTCGTAGCGTGGGTATGGCTTGCTAACGGTTGTTTCGTATTCTCTGCTCACGTTTGTTATGTCCAGAATATTTACCACGCCGTCTTCATTTACGTCGTAGCGCGGGTGACACTCACTTATGTAAATGCTGTGCTGCATTTTGGCTTCATCAATGCCGTCGCTTACCGATACTTCTATAGTGTGGTTTCCACTGCTGGAATAGTCTGTTTCCCAGACATAAGCAAGATCAGAGCTGTACATTACGCCATCGATCTTGATAGAGTAGTTCAGTGCCTGTTTTTCCGCATCGGTTGCGTTTACTGAAATCCCGATCCTTTCCCCTTCGCTGAAGGACGAGCCGTTAATGGGTTCGAAGAAATTAATGACTGGAGGATTATTCAGTTTGTTTACTGTCACAGTGACATTCTCAAAATCTGTGAGGTACCCATCACTTACCTTGAAGGTGATCGTGTAAACTCCAGCCTGCCCTACAGCCGGCGTCCAGGCAAATGCTCCGGATGTTCTGTTGAAGCTTGAACCTTCAGGAAGCCCTGATGCTGAAAGGGTGAGCCTGTCTCCGTCTGCGTCTTTAGCGCTTATTTTGAAAGCCAGGTTACTCTTCTCATCAACCGATTTCGGGCAGCAGATAGGGTCTATTGCTGGAGCAGTGTCTATCAGCACGGTCGCATTTGTAACAGTATAAGGAACGGATTTTGAATTTATGTCGCTGATGAGCACGTTCGATAGGCTGAATTCTGCCATTCCTGTCCTGTTTCCTGCAGTCAGGTTGACAGTTGCAAAAGTTCCGGGTGAAGATACGTTTGACGTGCCTATTATGAGGCCGTAAATATGCTTGATTATCCCTTCACTGCTGTTAATATCTCCCTCGTTGAAAAAAGTAGATGCTCCCTTCTGTTTGAAGATATCTCCTTCGATTACACTATTAGCTGACGCCATTGAGCTGTTGAATGTGAAGTCAAGCTGCGTGCCTGTAATTGGTGTTGAGGGATCAACAGTTATATCCAGACCAAAGGATTGTTTCGGTGTAACGATCTGGTATTCAGGAGTTATTGCGATTATTGATTCGGTACTTTCTTCATCGTTTTTCTTTTCTTCGACCACGTTCACAGTCCAGGTATGTGATACAGGTTCCTCGCTTCCGGCCCCTTTGAATGTTACATCACGAGTGCCTGCTGTGCTCCAGCACCTGATCATGGAAGTTGTGTTGTTCTGGATCGGATATCCATTAATGTACCATTCTTTTGTTGTGAAAATATCCGGGCTGACGCTGAAAAGAGTTTTTTCGCTTACGTTCAGGGTAATCTCCGAGTCCGAGGGTGAGAATTGAATTTCCTGAGCTGGGTTATCATCCGGGACTGAAGGTTCATCGGGACTTTCACCCAGCGGCCAGATATGGTTGACAGTACCATTGGAATTGGACCCTATGAATTCAATTGTAGTATTCCTGTCTGTTACAGTCCATGTATAATTAAGGGATCCTTTGAGAACAGATGATCCATTAACACGCCATTCCATACTGGTTAGAGGTTCATCAGTCCAGATCCTGAAGTTTTTCTTCTCTCCGGGGTTGAACGGGTTTTCCTTAGCTGGTGCAAAACCGGTTATATGTGGACCAGTTGAATTGTCTGGAATTATTGCTGTGATTGTATAGGTTGGAATGTTCGGGTCTGGACGGTACCATGAACGATCGGGTGTAATGTTTATATTCAAATTCTTATAACTAGGGGATGTAATTTCTGCTGTATATGATGTATTCTCATAAAATTCTAAAGTATTTTTAAAGTACTCAGATAGAGTAGGAGATTCTTCTCTATTCTCCGATGGAAATGAGGTTCTACCATTAAGCCCTGTATAAAATTCAATTTTTTTGTCTCCCCACCCATTTGTAGAAATAAGTTTATCGTTACATGAAACTAATTCTATACAGGATTCTGGAATCAGATTACCATACCTATCTTTTACAACCATATCAAGATAGTAACTGTTAGAGTATTCTGGAAATGACTTCTTAGTTGAATAAATGTCTAAAATGTTAGTGTTTATTAGTCGTGAATTTTCTACATTATCAAATGCTCCATATAGCATAGATTTATTGCTTGAAGTATTAATTTTTTCATCTATTGCATAGATGTCTTTTAAGTTAGTATATATATCGGCAGACATGTACTCATTTGTAATATTAGTATACGAGTTATTTATGAATGTAATGTTTTGAAAGTACGCGTGTTTTCCCTCTGGATAATCACTTTCTTTTCCATGTGTATAATAAACAACTATGAACTCAGAGTCCTTAAATATGTTATCCTTTATCAAAATATCAAAACAACCTCGTGGCCCTCTTTGTAATGTGTCGTTATTTACTTTTATACCACCAAGTAAAAGTACACGCTTAGAGTATCCAGAAAGATAGTTATTTGAGATTGTAATATTATGTGCATTGTATATCTCAAAAGGGCGAGGTGTATTTGAGAATGTACTGTTTTTTACGGTCACATCATTAACATTATAGTTGTGTATGTAAACACTAACAGTGTCTAATCCTGTTAAACCACATTTTTTTCCTGGTGTGTATGAAAAGTTACAATTTTCGATAAGTCCTTCCTCAAAATCGGTAATAATATCTATCTGATTGTGTCCATTATCTTTAATATCTATGTGACTCATGTTGACATGTGAATTATTTGCTCTTATAACAATTCCATGTTCATAAGTATCATGAATTGTTCCGTTATTTATATCAATATAATCGCACCCTGTTTCAATCTTTATACCATCGCAGCTTGTATTTGTTATTGTAAAATTTTTAACTAAAACATTATCTGAGGAGATTAAATCAATTCCTGTCCAAAGCTTATCACAAGAAATATTTGATACGTTAATGTTCTTTGAAAGGCGTGCCACGAATCCATAATTTTGGTTATCAAGTGTAGATTCCATAATCTTAAAATTCTCAGAGGAAGTAATATCTATTCCTGTGGCATTAATATTTCTACATGATCCATTTCTTATTTCTATATACTTCGAACCAGAAACTTTTATTCCATAATCCTCCTCTGTACAAGTAAAATTTACAATTTTTATATTCTCAGAATTATATACGTTTATCCCGGTAGAATATCCAATTATATCAAAACCATCAATTGTTATCCATTGATTTTCTTTTAAGTAAAAAGAATACATACCTCCATTTCTTCCATCTAATGTTATTGATCCGTTATATTTATGAAAAACTATCGGGTAATTCTCTATTCCTTGATGGTTTACGACAATATTTTGTTCGCTATATTTTCCGTTTAATACCTCAACAGTATCGCCCGCTTGGGCAACAGAAGCAGCGTATTTTATTGTTCTGAAGGCGTGTTCAATAGATTTTCCATCATTAGTATCGTTACCTTGAGGTGAAACATAATATCTGTTATTAGATGCAAGTAATCCATCAGATGCTATTATTCTCTTATCCTCATCTGATAGCATTCTATTAATACTCAAGGTAGCATTGTAGTCGTCACTTAAAGGATCATTTGCAATAATTTCCTTGTTCTCATCAAAAAATATATTTAGTAGTTTTCCTTCCGTGACACCTGACACAAGTGGAATACTTAAGTAAATCAAAAATAGCGTAACAATAAAAGCTCTTTTGTTCATTCAACCACTCCCTTACGTTTATCTTCAAATTGGCACTTACAGTATCAGTATATAAGTTCTAAAGTAACTCCTTATTTATGAAGGGTTATCGATCTTGATATTTATTTCAAAATTCTAGGGTTATGAATCTATTTTGGAATTGAAAAATAGTCTCCATTTAATTTGCATATTTTATACAATTTTTAATGCATTTGATGTCCATTATTGTGGGTAACATGTGTATTCTAGAGTTCTTATCATAATTACTCCTGCAGGTTTTTCCATTTCTTAATCCAGCTATCGGGACTTCTATCGGGCTTTTTTACTGAATCGAATAAAATATAATAGAATAAAATTCAGTGCCGCTTATCTGATGATCTGTAATTATGAGATCTAGAAACTATTGCTAGTTTTTCTTTGAATAATTTGCACTATCGTTAGAATCATTTTGCCGAAAACTAGAAACTTTATTGTGATCTTTCTAAGATTTTATGTAATAAAAATTTGAAATGGCCCTTTTAGTTTCTTTTCAATACTTTAGAGATAATCTAGGAATTTATGAATTCAATTTTAAGGAGTACAAATACCCTCATTAGTTTCTCGATAAACTTTTATCTACAGTTATTTTAATCTTTTATGGTATTTTCCTATTCACGACAAGACAGTTAGCATCATGTTTCTTTCCCCATTTTAATAATTCTTTAAAACAGTATTAATAATTTTTGTAACTTAACCCTTATTTGACTAATTTCTCAATTTAGAACTACTCTTCAGTTATATGATAAGTTTAAAATTCTAACTTAAATCCATTATAAGAGCCTATCCAAAAAGTAGAATAATAACATTTTACGGGCAGTATACCAATTTTTCTGTAAAATTACAAACTTTAAGAAGTTTTTGAGTCAAAAATCCGATATCAGTAGATTAGTTTCACATGCAGTATCCAAAAAATTGACTTTGAATTTACGGCAAATTCGAGACATTGCCAGCTCCTTTCAGCTAATCTCAAGACGTTATGAAAAGAACCCGACAATCTCTACATCATAAGTCCTATAGAGAATGGAGAGATATTTAAGGATCATGTAATAGCGACTTCTGTACTTGATAGAATACTCCATCATTGTACCACAATTAATATTAAAGGGGAAAGTTACAGGCTGAAAGAAAGGAAGAAACAGGGAATAAAAACAGGAAATATTTTCCAGTAATTTCTAACGAGTTTATGAAAAATTGAGTAAACTTTATATCAAAAGATGGGGACATTTAAACCGACCAAAGTGGGGAAAAGTAAACCGGCCTTGACAGTAATACGGATCGTTGGTTAAATCAATGGCAAATTCATAACTTTTACCTGCTTTGAGAGTTTTTAAGGGATTTTGAAGAAGAATCTTTTCATTGCATAGGATCAATTCGTTCATGTTTAGTTTCTTAAGTTGGTAACGTAAAGATGTTTCACAAGTAACAGCAGAGTACTGTTTTGAGACAGAATGAACTGAATTCTTATCGACTGCCAAACTCACAACAGTACAAATAATGTCTTCACTTGTAAGTGAACCATTTATTTTAATGGTTACATGAGATGTAAGAGGTTCTAATACATAATCAATACAGTATTTTGATTTTAACTCGATTTTAAAGCTATTTCCGGGATTATTTGTGAAAAAAGGCATAAAAAGGCATTTTTTATCACATATAACCTAAGATAGGTTCATATGACCCTTTCATCCATTTGTTATTGATTTTCAATATCCTTTTTATCATTTTTTTCTTTTTCGTATGACTTTATTATCTCTACATATTCTTGAACTACATATATGGGAAGTCCTGTAAAAAATGCCATGTTCCACTCATCGTATCCAGCTGCATAGAGCTTTTCTATACGTGTTCCATCTTTGATGTATCGATCTACTGACTCTGGAGTATGATCTATTAAACGTGCATTTTCTGAAGTAGGAATCTTTTTCTTGTAATTATGGAATGCTAATCTTTTATGAGTTAAGGATTTTCCCATGTCCATTTCGGTACCTGCTCTTGGAATTACCTTTTTTGTCCTTTTCTCATAACTTGTCACGTGATTGGAAATCATGGTACAAGACAACCTGAACAATATTGCAATATCCGTTTCTGTAAGCACACCTCCCTGCTCTTTGGTTTCATTGCATAATCTAACTATTAGTTTTTCTATCAATTCGTTTTTCTTTACCTTCGTGATTCTGTCCTCAATATCTTCAGGATTTATTAAGGTTAATGTAACGGGAATAAGCTGCATCTCACTCAACTTTTTACTCTTGGAATATTTCTGGCCTGCTTTTAACACAAGCCATCTCATTTGACCTGGTCGAACAAACTCCTCCCTCAGGTAATATTGATTATTCAACTCAACAATCTTTTTAGTGAACAATTTGACAACATCAGGACCACCAATGTATCCAAACTCTGATGTTATGAGGTTGAACAAACTTGTTTCATAGGTTTTTGATGCCGAAGGGCCATACATTTTTCTATACCAGTCCTCTTTCACATTCTCATCCCCGAATTTTTTTTGAAACTCATTGGTGAATCATAAACAGTTATATTATCTATTAGCTCTTCTACTCTTTGTTTATTGTCCCCATCCTTGTATTTTATGAAAAGTTCTTGGTACTCTTTTACCAAACGTTCTGAGATTCCAACAATTAATCTGATATTGTCTATTGACTCACCTTTCTGTGTGAGAATAGAGACACGAGAAAAGTCTTTGATGTAACGTTCTATGCTTTGTAACGAATGTCTAGTTGATCTCTGAATCTCAGTAGTTGTGTATCCTTTCAGATATAACTCTACAATTTTTGATTTATGTGATGAAGGACCAATGTCTTTTACGATACCTCTTAGGGGTACATAAAGCCCTTTTTCTCTGAAGTACTTTAGGTCTCTTTTTATAGTGCTGTAACTGCTTTTGAGGAGTTTTACAAGATCTTTTATCGTTAAAAGAGCATTCTGGTCTCTGGCTTCTTGAGTAATCCTTAGCAATATATGTTGTCTGTATGCTGATAAACCAAATTTTTCATAGACATCCATATCCTCAGGAAGGTCTAATGTCAGGATAACCTCTACATGCTTTGAATCAAGAATCGGTTTGCCAGGACCTTCTTCATCAGATATAGCAAGATAAAGAATTTGGCCACAGCAAACCTCAGAATTATCGCTTTGAAAGAAATCTTTACTCAGATCAACTATTGCGTCTGCAATTATCGGAGCAAAATTGAATCCGCTAATTAAACGAAGACGAAACATTTGTTCCTTTGTCATCCCACTCTTTAGAATATATATATCGTTCATATGAACCGCCAATTGTAAACTTAGGTCGTGGTGTCATATGAACCAATAGGAGTTTGACAGTTACCACTAATTGATACTTTATTTTTCCCTTCTTTTTTGTCTCAGGTAGACTTGACAATTATTTAAATTTTATATAAATTTATTACATATTCTATGTAATTCCATTCCTTTTTGCTACTATCAAGCTATTGATCCGATCAAAATTCGCAAAAATATAGTTTTTGACACCATTTATCTTGAACTTGATTGTAAGTGTCAAATTCTTCAAGCTTTTTTTAATGAATTTTGTAGACGTGTGTTTTATCTCCTCAAATTCATGTCGCATCAGCGATATGAATAATTGAGCGATAAATCCAAGGATAATAGCTCCATAAATGCTATCCTCCGACCATACCCTTAACGGCTTAATCTGGATTTCATTTTTCAACGAATGGAATATTTTCTCAATAGAATCCTTTTTTCTGTATGTTATCAATGCATTCTCAAGTGTCAAATTCCTGTTCGATTTCAGACAAAAAAATCCTTCTCTTCCGTTAATCAGTGAAGCTTTCAGGAGTTCTATAGCTTCCTCATCACTAAGCTCTTCGAGCTTAGTTTTAAAAGAGTAATCAATCTCAATCAACTCATTATTTATTCTGAATTTCTTAGGAAGCTTTTTCTTGTTTACTACAGCCTTCTGAATCTCTTTTGCTTCCTTTAATTTCTTCATAACAGCTCTTGCTTTTGCTTCTAACTGTCTTTTCTGTAAAGATTCAGAGAAATAGAAGTATTTAATGCTGCTAGGCTTGACGATTTTTATCCCATATATACCTTTTTCGGAATCTATCAATTCTGCTTTTTCCAGATAAAAGTTCTCTATTATTTTATCGTCACTTGTATTCAGTTTCATGGCAGTGAGATATTCCATCTCAGCATCCTGTATACTCTTGAGATTATCAGTGGTATTGGCTCCTTTATCAAAAATAATAAGAGAACCTTTCTTAAGTCTATTTTTTACCTGGTTATATGTGTCAGAGAAATGCTCCAGATCAAGAACGTTTCCTCGATTCACTGTAACTCCAATGGGAATGTTAATGGGGTTAGCTAATTCACTAATTCCAACGGTTATCTGTAGCTTATCAGGTCTGTAATCTCTGCTATACCCGTATTTACCAAGTTTGGATTTAGTTCCGAAAAGAACTATACTCGTCCAATCCAGGTTTATATCTGTCTCTTCAAAATCGTATACAGAAAACAGAGAATCCAGAATATCAGAGAGAATTTCCTCTCTGTTACGTCCTAAAAGTTCAAGAGTTCTGTAAAGAACTCTTTCATGAAACTGTTCAAGATTTAAGATATCGAGAATCTCTTTCTGATTTAACCATTTGCCAGCTTCTTTGATACTGAAATTCTCAGTTAATTTGTAGCTTAACAAACCGATTATTAAACTATTGAGATCAAGACCTTTGCTTTTATGTTTACTAAAAATATCACAGAAATTAAGCTTTTCATAAAAGAGTTGAACGGCAAGAATCGATCCGATAGGAACACATATATTCTTGTTAGGTATTGTAGGGAAGGCTCTCTGTTTTGTGATGTTCATTGTACCGAATAACACAAAACAGAGAGCACTTATTTTTATATAACTGTCAAAGTCAGGATATAAAGGTGTCGAAAAGCCCCCGTTATGAGGAAATAAAAATTAGCGAAGTACTGAATTTGTCACTATTCTCTCATTCAATATAGATTAAATTTTAGTCTATTGCCTTATTGGGGAAATAAATGGTATTTTTGTACATCTGCGGGAAGTAGGATAGAGAAATGATTCGATACATATCAAAGGTTTAGAGGAGAGCTTGAATCATTCGAAGAATTCTTATTGTGGTATAACAAGAAGCCTTATGGAGCTTTGAAACTTGAACAGTTATCTCCATAGGATGAATTCTGGAATGGATTAGCATTTGGGGCAAAATTCAGAATAGGAATGAGATCGTTTGGGTGGTGAAAAGATGGGCAAATGGAAAAAAGTTTCAAAGAGAAATTATTTCAGGACAAAATACCTCATTTTTTTTGGAATAACCTTTTTAAGTAACATTATATCTTCTGAATTTATCCATCCTGTAATGTAGAGTATTCCAATGAAAGTTAACACTGATACCAAGGTTAAAGGAATAATATCCACATAATTTTTCGAAATTATTATGAAAGCAGATACTATGCAGACACTAATTGAAGGATGGATAATTTCTTTAAATAAGCCAATACGAATAATATTTTTATTAATCCAATATATTCCATAAATCATTACAATGAATTCAGTAAAAAACGTTGCAATGCTAGCTCCTATATAACTGTAAGATGGAATTAAAAGTAGGTTGAGTCCTATATTTAATATAGCTGCGATGAAAGATATCTTTGCCATAATTTTTTGGTTCCCACTTGCGATGTATGTAGAGCTCAGAAGTTGATTTACGAACATGACCGAGGTAGCCCATATCAGTACTTGTAATGCGATAACTGAACCATAGTACTCTGATCCATATATCTCTAATATTATTTTCTCAGATAAAAAAGTGATATTAGTTCCGATTAATAAACCTAATGCAAACAGTATTTTGAACGATTTTGTATAAATATATCCGAAAGCTTTGTTTCCGTCTTTAAAATATTTTGACATAATTGGATATATAGAAACCATAAGAATAGAAGGAATAAAAGTTAAAGCCTCAGTCAAGCGATAGGCAGCACTATAAAGTCCTACTTCAGTATCATTTGTTAAAAATGAAAGCATGACCATATCTATCCTAAAATATATCATAATGAATGCGGTAGAGACTGCTACAGGTAATGCTTCTAATACAATTTTTTTTACTAAATTATATTCTATTTTAAAGTTAGGTGTTACGAAACGTTTAGAAAATACAGTCATCAAAATATAATATATAATATCTGCTATTACAGCTACGCTTATAAATACGTTTAAATCTGGATTAAACCGAATTAGATATAAAACTGATACAAGGAAAAATACTCTGCTAGTTATACTAAATAGTATAGAATAGTCCATTCTTAATTTTACTTCATATACTACACTAAATCCACTAAGACTTATTGCTAATAACCCAAGAGCTGCGATATATACGGCGTTTTTTGTGGAGGTGGAATAGTTTGTAATGCTTATAGCTAGACAACATAATAAAAAGGCAAGTATTGATAAAACTGATTTAACTATTGTGGCATTTCCTATGAGCTTATCCATTATTCTTTCATCTTTTGCTGCCTCACGCACCAATATTTGATGTATTCCCAAATCTGGGATGAAACTAAAAAAATATGTATATGCAAAAGCAAAAGAGTATTTCCCAAAATCACTTGGACCAAGATAACGTGCGATATATAAAAATATAAAGAAGCTAATTGTTTTAGTCAATACTCTACTGATAAGTAGAGAACCTAAGTTTTTCGCAATCTTCTTAGCTGTAGACATAATAATCTCTCAAAAAACTATAAAGAAAGAGAGTAATTCAACTATCTTCCATAAAATATATCTCCATTCATACTTTTTTACTATTTATTCTCTATTTCTTCACTCAATTTGTCTCTTAAATTTTATTACTACGGGAGCGCAGAGGGTCACGAATACCCCTTTCTTTAGGTAGGGGATGAAGTGAACCCTCGCCTCTTCGTATTTCTCTTTAAATATCTAGACCATAGTTTCCTTGTATAGAGATAGTAATCGGCAGAAAACCAAGGCCAAAATTTCAATCACTTATGTTAAGGAAACCTTGTTAAAGGGTACTTAATCATCTGTCTCCAAGTAATCGGGCGGGCGGCCCGAAGCATACCCCATCTTTAGGGTGGGGTGGCCGCCCGCAATTTGATTTATAGAGTCACAGAGTTACAGCATGGCTATATTTTGTAATGACTTGTGATCTTTTAAATTGGTCTTATGGAAAATTCCATCTACTAGAAAATTAAGATATAGAATTTTCAGTTTATTTCAATATCCAATCAGCTTGTTACAAGGTAAACTAATATAATTCCAACAATTATAATTCCAATTAATCACATGCATATTCTATGGATTTGATAAGTGTTTCAGCAAAAGCGCTGTAGTCATTTTTTTTCTCAAAAACTTTTCTCGAATTCTCACCCATAGTTTTCATTTTTTCTGGATTGGACAATATCTTTTTCATAAATTCGTATAGTTCATCTTTATTTTTTTCTTCAACAATGTACCCATTATAACTATTTATGATCATGTCGGCACTAGCTCCAACGGCATTTGTAGCAATAATAGGCTTACTAAAGGCCATCGCCTCATTTATAACCAAACCCCATGGTTCATATGAGTGTTCAAGAAATATAGATGGCATAACAAAAACGTCACATACATTATAATAAGATGCCTTTTCGTTTTCTTCTATTTGCCCTGTAAATAATATATTATTTATCTTTAGATCACTGGCGATTTTTTCACATACACTCTTATCTGGTCCATCTCCAGCTATGAGCAAAAAAGCATTTTCATTTTCTTCGTCAATTTTTTTAAACACTTCTAACAGCCATCTCAACCCTTTTCTCTCAATAATCCTCCCTAAATATAAGATTACTTGTTTATTGTTTAGTTTTAATTTAGACCGTAAATCGAAGACAGACTGTTTGCTATAATCAACAGCACATTGTGGATGCATAAAAACTTTATCTTTATCTACACCAATATTTGTATAATAGTTATATGCGTTTGTTCCCATTGCAAAAATTGAATTTGAATTTTTTGATATATGTCTAGTAAATTTATTTAGATATTGCCTGGTGAAAGATGTATCTTCCCAATACCAAAATTCAGTCATAAAAACAAATTTTTTTCGACGTATTTTTGCTATTGTCCAGCAAATATACCAACTTGTAGAAGTTAGAATAACGTCATATTTCCCATATAAAAGCTCTCTTACTAATCTCAAGTACATACCAATATCTCTCTGACCAATCTCAAAATCACTTTTTAGAACCTTACTATTCCATTCTTCTGGTATTTTCTGTTGTTTTTCATTTACATTATCTTGGCCCCTTCCTTGTTTTGTAAATAGAAAGGTTGTATCATAATTTTGATTTAGTCTTTTGAAAAGTTCGGCTCTATAATCCATATGTGCAGGATGGACAACAACTAATTTCATAATTCCACCAACAAATCTAATTAGACACGTCAAAGTCGCTTATTATTAATCTCAATATGTGATTTTATGTATTCATTTGACATAACCCCACGTATGAACTTTTAATGATTTTTTGAAATTACAACATCTGTAATTGCATTTATATAATTTAATGAATTCACTAAATTCGAAACGTTTGGTTAAATATGTTTACTATAAAATCATATTGGACTAAAAAATCACAAGCATTTTATTTTAATATGTATACAGGGCAATTCTCGTATGCTAAAGTTTGAGGACTGCCAAAGAAAAACTGTCACATTTTAATGATACATTATAACTTCAATATTTTCTAAAGAAACTTGATTTACTCTGTAATCCTATTATTTGTATTGAGTTTTAATGGTTTTTGAATACATATAAGTCAAGAAATGAATTAATAATTTTATATCTTTATAGTTTGATCTGAGTTCTTTTATGTTATTGCTATGTATTTAAAAATTAATCTTCTTTCTTAGCAATTATCATTCATTTGGATAAATATTTTACATTCATTCTTGAATCAGTAAATTTAATTGATCCATATTCTCATTCTTCCACTCTTATATATTGAACTTTTATTTTGGGATACTGACATGAATAATGCATTAGTTTCATGTATGTCTTCAAAAAAATATGAAATATTGTTTTCAGTTATAAATGTCTGAGTTTTTTTGTTAGTAATTGGATATTGAGATGTCCAATTATACAATCCTGATGTAGTCGTCCCACTTTTTAAAATATAAGGATTATCTATATAAAATTCCTTGGAGAATATCGAATTCTTTGTTATGTAGTCTTCATTCAAAACTATGAATCCATTAACATAGTTATTTATATCATCCAAATATATTGCTGGCTGTCCCCCATAAGATGCAAATAATCGATTACATTCCAAACTGTTTGATACCGCTTTTTTGTCCCACTCTATACTCTCTGCTATCCATTCTCCTGTTTTATATGTCTCTTCTTTCATATACCATTCAGAATAACCCCTGCCTATACCTAGACGATAATGGGCAAAAAATGTTGAAAAAGCTACATTTAATATTAAGAAGATTATTACGGTAATAACTACAATTTTGCTATTAAATTTATAATTTTTACTTAAGTTGTAAAGTCCCACAGATCCTAATAGCGTAATGAAAATATACGTTGTAATGTAACCGTATGTTTGATCTAATGAAAATATCAATGTAGGCAGTAAGCAAATTAAAAGTATCCACTCTTCCATTGACTTACATTTTTTAAGAGAGATATATGTAAAACCGCTTACTGCAAACGGCAAGACTAATCCTGCATTTCTTCCTGTAATTATTGCAATATTCTTTATCCATGTATATCTTGACTCTGAAGTTATTAAACCCAATTTAGTCCCAAATAATAACATAAAAATTACAAGAAGAAAATATGTTGCAATATATATATAATTTGAGTTAAGGTTCTCCAAATTGGTTCCTCGAATATATCTCGAAATTTGAGTTCTTTTATGAAATTTGTAAATTAACGCGGAAACAATTATTAGAAACGAATAAAACAACCCTAGATATACATAGTGATGATTTGCAAATAAAAAGAATATTGTCATAATGAAAAGAAACAGAAATTTAATTTTGAATTTTATTATCTGAAATAGAAAATATAATAAAAACAGAAAAAACACTAACATTTGGGCACGTGTGGTAATTTCCCAGGTTGTAAGGTTTAAAGTACCAGCAGATAAAGAAAATATGGCTGCAAATAGGAATCGATGAAGGAAATTATCATAGAGGACTATTGCTAATGAATAAGATGCAAATATACTAAACAGACCCAGAATTATACAAAACAGTAATATTACTATTTCCATCCTTATGCCTGTCAATTGTGACATGCCTGAAAGTGTAAATGGAACTGCGCTGGCATAAGAATAAGGATACAGCCCGAAGACAGACATCCAGTTAATCCACCACTGTGCAACCCCAAAATTTGAAACGGAGTTTGCAAGTGAGTGTATAAAGAAGGAATCATAACCTTTCTCATGAGGTATGCTGGGAATTCTCATTACGATGTTCAATATTACCAATAATCCCGTTAGTAAAATCTTGGTTCTTCTGCTCGGATTGTACTGAACATCAGAGTTTGAGCTTAAATTTTCTTGCATAATATCTCCCAATCTCAAGATGTTTTTTTCGATAGTACTGCCTGACTTCCGGGATTTCTATTTTCTTTCGGATTTTTACGACTCCATTTATATATCCTGCTATATACGCAATTCCTATATAGAAAGGGTTTGTTAAGCTATATTTTACAAATTTAAATATGGCATATAATGGGTGATAGTCCCTGTAATAATCGGATTCCCCTTTAGTCCTGTATCCTATCCATAAACCTTCAGCACTGCCGGTTCTGCGTGTTTGGATTCCGACAATATCTTCAAACTTTTTTGTGTTCCAGCCACGTAAAACGGCAAGGACGTTTGATACGGAATCTGGTGAATAGCTTATGGGGAAGCCTCCTGTTTCTATAAAACATTCCCGCCTCCAGACCCTCAGGCCTCCGATTGGAAGGTTATCTCTGCCTTTCTCGGTAACGAGGTTATTTGCTTCAAAGTATGCTGTGCTCCCGCTGGCAACACCCAGATGGGAATCTTGTTCAAATCTATCCATAATCTTTTCGAAAAAGTTTTTTTCTAAAACCATATCACCATCAATAAGGCCGATATATTCAAAGGGAATTTTTTCAGCAGAACTTATGTCCAGACATAAAGATAATCCATCTCTTACTACTTTTGCATAATGGAAGCTAAGATCTCGTTTAGTTCCTTCTGATGTAAATATATGAATCCAGTTATGTTTTGTTTCAAGATCCCTTAAAATTTCAACAGAATTATCAGTGCTGTTATCGTTTACAATGAGCCAGAGGTTTGGAGTTATCGTCTGGTTAATTATGGATTCTGCAAGCTCCGGGAGAGTTCTTTCTTCATTTTTGCATGGAGTCATCAAAATATAACAAGGTTCTACGGCCATCTATTTCCCCCTATTTCATTCCAACTAATAAAAATCTGTTGAAATTGAATCATTATTTACTATTTATAGTTTATATGAAGATTCGATCTCATTGACCATAAATTCCACAACATCTATTTTTTCTCTTAATAGCTTCTCTCTTTTCTCTTTAGAATTCTTTAGCAGAAAATTGTCTGATAGAAGCGATTTCGCCTTTTCAAGGGCTTCTTCTCTATTCTGGATAGTAAATGCTAATCCGTAGGTCTCCAACTCATCGAGATACCCTCTATGGGTATTTGAAACGTATATCGCCGGGACTCCAAGTATGGCTGCTTCCGAAGCCATTGTTGCACCTTCTCCAATGCAAATTTTTGAATAGTAAAGTAAATCATGAAGGTCGCCTGGCTTAAATATAAGCTCATAATCAGAGATGGTTTTCCATTGTTTTGTCTCTGAAGAGATAATCACCCGGCCATATTTTTCAAGTTCCCGAATAAAGTCGATTAGCTCTTCTTCAGCACTGAAAGTAAATCCTCTGGCTCCTATGTCGTGGTGGGATGCAAGTGCAGATAAGCGAAGTATAATATAGCCTTCATCCAGATTATATTTTTTAAGTACATCCATTTTTGGTGTAAAATATCTCGGGTGCAGATATGCAAGTTCATAGTATCCATTGAACCTCACCTGTTTGGGCCCAAGGTCTAGATAGAAGCTGGATGAAGTGTATATTTTATCCGTAAAAGGAAATGTCAATTTTATTACAAGCCCGGCAATTTCAGTATCAGAAAAAGCAATATGTGGTTTTCCAAGTAACCGACTTACATGAGCCGAATAAGGAGATCCTGGACTAACAAAGATATCTGGCTGGAATTTTTTAGAGATATTATAAAGATGTATATCATTTGTAATAATGCCAAAGGCTTTGCCTGCCATTTGCTTATAGTATCTGCAAACCTCATACTCAAATCCATATTCTTCGAGCACTCTTTTTGTATTCTCTTTGGCTCTTGCCACTATCTTGATTTCGTGACCCCTCTCTTGAAGTTTCCAGATCACGTTTTTAAAGACATTTACGTCTTTTGGGTGTCCGATATCAAATAGTATATTCACGGCATCTCAACCTTTTTTATTATTTTAGCAGGCACCCCTGCAACGATATGATAGGGATCTACATTCTTTGTGACGACCGATCCGGCTCCGACTACAGCTCCTCTACCAATTGTAATATCAGGCATAATTATGGACCCAGCGCCAAGCCACGCGTCATCTTCTATTAAAATCCGGCCTCTCTGAATTTTTACGTAAGGTCTTATACGAGAATTATTTGGGTCTGAAGATGTGAGCAGAGTAACATTTGGCCCAATTGCTACACGATTCCCAATGATCAGGTTATCTTTATCTTCTAATTTCTCGGCAACTGTCAAACCTTCTGCTATATATGTGTGCCTTCCAATCTTATATCCGCAATTTCTATACATAAATATCCGGAGGCTGCAACAGGGCAGATTTTTAGCAAAATACTTCAGCATCTTTTTTTTAAATATTCTTAGATTTTTCATATCTGCCTCAAAGTACTTTGCTTCCTATTATTAGACAAGTTGCAAACCTTACTATGTCGATTTTCACAGCACTCTTGCAAGATTCAATTTCTTATAAGCCTTAAATCCCAGATTCAAAAGCTCTTTCTTACTACGGTCATGGATTTTTTCATATCTTCCAAAATTCACTTCTTCTCCACCAAACCTCTTCTTAAACTCCCTTACCCCATATGGCTTGTCCGGATGTCCGGCTCCTCCGAAATCAAACACTTTTTCTTTACCTGCATATTCCGAGAGCATGTGCCAGACAACTGCTTCGTTTACATAATTTATTTCCTGTTTCGAGCCTGCATACCAGTCGTGCACCAGACCCTTATATTTCAGGACTACTCTTGAGCCGACAACTTCACCTTCAAGGATTGCGAGGTAGAAATCGATATTTCCGGAATCTGAAAGCCGGTCATATGCGCTTTCGAGGAGAGAGATATCTGCAAGTGGGAGCCTTACGTTTTTGTAGGTTTCCTCAATTATTTTATAGCAGTCTTTTATCTCGTCCCGATTTTTGATTTTTCTAACCTCAATTCCGACTTTTTCGGCTCTATTTATTCCTTTCCTGCGGGGTTTGTGGATATCTCCCCAGATTTCTTTTTCAGGGCGGTCGAGGTTTATCAGGTAATTCAGGTGAGGTTCGTACTCGTATCCCAGGGAGTTCAGGTTTTTTTTCGAGTTTTCGGTGTCCCACAGGTTGCGGACCTGAGTGTAGATTGCTCTATTGTTCAGAAACTTCTCATAGTAATTGAGTAATTTTTCAAGGGCTTCAAACCCTCTTTTGTCTTCAACAAAAAGGGGACCACCGTTGATAATTGATCTTGAAGACATTGAGCCAACCAGGCCAGGGGCATCTTTTATAATAACTGCCTGCAGGACTGCAAGTATCTCTCCGGTTCCCTGTTCAACTGCAGCAAGCGAGAGTGGTTCATAATTTTTTGTTGACCTGTATACATCTGCCATTGCACAGGTCTGGAAAATATTCCCTTCCGGGTGGCTGGAAACAAAATTCTCCCATTTCTCCCGGTCAATTGACTCTGTAACTTCAATCACTTTAAAGCCCCGCATTTACAGTATCTTTTTTTCGGGTCCTGCTCCTGTACCACACAATCCCTGCCTTCCCGACATTCTTCACGTTCTGGAACAGCAGTTCTTTTGTCCAGCCGGCAAGGTCTTCGCACCATCTGTTTGGGTGTACGAGCAGGCAGATCTGAGAAATTTTTTCGGTTTGAATCAGGTGGATTACATCATCAGTAGAAGAAATTGACCTCAGGTCCGATTTTTCATTTGCTCCGGGGTTATCAATCGTATCCTTGACTCTGATCTTCAAATCAGCCCAGGTCCTCCCGGTATCTGTAAGGTAAAAGACTTTATTGTAGTCAATTGAGAGGTATGGTTCCCCGATAAGCCCGAAATCCCTAAAATCATATTTCTTCCACAGGTCCCGGTTTGACCACGGCTTGAGAGGGTTTCCGTGCATGCATACCGTGTTTATTTCGGTAACTTTTTCAGCAGCTTTTCTGAGGTCTTCAAGTTCTTTTTTAAAGATTTCAATTGCCCTGTCCATATCCCCGTTTGCTTTATCCATAACCTCATAATGAAAGCCGATCTCGTGGCCCATTCTTGCCATCTGGCGTATGATCTCGGGTTTAAATGTCTCTTCGATATGGCGGAAATAATATGTCGATTTTATTCCGTATCTGTGCTCAAGTTTTGCCATAGCGAGGTTCCTGTTAACTGCACGGTCCACGTCGTGCCTGAGGATTATGCAGTTTTCGGGTTCGTTTTTAAGAAAATCGTGTACTGTGCAGGTAGAATAGTTTGTTTTTTTAATTGCCTGCAACAAATTTTCATACTTTGTTAAGGTAAAATCTCTCACTGTTGGCACCATGTTTTTAACCTGAACTTTGAATCTTTCCATCTTTAAGTTACTTAAGATTAAGGATCCACAAATGTAAATCGATTTTTTGATTTCCACGTTTTTTGCGATTCCAGATGATCATTTAGAAGGCTTTCTTTCTGATTTACTTCTTTTCAGCTTAAAATGTTATGCTTTTATATATATTTCTTACTATTCTGTACTTTATACAATAAGTTCTCTTAGAGATACCAATTAATTTTAGAAATATTTTTAAACGAATTGCTTAATTATGTACTTATGTGAAGGGCGGGTACGATGGAAGATGAAAACAAAAACTTGGTTTTAATTTTATTGGTTCTGGCCTTGTTTACAGGAATGGCAGTTGAGGTCAGTGAAGGGTCTACTACAGTTGGAGTTGTCCTGTTTCTAGCCTCTATACTTTTGCTAACAAGAATAAATTTCAACCATCTGGGCGATTCAGGCCTGTTAAAAAAATCGAAAACTTATTTTGTTATAGGCATTTTCATCGTTTTAGCCGATCTTTATTACAACATCAAAGAAGGTGGGGAACTTGGGACTCTGGACTTTATGACATTATTCTTTGGAATATCTTTAATCGGAACGCAGCTTCAAAACCCTCAGGTTGAGCGCATTTCCAGGTTCGGGCTATACATTTCATCTGTTTTTGTTGCTCTATATCTTATTTTCTATACTATGTTTGCTTTCCTTAACATTGATTTCCTGCACAAGTTTGATCATTACATGATACTTCTTCCGACTGTAAAGATTATCGGCTTAATAGGAATTCCTCTTGAGGTAATCACTACGGAAACTGTCAGAATCAGCGGCGTGGAGGAAATGGTTATAGTTATCGGGGGACCCTGCTCAGGCCTGTATTCTATGTTCCTTCTGATCGGAATCGTTTTTGGATACAGCCGAATTGAAAAAATGGATTTTAACAGAACCTTTATGATGCTCGGATTCTGTGTGGCAGTCGCTTACATCTCAAATTTATTCAGGGTAATTGTCCTTTATTTAACTGCTTATTACTATCCTAAGTTTGACAGCATCCACTAATTGATACTTTATTTTTCCCTTCTTTTTTGTCCCAATTTGACTTGACAATTCGTTCAATTTTATAAAAATTTCTTACATATTCTATGTAATTCCATTCCATTTTGCTACTATCAAGCTATTGATCCTGTCAAAATTCGCAAAAATATAGTTTTTGACGCCATTTATCCTGAACTTGATTGTAAGTGTCAAATTCTTCAAGCTTTTTTTAATGAATTTTGTAGAGGTGTGTTTTAGCTCTTCAAATTCATATCGCATCAGCGATATGAATAATTGAGCGATAAATCCAAGGATAATAGCTCCATAAACGCTATCCTCTGACCAAACTCTTAACGGCTTAATCTGGATTTCATTTTTCAACGAATGGAATATTTTCTCAATAGAATCCTTTTTTCTGTATGTTACTAACGCATCTTCAAGTGTCAAATCCCTGTTTGATTTCAGACAAAAAAATCCTTCTCTTCCATTAATCAGTGAAGCTCTAAGGAGTTCTACAGCTTCCTCGTCACTAAGCTCTTCGAGCTTAGTTCTAAAAGAGTAATCAATCTCAATCAATTCATTATTTATTCTGAATTTCTTAGGAAGCTTTTTCTTGTTTACTACAGCTTTCTGAATCTCTTTTGCTTCCTTTAACTTCCTCATAACAGCTCTTGCTTTTGCCTCTAACTGTCTTTTCTGTAAAGATTCAGAGAAATATAAGTATTTGATGCTGCTAGGCTTGACGATTTTTATCCCATATATACCTTTTTCGGAATCTATTAGTTCTGCTTTTTCCAGATAAAAGTTCTCTATTATTTTATCGTCACTTGTATTCAGTTTCATGGCAGTGAGATATTCCATCTCAGCATCCTGTATACTCTTGAGATTATCAGTGGTATTAGCTCCTTTATCAAAAATAATAAGAGAACCTTTTTTAAGTTTACTTTTTACCTGGTTATATGTGTCAGAGAAATGCTCCAGATCAAGAACGTTTCCTCTATTCACTGTAACTCCAATAGGAATGTTAATGGGATTAGCTAATTCACTAATTCCAACGGTTATCTGTAGCTTATCAGGTCTGTAATCTCTGCTATACCCGTATTTACCAAGTTTGGATTTAGTTCCGAAAAGAACTATACTCGTCCAATCCAGGTTTATATCTGTCTCTTCAAAATCGTATACAGAAAACAGAGAATCCAGAATATCAGAGAGAATTTCCTCTCTGTTACGTCCTAAAAGTTCAAGAGTTCTGTAAAGAACTCTTTCATGAAACTGTTCAAGATTTAAGATATCGAGAATCTCTTTCTGATTTAACCATTTGCCAGCTTCTTTGATACTGAAATTCTCAGTTAATTTATAGCTTAACAAACCGATTATTAAACTATTGAGGTCAAGACCTTTGCTTTTATGCTTGCTAAAAATGTCACAGAAATTAAGCTTTTCATAAAAGAGTTGGACGGCAAGAATCGGTCCGATAGGAACACATATATTCTTGTTAGGAATTGTAGGGAAGGCTCTATGTTTTGTGATGTTCATTTTACCAAACAACACAAAACAAAGAGCACTTATTTTTATATTACTGTCAAAGTCAGGTTACTATGGGCAGGAAACGATGATGCTAGTACACACACATATAGGCTGGATTATTTTTGCAGGTGTTGCAGCAGGTATAATGTACTTTATAGAACTGAAGAGATGAAGTGTAAATTAAAATAGTGGTAAATTAATTTGAAAAGCTTTATTTATCTCTTTACCTTTTAAGGATTCTCAGTTTTCGTAAAGCCTTATTTGCTTTTCTTATTTTTCTTCTTCTCTATGTTTTCTTTTTTTCTTCTTTTTCTTTCAGTCAATTTCTTAGGATAGATATTTGTACAGGTGAGCGGAAGCACAGTTTTATTCTCTTCTCATTAGATGCTTGAAAGCCTGTACAGAGTTCAAAATAATTCTTTTGCGAATTAGAGAAGGACCTTTAAAATAAGTCTTCCTTCTGGAGAGTTTCGCAGTAGCTCCGATAAGCAGTACGACTGCGCATGTGTATATTGCAGCAATTCCTCCGTTTACAAGGAAATTGAAATCTTTGATTGCAAAAGTGACTCCCACGATAATTACAAACAGGAAAGCCATATAAGATACAAAGCTTATACCAAGTGAAAGCCTCCAGTTTTTCACAT
This sequence comes from Methanosarcina soligelidi, assembly GCF_000744315.1. Lineage (NCBI taxonomy): Archaea > Methanobacteriati > Methanobacteriota > Methanomicrobia > Methanosarcinales > Methanosarcinaceae > Methanosarcina > Methanosarcina soligelidi. The sequence goes on from NZ_JQLR01000001.1 coordinate 1,863,712, forward strand.
CAAAAAAGCCTGGGACCCTTGAGCGGTTATTGCTGATATTCTCGTTTTTCGAGTAAGTTGTATGGCTCAGGATGCGTGAGACTCTGTTTCCGGTTTCGGGGTGAGTGTCGAACAGGGATATGAATATAGACAGGTATCCTCTCACCTGCTGGGTGTGCGTGCTGAAAAGGTGGAAATGGCCCGGGTTAAACCTGGTGGATACAGGCTGGAGGGGGATGTAGTTTTCAAGGTACTCTATCGTCTTTGCCAGGACCTGGGGGTTTTTTGTTAATTTCACTGCTATTTCATCGGCTTCGAGTTCTCTTCTAGCCGGGTTTGTGAAGTGTATGAGAAGTGCTGCAGGCGGAGCGGCAATAGCAGTTCCTATATATCTGAAGAATCTGGGTGCAGGGTCCTCGGGCTGTCCGAAACCGGAGAGCATGGAGCACCACATTGCAAAGTTAGGAAATGACATTATTGTGCCTGCAAGAAATGCTATAAACGTATTTTTGCCCACATCCCCATTTTGTATGTGTCCGATCTCATGCGCCATCAGGGCTTCCAGTTCCAGTTCTCCAAACATCTCCAGCATGGATGTCGAAATAGCGATTGAAGATTTGCCTGTGTTGCCGACTGTAAACATTGAGGGAATTCTGGACTCAAAGCTGTATATTTCGGGGGGGTTGACTTTTGCTCTGGAAGAAAGGTCCTCAAGGAGTGAGTAAAGAAGAGGTTTTTCGCTCTTCTGGACCTTCTGTGCTCCATACCATCTGAGGATCCATTTGCTGCCTGAGAAATATATGTAAGCATACAGCAGGAACCCTGAAATTGCAATTATTGCAACAATCAAAATAATTTCTATTGCAACCCCGCCTGATAGGGCTGAAGAAAAATTAAAAGATTCAGGCATTTCGGATCCGGTCATTTATATGTCCCCCTGTTTTTTGTTTTTTAACGCAGATTTTTTAAACTTAAATTTGTTTTTTAATGCAGATTTTTTAAACTTAAATTTGTTTTTTAAACGTAGATTTTTTAAACGTAGATTTTTCATCTGTTATTTGAATTACTTATACCAAAAATATTGATGAAATAATAAAAAGCTTAACTTTTTAAAGGGGCTTTCTCTGTGTATGTCTGTCTTCTTAATAATGTAATTGTAGGCAGTAATTCTCAAGAAAGTAAATACTTTTCGAATAGAAATCTCCGGATGAAGGCTCGATACACTTCAGGTTACTTAATAATTACATTTACTTCTCCGTATCTCTATCCTCGCAAATATTTATTCACTCTGATCATCCGGGTTTTTATACTTTGTCAGACTACAGGCTACAGGTTTTTGCTCCCGTGCTATAAAATCTGGGAAAATGTATTTTTAATATTGGGAAAATATTATATCTTTTGTTGAATTACTTCATAGTAGAATGCCACACTTAAAAAAATGTGTTTTTGTAGACGATTTGCTTGCAGTTACTATTCTTTCATGTCTGGGAGCTATTTTTGTACTTGTTCCCCCATTCAATGAAACATTTCTTAGAATTCCTGTAGCGCTGTCCCTCTTTTTTTTCGTTCCAGGTTATGCTTTTATATCCGCACTCTTTCCTGGTAATAAAGAAATCAGTGGCATAGAACGTTTTACATTAAGTGTTGGCTTCAGTCTCGTACTTACAGTTTTTGACGGCTTTTTAATAAGCCTGCTTCCCTGGGGCTATCGCCCTGCCCCGATAGTTATATCCATTCTTGGGATCACGACTTTCTTCAGTATTCTTGCAATTTTTACACGAAAATTAAAAGATGAAAGCGAGCAGTTCTCTTTTTCATTAAAAGAATTCATAAAATCCATTCAGTCGGATGAGGTTGATGAAGAGCCTGAAGAGCCCGAAGAGCCTGAAAAAATGACTTCTCCAGCCGAAGCAAGGCGTTTTCACAGGTCAAAAAGCAAAGTTAAAGCAAAGGGTTTGAAGTACCCGTCCATCAAAGAGAAAGGGGCTGATACCAGAAAAAAGTCCCTGCCTCCGGAAATTGAAAAGGCTCTCGTAATTGCTTTGATAGGCTCTATTATTATCTCAAGTGCAATGCTGGCATACGCCAAGATGACCCGGGAAAAGGAGACTTTTACCATGCTTTATCTCCTTGGTCCCGACGGAAAAGCCGAAGGTTATCCGAATGAGAGCTTCATCAATGTCCCTGTTAACGTCACAGTAGGAATTGAAAACCATGAACTTCAGAGTGTAAACTATATCCTCCAGATGAAAGTCGATGAGGAGGTAATTCAGGAGCTTAATGTTCCTTTGAAAGACGGAGAGGTATGGCAGAAGAATTTGACTTACACGCGTCATAGCCTGAAAAATGACAGGTCCAAACTCGAGTTTGCTCTTTTTAAGGAAAAGCCCGATTATTTCTCTTACAGGTCTGTCCATCTTTATTTGGATAACAATAACACCTTCTCTCATCTGGTTGATGAGAAGTACACTGATGCCTCATCGCTTCCGGTGATTAAAAATGGAGAGATGGAATCTTCAGAAATATGGAACTTCACTTCAAATACCGAGTATATAACAGGTTCTTATGTAAGTGGGTCTGGAGTAAACTCCTCCCTCGCATACAGAATAAGCAGCTCCTATAATGGAAGCCTTTTTGATCAGCCAGGGCAATCCGGTGAAATCTCTCAAAACATAACTTGTGGTGAAGACACCATGGCTGTGCTCTCGGCATACGTTATCGATAACTTCAACTTAACTTCTAAGGAAGACTCTCAGCTAAAATACGTTGCAGTTAATGGAGATACCGTGTGGACAGACGGGGTCAGCGAAGCGGAAGGGTGGCAGCACCTTGAAGTCCCGGTATCTCTTCAGGCAGGAGAGAACAACCTCTCATTCGGTTTGAGGCAGGTGCCGGGTGAAATTGTACCTGTTGACGTTTTCTGGGATAGGATTTCCTTAAAGCCTGTTTCAGAACTATCTGCTTATATTTCGGAGACCAATACTGTCGAAACCGTGCTTCCAACCTCAAGTGTGCTGGAGCTCCCGGCATTCACGGACAACAAAACCTTTACGGTTTCCTGGAACGGGACAGATGACCTTTCTGGAATTGCTTATTATTCCATAGACTCAAGCACGGACGGGGTTAACTGGGAGCCCTGGATTTCAAAGACAACAGATAACTCTTTCAGCTTTACCGGAAAGGATAACCAGACCTATTACTTCCGTTCAAGAGCTGTTGATAGGGCAGGCAATGAAGAGCCTGAGCATCCGGAACCTGATACCCGGACTCAAATTTACACCGGAGCCCCCAGGGTTATGCTAGATATTTCTCCCAATCCTTGCAAGACTGCCACAACCTTTACCGTTACCTATCCTGTGCCTCTCCAGTCTGCAGTATGCCTGGTTACTCGAGACGGCTTTGAGTCAGAAAAGATTGAACTTGAATCATCTGATGGGATTAACTGGACAGCCAATTATATTGTAAGTGCAGGAAAACACTTCTTTGTGGAAGCTGTCTGCACGGATACTTATGGGAATACAGTCTCCACTTTTGATGAGTTTCAAGTTGATACTTCAATTCCTAACTTTGAAATTGAACTCGATCCTAAAATTATAGGTGTAGGATATTTGGAAATTAACGTAACTCCTTCAACTACTTTAAAATCATTGCCCTCAGTGTATGTCTCGGGCAATCGCACGGTTAACGTCACTTACCTGTCCTACTCTGACGGGTCCTACTATTATGAAGCAAGAATACGGTCTGACTTGAATGAGGGCGATCACAAAGTCTATGTTACGGGCTATGATCTTAACTCCAAAAAAGTGGAGGGCAATACTACATTTGTAGTAGATCTCTCCATCTAAACAGCTGATTGTTTCAGATGATCGTAACTATTGTTTTTTGATTAACGAATTTTTAATAATGTGAACTAAAGGTCGATGGACATCTAGACATATACTACAAAACTTCATATCAAAACCAATTTTGTTCCTTTTCAATGATAGTCTAAAAAATAATTTTTGATCCCAAGAATGATCATTTTAAAACTTATATCCAACTCTAATCTCAGTTTGGATGAACTCACAAAAAACTTTGACTTTTTTCACTCCGTGTTTTTTTATTTCTCCTCTAATACTTGTTATGTTTTTTTTGTTTTTGTTTTTGTTTCAAGTTTATAATTTCCAGTTTTTGAAATGTTGGGCTAAACTTAGCTGTTGTTCATATCTATGTCAGCAAACTTTTGATTTTCTGTTCTATCTTATTTAATCATGATCGTTTTTAGGAAAATAAATAACACTATAAATATAGTTCTTTATATATTTTAGCACATTTGTCATATTATTATAAAATATTAGAAATGTTTACTAAAATAAAAATTGGCTTATAAAACTTATTCTACACTGGTCAACTTTTTCTAAAGGGAATAACCTGAGTTTTCAACTTTCAAATCCTTTACTACTTTTTAATTATCTTTCTTTATCTTCTTTAATTGGTTTCTAAAATCTTATTTTAAATATTTAATATGCACATCCTTATATATTTTGCAATAGATACCTGAATAGCATTATAAAATGTTTAATCTAGTAATTGGCGCGATCCATCGTCTGATTGATTGTTTCCCCTGAATATTCCCCATTCTTTTCAATTTAGTTATCAAGCTTATGTATGCATAGAGATATGGTTATACATTAAGTAATCATTAAGAGCTTAGTATGAGTTTCTGAATATTCGTGGATAACGTTAATTTTTCTAATGGATACTCGGATTAAACATTTGTATAATCTAATTTATATGTCTTTCAGAAAAATAATGAAACAAATATCTGGAAAATAGGGGTAGATTATGAAAAAAATATTTTTATTTTTTATAAGTGGATTACTCGTGTTGCTTTTTAGTGGAAGCGCAATGGCATCAGGCTATATAACTTTGGGACTTGATCCATCTGATGATGGTAATTATTATATACCCTCTGATACTGGAGCGTTGGACGTTCCTTTCACAGTTAATGGTCTTTCTGCTGGTACATATATAGTTGAGTTTACAGTATCTGGTCCGGGTCTCAGTGGAGAAGTTCAAGATTTCTCTGGTTTAACTGGGTCATCATCCGGTGGGGCCACTTGGACCTCAACTTTCACTTATAGCGGAGATAATACAGGTAATATACATCTAGTAAGAGATTCCACAGTACCTGCTGGAGAAGGAGAAGTACAAATAGTAATCAAGAAAGGAACATCAACAGCAGCTTCTAAAGGTTTTGCAGCTGCATGGTTAGATATAGGTATACCTGAGTTCCCAACTCTAGCTCTCCCAATTGCAGCAATCCTTGGATTAGTTTTCATCTTCGGGCGTAAGAAAGAAGGTCTGTGATTTCCCTCCCAGCTCTTCTTTTCTTTAATCTTTTTAATTTTTTCTTTTTTTATTTATTAAATCCATTTCTAAATCTTTCCGGAAACTCCTACTTTTTCAGTAATAACTTTAAGTAACAATTTTCAGAAACTATTTTTCCTAATGTTATTTACTCATCTAATGTCTACTATCTACAAACTTTTATTACTATTAAATGATAGGTGCGAATAAAATTATAGAAACTTAGAAATATGAGTTCATATTATTACGCTCAAAGTATTCAGATGGTTAATAATATTCTTCTGTGCCTTTAATTCCCTTTATCAGGAATAAAATATGCAGTAGCTGCCTGTAGAATGTATTATTTGAATGAAAGTTAACAGCAAGTGGGTGATGTTTATGGAGTATGTAAGAAAAATTTGTCCGATTTGTGGAAATGAGTTTATAGTCCTGAAAAAAGTGGAGGATAAGGCAATTTACTGTACGCTTGAATGCCTTTCAGCAGCTCAGGGAAGAGTAATGAGAGAAAAGGTCTTCTCCGGAGTGTCTGCGTAAATTTATTCCGCTTTATTCTAACAGAGTAATTAATTTCCTTTCTCTTTTTAATATTCTCTTTTTAATATTCTCTTTTTAATATTTTTTTCCTGTTGGTGACTTATCTTCTACTGGTTTTGCAGCTACTATCTTCAAGAACAGCAGCCAGATATTAGAGCAGATACGTTTACTCTTTTATTAATAAGATCTGACTTTTTGACAAAGTATTTTATATCATAAATGTATTAATTTTTTTACTCAGTTTTGTAAAATCTAAGGGGATAACTAATATGGTAAGTGTCGGTCAGGAACTATTGAACGTTCCTTTTGGGGAAATGATTAAAGAAATGGCCCTTGCGATTGCAGAGGGACAGATGGCTCTGGACATGAATTCCGTGCAGGTTGCCCAGGCCCTTGCAGGGACCAGGCTTGATGCCGGAAGCGTTGTAATGTACATTGAAGAGACAACGGACGCTGACGGCAACGTTACTGCGAGCGATGTTGTTACGAATGACAAGCCAATGTCGCTTCTGACTTACGGGCTTGAGCCTCGTTTTTACGAATTTACGGAATCGATTATCGAGGTTAAGATGACGATCACAATGATGAGGGAATCATCAACTGAGCTCACTTACGGCAGTGAGTTTAAGCTGACAAACGAGTCAAAGGTCAGCGGTAGCATGGAGTCCGGAGGGCTTGCAAAATTGCTCTTTGGAAAGAGCAAGGGGAGCATTGAAAATACAACAACCGTTGCTTATACTTCAACTTTTAATGCAAAATACAGTTCAAAATATTCTTTCAAGGAAGAAGGTACAAGCCTGTTGAGGACAACCCTGAGGCCTGTCCCTGCCCCTGAGAGGACAATTCCCAAAGTGACAGTCAAGGCTGCTGCCCCAGCCAGCCCGAATTAAAATTTTCCGTAAAATGTTTCTTGCTGCAGTCAGGATGTTTTAATTAATATGAGGTTCTGACTGCAGTCGCGGCATGTAAGGCTTTAAATATACTTCTTGCATGATGTCTGCACTGATGTGTTTTTTCATATTCATTCCGAAACTTATTTAAAGGAGTTGTAATTGTGGCAAACAACGGGGAAGAAATCGGAGAAATACTTATCACCCCTCTTTCCAGGCTTCTGGGGGAAGTTGGGCGTTCTGTTGCTGAGACCCAGCGGGCTCTTGACCTGAACTCCATAAAGACCCAGATAGAAATTGACGAAGAAAAAGCCCTCCGCGGATATGATATACAGGCTACATGGTATCATATCCCGGAGGTAGACCTTGAACTCAAAATGTCGCTAACTGTGAAGCTTGAAGAGGAAAGGGACTCCAGAAACCGGATCCGGGGCTACAGGCCTGTCCTCAACGCTTCTCCTCTCAATGCCTCTTATAACTCTCTTTACAGTTATGATGTTCAGGGCTCAAGCTGCATCAAAGCAAAAATAGTGTCCATACCTGCCTCTTCAAAGGTTAGGGAGGGATAATGCCCTTTTAAGGAGACGCTCTTCCGGGAGGAACAAGATGACGAATATAGGTGATATAAAGAGCAACCTGGAAGCCTTCAGGAAAGCCGGGACAATAGATGCCAGCAGCTATACCAGCATTCTGAATAAATTGAATTATACCGAAATAGAAATTCAATCCATACAGAAAGAAGCCCTTACTTATAAGGAAAATCTGGATAAGGTTCTTGGAGAAAAACTTGTCCTTGAAAGGGAAAAAAGCAGTCTTGCAGCACAGGTGGCAAAGCTCTCAAATGAAAAAGCAGGCCTTGAAGCAAAAATCTCCATTTTACAGAAGAGCAGGCCTGTGCTTTCTTCTTCGAACCTTGTAAGCTCTTTTGCGTCCTCACTTGCGGAAATGGATAAAGGACTGAAGAAAATCCAGTCAGGTCCAAAGTACCTTGTCAGCGGTATGAACGTGACCCTTAAAACAAATATTGCTCTGGAAGGGGAGGAACTGAGGTTCCAGATGCCAGAAGCCGATGATATTATCAGCCCCGAAAACCTCAGCACAATAGAATTCTCTTTAAAGGCTGTTCCTGAAAAGCCGGATATTGCTTCCTGTAAAGAAGTCCCTGGCCTTGTCGGGCTTTCAAAAGAAGAAGCAGAAAGCAAACTTCAGGAGGCAGGTTTTAAAGCAGGAGAGATTCTCGAAAAAGAAAGCAGCACATCCCAGGGCACGGTAATAGGCCAGCTCCCATCTGAAGGCTCCCTCGCAGCACCGGGGGCAGCTGTGGATCTTATCATTTCGAAAATAATTTCATTAAAAGTGCCGGACTTCTCAGGTCTCAGTCTCGAAGCTGCAAAAGCTCTCATCGAAAAATCGCGGCTCAGGCTTGAAGGGGTCAAAGAAAAACCTGCTGATAAAACCCCGGGTATGGTCCTTGCACAGAGCCTCCCTCCTGGTTCTGAAGTCAGTGTTGACACTGCAATTGTCCTGACGGTTTCAGTAGCGGTTTTTAAAGTCCCGAACCTGCTTGGACTTGAGCTTGAGAGTGCAAAACAGGTAATAGATAAATCCGGACTCCTGCCTGGCAGTATCAAAGAACAGCTCGTTAGCAGCGGGAAGCCGGGCATTGTCCTTGCACAGAGCCTTAAACCCGGGGCTGAAGTGGAAAAATATTCAAAAATTGATCTCGTAGTTTCAGCAGGGAAAATAGGGTCAGTTATTGAAGCGCCTTTGAATACTTTTCCCGAAACTGCTGCTAAAAAACCTGTAAATAAAATTTTATCCGAAACCGCATCAAAGCTGCAGCCTGAAACTACATTTAAAGTTTCAGGTGAAACTTCATCGACTGCGCCTTTAGAAACTCAGGTGAAAACATCTGCAGAGCCTCAGGTCCGAGCCCAGGCCGAGCCCTCAGTTAAACCGGTTCCTAATCTTGTCGGAATGCCTCTTGAAAAAGCTATCTCCTTACTTGGGGCTCAGGAGATAAAAGCAGGAACAGTATCTGAAGCTGTTTCTACAGCTGCTGCAGGAACAGTTATAAGCCAGAATCCGTGTGCAGGCTCTGCAGTTGATCTGTCAGTCCCGGTCAGCCTTACGGTTTCAAAACAGGCACCTGTGACCCAGCTGCGCAGCAATACAATTTCCAGGATTAAGCTTTGATCTGCAGGTTTTTCAATGCCATTTGAAACGTATCTTATAAAGGTTACAGATAATGCTACAGCCTTTCAGGTCCAGAAGCTCCTTAAATTGGTTCTGGAAACCGGGGGGCGGATTGAAATGGTAGCAGGAAAAACACTCATTGCAAGCTTCGACAGCAGTTATGCCGAATTAATACGAAAAACAGAAGGGGTAGCAATTGCAGGCGGGATCAATTTCAGGGGCAGGAAAATTCCAAGAATTGTAAAAAGGGAGTCTGCCAAAAAACAGGCAGAGCTCTGAACTCTTTCTAACCCTATCCAATCTGGAAATCTTCAAGATTTCTTTTTTCAGGGGTTTTTTGTTCCCCGGTCCACTCAGGACTACAAACAGAGAAGGTTTGTTGCCCTGAATGTATTATATAGAGCAATTTACATTTGTGTGTTGCAGATTTCTGTATATTCTCCGGGTACGGGCAGTTAGGAAGTCTTTAACTTCCCAGTTTACTTTATTTCTTTTCCCCTGCCATTGATTCTTCTTTTTTATTTTTTATCCTGCTCTGCAAAGGCTTTATATAATAGATGTGCCCTTTAAAGGCAAAGTACATCAGAGATGTGAAGTTTCAGGCATCTTCATGCTTGAAGCGTTTAATCAGATCAATGTGATGCTTAATGCTAAACTCCCGGAAATCTCCGGAAGTAAGGGTTTTCTACCGTTTTTGCGGTTGAATTTCCTGCATTGAATACAAGCCAGTGAGAAAAGTCGGATCAACATTAGTGTCAAAGGGCCAATGCTTTGAAACGCCCGCTTTTGGCGCCCCGGAGGCGTCTAAATCGCACGAAACTGTTTCAGGTTTTCGATGAGTTGCGGTTGCAGTTACTGAATACTGAAGTTTCAAATCAGGTTAGCTGAATTAGAATCAGGTTACTGAATACTGAAGTTTCAAAATCAGATTGCTATATGTTTCAAATCAGGGCCAAGTGCCTGGATTTGGGTCTGCCAGGATCGTAAGGTCGGTCCCTCAATTAGAGGTTTCCTGCAAGGCAGGAACGAGGGATTCGAATATCTGCAGATGCCTGAAGGAATGTAGGGTACCAGGAGTACAGAACTCCGGTCTGCTCGAGGCTTTGTGCCGGCAGGTCTGATGACATCCCTCCCCCACCTGGTAGCGTTCGGGGAATCCAGAGCATTTCTCTTTTGTCACTTTTGTTGCTCCGACCGGAGGGACTGGTTTTCAATTGAAGTTTACGGAGTAGAAATATGGCAAGCATACACCGACCAAAACGAGGTTCCCTCGCATTCAGTCCGCGCAAGAGGGCCAAGAGCCACATTCCAAGGTTCAGGGCCTGGCCGGAAGCTACGGGCGAGCCAAAGCTGCAGAGTTTTGCAGGCTATAAGGTGGGTATGACCCACGTGATCATGGTTGATGATATAAAGAACAGCCTTACCCAGGGTATGGAGATCTCCGTACCTGTAACTGTTATCGAAACTCCTGCAATAAGGGTCGCAGCCGTCAGGGCTTATACAGAAGACAGCACCGGGGAAAAGGCAATCGCTGAGGCATGGGCAGCAGACCTTGATTCTGAATTAAAGCGCAGGATACCCATCCCGGCAGCAGGCAACCAGGCTGAAGGTCTTGAAAATATCGGAAAACTGATCGAAGAAGGCAGAGTAAGCGACATAAGGGCAGTTACCTACACCCTTCCAAAAAGCCTTACTGGTGTCCCTAAAAAGGTTCCTGACATCATGGAATCCGGAATCAGTGCAAAAGACCTAGGCGCCAAATTCGAATACGCAAAATCAATTCTCGGAAACCTTGTAAACGTTACAGACGTTTTCAAGAACGGAACCGTTGTTGATACTGCCGCAATCACCATAGGTAAAGGTACCCAGGGTCCTGTAAAGCGCTGGGGCATTCAGCTGCAGAAAGGCAAGCACTCCAGGCAGGGAAGCCTCAGACAGATAGGTACTCTCGGTTCTTTCAACCCGTCTCGCGTCTCATGGAGAGTTCCGCAGATGGGCCAGACCGGATATCACCAGAGGACCGAGTTTAACAAGCGTATACTCAAGATCGGGTCCGACGGGGAAGAAGTTACTCCTGAAGGCGGGTTCATTAACTACGGCCTTGTCCGCGGCGATTATGTCCTGATAAAAGGCAGTGTTCCAGGGCCTTCCAAGAGGCTTATAAGGCTCAGAGATCCGATCCGAGCAAAGAAAGCCGACCTTGGCGAACCCAACATCCTGTACATAAGCAGGGAATCCAAGCAGGGGTGATCTAAGATGGCTACAGCAAAAACCATAGACCTTACAGGAAGAACTGTAGGGGAAATCGAACTCCCTGCAGTGTTTGACGCAGATTACCGCCCTGACCTTATTAAAAAGGCAGTACTCGCAGCCCAGGCAAACAGGCTTCAGCCCTACGGTCCCAGCCTCTACGCAGGTATGAAGACTTCGGCAACGGGCTGGGGTTCCGGAAGAGGCGTATCCCACGTTCCCAGGCTCAAAAACAGCAGCAGAGCTGCAAGAGTCCCGCACGCAAAGGGCGGAAGAAGGGCTCACCCGCCAAAACCGGAAGCTGACAGGAGCGAGAAGGTCAACACAAAAGAGCGCCGTTACGCAATCCGCTCGGCAATCGCAGCAACCATAGACCCTACCCTCGTAAACCTGAGAGGGCACATCTTTGAAGCCGAACTTCCGATTGTAGCAGTAAATGACCTTGAAAACCTTGAGAGGACAAAGCAGGTAATCGAGTTCCTTGAAGCTGCTGGTCTTTACGAGGACGTACTCAGGGCAAAATATGGAAGGCACATAAGAGCCGGCAGAGGAAAGCTCAGAGGCAGGAAATACAAGCACAAGAAGAGTGTTCTGATTGTCACAGGAGAAAACTCTCCTATCCTGAAGGCTGCAAGAAACCTGTCGGGAGTAGACGTCGTAACAGTAGACTCACTGAATGCCGAACTGCTCGCACCGGGTACGCACGCAGGTCGCCTTACTGTCTGGACAGAGTCTGCAATTGGAAAACTGGAGGGCGCATTCCAATGAGTTCTATCAATTATCCATTTGTTACTGAAAAAGCGATGATGCTGCTTGACGAAAACAAGCTCCAGTTCATCGTTGACACCAGGTCAAACAAAAAGCAGATCGTAGAAGATGTTGAGAAGCTGTACGGGTTCAAAGTAAAAGCCGTGCGGACCATGACCACAATGAAGGGTACAAAAAAAGCAGTCCTTGCCTTTGAAGAACCTGAAGCGGCACATGAGATTGCAACCCGAATAGGACTTATGTGAGGTGTGATCCATGGGTAAAAGACTGATATCACAGAACAGGGGTCGAGGCACTCCTACCTACAGAGCTCCTTCTCACAAGTACAAGGCAGACCTGAGGCACCCCCGTGTGGATGAAAATACCTCCCTTCAGGGAGAAGTCATAGACATCGAGCACGACCCTGCACGTTCAGCCCCGATCGCAAAAGTTGCCTTTGAAAACGGAGAGGAACTTTTCCTTCTTGCGTCAGAAGGCGTTGCAGTAGGGAACATCATTGAATGCGGAGACGATGCCGAGGTAAAGCCCGGGAACATTGTTCCTATCGGAAACGTGCCTGAAGGTTTCTTCATCTGCAACATCGAATCAAAGCCAAACGACGGTGGCAAGTTTGTCCGTTCCTCCGGAGTATATGCAACCGTTGTGACCCACGAACCTACCAGAACTGCAGTATCCATGCCCTCAGGGAACATAAAGTGGCTTAACCCCAAATGCAGGGCAGTTGTAGGGATTGTTGCCGGCGGTGGCAGAGTGGACAGACCCTGGCTCAAAGCCGGGAAAAAGTATCACAAAATGAAAACAAGGGCTGCAAAGTATCCGAGGGTTTCAGCTGTTGCCATGAACCCGCGTGACCACCCGTTCGGTGGCGGTGCCTGGAAACACCCGGGGAAGCCAACTACTGTTAGCAGAAACGCCCCGCCCGGAAGAAAGGTCGGACTGATCGCAGCAAGAAGGACCGGAATGAAGCGCTGATGAGGTGTATTCGTTATGGCAAAAAAATCATCATCAAGGTTACCAAAGAGAAAGGGTGAGTATACCTACCGCGGGAAGACCGTCTCAGAACTTCAGGAACTGAGCCTTGAAGAGTTTGCGGAACTTCTGCCTTCAAGAGAGCGCAGGAGCATCAAACGCGGGTTTACCGACGGGCAGAAAAAAGTCCTGCATGAGTTCAAGGAAGGAAAGAAAATCAGGACCCATCACAGGGACATGATCATCCTTCCGGAAATGATCGGAATAGCTATCGAAGTCCACAACGGGAAGGAGTTTGTTAATGTAGAGCTCCAGCCTGAAATGATCGGGCACCGCTTCGGAGAATTCGCACCTACAAGATCCAGAGTTAACCACGGCAGTGCAGGTGTGGGAGCAACCCGTTCAAGCAAGTTCGTGCCGCTTAAATGAGGTGAAAGGGAATGGCAAGAATCAATTATTCAATCAATGCAGACCCTGAAAATACCTCTAAAGCAATGGGTTCCGAACTTCACATTTCTCCCAAGAAATCCCGTGAAGTCTGCTGCAAGATTAAGGGCATGAAAGCCTCTGAAGCAAGGAAGTTCCTCGAAGACGTAATTGCCATGAAACAGGCAGTTCCCTTCAAGAGACACAGTGAAGGAGCCGGTCACAGGAAAGGCCCCATGGCTGGAGGAAGATATCCTGTCAGTGCTTCTAAAGAGATCCTGAAGGTTCTTAAAAACGCAGAGAGCAATGCCGAGTATAAGGGTCTTGAACCTGCAAACATGTATATTATTCATGCTGCTATTCAGCGCGGAAGAGTAATTCATGGGTTCATGCCAAGAGCCAGAGGAAGGGCATCGCCCAAAGACACGGAAACTGTAAACATCGAGATGATCCTCTCCGAGGTGCGCTAAATGGCAATAGAGAAAAAGTTCGTCAATGACGGGTATGTCAAAGCTTCCATGGACGAGTATTTTGCAGAACAGCTCAACAGGGCTGGATACGGCGGCATGGAGTTAAACAGGACCCCAATGGGCACTCAGATTATTATCTACTCCGAAAAGCCTGGAATGGTAATCGGAAAAGCCGGGAAGGTCATCAGAAAACTTACCCGTGACGTTGCAACCAAATACAACCTCGAAAACCCGCAGATCGACGCTCAGGAAGTCAAGAAGCCCGAACTCAATGCCCAGATGATGGCATCAAGGCTTGCAGCTTCCATTGAGAGGGGCTGGTACTTCAGAAAGGCCGGTCACAACACCATCAGGGCAGTCATGAACGCAGGCGCACTTGGCTGTGAAGTCGTAATCTCCGGAAAACTTACCGGGGCAAGGTCAAGAGTCGAAAAATTCGTTGACGGGTACATAAAGCACTCCGGACACCCTGTGGAAGAAGTCGTGGACGAAGGGTTTGCAGTAGCAATTAAAAAGCTCGGGACCCTTGGCTGCAAAGTAAGGATTATTCAGCCTGGAGTTGTCCTTCCCGACTCATACAAAGTAAGGGAATCCGTCGAAATTGAGGAACCCGCTGAAAAGCCTGCTGAGAAACAGGTTGAGAAACCTGCCGTAGCTCCCAAAAAGGAAGCCGCAAAGGCAAAAGCTCCTGCTCCTGCAGCAGCACCTGAACCGGCACCTACAGAAGAACCTGAAGTTGCAGAGCCTGAAGAAGCTGAAGAAGCCCAGGTCGAGGCATCCGAAGACTTTGAAGAAGCTGAACTTATCTATGTAGAGGGCTCAGAAGAAGTCCGCAGGCAGGTCAACGGCGTCTGGCAGCACAAACATGAGAGCTATGATTACTGGCACCCCATGGCAAGAGTCCACAAGGAGGCTAAGGAATAATGGCAATTCTCAGGACCAGCGAAATCCGGACCATGACAATTGAAGAACGGGCAGATGAACTCGAAAACCTGAAAAACGAACTGGTCAGGGAAAGAGCTCTTACCTCAGCTGGTGGAGCTCCGGACAACCCTGGCAGGATCGGAGAAATCAGGAGAACGATTGCCCGTATAAAGACAATTCAGCACGAGCTAAATGAGATCTAAAGTGGAAATTCTGCCTTCGACTCTTATCTTTCATGAACTGATAGGGCTCGAAATTAAGGTGAGTAATTCCACTAATCCATCATTAATCGGAATCCGGGGCAGAGTAATCAACGAGACGAAAAATATGCTTGTGGTAGAAAACTCAGAGTCCCGGGAACTGAAGATTCCCAAGGCGGATTCGGAATTTGTTTTCCGGATCCCTGCCGAGCTCTCAGAAAAAGGCCGCAGATCCGATATATTCGTTAAAATTCAGGGAAACCTGCTGCTCTCACAACCCGAAAATCGGATCAAGAACATTAAAAAGCTACGTAAATGGGGCTAAATTCATGGCAAGAGATATTGGATTAAATATACCGGCGCCATCAGAGGAATGTGACGATGCATACTGTCCCTTCCACGGAACACTTCCGGTAAGAGGACAGATCCTTGTGGGTACCGTTGTCAGCAGTAAAATGGACAACACGGTAGTCATCGAAAGGCAATACATGAAGATGGTGTCGAAATATCAGAGATATGAAAAGAGACGCTCGAAGATTCATGCACATAACCCGGCCTGCATTTCCGCAAAAGTAGGTGACATCGTCACTATTGTAGAATGCAGACCTATAAGCAAGACCAAATCCTTTGTTGTCGTCAAAGCAGAGGTGCCGAAATGAAAGGCATACGCTCAAACATCCCAAGAGCACTCAATGCAGGTGCCCAGATCGCCTGCGTGGACAACACAGGGGCTAAAGTAGTCGAGATCATCTCTGTCAAAAAGTACAGAGGCGTCAAGAACAGAATGCCCTGCGCAGGAATTGGGGATATGTGCGTTGTGTCTGTAAAAAAAGGCACACCTGAAATGAGGAAACAGATCCTCCTTGCAGTTGTTGTCCGCCAGAAGCAGGAATTCCGCCGCCCGGACGGTCTGCATGTCTCATTTGAAGACAATGCAATGGTGATCACGGACGAAGATGGAATCCCGAAAGGAACGGACATTAAAGGTCCTGTTGCCAGGGAAGTTGCAGAAAGGTTCCCCAAGATCGGGACCACCGCATCCATTATTGTCTGAGGTGATTGAAATGGTATCCAAACAGCCCAGAAAACAGAGAAAGGCAAGATATACCGCACCTCTCCATATCAGGCAGAAATTCATGGGTGCAAGGCTCAGTGAGGCGCTTGCCAAGCAGTACGGCACAAGAAGTGCTGCAGTTATCACTGGCGACACAGTAAAGATCATGCGCGGAGACTTCAAGGGCACGGAAGGAAAAGTCCAGTCCGTATCTCTTATGGACGGCACTATTGCAGTGGACGGGGTCATTTCCACAAAAGTGGACGGCACCGAAGTCCCGAGGCCCATCAACCCCTCCAATGTTATGATCACAAAACTGGAAATGAAAGACGGGCGCAGAGCGTCAAGCATTAAGAAGTGAGGCAGGTGATTTTGTGACACACCAGAAAAGATTATCAGTTCCTAAGAGCTGGAAGGTTGGGAGAAAAGGTAACAAGTGGATCTCCACTACCCGCCCGGGGCCTCACAGCCAGGCACGCAGTCTTCCGCTCGGACTCATAATCCGGG
Source organism: Methanosarcina soligelidi (assembly GCF_000744315.1). Classification (NCBI taxonomy): domain Archaea; kingdom Methanobacteriati; phylum Methanobacteriota; class Methanomicrobia; order Methanosarcinales; family Methanosarcinaceae; genus Methanosarcina; species Methanosarcina soligelidi. The sequence continues at coordinate 1,880,228 of NZ_JQLR01000001.1, forward strand.
ACGTTCTCAAACTTGTTGACAACAACAGAGAAGGTAAAAGGATTCTCTCCGAAGGAAAAGTCCTTGTTGACGGAATTTCCAGGAAAGATCTCAGGTTCCCGGTAGGACTCTTTGATGTAATTACACTTCCACTCGTAAATGAAGCATACAGGATGCTCCAGGATGAAAAGGGACGTCTTGTCCTCTACAAGCTCAATGAAACCAATGTAAACAAGCTGTGCAGGATCAACAACAAGACAACCGTTAAAGGAGGAAAAATACAGCTTAACCTCAATGACGGAACCAACATCCTCGGCTCCAACGATTACGGGACAAAAGATTCCCTTATCCTTTCCATACCTGACAAGCAGGTAGTAAAACACCTGAAGTTTGAGGTAGGCAACCTTGCAATGGTTATAGGAGGCCAGCACTCGGGCGAAACCGGTAAGATTATGGAGATCAGGGAAGTTAAGAGTTCCAGGCACAACACGGTAATGATTTCCGGGGAAACAGATTTCGAAACAATCGAAGACTACGTAATTGTTATCGGCGAGGACAAACCTGAAATTCGGCTTGGCGGTGAGATAAGTGAGTAATCCTATGCGCACCCCCATGGTTGAGAAAGTAATTGTCCATATGGGTGTTGGAGAAAGCGGTCAGCACCTTGTAAATGCCGAGGAAATCCTCAAGACCATCACAGGTCAGGAAGTCGTAAGGTGCTTTGCCAAAAGGACCCTTCCTGCATTCTCAATCAAGAAGAATGAACCCATAGGCTGCAAAGTAACCCTCAGGGGTCAGAGAGCCCAGGAATTCCTTGGGACCTCTTTCGAGATCATTGAAAAGACTCTCAGCAGGGCCCAGTTCGATTCCCTCGGGAATGTCTCTTTCGGAATTGAAGAGCACACTGATTTTCCGGGTCTGAGATATGACCCTAATATCGGGGTTTTTGGAATGGACGTGACCGTTGTACTCAAGCGCCCGGGAGAAAGGATCTGCAAGAGGAGAATTGCAACCCGCAAGATCCCGACTGACCACAGGGTCACGGTGGATGATGCGATCGCTTTCCTTAACGAAAGTTACGGCGTGGAGGTCATGTAAATGACAGATTCTATAGACAAGTCCGGAAGAGGAGTTAACGAGTGCAAGCGGTGCGGTAGAAAGCAGGGTCTTGTCCGCAAATACGACATTTACCTCTGCAGGCACTGTTTCAGGGAGATTGCCCACGAGATGGGCTTTGAGAAGTATTCTTAAGGTGATTTAAATGGTATTACTTGATCCTCTTGCAAACGCCCTTTCCACTATTAAAAATGCTGAAGCCATTGGGAAGAGCTCCTGTATTGTCAGGCCTGCTTCAAAGAATATCGGCAACGTCCTGAAGGTTATGCAGGATCTCGGCTACATTGGAGATTTCGAGTTTATCGATGATGGAAAAGCCGGAATCTACAGCGTTACCCTTGTGGGAAGAATTAACAAGTGCGGTGCAATCAAGCCGCGGTATTCAGTGGGAACTGGCAGCTTTGAACGCTGGGAAAAGCAGTTTCTGCCAGCAAAGAACTTTGGTGCCCTTATCTTAACCACTTCTAGCGGTGTTATGTCTCAGTATGAGGCCCGTGATAAGAAGATCGGTGGGCAGCTTCTTGCTTATGTATACTGAGGAGGGAACAGGAAATGGTTAAGGAGATTGCAAGAACAATAGAGATTCCTGAAGGAGTTTCCGTCTCTCTTTCTCAGGATGTTTTTACTGCAAAGGGTCCCAAAGGAACTGTCGAAAGAACGTTCTGGTACCCCGGAATCAAGATCGACGTAAGGGAAGGCGAAGTGGTCGTTGACGCTGAATCCTCAAGGAAAGAGCAGAAAGCGATGGTAGGAACTTTTGCTTCCCATCTCAAGAACCTGATCATAGGCGTAAGTGAAGGCTTTGAGTGCAAGATGAACATTGTGTACGCTCACTTCCCCATGCAGGTAAAGGTTGAAGGCAAAACCCTGGTTATCGGGAACTTCCTTGGAGAAAAGAAGCCAAGAATTGCAAAAATCCTTGGTGAGACAAAAGTAAAGGTAAACGGGAACGAAATTGTTGTTTCCGGTATCAACAAGGAAGATGTTGGGCAGACTGCCGCAAACATAGAACAGAAGACCAAGATTAAGAGGTTCGATCCAAGGATCTTCCAGGATGGAATCTACATAGTGCAGAAGGCCTGAGGTGGTTATGATGGCAGAAGACAATAAAGTTGAAGGTACCACGGTCTCCCTTGATATGGATCCTGAATCCAGGCGTTTGTTCAATGTGAGAAAGGTTCTTAAAGGAAAGAAACCCCAGTTCAAGAGAACCTGCAGCCACAAATTCAAAAAACTTGACGACAACTGGAGGCGCCCCAGAGGTTCTCAGGGTAAGCAGCGCAGAAAGTATGCTGCAAAAGGAGCTCTTGCCCAGGTAGGGTACGGAAGCCCGGCAGCGGTAAAGGGCCTGCACCCCTCGGGTTATTCTGATGTTCTTATTTCCAGCATTGCAGAGCTTGAGCTTGTTGACCCGTCTTTCGAAGCAATAAGAATTGCAGGAAAGATCGGTGCAAAAAAGAAAGCTCTCATTATTGCAAAAGCCGAAGAAGCCGGGATTAAAGTCCTGAACCCTGGAAGGAGTGAGTAAGATGTCAGACCTGGCCAACCAGAGAAGACTGGCTTCCAAAGTTCTTGAGTGCGGGCTTGACAGAGTATGGCTTAATCCTGAAGCTTCCGAAGAAATCGCTTCCGCAATTACAAGAGAAGACATCCGCGGACTCATTGAGAAAGGCGTCATTAAAGCAAAGCCTGTAAAAGGGGTCAGCAGAGGCAGAGCCAGAGCTCTTGCTGCCAAGCGTAAGTATGGGCACTGCAAGGGGCATGGTTCCAGAAAGGGTAAGAAAGGAGCCCGTACACCAAAGAAGGAACAGTGGATGAAAAAGATCCGGGCTCTTAGAAGAAGACTCAAGGAGCTGCGCGCAGACGGAGCACTTGATAAGTCAGTGTACTGCAGACTCTATAGAAAGGCAAAAGGCGGAGAATACAGAAGCGTTTCTCACCTGAACTCCCACCTTGAGTCCGAAAAACTGTTACAGAAATAACCTGGAGGAGCTGAAAATGGCAACAGGACCAAGATATAAGGTTCCTTTTAGAAGAAGAAGAGAAGGACGCACCAATTACCACCTCCGCCTTAAATTACTACTCTCAGGGCAGGACCGTGTGGTTGTCAGAAAGAGTGCAAGAAACGTTCAGATCCAGTTACTAGCTCCGACCCCTGAAGGGGACATAACATATTCCTCAGCCGTTTCAAGTGAACTTGCAAAGTACGGTTACACAGGAGCTACCGGAAATACAACGGCTGCATACCTTACAGGGCTCTTATTCGGGCTGAAGAGTTTGCAGAAGGGCTATGAAGGAGGCATTCTGGACATAGGTCTCCAGGCTTCCTCTGCAGGTTCAAGAGTTTACGCCGCCCTTAAAGGGATCGTAGATTCTGGCTTTGAAATTCCATGCAGCTCCGACGTGTTCCCCTCTGACGAGAGGATCCGCGGAGAGCACATAGCCGAATACAGAGAAGAGAGCTCAGACCTGCCAGAGCAGTTTGAAGCAACCAAAGAGAAAATCTTTGCTGAATTTAGTTAAGGTGATTAAATGGCATTCGATCAAGATTGGGTCCCGAAAACCAGGCTTGGAAAATTAGTCGTTGAAGGACAGGTTGCTTCCATGGACGAAGCAATCAAATCAGGCCTGCCTATTAGAGAACCCCAGATAATTGATATGCTGCTTCCTGACCTGGAAGATGAGGTGCTTGACATTAACATGGTCCAGAGGATGACTGACTCAGGACGCCGTGTGAAGTTCAGAGCAACCGTAATCGTAGGAAACAGAAACGGCTATGTAGGGCTCGGACAGGCAAAAGACGTACAGGTCGGGCCTGCTATCCGCAAGGCAATCGACGCTGCAAAGCTCAATATTACCTATATCCGCAGAGGCTGCGGTTCCTGGGAATGCGCATGCGGACTGCCGCACACCGTACCTTACGAGGTTACCGGAAAGGCAGGCAGTGTAAGTGTAACCCTCATCCCTGCCCCAAGAGGTCTCGGGATTGCTGCAGGGAACACTGCAACCAAAGTGCTTGAAAAAGCCGGCATTAAAGACGTATGGACCAAGACCTTCGGAACTACCAGGTCTACACTCAACTTCGCAAAGGCTACATATGATGCCCTCAATCAGGTCAATGTCGTAAGACTGCCTGTGTACTACGGTAAGGAGGAAATCTGAGATGTATGCAGTTGTGAGACTGAGAGGTCAGGTCAACGTTCGCTATACCATTGAGGATACTATGAAGATGCTCCGCCTGCACAAAGTTAACCACTGTGTGTTCTTGCCGGAGAATCCTCACTACAAGGGCATGGTCCAGAAAGTAAAGGACTACGTTGCATACGGAAAGATTGATGCAAAGACTCTTGCAGAAGTCCTTGAAAACCGTGGAAGGCTTGAAGGCGACGCTCGCCTTACAGAAGAATACATCCGTGAAAACACGGACTATGATTCCATACAGGCCTTCGCAGAAGCAGTTGTCGAGGGAAAAGCTTCCCTTAAGGACGTCCCCAAACTGAAACCTGTATTCAGGCTTCACCCGCCCAGAAAAGGGCATGCAGGGATTAAGAGGACAGTCCAGCAGGGCGGCGTACTCGGAAACCACGAAGAAAATATCAACGTGCTCCTGCACAAGATGAGATAAGGTGGTTTAAATGGATATTAAGAAGTTCAGAGGGTCCAGGACCTGCGGAGGCGGGACCCATAAAAACAGGCGTGGAGCCGGAAACCGCGGAGGCCGTGGAAAAGCCGGTGGCTGCAAACACCACTTCGTAAGAGCTATGATGCGTGGATACAGCTACGGAAAGCACGGTTTCAAGCGCCCTGTTGAAGTTTCAAAGGACATTTCAATAGTAAATGTTGGAGAACTTGACGAACTTGCTCCCTATCTTGTTGAAGAAGGGCTTGCAGAAGTTAAGGACGGAGCATACCACATTAACCTTGAAAACCTCGGAATCGAGAAGGTCCTTGGAAGCGGACGTGTCACAAAGAACCTTGTGGTCACTTCAGAGGAGTTTTCCGCGTCTGCCCGCGAAAAAATCGAAAATGCTGGCGGAAGCTGCATCGATGCAGAATAAGTAGTGTCATCTCGACCCTACTTATTTCATTCTTTTAGTAACTTTTTATATTAGGTGTGCTATATACCATTATTTTACGGTAAAAGCATAATCTAATATTTAAAATAGTAAAAAAATTTATGTTTTGAATGGTGTAATCGATGACTCTCAGGGATACCTTAGAACCGTTTTTTAATAAGTTACCTGCAGTAGCAAGTCCGGAAAAACATGTCCACTTTAAAGATAAACTCTGGTGGACTCTGGGAATTCTGGTGCTGTATTTTGCTCTTGCAAATGTGCCGCTCTTTGGAATGTCTCAGGATTCTATTGACCTTTTTGAATCTTATCGTGCCTTCTTTGCCGGGGCTTCGGGAACTTTAGTTCTCCTTGGTATAGGTCCAATTGTTACGGCTTCCATTGTCCTGCAGCTTCTTGTCGGGGCAGACATTATCAAACTGGACCTTTCGGACCCCAGAGATCAGTCATTCTTCCAGGGATCTCAGAAGTTCCTTGTCTTTGTTATGATTATTCTGGAAGCTCTTCCACAGCTTCTTGGTGGATACATCCAGCCGGATCCGGGGCTTGCTTCTGCTCTTGGTGTAGGCCTGGGAGTGATCACTTTACTGCTCCTTGTCCAGATCTTTATTGGAGGCGTACTGGTTCTTTTCATGGACGAGGTGGTCTCCAAATGGGGTATCGGTTCAGGAGTCGGGCTTTTCATAGTTGCGGGAATCTCTCAGCAGATCGTTACAGGGATATTTAACTGGGAAATGGAAAACGGGCTCCCTGTAGGTCTTATTCCCAAATGGATTTACATAGCCCAGAATACCGATGCAGGCTACCTCTTATCCGGTGAAGGCCTTTTATTCATGCTGGTCAGTGGAGGCATTCTTGCTCTCCTGAGTACGATTGCTATCTTCCTGCTCGTGGTGTATGTGGAGAGTACAAGAATAGAAATCCCTCTCGCTCACAGTGCAGTTAGAGGAGCAAGGGGCCGCTTCCCGGTCAAACTTATTTACGCATCAGTCCTGCCAATGATCCTTGTCAGGGCTCTTCAGGCTAACATCCAGATGGTAGGGATTATTCTTTCCGGCAGAGGGATTACTTTCCTCGGAGAATTCAGCGGCTCAACCCCATTGAACGGGATCATGTATTATCTGTCTCCTATAAACAGCCCATATGACTGGATCCCGTCCCTGGTACAGCAATCATTTGCAAGCTATGGGGCAACCGCTCCGGCTATGTGGCAGATCGCACTGCATGTCTTTATAGATGCCACGTTTCTGATTGCAGGAGGTATTATCTTTGCCCTCTTCTGGATAGAGACCACAGGCATGGGTGCTAAACAGACAGCTCAGAAGATCTTCAACTCAGGTATGCAGATTCCTGGTTTCAGGCGGAACATCAGCAGTATTGAAAAAGTCATGCAGCGTTATATCCCAAAGGTTACCGTTATAGGCGGGGCTTTTATAGGATTACTGACCCTGATTGCGAGCCTGCTCGGTACTCTTGGAAGTGCTGGAGGTACGGGGCTTTTGCTGACTGTAAGTATTGTGTACCGTCTGTATGAGGATATAGCTTCCGAGCAGATGATGGAGATGCACCCGATGATTCGTTCTTTCTTTGGGGAGCAATGAAACTTTATAACTTTTTATTGCAGGGCTAACTGAAAAAGATAGATGATTAAGGGAAAACAATCAAATAAAAGGATGCAAAAAGGGGATCTTCGATGAATATAATACTCTTCGGGCCCCCGGGTGCCGGCAAAGGTACCCAGGCCAAAAAACTGGTTGACTTCTACGGAATTCCGCAGATTTCCACAGGAGATATCCTGCGGGCAAATGTTAGAGAAGGAACGGAACTGGGACTTGCAGCCAAGGCATACATGGACAAAGGAGAACTTGTCCCTGATAACGTACTTATAGGCATTATCAAAAACCGCCTTAATGAGGAAGACTGCAAAAAAGGCTTCATTCTTGACGGATACCCGAGAACTGTCCCTCAGGCTGACGCCCTGGAAACAATCCTTGATGAAATTGACAAGCCCATCGATGTCGTCCTCAACCTTGAGGTTCCTGATGAAGTGCTTGTGGAAAGGATAAGCGGGCGCCTTATGTGCAAATGTGGGGCAAGCTACCACACAATTGCCAACCCACCAAAGAAGGACAATATCTGCGATATCTGCGGCGGCGAAGTCTACCAGAGGGACGACGACAAAGCAGAGGCTGTCCAGAACCGTCTGGACGTTTACAAGAAGCAGACCCAGCCTCTTATCAATTATTATGAAGAAAAGGGCATTCTTGTCACACTTGACGGCACAAAGGACATAAATGTGGTCTTTGAGGATATAAAAGCAGTTCTGGCAAAATTTGCCTGAATTTCTTTTCCTCTTATTTTTGTTTTTGTTTTTCTGTTTGTTTATTCTTGCTTTCCTTTTTGTTTTTGTTTTTGTTTTTGTTTTTGTTTTTGTTTTTGTTTTTGCTTTCCTTTTTGTTTTTGTTTTTTTTTTGTTTTTGGTTTTTTACTCCTTGATTGAATTCTCTTAAGGTAAAAGCTTAAATAATTTCTCATATATTAACATATATTCTCATACACATGATTACGGAGTATACATGACTGATGTTGTAATAATCCTTGGCAGCAAATCCGATAAAGAAGTAGCAAGAAAGGCAACCGAAGTCTTTGACAGGTTTGGTATTGAATATACCATCACTGTTGCATCCGCACACAGGACCCCTGCGAGGCTTGCTGAAATAATTGAAACTGCGCATAAAACCGACGTAAAGGCATTTATTGCTATTGCCGGGCTCTCAGCCCATCTTCCAGGAGTTGTGGCTTCAAGCACTATAAAACCTGTAATCGGAGTCCCTGTAAACTCAGCACTTGATGGGATTGACGCCCTCCTGTCTATTGCCCAGATGCCTACGGGAATTCCGGTTGCCTGTGTGGGAATCGGAAGAGGGGATAATGCTGCAATTCTTGCCGTTCAGCTGCTGGCAGTGGAAAACGGGGAGCTTGCGGAAAAGCTTTCGAATTATCGAAAAGAGCTTGTCGAGATGATTGAGAAGGACGCAGAAAGCTTGATGGACGAGCTTGTCACTGCAGGCAGGGCAGCAAGCTAATCCTCTCTTCAGGACAGCAAGCTGATCCTCTCTTCAGGACAGCAAGCTGATCCTCTCTTCAGGGCAGCAAGCTGATAATCTATTACAGAGGCTGAATTGATAGGTAACAGGAAAGATCGGGAAGCAAGCTGTTTTTCTGTAACAGGGGCTGACTCGAGGTTAGAAAGATAAAGCTGTTCAGTTTTCCTTTGAAGAATTCTGCAGCTCTATTCTCCAGCCTTTTTTCTTTCAGCTCGTTATTTTTCAGCAACAGTTATTTAATTTTAGATCCCATACTATTTTGACTACTCATTACTTCCAATAATCAATTCATTGTTGAATACCGTTCTTTAGAACCTCATTAAATGCCTGAACAGTCTTTCACAGTTGATTCTTTGCACGACACAGTGATTAAATTTTAAATATTATGTGACTGCTTATTTCACTAGGAAGCTTTTGCTGGAGAATCTGAATTAATATGACTGAAAAATTGACAGACGAATTGATAAAGTGGGTCATCAGCGTTGACCGCCGCCTGATACTGATGGAATCCATGAAAAGGCATACTGCAGTAAGGGCTTCGGATATCGCCCATGAAACAAACAGGTCCACGCAGAATATTAGCCGCGCTTTGAAAGAGCTTGAAGATAAAGGTTTAATCGAATGCCTGACCCCTGAAAAAACGACCTGGAAAAAATACATGCTTACGGATAATGGAAAAAAGGTTCTGGAAAAACTGGAGGGAAAATATCTTTAACTCCGGTCATGAGCTCCTTATCTAATTACTTTTTTCTTCTTACTCTTTTTTCTTACTCTTTTTTTCTTACTCTTTTTTTCTTACTCTTTTTTTCTTACTCTTTTTTTCTTACTCTTTTTTTCTTACTCTTTTTCTTTCATCATGGATTCCTGAATGTCTCCGGAAATTTCCATTCGGTTCATGATATTATTCTGTTTTTGACAGTTTCGGAGAGTTTGCATCCCTTTGTTTTCAGCTTTCCTCTACAAGCCTGATATATCCCTCTACGAGGTCAACATTTGCCCTGACTACGGACCTTTTAAACTCATTAAGGTCTTTTGTGGTTCCTTCAAGGGTGTCAGCGCATCCCTGGCCTGTAACCACACTCCCGTCAGGTACCACTTTGCCCGAAGAAATATTTACTCCGCGGACTACGGACCTGTGGAGGACAAGAGTATCTTTCCCTATATTGCAGTCAAACACCACTGCTCCAAACCCTATAAAGCAGTTTTCTTCTATCCTGCAGGGCCCGTGTACAATGCACCCGTGGGCAAGAGATGTATTTTTGCCTATGTGGACTTCTGAGTGTGAGAGGGAATGGACAACAACATTGTCCTGTACATTGCTGCCGCTCTGAACTGTTATGGATGACCCGGGCTCATCTGCCCTGAGAACCGCGTTTGGGCCTACGAACACATTATCTGCAATACTCACATTTCCGATTATTACTGCAGTTTCTGATATCCATGCCCTTTTACTGACTTTCGGGTGCTGTTTATGGGGGTTTGGAAGGTGCATTTCTAAACTCCTTTTTGATACCTGAAAGCGCTTTCTAGCGGATCATTTTTATGAATCTGCTATGGTTCTCCCAGGTCAGGCTCCATGTCCTGTATCTCGATTCTTTTTATGATAAATTATGATAACTTATTTAAAGCTATGTTTTGGTCTTAATTTTTAAAAAATTATTCAGGAATTTTTTGGAAACCGGAAAAGGAATACAATTTCTCAGATAATGTCAGAAACAATGTTCGCATAAGAAACAGGAATAAAAGGCATTTGCAGCATGAACCTGATATAATATTTCCGAATAGTATAACTTATATATACATCGAAACTTATTAACAGAAAACCCTGTATGATGTCTTAAATAGCTCATTCATCATGAGCTGACTCATTGAGCAATTTATGCACCGGATTATGGCTGGTTTACGGCTAATTTAATCACTTCGGGCTTATTGTTATCAAATCATTTTCGGGATTTATTCGTTCAAGCTCATCCGGTAATACTCTCCCGCTTGAAACAATTAAAATTAAATCTATCGAACCTTAATGGTGAGGACAACTTGGTTACAGAGACATTAAAAAAGCAAATTGACCGGTTCCTTCTGGCTTTCGGTTTTTCCCTTATGTTCGGGATAATGCTCCTTGGGCAGGAATTCAGGCAGGCTGTAGGAGAAGCAGTAGGGATCTTTATGGACCCCGTTCTCATGCTGGTCGGGGAGCAGAACTTCCATCTGATCCTTTTAGTCATGGCTGCCATCACTGCCATTTATGCATCCCTTATCCAGAAGTATACCATGGACTGGGACCTGATGAGGAATACTCAGGAGCGCATGAAGGTTTTCCAGAAAGAGTTCCGGGAGGCACAGCTTTCCCAGAATACATATATGCTGAAAAAACTTGAAGACCAGCGTAAAGAGATGATGGAAGACCAGATGAAGATGTCCAAGCAGCAGTTCAAGCCCATGGCTTATATAAGTATCATCTCCCTGCCTCTCTTCATGTGGGCTTATTATTTCATCAGCGGGCACGAAGCGGCTACCATGGTCTTTCCTTTCTGGGGTGAGCAGCTTCTGACCACTTCAGCTATTGGTCCTTTCCAGCACTGGATCTACTGGTACTTCATCTCCTCTCTTGGAGTCAGCCAGCTTGTCAGGAAAGCCCTTAATATCGGTGGGGTCTGATGCAGATCACAGTGAGCGGGCTTCCAGGAAGCGGCACTTCCACTCTCTCAAAGCTCCTTGCTGAGTGTTATGACCTCGAGCTGATTTCTTCGGGGGAAATTTTCCGAAGAATGGCTAGAGAAAGAGGGATGAGCCTGGCTGAGTTCGGAGCCCTGGCTGAGAGAGACCCTTCCATTGACCTTGATATTGACAAAAACCAGAAAGCCATTATTCACAGCCGGGAGAATATTATTCTTGAAAGTCGGCTTGCAGGCCATATGGCTCAGGGAAGATCTGATGTGATTAAAATCTGGATAAAAGCCCCCCTGTTGACCAGGGTAAAGCGTATCCAGAGGCGCGAGAAAACGATCTCATTTGATGAAGAACTGAAAAAAACGGTTGAAAGGGAACGGTCCGAAACCCTCCGGTATAAGAATTATTATGGGATTGATATTACTGACCTGTCTATTTATGATATTGTAATTGATTCTGAAAAATGGAACCAGTACCAGACTCTTGATATCCTGAGGGTCGCTATTGACGCTCTTGTCGGGCCTGAGTGACTTTCACCGGCCCCTGAGGGAGTTTAAACAGGTTTTACATCAGCGCGGGTTTTTATCTTCCGAACACGGATATTATCTTGTGTGAACAGGGGGATATCCGTTATTCTGAAGCCTTATAAACACATACTGGTCACAGATCGCTAATTGAATATACCATACCCAGGAGTTTAAAATTACCATGTCATCCGCCGGCAAACTGCCATCAGAAGTTGAAAGAACCCTTGTCCGGAAGTCCGGCGCCTGGACAAATCCAGCCTACGGCTGTCCTCCGGAAAAGCGCCCCATCCATGAATATATTGAGAAGGGAGTTGTGAATATTGACAAGCCCAGAGGACCTACAAGCCATGAAGTTGCAGCCTGGGTAAAAGCCATCCTTGGCGTACACACGGCAGGACACGCAGGCTCTCTTGACCCCAAGGTTACAGGTCTTCTTCCAACACTGCTCGGAAAAGCTACCCTTGCCGTGCCAGCCCTGCGCCTCTCGGGAAAAGAGTACATCTGCCATTTGAAGCTTCACAGGGCTATGCCCCAGAAGCTGGTCCGCCAGGTATGTGAGGAGTTTACTGGCCCTATTTACCAGATGCCCCCTATCAAGTCCGCTGTTAAGCGCGTTATAAGGGTAAGGACAATCTACTATCTGGAAGTGCTTGAGATCGAGGGTACGTCTGTGCTCTTCCGTGTTGGGTGTGAAGCAGGGACTTATATCCGGAAACTCTGCCACGATATAGGGCTCGCTCTGGGCTGCGGCGGACATATGCAGGGGCTCCGCAGGACCAAAGCAGGCCCGTTTACGGAAAAGACGCTTATTACCCTCCACGAACTGAAGGATGCTTATGTTTTCTGGAAGGAAGACGGGGACGAGTCTGAATTGAGAAGGGTTATAAGGCCGATGGAATCCGCCGTATCCCACCTCCCCAAAATTATCCTGCGTGACAGTGCAGTGGATGCTATCTGTTCAGGAGCTTCCCTGGCAGTCCCTGGTATTACAGGTCTCGACTCTAATCTGGCTGAAGGAGAACTCACAGGGCTATTTACTTTAAAAGGGGAACTTGTTGCTCTTGCAAAGGCTAAAATGACCACTGAGGAGGTCCTCAAAGCCTCTGCGGGTATTGCAGCTTCTCCCATCCGTGTACTTATGGAAGCAGGAACTTATCCAAGAGGCTGGACTAAAAAAGAAGAAAAGGTACAGCTCTGACCTTTCAAATTTCTCAATATCTCTTTTAAAGTTCTCTCTTCTCCCTTTCTTCCTCAATATCTCTTTTAAAGTTCTCTCTTCTTTCTTCCTCATTCTTTCTAGAATAAGATTTATATATCACTATTCCGTTATGGTATAAGTCGTGCCATACGCTCTGTGCCGAGGTAGTCTAGTGGTAGGGCGCAAGCCTGGAAAGCTTGTGGGGCTTAGCCCCTCGGGAGTTCGAATCTCCCCCTCGGCGTCATGTTTTCTTATTTTGATATCACATAAATTTTTCAGAATTTCTTTAGATATTTTCTGTATCACTTCAATTATTTTCTACATTTATTCCTGCGTTAATTTGTCTCCCATACCAGCTTTTTATCCTGACGGCATTCGCTTTTAGGAGGGGATAAACGCAGATATCCTTATATACTGGCAGCTGCATGTAAAGAAACTCATCAGTATATGCTGTAAAGAAGCTCCTATGAGAGCTGCTCCTGAATTACTCGCGTATTCTTAATGGGTATTCGGTCAGGGGCTACAGGATGCTGCATGCACTCCAATGGAGGAAGTATATGGCAGAAGAAAATAACAACGAAGAACTAAGGCATCTTGTTCGGATTATGAATACCGACCTGAAGGGGGCAAAGCCCGTAGAGTATGCTCTTACAGGTCTTCCCGGAATCGGGAGACGCACTGCAATCCTTATTGCTAAGGGTGCAGGTGTTGACCCCACTGCTACACTTGGATACCTTCCTGACGAGGAAGTAGCCAAACTCGACGCTGCAATCGGAAAATTCGAAGAGATTGTCCCTAGCTGGATGCTTAACAGGCAGAAAGACCTCACCACCGGACAGGACAAGCACCTGCTCGGAACAGACATCCTGCTGACATTCAGGGAAGATATTAACAACCTGAAGAAGGTCCGTGCTTACAGAGGACTCAGGCACGAGAGAGGCCTTAAGGTCAGAGGACAGAGGACAAAATCCACAGGCCGCCGCGGGTCAACTGTCGGTGTGAGCAGGAAGAAGTAATTTTTCGGTTGGTGATTTGAAATGGCATATCCAGGTAAAAAAAGTAAAAGTTACGAGACTCCTAGGCACCCCTGGCAGGAAGCCAGGATGGCTGCTGAAGTCCAGCTCGTGAAGGCATACGGCCTCAGAAACAAAAAGGAAGTCTGGAAAGCAGCAAGTATGCTCAGGATGTACAGGTCCGAAGCAAGGAAACTTCTTGCACAGGTAGCTTCCGGAGGACAGGAAGGGGAACTTGAGGGGCACTACGCAACCCAGTCCGAAGAAATTCTTTCCAAGCTCATCCGCTACGGCATTATAAAAGCTGACGCCAACGTTGACGATATTCTCTCTCTAAAGACCGAAAACATCCTTGAAAGGAGGCTCCAGACCCAGGTTCTCCGCCTCGGGCTTGCAAGGACTGTTATTCAGGCACGCCAGTTCATTACCCACGGCCACATTGCAATTAACGGCAGAAAAGCTACAATTCCGGGAATGCTGGTCTCAAAAGAAGACGAGATGCACATAGGATACTATGGAAGTTCTCCTCTTATGAGTGAGTCCCACTCTGAAAGGCCTGTCCAGATTGCATCCTTCCTTGCAGACAGTGCAACGACCCTTAAGGCTGCTGCCGAGGCAAAGCAGGCAAGAGAAAGACCTCCTGAGAGAGGCGGCGGCAGGAAGAAGAGAGGCGGGAGGAGATAAACATGGCAGATATGAAATGGGCTGTAGCTCACATCAAATCCTCATTTAATAACACAATTATTACAGTAACAGATATCACCGGGGCTGAAACTATTGCCAAGTCCTCTGGTGGTATGGTGGTAAAGGCTGCCAGGGATGAAAGCTCTCCTTACACTGCCATGCAGATGGCAGGCCAGCTTGCTGACCAGCTCAGGGACAAGGGCATTAACGGGATCCACATCCGTGTGAGAGCTCCCGGAGGAAACAAGCAGAGAAGCCCTGGACCTGGCGCACAGGCTGCAATCAGAGCTTTTGCAAGAGCAGGAATCCGTATTGGCAGGATCGAGGACGTGACTCCTGTCCCGCACGACGGAACCCGTCCAAAAGGCGGAAGGCGTGTATAATAAAAATTGTTCAGAGAATTCTTCAAAATTCTCTTTTTTTAATGTGTTCAAAATTCAGGGGAATTAAGGTATATGACGATGGAAGTAGACATTCTGGAGTTATCGGACAGATCTGCAAAGTTTGTGCTGTCCCGGGTAAGCATGGCTTTTGCTAACGGCGTACGGCGTGCCATGATCGCCGATGTACCCACTCTTGCAATCGAGTATGTAAACCTTTACGACAATACCTCCGTGCTCTATGATGAACAGCTGGCTCTCCGTCTCTCCTTAATCCCGCTTGTAACGGATATAGAGACGTATATGCCTCAGGCTGAGTGTGAGGTCTGCGGAGGAGAAGGCTGCCCTGCCTGCGAGGTCTCCTTAACCCTCAGTGCAGAAGGTCCTGGTACCGTTTATTCGCGTGACCTTATCTCTTCTGACCCCAAGATCCAGCCGGCAGATCCTAATATCCCGATTGTTGAGCTGAAAAAGGGACAGAAGCTTGTGCTCGAGGCTATTGCCCATATGGGCTACGGCAGAGACAGCGTAAAATGGCAGGCAGGCGTTGCCTGTGGCTACAAGAACGTACCTGTTATAACCATTGAGAACTGCGATGCCTGCGGACACTGTGCGGCAGAATGCCCTAAAGGCATTATCCGGGTTGAAGAAGCAGGAGCAAGGATTGCTGAGGACGATCTTATAAAATGTTCCCTCTGCAGGCTCTGTGAGCAGGTATGTGACATTAACGCTATAAAAGTGGATTTCTACGAAAACGCTTTTGTTTTCACCATGGAGTCCGATGGTTCATATACGGCTAAAGACCTTACCATTAATGCTGCAAACGTCATTAAAGGTAAAGCCGAGGAACTTCTGGCAATTCTGGACCAGCTCTGAACCCCTGGTTAAACCAGAGGGTTCAAAAAGATTTTTTCGGAGCCTATTTTCTGGTTCCGGAAAACTCTCTGCACAGAGGATTTTCTTTACATGATTACTTCCGAGACCATTTCTTTTATTGCAGGATCTTTCGGCAATTATTGTCAGCGCCACTCATGACTCGAAACGTTTATATATTATCCATGATATTGTGAGGAAGTGCAGGGCGCAAGGCGCGCCATAATTCACAGGAAAACACGATGCGAGGGTTGCCCAGCCAGGTCAAAGGCGCTAGGTTGAGGGCCTAGTCTTGTAGGAGTTCGTGGGTTCGAATCCCATCCCTCGCACCAGATTCCTTAATTCTGTTTAACTTAAAATCGATGTATTTTAATAAAAAAATTTTTAAAATCATTAAAAGCCAATTTATTTGCTTAATCGAAATGCGAGGGTTGCCCAGCCAGGTCAAAGGCGCTAGGTTGAGGGCCTAGTCTTGTAGGAGTTCGTGGGTTCGAATCCCATCCCTCGCATCCAGACTTTTTTCTATATCTATCAGAAGTTTATGCTAATTTTTCTTGTAATTTTACAGAAAAATTAGCATACCGCCAATCCTTTTGTTTCGATTCAATAACGAGTTGATCCCAAAACTCAAAATTGCTCCTCAAAATCTTGAGTTTATGACATTCAATCGATTTTCGAATCATGAGCTATAATTCTGAAACTTTCATTATTTGAGAATAAAATTGGTTTTGGGATGAGCTCAACATGTGATTCATTTGCCTTTGAGTTCAAAGTTAAATTACAAGGTTTTTCAGACTGAGTTTGCTGTTACATTGAAATCTTCTTTAGGCACGCCAACATTTAATTTTGGTAATTTTATTTGATTGCGATTTTGGAATCGTGTCCCATAATTTTCTATAGTTTATAGGTTTACATATGGCAAATTAACAATCTATCATACTAAACTTCAATGAAAATTTGTTCAGTATTTTTCAGTATTTATATTTGTTGTGGAATTGATCCACACGTTAATCAGCTTTTAACCTGATCTATAGTTAGTTAATGTGCTAAAACGGCACCGTGAAAAATATTTTTATTTCTAATACCAACCTGCCGAAAGCAGGTAAAAAAGCTTCTAGTATTTTGAATAGTACAAAAATTTCAATCACAGATATTTTTTCGTTATTGCTGCTACAAATATTGTAACAATACCTCCGAATAATGCAAGAATACTACCAGAAAAGATTTGTGGCCAAAATGCATTGGAGCCGATCGTTAACTGGAAAGGAGGTGATGTACTGGGTCTAAAATCTATATCACCTGTATACCTTGCTCTTATAATGTGCGAACCAAATGGAAGAGATGAAGTATCCAAAGTTGCCTGTCCATCTGTTAAGTCTTTAATTCCATTTTCGATAGGGGTTGATCCTTCCATGAAAATAATTTTGCCTGAAGGGTGTTTTGTTTCTTGAGATGTTGTATTTACTTTAGCTATAAGCGTTATGGGTTTCCCAATTAAAGATTGAATTAGATATTGATCGAATGAAGAAGATATGGAAGTTGTGGTTTCTACTCTGGATTCTTGAGAAGAACCTATAAACTGGCCTATACCAGAAGGACGATTTCCTACAAACACTCTGCTTGGGAGAACAGTGTTAGTCGTGGTGTTAATTACAGAGACACTGCCAGAATCGTTTTCGCTACCTGCAGTTGTTACATACACCCACTTTCCATCTCGAGCGATCGAAACCCCACAGGGATTCTCATCTACAATTATATTTTCTGTGACCATATTTATGGTTGTATTAATTACAGAGACAGTGCCAACGTATTTGCAATGATTTGCCACATATACCTTTGTTCCGTCAGGGGTAACTGCAACACCAGCGGGATATTTTACTACCTTCACAGTGGCTGTGACATTGTTTGTAACTGTATCGATTACAGAGATATTGTCGCTACCTTGGTTAGTTACATATACTTTTTTCCCATCCGGTGAAACTGCAACTCCATAAGGGCTGGTTCCTACCTTCACAGTGTCTATAACATTGTTTGCAGTCGTATCGATTACGGAGACAGTATTATTGCCACTATTTGCCACGTATACCCGTTTTCCATCAGGTGTGGTTGCAACTCCAAAAGGTTTAGGTCCTACATCGATCTCGACAATAGTATTGTTTATAGGGTTGATTGCGTAAACCTTTTCGGTCACGTAGCTTGAAACATATAGCGTTTCGTCTTCAGTGATTGCAACTCCAAAAGGCTTGATTCCTTTGCCTTCGTCTACAAGCCTTGTTGTGACCTCGTCGGTACCTGTGTTGATGATAGAGAAAGTGTATCCAAGATCATTGTCATTGCCATAGTTTGTTACATATACCCTTGTTCCATCATGATTGACTGCAACTCCTACAGGATTATTCCCTACAGGCACAGTGGAGATAACCTTATTAGTTGTTGTGTTAATTACCGAAACATCATTGGTTTTCTCATTTGGAACATATGCATATTCAGCAGACGAGCCACTTTGTAAAGAGGATGCCGGTTCTATAAATAAAAAAAGAATTAAAAATAATAGAATAAAAGTTGAAGCCAAAAATAGGGAATATGTTTTATTTTCTTTTTTCATTTATTTCCCTGCCTCCCTATGTAACGCCCGAAAATCTAATTTAATGTAATGTTTTTATAATTAATATTCGGATACTTAATCAATAATTTAAAATGTTTGAGTTTTTATGCTAATTGGTTAATTTATGTGATATGTATGTTTCTATAGATTTAAATCAATGAATTCTGATCCATTTAAATAATCATAGTGGAAATAATTGTCAGAAACTCGGTTATTCATTAATAATCATTCTAAATTATGAGTGAAGTAAGAACAGGAGATTTATAGCGTCATAATGGGGCATTAAAAGAGGACTGATAACGTTATAAGTAAAGGGTTGCCCAAGCCAGTTCAATGGCTCAAGGTTGAGGGCCTGGTCTCGTCGGAGTTCGTGCGTTCGAATCGCAACCCTCGCATCCAGACTTTTTTTGCTATTCATTATTTTGTCTCTTGATGTCTAGACTTTTCTGTTGACTATGAGACTACTCTAGCTTCTTCTTCTAGTCTTTTCTCAATTCTCACGAGTGGTTTTACGTGTTTTTATCTCTTGATCTTTACAGGCAATAATTTTCTGCATGTATGATGCTTTTCATCTGGATAATTCTACGATTCCCTGGGAAATATATTTATAGTATTAGATAGGAAGTAGGTTACCTAATTCCTAAATAATTACATATAATCTTTGTTAAACTAATTTCAATTGCTATTACTTAAAGATGGAGGTATAAAATGGAATACGAACTTGAAGAAGTCGAAAGGGATTACATAGAATTCAGAAAAGAAATCGGTGAAGAATAACAAAGAAAAATGAAATATATAAAACAAACACGAAATATTTCTAAGTACAAGGCACAAAAAACAAACATGAAATACTTCAAAGAATAGGCACAAAAAAGAAAGTATTTGGAAGTACTCTCATGCCAAATGAAAAACAAAGTATCAAAATCAAATCCAGACCGTATCAGCAAGTTGTTGACCATGTTTTAAGAAAAAGATAGATCTTTCATGCGTTTAAGTAGATCGTTCATGTGTTTACCATCAAAGAAAAAAAGAGATACTGATTTTGACTCCCTCATATGAGTTCCCAGAAAGTATGCGTATAAGATTACGCAGAAATCCCATCTCTTCTCTTTTTAATTCCACATTTTGTTTTATTCCGCTATTCGTTTTAACTATGTTATATGCCTCCGATATTGCAATATTCGAGTAGCAAAGAATATGAAAAACCCTATAAAGAGAGCTATCAAACAGAGGCCAACTACCAGGTCTGGCTCACGACTTTTCCCACCACAGCCAGGCGGTGTATGATTTTTCCTTCATTCTTATACCTCCGTTTTCGCAGGAAAATGCTTCGGAGCATAGCCATAAGAAGATGCGATTGTATCCTTAATATCCCTCAAAACGGTTCCGTATTGTCCTTCCAGGTTTGTGGGGCCGATGACTGTATAGTTATCTATGATCAGATCCGGGATATCTAAAAGATTGTATCTGTCGACATAAGATGCGCCTTTTTGCGAATTAACTCTGATTTCCTGATAAACGACAGGTATACCTCCTTTACGGGCTTCTTCAATAGCCTGCCTGACTAATGGCATTGCTTCGGTACATCGATGGCAGCTTTCATCATAAAGATATATGGCGGTAACCGGTTTCGTATCTTCCGCCTCAGCCACGGATGGCAGTGTGGGTAAAAGTAATAATATGACCAATATTGCCAGGTACAGCTCATGTAATACGTTTATCTCTTGATTTTCGGAAAACCGATGATAACTGGACCTTAACATAATAACCCCTGTACAAACTTGCTTTTAACACATCTGTATGTCATACAATTTTGAATAAAATCGATAACTTTTCATACAATAATACATACAAATGTTAAATAAGTAAGTCTGTGTAATAAAAAATGTTACAAATCTTTATATTTTGTAACAGTTAGTTTACGAATGGTTCATATTATTACTTTTCGGAATTGAAGTATATTTAATAAATAGCAACAGGTGCCATATATGAATGATAAACCTGAAAATGATAATCGAATAACCGGGCATTTGAGTCATTTCTATTTTAAAAAGGGTTTTGTGTTGTGTGTACTCATAATGCTTTTTATAGTATCTGTAGAAGGGTGCACTGAACAGACAGGTCAGATTACAACAACTGCCGCAGACTCCTCGACGACAGCAGCCGCGCCTGATGAACAATTCCGTTACGTGAAGGATATGCGTGGCGTTCAGGTGAAACTGCCTAAGGATATCCAGCGTATCGCTACCATCGATGATGGGTTTGTTGAAGGAGTCCTGACAAATCTTAGCGAGGTTGATAAAGTAGTCTCCGTCGGTTCAGTTGGGCTTGGTTCCAGTTCATTTTATCAGTCAAATATTACTCTAAACTCCGGTACAAATTATACTTTTAGCGGTGGATCAAACACGATGTGCGTTGTTAATCCATGGCTGGCTAATGTGTCCTGTACGGAGTCTTCGTCAGGCATGACCATAATTAACTATGAAAAACTGGCAAGCGCGAATCCTGATGTTCTCATCATAAGGGTCGGTGACTGCTCCATTAGTGCCAATGATATCGAAAATAACAATAAAAAGATATCAACGATCGAGTCGCTGGGTATACCCGTAATTGTGCTCTATTCACCGAACAATTACAATAATTCCGGCCTGAACACCATGCGTGATGAGATGAGCGTAATCGGACAGTTGTTCGATAAGGAGAAAGAGGCAATGGCCCTGGCAGACTATCTGGATAATACGGAAAAGATGATCCTGGACAGGACCAGGGATGTCCCTGAAGATGAGAAGGTCACAGCGCTGTACCTCGGGATTTCTTCCAAGGCCAGGCAGAGCGGCGGTGCCGGGTATGTGAGCGGCACCGATACTCCTGAATCGTACATACTCGAGACCGTTGCCAATGGCAGGAATGCTTACCAGGACACCGGCTCTGGAAAGCTGCTCAATGCCGAGCAGGTGCTGGCATTAAATCCTGATGTGATTTTTTTACCCACATATTCCGGGTACCATCCGTCTATCGAACTGCAAGATGCAATATATTACCAGAATGTGCAGGAACTTCAGGCAATAAAAAACAAGCGTATCTATTCCATGCCTTACACGCCGAGAAACTGTGACCGTCGTGTCGAGTATCCTCTGGATTTGCTGATTGTCGCTAAAGGCTGCTATCCTGATCGTTTCCAGGATATTAAAGTCCATGAGTTTGCGTTGAAACTATATCAGGATGTATACGGGGTGGATCGTGCAACAGCAGAAAAAATAAGGTCGGCCCAGTACCTTGACTGGACTGTCGAGTACGATTTCTAAAAATGCGGTGGAAAGGATACAGGTGTGTTATGGAATGCATGGTGTGCAGATGAAAGTGTCGAAGTGTATCAAGCGTGCTGCTTCGTTTAAACACGTGGCTGGACTGAACGATAGAGCAGGGTTCCAGGGTGTTTGTCGTGGAAGAAGTATCGAATGACGTGAAAAAATCGACCCTTACCACCCTCGATTTTTTTGAAGCGAGGAAGCTTTGTATCATGCTTTTCCTTGCTGTTGTGATGGTGGCAGGCGGTATGGTCATGATCTGTTTAGGGACCTATCATATCTCTATACCGGAAGTATACTCAATCATTGCCACTCATCTCTTTTCATCGGATAACGTGGATTCCCTGAATAAACTGAAAAACACAATTGTCTGGAATATCCGCTTCCCGAGGGTCATTATGGCTATAACCGTCGGCATCGGTCTTTCTGTAGCCGGGGCGATTTATCAGGGATGTTTCCGCAACCCTCTTGTGGAGCCATACATCCTTGGGGTATCTTCGGGAGCGGCTTTCGGTGCAGCTCTGGGGATAGTCTATCCTCATATCTTTATTTCTATACAGCTGGGTGCTTTCATATTTGCCTCGCTCTCCGTATTCCTTGCATACACGCTGGCAAGGAGCAGGGGGCAGACGCCTGTTGTCACGCTGGTACTCGCCGGTATCATCATAGGCTCGATATTTTCCGCTTGTGTTTCCATCATGAAATACCTCTCAAACGATACACAATTGAGAGAAATTGTCTTCTGGATGATGGGCGGCTTCTACTACACTACATGGGATGATGTGTATCTTACCGTGCCTGTTGTGTTAATATCCGTAGCTATCATGTGGTTCTTCGGGTGGAAACTGAACGTCCTTTCTATGGGTGATGAGGAAGCCCGAGCGCTGGGTGTGAACCCGGAAGTTTTTAAGTTTATTTTCATCGTGCTGGCTACGCTGGTGACTGCCATCTGCGTATCTTCGGTCGGGATTATCGCATGGGTCGGCCTGATGATGCCCCATGCAGCCCGTCTTATCCAGGGGCCAGATAATCGTTTTGTCATTCCCACAGCTGCACTGATGGGAGGTGTTTACATTATTTTTTGTGATACGATTGCTCGCACTCTTACTTCGGCAGAAATCCCTATAGGGATTATCACGGCTATCGTAGGTGCACCTTACCTCGTGTATCTGTTGCGTAGTAAAGAAAAGGAGATTTTTGGGTGATAATGTGTTAAAAGTGGACAACCTGAGCTTCGGGTATAACAGCGTACCCATATTCAAAGACATCTCATTCAGAGTAAAGAAAGGTTCTTTATGCGGACTTTTCGGGCCAAACGGCTCCGGGAAGACAACCCTGTTCAAATGCTGCATGAGCTTCCTGAAGTACGATAACGGCAGCATATCCATTGACGGGTGTGATGTCAGAAAGAAAAAGATAGGGGAGCTGGCAAAACTTGTCGCCTATGTGCCTCAGGAACACAAGCCACCTTTTCCGTATCTTGTCAAGGAGGTCGTATTAATGGGCAGGACTCCCCACATGGGCGGCATCTTCGGTATCTCTGATGATGACAGGAATAAGGTCCAGGAAGCAATGGAAATGCTCGAAATCTCCCATCTAGCCGATAAGCCCTATAACCAGCTCAGCGGTGGCCAACGCCAGCTCGTGCTCATCGCAAGGGCTATGGCACAGGAAACGCCTCTTATGCTGCTGGACGAGCCCACATCCGCCCTTGATTTCTGTAACCAGATACGAATCTGGAATATTCTAAAAAAGATATCCTCGAAAGGGACAACTATACTGGCCTGCAGTCATGACCCAAACCACATCTCATGGTTCTGTGATGATGTAGCTGTCATGTACCGGGGAGGTCTGGTCGCAAAAGGTAATCCGAAAAGCGTGGTATCTGAGCAATTACTGGGCACCATATTTAACAATATCTGCAGCGTTGGCTACATGGACCGTCTGATGATGGTATACCCGAAAAATATCCAGACCGAATGTCCAGTAGCCACGGTAACCAGTTGCTCGCAATAAATAAATTATAAACAGAAAGGAGGACGTCTGTATAAATGTTTTTTAGCTAAATCCTCCGATGATAATCTGTCGTTTCGCAATAGCATCAGGAGTAATTTCAGCAACGGTAATTATTCCTTTTTCTTCTGTTTTACGGTCTGCCTTATAATGATTTTAAGCTTTTCCTTTTTCTTCCTGTGCACATCACTTATGTATATTTTGTGATGCTTTTCTCCGGGCGCGGTACTGCCAGAATTCAGGCCATCGGACTTGGATTCAGGTCATTGAACTTTATTTTATGAAAGTGCATCAGGTCATTGAACTTGATTTTGTGAAAGCATATCTCTTTATCTCTTCTCTATACTCTTCTGCCATCTCAACATACTCTTCAGCATTTTCCTGTATAGCCTCAATATCTTCCTCGTTCGTTTCCCTTTTTACCGCACCCGGGACCCCAATAATAAGGCTGTTAGGCGGGAACTTCTTCCCCTGGGGCACAAGCGCGTTTGCACCGACAATTGAGTTTTTCCCTATCTCTGCCCCGTTCAGCACAGTCGAATTCATGCCTATTATTACATTCTCCTCTATTTTACACCCGTGCAGAACAGCCCCGTGCCCTACAGACACGTTGTCCCCAACCTGAACCCCATTTTCAGGGTCTGCATGGATAATAACGCCGTCCTGGATGCTTGTCCTGTTGCCGATCTCTATTTTGTTCTGGTCTCCCCTGATTACTGCATTAAACCATATGCTTGAATGGCTCCCTACCTCAACATCTCCTATTATGTCCGCAGAATCCGCAACGAAAGCCGTCTCAGCAATTCTGGGACTCATCCCTTTAAATCTCATTATCATCTTTATCCTCCACTTCTCAAGCTTTATCGTTTCTTTATCGTTTCTTTATGCGTATTGTTTATGTTATTTCTTAATTTTAGCTTCTGCTACACATTGTTTTCCCCACTTATTTCTGCATGCTTCAAAAATAGCTCCTGATTCAGGCTGCATAACGATAAATGAGATATGTGATAACAAGTATTATCAGAACAGGGCGGAAGTTTGTCCCTACTTCTGTATATTCTGCATTCTTTTTTTCAGGCTTTTCTCGCTTGAGCATGTGGTCTATTATTGAACTGATTGAAGGGTCTGTCAGATATTCCTTTTTCCTGTACCTTAGCATGAGCACAAAATGTATTGCTGTTAGCACAAAAGCCAGGAAGAAAGCCGCAAGGCCATCTATTGAGATATAGCCTGTATAATTCAATGCTCCAATGGCTAAAAAAGAAACAAAATATACCGGTATTGAGCGCAAGAGTTCTTCTTCCACAATAGGGTCCAGTTTCACGCTGTGGCTCCTTACTATCGATCAGCATATGACTTTTAATTGTATACTTATTTCCCATCACTGCCTTAATTAATTTATGTTGCTCGTGCTCTTTCTCGTGATGATGGTGTCCTTTTCACTCCTCGAGGTTCTTCCCAGGAGGATAGTGTCCTTTTCGCTTTCTCCGCTCGCTCAAGAGGCCTAATTCATAAAGAGTATAAGCTAAACTCAAAAAAGACTAATCTGGAAGATATGATTTGGAAGGTACGGAGCGGACTTTTCTTAAGGGGCTAAAAAGAGTTAAATCACGAAAATATCTTTTACCCGTACAGGTCTAATCTCTTTACAGGGTCTTTCCTCCAATGCTCGAATGAGGGAGGCCTGTCCAGGGAAGAAGAAAAGGAAGAGAACAGATAAATGGTCTATTCTTGATTTAACTTATTCCAGGCTTGACCTATTCCAGGCTCTTCATTTTACTTGTCTTTCATCTGCCTTACTTTTTCTGAGCTTCCTTTGCTCTGGTGAGTCCGAGCTCGATGAAACCTATCCATGTTTCAAGGCTTTCCCAGTCGTGTTTCGATGTAAGGATCACCGGCACTTCAGGGTTTAAGGAAAGGATGTCGTCCCTCATCTTTTCGGAATCAACATCAACTGCATGTGCAATATCAACCTTGTTTATGACAGCAAGCTCTGAAGTCTTGAAAATCATGGGGTGCTTGAGGATAATGTCGTCTCCTTCCGTGACGCTCACAACCACAACCCGCAGGTGTTCTCCCAGCTTAAAGTCCACAGGGCAGATAAGGTTGCCTACATTCTCAATAATCAGGAGATCAGTGTTATCAAGGTCTATCTCACCCAGAGCCTTTTCTACAAGCTTCGCATCCAGGTGGCACTCTTTTCCGGTATTTACAGGGATTGTCGGAACATCCAGCTTTCTAAAACGGGAAGCGTCCATCTCTGCAATAACATCGCCTGCAACAACGGCTATTCTGTATTTATCCTTAAGGTGCCTGATAGCCTCTTCAATCAAAGTGGTCTTTCCTGAACCTATTGCTCCCATAACATTTACTGAGAAGACACCGTGTTTGTCAAGAGTTTTCCTGTTCTTTTCGGCAATTTTGTCATTTGCCTTGTAAACATCATGTCCCATATGGATTACATGCATTAACATAAACATCACCAGGGTTGCTTATTATCTTGATCGGAATTCGATATTTATTATTAAATTAAATTGAATTAACTTATATTAAATTGAATTAAATTTGAGAAGCTAAAGGCTATTCATATAAGTATTTTTGAGTGAGATCCGTTGTGGACGCTTGAGATTTTAGTGAATATCTTTTGGGAGTGATTTGAAAAGGATGTACTTTCCTTTTGCCAGTATCAACTTTCACTGAGATTCGTTTTCAAAGGAATCAATTTCTTCGAGACCGGCCATAATCTTGAGAAGGCGCATGGTTTCTTCACTTTCCTCTTCCGAAATCTCAGATATCGCATATCCAACATGGACGAGGAAATGCTTTCCAATCATGGATTCCTCGGCACCTCCCATAAGTGCCATATTTACATCTCTGCAGATCCCGCCCATGTCAATAGTTGCTGTGTTTTCATCCACAATAGCCGTCATTTTACCAGGAATTGCTATACACATATTATATCTACCGTTTTCTTTTCCAAATTTCATTTTTCAAAATTCGATATTTTAGAGGTTTTTATAAAAAATCATTTAAGAGAATTGATTTTGTGCAATCTCTCGCTATTTGATCTTTTCCGCTCTATTAATAGTATTCGACTTATGCTTAAGGTTTATTTTATCAATATGGTAATTAATATTTTAATTTGTATTTAACTGATGTCTGATTTAATATTTATAGAATTAAGTTCTGGCCTGTTTTATATCTTTAAGAATTTATTTCATATTTGTAAAAAAAGATAAGTATTGTAATGCTAATATCTAACGAAAACTGGTTAATAAGCGAGAATTGGTCTGGCATATTTAATGCAGGATGATTGTTTCTGGATTTATTAATTCGGTTATTAATCCGGTGTTTTGTAAAAGTACATATTCCCGAAATTTTATTTCAGCTGACAATATATAGTGACCCTTCTATATAATGCAACATTTATATAATTGAAGTAATTATATTATTTTAATTATGAGTTTGGAAATGTTTACTACTTCTGATGTTGCCACAGCTATCTGTAGTTCCTGTGACAAGAATGAGAAGTTAAAACTTCAAGCGTTGCTGTTAGTTAAAAATGGTTTGAGTCCAGCTAAAGTTGCAGAAGATTTCTCAGTTCATCGTTCAACAGTTCATCGTTGGATGAAAAGAGCTGAAGAAGAAGGTTTGTCCAGCCTTAAATGTAGACCTGGTCGAGGAGTAAAGTCTTTTTTAACTGAAGAGCAACTTTCTGTGTTAAAGAAAGCATTATCAGAGCCAATACCAACAGATGATGGCTTTTCTCGTGGTTGGCAAACTAAGGATGCAATTCAATTTGTCAGAGAGAAATTTGGAATATCTTATTCCAAATCAAGAATGAGACAAATTATTAAAAATTTAGGATTTAGTAGAATTACATGTAGACCTCAATCAAAAAGACGAAATCAGGCATTAACAAACGAATTTATTGCTGAAATCAAAAAAAAGACTCTTAAATCCTGACTATTTATTTGTCACTCAGGATGAGAGTAGTTTTTATTTAGACTCAAACAGATCAAAATGTTGGGCAATAAAAGGCTCTAAGCCTATTAAATTTATAAGTGGTTCAAAAACAAAAATCAATATTGGAGGATTCTACACTGAAAACAGAGACTTTTATTGGTATGATTTAGGGATTAAAAAGAATACAGACTCTTTCTTAAAATCATTAATAAAGCTTAAAAAAGACATAGGAAGAAAAATATTTCTTCTACTGGACAGAGCAACATGGCATAAATCGAAAAAAGCAAGAGAATTCTTTCAAAATAACAAATATTGGTTGCAAATATTACTTTTCCCTCCAGCTACTCCAGATAGGAACCCAACAGAATATTGTTGGAAAACGACAAGAGAAGAGTTAACGTCAATAAAATCATTCAAGAATATTAAAGTATTAAAGGAAGAACTAGATGAGTTTTGGGAGAAGCATGTATTCACGCACAAGATGTCGCATTATTTAAAATGGTGACTATAGTTCTATTTTATATCCTTTTTGTTTCTTCATCTTTACTTTATAACTTATATTAATCCTTTCTCTACCATCTTTTTGTCTATATAAAGCTATAAATCATTATTTTAAGCTCTATTTCACTGTTTTTAAGATGATTTTTGTTTTCTTGTCTGTGATTAGTAACTTTCTTTTTATGTTACTCCCTGATTGTTTTTAGATTTAAAATTTCTTTTTATCTGAGTTTCTAACCTTTTCTGACATTTTTTCAGGGACTTTATCAAGACTTTCAGGAGGGACAGGTTTTAAATTACCCGATAAAAACCAGGATTTAAATATATTTTTAATTATGGCTCTATACTCTGGTTTATTTATAATTCAAACATCAATTCACAAAGTCGTAAAAAATAATTTATTATTTTTGAATTTTTTTTGTGCTTTTAATTATAAAATTGTCTATATTTTGGCTATTTTTTCATATTTTGTTTGCCATTTTAGAGGGTGAATTTCTGCGGTGACAGATTTTAATTTTTGCTTTTGTTTTTATAGTCAATCAATTTTACAAAAATTTATTTTGCTGATTAGTAAGGTATCTCAACACGTATTCTCATTTTCGATATATTTATATATATTTATGTTTATTTAATACATTCTATCTCTTAATTAATATATTAACTCACTTGTGTAAAAATCCTTAAATACTATTCCCTCATTCAAAACATTATCAGTATATTTATATATGCATTTATATAGTTACAGTTAGATTAATCTAAAGCCCCTTTCGACATATATTTTGGGTAAAATCAAGATGTGGTAGAGATGAGTACTGGAATGAAAAACCTTACCCGTACACTTGAGAGTATGGATTTCTTAAAAATGGACCGCCGCACCTTCATGAAGGCGGTAAGCGCTCTGGGTGCAACTGCATTTCTTGGCACCTATCAAACAGAGATTGTAAATGCGCTTGAGTTTGCAGAGACAAAACTGATCTGGATACACGGTTCAGAATGCACCGGATGTTCAGAATCTCTTTTAAACGGAGGCAATCCTGATGTTGCACAGGCTCTGACAAAACTCAATGTAAACCTTGCTTACCATGAGACACTCTGTATGCAGCAGGGAATATGGAATGATGGTGAGCTTGTAAACACCTCAGAGCTTAACTCAGAGATTTTACTTGAAGACCTTTACAAAGAAGGTAATTACATCCTGGTTGTTGAAGGGTCAATCCCCAACGGTCCGGACGGATCAGGACGATACCTGGTTATAGGGAACAAAACGTTCAAGGAGACACTCGGAGAGGCTGCAGAGAACGCAAATGCAATAGTTGCAGTCGGTGCATGTGCATGCTGGGGAGGAATTACCTCTGCGGACAGCGATATTGAAAAGGAGACAGACTACAGAGGAGTTGCTTTCAAAAAGACCGATGCATCAAAAGGCATGCTCAAGGAACTTGGAATTGACAAGCCGGTAATTAACATACCGGGCTGCCCTGCTCACCCTGACTGGATTCTTCTTACCCTGGGTGCGGTAATACTTGGAAAAATAAAGATACCGGACGACCTGCCAGCAGCTCTTGACCAATACGGAAGGCCAAAGGTGTTCTTCCCACCGGACCATACAGTACATGAAAACTGCCCACGCCGCGGATACTATGACAGGGGAGAGTTTGACGAAGAAGTAGGAGGAGAAAAGTGCCTCTGGAAACTGGGATGCAAAGCTCCGTATGCACATGCAGACTGTGGAATTAGAAGATGGAACGGATCGGTAAGCATGTGTACACAGGCAGGAGGACCGTGCATTAACTGTGTAGACCCGGGTTTCCCGGATGCGTCAAGACCTCTGTATGTTGAAGCGGAAGACAAGGGAATTGTAGGGGCAAATATTGACACAGTAGCAAAGGTAGCTGTAGGGGCAGCCGCAGTTGCTGCAGGTGTGCATGCAGTAAGGAGAATGGGAAAAGGAGAGTGAGTGAAAAATGGTAAACGTTACAGTTGATCCCTTAACCAGAATTGAAGGACACCAGAGAATTTCAACAGAAGTAGATGCAAACGGTGTTATTACAGATGCACAGTCATCGTCCCTTATATTCAGGGGATTTGAACGCATACTGCAGCACCAGGACCCGAGAGACGCAGCTTTTCTTACACAGAGGATTTGTGGAGTATGTCCGCTTTCTCATGGGTTAACAGCAACAAACGCACTTGACGAACTGTACGGCGTGGCTGAACATGTCCCAAAAGATGCTCTTGTTATGAGGAACATTTTCCAGGGACTTAACATGGTGGCAAGCCATGCAACTCATATATATGTCCTGTTTGGACCTGACCTTGCAAACCCGGCATACAAAAAGGTCCTTACACCACTCGGAGACACGGGAAGCGCAGTCTGGGATGAAATGCTTGGAAGGTTTGCACCTATAAGCTACAAGATGGATGGTGCGGCTATACCTGCAGGAAGTTCATACATGGCAGCAATTCCTGAAAAGAAACGCCTTCAGGAAATGATTGCACTTATTGCAGGAAGGATGCCAGGCCCATCATCCCTGTATCCTGGAGGATACACATACCCGGCAACTGTTGCAGATATTACAAAACTGTCAACATACTATTTGCAGGTAATGGACTTCGTATCTGCACATACTCTGAAAGTTGATTTCAATACATGGATCGAAAATACATACAAGGCAAGCTCCCCTACGAAAGCGGTAAACTTCGTCACCGAACACCTGACTGACCTTATCAACAAGTCAACATCTTCCAACGACTTCTCAAAAGAAGCAGGATGGGGAGATGTAGAGTTCTATGCAGCCTTTGGTTCGGAACTGGTAGGAGAAAAACTTCTTGGCCTTCCGGCAAGCCTGAAACATGATACTATCGGAGGGTACAAGGACCCTTCAAAGATATGCTTCGTTGCATACGGAGGATATTACAAGCCAACAGACGGATATGACCCGAGGAGCCCGGCAGGAGACAGGATTTTCACATCAGGTGTGGTATCAGGAAACCTGGAATACCTGAAATTTGATCCGGACAAGATCACAGAGAGTACGGCACACTCATTCTACCAGAACAGTGTAAACGACCTCCCACCAGTAAAAGGTGAAACAGTTCCATTCACAGATCCTGAGAAAATTGTATACACAGGAGGCTCGGACAGCCAGTACAGTTGGGACAAGGCTCCGAGATATGACGGAATTGCAGGTGAAGTCGGGCCTCTTGCACGCATGCTGAACATAAAAGAGCCGCTTGTAACAGGACTTGCTCTGGCACTGGCTGAAAATGGATATTCGCCAGCCAATGTTTATACAAGGATGCTGGCTCGCATGCAGGAAACCGCAATTCTCGCATATGAGCTTCTCAACTGGGTTACTGTTGACTACGAACCCGGGGGAAAGATTTCCGTGCCTCTTGACTTCAATGCAGCTAAAGACAGTCAGGGAATGGGCCTGTGGGAAGCACCACGTGGGGCTCTTGGCCACTGGATTTCTACAAACGGAAGTGGCAAGGTTGCAAACTACCAGTGCATAGTTCCGGGTTCATGGTTGATGTCTCCAAGGGACAGCAATGGAATACCTGGACCGCTTGAACAGTCTCTCATCGGCTCAAAAATTAACCCGGTTGGAGAGGTAGATTACACCAATCCAGTTGGAATATTCCACATGGGCAGGTCATACGACCCGTGCATTTCATGCGCAGTCCACACAATAGACCTTACAGGGAAATGCGCTCCAAATACTCTAAGGATACTCTAAGTACAGTACAGGGAGATGACCCACGATGAAATCTAACAACAACCCGAAGGCGATGGTTGTTGAGCGCTATACTATAACGGACAGGATAGCTCATACGGTACATGCTATCGCGATGATAGTGCTCATCATCACCGGGTTAAAGATATACGCTGGATGGGAGTTTATGAGCTTCCATACAGCACGTACACTGCACATGATTGCGGTCCCGTTCCTGCTTGCAGTAAACTGGATACTTATACCATACAATATCTTTTCCGAAGGGCACGGGTTAATGGGAAAAATATCGCATTTCGTAGACCATTACATCTTTGGTCCTAAAGATTTAGCTCGCCTGGTAGGCATAATTAAAAACTTCTTTGGGAAAGGCGAATACCCTGCATTCACTGTCTATGATGAAAAGACTGGCCACTACAAGACCAAACTTCACCCCTTAATGAAGATCCTGATTCCACTCGAAGGATTAGCACTCTTCTTAATTACGGTGTCAGGAATCGTCCTGTACAAGCTTGACTGGTCACTCTTTGGTCTTCCGGTAGCACAGTGGATCATTTCAATATCTGGCATGATCGCACCCACATTCGGAATGACTCCTGTAGGGTTCCTGAGGGTTCTTCACCTGCTGATGACATACTGGTTTATCTTTGAACTGGTGGTTCATGTGGGAATTCTCGAGTTTGATCCTCGTGTCTGGAAATACTACAAAGCCATATTCTGGTCAGGAAAAGAAGACCTCTCAGACAGGCACTTTGTAGAGGTTGCAAGAAACAATCCAAATCACCTGCCTGACAGGGAACTATGGCGGGACCCGTCCGATAAACCCTCGGAAGTAAAAGAATAATTCATGAAATATTCATGAAATCCCGGAAAATGTGCGGATACAGGAAAATGCGGTATAGACATCCAAACATATCAAAATGAATAAAAATACATATATTCAGTTTCGTAATGGTGAGAGTATGACTATATTGCATTCTCCTATCCGTATCCTGGGTTTCGGAAGCCCTATTATGGGAAATGACGGCGTTGGTCTGAAAGTTATCGAGATCCTTAAAAAAGAAGAGTTTAAAGAGCTTGAAGGTCTTGACATCGAAGATGCAGGAGTCTGCGGGCTTGATCTGCTAAATCTTCTCGATGGTGCCAGAAAGGTCATCATAGTGGACGCAATTCTGGCGGGCAGCCCTGCGGGTTCCGTACACCGCATTGAAGGCAGGGATCTGCTAAAAAACGCCGAATTTCTCCCTCTGATCTCAGTACATGATCTGACCATTACAGATGTATTGATGATTGGGGAGCAGGTTCAGACTCTGCCGGAAATTGTGGTAATAGGAATTGAAATCGGATCCAGAGCCACTGAAATTACCAGGGAAATAAGCCCGGATGTGCTTAAAGGCGTTGATAAGGCTATAAGGCTTATCAGAAAAGAGGTCTCATCCTCACTTTAATTTGGCATGAAAGTACTTGAAAGCACTTTCATTTTTTGGGCATGTTATTCCAAGAATATCATGTACGTTTTTTATTTCTTTCTGATTTATCTTTAATTTTTCTGATTTATCTTTAATTTTTCTGGTTTATCTTTAATTTTTCTGGTTTATCTTTAGTTTTTTTTGATTTATTTTATTTTTCCTTTCTGTACTTTGCATTTATCCTCTTTTTAATTGATAACTTAAGATTTACCCATTGGTCATCGGTTAAGGAATTTTTTTGCCTGAAAGCTATCGATTTTGCACCAGAAGCCTATCTTAAATTTTGGTCGATTTACATGAAATCGATATCCTATTCATGCCTATAATGAAATTAAATATTTGATGAATGTCGTAGGAATGGAGGCAATTTATCACGATTCTTCACTTAACCGAAGACGCATGAAGATTTACCTTGTTGTCCGTAATCGTATCCTTAAAAGAAGTTCTCTTAAATAGAATGCATGGAATTTATGTATAAATAGAAGGTATAACTAGAAAGGGGTGTAAAGATTCCATATCTGGGTCTTCGCAGGATATTTAGAGCTTTCTTTCTTGCATCTGTTCTTTATATAATTCTTGGTCTGAACAGATCAATTATCCGGAAAGAAATCCATACCGAAATTGCTATTAACGCACCGGCTTCCAGGGTATGGGAGGTACTTATTGATTTTGAGGCATATCAGCAGTGGAATCCATTTATTCGTAAGATCGACGGGGTTGCCAAACCGGGCAACAGGATTTCAGCTCAAATGCATCTGGGCAATCGCAGGATGACGCTTCACCCGGACGTTCTTGCTGTGAAGCCTGAAAAGGAATTACGCTGGTCAGGGCATCTTTATGTCCCCGGGATATTTGACGGCGAACACTGCTTTATCATTGAGCCTCTGAATGAAAATCAGGTTCTTTTTATTCAGCACGAGAAATTTAACGGGTTACTGGTTCCTTTTTTTACCTCAATACTTGCAGTTACCAGGAACAGTTTTGAAGAGATGAACCGGGCGCTTAAAGAACGTTCTGAAAAGGAAAAGTAAAAAAGGAAAGGGTTTTTTCTACCTTTCAGGGATTATCAGAATCTCCTGGAACCCAGTTGCTGTAGAGTTTCCACTCGATTAGAGAATCTTTACTATCTGTCTCAATGTAAAATCTCCATATAAAAGGCTCTTTATCTATTTCAACAAATTCGAAGTCTACAAGTTTGCCAGGTAAAAGCACGGATTCTTTTACTTCTCCCATGTTTGTTTTTATTATGACGTTTGACTCTTTGGATTTCAGGTTCTTTACCTCAAGACGTATTGATTTTCCAGCCTCAGCTCCAAAAGAAGATTTATCGCCTTTCCATGTTCCTGCAGCATGGAATTTGCGCCCCCGACTATCAACCGTATGAGGTAGCCGGGTTACAGGCGGAGTTATGGGCCTGGTCACACGGTCTGGTGTTTGTTCAAGCGGAACTGCCTGTGTCGTCATAATCGGAGGTTCAACTGTTGGCACTCCCGGAGGCTGGGGTATTTTTAATGGAGGTACTCCCACCTTTGGAGCTCGAGGTGCCTTTACTGGCGGGACGTCAGGTGCCTTTACCGGTTCAACCGGAGACGCCCTTGGCGGTTTAACAGGAGGCGTGGGTTTCAGGGGAGTTGGAACTTCAGACACGTATGGCTCCGTAGCCGATGAAACCGGAGTCTTTTCCACCACACCGGGGAATTCTTCATCCAGACTTCCTATTGTCTCTGAACCTATTACCCCATCAACCTTGAGTCCTCTAGCTTCCTGGTAGCTTCTGACAGCCAGTTCAGTTTCGTCCCCAAATATCCCATTAGCTCCGGCACCGGGTACAGGGATCTCCAGAAATATGAGAGCTTCCTGTATTTTCTTTACCGCCGGGCCGCTATCTCCTCTGCGCAGGACCCTTTCTTTATCTAAACAGGCCTCTAAAACCTCATCACCTGCGAATCTAGATGATTTTAAATCGTGACCATCCCCGATAGTCATTTTCTATCCCCCACATTCTTCATAATTCTAGTCCATATACTCTGCAGCGCGTTCCGTTTTTTATATGATGTGCCGCAAATACAAAATTAAAATTTCAATATATAAACTGGTTATTTAAATATATAAATCTTTAGAAAAACTATATTTCTTTTAAATGTATATTTATTTTTAATGTAACCTGACTATTTTAGTATGTTTTAAAAAACTGAACTATTTTAATATTCTTAACTATTTCCTGAATGGTCCTTAAAAATATATTCTGGTCATTTTTATTTGTTAGAGTTTAGAAGGTTCTCCAAAGCCGTAATAGTCTTTTAATATAATAGGACCTATGTTTTATTATATTCTATTTAAAAAATAATTTTTATTATTGGGGGAGTATAATGGTTGAAGACTCTGTACTTGAAAAGTTCAGAAATCTTGATTTCATGAAAATGGACCGCCGAACATTTATAAAAGCCGTAGGTGTACTGGGAGCTTCTCTTTTTTTACAAACATATAAAAATGACATGGCAAAAGCCCTTGCCGAGCTGCCGGAAACCAAAGTGGTATGGCTTCATGGAGTGATGGATTCAGGCTGTACAATATCCATGCTGGACGGAGAAAATCCTGATATCGTGGAATTTTTACAGCTTTTTAACCTCAATTTGATGTTTCAGGAAGTTTTGATGATGCAGCAGGGGATTTTTGTTGACGGAGAACTTGCAAACACATCCGAGCTTAATTCTGAAATCCTTCTTGAGGAAATTCTTGAGCACGAAAGAGGCTATATTCTTATTTCGGAGGGAGCAGTTGCAAACGGGCCGGATGGAACCGGAAAATACATGATGATTGGGGGGGTACCTTACAAAGAAATTTACGAGAAAGCTGCAAGAAATGCCTCGGTAATCGTTGCAATCGGGCAGTGTGCAACACATAGTGGAGTAAATGCCGCTGAAAGTGAAATAGATGCCCTTCTGGACCACCGGGGAATCGCTTTTACTCTGCAAGATCCATCAAAAGGGATTGTGGACCTTCTCGGGATAGATACTCCTGTAATCAATATCAACGGTTGTCCTGCACATCCTGACTGGGTATTTTTGACCATAGGGGCAATAGCCCTTGGAAAAATCAGGGTACCTGATGATTTGCCTGAAGTGCTGGACAGGTGGCACCGTCCGAAGGTCTTCTTTCCTCCTGACCATACAGTTCACGATAACTGTCCCCGCCGCGGATACTATGACCGTGGAGAGTTCGAAACAACCGTGGGAGGGCCAAAATGTCTCTGGAAACTGGGATGCAAAGGTCCCTATTCTCATGCTGATTGCGCCACACGCCACTGGAACGGCCACCTTACCTTCTGCCCGCAGGCAGGCTCACCATGCATAGGCTGTGTACAGCCCGGTTTTCCGGATAGCACCAGGCCTTTTTTTGTCGAGATTGAAGATGCCGGGATTGTTGGTACCAATCTCGATACCATAGCAGGCGTTGCAATAGGAGCTGGACTCCTTGCTGCAGGCGCTCATGTCTTAAGAAGGACGGTTTTCAAAAAGCCAGAGGAGAAAGAAGGCACTTCCGGGGAGAATGTTCCTGAGGAGACAGGGGGCAGAGAATAATGGTGCAGGTCACAGTAGACCCCCTTTCAAGAATTGAAGGGCATTACAGGATTAATACTGAAGTCGATGGAAATGGTGTGATCACTGATGCCCAGAGCAACGGCACTGTCTTCAGGGGATTTGAAAGGTTCCTCCAGAATCATGACCCAAGAGATGCAGCACTAATGACAATGAGGATATGTGGCGTCTGTCCTGTATGCCACAGTATAGCTGCTTCCAATGCCCTGGATGAACTTTTTGGAGTTGCGGACCAGGTGCCTAAAGACGCACTTGTTATGAGGAATATTCACCAGGGGATGAATTTTTTAGCCAGCCATGCAGCGCATGTTTATGTGCTCTTTGGCCCGGATCTTGCAAATCCGGCTTACCATGATATTCTTACACAGTATGGAGATACTGGAAATGCAGTATGGGACGAGTTATCCGGGCGTTTTATGCCTCTGATAAATCACTCTAACGGTACCCACTACCCTGCTGGCTCTTCTTATCTTGGTGCTTTAAGAGAGTTCCGCCGCCTTCATGAGGGCATTTCTCTTGTTGCAGGAAAAATGCCCCATTCTGTTTTACAGCACGTCGGAGGCGTGGTTTATTCCCCGACAGTTGCAGATATTCAGCAGCTTGGGGTATATCTCTCACAGACCTTAAAGTTCATAGAATCATTCACTCTTGGGGTTCCTCTGGAGACATGGTTAGAAAACACTTACAGGGCTTCTTCTCCTGAGAGAGCTGTCAATTTTGTCGTCGAACACCTTCAGGAGCTTGTGGACAATTCCCTTACAAACAATGATTTTTCGCACTCTACCGGGTGGGGAGATGCCCCTCTTTTTGCAGCCTTTGGTTCGGAGCTTGTTGGAGAAACACTTCTCGGGCTGCCAGTTAGTTTGAAATTAGACCGTTCAGGGGGTTATGAGGACCCCAATACAATTGGTTTTCTTTCCTATGGCGTTTTTTTCAAGCCAGAGCAGGGAGATGGTTATGACCCGACAAGCCCTGCAGAGGACAGAGTAATTCCTTCAGGTTATATGGACGGGAATTTGCAGCCTGAAAAATTCGACCACACGAAAATTTCTGAGAATATTACTCATGCCTTTTACATTGATGAGGAGGCGGATCGCCCTCCCTGGAATGGGCTTACAGTTCCTGAGGACAATCCTGATGAAATTGATTACACACGGGGTTCTGAAAGCCGCTATTCCTGGATAAAAGCGCCCCATTATGATGGCATTCCCTGTGAGGTCGGCCCAATTTCCCGTCTTCTGATCATGGAAGAGCCTCTTATTACGGGACTGGCAAATGCTTTTGAAGAAAATGGGTACTCCCCTGTGAACAACTATACACGTATGCTTGCAAGGATGCATGAAATCCTCTTATTGATTCCTGAAATCATGAAGTGGATTGTAGAGGACCTTACGCCAAATGCAAAGGTAGCAGTACACACGGAACTTTCCATGGCAAGAAACTCAGAAGGCATGGGCCTGTGGGAAGCCCCGCGTGGCGCTCTCGGGCACTGGGTGGCTTCCGGCTCTAATTCAATGACAACTCTGTACCAGGCTGTAGTTCCAAGCACCTGGAACCTCGCCCCGAGAAATGCTCAGGGAATTCCAAGCCCTGTTGAGCAGGCTCTTATAGGCACTAAAATCTCGGCTGCTGAAAATGCGCTTGGGGTAGACTATTCAAATCCTCTTGGAATCCTGCATACTGCCCGCTCTTATGATCCCTGCCTTGCATGTGCTATTCATACAATTGATAAAACTGAAAAGAATCCGGATCGCATAATCAGGGTGGTTTAAAGGGGGATGAAAATATGGTACGGTCTGCTGAAAAGCCCGCTTCCAGAAGACTGGTTGTTGAACGCTATACCTGGCTTGAAAGGGTTACCCATCTGGTCCACCTTATCTCCATGTTTGTCCTGTTAATTACGGGATTCAAAATTTATACCGGATGGGGTTTCATGTCTTTTGAATCAGCAAGGGCTCTGCATATGATTGCAGTGCCTTTTTTCCTTGTCGCAAACTGGCTTCTTGTCCCTTACAATATATTTTCCTGCAAAGAAGAGCACTGCAGTATTGGAGACCGCCTATATCATTTCAAAGAATCTTATTTATTCGGAAAAGATGACGCAGAACGTCTCCTTGATATAATAAAGAACTTTTTCGGGAAGGGTGAGTATCCGGCATTTACAGTCTATGACGAGCGGAAAGGACATTATGTCACCAAACTCCACCCCGGGATGAAGCTTTTGCTTATTTTTGAAAGCACGGCAATTGTCCTGGTAGCACTTACGGGAATAGTTCTTTATAGCCTTACCTGGTCTCCGTTTGGGATTCCAGTCTCAGAATGGATACTTTCAATATCCTGGTTCTTCGCGTCTATGATTAATATGGATGGCCTGGCATTAATCCGTTATCTGCATCTTCTGGCAGCTTACTGGTTTGTCCTTGAACTTATAATTCATGTAGGAATCCTTGAGCTTGACCCTGATGCATGGAAATATCATAAGGCAATTTTCTGGTCAGGAAATGAAGATCTGTCAGACAGGCATTTTGTCAAGGTGATTGAAGAAAAAGACAAGGCAGGAACGCTTGCTGACCAGAAACGATTACTGGAAGAGCAGTGACGATGATGGAAGAGAATCAGGTGATAAGAAAAAAGAATCTATCTAAAAAAGAACCTATCAGCAGTTGAAATCAGAGAAAAATAATTGCTAAACAGGTTGAGACCTGAAAACCTCTTATTTAACCTCCTTTTTCAGGTGCAAGTATTTGTGTAAGTATTGAAAAATTTCCAAATGGTTATATAGCGTCCTTTCCATATTTATAAATGGGAATCCAGATGTATGAACTGGCGTCCGTCAGGATGAAAGTCGGCCAGATCATCCTCAACCTTTTCATTCTTCTTTTAGTGGTAGCAT
This sequence comes from Methanosarcina soligelidi, assembly GCF_000744315.1. NCBI lineage: Archaea > Methanobacteriati > Methanobacteriota > Methanomicrobia > Methanosarcinales > Methanosarcinaceae > Methanosarcina > Methanosarcina soligelidi. The sequence continues at coordinate 1,919,933 of NZ_JQLR01000001.1, forward strand.
TTGGGTTAGTTGTGGTTGAGGTTGTTCTCAAATGTTTGATAATTGAGGGCTTCTTCTGAAAGCTTCAGCTTTCTTTTTTATTTTCTTTTTCTACTCTATTTTAATTTTCTATTCATTCTCTTTTGTTATCTAACCATTCCTTTCTTTATTTATTCTCTTTTATTTATCTGATCTTTCTTTTTTCCCTTATTCTGTTTTTTATTATCTATTACTTCATTTTTTCCTTACCGCATTCATTTTTCTCTTTACATTCATCATTCATTTTTCTCTTTACATTCATCATTCATTTTTCTCTTTACATTCATTTACTGAATTAAGTTTAGGAATGGTGAAAATTTAATTTCAAACACTTATGCCCTATATTGCCATTAATGATGTTGGGAAGTGCAATTATAGAACCATTACCAAGTGAAAACTTGAAGTCATATTTCAACCACTCCTTAGTTTGCTTCTTCCTTAATTTTCTCTTTTTCTCTTTCAATTTCAAGATTATACGGTATTTGTACAGGACTCATGTATTCCCTAATTTTGTTCTGGGGATTTTTTGGGATCCTGAATGTGAATATACTGCCTCCCCCCGGGCTGGCTTTAACCCACACCTTTCCTCCGTGGAGCTCTACGAACCTTTTGACGAGTGCAAGCCCGAGTCCCACACCCCCATGTTTTCTGGATATGGACTCATCAATCTGCACGAATGGCTGGAAGACTTTTTCGTAATCGGATTCCTGAATGCCAATGCCTTCGTCCTCTACGCTGATCTCAATCATGTCTTCCCCGGGTTCTGCATAAATGTTTACTTTCCCGTTTTCTGATGAGAACTTTATGGCATTGTTCAAAATATTGTAAAGGATCTGTTTTAGTTTTACTCTGTCGGCAATTACAGTTTTCAGGTCCTGCTCGATATAAGATTCTATTATGATATTTTTATCAGCTGAAAGGGGAGAGAGCACCCTCTGGACTTCTTCAATTATCCCTGCAACGTCCACTGTTTCGTAGTAGAGCTCAATATTTCCCAGTTCAAGCTTTGAGATGTCCAGCACGTCATTGATCACGTCGAGAAGGTGGTTCCCGCTCTTTGAAATATTTTCGGTGTACCTTTTCTGTTTCTCATTAAGAGGACCGACAGTTTCACTTAAAAGGAGATCAGAAAACCCTATAACTGCGTTCAGAGGAGTTCTCAGCTCATGGCTCATATTGACAATGAAGGTGGTTTTCGCCCGGTTTGCGGCTTCAGCAACCATTTTTGCCTGAAGCATTCTCTCTTCAGCCTGCTTTCGTTCTGTTATGTCAATCATAATCCCCAGGAGAACCGAGTCTTCTTCTGTCACGCCGCTGAATATGAATTTATTGAGCATCACCTGGTGTACTGAGCCGTCAGGAAATTTCAAAGAGGTCTCATATACATGGTTTCTTTTGTGTTTTACAAGTCCTATATCCATGGCATGGTAATTTTCAGCAATTTTATGGGGGATGAAATCGTAGATGTGCTTCCCGATAATATCCTGTTTTTGCACCCGCAGAAGGTTTTCAAAACCCTTATTGCAGGCAATATATACCCCGTTTCTGTCCTTACAGAATGCAGGTACAGGAATTGAACCAACAAGCTTTCTGAGGGTTTCTGTTTGCTGAAGCCTGACTGCTTCCAACCTTTTTACTTCGGTCAGATCCTCCACAAGAATAATGCCGCCGTTAAATCTGGAATTTTCCGAAATCAGAGGCTTATAGGTTATCTCACCGGGTATAATTTCTTCCTCAAGGCTGGAAATATATTTTATATCGCAATGGATGGGAACTTCGGGGAGACAGGTGAAGCCTTTTTCCTCCTGTTTCTTTTCTTCCGGAGGGTTCAGCAAATTGAAAATGAGTTTTTCGTTCTCACCACTGCCCGTAAAATTTACAAAATTTTCGTTGCATACGATGATAGTCCCGTACTTGTCGAACTGGGCTATTCCCCCGGGGAATTCTTCAAAAAGCATGCGGTATTTTCTTTCGGAATCTCTCAGGGCTTTTTCGGTCTGTCTGCGCTTGCTGATATCTCTGCCTATGGATAGTACGGCAGTTTCCCCGTCGTATTCAATCAACCTGTTATTGACTTCTTGAGGAATAACCGTGCCGTCTCTCCGCAGTGAATCCATTTCAAAAGTAAAATATCCTGTTTGCTTCAGTTTTTCTATCTGCTGCCCGAACTCTATAAGGTGGATGCTGGTCCTTAGATCTTTTATGTGTTTTCCGATCATTTTACTGCGAGTATATCCAAAGGTTTCACAGGCTACATGGTTTGCTTCGAGAACTCTTCCATTCATATCGTGTATAAGAATTGAGTCACCTGAATTCTCAATCAATGTCTTAAATTTTTTGTTCGGGCTTTCTTGTTTTATTTTAAGAAACTTCCACTTTTCTTCTCTTTTAATTACAAGTTTTTCTCCGGCTTCTATAAGGTTGAAAACCTCTTCCGCGGAAAGATCTTCCTCTTTTATCATAAAGAGTGGCCTGATTTTCTTTTCAGGCATATTCTCAGCAAGGACGCACCTCAGCTCCTTAAGGGAAGTTGTTATTGACTTTCCAAAGGCTCCAACCTCAAGGTTAATGCGCAGATATCTCCAGTTTCCTGCGTGAATGAATTTGATTATCTCCTTCTGCGGGTTCCCTGCTTTCCAGTCAAAATATATCCTTGAGGTCTCTGGCTGTTTGATGGAAGGGTCATCTTTCTCCTTCAGGGGAATTATCTTAAGCCTGGATTTCTCTATACGGTTTTCGATATCCAGATCAGAGTTAGAAAGTAAATTTTTCGCTTTTTCTGCGCTCTGGAGGTCCGGAACAAGCCAGATGCAGCGCTCGTTCTGTTCAAGACCTGCTTTAATATATGCTGCTGTAAGTTCCATCTTTTCTTCCGGATACTTGTAAACTGCAGCGAGGCCATTTGCCGGGATAGACGAACAGAAACAGAACTCTGATTTGACTTTTCTCTTTTGAATATTTAACACCCTCCCGGAAGCAGATAAACTAAGCTCTCTGAACTTTCCAAGTGCAAAATATCTTTCGAACTTTTGCAATAAATATATGAGTACTTTATTAAATTTATTAACTACTCACTCTACACATTTGAAGAATAAAAACTTTTATATCAGGTTGATTTCTACACCTGCTTTTTCATAAACTTTCATCAACCGAAATCCTTATTGTAAAGCCCGGGATATGGCAGGGATATGGAAATGCAAAGGGAAATTGAGGTTATTTGCGGAGAGGTCAATATCTCAGACCTTTCAGCTTTTCTAGGTAAAATAAACACTATCGCTTCGGATAACAGAGTAACCATTCAGGGCCTTAACGCTGACTTGCTTGCGGGTGAAAAGCATCTTCATTTTGCAGTTGGGAAGGCTCTCAGGGCTGTAGCATCAGGAAAGAACGTGGCAAAAGACCCTGGAGTCGAGATCATGCGCTACGCAGCCGGAGAAAGGCAGATTGAAAGGAGTTTTTCCATAGGGCTCCATGAAGGAGAAAACAACGCGGTTTTTGTACTGCTTGGGAAAATAGATGGTCTGCTTATTGCTTTGGCAGAACTCAGGAAGCTTATCGAAGAAAAACCATGTTCCGAACTTCTCGCCTATTCCAGTTCAAAGCGAAAAGGAATCCTTTCTCTCTTCGGGATTACAGATGAAGAAATAAAAGCTTCAGGGGAAGAACATATCCCTGAACTTGTAATCGAGAGAGTAGCGCTTGCAAATTTCGTAAAATGAAAGGTTTATTCAAAAAGGAACCGTGGGAATTTATCTAAGGACGGAGCAATTAATATCCGCTCCTGCTTGAAGGTTTAAAGAGTTTTACTTGTGGCTATCCACTTTCAATTCAATTTCCACATTTTTTCTCAAACCAGTCCATGAGGGAAAAAGCAATTTTCCGGGAGCCTTCAAGAAAGTGCTCGTTTTTGAGCATTTCTTCTCCCGGCTGGATATATTTTCCTTCAACAAGCTCATGTCCCGAATCGTCTATCAGGTTACATATCCACCGCCTGTCGGTTTCAGGGTGGAACTGCAGCCCGAGGACATTATCCCCATAAATGAAACCCTGGTTCTGGCATGCTTCGCTTTTGAAAAGCCTTACCGCACCTTCTGGGATTTCGAAAGTGTCACCATGCCACATAAATGCGGTAAACTCGGGAAATAAGCCTGAAGGAAGCCCTGAAATTATTTTTCCTTCATTATTCGAGTTTTCATCTGCAACAGCTTTTACCCTGTGCCAGCCTATCTCCTTGAACCGGTTTCTGGTAACTTTTCCTCCCAGAACTTCTGCAATCAACTGTGCCCCGAAACAGCTTCCCAGTACAGGTTTACCCATGCCTATTACTTTTTTTACAAACTCTTTTTCAGGTTTCAGCCAGGTGTACTCTTTCTCCTGATAAACACTCATAGTGCCGCCCATTATCAGAAGCATATCAAATTCTGCGGGATCAGGAAAAGCAGATTTTTCACAAGGCAGGGTTTTTGTAAGGCTGTGCCCTTTCAGAGTCACCCAGGTTCCTATGTTTCCAAGGGTCTCGTTTTTCAGGTGCTGGAGGCAGTGGATTTTCATGGGGTTTTCACTTTGGGTTCGATTTCAGTTTCACTTTAGTTTTGAGTTCAGCACTGTTTTATTTTTTCAAAATCAGGTTTTCCCGGTAATCAAAGACATTTTTATATAAATTTACCGGAACAACAAATTCAATGAAATCCCTTTATCCGAACTCTTCCAATAGATATTAATATACTATTGTGTTAACAGATCACACTAACGAATAGGGAATAGCCAGAAAAGAGTTATTATTATCAGCATATTATCAGGAAGCAGTAAATAAGAGTGGATTATAATGCCTCATCCAAAGACAGTAGAAAAGATGTTTGAGTGCGCCGGACCAATTGAATACAAGTTACTGCCAAGGCTCATTCATGTAACCGAAGCTGCTGCAATTGCCGCAGCCTATCAGATGGGACGTGGGGACAAGCACTTTGCCGACCAGGTAGCAGTTGCCTCCATGAGAAGAATGCTCAACAAACTTGACATGCAGGGCATAATAAAGATAGGGGAAGGAGAGAGGGACGAAGCCCCCATGCTTTATATCGGGGAAGAGGTCGGGACAGGAGTTGGAGACCTTGAAGTTGATATCGCAGTCGACCCGCTGGAAGGCACAAACCTCTGTGCCGACGGCTGTCCGGGTTCGGTTGCAGTCATGGCTATGGCCGAAAGGGGAGGGATCTTCCACGGACCTGACATTTACATGGACAAGATTGTTGTTGGACCCGATGTGGTTCGTTATGAAAAGGAGCACCCCGATGAAAGGATCGATCTGGACGCTCCTGTCAGGCAAAACCTCGAAATTGTTGCAAAAGCCCTCGGGAGAAATGTTGAAGAACTCGTGGTCGTGATCCTTGACCGTCCCAGGCATGCCCAGAAGATAACCGAAATACGCGAAGCCGGAGCCCGTGTAAGGCTGGTTACTGACGGAGACCTTATGCCAGGTGTTGCAACTGCTATCCGTGGCTCAGGCATCCATATGGTTATGGGAGCCGGCGGCTCGGGAGAAGCTGTCCTGACAGCTGCCGCAATTAAGATTCTGGGAGGAAAGATCCTTGCAAGGCTTGTCCTGCCATCTGTTGCAAACGGAAAATCCAAGGAAAAGATCCAGGAAGAAATTGAGGAAAAAATGCCCAGGCTCGAAAAGATGGGGATCACACTTGAGAAACTCAATGACGTCCTCGATACAGAAAGACTTGTTCCGGGAAAAGATGTAATTTTTTCCTCAACAGCCGTAACTCCCGGTCATTTCCTGCGTGAAACACGCCTTTTTGGCGGGGGAGATGCCAGAGTGCATACAATTTCGATGGGCGCGTCCGGAGCTGTCAGGTTCACGGATAGTATTTACATAAAGGATAAGCAGGAGACTCCTCTCTACCTCTAATCCTTTTTTACCTTCATTTTTATCTTTTTTGAAAAACGACCTGTAGAAGCAAATACCTGTAGAAGCCAATCCTTCTGGACTTTTCCGGAAAATCTGAATTATGGGCATTAATTATAAATATCAGATAAATATCAGGGCAAACTGAAAAAGTCGATCAATCAAATGGTATAATATTAACTTTCAGGTTAATTGCTAAATTAAATAATCATCAAGTTCAGGTTAATTGTTAATTTCAGTCAGTTATTAATTTCTAGTAATTGTTAATCTCAGTCAGTTATTAAGTTCAGGCTAATTGTTAATTTCATATCAGCTGTTAATTAAAGTGCTGTCCCGGTATCAACTAAATGTTAAGTTAAAGCATCAGTTCAAAATGTGAAGGCAGAATATGAAGGTTTATCTTGAGAGTTTTGGCTGTTCTGCAAGTCAGGCATCAGCCGAGATAATGAAAGCGAGCATTAGGAAGCTCGGGCATGAATTATTGAGCCCTGAAAATGCGGGGCAGGCAGAGGTCTATATCTGCAACTCCTGCACGGTGAAATACACAACAGAACAGAAAATTCTCTATAAAATACGCAGCATGGGCGAGAAAGGCGTACATGTGATTGTTTCAGGCTGCATGCCAGAAGTCCAGCTTGAAGATATCCTCCATGCAAACCCTGAAGCCCATATTCTTGGCGTGAATGCGGTTTCCCGCCTGGGTGACCTTATTTTCACCATTGAACAGAGAAAAAAGACTGGAATCCCCGGAGGAGAACGTCTGGAAATCCGGACCTCCGAGCCTCAGGGTTTCCTGAATGTCCCTCGCGAGCGCTCAAATCCGAACATCCATATCTGCCAGATCTCCCAGGGCTGTAATTTCGCCTGCTCTTATTGTATAGTAAAGCATGCAAGGGGTAAACTCCTCTCTTTTCCCCCTGAAGAAATAATAGAAGACATCCGCTCTGCAGTTGCAGACGGCTGCAGGGAGATATGGCTCACGTCTCAGGATGACAGCCAGTACGGCATGGATACGGGTGTCAAACTCCCTGAACTCCTGCGTGCGATCTCAGAAATTCCGGGTGATTTTAAGGTAAGGGTCGGCATGATGAATCCCTTCTCTGTCCTCCCTATTCTGGACGATCTGGTGGATGCCTTTGATTCGGATAAGATTTTTAAACTTCTTCACCTCCCGATTCAGTCTGCCTCGCATTCGGTCCTGAAAAAAATGAACCGCCTGCATAAAATGGACTCCGTGAATGAAATTATTACGAAATTCCGTGCCCGCTTTGAAGACCTTTCCCTCTTTACCGACATAATTGTCGGCTTCTGTGATGAAACCGATGAGGATTTTGAAGAAACCATAGAGTGGGTAAAAAAATACCGTCCCGAAAAGATCAATATTTCCAGATATTCACCCCGCCCGCATACAAAGGCATTTTCGTTCAGGAATCTGGACTCCAGAATTTCAGTAAAACGCTCTCACCAACTTCACAAAGTATGTGAGCAGATAAAGATTGAATCCAAAAATGAAATGATTGGCTGGAAAGGCAGAGTTTTTGTCTCAAAATACACAGAGATCGGAGATGTTCTCACGCGTACGGACTCTTACCGCCCGGTTGTGATTAACGGCTCAGATCTCAGACCCGGTCAATACGATGAAGTGGAAATTACGGGTGCAAAGCCCGGTTACTTCCTTGGAAAAATCACAGGTTAAAAGTAAAGTTTATTTTTCCTTTGCTTTTCATTTTCCTCTCTTTTATTTACCAGGCTTTTATTTTCTCATTTCTCTGGATTTTATTCACCCAAAATTTATTCTTATTTATATCAGCTCCCAATCGGAGGTAAACTATTTATGCATACAACTCTCTAATATTTTTTATCTTATACTTCCAATTCTTTACAATCTTCTATTTTCGGGGTGAGAGAGATAGCTGGTAAACAACCTGCAAAGCATTTCTTTTTTAAATGTTCCTGGCTTTTTCAGGATACCAGTGCCTATATCCCTTACGCCGTAATAGGAATTTTCATTGTTCTTATTGCAACCTTTACTTCTGTCTATCTCCTGAAGATGGACAGCGAGGTTGCCGAAACAATATATACTACAGAGAAAAGCGATCCAAGGCAGGAGGCTATCAACCTTGCCGCATCTGACCTCTCTCGCTGCCTTAATTACGCAGGCATGGAAGCCCTGGAATGGCAGGGAGAACATCCTATAATTCTTCCCGAAGGGTCTCCTGTCGAGAGGTTCTCTGAAGATAACTTCATGGCAACTCCGCAAAACCAGAACCTTGAGAAAGGAGACACTCTTCAAATTTCCATAAACCTGCCCTCAGATGTCTGGGGAAGAGTCGAGTCCCTATGGAAAAACAGGGATGTTGTCCTGGTCGTAAATGACTCTGCAGGGCAGCAACTCAAACGCGTGAATTACGGGCAGGCTACCGGCTTTCTTCAAAAAGTTTCCTTTTATGAATACGTGGAAGTCCCGGAGAATTCAAAAGCCGGCTATGCATCCATTGAGCTCTATTACGGGGATGAACTCAAAGCTTCCGACTGGTTCCAGATTGAAGCAGGCCCCATAAAGGACATCACGGCAGAATCTTTCAACCGGCTGCTTTCGGCAAACTATCAGGGCAACAGCCACACATTCATGGGATATGCCATTAACGTCGAACCCGATATAGAACCCGAGCAGATAAAGATAAGAAAAGTAAACGGGACTTTGCAGCGGGAAATTTTCCCCTCTGACAAAAATTACACGATTTACTATATATTCGAAATTCCTGTTTTGAATTACACTCTTGTTGACCTCGAGTCCGGAGAGACATATAACATGAGTATGAACCTCTCCACTCTCATCACTTCAAGAGAACCCCTGCTTGAAGAACTTGTAAAGGAATACGAACTTTCACTCAAAACATCTTCAAGCCTGGACTCTACTTCAAATCTCGTTCTGGGGGCGACAAACCTCAGGACTTTTATCTATGGTCCCTGGCAGCATTATGCAAACGGGCCGCTGAATATCCTTACCAATCCTGCCCTTGCAAGTTCGGTCAACGGAGCGACGCTATATACTCAGAAAAAAGTCTTTGACTCGGTTGACCCTCTTGCTCTCACGTACACGACTTACTACAATGGAAAGGTCCTGTATGAAGATGTCTGCGATTCCGGCAGCTTAAAAGCAGGTTCGGGCTTGATGAATTCAACATTGGGTAATTCAACCGGCTCGAATAGCTCTGCGTCTTCCTACGAAACGGATAAAGGCGTGAACCTTACTACAGCGTATTCTTCTCTTGCAGAAAACAGGTCTTTTTCCCTGGATGTGGAGGAAGGCATTGAAGAATCCCTTGTAGAAGCAAATACCTCCTATGATAATCTTTCCGAATACTCGGAAATCGAAGTTTCAGCTTCGGACTATACACAGGGAGTTCTCGACGGCTGGGTCTTCAATGACCATGTATGGACAGAGGAAAACCCTGACCTTATCCACACCGTTACAAACAGCGTTTACACGGCTCCGGTCCAGGGCCAGATCCTGAGAGACGGGTTCAGTTCTCCTTCTCCTCTGGCTTCAACAATCACAGTGGACTTTGACCGTGATTCGGTTTCATACAGCGGGCACACTGTTAACTGGAATGCTGATTATTTTGCCTCCGGAACACATTCAGGGTCGCGTATCCCATCTTACTCGTGGAATCACCATGTTGCGAATTACTATTTTAACACCATGTATCCTGATATCAATCCTCCCAGAGGAAAGCTGAAAAGCTGGTATATTACGGATGCCTCCGTTAGATTGAATTCCGTGGATATAACCAATGTAAGGGTTGTACCCCATTACGAATACAGGGCTAATGACAGGCTTGTTGCCGAGCGCAGGACGGATGACGGCTATCTCAGCGGGGAAGATCATACATTTGATTGGGGAGTCCGTTATGATATTTATTATAATATCAGAACAACCTGGAAAATTGATTATGACTATACCTACACATATTCCTGGCACACTGTAAACCATAATGCAGATGGCACCACGTCCATAGAAACACATTCGGTTACGGAAAGTGCTTCGAAATTCGAAACGGTAAGCAAAATAGATTTTGAGTCCCTTTTACACTATGAGACCGAATCAGAAAACCTGACAGTAGTATATCACCAGCGTCCACCCACAGGAACCTATTCAGGCATATCGACCTACACTGACCCTATAGAAAGAGAATACAGAAACACAACTCTTTACACAGCCGGTGCAGAAAGATTTGATCCCTGCTGTTCAGACGCAGCAGACAAATATCGTGCTGCTTATGTGGACCTCAGAGCAATTGAGAGTACATACTGGGCTTACCCTGATGGAAACTACCTTTCAAAACGGGGGGTCGTCTGTAATATTCCATCCTGGCTTCACAGGGTTATGGCTGAAGAAGTGCTGGAAATGCTCGATGCCATTGAGAGGGATAACCCCACATTCAATTATTCTCTTCTGGAATCTCCCGGTCAGGATCCGACAGACCTTCAGGTTAAGACTGCCGAAAAATTAATTCGTGATCTCAAATCAAGCCGGGAAACCTATGTAAAGAAAAAACAGCATCTCACTTCAGCCGGAAAAATATACACTTCCAGTGACTCTGCCCGCTATATTGCCAGAAACGAAGCCTATAACAGGCTGCTTAAAGACATCGAGCAGAAGAACAAAAAACTGGATTCCAGCCTGAACTCTTACATCCTTGACGCCCTTGAGGAAAAAGGCCTCAGTACCGGTGCGTTTGACAGCGTAACCTCAGGTCCAATGACTCTTTTCGATAACCCGGCAATGGAACGGGCTGCCTCTGCCCTTGGGCAGGAAATGGGCATCATCTCCACGATGACAGTCACAGGCCAGCCCGAGAGTAAATACAACTGGACAGAAAACCTGACCGTCATTGTTGACCAGAAGCCTAACTACCTCTACCACGATCCTGACTTCGATCTCAGGGGAGAATATGAATGGGCAGACTCCATGGGCGGAAAAACAATCTATCCTCTTGGAGTTCGTAACACCTGCATTTTTACAGCCAACGTCTCCGAAGAAATTGCCGATGCAATATCTTCAAGCGGCGAATATGTAAAAACCGAAACTTCCATGCAGATCAGCCGGAGTATTTCCACCCTGAACTCAGAGGTTAACCTGCTTGAACAGAACCTTAGCAAACAGGGTGTTTCTCTGGACACTGCTCGTCTTGATGCTGACGTGCATAACCTTAAACTGGTCTACGCCCGGGAAATGAGGCTTCAGATTATTGAAGAAGTCACCGGTGAAGTAAGCTCAAATCCTGTTGTTTCCGGCTGGGTCAAAAAAGACCGCGTTCGCGCAGTCACAGCCGGTTATCTTAACAGCCTCTCAGATGAAGAGTTAATCGAAAAGTCCACAACAGACCAGCTTGCAGCCGAGCTTGCTGCTATCATAAAAACAGAAATTCGGAACGCACGTCCATCTGCTGAACCTGATGAGCTAGAAGCTGTTCTTAACAGGGTCGATACAGATGTTAGAATGGGTGTTGCAAACGGAATTTGTGCAGTAACAGTTAGCAAAGGTGAAACTCTTGACATCCTTTTTGGAAAAATTGGCAATGAGCTAAAAAACCTTGCAGATGAGACTGTAGACAAATATTCGGGAGAGATAGCTGATAGTATCACAAAAAGACTGGACAGGACGATGGCAGCTGTTCCCTGCGGACTTCCGGTAATGCCTCCGCACTGGATTTTTACGGTGAATGTCTGGACGTATGAGATTGTGGGGAAGTATCAGACTTTTACTGTTATTGATAATGACAATGAGGTGATTCCAAAGCCTTACTTTGGACATAAAGGGCAGAGGTATGTGAGAGAGCAACAATCTATTACTCTTAAAGGGGAGTATCTAGGTGAAAACAAGCCAGTTAATTTCAGATTCAACGGTTATGCTTCTACAATTGTTGGTCCTAGTCCTAAAGGTGTAGGAGATAAAATAGAAGGTAGTACAGAAGAGTCTGCAGGTTATAAAGATCTATACAATGAATGGTGATTAACTATGAATTCAAGGGTCATTATATGTTCTATATTTATTCTTTTAATGTTAATGGGGGTTGTATCTGCCACTAGCCAATATGGTTCGATTGATGTTTATTACAATGATGAGATATTACCTGGTAAAGAGGTTGCAAAACCAACACTCAAAATTGGAGAACCCTTCAAAGTAAGAATTGAAATGACACTTAATCAGACTAGCACTGTGTTTGTGCAAGTTTGTAGTTTAGGAGGTAATTTCTTTGAAGTCAAAGAAGGTCCGTCAGAATTTGGAAAAACATTTTATATAAAGTCTTTAGACCCTGGAAAGCATGTTTTTGAATGGACACTCGTTCCTACGGATGAGTGGGCTGGGGGGTCGATTCCAATAAATTTCTGGTATCAGATCAACCTTATAGAAGAAGATGAACCTGCTGTAAAAGGAGAATTTACAGTCGCTTACTGCACGATTTCCAACGAACATTACGAAGGCAAAATTCACACTTCTGAAGAGCAGCCAGTTTCAGAAACCGAATCCTCCCCCACATCAGCATCTACTCCAGCCTTTACACTTGTCGGCGCGCTTTCAGTTATTGCATTGGTTTTTGCCCTGTTCCGCAGGTAAAACGCCTGCGGAAAAATTTATTTAGTTACACTTAATCCTTTTTAAAAGTTAGGACCAAAAAAAGTAATTTTTAAGTTAGGATAGGCTTGTCTTTCGGAAAAAATGGATTGTTTGGCCCTTTGACCTACGAGCCTATCTGAAAAAAGTATGCAGGAGTTCTTATTCAAACGCAGTAAACTTTTCTTTTACTGCACCGCACACGGGGCATCTATCAGGGGCTTCTCCTTCGAGAGTGTATCCGCATACCTCGCAGATCTGGACAGGGCCGAGTTCTACATCCTTTCCCGCATTAACCGCATCGAATGCTTTTTCAAAAAGCTGTTTGTGCAGTTTTTCAGTAGCGTAAGACCACTCAAAACTTCTCTGTGCGAGTTTTTCTCCCTGGAATTTTGCTACTTCTATGTATACCGGATACATTTCTTCAATTTCAAAGGTTTCGCCGTCGATTGCAAGTTGAAGGTTTTTCAGGGTGTCTCCCGGCCCGAAAGCTCCCATGCTGTTTGCGACAAAGCCCCCGTTGAGGTGTTTCAACGCCCTGTAATGGTCGCCTGCATGGACATATTCGGCATGAGAGATTGCCCGGAATAAGCGAGCTACGTTTGCGAATTTTTCTTTCTCTGCCTGGTTTGCAAAATGCAAATATCTCATGTGTGCCTGGCTTTCCCCACCAAATGCATTGATCAGATGCTGTTCTGTCATCTTTTTCATTTAAAAAACCCCTTTTCAACAAAATTCAAAGTTCTATATTTTCAGGACTTACGCGATTGTGCTGCCAACAAAAAGTGAGATCCCTGCCATATATCTATTATTTGACAGTAAGCCATGTTATTGCTTTTCAGTTCAACCGTGTAAGTCCGAATTTGCTGTTTATTAGGGTTTGGAGAATAAAAGTGTTTTTGGTTCGGACAGGGCTCAGAAGAAATTTTCCTGAAGGTGCGCTGTTCCGGACAGTGATAATTCTGGATCAGAGGCAGAAATTGCACAGGAAATAATTCAGGAAATAACACCGAAAATTGTTTTTACACAAAGTAAATGTGTGGAAAAGTTAATAATGATATAAATCATAATTATAAAATATGGCAGAGTGCCCATATTGTGGAAGGTCTTTCAGTAGTGAAAAAGGAGTCTCGGTTCACCTGCTTTCCTGTCCGAAATGTTCCGGTTTTGATATGTATAAAAGAGAACAGGGTAAGCAGCGAAAAAATGAAAGTGATAAAATTTTTAAGGCACATTGAGATTTTGGGATAGAAGTAAGGGAAAGAGTTTTCGAATTCTTTGGAATTATTCGTCATTCAGATCCTCTCAGCATCAAGATGTCCTTTCGAAAAAAACATCTTTTTATCTGATGCAAGAATAATGGCAGCAACGGCAGTAATAACCACAGTTTCAATGCACTTTGCAAACTGGGTCATTTGCAGAGCTTCCTGCAAGAAATTGATGGAAACGTGAATGAGAATTGCTGCCAGAACACTTTTTCCGTTTTTTATACAGATCCAGCTGATAATCACTCCCATAGGGATGACGCCGACAAAAAAATTCACTGCATACCAGATGTTTTCGTGGAAAATCTCATACTGATACATGTCCTTGACAAAGATAAGTGGGAAGTGCCAGAGTGACCAGAGTATGCCGAAAATAAGAGATGCCATAAAGAAAGTGTACCTGCTTTGCAGACTATCAAAGGCATATCCTCTCCATCCAAGCTCTTCAAAAGTTGCAGCCAGGAGAAGAGTAAGAAACGCAGGGACAAACCCTGATGAAAATGAGTAACCTTCAGCAAATTGGAATTGAGAAGTCGATTCACCAAATGGAAGAGAAAGAAAGATAGATACCAGAACAGTGAGTGGCATTATTATAAAAAATGCCAGCAGCACTTTTGGCCTTATTAACCTGAAATTAATAAGCCGATTAATAAAATCCTTTTTTAAATCCGAATTTTTGGATGTAGATATCATAAACAGTGAAACAAGAAAAGGAGCCATCAGCCCGGGTATCATTAATAACATATACAGCCCGCTATCATCCTGAAAACTTAAATATGCCCCTGCAAACCAGAGGGTATAAGTTATAACAAAAGTCGCGGTAAAATAGACTCCGGGTTTGTACCTGTAGCTGGGGATCATTTATTCACCCAGATTTAAATGCTGTGATATTGGCCTTATTTTTTGTACCTATATTCATTTTGATAGTCAAAGGTATAAATATTTTCTTAACTTTTTTGGAATTGTATAAAAAATGGCTGTGTGCCGATTTTTCTGTAAAATCATATATTTCAAAACGTTATTGGATAAAAAAATTTCATATAGTGAGATCATTTTTCCCCCTAATATACAAAAACTTGATTTCATATTTAAAGCAAATTAGCAGCACTGCCAGGAGTTATAAAGGAATCCTTGACAACTTAACTTACGTTTACCACAATTGAAGGGAATAAATGGGAAATGGCATTTAGGTTTCCTTTGAGGGATATAACTTTCTTAACCTTGCTTCTGTGGAAATCAGTTAAATACTAATATACAAATCCCTATACCGTAAAAACTAGAGACTGATAGAGACTGATACCATGGATCGGGAAATAAGGATACTCCACACAGCAGACACGCACCTGGGATACCGGCAGTACCACAGCGAGGTACGTAGGCAGGACTTTTTTAAGGCTTTTGAAACGGTAATAAAGGATGCTGTTGACATGCAGGTTGATGCTGTCGTGCATGCGGGGGATCTTTTTGATTCAAGGAACCCGACCCTTGAAGACCTCCTTGAGACCATGAACATCCTGTTCCGGTTGAAGGCTGCAAACATACCTTTTTTCGGAATTGTCGGGAACCACGAGAGCAAGCAAAGTACCCAGTGGCTTGACCTCTTTGAGGAAATGGGGCTTGCGGAGAGGCTCGGGAAAAAACCGAAGCTGGTCGGAGATGTAGCAATTTATGGGATTGACAGCGTCCCGAAATCCAAAATTCCTCTTTATGATTACTCAGGGTTTGAAATTCCGGGACCTCTGCCGGAAAACTGCAGGAAACTGCTCGTAATGCACCAGATCGTGCAGCCTTTCCCGTATGCGGACTGGGACTGCGCTGAGGTGATAGAAAATCTGCCTTTTAAGGCTGATGCAGTTCTCCTCGGTGACTACCATGAGTATGAGAAAATAAAGGTGGGGGAGGCATGGGTCACATACTCGGGGAGCACGGAACGCAACAGCGCATCTGAAAAAGAGCCCCGTTCTTACAGCATTATCACTCTTTCCGGGGAAGGGCTGGAAATCAGTAGAAGGACGATCCCTACCCGAAATTTCCTTTTCATTACTGCAAAAGTTGACGGGGAAGAAAAGCCTTTCGAACAGATTTTTTCTGCCGTAAACGAGCACCTCGAAGAGATTCCTGAATCCGTGGTATTTCTGGATGTTTCAGGAGACTCGGGTTCAGTCCTCTCCTTCAGTGAAATCGAAGAATACCTCCTGAGCAAAGGAGCTCTTGTGGCAAAGGTCAAAGATGCAAGGGTGAAAGAGGGGATTCCGGAAGAAGTTATTAAGGTCGCATTTCATGACCCTGACAGGGCTGTTGCCGAAGAGCTCCGCAGGATGAGCTTAAATGACGGCGGGCTGATAGTTGATGAAATTATCCGGAGCCCGGATGTGCCAAGGTCAAGGGTTGATGAAGAGACCGAGAACCGTCTTCTCGGGTTGATCGAGGCAATAGATTTCAAAGACCCGGATTTCATGATAAAAATCCCTGTCAGTCATGTCAGTCCGGTTGACCCCTCCAGGTCTGTCAGCTCAATCGAGTCTTCCAGGTCTGTCAGCCCAATCGACTCTGTAAGTGCTGTTAGTCCTTCCAGCTCTGCCATAATCAAAGAGCCTGAAGAATTTAAACCGGCAGGTGCGGCTGAAGAAATTGAAAATCCCGAGCCTGCAGGAGTAACTGAGTTTACGGCAACAGTTGCAGCGAAATCCGAAACCCTGAGGGTTCCTGTGAGAATTCAAAGGTCTGAATCTCTCAACGAGTCCCTCAATAAGATTTTTGAAAAACATGATGAAGCCCCTGAATTACCCGAAACCGCCGGTTCAATTGCCGGTTCTGCGGAAACAGCTGCAGAAGGAGAAATTTCTGAAGTAACTCCTGATTCCGGAGTCATTACTGCTCCCCCATCCAGTTCAACGGTTAGTTTCTCAGATAACTCCCAGGCTGGTTTCTCGGCTATCTCTCCGCCTGAAAGCACTCCGTCGCCTGAAATTTTGAAGGAAAATTCTGAAGCAACTGTAGAAGGAAAGCCTGTGGACGAAAAGCTTTCTGAAGAAAAGCCTGTTGGGGTTCCGGATAAAGCCACAAAATCTGTAAAGCAGAGCCATAGGAAAGGAAAAGAAAAATCTGCCGTTCCCAGACAGTATAACCTTGGTGATTACCTGTGAAGCTGAAAAACCTGTACATAGAAAATATCCGGAGCTATAAAAAGCTGGACTTCGCCTTCGAAGACGGAGTAACTGTAATTTCCGGGGTAAACGGAAGCGGGAAATCAAGTTTGCTCGAAGCCTGCTTCATGGGGCTTTTCGGGAGCAAAATCCTTTCAAAAGACTTTGTGCTTGCTGATATGATCTTCAAAGGGGCGGAAAGTGCAAAGATTCATCTTGGATTTGAACACCTTGGCAGGGAGTATCTCATTGAGCAGGCTTTCAGGTATTCTTTAAAAAGTGAAAATGCTTCGAACTCAAGATGTGTGCTGTTTGCTGATGGAGATAATATAGTTGACCAGGCAACCCGCACCTATGAAGAAGTCTGTGCCCTCCTGAACATGGATGAAGAGGCATACAGGAACTGCGCGTATATCCGGCAGGGGGAGATTGACGTCCTTATCAATGCAAAGCCAAAGGACAGGCAGAGAATGATTGATGACCTGCTGCAGCTTGGAAAACTCGAGGAGTACCGCGAAAGGGCAGGGTATGCAAAGACTGCTGTAAGAAGGCTTGAAAGGGATGCAAAAAACAGCTTTCTGGGAGTGAAAGCCGAAATCGAGGGAATCGAAAGCAATGAACCGGTTGCAGCTGTTAACAGGCTCAGGCAGAAAGTAAAAGAAAATGATGCTATTCTCGAAGAGCTTAATAAAAAGAAAGAATTTGCAGCTGCACGTAAAGGAGAACTTGACCTCAGGATTGCCGAATACAGGGAACGCCTGCAGGAAATTGAGGTTTTGAAGCAGGCTATCCGTAAATCTCAGGAAGATAAGGCTGCCTGCTTTAAAGAAAAAGAAACCTTTTCTGAAGAAGTACAGGTGCAAAGGCGTGTTCTGCTTGAACTCGGCGAAGAAAATTCTGGCATGAGGGAAGAGTGTGGTTTTGGAGACCTTGACATTGAAGCCCTGCTCTTGCAGCAGGAAAAGTCGGAATCTTCTGCCAGGGAAAAAGTAAATGCCGGATCAAAAGAACTTGCCCTCCTCCTGAAAGAAGAAGAAACAGGCGTACAGGCATTGCGTGAGCTTGAAAAAGAGAAAGTTGAGACTGAGCGTGTTCTTGTTGAATGCAGATCCAGTATCGGAGCTGCAAATAAAGAAATTGAAGGGTACAGGGCAAATATAAAGCAGCTCGAAGAGGAAAATAAGGGGCTGAGGGAAAAAGCAGGTTTTGGAGCTGCTGGCGAAATTGTTTCAGTCATAAAGGAACTCGAAGAAAAGGAAAGCCTTCTCAGAGACCGGAAAAATGAAGTCTCGACAAAACTTGGCTTCGCTCTTAAGGAAAAAGAATCCGGGGATGCAAGCCTTCGTGAGCTTGATTCTGAAATTCAAAGATGCAGGGCTGCGGTCAGTAAAGGGAAATCGGAGATTGAGGCGCTTGAAAAGGAAATCAGGGACAACTCAAAAGCAGTGCTGGATTTTCAGGAGCAGAAATCTGAAGTTTTTGCAGGGCTGAAGGCTCTTGGTTTCACAGAGGAGCAGCTTGAAAACCTTGAGGATTTCAACGAGCTTCTGCTGGAAAACAAAAACCGTCTTCATGGAAAAGAAAAGGAGCTTGAGGTTACTTTAAGGGAAATTGAAAATACCCTCCGTAAAAACCGGGAACTGCTTGCCGAAGGGAAGTGCCCTACCTGCGGGCAGGAGTTGAAAGGGTCAGGAATTGCATGCACGGCAGAAGAGTGCGAAGAGAAAAAAGAAAAGCTTTCTCTGGAACTTGCTGACATAAAGCTGCAGAGGGCTGAACTTGAGAAAAAGCTCAACCGGCTTAAGGAAGCAAAGAAGCTGGAGAAACAGGCATATGATTATGATATCGAGATTGAAAAGCTCCTTGAAAAGGCAAAAGCCTCAGAAAAACTGATAGATACCCACAGAGCCCGGATAGAAGAAGATTCTTTGAAACTCGAAAGCTCTGGTAAGCGGAAGCAGGAACTTGAAGCCTCTGGAAGCAAGCTCCGTCTGGATATCAAAGCTTTGCAGGAGCAGGAAGAAGCTGCTCAAAAAGTCCATCTTGAAAGTGAAAAAGCTCTCAGGGAGGCAAAAGTTTTTGAAAGAAAGCTGGCTGAAAACGCTTCTGAAATCGAATCCCTGAACGGCAAAATCCGTACATCTCTTGCGCTGATAGAAAATTACGGGCAGAGGCTTGGAGAACTAAATGAAAAGTTAAAGGCATTTGCGGAAAAAGAAACACAGTCGAAAGAAAAACTCGAAGCTCTTGAACTTACCCTGGAAACTGCGCGCAAAAATGAAGAAGAGGCAAAAAAAGCCCACATCGAAAGTGCACGGCTTCTTGGGGAGGCAAAAAAACTTCAGGCTAACCTGCTCCGCATGCAAAATATAAAGCATAAAATATCCGAGTTTGAGGCTGGTATTGGGAACCTCGCAGAAAAGATAGGTTTCTTTGACCGCGAGATTGTGGAGCGCAGTGACAGGATAAGGCAGCTGGAAAGAAAACTGGAAGGAAACAGGCTTGAAGAGCTCCAGCAGAAACGCGTCCTGTTTGAAGAAGCGCAGGTAAATATGACGGAGAAAATCCGGGAAATAACTGCCGAAAAGGATACTCTTCTAAAAGAAATCGGCATGATAGAAAACAGCTTGAAGCGTTTAAAGGAACTCAAAGAAGAACTGAAGGCTCTTGAAAACAAAAGGCTCTATCTTGAAGCCGTATACAATAATGCTGATGAGCTTGAAAACACCTATATGCGCGTCCGGGCTGATATGCGGGCAAGGAACATAGGAGCCCTTTCAATTCTCCTGAATGAGATGTTCAGCTTCATGTATACGAATAATGCTTATTCACATATCGAGCTTGACCCCGAATACAACCTGACGGTTTATCGAAAAGACGGGACCCCTCTTGAGCCCAAACTTTTGAGCGGCGGAGAGCGTGCAATCTTCAACCTTGTCCTGCGCTGTGCCATTTACAGGCTTCTTGCTCTCGGTTTTGGTGGGGACAGGCCTGACGGGCTTCCTCCGATGATCCTTGACGAGCCCACAGTTTTCCTTGACCGCGGGCATGTCAGGCAGCTTTTGAAACTCATAGACATGATGCGCAGCATCGGAGTGGGGCAGATCATAGTGGTTTCCCACGACGAGTCCCTTATAGATTCTGCTGACCATGTCTTCCAGGTTGAAAAAGACCCTCTTACCAATATGTCATCGATTACAAAGATCTGAAATAAACTTTAAAATCCCTTTTTCCAGAAATGGAAAGTAAATAAAAACAGGACCTGTAAAGTGGACAGATTAAAAAGACAGGTAAAAAAGACAGGCAAAAAAGTCAGGCAAAAAGACAGGCAAAAGCCGGAAATTACAAAAAACTTTGTAATATGTAAAAAAATAAAACCTGATGGGAAATTCATCCCATCTTCTTTAAAGCAGGTAAAACGTCTTTTCCGTACCTTTCAAGAAAGTCTATCTGGTCCCCGTCTGCAGAATGAAAATAAAAATGTGTGAAACCTGCATCGATGTACTTCTTTACATATTCTATGTGCTTTTCAGGGTCTCCCGAAATACAGACTGATTTTTGAATAGTATCTCTGCCAACTACCTTGCCGTTTTGAGCAGACATGGCAGGAGTATAGATTTTATTCAGGAAAAGTGCCGGGATCATAGCGCCTGCCCAGTATTTTTTAAAGCTTTCAACCACTTTTTCGGTATCATCTGTATACTCCACAAAAAGCTCCACGGCTTTTGGCATCTTCTCAAAATCTCTGCCTGCATCAGTAGCCCCTCTTCTGACCTCAGAGAGCATCCGTTCATATTCCGGTATCTCAAGAGACCCTCCTACGGTAATGAGGCCGTCTCCATAATACCCGGCAAGATAGGCGCTTTTCGGAACAAGGGAAGAAATGTAGATAGGAATCTCATTTTTGGGCAGGGTATAAAGTTTAGCCTGCTTTGTCCGATAATAGCACCCTTGAAAATCTACTTTTTCTCCTGTCCACAGGCTGCGGATAAGCTGTACGGCTTCTATCATCATTGCCTGGCGCTCTCTAAAAGCCGGCCATTCGAAGGTTATCGGATATTCATTGAGCGCTTCCCCGGTCCCGACTCCAAGGTAGGTCCTGCCTCCAGCCAGAGAAGAGACAGTTGCTGCTGCCTGGGCAATAATTGCCGGGTTATAGCGCAGGATGGGGCATGTAACTCCGGGTCCCAGTTCAATGGTCTCTGTCCTTGCAGCTGCGGCTCCAAGCCAGCTCCAGGAAAAACATGCCTGTCCTTCTTCGCTCCAGGGATGGAAATGGTCACTCACATCTATGCTTTCAAACCCGTTTTTCTCGGCTACAATCGCCTGCTCAAGCATCTCTGACGGTAAAAACTGTTCAGCTCCAATTTTGTATCCTATTTTTAACATATTTGACCCCCGGTATCTCCAGTTATATCTCGGATAATTATATTTTTTGCGTTAATATAATAAGGTCCTGACGCCTCTGATAATGTGGCGATAAAAATAGTACTGGAAGACTCAAAAGGGAAATGAACTGAAACATGTCAGGTAAAATTAGAACATGACAGGTAAAATTCGAACCGGTTATGTAAAACTGGATCTGTTTCAGCAAGATTTCTATTGGTGATTGCGTATCTAAGTTTAAAGTTAAAATTTTAAAGTTGAAATTAAAGTCAGATATTTCCCGGTTTATTTAGTTCATTTACCGGTCTATTCCGTTCTGGCCTGTAGTCCTGCTTATTTTACTGGAGATTCCCAGTAAACCAGGTAGTTAAACAGTTCATCAGTCTGCTCTTTATATTCCCCAAAAAAGCTGTGGTCTTTTATCAGGTATCCTTCGTCTTCGGAACCGAGGTCTTCGAGGTAACCGTACCAGTAAACTACCATGCCTTCTCCGAAAATGTCGGCGTATTCCCTGAACTGTTTTTTTGCGTAATGCTTGTGTTCGAAATCGTCCCCAAAAAGGGCTTTACTTTCAATCCACCTGACCATGTGGTCCTCTATGGGAATAGGGTCGGAAAGGACAAAATCCGGGGTCTTGCCGTCTCCCTGAGCTCTTATTTCAGCTTCGGTGCAGTAAGGAATTTCCCTGTCATCAAGCCATTTGCGGATAATTTCCTCTCCCATTTCACCCTTTTTGCACTGCATCTCATGGGCGCGCGGAGAGAAGAAATAGTCTGCTTCAAGAGCTTTTCTGACTTCTCTTCTCAGGCGGCGGTTTTCAATGCAGTCCAGGTGCTTGAACAGCCAGTTTATATTTTTTCGGGACAGGTCACAGTTTTTAAGGATTAAGGAAGCCATGAGGGTTGGAGGAAAAAATGTGTGTTCTGCAAGTTCAAGAATGGACCTTCCCTGTTTCCACCGCAAAAATAGTTCCTTTTCTCTGGAATAGACTTTTCTGTGCTTGAACCTCGTCATTTTCACTATTTTTTGATTAAGAATGGTAGCAAGCATGCCAGGAGGCCTGGTATCTTCCTCTGAGAGGCGGAAAACGTCTCTGAAGTTATGCAGCGAACTATATAATTTCTGGTATGTCTGGCGGTCCATTCTCAATCAGTGAGCCCCTTTTCTGGTTTTAACATAGAAAATAAAGTTGAATAACATGAACGGAAAACGAACTTTCCAATATGCAGGGGTTTTTTTCCTGTAGACTTTTATCTTTTTCTTTCTATATAAATTTTTGACCCTTACTTTCAGACCATGCTTTAAGAAGCAAAATCCCGGAAAGAGAGATATCCGGAATCAGGCCTTAAATTCCGGTGTCGTTAAGGAGGCTGTGCAGGCTTGCCTGAAGCTCAGAGAGCGAAAAGAATTTTTCTTTTAGCTCTAAATGATTTCTGAAACTTCAGCCTGCCGCCGTTCAGGTTAATTTGAGTAAATCAGGATACTTTCCATAAATGAGGGATTCTTTAACTCCAGAATTCCTCTTTGGAATTGTCAGGAAGGTCTATATCCATTACTTCATCAAATTTTTTACGTTTATCTCTACTTTCCGCCATTTTTCTGGATTTCTCTTCCCTGCTGGAAGGATAAATATCTTTCTTTTCTTCCCCGTCACAGGGTGCAAAGATTGTTGCGTGTTTATCTCTGGAGATTATTTTCTCCTGAACCCTTGGTTTCTCCTGAACCCTTGTTTTTTCCGGAATCCCTGGTTTTTCCTGGGCTGTTTGTTTTTCCTGAGCCTTCTGCTTCGGGTCTGCGTATATAATCGGGCTTTCGTCAAGGGGCTCTTTTTTCAGCCTGGCTTCCAGCCTCCGGGAAGCTTTTTCAGCCTCACCTGCAGCCTGCTTCTGTAACCTTTCAGCCTGGATTTCTTCAGGGCTCTTTTCGGGTTTTACACATCTGGTTTCTTCCCTGCATCCAAAGAATAATTTATTTGAATCTTTATCCGCAACATGAGAAAATTTGTCTTCTCTTCTCTCAGCCGGCCTCTCCGGGGGTCTTTCTGCCATTCTGGTAGGTGTCCAGTCCCCTTTTTCAGAAACGTTCTTCCATCTTGGCTGGGGCTGGCTTCCCAATTTGCGGAAAGTATCTGCGGCATATGTATCTTTATTACGATCAGCTTTGTTAGACCTGACCTTACTTGTTGTATTATAACCTATAAGACAGGTAGGTTCCCTTGTTCTCCATTCCAGGCAGAAGAGGTGGCATTCCCGCCCTTTGCATGTCTGGGATTCATCAAGTGGACAAAATTCTGGAAGGGTCATGATAATAAGAATATGCAGAATATAAAAAATAGTTAACGGTGATGAAGTGAAGCAAAACAGTTAGAGCCCGGAAAGGGCTTCTGCAATAAGAGGGGCAACACTCAGTTTGCTTTCGGCTTTTTCAAGCGTGTCGGTTCCTATTATGTCTTTTACACCTGCATGGAAGAGCCTTAAAGCTGCATTTCTTGTAAGGACAGGGTGTACACAGGCAAGGTGGACATCAATTGCTCCCTGGGATTTAAGCATCCGTATCGACTCAGCCATTGTCCCTCCGGTTGCAATCATATCGTCCACAAGGACAACGTGCCTGCCTGTTACATCAAGGTTCTTTGTTTTGATTACAACTGTATCTCCGCTGAGCCTTGTCTTCTGAAGGTGGTCATGGTCAAAATCGTGTCCTGAAGCCACATTCTTCACAAGCCCCCGTGCTCCTTCATCGGGAGCGACCAGCATGGGGCGCTCAAGGCCGAAACCTGCAACATATGAGCCGATAAGGGCTGCTGCGTCAAGATTTTCTGCGGGGCAAGGGAAGTGTTCAAGCACGCTCTTTTCATGGATATTTATTGTAAAAACCCTGTCAGCATTGATACAGCGGGCAATTGCACGGGCACTTACGGGTTCTCCTGACTTGAATTTCTTGTCCTGCCTGGCATAGCCCATGTAAGGGATCACAACATTTATTTCGGCTGCCCCTTCACAGGCATCGATAAGCTGGAGCAGGGCGACAAAATCAGAGTCAGTGGGCGTGCTCTGGATGAGGGTAACTTTTTCGTTTTCTATTTCCTCTGCTATCCTAAGATAAAGTTCCCCGTCAGGGAAGCGGTTAAACTCGCAGAGAACAGGCTCTGTCCCCAGAGCTCTGGCTGTGCGGCTGGCAAGTAACTGTGATGCTGGTCCACCTATGATCTTCAAGATATATACCTCAGTTGCCGTCTTGATATATTCCATCCTTTAAAAAACTTATTTTTATGGACCCTGCTTTTCAGGCTCTAGCTTTTCAATGCCATTTTTATCTTTTCAAGCTTTACCCTTTAGCTTCTCAAGCACCCTGATATTTCTTATAAGTGTGTGAGGATAGTTGCCGGTTTCGTCTTTTTCCGCAGATTTTACCATATCCCAGACTGTTAGCAGAGCAGAAGAGACACCTGTCAGAGCCTCCATTTCAACTCCCGTCTTCCCGACAGTCCTGACCTCGACCACAGCAGAAACCGCTTCTTCCCCTATCTCAAAGTCTACATCTATCCCTGTTATGGGGATCTGGTGGCACATTGGGATTATTTCGGGGGTCTTTTTAACTGCAAGGACAGCTGCAACCCTGGCAGTTGCAAAAACATTTCCTTTTTCAACGGTTCCTGTCCGTATTTTCTCCAGCGTCTCTGCAGAAAGCACGATTTCTCCGGCAGCCCTTGCCAGTCTTGAAACATCGTTTTTTTCGCTTATATCGACCATTCGTGCCCTGCCGGCTTCAATATGAGTAAAAGATTTCTCCACGACACCACCGCGTTTTTATTACTGTCCGGAACTCTATGTAATTTCAATTTCATATCAATTCAATTTCATATCAATTCTTAATTTCTTTTATTATTTCCTGCCTTCTTTAACAGCAATTTCCAATTTCAATTTTTCTGTTCAGTCAATCCTTATTTGTTTTCTCTGCGAGTAATCCTCAATCGCCTGCTCCAATTTTTCTGCAAGTTCTTCGGCTTCTTCAAGGTTAAGCTTCACAACTTCTTCGTCTTCCCCATGAAAAACAGTGATCCTGATCTTTGTCCTTTCGATTTCCACGTCTATTTTTCTCTCAAAATCACGTACCATTTCTATTTCCCCCTCTCCTGGTGTATGATCGATCATTAATCGAATATTGATTATTAATCGAGTATTGTACTGTTATTTTTGAATATTGTTTGAGTAGTATTTGAGCATTATCTGAGTATTGTTTCTGTATAAAGTTCTATTTTTTGGGCAGGTTGTTATGGTATAACTCTTTCGTCCTGTTCCTGCTTCTTTTCATCCTATTCCTGCTTCCCTGATTATTTCAGGAATCTTTTCAAGCACATCGGTCGCGAGCAGTGCATTTCCTGATTTCTCGAATGCCAGGTCTCCGGCTGACCCGTTGATAAAGGCTGCGCAGGCTGCGGAAAGAAATGCCGGGTTTCTTGAAAAAAAAGCCCCCGTTATGCCTGCCAGTACGTCTCCCGTACCTCCTACGGTCATGCCCGGGTTCCCTGTCCTGTTCAGAAGGGTCTGCTTTCCGTCAGAAATAATATCTGTCTTCCCCTTCAGGAGCGTTACCACCCCATTTTCCTCGGAAAACTCCCTGACAGCTTTTTCGCGGGCGTCATGGTCTTCAGGGGTTTCCACACCTCTCAGCAGCGCAAACTCTCCTCCGTGTGGAGTTACTATTATTTCACAGTTTCCGGCAAGGGTCTCAAAGAGGACACCTGACAGGGCTGAAAGGGCATCGGCATCAAGCACCATTTTCCTGCAAAAGGGCAGAATTTTCCTGACAGTTTCGAGTGTTTCCGTAGCTCTTCCAAGCCCCATCCCCATTACGACCATGTCATGAGAATTTATGAGATCAGGCAGAATGGACATGTCTTCAGGGCAGAGCACGTTTGAAGAGAGTTTTCGGACAATGAGATCCGGGGAATAAGACGCCACTGTTCTGGCTACAGATTCCGGAACTGCTGCTGTTACAAGGTCTGCACCTGTCTTCAGGGCTGCAAGGGCTGCAAGTGCGGGAGCCCCTGAGTAGGGACCTCCCCCTATTATAAGGATCCTTCCGGCATTTCCTTTGTGTGCATCGAATTTTCTCTTTCTGAGCATCTGCAGGTCGCCCGGGCCCACATAATGTTCAGCGTCTGCGCAGACTCCGATTTCTTCAACCTTTATCGTACCTGTGTATTCTTTTGCCTTCTCTGTAAGAAGTCCGGCTTTCATCCGGTGAAAGGTTACGGTAAGGTCTGCATATACGGCTTTGTCAAAGTCTCCCCTTTCAGGGTCAAGCCCGGACGGGATATCCACGGCAATTACTGTTTTTCCGTCTTTTCCTTCTTTATTTATAAGCTCAATTGCAGTTGACTCGGGCTCTTTTATCTTTCCTTTTACCCCTGTGCCGAAAACAGCGTCTACAAGCAGGTCTGCTTCGGAAAACCATTCCGAGGCTGTGAGCTGGTTTGAGTCCCTGATTTCGAGTGTTTTCACCCTGCTGAACCTTAACAGGGAAAAATTATGAAAAGCTTCCTCACTTCCTATATCACTGCCCTTTCCCAGCAGTATGACCCTTACCGCGTATCCCGGGATGCCTGCAAGGTGTCTGGCAGCAACAAAAGCATCGCCCCCGTTATTTCCCCTTCCTGCCACAAACAGCACTTTTCCATTACCAAGCCTTTCCCTTACACTCCGTGCAACAGCTGCGCCTGCATTTTCCATCAGCTGAAGCGGGAGCAGCCCCAGATATGCACAGTTTCTGTCTATCGCCTTCATTCTTAAAGAACTGATATATTTCATGCCCTTCGCCTGCAGGTTTTTTTATAACTTGTATAATCTGATTATTAGCCGGACTCTTAGCCGGACTCTTAGCCGGACTCTTAGCCGGACTCTTAGCCGGACTCTTAGCCGGACTCATTTTCCCGGAAGCTGGAATATCTCACCAGTTTCTCCCGGTATTTTCCAGGGTATTTTCCCTGTTTCTTCAGCACCCATTATGAGTTCTTTTGCTATCTTTATTTACCTGCGTTTTTATACTGAAATAATTTATACAGAGGAAAACTTATCTGCTGTTATTTACTATACATATGCTGTATTCTGATATAGCATATGTACCGGCAAAAAAGGTCAACTGTCAAGGATCAACTGTCAAGGATCAACTCTTATGCTGTAAGCGCCTTATAATCAAAGCCGCTCAGCAATACAATCGGTTCTCTTCAGGAAACTTCTCAGTTACATGCAGCTTAAGCAAGGTTTAAGGCTTCAGTAAGGGTAAGAAATGTATAGTAAAAGCAACTAATAACTCAGGTTAGATAACTAATATCAGCAAATCTATTAGCAAATCTATTAGCAAATCTATTAGCAAATCTCAGCAAATCTCAGCAAATCTCAAAAAACATCAGTATTCGAGACTCGAGTTGTAAAAACGAAAGCGAATATGTAAATTATAAAATTGACTGATGAATCGGATTCGATACTTAAATAATTTTAAATAGCCTTATGTCTAACAATGTAATGTTTTCGTTATTCTTATATTTGTATCCCGTAAAGAGAAAAGTGAAAAAATTGTAAGCAGGCAGGAATCTGATCAAATGTTTGCTTTCCTTTGCACGTGTCTGAACTTACATGAAAGCAGGAGGACGATTTTTGTCTAATTCTTCAAAAGATGCGGATAGCAATCTTAAAAGTACAGTTAAACCCAGGTATCTTATTTTGGGTAGCGGTAGCATTGGTTTTGCTCTTGCAAAAGAGCTCAGGGAAAGCAATAAGCTTGTAATTATTGTTGATAAGGACGAAGCCAAGATTGAGACTCTCAGGGAAGAAGGGTTTGAAGCCATTCTCGGAGATATCTCTGATCCTGAACTCGTTAATAATATTGATCTTAAAAACGTCGTTGCAATACTCTTCCTGAGTTCTAACAATGAGGCTAACAGAAAAGGAATTGAAAACTTCAAAAAAGTGGTAAACCCTGATATCCAGATCTTTTCCAGGGCTTCGGATATCATCAATAAAGAAAAGATGGAAGACCTGGGGTCGGATTATGTCTTTATGCCTTCAAAGCTCGTTGCAAGCTCTCTTTCCCGCTCTCTCGAGAGAGCCGAATCAGTCCACAGGGGCAACAGGCTTGCCAGGTGGCTGAAGGGAATCAGGGATAAAAAACTTGCCATCGTAATCCATGACAACCCTGACCCTGACGCAATATCCAGCGGGCTTGCCTTAAAGGAAATTGCAAAAAGCCTCGGTGTTGAAGCAAGCATTCTCTACCATGGAAGGATAGGGCATCAGGAGAACAAGGCTTTCGTAAACCTTCTCGGGATTGATCTCGGCAAGATGGAGGAGCACGATCTGAAGGACTTTGACGAAATTGCCCTGATAGACTGCTCGATCCCGGGAGTTAATAATATGGTTCCCCCCAACTCCTACGTGGGAATTGTAATTGACCACCATCCTCCGGGAGAAACCGAGATAAAGGCTGAATATATCGACATCAGGCCCAACTTCGGGGCGACAGCCACCATAATGACAAAGTACCTGCAGCAGTTGAATATCAATATCTCCAAAACCCTCGCAACGGCTCTGCTTTATGGTATAAGGACCGATACTCAGGACTTTAAGCGGAAAACCGATCCGGCAGACCTCTCTGCTGCTTCCTACCTTTATCCGCTTTCGAACCACGGGATACTGGACCAGCTCGAGCAGCCTTCGATGGCTATTGAAACCCTTGAGGTACTCGGGGAAGCTATTCGGAACCGGCAGGTACTTGGGAGTTACCTTCTCTCAAATGTCGGTAACATCCGCGATAGGGACACCCTTCCCCAGGCTGCGGATTATCTCCTGAGCCTTGAGGGAATCTCAACAACCGTTGTCTTCGGGGTTTCGGAAGACCGCATCTATATCTCCGGGCGCAGCAACGATATAAGGGTCAACCTTGGAGAGATTATGCGCCAGGCTTTTGGAGAAGATGCAGGAGGGCATGCAAATGCAGCAGGTGCCCAGATACCTCTCGGAGTTTTCAGTGCCACAAAAGATAGGCAGACACTTCTGAGGCTCGTTAACGAAGCAGTCGTTAAGAGGTTTCTCAGCGCTGTAGGGGTGGAAAGTGCCGGAGAATAAGCCTTAAAAAACAGAATAAGCCTTAAAAAACAGAATAAGCCTTAAAAAACAGAATAAGCCTTAAAAAACAGAATAAGCCTTAAAAAACAGAATAAGCCTTAAAAAACAGAATAAGCTTTAAAAATTGGCTTTCAAAGGAAAAAGAGCCTTCAGCAGAAAAGTTACCAGATTTTCTAAGGAAAAAATAAGGAAAGATTTTTTTCTTTCCTCCATTTTTTAGGTTTTATATATTTTTTAGATTTTTTCAGACCTTTCTACACTTTTAGGCTTTTAGACTTTTTCAGGTCTTTTTTTAGACTTTTTAGATTTTTTATCCGTTTTTATCTTTTTAACTTTTTTGGTTTTTTCAGGTTTTTTTATGCTCCTTCAGGGGCTTTTACCTCTATTCTGTTCCCGTTCAAAATATCGTCTTCAGTCACCTGAATGCCACTGGTGATCGGTTTTTCCCCTGATGTCAGCGAGTAGGCAGATGTAGCATGAACTCCGTCTCCTGTGCTTTCAGTTGAGTAGGGAACAGTTATCTCAAACAAACCATTTTCATCTGCAACGTCCCCTTTCTGATATGTAAATTTTCTGCCTGTGTTTGAGCTGAGCTCAAGTGTCGCCATTACGGTCTCGTTAGGGCTTGCAGTGCCTGAAAGAGTTGCCCCTTTAACATATTCGAATACCTTTACAGTATTTTCTTTACTGTTCCCATCATCCGTGGAATTCACGGCACTTTCGTGGACCAGCCTGAAATGTCCCAGAGAGGTCCCGTCGAGTTTGTGAAGCTTATATACCTGAGTCTGCAAAAGCGCCTGTTTGGGAGTCGCAACGGTCCTGAGGCCTGTATCTCCTTTTACGGTTTCGACTTCGTAATACTCTCCAATCTCTTTCCCTGCTAACGAGGTAATAGAACTGAACTTGCCTTCTGCCATCAGTGTGTCTGTCATTACATATTTTACTTTGAGTTTCTCAACTATTGTTTTTGCTTCTTCTTCTGAATCTGTCAGGAGGAAGTTCGCAGAGTCTTCTACACCTGTCTGGAAGTTATTTGAAACTGCGGGGCGCTTTCCCACATATACTATCCAGTTTCCGTAGTCCCACCAGCTGAGCACTCCATACTCAGGGGTTTCTGAAGGCTCAAGATAATAGGAAGTCTCAGGTGTGGAAGCCTCAAGCCATTCAAGAGAGTCCTGCCATCCAGGGTCGATAGAGACACCATCTTTTGCATAAGTCACATCAATCCAGATCGAAGAAACAAAAATAAGTGCAATAAGTGCAGTTCCGGAAACAAGTTTAAAGTAGTCCGGTTCATCAGTCTTACTCTTTGATTCCGTTACCTGCCTGTTTTTCGACTTCCTTTTTAATGATGACTTTTTTTCTGTTTGAAGAGCGGTTTCAGAAACTTTCCTCTCTCCCTTCCCGCGTTTTATCAGCTTTTTTATTTCATTTTCGAAATCAAGAGATTCCATCAGAACCCAGAAGAGATAGGCAGTAAGAATTGAAACGTTTAATGCAAAAAGATAGGTAAAGCGTCTCTGGGAAAGGGCAAGATAAGCATAAAAAAGTGTCCATACAAGGAAAAATATATTTTCAGGTCTTGATTTTTCGCTTTTCAATTCAAGGATAAGAAGGAAAAGACCTGCCAGTGCAGTGAGGAAAGTAAGCCCGAAACTTCCCAGCACCCCTGAAAGAGTAAATTTTCCCTGCCCTGTCAAAAACAGGGGGACTGCTTCGACAATCGTGCTTATGTATTCTCCTTTGCCTGAAAAGAACCTCATGCCTTCAATAATAAAAGCGTAGTATTCACCGGAAAACATCCTCAGGAAAAGAAGCCCTGAGCCAAAAACGAGGATTAAAATGCCAGGATAATACTTCCAGTCCATTTCTTTCTTTGAGGCGTATGATGAAAAGCCCCAGAGAAGGAGTATTCCGGTAAGCATGATCACCAGATACACTACCTGGAACCAGGAAAGGTACATTGCACTCATCTCAAGTCCTTCACGGACCGCCCCGGCCGAGAGAGGAATGGTAAACAGAAGTGTTGCAAGCAGGGCTACGGCAGAGCAAATGAATACGTAATCCGATTTTCTTCCTGTTTTAAGGTCGAGTGTTGCCTGAATTAATGCGTAAAGAACAATAAAACTGACAAAGGCAGGAGCTCCTACCCATGTGAATATGAGGAGGGAAAAAAAGAGCCCTGAGACCGCGGAATAAACCAGAGGCTTTACAGGTTTTTTATCTGATGATATATTTTTAAGCGAACCTGATGAAAGCTTACTTTCCCCTGCCTGCTTTAACGCAAGTATGAAAAACGCATAGGCTACTGTTGAAAGGAACACTTCAGCCACATGATGGTCAACTGTCCCAAAACGTGATATATATACGTGAGCGGGCAGAACCGCAAAAACTAAAGCTCCAACAAGTCCTGTTTTTCTGTTAAAGATTGAGGCTGCAATCACATATACCGGGATTATTGTCAGGACTCCGAGCAGTACGGGTAAAATAGCTCCTGCAAATTCGACGGTGTGTACATCGGGCTGTCCTGCTCCGAGAATTATTGCAAGCAGAGCACCTAACAGGTCAAAGAATGGAGGCCACCCAACTTCAAAACCATAAGGATAATTAATGTAGGTGTCAAAGTTAAGGAAGCTGGGGAAATTAAAAGTCGTATAAAGAATGCGCCGCATATGATAAAATTCATCATAGCCCGTGAAGGTTATGCCTCCGTCTGCGGTAAGTGAAGCATAGGAGAGCATGCGCATGAGAAACGCTATCATGAAAACTATAAGCAGGGATATTATCCCCAGGTTGATTTTTTTTGGAATCTTTTTTGTCTCCGAAATCCTCGTTATATTATTCGTAATAATCAACTCGGTTGTATTTTTTTCTACCCATGAGGAGGGGGTTTGGGGATTTTAATACATGAAGTATTATAGGTTAAATCTTGTTCTTGCCTTGTTCTTGCCTTGTTCTTGCTTTTCCTTAAAAATTTTCCTTTGTTTATAAGATGCTTCAACAGATTCCTTCTGTAAGAAGCCAGGACTTATAAAGTTGACTCTTAAAATATCGTTTTCACCGGGTCCCGAATTGCAAATTAGCTTAATATGTCAGGGCACTATTTAAATATTCTCTCACTGCCACTCTTACATTTTCCACAAAACTGACTTATCCATAATAATATTCTTAATTCTCCGTAATTTATTTACGAACTCTTTTCTTTAATCTTATTACCCGGTGTCATCTTTCTTTCTTATTACCTTAAGGTTCCTGTGCTGGAATACCATATGTAAACAAAACAAATTCAGATTTTTATCATCTTCTGCCCTGCTCAGCATATCATAATTATCATTTTTATCTTCTCCTCTATATTATAAATTCTGAAGACAATGGGAATATAAGTTCATTATCTTTTAAGAAGCAATTTCAAGATTAATGCTATTTACAATCTATGACTTTTCTACTCTATTGCCTGTATACAGGATCCATTTTTGTAATAAGGTTTATCGAGAATAATATTATAGTGAGTAACACGTTTCACAGAATGACGGATACTTGATATCTTCTTGCAAAGTTTCTGGATAGACGCTGACGCAGTGGGGACGGGTAGAATAATTATTTGCTGGAAGATTCAACAGGATAAATGCATGTGGGAGCCTGGGATCTCTAAATACACATAGAGATTCGCGAAGACTATACGCTTTTTTATATACTCTCGATAGTGAGATAACCCGAACAATAAGAACCCTCAGTAATTGTCTGGAGATAACTTGAAGTTGGTCTGAAGGTTGGTCTGAAGATCCATGGGTTATTTACACACGGGCTCTCAAAAATTATTTTTATTATGAGGGATAACTTCCTTTGGAATCGTTTCAATAGACAGTAAGTATTTTTGTGGAGATAAAATGGGAGAAACTTTATCTTATATGAAAAGATCAACAGTATAATGATTATTTTGAAGAATGGGGTGAAACTCGGAATATTTACAGGGGTATGAGAGGACAGACGGAATAAACGGGGTGCCAGCAGTAATATTTATATCTTTATTTATTGAGAAAGTTACAGGGACGATTAAGAATGAGTCTAAGTTTAAGAAATTAATCCTGCTGCAGTATTTTCTGTGTAAAGTGGTGAAATGAATTGTAATATATTTTTTTGGTGGTATTTCTAATGCGCAAAATGATTAGCCATACTGACGTTCCTATAAAAAAGGCTTTATCAGCAGTTACTTCTCCTTCAATACTAACACTGATTCTTTTGCCAATAATAATTGGATTGTTCTATATTCATTCATTTGGGGTTAATGTTCCATTTCTGGATCAATGGAATGAGTTTCCGGCATTTTTGATGAAATATGAAAACTCTGATTTAAGTATTTTTGACTTATTTAGTCAGCAAAATGAGAGCAGACCGTTTTTTCCTCGTATATTTATGTTTTCCATGTCTTTAATCACTAGCTATAATGTAAAAAGTTTGATGTATTTATCATATGGATTCTACTGTATTTCTTTCTTTATATTATTCTCCATGTATAAAAAAGACCATGGGGTTACGAAACTATCATTATTGAAGTTCGTTCCCATTGCATGGTTCTTCTTTAACCTGTTCCAGATGAGTAATTTCCTTTTTGGCATTAGAACCGAGCAGTCTTTGCATATTCTCGCATTCATTTCAGCAGTGTACCTTATAGATTCGAGTAAAAAGTTTGATAGTAAATTTTTAGCTTCTATAGGTTTTGCGTTCGTTTCGCTATTTTCATTCGCAGCGGGCACGATTACATGGATTGTTTGTCTGGTTCAGGTTGTCCTAAGCAATTCTGACGAGAAGATCAAAAAAACAGTTGTCTGGATAACGTGTACTGCTGTCTCTTTTTCAGTTTATCTTTTCGGTTATGCAAAACCCTCACACCATCCCTCACTCTTATATTCTCTTTATAATTTAGAAGATGGAGTTTCAACTTTTCTTAATTCCGTTGGATCTACTATAATTAGAGACCCTGTTTTATCTCCAATTGTAGGTTTGCTGATCATTACTATTTTAGTTTTTATTTTTATTGTGAATAGAAAAAATCTTCAATTGGAGAAAAACTCAAAATGGTTTTCTTTAGTACTATTTTCTCTTTTTGCATCACTCGAAGTATCAGTGGCAAGAGCCGGATTTGGATCATCTGTTGCTTTATCGCAAAGATATCTTTTACTCACGTACTGGAGTATAATCGGGTTATATTTCATATCTCTAAATTTCGTAAACATATATTGTCGAAACTTTCAAATTGTGCCTGACCGTTTTTCTGCAAAAGATATAATTGAGAAAACAAAAATCCTTAATTATTTACTTTTAGGGAGCGTACTTTGCTTACTTTTTATAGGGGTCTCTTATCATTTTGTAACAGGGATTGAGACAGGATCAGTTTTAAATGAACAATTTGAACAGAATAAATACTACTTGGAAACTTTTGATCTGCAACCCGATAAAAATTTAGAACGACTTTACCCAGATGCTACTGCAGTTAGAGAAAAAGCCACTTTATTAAGAAAATATAATCTCAGTGTTTTTTCCCAGGAGAAATATGATTTAGAGGCATTGAAAAAAAAAGATAAGGAACCGCAATATTCTGTGGACAGCATTAATGGGCAACAGGTTAATTTGATCAAAGATAAGACAGTTAATATTGCTATAACTAGTACTGAAACTGATGAAATAGTAATTGAAGGTTGGGCTGTAGATGTCGATGAAAATAAGCTAGCGAGGGCTGTTTTCATTGTAGTCAATGACAAAATAACTGTCCCTTCGAGATATGGAATTAAAAGAGAAGATTTGATAAATAATTTAAATAACAAAGACTTCCTTAAAGCGGGATTTAGAGCCTCTTTTAATCCTTCACTATTAGGAGATGGCACTCACAGAATCAAAATTGCAGTTGTTTCAAATGATGGAACTAGCTACTGTATTGGACAGAAAAACGAATACAACTTATACGTCTAATTTGTACCCAATTGGAGAAAAGTCCTGAGTTGATTTTAATAAACTAATCCCAAAACTCAAAATTATTTCTCTGAATCCTGTATTCTGAATAATCAATCGAGTTTCAGATCACAAAAAACAATACTACAAATTTACTGATTTGAGCATAAAATTGGTTTTGGGATGAGCTCGATAAATATGTAATTGAAGCATAATAAGTCTTGCATCGTGGTTTAAATTAAAACTTTGGATAGTATTAGCTTAATGATATAGTCTTGCAGTCCAAGCGCGTAAGTCCTCATAGATAAAATATAAACCAGTTAATGGGGCAAGACTGAATGTTATCAGAAGCTAATCCGGCAATGTTTCGTATCGACACTAAAATAATATTATATAACTTTAAGTGCTCTTTATGCAAGTATGAATGATTTATCTACTCAAAAAAATAAGAGAATTGGGGAAGTCGACTATTTAAGAGGATTTGCTGTGCTAGCAGTAATAGCTATCCACACCTCTTCGAACTCACAAATACTAAATCTAAATTTGTTATTAATAGTAAACTTAATAATAGACGTATTTTCACACTTTGCTGTCCCGTTATTCATATTTATATCTGGTTTTGTTCTTTCCCTCAATTATAGAGGTCTATTTTCACAAAAAACATTTTACAAAAAGAGAGCTAAATCAATACTTCCTCAATATATAATCTTTTCAATATTATATTTGTTACTTAATATAATAATTTCTGAAATACATGGTAATCTGGAATATCCTTCTATAAAGACAGTAATATTTTACTTTCTTACTGCGGGTAGTTCTTATCATTTATGGTATTTTTCTTTAATAATTCAATTTTATCTATTTTATCCTTATATTATAAAGATATATGAAAAGTTTGTGGGTAATTATGAAACAATTTTTATATTTTTAGCACTGATTGCACAACAATTATGGATAGTAATTAAAATGATTGCAATAAATTATATTAATTCAAGCACTCACTTTAGCTCATTAACTTATTTTATATCAATTTACTTTGTAGATCGTGCATTTTTTTCTTATATTTTTTATTTTATACTTGGTATCTATTTATGCCGAAATTATGAATACGTAACAGATAAAGTTTTTCAAAATAAAAAATGGATTATTGTAACAATAGTAGTCTTTACAGGAGCAATTTCTGCTTTACAGATAAATGGTATCATTAAATATGGAAGTTACCGTAGCATCCCTCAATCTTATTTTTTAGTTTCTAACCTTCTTGACTCAATATACTTTCCACTTATTTTTTCAATGCTTTCTATAATCAGTTTAAATATTCATACTAATAAATATAAATATTCAAAATATTTAAATGTTTTTTCACTGATTGGCAAATATTCTTTTGGGATTTATTTAATCCATGTTTTATATATTACACTGATCGGTACACTAATATTTCCACGGCTTGGTATCGACCCTTATCATTTAATATTTTATCCTGTTCTGTTTATATCGGTACTTATACTAAGTTATTTTAGTATTTACTTGATATCCTATCTGCCTTACAGTAAAATAATAATAGGGAATTAAATAACTAATCCAAAAACTCAGAATCGTGTTATTAATTTCTAATTCGTAATAGTTTATTCCAAAGCAATTTAATTCTCAAAAATCAGAAAGTTTCAGAAATATTTCCCATGATCTGAGACTCGAATTTCAACTGACGACTTACAGAATGTATCTTAATGTATAGTTGATGCAGGAAATATTTGCTAAATGAAAATGACACTTAAGTAATGTCCTGGAAAGCATGGCTAATTTTTAATTTGGCTCGATTCTTTGTTTTTACAATTCAAAGATGTATACTATGGAAAGCACAGAAAATAGGAAAGGGAAGTAAAGACATATTTATTTCCATGTTTTCCATTATTTTAATAGTTGCTTTTTTTTGAACTCTTCCATTCCCATCTGCGTTTCCTACTGCTGCATATTTATATTGTAATGTTTAAAAGTGCACATACTATGTTGACTATTATTTACGGGAAAAAGCTTCACATACATAAGCCTTGGTTTTATTAACTGTATAGATAAAACCGTTATCATAATAGCATTGAACTAGTCTCCTGGGTAAATTTGCACTGTATTCAGCTTCTATGTTTGAGGTTTCGCTGGGTGTATGTAAATTTTCTGAGAATATATTTTTTAAGAGGTCATTATTGGTGAAGACATTTTGAGAGAAGTATATGGGGGTTATAGATTTTAAGTAGGTTTTGTAAACTGTATCATATTCAAATATCATTGAGTCCAGGTCTTTCAAACTAATTTGCTGGACTTCGTTAGTTTTTGCTATATATTCTTCAGGCTTTGATATAATTTCAAGTATTTTGTTTTCGACATTTTTTGTCTCTGATATATCTACTACCCAACCGCCACCATTTTTCTCCACTCTATCTTTCAGGGCGCCCAGGTCAGAAACCAATACTGGAACCCCTATAGACCAGGCTTCCGATAAGGTATATGAAAAAGTTTCTGCCCATTTTGCAGGAAAAATCACCAGATCGACTTCGTTCTCTAAAATCATTTTTTTAAGTTCCAGGAAGTTCCTGTATTTCCCAAAAATTGTCACATTTAAATCCTGGTAGCATGCGGGGTCGGAATGTATATCTGAGATTCCAAAAATGCTCCATCTCGTTTTATCTCTTAGTTCTTTTGAGCCTGCCAGATCATAAAATATTTTCCTACCTTTTCCAGGGCTTAGCCCCCCTATAAATGCAATGTGAAAGGGTTTATTACGCATATCTCTCGGTTTTTTGGCCACGTCTCTACTTATTAATAATTCTTCCTCATGTCCATGTTCTATGACTATCGATTTGCCTGCAATATTAGGATAATATGTACTCAGAATCTCAAGTGTAGACTTTGAGGGAGCAATTATAAGAGTTGTTTGTTCAAAAATATCCGTAAAATTATTTCTCCACGAAGTAATGGAAAATGACGTTATCCCGAAATCCATAAAGCATATTCTACAGTCAGTTGAATTGTTCTTTCCATGACAATATTTATTGTTATAATCTATTAAATTAATTTTTGGACAAACAGAATAAAAATCATGAATTGAGAATACAATAGGAATATTTCTAATTTTTGCAATATTGAATACATCAAAAGTGTGACCAATTAATTGATGTACGTGTATTAAGTTTATCTGGAACGTATCTATAATACTCGAAATGATTTTTTCATATTCTTCATTATGAAATTCAAATCTATTCATTTGTGAATTCATTGAAAAAATATATTTTAAAACATTATTGTTATTTATCTCCGTTAATATTATTTTGTTACTGATCACCTGTAAAACATATAACTTATAATCTTTGCTAAATTTTTTGATCAAATTTTTAACATGATTTTCTGTTCCGCCACCCCATGAATGAAGTATATACATTATTTTTTTTTTTTGGATATCCCATGTCTGTATCCTTAACTGTATATTTTCGTGTATTTCTTTCAAAGGGTTTGAGTTAATAAATTTGCTAACTGCAGGTATATAGTCAGGATACATTTTTGAGAGGGTATCCAGATTTTTCTTTATAAGTTCTGCTTTACTTGCCGAAAAAGACGCTTCACCTTTGTGGAATACAAATGTGTCATCGCAGAGTACATTTTTATATCCTTTACGAATAACTCGCATACAAAAATCGTTTTCTTCTCCGTACCCTTTCCCAAAAGCTTCCTCATTAAAGTATCCTGCTTTGTCTAGGGCTTCTCTTTTAATATACATACAAAAGCCAACAGCAGTTGGGATTTCCGGATATTTTTTAAGGGATATTTGTTCGATAAAATTTGCAAATGCTTCTATTGTGAATCCTGCGGGAATTTCATTGTTTTCGCAGAAATTGGGGATAGAACATATTGTACCGTTATTAGTAAAAGGTGTGACTGTCCCTATCTTTTCATCAGAATACGCACATCTCTTTAACTTCCGTGTCCACCCTTCGGTAACAATTGTATCGCTGTTTAAAAGGATAACATCCTTTTCTGAAAACTTCATCCCTCTATTTACTGTCTTTACAAATCCTTTGTTTTCAGGATTTTCAAGAAGAACAAATTTTTCGGATTCGAAAGGTTTTAATTTTGTAAAAAGGTCTTTTATCCGATGGTCAGTACTTTTATCGTTAATCAAAACGGTCCTGAAATTGCCAGCATTTTTCAGAACACTGTAAAGGCACTTTAATGTATCTTCATAAGCATTATAAACTGGAACAATTACATCCAGTTCAATATCTTTAGAATTTATAATACCATCTGAAGTTTTAAGAAGCCTGGTTATTTCTTTTTCAAAATGACCTTTCTCAACTATAAATACATGCTCTTGAGCCTCTTTCTTTTCATGTTCAAAATTATATTCAACATCTTCAAGAACTGTAAATAGGTCAGGCTCCTGTAAATTAAGTTGTTTTAGGATTGCTTCAGTTGGATATTCTTTGCTTAGTGTTTTTTCTTCTTTTTCATCACTGGTTTCTGGCGAGTCTGCATTATTAGAATCTATTAAAAAGAGTATTCCACCGGGTTTTAAAGTTCTCAACGCGCAGTTCAAAAATTCCAGAGGATCTTTTACCTTTTCGGTAACCTTATTAACAATACAAAAGTTGAGTTCTTCATTTTCATATTTATCCAGACATCCTATATCAATAACTTTATCAGGTTTGGCAGGTACGGAGTTTTCAGGTTCAGGCTGTTCCTGACTTATTTGTTCCTGTCCTGTATGATTTAAATATGTTATGTCTATATTGCTCGTAATACCTAATTCGTGATATACTGGTCCTACCTGTATTCCTTTGCCGCGAACATATTTTGCTGTTAATTCATGAAGTCTGCTTTTTTTCATATTATTATATAGGTCAATATTAATGCCTGTTTGATCAGGTCTGAGGTCCTGAATTTTTTCTCTGTCTGAGGATTCACTTGCATCTTTTTTTTGCATCTGGTCTTTTTTTTGACTGGTTAATAAATTACTGGGCCCCTGGTTTATCAAAGTACGACCGGTTAGCAGACATGTATCATAAGTTCGTCTTCTACGCGTATTTACTGGTAAAGCTCGCTCAACAAATTTTGTCTGAAAACCCATCGCAATTTTATATAATATACTCTGCTTCATCTCATCGATTTCATGCTCGAGTTCCTGAGACCTTTTATTTAAATCTGAGATCTGGCTATTTAAGCTATTTATTTTTTCTTCGTAATCGGAAACTTTTTCTTCATAAATAGAAATTTTTCCTTTATAGTGAGAAATTTTTTCTTCATAATCAGAAGTTTTTTCTTCATAATCAGAAATTTTTCCCTCATAGCCTGAAATCAGGTTTTCACGTTTATGCATTCCTTCTTCGAGTTCTCTTATATAGGTAAGTCCTTGTTTTAGCAGAGTGTGAGACTTATCAACAAGATAACTTGATATGTCCTCAACTTTTTCTGTTCTACAATTTGAAGCTACAGCAATGTAGTAAAGAGGGTCCTTACTATCTTCATCTACAAAGTCAAAATTTGTATTCTTTTTTTCAATAACAAAATCTAATGATTTCGAAATTCCTTTCTGTTTCAGTTCCCATATATTTGAACCACAGCATACTTCCTGTCCAAAGAAAATAGTGTTTGAAAAATATTTCCTTAATAAGTTTTCAAACTCGTGGAAATATAATTCTTTTACATGATGTGGATTCTGCTGGCCCGTTTCATCAGTATAAAGGGTTTTGTTTGGTGAGGAAACTATAAATAAACCATCGTCTTTGAGAAGTCTTTTTACCTCGGAAAGAAAAGCTTCTTGTTCCTCAATATGCTCTATTGCTTCAAAACTAATAATTACATCAAACTCTTTTTCTCCTTTAATTGGGGTTTCGCAAATTGAGCCTTTCACGAAATTGAGATTTTCTGCCTGATACTTTTGTGAAGCATGTTTTACGGCATTTTCATCGATGTCGACACCAACGACAAAATTTGCTTCTTTTGCTAATAAGTAACTTCCGTAACCTTCTCCGGATGCAAGATCCAGCACTTTTTTACCACTTACAAATTGAGCCGCAAAAGCATAACGATGTAAGTGTTCATAATGAATTTCTGCCCCACATACACCTGGATCTATAAAAGGCAGATATCTCTCACCAGTCCACTCGAGCATTACATCAACCTGAACCTTTAATAAATTTTGATATAAATGAATTTATGTCCTGAGATTCGAACAGCTCAATATTTTCACTAATTTTTTCAATGTCCCAATCCCACCATTTTATTCTCATCAATTTCTCTATCGATTCTTCTGAGAATCTGTATTTTACATGTTTGGCAGGGTTTCCTGTGACTACCTCATAATTATCGACGTCTTCTGTTACTACTGAACCTGCTCCTACTACCGCTCCATCTCCAATTTTTACCCCGGAATGTACTATTGAGCCATAGCCAATAAAAACATCATTGCCAATAATAACATCCCCTTTCCCTTTATGATGATCTATATTTTTTCTAATTGACGGGATTATATGACCAAATGGGAACGTAGATACCCAATCCAATCTGTGATCGCCATCAACTAATATTTTTACATTATCATCAATCGAGCAAAATTTCCCAATATGAACATGATATCTATCTGTCCAGATGAATATTTGCGGGTTCCCATATGTGTATTCTCCAATATGGACATTAGAAGACAGCAAATTGTCGTATGAAATTTCTGTAGTCTCATTTACTTTGACAGCTTGAAGGTTTTCTATATGCTGCATACAATTCTTCACTTCTATTGGTTCTGCGGTCTCTGTTTGTTCTGGAATCCCTATCATCCCTGCAGGTTCTTCTATGTGCAAAATATCGGTTTCATCATTCGAGGGAACATGAGCAGTTTCTATCTCATCCTCAGAAGTGTTCATAATTTTACGGTATGCTGCAATGACCGTTTCGGTGTCCGCCATGCAGGATACTTTTCCATCATTTAGCAGCAAACATCGACTACACAGGTTTTTTACAGAATTGAGATCATGTGACACAAAAACAATTGTTCTACCTTTATTTTTGATATTTTCAATCCATTCCGCGCATTTTTTTTGAAATGCTTCATCTCCTACTGACAGCGCTTCATCTATTAAAAGTATATCCGGATCTGTAGAAATAGCTGTAGAAAAAGCTAACCTTGCGTACATTCCGGATGAAAAATTTTTCAGTTTTGTGTCTTTAAATTTCTCCAGCTCTGAAAATTCGAAGATATAATCGATCTTCGTATCCATTTCGGCACGTTTTAATCCCATGATTGCTCCGTAAAGATACACATTCTCAACAGCAGTGAGTTCTGGTTGAAAACCCACTCCGAGTTCTAAAAAAGGAGCAATTTTATTTTTCGTTATTACATAGCCATTGTCCGGGGTCAAAACGTTCGCAAGTATCTTTAGCATTGTGCTTTTCCCGGAACCATTTCGGCCGATTATTCCAAAAGTTTCCCCTTTTTTTACATTGAAACTAACATCTTTAAGTGCTTCAAAAGCTTCGTAACTATATGATTTGCCTGTGACACATCCGACAAGGTTATCGTATACGGTTACTCTTTTTTCATGGGGAATCCTGAAACTTTTTGACACATTATTAACTTCGATAGCGTATTCTTCTTTATTTTTTTCTTTCATATTTGAGCCAAAATTTAACCCTTGCAACTTTTACACCTCTTCCGCAAACCTTAAGGACAGCCTCTTGAAGACTGCAGACCCAAATGCTAAAAATACTACTCCGAAGCCGCCAACGA
Source organism: Methanosarcina soligelidi (assembly GCF_000744315.1). Lineage (NCBI taxonomy): Archaea > Methanobacteriati > Methanobacteriota > Methanomicrobia > Methanosarcinales > Methanosarcinaceae > Methanosarcina > Methanosarcina soligelidi. The sequence continues at coordinate 1,963,118 of NZ_JQLR01000001.1, forward strand.
TTAAAAAATCAAGGACCGTAGGAAAATTGCCGAACAATAAGATGTCCCTGTACATCATTATTAAGCGAGTGATAGGATTCAAGGTATAATATAGGAGATATTTTTCAGGTACCATAGTAAGCGGATATATGATAGGGGACACGTAAAACCCAATCTGAAGAAGGATATCCCATATTTGATTTAAGTCTCGGAAATAAACATATAAAGCAGAAAGTACAAGGCTGAGCCCGTACACAATAATAAAATACAGTGCGTGAACTACTGGAAATAGCAATATAGTTATTGATATTGGAGCTCCCAGTATCAGCATTAAGGGTATGAGCACTGTAAATTCAAGTATAGAACTGATGAATGCTGACATAGTAATACTGAACGTAAGTATTTCTCTTGGAATATAAATCTTAGTTACAAGACTGGGTTTCCCGACAATGGAACCCATGGCTGTCATAGTCCCGATTGATAGAAAACGCCACGCAATGATTCCTATAAGAAGATATAGAGCGAAATGTTCCTGTTCGAACTTGAAAATGTTTTGAAACACAGCATATAATACTAACATCATCAATAACGGATTCAACATCGACCAGGCAAAACCTAAGAAAGAACTCTGGTATTTGACCTTGAGGTCGCTTATTACCAGATTTCGGATTAACTCGCTGTATTCAAAAATATACATATTCGTTTTTCCGTTAGTTTTTATTATTTAAGTTTTTTACAAGCTCACTTGCCCGGAATAAAGATTCAAAAGTACCCGCGTCACTCCAGAACCCTTCAAGTATTGAGTATTCCATTTCACCCATCCTAACATATGCGTTATTGACATCGGTAATCTCAAGCTCCCCTCTTCCGGAGGGTTTCAGGTTGCGTATTATCTCAAAGACTCTGGAGTCATAGATGTACAGGCCCGTAACTGCAAGGCTGGATTTCGGGATTTTAGGCTTTTCTTCTATAGAAATTATCCGGTTTCCATCAATTTCAGCGACTCCAAATCTGTGAGCATCGGAAACCTCTTTGAGAAATATCTTTGCTCCTGATGTGAAAGACTTTACGGAATCAATGATATTATCCTGAAAAATATTATCTCCAAGAATCATTGTCACTGGACTATTGTCAGCAAAGTCTTCCGCAAGTCCAAGTGCCTGAGCAATTCCTCCGGCCTCCTCCTGGATTTCATAGGTTAGACGGACACCTAATTCGGAACCTGAGCCTAGCAATTCCAGAAAGTGTCCGGCATGACCTTTTCCTGAAACGATCATAATCTCTTTGATTCCTGCATTAATAAGAGTCTGTATGGGATAGTAAATCATCGGCTTATCGTATACTGGTAGCAGGTGCTTGTTTGTTACTTTAGTAAGCGGATAGAGGCGAGAGCCTGTGCCTCCTGCGAGGATTACACCTTTCATAGATATTACTCCTTTTTTTATACTTTTTCTCAGTTCAGGATATTTAATATGGGTTCCTTTTCATGGTCTGGAGGGATAATTTTGCATTTGTCAGGATAGAATACTCAGAACCCCAGGGCATTTTACTGTTCCTGGAAATTTATAATTGCACGGAATACTATGTTTCAGTAGTAGCTTACAGGTTTATATCATGAAAATGATCCTTTATTTATGGTGTGGTATGTTCCCGGTGTGTATTTTCAGGATGTACGGGTGATATTAACCTTATGCTTTAGATGATGTCATTTACCAAAAATATGGCTTCTCCATAAACATTAATTAATAGGATTTGTTAAACAAAATTCCTCATACCCATGCCTGGAACCATCAAAATGATCAGGCATTTTTTCCTTTATTGCATAATGGATCTGAAACTTTTTTTTAATTAATATTAGGTTTCTGGCGGGCCATTTTCATGGCAGTGTGAAAGGCTTCACATAGACCACTTCGGAATATCTCGAGCTGTTCATTTCTGGCGGCAGTCCGAACGGTCGAGTTTGGAGTAATTGTACTGCCTTACAGGACGTTTATAATATTTGCTGTTTCTGTCTCAGTTTTGTTTGCAGCTACTGTGAACATGAGGCGGTCTGCTTATGGATACTTGTTCTTTTTTCCTATAAACGGTTCCATTATATTTCCGCAGGTTGGAGAATCGTCTCTTGAATCATAAAGAGCGATTTTAATCAACCATGCATAAAGGCAAAATTGTCTGTTTGGATTTTATAATAATTCTAACCTTCATAACAACCTGATATGCAGTGGCAATATCTTACCAGATTATCTTCAGATTTTTGAATCTAATCTCTGCGTAAAATTCTCATCAGCCTGCTCTTAAATCTGCATGATACTGAGACTTTCAATTTAACTCTTTAATATTTCTATCTTTTCACTTCTTTTTCTATATGATAAATTTTGAAGATAGATGCAGGAGTCTTTTATTAATAAGCTTTTGTTTTTTGATTGTTTTTTTCTAAAAATAAAGTATTATATATAGTTCTGATATGCTCGCTCTATACTAAAAATGCTTTATTCTATTATATTCCATAGATTCGGGTTAATTATGGATTTTTATATATGGAGCGTGGCTTGAATCGTCTATATCATCGACATTTATATAATGAAGTATGCATGATATCATTTTAATGCCCTGTCCAGAAGTCTCTATAATTATTTTGACCCGAAATGGAAAAGCAACTATTGGGGAATGCCTGAAAAAGGTATATGCTCAGAATTATACAAATTTTGAAGTTATAGTTATTGATTCGGCTTCGACTGATGGAACCCCGGATATTGTGAATAACTTTCCTGTTAGATTTTTCAGTATAGACGTGAAAGACTTTGGACATGGAAAAACCAGAAATTATGGCGCAAAGTTGTCTAAGGGGAAGTATCTGGCTTATTTAACTCAGGATGCATCGCCTTTCAATGAACACTGGCTTGAAAACTTAATTCGAAATTTTTCTGATGAAGAAGTTGCGGGTGTGTATAGCCGGAATGTTCCAAGATCAGATTGTGATCCTTTTGAAGCACGATACATTTCAAGCGGCTGGGGGTCTGATAGGGAAGTCAAAAGTATGCAGAATTGCAGGAACTATAAGAAACTCGTATTTTTCTCAAATACCAGCTCCTGCATCAGAAAGGATACATGGGAAAAGTTTCCTTTTAATGAGTTACTGGTTCAGACTGAAGATCAGGACTGGTCCAAACGGGTTCTCGAAGCCGGCTATAAAATAGTGTACGATCCGGGTTCAGTTGTTGTGCATTCGCATAATAATTCTCTGAAAATTTTATTCAAGAAATACTTTGATGCAGGTACAGCGCATATTCAGATATTCAAAAATAGAAACAACGTGTATCTGCCTCTTATACCTTTTTTTTCTGTGATTTCAACTTTTCTGGACATCAGGTTTATGTTCTTCAATAATTATGAGACAATAAATATTATTAAATGGGTCCCGAGAGCTGTAGTAAGACATTTCGTGGAAGCCACAGCTTTCTGGCTCGGTCTGCACTTTGATATCCTCCCCCAGGCTTTAAAACGAAAATTCACAGCCTCAGGGCACTATTAATCAGATCCCAGCAAGATTTTTCCCTGCTTAAGTTTAGTTACTCAGCTACTGTTCAGTTGAATTTCTCTCAACTTACTCGCAGAGAATAAACTGAATCCAGTTTTTTTACTGAATTTTCCCATGAATATTCTTCTACAAGGTTTCTGGCGTTGGAACCCAGTACTTCTCTAAGTTTTTTATCTTCTATCAGTCTGCGCATTTCTCTTGCTAGTTCCATGCTTTCCCCTGATTTTACCAGAATTGCATTTTTTCCATGGGAAAAAACAGAAGGTATGCCCCCAACTTTAGTAGCTATTATGGGCAACTCTGCAGATGCGGCTTCAAGGAGTGTCAAAGGCAGACCCTCCCATAATGAAGGCAAAACGAATATGTCACATTTGAGGTAATGTTCAAACAGTTCCTGTTCGCTGAGCTTTCCGGTAAATTTTACTATATCTTGTATTCCGTACTCTTTTGCACTCTCTTTAAGTTTCTTAGCCTCTCGACCATTACCGGCGATAATAATCTCAAAATCGTTTTTTGAGCGGAGGTATTCTGTCGCCTTTAAGAGGTACTCCAGCCCTTTTTGTTTTTCCAACCTTCCCACAAACAGGAATCTTATCTTTCCACAGTTTTTTTCTCTGGTTATATTTTCAAATCGGTGAATATCCACACCGTTCGGAATATAGATCCCATTTTTTATTTCAGCTTTTTTCAGGATTTCAAGCCCATTTTTGTCCACAGCTATAACTTTTTTAAATCCTGAATGTTTTATGAAAAACTTTTCAGCCTTTCTTTTCAAAAAGAAATATCGTTTATCATCAAAGCTGATTCCATGGCAGGTATTGACGACAGGAATATTATAGAATTTTGCTGCAAAGGATATGAAAAATCCAAGGTCTGCGGAGTGAGAGTGGATAATGTCGGGCTTCAGTTCTCCAAGCATCCTGAAGCTCTCAAAAAATAATAAAAAAAGAGATATTAGCCTTTGAGGGGTAATTTTGTCCAGATTCGCTGAGGTATCTTTTAAGCCATACTTGAAAACTTTTTCATTTTGAGTTATTTCATCGCAATTAGAGGTTAAAACGTAAACTGCACAGCCAGTCTCCATCTGGTATTTTTTTAGATTGTATACGGCATAAGCATCTCCTCCTATCATGGGATGATACTTCTTTGTAAGGTGCAGAATTTTCATACGTACTTACCTGTTATACACAAAACCAGTATTTGTTTTTTCTTCAGAGTCTATTCCATATCCTTACATGCGTAGAGAATGCTTGTAAATAAATATTTCACTTCTGATTTTTCAGATTTTTTAAACATGATGGAGCTGTTTTTCTTTAAATAGCTTTTATTTTCAAATACCCTTTAACCCCTTCAGCTACTTCCCCCCCTTATAACTTCACAGCGACTCTGTAAGGATCTTCCGCAATACGTTGCTGGGGGTATACATGGCTCATCTATTTCCAGACTGCTGCTAGCACAGGGATTACTGGGTCCGGGCAGACGATTTCTTCCCTCAAAAATATATTTGATATAAAAATAACTTCATTAAAAAATCCCTTGAACTGGATTTGTCGGGGATTGGTTACGACCACGAGAACAAAGTTATTCCTAAAAAATTATCCAAGCTCCTGCACCTTTAATCCTTATTTTTCGCACAATACCATTGTCCACGGAAAAGGTCTCTTTACTTCCACCACATTAAAATGCCTTCCCACTAACTTTACAAACTCTTTTGTGCTCCAGTTCTGTAAATGTTCAATGTCATTCCCAAGGCGTGTAAGGTTCTTACCTCTTAAGAAATTCATTGTGCGAAAATATGGCTCATTGGGCACACTGAATATGCAGTATTTTTTAGATATTCTCTTTATTTCCCGGAGAGCTCTTTCCGGGTTTTCAAGGTGTTCCAGCACTTCCGTTGCAATTACGAGGTCAAAACTGCTCTTTTTAAATGACAGGTCATATATGCTTCCCGTGCAGAAATTACAGCCCGGATTCTTTTGTTTTGCGATATTTAACGCTTTCTTTGAGACATCCACGCCTGTAATATCTTTCCTGTTAAGACAGTTAATGATGAACCCTTCCCCGCAGCCTATATCGATAATACTTCCCACTTCTTCCAGTGGAGCTATAGTTTCGCTCAAATCTTTCATAAACCCGGATACAACTATCCCCATGAGCGGGTTTCTGGAAGTATACTTCCTGTAATTTCCACTCTCTGAATTCTGGCTCATTTTAATCCCCATAAAACGTTTTAAAATTCCGGTATTGGATTTTGATTCTACATATCTGTCTATATTTGTTATTCCTGATTTATCCTTTATTTATCCTTTATTTATTTCCTGATTTATCTTTGATTTATTCCTGATTTATTCCTGATTTATTCCTGATTTATCTTTGATTTATTCCTGATTTATTCCTGATTTATTCCTGATTTATCTTTGATTTATTCCTGATTTATTCCTGATTTATCCTTTATTTATCCTTTATTTATTTCCTGATTTATCTTTGATTTATTCCTGATTTATCCTTTATTTATTTCCTGATTTATTCCCGATTCATCCTTGATTTGAGCTTTATAGCTTAATTTTCAAACTTTTTTTCTTAAAGTAAATAAAAATCCAAGTAATGCAGGAGAAAGGGAAGTTAAAAGGTAAAGGACTACTGGACATGTGAACCCATAGGCTGAATTCTCGTTCAACATCTGGAAAATAGTGACACTTGCAAACTCTCTGACTCCGAATCCGGATATGGATATGGGAAAATTGCCCAGGATTACTATTATAGGCAGGGAGAAGGTAAGGATATTATTTAAAGCAGGGCTCAGGGATTTTATCACTATCCAGTACACAATCATGTTCAGGATATAATAGCCAAGAGTTAAAGAAAAAGTAAAAAGCAGAACTTTTTTATTGCCTGTTATCTCCCTGATTGTTTTCATGTAATTTTCTGTGTATTCTTTTCCCTGAGAAAAGCTCTTGAAAGCAAAGCTTACTATTCTCTCATTCATGGTGATAACTATCCCGGAAATAAAAAGCGGCACAGCTAAAATCATCAGATAAATCAGGCTTCTGTCTTTAAAGAATAGGGCAGTTGACAGGACACTCAATGTCAGGAGACAGATTACATCTATAACTCTGTCCATTATTACAGTGGGAATGCTCCTGGATTTTTCAGCATCAAGGTAAAAAGCTCTTGAGACCTCTCCTGCCCTTCCTGGAGTAAGTGCTCCATAGAATGTACCTATCAGGATTATCTCCAGTGACCTTCTGATCGGGATCCTGACATTTATACAATCAAGCAGTGCCTGCCACTTCCTTGCTTTTATTAAATACATCAGGGCAATGAAAGGTAATGAAAGAGAAAGTAATGCCAGATCCATTTGAATAAAGGCTTCATAGATTGCATTCACATCAAGTTTGCTTATCAGGTAAAGCATTAATCCAGAGGTAACTGCAACTTTAATTGCCGTTTTCCATTTCATAGCTATCGTACTTTATAATATAATCGTCATTGTTTCTCGAGTTTGTAATCAGCTCTCCTATAAGACCGAGAGAAACAAACTGGGCCCCTATCACCGTAAGCAGTATCCCGAGCATAAGAAGAGGCCTTTCTCCGATTCTTTCCCCTATTATCCATAAAAACATTAAATATACTGATATGAATACTCCCGAAAAGCCCAGAAGGAACCCTATGCCTCCAAACATATGCAGAGGTCTCTTTTTGTACATCATGAGAAATGTAACAGTTATAAGGTCAAGGAAACCTTTCAATAACCTTTCGACTCCGTATTTAGATTCCCCGTGTATTCTCGGGTGATGTTCCACTTCAATTTCTCCCACTGAATAACCTCTCCAGTAAGCAAGAGCCGGGATGTAGCGGTGAAATTCACCGTATAAGTTTATATTTTTTACAACATAGTTGTGATATGCTTTGTACCCGCAGTTGAAATCGTTGATTTTAACCCCGGTTATGAATCGGGTTAACCAGTTAAAGAATCTTGAAGGCAGGGTTTTTGAAATTGGGTCATATCTTTTACTCTTCCAGCCTGAAACCATGTCATACTTATCAAGTTCTTCTATAAATCTGGGTATCTCTTTGGGGTCGTCCTGCAAATCCCCGTCCATTGTAATAACAATATCCCCTTTTGATTTTTTAAATCCGCAGGAGAGAGCCGCAGCTTTTCCATAGTTTCTCTGAAACCTTACAACTTTAACCCTTGTATCCTCAATGCTTTTTATTTTCTCAAAGCTATCATCCGTAGATCCGTCATCAACATAGATTATTTCATATGTTTTTCCAACCAGTGAAAGAATATTGTATAAACTTTTGTATAGCTCTAAGATATTTTCCTCTTCATTATGTACCGGGATTATAATTGATAACTGGGTTTTATTAGACATGTATAATCCTCTGAGATGGGATACACTTAGGGGGAATTAATTGGAGCTTCTGTTTATTAATTCCTTAAATTGTGTATTCTAATATATACTGGATCTATACAACTGAATTTTTAAATAAGATGTAAATATTTAAGCTATATCTGAAAGTATATTCAATTTGATGTTCTCAAATAGTCTGGATAATAATGCTATGTAGTAACTCAGATGCTGTATGTGGCAACCAGGACTATTAAAACTCAAACTGCACAGGTATGAGCTCAGTTTGCCCATCGCCTATCCCCCACTAAATAATGTATGTAGGAATTTAACTACTTTTCTAATAAAAACTATGATTTAATTCCTTATTAAAACTGGGGTTTTATACTTTTTTTGTAAAGAAGGTAATTATTTATTATATTTTCTTTGAATCGGGTTGTTTTTATTAAGAGATTTCAGGTAGGTTTTATTTTTTATACAGGTAGGAATACTTACTTTAATCCTTTTTTATAAAGCCTCTGTAGGCGATAAGGACATTCTTAACGATTTCGTCCCAATCATATTTTTTAGCTTTGTTTAATATAGCTTCTGAATACTTTACGCCTTCCTGATGCTCTTTTATTATTTTGTCTATAGCCTTTGCAATTTCTCTCTCGTCAAGCCCCACGACGAACCCATCAATCCCGTCTGCAATAAGCCCCTGTGCTGCGTTATACTTTTCTTTTACTGTTACTACGGGCACACCACAGGCAAAAGCCTCGATTACAACCATTCCAAAGCCTTCCCTGCTTGAAGGAAGAACAAGAACCTTTGAGGCTTTGATTTTTCCTATTAATACCCTGTACTCCTGAAACCCTGCAAATTCTACATTTTTCTGCATCCCAATCTCAAGAGTAAATTTCTCAAGAGCTTTTCTTTCAGGCCCATCTCCGGCAATACAGCAGCAAACTTCAGGGTTATCTTTTTTTAACAGGGAAACAGTTTTTATCAAAACATCAACATTTTTTTCTTTTATGAGCCTGCCTGCAAAGATAATGTCATAAATTTTGCCCTTTTGTTTTTCTGAACAATTCTGCCCGGCAGGCTTGATCCCGGAGATCATCTTCTGGTCGACCCCGTTGGGCAGGACTGCTATCTCTCTCTTCGTTCCCAGAACCGACTCAAGTCTGTTCTTTGTCCACTCCGAGACCGCAATATCATTCTTTGAAATCTTTGCAACCGCAGCCTCTATCGCAAGCCCGAAAAAGCCTTTTCTTTTTCCAAGGTATTCGTACCAGTAGTCCCCCCATACCTCGTGCCATGTAAATACTGCAGGGGTGCTCTTCAGGACTGAAACCGCTTTTACGGTGAAACAGGAAAAATAGGGAAATACACTCACGTCAATAAGGTCGAACTTTTCTCTTACAAGAACCGGAAACAGCTTTAAAGAGAAAATGAGTGCTTCGGAAATCGAACGCTTGCCGTTTACATACAGGTCACGGGCTTTACAGACTCCGTGAAGGGTCATGCCTTCATACTGTAAAACATCTTCACCCTCCCACCATTTAATCCCGAAAAGGTGCACATCATGTCCCTGTAAGGAAAGCCTCCTCCCCAGCTCATGGATGCGCACCTCAGCGCCGCCCTTGACCCAGGGATAGACAGCATCGTATACAAAGGCAACTTTCATCTGATCACTTTACCAGTCGGTGTCAACTTCAAGGAGCATTACACTTACAAATATCGCAGCAAAAATCAGCTGAAGCCCGATTGCTGCAAGGACCATTGAGATTACCGCAGACTCCACCTCTTCAAGAGTGCCATAGCCTGTACTGGCCCAGGTATAGGCAACTTTCAGTCCGATAATAAATCCTGAGCCCAGGATAAGGGATCCTCCTACAAGCTCTTTTTCAAGGGAATGGTAGCTCAGAAGCTTTCTGCCTTTTTCGTCATCGCGGTACATACCGTGGATAATTCCGTATGTTTTCATGTACCCTCCGGTTGCAAGGATCTGCCCGCCAATGATTAAGAGCATGCTGCCCAAGATAAAGGAATGCAGACGGTTATATGCAGCGTTGTTCGTAAGAAGAAGGGAAGCGGTTATAAGGAAACCCAGGAGAAATACGAAAGCTCCTGGAATATAGAGGAAAGGGACAGGCCTGTATAACATCATAAACCTTACATGCCGCCAGCCGTCCTGAAATGAGCGAAGTTTGGAGGGAGCTTTGCGTGAATAATATGTTATGGGAACTTCCTTAATTCGGAGCCCGCATCTTGCAGCTTCGATCACCATCTCAGATGCGAGTTCCATCCCGTGAGTTTTAAGATCCATTTTCTCAAGGGCTTCTTTAGTAAAAGCCCTCATCCCGCAGTGTGCGTCCGAGATTTTCGTTTTGAACAGGAAATTAAGCATTCCTGTCAGTATGGGATTGCCTATGTACTGGTGCAGCCAGGGCATGGCTCCTGCTTTAATTTCTCCCTTAAGCCGCGTGCCCATTATGAAATCGGCTTCTCCTGCCATAAGGGGATCCAGAAACCTGTCAAGTTCAAGGAGGTCATAGGTGTTGTCCGCATCTGCGATAGCAATGTAGTCCCCTTTTGCCTCTGCGAGCCCTTTGAGGTAAGCATTCCCGTAACCTTTTATTGGGCCTATGACTTTTGCACCCATTGATGCTGCAATCTCTGCAGTTCTGTCAGAAGAATTATCAGCAACTATTATTTCCCCCTCTATACCATATTTTTTGAATATATACTGGGCTTTCTCTATACAGATACGAATAGTTTCTTCCTCATTCATGGAAGGCATTACGATAGAAAGAGAGGGCATGCCCAGCTTATACATCATATTTCTTAATAACTATTTTGATACTTCAGAAAGATAAGCAGTATAAAATAAGCCCGGGAAAAGGGCGTGACTTCTGCTAACAAGCTATATAAAGTATCAGAAAACTACCTTTAATGAGGGGTTCTGGAGTTTTCAGGAGCTTAAATCAGGCTATCTTATTTTTGGAACCTCAATCACATTTCAGTATAATTTTAACGGCTTTTTGAGGTTGATTGGATGGTTAAGGTAAATATAATATTTCACAGTGTTCACGCGCACATTTACAGGATGGCAGAAGCTGTCGCTGCAGGAGCAAGGGAAGTTGAGGGAGCAGAGGTTGGGATTTATCAGGTCCCGGAAACCCTGCCGGAGGACGTTCTTGAGAAAATGGGAGCAATAGAAACCAAAAAACATTTTGCCCACATTCCGGTCGTGACGCGGGATATGTATGAAGATGTCCTTGCTGGAGCCGATGCATTAATATTCGGTACTCCCACACGTTACGGGATGATGACTGCCCAGATGCGTGCGGTCCTTGATGGGCTTGGAAAACTGTGGAGTGAGGACGCTTTTGTAGGAAAGGTGGGGAGCGTATTTACTTCCAGCGGAACGCAGCATGGCGGACAGGAATCTACAATACTCTCATTTCATGTTACCCTGCTTCACCTTGGAATGGTTATTGTCGGTCTTCCCTATGCAGAAAAGCGGCAGACAATAATGAACGAAATTACAGGCGGCAGCCCATATGGGGCTTCAACGATTGCAGGTGGGGACGGGAGCCGCCAGCCTTCAGAGAATGAACTTGAGATGGCACGTTACCAGGGCAGGCATGTAACTCAGATAGCAAAAAAAATTGCTGGAAAATAATATCTCTAAAAATAAAAAGGGCGGAAAAACATTCCCTTCTCCCGGGTGTTTTCCCTTTCAGTTTTTGAGTTATTTTTGCCTGAAATAAGAATGCTTAGCTAAAACTCGGGAAGGACCTGCCTCTGCGTTCAAACTTCTCCTGAGCTGTTGCCAGGCACGCCAGAGTGCAGTATATTGCCTTTTCCTCTGCATCCTTGAGGACAAAGAATTCTTTCCCGCAAACGGGACATATTTTTGTTACGTAAACCATAGTAGACACGCAGATTTTCTGTATGTAGGTTTTTTCTTTAGAGATGCCGTTTTTTTAAATCATACTAAAAAGAACGCAACCAAATATAAACTTTCGTATTATGTTTATATATATACTTAGTAAGAAATATTATCATTCTCCGGAGCTTAGCTGTGCTTTATATTAGAATCCCTATGCAGCAAATGTGTATCTTTTCTCTACAAATATTTGGGAATAAAATTATTTTACAGGGTTTACCCCGAAGGTAAATTTTTTAAAACTAAAATAGTTTTCACAGCCTTTTTTATCTGTTTTTACCGTTTTTTACCTGCTTTTATCTGCTCTTTACCTGGGTATTCAGGGCTGTACTGAATAGTGATCTGAAAATTATCAGGTTTAAGGAAATCCAGGAGTTATTAATGTACAGATTTATTTACATTCCTGGCTCGAAAAAGAATATTAAGATCTAAAATAAAATACAGTCATCCAATTACTTCGAATCCGGACTGGGTTCCTGACCGGATTCTCTTTTAAAACAGAGTATTACCTGGACGGAAAGTGAAAAAATAACCGGAAAATTTATAAAAAATATAGTCGGGGGTGTCCGGAATTAGGCCGTTGATTTTTGGAAATGGGAAAATCCTTATCTGTGAAGATGAAAGGGGGACTGTAAGGGATGTTTACTTCCCGTATGTAGGGCTTGAAAATCACGGAAACTCAATAAGGGTCGGGATATGTGACCTTGATTCTCTTTACTGCAGCTGGCTTGAAAACTGGAATATCCGACAGCGGTATAAATCCGAATTTGATACCGAGTTTTGTAACAGGATCCATGAGATCTCGGAAAGCCCGGAGGAAGAGATTGCACGTGTAATGGCTAGCGAAAAAGGAGCAGGCAATAAAAAAACACCTGAAACCTTCAGGGAGGTAACATCGAACATAGGGGAAACAGTTTTTGAAAATTCGGATCTTGGCCTTAAAGTCACGGTCTGGGAGGCGGTTCACCCGTCTACCAGCATTTTCTACAGGACATTTGAGATCCGGAATGTCTCCAACTCTTCAAGGCGCCTCCGTCTTTTTTCCAACCAGAATTACAGGATACTTGAAACCAAAATAGGAGAAACAGCCGTAATAGACAAAAATGTCCTTATCCATTACAAACGAGACCGCTATTTTCTGCATGCCAGTGAGCCAGCCTTTGACCAGTATGCAGTGGGGACTGCAGAATGGAGAGGGCTCGAAGGTACCTGGAAAGATATGGAAAGTGACGCAAGCCTGAGCGGAAATCCTGTAGCTCACGGCTCTGTGGACTCCACACTTGGCTGGACCCTTCCGGAGTTAAGACCGGGGGAAGCAACGAGGGTGCATTTCTGGGTCGCAATCGGAAAGAACTACTGCGGTGTGTTTAAAGTACATAAAAGGGTGAAGAACACGGGAAGTTACCTTTTCCATCATAATTTCAATTTCTGGAATTCATTTACTGAAAGGATATCCGTACTTCCTGAATATGCCTGGATGCCGCAGCTTCCTGAAGAGGTTGTAAAATGTTTCTACAGAAGCCTTCTCGCATCCGTAGCCCATATGGACATTACGGGTTCGGTGATCGCGTCCTGCGATTCGGATATTAAACAGTTTGGGGCAGACCTTTACACTTACTGCTGGCCAAGGGATGCTGCCTGGGTTTGCCTTGCCCTTGACAGGGCGCGGTATCACCACCTGAGTGCGGAAACATTTGAGTTTTTTTCAAGAACTATTACTCATCGAGGTAATTTCCTGCATAAATATACGCCTGCAGGGGATTTTGGGAGTACCTGGCATCCTGTGCCCATGATACAGATTGATGAGACAGGTCTTCCTCTCTATGCTCTTTATAACAACTGGGAGATTGCAAGGAGCGTATGGACAACAGGTAGGTACTACAGAGCTCTTGTAATCCCCGCAGCCAGCTACCTCATAAAAGCAATTGACAGGGAAACAGGCCTGCCAATTCCAAGTTTTGACCTGTGGGAAGAGAGAAAAGGCGTACATACTTACAGTGCCTGTACGGTCTATGCGGGGCTCAAGGGCGCCTGTGAGCTTGCCCGTTCCCTTGGGGATTATGGCAATGCAGATATCTGGAAAGAGGCTGCAGGGAAGTTAAAAGAAACCATTATTGAGAAGCTTTACGACCATAAGCTAGGAAGATTCAGGCGGTCTCTTGAAGAGCCAGATCTTGATTCCTCTGTATTTGCAGTCTGGTATTTCGGGATCCTCCCCCCGGATGACCCCAGAATGGTAAGGACAATGGAAGCAATAGAGCGCGAACTTTTGCGCCCCTCAGGCGGGATTGCAAGGTATCTCCATGACAGTTACTTTGGTTATATGAACAGCTGGATTATCTGCACCCTCTGGCTCTCTCAATGGCATTCTGCAACTGGGAACCTGGACCGCGCTCTTGAGCTTATTAAATGGTGTGCAGCCCACGCCCATCCATCAGGCCTTATGCCCGAGCAGGTAGATAATGGGGGAAAGCCTCTCTCCGTCCTCCCGCTTGCATGGTCACATTCAGCCTTTGTGCTTGCGGTGCTTGAATATCTTCAGGCTCTTGACAGGGGAGAAGGCGGTTCCTGCATTTTGCCGGAAAAATAATGCAGTCTCCGGAAAAGTAAAACTGACATTTCAACAGGAAATATAAAACGGTTTTTTTGAAGCTAATTTTTACACTCTCTTTTTAATACCTTATCTCAAAATATGACACCTTTCTTTAAAGCCGCTTCTCAAAATATGACACCTTTCTAGGACTTACGCGGTTGAACTGAAAAACAATGGCTCTAAACCTTCAACTGTCTAAACCAACGATTTAACAGCAAGGTCTACTGACAATGATTTTGAATCTCAAGTGCGTAAGTCCTACTTTCTTTAAAGCCGCTTCTCAAAATACAGATACCCATCTTTAAAACCGTTTCTCAAAATACAGATACCCATCTTTTTTCATTACAAAGGAAAAACCGTGTTTAAGGTACATGCTTATTGCTTTTTTAAGGGCCGGATCTGTTTTAAGAAGAGCACCCGCACAATTTTTCTCTGCAAAATTTAGAGCAGCCAGAAAAAGCTTTTCTCCATTTCCTTTGCCTCTGTATTCCTTTTTGAGGTAGATACGCCTGATTTCACACATGTTCTCCTCAAGTTTGCGGACCCCTGCGGTGCCCACTACCCTACCGTCATCAATTCCTACGAAAAAGGTGCCATCTTTTGATAAATAGTAGCTGTTTATGTCCTTCAGGTCGGCGTCTTTAAGCCTGTCATACTCAAAACCGTGCTCCAGCAGGACTCCCAGGACAACTTCACGAACTTCATCCATTCTGGAATCGTCGTACATCTGGATTATCATTTTTCTCTCCTTGTTTTTCTCAATTCGGGGCTTTTTAAAATTCAGGTTTTTTCGATATATTCCTGAGGCCCGTGGTATTTCTGGAGGCTGAGGTATTTTTCAGGGTTTTTGAGGAAATCCAGGGATAATGTGTGGAAAATTTCACTGCCTTTGAGAAGGATCTCTTCGTCAATATCAAAAGCGCATGAATGGTTGATCTCCACTATTCCTTTTTTCTGGTTCCTCGTGCCGAGTGAAATAAAAACTCCCGGCACTACCTGCAGATAGCTTGCAAAATCTTCGGCAGCAAAGGTCTTTTCGATTTCCGGGTAGACCGTGAGCTCAGGGAAGCTCTCATGCAGTTTCAAGTTTACAGCTTCCGTGAAAAATGGGTCATTTACCAGGACCGGGTAACCGTGCAGGATATCAAGCTCATAGTTCGGAAGGCCTGAAAACTCCTCTCCGGGTTTCAGGTATTCTTGTTTTATTTTTTCAAGGCACTCTTTTATCGTCGCGTCGATAATATCTGTTGTCTCGCTGTCAAATGTCCGGTAGCTCCCAAGAATCCCTACATTGTCAGGTATCCTGTTAAACTGAGCACCTCCCTGGATCCTGCCCACTCCAAGGACATATTTTTCTTTATCAAGCCGCTCTTCAAGAGCGGAATTGAGGCTGTTTATAAAGTCTACAGCCATCCTCACAGGGTCAATGCATTTTGCTGGCAGTGAGATGTGCCCGCCTTTTCCTTTTAGTATAACTTCGAAACGGTTTGTGCTTGCCATAAAAGGTCCGGGACGAAACCCCACGCTTCCGGACTCGTGATTGGTAAAAATATGCATGCCAATTATCGCGTCCACGCCTTCAAGCCCTCCTTCGGCGATAACCCTTTCCGAGCCTCCAGGCGGGATCTCTTCTGCGGGCTGGAAAATCAGGCGGACTTCTCCGGGAAACTCTCTGTTTTCCATAAACATTCTTGCAGCCCCAAAGAGCATTGCCATATGCCCGTCGTGCCCGCAGGCGTGCATTACTCCCTCGGTTCTGGAAATATATTCCCTGTTTCTTTCCGCAGGCTCTTCCTGTACCTGGAGTCCGTCAGTATCCGTCCTGAGGGCAATGCAGGGACCGGGCATAGTTCCACGGATGCTTGCAAGCACGCCGGTATCCGCAATCTTCCTGCCTTCTATACCAAGCTCTCCAAGAATTTTCAGGATTCTTTTCTGGGTTTCGTATTCTTTAAAACTGAGTTCGGGGTATTTGTGGAATTCTCGCCTCAGCCGGATAATCCAGGATTCAAGCGATTCTCCACTCGGGTCATCTCTCAAACTTATTACCTCGGATCTTCTGCACACGCAGGTTATTCCGTTTATTTTTTATGATGTTCCGCATTTTTTTCAGAGCATTCTTTCAGTATTCTTTATTTTACTCCTTTAGTATATATTACTCCGGGTATATTACTCCATTTTTTCGAAATAAGCTAATTTTATCAGGAGCCAAAACATCGGCAGTTAAATACATGAATAGTACAATACATTTTATCGCGTCAATTACCTGAAGTCCGGTCTCAAATCCGTTTATATTCAGGTATTTTTAAGGTTGTTATTAAGGTTCATTATCAGGTTATTATGGCCGTTACAGGTCCATTCTTTATGGGAAACTCTTGACTGAAAACCAATCCGTAGCAGTTAAGTTCGGCAGACTGGATTATTTTTACAGGCTCCAGGGATGATACAAAATGCTTAAAACACGCCTCAGAGATTTTCTTCTTACAAAAGACAACTGGCTTTTTGCAGTTTCTGATTATTTCCGTACCGATGGGATAAGAGCCACGCTTCGCTACGTTCCGGATGAAACCGGAGAGAGGGAATTAAACGGAGTAAGGTACAAAAAATATGATTTCGGTCCTGCTTTCGAATTCATGAAAAAAAATAGGCCAGAATGGGTCCGGGACGTGCACGTTGTCCCTGAATCCGAAGTAGAAAAAGTGCTCCGCCCTTCTGACATAATTCCCGAGCTTATAAATTCCGACAGCCGTGTAAGGGCAATAGTAAAAGTGCTTGACATGGCGGAAATTCCCAGGACAAGTATGGGAGTCACGGGTTCAATGCTTGCAGGCCTGCAAAATGAGAGTTCAGATGTCGATTTTGTTGTCTACGGTCCCATGTGGTTCAGGGCAAGAGATGCCATAACCGCTGCTAAACAGCAAGAAGGGCCTGTGGAGGAACTGGATGAAGACATGTGGCAGAGGATCTACAGAAAAAGAATCCCTGAGATCTCTTTTGATGAATTCATGCTGCATGAGTCCAGAAAAGGAAACCGCGGCATGGTTGAGGGCACGTACTTTGACCTCCTCTTCGTGCGGGAATGGGACCAGATTAAAGAACCCCTGCTGCGGGGAAAAGATACCGTCAAAATGAAAATTGAAGCCGAAGTTATAAATGCTGACTTTGCCTTTGATAGCCCTTCCTATTATAAAGTGGAACACGAAGAAATTGACCATGTGCTTTCCTACACTCATACATACGCAGGCCAGGCTCTCCCCGGAGAGATCATAGAAGCCCGCGGAGTGGTCGAAGAAGTAGGGGACATTAAGCGGCTTGTTGTGGGTACTTCAAGGGAGCCGAAAGGGGAATGGATAAGGTCTCTCACATGGCTTGAAAAGTGCGGATACATTTGATTCATCTAAATATCCACAATTAGCCTGAAAATATTTTCTCCGGCTTCAGTCTTGAGAATTTTATCTCATTCCATTTTACTCTCTTTTTTATTTTATTCCATTTTACTCTATTTCACTTTATTTCATCCCATTTTACTCTCATTTACTTTATTTTGTTTAATTCTATTTTATTCTAATTTACTTTTTTTCATCGCTGCATATGATGCCAGAACTCCGGCTGCTGCAAATAAAACTCCTGCCCCAGGGGCACTTTCACTTTCTTTTTCCGTATGTGAAACCATATTCCCTTTATTCTCTTCTTCGGGTGTTTCTCCTTTGCTCATAAGATTATTCTCTTCTCTGGCAGGAGTGATTTCAATCGGCTGGCTTTTTTCGTCAGGACCTGAGATAGCAAAAGGTGAAAATCCCGGAGTTTTTGCTTTAAAGTAGAAGAAATCTTCGTCTTCTCCGGTCAGGACTGTGGAAAGTTCATTCCATGTGTCGTCACTGTACCTGTAAAGGGTTATCGTGTTTTCACCGATGCTGTTTTCGGAGAGCCATATCCGGTTTACCCTGAAGCTTATGCTGGCGTTTTCAAGGTTTTCCGAGCTTGAAAATCCGCTGTTTCCTACCCATATATTCAGGTTTTTATAGACCGTTCCCGGGGCAGGCTTTTTAACTAATATGGACGTGTCCTTCAGCATCTCTACAATCGTTGTTGTTTTTCCAAAATTCTTTTTGGGGTCAAACTCAATAGCAACGACATCGTTTGTCTCTCCTCTGAACGTGTAGCAGGTATGGACTCCTTTGAAGACCTGCTCATTTGAAATCTCCTTTAGCTCTACATTCCTTGTCGATTCAGGAGATCCACCTCCTCCGCCTCCTCCTCCGCTTCCGCCGCTTCCCCTGCTCCCGCTGCTTCCTCCGGAAGACTGGATTTCCTCAATAACTGTGATATAACCTGTTTTTGTCCTGGTATCATTTCCATAGGTCTTATTGACTGCCCTGAGAATTACAGTATATGTCCCGGCTGTTTCGTAGGTCCATACAGGATTTTTTTCTAAAGAGTCAGTGATTCCGTTTCCGTCAAAGTCCCATTCCCAGGAATCCGGATTTCCTGTGGACAGGTCAGTGAACTGGACTTTAAGAGGGCTGGTGCCGGAGAGGGGGCTTGCGGAAAAGTTAGCTTCCGGGGGAGGGCATGTCACAATTATTTCCAAATCTCCCGTGACAGGGATGGCGGAGACTGAATATGCGGAAATATTTCCTGAAAGCCTGAAGTTTCCAGGTGCAGCAGACGGAGGTACTGTCACCCTGTAAACGATTGTTTTTTCTCCTCCTGCCTGAAGGCTTTCTACCCAGACCCATTCCAGGGTAGACTCTTTAAACGTCTCAATATTCTGGAAAGTAGCTCCTGCACTTTCAACCACATTCACATTCCATCCCTCAGGAAGGTTTTCGTCAAGCGCGAGGGCTTCAATGTTCTGGTCTGTTGATATATTTACGGTAACTGTAAAACTCCCGCCTGTATAAGCTATTCCTGTGGCTGTTCCTGTAGAGATTTCCCTGTTTGCCTCTATTCCGGAGGCTGAAACCGGAAATACAGCTATTGTAAAAAATAGGATCAGTATAATGCCGGAGATTAAATGCAAAAATCCTGTCCGGCTTTTTACTTCCCGGGGTCCGATCATTTTCATGAAGATGAATCCTTTATATTTCCTGGTTTATCTGCAATTGCTTATCTGCATTTTTCGCCACTATCTATCTTAAATTCTATATTCTGTATTGGTGTATATTATTATAACTGTTTTTGGCCTGACTTTTATCAAATAATTGAAGATTTTTCCTTTTTCAGCATCCTAAGGCCTGTTTATTTCAGGCAGGAGACGAGATAACTTCAAGTCTGTCCGCAGTCAAAGTCACATATAAATAAAACAGTGTTCTATTCTCTTCTATGATAACACGAAAAAGTTACATATGGCTTGCTCTGGCTTTTATAGGAATTGCAGCCACAGCTGCAGTGTTTGCTTACCCCGGACCTGCTGGAAATACAGTCCAGGCAGACGGGCGCGAAACCATTGCTCAGGGAGGAGAAATGGCTGTTAACGGGATTGAATCCTCTTCCAGCGTAATAACAAAGGCAGAACCTGTAAATCCTTTGGAATTTCTTACTGCCGGGGCTGCAGGAACTGATTCGGCAACTGAGGTTACGGTTTATAACAACAACCTTGCTCTTGTGAAAGAACGCCGGAAACTCGACCTCAATACGGGAGTTAACAATATCGAATACACTGATGTTGCAGAGCTTATCGATCCTACATCTGTCATATTTGAGGACACAAAAAACAAAAATACTGCCGTCCTTGAACAGAACTATGAATATGACCTGGTAAGCAGCTACAAGCTTCTGGACAAATTCCTGGGCAAGGAAATCACTGCAACCGAAAAGGAAGGAGAAACCTATACAGGTACTCTTCTAAGCCATGACGGCGGGGTTGTGCTCCAGCTGAGTGACGGAAAAGTAGTGAGTCTTACAGAAGTTTCCAGACTCGAATTCCCTGATTCCGCAGGTCTGCTCACAAAACCTACCCTCGTCTGGCAGATTTATTCCCCCGTATCAGGCAGCAGGAATGTCCTCACATCTTACCTTACAGGTGGCATGAACTGGAAGGCGGATTATATCGTGAAGACTAATGCTGATGACACAAAAGCTGACATCCAGGGCTGGGTCAGCATCGATAATCAGGCTGGGACCACCTATGAGGACGCCAGGTTGAAGCTTGTTGCAGGAGAGGTCCACCGTATAGCTGTACCGCAGAGGAATTATTATGAAGAAGCTGCAGTAGAAGAGGAAGTAGCATACGATAGTGTAAAAGAAGGTTTTGCTGAAGAATCTCTCTTTGAGTACCACCTTTATACCCTGGAAAGGCCGGCAACTCTTAAAAACAAGCAGGTTAAGCAGCTTTCCCTACTTTCCGCGGATTCCGTGCCCGTGAAAAAGGAACTTATCTTTGATGTCTCAAAAAGCGATAAAGTACAGGTAGCCCTTAACCTGACCAACTCAAAAGACAGGGGCCTTGGAATGCCTCTCCCTGCCGGAGTATTGAGGGTATACAAATCTGATTCCGAAGGTCAGCTCCAGTTCCTCGGGGAAGACAGCATAGACCATACCCCGAAAGATGAGGAAATTAAGGTAGTTGTCGGAAACGCCTTTGATGTAACAGGCACCAGGACCCAGACCGATTACAAGAGAATAAGCACTGATGTCTGGCGGGAGAGCTACGAGATAGAACTGAAAAACCATAAGTCTCAGGCACAAAAAATACGCATCGTAGAACACTTCTACGGGGACTGGGAAATTACCACGGGTTCAGATACTTATGAAAAGACGGATGCTTACACTGCCGAGTGGGAAGTAAACGTACCCGCAGACGGCTCTAAAAAGGTTACTTTCACGGTGGAACGTAGATACTGAATCCAGCAATTTAACAGGTTGCCTCTTATTATATTTTCCGATGTATTCTAAGAGGCTTTACCTGTTTCAATATTACTTAACTTTATCAATTGGAAGAAGTCAATCTTCCTGTTGTTTTTTCCTGAAGTTTACTGGTCTGGCAGAATTTTTGGGGACAAATCCTATCTTAAATTTCATTTTTCTGGATGATCTGTTACAGATCTTTATTTATGGGTCCGGATTTAAAGACCTGGATTTTAGTGCAGGATCCTCAGTATTAGAGATTTTATATGATTAAACCATATAATCAACTGTTTTGGTTTTTTATTTTTTTGAGTATTTTTTAGCTTTTTGTATTTAAGCTGGACAGGTCACTGACAGTTCAAGGCCACTGGCAATTATTAACATTTTATTGTATGTGGGTGGTGAAGGATGAAAGTAAAGTTGAATATGAAATGCTTAGCTCTATCTGTATTCTGTGTCCTTTTGATTGTATTCCTGGGGGCGGGTCCCTCTTTTGCCCAGATGGGGCAGGGTGGAGGATCTGGGGGCGGGCAGGGAGGAAAGCCTGTTGACGGCATGGGCCCTGGAATGGGACATGGAATGATGAATGGTTACGGGTTTGACAGGTACGACAGCAGGTTTGCAGGCTTCGGATCAATGATTTTCAATGAGGCATGCAGCAATTTTGGAATCCCTGTAGAAACCGCACTTTCCGATCTCGGGCTTCCGAAGGATATGGATCCGCAGCTTACGATTCTTGAGGTTGAAGAGCATTACGGAGTTACAGGGCAGGAAATTGCGAGCTACATGGCTGCGAATATGCAGCAGAAGCCTGCCTCTATTAATTCCCGGCAACAGCTCATGATGCGCCAGCAAGCTGTACAGAACATGAGGGGTACGGGACAGGGAATGCATTTCATGCATAAGGGACGCTTTGCATATGGGAACTATACGACCTTCAGTTTTGATAACAGTTCAGGAGAAGTCAGCAGTTTTGCGGTTGGCGGAGACCTGATTTTCAATTCGGTTACGGTTTCTGATTTTGCCTTTAAGGAAGAGAGGGTTGCAGGGGCAACTGCTGTCTACGAAGGTGCTGACAGCCAGATTTTCCTCCATGATAACCCTATGGGAATCCTGCAGGTCCGGGCTTTTGCCAATAAAACCGTAGTTTTTGACCTTGCGGAAGAAGTGGAAGCAAGCATGGATACCGAACTTTCAGACAGTCCGGGAGATGCAGTCATTGTAAATATTTCCAAAAATAATTTTGCAGGATACCTTATTGTCTTCAAGAATTATCTTGCTACCGCCACTGGTGATGAGCCTATCGAAGGACCTGATGCCAGGGTTTCAGACGGCAGGGTTACAGTGACTCTTGTAAATAACAGTGTGGTCATGTTCCGTGCAAGTCCCATGGACCCTGTTCTCATGCAGACCGGATACCGGTACGGCCCCCATGTTGCATACATGCACCAGGTGCTTAGCCGGGAAATTGCCCGCGGCAGAATCGGAGCCGAAATATCACTCCGTGCAGGCGGGGATAATGCATCCGTTGTGAACTACACTCCCATGGGCGTGCACATCAGGGAAAGGGACAGAGACCGTGTAGTCCTCGAGGTGAATTCCGATCTTCCAGAAGGCAGAGTCATTACCATAAATGTGGACAACGAGACCGTCAACCTTTCCAGTCCAGACCGCATCAGGCTCCGCTTTAATGGGAAAGTAATTGAAAAAGCGGGAAATATCGATGAACTCTTCGCCGGTGGAAACCGTCCGCTCTGTTATCTCTTGCAGGAAAACGAAACTGCGACCATGGCAGTATATATCCCCGAATTTTCGGAACATGAAATTATAATTGACATTGAGCCTGAAGCCGGGGAAGAAAGGGCTGGAGAAGAAACAGAGGAAGAAGAGACTACTGATGAGAGCAGTGAAGCTGAACCTGCACCAGCTTTTGAATTTGGGGCAGGTATTGCGTTAGTGGCTTCCATATATGTATTGAGGCGCAGGAAGCAGTGAATAGTTTTTCCCGGTCTGCTTAAATTCAGTATAATTGAAAAATAGGTGCAGAGGCGTTGAGCTCCAAAAATCTGCATTATATTTTCTTATTTTATTCTTTTTTTCCTAAATTCTGCAACCTCTAATTATTGGTTTATCATACAGGAATATGTGTTTTTCGCATATTATTTCTCTTTGCCTGACAGCGTTCTATTTCATAAGACTGTTATATCCTCTTTGATATTCTTCAATCATATCCTCTTTGATATTCTTCAATCATATCCTCTTTGATATTCTTCAATCATATCCTCTTTGATATTTTTCAATATTTCAGGTTTTCTTCGTTAGCTCTTTTTTGTATCAATTATTCTTGATACTCGTCCTCCAGATTTTTAAATTTGGATTCCTATTTCTATTATAGTTTAAATCATTCAATGGAACTCCGAGGTCAAATATGAAAATAGAAAGTGATGGAGTAAAGGAAGAAGGGAATCCTGAATATAATCCTGAAAATAATCCTGAAAATGATGAAGAAGACTTGCTGTATACACATAAACCTGAAAACCGCGGCAATAGTATGCAATGGAACTCTGCTTTCTGCAGAAGACCGGGTCATTAAAAATGCACAGAACACCTGAAAATTCATAACTTCTAACTAATTTTATCAGTGATGTGATTTCTTTTAGAAGAGGTATTGATATGTCATTTTTAAATGAAATGTTGCCTGAAACTGCAGAAGCTTTTGGACAGATGAGAAATTCCATTTTTAAAGACGCTTTTCTTGATCTTAAAACAAAAGAATTAATTGCTGTCGCTTCCTCGGTCCTTATGCGCTGTCAGTTTTGCGTTGACACGCATTCTCAAAGGGCTATTGTTGCCGGAGCAACAAAGGAGGAGATCGCAGAAGCCATTTCTGTTGCAATGTTTGTTGCTGCCGGTTCACAGATAGGGTGGACAAACGTATATGAGGAAAATGTATACAACAGAATTTTCGAGAAGGATAAAGACAGGAAAGAAGAGGATTGCTGCTGTTGCTGTGAGGACTGAGAGCCAAACCATTTCCACTATTTTTGATTCCTTTACAGCTAGTTGAATTCATTTCACCCGGTTTTTTTGGACTTGGGTTTGCCACCGCAGGGACTGCAGGTAGGGCCCTGTGTGGGTGTCGTTAGAGGGAAGGATGATCGGAAAGCCGGCAAGTCTTTAGCTTGGCAGCAGTTCACATTTTCAATATATTATTCAAAATATCTCCGAATTCAGGGTTCAGTCTGTAAAACCTCCATTTTGAGACATTATAGGCTTCAATGACCCCGCAGTTTTTCAAAATCGCCAGGTGGTGGGAGACCAGGTTTTGCCTCTCATTTAACTTGAATATCAGTTCGCAGACACAGTGGTCTCTCTGAGAAAGAAAATAAGCAATTTTCAGTCTTATCGGATGTCCCAGAGCACTAAATATCTCACTTGCTTTTTTAATGTCGTTGTCCAGAAAATCTATTTCCTGGAGCATTTTTTCTTCCCATTCCTTTTTTTTCTCCGGGTCCACAGGGCAGCAATAACTCATGAATAAAAGAAGTTAAGCTTTCTAAATAAATTTTTTCATATCAATTTTGTTTGATATTAAACGTATTATTATTTATAAGCGATACTTTTCGACTTCGAGTCTGGAGGACCCATATCAATATATTTTGATATCTAACCTGCATTTTTTTATCAAACGAATCCTGAACTAAATTGAAAGATTAATGCGTGTTTATTGAATTTTTTTCTGCATCCGAATGATCCAGGTAAAATATTTATATCATATATTATACTTGAATATATCAACATATTTTGATTCTTTAATCCTTTTCTTATATGCATAAATACAGAACCTGATTTAGGAGAATTGTAATGAAGCGATTGCATAAAATACAGGACAGAGAACGAATTTCTTCTTCGTTTCAGTCCTTTTTGAAAAAACCGCTCCCTATTTTAGCTATTTTTTTTGTCCTTTTCAGCTCAGGCTGCACGGATATTAATGGTTCCGAAAGTGAAGCCGAGACTGTTGAAACCGCTGCTGACATTAATAATTCCGTCAGTGGAGCAGGATTGGTCGAGGTTACAGATCTGAGCCAGATTGACGAAGCTCTTGATAAAGGTCCTGTTGTGTTGAAACTTGGTTCTAAAAGATGCATCCCCTGTCAGGAACAGGAAGAGATACTTACAGAGATTCTACCGATATATCAGGATAAAGCTTCAATAATGCTCATTGATGTCAATGAGTACCCTGAATTTGCATCAACATTTGGGGTAAGAGTTATTCCAGATACCTGTGTTATTACAGTCATCGAAGACGGTAAATATATCTACATGCGGCAGGACGGAACTGAAAGTTCGGAGAGAGCAAATGCAAGGTTCCTGGGTGTTGTCGATAAAGCAACCCTTTCAGAGACTCTTGGGAAAGCCATCGAAGACAGAAACCATGGAGAGTAATTTATGTTTTCTGACTTTCTGCCGGTCGCCGCTTTCTTTGCAGGGTTGGTCAGTGTACTCTCCCCCTGCATCCTTCCAGTAATTCCGGCAGTTTTTGCTTATTCAACTGAACAAGGAAAGTTCAGGCCTCTTGCAATAGTATTGGGGTTGTCTATTTCCTTTACCAGCATGGGGATTGTCACCTCTCTTTTCGGAGCAACGCTAACTGCATATCTCGATCTACTTTACATCTTCGCCGAAGTTCTTCTGGTCACAATGGGTATTTCACTGATCTTTGACCTCAATATTTTCAATGTTTTTGGAAATTTTTCTTCACTTGCAAATTCCCGAAAGGAAGGACTTTTCGGAGGTCTTTTGCTCGGTCTCTCTCTGGGGATTGTCTGGCTTCCATGTGTGGGCTCAGTACTTGGCTCAATCCTTACAATGGTAGCAGTTTCAGGAAAAGTTGCATATGGGGCACTGATGCTTTTCATATATTCTATCGGCTTTTCCATTCCAATGCTTCTTGTTGCTTACTCTGCAAGCTTTTCTTCCACAAGGCTTCAGAAAGTTTCAAAGTATGGTTTTCCTTTAAAAAAAGTTGCAGGCATCATTGTTTTATGTGTCGGCTTTTATATGGTTTACCAGAACCACTTCAGCGGATTCTGAGTTTCTTAGACTCTTCTAAACACTTATTTTTTTGATCGCGTAAGTGTTAAAACAGTGCCCGGTAAACTGATTGTTATTTGTAAAAAATGGATTTTTGAACTAATAGAATTCTAAACCAGTGACCACCAAATATATATGGATATATGTGCATATATCCATATAATCATGCTTGATAGTAAAGTGAAATTCTTTAAAGCTCTCGGAGATGAAACACGGCTTACCATCCTCTCTTACTTGCTGGAACACAGCTACTGTGCCTGTGACTTTTCTTCCCTTACAAAAAAGGACCAGACAACGGTTTCAAAACATTTGAAAGTCCTAGTTGAAGCTGGAATTTTAAAGTACGAAAAGCAGGGAAGAAACGTAATTTACAGCATTAAAAACGAAGAGATCAGCTGTTTGCTATTATCTCTTGGAATCCGGGATATAAAACCCTGTTGTGATGGGCAGCAGGCTTCAGGAGTATGCTCTGTTTCAGAGGTATGTCCTGTATGTAAAACCGAATACCGAATCAACAACACTATTAATGGGAGTACTGAAAACCGGGTTGAAAACAAAGTTAAAAATAACTGACAGTAAGCTCAAGATAAATAGAAAAATATCAATGGTAAGGAATGGGATATAAAAATGGATGCGAATGAAAAAAAGGAAGTTATCAAAAAGAAGTATCAGGAAATTGCAATTTTAGGGGGCTCCTGCTGTTCTGGCGGATGCTGCGGTGATTCTAACTCAACAGACCTTTCCAGGTCACTTGGTTATTCCGAATCTGACGTTCAGGCTGCTCCGGATGCGAATATGGGTCTTGGCTGCGGCAATCCTACCGCTTTTGCAGAACTGAAACCCGGAGATGTCGTTCTGGATCTGGGTTCTGGCGGGGGTTTTGATTGTTTTCTTGCTGCACAGAAAATAGGAAGCTCAGGAAAAGTTATCGGGGTCGATATGACTCTTGAAATGGTTGAAAAAGCGCAGGCTAATGCCCGAAAATATGGCTACTCAAATGTAGAATTCCGCCATGGGGATATTGAGTCTCTCCCGGTTGAAGATAGTTCTATGGATGTTATTATCAGTAACTGTGTTATTAACCTGGCTCCTGATAAGGAAAAAGTTTTCAGAGAGGCGTTCCGTGTTCTGAAACCGGAAGGCAGAATGTATATTTCGGACATGGTTCTCCTTGATGAGCTGCCTGAAGAACTTAAAAATGACAGTGAGCTGCTTGCAGGTTGTATTGCTGGTGCCGTTTTAAAAGAGGAATATTTGGGGCTTCTGAAAAAGGCAGGGTTTTCGGTTGAAATCCTGAATGAAGATTTAGATATCAGTAAAAGGCAATACAGAGATTTGCCAGTCGAAAGCCTGAAATTAAAAGCCCGGGTGTAATAGAAGACAGGACAAATATGGAAAAAAGTATGGGTGGATATCAGCAGTTCCTGATGGTTACTCTTGCCGATTTTCAATTTTTCTCTTAGAGGCTGTCTTAAAATTAAATAATTCCTATACTCTGAATGTTCGTTAATGTCAAAACGATCTATACGTCTTCCTTATCCTAGTGATTTATCCGATCAAGAATGGGAATTAATTAAGCCTCATATTCCGATTCCCAATTCTAATCGGGGTCGTAAACGCGTTCATTCTTATCAAGAAATATTGAATGGTATCTTCTATTTGTTACGTTCTGGTTGTGCTTGGAGGATGTTACCGCATGAGTTTCCTCCTTGGAAAACTGTCTATTACTACTTCCGTCTCTGGAGAATTGATGGAGTTTGGGAGCGCATAAATGCTATACTGAGAGCTGAACTGAGAACTGCATATGGTAGAGAATCAGAACCTAGTGCAGCGATTTTAGATAGTCAGTCAGTAAAAACCACAGAAACTCCGGGAGTACGCGGCTATGATGCTGGCAAGAAAACCAAAGGGAGAAAACGCCACATTCTGGTGGATACAATAGGGCTGCTGTTGATGGTTGTGGTTCATACGGCAGATATCCAGGATCGAGATGGGGCTAAACTTGTTCTAGAACAAGTTAAAGGAACATTTTCTCGATTGCAGCTAGTTTGGGCTGATGCTGGTTATTCAGGTAAACTGATTGATTGGACCAAAGTAGTTTGTGGTTGGGTACTCGAAATAGTTAAGCGCAGCGATGATGTCAAAGGCTTTAAAGTACTTCCACATAGATGGATAGTAGAGCGGACATTTGCATGGTTAGGCAGGTATAGAAGGTTGAGTAAAGATTACGAGGGATTAACAGAGTCAAGTCAAGCATTAATTTATGCTGCTATGATTCACATAATGGTCAGAAGAATGGCAAAGATCAAACCTTTATGCGAATGAGAATGAATTTTAAGACACGCTCTTAATACTTAAAGAACCTTTACTATTCTCCCTCATTTTTAATACATGACCTGACAGATTAAAGAACCATCACAATGATAATTAATTATTATATGCAATAACAGTCATATGGTACCAAATACGGGATCAAAGGAAAAAAGAAAGTTCTTTTTTTACGCGCCCACAACTCAGCCAGATCCCGGATGGCTGAAGGTCTTTTGAGAGCTATTTATGGGGATCGGTACGAGGCTTACAGCACCGGTATTATAGCTACAACCGTTAATCCGTATGCTGTTCGAGTTATGAAGGAAATTGGCATTGATATCTCCAGCCAATACTCCAAAACTCCCAAAGAATTTCAGGACACCATTTTTGATGTGGCAGCTACAGTCTGCGATCAGGCTAAAGTTTCCTGTCCTATCTGCAGTACAAACCTGGAGGTTCCAGCCGAATACCCAAGAGCAAGAGAGGTGATTCAGAAAAGTTTTGAGGATCCCGCTGCAACTTTGGGATCAGAAGAAGAGAAGCTTAAGATCTTCCGCCAGATCAGAGATGAGATAAAAGACTGGATCATCCGGATATTTGAGAAATGATCCAGGTCTTTGATCTACATGCTTGGTATGGTTCCTAAGCTTTTATAAGGTTTTCACAGTGTCAGCAGATTTGCAAGATATCCTGCAATCACAGCTATTGAAAAAACCGTTATCATGAAGGCTGTAAGTAGTCTCTTCTTGAATATTGATGACAGAAGTGTCAGCTCGGGTATGCTGGCTCCTGCACCGCCTATTATCAGTGCCAGAACAGCTCCCACACTCATTCCCTTTTCGATGAGTGCCAGTCCTATAGGAATCATAGTCTCAGCCCGGATATAGATGGGGACACCAATAATTGCAGCAACAGGAACTGCTAGAGGATTGCTCGGTCCGGCAACGCGGGTGATAACTTCTGTTGGTACAAATCCGTGAATAAATGCCCCAACTCCTGCTCCCAAGAGGAGATAAGGCATAAGCTGACGGAAAAGGCTAAACGCGAATACTG
The DNA here is from genome assembly GCF_000744315.1 of Methanosarcina soligelidi. NCBI lineage: Archaea > Methanobacteriati > Methanobacteriota > Methanomicrobia > Methanosarcinales > Methanosarcinaceae > Methanosarcina > Methanosarcina soligelidi. The sequence goes on from NZ_JQLR01000001.1 coordinate 1,992,826, forward strand.
CAGACCGCTGTATTCTGGACTTCGCATTTGTGTCCTGCTCACAATCACAACGGTTTCTTACAACAGCAACTGGCTTAATCTGATTGGAAAAGCCTAACCAGTCAAGTAAGAGACCTATAGCAATTGTAGACATAAAAACGACGACAAAATAAAGAGCAGTTACCTTCCAGCCCAGCAGAATGACAAACAGAGATATTATCACCGGGTTTAGTAAAGGCGACGAGAATAGGAATGCCATTGCTGCAGCAAAAGGTGCACCAGCCTTAAGCATTCCCAGGAGAAGCGGTATGGTTGAACAGGAGCAGAAAGGGGTAATTGCACCAAATCCTGCCCCAAGGATACTGCCTATAACTTTATTCCGCCCACCAAGGGCTCTTTTTATGGTCTCGTCCGGCACATACTCCTGAATCAGCCCCACTAGAAAAGTTATACCTATAAATAAAATAGTTAGCTCAACGGAGATCTCAATAAAGAACTTAGCCGCCACAGTTAAATTATCCCAGAACATTTTGATCTTCCTTCAAAATTATTTTTTCCTTTAAATTACCGAAAGCTACAGCTATTGGAACCTTGAAAACACCAGACACCCTCTCATAAATGCGATTTTTCTGAAGCTTTAACCATTTTTAAGGGATACAGATCCGGCCCTTAATGCTACTTTTAAAAATATAACTTTCTGAAATCTCATCTTTCATGAAGCAATTTTGCCTGGTTAAGTATTTCAATAACTGCTCCTTCTGAGAGACGAAAGTAAGACCATTTTCCTTCTTTCCGTTCTTTGACCAGGCCCGCACTCTTCAATACCGAAAGATGGTGAGAAACAGTCGATTGGGAACTGGAAAGTGCAATAGTTAATTCGCAGGCACAGAGTTCTCCTTCTTTTAATAGTTTTACAATTTTGAGGCGATTGGGATCTGCAAGGGCTTTAAAAATCCTGGCTTCTGAGTATAGTGCTTCTTCATCCAGCCCATTTACCAGAGAACTGAGCTTTTGTGTTCTTACCTCTAACTGATCTCTGTCAAAAATAAAACGTTCCAATCTTCCAATTTCCACTTCACGCTTTCTTTTGTTCACATCTGATTTTCTTTCAGCTTTCATGAATTTACCTGCAGCAGCTGCCTCCACTTCCTATAGGAAGTAGCATGTTTTTACACTGTTCTTTTGACCAGCACTTCACACACATCTTTATATTTCCTAAGTCCCTGTGATTGGCTCTGAGTAACGAATCTTCCTCTTTTCCACAAATTGAGCATACGGGATTCATTTCCATCGACTCACGACAAAATCTTTTAGTAAATGGCAACACTACATATTCACACACGTAGATATGATTATTTTCTTTTCCCCTGCCAGTATGTCTCGTACTCCTCAAGTACTGCGACTTTTAACTTATCCAGTCCTTCTTCGGGTATTTCATTTATTTTTGTAAGGGTTCGGATAAGTTCTTCTATATCTATATTTTCAGGTGTCTTGCCTGCAGAAAAATATTTTTCGAATTCTTCATCTAATCCGGCAATTTCCATATCTTTGTTGTCAACTTTTATTTTTTTTACACTTACGATAGAAGGGCCGCAGCAACAGCAACTTTTGTCGCTTCCAACCAATTTTCCAAGCAAATTTTTTCCAAGTTTGCCCATCTAAGAACATCTCCATTAGAGATCTATAAGATATATCATGAATTGTTGATATTTATGTCTATCGATATGATATAAAATGATAACGATTTCAAAAAATACAAACTTCAAGATAGAAAAAAATAGGCCTATGTGGTTTTTCATGATGTTCGATCGAAACTACGATATTAGCCGCTTTCAAGATTGACAATTATATTGTAATTTCTAAGTGAGGGACCAAGAATAGCAAGGGCAGAGATAAGGATTAATAAGCAATTAAGACCGTTGAAATTCATCAGGATAATTCAATTCAGTATTAATTCCTGGCTTTAGAAAAGTATATATCTTTCATATTCAATGTATCTTGATATGATTAATGAAAAAAACTTACAAATTTTCAAGGCTCTTAGCGAAGATACAAGGTATAGAATCATCAGGGCTCTAATTGAATCTGAGTGCAAATGTGGGGAAAATAAACACGGTAATAAAGGTGAAATATGCGCATGTGAAATTCCAGAAATTATTGGTAAGACTCAATCCAATACCTCAATGCACCTTGCAAAACTACAGGACTGGGGGATAATTAAAGTAAGAAAAGAAGGCAAAAAGAGATTATATTCCATACAAAACGAAAAAATCAGGAAAATCCTGGAAGTCCTTGAAGAGTAATGTTTAGTATTATTATAGAAACTTTTAGTATTATTATAGAAACTTTTAGTACTATTATAGAAACCTTATGAGCTGTGTTCCCTGAAAGTTATGAGTGGATTAAAGTTTTTTTCAGGATCTCATAAATAACAATATTCTCCTTTTAAATGAAATAAGTTCTTCTTACTCTTTCTCTTTAGAAAACCGACCTTCACTCTTTGAACTAACAGGCATTTATCTGAAGGAAGAAGTTTTCTTTTTTCATCGAAACTCATTTATTTATTTCAAGTTTTAGGGACTCTTTTTCTATATTTCATCTTTTTTCTGTCCCGTGAATTTGCTGTTTTTTCTCTGAAAATATCTGGGAAGGCTTGCTGGTAGCTGTAAATGTATAATGGTGTTCAAAATAAAGAAAATATTCCGAGACCAATGGAAATATTTATATAGTGCACAATATATCAATATATATTGATATATTTGAAGATTGAAGCAACAGTAATAAAATGATGGATACAAAGGAGGGTCTAAAATGGTCGATATATTTTATCCTCTTCAATGGATTGCTGACAAACTGACATATGAGATCTTAGGGATTGCATCTGATACACGCCTTGCATCCAGTGTTAATTTTGTTATTTATGATGTAATGAAAATTTTCGTCCTTTTAGCTGTAATGATTTTTGTTGTTTCCTATATAAGGACATACATTACTCCCGAAAGAACAAGGCAGGTTCTTGGAAGTAAGAAAGGAATCAGATATTATTTTCTTGCATCTCTCATCGGAACAGTAACTCCTTTTTGTTCTTGTTCGTCTGTCCCGATATTTATAGGATTTGTTGAGGCTGGAGTGCCTCTGGGAGTTACTTTCGCTTTTCTGATCACCTCTCCTCTTGTAAACGAAGCTGCTATAGCCGCTCTATGGGCAACTCTCGGCCTTAAGGCTACGGTAATTTATATTATTTCAGGAGTCATACTGGGCGTGTTGGGAGGGTATCTAATTGGCCTTCTTAAACTCGAAAAATATGTAGAAGACTTCGTTTATAAGATGAAAGTAGGAAAGCAAAGTGTGGAAGATCAAAAACTAATAATGAAGGAAAGAGCAGAATATGCCTTTGAAAGTGTAAAAGAAATTGTGGGCAAAGTATGGCTCTATGTAATAATAGGAGTCGCTATCGGAGGTATTTTCCATGGATATGCGCCCGAAGGAATACTCGAAAAATACGCTGGTAAGGACAATCTGCTTGCAGTGCCAGTTGCGGTCCTTATTGGGGTGCCCCTTTATTCGAATATCATGGCTATGATCCCTATTGTAGAGAGCTTGATTGGAAAAGGACTGCCTGTAGGGACTGCCCTTGCTTTTCTTATGTCTGTTACAGCAGTGTCTCTGCCTGAGATGATTATTCTTAGAAAAGTACTGAAAAAAGAATTGATTGCGATATTTGTTTCAATTGTAGCATTATCGATAATTTTTACAGGTTATTTGTTCAATTTGTTGTTGTAAATCTGCCAATGTCTTACAAATTTTTGAAATTAAATGTCAAATAAGCCAAAATAGGAACAGAACTTAAATAACAGAGGAAAGCGTATGAAAATAGAAATTCTCGGAACAGGATGCCCCAAATGCAAAAAAACAAAAGAAACGATTGAAAAAGTATCGAAGCAAACTGGAATTGAAGCTGAAGTAATTAAAGTTGAGGATATTGAAAAAATTATGAGCTACGGCGTTATGGTCACTCCTGCAGTTGTTATTGATGGTGAAGTAAAACTTGCAGGTAAAGTCCCGGATGAAAAAGATGTTCGAAAATGGATAATCTAAGAACTTAATTGACTGATATCAAAGGTGGCACATTGTCTGAATTTACTGTAAATTCTACGATCTGTGGTTTTGTACACAAGATACATGGAAGCAAAAAAGGAAACAAAATTATTGTTGATATTGAAACCCCCTGTGAGAAGATAAAAAAATTCTCTCACATTGAAGTCCCCATGATGGAAATTCTCGATATCAAAAACAATTATGTCATTGATAGAGCACAGGAAGCGCAGTGCTCCTCTAATTGCCTTGTACCATGTGCAGTGCTCAATCTATGCAGAATGGAAAGCGGTTTCCTTGCAAAATCCCTGGTAAAAAAAGCAGGCAGTATCAGTATAGAGTTTAATGAAGTTTAAACAAAGAGGCGAATTTTATCCTTTTTTAATTTTGGACATTATATTCTTCTTTACCTCAGGTTCGTATTTCTTCCAGCTATGTTCATTAATTTCGGGCATAGAAAGTTCCGGGGCTTCGCCTCTTTCTTTTCCGCTGCAGGAATCGATTGCCTGCTGGATGACTGCAGGGTCGGTTGTCCCGACAAGGTCAATAACTTCAATTTCCCTGAGGAAGCGGGATATTGCGGTTGCCGGGATGTCGTCAAGATAAGGGATCACTCCTTCTGACCCGATAATCCTTTTTGACCCTCCGAAAGCAGAAACCCCATTTTCGGCAAGTGCCAGCAGGGACTGCCCGGCAAAATGGTCGCTTTCCTGTCCGCAGACAACCAGGCAGCTGATGCGGGGATTCGAAAGCACATTAACTATTACCTTCTCAATTCCAAAATTTTCCGTAAAACAGGTTCCACAGATGGCGTAGTTTTTCAGGTTCAGGCTTTGATAGTCAGAAGCGAGGGTTACTACTGCCACAGGAGATTTTGGATCTCCTACTATATAATCGCCGGAAATTACAGGCCATCCCATGTAAAAGCTCCTTTTCCGAGTAGTTCTTCATGTTAAACGGTTTTTTAGTTCACTTTTTGATAACTTGCATTTCATTTTTAATGAGCTGTTAATTATGATATTAATTTCGATTTGACTTTAGGAAGCTGAGTTCTGTATGAGCCTACACTTTTAACCATATTCCTATTGATTTTTCCTTGTTGATTTGGACATTTTTTTCCAATTTTTTAAAAATTTAAGAAGAGTTACCTGCCTTTATGCAGGGAGAATTTGATTTCAGGTGATAATTATGTTTCTTCTGGTCTACAAAGAGAGGATCTGCATAGAAGTCAGTTGTTGAACTCGCGTTTTTATAGTTACCTGCAGAATTATTGTAAAGGCAGTTATTTTCCAGCACAAAACTATGTGTTTCAGGGAGATAATTGATTACTGCATATCCGGTCCCATCTGGATTCTCTGTGCGTTTCTGGGTATTCACTATAATATTGTTGCGGACGGTTGTTGTGTGTCCCGTACCTGCAGGTGAAAGGTCCGTGACTTTACCATCCGGGTACATATGGATTACTGCAGCGTGGTACACACCATCGAATATATTGTTCTCTATAAGAGTATCGTAAAAGCCACTTGTTACGATGCCACCGACCCAGTTTATACTCGGATTAGTACCCGTACTATAAAATGTATTTCGATGAATATGGATATTCTGCGCCTCTTTTTTGGGATAAGAAGAGTCGTATCCTATCAACCATAATCCGGGTCCGAAGGTGTTGTGAATAGAATTATTGTAGATTTCTATATCATTCATAACTCCGGTAGTTTTTTCAATCAGGATTCCAGGGCCGCCTGCGTTCCTGTCAAATGTGGAATTAATAATGTTATCATAGAACTTCACATGATTCGAATTCCAGACTCTGAGGCCACTGTTAGTTCTGCAGGTTATCGTATTATTCCAGGCTTTTACGTTTGTGCACTCAATAGCATAAAGCCCATCATGTCCAAGCTTATATATTTTGTTATTATAAAACTGAATATTTTTACCGTGGTTAATCCTTAATCCGTCACCGTGGCCGTCATGCATATACATATTATAAACTTTTATGTTTTTCGCACTGGTGAAATAAATTATATTATAGTAGCCTCTACCTTTAGAACGATCAGTGTTGTTATCATGATTGCCATCGATTTCAAACCCACGAATAATTACATTGGTTATTTCTGAGTCTCCATATTTCCCAATCAGGGGGATCATAGGAGAATTGGTCCACCCTGCATGATCAACCAGTTTGATAACAGCATCAGGGTCTCCCTCAAGAATCATGTTGCTTTGCATGTAAATGGTACTGTTGATAGTATAGGTAAAGGGACCTTTAAGATAAACAGTATTATATCCGGGTGTTTCTGCTACGAATTTAAGAGCCTGGTTTATCTCTACCTGGTCAGCTTCTCCGTCACAGTTGAAATCTCCACTTCTATCGCCTGCAACATATACCTTTTTATTTAAAGGTATAGGAGAATATTCGGATTTTATGGCATAAAGAATGAAAATTCCCATTGCAATCAGGAAAACAAGAATTACAATGGATGCTCCTATCTTTTTTTTGTTTTGCCTTACATACCTCAAATATTTTTCATCCATTTTTATCCCTTACTTTAAAATACAAACTCCACATTGAGAAAGTCTTAAACGTGGATCCTGGGTATAGCCTGATAAGACAAACTTATTAATTGTTTTTTAAAAACCCTTGCCAGCTTTCATGATTCGATTCTGAGTCAGTTGCTCAAACGTGCAATTCTCTCATACCTACTCCCACAACCAGCAGATTTGTTTCCATAGGAGGATGGTTCCAGCCGTCAGGAGAAACGGTCTTTTTCTCACTAGAGATTTCAACCTGGTTGCCACTGAGCCCACATTCTTTCATATAATCTTCAACAAGCTTTTTTCCAATCTCGGTTGCTTTCTCCAAAGCTTTTGAGTAAGTCTCAAATTTCAGTCTGCTTCCCGGGGCAAAGACCAGAAAATCCCTGTCAGGAGACATGAGGCTCTCTGGCCTTATGAGAATTTCAGCTCTTTTGATTCCTTTTCCTACAAGTGCTCCAACTGCATTCCCTACCTCGGCATGTTCTGGAACCAGGATATCTGCATCTATCAGTTCTTCCAGTTCCTTTCTATGCGCTCTAACAGGTCCTCCAAGCAGGACAACAGGAAGTTGCAGTTTGAATTTTGCGGGATAGTCTCCGTCCAAAATCTTCTCAATGGATTCGCATGGGACACCTGTCAGGATATACGAGAGAAGATGAAGTGCCATATTTCTGGCAACTTTCTTTTTTACGGCAGTACAGAATTCTATTGGTGTCATGCGCATGAGTCTTCCAAGCCTTTCTGCTCCTGTACGCGAAGCTTCTTCGTTCCAGGCTGTGTATTCCCCCAGCACATGCAGAGCGTCTGTTGGTGTAAAGCCAATTACCTGAACAAGGAGTTTTTTGGTTCCGACACGTTTTTTGTACCCCATAAACTGCTATTTTATTCACATATTGCATACATCAAAGTTTTATATCTGATGTTGCGTCAATACTCATAAATAATACGATTTTGAACCGCCTGTAATCGACTACACTCAGTTTAACGCTGACGTGAACAATCTTCTGAAATATTCATTTGTTCAGGCTTCAGACAACTGAATTTAAAAATCAGCATCAAAGTCTCTGAAGCACAGAAGTATTTCATAATCTCTAATGTGCCTCATGCTGTTCTTTAAAGGTATGAATCCCATGGCTGTTTCAAATATATTTGAAATAACCTATATAAAAGTAACCGGTTGTAATATTTTTGGGATGATTGTTAATCATTTTTAACCGGGTAAAAAACAGATGACGAGTCCGGAATGTTATAGAGATACTGAATATTAAATAACTTATTTAAGTAGCTGAGAGCTGTCAACCTGAAATGTTAATAAGAGCGCATTCTTTTCAAGATTTTGGAGTTAAAAAACGAATTACCCATTATTAAAGTTCTGAGTGTCGAGTATTTGATAACACTGAGTATATAAAGATCATAATAACTTATCTTGAATTGTGCTTTTTTGTCAGTTCTTTTGTCAGTTCTTTCATCATTTCTCCAACAAGCGAAGCTTTTTCGCAGTGAGAGGCTTCTTTCGGGCTGCAGTTTATGAGAATGCTCATTAACCTATCCGCTGTCCTGTAGTATTTCATGTCTTCGAGCCTGACCAGAAGGTTAGATAAAGTTTCACTAAACTCTCTGCATCTTTCATGGTCGCAGACTGCTTGCTCATGCAACCTGCTCGCTTGTTCTAATCCCTAAATAATCTCAGGTGGGAGCTTTTCGGTCATATAAAGTCATCCTGTCCAGTGACGCTTATTTCATGTCTGCTGGCTTTCGTTTAAAATGTATATGCATGTTTACAGTGTTCCATTACATCCTCTATAAAAACAGCGTAAAAGTTCTCAGGAACCATAGCTTTCTCTCTGGCGTTTACAGCCCTTGCTTCGAGGTCTTCCTGACAGGCATAAACCATACATCCCGGAAGCTCTCGTATGCCGCAAAGAAGATGATAAACTCCGTCGCCTGCAAGGTAAAGCCTTGCATTTCCGGAGCGAGCAGCCAGTTTAAGGCACAATTCTGCCCGTGGACTGAAAGGAGGCTTTGTCAACAGGAATACATCATATTCTTCTTGCACACTATTACCTCTTTCTTAAAATAAGATAACGAAGTCTGAGTTTTCCATCTCTTCAAGAAAATCCTCTTCATCTACAAGTTCTATGGTCTCTATCAGAGTTTCACCAAAAAGTCCCCTTTCAATCAGTGAGGGTTCATGCACAATTACTCTTAACTCTCCATATGAGTAGAGAATGTCTGAAAGATTTGGAACTCCAAGCTCTGTGCTATCCTGGTCAGCAGCTGCAAGATAAACTCCATCTCCATAAAGGCCGAAAGTAACGCTCATTTCCGTAAGACTTACTGCAGCCGCATTCAATGCTCCAAAGGCTTTTTCATTTCCGTATGGGGCAGTATCCAGCAGACAGAAAACCGATTTCATCATTAGACCTCTTTTTGGTGGTTTATCTTGACAGTGAGATTACCCTGTCACTCTTTTTCAGCATTTCTGAGAGTTCATAAAGACTGGAGATCTTTATTCCGGGAAGGTAGTCTTTGCAGTTACTTCCTTTCAGAGTATTGTCCTCTTCTGCCAAGTAGCCGCGTGCAGCAGCACACCTTGCACAGGCTCTAATTATGGCTCCTTTCTCTGCCAGCCCGGTGAAAAGTTCACTCACATTATTAAAAAATGAAGGGTTTTGGCTTTTTTTAGGGATATGCACTGCATCCAGGTAAAGGAATATGTTCACCTGATTTTGTTTAAGTGCTTCTTCAGCGAGTTTGGAGGCGATTTCAGCATATTCTGAAATATAAGGGCCATCGGTGAGCACTATAGTAAGTGTCTTCAAATTTCCTCCTAACAAGATTATTTTATTAATAGTTTAGATGTAATTAACCAGAACCTCAAGATGCTCCTGATTATTTGCGTATTCCGGCTCTTTAAGGGGTGTACACAATTCCAGAGCTGCCTGTCTGGCCATAAGCTTGATGGCAAAGCTGTAACATCCCTGCTCGCCACATCTGCCACAGTTGGTTTGGGGCAGGTGTTTATATATCTCCATAAGATTAACCTTTACCTTTTCTCTGGGAGCTGGGGCTTCGCCTTTTGCAATAGCCTCATTGATAATACTCTTCAGTCTTTCAAGTTCTTCTTTAGCTTCGTTTTCGTTTTTGACCATTCTGATGGAGACTTTCCCACTACCGTAAATAGTTGTGATGATTTCTCCTTTTTGAATTATCAAGCTATCTTTTCTATCTGAATAACTACTTCTTTGAAAGAGCGGTTCAAGGAGTTTCAAAACTCTACCAGGTGGTGGGGTTATATTTGCACTTATTCTGAGTCTTGAGGCATCAGCTATGCAGGGCAAAACCTGTCTGATACTTGCAATCTCTATTGGTTTTGCCTGGGAGAAATCAGCGATTTCTTCAGGATTTGTCTCTTTTTTACCTTTCAGGAAATTCTTTCCGTACTCACTTAACTTTACAGTTTCTTCTTCTAGCTCGATAATTCCCGCATCTTTGAGAATCTTGAGATGAAAGTCAAGCGTTGCCTTCTCAACTATCTCTCCTATTTCCCCGGTACTTCTATAGCCGTCCGCCAGGAAGTTAATTATCTTCCTTCGAGTACCGTTGGCCATAGCAAAGTTTACTAGCTTTGTCTCGTTCGGATTCTCCGTCATTTTTAACACCAGGAGGCTATTTCCGCCAGGTAATTTTTTCAGGCGTACACGTTGCTTACAGGCTCTGATCACAACTCATTTTCCACAACCCGATGAAGAAATCTCTATGAAAAATAAAAAAATATATGACTTTTTTGGATATTTCCTTACTTCTGGGCGCCAGTGTCTTCAAATAACATCGTTTAAGAGCATTTTCAGCGAGTTTGCAGGAGAATTTAACCGGTCTGGAGTATGATAAAGAGCTATCAATGAGCACTGTAACCAAGGTGTTTTAACGTGCTCCAATCAGACGAATTTCATAAAACCGAATCAGATATATGCACTCAGGACTTGCAGATGCTCCAGGTTTGTTACATAGCCCGGTTCTTTTAGAGGTGTGCATTTGTCCAGAGCGATCTCTCCTACCATGAGCTTTATTGCAAAGGTATAACAGCTCTGTTCACCACACTTGCCACAGTTGGTCTGAGGCAGGTATTTGTATATCTCCATAGGTTCAACCCTTACTTTTTCTCTTGGTGCTGGAGCAACACCTTTTGCAATTGCTTCATTGATAGTATTTTTGAGGCTCTGGAGAGATTCTCTGGCTTCCGCCTCACTTTTTATCATTGTCATGGTCACCTTCCCAGTGCCGTAGACAGTTGTAATAATTTCTCCTTTTTGAATTATCAGAGCGCCTATTTTGTCCGAATATTTGCCTCTGGGAAAAAGTGGTTCAAGAACCTTGAGAGTTCCGCCTGGAGGAGGGGCTATATTTGCAATTACCCTGAACTTTGAGGAATCGGCTATACAGGGCAAAAGCTGTCTGACCTCAGTAATCTCTATTGGTTTTGCCTGAGAAATATCTGCAGTTTTATCTGCACCTTTCTCCTCTTTCTCTTTAAGGAAATTCCTGCCATATTCGCTCAGTCTCACAGTCCCTTCTTCAATCTCAATCAGGCTTGCCTGTTGAAGGAGTTTTAGATGGAAATCAAGCATAGTCCTTCCCATTTGTCCCCCGATTTCCTCAGTACTTTTGTCTCCTGCCGATAAAAAGTTCATTATCTTCCGTCGGGCAACATTGGACATAGCATTGTTTACCAGTTTTATTTCATTAGGATTTCCGGGCATTTTACCACCTGCGAAGGTTACAAAAATTTAACTGAGGTTTTTACATAATAATATCAGGCATTCTTCTTCCAAAAAGGAAATTCAATTCTCTTAATCAATATGGGTCTGGTTTATAAAAACCCACAAGGCAAATATCAAGAAAGATTGATATGAATTTTAGAATTTAACATCTGAATATCCTGAAGTATATTTCTACAGGTATTTTTTTCTGTAAGTATGCCAGATTCGTTCTATCTGAACGAATAGACAAAATCGGAAAAATGGACAAAGAACAAGTGAATAAAACTGAGTAATTTCAATTTATCTTATAAAATGAATTTGTAACTGGCTGAGATCTAACTAAAGTAAAAAACTGATCTCACTAAGTAAAAAACTGATCTCACTAAGTAAAGTGAATATATAGAAAGAAGATCACAGAAAGAAAATCACAAGAAATTACAGAGAGAAAAATCAAGAAAAACATCACAGAAAGAAAATCACAAGAAATTACAGAGAGAAAAATCAAGAAAAACATCACAGAAATAGATTTGAAGAATATCCGGCTGGCTGACAGGTTCTTTATACAGACAGCCACCGGCAAATTTCTCAAAAGTGGATGGAATAAATATTCAGGAATAACGAAGTAAAAGGAAAATTTGCAAGACCGGGTACAGAATTGTTCTGTAACCTGGCGTTTTTTGCATTTATCCTTCGAGGACAATCTCAATGTTTATGTCCTTTGGGACCTGGATTCTCATGAGCTGGCGGAGTGCTCTTTCATCGGCTGCGATGTCGATGAGCCTCTTGTGTACGCGCATTTCCCAGTGGTCCCATGTTGCTGTCCCATCACCGCTTGGACTCTTCCTTGTAGGGACGACCAGCTTCTTTGTTGGAAGTGGAACAGGTCCTGATATATTTACTCCTGTCCTTTCCGCAATTGATTTTACCTGGTTGCAGACTCCGTCCAGATCCTTAGGACTGATGCCTGACAATCTTATTCTAGCTTTTTGCATAACCTTTTTTCTCCTTAAAAAATGAAAAAAGGAAAGTGTTATTTCTGCTTAACACTCATGCACATGCCTGCGGCAATTGTCATACCCATGTCACGGATAGCGAACCTGCCGAGCTGTGGAATTTCTTTTACGGGCTCGATGACCATCGGCTTTGTTGGCTTGATGGTAACGATTGCTGCATCTCCTGCCTTAAGGAAAGTCGGGTTTTCTTCCTTAACCTGGCCAGTCTTCGGGTCCAGCTTCTTGTTAAGAGCAATCAGCTGGCATGCGATCTGGGAGGTGTGGGCGTGGAAAACAGGTGTGTAACCTGCAGTGATTGCTGAGGGGTGCTGAAGGACAACGATCTGTCCGACAAACTCGTCAGCTACCTTTGGTGGGTTGTCAACGTGGCCACAAACGTCTCCTCTGCGGACGTCGTTCTTACCGATACCACGGACGTTCCAGCCGATATTGTCTCCAGGGGTTGCCTGTGGAATTTCTTCATGGTGCATTTCAATGGACTTAACTTCACCGCCGGCTCCGCCGGGCATGAAGACTACCTTGTCACCCTTCTTCATTACACCGGTTTCAACTCTGCCTACAGGCACAGTTCCGATACCGGAGATAGTGTATGCGTCTTCGACAGGGATCCTGAGAGGGAGAGTGGACGGCTTTTCAGGCTCCTTAAGGCTGTTGAGGGCTTCCATGATTGCCGGACCCTTGTACCAGGGGGTCTTGTCGCTGAGCTTCAGGATGTTGTCACCGTGGAATGCAGAGGTCGGGATGAAGGGGATCTCGCTTGGCTTGAACCCGATCATCTTAAGGATACCGGATACCTGCTCAACGACTTCCTTGTACCTTGCTTCGCTGTAGTCTACTGCGTCCATCTTGTTGATTGCAACAATAAGCTGGTTGATGCCGAGGGTCCTGGAAAGGAAGATGTGTTCCTTGGTCTGGGCCATGACACCATCAGGGGCTGCGACAACGAGAACAGCTGCATCAGCCTGGGAAGCGCCTGTAATCATGTTCTTAACGAAGTCACGGTGGCCAGGGCAGTCCACGACTGTAAAGTAGAACTTGTCTGTGTCGAATCTCTTGTGAGCGATGTCGATTGTGATACCTCTTTCACGCTCTTCCTTAAGAGAGTCCATAACCCATGCAAAAGCGAAGGATTCCTTACCTTTCTGTTTTGCTTCTTCCTTGTACTTCTCGATAATGTGAGCAGGTACAGCTCCTGCATCATACATTAAACGTCCTACGAATGTTGACTTTCCGTGGTCAATGTGACCAATCACTGCTAAATTCATGTGCGGTTTGTCTGCTGCCATTTATTATTCTCCTTTATAAATTCTGGATGAGTTTCAATGCTATATCTAATCATAGTATATTAATATTAGGGCAGATCTCGTAATGATCAGACCTTCTCCGGTCTTCTTTCAACCATTACTTAAAATTTCCCGATTCGAACATTTATCGGGTCAAATTGATTTGAATTTCCAGCGGCCTGGACTGTTTTCCCCATTATAGGCATACCTTGTTTTAAACCTTTCCCATCGACTTAACCATCAAAAGATTTCTGGACTCTTCTCTTTGAAGACATCCTGATCTTTCTCCTGTGAACGGACAGGAAAGTTTGTGGTCCGGTTTATGCCTGAATAAGGTGAAGCGGAAAATAGTTCCGCTTACATTGAAAGGTAGTCAGAAGCTTTGGGAAGATCCTTCTTCAGACCCTTCCTTTCTCTGATCTGGCCAACAATTTCGGTCAGGATGCTTGACGGCACAACGTCAAAGCCTCCGAACTCAGTGCTCCACATGGCACGTCCTTCGGTTGCTGACCTTATCTCTCCGGCAAATCCGAACATCTCAGCCACAGGTACTCTTGCTTCGATAATTGCCAGGTCTCCCTCTGTGGTCATGTTAAGGATAACACCACGGCGGCCCTGAAGTTCCTTTGTTGCACCACCCATAAGGAGCTGGGGTACCTGGACAAAGACCTTCTGGTAAGGTTCAAGAAGGCTGTCCTCTGCCATGAGCATACCAGCCTGGATTGCCTGCCTTGATGCAGGGATAATCTGAGCAGGACCTCTGTGGATTGCGTCTTCGTGAAGCTTTGCATCTACAAGTACACATTTCACGTTTGCCACAGGCTCTCTGGTTAACGGGCCAGCACGCATAACTTCTTCAAACCCATCAAGTACCAGTTCCATTGTCTCATTCAGATACTGGATACCCTTGGTCTGATCGATGAAGATATTGGAATTGAAGATGCCGGCAATGCCTTTTGCCTGTTCTTTGTCCATGCCGAGCTCAATAAGTTTCTGTCTCCTCTCAAGTTCAGGCATGTTCATAGTGATTTCCCCTTCCTTGATTGCGCTGACAATCTCGAGGTCAAGGGGCTCAACAGAGATATAGAATCTGTTGTGCCTGTTCGGAGACTTCCCTTCAATGGGTTCAGTCTTCTTCTTTATTGTTTCCCGGTAAACGACAATAGGCTTGCTTGTGGTGATTTCCACGTTCTTGTCCCTTTCGATCCTGTGGGCAATGACTTCAAGGTGAAGTTCACCCATACCTGCCATCAGGTGTTCCCCGGTTTCCTCGTCCAGAGTAATCTGGAGAGTCGGGTCTTCCTTTGCTACCTGCCTGAGAACCTCAATAAGCTTGGGGAGGTCTTTGGTGTGTTTTGCTTCTACAGCCACTGTCACCACAGGTTCGCTTACGTGCCTGATGCTTTCGAAAGGAGTCATTCCGTCAAGAGTTGTTACGGTGGAACCTACGATTGCGTCCTTTAATCCGGTAACTGCAGCAATGTTTCCTGCAGGGATCTTGTCCACTTCAAGCCTTTCCGGACCCATGAAGATACCTACCTGCTGGACTCTGCTCTTCTTTGCAGTCCCTGAGGTAAAGACTTCCATTCCACGCGTAAGAGATCCGCTGAACAGCCTTCCGGTTGCGACTTCTCCTGCGTGGGGGTCAACGGAAATATCAGTTACCATGAATGCAAGGTCTCCATCTGCATTTGCACTTGCCATGGATTTGCCAATTTCAGTGTTAGCATCTCCGTGCCAGATAGCAGGTACCCTGCCCTCCTGAGCTACAAGCGGGTTTGGCAGGAAGTGAATAACCATGTCAAGGACAGCTTCGTGCAGAGGGCACTTTTCTGCCAAGGTCTTCATATCTCCGGCTTTACAGTATTCATATACATCATTAAAGGAAACCCCGGTCTTCTTCATCATAGGAACGCTGATTGCCCAGTTGTAAAGGGCTGACCCGAAAGCTACGGTTCCGGCTGCAGCATCTACTTTCCAGCCTGCCTTGAACTTTTCGGGGTTCATGTTCTTGATGAGTTTGTTAACGTGGTCAATAACCTTTCCGAGGCGGACCTGCATTTCCTGAGAATCGACCTGCAGCTCATTGATAAGCCTGTCTACCTTGTTAACGAAAAGCACGGGCCTTACGTGTTCCCTGAGAGCCTGCCTCAGCACAGTCTCGGTCTGGGGCATAGTGCCTTCTACTGCGTCAACTACCACTACCGCACCGTCTACTGCTCTCATGGCACGGGTAACGTCTCCACCGAAGTCAACGTGACCCGGGGTGTCTATAAGGTTGATCAGGTAGTCTTCATTATCAAATGTGTGAACCATGGAAACGTTGGAGGCATCAATTGTAATACCTCTTGACTGTTCCTCTTCATCGGAGTCCATGAATAGCTGTCTTCCGGCAAGTTCCTTGGAAATCATGCCTGCGCCTGCTAACAGGTTGTCCGATAATGTGGTTTTACCGTGGTCAATGTGTGCAACGATTCCTATGTTTCTGATCCTCTGCGGATCGTTCATGAGCGTTGTCACACGCTCGACCATTTTCTTTCTTCGTCCCATGCTAATACCTTTTAAGCAAAATGTGAATGTTTATATGTTTATTCAGGAAAGGCCCGTAAACGATTAACGGGCTGCCTTCGCAACTCTTTCCTTTGCATCCTTTCTGTTGATGGAGAAGGATTTTGTATCGCGGTTTGCTGCACCTATAAGTTCGGTTGCAAGACACTCTGCAACAGAGCGCTTGGATTTGAAGGCTGCAGCGTTTGTTCCCATGCTGATGTAGCGAAGAGCGGTGTCAACACGCCTCTGAGGTGCGGTGTCAACTGCTTTTGGAACGGAGATTCCGCCGTACTTCAGCCTGACCACTTCTTCTCTGGGGCCTGCATTTGCAATGGCGTCCACGAGAATCTGGATAGGGTTCTGCTGGGTCTTCCTGTTGATGATATCAAAAGCCTCTTCGACTGCGCGGAGGGTCACCTGCTTCTTTCCAGTGTTTGTTTCTGTCCTCATGAGGTTGTTTGCGAGGCGCTCTACAATGGAAATTTCAGATTTGTTAAACTGCTGCCTGGCATGTTTCCCACTGCTGTGCGGAACAATTACAGGTGTAAGGCTGACATAGCGCTTAATACCGAGGTCCCTGACCTCTACTTCTGTTGGGTCCCATTTCCCAAAAATCTTGTACAAAAAATCATCTCCTGGGCTTTTCCAATCTGCCGATGACCAGCTGGTTCAGGGACACATTGTTTACGGCAATTACTTTGAAACGTACGCCTGGAATGTCACCCATAGCACCGCCCATGCGGCCTCCTATCCTTTCCACGGTAACTTCATCGTGTTCGTCAATGAAGTTTACTGCACCGTCTCCGGGACAGAAAGCGGTTACCTGACGCCCGTTTTTAATGAGCTGGATTCTTACGCATTTCCTGATTGCGGAGTTCGGCTGTTTGGCTTCGACTCCTACTTTTTCCAATACTATTCCCCGACCCTGAGGTGCACCACCAAGCGGGTCAGCCTTAACATTCAGACCAAGAACACGCCTGCCGTAGTATGTGTCTTTCCAGCGGGCATCTTTCCTGGTTTGTTTGAGTATATTAGCTGCATATTTTCCTTTAGCCATAGTAAATTCTCCGTTAATAATTGATCACAGTTTCCTGATTTTGCATCAAATGCAAGAATTGTCCTTCAACGCCGGATTAATGGATCAACGTAAATTAAAGGGATATCATTGCAGGATAACGTCTTCTATATTGTGATGACGACGTGCAAGCATTTTCACTTTCTCTATATTCTTACCGTTGCGACCGATGGCAAGTCCCTTCTCTTTATTGGGTACCTCTACATAAGCTAATCGCTTGCCATTTTTATTTGTAAGGTTCACTGAACTTACAGATACCGGTCCGAAGGCGTTCTTGATAAAAGTTCCAGGATCCTCTGAATACTCCACAAGCTCAATGGGTTTGTCCAGGGCTTTTTTAACACGGTTTATATTTTCTCCGTTTTTGCCTATTGCAAGCCCCATATCGCCCTGCTTTACAACATACACAAGCCTTTCCTCTTCCGGGATACAGTCAAGTATCTTGGCCCGTGTCATGTTTTCAAACAATGCAATGTACTGGATGCTTTCTGCAGTAAGTCTTATTTCACCCAAGACGCTGCAACTCCTTTTTCTTAAGCTGTAGCTGCAAGTATATCTGATTCGCCTGCATCAAGGATTGCCATGGCTGCAATCGTGAACGGCTTTCCGCATACGGGCCCGAGTTCCACACTTGTGCCTTCGTATTCAAGAACCGGAACATTTGTTTCCTGAACTTTCTTCTTGATATCTGCCGGGCAGTTTGATGCCAGAACCACCATTTTTGCTGAGCCATTTTCTGCTGCATCAACGGTCCTGTTGGCTCCGATTATTACTTTTCCTGTTTTCACAGCCTTAATAAGAGATTTATCAACATTAATCTTCATTTTCATCAACTCTCGTCTCAAATTCGCTCGTCTACTCTATCTCTTTCTAAATAAAGATTCCAAGCTCGGTGAGTATATGGTACTCTAAATACCTGATGCCTTATATCAATTTTCTGGTTATGAGCCTCGCGGACTCAAGTTTCTGCAGCAGGATTTGATGAAGTTTATTAAGGTAATATGTGTCCGATATGGACCCGTCCTGTATCAGATTATACATTTAAATAATTATAGGTCGTGTCCGGGTTTTACCGGACTTCACCCCTCTTCGACTTCAATTTCTTCTGCTGCTTCGATTTCCGGTGGTACTTTCACCACTTTCTCTGCTTTTCTGCTTATAAGGTGTACGTCTCCCGTACCCATGCGTATCGGCTGGCCGACAATGATGTTTTCCGTAACACCCTGCAGCTGGTCCACGTATCCGCGCATACCTGCATCGAGAAGATGGTTCACAGTAACTTCGAAAGCCGCACGGGCAAATACACTTGCCTTTTCACCTGAAATGCCGTGCCTGCCTATCTGTTTTACTTCCCCGTCCGAAGTCATAAGGTCTGCCACAAGCATGATGTGCCTGATGTCCACGGTAAGACCCTGTTCACGCAGGGTATCCGTAGCCTCCTTGATGATTGCGTTTCTTGCAGCCTCGATCCCCAACACTTCGTATATTTCGTTAATGTTGTTTGTGCTGGTTCTGGTCCTGTCCACGCCTTCAAACTGCAGGACTTCACGAAGAGCCGACCCTTCTGTATACAGGGTATATTCTTCGCCCTCTTTTCGGACCACGACTCTTTTGATCCCTTCTATGCCTTTGAGGGTAACATTGTGGATGCTCTTTGCAAGCTGGAGCAGTTCCCTGTAAGAAGGCTCTCCGGGAGTGATAACAATCTGGTTGTCTATATCAGGAGAGATGCTGACCAGGACATTGAGCTCTTCATTGAACTTCTCCTTTACCCGGTCTATTGTAATATTCCTGCCTTCCATTGCTTTTTCGTGCAGGTCTATTATAAGCTTCATCTGGGAAAGGTCAGTGGTAACGTCAGCGATATGGTCTATTTTGGTTGCTTCAATCTCCCATGCAAGGGCTCTTGTCTTTTCCCTGTCGTAAGCATAGTCTTCCGGGTGTTCTTTGGAAAGGGCAATTGTCATCATAGGAGTGCTCGGAATCTTCCTTGCATCCACGATTTCAATCAAACGAGGAAGACCCAGGGTAACGTTAATCTCAGCCACACCGGCGTAGTGGAAGGTACGCATCGTCATCTGAGTGCCCGGTTCTCCTATTGACTGGGCTGCAACAACTCCAGCAGCGTCACAGGGCTCAATGCACGAGACCGTATATTCTTCCATTATCCTTTCTATAATCTCTTCCATTTCTTTTTTGCTTACCCCTGCCTTGATAACATCGTCCCTCAGAGTTTTTAAAATGTTAGAAGGAAGTGGAAGGTCCTTTATCATGCTGTCTACTGTGGCTTCGCTGATGCTCATCATGCCACCTCCTTGTTTACTACGGAACGGACAATCCTGTGGATAGTGTCGGGTTTGCTGAAATCACTCTTTGTCGGGTTAATTCCATCTTCCCCGTACTTGAACTGTACAAGCACACCTCTGGTATCCCTTACTGTAAGGTCGTACTGGACCTCAAGGTCCTGAAGGGCATTGACAAGTCTTCTCTGCAGGTAACCTGACTGCGATGTCCTGACCGCAGTGTCCACAAGACCTTCTCTACCACCGATGGCGTGGAAGAAATACTCGGTCGGGTTGAGCCCGCTCTTGTAGCTTGCCTTAACGAACCCATGGGCATCCGATCCCAGGTCACCTTCAAGGAAATGGGGCAGGGTTCTGCCTGCATACCCTCTGCGGATGCGCTCACCACGCACTGCCTGCTGGCCGACACAGGCTGCCATCTGAGTAAGGTTGAGGATAGAACCTCTGGCTCCCGAACGAGCCATAATAACTGCAGAGTTTTCAAGACCCATGTGGCTGTCTGCTATGTTACCAGTCTTGTCTCTGGCTTTACCCAGCTTCTGCATGATACTCATTTCAATTGTTTCGTCAAGGGTCCTTCCCGGGAGGGGGTCAAGCTCTTTATTTATGTATGACTTGATAAGGTTCTGCACGGCATCTTCAGCCTCTGTGAGGACCTCATTGATCTGGATCCTGGCTTCTTTCGGGATATCTTCATCAGCAATTCCGAAACTCAGTCCCGTGCGCATGATTGCCCTGATTGCCAGTTTAGTCATGTCATCCACAAAGCGGGCTCCTGCTTCGGGGCCAATTTCCTTGATGATGCGGTCCTGAATCTTTCCTTTGAAAGCCCCTATTGCCGCTTCGTCTATGGTACCTGTAATGAGTTTTCCATCCCGGATTACCACATAGGCATCGTTCGGGCATTCTTCTTTCTTACAGGTATCGCAGTGTGAGCAGACCTGAGCTGAGAACTCTGCATTGAGACCTTCAGGCAGGATCTGGCTGAAGATCTGTTTCCCTGTCCAGTAAGGTTTTCCGTACTCATCATGCCCTGCAGGTTCAGGCAGGCTGCGTGCGCTGCTCTTCCTGAGAAGGTCGTAAGCATCAAAACTGGAAATTCTGTTTTCAAAACGGGTGAGCAGGAAAAGACCTGAAATGTGGTCGTGGATCCCTCCGATAATGGGACCTCCGAAACGCGGGGAAAGGATGTTCTCCTGGACCTGCATGAGGATCTTTGCCTCAGCCCTTGACTCTTCTGTCTGGAGGGCGTGCATGTTCATTTCGTCCCCGTCAAAGTCCGCGTTATACGGAGGACAGACTGCAGGGTTCAGCCTGAAAGTTTTGTTCGGCAGAACCTTTACTGAGTGCGCCATGATACTCATTTTGTGAAGAGAAGGCTGCCTGTTGAAAAGGACAGTATCGCCGTCTTTTAACTGGCGCTCCACAGTCCAGCCGAATTCCAGCTTCTCGGCGAGGTCTTCCTTGTTCATATTGGTTACTTTTATGCGCCTGCCGTCTGACCTGAAAACGTAGTTTGCTCCCGGGTGGATATCTTCACCATTCCTTACATAGACCTTGAGCTGTTCGATGTTCCTTGGAGTCACCACTGCAGGCATTGTCAGGATCTTTGCAATGGGCATGGGCACACCGACTTCGTTTATGCTGAGGTTCGGGTCAGGGGAGATAACAGTACGGGCTGAAAAGTTAACACGCTTACCTGACAGGCTTCCCCTGAACCTCCCTTCTTTACCTTTTAAACGCTGGGAGAGGGTCTTGAGAGGCCTTCCAGACCTGTGCCTTGCAGGCGGAATTCCTGAAACCGAGTTGTCAAAGAATGTGGTAACGTGATACTGGAGAAGTTCCCAGAGGTCCTCAATGATAAGCTGTGGAGCTCCTGCTTCCCTGTTTTCCTGGAACCGCTGGTTGATCCTGATAATGTCTACCAGCTTGTGGGTCAGGTCGTCTTCACTGCGCTGCCCGGATTCCAGTGTAATTGAAGGACGTACGGTAACAGGGGGTACCGGCAGGACTGTAAGGATCATCCATTCAGGCCTTGCGTTTTTCGGGTCCATCCCTACAACCCTTATATCTTCGTCAGGGATGTTTTCAAAGCGGTCCCTTATCTCGGTAGGGGTCAGCTTCTCTCCGTTTTCCAGGTACTCGCTGGGCTTTTCGAACTTGATTTCAAGTTGTTCTTCATTGCAGTAAGGGCAGTTTTTCACCTTGCTGGCTTCTTTATATACTTCATTAATCAGGTCATCAGGCATGTGCCCGATCTCTTCAACTGCAGTAAGCTGGTCCAGAAACTGCTGCTTCTGTGCCGGTTCCAGAAGGATCTTGCTGCATTTCCTGCAGGTTGCCCTGAGAAGTTTTCTGATTACTTTGTTAAAACCTACATGGACAACAGGGGCAACAAGTTCAATGTGCCCGAAGTGTCCAGGACACTCACCCGCCCTGCCAGAGCAGGTCTTGCAGCGAAGCCCGGGGTCAATAACCCCGAGTTTTGTGTCCATAAGCCCCATGTCAATTGGAAACCCGTCGTCATCATAAGTGTCAGCCGTGATAATGGGGGTTGCACTCATCTTACGGATTTCTTTTGGGGACATTAAGCCGAATTTGATAGAAGAAATTCTTTTAGGAATTGGAGGTACGTTTGCCATATGTCCACCTCACTTATACAGCATCTTCAAGGTTAAGCCTGGGAGCGACTCCAAGAGACTTAATTTCGTCAAGTAACAGCTTGAAAGCATAGCTCATCTCTACAGGATATATATCAGTGTCAGCACCGCAGGCCGAACAGAAAGCTACGTTCCTCTGCTTGTCGTATGTTGCAACCATTCCACAGTGCGAGCAGACAAGTTCAACCACTTTGTCAGACTCGTCAAGCAATCTTTCTTTTAAGGACATGGCTGCTCCGTGCCCTACCAGAACATCACGCTCCATTTCCCCGAACCTGAGACCACCTTCCCTTGCACGACCCTCAGTCGGCTGACGGGTAAGCACCTGTACGGGTCCGCGAGACCTTGCGTGCATCTTGGAAGTAACCATGTGGTGAAGTTTCTGGTAAAGGATTACACCAACGAAGACATCTGCAGGGATCATCCTGCCTGTTGCTCCGTCATAGAAAACCTCTTTTCCTGTGTGGGCAAAGCCGTGTTTTTTCAGGGCTTCTCTTAAATCGTCCTCTTTTTCTCCTGAGAAGGCTGTTGCATTTACTCTTCTGCCTTCCATTGAGCCCACTTTCCCGCCGATCATTTCCAGGACGTGTCCTACAGTCATACGTGAAGGAATTGCGTGCGGGTTAATCATCAGATCGGGGGTGAGACCTGATTCCGTAAAAGGCATGTCCGCAATAGGGACTTTTAAGCCGATAACTCCTTTTTGCCCGTGCCTGGAAGCGAACTTATCCCCTATGTCCGGGATCCTCTCATCCCTTACCTTTACTTTGGCAAGGCGGGTTCCGTTAATGGATTCTGTAAGAATTACTGTGTCCACAATCCCTGTTTCGTTAGACCGCATGGTAACAGAGCTTTCTCTTCTCTGTTCTACTGCAATCCCGAAATCAGAAGGCTCTTCAAGGAACCTGGGAGGGCTGGTCTTTCCTATAAGCACGTCATTGGGACCTACAGGGGTCTCAGGGTTCACAAGCCCATCCACGTCAAGGTTTGCATATGCTTCTGCACTGCGGGCTCCGCGGTATTCGGAGTCAGGAATTTCGAATTTATCTTCCTGTCCACCGGGGTACCTTCTTTCTTCACCCTCAAAAGTCCTGAGGAAATGACTTCTCCCGAGCCCTCTATCGATTGAACCCCTGTTGAAGATCAGGGCGTCTTCAATATTATATCCTTCATAAGACAGAATTGCTACTACGAAGTTCTGGCCTGCAGGTCTGTCATCGAAGCCTATTGCTTCGGATGTTCTTGTTCTGGTGAGTGCCCTCTGAGGATAGTGAAGGACGTGGGCACGGGTATCCGGCCTTAACTTCTGGTTTGCTGTGGAGACTCCGATACACTGTTTGATCATGGCTGCACCCATGGTATTACGCGGAGATGCGTTGTGTTCCGGGTAAGGGACCATCCCGGTACAGATGCCGAGCATCATTTCGGGGTCGATCTCCATATGGGTATGCCTGTCAGTAATGTCGGACTCATAGAGGGCAATGTATGCGTTTTCCTCTTCTTCGGCATCCAGATACTCCACACAGCCTTCTTTCACAAGGTCGTCAAAACTGATTTCCTTGTTCTTCAGTTTCTGTACATGCTCTTCGGTTACTTTGGGAGAACCATTTTCCACAACCAGAAGAGGTCTTCTTGCCCTGCCCATATCGGAATTTATAATTACTTCCCTGGTACTGTCATTTAGAGCTATATTGACCTGTCTGGATATGAATCCCTGCCGCCTCATTTTTCTGAGCTCTTCTACGAGTTCCGCAGGGTTGTCATGAGTCCCGACGAGCTCTCCGTTTATGAATACTTTTGCTTTAGCCATCTGACATCAACCCCTCAGTCACCATACATAGATCCAGAGTCGTCCATATCTGAATAATCGTAGAAATCATCATCTTTGAATTTGGTTTCGGGTTCAGGAGTTTCTTCAAACTCTTCAACAATCTCTTCCCCGAATTCATCGAGTAATATTTCTTTTATTTTTGCCGGGATTTCTGGCACTTTCACAACCACTTTTTCGACATTAAGGTCGTAGAGTATTTTTTTCATGTTCTCTATTTCTTCTGTCCCGGTTGAGAGTTCGACCATTTCTGCAAAGTTCTTCACAAGGCCACAATTCGGACCTTCTGGAGTTTCGGAAGGACAGAGACGCCCCCACTGAGTTGCGTGCAGGTCACGGGCTTCAAAGTGAGGCTGGGCACGGGAAAGTGGTGAAATTACGCGGCGAAGGTGAGAAAGTGTAGAAATGTAATCGTTCCTGTCAAGGAGCTGGGAAACACCTGTCCTGCCTCCTACCCAGTTTCCTGTTGCCAGCGGGTGTTGCAGGCGGTCAGTTAAAACGTCTGCCCTTACAATTGTGGCAACATTAAGTTCCCTGTTCCTCATGTTTGCGCGTTCGAGCTGGTACTTTATGTCCCTTGCAAGCCTGTTAAAGGATACCCTGAAAAGGTCTTCCATCAGGTCGCCTGCGAGTTTAAGCCTCTTGTTTGCGTAGTGGTCTTTGTCGTCTTCGGTACGCTTTTTAAGTGCCAGCTCAAAACAGGACTCTGCCATTCTTGCGAGGAAATGAGCTTTTGAGACCCTGTCTCTGACGTCGTTTCCAAGGTGTGGGAAAAGATACCTGTCAATTACGTAGTTTGCCCTTTTTATCTGGTATTCCTTGGCCTGCCCTGCAGCAACCCTTGCTCCGATCTTCTCGATTGCCTCTTCCTGGGTTTCGACTTCGGCTTCTTCAAGGTTTTCCAGCATGAACTTGATAATTTCGGGATCGCTCGAAACTGCATTTACGATATCTTCGTCAGTTACTATCCCGAGAGCCCTCATAAGTGTAATAAAGTACACTCTGCCGGATATCGATGGGAAAGAAACCTCAAGCAGGGACTTCCTACCTCTCTCCACAATTACGAGTGCCCTGTATCCTCTCTTCTGTGAGAATACTTTTGCAACCTCTATTTCGTCACCGTAGCGCTCTCCGAATTCAACAAGGATTTTGTTGGGAGCAAGGTCCTCAAGGGTCATAACTACCCTTTCCGTACCGCCGATGATGAAATATCCCCCGGGGTCGAGAGGGTCTTCTCCATAGCGGACTTTCTCTACCTCGCTGAGTCCGAGGAGATTACAGATTTTGGACTTGACCATAACAGGAAGCTGCCCAATTTTTGCTTCCATTGCCTCTGACTCTATCCCGTCTTTTACGACACTCATTTCAAGGTAGAGGGGGCCTGAGTACGAAAGGTTTCTGAGCCTCCCTTCATTCGGGTAAAGCTTTTCAATCGCTCCGTCTGCCTCCTTCACCACCGGATGCTCTACCCGGATCTTGCCGAGCTTGAGATAAGTGTCCTCAATGTCGGTTTCTATTATTCTCTGTTCATCAATGATCTTTTGCAGCCCATAGTCTATAAACTTATTAAATGAGTCTATATGGTGCTGCACTATCTTGTCCCGTGTAAAATAGGCCTGCGACAGTATACTGCTTTCTAACGCGATGATAGCACCCTCTTTGCTTTGGTAAAATGAAAATCAATAAATGGTGATCCTTCAGGTCTGGATCTTATGCAGTCGTTGAATCTTTCCGTATGATGGTGCATGGGATTCAAAAAGATATTCAGTGAAAAAAATATGATTTTGAAAGCGGTTTTAACTCCCCTCCGCTTACTCAATCACGAGTCTGTAATAATCTGCCTCCCCTGCAGTCTGACTTTTTCTTGTTATTTTCACGACATCTCCGACGACAGCTCCTATTTCTTTACAAACAGGATCCTGCACTTTGATTTTCGGAAGTTGTTCCTTTTCGATAAAATATTTGCTTAAAACAGACTTTAACTCGCCCTCAGACATGATTTCATGCTTGGGGACCGCCTCATGGTCGAGCAGGCTGAACTTTGTCAAATCCTTTCCTCCAAAAATAAAGCATTCAAAAAACTTGATTAGATTTCTCCAGCGGATGGCCTTTCCGCCAGTCATAATAAAGAACATGGCGGGCCCGTAGGGATTTGAACCCTAGGCCGACTGGTTAAAAGCCAGTCGCTCTGCCTGACTGAGCTACGGGCCCAGTTTGTTTATCTCTCCACCTCTATGTTTTGCACCACTGAATGCCAATTTCTCAGCATGCAACCCTGCTGCCCCGCTGCATCAGGGAGCACCTCTTTCACCGGTGCAACCCTCTAATTATAGCTATACTATTTATAACTTATGGTGAGTTCCTTTTTTGTCCCTAAATTTTTGAAAATCTTTCGTAAATTTATTTGTAATGTGGGGATTTTATACAAATATTTTTCTGATTTTTCCAGTAAAATATATGTACGATTATTTTCACTTTTTTAAAAGTAAGGCCAAAAACTGAATAAACTGAATAATTCCTCCATATTTTTGGGTAAACTGAAACTTTTGCCCTTATTTTAAATAACCTCCCGCTTTCCCGATAGTCACCCTCTAAAATGAAGCATCAATTAACAAAGCATCGCTTTCTAAAAAAGAGACACCATCTGTGAGAATTAAACTGAAAGTCTCCACACTTAAGTAGTTGTTCATACCTGTTAAGGGAATTTTAACTTAAGGACTTTAACTGATCGGTCTTCTTACTTTTCTTTTATTGCAAATTTTATGCGGAACTCCGTTCCACAATCCCCGTTTACTCCAAGTTCCCCGTCCATCTGGTCTACAAGGGCAGTAATCAGCTGCATACCAAGAGTTTCAGGATTTTCCAGATCAAGGTTTTCAGGAAGGCCTGTTCCGTTATCTGAAACTTTCAAAATGAAGATGGTGCCTTTACGATCTTCGTTTTTGCTTTCAGCTCCTGTATTATATTTCCCATTTAATTCCCTGTAAAGTTTAATTTTAATTTCTCCTTTTCTCTCTGGAAATGCGTGTTTGAGAGCGTTAGAAATAAGCTCATTGATAATCAACCCCAGAGGGATGGCAGTATCCATGTCAAAGAACGTATCTTCTTCCAGATCCATGTTTAAACTGATATCCGCATTTCCAAGGGTGTAAGTATGAAATAGATTCTTAACGAGTCTCTGGAGGTACGGGGAAAAATTCAATGTATCTTTTCCCCTGCCTTCATGAAGCTCTTCGTGAATAAGGGCAATAGATATCACTCTGTCCTGGCTTTCCCGAAAAGCGTTCAGAACTTCCGTATTCTCAACGTATTTCCTGTCTCTGAACTTTTCAGCCTGGAGGTCGAGCAAGGAAGAAATTACCTGCAGGTTATTCTTGATCCTGTGGTGAATTTCTTTTTTGCGGGCAATCTCAAGGTTTACAAAGGCTTTTTCAGCCTTTTTACGCTCGGTAATATCCTGAACTATTCCTTTTACTCGAACAGGGAGATTTTCATCCTTATATATAAAATCTGATTTTATGTGGAGTGTACGTTCTTCCCCATTAGCTAAAACAATTCTAAAATCAAGTCCAGAAGTACGTATATTTCTTGTATAATCATTGACTTTACAGTAGTAGTCAAGGTCGTCGGGATGAATATAGTTTAAATATTCATCTAGAGATGGTGCTAATTTTTGAGGATCACGTTTGAAAATTCGATACATCTCTTCGGACCAGTACGCTTTATCAGCCACAATGTCCCATTCCCAGTTACCTATGTGAGCCATATTTTGAGCTTCAGCAAGACTCTCTCCTCTTTCTTTCAATAATACATATGCTTTTTCAAGTTCTACTGTGCGCTCTTTTACCAGATTTTCCAGATTCCCCAGGGTATTTTTCAACCGGGATTCTGCTTCTTTTATATCCGTAATGTTATGGGAAATTACAAGGATAGAGGTTACTTTGCCATCAATAAACTCTGGTACTACCTGTGTATTAAAGTAGTATTCCTTTCCCTGAGATGATATATACCCGAATTCCATTGATTCGGGCTTTCCAGTGGCAAAAACTTTTTCGTGGTGGCTTTCCCAGAACTTTACCTTTTCAGGATCCATGCCAAGCTCACTGTGAGTTTTCCCGATGATTTCTTCCGGAGGGCGCCCATAAGGTTCCTCAGCAGCAGGGTTAACATAGATGTGGCGGTTCTGTCTATCAAAGCGGGAAATTATGTCCGGGGAATTTTCCGCCAGTGTACGGAAGTTGTTCTCACTTCTTATAAGGGCTTCTTCAGCCTGCTTTTTTTCGGTGATATCGCGGACAATACCTGCTCTAAAACGAGTCGTGCCGGTTTTATCCTTAATGATCGAGAAATGATCGGCTAACCAGCGGTATTTTCCGTCCTTGCATTTGAAACGGTACTCTTGTGCCCCAAAACCCTCAACTAACGATTGAGCACTTTCCTGATCGACAAGAGGACGATCATCGGAGTGAATTCGGTTCATAAGACCATTATTGATGGTCATTGCATTTATTTCCCTGACAGAGAAGCCTGTAATCTGCTCTATCACAGGGCTCATATAATCGAAGTGGTTATTCTGGAAATCCATGCGATATGCAGAATCGAGAGAGTTCTCTAGAACTGAGCGAAACCGCTCATCGCTTTCCTGCAGAGCAGCAACCAGAGAATCGCGCTCCGCAAGGGACTGTGCCAGTTTGAGATTGCCGTAGCTCAACTGTGAGAGTATATTGGCGAACCCCATCAAAAAAGCCATACCTGCGTCAACAGTCTCCCTGCTTAACCTCGGAACTTTTTCAAGCGCTGATATGTATTCATCCTCATCGAAGCCGTATTTCCGGGCTTGAGATCGGAAGAACTCGTAGTCCAGAGACTCATCTTCAAAGAAAAATTGCCCTGAAAAGATACTGCCGACCTGCTGACCTGCCACCATGATAGGAGTTACCACATCCCACAGGTTGTTCTTGCATTTGTACATCCTGTATTTTCCCGGAGTAGGGCCCCTGGACAGCTCCATGTCGCTTTCTATGCAGTGCCTGCATGTTTCGGGGTGAACCCTGTGGAATCTGGTGCAGATCTCCTGCCATCCGACACATGCCAGAACATTGCCTTTGAGATCGTTCAGACCTGCAGGGAAGGAAGTAAGCTTATAAAAATCATCCATAAGCGATTGAATTACCGGGACGTCTATAATCTCAGAAAGCTCAAAGTCGTATGTGTCATTTACAGGCGAGAGAATTTTCTCAAGCTTTAGCCTGGCGTGTTGCTCACTCCGGCGAAGTGCATCCTCAGCCTTTTTGCGTTCATTTATATCACGGGCAACATGAACGCTCCCAATGAGTTTTCCTCCTAAATCATGGAGTGGAGACACACTTACTAAAAAATAACCTTTTAAAAAGTCTTCAAAAACCTCTGCGGTATGTTCAAGTCCATCTTTAATCAGTTGCCTGTGAGGGCAAAAAGAGGGAGGTCCGTCTGTCCCATGGATAGCGCGATAACAGGTCAGGCCTGTACATTCTTTCGCTTCCATGCCGAGCCTTGCTGCCATTGCCCTGTTTGCCCGGATAATCCTGTACTCGGTATCAATTATGGCTATAAGGTCCGGGACAGAATCAAATGTATACTCCCAGTTCTTTGTGGCCTGAATAACTGCTTCTTCTGCTTTTTTGCGTTTTGGACTCTCTATCTTCTCCCATCTTCTTCCTTTTTTAATTAACGTAAACTGGTGGTTAGCAACAACATCGATAATATCGGTTGCATTGCAATTATCGAGAGAATAAGCACACATCGATATTATCCTGCAGTTACCAATGGCACTATCTATTTTTTCTTCGTAACCAGTGAAATTGTCCCAATCTGTTTTTTTCAGCCAGGAAATATTTCCGCCTGACCTCAAACCGCAATATCCATTATTTATGGCACGATTGAACCCTTCAGTCCCTTTATTTAAAGCCCTGGAAGAGTCAAAAGCACCATTTTCCAGATAAAAAAAGGTTTCCGGAATAATCTCTATCTGTCCTTTCTCAAGATAAATCTCAATATCAGGAACCGCTTTTTTCAGGAATTTTTTTGCTTCTTCTATGCCCAGAGGTTCTGAAGTAATCCAGAGGCATAATTCATTGTTTTCGAGTCCCGCTTTAAAATAAGGAATAAATATCTCTATCAAATCTTCTTTTGTCTGGTAAAACTGGCAGAAATGAGTCCCCCATGGGATATCCCCAATTGCATCAATTCCAGACTCCCTGTTTTGTCCTTTCATCCCATCCCCTTCTCCGGGCCTGTTCCATCATTACAAGAGTTATATTTCCAAGAGTTATATCTCCAAGAGTTATATCTCCAAGAGTTATATCTCCAAAAATAATGTAGTGCTATCTGTGATTTTAATATTTCGTGAAAGAAATAAGAATTAAAATGTCATCCCATTATGAATTCTCGTTTTAAGTGCCCTCTAATACAAATTCCCCGATTGTAAAAATGTTATTATAGGTATTAGTAATTAATTATTTTTTTATTTTGTCTTGTAATTAAAGCAGTTAAATATCCTCACTTTTCCATAGTGAAAATGGAATCATTTTTCCTACAGCAATAAATTCAAGAGTTTAAAATATATGGGGACAAACTCTTTCGTTTCCTCTCCATGTCCTGTCCCGAACTTCATCATCCCATACAGCATTCCTGTTAAGGTGTAATTCTGAAGTTCTTTTTCCTTCACCGGTTCGGCACATGGAGATATATATAAAATAATCATTCTGAAAGGATCTCCTAGCTCAGAGGACTTCTCATTTTTTCTCTGGTATTGAGAACCTTATGATGAATTCGGTTCCGGAATCCTTCTTCAAATCGATTTTGCCGTCAAGCTGGTCCACAAGAGCTGTTACGAGCTGTGTGCCAAGCGTATCAGAGTCTTCCATACTGAAGCCTTCGGAAATGCCAACTCCATTGTCCGAAACCGTTAAAATAAAATTTGTACTCCCGTATCCTTCTTTCCTGTTTTCATGCTTGCTGCTTACAGTTTTTCCATTTTCTCCCCTGTTCAGCCTGATCTTGATTATTCCTTTATCCCGTCCCTGGAATGCATATTTGAGGGAGTTTGAAACAAGTTCGTTCACAATAAGTCCCAGCGGGACTGCGGTATCCATATCAAAGAAAATATTTTCTTCAAGATCCATGTTTAAACTGATATCCGCATTTCCAAGGGTATAGGTCTGGAAAAGGTTTTCAACAAGTCTGTGGAGGTACGGGGAAAAATTCAATGTATCTTTTCCCTTGCCTTCGTGAAGCTCTTCGTGAATCAGGGCAATGGATATCACTCTGTCCTGGCTTTCCCGAAAAGCGTTAAGGACTTCCAGATCCTTAAAATGTTCTCTGGCTCTGAACTTTTCAGCCTGGAGGTCAAGAAGGGAAGAAATCACCTGAAGGTTATTCTTTATCCTGTGATGGATCTCTTTTTTGCGTGCGGTTTCTATGTTTGCAAGGATTTTCTCTGCCTGTTTTCTTTCAGTAATATTTTTAATTACCCCAAGTACTCTGTTCACACTGCTTTTACTATCACCCTGAGAGACCCAGTTCTCTTCAAGGTAAATATATTCTCCGTTCTTTTTTCTGAAACGGTATTCTATTCTGTAAGATTTTCTATCCAGTTCTAAATATTTTTTGTAACTATTCAGGTAGCCTTAACGAGGCTACACATTTTTCCTCGTTCCGAGGAAAAATTGGATATAAAATGATTCCTTTTTAGCTTTATGAAACGTGATGAGATTCTTTCTTACTGTGCTTCAAATCCTGAAATTATTGTAGCTTACATTGAGAGTTTAGAATCTCAAGTTAAAGAACTCACTGAAAGACTTGTAGCCTTAGAATCTCGTTTAAATCAAAACAGTCGTAACAGCAGTCGACCTCCTTCTACTGATTATTTTGTCAAAGAGAAACCTAATCCCAAGAGTCTGCGTAAACCAAGCGGGAAGAAACCTGGAGGTCAGGAAGGTCATCCAGGCACGACTCTTGATATGGTTGATCATCCTGAGTAGGTAATAGAACATTCTTTGACCTGCTGCAAAGAATGCGGATCTACCCTTGAGAATGTTGAAGTTGAAGCTTATGAGAGAAGACAGGTCTTTGACATTCCTCCCGTAAATCTAATTGTTACAGAACATAAAAGTCAGATTAAAACCTGTCCTTGTTGTGGAAAGTTGAATAAAGCCGTTTTTCCCGAATCAGTGAAATATCCGGTTCAGTATGGCCCTAATATTTTAGCTTCAGCTATTTACTGTAAAAATTACCAGTTTGTTCCTTATGATAGAATTTCTGAGTTATTTGAAGACATTATGGGAATAAAAATCTGTCCTGCTACGATAATTAGAGCAGAAAGAGAATGTTTCCAGAATTTAGAGGAATTTGAAAACGTTATTAGAGAGAAGTTATTAGCCTCGCCTGTAATCAATTTTGATGAAACTGGTATGAAGATTGAAGGAAAAAGACACTGGCTTCATGTAGCTTCTAATGAAAAATACACATGTTATTTTGCTCATACAAAAAGAGGAGCAGAAGCAATAGATGCTATGGGAATTCTTCCGAAGTTTAAGGGAGTAGCAGTTCATGATGGATGGAAACCTTACAACGTTTATGATTGTGATCATGCTCTGTGTAACGCTCATTTACAGAGAGAACTTACAGGAATTGAAGAGAACTATAAACAGACATGGGCTAAAGAGATGAATGAACTGCTCACTGAGATGAAGAAATACACTGATGAGTGTAAAGAGCAATTAAGAGAACCTGATTTTGAGCAAATTAAAGCATTGGAAGAAAGGTTTGATGCAATTATCATTAGAGCGCTTGAAGAAAATCCGCATTCTCTAAATCCTGAAAAACAGGGAAAACGCGGTAAAAATCCAAAAACAAAATCAAGGAATCTGCTGGATAGGTTTATAGAACACAAAGAAAAGATTCTGAGATTCCTGACAGATTTGAAAGTTCCATTTGATAATAATCAGGCAGAAAGAGATATCAGGATGATGAAACTACAGCAGAAAATATCGGGAACTTTCAGAAAAGCAATGGGAGCGCAAGCTTTCTGCAGAATTAGGGCGTACATTTCTACAGGAAAAAAGAACGGTTTACCTGTTTTAGAGGGTATTCGTGCGGCGCTCATAGGAGCGCCGTTAACTATACTCTGAGCAGTTACTATTTTTTATGATTTTCCAGGAACCTGTTCAGATCTTCTGGGTGGATGCGGGAAGTCCACAATTTCAGGTTAATATTTCCCAGTTCTTCAGAAGTGAATCCTGTAAGCTCTTCAATATTTCCCGCTACATCAGCAATATCTTTCTCAATGTTATAATCATATACTAACTGCCCTGTCTGCTCGGTTATTATCCGGTACCTCTCCTCACTTAACTCAAGAGCTTTTTCAGCTTTTTTGCGCTCAGTAATGTCCTGAACCGTTCCTTTTATTTTAATGGGGATATTTTTCTCATTAAAAACAGCCTGTGCCCGCATATGTACTGTGCTCTCTTCCCCATCTTCCAGAAGGATGCTGTAGTCTATCGCAAGAAGCTCTCCTTTTATCGCTCTTTTCATGGCATTTTTCACATAGTCCCGGTCATCAGGATGTATGTAATCCAAAAATTCGCTATAACTTGCGCCTGATTTCTGAGGATCACGCCCGAAAATACGGCTCATTTCCTCGGACCAGTAAATTTCACAGGTTAGAAGGTCCCAGTCCCAGTTTCCTATATGAGCTATTCTTTGAGCTTCGGAAAGCCGTGTTTCGCTTTCTTTTAACGATTTATAAGCCTTTTCCAGCTCTAATGTACGATCTTCAACCAGCTTTTCCAGGTTCTCCAGTGTTTCTTTGAGTTTAGTTTCCGCTTCTCTCCGCCCGGTAATGTCGGTGAGCATGCTTATGGAACCCGTGAATTTGCCAGTTTCATCAAAAAGGGATTTGGAATTTACAAGGGCCCATAAAGGTGAGCCGTCTTTACGCAGCAGTTTGAATTCGTGGCTCTCATTGATTCCCTGCTCCCTCCTTTTCATATTTAGCTCGAAAATAGCTTTACCCTCTTCGTCGGTAAAATCCCTCACAGATTTTCCAATCATTTCTTCCCGGCTGCAACCTAACATCTCTGCCATTTTTTTATTAACATAAATGGTCCTGGCTCCAGTATCAGGTACCCATTCAAGTATCCATATCCCTTCATTTGCTGTCTCTATGAGGTTGCGGTACTTTTCTTCGCTCCTGCGAAGCGCCTCTTCTGCCTTCTTGCGCTCGGTTATGTCAATGAAAGCGCTTACACTGCCGCGCACATTACCTCTGGCATCGTGCAGAGGACTTGCTGATCCAAGTAATACTCTCCATTCCCTGCTGGGCAATAACACGTCTATCTCTTCGTTGCGCACTTCGGTACCTTTTAAGGCAGCTTTTTGCATGGGCAATTCGTCTACAGCCAGTTCGCTGCCCTTACAGAAAATACGCCTTAATGATGTTACTTTCGGTGAGACGTTCTCTCCTGATCGGGACTCAAAATACTCATTTGCCATCCTGTTGCCTGTTATGTTATGGCACTGCGGGTCGTGGCCTATCCAGATTGCAACAGGCGCGATTTCCATTACTGTTTCCATCTCTTCTGCCCGCTGACGGGTTTGCTCTTCCAATCTCTTTCTTTCGTTTATGTCACGGGCAAAATGAGTGCACCCTATAATTTTTCCTTTTGAATCGTGAAGAGGCAGGACGCTCAATATAAAATCGCCACCTAGGGAATCTTCACGGACTTCTTCTGTGTGCTCAATTCCGTCCTTAAGCAGTTGCCTGTAAGGACAAAAAGAAGGAGGCTCGTCCGTCCCGTGGATAACACGGTAACAGGTTAAACCCACACACTCTTCCGGTGTTATGCCCAGTCTTGCAGCCATTGCCCTGTTAGCACGGACAATCCTGTATTCCGTGTCAAGTATGGCTATAAGGTCAGGGACAGCATCAAATGTATACTCCCAGTTCTTTGTGGCCTGAACAGCTGTTTCTTCTGCTTTCCTGCGTCTGGGACTTTCTATCCGCTCCCAGTTTCCTTCCCTTTTAATCAGGGTAAATTGGTGGTTGGCAACAACATCGATAATATCGGTTGCATTGCATTTATCAAGAGAATAAGCACACATCGATATTATCCTGCAGTTACCAATAGCACTATCTACTTTTTCTTCGTAATCAGCGAAATTATCCCAATCTGTTTTTTTCAGCCAGGAAAGGTTTCCAATAGTTCTCAAGCCACAGTATCCTTCTTCTGCGGCGCGGAGAAACTTTTCAGTCCCGATATTCAGTGCTTTCTTCTGGTCGAAAGCACCCTTTTCCAGATAAAAAAGAGTTTCCGGAATGATCTCAACCTGTTCCCTGTTCAGATATGTATCAATATGAGGAACACTCTTTTTCAGGGCTTCCTTCGCATCTTCCACACCCGGAATGTCTGAAGTAACCCACAGGCAAAGCTCGTTGTTTTCCAGACCTGCTTTCAAATAAGGAACAACTATCTCTATCAAATCTTCTTTTGTCTGGTAAAACTGGCAGAAGTGAGTCCCCCATGGGATATCCCCAATTGCATCAATTCCAGATTTTCTCAATTGTCCTTTCATCCCATACCTTCTCCTGGCTCATCCCTGCACCACCTTTGCAACACTCTTTTTATAAGAGTCTGGCCAGTTCTCAGATTTTACCCGGTTTTATAATTTTATGTAAATCCCTTTTCAGTAAAAGAAGTCTTAGATTTAGAAGTTTTAGATTTCCTCAAAATAAGGTAATTTGACCTTCATGCTTGATCTGGATATTTGCGAAAGAAAACAGAATTGTAAATGCTCTCCCAATATGAATCACAGGCTTATGTTTTTCTTAATGAAAACTCCAGTTTATAAAAAATGCTATTCGGGTATTAGTAACT
Organism: Methanosarcina soligelidi; assembly: GCF_000744315.1. Taxonomy (NCBI): domain Archaea; kingdom Methanobacteriati; phylum Methanobacteriota; class Methanomicrobia; order Methanosarcinales; family Methanosarcinaceae; genus Methanosarcina; species Methanosarcina soligelidi. The sequence goes on from NZ_JQLR01000001.1 coordinate 2,028,825, forward strand.
AATTATTTTTTTATCTTGTTTTGTAATTAAAGCGGGTAAATATTCTCACTTTTCTATGAATGGAAATAGAGTCCTATTTACCTCTTCATGCCTCTTACCACCTTATTTGTTCAGAAGTTTAAAATTATTTGGAGCTGTCTCTTTTGCTTTTTCTCAAAACCAGGCCCTGAGTTTCCAGCTTTTCGTATCACATTTTTGAAAATAAGTCCGTTTTTCTTATCCTCAATATCCTCTTTATGCTACCGGGAACCTTATAGTAAATTCAGTTCCAGAACTCCTGCTTAACTCGATTTTTCCGTCCAGCTGCTCTACCAGGATATTTATGATTTGAAGCCCAAGTGTACTTGCATTTTCCACGTTTAACTCCTCAGGCAGGCCTGAACCATTGTCCGAGATTGCTAAAATAAAATTATTGATGCTGCTGATACGGTCTCCTTTACTGTTTTCATGTTTTTGGTGTTCAGGTTTCTCATTCTCTTCCCTGCAGAGTTTAATCCTGATCGTTCCTCTATCTCTATCCCTGAATGCATATTTTAGAGAGTTCGAAACAATTTCGTTGACTATTAGCCCTAGAGGAACTGCAATATCAATATTAAAGAAAATATTCTCTTCAAGATCCATGTCCAGGCTGAGATCTTTATTTCCAATTTTATAAGTCTGGAAAAGGCTCTCAACAAGTTTCATAAGGTAGGGAGAAAAATCCAGTTTATCGGTTCCTTTACTCTCGTGCAATTTTTCATGGATCAAAGCAATAGACATTACTCTATTCTGGCTTTCCTTTAAGGCTGCGAGAACGTCAGCATCTCCAGTATTTTTTTTGTTTTTGAATTTTTCAGCCTGAAGGTCAAGCAAAGACGAGATGACCTGAAGATTATTTTTAATGCGGTGATGAATTTCCCTTTTGCGTGCGGCCTCGATATTTGCAAAGGATTTTTCTGCCTTTTTTCTTTCAGTAATGTCCTTAATTGTACCAAGAATTCTTTTTATCTCACCTTTTGCATCTTTCAGGCCGACTCCCTGATCTTCAACATAAATATACTCCCCATTTTCTATTTTAAAGCGATACTCTGACCTGTAAGTACCTCCATAAGTCCGAAATCTTTCATATTTTTCCAGAAATTTTTTCTCGTCTTCGGGATGAATAAGGGATATTAAGGACTGCAGGTTCATGTTTCTGAACTTATCTGGTGTATATCCTGTAATTTCTTCTATATTTCCTGCCCAGTCAGCGGTGTCTTCCTCAACATTGTAGTCGTACACAAGCTGCCCTGTCTGTTCGGCTATTATGCGATATCTTTCTTCGCTTAACTCAAGCGCTTTTTCTGTTCTTTTACGTTCAGTGATATCCTGGACTGTCCCTCTAATTCTGACCGGAATATTTTCCCTGTCAAATGTAACTTCACCCTGACCGTGGACCACGCGCTCCTGCCCATTAGCTGAGACTATTCTATAATCCATACCAACAAGTTCTTTTCCGTCTAATACAGCCCTATAGATTGCATTTATATGGTCTCGGTCGGCCGGATGCACGTAATTTAAGAATGCCTCGTAACTTGCATCGAATTCCTGGGGGTCAAGTCCAAAAATTCGACACATCTCATCAGATGCGTAAATTTTGTTAGTTACAAGATCCCAGTCCCAGTTCCCAATATGGGCCATCTTCTGAGCTTCGGCAAGTTTTTTTTCGCTCTCCTTCAGAGAACTGTAAGCTTTCTCAAGTTCTGCTGTGCGGCCTTTAATCAGGCTTTCTAAATTGTCAAGGGTTTTTGTCAGTTCGGTTTCTACTTTTTTTCTCTGAGTAATATCTATAGATGCGGAAATACTTCCGCGCACATTGCCTTCTGCATCATGTAACGGGCTGGCTGATCCCAGAAGAGTCCTCAATTCTCCGCTCGGCAGCAGTACATCTATCTCTTCGTCACGCACATTGATATCTTTAAGGGCGGCTTTCTGGATTGGCAACTCATCTACAGTCAGTTCATGGCCATTCTTGAAGAAACGCCGCACAGGATTGGAATTCACAGAGACATTTTCTCCGACTTCAGATTCATATAACTCATTTGCCATCCTGTTGCCTGTTATGTTATTGCATTGCGGGTCATGGCCAATCCAGATGGCAACAGGCGCGACTTCCATCAATGTCTCCATCTCTTCTGCCCGCTGGCGAGTTTTCTCTTCTATCTTCTTCCTCCCTGTAATATCCCTGAAGATCGCTGCGAACTTTCCTTTCTCAGGGCTGAAAGCATAAATATCGAGAAACCTGTTAGTTAAATGTGTAAAAAATTCAAAATGAGCTGGTTTGCCTGAAGAAGCCACCTGTCCGTATTTTTCGATAACTGTCGGGTCCGCTTTTTGGAATACTTCCAGATGAGACCTGCCCAGGACCTTTTCTCCCTTTACTCCTGCATGGAATTCAAAGGCTGGATTTACCTCAAGGAAGCGATAATCATAGGGCTTACCATCCCTGTCAAGGATAATTTCTCCAAGGAAGAAAGCTTCTGTCATATTTGTAAATAGCATTCGGTAATGTTCTTCACTCTTCCGAAGAACCTCTTCTACCTTCTTGCGTTCGGTAATGTCCCTGATAATTATAACTATTTTCATAAGACCGTTTTTGTCTTTGAAGAGCGCAGTAGATACTTCCCCTGGAAAAATCGTGCCATCTTTCCGTTTGTGATTGATTTCACCTTTAAACCTGCCTTTTCTGTCTCTCTCTTCAAGGGAAGGTTTGAGCCTTGGATCAGATTGATCCACTATTCCATTTCTTCCAGCCCTGATTATCTCTTCCTCGGTCATTCCGAATGTCTTACAGGCGGCTTTATTGGCTGCATGGATAGTCCCGTCTGGTGATGCGAAAAGAACGGCATCCATGCTGTTCTCGAAGAAAGCCCTGTACTGCTCTTCCCGTTCTTGCAGAGCTTTTTCTATTCTTTTAAGTTCCGTAATATCCTGAACTATCCCTTCGGCTCGTACAGGCTGGTTTTCCTCATCAAAAGTGATTTCTACCCGTGTACGGACTGGGCGTTCTTCTCCGTCAGGCAGGACTATCCGATAATCAATATTCCGGATCTGCTCATCAAAATCCTTCTTAATGGAATTAATCAAATATTCCCGGTCATCAGGGTGCACGGAGCCTAAAAAGGCATCACAGGTTGCTTTGAACCTCTCAGGGTCACGTCCGAAAATCCTGTAAACTTCATCAGACCAGTGTAATTCCCCGGTCAAAATATCCCATTTCCAGTTTCCGATATGAGTCATTTTCCGGATTTGAAGAAATTGCTTTTCATTTACTTTCAGTGACTTGTAAGCTTCTGTAAGCTCTACTGTCCTTTCTTCAAGTAATTTCTTCAGGTTCTCGTTTTCTTCCTCTGTTTTGGTTTCTACTTCCTCTGAGGGCTGGATAACTCTCTCTTCCGCCTTTTTAAGCCTGGGGTTTTCAACTTTTTCCCAGTTCCCTTCCTTTTTAACCAGAACAAATCGATGGCTCAAAGCCGCGTATATAGCTTCATCGGTGTCAAATTTGCCGGAGGAATAAGTACAAAGAGCTGTTATGCGTCGGTTTTCAATGGCAATGTCCAGTTCTTCTTCATAACCGGTGAGGTTCTTCCAGTCATTTTTCAGCCATGAAGTGTCCTGAACCAGTCTCAGACCACTATAGCCATTAAGCAAAGCATAATCTGCTTTTTTAATCAAGTTTTCCAGGGCTTTTTTTGAGTCAGGAATCTCTTTTTCTGCATACCGGTCTTTGTAAGAAATTATTTCCATCTGTCCTTTTTCCAGATAAATATCAAGTTTGGGAATAGTTCTTCTTAGAGGTTCTTCTGCTTCTTTTTTCGTTTCAAAATCTCGCGGCAAAGCCCATATGCAAAGTTCGTTACCTTCCAGTCCGGCTTTCAAATAAGGACATACTACATTCACCAGTTCTTCCTGCGTCCGGTAGAACTGGCAGAAATGTGTGCCCCAGGCAATATCTCCGATAACCTGAACTCCAGAAGTCCTTAGTTTTTCATCCATTTCCTACCCCTTTCTCCGGTTGTCAGAATTAATTTCATCCTGTTTTCTAGCAGGCTTTCAGTTTTTCGTGTTTTTCCTTCCCCATTTAAAAAAGTTATAACGAACCTGTTCCCCGTTAAGTTTCTTCATCCCGAGGGTTGATTTTTAAAGCAACATAGTTCTATTTATAAGATATTTTCAAGATATAAAAAAACTCAGTATGGTTATATATATTTTATTAGTTTAAAAAAATAAATATCTGGTAGCACCCTGGTCAGCTATCTTATTATGCAGTGACTTTATGCAGTGACTTTTACGTAAAGTCCAGTTATTCCCTTAAAAGAAGCCCGTATTTTAATCCTAAAATAGTTAATGGATGTTTTGAAGAAATCAAGGTTCTAAAATTAAACGCAGCAGACCCCGAATGAGTACAGTTTTGATAATATGTCCGTCTAACTTCAGTAAATATATCCTCTAAACTCAGTAAATATACCCTTTAAACTCAGTAAATATACCCTTTAAACTCAGTAAATATATACTCTAAACTCGGGAAACCCGAGTCCTTTTCCGTATAAATAATAAAAACTCTCAATATTTTTATCTAATGGGCACAGAATCAAATGCAATGAATGTACTGCATTTCTGAAGATGGAGAACTGCCTGCATTCATTGCACCTGTGAATCAATATTTTAAAATTACTGAAATAATCTTCTGTGGCTTATTTCAAATTACGTCCCGCACTCCCAGCCGCTCATGTAGCATTCCTGTTTGGAAGTGAGCTCATCGGTGGTTATGCCCATAGACTCAAGCTTCAATTTTGCCACATAGGTATCAAGTTCCCTTGGGACCCCATGGACTCCGTTCGAAAGCTTATTTTCTGCAATATAACGAACACAGAGAGCCTGGTTTGCAAAACTCATATCCATAACCTCGGCAGGGTGCCCGTCGCCCGCAGCCAGGTTTACGAGTCTTCCTTCTGCAATCACATTAATGCGCCTGTTGCCAATGTCGTATTCCTTGATATTGTGCCTAGCAGTCCTGGTGGATTTTGCAAGAGATTCAAGGGCTTCCATGTCGATTTCCACATTGAAGTGGCCTGAGTTTGCTAAAATTGCCCCGTCTTTCATTACCTTAAAGTGGTCGGCTGTGAGGATATCGCGGTTTCCTGTTGCAGTGACAAAGAGGTCTCCGATTTTTGCAGCCTCTGACATTTTCATAACCCTGTGCCCGTCCATTCTGGCTTCAAGGGCTCTTATGGGGTCTATTTCAGTGACGATTACGCTTGCTCCAAGACCTGTAGCCCGCATTGCAACCCCGCGCCCGCACCAGCCGTAGCCTGCAACAACAACATTCTTGCCTGCAACAAGCAGGTTTGTAGTACGGTTTATACCGTCCCATGCTGACTGGCCTGTCCCGTAGCGGTTGTCAAAAAGGTACTTGGTCATGGCATCGTTTACTGCTATTACCGGCATCTTGAGTGCGCCGTCTTTTTCCATGGCATGAAGCCTGTGTACCCCTGTGGTGGTCTCTTCGCAGCCTCCGAGAATTTTCGGAAGCATTTCCTGCCTTTCTTTGTGAAGCTTAAAAATCAGGTCTGCACCATCGTCGATTGTGATGTCAGGCTCAATATCAAGGACTCTGTCAATTGCTTCGTAATATTCTCCCGTGCAGCACCCGTACTTAGCAAAACAGTTTATGTTTTCTCGAGTATCTAAAGCAGCTGCCACATCATCCTGTGTGCTCAGGGGGTTGCAACCTGAAATTGCTACCTGTGCACCTCCAGCAGCGAGAGTCTCGACAAGGACTGCGGTTTTCGCCTCCACGTGCAGTGCCATTCCTACTTTGAGCCCTTTGAGGGGTTTTTCTTTCTCAAACTTTTCTCTGATGATTGCAAGAACGGGCATGTGGTTTCTTGCCCATTCCATTTTCATGTTTCCGGATTCTATGAGTTCTTTTTCTGTCATGGTGATCCCGTTATACTGGATAAATGATTGATAGAATGAAGTAGATAGAATTTTTGAATGAAATGACCGAATATGGCTTATATCGGTTACTCTGCAATTACACCTGTAACTCAGGCTGCTGAAACTTTATGTAGACCGGTAATTAAATCCTGCCGTCAATATTTACTTTTCCCGTATTTCCGTCAATACTTACTTTTTCTGTAATTCTGTCAATATTCACTTTTCCTGTATTATTATGTATCATGCATTATGCATTATACCCCGGACGATTTTCATGCCGGATTGTTTTCAGGAATTTACCCTTGCTACCAGCTCTTCTGCGGCTTTTTGGGCTTCTTCGATGACTTTCTGCTCGTCCAGCACCATAACTCTGTAGTCCTGCATAAGGATTTTTCCGTCCACGATTGTTGTCCTGACATCGCTTCCTCCTGCAGAGTACACAAGATGGGATGGCACGTCAAAACAGGGAGTGAGGTGCGGTTTTTTCATGTCAACTATGATCATGTCTGCCTTCATTCCGGTCTTCAACATGCCGGTTTCCGTTCCAAGAGCCTTTGCTCCATTAACGGTTGCCATCTGCAGCACCTGGCGGGCAGGAAGGGCAGTGGGGTTGCATGTGCTCAGTTTGTGGAGAAGGGCAGCAGTTTTCATTTCTTCAAACAGGTCAAGGTTGTTGTTTGAGGCACAGCCGTCAGTCCCGAGGCTGACATTTACTCCTCTTTCGAGCATCTTATACACGGGAGCGGTTCCGGAAGCCAGTTTCATATTGCTTATGGGATTATGGGACACATTTACCCCTTTTTCCCTTAAGACCTCTATATCCCCGTCAGAAAGCCACACACAGTGGGCGGCAAGCACGTCTGGACCGAAAAACCCGATATCATCGAGCATATGTACCGAGCATTTCCCGTACCTTTCTTTCATTGCCAGGAGTTCGGCTTCGGTTTCCAGGACATGAATGTGAAGCCCCGCTCCGTCCTGTCTGGCTGCCTCCTTCACCTTTGCAAGAAACTCATCAGAACAGGTATTCGGAGCATGAGGGCCGTACATTGTTTTTATCCTGCCTTTCGCTGCTCCCTGCCAGGCGCGTACAAAGCGTTTTCCTTCTTTCAGGTCATTTTCCCCTTTTTCTTCGTTCCAGAGTTCGATTAGACCGTGAGAAAGCGAAGCCCTGAGTCCGGATGCCTCTACAGCCTTTGCAGTCTCGTCCATAAAGAAGTACATATCTGCAAATGAGGTCGTCCCGGATCTGATCATTTCAAGGCACGCGAGCAGGCTTCCTCTGTAAACATCTTCTGCCGTAAGCTGGGCTTCTGCAGGCCAGATATGCTTCTCGAGCCATTCTGCAAGCTGAAGGTCGTCGGCATAACCCCGGAAGAGGGTCATTGCTGCATGGGTATGCGTATTTACAAGCCCCGGCATCACTACAGAGCCTTTTGCGTCAATCACGGTATCGGCACTTTCTTTTGTTTTCACTCCTATTTCCGTGATTTTTCCATCTTCAATAACAACAGTCCCTTTTTTTATATCTCCTGCGTCCGGGTCCATTGTTAAAACATAAGCATTTTTTATTATTATGTCAGCCATATCATCATATCCTGAGGTTTGAATTTCAACTCTGTTGACTGCGCCTTTATTGAACTGCCTTTTTGAATTGCAACTTTGTTAACTTCGCTTTTATTAGACCGCCTTTAATTGAACTGAAATTTTGCTAACTTCGCTTTTGTTGAACCGCCTTTAATTGAACTTTATCTACTAAACTGAACTGTAAACTGAACCTGTCAGATGATGAACACGAGTTTATGAGGTTATCATAAAAAAAGTTGTCCTGAAAATCCTCATGCACTTTTTAGAATACCCGAAAATTTTCTTAGAATTTTCATTATAAAGTGCCGAGTCTTTATAAAACATTTTTGCCTGAGCTCTCGACCTGAAATAGTCTGGAAAGTGAAAAGCCATCATTATTTCCAAAAAAAACCATATTTAATGTTTTTAAACTCGTTTCCACAGGCTCTTTACTTCAGCGAGGTTTCTGATTTAGACTTTCATATTCAAAAGTTTGGATTTAAATGCCTGGATTCAAAAGTTTGATTCAAATGCTTGGGTTCAAAAATTTGGATTTAAATTCTTGGGCTTAAAAGGTTATTTTTAAGGTTTATGTTTGCCGTTTCCAGCTTCAAGGTTCAGAGCTTCAAGATAAATGTGCATTATCTTCAGCCTTTCTCCTGCAATCCTCTTTGCCGTGACTGTATTCAACCTTTCGGGGATTGTAAAAGGCTTGTAGCGCATGTATTCATTAAAACCTTCAACAGGATCCTCTATATATACAGTCTTTTTTGAACTCCCTTTGTCAAGCCCTGTTGTGTGCTTCAGCATCCTGAGAGCTCCCATTGACAGGATAGACCTGAAAATCCCAATCGCGCCGAGGGCATCAAGCCTGTCTGCATCCTGCAGGATCCTGGCTTCTACTGTTTCCGGGCGTTTCCCCCCGCTGAATCTGTGAGTCTGGATACAGTATGCCACAGCTTCAATAGTTTTCATTTCAACGCCTGCCCTCGACAGGAACTCGATGGCTATCTCAGAACTGTAGAGAGCATGGTCTCCCCCCTCTTCATGTTCTTTGATAACCCCAACGTCATGCAGAAGGGCGGCGAGACTTAAAATGAGAAGGTCTCCTCCCTCTTCTTTCTGGATTTCCATGCAGAGGGCTTCTACGCGGTTTATGTGGGACATATCGTGGGAACTGGGCTCTCCTTCATGAAAAGTAGCTGCAAATTCCCTCGTTTTTTCTATAAGGTTCATATGTTGCCTTTTCTGGATAATTATTGGCTTTCAGTACCCTGTTTCTGCGGCCATGGTCTTGAGGTGTTCCTGGATTTCGGAAATCGCTTCGGAAAGGGTCCTTTTATTATCATAGGTGGTTATCAGCTTCACAAGCTCTTCTTTCCTTTCCTTTTTCATTTCCTGCGCGAATTTTGCCATATTTCCAAGGGCTCGCGTAAGGTTGTCAACAATAGATATCGTGGCTGTTTTCGAGGTCCGTGAAAGAGGGTTCAGGTCGATTGTTATCACAGTCTTTCCCATCTCTACAAGCTTCTCGCAGCGGTCTCCGTCTTCCAGGGGGACGAGCACGACATCTGCGGTATAGATCCCTTTGCTGCTCACAAGCCTTCTGTCGTGTGAGAGTTCAAGGCTCGCATCCGGGTTCTTTCCAAGCACCTCAGCAGCCCCGCTTGCTTTCAGCTGTTCTATTATGAGATGTACCCGTGTGTCAGTCCTGTGGAAAAGGTTTACTTCAATCCTGGCTCCGGTGATATCTGCAAGGGTAACTACTTTATCAGGTGCCAGGGCTGCAACATTACCATTTACTGAAATTACCGGATTCTCAGCGAGGAGAAGCGCAGCAACTGCAGCCCTCTCTGCATACAGGGCGGACTCTGTGCTTCTTTCACCAATAAGGTAATCAAAACTCTCGCCTCTACCCTGGGCAATAAGTCCCTGGATACTTGTAATTCCCATTTTTACCCCTGCTGCAACTTTTTCACGGGCGAGCAGGGATTCGTACCTCGGGTGGTCGTGCGGTATATCTGTCATGTAGGTCGCTTACCTTTATACTTGTGTTACTTTCATTCCTGCTATCTGGAATTTTAAGGGCTTTGCCCTGATCTAAGGGCATTTTATGCGGTTCAGTACTCTTTAATTTCAATAATATTTAAGTTCTGGGTGTTTTCTTCAGCAAAGACCTTTCCGTTAATTTTTTTGCCTCAAAAGCATTCTCCGGAACCTCTTACAGGTTTCAGTTTTCCAGACACGTTATTTCCAAAAATCGGATTTTTATTCTCCGTAATTTTTCCATTTTTGATGTCTATTTTTGTATCTTTTATGTCTTTTTTGTTCCCTGAAAGGCTCTGTCCGGATACAGCATATATTCCGGATACAGCATATATTCCGGATACAGCATATATTCCGGATACAGCATATATAATTTATAAGGAGTTAAGGTCTGAATCTCTATCTGAAACTCAGTCATAGAGTAATCTGGGTATACAGGTGCTGATGCCGTATTCCAGAACCTGGCCAAACTCCTGAAGGGCTTCGTAAAGGGGAAACTCCTGGCTGTAAGGGGCGACTGCAAAGACAGTATCCCCGAGCATTGCCTGAGAAGCCAGCCCCCCATTTGCATATGCAGCCTCAATAACGTCCTGTGCCGTGCTGCTCATAAGTCCTGTGCTGCTGGCAAAATTTTTCGCTTGATGCATAAAGTTTTCAAGAGTCGGGGTTTTAAGCAGCTCGAGCATTGCAGCTTTGCCTGCGGCATTGATTTTTCCTGCAGCAGTCTCGTCTGCCAGAACAGAATCCGTAGAAATCTCTCCAAGTACAATACAGAAAACCCTTGCTTCAGGGGCAGGAATCCTGTCCACGCTTCCAAACTGTGGTCCTCCGGGATGCAGCCTGATTACCACTCCGCCGCTGGACTGGGCAGCAACATCCCCAAGTCCGCTGCGGTTGACAACTTCAGCTACGTGAGAGTATTCTGTCAGGCCGTTTACAGTCCTGTTCAAGGAAAGTGCCCTGTTAAGAGCGTAAGCTGCCCCGAGAGCTCCTGCCCCGGATGCTCCGAACCCGCACCCTACAGGGATTTCTGCCCAGCTTTTCACCCTTACAGGCTCATCTGTCATCATTTCCACAACCGTGCGGGTGGTTTTGCCTTCAACTTTTTTTCCATTGAGGAATATCTCGGTATTTTCCACGGATTTCCCGACCTTTACTTCGGTCGTAACTCCTCCGTTGAGGACAATTCCGCAGCCTGTAGATCCTTTGCGGTGGGGGTCGTTATGCTCATGGATCTGAAAAAAACCTGTGATATGCCCTGGAGCATATGCTTTTGCGAAAAAGTCTGCCCCTTCACTCTCGTATGTATACATAGAAAACGCCTTTTTTTATTGTTTAAGCTATTTTTCAAAGTCAATTTTTGCTTTATTGAAGTTCCTGTTTTGTAAAATATTGCGCAGGTCTGTTTGCATAACTAGCCGATATAGCAGATTGACCACTCTACCGGCTCCGGTTTCATTTTGTCTTTATTTCCAGAGGGCGACAAGGCTCTCAGAGAACCTGCCGTGAATTTAAAATTTCGGAAACCTCCTCAAGGATACTGGCTGCAAGTTTACGCTTGTTTCCACTTACGTGCCTGGGCCCGGATTTTCCCTTCCCAAGCAGGTAAAGTTCATTTTCTTCAGTACCCATTCCGCCTTTTCCTACATCGTTTGCTGCGATCATGTCGAGTTCTGTCCCTTCAAGGGTTGCAGCTGCCCTTCTTAGAAGCTCTTCTTTTTCGATGCCTGTTTCGGCTTTAAAACCTATTATCACGAGTTCGGGATATTTTTCCCTGCATTCCTTTATCAATTTCCGGGTGGGCTTCAGCTTCAGAATAAACTCCCCTCCGGATTTGATTTTCTCAGGAGAAGGTTCTGCTGTGTAGTCTGCAATCGCTGCAGAACTTATCAGGACATCATACCCTTTTTCCAGTTCCGAAAGCACAGCTTCTGTCATTTCAGCAGCACTTTCTGCAAAAATCTCCCTGATGCCAGCAAACCCCAGCCTGTCCCTATGCACAAGGGTTACATCAGCGCCTCTGCGGTAAGCTTCAAGGGCGAGCTCCCTGCCGGTCTTTCCCGAAGCCCTGTTTGTAAGGACCCTTATCGGGTCAAGGCTTTCTGCAGTTGAGCCGCCTGTAATAATTACCTTCAGGTTTTCCAGGCTACGGTCACCAAGAGCCCTTTCTACCTCGAGGACTATTTCTTCGTTTGAAGCGATTTTTGCAACGCCTTCCTCGAACCTGGGGCCCACCATGGAGATCCCCCAGCTCTTCAGCCTCGCTATATTTTCAGTTACGGCAGGGTGCCTGTACATGGACTCGTGCATTGCAGGGACAATCATGACAGGGACATCTGAACCGAGAGCCGTTGTCGCAAAAGAGGTGACTGTGGTATCATCTATGCCGTATGCGATTTTCCCTATGGTATTCGCGGTTGCCGGCGCTATTAAAAGAAGGTCTGCCCTGCCCTTGAACCCGCAGAACTCCACATGCTCAACCCTGCCGCCCAGTTCGGTAATTACAGGGTTTCCCGTGGCATAATGCAGGGCATCAGGGTGCAGGATATGCTTTGCAGCCTCTGTCATGACTGCATGGACTTCTGCCTCGTTCCGGATCAGTTCCCTTGAAAGTTCAACTACCCTGATCGCTCCTATGCTTCCTGTAACGCCAAGGACTATGGTTTTTCCGGCAAGAGAGGAACTCCTGTGCCCCTGAATCCAGAGGGTAGGATGGATTTTTTCAGCTTTACTCCGGGAAGGGTTTTGCTGGTCAGGATTCGTTTGATCCTTCTCATTTTTAGACTCTTTCAATGGTTTTTTCATTCAGGCACCGAAATAATCAATAAGAATTAATTATGGAAATGATCTCGCTTTTTTGAAAAAATCCTGAAATCACAGTGACATTAAATATGATATTCTTAAAACTTTCGAAATATAAAGATATGAATTGAATGACGGGTTCTTGTATGAGTGATTATTTTGCGTCTGATTTTATTAGTATTCGTACTTTCCTATTTTGTATAATTGAACTTGTAATAATTATAAGTAATTAATAGTTTTATATTCATATTGGTATTCTATATTGGGGGAACAGTCACTATAACTTTTCATCCGATTTTTTATCTTATAGGAGTTGATTTTATCAGGATAAAAATTGCGATGACATTGATGTCTGTTATCTTTATGTTTGTGGTTGGAATTCTATCAAATGGATTTTACTTGCTTCCCGGTACCGATGAAGATGTCCTTTTAGAATTAATGAGCTTCATCTCTTTTTTTGGTTCTGTACTTTTCTTATTAGAAGGAAGGAAAGTACTTCCCGGATGGTATCTGGCAATCCCGTTTTGTATTTCTCTATTTTTACTGGTTATAATAAGTTTTTGGAAAGTTAGCGGTGAAGAATTTCTGAATGGCTACAGGTATCTTGTAACTCCCGTCGTGATAACACTTCTGGCGTTACTGTCCCCGTTCTCTTTACTGGTCTTTTTATCTTTGCATGGACATCCGTACTCGATGAAAGCATATCTTGCAGTTTCATCTATAGCGAGTATTATCTCTATATTTTCCCTTTTCTTTGCAATCTGGGAACTTTCATCAAGGTCCCCGCACGAAGCATCTTTTAGTAACGGTCTCATAGCGATTTATTTCCTTTACTGGTTTGCTGTGATGCCAATTGTAGGACTAAGTTTCTTGCTTCGTGCGACAAAGTAAAGGGATGCCAGGTTTCGGGTATAGTTATTTGGACGGACAATTTCATGAGTTCGATAGTATCTTAATAAATTTTTGTCATTTATGACCTGATAGAGTTGCCGATAGAGCTGCCTCAACAAATATTGAACCGATCCCAAAACTGGAAATCATTTTCTGAAATCCATAACTGTCTTATCTCGCGGTTGTGGTTCGCATGTTTAATAAGGTATTGCTAATATTATACAGTCAAATTACTTTCTGGAATTTTCAGGTTAGTATGAGACTTTATGAATAAGGCAGGTAGGCAGATGACCGACAAAAAGGCTTCAAAAACAGAAGTTGCCGCAGACGGGAAAAAAGGTCTGGGCACCATTATAGGAAAAATCTCCGGAAAGGGCAGGCTGGAAACGGAGGTTGAGAGGCTTTCTTCAAGAGTAGCCGAACTCGAACTGGGCTTGCAGAATACAAAAAACCAGCTTGAAAGAAAAGAAGCACTTGCAAGACAGGCAGTTGCGGATAGACAGGAAGCTGAATCCCGCTTGAACCAGGAACGTGTAAGGACTCAGACCCTTTCGCATGAACTTGAAAAAATGCGTACCGAATCACAGAACAGGCTCGAGTTCCGCGGGGTTGAAAACCTGAGCCCTTCTGCCGTTCAGGCTTACCTTTCAAAACTCAGTTCTTTCCGTTCCCCTTCTGAGGATCTATTAACTGTATATCTGCCCGCCGGAACTCGCCTTTTAGCTATAGTTCCTGAAAAAACTCTTGAGCTGGTCGAAGAAGAAACCTGCTCTCTTCTTGACAGGCTCAACACTGAGACAGGCATGGTCTTTTTTTACGACCTGCACAGCATGATCTCGGAAGCCATAGTCCCTCCTTTCCCTGTCTCCTCTGCTGTCTGGTACATCAAGGACAGCTTTGAGACCGCTCCGCTTGAGGAAAACCTGGATACCTCCTGCCGCATGCTTGTACTTGTCCTGCATGCAGGCGAGTCTTTCATAGGCTTTGCTCCTGATGCCCGTGTTTTTGATACGGAGGAATTCATCAAAAGCAGCGTCAAAGAAAAACACAGCAAAGGGGGTTTCTCCCAGCGCCGTTTCGAACGCCTCAGGGAAGAAGATATTGCCCACCACATGGACAAAGTCTTTGAGGCTCTGGACAAAGTACTCGAAGAAAATTCCCCTGTAGATTTCGTTGTTTTGAACGGGGATACTCCACTTATAAGGGAAGCTGAGAAGCGCCTGCCTCTGAGCCCTGAGATTATTGAGAAGCCGGCTGATATTAAGGTTGAAAAAACGGGTGGAGAGGAGATTCTCAGAACGGTTTTGAGCTCCAGAAGGTATCTGCTATGAAACTGGGAGATATTTACTGTAAAATACTGAAAAATTTGCTGTAGATTCTGATAAACATATGTAAAAAGCTGAAAAATATGGAAGCAGAGAAGTTCACATCTATTATTGAATATTATAATTACGCCAATTACACTTTCGCCAATTACACTTTCGCCAATTACACTTTCGCCAATTACACTTTCGCCAATTACACTTTCGCCAATTATAATTACGGCAATCCTGTAAACCAATAAGGGACTTATTCTGCTCCACACCTGACAATAATATTTAAAAAACCTCCTTAATTACAGAGGATGAATCTTGTTTTGTTTCTCTTTTTGACTCTGTTTTCGAACTCATTATACTTGCATATGTTCGTACATACACGCATTTAACTTGCGTATGCTTACGTTTTTTCCCTGCGAAGCTGTAACTACTCTAAAGTTCCCAAAAACGCCAGAGAAAAGCTCCCTCATCGAAAAAGAATTCATCAGGTATCTTTTTATAATATAGAGTTATATTAATGTGGTTTTTAGGGAGGTATTATACAGGAATTTTGAATTCATAATGAAAAAAATTCAAACATTAAAAAATGAAAGAAAAACACGTTTACATAGTTTTACCCCAGAATCTGTAGAGCTTGGAATACTCCTTGCAATTGTGGGAGGATTCCTGGACGCTTATACATTTGTGGGGAGAGGCGGTGTTTTCGCCAATGCCCAGACCGGAAACGTCGTGCTTATGGGCATAGAAGCTGCAACAGGAGAATGGGGAAGAGCAATGCTTCATGCAGTTCCTGTTCTGGCATTCATTCTCGGAGTAATAACTGCCGAGATAATTAAAAAACCTTCAATGCGCCTGTTCGTACAGGATGCCGGAAAGGCAGTTTTAATTCTTGAAATTGCAGTCCTCTTTATCATAGGTTTTATACCCTATACAAGCCCGAACATCATTGTGACTGTTGCAATCTCATTTGTCTCAGCAGTCCAGGTTTCTTCATTCCGTAAACTTGCCGGTTCCACGTATAACACAACTATGATTACCGGAAACTTAAGGTCAGCTACACAGGAAGTTTATACTGCTGTCACAAAAAAAGACAGTGAATCGGCTTTGCAAGCCTTCCGGTTCTCTACGATTAACCTCTCGTTCCTGGCAGGAGCTATCTCGGGAGGGTTACTTACATCGGTTATTGGCGTTAAAGCAGTGTGGATTGCTGTAATTGTGCTAATTTGCTCTGTAATTTTGTTCAGTGCGGACGAAAATGAGAATAAGAACCTGTTATTTGAGTATAAAGATTCAGGGATCATTGACAAAAAGGATTCCGATACTATTAACAAAAAGGATTCCGGTACTATTAACAAAAAAGATTCAGGTATTATTAACAAAAAAGATTCAGGTATTATTAATAAAAGATTAAGTGAATAATTGACAAAACGATTTCTGCGCAAGCTATATGAGCTTTCAGTGCAGGGAAGGTAAGCAATGGCAAGAGATAGAAGAGATTATTATTATCATCAGGCAAAAGAGGAAGGTTACCGGTCCAGGGCTTCCTTCAAGCTCAAGCAGATCAATGAGAAACATAATGTTATCAAGCGGGGGGACTCGGTTGTGGATTTAGGTGCAGCTCCGGGAGGGTGGCTTCAGGTCGCAAAACAGCTTTCCGGAGGGAAGGTCCTCGGTGTTGACCTGCAGAGGATAGACCCTATCGAAGGAGTCGAGACCATCCAGGGCGACATAAATGCAGAATCCACAATAAAGAAAATCATTAAAATCGTGGGAGAAAAAGGGGCAGATGTGGTGCTCTGTGATGCAGCCCCGAACCTGTCAGGTAACTGGTCATATGACCATGCACGGTCAATTGAGCTTGCAACTTCAGCTCTTGAATGTGCAAAGAAGATCCTGAAACCAAAAGGAAACTTTGCTGTTAAGGTCTTCCAGGGAGATATGTTCAACGATTACCTTGACGAAGTAAGAAACAATTTTGTCCGCGTCAAGGCTTACTCCCCTCAGGCGTCAAGGTCTCAGAGTGCGGAGATTTATATTATCGGAAAGAAATTCCTTACAGCTCCCCTCAGGAAAGGAGACAAATTCGTGGTGGATATCGAGAAGCTTGGCTCAAGTGGAGACGGGGCTGTACTTATTGAGGGCTTTGTGGTCTTTGTAAAGGAAGTTGAAGTCGGAGAAAAGGTACGCATAAAAATCTCGGACGTAAAACCTAACTTTGCATTTGCCGATGTAGAAGAAAGGCTTGAAAGCTCTGAAACCGAAAACCGTGAAAAATCTGACTAACCTCAGGATGTAAGGATATGGGACAGGCTCTTATGGTTTTAGTAAGTATTATTGTGCCAGAACCATACCTCATGAGGAAAGTATATATCTGTAAGGGAAAATCTATATGGCAGTGAAAAAAGTTTAAGTTTTTTTCAAACACGGTGATCTCAGGTGATTGACCTTCACACTCACACTATTTTCAGTGATGGGGAACTGCTCCCCAGCGAACTCGTCAGGCGGGCTGTTATTCACGGTTACGAGGCTATCGCACTTACGGACCACGCAGACTATACAAACCTTGAACAGCTTCTTGATGCTGCAAAAAAAGCAAAATACCTGGAGGAAGAATGGGATATCCGCGTCCTTTCCGGAGTTGAGCTGACGCACGTCCCTCCAAGAAAGATTGCTCCCATGGCAAAGAAGGCAAAAGAGCTGGGAGCAGAAATCGTGGTCGTGCACGGGGAAACAATTTCAGAGCCTGTAGCTCAAGGTACAAATGCGGCATCAGTCGCCTGTGAATATGTGGACATTCTGGCTCACCCGGGCCTGATCTCTGAGGAAGATGTCAGGACTGCGGCAGAAAATAATGTATTTCTTGAAATCACTGCAAGGAACGGTCACAACAGGACAAACGGGCATGTTGCAAGGCTTGCTGTCGAATTCGGGGCAACGCTTGTCGTGAATACGGATACTCATGCCCCTGAGAACCTGATAACTGACGAAACAGCTCTGAAAATTGCAATGGGGGCCGGCCTTACTGAGTCAAGGGCAAAGGAAGCTTTTAAGGCTTCGAAAAAGAAGGTAGCGGAGATAGTTTGAGATAGCAGAGATAGTTTAAGCTATATAGCAAAGATAGTTTAAGCTGTGATGGACTTAAAAATTAAAGCGTTATGGGTAGAAATAATAACTACTGATCCGTCTATGTCAGGTTGAAAAAATATAAGATGTTACAATTCAAAAATCTCTTTACAAAAGCCGAAACTTTCAATTATTCGCCGCATTTTTTCCAGATAAGTAGCCGAAGGGTATGGCTATCAGGTCTCCTATGATAAAGCTCAGGAATATCGCAGCAAATACATGTCCATGGGCTGGAAACTGCCCTTTTACTGCGAGATGCAGGGTAACCCCTGCAAACCAGACTCTCTTATAGGACAAGAGTAAATTCCATTTTGATTTATCGCCTTAAATTTGTATAGCATTTAAATTTCAACAGAATTTTTAAAAATCTTTGATTTTTGTTTATAAGCCGGTTCCTGCTGCACCACTCGAATACCATAAATAGTCTTTTTTTCAACTATTTTAGTTTTGAATCAAAACGAGTAAGTAGCAAAATTCAGAAGAAATTTTGCTTGTAGAATTATATATTGAGGGGATAGTCTAGTTATTTATAGAATGTGTAATTAATCATATATAATTTACATTTAAAGAAATGTAAATATATTAACTCAAAATAATTTAATATTGTGGGTCTAATAGCGTCGATAGTACGGGATGTACTATTTTAATTTTAGCTTTGAAAAATAAAATCTATGTGGGGGAGATAAAGTGAAGGGTAAAACTCTACTTATAGTTTTTACTTTAGTATTCCTGATAGGAGTACCGTCCACAGTATCGGCAAGAGATATTATAGTGGGCAGTGGAAGTGGACAAATTTCTACGATACAGGAAGCTGTAGATGTTGCAGAAGCTGGAGATGTAATTTTAATAAAACCCGGAACGTATGTTGAAAACATAAACGTTTCAAAAGAAAGGCTAACAATTAAACCAGAAACAAATAACGTGTTTATTGGGCCAAAAGACAGCACTGTGGCAACTATCATTCTAAGCAATGTTGGTACAACACTAACTGGCTTTAATATACGCGGAAATGTGATTGCAAATATTTGGGCTTCTGATAGAAGTTCTGAGTACCAAATTAACAATCCTACTCACATAACAAACAACATTATTGAAGATGGTGGTGTTGTTGTACAATCTGAAAGTTCTGCTGTTACTATATCTGGAAACATAATTTCAGGATATGGTATAGATGTAGCCTGTTGTGGGGATTACAATGAAATAACAAATAATGAAGTTTCTAATTGCTCAACAGGAATCTATGTTTACGATGAAAGAAATGTACCGCCTATTAGTGGTAACAAAATAAGAAACTGTGATGTCGGAATACATGTTTCTGGCTTATCTTATGATCTCGAAAACAACGAAATCACAAATTGTGGTGTAGGGGTATTGGCTGGGGAAACCGGTGGTGCAAATTTAACTGGAAATAAAATCACCTACTGTTCAGACTGTGGGCTTAAAGTTACCGGTTCTATAGAATCAAAAGGAGCCTATAACAATTATTTCAACAACACAGTGAATGTGAAGTTTGGAGAGTTTGAAGAGACATATGTCTGGAACAGTTCACGCACTGAGGGTACAAACATAATTGGTGGCCCATATATTGGAGGCAATTACTGGGCAAAACCGGATGGAACAGGGTTCTCTCAGACTGCTGTTGATGCAAATAGAGATGGTATTGCAGATTCGGCTTATGCAATCTCTAAAAAGAACTACGACTACCTGCCACTCACAGCCGTGTACAACCCGGTATTGCCTGTTTTCGACTTCACAGCCAACGTAACTTCCGGAACTGCACCTCTGGTTGTGTTATTTACTGCAAGTGGTACCGGAGGATCTTCAGCTTCCTGGCTCTGGGACTTTGGCGACGGCATAAATTCAAAACATGCAATGAACGCAACGCACACATTTACGGATCCTGGCACTTATACGGTCGGTCTGATTGTAGAAAATAGTGCAGGCAACAGTACAGTGGTAAAAACAAATTACATAGTCGTTACAGATTCGGATGTTGTGGTTCCTGGAGTTCCCATCGCAGACTTCAGCTGCAATGTAACTGAGGGTTATGCACCTCTTGCGGTACAGTTTAATGACTCTTCCCAGAATGCGGCATCAAGAACATGGGACTTCAATAACGACGGGGTGATTGATTCTGATGGCCTGGCCCCTGTTTACGTTTATAAAGCTCCAGGTACGTATTTTGTTAACCTGACCATAACCAATGCAAAAGGGATCTCCTATAAAATTGATACGATAACCGTACTGGACGGTTCCAGAGACGATAGCAGCTCAGGCAGTGGAGGAAGCAGTAAGAGAGGCAGCAGCGGCAGCAGCGGTGGTGGAGGAGGTTCCCCGGAACCTGCAAAGAACGTTAAAGTGAAAGAACTTTGCCAGGTCTTTATCACAAACGGAAAAGAAGTTAAGTTTGACTTTACAAAGAAGGCAACATGTGTTGTTTACGCGAGCTTTGACGCAAAAAAGACTGCAGGTAAGACCACAACTATTGCCGAGGAATTAAAGGGAAGATCTGCACTTGTTTCCGAACTTCCTGAAGGAGAAGTCTATAAGTCTTTCAATGTCTGGGTAGGCAACAGCGGATATGCAACTCCAAAGAATATCGAAAACTCTGAAGTCTGCTTTAAAGTTGAAAAGTCCTGGGTACAGGAGAAAGATATGGATCAGGCTTCCATCACCCTTAACACATACAGGGATAAAAAATGGGAACAGCTGCCAGTGTCTCTATCTGAAGAGGATGATGAGTTCCTGTATTTCACCGCCGAAACTCCTGGATTTTCTTCATTTGCTATTACGGCGAAAGCAGCAGACATTGATAAGGGAACTGAAACAGGATCAAATTTTGGATCCGAGGCAGCGTTAGCTGATGCTGAGAATATAGAGGATGAACCAGAATCGGGAACTGTCCAGAAAGAAAGTGTGAACACCCCCGGATTTGTAGCTATTTATGGGTTAGCCGGTCTGCTCGCAGTGTTCCTGTATAGAAGAAAGTAAAAAGAAGTCTGAATATAGGTTTGATATAAAAAACAGACAGGGAATTAATTCCCTTATCTTTTTTATTTTCAGCAGGCTGTTCTATCTCACACCAGCCCGCCGAAAATTACACTTGAAGCCGCAGCTGAGACCCCAAAGGATGATTACAATAATCGGGAACATGCAGGCGAATAGTAAATGTTTGTGAACCAAATGTTTGTGAACCTGAAAAGAGGGGTATCATTGTACAACGTCTTTTCCAATAATGAACTTTGCCTTCTATTCTCTGTTTAAGATATGCAGATAAAATAGGTAGTAGTAAGATGAGAAGTCGTTTTCTGTTTTTTACTTGGTTCTCAAAATTAAAGCCTTTTTTGATAGACTTAACAATCTCGCTACCTGCCTATAATTTACTTTATCTCTATTTTCTCCTGTACATGAATACTCCAAAGAGACAGGTAATACAACCAACAATGTCAAACCCAGGCATACTTTTATTTTTTTCCATCCGGGATTGCCGTTTGTCATTCGATCCCTTATCCTCTTCTGAAATGGTGCACATATAGATATCAACTGTTGAATTGCTAATGTCAGTCCGATTATCGCTACTCCATACTATCCTGTTATCGTAGATATCAAGATAATTAATAAGATCTCTACTGGTGGAGATCCGGACTCCACTGGAAGTCGAGAGATCGTAAATATGGATATTAAAATACAGGTCTTCACCGGGCTGCAAATCCTCAACTGATGACCGCTCCAGCCATATTATCCTGTCACCATACATGGCAAGAGTACCATACAGGGGATGAGTTCCATTTGCAGTTTCATTGTTGGTAATTTTAGTTTCTTTATTTGTAGAGAGATCGTACATGTAAATATCGTATTTTCCATTACTCTGGTCATAATACACTATCCTGTCATCGTAGATAGCAGGAAGTAATGCTGATCCACTGCTGGTGATTCGAGTTTCCGTGGAAGTGGAGAGATCATACATGTAGATATCAGAGTATTTGAGGAATCCATTGCGCCAATCGTGGTATACTATTTTATCACCGTAAATGGAAGGAATTGCTGCTGACCCATTGGTAGTTATTCGGGTTTCCTTTTTTGTAGAAAGATCATAGGTGTAGATATCATTTCCAGCTAGTTCATTCAAATAAACTATCCTATCTCCATAGATAGAGGTGTATATTCCCATTCCGCTGGTAGAAACTCGAGTTTCATTATTAGTGGAGAGATTATACAGGTAAATACCACTCATTTCACCACTCATATTACAATACACTACCCTATCACCATAGATTTTGGGATTGAGTGCTAATTCGCTGGTAGTAATCTTAATTTCCTTTCCTGTAGAAAGATCGTACACATAGATATCAGAGATCTCGGCTTTATTGCGCCAATCCATATACACTATCCTGTCGCCGTAGATGTCAGGAAAACCCGCTGATCCGCTTGTAGTGAGCTTAGTTTCATTGAGCTCAGGTGAAACTCTTTGTCCGGCAGCTGCTGATGCCGTAGATGATACAAGAATTAAAAATAATATCAATACTGTTAATGTCAGCAATATTGAATATGAGGTTTCATTAGTTTTCATAATACCTCTTTATTATTTTGTAATTTAATGCTAAAACTTTACAACTAATTTAAATTTTTTTATTTATATTCTAAATTTATAAAATTTGTAACGAAAAATGGATTTATATCGGCAATAATAGTATACCAGCGAAACTGATTAAAACAAAGGTATTCAAACCAAAAATTTAGTATCAGATGTAAAGTCTCCTTTCAAGCTTCGCGCAAATTCTCTAATTTATAATTCGCCAAATACTTTTGATTGAATTCGTAATTTAGGGTAGCAGGTAAATTTTTTCCATAAAATTACGAATTTAGGAGTATTTAAGAAGTTCTCGAATCGAAAATCCGACCTAAATTGACCGATTTAATATATCATGTATAGAAACTTGGTTCGAATTTATAATAGTTCAGGAAGCTGCTGCTATTTATTTCCGACTTATTTTTCTCTTTTCATACCAGCCCTTCGAAAATAACCCTTGAAGCAGCAGCTGAAACCGCAAAGATGACCACAGTTACCGGAAGCATACAGGCGAGGTCGTATTTCAACTGCGCACGTTCTCCTCCATATTCTATGGCTCCTGCAAAGCGGGTAAGGATTGCACTGATAAGGACAATGTAGACACCTATCGTAAGCAGGAACTGGTCCGGAGGAATTGACTGAGAGAAAGTTTCAGGGCTGATTTCTACGGGCATTCCGGAAAGGTCTGCCGGGACCCTGCTCACCCTTTCTGCTACCTGGTTCAGGATTTTTGTAATAACTTCGGAAAGGGCAAGGGTAATTCCTGCAATAAGGGGCGCAAAAATCGCAGCGGTGGTACGCATTGTTGAGGTGACGTCATAAAGGGAACGCCTGATTCGCTCTTCTACGTCGCTGAGTTCTTTTAAATGGTCTGCAAGCTTGATAATCGAAGCACCTGCAGCCTCGTGGTTTTTGTGGACGCTTTCCGTAAAGAGGAGCATGGTGTTCCTTATCCTCTCGGAATATACGTGCCTGAAAGCCCCAAATTCTTCGTCAAAAACGGCGTCTTTGAGGTTTGTCCTCATACTGAGCAGGTTCATGGAAATTCCCTCATAGGCTTCCCCTATTTTTGAGCCTTCCATCGTCCTTGCAGTATGGGCAAAGGCTTCTTCAGGTGCTTTCCCTTCCGAAATCCTTCTGCCGAGCACAAAAAGGGAGTCTGCAAACTCCTGCTCCATCTGTTTTATTCTGTCTCTTATTTTCTTGTACGGAAGAGATGAAAAGTACAGGTAGATTGAAAGTCCCGCAGTTCCTCCAATAACTAAAGGAAGGGCTGGAAGAAGGTATCCCTCTAGAGGGTTTGTGGAAACTATTCCACCGGGGTTTCCCGAAGCCAGAAGAATATAGCCCAGAGGAGCCGTCAATGCACAGACCAGGGCTCCTGTGAGTATGGCAGTTCGCTTCTTCTGCTTTATATCTGCAAGATCGGGATGGGTGTCTGGAATTTTTCTCGGGGCAAATGCGACAGGTCTCTGCATCAGGATATACTCTGAATAGACCGCTGCAAGGAGTGGAAAAATAAAGTCGTAGAGAAGGACAAGGTCAGAGGTTTTTGGTTTCATCCCTACAACCGTTACTGCAGGCAGGAGTGCAACAAGGGCGAGCGGGATCAGGATAAAAATTGAGTAGAGGATGTAACTTGGAGTCTTCAGCTTTTCGGCAAAAGCTTCCATCAGGTTTTCAGTCCCTTCAAGGCTAATATCGAGGGCGCGGTTCAGGGTAATGACCCTCTGGGCTTCGTCGGGTTCGGCTGTTGAGCTCTTGATAAGGTGCAGGGAACGCTTGAAGTATTCGCTGTTTCTGCCCCACAGGTCGGCAAAAGATAGAAGGGCATCGTCCATGCTGCTGTAGATTCTTAAATTCAGGTCCCAGGTAAGTTTTTTTAAGTCCGTGGCAAGAGGTCTCCCGGAGTTCCGGGCTGCAAAAAGGACGGCGTGTTCAAGGTTTGGGACCAGCTTCATTGACATGATAATATAGCTCAGTATTTCCGGAATATCTCCAAGAGAGGATATTTTCATCAATCCGGCTTTTATCTTCACATATTCGCTAAGGTAGTAGAGAACTATCAGCGGAATAATAAAAGTCAGGGTCCCCATTATGAAAAGAGATTTAGAATCAAAACTTCTGGAAAGGAGCAGGAAAAAATCTATCCCGAGCAGCAGGATTAAAGCCACAAATGTCCCGGCGTAAGAAAACAGTACGGTCTCAAAGGCTTCCAGATCAAAACCTGTAAACCTGAGGGCATCCCTGTATTCAGGGCTCACGCTTTTTTCACATTTCCTGCTGAAGGCCTGAGGGTTAGGGATAGCCCATTCCCATTGTTTTGCTGTGGATTTACAGGCTCTTACATACCAGCCGCTTTCTTCCATCTTTCATGACCCCTCAGGCAATTATTTTTGTTTCTGGACTCTGTTTTTCCTCTGATTGTGCTTTTTCTCCAGACAGGTGAACTCCCAATCTCTGCTTTCCTTTTCCGCTCAGCTCTCTAATAAAATCCTCAAACCATAATTCCCACAGCGTGTACAGCTCTTCAACGTAGGCTTCTGAACCGGAATCCGGGCTGTTTTCAAAACCAGCTCTGCGCGATGTCCTGTTTTCTGTCCCGGTCCTGCTATTTTTTTTGGTCGAATCCGAAAGCAGCCAGAACATATTATTTGCTTCACTTACAGCTTCTGCTTCGAGCAGGAATGGCATTTTAACTCCTTCAACTGCAATTTTTTCTTTTATCCTGGCCCTGAGTTCAATATTTTTTATGGCAGTATCAATGGTAACTCCCCATTTCCGGGCAATTTTTCCTATAAGTTCGGACTGTCCCTGTTCGAGAGCCTCTCCTGCAAGCAGGCAGTCCTGAGAAGGATCATAATACATGATGTCGGTAAAGATTTCAGAGGGTTCAAGTTCTTCTATACAGGCACAGGTAACTTCTGCAATCCTGCTGACCCTTTTTACTTTTCTCATGCTTCCACCCGGCCTGATGCCTGAACAGATTATTACGGCGTCCGTAGCTTTAAAAGATGCAGGAGGGACACCAAGGGTGTGTACGACTCTTTCATAAACGTTCTCAACGGATGAGCCGTGGATTGTGCCTATAACTGAGTTCCCGGCATTTCCCACCTGCATGGCTTCATAAAGCACTTTAACTTCAGGTCCCCTTACCTCTCCGAGCACAAGAGATGAGCTCCCAAGCCTCAAAGCAGCCCGAAGTGCAGTTTCAGGACTCATCTCCGCGCCGGACTTCAGGACCGAAGACTGAGAACTCATGCCCTGCACTTTCCAGCCCAGTTCCTGGAGTTCTTCTGTAGGGAGTTCGTGAGTATCTTCTATTGTCAAAATCCTGTATTTTTGCGGGATTTCAAGCAGCATTGCCGATAGAAGCGATGTTTTTCCGGCTCCCACCTCTCCTGCAACAAGGACAGAAGCCTGCCCATCCATAAGGAAGCTTAAAAGCCCGGCTGCAAAAGGAGAAATCGAGCCTGTATTGATCAGTTTTGGCAGAGTCCAGGGTGTAAGGGAATGTTTTCGGAAAGCGTAGGCAAGCCCGTTTGCACTGAGGGGGTCCCCTATTACTGATACCCTTACCCCGAAAGCCTCTAGGTTAAGCTCAAGCACGGGAATCGCTTCCCCAAAGGGCCTTCCGCTTATTGTCCTGAACCTTGAGACAAGAGCGTCCAGGTCGTCCTGCGAGAGGAAAACATTGCTTGTACATTCCTCCCCTTCCATTACAACATGCACCGGGTTGGTATCAGCAGGGGCATTGATGTATACGTCCGTTATTCTCTGATCTGAAAGGAGGTCTTCTACGATCCCGAGCCCGTTTGTATACCTTGCAAGGAGGTCGGCATAACTTTCAAGTTCATTCGGACTGCAGGATTTCCCGCTTTCAAGCAATTCTTCTCCCAGGAGGGATTTTGCCATGCGCTTAAAGTATTCCCTTGCTCCTGTCGGGTCTGCAAAAGCAAGGTCTTTTGGCCTGTGCCTGATCATCTTCCTCCTGACTTTTTCAAGAAGCCTGAGTTCTTCCTGCCTGAGGTTGTATTCCGGAGGCCGGATCATGTACAGCTTTTCCGGCCTGTCTGTGTAGCGGTAAATGGAGACTTCAAGGTTTCTCCCTTCCCTGTCATTTATGTCGTAACATTCGAGAAATTCGGTATTTTCCGGAGCCTCGGTATAAATCCTCGAACTGGAAAAAGGCGGTCTGACGTGAGATTTGATCCTGCTTTCATAGTCAAAAAAAGTGTCTGTGAAATCTGTAGAGATTGCGGAATTATTTACAAATTTGTCCTTTTTGCTTTCCTCTGTTTTCTCCTTTTTCTTACCTTTCCCTTTAACCGAATCCAGGAAATGCCTGGATAGGGAGATCCCCGATAAAGAGGCAGGAGATGCTTTTCCAGAGGTGTTTTCAATCAGGCTTCCAACACTGTTCCCAGCTTTTCTCCCTTTTAAATTGACCTTTGGGCTTTTTCCTGTTTTTTCTTCCTGGAAATTTATCTTTTTGTTTTCATCTTCATGACCTTCTGACCTGCCTGATGCCGGGAAAAAACCGGATTCATAACCGGCTTTTTTGATAACAGGAAATTCAGAAATTTCAGGAAAACAGGATATTTTTTCTTCTATTTCATTCAGGGTCCGGTAGAAGGATTCGGAGCACATAAGACAGGCTGATATGGTATCTGAAATGGTATCTGACGTGCCATCTCGGATAGTATCCGGAGTAGTATCTGGAACTTTTGCCCTCTTCTTTTCACGAATTATCTCCCTGAGCTCGAACCTGGCTTTTAAAGGATCTGTTTCCACGGTTTCGGAAAGAAAATCAATTATTTCTTTTCTTTCCAGCTCACATTTTCTCTTTTCCTGCCTAGTACAGGGTTCAGGGACAGTTTCAATACTCCTGTATGCTGCAATAGTTCCCTTAAAGCCTGCCAGAGCATAAAGCAGGGACAGGGATTCTCCTTCGTAGTCCCGTTCATAAAGCCTTGAGAGCACAAGGCAGTCGGCATGAATCTCTTTTTGCAGGATTCCGAAGATGTTCTTCCTGCAGTGCGGGTCGTTAAGTGAAGACCCGGCTTCACATTCACGGCAGTTAATAATTATTGTCTTCCTGTTTTTCGTCTGTTTTATCCTGTGAGGACAGGTTTTCTCTTCCTCTTTCTTTTTGTCCTGAACCACTCTCTGAGTCAGGCTTTTAACAGTTTCCTGCAGGCTGCTGGCGGCGTCATGAAGTTTTAGCATTATATCCAGAATTCAAACCCCCTTTTCCCCTGATTACTTCATAACTTATGTTCAAATGTATTAAAGATTTTCTATTAATGAACGTTATCGTCTTTCTATGTTTGGATTCATTATAATATTCGGGGAATACATTCAGGAAATATTTTCAGTTGACTCTGATAGTTACTACTATCTCATTCATATAGCTAAAAATTCAAAGTGAGTGCTCAACCACTCTACCTGACTGGTCACTCTTCCTCGTTGAGTAGGACAGGAATGATCCGATATATCAAATATTGCTGTGCAGGTCAGGGTTTTTCAATATTTAAAAACAGCCTCAATAGTCGACTCTGCCAGTTTTAATACCTCCTCTTTAAAGGCTGACAGATCCTCAAAAACAGCCGAATTTTGTCCTTTTAAAAGCTCCTTCTTTATCCTCATGCCCACAATATCATCGTTTCCAGGCTCCAGCCTGAGGATAATCGATCCGGAAAAGGTTTTTGGCTCGCAGGTAACATTGTCGCAGTCTCCGTCTGTGATCCCGATGATAGGGATGCCAAGCCTGTAGAGGACATCTCCTGCTATGGCTGTAGTGTCATCCCCGACCGTAACCACAAGCTCAGCCCCTGCAGAAAGTTCGTAGGATTTCTCAGCTTCATGGTCAATAAGCACAACTTTTCCAGGTATGATACTCCCCGCCCTGTCTTCGGAAATAAAATATGATTTGATGGTGCTGGAGTTTTGTTCCCGGACCTCCGGAAGTGAGGGAATGCTTCTTCTGATGTCTCCGCTTTTTATCCAGGATCCTGCAAGGTCTACAGGGTCTCTTTTTTTGTAATTGTGTAACTTTTCTAGACCGTGATCTTTTATTTCTCCGCCTTCGATTGCAGTGATGAAGCCGTTTTCGGAGATTATCCTTATTTTTGAAGATGATGCTTTTCCGATAACAATCCCATTTACAAAGATATTTTCTCCCGGAAGAACCCCTGAGATTTCGCGGATTATTCTGGTTATTCCGGTTTTTGCGCAAGTTTCTGTGGAAATCGGGTTGTGGAAAATCAGAGGGCTTTCTGCAGGGACCCCGAGGGTTTCGGAGAGTTTTTCAATAAAGCTTTCAGCTTTTTTATTCAGGGGAATAAGCTTTCCACAGGAACAGCCAGGGCTTTCGATCTGAACCAGGGGCTTCTTTTCGGGATCTTTCAGGCGGGCAGCGACTTTTGCTCCGAAGATTTTGCCTGTTTCCAGAGTTTTTCCCCGGTTCAGAAGGCAAATAAGGTCGGCTGTTTCAAAAAAAGATTCTATGCAGACGCTTGGCTTTAAGTGCCTGCCTGTATCTATGATTCCTTCAAGCCCGGCGTCAATTACGGCTGTTTTTCCCATGGTTCCGCCAAGCTCCGCTTTTACTTCGCCGAGGCAGGAAAGTTTTTCCAGAACTATTTTCGTTTCTCCCGAATCGATTACTTCGGGTCCGTGGATTACAAGGCTGATTTTCATTTTCATCTTCATTTTCATTTGATTTTAACTGAGAGGAACATATTATTATGACCCTTTATTACAGCTGGTATTCTTCTTATGTTTTTCTTCAAACATAACCTGTTTCCTGTATGTCCCTCATCCGGTAATTTCATACTAATTCTCCGGTCATTATCGAAAATTACATTACACATTGTTACATTTTGACGAAAAACGACTGACTTTGAGGAAGAGAAATGGCTGATTTAAAAATTACCTGGCTCGGGCATGCTGCTTTTCTGCTCGAATCTGAAAAGAAACTCCTGATAGACCCTTTTATTTCAGAAAACCCTAAATCTCCTTGCAGCCCTGAGGACCTTAACCCGGACATAATAGCCGTAACCCACGGTCACCGGGATCACCTTGGAGACACTATCGAGATCGGAGCCCGTACAGGCTGCAGAATTATTTCTATTCATGAAGTTGCAAATTATATAAAATCAAAAGGTGTCTTTGCCGAAGGCATGAACAAGGGAGGCACAGTAGAAGTGGAAGGCATAGCCCTTACCATGACGCATGCACTTCATTCTTCTTCAATTGATGCCTCCGGTTTCAGCTTCGATGGAGGAAGCCCTGCAGGTTTTGTAATAAATATCGGAGGGTATTCTGTTTATCATTCTGGGGATACTGGAGTTTTTGGAGATATGCAACTCATTGGAGAGCTTTACAAACCCGAAATTGCCCTGCTGCCTATAGGGAGCAGATTTACCATGGGCATAAAGGAAGCTGTAAAAGCTGTTGAACTTATCGAGCCCCGGATCGTTGTGCCGATGCACTATAATACGTTTGATGTCATCAGGCAGGACCCTGAAGAGTTCAGAAAAGCCGTGGAAGCAAAGGTTGATACGAAAGTAATTATCATGAGTCCCGGAGAGTCAATACAGCTTTAATTTCCAGAACAACTAACTAACTAACTAACTAACTAACTAACTAACTAACTAACTAACTAACTAACTAACTAACTAACTAACTAACTAACTAACTAACTAACTAACTAACTAACTAACTAACTAACTAACTAAATAAATAAATAAATAAATAAATAAATAAATAAATAAATAAATAAATAAATAAATAAATAAATAAATAAATAAATAAATAAATAAATAAATAAATAACTAAATAAATAAATAAATAAATAAATAACTAAATAAATAAATAGATAGATAAATAGGTAGATAAATAGATAAATAAATAGATAAATAAATAGATAAATAAATAGATAAATAAATAAATAAATAAATAAATAAATAAATAAATAAATAACAAAAATAGAAGTCGGGATCTTCAGATCCCAAGCTTTTTTCTTTTTTCCATTATATGCTGTTCTATCCCATCAACTGCTTTTACTGCATCCGTTTCTACATTCAGGAGGCCTCCTGTGACTTCCCGGCAGTCTTCTGTAAGCAATTTGACAAGGTTCGGTGCCCCGGTAACGGTAGGTACGGGGTTTACATATGTATAGAGCCCCAGTGCAAGGGCAAAGATAGCATCTATTGTAGCTTTCTGCTCCATGTACTCGGGAGCTGCGGCAGCAACAGGTAGGTCAGGAACGGGCACTCCTCCAAGGGCTCCGGATATAGCTCCAAGGAGATCAGCAAGCCGACCGGTGTCGGTGCATGTCCCGTAACTTAGCACTGGCGGGACTCCAAGTGCTTCACAAACAGCCTTAAGGCTGTCTCCAGCATATTCTCTGGCTTCGGGGCTGCAGAGGCCTGCCACCTGCATGGCTGCGTTCCCGCAACCCATGGAAAGGACAAGGATATTCCTTTTGATCAGTTCTTTTACCACGGCAACACTGTGCACGTCCTGCCCGTAGTCACGTAATGTGGTGCAGGATACCATCCCGACAACTCCTTTGATTGCGCCGCTTTTTATGGCATCCAGTAGCGGGTCAAGGGTGCCTCCAAGGGCATCAAGGATACTTTCAGTTGAGAATCCGACAACAGCTTCTCCTGCTGGAAAATTCAGTGCCGCTTCTCCTGAGCTGTTTCTATTCTTGAAATTTTCAACTGCCATATCCAGAAGCTTTGCTGCCTGCTCTTCAGCTTCTACAGGGTCATAATTAAGGCGCTCTTCTATCCCCTCGAAGGCCACAAGGTCGCTCACAGGCATAAGTTTAAAATTGTACTTCTCGGCGTAAAGCGGAGCAACTGGAAGTGAACAGTTCATGTCTGCGGCAAAAAGGTCAACACACCTGCTCGCAAGCACCGCTTCCTGGGAAATCCAGTTCCCTGTAAAACCGTAAAATACATCGTCTTCCTCCCACCTCTGGATCATTTCCTGCCCGGTTTCTATACTGGCAATGACCCTGAGACCTTTTGCCCCCGCCGCCTTTGCTTTTTCCTGCCACTCAGGTTTTCTCGCAAGCTGTACCATGGCAAATCCCAGGAAAGGCTCGTGCCCGTTAGGCAGCACATTTACATATTCAGGGTCCAGAACCCCGAGGTCCACCCTCATAGTGTGGGGTCTTGGAATCCCGAAAAGGACGTCCTGGCAGTATTCGTTTACTATCTGGCTCTGGTATGCCATTGCAATTCCAAGGCGCATTGCTTTCAGGGCAAGGCTTACATAATACCCGTCTACGTTTGTGAGGCAGGAGCTTGTGGAAAGCATCATTTCCCCGTAGATTCCTCCCGGAAATATCCCCAGTTCTTCCCACCTCTTCTTTCTTTCAGGAGGGGCAAGGATCTCAACTATTCTGCTTGGCTCATACGCGGGCCGGTTAAAGTCTTTTTCAACAAATTCGCACAGGTTAAGGGCAATTTCAGCATCACTTCCTGAAATATCTATTCCCAACCTGTTGGCGAATGTTTTTAGTTTCTCAGGCTCCCTGATGCTGTAGGGAGTTTTATTCCTTGCAGTTTCTCTCAAAGTCCGGATGGTCTGATCTGTGTGGTAGTGGTAGGTCGAAGCCCCCATTACGTTTCTGAGCAGCATCATCCTCATTGCCATTCCGTCGGCAGTGATCCCGCAAACCCCTCTTTTGTCTTTTGAAGCGTCCGAACGGCAGGGACCATTCGAACACAGGTCACAGCGGGCTCCTGCCATACAGAAAGTGCATCTTCTGTCAGGGACCCCTCCTATTCCCTGAGCCTCATAACGGTCCCAGACATTTGTCATATTGTCTGCCTTTATCCGCTCATACATCTTTTGAACGGATTCGTGATAGGAAATCCTCTCTTTATCCATGCTATAACACTCCCCGGATAACTGCTACTCCTTTTTCTTTCCTAACAGGTCAGAAGTTCCCTTCATATTGTGAAATGTCTGAACATTTTCCTGTGAAGCAGATGTTCGTTCCAGACCTGTTTGCAGTTATCAGTATATAAGCGCAGGAAATATTTACAATTAATTAAAAGAACAGCAGGTGTCAGGATGAAAGTAAGGATCCCATGATTGAAAGTTAGTTGAAAAAAGAGGGTTACAGGATGTAACATACACGATTTTTCAGTATCTTGATCTCGTATTGCCGGATGAAGCTCGCTGGTTTTTCCTTCTACATATTTTTGCCTGGATCAAAAAGTAAAGGACTTATAATATTATGAGAATTGGTAAAGCCAATCCAATACTTTCCAGAAGTTCAGAAAGGGGCCGAACACCGGTTTAAATAAGCAAATTTAAATTTCATTTCATACATACTTTTACTATTGATTTCATACATACTTTTACTATCGTTTACCTATATGATTTTATACAATTAATACGAAATCACCGGCACGAACATGACGACAAACTTAAAAAAGATTCTGCTTGCTTTCGGAAACGGCGTTTCTGAGCTGAATATTCCCGAGAAAAACCTCTCCAGTATAATCCTTCCTTCTGAACCTGAAGAAAAGGATTATGAAGCTCTCTTAATCAAAAAAGCTCTCGAAAATCCCGTAAAAAGCAGGAGATTATCCGAGATTGTAAATCCGGATTCAAAAATTTCAATTATTGTGAGTGATGTCACAAGACCCACTCCGACGGCAAAGATTCTTCCTCCCCTGCTCGAAGAGCTTTACCTCGGCGGGGCAAAAGACGAGAATATTACCATTGTATTTGCTCTCGGGCTACACCGCCAGCAGACTGAAGAAGAGTGCAGAAAGCTTCTGGGGAATGATGTTTCTCGAAATATCCGGTTTGTGCAGCACGACAGGAATAGGTGTGTTCATATAGGAGAGACTAGTTTTGGCACACCTGTCGAGGTTTTCGAAGATATTCTGAATACAGACCTGATAATCAGTATCGGGACCGTGGAATTTCATTATTACGCAGGCTATGGAGGTGGAGGAAAGTCTATCCTTCCGGGAGTAAGTTCGGAAAAATCGGTACTTTCATTCCATAGCCATTATAGCAAACTCTTCGAAGGTGACCCTCTTCTGGGGAGAGCTGACAGCCCCGCAAGGAAGGATATCGAAGAAGCCGCAGGGATTGCAGGCCTTCGCTTTATCCTGAATGTAGTGGTCAACAGCAAAAAAGAAATCGTTGCTGCCGTTACCGGAGACTTCATCCAGGCTCATAGGGAAGCGGCAGGATATGTAGATTCCATGTACAAAGTAAAGGTTGAACCTGCAGATGCGGTCATTGTTTCCTGCGGAGGCTTCCCTAAAGACATCAACCTTTACCAGGCAACAAAGGCTCTGGAAAATGCCGTCCCAGCTGTAAAAGCAGGAGGGTCAATAGTACTCGTAGCCGAATGTGCGGAAGGAATCGGAAACCAGGTATACGAGTGCTGGAATAGGGAGTGCAGGAGCCCTGATGACGCCATAGAACGCTTCAAGAACTTCTTTGAGTTTGGAGGGCACAAGAGCGCGATAGTTGCAAAAGCTGCAAAACAGTTCAAGCTTTATATTGTTTCAAAACTTTCCGAGGATGAAAGCATAAAAGCTTTTTTCATTCCTGCAAAAAGTGTGCAGGAAGCCCTTGAAACCATTCTTGCCGAAAACCCTGAAGCAAAAGTTCACATAATACCCGATGGAGGGTGGACTCTTCCAGTACGTAAATAAGGAAATAGTAAGGGAAGCCGCAATAATTAAACATACTGGTAAAAATTGAAAACTGTTAATGTCCTGGTAAAAACTGAACTGTTTATTCAACTGAAGTTTGAAGCGTAATTTTAATCTCGGTTATTGTTTACCTATATGGTTTTATATAATCAATACGAAATCACCGGCACGAACATGATGACAAATATAAAAAAGATTTCACTTGCTTTCGGAAATGGTTTTTCTGAGCTGAGTATCCCCGAGAAAAACTTCTCCAGTATAATCCTTCCTTCTGAACCTGAAGAAAAGGAGGATGGAGCCCTCTTAATCAAAAAGGCTCTCGAAAATCCCGTAAAAAGCAGGAGATTATCCGAGATTGTAAATTCGGATTCGAAAATTTCAATTATTGTGAGTGATGTCACAAGGCCCACTCCTACAGCAAAGATTCTTCCTCCCCTGCTCGAAGAGCTTTACCTCTGCGGGGCAAAAGATGAGAACATTACCATTGTATTTGCTCTCGGGCTTCACCGCCAGCAGGCTGAAGAGGAATCTAAGAAGCTGGTCGGGGAAGATATTTACAAAAAAATCCGTTGCATCCAGCACGACACTTCCAGGTGCAGGAGGATAGGGGTAACCAGCCGTGGTACTCCTATTGAGGTCTTTGAGGAAGTTCTCGATGCTGATTTTGTCATTGGTACCGGTGGAATTGAATTCCATTATTATGCAGGGTACAGCGGAGGGGCAAAGTCCATACTCCCGGGAGTAAGTTCCGAGGAATCCGTGCTTACAAACCATAAAATGATGATCGAAGAAAATGCAGTTTCCGGAAGGGTGGACAGCCCTGTCAGGCGGGATATGGAGGAAGCTGCAGAGGCCTTTGGTCTTAAATTCATTCTTAATGTCATACTTGACAGCAAGAAAGGAATCGTTGCCGCAGTTGCAGGCGATTTCATTGCTGCCCACAGGAAAGGGGTTGAGTTTGTGGATGCCATGTATAAAGCGCCTGTAGAGCCTGCAGACGCTGTTGTCGTTTCCTGCGGCGGCTATCCCAAAGACATCAACCTCTACCAGGCAAACAAAGCCCTTGATAATGCAACTCAGGCTGTAAAGGAAGGAGGCTCTATCATCCTTGTAGCGGAATGTGATGAAGGAATAGGAAACCAGGTCTATGAGTGCTGGAACATGCAGTGCAAAAATCCTGATGATGCAATAGAGCGCTTCAAGCACTGCTTTGAGTTCGGAGGGCACAAGAGTGCAATCGTTGCAATCGCTGCAAAAAAGTTCAGGCTTTACCTTGTCTCGAAGCTTCCGGAAGAAAAAGCCAGAGATGCATTCTTTATTCCGATGGGGAGCGTTCAGGAAGCCCTGTCTGCAGTCCTTTCGGACAACCCTGAAGCAAAGATCCACGTTATGCCTCATGGCGGGCAAACCCTGCCTGTGAGAAAAGAAAATTAAAAATTTCCAAGCCTTGCATCAAAAAGATCTCTCAAAAAGATCTCTCAAAAAGATCTTTTTCTTTATTCTTATTTTATCTTTGTCTGATTTATCTTTTCTGAACTGGCAGTTATTTATAATCCAATCCCAAAACTCAAAACTATTTCTCTAAATCTCTAATTTGGGATTAATAATAAAAACCAGACTAAAATTAGAATAAAAGCTAGATTAAAATTAGAATAAAAGCTAGATTAAAATTAGAATAAAAGCCAGATTAAAATTAGAATAAAAGCCAGACTAAAATAGCATGAAATTGAAAAAGAATAGACGTATAAAAATACGCCTGCTTCTTAAGATACAGGTTTAAACGCCTGTAGATTCAACCTTCTTTTGTGATGCTGCTTCTGACTTTTCCTCTTCGTCTTCAAACCTTCTACTGAAAGCTTTCTTCAGGAATTCAGGTGAAAACTGGGGTGTCATAAGGCTTACTGCGACCAGCGCAAGGAGAGAGAGAGGGGTTGCGATCAGGATCGGGTCTACAACAGTCCAGGTGCCTGCAAGTAGTGTTTCTTTTCCGAAAATTGCCTGGCAGATCCCGAGGGGCACTGCTTCTTTTGCATGGACAAATGTCAACCAGAATAGGCTGCTTAAAGACCCTATTACAAGGCTTACAGTTGCTCCGGCTTTTGTTGTGCGCTTCCAGAAAAGTGCTCCGATGAACAGGGGCAGGAAGGCAGAAGTGCAAAGGCCCATAAACATGGCAGTAGCCCTGGCAATAATGCTTCCGGGCAGGATATACGCAAGAACGACTGCAACCAGGATGGTAAAGGTAATTCCCAATCTTGTAACATGGACAGTTGCTGTAGACTTGCCCTTCATAATGCTCTGCTGGTAGACGTCATATCCTATGGCTGTGCCCATTGTATGGAACTGGGCAGCTGCTGTGGACATTGCAGCTGAAAGCAGGCTGAGCATGAAGAGCGTTACAAACATTTCAGGCATGGCATGGTTCAGGAAAGTGGGCATTATAAGGTCAGTGTTCCCATCCGGCACAACCTGAAGGGAAATCATGCCCATAGTCCTGTAGAAATACACATTCGAAAGAGCCCCTATAACATAAGCGACTCCTGCCATCATCAGGATAAAAGGACCTCCAACAGCAACCGCTCTTTTCAGGGAACGGTCATCCTTTACAGTCATGAACCTGACTGCGAGCTGGGGCTGTGCAAGAACACCTATTCCGACTCCCATTATGATTGTGGAAATCATGTTCCACCATATAGGGGAGCCAGCTTCAGGCATTGAAGTCCATCCTCTATGCCCCTGATCTATAAGTGCCTGAGGGACAAGGTTTGACATACTTGTGAGGGCCTGGTGGGCTTCAACAACTCCTCCAAGCTTAACGTAAGTAAAGACAAGCAGGAAACCCATTCCAAGCAACATAAGAATAGCCTGCATGGCATCCACATACATTACCGAGAGAAGACCGCCCTTAATCACATAAGAAGCGATTATAATGGTGAAAATTATGAGGGCAATATTGTAATTGATTCCAAGACTGGTCTCAAGAAATCTTCCGGCTCCTATTATAACGCTTGCAGCGTAAAGAGGCATGAAAATGCCTATCAAAATCCCGGAAAATGCCTGAATAAACTTTGACTGGAAGCGCTTTCCTATAAATTCGGGATACGTTATGGCTCCCAGGTTCAGTCCCATGCGGCGTGTTGGGGGACCAAAAACTACGAAAGCAATGAAGATTCCAAAAAAGATATTCATAAACACAAGCCATAGGAGCCCCATCCCTAACGAAGCGGCTACTCCTCCAAACCCGATTATTGCGGAAGTACTGATAAACGCAGCTCCATACGAGAGTGCCATGATCGCAGGGTGAACTCCTCTACCTGCAAGCATATACCCGTCTGTCTGGGAGTTCTTCCTGTATCCCAGGTAAGCGACATAGAAAGTGGCTGCAAGATAAATAATTACAAACAGGATAAGAGTTGAAGTACTGATTGCCATAAAGACCATTCCAGAATAGATTAACTGCTGTTTTTCACAGGCATATTAAAAAGATCGCCTGAACTCGAGAGTTAAGTTTAGCCCGGGATCGATATTTTGATCCTGAGTTATTGATCCTGAGCTGCTGGTTTCTGAGCTCCACTTCTGACTGCCTTTTCTTCTTCGCTTTTCCAGTTCAATGCCCCGTAAATCATGCATCCGAGTGCGCTCAATACACAAAACAAATATGCAAGCCAGATCTGTGGATCCTCAATTCCTAAAACTAACATGTACTACCACCTGTCTATAATTTCCTGCTATCAGCTAACATGACACCTGTTAGCACAGTACATTATAGCTTTTTGTTATTTAAATATGTTGAGCGGAATGAATTTTACATTGAAGTGAACTCTCTGAATTCAAATATTTTTCATAGCTCTCTAATCCGGATCTCTTTACGCAGCCAGATTTAAGTCCCACTCTTTTCTCGCACATATGCAGTATTGTCGTTTCCCTCTCTGTAACTAAAAATAATATAATCGGGGTAGTAGAGTAGTTGTTAAATAAAGTGTTTTAACAGGTCCAGAAAAAGCTCTGCTGACCTCTGAACAGCTTTCTATCCTCGATTATCTGCTCGTAAAATAAATCTATCAGTTTATCTGACTACCTGCTAAAAAAATATAAAATTAGCTAGAAAAAATATTATAAAAAACTTAAAGATGAAAAAGCTTAAAGATGAAAGAGCTTAAAGATGAAAAAACTTAAAGATGAACCCGATTCAGGGTTCTTTGTATGATTTTTAGAGTTTTCGGGAATTTTATCTCAGAGTGCACTCATTGATTTCCCCGCTGAGATTCTCTCCGAGCATACTGACAGCTTTTTCAAACTCATCTGTCTGACCGAGTACCCACATAAGCTTTACAAGGGCTGTTTCGGGAAGAGTGTCTTCTCCTTCGATTGCACCGGCTTTCAGCATGTCACGGCCTGTATCGTAAACACGGTCACAAACCCTGCCGTTAAGGCACTGGGATGTGACTATTACAGGCATTTTTGCGTCCACAGCTCTCCGGATAAAAGGAATCCATTTTGTGGAAACGTGCCCCAGGCCGGTACCTTCAAGGACAAGCCCCTTATAGCCGCCGTCAACATAACAGTCAAGGACTGAGGGGTCCGCTCCGGGAGTAAACTTCACAATGGCGCACTTCGGTTCCATTCCGGGTTTGAATTTCAGGGACTTTTCTCCGCGTCCGGTGTATTCGATAAATGTCTTTATTTCTCCTGTATCGTAATCCACTGTCCCTATCGGAAGAGAATTCACTGACTTGAAAGCGTCCCTGCGGGAGGTATGCATTTTCCTGACCTTTGTCCCTCTATGGATTTCACAGTAGTCATCCGAGCTTGTGCCGTGCATAACCACCACAACTTCGGCAATATCGCTTATGGCAACCCTTGCTGCACAGATGGCATTCATGGCATTGTCGCTGCTGGGGCGGTCTGCGCTTCTCTGGGAACCTACAAAAACGATAGGCACAGGAGTTTCTATCATAAAAGAAAGGGCTGCAGCAGAATACATCATGGTGTCCGTCCCGTGAGTGACAATTATTCCATCAGCTCCGGCTTCGATTTCTTCAACGACTGCTCTGGCGAGGTTTTGCCAGGAATCAGGGTCCATGTTTTCGGAAAGGATGCTTGAGATTGCCCTCCCTTTAAAGTCTGCAATTTCTTTCAATTCAGGAATTGCAGCGAGGATATCGTCCGCAGTAAACTGGGATGTAACCGCACCTGTCCTGTAGTCTATTTTGCTGGCAATTGTCCCTCCTGTGGAAAGGATAGAAACTTTCGGGAGCCCAGGTTTAGAAACTTTTTCTTTTGCCGGCTCAGGCTCTTTTTGCCCGTTTTTTCCCCCATTTCCTCCGTTTGCAGCTTCCCCGTTATTTTCCAGGGGAGTTATACTGACCTTATCTATGGAAAAACCGGCGTTGTAACCGCTTTTCATTTTTATTGTGATATATCCCTCCATGGAAGGCATTACTTTGCCTTCATAGACAGTGCCGTTCTTTTCAATGCGTACCCGATCGCCCTGTTTGAATTCCATGAATAATCCCTTTTCTTATGATCATTTAGCATAGTAATGAGTTACAATCTGTAAGTTTGGTAATTGTAATAAGTATATAATCTGAAAGTTTAGTTTTAGTCATTGTAATTAGTATATAATCTATAATAGTGCTTTTTAAGCTGGTATCTATAATAGTATGTTTCAAGCTGTTATCTATAATAGTGAGTTTCAAGCTGTAAGAGCGTTTTAGTGCCGTTCCGATGATGCAGTTTTATTCTGTATAATCTGTGCAATACTAAAAGGTCTGAAATAATATTAAAATTAAACGTGTTTTCTGCGCTTAAAACCACCGCACTCAGATTTTTCTGTATTCTTCAACCACTGAAAGCAGATTTTCAAAAGCCGAGTCTATTATATCTTTCAGGGTTGCAATTTCCTGTGCGTTCAGTTCAAGCTCAGTCTTCCTTTTTGATAGATAATTTTTCATTTCCTCAGGAGCAGGGCCTCCAGGAATTTTTCTTCTTTTTATATTGGATTCAGGATTGAGAGCTTCCTTTACCATATTTTCTGTTAATCCTTTGCTTGAAAGCGACTCCCCGAGAACAACCTCAGCTGCAGAGTCTATCTTTTCCATTGTTGGCTTTTCCCTTTCCTTTGCAAGCATTCCTACTATCTGGTGGGCAGTCCTGAAGGGGATTCCTGTTTCCCTGACAAAGGTATCCGCAAGTTCGGTAGCTGTTGTAAAACCCGTTATTGATTCGGCTGCGAGCACGTCGGGATGGACTTTCATGGTTTTGACCATTCCTTCCATTACCCTGACAGAAGCCCTTACAGTTTCAACCGAGCGCCAGATATTGGGTGTTGCTTCCTGCAGGTCGCGATTGTAACTCAGGGGCAGGCCTTTACAGATCGTGAGCAGGGACATAAGGGCGCCCACAGAAACTCCTGTTTTTCCGCGCATTAATTCCGCAGTATCCGGGTTTTTCTTCTGGGGCATAATCGAAGAAGTGGAAGCATACATATCGTCAAGCTCAATGAAATTGAACTCTGATGAAGACCAGATTACAAGTTCTTCAGCTATTCTGCTGAGGTTTATCATGAGATTCGAAAACACAGAGGCGCATTCGATAAGGAAATCCCTGCTGCTGACTGCATCCATAGAATTCTCCAGAAGCCCTTCAAAGCCCAGGAGTTCCTGAGTCCTTTTCCTGTTGAGGTTAAAGCCGGTAGATGCAAATGCAGCAGCCCCAAGCGGGCAGAGGTTGACCCGTGAAAAAGCGTCCTGCACCCTGTCAAAATCCCTGCCTAGAGCAGATTCGTGTGCACAGAGGTGGTGAGCCAGAGTGGTCGGCTGGGCGTGCTGGAGATGGGTAAAGCCAGGCATAAGGGTTTCACTGTGTTTTTCTGCGAGGCTGACAAGAGTTTTTCTTAATGCAAATATTTCTTCAAGCAGCCCGAGAAGTTCTTCCCTGAGAGTCAGCCTGATGCAGGTTGCAACCTCATCGTTTCTTGAACGCCCGGAGTGCATCCTGCCTCCCACATCCTCTCCTACCATGTCGATGAGCCTGGATTCAAGCGAGATGTGTATGTCTTCATAGCTGAAGTCGAGCTTTTCCATGCCTTCTTCCCTTATCTTTAAAAGCCCGCTGAGGATTTTGCTGCAATCTTCTTCTTTTATAATGCCCTGCTCTCTCAGCATTACCGTATGGGCAAGGTCAACCACTATGTCGGCATTAAATATCCATCGGTCGGCCTCCATAGAGGAGGTGTAGCGTAAAATTTCCTCATCCTGGGCAGCTTCAAGCCTGCCTCTCCTTAAAATATTGCTCATCGGGTGTCCTCTGTATAATTTTAAATATGTCCTCTATCTAATTGTGAATATTATATGTTGTGAGAATATCTATTTTAAATGTGTAATAACGGCTTAAATATGAAGCGTGGTATTATTTCAAATACTTAAATATGAATCGGTTTTCGGGAGTTTTCCGGGTAAAACCGTAAAAGGTTTAATTCTGAGCACTTTGTTATAATATCCACACCCTTAAAGATGTTCACAATGTCCGCAGCCTCAAAATACAACCGGATAGCGCCCGTTTATGAACTGCTAGACCTGCCACTTGAATTTTTCTTTTTCCGGAAATGGAGAAAAGAAGCACTTTCAGGCCTTAGCGGAAAAGTTCTGGAAATCGGGGTAGGAAGCGGAAGGAACCTGAAATACTATCCAGCAGGCTGTTCTGTAACGGGAATCGATGCCAGTGAGGGTATGCTCGAAAAAGCCAGGCAGAAAACCGGGGGAGTGAAAAACGTCAATCTTCTTCTGATGGACGCAGAACATCTTGAATTTCCGGACAAGAGCTTTGATTATGTAATTGCGACTTTTGTCCTCTGCACAATCCCTGATCCTGTAATAGCTCTTAAAGAAATGAGGCGTGTCCTTAAACCTTCAGGTGAACTTATAGCCCTTGAGCACATGCACAGCAGTAACTCAATTATTTCTCTTTTTGAGCACATGATCGATCCTTTTCTGTTTTTCCTGCTTGGGGACCATACCACACGGCAGACGGTTAAAAATATACAGAAGGCGGGCTTTACCATTCTGGAGGCAAAAAAACTGGCTTTTAAGGATATTTTCCGAAAAATCAGGGCAAAACCGTAAAAGGCTTTTCTTTTTACGTTATATTTTTATAATGTTTACTTTTATCTGCTTTTAGCATGTCCTTTTTTCACTTTAAAACACTATTAAAATGAACCCTGTAATTCCTATCATAACAAATACCCTGAGGGTCTGGGAAATCAAAATGGTTTTCATCCCTATTCTGGGGCCGAAGATCCCGACGTAATGAGGGACATAAATTCTCAGTGAGCCGAGGCTTGTTACTATATTGCCTACCAGGAGGACGATTATGACTTCTATGCCGGTTAAAATTCCCTGTTCCATGAGGTTTGCTGCAAGAGTATAGGCTGCAAGATGGCTTGCAAAAAGAGCTGCAATTACAGGGAGCCCTTCTACAGGTACAGGCAGGTAGTCCGAAATAGGCTTGAGATATGAGCCAAGGGAATCAAATATACCAAGGTCAGTGAGAATAAAAACAAGGATGGTTACCGGGATCATCACTTTAAAGATCCTGATTATCGTTTTTCTCGAAGTCACCAGGCTTTCTTTAAATGCTGTTTTTAATTCCGGAGGCTTTTCCTTTTCAAGGTCTTCAAAATTTACTTCTTTTTTTTCAAGCAGGAAATGCCCGGCAATAAGAACTATAAGGGTTTTTACAAAGCCTACGAGAGTTATCAGCCCGACATAAACGATCCCTGTTGTCCCGAGCAGGGGCACAAGTATCGGAAGCAGGGATCTCCAGTGCATGACAATTGCAGGAAATGAATTCAAAACCGAAGCTATGATCAGTTCTTCTTCCTTTATGATTCCTTCATCATACATGCTTTTAAGTGAAGCATTGGCTGAAGATGTTGACGCAAAAGCCGTAAGGAAACCCACTCCACATTCTTTTCTGAGATTGGCGTAGTTTGTAACCGGTTTTACCAGAAAATCAAATTTGTAGAACCACCCCAGGCTCACAAGGAGTTCGGCAAGGATAACCCCAAGTACTATTGCGGGACCTGTTTTTAAAAGATACTCAGCCGAATGCGTAAAAGCGGTAAGTAACATTCAATTTGATTGCAGTATTAATGTTTATTAATTTTTCTAAATTAAATTGTAATTATTTAATTCTCCAGTAAAATTGTTTAATTCTCCAGTAAAATTGTTTAATTCTCCAGTAAATTTGCTTAATCCTCCAGAAACTGGTATCCTTAGAAACTCTATTAAACAATAATGACCAATTCATTATGGATGCTGGGGAAGACAAAGCGCTATCTTGAGGTCACACGAGTTCTTTTCAAATATAATCTCATCCCGGAACTCTACCATGACCTGCGGACTGAATATATATCCAATCCTGACTGCACCTGCACTTTTGATCTCGAAAATCGGGAGACAGCTGCAAAACTCAGGCAGGCTTTCGAAGAGCTGGGTCCCACTTTTATCAAGATGGGGCAGACAATGAGTAAAAGGCCTGATCTTGTGCCCCAGCCATATGTTGTTGAAATGGCAAATTTGCAGGACAGAGTCAAACCTGTGCCTTTTGAAGAGATGGCTGAGTCTCTTGACCTTGCATGTGTATGTGAATATCAGACTCGTGAGGAAAGGAAAAGGAAGAAAAGCGAGGAGGAGCTCAAGGCTGCAAGGGAGAGAAAAGCAAAAGCTTTTATTGATATTTTTGACAGCTTTGACCCTGAGCCGATCGCCTGCGGCTCTATTGCTCAGGTCTATAAAGGTGTTCTCGAAGGCAAGCCCGTAGCCGTTAAGATACTTCGACCGCACCTGATTGACATCATAAATATCGACCTTTCCATACTGGACGACTT
Source organism: Methanosarcina soligelidi (assembly GCF_000744315.1). Taxonomy (NCBI): domain Archaea; kingdom Methanobacteriati; phylum Methanobacteriota; class Methanomicrobia; order Methanosarcinales; family Methanosarcinaceae; genus Methanosarcina; species Methanosarcina soligelidi. The sequence continues at coordinate 2,072,694 of NZ_JQLR01000001.1, forward strand.
TAAACCTGTTATGAAAAAGGTTATGGGCGTGGGAAAGAATTTTGACATCGATGCTTTTCTTCTGGAAATTCGGGAAATGCTTACCCGGGAAGTTGACCTCAGGATTGAAGCTGTCAACATGAGGCGTTTTGAAGATAATTTCAAGAATGTGAAAAATGTTTCTGTGCCTAAAATTTATCCGGATTACTGCTCTGCAAATGTCCTTACAATGGAATTTATTCAGGGGACGCAGGTTAAAGACATAATTGATACGCCTCTGCCCCAGAGTAAAAAGTCGGAATATACGCGTACAATTACAAAGAGTTACCTGAAGCAGGTTTATATAGATGGTTTTTATCATGCAGATCCCCACGGCGGCAATATGCTGGTTGAAGAGAACGATACTGTTTCTTTCATCGATTTTGGGGCAGTTGGCAGCATAGATGACGAACTCAAAAGGAATATGCTGGAGTTCTATTACGCTATCAATAACAGGGATGTTGAAGGGGCAACGCAGGGTTTTCTTAAAATCGGGGGAGCAGACTCAAGAGATGTGGATGTTCGCAGGCTCAGGAAGGATATGGATGAGCTGATCGCAAACCAGAACTACGGGCTTGAAGGCAGGCAGAGCGACAATTACGCAAAGCTGGGCCTGAAATATGATATCCGGCTCCCGGGGGAATTTTCCACCCTTCAGAGAGCGATCCTGCTTATAGAAGGAGTTTGCCTTGAACTTGACCCCAGGTACAATATTAAAAGCATCGCAATTCCTGTCCTTATGGATGCTTACAAAAAACTCAATACTCCAAAGGGAGCTGCACTTCATATCGAATTTTCCTCCGAGCCAGTGAATGAAAAAGCCGAGATGAGGGCTGCGATCAGGGAGGTTGCCGACAAAATGGAAGGCGTGGGGGACAGGTTCATTGAGGTAAGGCAGAAAGATAAAAAACGTGAAGTTTTTTCAAAGGAGTTTTTCCTTGCTGTTCTGCTTGTAGTCTCTGCCTATATATTGCTATACGGGGAGGTATTTTACTGGGTTGGACTTGCAGGATTTGGTGGAGCAATCCTCATAGCAGTTATTGCTTCACTGAAAGGGAAGTGAAGAATGAAATCAGATCCCAATAAAAAGTTCTGATAACCGGAAATTAAGATAATAATGTGCCTGATAATACCAGGTATCCAGTAGTAATTACAATATTCATTCTGCCTGGTATGCACTGGTAAAACCGGCAAATCAATACTCGTATCTATTGACCGGGAAGGGGGGGTATTTTCTGGTACAGGAAATTATAAGAATTGAAGGTCTGGAATGCAATCATTGTGTTGTTAGAGTTGGAAGGGCTATTGCTTCCGTGCAGGGAGTAATGGAAGTTGATGTTAATCTCGAAAAGAGAGAAGCAGTAGTGGATTTTGAAGAAACCAGAACAAACATGGGAAAAATAAGGACTGCAATTCGCGAAGCAGGGTACGAACCCTTATAATTTGATGTTTTATAATTTTTTATATCTTATGCAATATGAGCAGAAAAAAGATTGAGATCAGTAAATTGATGAAAAAAAGACAGAGATTAAATGAATTAATAAAAAGATCAAAGAAGGGGAGAAGTTTTCTTCCCTTATTACGTTTTACGGCTTTATCCGCACCCTCAAAAATGCCTGGACTTATTTCCTGGGTAATTTCAGCGGCTTTGGTTTATATTTCATTCCCATAACCACAATTTCCGGTAGAGCCTGAACCTGTTTTTCGATTATTTATATGCCTTTTATGGCCAGGCTATTTATGATATGAGGGATGGAGTTCAGCATTATTCAGTGGATCTCTGCCTTATTAAAGTGTATGCAACTGGGGACTGTGCCAGGCAGCATCAAATGTAATGCCCTTCTGGCAGTCTCAATGATTTTGAGACAGAAACTGTAATTTTTACATTTATTGATATGGACCGGAGAATATAATACAGGCATAGTCTCACCTGATAATAAGTGTAAAGGTTTTTCGAATATACCTGTATTATCTTTTCCGATTAAGGTTCCATTTTAACAGCTTTTTTAATGTTTCTGGTGCCCGTGTTCTTTGTTAGCATTCACTTGCTTGTGTTCCTTCTTGGCATCAAACCTTGAATATTTTTCTACATACTCTGAATAGTAAGGGTCTGAGAAGTCTTCTTTTCCTGACCAGAATATGGCTTTGTAGTACTTCCAGACGTGGGGGTCGAATCCGAGAATTCCCACATGCACCACCAGTTCAAAGATAAACCAGTATGTCATCAGCAGGTGGAGAAGTCTCAGGAACCCTACAGGAGTCATTCCGAATGTGGGTGCAATCATACCGGATATTGAAATGATCCACTGTGCTACTGGAAGACCAAAAAGCGACCAGTCAAGCTTGTACAGGACGATTCCTGACACCGTAATTAAGAAGAGTGCTGTACCTTCAAGCACAATCAGGACCTTCATTACGGGGTGAAGTTTGGTCTCGTAGTGTCCTTTCTCTTCATCATAGATGGAATATGCAGGATATCTGCCCTTCCTGAAGAAGTTTTTAATTATTCCTCCCAGACGAACCGCATCTTTAGGACCAAAGATGTAATGGTCCGTAAAATGCGATATTTTTCCCAGTAATCCATGCCCTTCGGAAAAGATATTGTATGGGATAAGTATCCAGTTTACTGCAAGCAGGAACGGGACCGCAATCATGTGCAGTGTACGTGCTGTATGGAAGCTCATAAACTCCCATCCAGCGTATATCTTTAACCCGGTGATGATGAGCACTATCATCGCGATAGCATGTACCGTATGAGCTATCCTGTCCGTTATAGTATAGCGCTCAACAACCATCGCCTTCGGGTTGTTGTTAGATTTCATCGTGGGTCATCTCCCTGTACTGTACTTAGAGTATCCTTAGAGTATTTGGAGCGCATTTCCCTGTAAGGTCTATTGTGTGGACTGCGCATGAAATGCACGGGTCGTATGACCTGCCCATGTGGAATATTCCAACTGGATTGGTGTAATCTACCTCTCCAACCGGGTTAATTTTTGAGCCGATAAGAGACTGTTCAAGCGGTCCAGGTATTCCATTGCTGTCCCTTGGAGACATCAACCATGAACCCGGAACTATGCACTGGTAGTTTGCAACCTTGCCACTTCCGTTTGTAGAAATCCAGTGGCCAAGAGCCCCACGTGGTGCTTCCCACAGGCCCATTCCCTGACTGTCTTTAGCTGCATTGAAGTCAAGAGGCACGGAAATCTTTCCCCCGGGTTCGTAGTCAACAGTAACCCAGTTGAGAAGCTCATATGCGAGAATTGCGGTTTCCTGCATGCGAGCCAGCATCCTTGTATAAACATTGGCTGGCGAATATCCATTTTCAGCCAGTGCCAGAGCAAGTCCTGTTACAAGCGGCTCTTTTATGTTCAGCATGCGTGCAAGAGGCCCGACTTCACCTGCAATTCCGTCATATCTCGGAGCCTTGTCCCAGCTGTACTGGCTGTCCGAGCCTCCTGTGTATACAATTTTCTCAGGATCTGTGAATGGAACTGTTTCACCTTTTACTGGTGGGAGGTCGTTTACACTGTTCTGGTAGAATGAGTGTGCCGTACTCTCTGTGATCTTGTCCGGATCAAATTTCAGGTATTCCAGGTTTCCTGATACCACACCTGATGTGAAAATCCTGTCTCCTGCCGGGCTCCTCGGGTCATATCCGTCTGTTGGCTTGTAATATCCTCCGTATGCAACGAAGCATATCTTTGAAGGGTCCTTGTACCCTCCGATAGTATCATGTTTCAGGCTTGCCGGAAGGCCAAGAAGTTTTTCTCCTACCAGTTCCGAACCAAAGGCTGCATAGAACTCTACATCTCCCCATCCTGCTTCTTTTGAGAAGTCGTTGGAAGATGTTGACTTGTTGATAAGGTCAGTCAGGTGTTCGGTGACGAAGTTTACCGCTTTCGTAGGGGAGCTTGCCTTGTATGTATTTTCGATCCATGTATTGAAATCAACTTTCAGAGTATGTGCAGATACGAAGTCCATTACCTGCAAATAGTATGTTGACAGTTTTGTAATATCTGCAACAGTTGCCGGGTATGTGTATCCTCCAGGATACAGGGATGATGGGCCTGGCATCCTTCCTGCAATAAGTGCAATCATTTCCTGAAGGCGTTTCTTTTCAGGAATTGCTGCCATGTATGAACTTCCTGCAGGTATAGCCGCACCATCCATCTTGTAGCTTATAGGTGCAAACCTTCCAAGCATTTCATCCCAGACTGCGCTTCCCGTGTCTCCGAGTGGTGTAAGGACCTTTTTGTATGCCGGGTTTGCAAGGTCAGGTCCAAACAGGACATATATATGAGTTGCATGGCTTGCCACCATGTTAAGTCCCTGGAAAATGTTCCTCATAACAAGAGCATCTTTTGGGACATGTTCAGCCACGCCGTACAGTTCGTCAAGTGCGTTTGTTGCTGTTAACCCATGAGAAAGCGGACATACTCCACAAATCCTCTGTGTAAGAAAAGCTGCGTCTCTCGGGTCCTGGTGCTGCAGTATGCGTTCAAATCCCCTGAATATAAGGGACGATGACTGTGCATCTGTAATAACACCGTTTGCATCTACTTCTGTTGAAATTCTCTGGTGTCCTTCAATTCTGGTTAAGGGATCAACTGTAACGTTTACCATTTTTCACTCACTCTCCTTTTCCCATTCTCCTTACTGCATGCACACCTGCAGCAACTGCGGCTGCCCCTACAGCTACCTTTGCTACTGTGTCAATATTTGCCCCTACAATTCCCTTGTCTTCCGCTTCAACATACAGAGGTCTTGACGCATCCGGGAAACCCGGGTCTACACAGTTAATGCACGGTCCTCCTGCCTGTGTACACATGCTTACTGAGCCATTCCATCTTCTAATTCCACAGTCTGCATGTGCATACGGAGCTTTGCATCCCAGTTTCCAGAGGCATTTTTCTCCGCCAACCTCCGTATCAAACTCTCCCCTGTCATAGTATCCGCGGCGTGGGCAGTTTTCATGTACTGTATGGTCCGGTGGGAAGAACACCTTTGGCCTTCCGTATTGGTCAAGAGCTGCTGGCAGGTCGTCCGGTATCTTTATTTTTCCAAGTATTACCGCACCCAGGGTAAGAAGAATCCAGTCAGGGTGAGCAGGGCAGCCCGGTATGTTAATTACCGGCTTGTCAATTCCAAGTTCCTTGAGCATGCCTTTTGATGCATCGGTCTTTTTGAAAGCAACTCCTCTGTAGTCTGTCTCCTTTTCAATATCGCTGTCCGCAGAGGTAATTCCTCCCCAGCATGCACATGCACCGACTGCAACTATTGCATTTGCGTTCTCTGCAGCCTCTCCGAGTGTCTCCTTGAACGTTTTGTTCCCTATAACCAGGTATCGTCCTGATCCGTCCGGACCGTTGGGGATTGACCCTTCAACAACCAGGATGTAATTACCTTCTTTGTAAAGGTCTTCAAGTAAAATCTCTGAGTTAAGCTCTGAGGTGTTTACAAGCTCACCATCATTCCATATTCCCTGCTGCATACAGAGTGTCTCATGGTAAGCAAGGTTTACATTGAGTTTTGTCAGAGCCTGTGCAACATCAGGATTGCCTCCGTTTAAAAGAGATTCTGAACATCCGGTGCATTCTGAACCGTGTATCCAGATCAGTTTTGTCTCTGCAAACTCAAGCGCATTTACAATCTCTGTTTGATAGGTGCCAAGAAATGCAGTTGCACCCAGAGCGCTTACCGCCTTCATGAAGGTGCGGCGGTCCATTTTTAAGAAGTCCATACTGTCAAGTGTACGGACAAGATTTGTCGTTCCAGTACTCATCTCTACCACATCTTGATTTTACCCAATTTTATACACTAAAGAATATATTAGTTAAAAACTCTCCAGAATTATATAAATACAACTATAAATTCCTCACTAATGTTTTGAATGAGGGAATAGTATTTAAGGATTTTTACTTTGATCGATAAATATATTAGTCGGGGGAGGGAGTCCTTTTATATTAAAAACAATATAATTATAATTAAAATAATAATTATGTCTGTTTCACCATAATGTTTCAATTAATCATTCGTAGTGAGATATTCAGAAAGTTCAAAAAAGAAGTAAATAATACGGCAATCGGGCTGATTCGAGGTTAGATACCTGCTATAAAGTGTGAGTTTATATGCAAAAATTTGTTTTTATTATGAAATAATGCATAAAAATTAAAAAAATATAGAATCTTTTCGAGGAAAGCAGGGAGTTATTCACAGACGAATACAGGAACCTGAGGCGCATGCAAATGTTATTGCAAAAATAAAAACAATTTAAAGAATTTCTTTACTGCTAACTTCATTTGTAGTGGTTGCATGAGAGCTTTTTCAAAAGCCTTTAGGAAAAAAGAAATACAAAAAGAACCTATTTTTCGGTTAAATCGTCTTTACTCAAATTTAAGTATTATTTATTAATACTTTTTGGAGTCATTATATGCTTCAAATTTGATCGAAAGAGGTTTATATGTATATTTCAATCTATAATTTATACAGTTTATATACTCCGAAAGGACATCTTCAAATTCTGTATATGAAATAGCAAAGCAAAAAAGTTATAAAATAGAATTCAAGAATTGCGAAAAACAATTTTTATCAATAAATTTAATTCGAGAATTCAGAACCCGGTTTTATTCATAATTATTCATTATGAATCTGTGCTTTTCTTTTATTTGCAACTGGAGGAAGAAGAGCAGTAAAACATGATGAGCAGGCGGAGAATGGGGCATTGGGATAAAGACTCTTTCTTCTGTTATCTATATATACAAGTTCGTCTGGGGCTTCGAATAAATCTTTTTCAAATTTCTGATGAAAACAGCTTATTTAAAATAGCTCTTACACAAAAACTAATCTTATAATCATTGATACTAAAAACGACTATATTCTAAAAGAAAACGGAAGAGGTAACATGTGTATAGCAATTCCTGGTAAAATGACGGCTATTGTGGATGAAAATACAGCAACTATTGACATGGGCGGGATCTGCAGAGATGTAAATATGGCACTCATGGGAGGTGCAAAGGAGTCTATGATTGGAAAGCATTTCCTTGTACATGTTGGATATGCGATATCTGAGATTTCGGAAGAGGAAAGTGAAGAAACCATGCGCCTTCTCAAGATTATGGCCGGTCTCGAAGAAATTGACTCCCTTGAAAGTGAATCTCAGTGAAAGTGGACGCTGATAATATGGAAAACGGAAAATCTCTTTCAAAAACAGCGGTTTCAGACATAGAAAAGAAACTCCTTGAAAGGATTAAAGGTTCTGAGGTATCACTTCGTATAATGCATGTCTGTGGAACGCACGAAAGAACCATAGCAAAATACGGGCTAAGAAGTGTGCTTCCTCAGTATATTGAAGTAATAAGTGGTCCCGGCTGCCCTGTCTGTGTCACTCCTGAAAGAGATATTGACATTGCAATTGCTCTCGCAAAGAGCGGAGCAACCGTGGTCACTTTCGGGGATATGATGCGAGTACCTGGCTCTTCAGACAGCCTCCTGAACGCAAAGTCTGAAGGGGCGGATGTAAGGATGGTTTACAGTATAGATGATGCAGTTGCCCTTGCAGAAAAAAAGCCAGATCTGAAAGTAGTCTTTTTCGGGATAGGTTTTGAGACCACAGTCCCTGCAAACGCGGCAGCCCTTCTGAGGACGGATCTACCTGACAACTTCAGCCTCCTTGCTTCTCAGAAGCAGACTCCTCCTGCAGTCAATCTTCTTGCCAGTGATACCAATGTTGATGCTTTTATAGCACCAGGGCATGTGGCAACCATAATAGGCACAGAACCTTTCGAACCGCTTGCAAAAAAGGGCTTTCCTGTTGTTGTTAGTGGATTTGAAGCAGCAGATATACTTCTTGGAATAAACATCTTACAGATGCAGGTAGAGAAAGGAATCTCAAGGGTGGACAACGGATATCCCAGGGTCGTAAAGCCAGAAGGAAATACAATAGCCCTGAAAATGATGGATGAGGTATTCAAAACTTCTGACTCTGAGTGGAGAGGTATAGGAAATATAGAAGATTCGGGACTCGTCCTAAGGAAAGAGTTTGAAGAAAAAGACGCTGCGAAAATACATGAAGATCTTTATTCTGCTTCTCTTGCAGAGATAAAATCGAAAGCTGAAGGAAAAGATAAAAAACGCTGCATCTGTGCAGCTATCCTGACAGGAAAAGCAAAACCTTCCCAGTGTCCTAACTTCGGGAAAGAATGCACTCCAAAAAAACCAGCGGGTCCCTGCATGGTAAGTCAGGAAGGTATGTGCTATAACTGGTATAAATATTCTCGAGAAGGAGGTAGCAAACATGCATGAACTTTCCATTGCCTGTGAAATCTTTGAGCAGGTTAAGGTTACTGCCGAAGCTCACGGAGCCACAGAAGTCAAACATGTGACTCTTCAAATGGGAAGGCTGTCCCATACGAATCCTGAACAGCTGAGTTTCTGTTTTAAGACTCTTGCAGAAGGGAGTATTGCTGAAAATGCGGATCTCATCGTAGAAATGGTGCCTCCAACCCTTGAATGCGAATGCGGATACACAGGAACTATAGACCAGGAAAGGATACGGGAAAGCAACGAACTGACAAGTGAACTCCTTGCTTATATCGCAGCTATGGACTGCCCTGTGTGTGGAAAACAGGCCCATATTGCAGGCGGCAGGGAATTGATCATAAAGAGCATAGAGATTGAAACTGAAAACGAAAATGAATCGCAGCGGTAAAAAATAATAAGCAACCCTGGTGATGTTTATGTTAATGCATGTAATCCATATGGGACATGATGTTTACAAGGCAAATGATAAAATTGCCGAAAAGAACAGGAAAACTCTTGACAAACACGGTGTCTTCTCAGTAAATGTTATGGGAGCAATAGGTTCAGGAAAGACCACTTTGATCGAAGAGGCAATAAGGCACCTTAAGGATAAATACAGAATAGCCGTTGTTGCAGGCGATGTTATTGCAGAGATGGACGCTTCCCGTTTTAGAAAGCTGGATGTTCCGACAATCCCTGTAAATACCGGAAAAGAGTGCCACCTGGATGCGAAGCTTGTAGAAAAGGCTCTGGGTGAGATAGACCTTGATAACACGGATCTCCTGATTATTGAGAATGTAGGCAACCTGATCTGCCCTGTGGACTTCAAGCTGGGAGAACACCTGCGGGTTGTGATTGTGAGTGTCACGGAAGGAGACGACATTATCCTCAAGCACCCCATGATTTTCAAGACTTCAGAGCTTGCTGTCATAAACAAGGTTGATATTGCACATGCAGTTGATGTTGATTCCGAAAAGATGAGGGACGACATCCTTTCCTTAAACCCTGAAGTGCCGGTGATCCTTACATCAAAACACGACTGGGAAAGCCTTGAAACATGGATAGGTTTCATCGAGAGCGGACTTGAAAAACGCACTAAATAAACTTAATAGAGTCTTACGAGGATAAAGGAGCTTTAGATGAAATCCAATACAATTTCTCTCGAACACGGCGCCGGCGGAGAGGTAATGCAGGCGCTTATAGGAGATATTATTCTCAAAAACTTCCGTAATAAAAGTGCAGGTTCTATAGGCCTTGACAGCCTTGATGACGGGTCCACAGTCAGACTTGAGAACTTTAACTCTTCTTCCGAACTCGTGCTGACAACGGACAGCCATGTGATAACTCCTGCTTTTTTTCCGGATACGAATATAGGCAGGCTTGCTGTTGCAGGTACAATCAATGATCTGACAGTCATGGGAGCAAAACCGCTTGCACTCACCTGTGCAGTCATAATGCCTGAAGGTTTTCCAGTCCATGATTTTGAAGAGATTATAAAAACAATGGACCAGACTGCTGCGGAGGCTGGAGTGCCCATAATCACAGGCGATACGAAAACCGTGGAAAAGACCGCACTTGATTCAATCATCCTTAACACCGCAGGTCTCGGGATTACGGACAGCCCTGTAAGAGACTCAGGTCTTAAGCCAGGAGACGGGATCATCGTTACAGGCACCATAGGGGATCATGGGATCTCTCTTATGGCCCACAGGGAAGGTTTTGATTTTGATACTGATCTTGTTTCTGATTCCGCTCCCCTGTGGAAGTTAATAGAACCGGTCCTTAAACTCCGGACTCCTCAGGGAGAGCCTGTAATAACGGCTATGAAAGACCCTACCCGCGGGGGGCTTGCAAACGCTCTTAATGAAATGGCAGAAAAATCCGGAGCAGGAATCCTGCTTGAAGAAAGCCTCATCCCTTACAAGCCTGCAGTGACTGCAGCCTGTGAGATGCTGGGTCTTGATCCCCTCGAAGTTGCAAATGAAGGAAAAGCAATTATCGGGGTCAAAGCCGGCTTTGAAGAAGACGTACTTTCAATTCTCAGGCAGCACCCCTACGGAAAGGATGCAGCCCTTATAGGAGAGGTCACTGCTGAAAACAAAGGAGAGGTAATCCTGAGGAACCGTTTCGGTGGGATGCGTTATGTGGACGTGCCTGCGGGAGACCCGATCCCGAGAGTCTGTTAACATAATGAGAAGACACAATGAGAATATACTGACAGATTTTATTTCTTCCAACTTCTATTTCTCCCGGGTTGATTTATTCAAACTTCTACCCGGGACCCTAAAATCACAGGTTTTTCCTTTAAGTTTCAATATATGTATAAATCTAGATCTCTCTAATTATCTAGATCTCTCTAATTATCTAGATCTCTCTAATTATCTAGATCTCTCTAATATAGATTCATCTAGACTGGGTTTTTTGACTAACTTTATTAACTCAGGCGGTTTGGTTTCATTTTTTCAGTTCTGAGAAATTCTGTAATCAGACTCTTATATGTATTATTTATCTATTCACCTCTTTGGCCAATTCATCTATTCACCTCTTTGGTCATGCATTTATTATCTATTCGAATTTCAGTATTTATGCTGAAAGTAAGTTTTACAAAGAACATGAATAGAGGTTGAATAAGTAAGATTGAATCAGCGAACAGGTGTAAATTGAATAGTATAGAGTGAATCAGCGAATAGAGTATGATTGAATAGTACAGATTGAGTAGAGAATAAGAGACCGAATAAGAGTACAGGAGATCAAATTATGAGAGTAAGCACAGATCGAATGAGAATAAGCATAGATTGAATGAGAATAAGTACAGATTGAGTGTATAAAATAGTAATATTATATTGTAACTGAAACTATCGCAGGAATTTGCCTCATATAATATTTTATCCGTACAATCTACTGTTCCTTCACTCCGGAGATTTCTACTATTAAGAGTTTTTATTCCCTATTGTAATTTAAACCGGGATATTTATATTGAAAATATTTATCTTATAAACTATATGGAAGTAATATTTTCTTCAAATTTCACACTTTTTCATTACACGGATAAAAGTATGAAATATTCATTTCTTTTTAATCATATTTTCAAATTTCTCTAAAACCAAAATCATTTTCTTTCTAATATATAACAGGATATGTTTTATCTTTATAATGTATCAAAACTTAGAAAATCTTTCCTGAAGGATATACTGCAGCTTTTACAGTAAATTTTCAAAGCCACATTGTTCTGGACGTACTGGACTGAATATTTTATTAATTTTAAAAAAGTAGCTTTATTTTAGCTCCTATAATAAAGGCATTTCTTTATTTTATTTAAATGTACCACAATATATTTAAAGATAAATTTTATGTCGTCCTGCATGTTCTTCCCAACCTCTGGATTTTTTGTCCTTTTTTCTCCAGCGACACCTGAGATTGTTTTTTTTTGACGATTCAGGCAATTATTCATATTAGTAATATAAAAGTGGGAAAAAAATCACCATGTTTAAATATGGCTATGATAGATTAACAGTTGGAAGCGTAGATATTATATATTTCTACGTTGTTTGGGCATTATTATCTTGTTATAATTTTAATTTAAGGGCTTATAATTATTCTGGGCATTTTTTGTCCTAAATATTTTGTATGTCCTTACATGTTCCGGAAACTACTCGGTTGGATCAAAAATCAATATCGTAAGCCTTGAACTGTTAAAAACGTACACTCCTAACAAAGCTTATTGAGTTTGATTTTATTCTTCAAGTGTGTAAGTCCCAACAGTATAGGTCAAAGGTAAATCGATAGGAGGAAATAGGTCGGAGGATACGTTGTATGATAGAAACAACAGTAATGCTATTAATCGCAGTACCCCTACTTTTTTCGTTTTTATTCCTGGGTCTTGGCAAAAGTATGTACAAAGTTCTTGCCTGGGCTTTCTTTGTATTTGGGGTAATTGCTTCAGTTCAGTTAGTTCGGGATGGTGTTGGAGTTTATGAAATAACTGGACCAGATTTTGCAATGTTAGAAAATGTTGTCCTTGTACTCGAAGTACTGGTTATACTATTCATTCTTGCTGTGTCAGCAAAATACAAAAACTGGCCTACACTTGTACTCGGAATAATTTCAGCAGCTGTATTTGCTTACACTTTTACTAATGCTCCGCATGCTGAAAGCGCTGTTTTTAATATTGATCAATTTTCTCAGGTAATGATATTAATTGTCAATATAGTCGGTACTGCGATCATACTATTCGCAACCGGTTATATGGATGAATATGAAGAACACAGGCATCTAAACAGACAGAGAACATTTTATTTCACAATGAGTTTCTTCCTGGCATCCATGAACGGTCTTGTCATGGCTGACACTCTCGGATGGCTGTTTCTCTTCTGGGAACTGACAACTCTTTGTTCATTCGTTTTGATCTCATACAACATGGATCAGGAAGGAATAGACAATGGTTTCAGAGCTCTGGCTTTAAACCTGGTTGGTGGAATTGCTTTATCTGTAGGCATAATTATTCTAGCTCTAAATTATGATATAGGTACCCTTTCCGGAATTGGAATTTACGCTGGAACTGATGCAACAGCGATGGCCGCTGTAGCCCTTCCCGTTGCCTTACTCTGTATCGGAGGCTTTGCGAAATCCGCTCAGATGCCCTTCCAGAGCTGGCTCCTGGGTGCAATGGTAGCTCCAACTCCGGTTTCTGCCTTACTGCACTCAAGCACAATGGTTAATGCCGGTGTGTTTTTAGTCGTCAAACTTGTACCAGCTTTTGCGGGCTCAAGTCTCGGTACAGCTATTGCAGTTTACGGAAGCTTTACCTTCGTCATGTGCTCGGCTTTAGCCTTATCCCAGAGAAACGCAAAAAGAGTTCTCGCTTATTCTACAATTGCAAACCTGGGATTAATTATCGCAAGTGCAGGAATTGGTACACCTCTGGCTGTAGCTGCTGCAATTATGCTTATCCTGTTCCACGCAATATCCAAAGCTCTTCTCTTCCTCTGCACAGGTGAAATTGAGCACACCATAGGAAGCAGAGATATTGAAGACATGGCAGGGTTAATTAAAAAGGCTCCATATCTCACAACCCTTGCAGCGCTGGGAATGGTATCCATGCTATTGCCTCCTTTTGGTGTGCTGCTCACAAAATGGGTGTCGATGGAAGCTGCTTCTAACAACCCTATTGTGATAGTCTTCCTCATACTCGGAAGTGCACTCACAACAGTGTATTATGCTAAATGGCTCGGAACAATCCTGTCCTCAACCATGGATAAATATGCAGTTCACAACAAGAGAGCGGAAACATATTTCCCACTTTCAGTCCTCGGGTTTTCAATTGTAGTTTCAAGCGTTCTTGTGTTTTCAATATATGACTACTTCATCAAACCTCAGGTTGAAATACTGCTCAATATTGCTCCTACTATTTCGGGAGAAGCCGGACAATTCACATCTGAAATAGGGGCATTTGCTTATGCAGCAATATTCGCAGTGCTTGCTCTGGCTATTATCCTCTATCTCGCTACAAGAAGCATGTTCACTCCACGTATGGCTGGATATTACATGTGTGGAGAAAACAACATGGAAAGGGACAAATTAATGTTCAGAAATGGGCTTTGCACCTACGATAAAAGTAATGTCTCCAATATATATCTCCAAAACACTTTTGGAGAAAATAAACTTACAACGCTCGGATATGCAATTTCCATAATTCTTATTGTAATTGCATTGGCAGGAGGGGTACTATAATGGTAGCTATGAACGATGTTTTGCTAGCTATTCTTGTTCTGATTGGTGCTCCTATCATAGGCTGTTTAGCTTCGGGGATTGACAGGAAAATCACTGCAAGACTGCAGGGTAGAGTCGGTCCGCCTCTTTTACAGCCGTACTATGATGTCAGGAAGCTTATGAGTAAAGAAAACATGATCGTAAACGGCTCTCAGAACTTTTACGTAGTCGTGTACCTGGTCTTTATCATTCTGAGCCTCTTGATGTTAATATTCAGGGCAGACATGCTGATGATAATATTCGTATATACAGTAGCTTCTCTGGCTCTTATTGTAGGAGGTATGAGCACCGGTTCTCCATATGCCAGAGTAGGAAGTTCAAGGGAGATCATGGCTATACTTTCTTATGAGCCGGTTTTGATTTTATATGCCCTTGCAATCTACCTGGTCACCGGCACTTTCAAAGTATCCGCGCTGTTAGAAGCATCCACTCCTCTGCTGATATATACGCCTCTTTTATTCATAGCAATGATAGTTGTTCTGAATATAAAATTGAAAAAATCGCCCTTTGATTATTCAACCTCTCACCACGGTCACCAGGAACTGGTTAAAGGTATGACAACCGAATATTCAGGGCCAGGATTTGCCACAATTGAGATTGCTCACTTCTATGAATACGTGTTCTTAACCGGACTAATATTCTTATTCTGGGCATCAACTCCAATAATAGGTTTGCTTCTGGGTATCATTGCTTTCTTGCTGGTAATCGTAATAGACAATATTACTGCAAGAGTTTACTGGCAATGGATGCTCAAATTGAGCTGGACATTCCTGTTAGCAATTTCACTTGTGAACATAGTGTACCTGTACGTAAGTGGAGTAAAATTAGTGTGAAAGAGGGCTATTTATGAGTTTAGCAAAATCACCATGGATCATACATGTGAATTGTAACAGCTGCAATGGCTGTGACATTGAGGTAGTAGCCTGTCTTACCCCTTTATATGATGCTGAAAGATTTGGCGTTTTAAATATCGGTACTCCCAAGCAAGCTGATATAATGGTAGTTACAGGCTCTGTAAATTATAAAAATGTCAATGTACTCAAAAATCTTTACAACCAGATCCCGGACCCGAAGGTTGTTTTAGCTGTCGGTGCTTGTGCATCTACTGGTGGGATATTCCATAACTGCTATAATGTTATAGGCGGAGTGGACCAGATAATACCCGTAGATGCATATGTTCCCGGGTGCTGTCCAAGGCCTGAAGCCATACTTGACGGCGTAGTAGCAGCACTCTCAATACTTGAAAATAAGAAGAAAGGGAACATCAAAGGAAAAGAAGTGCCATTGAAAGGAAAAGAGGTGCCATCAAATGCTTGATAACGTGATAGATGCGGTAGAAATAAAAAGCAGTGGAGAACTGCTAAAAACCGTAGAGCAGTTAAAAAAGGATGGCTATCGAAATGCTACTATGATATGCCTGAAAGCTAACGATGGTCATGATTTGATATATGTCTTTGAAAAAGACAACAAACTGAAAAACCTGAAGTACTTTTTGAAACCAGGTGAGAAAGCCAAGAGTATATCAGGCATTTATCTAGGTGCACTCTTGATCGAAAATGAGTACCAGGATCTCTTCGGATTGACTTTCGAAGGTTTAGCGATAGACTATAAAGGCCACCTTTATTTAACGCCAAACAGTCCGAAAGCTCCTTTAGCCTAAAGCAATTTGAGAGGAGAATCATATGACAACTGTAATACCTTTTGGTCCTCAGCACCCCGTTTTACCCGAGCCGGTAGCGTTGAAACTTGAGCTTGACAACGATGTTGTTGTTGGGGCACTTCCTTCAATAGGGTATGTGCACAGAGGGCTTGAGAAATTCATAGATACAAAGGACTATGTTCAAACAACATACATTTGTGAAAGGATCTGCGGAATATGCAGTGCTCTCCATGGTATAACTTATACACGGGCAGTTGAGAAATTATTCGATTTAGAAATCCCTGAAAGAGCGCAACTTATCAGGGTAATTGTTGGTGAACTCAATAGACTTCACAGTCATCTTCTCTGGCTTGGCCTGTTTGCAGATGGTTTTGGATTTGAAAGCCTCTTTTATGAATGCTGGAAGTATAGAGAAGCAGTACAGGACGCAGCTGAGAGAATCTGTGGGAACAGAGTTATACACTCAATCTCAAAAGTCGGAGGAGTTACCAGAGATCTATCAAAAGAACATACTGATATGCTTCTGAAAATGTGCGATACACTGGAAGATCAAATTAAAAACATTGAAAAAGTGTTCGTAAACAATTACACCGTTAAGAAAAGAACTAAGGGATTAGCTGTAATGTCAAAGCAGGTAGCATATGAGTTGGGAACTGCCGGTCCTACATTGAGAGGAAGCGATAACGCTATTGACGTAAGAAATACAGAAGACTGGGCAATTTATAAGGATCTCGGCTTTAAGACAGCTGTAGAGAAAGATGGAGATTGTTACTCAAGAACTGTAGTAAGGATTAAAGAATTGTATAATTCTATTGAAATTATGAGGAACGCAATCTCCAGGCTGCCTAATGGTGATATTACAACACCTGTAAAGGGCTTCCCTACAGGTGAAGCGATTATGAGAACAGAGCAGCCCAGAGGTGAAGTTGTATATTACGTGAAAGGTAACGGTACTAAAAACCTGGAAAGGCTTAAAATAAGGACTCCTACCTTTGCAAACATACCTTCACTGCTAGTAATGCTCCCAGGCGTAAAACTCGCTGATGTTCCTATAATTGTACTCACTATAGACCCCTGCATTAGCTGCACTGAAAGATGAAGTGGAAGGGTGATTAAAATGGGTATGCTAAACCTTGTATTATCAAACATTTCTCATAAACCGGCTACCAGACTTTATCCCTTCGAGATAAGGGAAACTTATAAAGAGTTTAAAGGAAGGATTGTTATCAATCCGGAAAACTGTATCCTCTGCGGGCTATGTCAAAAGAAATGTCCACCGGATGCGATTACAGTTACCAAAGCAGACAAAACGTGGGAAATCAACCTGTTCCGGTGTATTATGTGCACAGAGTGCGTTACTGGTTGCCCGAAAGACTGCCTATCAATATCCAATGAAAGGCCAAAAACCGGTGCGAAAGAAACTGTTAAAGTAGTGGTTCCGATAGTAGAGAAACCAAAAGCGGCATCAAAAGCAGCGTCTCCAAAATAAAAATTTCATTTAAATTTTTATTTTTCTACTGGAATCAACGTTATTTTTTCAGTTTTCCGGTTAAAAACAATTTTAAGTTCCCAAGTCTAAAAAATAGTTTAACAGGGGAATTTTATTCTGATAAATTCCCCTGAAAACTATCTGGATAGGAAAAGATAAAATTCATATTTTGTATTTTTTTACACAATATCTTTTCTCATGATTTCAGAACATTTAGGCTTTTTTGTTTCCTTTTTATGTTCTCCATAAATAAGATCATTTTTCAGCTTCAGGTGCCTGTGGTAATTTGCTGGCATTATTTCTGAATGGCCTGAATTGCACTCGAATTCTTTCTATCCAGTGCCGCTCTCCTTTTGAAGTCACTCGCATACGGATGAAAACAGAATTGCTAGCTTCGCTGGATGTCTGATTGCAGATATCAACTTGATGGAGACGCCAGCTATTAAACAAGGGAATTATTTATACAAAAACAGTTCTTGAACTAAGTGAAATGCAATCCAGAGCGGCAACATGAAATAAGGTAGATGTATGTTATTTTTTCAAATAAGGGTTACTTCTATATTCTTTTTGCCCGTATTCTTCTCTCAGACTATGAGAAACTATTGTAATATATGAAATAGAAGATACTCTCATAATGTAAAAAAACTACAAATTATTTAACAGATTTTTTATCCATTTCCACTGAGAACACTTTTATAAAGATGGTAAGCCAAATTCTTTCAGATAAGTATACTGGAGGTTGAAACGATTACTCAGGAAACTATAAAAGTCGAAGGTATGTCCTGTGGGCATTGTGTTATGAGGGTTAAAAAAGCAATGGAAGATGTACAGGGTGTAAAGAAAGTAGACGTCAGCCTTGAGAACAAACAGGCTGTTGTCGAATTTGATGAAGGGAAAACAGATGTTGAGAAAATAAAGGCTGCAGTCCGAGAAAGCGGGTATGAACCAGCTTGAACTGGAATTATGTGTCTGAGTTTTATTGATCCTGAGGCATTTTATTTATCCGGCTCGAGGAATTCCATTATATAGTAAAAGGCACAGATTTTTATAATATGGGTGAAGCGCCTGTTTAAAAAGCAGCTGATGATCCGGGGGTGAAGACACGGGGGAGACAACATTTGTAGTGGATGATATGATTTGCAAGTACTGTAAAGACACGGTTACCAGACTTATTACCTCTATTAGCGGGGTTTCATGTGTAAATGTGAATGTACCGGAAAGGACGGTAAACGTGACTTATGACAGCCGGATAACTGATGCACACGTCATCAGGATGACCCTGCTCGAAGCGGGTTATAAAAATGTAAGAGAGTCCATGAACGCTTTTTAAGCGCCAGGGAAGTCTGAAAAAACTGGATAGGCGGCAATCCGATGGAACTTGCGATAGGAGTTTACGGCATGACCTGTGGTCACTGCCAGAAAAGAGTAGCGGATGCTATTGCTTCACTTGATGGTGTAGAATCTGTAGATGTCAATCTCGAAGCTGAACGTGCATATGTTAATTTTGATCCTAAAAAATTAAGCCCTGAAGATATTATGGAAGCCGTCCGAAAGGCTGGCTATTCTACAGAACGCGAAGGGGAGACTGAAGAAGATAAAGAAAAAGCCCTGACGGAAAGCTCAGAGCCTGCCATGGAAGAAAAGAAAGCAGGAAAGGTTTTAGACTCTGCTGATAAGGGTCTGGAATATGAGGATAAGGCGCAGGGAAGTTCTCAGGCATGTCCCCTCACAGAAGCCTGCAAAACGGCAGAAGAAAAAGTCTCCCGAATTTCAGGTCAGAAAGAAGGGCTTAAAGAAATCACTCTCGGTGTTTCCGGGATGACATGTTCGGCATGCGCCCTGAATATCGAGAAAGTCCTGAAGAAAGAAAACGGAGTGGATTCCGCAACCGTTAATCTGGAACTTGGCAGGGCAAATGTTAGCTTTGATCCTTCTCTTATTTCCCCCGGGCAGATTGAAGAAGCTATCGAGTCCATCGGGTATAAAGTTGAGAAAGACAGGGTAACCCTTAACCTCCAGGGGATGAGCTGCGCATCCTGTGCTGCAAACATTGAGAGGATTCTCAATAAAACCGAGGGTGTAATCTCGACTTCCGTAAATTTTCCCCTCGAAAAAGCCGTTGTGGAATTCGATTCAAGCCGCATATCTGTCAGGGAGATTATTGCTGCAGTCCAGGGAATAGGTTATGGGGCATCAGTGCAGGCTGAGACTGTAGAATATGAAGATAGAGAACAGATCTCAAGGGACGCTGAGATCCTCAAGCAGAGAAATAACCTGATCATTGCCCTCCTCCTGGGGATCCCCGTATCTCTCGGAAATATGAGCATGATGTTCCCGTTTCTCTCTTTTGTTCCAGACATCTTTTCCAATCACACCGTGCTTTTCATCATGTCCACTCTTATTCTCCTCTTTCCGGGCAGGCAGTTTTTTGCAGGCACTGTTAAAGGCTTCAGGCACGGCGTAACCGACATGAACCTGCTGATTGCCGCGGGGACAGGGTCGGCTTATCTTATCAGTGTAGCAGCAACTTTCCTTGACCTGGGTCCAGGATATGACGTTCTCTACTACGATACCGTGGCTTTTCTGATTATTTTCATTGTCTTTGGCAGGTATCTCGAAACACGAGCCCGGGGCAGAACCTCAGAAGCTATCCGAAAGCTGATGGGGTTAAGGGCTAAAACCTCAAGGATCCTTGTAGACGGTGTGGAAAAAGAGGTCCCTGTTGAAGAGGTAGTAGTCGGAGATATTGTTATTGTCCGTCCGGGTGAAAAAATACCTGTTGACGGAATTGTGGTTGAAGGAAGCTCTGCAGTTGACGAGTCCATGATCACAGGAGAGAGCATCCCGGTTGAAAAAGGCGAAGGAGATACTGTTATTGGGGCTACCATTAACAGAATGGGATCTTTCAGGTTCAGGGCTACCAAAGTGGGGGCTGATACCGCCCTTGCCCAGATCATCAGACTTGTAGAAGCAGCTCAGACAACCAAGGCTCCTATCCAGAGGATTGCAGATGTCTTTGCCGGAAACTTCATCGTAATCGTACATATAATTGCTCTTCTGGCTTTTTTCTTCTGGTTTTTCTTTGGTTACTGGTTCTATGGGGTAGGAGAGTCCGAAGCTCTCAGGGGCACCAGCCCTTTCCTCTTTTCCCTGCTTATAGCTATCACTGTTCTTGTTATCTCCTGCCCGTGTGCAGTCGGGCTTGCAACCCCTGCAGCCATAATGGTCGGCACAGGCAAAGGGGCGGAAAACGGAATTCTTATTAAAGGAGGAGAAGCCCTTGAAAGAGCACATAAACTTGATACCATTGTTTTTGACAAAACGGGGACTCTTACTGAAGGCACCCCTAAACTGACAGATATATTTGCAGTTTCCGGACGTGAGGAAAAGGAGGTACTTTTTACTGCTGCATCGGCTGAAAAAGGGTCTGAACATCCTCTCGGAGAAGCTATTGTAAGAGGGGCGGAAGAACAGGGAATCAGCCTTGCAGGGGCAAAAAGTTTCCGTTCTATTCCGGGAAAAGGAATAGAGGCCTATCTCGAGGACAGGAGGGTTCTGCTGGGCACCCGCAAGCTTATGGAAGAAAATTCAATTTCTTTTAACGGTCTTGAAGCCGAGATGCGCAGGTTTGAAGAAAACGGGAAAACTGCAATGCTTGTAGCTCTAGGGGATGAAGCTATGGGGCTGGTTGCAGTTGCAGATACTCTGAAAGAGAATTCTAAAGAGGCAGTGGAGACCCTGAAGAATATGGGCATTGAAGTGGTTATGATAACCGGTGACAACTCCATTACAGCCGGGGCAATTGCATCGGAGGTTGGAATCTCAAGAGTGCTTGCCGAGGTTCTGCCAGAAGACAAAGCAAACGAAATCAAGAAGCTCCAGAGTGGAGGCAGGCTTGTTGGAATGGTAGGCGACGGGATAAATGATGCTCCTGCCCTTATACAGTCGGACGTGGGGGTCGCAATGGGAGCAGGCACGGATGTGGCAATGGAATCCGCAAAAATTGTGCTTATTAAAAATGACCCCATAGACGTGGTAGCAGCCCTTCGCCTGAGCAGGCTTACCATTCGTAAGATCAAGCAGAACCTTCTCTGGGCTTTCGGGTACAATACAATAGGCATCCCTATTGCAGCCGGAATTCTTTATCCCTTTTTTCACAGAGTTCTTATTACGCCTGAACTGGCTGCTGCTTTTATGGCATTAAGTTCGGTTTCGGTGACAACCAATTCCCTTCTGATGAAAAGAAGCAGGATTAAGTAAGTTCAGGACTGATGTTATGACTTCCGCTCAATGTCGGTGATAATATGGTAAATTTCGAATCCAAAGACAAGAACCGGGCCGTGTTTCTATTAAGTGTTGCCACTTCCGTGGTGCTGATGAGCCTTTTCCTGCTCGGGACCCTGTTAGCTAATATTTACTCAGGAGAAGCATCCTATACTCTGGTAGACGTTGTTATGGGTTGCATTTTCGTTTTTATTATTACCATAATTATCTCACTGTCCCTCTGGCCCAGGGTGTTGGACTGGCTTGAAAACAGAGAACAGGTGAAAAAGTCAGAATTATAATATTTTACAGGCAGGTGATTTATTTATAAAAAAGTTTTCTGAACGTAATGGTTTATATACCACGGAATTGACCTTATGCCATGAATAACGGAAGCATGAGATCAAACATTAAAGAAGGATTAAACGTGGGAATCGTTTTAAAACAGGACCAGAAGACTGGGAAAATAACTCGTGGAGTTGTGAAGAGAATTTTAACCAATTCTTCGACCCACCCTCATGGGATCAAAGTCCAGCTGTCCGATGGGCAGGTAGGCAGGGTTAAGGAAATCTATTAAAATTCTGAGATCCATTAAAACCAGCCAGTCATTTTTCAATATCCCAAAAACCAGTCACTTTTTTAAGGATTAAACTGGAGTTTTCGCAGCCTCAGTTTCTATCAGTTTCTCTTTCTCAATTCTTAGAAGCCTGAAAGAGAGGAAAACTACAAGATATATTATTGCGGCTGCGATAAGGAAGGCTATAACTCCAAACTGCGTATACAGGAAGCCTCCTGCAAGAAGGCCGATTATGCTTGCAAGGCTGCTCGCGCTCATTGCAAAGCCCTGAACCGATCCCTGGTATTTTTTACCCGCAAATTTGGAGAGGATGGAGAGAATAGAAGGCCACATAATCCCATTCCCAAAAGCAAAAAACACGGCTGCAAGGTACAGAAGAAGATAGTCTCCGGGTACTATAAGGATAAACTGAAGTCCCAGAATAAAACCGCCGCCAACAACCATTATAGACTCCCTATATCTTCTGGCAAGCTTTGCAAGGACCGGGCCCTGTACAAATGCCATAAGCGCACTGATTACGGAAAAATAAATACCCAGCTCTGCAGGGCTCCATTCAAGGGCAACAACGGCAAAGATAGGGAATGCGGTATAATATATATTGAAGCCCAGAAAGATAAGGAAGTAAACAACCAGCATAAAAGGGATGTACTCAAGCTTGAAGACTTCACGAAATGTTATTTTACTTCCTGCCTCAACCTGATAGCACTCTTTTTGTTCCTGCCCGAGTATTTTTCTAATCCCGGTGGATTCGGGGTATTCTTCAATGGCGCAGGGCCGGGAATCTGGGAGAAGAAAAAGTACTATAAGAGTTCCTATGATTGAAATCACCAGTGCGGCGGATACTGGCAGAATTTCGCCATAGGCTGTTGTCCCGAGAACTCCGGCAATCGCAGGACCAAAGACATATCCCAGATTGGAGGCTACAGACATTCGTCCGTAGTTTTTATTTCTTTCTTCTTCTGAAGTGAGGTCGGCAAGATAAGCATTGGCAACTGAAACGTTTCCCCCTGTAGCACCGTCAAGAGCCCTCGCTAAAAAGAGTATAAGCAAAGGGAGAGTAACTGTAAATGTTCCAAGAAGACCAGACCTGACCTCTATCAGCGGGATTACTGGAAAAAACAGGGCGGCAAAAAAAATGATCCAGGCAAGCAGGGTCCCAATCTGACTCAATAATAGAATCTTTTTTCTCCCATAAAGGTCAGACCACCTGCCCAGTACAGGAGCTCCGATAAGCTGGAAGGCAGGGTAAGTTGAAGCGAGTATGCCGTAGACAAGGGCATTGCCTCCATAGTCTGTTACAAGGAATACGAGAAAAGTAAGTATGATGCCAAACCCGAGGGTTCCTATAAATGTTATGGCATATAATGGAAAAAGTGCTCTGCCGCTTGCAGAGGAAGTTCCCGAGTTCTGTTCCATCGAAGGAATATATGTGTTTCTGCCCCTTATACTATTTCTCTTCCAGAATTTAAAGAGGTCCCGTGATGCCGTTTCATTTTAACCTTTACAGATACGGCTGGCTTAATTAATTGCGAATTATTTCTCCTTTCTGCAAGCTCTGGACAAGTTCATCCAGGTTACCCTGAATTTTCTTTGAGTGCAGGCGATTTGGCAGGTTTTTCAGCTTTTAAAGACTGTATGAGAAGGTTAAAGGATTTCAGTATATTAAACCGCTTTCAGCACCCCTCAATGATTATTTTATATATTCTACGGCAGATCGGAGGGTAGTGAAGGTTCAGGGTTTGTTTATTTTTTTTGTAAGGTGTGCTTCTGTTAATAAGAGATAATATGTGCACTTTCTATTCGTTATAAATTATGCAGATCTTTTATCAAGGAAAATAAAGCATTATCAAGCTTTAAAAGTATTGGCCCTGTCAGGAAACAGAACTATTGCAAAAAGTATACTTATATTCTAATTTTACAATATGAAATTCTAATCCCAAATGATTTTTCAGACAAAGCTAAACTAAAAGCTTTGAATAAATCTGCGGGAATTAAAAGATCTTTAAGAATGTGAAGGAAATAAAGGTCTTTAAAAACAAAGAATAAAGGTCTCAAAAAAGGAGAAGCTAAATCTCCAAAAAGTACTCCAAAAGCATTGAAAAAAAACCTGAATGTTAAGGGCATTTCCATCACGAAACAGCAGCTCTGTTGCACACTCATTGATGTCAACGTCCGATTTCTTTCGGAAACCTGTAGCAGAGACTGCTGAGTTATCCCGCAAAGATTACATTATGTGATCCGGGCAGGTTGTCCGGATCCACTGCGGGAATAGACCCTCAGTTAAACGCTACTCTGGCGGTGCCAAAGTTCGCGTTAAAAGGATTGACCTTAACAATAAGCATTTTTCAGGCAACACCTGCAGGGCGGATTCAGGAGTTGCCTGAAATATCTTTATTGATTTTCAATTATTTATCTACCCCTTTCTATTTTTTTCACATATTTATCTACTACTTTCTATTTTTTTCACATATTTATCTACTGCTTTCTATTTTTTCACATCTTTTGTTTACACTCTGTGTTCCACTTTCCTGCAGTTCTTTTAGCTTCTATTTTCTATTTTACTCGAAAACTCGTGAAGTCCGGAATTGCGAAATGTTCTTTATTCTTCACCTGCATCTGGTTCTTTATGCCTGAATCATACTGGGAAAAGGTATCCGGGAAGAACATACCTTCAAGCCTTGATCTTTACCCTATAATTCACAACTACCTGCAGGAAGATGATGAAATTCTTGATATCGGACGTGGGTCTGGAAAAATCAGTCTTGAGCTTGCTTCCCTGGGGTATTCGGTAACAGGAATTGATATAAATTCTGAAGCGATCAGCCTTGCAGAAACTGCTGCAAGAAGCCCTGGTCTGAATCAAAGGACTGGAGGGAGGGCTGAGTTTAAGGTTGAAAATGCTTCTTCTCTTTCTTTCCATGACTCAAGTTTTGATTTTGCAGTCATGCAGGCATTTTTGACCTCTGTGCCGGACCCTAAGGAAAGATCCAGGATAATTAAAGAAGTTTTTCGAGTCCTGAAACCCGGAGCTTATCTGTACCTTGTGGAATTCGGCCAGAACTGGCACCTGAAGCTCTACAGGAAACGATACCTCCACGACTTCCCAATTACAAAAGAAGAAGGGTCTTTCCTTGCCCGTGACCCTGAAACAGGGGAGACTGAGTTTATTGCACACCATTTTACTGAAAAAGAGCTTGTGTTCCTGCTCACAGATTGCAGGTTTGAATTTGATTATTTCAGGGTCGAAGAACTGGAAACGAGGACAGGGAACAAAATTCTGGGGTTTGTAATTATTGCTCAGAAACTTTAAATTTCAGGCAGCAGACAATTTTGTCAGGAGCTGAAGGGCTTCAAACCTGATATTTTTGAAGCTCGATCTTATCTTTTAAGATTTTACTCAGTACGGAACTCTTCAATCTGATCAACCTGCCCTGTCAGAATGCTGTCAGAATGGTTTATGTTACTCTATCGCTCAGATGAAGCCCGATCACTCCCATAACTACAAAGGCAAGAGAAATTAGCCTGAAGGCCGAGGAAGGTTCTCTGAACCAGAATATTCCTATAACTGTTATAAAAGCGGTCCCTAACCCTGCCCATATTGCGTATGCAATGCTCACATCCAGTCCTTTAAGGGCAAGGGTAAAGAAAAAGAAACTGACTGCATAAAATACGAAAATCAAAATCGATGGGATCAGTTTTGAAAAGCCATCAGATAATTTCATGCAGGTTGTTCCGCAAACTTCAAACAGTATTGCAAGTAACAGAAGATAATAATAATTCATTAATAGATAATGTTATTTCTATTATTAATTATTAGCTGTTAGCCCCTTATACTTTCTTTATATATTCCTGATCTGCTAAGCAGTCTGTTAGTGCTGACAGGTTTATAGCCTGTAATTTATTGATCTACTTTATTTCTTTATTTTGTTATACCTGGAGAACTTCTGATAAATACATGAATATGAAAATACCTTAAAAACCATGTATTTGCCGGAAAACTCTGGAACTTTTTTGTCCTCAATATACGGTTTGATTCCGACAAATAAAGTTTCAGCCTGCCTGAAAGAGCTTTCCATACACGACGATCATTTGAGATAAATTTATATACTATGCCGGCTACGAAAATATTGGCAGTAAAAATAAAGAATCATATAATCTGTTATTAAAAACTTCATTTCTGTTTTTAATTAAAGAGTGTATAGGATCTTATTTTTGTAGCACGCTAGAGGTTATCCGCTATAAGCGGAGGTGAAACAAGAGTGAGTTTTAATGACAGAGGAAATTCCTTCCGGGGGAGAGATAACAACCGGGGTGGCAGAGACGGCAACCGGGGTGGCAGAGACGGCAACCGCGGGGGTTTCAGAGGTGGCAACAGTGGTCCCAGAGAAATGTATCCTGCAGTGTGTTCTGACTGCGGTGTTGAGACCCAGGTTCCATTCAAACCTATTGAAGGAAGACTTGTTTACTGCAGGGACTGCCTTCCAAAACACCGAAAGTTCTAAGCCTGGAAATTTTATATATTTACTATTTTAAATTTATACATGGAAACCTTGAGTATAAGTTTTCAAATCCTGTCTATTTATTTTCAATTCAGATCTCCTGTTCAATACAGCCTTTTCCTTACTTTTTTCTGAGAACCACCTCTTTGTTTTTTTATGTTTGGTAGATTAACTTTATATACGATAAAAAGATTCTAGAACTAGTAAAAATAATGAGAAGTATAATCTGTTATTAAAAACTCATTTTTGTTTTTAATATAAATTATATCCAATCATATTTTTATGAGCATGCTTATCCGCTGGACGCGGAGGTGAAACAAAAATGGGTTTTAATGACAGAAACTCCTTCAGGGGCAGAGACAGCAATCGGGGTGGTAGAGACGGCAACCGCGGTGGTTTCAGAGGCGGCAGCAGCGGCCCCAGAGAAATGCACAAGGTTATCTGTTCTGACTGCGGTGTTGAGACCGAAGTTCCTTTCAAGCCAACAGAAGGACGGCCGGTTTACTGCAGGGAATGCCTTCCTAACCACAGGAAATTCTAAATCTGAATATTCTCTTATGGGTGTTGTTCTGTAAGGCTATACAGCAACACTGCTCACTTTTTAGTCTTTGTTTTTCTCCCTGTGCTCAGGTGAAAAGCATGGAATTCTGAGGTAGTGTGAACATGTTGAGCACTGAATTATACAATTATAAATATTACTGATATACAATTATACAATATTACTGATATACAATTATACAATATTACTGATATACAATTATACAATATTACTGATATACAATTATACAATATTACTGATCGATACTAATAAAAAATCACGCTCCAGTAAATTTGTGGTGGAGCTCGGTCAGGATTCTTTTTGGCCGCTTTTATTAGGATCGCAGGTTGGGTGGATAGGGACCTGAAAACTTTCCCGGTTTTCTGGGAATTTAATCAATAATCACATATTTTATATTTATTAAAGATTTTTGATCTCCTATCCATTTATGAACCTTCAGACCAAAGTACCTGTATAGAACCGGCAATCATTGAAATTGTCCTTGCCTGATGCACGAAATTTGGGGGAAGTTTGAGCAGGCGGATGTAGCTAATATCCTGAACCTGAATTCGAATTTAAAATCAAAAATTTAAAACCAAAATTCAAATATCAAATAAACAAACGAGGAATCAACCTGGCTAATTATCGAAGCAACATGAGAAAGAGAAGAGAAGGAACAGCAAATAATTCACCCACTCCGGAAGTGACAAGGGTGCGTACTCCAAGAAAGGAGAACCACGAAGTGCTGGCAACGGTAGGAAGTCTTCTTGGCTCAAAAAGGGTCAATTTACAGTGTATGGACGGAGTTGTCAGGATGGGGAGGATACCGGGGTCCAAAAACAAGAAAATGTGGATCCGTGAAGGTGATATTGTAATTGCGACTCCGTGGGAAATTCAGGACTCGAAAGCTGATGTTATCTGGAAGTACACAAGGCCCCAGATAGAATGGCTTGAACGCAAAGGCTACCTGAAATAATGCCCTGATGGCAATTTTATTACTCAAAAATGCTGTAAAACTGGTTTTAACCCGTGCTGGTTAAACCTCTTATTCTTCTTTTGATAACTCTTTTAGCGTAAGAGATCCTGGAGTTCTTATCTTTTTAGCGTTCCCTTTCCAGACTCATTAAATTTCAATTTAAACTTAAACTTGACAGGTTTTGCAGGAGTCTGTATTACTGGATCTGGAAACAGGCGGCTTTAAATTTTAAATATTTTTATGATTATTTTTAATTTTTATGGGTTAAATTTATATAATTTGACTGTATAGTAGGATCATTAAAAATAAAGAGACGTATAATCTGTTATTAAAAACTAATTTCTGTTTTTAATCAAAGAGCTCTATACAATCTTATTTTTAAGCAAATGACTATCCGTTGTAAGCGGAGGTGAAAAGAAAATGGCTTTTAATGACAGAAATTCCTTCCGGGGAAGAGACAACAACCGGGGAGGTTTTGGCGGAGCCCCAAGAGAAATGCACAACGCAACATGTTCTGACTGTGGTGCTGAGACTCAGGTTCCTTTCAAACCAGATCCCGACAGACCGGTCTACTGCAGGGACTGCCTTCCTAACCACAGGAAGCCCAGAGAGAACCGCTATTAAATCCGAACTCCGCTTCGGGATTCTTACTTTTATAGAGTGCAATCCGTT
The DNA here is from genome assembly GCF_000744315.1 of Methanosarcina soligelidi. Taxonomy (NCBI): domain Archaea; kingdom Methanobacteriati; phylum Methanobacteriota; class Methanomicrobia; order Methanosarcinales; family Methanosarcinaceae; genus Methanosarcina; species Methanosarcina soligelidi. The sequence goes on from NZ_JQLR01000001.1 coordinate 2,101,453, forward strand.
CTGCTTATTTGAAAAGCAGACGGATCGAATCTTTTTCTATGGATATCTTTTTCTATGGAGATTCTTTTTAAACTTTAATCCTTCAGACTATCTTTAATTTTGCTTAAAGTATGAATTTGAATCAGAGGAATTTTAGTCTTAAATCTCCTGGAATTTCATTTCTAGAAATTATTTTTTTCATAGAAATGTTTATATAATTTGAATGTCAACTCAGAGTTGAAAATAAAGAGACGTATATCCTGTTATTAAAAACTCGCTTTTGTTTTTAATCAAAGAGCTCTATACAATCTTATTTTTAACTAATAAATATCCGTTATATGCGGAGGTGAAACAAAAATGGGTTTTAATGACAGAGGAAACTCCTTCAGGGGCAGAGACAGCAACCGTGGGGGTTTCAGAGGCGGCAACAGCGGCCCCAGAGAAATGACTAAAGTTACCTGTTCTGACTGCGGTGTTGAGACCGAGGTTCCTTTCAAGCCAACAGAAGGCAGGCCGGTTTACTGCAGAGAGTGCCTTCCTAACCACAGGAAGTTCTGATGATAATGTGCATTGAGTATTAATAATTGCAATTTATTTGCATAATACTCAATTCATTTTTCACTTTTTATTTTTTAGCCCTTTGTCTTCGCTTCGTTTTATGCGAGCCTGTTCGGTTCCGGTGTATAAATAAATCAGGTCTGTGTTAATGGTAACTATTTTTGCCATAATTACCGAGTAAATACGCAGCTGATATTGAAAGAAAACACAGGGGAAACAAAAATCGGGATAGAATATGGATCAGGGTTGAAATAATAAAGAAACAAACTGGCGTATGATTAATAACAAACTCTAAATAAAAATTAAAAATAAAATACAAACTCTGAATAAAAATTAAAAATAAAATACAAACTCTGAATAAAAATTAAAAATAAAATACAAACTCTGAATAAAAATTAAAAATAAAATTCAGAATATTATCAAAAGGAGGAATTAACCTGGCTAATTATAGAAGTGCTGTCAGAAAAAGACAATCCGGAGCAAACAGGCCCGTAAACCCCGGAGATAATCCTGAGGTAACAAGGGTACGCACTCCACGTAAAGACCGAAACGAAGTTCTGGCAACGGTAGCAAGTTTACTTGGCTCAAAAAGAGTCACTCTGCAGTGCATGGATGGGGTTGTCCGCATGGGGAGGATTCCGGGCTCCAAAAACAAAAAAATGTGGATCCGTGAAGGCGATATTGTAATAGCAAACCCCTGGGAAATTCAGGATTCAAAAGCTGATGTCATCTGGAAATATACAAGGCCCCAGATAGAATGGCTTGAACGCAAAGGGTACCTTAATTAAGGACTCTTCTCAAAAACCTTTTACTTTTATATAATCAAAATTTACACACAAGGTTTCCGAGTTCTATTGAAAAAGTCTCATAGTTTACGGAATAATCAATGGGACATTCGATAACTACCAGCTTGTTAAGGGAAAAAGCTTTTTCAAGAACCTCTTTAAGATCATCGTTTTCTTTTACTTTTATGCCCGTTGCCCCGAAACTTTCGGCAAGGAGGGCAAAATCAGGGTTTCCGTAGTCCAGAGCAAAATCTTCAAAGCGCATCTTTTTCTGTTTCCATTTAATAAAACCAAAGGCATTGTCGTTCAGGATAAGGACGACCAGTGGGATTCCGTAGCGAACTGCAGTCTCAAGCTCCTGGCAGTTCATTATAAAACCACCGTCTCCGCAGACAGCAAGTATCCGGCGCTCCGGGTGGAGAAGTTTTGCAACAAGCCCTGCAGAAAAGCCTGCGCCCATTGTTGCAAGGGCATTATCCAGCAGCACCGTATTGGGAGCATAAGCCCTATAAAGCCTGGAAAACCACAGTTTATATATGCCGTTGTCAAGAGAGATGATGTCTTCACGCCCCAGAACCTCTCTCACACTCTTTACAACTTCCTGGGGGATGGGAGGATAGCTTTTCTTTACGGGTGAATTTATTTTTTCTTCGATAAAGGTTCTTGTGTTTTCAAATACGGGAAACTCCCTCTTTTCGGGAACTTTTGCGGCAAGCTGCCGGACAGAAGAAGAAATATCTCCTATCACCTCAACTGCAGGGTTAAAGTACCTGTCAGGAACAGATTCCACAAAATCAATATTTACTATTTTCTTGTCCAGCTTTCCATTCCAGAGGTAGGGTGGATATTCCACAATATCATAGCCTACTGTTATTATCAGGTCTGCCCCGTCAATTCCACAGTTTACATAGTCCCTTGCATGGATTCCTGTTGCAAAAAGGCTGTAAGGGCAGTCGTCAGGGACAACCCCTTTTCCCATCTGTGTGTGCACAACATAAATGCCTGTCCTGTTTGCAAAATCTTCCAGTTCTTCGGTTACAGCCTTCCGGTTAGCTCCTGAAGAGACTATGATAAGGGGGTTTTTAGCCTCGCGAATCATGCCCGCTGCTGTTTCGATGGCTTTGGGGTCAGGAGAGGGAATACTGGTCTCACTCCTCTTCTGCACAACTGCGTCCGTATCTTCTCCAGCTACGTCCTCCGGAAGTTCAATGTGTACCGCTCCGGGCCTTTCAGCCTCTGCATGCTTGAAAGCGTTTCGGAGCACGGTAGGTATCATCCCGGGATCCGAAATCGTTACGGCTTTCTTGCAGAGAGGCTCCATCATCCTGACAACATCTACGAGCTGGAAACGCGCCTGCCAGTTGTCAATCAGGGCTTTCTGTCCTGATATAGATATCAGAGGAGCACCTGTAAGCTGCGCCTGAGCAACGCCTGTAACAAGATTTGTTGCTCCTGGACCGAGAGTTGAAAAGCAGACACCTGCCTTCCCTGTCAGCCTTCCATAAGCTGCAGCCATGAAAGCCGCAGCCTGTTCATGCCTTGTTATTATCAGTTTGATATCCGAATTCCGCAGAGACTCAAGAAGGTCAAGGTTTTCTTCTCCGGGGAGTCCGAATACGTATTCCACACCTTCCTCTTTAAGCTGGGCAACAAAGAGATCCGAAGCTTTCATGAAAAAACCTCTATTTTACCTGATCCTGAAACTTTATACGATATATCTGGTTTTGCTTTCGATGTTATTTTTTCAGTGTTTATTCTTTTAATGCTTTTCTTCAAGCAGGTTTTTTCATAGCTTTTAGCAGGTTCGTTCAGCCGTATCCGGCAAACCCTGACTGCCTGTTCTTACTTATTAATAACCACGGTTTTTATGTTTACAAATTCTTTCAGCCCGTAATGTGAAAGCTCCCTTCCGATTCCGGATTTTTTGACGCCTCCGAAAGGCAGCCTTGGGTCAGACTTGACTCTTCCATTTATGGTTACAAAACCCGACTTTATCCTTTTTGCCAGATGCTCGGCTCTTTTCAGGTCTGCAGACCAGATCTCGGCTCCGAGCCCGAAATCTGTTGAGTTTGCAATTTTTACTGCCTCGTCTTCGTCCTTTGCCATAACCACAGGCGCAATAGGCCCGAAGACTTCCATATTCAGGACTTTCATGTCTGTGCTGGCTGCAGGCACAATGGTCGGCCTGAAGAAAAAGCCTTTTTTGTGCTCTTCGCCGTAGACGCGGGGTTCTGCTCCTTTCTTTTTTGCATCCTTCAGGACTCTCTCAAGGCTGTCAATAAATTCTTTTTTTGCCACAGGCCCTACGTCGGTCTCTTCGTCCATGGGATCTCCGACCTTTAACTCCTGCATGTGCAGTTCGAACGCCTCAATGAAATCCACGACTACATCTTCAACTACAATGAACCTTTTGGCAGCAATGCAGCTTTGCCCTGTATTGATGAAACGGGCTCTTACTCCAACCTCAGCAGCCCGGTCTATATCTGCGTCTTCAAGCACTATAAAAGGGTCAGATCCTCCAAGTTCCAGAACGCAGGGTTTAATCGTCCTTCCGGCAAGTTCTCCAATTTCAGACCCGGCTCGCACACTTCCGGTAAGGGAAACCCCGTCAACAAGATCTTCGTCAATAATTTCCATGGCGGTTCTGGAGTCTATAAGCAGGCTCTTAAATACATCTTGAGGAAGTCCAGCGCCTGTAAAAACCTTTTCTATCTCAAGAGCCGATCTGGGCACATTGGATGCGTGCTTCAGCAGGCACACGTTTCCTGCAATCAATGTAGGCACTGCAAATCTGAATGTCTGCCAGAAAGGAAAATTCCATGGCATTATTCCGAGAATAACTCCCAGGGGCTCAAAAGTGACATAGCTTTTTTCTGCTTCTGTTTCTACAAGCTCGTCTTCCAGAAACCCGGCTGCATTTTCTGCGTAATAGTCACACAGCCATGCGCATTTTTCTATCTCTGCAAGTGACTGTCTTACAGGTTTTCCCATTTCTTTTGTAATTATCCCTGCATATGTTTGTCTGTTCTGCCTGAGTATCTCAGCTACCCGTGAAATGTAAGCTGTTCTTTCCTTTACCGAAAGAGAACCCCATTTCAAGAAAGCAGCTCTGGACTTTTCTATCTGATCCTCACAGTCCCCGAAAGATAATGCATCGTAAGTCCAGTTTACTTCTTCAGTATAAGGATCTATGGATTTGATTTTCATAAACTCCCCCCAAAAAAGAGTCCTTTAGTAATATTGGAGTTTCAGGTATTATAATTTAAGGACCGATAAAGTCCTAAAATGGAAAAGATACTCTGAATTGTCTCAAGATATTCGTTCTTAAAATAAGTTCAGATTTCATCCGGAAGGCAAAAACTGAACTGAATAACGAAACTGTGTTCAGAAACAGGCAGTAATAATTATAAAACGGTAATATTAATTATAAAGCACTCAATTTTACATGGGGGGAAAATATGAGAAAAGCATTGCTTATTTTAATAATTCTTTTAGGCGTATTCCTTGCAATAGGATGCGCAGAGCAAGGTACTGAAGAAGAACCAGCCGGAGAAGAGCCCGCTGAAGAAGGAGTAACCGAACTGGTCACGCCAGTTGAGGTTGTAACAGGTGTTGAAGCTGAAACTCCGGTTGAAGTTGTAACTGGAGAAGAAGTTGTAACTCCAGTTGAAGCTGTTCAGGAAGTAACTCCTGTTGTGGAAGAAACTCCAGTTGTGGAAGAGACTGCAATTGTGGAAGAAACTCCAGTTGTGGCAGTAACTTCAGTTGAAGAACCAATTGAAGATGCAACTCCGGTTGAGGATGAGACTCCGGTTGAGGACGAGACTCCAGCTGAAGAAGAAGCTACAGAAGAGAATGTGACAGAAGAGAGAACAGGAGTAATCAGAGTAACCCCTAACAGGTAACCAGCCTTCAAGAAATAACCGGGACTCTGTCTAATCCGTAATCCTCTGCACTGTACTTCGGTATTATATACGAACTCCCAGATATATAGCGATAGTATCATACTCTGTCTCAATATCAGATAACGAAAACAAGAGTTTGGATTTGCCGAAAAAGGATCTCCATTGTCCATGCAGGTTTCACCCGCTTCTGCGATAATAGAGGTATAACAGTGAGGGAGTTAACCCGATAAAAAGTTAAACGGCAATCTCCTGAAATTTCGGTATTGTCCGGAATTTAATTTCAGCGAGAGGGCCTTTAAAAACGTTTTACTTTTTTAGATCAACCTCCATCTGTTATAAATATCATACATTATCTGGTCATATTTCTACCTGACAATCTGGTCAAATCTCTGCCTGGTTAATTCAATCGATCTCTATCCCAGATCCCAGAAAGCTCTGTCATTTCCAGAAAGCCGTATTTTGAAGTGTTCTTTATGTATATTGCTGAAAAGCGATTATTGGGTAAATAAACTTGGTCCAGTGTTATATTCAGGTAGATCCCTGATCGAGTACTAAAATGTAAGAAAGGGAACTGTATTCAGAATTTCGCAGGAATTTTTATAAAATCTAATGATTAATTATATAGCACTGACTTTGAATGAAAGCACTGATTTTGAATGGGGGAAAATATGAAACAAGAACTGGTTATTTTGCTAATTTTGTGTAGTGTACTCCTGGTTGTGGGATGTGCAGAGGATGGTACTGAGCCAGCTGAAACTGTAACTCCGGTTGAAACTGTAACTCCGGTTGAAGAAGATACTTCGGAACCAGTTGTGACGCCGGTAAGAGATGAAGCAGCTACGGGAGAAACACCCGCGCTTCCAGTCAGTGGAGAGACTGTTGAAGTTATGATAGAGGATAACGCCTTTGACCCGGCTACAGTGAATATATTTACAGGTGATACTGTAAGATGGACTAACCTTGATTCAACTCCTCATACCGTAACAGGGGCCACTTTTGGGATTAATAATCTAAATCCTGGGGCTTCATATGAGTTCCTTTTTACCGACCCGGGTACTTACGAGTATTACTGTGAAATTCATCCTTCTATGGAGGGAACCGTAATAGTAGAAGAGAACGAGTGAGAGTTTTAGAGCTGATGATCTGCAAAGATGCAAGATGTAAATCTCCTGTTTTCCAATAACTTCATCAAGGAGATCCTTTTATAAAAACTTTTAACTTTTTTATAATGTAGTATTCATTTCCTTTGGAGGGAAGCCAGTGAGAAAAGAATATGTTATTTTTATTATTCTACTTGGGGCACTTTTGCCCGCAGGCTGTGCAGAAAACGGTGCTGTAGAACCTGAGCCATCTGTTTCTCCGGTTGAAACACCTGTTGAGACTCCGGTACTTCCAGCTGGAACCGTCGAAACTCCTGAAAATACATCTGACCAGATTCCCAGTGAAAACCTGACCCGTACAGAACCTGAAAACCTTTCCGAAACCCCGGTTGGAATGCCTGATACTCAAGCCGAAGCCAGAGTGGTCGAGGTGAAAATAGAAAACTTTACCTTCAATCCGGAATCGGTTACGATATCTACCAATGATACAGTCAGGTGGACAAATCTTGATCCTATCACCCACACAGTGACTGGTCCTGATTTCACATCCGGCGCACTGAGAGACGGAGATTCATTTGAGCTTTCTTTTACAAAAAAAGGTGTTTACAGGTATTATTGCTCAATTCATCCCTCTATGGAAGGCGTGGTAACTGTTGAGGGATGAAAATATCAAAAAGATGAGGTTGCTTCTGAGTGACGCAGAAAAGGTAATGAGTAGCTTCTTAAAGGCTCTCTGGCAGTATGGATTCTTCATTTTTGAAAAAATTAAGCCCAATATCTGTTTTTAACAGGAACTCTTTTTAAAGGCTGTTCGCGGAGGCAATAGAGAACCGATATCGAACTGAACATCTATCGTAGGATATTACTTTATATTTTAGTAATGCGTGTATGTTAATATTTATTGTTATTTTTGTATTACTTAGCATTCCAAGATAATACTGGGTATTTCAAGATAAAGTCTGTTGAGGTTGTAATATGGACTCACAAGGGATTGACTGGAACAAAGTTTGGAAAGATACTCTGGAAAAGCAACTGGCATTAAATAGAAATGTCGATTGCTCGAGTATATGGCACGGCGAGAAAAATGCCAGGCAGTTCTGGAAGATGTTTCAGGATGAGAAGGCAAGGACAGTAACAGAGAAGAGAATAAAGGATCTGAAACTCTCTCCTGATTCAAGAGTTCTTGATATAGGGTCCGGGCCCGGAACACTTGCAATTCCGATTGCGAGGCAGGTGGCTCATGTAACCGCGGTTGAACCCTCGGACGGCATGATGAATGTCATGCAGGAAAATATCAACGAATATGGAATCGAAAACATCGATACCGTACACAAAGATTGGGAAGCAGTCGATGTAGGGTCAGATCTTTCCGCTCCTTATGACGTGGTTTTTGCTTCTTATTCCCTGGGCATGAAAGACATAAGGGCTTCGATACGGAAAATGATGGATGCCTCTTCGAAGTATATTTATCTATACTGGTTCGCAGGGGAAACCTCCTGGGATATGCACTCACGAAAACTCTGGCCATCTCTTCACGGATGTGAATATCAACCGGCTCCGAAGTGCGATGTTCTCTATAATGTGCTGTATGACATGGAAATCTACCCGAATGTGAGTGTTTTTCCCTTCGAACACATTCACAGGTATGCAAACTTTGAGGAAGCTGTTGAGGATTTTAAATCATACTACAACGTTACCTCAGATTCCCAGGAAACCGTTCTCAGGGACTACCTTGAAGGAATACTTGAACCAGATAACGGAAACCTTATACAAAGGGGATGGTCCACTAGGGTAAAGATGTGGTGGGAAATATAAACTTAAAGATTGTCCAGTAAAAATGGAGGCATTTTTTCTTGGTACAGCTTCTAAGCAAATGGCTTAATCATCACTTTATTTTGAAGAAATGGGAAAAGATGAATAAAAAATTTTCATCCATATTTTATCTCTCATCCACCTTTTTCCTGATAAAATCGTAAATCATCCCTGCAACATTAATTCCACAGCATTTTTCAAGCCCTTCAAAGCCCGGGGAAGAATTAGCCTCACAAACCTTGAAATGGTCGCCGTCGAATAAGAGGTCGATGCCGGCTATGTCCAGCCCGAAGGTGCGTGCAGTCTCGGTTGCCAGCTCCTCTACTTCAGGCGTCATGTCGAATTTTCGTACTGTTCCGCCTCTGGAGTAGTTGGACTTGAAACTGCCAGCAGGAGCTATGCGTTCCATGCAGGCAACTGCCCTTCCCCCAATTACGAGGACACGGAGGTCCCTTCCCAGGCTGGATTTAATGAATTCCTGGAGGATTATGTTTGCACTGGGGTTGGTTATGTGGATCAGTTCCATCAGGTCACGGAAATTATCGTGGTTTTCTGAAAGGAAGATTCCTTTTCCCATAGAGCCTGAGAGAGCTTTTACTATGAGAGGAAATCCAAGGTATTTTTCAACCAGGCTTATATTTACAGGGTTTTTGGCAAACATTGTATTGGGGTAGGAAATTCCTCTTTCTGCAAGGATCTGCTGGGAATAAAGCTTGTCCCTGACTGTGTCAATGCTCTGCGATGAATTAATGACACAGACCCCCAGGCGTTCGAGATGGCGGATGACCGCAAGCGCAAAGTAGGTTGTACCTGCTCCCATTCTCGGGAGGAGGAAGTCAGGAAGGGGGACAATTTCTCCGTCGAGGAGTATGCTTTTCCTGTCATCCCTTGTTACTATCAGGTCGAACTGGTCAGGTTTTACAACCCGGAGCTCTATTCTTTTTTCATCCGCAACCTTAATGAAGCGGTTAATTTCGTACAGGTCATTTTTGAGTTCGGCAGCCGTGCTCTTATAAAGAATCCATCCTTTCATCCTTTCATCCGCTCTTTCCCAAAAGTGTCTTTAAATTTAAAAAAAGACATTCGATTATCTAAAAAACGTTTCCAGCATATAGAGCTGTTCTTTTCTTTTGAATTACTGATTTCCTGCCTTTCTATTCTTCTAATTTTTTAGCCTATTTCTCTAATTTTTTTAGCTTATTCTTCTAATTTTTTTAGCCTATATCTCTGTTTTTCCAGTTTGTTAAATGTTTTGGGAATACATAGAAATTAGAGTGAAAGAACAATAAGAGGAAAAAGAGTAAGAAAAATGAAGGAGTAAAGGATAAGAAATAATAAAGGAAAATTACTTGCAAGGTCCGAAAATAAGGTCCGGAAAGAGAATATCTCTCCGGCTTACTGTATGTCCCCTCCGATTTCAGCATATCTGGGGTCAATTTCAACGGCTTTTCTGTACGCATCTTCAGCTTCTTCTTCTCTCCCCAGGTAACTCAGGCAGACAGCTTTTCCAAACCAGGAGTCTGCAGCTTCAGGGTCAAGTTTAAGAGCTTTTTCATAGATATCCAGGGCTTCTTCAAAGCGTTTGAGCTGAGCCAGGACAAAACCCAGACTGGAGTAGGCTTCCAGGTATTCGGGATCAAGCTGTACAGCTTTCCTGTAGGCTTCGACAGCTTCATCGAATCTCTGTACCTGGCTGAGAGTAAAACCTTTATTATACCAGACATCCGAATTTTCGGAATTTATTTCGATTGCTTTTTCGAAAGCGTTAATTGCTTCGTCATACCTTTCCAGGTTTTCCAGGTCAATGCCCATATTGTTCCAGGCGTCGTCATTTTCAGGGTCGATTTCCACGGCTTTTTCATAGGCTTTTAGAGCCTGCTTGAAACTGCCAAGGCTGTCAAGATCCACTCCCTTGTAATACCAGGCTTCAAGGAATTCAGGGTCGATTTCAAGGGCTTTATCGTATGCAATTATAGCTTCATCGTAGTTTCCCATCTGTCCGAGAGCTATGCCCTTTCCTGCCCATGCTTCCTTATAATTAGAGTTTTCTTTCAGGACTATATCATAGGCATCAACAGCTTCTTCATATCTTCCTGCCTGGCTGAGATTAAGGGCTTTTCCATACCATGCGTTTGGATAGTCAGGCTTCAGATCAAGGGCTTTTCCGTAAGCTTCAACTGCTTTCTCGTATTCTCCTATCTGGGAGTAAGAAAAAGCCATATTATTCCAGAGATCCGCATCTTCGGAATTGATCTTAACAGCTTCCTGGTATAGTTTAAGTGCTTCCTCAAACCTTCCCAGACTTTCAAGAGCTGCTGCCTTATTATTTAATAGATAAATATTCCCCGGGTCTTTGTCAATTGCTTTTTCAAATGCAATTATTGCTTCGTTATACTTTCCAAGCCTGAGAAGGTCAAGCCCGCACTCATTAAGCTCGGCTGCAAGAATTTCATTGCTGACTTCCTCGTTTGTCACACTCCCCGAGTCGTCCAGAACATACATATCCCCGGAAGCCGATCCCTCTACGGTGTCAGCTTTTTCTTCTTTTCCTTCTTCTGAGAAGGGTTTGTCTTTTGGTTCTTCAGGATTCATATCAAAATTTCCTTTAATACCCTTTAAAATTAAAACCCACAATTTTCTGGCTATTCGTGTTCGTTACCTACTTAAGTCTATTGTTCTTTATGATCTATACATCTGTCCTTTATGGCTTTTATAGCCTCTCCCTAAAAAGTAGTCTGAAATGTACGTAAAAGGAAAAAGGAATGAGAAAAAGATCTGAAAAATCCGGAAAACATAAAATACATTTTAAAAATATTTAATTCGAAGAAATATGCCACGAAAAATGAAACAGATATGTGAAAGTCAAGAAATCATTCGAATGAATGTGCACCAGACCCATCAGAAAGCTCTGAAAGCTATTCTCTTTGATATGGATAATACTCTTTTTGATTTCGTAGCCGTGAAACTTATCGCTTGCAGGGAGATTCTTTCCTACCTTGGGGGCGAGGACAGGGATTTTAAGGCAGATCCCGGGGAACTTTTCAGTTATTTTCTCAGGGGGGCGTACGGGTTTGAAGATTATGAAAACATAAGGGACTACATGCAGGAGAGAAATCTTTTCACAGATCAGGGGTATAGGGATTGCTGTGAGATTTATGAAAGAGAAAAACTGGAAAACCTCGAACTGTATCCAGGAGTAAGGGACACACTTGAGGAATTGAAGAAACTTGGTTTCAGGCTTGTAATTATAACAGATGCCGACAGGCCCCACGCTCGTGCAAGGCTTGCAAAAGTAGACCTTCTTGATTGTTTTGACCTTCTCGTATCTGCAGATATGACAGGCACAAAGAAACCGGACCCTGCCCATTTTCTCTTTGCTCTTGATGCTCTCGGGATAAAGCCTGAAGAAAGTCTCGTAGTTGGCGATAGCATAAAAAGGGACATGGCTCCTGCTCGCAGATTGGGCCTGAAAACTGCTTATGCTTCATACGGAGACTGGAGGCAAGCAGAAGAAACGGAAAGGTGTTTTGACTTCCAGCTAAATGTATTTCAGGACCTGATGAAATGTATCTATATATTTAATAGGTCTCAGGTTGAAACAGATCCTCCAGGCAAAAACGGACTTAACAGGCATTAAAATATCGAAGGATAAACAGTAAAAGTAAAGCAGAAACCAAATAAAATGGTTTTGAAAGGAAAAGCATTTCTTAGAATAATATTTTAAAAACTTCTTGAAGGGAGTTTCAAGAATTTCTCAGAAATATTTAGAACATATTTCTGAGAATGATATTCTAAAAAAGATACTTTCGCAGAAAGGCAATTAAATAAGCAGAAAGGCAATTAAATAAAAGATGATTTTAGCCGTTATACCTGTTACTTGAATTTGTTTTTCGGTCAACGGCTTTCTGTCTCTCCCACAGTTTCTCTGGGAGGACTCTCCACTGGCAAGGCTGCTTAAATAAGGTCTGAATATATTGGATTTATGTCTACTGCCCTTTCGTATGCTTCCATCGCTTTCTGGTGTTTTTTAACCCTGTCATATACTATTCCTTTACCAATCCAGGCTTTCGTAAAGCTCGGGTTGATTTCTATTGCTCTTTCAAAAGCATCAAGTGCTTCTTTATATTTTTCCAGGTCTCTCAGGGCAATTCCTTTGTTATACCAGAACCTTGAATTTTCAGGATTTGCTTTAATTTTGTTATCAAAAATCTCGACTGCTTTTTCTATATACAATTTCGCTTCATCGGTTTTTCCGAGCCAGCGCAAAACTATTCCTTTGTTGTACAGAGCTTTCCCATTACTCGGGTTTAACTCAAGTGCCCTGTTAAACGCATCAAGGGCTTCATTGTAGCTCTTTATTTTGCAAAGCCCCATGCCTTTTTTACACCACTCGCTTGCACTCATTGAGTTAATGTCATATTTCTTTGAATAGATCTGGATGGATTTTTCGAGGTCATCCATCGCGTCTTCATATGCTCTCATCTCCCTGAGTGCCATCCCTCTTCTATACCATACCTCAGGGTCTTCCGGAGCAAGAGTTGCGGCCTTATAAAATGAGTCAAGAGACTCTTCATACTGCATAAGGCCAAGAAGAATTTCAGCTTTGAAACACCAGACTCTGGCATCAGCAGGGTTGATCTCAAGAGACCTGTCAAAAGTTTGAAGAGCTTCTTCGTATTTCATCAGGTTCTTAAGAGCAATTCCTTTGCTGAACAAAATTTTTGCGTTGTCAGGGCTTATTTCCAGAGCCTTATCGAATGCATCCAGAGCTTCACCGTACCTTTTTAATTCTTGGAGTGCAATGCCTTTATTATACCATTCGTTCGAAGTCATAACTCACCACACCTTTTTTGACTACATTTTCCACCGTTTACCACACATCACTTTGAACAACAATATTATATGCTTTCAGAGCGTTAAATGCATTTTGTACTTCAATTCCTTACCTAAAATAAGGATAAATTAATAGTAATCCATAATAGCTTATGATGTATCCTTTTTTAAACATTTTGAATTATTCATATACAGTTTCATTTTAAAAATAGAGTTCCCCAGTCCTGATTTCGTGTCTAGTCTATTTTTAGCAAAATTGTAATATTTAATCATTAACTTAATAAATGTTATATTCTCTTATTAATATAAATTTCCAGTTGGCTCTCTATATTCCTTTTTTTTGTGCAAAAGCAAGCCCTATTTTTTCCCAGAAAGCTTTTTCTGAAATCCCTGTTAAGGTTGCGCAGATTTCTCTGAAAAACAGACAATTTTTACTCCTGGCTTCAAAAGCTGTTATTGCCTTCACCATATCCTGAGGTTGCGGCATATCTCCAGGAAAACTTAATTCCCTATTTAATTTTGGCGGCATAAATACATTTTTAACAGCTAGTCTGGCTCTGGCCGGAAAATCCCGATTTTAATAATTCTATGATTTTAAAACACAGATAGGCTTAAAAATTCATAATATAGAATTTGCAAAAAGTAATCTTCATTAAAATAATTGTAAACTATGTGCTGTATATTCAATAATCTGTCTAATTAAAATTTATCTGATCTACTCAAGCATATATTTATCTTAATTGATAATATGGATGTAAAGACTTATTCATCGGGTATTTATTTGAGAGGCATCTTAAGAAGTGAATAAATTATATTCTTAAGATGTCCATATGAAATCCAATATCCCAATCTTAATTTTTTATTAACTCTATCAGGTCTGAAAAGGGAAAGAAAGGAGATTTCGCCTTTTTCAATCTAGATAGTTTGCAGGATTATCACCGATTCTCGATAATAAACCATTTTCAGGATTTAAATACGGCTACGTCTCAAAACCATTCCAACTCTGGCTCTCAGTTCCAGAGTATTGAACGGTGTGGAAATAAAGTCATCGGCTCCGGACTTGAAGGCTTTAATGCTGTCTTCTGCTTTATTTCTTTCACTCAGGACCATAACAGGAATCCACCAGCATTTCGGATTAGCCTTAAGCTGCCTGCAAATCTCAAAACCGTCTGCATTAAGGGAAGCTGTATCAAGAAGTACAATGTCAGGTCTCTCTTCTTTTACGGTTTCAAGGGCTAATAAGGCATCTGAGACATTAACGACATTGTAATTTTCAGCTTCCAGCTCGTTTCTGAGGTTATGGTAGTTATTGTGCCCATTACCCATTATCAGGATTTTATCCCTGACGTCCCTCAGGTCTGCAAGCCGGGCTTTTACCGCATCTTCCGTAATTGAAAGCGTACGTGCAATATTCTTCTCGCTTATTTCTGGCTGTTCTTTTATAAGTTTTAATATTTCATGGTTAAGAGTATTGTTATACATTTTCCCTCCACCTCATACAGTATATATTTTCTTAGTTATTAAACATTTCTCAAATTTTAAAACGAAGAGCGTATCTAAAAATATACACAGTAATTCGAGGGGAAGCGGAGTTATCCAAATATTTAGAGGATTTCATATGAATCGCCTGATCACCCAATTGGGAGATAAGTTTATAGCCATAAATAGCAAGTTAATATTGGAAATAAGAATCACTTACGGAGAACAGCCACCTCTGAGATGATAACAATGGATCCACTTGAAAAGATTTTTGGAAAGACTGCACAGATGACCGTCCTTAAAAACCTCATCGAGCACCAGAATGAATCAACGTATTTATCTGGAATAGCAGAAGAAACAGGCCTGTCGCACTCCAGCGTGTCAAGAGTAATTACCCCTCTAATAGAGTCGGGTATCGTAATAGAAAAACCTCTCGGCAAGCAGATCCGGACCTTCCAGCTGAACATGGAAAGCGACGCGACAAAATTGATTATAGATTTTTACAATAAAATCAATCAGATGCTGGAATAAACCTGAAATAGATCCCTGACGTCTGAACCAGGACAGCAAGATTTTCTGTCCTTTTCTAGTTTGCAAAAATAGTGTTCACTTTGTATAGTGTTCACTTTGTATAGTGTTCACTTTGTATAGTGTTCACTTTGTATAGTGCTTACTTTGGATAGTGCTTACCTTACTTTGGATAGTGCTTACTTTAGATAGTGTTCATTCGGATTAGTGTTCACTTTTGTATAGTGTTCACTTTGTATAGTGTTCATTCGGATTAGTGTTCGTTCTGGATTTACTTTTGAGGCGAGCTTTCTTTATCGTCCTCCTGCCCTGGTCATTTTTTACAATACTTTTCTTATTCTTCTACATTTGGCATGAAAGTGCTTCCAGATACTTTCATTTTTTGGGCATGTTATTTCAAGAATATCATGAGCGTTTTTCATCTAATTTTCTCAATGTATTCATATGCGGCTGTGGCTGCAATTGCCCCATCTCTTACCGCTGTTACAAGTTGCCAGATGGGAGTATCACGACAATCTCCTGCTGCATAAATCCCTTTCTCTGAGGTTTCCATCCAGCGGTCTGTTTTGATGAAGCCTCCTTCATCTTTTTCAACATCCACGAATTCGGTATTCGGGTGGATTCCTACATAGATAAAAACGCCATTGGTAGAAAGCTCACGGGTTTCTCTACTGTTAACATCTTCCAGGATAATTTTTTCGACTTTTTTAATTCCTTCCCTGGTCCCAACTATTTCCAGGACGTGCGAATTGAGTATTAACTCGATATTTGGAGTTCCGTCAACCCTGTCCTGAAGGACCCTGACAGCTTTCAAATGGTCCCGCCTGTGGACAAGATATACCTTCTGGGCAACTTTTGACAGGAAAAGAGCATCTGTAACAGCGGAGTTGCCACCTCCTACGACGGCTACAATTTTGTTTCTGAAAAAAGGCCCGTCACATATCGCACAGTAGGAGACTCCCTTACTGATCAGCTCTTTCTCTCCCGGAACGCCAAGGTGTTTTGGATTTGCGCCTGTGGCAATTATTACGGCTTTTGCCTCGAGGTCCCCACTGTCCGTTGTAATAATTTTCTTTGTTCCTTCAGACCTGACTGAAAGAACCTCTGTAATTGTGGTTTTTACCCCTACCTCCTGAGCATGTGTTCTAAATCTTTCCATGAGTTCAAGCCCCGAAATCGATGGAAAACCGGGGTAGTTCTCCACAATATCCGCCATTGAGATCTGGCCGCTGATCTCATTTCTCTCCAGAATAAGGGTATCAAGTCCATAACGCACAGCGTAAATCCCTGCAGTAAGTCCCGCAGGTCCCCCTCCTATAATAATCAGGTCGTACATATATAACCTCCAGAAAATAGAAATGTGTTCAAAAAGTAAATTTTAATCTGCTTTCATGTAATACGGGCTATTGCCTCGGCTTTTTTAGGAAGCCCTGTAAAAGCAGGTTCCCCGTCTATAAGAGTTGTAGGAACGCCAACTATGCCGTATTTATCAATTAGGGCCTGTCCTTCCTGGCTTTCTACATCAATTTCCTCATACTCAAAATCATATTTTGATTTAAGGTCGTTCCAGAACCGACGCGTCGCTGGGCAGGCAGTACACCAGGTGGCATGAATAAGTGTAACCTTTACCGTAGAAAGATACCTCCAAAAACTAAGATTGTAATTCCCATTTCTATTATTAATTTCTAGATATAAATACGTTGAGCGAATCTGTAATTCTAAAAACAAAGCTGAAGACTCCCCGGATAAGCCGTGGCGCCAAAAGCTTTAAACCAATAAGCTCCTAAAGCGGGTTATGCTCACATTTATAGGGCTGGGCCTTTTTGATGAATACGATATCTCCTTAAAAGGACTTGAAGCTGTTAAGGAAGCTGACCTGGTATACGCTGAGTTTTACACATCCTGTCTCATGGGGACAAACCCTGAGAAAATGGAAAAGCTCTACGGAAAGAAGGTTCATTTACTCTCAAGGGAAGATGTGGAACAGCACCCTGACTGGCTTGATAATGCCAGAGACAAAAAAGTAGCTTTCCTCACCGGTGGAGATACAATGGTCTCCACAACACATGTTGACCTGCGCCTCAGAGCTGAAAAGCTCGGGATAGAGACCCGTCTGATCCACGGGGCGTCCATCACATCAGCTGTTTCAGGGCTAACAGGGCTACAGAACTACCGGTTTGGGAAGTCTGCAAGCATTCCCTATCCTTATGAAAGCAGGCGAGGGACGAAAGTAATTTCTGAAACCCCTTATGATACCATAAAGCAAAATTCTTCATTCGGGCTTCATACTCTTGTTTTTCTGGATATCGATAAAGATAAGGGATTTATGTCCGTTAACATCGCCCTTAAGCTTCTCCTTGAAGTTGAAAGTAAAAGGGGGGAAGGAGTGATGGATAGGGCTGTTGCTGTGGGAATAGCAAGGGCAGGCTCGGAAAAGCCTGTAGTAAAAGCTGGTTACGCAGAGGACCTGAAAGGTTTTGATTTTGGAAAGCCTCTTCACATCCTTGTGGTTCCGGGAAAACTGCATTTTCTGGAAGCTGAAGCCCTTGTGAAACTTGCGGATGGGCCTGAAGAAATCATGGAAAACATTGAATGAAACTGAAAAAAATCTGTTGAGCAAAGAATAGCTGAATTACTGTATACACTTTCTGGTGGTCAAAATGCCTGCCGATTTGAATGAAAAGGTTAACCGGTACGAAGATATGTTAAAAAGAGCACTGCAAAAAGCAAAGTATGCTCCGATCCCGAACTCCCATATGCATGAGGTAGCAAAGGATTACTATACAATGGCAGAAGCTTACTATAAAGATGGAATCTACTTTCTTGAAAACGGGGATCCTGTAAATGCCCTCGCTTCCTTCAGTTACGGGCATGCCTGGCTCGATGCAGGAGCAAAACTCGGGGTTTTCGCGGTGGATGATGAAACCCTTTTTACAATATAAATAAGGCACTGAGACTTATTACAGAAAATTAAAACTATAAATTACAGAAAATTAAAACTATAATTCAAATTAAAAATCCAAAAGATTAAACTGAAAAACCATATAATACGTAAAACTTATAAATACAAACACGTATTCGAAGCCAGAATAATTAACATACTTTACTCTATTCTTTAGATTTCAATATTTTTCCCTATTCCGGGATAGTTAAAAACGTATACTATAATTACGGTGGACAATTATGAAGAACTTTCATGTGGTACTTGAAGCAGCTTGGTTGGTTAGAGATGTAAAAACGGCTGATGATGCGATAGGGGTTGCAATTTCCGAGGCTGGAAAGCGCCTGAACCCCAAACTCGATTTTGTAGAGGTAGATGTGGGAACCACATCCTGCCCGGTATGCGGTGAGCCTTTTAGCAGTGTTTTTATAGCAGCAAACACAGCACTTGTAGGGCTTATTTTCGAAATGAAGGTTTTTGATGCCGAATCTGCAGAACATGCAGAAAGGATTGCAAAATCCGTCATAGGGAAGTCTCTCCGCGATGTTCCGTTGACAGTTGTCGAAGTTACGGAATTTGAACGGTCAGTCGAAAAAGGTGAACAGCAGCAAAAAGGCAAGGCAAACAAATAAACAGGCTTCCTTCCTTTATGTGTGATGTGCCGCGGCAGAGGAAGGTGTACCTGTACGACTTCTTATTATGCAGGCAGCTTTGCGTAGCCAGGGATCAATTAAACCTCTGGCTGAATAAAATCTGTCCTGATATCTGCCACGGCAGAAAAGGATAAAATCAGTAATTTTATCTTTTTCTGAGTTTTTACTTTATTTGTCTTTTTAGAATATATCCCAATCCTAAAAAATTTCCGGGCTTCTCCCAGACCTGAAAAAGAGGAAACTGCATGGACAGAATTATCTCCGTTGTGGGGCATACTGCTCTTGATTATATCGTAGATGTCGAAAATATCGCAGGAAAAAATGAGTCTTCCCCTGTAATTGACTATGAAGAATACCCCGGGGGAGGGGCTGCAAATATCGCAGTTGCGATTGCAAAGCTGGGAGGAAAAAGCCAGCTGATATCTCCTGTAGGTACGGACTTTTCAAGCTCGGGGTATGAAAAGCTTCTTAAAGAGGCATATGTTGATCTTTCCCGCCTTTATACTATTGAAGACAGAAAAATCTCCAAGGCTTTCATTTTTACGGACAGGGAAGATAACCAGACCACATATTTTTACTGGGGAGCTTCCTCAAAATTCAAAGAGCTGGAACCTGAACCTGTGGATTTTGTTCATCTTGCAACAGCGGACTGTGTCTATAATGCAAAAATAGCGCAGATTGCAGGTTTTGTATCCTTCGACCCGGGACAGGACCTTGTCACTTATTCAAAAGAAAATCTTGAGACAATTCTCGCCCACACTGACATTCTTTTTGCAAACAAGCATGAAATCAAAAGGGTCTCAGAGATGACCGGAAAGAGTTTTTCCGAACTCAGGGATATGATTGATGTCATTGTTGTCACTTATGATGCCGAAGGCAGCATAATCTACAGGGGCGGTGACCAGTGGTCAATCCCTGTAGTTTCTGTAAAGGCTTTGGACCCTACAGGAGCAGGAGACGCCTACAGGGCAGGTTTTCTGCTTGCATACACAAGAGAGTATTCCCTTCCAACCTGTGGAAAAATCGGGTCAACAGTGGCTTCTTTTGCCGTACAGTCAAGGGGTTGCCAGACCAGTCTTCCGACATGGGAAGAAATGAAGTCCCGCTACGAAGCCAGTTTTGGAAATCTGGGAGCAGAAATTTAAGTTCGCAAAAATAATTGGAGCGGGCTGCTGAGAAAGGAAAGACATATAAAATATTATAATGATCCACACATTATAACTCGCGGATTATAACCTGGAAGTACAAAGAGAATAAAACCACGGAAGAGGATGCAGATGAAACTCGCAGCACTGGTCTCTGGCGGCAAGGACTCGATCTTTGCTATCCAAAAAGCCCTTGATGAAGGGCATGAGGTCACCCACCTCATAAATATTATCCCGGCAAGGGACGACTCATACATGTACCACTCAATTAACCTTCACATGGTAGAACTGATTTCTGCCGCCAGTGAAATCCCGCTGATACAGCAGCAGTCCAGCGGAATCAAAGAACTCGAACTGGACGACCTTACCCTTGCCCTCAGGAAAGTGAATGTCGATGGGGTGTCTGTAGGTGCTATAGAGTCTCAGTACCAGGCAAGCAGGGTTCAGAAGATCTGCGATTCCCTGGGGCTCAAGGTCTATGCCCCACTCTGGCACAGGGATCCCGAAGAGCTCCTTAATGAGATGTCAAAAGTTCTTGATATCAGGATTGTAAGGGTCGCAGCCGACGGTCTTGATAAGTCCTGGCTTGGGCGCCCTATTAATGTTAATTCCATCGAAAGCCTCAAAGCTCTCAACCGCAGGCGTATGGTCCATATGGCAGGGGAAGGAGGAGAATATGAAACTGTTGTCCTTGATGCTCCTTTCTTTAAAAAGCGCATAGAAATAGTAAAAAGCGAAATTGAATGGGAAGGCGACACCGGCACTTTAAAGATTCTGGACGCACGACTCGTCGATAAAAACTGATTTCCAGGCAGTCAACAATCCTGTGAAAACAGGAAAATTTACTTTTTTAGCCTGAACTCATAAATCTGAGTGTATCCAGGAATTTTAAATCAATCTCTTTTATTATCATTTAGTTGATCCCAAAACTCATAATTTGCCTCTGGGTCTTGTACTTAAGTAATAAATCGAGCTTCTCATTGTGAAAACAATCCTTGACTATTCTGGGAATTAGATTAAAACTGGGTTTTGGGATGGACTCCCCATTAAGTACATTTTAGATTCACTCTGTAAAAAAGAAACTAAATATTAAAAAATAGTTTGAGAATTTTAAAAACATTGAAAAATATTTTGGAATCTGGTAAATATTAAAAATAGTTTGGGAATTTAACTCCATGGCGGGAAGTCTCCTTCCTTGGAGACTATCAAGCCAGCAAAAAAAGGCATTTCAATTTCCGAGAAAAAATTGAAAGCAGTAATTCCCGGTGTTATCAGGGATTTTCAATTAAATCCAGGATCCTAAGGGCAAGGTACGCCCCATTTGCCCCGTTGTCAATTCCTACACTTCCGACAGGCACTCCCGGAGGCATCTGGGCTATGGAAAGAAGGGCGTCAAGCCCGCCGAGTTTTGCACTTACAGGCACGCCTATGACAGGTTTTTTAGTCTTGGAGGCCACGACTCCGGGAAGAGCTGCTGACAAACCCGCTATGGTAATAAAGACTTTTGCGTCCGTATTTGATATATAGATATCAAGCTCGTCAGGGTTTCTGTGGGCAGAAATGACCATTACTTCGTAAGTGTACCTGGTTTTTTCAATTACTGAAACCGCACGGTTGGCGATTGCCCTGTCGGACTCAGAACCCATAATCAGTGAAATATCAACCATTTTTTACTCCTTTGAGAAAGGTCAGGGCAGGCTTCCCTTTCCACTCAGTTCATTCTGGCGTTCGATGCTCATCCTGATAAGGATTTCAAAAATTTCCTTTACCGACCCTACATCGAGGTTGAGCTCGGTTGCAGTATTTAATGCCCTGTTGATTACAACCTCATTTTGCTTACGGTCATTTATGGAAGTTCCATTTATTCTTTTTGATTCAAGCACTTTTTCAGCAAGGTTAACCCTTTTATCAATAAGGGAAAGGATTTCCCTGTCAATCTCCTCTATTTCTTTGCGGACAGCTTCAAGTTCACTCAAGAGGACCCCTCCCTTTTAAAGGATATTGCGCCACTGTTATTTATACTGGTTTCTATGACTCTTCCCTCCATGCCGCAGCTTTCCCACGCAGACTTAAGTTCTTTTACCTGGTCAGCTTTTACCAGGGCTGCATAAGAAGGGCCTGTCCCTGAAAGGCTGACCCCTTTTACTCCGCATTCCAGAGCCCTGAGCATATACTCCGTATCAAACCCGAGAGCTCCGCAGTAAAGAAAGCCGTTAAGCGTCATTGCGCGTTCATAATCTCCTGCGAGAGCAAGCTCGTATGCCATTTCCACATATGGTGCGATCAGCCGTGAACGTTTTACATTCGTGTCCGCGCTGAAAGCCTTTTTTGATGGGGCGAATATAAGGACTCTTGAATCGGCTTCTTCACGTTTGATGAGTTTCATATTCCGGTTATCGGTAATTACAATACCACCCAGAAAAGAAGCGCAGGCATCGTCAAATGCTCCAGTGACAGTAACTCCCACTTCCCTTGCAGCCCTTACACCCAGTTTTATGATCTCAAGAGAGGGCATTGTTTCCCCCACCGCATGAAGGGTCGCAAGGACTGAAGCGTTTGCTGCTGCACTGCTGCTCTTAAGCCCTCCTGCAAGGGGGATTTCACCCCATGTCCTTATCGTGCCTCCAAGTTCCAGCCCGAATCTCCCAAGGACAAGTTCCACGCAGCGTTCTATAAGGCGAGTATCTCCTTCAGGCACCTCTTTGATTGAGCCGGTAATCACAGATTCGCTTTCAGAAAGTTCCACATCTGCAAAGGTTTTTAGATCTATTCCAAATGCTGCGCCTTTCCATGTAGCTATCGCATTTATTATCGTTCCAGCTCCGAAAGCGCAGGCGTGCCCTTCAAGTGTCATTACGTCCAGAATGCTCTGCTCTTTAATATTTTTTACCTCCGTTAGGAGGAAAAGTGAGGTTTAAATACAGGGCTCCGGATTTATTCCTCATAATGAAAGACTCCTCAGAATATAAATAGTAAATCCGAATAGTATATACATTATGTTCTTATCTAAACACTATAAATATTCTACATATTAAGTAAGCATCATTCAGTTCTCAATCACTTCCAGGACAATTCTAAGCAAGTAAAAACGGGGAATCCATATAGAGACAAGAAAAGTACAGCAAACAGGCGGATCCACTTATATCATTTCTCTCCCTAAACAGTGGGCCGAAAAAATGGGAATTGAAACAGGGACAAGAGTCTCCATTCAGGCTCAGCCAGACGGTAAACTGCTAATTGACCCTATTCTTGAAGGGCGAACAATAAAAACAAAAAGGATTGACGTAACGGGCTATGAAGCAAAGGCTCTCGAAAGGGATATTATTGCTGCGTACCTTTACGGCTATGACAGGATAGAGTTTACCTCAAAAAGAATACTCTCCGAGCAAAAACAGGTCATCAGGAAGGTCTGTTACAAGTTAATAGGGCCTGAAATCATTGAGGAAAGCTCAAACTGTGTTGTCATCCAGGACCTTCTCAACCCAAATGAGCTCCATATAAAAAAAGGCATACACAGGATGTTCCTGATCACAGGCTCCATGCAAAAAGATGCCATAAGAGCCCTCAAGACTGGCGATCACGACCTTGCTCTTGATGTAAGCCAGAGGGACGACGAGGTTGACAGGTTATGCCTCCTTATTTCCAAACAATTTCGTTCCATCCTCTGCGGAGGAAGGATGCCTGATTCTGCGGAAACGAGCATAGAGGAATACCATGATTTCAGGATGGCGGCAGGTCCTATCGAAAGGATAGCGGACCACTCCCAGAGGATGGCAACCGTTGCGTCAAAAATGAAGGAGCCGGTAAGAGAAGACGTGATGGAAGTCATAGAAGACCTCAGCAGCACGTATATGAAGCTGGTAGGGCAGGCAGTGGACGCCCTGTATAACTCTGACACCACACTTGCTAACCAGGTAATAGACAGTATAGATGACATTCATTCACGTGTAAGAGAACTGCGTTCCTCCATTCTTAAACTGGAGTCCCATGAAGCCATGATAGCCCTCGGGACTATAGTAGATAGCCTTTCAAGAATAGGAGACCTTGGAGCCAATATAGCTGAAATAGCTATAAATTCTGCAATCAGGGATAAATAATATTCTTGTACAAATTCGTAATAATTAATAATATTTCCGCAAAAAACTCGTATACTTTCTCAAAATAAACTGATGTGCGTAACAGAAACGTTTTCAAAATATAAGTTCTTTCGCCATCCTGAAAATTATTTTAATAAACTTATGTTATGCCTCAGCTCTCTTTTATGATCGGTATATAGAGAATTTTCTTTCTCTATAAGAATCCTTTACCTCCAAAGAAATTATATGAATAATTCTCTTTTTTAAATAATGCGAGTAAGGAAGATTCTACCTCTGCCGCGTTCTTTCTCATTTAGTTATCAAAGTAGATATAAAATTAAAGCACTAAAAAAAAGTGGACGGTTCCATCCAGTTTTCATTCTTGTTCAAACTGTCTGGAGGGACTCTGCTAAAACAATTCTCAGGATTATTTATGAGAAACTGCGCGGAGAACAGGACAAATTAACGCATGAATGCGGTGAGCTGGATTAAAGCAAAAGGTTCTGAGTATAGCGTTTTCAGGATAATGGGAACGGGAGAAATACAGGAGGACCAGATTAATGAAGATTTTAAAATCCTTAACAGGATAATGATGATTTATATTTTTAAGGTATGATGAATAAAAATAGGAAAAGATATAAAGGAAAGTACAGAAAATCAGTAAAACATAAAAATTTAATAGTAAACGAGTTTCAGATAGACTGAATACTCTCTTTACAAAAAATTTTTGCTAAATATGTTCCGGGGATCAGGCGATAAGAAGTAATATATTTATATTCTGGTGTTCTTTCACGCAGGCACTTCCTATTTTTTATATAGGAAAAACCTAGGTTTGCTATTTATTCCAGATATGCTAAAAAAGAGAACTCAGTATCTTTAATTTCCCGATTCCCACAGCTTAACAAGTGGAAATTATTTATATGCCAGGATTGATTAGATAAAAATATCACGAAAACACCAGTAACCCATACAGGAAAGCAATCCGAGAAATCCTTTGGTGTTATGCTTTTCCCAAGGGAGGGAAGCCATGAATATGATAAAACGATTTAAGGTAAGCTTTTCAAAAATGTTCAATAAACTGTTCAAGAAAAAAGGAGCATGTATCGGTATATACGGCCCCCCGAATGCCGGCAAGACAACCCTCAGTAACCGTATCCTTAAAGACTGGGTAGGAAGTGATGAAACAATGGGATCGGTTTCACACATCGCCCACGAAACCAGGCACGCAAAAAGGAAAAACGGTGTTACTATCGAAACTAACGGGCATACTATCAGCCTTGATATTGTTGACACTCCCGGGCTTGCAACAAAGATCGATTTCCATGACTTCATGGAACAGGGAATGAGCGATGTAGAATCAAAGAAAAGGTCCAAAGAAGCAACAGAGGGTGTAATTGAAGCTGTAAAATGGCTTGATGACCTTGACGGAGTCATACTGGTTATGGATTCCACAGAGAACCCCTATACTCAGGTTAATGTAACTGTTATAGGAAATATGGAAGCTAGAAACCTTCCGCTTCTCATTGTAGCAAATAAGGTAGACCTTCCTAACGCCGACCCAGGAGTTATAAAGGAAGCCTTCCCTCAGCACCCTATGGTACCTGTCTCAGCGCTTGAAGGAGTGGGTATGGACTCATTCTATGAAGCTCTGAGCAAACAGTTCGGGTGATCCAGATGCAGGGAATCCAACTTGACCTTATATCCGAAGCCAAAATTTCTCAGATGGCTTCCATGGAAAAAGTCCGGTATATAATCGATGAGGTGAGAAAGGGCAAAATCCTTGTGCTCGAAAAAGGTCTCAACCCTATGGAAGAGGCTAAACTCATTGAAATGACAATGTCAGCAATCCAGCCGGATGTATTTTCAGGTATCGAGATGCAGAGCTATCCTGCAAATGCGGACTCTTCTTTGCTGGGGAAATTTTTCAAAAAACAGAGCAGCAAAAGACTTACGGTTATAGGGCCCGCAAACCAGCTCAAAACCCTTAAAAAAGATAGGAATCTAATCAGTGCACTTGTCTCTGCAAGTAAGTAACGAAGTGGAAACAATGTGTGCCCAGAAGACCCAAGACCTGGAAGCAAAATTATCCCCTCCCCAGTCCCTAGGCTCCTTTGAGATGGGCAGGAACGATGTTGACGTAGTCTGTACCTACGGGAAAATTGCGGTATGGTTCGGACGAAAGGTCCCTGATTACATCATAGCGCAGGTACTTATCGGGATCTCAAAGGTAGATCCCTCTGCTGTTCATGAATTTGAAATGATCTGCGACTTTGATGAAATAACGGAGTATGAAAGTAAAGGTTATATTCTTGTTTCCTATGGCAAAACATCCGGCGGGTATCGTGTAAACTACAGCATTCCTTTTTCCAACAAGAAAGCTCTTTTCCATTTGTCCAAGTTCGTACTTGAAGAACTGCAAAAGGGGGACGTACGAAAGGATTTTTATTGGAATGGGAATGACTGCGATATCCAGAGGCTTTACCATGAATTCAGAAACAACATCGAGAGCTGGGAATTAAAAGCTATCAATTATAAGACTGAGTCGCAAACAAGCCGATAATGGGCAGACACAACAGCAGGATAAAAATAGAAGCTTCCGGAAATTTGTCCTGAAATTCCTACCAATAAGTTTAAGAAAATGAAAACAGGTTATCTCGCAGGGATTTCAGGATTTATAATCATAACAGTTAGGTAATCCTGTAAAGTTATCAGTCTCAGAAGCTCCGCCAGTTTTCCGAGATTCAGGTATTTTGAGATTATATTCTCATTTATCCGGTAGAAGTAAATAAAAAGTTAATAATTATTAATTATTGAGAACCCAACTCAATGCTTTTTGGAGAACTCATATGAAAACAGATCAGGTAGATCAGGTAATAGACTGCGAAGATGTAATAAAATCTATGAAATTTATCGTGGAAAACATAAATGAGGTGATTAAGCTACTGGACCGCGAAGATATTAAAAGCATGCTTCAGAAAATTCTTGAAGGAGATAGAATTTTTGTTATGGGGGCAGGGCGGTCCGGACTTGTTGCCAAAGCTTTTGCTATGAGGCTGATGCACCTTGGATTTACAGTATATGTTGTAGGAGAAACCACGACTCCTGCTGTCGGGCAAAAGGACGTTGTTATTGCTATCTCAGGCTCCGGGGAAACCCGCTCCATAGCAGACCTGGGAAAAATAGTCAAAGATATCGGCTCAACACTTATTACTGTCACCTCCAAAAAAGAGTCAACACTCGGCAGAACATCTGATATAACCATGGTCCTTCCGAGCAAGACCAAAAATGATCACGATGCAGGCGGCTCCCTTGAAAAGAATATGAGGGGAGATTATAAGAATTTGCCTCCCCTTGGCACTGCTTTTGAAATAATTTCCCTTGTTTTCCTGGACTCTGTAATTGCCCAGTTGATAAAGCTCAAAGGTGTTTCGGAAGCAGAACTCAAGTTGAGGCACACAAATATCGAATAACTGGCCAGAATCAAATACAGGTTTTAAATTTCCGCAAAGCAGGCTGCCAAGTTTGGAGAAAGCAGAATTCAGAGTAAGCAGAATTCAGAGTAAGCAGAATTCAGAGGATATTATTTACGGGACCTTAGGAGGGCACAATTTGAAGGAAATCAAATTTTCAGAAAACGTATCCCGGATAGATACATCCGGGATCAGAAAGATTTTCGAAGCTGCAGGTTCAAACGCGATCAATCTCGGGCTGGGGCAGCCTGATTTTGATACTCCAGACCATATAAAAGCCGCAGCAATTAAAGCCATAAATGAAGGTTTTACCGGTTATACCGCAGGTCCCGGAATCCCTGAACTGAGGGAAGCCCTGAGCCAGAAATTCAAGGAAGAAAACTGCTTTTCGGTCTCTCCTCAGGAAATAATAGTAACATCAGGAGCATCTGAAGCCCTTACAATTGCCCTCACAGCCCTTCTTAACCGGGGAGATGAAGTCCTTATTTCAAATCCCGGCTTTGTATCCTATAATGCCCTGACTGAAATGCTATACGGAAAGGTCGTAAATGTCCCTCTCGGGGAAGACCTTACAATGAAGCCTGAAGACGTGCTTGAAAGAATCACACCGAAAACAAAAGCTATCATTCTTAACTCCCCATCCAATCCCACAGGCGCTGTTTCAAGCAGGGCAGATATCAAAGCCCTTGCCGAGATCGCAGACGACCACAGGATAACCATAATTTCTGACGAGGTCTACGAGTATTTCATTTATGAAGGTGAACACGTAAGTCCTGCCAGCTATTCGGACAATGTGGTCACCGTAAATGCTACTTCAAAAAGCTATGCTATGACAGGCTGGAGACTCGGATATCTGGCAGCCAGGAATGAATACATATCCCAGATGCTTAAAGTTCACCAGTATATTCAGGCGTGTGCAAACTCTATTGCCCAGAAAGCAGCTTATGCCGCAGTAACCGGGCCAAAAGACTCTGTCAGTGCCATGCGTGAAGAGTTCAGAAAACGCAGGGATGTGCTTGTTAAAGGGCTTAATGACCTGGGTATGGAATGTGCTCTTCCAAAAGGAGCTTTTTACGCCTTCCCCAGAGTCTCAAATTCCGCTGAGGTCGCCTCAAAAATGATCTCAAACGGCGTTGTCGTGGTCCCGGGAACAGCTTTCGGGAGTGAAGGAGACGGCTACATAAGAATTTCTTACGCGGCTTCAATGAAAGATATTGAAAAATCTCTGAGCATCATGGAAAAAGTGCTCTGAGTCTGTTTAAAAGAGAGTTTTTCTCTCCCTTTTTCACCTTTATTTTACCTTTTTTCTTTTTTGTTATCTTTTCTTTCTTTTACATTTTGTTTTTTCTGATTGATCCTGTTCGATTAGTCTTTATCTGATTAATTCTGTTCGATTAGTTCTATTTGATTAATCCTGTTAGATTATTTTTATTTGATTATTTATCATTCATTTATTTTTTATTCGATTACTTTTTATTTGATTACTTTTTATTCAATTAACCAATTTCTGAAATAGTTATGTTATACTTTGGGAAAACTTATATTAAGGTACCCAGATACCCTGATACTATCCCTGAAAATAGCTCCGGAAGAACTGAATGAAAAAGCGATCTTTATGCCCGCCGCCTGTAACTAAAGGAGTTCTTATACTCATATCTATTTTTTTATTATTGAGCCCTGCTTCCGGTTCGGTTATCTCATGTGCAAAAGTATTGGATGACTATTTTTATGGGAGCTCAAACACAGTAGAAGCTCTTTTGCTGAATAGTTTTGAAACTCCGGCTTTGCTTTTTACCACGGAGACATCAAATCTTCTCACAGATATCAGAGAAGATAGATCCAGACA
The DNA here is from genome assembly GCF_000744315.1 of Methanosarcina soligelidi. NCBI lineage: Archaea > Methanobacteriati > Methanobacteriota > Methanomicrobia > Methanosarcinales > Methanosarcinaceae > Methanosarcina > Methanosarcina soligelidi. The sequence goes on from NZ_JQLR01000001.1 coordinate 2,130,563, forward strand.
CATTGAAAAAATAAGTCCTTACCTTCTACTTACTGCAGGAATTCTTTCAGGCTTTAATCCCTGCCTGCTTGCAGTAATGGCTTTTCTGGCTTCAGTTAACCTTACCCAGAAAGGAAGGAGAAAAGAGATGCTCAAAATCACCCTGGGGTTTTCCACAGGAATTTTCACCATGCATATGCTTGCAGGCTTGAGCATTCTGGGGACTGTCAATTTCCTGCCTGAACTCCGGAGTTATTTTTCAGAAATTGCAGTCGTTATGACTGCCCTTCTCGGGTTCTGGCATATTTATGATGCTTACTGGTTGAGAAAACATGCAAAAACGACCTTCAGGACTCCGCAGCCTCTGAAGGACTTCATGAGCCGGATGGACGAAAAAAATCTGCTGCTTCTGTCATTCCTTGCAGGAGGCATGTTCTCCCTGGTCAAAGCTCCGTGTGTCGGAGCAGTTTATCTCTCTCTCCTGAGCCTGCTCGCAATGAAAACTGATATTGTGAGAGGGATAGAGTATATATGGATTTTTAATCTCGGACTCCTGCTGCCAGTAGTGTTGCTCGGACTTTTGCTGGCCTTCGGACTGAGTCCGAAAACAGTTACCGAGTTCAGAGAGCGAAAAAGAGTGGGGATAAGGCTGATAACAGGGTCGATACTCATCTCTCTCGCCCTGATGATGCAGTTCAGGATACTCTGAACATTTCAGGATATTCTGAACATTTCAGGATATTCTGAACATTTCAGGATACTCTGAACATCTCATGATATCTGAATAACATGATGCTCTGAACGCAGGGGAAAAAGAATTAGAGAGCGGATTCGTCATCCGACTCTTCTGAAGGTGCCTCTTCGAGAGACCTGAGGCGTTTTTCTTCTATCATTTCCAGGAGCCTGTCCATTACCTGTTCAATTCCTTCTCCTGTTATTGTGGACATGTTCAGCTCAACCTCATCCATTTTCATGAACTCAGGCCTGTCAGCTTTATTAGCGACCACAAGCAGGGGAAGGTTAAAATTCTCTCTGATTTCAGCAAGCAGGCGCCTCTGATCTTGAAGTTCATACCCGCAGCTTTCACTGGGGTCAATAACGACCATTACAACTGCATCCAGGTAGTGAATTGCAGTGATCGCCTGCCGTTCAATGTCGTTTCTTTCGGCCATTGGGCGGTCAAGGAGCCCTGGAGTGTCCATCACCTGATAACGGACTCCGTCCCGTGTAAAGTGACCTATGGTTACTCCTTTTGTTGTGAATGGGTATGGAGCAATTTCTGGGGTCGCACCGGTAATCTTTGAAACAAAGCTTGATTTCCCTACATTGGGATATCCAGCTATTACAATCGTTGGCTCGTCCTGGACATCAGGGAGTTTTCTCAGGATGTTTCTGGCTTCGTTCAGGAAGAGGAGGTCCTTATTTATTGAATTAATTATTGATGCAAGCCTGCCGAAAGCTTCTTTTCTTACAGGCTCTGGAATATCCGATTCACGGATTTTTCCCACGTAACTCCTTGCAACCTCATGAATTTTCCTGCTAGCCCAGTCCACGGACGCAAGGGACATCTTGAGTTTTTCCACTCCTACAAGGATGTCTGTAAGTTCATAATAGAATCTGGGAAGCTGTTCGAAGCTCGGGAATCTTCTGACTATATTTGCAAGGTTATCCGTGAAAATATTTGCAGCCGTAAGAAGCATGGATTCATTGGCCTTGAAACGGCTGTCTCTCCCATCAATAGTTTTCCCGGACATTGCCCTGGCTGCCCGTTTAAATGCTTTATTGGTTAACTCCTCGGAAGTGGGAACTGTGTGAATTTTCTCAAAAATCATCATTTTCTAACCCTCTGGGGGCTCATTTAATCTATATAAAGGTTTTCTGAGCGAAGAAGTTTATCAGAAAAATCTAAAGTCCGCAGGCAAAAGTTCTGCAAGAAGTATTTTGCAAAAGTTTCTGAACGGAATTTCCTTGCTTTTTATCCTGATTCTCTGGCAGCTTCTGTCTATATTCTAATTCGAAGCAATACTTTGTAATGTAAAATTACTGTTTAATTTTGTTTTTATCGATCGAATTCTTAATAAGCAATTTATAATTATAATTATAATTCTAATTATAAACCTTCAGGAGTTTCGATTACAATTTATCATAATAATTGAATACGTGTGTAAAATCAGTTTTATTCTCTGAAAGAACCGGACTTTATTTATATTTGTAATTGTAATTTGTATTGGGTATTTGTAATCATTAATTATGGCAAATTAAGAGATGCGCTATTTTCAACGTATGGATATTATACTCATCCTGATACAAGGTATATGAAATTGATGGTGATATTATGGAACTTACTCCGATTCAAAAAGACATTATCATTGCATTAATCAATCTTCAGAGGCAAAAAGATAGGGCAATTAAAGGGGAAGAAATTGCCGAAGTTATCCAGAGAAACCCCGGGACTGTGCGCAACCAGATGCAGCTGTTAAAAGCCCTCGCCCTGGTTGAGGGGGTTCCCGGACCAAAAGGGGGATATAAACCTACAGGGGCAGCATATGACGCTTTACGAATCCAGCAGTTGAAAAACGAGTCCGTAGTTCCTCTCTACAGGAATAACGTGGTAGTTAACGGAGCGACAGCTGCTGAAATCAGCTTTACTACAGTCAGGAACCCGGATGCCTGCAACGGGGTAGTAAGGGTGATAGGAAATATCAAGGACTTCGTAATGGATGACAAGCTTCAGGTAGGTCCAACACCTGTAAACCGCCTCATAGTCCGCGGTGAGGTTACGGGAAGGGATGACACCAATAATTCGATCCTTTTTAACATTACAGAAATGATCTCCCTGCCCAAAAAACATGTCAAACATTATATGAAGTATCCTCCGTTACTTGTGAACCTTAACGCCAGCATCCAGGAAGCAACAAGGCTCTTCATCCGAAATAATGTACACGGAGCCCCTGTGGAAGATAAAGGGAAAATAGTAGGAATAATTACCTATACCGATATTGCACATGCAATCGCGCAGGGGAAACCCAACGTAAAGGTTAAGGACATAATGACAAAAGAGCTGATAACCGTCGACGGGGACATGCAGCTTTATGATGTGGTAAAACTCTTCCATAAATATAATGTAGGAAGGCTTATTGTAACAATCAACGGAGTGCCCAAAGGAACTCTGTCTAAAACAGATGTGCTTAATGAGCTTGCGGTTTATTGAAACCTAATTGCAGTGTGTTAAATCATAAAGGGAACAGACCTGAAGACTTTATGTCCCAGGCTTTAAAATTCCCCTCTTTTTTTAAATTCTGTCTTAATTTCTTGAAATCCTGTATAAGACTCTTCAGCATTAGTCGTTTTTTCTTTGGCATGAAAGTACTTCCAGATACTTTCATTTTTTGGGCATGTTATTCCAAGAATATCATGAGCGTTTCTTATTCAATCTCTTCTCATTTTTTCGTGCCTGGTACTTAACTCATCTGCTATTTCCTCAAGAGTAATGTTGTTTGCGGCAAGCAGCACCAGCAGGTGGAAGATCAGGTCCGAGCTCTCAGAGACGATCTCTCTATGGTCTTCGTTCCTGACTGCAAGTATGGTTTCAATGGATTCCTCTCCCACTTTCTCAAGGATTTTGTTCATTCCCTTTCGGTGGTTCAAAAGTTTACAGACATATGAATTTTCGTCATAGTTCTCTTTCCTGTCCAGGATGATATCATACACCCTGTTTAAAATGGATAAGTCAGCCTCCGGCATTTTTAACACCTGTTCAAGATAAATAATACATCATTAAATAATAAGTAGAAAAAATTAGGAAGAAGTAAACAGGAGGGTCTTTAAACCTTCCTGGGATCCGTGATTTCTCCAGTGAGGGCGGATGCTCCTGCAGTTGCCGGGGAAGAAAGGTAAACAAAAGACTCTGCACTTCCTTCTCTGCCCTTGAAATTGCGGTTTGAGGTGGCAAGTCCGACCTCTCCAGGTCCGAGAAGACCAAAAGAGCCGCCCATGCATGGCCCGCAGCAGGGAGCTTCCACGATTGCGCCCGCGTTCACGAGTTTTTCAATATATCCGGCTTTTAACAGCTTCATATATTCAGTTTTTGAAGCGGGAACAACAAGGAGGCGCAAATCTTTCGCAACAGGTTCATCTCCCATGATGTCAGCCATTATCTTGATATCTTCAAACCTGCCGTTTGTGCAGGATCCCATAAAGATCTGGTCGAGTTTTGTGCCTTCAACTTCGCTTACCGGCTTTACGTTGTCAACATTATGCGGGCAGGCTACCTGGGGCTCAAGGTCAGAAACATCATAATACCTGATATCCAGATATTTGGCACCTTCATCGGATTTCCAGTACGGATCAAGCTTGAAACCCGGAATGCGCTCTTTAAGGTATGCCTCGGTAACTTCATCGGCTTCAATTATCCCTGCTTTTCCTCCCATTTCAATTGCCATGTTGGACATGGTCATGCGCTCGGGGATGGAAAGGGAACGGATTGTAGAACCTGCGTACTCGGCTGCCATGTATCTGACCCCTTCCACGCCTACATCTCCTATAAGGTGCAGTATAAGGTCTTTGGAATATACGCGCTCTGGTAGTTTTCCTTCCACTTCAAAGCGGAAGGTCTCGGGAACCCGGAACCAGAGCTTGCCTGTGGCAAAAACTGCTGCCATGTCGGTAGAGCCTATGCCGGTAGAAAATGCCCCTAAAGATCCGTATGCACAGGTATGGGAGTCAGAACCAACAATCAGGTCTCCGGGTTTAACATGCCCTTTTTCTGGAAGGACCTGGTGGCAGACTCCCTCATAAACATCATAATTTAAAATGCCCTGCTCTTTTGCAAACCTTCTGAGCATGATATGGTTTTGAGCGGCATTAATTGAGTCTGCAGGGACCTGGTGGTCGAATATAATTACAATTTTGCTCGGGTCCCATACTTTCTTGTCTTCTTCATCTTTCATGATTTCGTAGAAGCCCTGGACTGCCAGCGGACCTGTGATGTCGTGGGTCATTGCCAGGTCTATATTTGCCAGTACGAAATCCCCGGCTTTCACGGGAGTTCCGGAGGCTTTCGAAAAGATCTTCTCCGAAACGGTCATCGGGCGATTGTCACTACCAGACATTCCAGTCATGGGAAATAACTGGCGCTTTCTAATAAATAAATTTAATTGATGATCCCAAAAAGAAATGAAGTTCATAGATAATATAAATAAATTTTTAAAGAAGTTTCATTAGATTAAAAATTCGCAACTGGACGAATCAGCCGGAAACTCAAATAATCTGAGGATTAATCAATAATTTTTGTAATTCCTCTGCTGTCGTGGACGATATATATGCAGGTCCCTTTTTCCAGGTTATTTTTTGCAATTTCGTGGCCTTTTTCTGTCCTTTCGAAATCCTCGTATTTTTCATACATGGCAAGTGTATCTTCTAGTTCCGAGATATATCTGGAAAGCAGGGAGCCTGCGAGTTTTCTGCTCTCTTCCGCAGAAATATGGACTCCGAGCCCTTCACACTCGCAGGTATAAAGTTTAAGTCCCTCAATGTAAAAAGGATAGGTGCTGCAGAGCACTGGACGCACTGGGTATATCCTGCACCGGTTTGTATCCTTTTCAAGAAAAACACAGTCGCCATTCTTTTTTCGCCTGAGCATCCAGCCATAAGCATGGATATTTCCATCAGGATCGATGTCTTCTTTCAGAAGCTCAGGCGTCCTGAAAGGCTCTGAAGTCTTTTTTTCATCTATTTCCGGCATTATGGAAGAGTTTTCTGCAACCCTGTCTTCTTTTTCTACTGCTTCGGCTTCTTCAGGACAACTGAGGTCAGGGATAAGGGGACCTGCAACCTCAAGTTTTGAAAGATCCGTATACTTCTGGATTTTTTCGATTTCCTGAGGTGTTAAAACTACCCTGTTATCCCCAAAAGCCCTTTTGCAGCACTTTCCACAGTTCTGGCAGGAAAAACCAGTTTTTTTAATTTCGGCTGCGAGTTTTTCAGGGTCAAGCCTGCGAGCTATTTCAATTTCTTTTTTAAGTGCGTCAATAAGAGTAAGCTGGTATTCTGTTTTTCCTGAATTCCTGTCATTGCTTGAACCTGAATTTTCCATGTATGAACTCCTGTCCTGCAGGTACATCAAATTAACGCAGATAACAGTCAAATTCAGTAAGGCCCGGAAAATTTAAAAAACAGGGTGAAAATCATTTCCTGAGTTTCATTTCGACCTGAGAATGTTCAATTCGACTCGAGATTGCTTCATTTTGGCCCGGGATTAACAGCAATCAGTAAACTATATATCAGGGAACTCTTTTTAAACTTTAGTTTATATGTGGCAGACATTACTCAAAAAATTTGAAAAATATCCTGCGCAGGCAAAAGTGCTTAAACTTCTCTTTGAACGCGGCTTCCAGGTAAACGAGGAAGGAAAAGTAACTTCCGGATCAATAGAGATCGCACACACACAGCTTGCAAAGGAAGTAGGCGTTGACCGGAGAGTGGTCGATGCAACCACAAAGACCATCATTTCTGACGAACTTCTGAGTACTATTTTTAAAAATGTTCATTCCATACCCTTCCTCAGGGATGTCGCTCCTTCTCTTGGGCTGGGAGTGATTATCATCATTCCTGAAGACGCAGCTCATGTTGGAATCCTTGCAGAAGTTGCGGGTTTGATCTCAAAACATAATGTAAGCATACGCCAGGCGGTCTCGGACGACCCGTACCTGACTGATAATCCCATGCTTACCATTATTACGGACAATAAAGTCCCTGGAGACCTTGTGGACGAAATTCTCAAGCTGCCTTCGGTAAAGGGAGTGAGTATTTACTGACAGATCTTAACTCAATAATCCAGAGATTTAAGATTTCTGAAACAGGATTTCTTAAACCGGGTCTGAAGAGCCAGTCTAATGCAGTAATCTATTGATAGTGTCTTTTTAGAGTAATTTCTTTTCAGGTTGACAGTCTGCCAGATGAGATGAAATTCGACAACCAAGTTTACCGGCAAAGAACTCATGGAATGAATTGTATATAATAATATGAATAGTTATACAAAAAAAGCCGTTACACAAAATGATCACTTACACAAAATGAGCCGTTATACAAAATGATCGCTTACACAAAAATGATCAAATAAAATAATTCTATTTATTGGAAAAACAGGGAGCTTGTTTTTTGTTAGCTTAAAGCTAAGGTCTCTTATCCGGATAAATGGTCATAAATAATAAAAATGTGTTTTTGTTTATGGTGCTTCCGCCAACCAGAATTTTCCGCAAATGGGTGTCTCCAAATATCTCGTTTTCAGGCGGAAGCAGGCTTTCTTAATTCTCATTCCGAAAGGAATATAACGCGCTTTTATGGCAAATTTTGAGGAAATGTTATACGGCAGTCTTTCTTTTTTCTTTTTTCTTTCCTTACCAATTCTTTTGATTTCTATTCCATTTCAAGATGCGTAATAAAAACCTTCTCAGGATAATGATGAAATCAGGAAAACAACCAGTGAGCAGGGAGTAAGATAAGAGTTAAGTGCTCCTGCCGGGTGAAAAGAACTCTGTGTGATCAAGGTGTCAGAAGGCAGCAGGAGCAAAAACAATAATAAAAACGAAAATTAGCTATTTATCCTGAATGATCCAGCTAATGATTATTAGCTTTTGAGCTGGTTCTCAGGAACGTAAAGAACATAAATTAGATTCGGGTTTCCTGTCCTTCTTTTACGATCTTGCCAAGACACCTGATGGTACGATCCGCGTTCCTGTGCAGTATAGCTGTCCCGCCCGCTTCTTCCCATTCACTGGTATTATTTGAGTTATCATCTATGAGGATTCTGGAATTTCCTGATTGAAGAGCTTTTTCCGGGCGGAAACAGAGAATTGCATCATTTGCGTATGGAGTCCCGAGTTCTTTTTTCAACCACTCCATTTTTCCTTTTCTGGCGTTGATCATTGCAATTTTTCTGTCCGGACTCGGAAGCGCGGAAAGAATTGTGGGGTGCAGGCCTGAACTTTTAAGGAATCCGTGAAGCTCTCTCCCGCCAGCCATCCATGACATATCCGACCAGAAAACGGTCCCAGCAGCAGTAATCTGTTTCCAGAAACGCTCTCTGTCTGCAGCATACCAGAGCATCATACGTTCGTTTAATTTCTCGCATGCGCCCGTAAAATCAGTAAGCACTCCATCCATGTCCAGGAATACTTTCAAATCCGAGCCCTGCCCTGAGCAGGTTAAGTCTGGATAATCTGCTAGAATGGATTTCTGGATACTCAGGGGGTTGCCCCGAATCTGAGTGTTCCGGGCAGGGTAGTCCTGAGAGGGATCACCCTGAACTGGACTCCTCCGGGCCTGGTTTCTCTGGTCAAAGTCATATGAAACCGGGTTGGTCCTGATAGAATTTTTATCTGTAAACCTGCGCTGATCGACGTAAATGGACATGGCAACCTTTCCTTAGTCTGTGTGGCGGAAAATAATTTCCTTTTATTATATGAAAGATAATTAAAATATTTACTCTCTCTAAATAATATAATTAACTTATCTGATCAATTAATTGTTTAAGTGTAAAAATCATCATAATTGCCTCAAAATAAGGCTGCGCGGAGTACAGGGCTGGAAATCAGACATAAAGGCTTAATATAAAAAGAAAACTCCTTCTCAAAATTCAGTCTTCCCGGACTATGACAAGAGTTTTTGCAATTTTATCGTGGATTCCCTGCCTGTTTTTATTGATAAATACTGGCAAAAAACCTGCAAAGAAAGGCAGAGATGCCAGAACCTTCACCATAAATCTTTTTGTCGCACAGGCAAAAGAGATTCTTCTCCCGTCAAGATCGGTTATGATGATATTCATTGCCTGTTTTCCAACCGTCCCCTGATAGACTGAACTCTCCTGATAGGCAAAATAACTCCAGGAAAACAGAATTATCAGGACGTAGTAAAATATTTCTTCCCTTATTCCTGTTACAAACTGAATAAATGCCATCAGAAGAATGATTATAAATATGTCAATTATCGAAGCTACCAGCCTTCTGAAAAAACCTGCGTATGACTGCATATTTTTCCCTGTTCTCCTTCTAATATATTTTATATTCTAAGCAGGTTTCTGTTAAAAAATCTATCTGTTGTAGTAAAAATGATTTCATTACGATATAGATCCCCTGCAACTCTATATTATAAATATAGCAGGAATCCTGGGTTCTTCTACTATAGCATATTATTTTTCCAGATTTCCTGGCTTGACACTTATTTTGAAACAGGATATGGCAAATATGTCAGAAAAATAAAGAAAAGAATAGCCGACAAAGAACTCATGGTAATTGTGGGCTGGAGTTTTTTCCTTCTGTTACTACGGATCTTATAGTATATGTTGGATCAGTCTGAAAGTTCCAGTTTTCAATGCTTACCTGGAGTTTTCATGGGAGAATCCGTGTTCAATGTTTTTTATATCTTTTCGACAAACGTGATCTTTAAAATTTAAGGTGTAGTTTATTTTATCTGATTCACTCTATCCGATTCACTCTATCTGATTCACTCTATCTGATTCACTCTATCTGATTCACTCTATCTGATTCACTCTATCTGATTCACTTTATCCGGTTCACTTTATCCGTTCACTCTATCTACTTCATCCTATTTTTATCTGAGTGAATAGGGCAGTGCTCAAAAAGGTTAGTTTGCATTGGGTATTTATATAAACACCCAAAACAATTTTATACATATATGGCTAACATTAACTACTGTTTTTGCATTTTCCAGCGTGTTTCAAACAGGCTCTGTAAAACCATCATGGCGAAAACTAATTTTAAAAATAAATATTATTACGGTACAGGCTTATAATGTAAAAACTAAAATAGTATGCTTGTAAAGAGTAAGGCAACTTAACTAATTAAAAGAGTTTCTTTCGAAAGCTCAGACAGGAATATAATAAAAACGAAGCGGTATAATTCATAATAAAGATCAGCTCCCCGGGCAGGACGCTTTCATAAAAATGATTGAGGAAACATGCAGACTCTGGTTATATGCATAGACAGGGATAATGATCTCGGCGAAAAAGCAAAAATGGTAACTCCTATTGTAGGGAGGGAGGCAAATATCCAGGCAGCTGTTGCACTCGGAATTGCCGATCCCGAGGATTCGGATACAAATACTATTTTCGGAGGGATCCGTATCCTTGGTGAGCTTCGGGCAAAAGGAGTTGATGCTGAGATCGTCTCTTTTGCAGGGGACAAGAATGTTGGAGTAATCTCTGACCAGAAAATTGCCGAACAGCTCGAGCTCTATCTCCAGATGAACGAGGTGCAGAGAGCGGTCTTTGTTTCTGACGGGGCTGAGGACGAGACTCTTGTACCTATAGTGCAGTCCAGAATGAAAATCGATTCCGTGAAGCGGATTGTCGTTATGCAGAGTGCAAACCTGGAAAGCACTTATTATATCCTCAAACACGCTTTCAGCGACCCAAAAATCTCCCAGACTTTCTTTGTGCCCCTTGGGCTTGCTTTTCTTATATACGCCATCTTCCTGCTTGCCCGCTATCCCGAAGGGGCAATTGTGGGAATTCTCGCGGCTGTAGGGCTGTACATGCTTTACAGGGGCTTCGGGCTTGATGATATTGTTGCCCTTGAAAAAGAAAAGCTCTGGGATGCTTTCCTTGAGCAGAGGATGGTTTTCATCAGCTACACTGCTGCCCTGCTTGTCAGTCTTGTAGCAACAGTATATGGAGCTATGGAAGTCTGGAAGTTATATTCTGCAGAAGGGGTCTGGTATCACGGTACCCTCACTCTTATCTCAGTTTTCGTCAATGTCTCCATCTGGTGGTATGCAGTAGCTTTGCTGCTAGCTAACATGGGAAAGATCTTCGATCTTAAAACAGATGGCAGGCCCATTTATAGAAATATTTCAATTTCTCTCTTCGTGATTGCAACAGGTCTGCTCTTCTGGGGAGCCAGCACATATATCCTGGCAGCGGCTTCCATATCTGATGGAGTGTTAGGCGATCCTACCCTTGCACTGCAGTACTTCGTTTATTCGATCGCTGTTTCCATTCTCATTGCCCTTGCAGGGATAAAATATTCCCTTTCAAACCAGACCCCGGAAAACGAGAAGAGTGTGAGAGGAAGAAAAAGTAAAAAGATCGCATGAACCTGTGTCCCATCAGCCGGAAATTATGAATTTTCATTAAAAACGCAGGAACGGAGACCCAAAAATGGATAAGATAGATGAGATTGCAGAAATTGCAGTTCTCGGAGGTGTGGGTTTTAACTCACACAGGGACTGCGAAAATTATCCTGTAAAGACTCCCTATGGGAGTGTTACTGCATATATTACCCGTATAAATGGAAAAGATATTGCAATAATTCCCAGACACGCTAAAGAAGTTCATATTCCTCCCCACAGGGTCAACTACAGGGCAAATGTCTGGGCTGTGCGTTCCCTCGGAGTAAAACGTGTAATTTCCACAAATTCGGTTGGGTCAATGCGCGGGCATCCTGCAGGCAGTTTTGTCGTGCTTGACGATTTCATAGATTTTACCCGCAGCAGGCCTTCTACTTTTTATGATGATAATACCGTGCATGTTGATGTCGCTGAACCTTACTGCCCTGAAATTAAGGAAGCCCTCAAATATTCCCTGAATAAACACGGTTTTTCTTACACCGAAGGGATCTACGCCTGCACGGAAGGCCCTCGTTTTGAAACCAGGGCTGAAATACGCATGATGAGCCAGTTCGCAGACGTTGTTGGTATGACCGGTATACCCGAGGTGGTCCTTGCAAAAGAACTCGGCCTTTGCTACGCTTCCCTTGCCATTGTTACAAACCAGGCATGTGGGATGACAACACAAAAATTAACAGCAGACGAAGTGACAGAAGTTGTCGGAAAAGCTCAGGACTCGATCTCCGAAATCATCTCTGAAACAATCAGAAATATTCCTGAGACAAGGAAATGCATGTGCAGATTTGCAAAGGAAGGAGCCTGCCTTTAATATTTTTGAGAATAAGTTGATATATGCACCGGCATGAAACTAACCAGAATCTGATTGAAAGTCTCAGCCTGAAATCTCAAACTTATTCTTAACTTCATTCTTTCTCCGGCCTGGCTACTTTCCGTCTGAATTCATTAAACCGGAGTTTCTGTTCGAAATCATTTTCCTGTTCATCTTAACCGATTCTCCGGTTCTGCCCAATCTGCTGCGCTCAAAAAATTAAGATTTTTAATGTTTCGAAATAAATACAACGACTATTATATAATAATTAAGTAATAAATTATAAATATAATAGATGTAATATATGGAGATGCGATGGAGTTGCCTGAAAGGTGTTAGTAAATGCATAATTAACACACAGCAGGAAAAAATACACAGCATAAAAATACATAGCATAATTAATGCACAGCAGGAGAAAATACACAGCGGGAAAATCATGTTGTATTCTCTGAAAAATGTGTTTTCCGCAAACTATTAAGAGCTGCTGCATCTTTTTCTCTAAGTCTGCAGCATCCATGTAACTATATAGTATATCTCAATTTTTACACGTGCTTTTAAGGTTCCGGATGTCAAAATTAAGACGTCAGGTCGGCAGAGAAATGTTATCTTTGAATTCCGAAAGGAAGCTTACTTATACCATTCATATATCAGGATAAACAATGACACTATGGGTCCTCGGTTACGCCGAAAAATCAAAAGTTATAGTAATGACAATAAAAGACCGGTTGAAGCAGCCTCTTTCCGTGGCCGAGCTCCATATAAAGGAAAGTTACAAAGGTCCACGTCCTCATAAAATAAGGGTTCTTTCCGGCAAAAAGAATGAGGAATTTATTCCTCCCCAGCAGTTCATAGAGCTTTTAAGAAGTGCAAACAGGATCATGCTGGCAGAAGGAGGGGACCCTTCAAATGAAGAAGCATTCCTTGAAATGCTTAAAGGATTTCAGATCAGTGCAGATAGGGTAAAGATTTGCAAACACTGCTGGATCAATAAGCGTTTCAATTTCGTAAACAGCAAGTCAATCAGGTACCATGATGAACTTATCTGTGAAGACTGCGCAAAAGAAGAACTCCTGCGTGCAGTCCGTTCAGCAGGCGCACAGTATGGAGAAAAATCTGTAGATTTTCTTGAACAGGTTCTCCATAAGACCCGGGACCTTGACCGGACAATCCGTATGCTGAGCCCTGAGAGGCTGGACCCTGAGTTTACAAGGTATGATACTATCAGGACAACACCTTCAGAAGTTAGAGTCAGGATAAGGGACCTGCCCCTTGCAAAAAAATTCAAAGAAATGCTTCTTGAAAAATCCGAAACCCTGCTTCCTGTGCAGGGACTGTCCATAGAAGCCGGGCTTCTGGAAAGGAAAAACCAGTTTGTGGTTTCTGCAACCGCAACCGGGAAAACTCTTATAGGGGAAATGGCAGGAGTCCAGAACCTTTTGAATAAAAAAGGGAAAATGCTCTACCTTGTCCCTCTTGTAGCCCTGGCAAACCAGAAGTATGACCAGTTCACAGAGCGTTATTCAAAGCTCGGGCTTACAACTTCCATCAAAATTGGCGCAATTCTCATAAAGACTTCCCAGCGCGTGAAAATGCGTACAAGCCCGAATGCCGATATCATTGTGGGGACCTATGAAGGCGTGGACCACATGCTCCGTTCGGGAAATGCTGATTTTCTCGGTAAAATTGGGACTGTTGTTATAGACGAGGTACACACCCTTGAAGACCAGGAAAGAGGGCACAGGCTTGACGGGCTTATAGGTAGGCTTCGTTATGTGGCTCCTGAAGCCCAGTTTATCTATCTCTCGGCAACCGTTGCAAATCCTTCAGGATATGCAAAGAAGCTCGGAGCACAGCTTATTCGCTATGATCACAGGCCTGTTCCTATAGACCGTCATCTCCTTTTCTGTCAGGACAGTGAAAAGGCAAAACTGATCTCCCAGCTTGCAAAAGAAGAGTATTCAATGTTCTCTTCGAAAAATCACAGGGGACAGACAATAGTTTTTACGAATTCCAGGAGAAACTGCCATAAACTGGCAGGAGCACTTTCTATCCGGGCTTCTCCCTATCACGCAGGGCTTTCTCAGTATGAAAGGAAAAAGGTAGAAACCCTTTTTGCAAAAGGAGAACTTCCTGTAATCGTGACCACTGCCGCCCTTGCAGCTGGAGTGGATTTCCCGGCTTCTCAGGTTATTTTCGAATCCCTTGCAATGGGCATAGACTGGATTTCGGTCCAGGACTTCCTGCAGATGAGCGGAAGAGCAGGCAGACCTGATTATCACGATCGGGGAGTTGTAGTCCTCATGCCGGTTCCGGGGAAATCATATTCAAGCGCACAGTCCGATACTGAAGAAGAGGTTGCAATCAAGTTATTGCAGGGAGAGATGCTTTCTGCAGGGGTTGAATACGGGGAAGCCGAACAGCTTGAAGAGGTGCTTGCTTCAGTTGCAGTTACTTCTTCGGTCCAGGATTTAAGGGGTATCCATTCTCTTATGTTTGGAAGCTTTGACCTCGACAGGCTGGTTTCTCGCCTTCAGAGCTACAGGTTCATTGAGAAAAAGGGAGCCAAAATCTCACTGACCAGGTTCGGAAAAATTATTTCAGCTCATTTCCTTCCGGTTTCCAAAGCTTTCCTTATCCGGGATGCCGTACTTGAGGACAACAACCCGATAAAAATTGCAACCAACCTGGAATTTTTCGATGCTGCATACTTCAAGTACTCAAACCAGATCGGAAGTTCCCTGCATGTTAATATGCCATCAAGGGTCTTTCAGGGGGCAGCTCTTGATATTGTCTTTGATGGTGAATCCCTGTCCCAGCTCGACATAAAAATAAGGGAACTTATGCTGAACTTTGCCTCTGACTTTTTAACATGCGGATGCAGGGATTCCCCTTATTGCGGATGCGCAGAGCAGAAATTTTCAGAGAAGATTATCCGGCTGCGTATGGAAGGAAATGATCCCTCCCAGATCATCAAGACCCTTGAAGATAAGTACGGAATATCGGCATATCAGGGAGATGTTTTCGGATACCTGGACAATGCAGTGCGTAACCTTGACGCCATTGAGCTGATTGCAAGGGTTCATTCGAAAAGGGAAGTTGCAGAAAATGCAAAGAAACTTAAAAAGAAAGTTCAGGGCTGAAATATTTGCAACAGCATTTGCAGACCAGTGATTTATAAGTGATGAAGATAAATATTCCTGTTTATACCGGGAAAAATAGCTTACAAGGATAAAATGCCGGCATCGTGGCAAATACCGGAGCCCGGACGCGGGGTTCTGATACGAATAGACTACAGAGAAGCACAGAGGAGATTTTTATGGCCGAAGATGTTGAATCCAGAGAAAATATTGAAAGCGCAGCTTCTAAAAAAGGAAAAAAGAGTATTACAATTGAGTTTATAAAGCCTGATGATTTCAAGCAAATATATGCGATAGGAGCTGCTGGCGGGCACAGCCCTTACGATTTCAGGATCGGTTTTTACAATGATACGCCCAAGATGTTCGGGGACTCTTCAGAGTCCAGAGTTATTGAAAGGCGCGTTGAGGCAGAAGTTATACTCTCTCCGGTTGCAGCCCTTGAACTGAACCGCTGGCTGACGCAGCACATCAACGAATACGAATCCGTTTTCGGGCCTATCGCAAGAGCAATTCCAAGAACTCCCAGAAAAGAGCCAGCAAAATCTGTTGACGAAAGCACCAATATTCAGGGTTATATATAAGCAAAATTATTTTAATAAATACCGTGGTTAATGATGTGAGAGTCCCTGCCGAAAAGCTGGGTTTTAAGTGTCAGGAATTAATTATCTCCTATGTACTATCTAAAAATAGGAATGCAGTGCTTTTCCTATTTTTAACTTACCTCCTTTTCGGTACAGGTTCATCTCAGTTTTAATCAGTCATATTTGATCTAATGTTTGAGAGGCTCAAATGTTCTCTTTACACACTCCCGGCATCGATGGTTATATATCTCTGAAAAGGATATGTAATTTCAGTTTTCTTAAGAGCCGGTGGAGTGATAGTTCGGAATGTTTTTTCAGTTGCTGGCAGGAAGCAGCTGATAAAGGCAGCAGGCTTATTGTAAATCTGTATAGTGCCCTGACACAATTTGCCCTGCCCGGCTTTGGAAAAAGAGAAGCATTACCCGGGAGTACGGGGAACCGAAAATTCAGAACAAATCAGCGAGGGTTTAAATTTGTTCCCAAATAAAAAAGTTCAGAAAATTGTTGGATCAAGGATCCAGGTAGAAATGAAAGGCGACCTTAATTTGCTTGAAGGCACTCTGAAGAGTGTGGACGACTACATGAATCTTCATCTTGTTGATACGATGGAGATAGTTAAAGGGGAAAAAGTCCGCTCCCTTGGTTCTGTAGTGCTTCGGGGAAATAATATCATACTGATCACTCCTGTCGAAGACTGAAACGTCTGAAGAAGGAACCTCATTAGTGTGTGGAAGCAGGCATGGATCTTGAAGAAGAAGCATATAACATAATACGAAGACATAAAGACGGCGTTTTCCAGAACGTTATCTGGAAAGAGCTGGATATCGACAGCAGGAAATGCTCCAGAATCATAAAAAAGCTTCTGGACAAAGACCTTATTATCCGTGAAGTGGGAGTCTCAAACGGAGCAAGGACATACCTCCTTAAAGCAAAAGAGGAGGTTAAGGAAAAATACGATCTTCTGCTCTCCGGGGATATGTTTTCAGCCTGCACAGGCTGTACAGGGGACTGCGAGCCCGAGTACTGCGGAAGACTCAGCGAATGGATCGGAAACCTTATGGTGGAAGAAGCTGAGGAAGCCGGAGAAGTCGAAGAAGCCGAAGATATGGATGTAGAAGCTGAAGATGAGGACATATTTAAAGAAGAGATCTAAACAAAATCTGGCAATAAGCAAAACTGATAATGTGTGAACTTATAATTTCTAGGAGGCCTGAAAGGTCTGAAAAAATCTGGACAGATCTGGACAGATCCTGGATAACACATCCTCAGAACTCTCTTCACTCGATAACTATTTATACGAGAAACCCTTATTGAAGAACCCCCTTCAATAAGGGGAATAAAGTCCGCTTAAAAAACACTCAAATGCTCCGGTAGTGTAGTCCGGCCAATCATTCCGGCCTTTCGAGCCGAAGACTCGGGTTCGAATCCCGGCCGGAGCACCATACTTTTTCAGTTCCTTTTTAACTGTTAGTTAAATGTTTTGAAAACTCTTTATTTTACTTTGATTCAATTCTCCTTATTGTGCTTTGACTCAATTCTCCTTATTTTACCTTGATTCAATTTTATTTTCGTTTTCATTATCTGGTTTTGATTTTAGTTCTAATCTTATTTTCAATATCTGGTTTTGATTTTAGTTCTAATCTTATTTTCAATATCTGGTTTTAATTTTAGCTCTGATTTTGTTTAACCTTGATTCTGTTTAATCTCAATTTTGTTTAACCCCGATTTTGATTTAATTTTGTTACATCCCGATGTTACCGCGCATCTCCAGATTTCTGAGCCATAAACAGGCGGCTCTGACTAAACATTTTTATTCTTTTATGTTTAACCTGGTAAAAAACTTGAGCCATTGCCCTGAAAATTGTATCTGACATCTTGTTTTAGCTGGCAGACTGCACCAGAAGATTACGGAGAAGGGACAGATTTATATATTACCAGGTATATTGTTGGTCTCGCTGTGAGATGCGATGTGCTCCGGTAGTGTAGTCCGGCCAATCATTCCGGCCTTTCGAGCCGAAGACTCGGGTTCGAATCCCGGCCGGAGCACCAAATTATTTTCTCTTTTCCAATACGTTTTTTTGCAATGTGAAAAGCAGATTTTTTGGATATTTTTACTGTAGGATTCTTTATAATTTTACTTTAGCCTCCTCAGTCCTGAACTTTTACACAAGTATAACCGCACATCACTGTTTTTACACAAATATAATCGCCCACCAATCTTTTCCTTTTATTCTTTGCATGTATGAAGTGCCAACTGGTCAAACCTTCATCATTCAGGTTCTTCCAACGATGCGCCGGTGGAATTCTTTTATTTCCTGGATTTTTTCCAGGTTCTGTTCCTCATCAAGAATCCCTGCTGTACTCAGAAGTTCCAGTTCCTTTTTTCCTTCAGCTCCGGCACTTTCCATCAAATATTCCAGCGCAAGTACCCGAAGAGTTTCAAGAGCCCACACAGCCTGGACAAGCGCATTTTTTGAGCCTTTCTGAGAAAATGCCCTCCCCGTTTTTCCGATTGCCTGAATCACGTCTTTTACCCTGAGTTCATCCTTTTTACTTGCGGCAGCAGTGCCAAGTGTCTCAAAGAGGATTGCAGCCCCTACAGCATTGTTCTCCATTGCTTTTTCGGCTGATAAAACTCCTATCTCTCCTAGAAGATTCAGAGAAATGTTCCATGTGACGGAGAGTTTTTCTTCCATTGCTTTCATGGACAGCTGCATAAGATAGACCTCTGAAAGTCCTGTAAGGACCTCCATTTTTTTCTTTGAAGAAGCTTTCCCGACATTTGCCAGAGATTCTGCTGCGCTTTTTGCGGCTGCATCCATGCCCTTTCCTCCAAACTCGAGTGCAAGGCTTCCGAGAACAGACAGCGCTTTTAATGCAAGAGACTCCCTTTCCTCATACACAGCCTCAACAGCAACTTCTCCAAGAGAGCTAACTGAGGATATTGACGCTTCTTCCATTCTTTTTTGTGCAGCCTCCCTGCCTATGTCTCCCATTGCAATTATGAGAGCTTTTGCGTCAAGTTCGTGTTCCGCAGTAATGTCCAGATGTACCAGATATACTGCAAAGTCCCTCAGGCTGCTAAAAGCTTTTATTACCCCTTCAGTATCCCCGTCATAGGCACTTCTTAACCCCTCTTCAATCATCCTGACTTCAGCCAGTTCACGTTCATCTGCAAAAGACATGCAACACCCCGGAGAATAGTCAGTGTTAGTTATGTCCTGTCTCATGATTAGTTTTTCCTATCCTGTTTTTTCTCCTTAAAATCCTTCAAGGTTACAGGATCAGGGCTACTGGAGCCGGAATCTCTTCTGAACGGTATCAAAACCCGCAAATTTCGGGAGTCAGAAACGTGGGGAAAAAGTGCAAAAATAGGCAATAAAGCGTAAAGTACATATACTAATGTACATTATTATCCTCTATTGTACTATACTGTGGGATCGACTTGTCAGGTCTAAAAGTTCGCTGAATTTAGCTGATTGAACTCCTCAAAGGATTTACGATATTCAACTGATCTTTCAACTGATATGTGGTGTTTATGGATTCAGGAAAGTTCTCCTGATAATAAAATAGGTAGATGGTTTTTATGAAATCTCAGGATATTGCTGTTGTTGGAATTTTACTCGCAGTCGGTGCGATAGTTCGATATTTATCCCTTGTAATCCCTGGACCAATTGTCTCAAATCTCGTAATAGCATTTTACTGTCTTGCCATTATACTTGTCATACCAGCGTTCACTGAAGTAATAGGTATAGGAATTGTAGCAGGAATAGTCTGTGCCCTCCTGAGCCATTCTATCTTTCCGCCTGCAAACCTTATCAGTGAACCGATTGGTGCAGTAACCTGCCTGGCAATATACAAAACTCTTATGGGAAGGCTCTCAGTCGCCCCTGCAATTTCAACCCTTCTCGGGACCCTTGCCAGCGGGATAAGTTTCGTAGCTATTGCAATGTTCATGGTCGCTCCTGCAATTCTGACCAAATACGACACTATGGGGGCTTTTGTAATAGCTATTGTTCCTATTGTAGGCTTGACCGCAATTGCGAACGCAATTATTGTCCAGATTCTCTATGTTCCTGCTTCAAAGGTACTTTCCAGGGGGAAAGCATAAAACATGATCGAACTCAGGAACTTCTCTTATACCTACGGGACAGCAGAAAACCCTTCCCTGAAAAATATAAATCTGGAAGTTAAAAAAGGAGAACTGCTCCTTGTTACAGGGCACAGTGCAGCCGGAAAAACCACCCTTGCCCTTGCAATGGCAGGAATCCTCCACCATGAGATCGGAGGCAAAATTGACGGAAATATCAGCTTCAAAAACAGGGACATAAAAGAGTTTGACGGAATAAAAGAGTTAAGCCGGTATACAGGGATGGTTTTTGATGATGCAGAGTCCCAGCTGATCTTTACAACCGTTGAAGAAGAGATCCTTTCAGGGCTCGAAAACCGGGGATACTCTAGAAAAGAGATTCAGCACAGGTTAAATGAGGTAATGGAGCTCTGTGAAATCGATCACCTGAAACAGAGGGCTCCTCATACGCTGTCCGGCGGGCAGAAGCAGAAAGTAGCCCTTGCTGCAACTCTTGCCCTGGATACCGAAGTCCTGATCCTTGATGAAGCTACTGCCGAACTGGACACAGAAGCAGTAAGAAAAGTGTTTTCTGTCCTTAAAAGGCTCAAAGAAACAGGAAAGACAATTATAATCGTGGACCACAATATAGAGGATTTCCTTGAAATTGGGGACAGGGTTGTGCTCCTTGAAAAAGGGGAAATAAAAGCCATAAAAAGTCCTGCGGATTTTGCAGCCGTTTCTGAAGATACTGATCTAACTTCCAAAAGCAGCAAGAAGGAGTATTCCTGCTCTCAAAAAGAGAGGCAGCCTGTTATTTCTATAAAAAACCTGACACAACGCTATGGAGAATTCAATGCTCTTGATAACCTTGACCTTGAGATCAGGTCAGGAGAACTCGTTGCAATCCTCGGGGAAAACGGTTCAGGAAAGACCACTCTTGTCAAACACCTTAATGGCCTCCTGCGCCCTTACTCCGGAAACGTGTCAGTAAAAGGGCTCAACACTTCCCTTACTCCTGTTAATGAGCTTGTAAAACACACGGGCCTGGTCTTCCAGAACCCTGACAATATGCTTTTTGAAGATACGGTTGAAGCTGAAGTGGCTTTCGGGCTAAACAATATCGGAATAACCGGCTCTGAGGCAGGCGATGCTATTGCCCGTTCCCTTGAACTTGTGAACCTGAAAGGCAAAGAGAAAGTGTTTCCACGCCACCTGAGCCGTGGAGAGAGGCAAAGGCTTGCTGTTGCCTGTGTAATTGCAATGAGACCTGAACTGATTATCCTTGATGAGCCCACAACAGGACTGGATGCGGAAGAGTCGGACAGGATGATGCAGCTTATGAAAAGGCTCCATCTTGAAGGCCACACAATAGTGATGGTAACTCACAACATGCAGATAGTAAAAGACCATGCTGAAAGAGTCATTCGCATGGCTTCCGGAAAGATAGTGGAAGACTCGGCGAATGGAGCCTGCAATTCTTTTAAAAGAGATATCAAATGCGTTGAAGAAATGTGCGCCGAAGGGGGAGCAATAGTATGAAAGAAATTATGCAATATATTAACAGTGACAGCTTTTTGCACAGAATGAATCCGCTTTCAAAAATTGCTGCCGTTACAGGGATAATAGTCCTCAGCGTCTTTACCACAGACTCTTCTGTCCTTGGACTTCTGGTTCTTGGGATTTTTCTTGCTTCCCTGAAAGCCGGGCTCCACCAGGAACTTTTGAGGCAGCTCAAACTTCTTGTGTTTTTAAGCCTGACTCTTATACTGCTCACAATTTTTACTCTTAAAAGTGGGGATTCCATCGGATACCTGATTCCAGCCGGTACTCTTTCTGCCGCAGGGATGGTTCCTGTTACAACAGGAGCTCTGGACTTCGGGACTGTGCTGTCCCTGCGCTTCTTTGCAATGCTCTTTGCTTTCCAGCTCCTTGTGGTTACGACAAAACCAAGCGACCTCATGAAAGCCCTCATGGAGATCCACGTCCCCGTGGACTATGTGCTCATGTTCGTTATAGCTCTCCGTTTTATTCCAAGCCTCCAGGTCGAAGGCAAGCGAATTCACGAAGCCCAGCTTGCCAGAGGCTACAATCCTGGAAAAGGAGTACGTGGAAAGATCAGGAGCCTAAAGCCAGTTCTTATTCCTCTTGTGGCAAACTCCCTTGGAAGGACTCAGGTTCTTGGACTGACAATGGATATGAGAGGATATAGAAGCCGGCAGAGTACTGAAAAACACAAAAGGCTTTCCTGGAACAGAACAGACGTGGCAGCAGTCGGATTTGTGGCTCTTATGGGAATAGGAGTTCTTGTAACAGGAATCATGTAATTTCGTGAAATGGAGGACTTTCGGTTAACAGGTCAATATTAATCAAACCTGACCAGGTCAATATCAATCAAACCTGAAATTTTTACAAACAGCATGAAAAAAGAAAGGAAAAAAGAAAGAACAGGCACCGGAATAAAGAAAAAAGAACCGAATGAAAGTCTTTCAGTTCTGTTTTCTTAAAATAAGAGATCCCAGAAAACCTGTTACTGAAAGCAGTGCTATCACCACAAGTACTTTAATAATTCCTCTGCCTGTTATTCTGTCAGCAGCATGTCCTGCTGTTGAGGGGGCTTCCGGTTCCGAACCGCTTTCATTCACAGACATTGCTGAAATCACAGGGAAATCAGCGTTTTGTTTACCCGATAGTTTTCCGAATAACTCTTCCATTACTTCAGCCGAACTCCTGACAGGCGGGATTATAGAGGACTTCAGAGCATTTTCTATAGTTTCATTCTCCCCGGAAGGGGCAGTTATGACGAAATACGAGAATCCTTCAGTTTGAGCTTCGAAATAGCTGTATCTGTCATCTTCCCCCGACTGGCGGATAGAAAGTTCTTCCCATTCTCCACTGCTTAGCCTCCAGAGCCTGACCGAAGCCGGATCTACGTCATTCAAAGTAATCCAGCTCTTTTCAACCCTGAAACCCACAACAGCGTTTTCAATATTTTCAGGATCTGCAGTACCTTTATTTCCTACCCAGATATTCATATTTTCATAGACTTTTCCTGCAGGAAGGTCAGGCACACGTGTGGATTTGTTCTTCAACATCTCAACAATGGTTATGGTCTTTCCTGCGGTACGCCTGGAGTTAAAAGCTACGTGAGTTACACAGGTTGCATTTCTCGGGAAGGCGAATTTCACATATTTACCGCTTGTAATATATTGCTGTGAAAGTTCCTTTATTCTGACATTGCTTGCAGGCTCAGGAGAACCTCCACCTCCGCCTCCGCCACCACTGGAAGATGATTTACCTCCGCTTTTGCCTGAGGAGGTTGACGGGGCTACACTCTTTACGCTGAATGATACTGATTTTTCGTTATTTTCTTCAACTGATTCCGAAACCTGATTCTCCTCATCCACAACTGCTTTTACATCTATATTCCCGGGGGCAGTCGGGATCCAGCTAAATATAATTGAAGTGCTGGAGCCGGCTTCAAGTTCCGGAAGAGAATAAGAGTATGCCTCGTTTCCATTGATGTAGCATTTCACCTCACATGCTTCAGAAGGCCCGGAACCCCGGTTTGCAGATGTAATACTGAAGGTTATGTTATCATTCACATAGGGGTCTGCAGGAGACCATGATATATTTTCTATTACCAGGTCTGAAGGTATAGGCTTTCTGGAGATAGTCCCGCTGATGATCTGTTCGGCATCACCGAGACTCTCATGGTCTGCAGAAGCCCAGAGGATGCAGAGAGTAAGTGGTAATCCTGTAGTATTGACAGGTATCCACTGGTTTGAGAATATTCCGTCACTGGCTGTGATGTCCTCATGTGTCCCGTCATCAAATAACTGAAGTTCGGGATCTCCGTTGCTGAAATTAGCTTTAATAAATTTGAATCCAGAACTCTGAACCGGGCTTCCGGAATTATTCGTGATACGGACAGTTATCAGTTCTGGAGTTCCCTGGCTTGCAGCAAAATTCAGATCCGGGGAGAGTATCTCCATGTGGAGATATTCCGGATTCACTTCTGTATCATTATCAGAGTCATCTGAAGATGAATCATCCTGAGAATCTTCATCACCGCTTTCGGAATAATCTATTTCCTGAATATAAGAATTAGAATCGGAAGAGAAGGCAATCTTCTGACCGTTCGGGTTCCATGAAAAATCATGAATGCCCTCAAAGCCTTCTGTTAGTTCCTCTTCTTTATCCCCGTTAGAACTCATGATCCAAATGCTGCTATGCCCTGTCCTGTCGGATATGAATATTATTTTACTTCCATCCGGTGAAAAACAGGGAGAGTAATCTTTTGAGTTATCATCAGTGAGCTGTATTTTCTCGCTTCCGTCAGTATTTACGGAGTATATATCAGAGTTCCCATTCTCGTTTGAAGAATAAAGTATTCTCGAGCCGTCAGGAGACCATACTTCTGACTGCCATGACTGGATTTGCTGCCTTATTTCTCCTCTGACAAGGAATACAGGTTCAGAACTCTCCAGGTCAGCCAGATATATCCCGGTTTGCCCATCTTCAGAGTACGCGGCATTGAATGCCATTCCGGACGAATCCGGAGCCCATGCTAAAGCTGAGATTTCAGCAAAACTTGCAACTATCTGTTCATTTGACCCATCAGGGTTTAAAGTTACCAGTCTGTCAAATCCGTTATGATCACTGGAAATGTAAGCAATTCTGGAGCCGTCAGGAGACCAGGCACAGCCGGAGATTCCCGAAAAGTTTCTTCCATAGCTCTTTTTTACCAGTTCAAAATTGTCTGAACCGTCGGAATTCATGATATAGAGATAAAAATCGTCAGCTGCCTCATAGCTGTATAAAATTTTCATGCCGTCAGGTGACCATACATGGTTTCCTTCATCGTAATAAAAGTCAGTTAGCCGGATTTCTAATGAATCATTAAGGTCAATTTTGTAAATATCCAGTCCGTAATCAGTATCGTCCTGTATTACGGGATTGTTACGGATGAAAAGAATTTCGCCTCCGTTCGGAGACCAGACAGGAATTGATGCGTTCTCTGCCAGTCCAATAAGTCCAGTCCCGTCATCCGGTCCGGAAGATACCGGATAAGGAGACACAAATAACAGGGAAAGCACCATAAAAGAACTTAATAGTTTTAGAAATATTCTCATAACCTACCCCCGAGAATAAAACTATAGTGAAACAACTATGGTGAATTAAGAAGATTTACTACAGTTATCTGAAATAATGTCTAAGAAAATTATATATCTAACAGAAATATTCTTCCTAATAAATAATATGAAACTAATGTCAGCTAACTGTTAGATTGTGAATAAGTTACTCCAAATTCGAGAATGGTCTTTTTTTAATGTCTCACCTAATTAGGGTATTGAAACCTGTGTTTTAGATTAACAGGTATTAAAAAATCATTTAAAAAGATCTGAAAAATAAAAGTTTAAAAAATAATCTAAAAACAATAATATTTGAACTATAATTTCTTTAAATGAAAAGTCTCAGAATTCTTATTTTGTTAGACCTTAGCTTTCTGTTTATGTTCTTTCTTTTCTGCAGCTTTTCCGGTTTCACAGAAGTAAAGGTTTTGCAGCCTGTATTTTTTGTAAATAGGACATGAAGGGCAGTTGCAGCTTTTTTTCGAAACTGTTTCCTGAGAACATCCCCGTGCACAGAAAAGTAATGGCTCAGGAGGGAAAGGCAGACTCGGGCAGGTTCCACAGTATTCCATACAGATAAGGAGGTTTTCAGGAGTATCATCCACCACCTGTCCTGTTTGTGCCTGCTGGAAATATTCTGGAGTTTCAGTGAAATGAGAAGTCTCCAGAGACCCGGACTTATGGCATTCATCCTTTTTGTCTGCCGTATTTCTGTCTTCTTCCTGAAAACATAATGATTTTCTGGATCTGTTACCCGGGACCATAAGCTCTCCTTTAAAGGAGTTTAAGTATTCTGGTATGCCGATTCTGTTAAAGAGTATAAAAATGTTCAAACAAGATCTGTTCTTTTAAGTTTTGAAATGTTCTTTTAAGTTTTGAAATTTTATGCCATTGTTATGTCGTTATATATGAACACTATATTAATTACAGGGTAAATATTTTGAGTTTAAGATAGGTAATTTATATCTTTATAAAGGTATCAAAGAACTTATATATTATAAAATCGTAAGATTATTGCTTAAAAGATTTACCATGTTTGACGTCATCAATCAGGGGAAATTTTATATCGGGGAAATTCTGAGACTTAAAGTTTTATCAATATCAAGCTGTATTTCTCAGCTAATTATTGTTTAAAAAAGCTATTTAAGTACTGAATGTTGGTGATTGATTGAGAGCCCTTAATGATCCCCGGGCTCTCAACCAGATGAAACCCCCTTTAAAGAATACTCCCCATATTCTTTGCACAATTGTAAGAGAAGGCAATAAAGATTTGCTGTCTAACTGGTGTGATTGATTGAGAGCTCTTTATCCCCTGAGCCCTCAATCAGATGAAACCCCTTGATGAATATTTCCCCAAATATTCCCTTTACAAACATGTCTAATTAGCTTCTCTTACAATTACAATTCTTCTAATGCTGAAATTCTATATATAATATATTCCGTTAAATATTCAATGTTTTATTAATTTTGTTTTCTCATCGATATTTGGTTATGGCATTATTTTATAACAACTTGAAAATTATAGTCAATCTCCAAATTCAAGGAATCTTCACGTTTTTTAATTCGCTTGAAAATTTCAAGCTAATTACAATATGGCACAATCGGGGCTGAACTGAATTCTAAACCGTACACCATTCGAAGCTTAAGCTATTACATATTCTGGAAAAGAGCTGGGGAATTAAACGGAGCATAAAAGTACCTGAGGAACAAAATATTCGCAAAAAATAACATTCCGGGAACAAAGATATATAAAATATGAAATTTTCTGGAATTGTTCCTAAATTTAAAAAAAGATATCGACCCGAAGGCCGATGATATTTAATCAGTTGCTGTTTTTTATCTATTCTTCATCATTTCTACAGCCATTTCTCTGAGCTTGTATTTCTGGATCTTTCCGCTTGCTGTCAGAGGGTACTCATCCACAATGAAGATGTGTTTGGGAACCTTATACCGGGCGATTTTGCTTATCGCATAGTCTCTTATATCGGCTTCAGTAAGGTCTTCATCTTTCTCAAGTATAACAAAGGCTCCAACGATTTCTCCATATTTTTTGTCGGGTATGCCGACGACCTGAGCATCTTTGACTCCAGGCATGGCATGCAGGAACTCCTCGATTTCCCTGGGATATATGTTTTCTCCTCCCCGGATGATCATGTCCTTTATTCTGCCTGTTATCCTGTAGTAGCCGTTTTCGTCACAGGTTCCAAGGTCTCCGCTATGCAGCCAGCCTTCTTCGTCAATCACATTTTTCGTTTCTTCCGGCATTTTGTAGTAGCCTTTCATAATATTGTACCCACGGCAGCAAATCTCCCCTACAGTATCCGGAGGTACTGGTTTATTGGTAGCAGGGTCAACCACTCTGACTTCTACACCCGGGAAGCATTTACCCACGGTTTCTACCCTGAGTTCCACAGGGTCGTCCACAGTGGTCTGGGTCATGCCAGGAGAGGCTTCCGTAAGCCCGTAAACGCTTGTGATCTGGTGGCAGTGCATATCTTTTACTACTTTTTTCATGGCTTCCACAGGGCAGGTAGAACCGGCCATGATACCTGTCCTCAGAGAAGAGAGGTCGAACATATCAAACATTGGGTGGGTGTACTCTGCAATGAACATTGTAGGCACGCCGTAGAGGGCAGTACACTTCTCTTTCTGGACCGCAGCAAGTACAAGGAGAGGGTCAAAAACCTCAAGCATGACAAGGGTTCCTCTGTGGGTCAGGATAGCCATAACCCCGAGCACTATCCCGAAGCAGTGGAAAAGGGGCACGGGCAGACAGAGGCGGTCTTCATGGGTAAATTTCTGGCGGTCACCTATGGACAGCCCGTTATTCAGGATGTTTTTGCTGGTCAGCATAACCCCCTTGGGAAAACCGGTAGTTCCTGAGGTGTACTGCATATTGACCACATCGTCCCCGCTTACACCTTCCATGATCTCTTTAAGCTCATCATCCGGGTAATGGCTGCCAAGGAGTATCAGCTCGGCGGTGTTATACATTCCCCTGTGCTTTTCCTGTCCTACATAGATTATGCTTTTAAGATGGGGGAATTTCTTGCTTTTCAGGCGTCCCCTTTCCGAGCTTTTCAGCTCCGGGACGAGCCCATTGATAATTTCAAGATAATCAACCTCCCTGAAACTGTCTATAAGAGCCAGAGCCTTCATATCCGATTGTTTAAGCACATACTCAACTTCATGGCTCCTGTAAGCAGTGTTTACGGTGACCAGCACTGCCCCTATTTTAGCTGTGGCAAACATAAATGTAAGCCAGTCAGGGACATTTTTTGCCCAGATCCCTACGTGGTCTCCTTTCTTTATTCCGATTGCAAGAAGACCTTTTGCAAGGTTGTTAACTCTCTCGTTGAACTGACCGTAAGTGAAGCGCAGGTTCCGGTCAGGATAAATGATAAACTCATGGTTAGGGTCTACAGCTATCTGTTTTTCAAAATACTTTCCCAGGGAATCTTCTATAAGATCCATAATTTCAGCCTCTCCTTCTGGACTATACTTTCAGACACCTCCGGGCCATGTCCGGATTTTTAACGTCCATTCCGGTCAAAGGTTTCTGAAATACGTTTATATTGAGCAGGGAGAATCCGTACCAGTTTCCGCGTCAGATGAGGAGGAGTCCATTGAAGGAAACATATGTGCTTTCAAAATTTCGCGGATTGATTCCGGAAGCGGGATTGATTTCTGGAGTTTGAAGTCATAGTAAACCAGTACCGCCTGACCTCTTACCTTGAGTTCCCCTTCCTGCCATGCCTCGTGACCGACAGTAAAGGAACTGTTCCCGATTTTTGTAATGTAAGTCCTGATTTCAACATCGGATCTGAAATACATCTGGCTCAGAAAATCAAACTCAATTCTGACAAGTATCAGATGCCACACATCAGGGCTGAGGTCAAGGTCCGGGGAGAAAAGCCTGAAAATTGGGTTTCTTCCTATTTCGAACCAGACCGGAAGGACTGTGTTATTTACGTGCCCGAGACCGTCAATATCTCCAAAGCGCGGACTTACGTTTATACTGAACATTTTGGATTCCCTAGCTCTTAATGTCTTTACTTGATTATCCAGTTTTTAATCTAAATTTGCTTTTCCAGTCATCAATTAAGTCATAGCCTGTTCTCTCACAACTCTAAATGTCAGAGAGGAGCATAGACTACAGCCATTATGCGGGCATCCTCTTTTCCTGCTGCGTGAACATCGTGCGGGACAATGGAATCGTAATAAATGCTGTCCCCTTCACTCAGCCTGTGAACGTCTTTCCCGTAAAAAATTTCAATTTCCCCGGAAAGTACATAGATGAACTCCTCTCCTTCATGAGATGAGAGCGTATGGCTTTCTTCAGGGGAAGGGTGGATATCAATAATGAAAGGCTCCATATGACGGTCTGCTTTATCCGAAGCAAGGGAGTAAAACTCAAGGGCGCTTTTCTTTGGCCTCTCAGTCTTTCCGGAAAAACGGACCACGTTTTCAGATAGCCCTGACCTCACCAGTACAGGTCCGCTCTGGGGCATGTCGTCCAGAAAAGTGCCGAGGCGGACGCCTAAAGCCCTGGCAATCTTTAAAAGAGGGGTCAAAGACGGAACAAGGGCTCCGTTTTCTAGCTGCTGGATTAACTCAGAGCTGCTCTGACTGGCTTCAGCCAGTTCTTCAACAGTCATATCCCGGGCTTCTCTAAGCTGGCGTATCTTACTGCCGACACGGTTCTCTTCTGACATAATTTTCTACCTCAACATTTTTCTCTTGGGGGACCTGGCAGAAAAATGTAAACCAGAGTCCCTGTAAACAGCCTGTAAAGCTTATCTCTTTTGCACAGACCTATTATAAAAAATATACGTTCAGGCTCACTTTTCCGGGTAATAATCCGAAGATTATTGTAAACTCAAAATTAAAAAATATTTAAAAGATATCGGTAAAAAGAAAAAATCATCAGACTATAATTTTCGATAAATCTGCCCCCTAATCTTAAAATTAGCCCTGAACTTTAATAATAATTTCTTTTTCGAGACGGGAAAATACAAAAAGGAAAGAGAAAAACAAAAGAGGATCTGGTCAGAAAAAGGAAAAGAAAACCTGTAAAGTGAAAATAGCTAGATTTCAGGATCAATCAAACTCGAAATTGCACCTTATTCCTTCCGGGTCAAAACACAGGTTGCAGGATACGCATCTTGCCTTTTCAGCCTCTCCAGATTTAAGTTTTAAAATAAGATCCGGTTCGCTGATGAATGCCCTGCTCATAGATATAAGGTCTGAAAATCCATTCTTAAGAAGCTCCTCCATCACGGAAAGAGACCTGATCCCTCCAACGAGGATAACAGGAATACTCACTGCGCTCTTTATATTTTTTGAATATTCTTTAAAGTAAGCCTCTTTAGAAGGGGAATTGATCGCAGTCTTTATAGTCACCCCGCCTGCTTCGCTTATCCCACCACTTACCTCGATTGCACATACGCCTGCCTTTTCCAGAAGTTTTGCAGTTTCCATAGCCTGAGATATGGTAAGCCCAAGTTCTGCTTTTGCCGTTCCGGGCTGGAAACCGTCTGTTGCATTCATTTTGACAAAGATGGGAAAGTTGCTGCATGTCTCCTCTTTTATGCGCCTGACAATCTCTGTTACTATTCTTGCCCGGTTTTCTACGGACCCTCCCCACCTGTCAGTCCGCCTGTTTGTGTAAGGAGAAATGAAGTTGCTTAACAGGAAGCCATGGGCACAGTGAAGCTGAACCCCGTCAAAGCCTGCCTTTTTTGCCCGCACAGCTGCCTGTGTGAATGCCTCTATTACTATCAGGATTTCTTCTTCTGTCATTTCTTTCGGGACAGTTGCAGAATGCCCGTCTTTGACCGCCGAGGGAGCTATGGGGACAGGATTTTTCTGGGAAACGTCTGCCTGCCTCCCTCCATGCACTATCTGGAGCACTATCCTGCTCCTGTATTTATGTACCCTCTCAGTAATTCTCCTGTAAGGCTCGATGAAACGGTCATCATAAATTCCCTGCTGGTTGGCATCACTCCACCCGCACGGATGGATACAGGAATAGCCGGTTACTATCAACCCGACTTCACTTCTTGCAAGTTCCTCATAGAGATCTCCGAGCCTGGAAGTTGGAGTCCCATCTTTTTCTGCCATAAACTCGTGCGTTGCGGACCTTACAAAGCGGTTTTGAAGTTCCATGTTACAGACTGTGATAGGGTCAAAAATCATGAGAAAAAATAGGCGAGGGAAAGGTAAATAATTATCCCGGATTCCCGGATAGTAAGATGCAATTTCTCTGAACGGCCCGGATTAGCTGCAAAACCTGGCCTTATGCGACTTTTTTTGAAAAAAGAAAAAACAGACCATTAGAAATCAGGTTTCTAATCCGACAGATATGCGTGCGTCAATCTCCTCTTTTGCCTTCTCATTCTGCACTTTTACATAGAAAAGGGTAAGGAAAAGCAGGAAATAAGCTATGAAATTTACAATCAAAGTCAGCTGGAGCGATGTCCCTTCAAGTCCTCCTCCGTTTTCTCCCATACTTCCTCCAAACATGAGGGGATGAGCCGAGCGCCAGAGCCTTATTGAAAAAAAACTCAGGGGCACGGAAAGGAAAGCTAAAATCCCGAAGACTGCTGAAAGCCTTGCTCTTTTTTCAGGCTCTTCAAGGGCTTTTCTTAGCATGTTATAGGCAAGGTAAACAAGAA
Source organism: Methanosarcina soligelidi (assembly GCF_000744315.1). Taxonomy (NCBI): domain Archaea; kingdom Methanobacteriati; phylum Methanobacteriota; class Methanomicrobia; order Methanosarcinales; family Methanosarcinaceae; genus Methanosarcina; species Methanosarcina soligelidi. The sequence continues at coordinate 2,162,094 of NZ_JQLR01000001.1, forward strand.
AAAGGACAAGAGATGTGGTCAGTCTGACATCCCAGATCCAGTACCAGCCCCAGGCGTCTTTTGCCCATATAGACCCGGTGACCAGCACAAGGAAAGAAAACAGAACTCCCACCTCTGCAGCCGAGCGGGCATAAATATCCCATTTAAAAGATCTTTTCATCAGGTAGAAAATACTTGCAACAAATACGGCTCCAAAAGCCAGATAGGCAATGACTGCTACTGGCATGTGGAAGAAAAAGATCCTGAAGCTGCCGCTCAGAACCTCCCCGGATTCGTCCCTGATAGGGGGCAGGTAAAAAAAGAGCATGTACATCGAAAGAAGCATTATGCAGGCAGTTGCACCTGCCAGCACTCCGGTTTTTCTGGAATTTAAGGCCATTTTGTTCACATTTATTAAATTAAATACTGATGAAGTTAATTCTGAGCACAGTTCATCAACGGACGCAAAGAAAGCATCTGTATCTATAGCAAATGGAGAATATACCGGTTTACTGCACTATTATTGATTTTATATTGCTTCTGTTATTGATTCTATGTTGTTTCTGTTATTGATTCTATGTTGTTTCTGTTATTGATTCTATGTTGTTTCTGTTATTGATTCTATGTTGTTTCTGTTATTGATTCTATGTTGTTTCTGTTATTGATTCTATGTTGTTTCTGTTATTGATTCTATGTTGTTTCTGTTATTGATTCATATTGATTCTGTTGTTGATTCGGTTTTACTCATTGTCTTGAATTATCTTCTATTTTCTTTTTTCCTCTCAGTCTTCTATTTACTTTTTTTTCTCTCAGTTTTTTATTTCCTTTTTTCTCTTAGTCTTCTATTTTTCCTCTTTTTCCTGTTGAAATATCTCAGTCAGAAATCACATATTCAAAGACCAGGTTCGAAACTGCAAAGAATACCAGGTCGTAAACAGCAAGTAATCTTATTTCTGGAATTAAATTTTCAATGCCGTTTCCGGCAAGAACTCCGGCGGTTGCCTCCACAGCAGGGATGATAACTGGCAGGATTAAAGGCAGGAGAAGGACAGGCAGGAGAAGTTCTCTGGTGCGGGTTCCCAGGGTAAGGGCAGAGAGCAGAGTTCCGACAGCAATAAACCCTGAAGTCCCGAGAAAAAGAATAATCAGGAGAAGTAATGTGGTCTGACTATCCAGGCTGTAATTGAAGAGTATGATAAAGAAAGGAAGGGTCACCGCTTCCATGATAAACACTATCACAAGGCTGGAGAGGATTTTTCCTGTATAGATCGCACTTCTGTCAGTGGGGCAGAGCATAAGGGCTTCAAGGCAGCCGTTTTCTGTTTCCATGGCAAAGGTTCTTGAAAGTCCGAGCATTCCCGCAAAGGTGAAAGCGATCCAGAGGACTCCTGGAGCCAGTTTCTCTACTTTCTCACCGTCTCCCAGAAAATCTCCAAAAGAGATGCTGAAGACCACAAGCACAAGAAGAGAAAAAATAAACATTGAGTTAAGCATCTGTTTTGTCCGAAACTCGGCTTTAAGATCTTTTGCAGCGATATAAAAGCTCCGGATCATTTTTATCTCCTTTTTTCACTTCTTCTGTCCTTTTTCCACTTCTTTTATTCACTTCTTCTATTTTCATTCATCCCTTTTTTAGCATCTTCCTGCTTCAGGTCAGCATGGAGCTGCATTTTTCTTTGAAGTCTTCATACCTTGAGAAGTCTTTTTTAATCCCGTCGTACACAAATTTTCCTTTGTTCAGGATAAGGAGTCTGCTGGAGAGTGCAAACCCTCTTTCAAGGTCGTGAGAAACCATTAATTTTGTACTTTTCTGGAACTCCAGGCTTTTAATAAGATTTTCGAAAACTAGAGAAGCTCCCGGGTCCAGGCCGGTATAGGGTTCGTCCAGAAGGAGGATTGAAGGCCTGTGAAGCAGAGCCCTTGCAATTGAAAGCCTCTGTTTCATTCCTCTTGAAAAAGTACTGACCCGTTCGTCTTTTTTTGCCACAAGCCCTGTATCTTCCAGGAGGCTTGATATCCTCTCTTCGAGTTCCTGGGCTTTGATTCCATACATCTGGCCAAAAAAACGCAGGTTTTCTTTTGCGCTTAATTCTCCATAAAGGTAAGATTCGTGAGAAAGCAGACCTATTTCTCTGCGGGCTTTTTCAGGCTCTTCTACTACATTAAAACCTGAAACGAAAACAGAACCTTCGGTAGGTGTTATCAGGGTTGAAATCAGCTTTAAAAGGGTAGTTTTCCCAGCCCCGTTAGGGCCGAAAATAACCGCAAATTCACCTTTTTCGAGGTCGAGGTCAAGGGATTTCAGGACAGGATTTTTCCCGAAAACCTTTGATAGCTTCCTTATCGAAACTGCGTTTTCCACCTGAATTACTTTAAAGATCCCTCTAAATTAATCTTTTTGTGTAGCCTGTGTTACTTTGTGTAGTCTGTGTTACGTTTTCATGCATCTCTTCTGGACTGGCTTTTCACCAGGTTATGGTTATGTAAAGCTCTTATCCAGCTTTTTTCGTCCCTGTAACCTGTTTTCAGAATTATTTTTTAAAGCTCCTGAATATATTCTGTAAAAATCCTTTTTTTTCAAAATACTGCTGGTGATAGTCTTCTGCCATATAAAATTCGGAAACCGGCACTATCTCGGTTATTACTGGATTTTTGAAAGCCCCTGACTTTTCCAGTTCTTCTTTTGAAGCAAGGGCAGCAGCCTTTTGCTCGTCGCTGTGGTAAAAGATCACGGAACGGTACTGTTTTCCTACATCAGGTCCCTGCCTGTCTTTTGTCGTCGGGTCATGGATCTTCCAGAAAACGTCCAGAAGGGTCTTATATGAGACTATTTCAGGATCGAAAATAACCCTTACGGCTTCTGCATGTCCGGTATTAAGGGTACAGACCTGCTCATAGGTAGGTCTTTTAAAATGCCCTCCGCTATAGCCAACTGCAGTTGCAACCACACCTTTAATCTGCCGGAATGCCTCTTCAATTCCCCAGAAGCAGCCTGCTGCAAAGGTCGCTTTTTCCAAACCTTCTCTAGGATTTTCAAATATCTCAGTATCCTCTTCAGATGTTGCGTTTCTCTGTTCGGCGTCTGTCTTTTCTTCCACCGTCTTCCCCCCCTTGAAGCTTCAATAAAATCAGATATGTTAAAGGACAATTATATTTCAGGTATATCATGTGATCAAAACATTGAGTATAATCTTTTGATCAGGATATACCGCCAATAATATAGTTTATAATCTATTTTACTTGAAAATCGACTTTTTCTCTGATCAGGTCTTTCCGTATTTTCCCATCAGTTCCCCTTCGGCAATAATATGCCCTATCATCTCGCTTTCAAGTTCTTTTCTTCCGGACCCTGCTTTTAGCTCAAGCTTCCTGTCCAGAGCATAAACTTTGAAAAAGTATCTGTGAGTGCCTGATGAAGGGCAGGGGCCGCCGTAACCAATCTTTCTGAAGTTATTCATCCCTTCAATCCCAGGGATGCTGTCCTCTTCTATTTTCGCCACCGGTTCAATATTCCAGACGATCCAGTGAGTAAATGGATTCATGGGGGAATCAGGATCGTCCATGATCAGTACCAGACTTTCAGTTTCCTCGGGAATATCTGCAAATTCCAGAGGCGGATTTATGTTTTCCCCATTGCATGTATATTTCCTGGGGATAGTACTGTTTGATTCAAACACGCTGCTAAAAACCTTTATTACCTGGATGTCCACACTCTCATCCCCTTTGCCGGCATCGGAAGACTCATTATTTACAGGCTGTTCTACATGCTGTTTGTTAATACACCCCGGAACCAGGATCACTCCTGCAAACAGGCATATTAAAACAACTGCTCCGGCTTTTCTGTTCATGTACAGCACCAGTCCCTGCGCTCAGAGAAAATTGCCTGACATTATAATATTAAGGCTGAAGAGATATAACTTTAAGGATTTTATCCTATGCCCAGCTTGAAATTGAAATAAAAGTCCAGAGCCCGGACTATTTTTATATTGACCTTAACTCTGGTGTTTCGAAAAGTGATTTAGCCTGATTAACCGGATTTATTTTCTGTCTCTCTGAAGTTTAAACCATTTCCAGAATTCTCAGTTAAATCATTCTACGGAATTCTCAGGCTCCAGCTACCCTGAACACCTCCGGTAACCTAAAAGGTTTTAAAAATAAAATGTGGTTCAGGATCAGTTTTTAAGCCTTTTCATGTAAAGCCTGTTCCTGCCGGCGGGATAAATCAGTCCTCGACGTCAAGAGCCTGGATAATATCGTTGACAGTTGCCTCTCCTCTGCCCACACGCTGTACAAGCGGATAAATAAACGAACAATCATCTATTGCCGCCCATCGAGCTTCTCCTACACGCCTTACAACTTCGTCCATAACTTTGCCGCAGTCGTTGCAGTATTTAGTATCGCTTTCTCTTCCACATGCTTCACATTTCATAGAATCACCCCTATTATCTATGGTATCGTCGAAAATAAATAAATTATGGTGATATATCAGCATATTTGAATGGCATTGAATATTCAGATTATCTTTCGGACTCCCAAGGCAATCAGACCCTGCAATGAAAGATGGATCAGGCAAGACTGGCGATAATTTTATTTATCTCTTCAATTCCCAAGCCCTTTACCGTGATTTCTTCCCTGTTTTTCACTCCCAGCCCCAGTTCTACAGCCCTTTTTATCTGGGGCTGAGCCCAGACTGAATTTCTCTGGATTTTCGGAACCGTGCCCAGTGTTTTAAGGAGGGCAAGCCCTGTAACATCATTTGCAATCACATCCGGGCTTGCAAGGACAATCCCCGGTTCCCGCAAAGTACCTGTATTCGGACCTTCGGTCACAAAGCACTTTGTAGCATCCGATATATAGAAATCAGGCTTATAAACAAGGTTGGACTCGGCAATCATATTTCCGAAAAGCATATCCATACCCTGCCCGTGAGGGAGTTGCCTCCTGTCTCTGTCTGCGGTTATGCTTATCTGGGATTTGAGTCCCATTGTAAATATAGCAGTCCAGTGGGTCTTGATTACCGGAAGAGCGATTGTGTAATCCACAGATCCCAGAAATTCAGGCACATCAAATCCAAAAGGCCAGGAATAAGCCTTCTCTGGCTCGACATGTTCACGTTTCAGGTGGTCGAATGTCAGGATCTCATCAACCCCTTCCCCCTCTGCTACCTGCCATAACCCCAGTTTTTTAAGCACTTTTTCAGTATCCAGGGTCGTCATCGACTTCTCAGCCACAATTATTTTTCCCGGATTGTATCTTTTTACCTCCCTTATCGCGCCCCTCAAAACCTCAGGACTTGTCGATCCAGGAGCAGGATCCGCAGTATTTGCATTGGGTCGGATCAATACTGTATCCCCTTCTTTGATTCCAAGTCCTCCTGCAAGCTCCACTGCTGTCCTTACTGACTTCAGGACATCCTTGTCTCTCGAAAGCCCAATTGTTACCATATCGAATTCCTATAAAGTAATTGTAACCCGAGGTATAAAAACATCGTATAATTTCTATAGCCGCTTTGAAGTCCGATTAAAAATAATCTGCCAGTGACACCGGTTTGAGTAATCTCATTTTATAAAAAACACTAAATAATTAATAATTTGTTCTTCCAGAAATTACTTTTTAATCCACGGTTAAAATAAGTGCTTTCAAGCTATTTGAAAAACGGTAAAAAAGTTGTAAGCCCAAGAGAAAATATAATTTAGCCTCTTGACTGCAGCCTGTTGAGAATTTGTTTAACCAACACTCGAATCAGTTCACCTGAGCTAGATATTCGCTTTATGCTTATAAGGTGGTCCTTTCGACTGAAGCTCGTTTCGAAAACCAGAAGTTAGACCTCTTGAGCGAAGCGAAAAGGACAGCGTACTGCAGAGCCGCAACTCTGCCGAAAAGAACGGCGTACTGTTGCGATTATATTGCAATCCCCGGAAAATCTTCAATTCCGTGCGGTCCCGAATCACAGTCTGGTTTTTACTGGCGTAACTTGCACTCGCACATCTCTATCAGAGCACCTTCTCCTATTCGTGAGCCACGGGCAATGAGCATGTCCCCTGCCTGGACAACGGTGTTGCTTTTGGGGGCATAGACCCAGCGTTCAGCTCTTTTTATCGCCATCACATGCAGTCCCGTTTCGGTTTCCAGTCTCAGTTCAGAGAAGGTTTTGCCTACAATTGGGGAGCATTTTTCGACCTGGAGCCGTGTGATCACCTCTTCCGAGTTGCGGACTGCAAGGGTGATGATCGGGTGGAGCTCTATGTCCCTGAGCACAGTATCTGCTATCCCGTAGGCGGCGTCTGAAATCGCTTCCGAGGCACTGGCAAGGTGCAGTATTCCCCTTAGGATGTTTACATCATCAACATGCTTTGCGGTTTCAAGTACCCAGTGCTGGAGTTCGTACTTCATGGAATCCATTTCTGATTCCAGTGCACTTACTTCGTATGCAATGTCTTCGTTATCAAAAAGGATGGCAGAGTATGCAAGCCCTACAGAAAGTTCAGACATATTTTTCATGTCCACGATTATGTCCACGGCATGCTCGAGGTCTTTTATGACCTTATCGTGCTCGATTTCCCTCGGGATGAACTTTTTTGTAGTTGCCATCTGGAAGAATAGAGGGACACCCTCATCGTGCCCTCTTGCAAATAACACGTCTCCCTGGCGAATCCGGGTCTCAGTATCAGGGTCATAGATCCAGTCTTCACTTCTGCGGATTGCAATTATCCACATCCCGGTCTCTATGTCAAGTTCGAGGTCTCCAAGAGTACGCCCGACCATTACGGATTCTGCAGCAACGGTTGCCCTGACTATGGTTTCTTCTGCCTCTCTGAGGGCTACCTTCAATTCCATGGGAATGCCCATATTCATAAGGACAATTTTGGCAATATCACCTGCAGCATTTGCTATATTCTCGGAGGAAGCGGCTACCTTGAGGACTCCCAGGAGTTCTTCAGCTTCATCTACCCTGCGTGTGCTTAACATTGCAGCCATTTTCATATGATAGTCGAGAGTATCCATTTTATCTTCAAGGTTAAGCACTTCTTCTGCAATATCCTCATCATCATAGACCATTGCGGAGTACGCCAGGTCTACCATGAGTTCGGAAGTATCCTTCATCTCAGTCAAAAGGTCTATCAGATTCCTTGGACTGTATCTGAATTCTTTAGGGAACATGGTCTATGTATCAACTCTACCTTATTGTTGGTATTTATGGGTATATACCTCATAGTAATTATTAATTTTCGAATTATTCCCTGTCGGGAAGCCTGATAATTTGAATAATAATGTGCTCAATAAAAATGGAACTATTAAAGTCATATCTGGTTTATAAAATGTTCAGTAAATGCAGGGCTATGAAGATCCCGATGACACCTACGAGGTCTCCGAGACTTGCTATGAAAGGTATTACAGTATCGTCAGGGTCCATCCCGAAACGGTGGGAAGCAAAGGCAATGGCAACTGTTGCTGAATATACGACGGTGAGTTCTATTACGACTGCTATAAGGCTGATTCCCAGAAGGGTAATGAAAGGCATTCCGAAACCCATAAGCTTGCTTGCAAGGAAAACCAGCATACTGACAAAAATTGAAGAAACGAAACCCACAATCGCAGCTGCAATAACACTGTTGTGCACCACAGGGTTTCTGTAGATCCTGTCTCCAAGCCCCATGTGAAAGGCAGAGGAAAGCCTTGCACCAAGCATGCTTCCGGTGTCCCCACCGATTTTGACCAGAGAAGGGATAAGAATAAGAATAGCAGGCATAGAAAGCAGGCTGTTTTCTCTTGTATTGAGGATCTGCCCTACAATAATGCCCATTACGCATGTTATGGTAAGCACGGGAAGCCCGCGCCGGATGATGCCTTCTACGGTGTAGTAGCTGGTCTGTTTCCTGGATTTTTTCAGAGCATCACCACCAGTTTTGCAGACAGGAAGAGCATGAGCATGGAGACAATATCCCCGATGGTTGCAATTGAAGGGGTTACAACATTATCCGGGTCAAAACCGAACCTGAAAGTGCCTATGGCAAGCAGGACGGCAACAAAAGAGAGGATCACTCCGGAAGTAAGTGCCGAAATTGCACAGATGAGTATAAGCTTAAAGATGCCGGCACTTTCAAATCCCAGGGCAAGGGTGACAAAATGCCCTAAAACTCCGAGCAGGATAGCCATAATAAAGCCAAGGAGAAGAGATCCTGAAATGTTGTTTACAAGTTCAGGGTTATTCCTGTCAATATCCGTGATAAGACCCATGTGGATCGCACTGCCGAGCCTTGAGCCCAGAGTAGAGGAAATATTTCCGCGCAGCCCAAGCACACCCGGATAAATTACAAGTAGTCCTGGAATCATCTCAAGTTCGTTTGTCATCTTTGAAAGGATAATCCCTGCAATAACTCCTCCAACAGTCGCAAGAAGTTCAAAAGGCAGCGCCTCGCGTACGATTGAAGAAATACTCGCGTACTCGCTGAGGTACATGTCTATATACTGGGATTCGAAGATATCCTCATCCCTTTGCGACTCGGAGGACATGCGGTTGTATTATACGCTGATATTATTAAAATAATAGGTAACATTCAAAAAAAGAGTCGGTGGAAAATTTCTTTGTTATTATAAAGGTTTTCTTGCATAGATAATCAAGGTTCATCTTGACTAAGTTCTTCAAAAAGAGTATAATATTTCTCTTAATGGTTTTTTAAGTCCTTCATTCAATAATGCTTTGTTAAGCGTTAATTGTGCTTTATTAAGTGTTTTTTTCAATACTCAAGTCTAAACTTAATAATAGCTTACATAAGAATCTACTTAGATCTCTCTTTGTCGTCACACTTGAGCTATTATATAAACATTTGAATATGAGTTAGGTCAATATGCTCATATATATAATTTCTCTCCAGACCATCAAACAATCAAAGTTCAGGGAATAATTTCAGATTCAAAACGAGTATGAAAACAAGATAGTTTGATGGAATGGACAGAAAACTTATAAGGAGTTAGGTAAGAGGAATTTATGGAGTTCAAATGTAGTTTCCCAATGTCACCCGAACTCCATAAAATACGCCCTAAGAGGCAGTGATTATGTTAGCTTTGCGTGTATTTAAGCTTGCCTTATTCTGCCTCCTGGGTGCTAAACAGGAGAAAAAATATGGTTAAGAACAAAATAACAATAGGAGTAATTCTTTTGACAATGCTGGTTGGCATGGCATTGATACCACCAGTGAGTGCAGTAGAGGTGCAACAGAATATTACGGAAAAAGAGAATCAAGATAATATATCTGTCCCTGATCCTTGGTTTGAAAAAGGTGACGAGTTAAATCGGCTTAGCGGGGATGAACGTCGCGCCCTTGCTGAACAAAATGAAACAGTATGAAAAATGATTGAGGAAGATCTAAAAGTTAAACCTGTACAGATTGAAAGCCTTAAGGATTTGGAAAATCTCCCTACTAATTATCCTGAAGATATAAAAAGGCAGTAATAGAAAATTTTACATCAAGAAATATTAGTCAACAAACCTCAACCAAAGCAACAACGACAACAAATACAGTTAATGTTTGGATAGTTGCAGATAAAGAGTACCGGAGTACTTTCGGAAATAACTGGCAGACTCAAGCATACAACACCATCGAAAATGCTGACAACGCATTCTACAACGACCATAATATAGATTTTGTTGTAGGCAAATATTCAATATGGGATAGTAATGACAATACAGATGATGTCGTTTTACTTCTCAATGAAGCAAAAAGTGAAACTGGATGGAATTCTAATCATCAAGGCATGGATATGCTTGCCGTTTTCAGTGATCAGGGATTAAGTAATAGAGGTTATTCTGAGTATCTAACTGGTGCATGGATAATGCAACATCAAATAACTTCAGGTTGGGATTGGCATGTTGCACAGCATGAAGCGTCACACAGCTATGATTGTCGAGATCATGGATATGCTGGTCCAACATGCATAATGACATACACGTTTATGATGTCAACAGATAATTGGTGCAGTAATTGCGATCAAATTATCGAAACTAATAGAAATATTTTTTAAATCGTTTCATGCAGGATTTAATCCTACATTTATTTTTATAGTGTGCTTGGAGAGTTTATTAAATGAAAGCAAGGACAAAAATTTTAGCAGCTATTTCTTTTGCGGTTCTAGTAATATGCCTTATTTTCTTTTTGATGATTTATCAGCCTGGCGCAGGCACGTATGTTCGCGCGGATAAACTTCAAGATACTCCAGAGAAATATGTAGAATTCAGTTTAGCAGATATCGAGAAATACCCCTATGTCAAAGAAGCAATAAGTAATCCTGGAAAAGATATTAAGCTCCCTTTTGACCATAATGGGAATATGACGGAGTTTGCTAACATCATGCGCGACAACAAGACTGAATATATAAAACTGAATAATGAGTATTATCATATAAGTTATTACTCTGCTGATTAATAAAGTGGTGAGAAGTAATTGAGCATAAATTGAGCATAATTAAATGATATGTGTAATCTTTAACTCCTTTTTCTCTTTTTGAACAATTACAGGCTCTACAAGGTTTTTGTCTACTGGATACTTGTTAAGTCAGGAACATGATCAGGAAAGATTTCCCATGTTCTGCTTTTTACTGGTTGTATATAAATACATAACACAAGCGTGTGTATTGTTTTATCCCGAATTATTTAACTAACAGCGTTGATTGGCGACTCTATCTTGAAGGATTAGGATTTCGCTCAATAGGGTGATTTTTAGGAGTAAGTCATGTTTCTGTCCAAAAATGGATAGAAGTTTTGTCAGGAGCTAGAAGATCTAAAAAGCGAAAATGAAATGCCTATTGTTGAAATGGATGAGATGCACACTTACATCGGTAACAAAAAAATATTGCTGGATCTGGATTGCTGTTGATAGAGTTGGGAAAAAGTTTATCAACTGCTCTTTTGGCATTAGAGGAACGGAAATTCATCCCTTTGCGACTCGGAGGACATGCGCTTGCATTATAACAATGATATTATTAGGACTTACGCACTTGAGGATTGAGATCATGATCAATAGACCTTGCAGTTAAATCGCAGATTTAGACAGTTGAAGGTTTAGAGCTGTTGTTTTTCAGTTCAACCGCGTAAGTCCTAATTATTAAAATAATGGGTTGTACCAAAAGAGTAAATCTGTGGAAATTTATTTGTTATGTAGGAGAGGATTTCTTACATGGATAATCAAGGTTCATCTTGGCTAAGTTCTTCAAAAAGGGCAGGATACTTTTCTCTTAATAACTTTTTGAGCTCTTCATTCAGCAGTGCTTTGTTAAGCATTAATTGTGCTTTGTTAAGTGTTTTTTACAATAATCAGGTCTAAACTTAATAATACCTAACATAACAATCGAATTAGGTTTTTTTCTTGTTATTACACTTGAGCTATTATATAAACTTTGGAATATGGGTTGGGTCAATATGCTCATATATAGTTTCTCTCCAGACCATCAAACAATCAAATATTACGAACTAATTTTAGATTCATAACACGTATGAAAAAGAAATAGTTTGGAAGTTTACACAGAAAACTTATAAGGAGTTAGGTAAGAGGAATTTATGGAGTTCAAATATAGTTTCCCAATGTCACCCGAACTCCATAAACGCGCCCTAAGAGGCAGTGATTATGTTAGCTTTGCGTGTATTTAAGCTTGCCTTATTCTGCCTCCTGGGTGCTAAACAGGAGAAAAAATATGGTTAAGAACAAAATAACAATAGGGCTAATTCTTTTGACAATGCTGGTTGGCATGGCGTTGATACCATCAGCAATGGCTTCCGTCGAAGAACAACAAACCAACCTAACTAAAGATGCTGCTCAGTTAAAGATTGAGGCCTTGGAAGCTGAGCTCGGTGAAGAAGGACTGAAGGAAGTTGTAGATTACTTGGAGCTACAGGCTTCTTTACCGGACGTCGTTAAGGCAATGCCTTATAGAGCGCTTGCTTTCGCTGGCACTCAGGGGGAAAGTAGGTCTGTCACCTTCAAGTACATTGATGGTTTTAATGTTTCTGAGAAGGAGAAAGACAGATATAAAGTTGGTATCAAAGATCTCTGGGATAGGTATCCAGATGAGATCACCAAAGATGATTATGAATTTATGAGTGAGATTGGTCCTATGCTAGTCAATGAGTCTTTGAAAAGTTATGAGCCTGTCTCCGTGAAGTGGCTTTCTACCCCACATAAGGACTATGCTTACTATGCTTGTGATGGGTCTTCCTATAGGAATTATGCTAAAGATGCAGCTGACGACCCAGATAATGGTGTGATGGACCCGGAACCATTCTATAGATATTATAATCACTATGAAGATGGGTCACTGCATATTGGAGGAGCACCTGATAGGTAATGTGTTTGCAGATTCAGCCATTTCTGCAGTGAATAATGGATATTGGTCTACTGCACATCAAAGATTTGGTTACTCAAGTCATTATCTAATTGATCCGGGTATCCCGTTCCATAGTGATGGAGTAATCCAACAGGGTGGTCAGTACATTTGGAACTCTTATGAAACCACATACCATAGCATCTATGAGAATTATGTGAACGGCCAGTGGACTTCAGGATATGAGTTTAAGGATTATGTGCAGTATAATACTCAATCAATAACTGTAACTGATCCTGAAGAAGCGGTTGAAGACAACGCTGAGCATAGTAGCCAGTATTTTGACTATATCTGGACCGAGATGTACAATGACCCTCAAAATTTTGGCTCAGACATCTACGTAGCTTACTATACTGCCCAGTGTGTCCAAGAGTGCGCAAAATATGCCCATGGATTATATGATTATATAATGTGAAGAAGGGGTAACTTTAAATGAAGTTTAGATTTAAGGAGGTGCCATGGGAGGCATCTCTTTTCTTTATTGGTTGGATTTGGCTCGGTTTGTCAATGTTTGGAATGACTTTAGTTAACATTTTTGTACCTAAGCTGAATTTATATCACTTTGTTGTAGGTGTGATCTATCTGTTTCCAATGATAGTTATTGGATTTAAGATTGTAAAGAACAGGAATATCACTGGTCTGCCTTTGTTTATTTGTTCTGGAATAGTCGGAGTTTGGGCAATTCTCTTGCACATGAAAATGAATTTAGGACATGATTACGAGTTTTTTTCTGGTCCGATTCAAGAAACAGTCATGTTGATATTATTATTGGTAGCTGTACCATTAAGTTACTATGTATTTGCTTGCTCAGTTGGATGCAAGGACACACGAAACATGAAAGCTCTTAAAATATTTCCTGTAGTAGCTTTTTTCATAATAGTTATTACTGAGATATTAGGGATTAGCTACTATGGCATGGCTAATTATGTGTTATTGTTTTCTTTCTTGTTATTAATAGGACCTTTATTGGGGGGATTGTATATCTGGGAGATTATGTCAAATATCCAATTCAAAAATTATACTACCTAACTATAATCAAATTGAATCAAAAGGTTCACTTTTATTACAACGGGAGCACTGAGGGTCATGAATATCCCAACCTTTAGAGGTTGTCCGACAATTATTGGTAGTAATAAGAAGTTCAAAAAAGAAAGTAAATAAGACCTTTAAATCAAAAAAGAAGAAATTCCTCTATTACTGGAGGTAATTGTCGGGCCGTCGGTTTAGTGTGGGGTGGCCGCACGCAATTTGATTTAGCAGCTTTTTCTCCGCGCTCTCGGATAATAATAAATAACTTGCAGCCGATACTCCTTATTGATAACCATGGTTATAGGAGTTACAAACATAAAAAGGATATAATTTTGCTGCATGCCCTCACGGATCCGGAGGGAATCCGGACCAACAAAAGAGAAAAACGAAACAAGAGAACGAATACAAAAAGGAAAAAAGATAAAAGATCGTCATTGACGGAAATTAATTTAACATCGTATTCATTTTTTTGTAGGTTTCCAAGGAATTCCTCTATCACTTCCTTTGATGCCTTTTGACATGAAGAAAGCTCTCAATTCATCCACTGTTACTTTATACGTTGTTCGTTTTATGTTACTATGCCCACCAGGGGAAAACACGAGATATTCATCATATTGAGTTAGTATTATTTGACCATCGGAAGAAATCTCAATTTTCTCCCCGGTAAGCTCTTCGTCCTCATATCCACCGGTATGCTCTTTCCATATCTAATGTATGATTATTTCGCCTTTCATGTTAGTTTCTTCGATTTTAGCCATTTATCTGACTCCTTTTAGCTTTCTAACCTCTCTGGGGAATTTCATATCCTGATGTACGGTAACTTTAAACTCGGCTGCTGTTGTTTCTTTTGTGTGTTTTTCAGTTACAAATTTTTATCTTATAATGAATCACAGCCTTATTCTTCCTCCGCCGTGTCTTCCAGCCCTACGATGTCCTTGATAATATAATTACAGGTTGAAGAAGGACATACAAGCCCTTTTAAGTCGATGTTTGGGAATGTCTCTACAATTTACAGAAGAATTAAATAACAAAATTCAAAATAAGAAAGTATGTAAAAAGGTATGTTAGCGCCTTTAAAAACGTTTATTACTTCTTTTTTGAAAACGTTATACTTTAAGGAAAAGTCTTTACTTCTTGATTATGCCAAAAAAGAAGGCATTCTTTGCGCTACCAGGCCTGAATCGTTAACACAAAAAGGAATGAAAAGGGAATGGATTATTTAACCACTGTATAAAGTGGTTCTCCTAACTTTTCTTTTCCATTTTCATCTAGCTCTCGAATCGTGTACTCTGTGACCATCAAATCAAAAGTCTGATCCGGATCTTCCGCGAACTTTCGGATATCGTCAATTTCTAAATCAATTGGTGTAGGTTCGTCATCATCTTTGATTTTCACTAAAATTTCTTCGTAATTGTTGAGCTCTGCCATTTTTTCAAGTGCTTGAATTATTGACATTTTCATGCTTTTATTCCTCCTTCTCTTCTTCGGTGCCTTCCAATTTCACAAGATCTTTTACATATCTTTGACGCATTAGCAAATCTTGTTTAATCTCTTTTTCAGCTTCAATAATGAGTTGATCAGGATCTTTACCTGCAAATTCTCAAAATGCTTTAATAGCATGCGAATAATTTCTTTTTGTGTTATCTGACTTTGCAACTGCTCCGAGCTATTTATCATATAAGCTTTTCAAAATAATACCTCTTTTTGTCCCATCATTCTAACTCATTAATATCATAATAAAATATAGGTTGTGATGCCATTTTCGGTATATCAATGATAAACGTGCTACCCGGATATGAAAAAGCAGCATACAGGGAATTGAAGACTATTGAAGGAATCAAGGACGTCTACCATGTTTTCGGTGAATATGACTTTGTCGTCATCATAGACGTTAAAGACCTGAGCATCCTCAATGCCGTGGTAGACAGAATAAGGGAAAGCGAGACTGTAACCGCAACCCAGACAATTATTGGTGCGGAACTCTGAATTTTTCAATGTCTGAAAACACGATTGAAAGTACAATATTACTCCGGAAAAGATCTGGAAGGGAAAAGATCTGGAAGAATCGATATCTTTTTTAGCAGGCATAAATATTTATTACCTCACACTTTTATTAAGGAAGAATGCCTGCTTCAGGCAGCAAATTTCGCTTTAGCCTGCTAACTTGCTTTATCAGTAAATTTCGCTTTAAACATTAATATAAAATCTCTCCGGATAGGACCGTTCTATATAGTTCTATACATTCCATATATTTCGAATATTCTAAGTATTCCGAATATTCTAAGTATTCCGGATATTCCAGATATAAAATAGTCTCCACAAAAGTATTATCATCCATTCAGTACCGCATCTGTTTCAAACATTAGACTTGTTTCAAACATTAGACCTGTTTCAAACATTAGACTTGTTTCAAACATTAGATTTATTTTTATATCAAATTCATTCTAAACATCGGATCAATTTTTCAGCCCTGAGGTAAAAGTTCATGGAAACCCCCATTGCAGAAGAACTCGCCAAAAAACAAAAATCGATAAGTGTAGCAGAATTTTTTGAAAAGAACAGGCAGATCCTGGGTTTTGATTCTGCGCCTCGAAGCCTTATAACAACCGTAAAAGAAGCAGTGGACAATGCTCTCGATGCCTGTGAGGAAGCAGGAATTCTGCCTGATATCCTTGTCCAGGTCGAGAGGACAGGACCGGACTATGTAACTGTTATTATCGAAGACAACGGTCCGGGAATTGTAAGAGAGCAGATCCCCAAAGTCTTTGCAAAACTGCTCTACGGCTCAAGGTTCCATGCCCTCAAACAGAGCAGGGGGCAGCAGGGGATAGGAATCTCGGCAGCTGTCCTCTATGCCCAGATGACAGCAGGCAGGCACACTAAAATTCTCTCAAAAACCAGCCCGACTGCTCCTGCACATTATTATGAGCTCATGATCAACACCAGCACAAATGAACCTGATATCCTTGTAGACGAGGTCAGGGACTGGTTCCGCCCGCATGGGACGCAGATTGAGCTTGAGATGAGGGCTGCATATGTAAAAGGGAGAAGGCAGTCCATTTACGAATACCTTAAAGCAACTGCAATTGTAAACCCCCATGCCAGGATAACTCTTATCGACCCTGATGGCAACGAAGAAGTTTTTGAAAGGGCTACGGATAAAATGCCTGAGCCTGCGGAAGAAATCCTGCCCCATCCTGAAGGCATTGAGCTCGGAACCCTCATGAAAATGCTCCACTACACTGAGCGCCAGAAACTTGCTCCGTTCCTGCGTTACTCTTTTTGTAAAATAGGGCTGCTTACTGCGGAGGAAATCTGTAAAGCCGCAGGGCTTGACCCGGAAATCGACCCTCATGCACTGGGCCGCCATGAGGCAAGAAAGCTGATCGAGGCTTTTGAGAAGGTAAAGATCATGGCTCCTCCGACGGACTGTCTTTCTCCTATCGGTGAAGACCTTATTTATCGGGGGCTTGAGAAAGAGACTACTGTTGATTTCATTGCTACAAGCACAAGGAAACCGGCTGTGTATTCGGGAAATCCCTTTGTGGTGGAAGTCGGGATGGCTTACGGGGGCAACCTTCCGAAAGAAGAAAAAATAAGCATCATGCGTTTTGCAAACCGTGTGCCTCTACTTTACCAGCAGGGTGGCTGTGTGACCACGCATGCTGTGGAGGACATTAAGTGGAAGCAGTACGGCTTAAACCAGCCAGGAGGGGGAATTCCTGTTGGTCCTGTTATCCTCCTTATCCACGTTGCTTCCATTAACGTGCCCTTTACTTCGGAATCAAAGGACGCGATTGCAGATATTCCTGTGATTAAAGAGGAAATCGACCTTGCAATCAAAGAAGTTGCAAGGAAACTCAAGCACTACCTGAGCAAGCAGAGCAACCTCAAGAAGCGCCGGGAAAAAGAGATCATCATTACAAAGGTTCTTCCGAAATTAGCAGCAAAGGTTGCACATGTTCTGGAAAAAGACGTCCCTGACATAAATCCCGTTGTTGCAAAGATCATGGGAAACCTGCTTGTGCACAGGGCAATTAAAAACAACGGAGACGGGACTGCAGATGTGGCAATTAAGGTCAAGAACTTCGGGACTTCTGCTTATTCTTTCAGGGTACACGAAATGCTCCCCTGTAAAGTTAGCGGGGCAAAGCCAGAACCAAAGGTTGTGACCATGGGTAATGATTACGATTATGTCTGGGACATCTCAGCGGCTGCAGGGTCTTCCAAAGTACTGAGCTATAAAATAGAATCTGCAAGCGAAGAAGAACTCCAGAAGCTTCCTCAATTGATTGTAGAAGGGATTGAAGAAGAACTGGTAACCGGGGCAAAAGCTTTCAAGGGTGTTTGAAATGGAAGGAGAAAAAGGCAGCAAAACAAGAAAGGGAGACGCCCTTGCCAGGGAAAAACTCCTTGAGATTGCAGAAAAGATCTATAACCAGTTTGAAGAGGAGGTTGTCCCGAGTGTCAGCCTTCCAAGCCGGACAAAAGCAAACCTGGAATATTCCGACGAGAGCGATGTCTGGGTCTACGGAGACAGGGAAAGCGAAAGAAGCGCAAAAACCGTAAAAGGTGCATTCCAGCTCCTGAAGACTACATATGCAACTGATTTTCTTATAAACGAGCATCTTGCCCGTAACCGTGGCTCAACACTTCGAGAACTTTATTATATTTCCGAAGGCTGGGACTATGCCAAATTCAAAGAACAGGGTGAAAGCGACCGCCTGATAGAGGACCTGGAAATCCTGACCAGCCTCCAGAGAGAGTATTTCCATATGCGCCCTGAAGAAGACGGAGCCACGATGTTCGGGCCGATTGAGATTACGGAACAGACAAAGCGCGGAGAGCGGAATATCCACTGCCAGAAGGATGTGGGAGAAGGTGGGTACCAGATCCCTTTCAATGTGGAAAACATAGAGTTTCAAAAGCACGATGCGAGCATGATTATTGCCATAGAAACCGGTGGTATGTATGCGCGTTTAATGGAAAACGGGTTTGATGAGGCTTATAACGCAATCCTTGTCCACCTGAAAGGTCAGCCTGCACGGTCAACCCGCAGGATAATCAAGCGCATGAACGAAGAACTCGGAATACCTGTTGCGGTTTTTACTGACGGCGACCCCTGGTCTTACAGGATCTATGCCTCTGTTGCTTACGGAGCCATAAAGAGTGCTCACCTTTCGGAATTCATGGCTACTCCGGCAGCCAAATTCCTTGGGCTTCAGCCTTCGGATATTGTGGAATACGAACTTTCAACCGACAAGCTCACGGAGCAGGATGTAAACGCACTCCGGAGTGAACTTTCCGACCCCCGCTTTGAGTCTGATTACTGGAAAGAGCAGATTAAGCTCCAGCTCGATATCGGTAAGAAGGCTGAACAGCAGGCTTTTGCAGGAAAAGGTCTGGACTTCGTAACCGAGGTTTATCTTCCGAATCGGCTGAAAGAAATGGGCATGATTTGATGTCTCATACTGAAATAAATTACGGTAAACCAGTAATGACAAAACTGATGGATACCCGATGAATACCTGAAGGGTAACTGTAGATACCTGACGGATAACTGATAGATACAGATGGATATCTGATAGATACAGATGGATATCTGATGGATACAGATGGATATCTGATGGATAAAAGACCGGTCCCCTGATAATCCGGTTAAAACTAAAAATTGCTGGCAGTAAATGTAAGTTGAAATTTTGAATCTCTGCCAGCAGTCTACTTTTCAGGCAGCCTGTTTAAACGGATAACTGAATGTGGTATCTCCATGCCAGTAAATTGGTGTTATTTATTCAGGTAATTTACACAGGTAATTTGCGCAGGTAATTTACACAGGTTATTTACGCAGGTAATCTGCGAAGGTATTCATGAGTTGCTCATTTCCTTATTTCCTGCGTTGTATATATTTTAATGGCTATTTTTCCTGAAAGCAGTTTATTAGATATCGACATGTCCAGAGAAAATAATCCTGAACCTGTCCTATAAAAGACTTCCAGTAACTCCCAAAATGCCGCGAGTCATGCCCTGACTGCTCTAAGATAAGCAAAATTTTCTCTGTGAAACAGCAAATATTTATTTTAACTAAAAACATATTGAAGAATTAGTTTGAAAAGGGCATTTTTGGGCGTAAAATTATACTGAAAATCACCTTTTTCGAGGGATTAAGGACAGAAAAATCAGGCTAAATATAAGGCTGATCTAAAGGCTTAAAATGTATGAGCGCATATTGAATCTGGTTTACAGCAGAATGATAAATATTATATATAAAAATAACCTAATAAAAAGTGAAGACTCCGAGAATTGATACGATTTCTAAAGTTCGATTTCGAACCGAGTTTCCCTGCGAGTTTTAAAAAATGTATAATATGTTACGATATTTAAAATAAATAACTTTACCAGATTTTTATGGAGAATAAACCACGATGAGTGATAAACAGGTTTATGACGCTTCGCACATCCAGGTTCTTGAAGGCCTGGAGGCTGTCCGAAAACGCCCGAGCATGTATATAGGGAGCACAGATGGGCGCGGGCTCCACCACCTAGTCTATGAGGTTGTAGACAACAGTATTGATGAAGCTCTTGCAGGCTTCTGTTCAGAGATCGATGTCACGATCAATCCCAATGGAAGCGTGACTGTAATTGACAATGGAAGGGGTATCCCTATCGATCCGCACCCGGTGCATAAGAAATCGGCACTTGAGGTCGTGATGACGATTTTGCACGCGGGAGGAAAATTTGACAAGAATACTTACAAGGTCTCCGGGGGCCTGCACGGGGTGGGGGTCTCGGTAGTAAATGCCCTTTCGGAATGGACCGAAGTGGAAGTAAGCAGAGATGGAAAGAAGTACTTCCAGCGTTATATCCGCGGAAAACCTGAATCCGATGTCCGGGAAATAGGAACTTCGGATACCACAGGCACAAAAACCACTTTCAAACCGGACACAAAAATCTTTGAGACAACTGACTTCCAGTATGATATCCTGTTAAACAGGCTCAGGGAACTTGCTTTTCTGAACCGCGGCCTTATAATCAATCTGAAGGATTTAAGAAGCCCCGAAGGTCAGGCAGAGACTTTCAACTATAGCGGAGGGATAATTGAGTTTGTGGAATATCTTAATAAGAAAAAACAGCCCCTCCATGAAAAACCGATCTATTTCGAAAGACAGAGAGATGATATGGTAGTGGAAATTGCAATGCAGTACACAAACGGTTACACTGAAAACGTGTACTCTTTTGCAAACAACATTAACACCCACGAAGGCGGGACCCATATTATCGGTTTTAAGACTGCCCTTACAAGGGTAGCCAACGATTACATAAAGGCCAATAAGCTCTCCAAGGAAGACGAAAAGCTGACAGGAGACGATGTAAGGGAAGGTCTGACTGCGATTATCAGTGTCAAGCTAATGGAGCCCCAGTTTGAAGGGCAGACCAAGACAAAGCTCGGAAACAGTGAGGTCAAAGGGATAGTTGACTCCCTTGTAACTGACGGGCTTGCAGAGTACTTTGAAGAAAACCCCAAAGTTGCCAATATTATCCTTGACAAAGCCCTTCTTGCCCAGAGAGCTAGAGAGGCTGCAAAGAAGGCAAGGGAACTTACGCGGAGAAAGAGCGTACTTGAGGTCAGCACCCTGCCGGGAAAACTTGCAGACTGTTCTAATAAGAACCCTGCAGAATGTGAGATCTATATTGTTGAAGGAGACTCTGCAGGCGGTTCTGCAAAGCAGGGCAGAGACCGAAGCTTCCAGGCAATTCTGCCTCTCAGGGGCAAGATCCTTAATGTGGAAAAGTCCAGGCTTGCAAAGATCCTGAAAAACAACGAGGTCATTTCACTCATTACAGCCATAGGGACAGGAGTAAGTGAAGACTTTGATCTTGAAAACGCACGCTACCACAAAATCATTATTATGACCGATGCCGATGTGGACGGCGCTCATATCCGAACCCTTCTTCTGACCCTGTTCTTCCGTTATATGAGGCATCTGATAGATGCAGGGTACGTATACATTGCCCAGCCGCCTCTTTACAAGATAAAGAAAGGAAAAATGGATTACTATGCGTATTCGGATAAAGAGCTGGCAGATAAGGTAAAAGAACTCGGGGAGAAAGGTGTTGCCATCCAGCGTTACAAAGGTCTTGGAGAAATGAACCCTGGTCAGCTCTGGGAGACCACCATGGACCCTGAGAGCCGGACCCTTTTGCAGGTTACTCTTGAAGATGCAATCCGAGCTGACGAAATCTTCCGCATACTTATGGGAGATGAGGTCGAACCTCGCAGAAATTTCATCGAAACACATGCAAAAGAGGTTGTGGACCTGGATATCTGAGGTGGTGAAAAATGGCAGAAAATGAAGACAAAAACAAATCAGAAGCAGAAATGAAGAAATCATACCAGGCAACTCTTATTCCTGAAAGTCCAGTAGAGAATACCACTGAAGATCCAGTAGAGAATACCACTGAAGATCCAGTAGAGAATACCACTGAAGGTCCAGTTGAGAATACCACTGAAGATCCAGTAGAGAATACCACTGAAGGTCCAGTTGAGAATACCACTGAAGATCCAGTAGAGAATACCACTGAAGATTCTGAATTAGAAGATGAAACCGAAATGGACACCGGTCCTGAAGAGCCTGAAGATGAGGAGCCCGTAAGAGCAGGAGTTACTCCCATCCTTATTGACGACGAGATGAAACGCTCTTACATCAATTATGCGATGAGCGTAATTGTCGGAAGGGCTCTCCCGGATGCTCGTGACGGCTTAAAGCCTGTTCACCGCAGGATCCTTTTCTCAATGAATGAGTCAGGGATCACTCACGACAAGCCTTACAAAAAATCCGCACGTATTGTGGGAGACGTTCTTGGTAAGTACCACCCTCATGGGGATTCTGCAGTTTATGACACTATTGTGCGCATGGTCCAGGACTTCTCTCTCAGGTACCCTCTGATCGACGGACAGGGTAACTTCGGGTCAATTGACGGAGACTCGGCTGCTGCAATGCGTTACACCGAGGTCCGTATGGATAGGATCGCGGAGGAGATGCTGGTTGATATTGAGAAAGAAACCGTTCCTTTCACTCCTAACTATGACGGGTCCCTGAAAGAGCCGGAAGTCCTTCCAGCGAGGCTTCCAAACCTTCTTATAAATGGTTCAACCGGCATTGCCGTCGGAATGGCAACAAACATGCCTCCTCACAATATCAGCGAGGTTATCGACGGAATTCTGATGCTTATCGAAAACCCCGAAACACAGATTTCGGAACTGATGACCGTTATCAAGGGTCCTGACTTCCCCACAGGCGCACACATACTCGGGACAGCAGGTATAAGGTCTGCATACATGACAGGCAGAGGCCCTATAAGGATGAGGGCAGTTGCCGAAATTCAGGAGCTTAAAAAAGACAGGCAGCAGATTATCGTAACCGAACTCCCTTACCAGGTAAACAAGGCAAAGTTGATTGAAAACATCGCCCAGCTTGTAAGGGAAAAGGTGATTAACGGAATTTCCGACCTGCGTGATGAGTCTGACAGGGAAGGGATCAGAGTTGTAGTCGAGCTTTCAAGAGGTGTAAACCCCAACGTCGTCCTGAACCAGCTTTATAAACACACTCAGATGGCAACCACTTTCGGTGTTATCAACCTCGCCCTTGTTGACGGAAAGCCCAAAGAGCTGAACCTGAAACAGCTTCTCGAGATCTACCTGGAATACAGGATGGAAATTATCCAGAAGAGGACACTCTATGATCTGAGGAAGAGCGAAGAAAGGGCTCACATCCTGGAAGGGTTAACGATCGCCCTTGACAATATAGATGCAGTAGTTGCCCTTATCAAGGGTTCTGCAAACGCTGATCAGGCAAAGCAGGGCTTAATAGACAACTTTGCTCTTGACGAGGTCCAGGCAAAAGCTATCCTTGAGATGCGCCTCCAGAGGCTTACCGGCCTTGAGACCCAGAAGATCCTTGATGAACTTGAGGCTCTCGTAAAACAGATTGAAGAACTGAAGAAGATCCTGGCAAGTGATGAGCTGAAGTACGAAATTATCAGGACGGAACTTTTTGAGCTCAAAGATAAATACGGGGACATCCGCAGGACAAGGATTGTGCATAATACGGAAAATGTGACTGATGAAGACCTTATCCCTGAAGAAGATGTTGTGGTTACGATCACAAACAGCGGCTACATAAAGCGCATTCCTCTTGACACCTATACCATGCAGCGCCGCGGAGGCAGAGGGATTATCGGCATGGAAATGAAGGAGGAAGACTTTGTTGAAAATCTCTTCATTTCGTCAACCCATAACTATATCCTTTTCTTCACAAACAGGGGCAGGCTCTACTGGCAGAAGGTCTATGAGATCCCCGAGGGCTCCCGCCAGTCGAGAGGCAAAGCCATAGTCAACCTGCTTGAGCTTCAGGAAGGCGAAATGGTCAATGCCATGATTTCCGTTGAAGAATTTGCCGAAGACAAATACCTCTTTATGGCAACAAGGGCAGGGACGGTCAAGAAGACTCCACTGTCCGAGTTCAGGAACCCGAGAAGAGCAGGCATTATTGCGGTCAGCCTGGACGAAGGTGACGAGCTTGTTAAAGTCCTCCTTACCGACGGTAAGCAGGAAATCATGATGGTCTCGAAAAAAGGCAAAGCCATCCGCTTCTCAGAAGAAGATGTCCGCCCGATGGGCAGGACTGCAAGAGGAGTCCGGGGTATGACCCTTGAAGGATCGGATGACGAGGTGGTCAGCCTTGACCTGGTGGACGAGACCACAACTCTCCTTACAGTCACCGATAACGGCTTCGGGAAAAGGACGGAATACTCGCAGTACCCTGTGCACCGCCGCGGTGGAAAAGGCGTGATCACGATCGTCACAAACCTCAGGAACGGATTTGTCTCCAACGTCAAATCAGTTGCTGAAGACGATGAACTCATGTTTACGAGTGCAGAAGGAATCATTATCCGGATCCCCGCAAAAGACATCTCCATCCAGGGCAGAAACACCCAGGGTGTACGGGTTATGAACATTAAGTCCGGAGACAAAGTCGGCGGCATGGCAAGGATCAAAAACGGAAAAGAAGACGAAAAGCTGAAACTGACCGCCCTTGCTAAAAAAGCAGCAAAAGAAAAGGTACCTGGATCAGAATCCGAAGAAGACGAATCCGAAGACCTCGATGAATTCGAAGGCTCAGACGAGTTCGGGGAAGAACCGGAAGAGGAAGAATTCGAAGACTCAGAATCCGAAGACTCAGAATCCGAAGACTCAGAATCCGAAGACCCAGAATCCGAAGAAGAGGATGAAGCTGAAGAGGAAGAAGAGGAAGAAGAGGAAGAAAAGGAAGAAGAGTATTAAGAGAGGAATAAAAGTATTAAATTACAGAAATGAGTGAAGGATTATCTCCTTCACTCGACTTCCATTTTGCCGGAATTAACCTATTGGGGATTGGTTCCCGGCTCTTGTCTCAGTATTGAAGGGAGGTGGAAGGCAGATTATTTTCAATTTTGCAGCAGCGAAGATAGTTAATGTTTAAATCCAATTAAACGACACTTCTGTTACCGCTTATAATTCATTATAAGCTACCTTCCCCTGGTTTTCCTATTTAGCATACTCATTTTCATGTTGAGATCGGATGCCCGTATCTCAACTTCAATGAATATAATTAGTATATTGCTTCTAATTATATATACTACCTGGAATATATTTTACTTAATACTAATCATTTGATTTACTTTTTAACTAAATTCACTGAATACTGCTGCTTACTCTTTTTCAGTAATTGCTATTCTGTGACCTGCTTTTTTTCGGAGAGTTTTTAATAAATTTTTGAACAGGCTTGGTCGCCGGTTTGAGTTTCGATGTTTCTTAAAACAGGGCAGCCATACGACTGCGAAGCAGGCTGCGAAGTTTAGGAAAAATACAAAACAGAATATTTTAAAACTAAACACAGAGCAGATATTTTTAGAATTCATGAATCTTTCATGACTTCGAGCAGCATTTCAACAACCTTGGAAGGTATAGGCACACCGAACGTTGCTGTTGATAATACCGGAGTAAGCAGTGTAATAATTTCTCCAGCAGTCAAATTCACTATTACTTCTTTTGTGACATCTACACTGAAGGATTTCATTTTTTCTTTTAAGATCCCTGGCATCTTTTTTAAATCCGCTAGTTTAGACTTTGCGTTTGCTTTTTCTCTTTCAGAGGCTTTGCTTTTCTCGATAATTTCTTCAAGGGAATGCTCGTTTTTGATAATATCTTCAAGGAAAAGACTCAGTTTTTCTGGGTCTCCGTTTTTTATCATTTCAAGCATCTTGACCATGAATATCTTAATGGCTTCTTCTTCCTCGTTACTGAACTTGCTCGAAACTTGTGTTAGATATTCAAAATCTTGCTGAATAGAGATTATCATTTTCTTTATTTCTCTGAATTCCGAATCTGATCCTTTAAATCCAATTATAATTTGATCTTTAATTTCAGCAAACTCCTGATTCAAAGTCTCTTGAAGTTGATCCACTATCTTCTCGGTTCGATTGACAGTCTGATAAATTTGGCTCAACTTATATGATTCCATATCTGCTCTTTTACGATCTGAGTATTCACAGAGCAAATTATAGAAATTAGACGAAAACTCCCTGTTTCGAATTATTTCTTGCCATGCATCTGGATCTCTTTTTTTCACAACTGCATTGTGAAAAATCTCACACATTTGCTGCCCCTGTTTGTCTCCATGTTTACTGAAGATTTTGCAGCCTTCTTTAACGTTTTCTGCCGCTTCTTTATAGGAGTCATTATTAAAGCAATCAACAAGAGCCTGCAAGAGATGGATATAAGCTGAAACTCTATCTTTAATTATCTTAATTTGTGTCCTATCTCTGATTTCTTTGAGTTTTTCCACTGCAAGTTTCAGCTCATCTTCTTCATTAACAGTACTTTTCAAGGCATTTTCAAGATGGCACTCGAAGATAGCGTAATCGTAATAATCAAGAAAAATGTATTCTTTCTCTATTTCTTTCCAATCAGATACAAGTTCACAAAAAGACTTGATGCCATTTCTTGCTTGGCAGAATTCATCCATGAATTTATGAAATGGATATCTTGAAAACTCATAGGCTTTATCATATTCTCGAGATGCCTTATTTATTCCAGACTTGCCTTCAAACTCAAGTAAACTGGCACGTATTTCATGAATTCTTGCCACTACAATTTCTCTGTATCTGATATCTCGATTATTGATCTTTTCTTCAATATCACCAAGATTTTTCTCCCATTCTTCAAGATGCTTCTTATCTCCTGTTTTATAAAAATGGTTTTTCAACAGACTGTTCAAATTCAATAAGGCAAGAGAATATGACCAGCCATCTCTTAATTCTTCAAGAATTGAAATACTTTTCAAGTATAATTTTTTTGAATTTTCAAAGTTATCATTGCTATTTATGTTCATTTCCGCAAGTATTTGTCTTCCAGAACCCTCATTCATTAACATGCGAGCGTAATCTGCGCTTGTTTTTGGTAAGATTTCCTGTGCATCCCTATAAAGCCGGACAGCAGTTTCGAGATTTTCTTCACTGTCAATTCCCATTTCAGCAATTTTTTGTCTAGCAGTACCCTCGTTTCCTAACGCACGAGCGTGATCTGCGCTTGTTTTGGACAATATTTGCCGAGCATTTCTGTAAAGACTGACAACAGTTCCAATATTTACTCTGCTGTTTATGCCCATTTCTGCAAGTTTTTGTCTTGCATTACCCTCGTTCATCAATGCAAGAGCGTAATCTGCGCTTGTTTTGGATAAATTTTGCCGAGCATTGACACAAAGCCTGATAGCAGTTTCAAGATTTTTCCTGCTGTCAATGCCTATTTCAGCAAGTGTTTGTCTAGCATTACCTTCATTTATCAATGCAAGAGCGTAATCTGCGCTTGTTTTGGATAAATTTTGCCGAGCATTGACACAAAGCCTGATAGCAGTTTCAAGATTTTTCCTGCTGTCAATGCCCATTTCAGCAAGTGTTTGTCTTGCATTACCCTCGTTTATCAAAGCACGAGCGTAAAATTCACTTTTTTTGGATAAAATGTCTTTAGCATCATTGTAAAGAATAATGGCAGTTTCAAGATTTTCCTTGATGTTAATGCCCATTTCAGCAAGTGTTCGTCTTGCATTACCTTCATTTATCAACATACCAGCATAATCTGCACTTTTCTTGGACAAAATTTGCCGAGCATTACTGTAAAGGCTGACAGCAGTTTTGAGATTTTCTTCGCTATCAATTCCCATTTCAGCAAGTGTTTGTCTAGTATTACCCTCGTTTACCAACGCACGAGCGTAATCTACGCTTGTTTTGGATAAAATTTGCCGAGCATTGCTGCAAAGAGTTACAGCAGTTTCAAGATTTTTCCTGCTGTCAATGCCCGTTTTAGCAAGTGTTTGTCTAGCATTACTCTCGTTTACCAGTGCAAGAGCGTAATCTGCGCTTTTTTTGGATAAAATATCTCTGGCATCGCCGTAAAGAGTTACAGCAGTTTCAAGATTTTCCCTGCTGTTAATGCCCATTTCAGCAAGTCTTTGTCTAGCATTACCTTCATTTATCAGCACAAAAGCATAATCTGCACTTTTTTTGGACAAAATTTTCTTGGCATTGTCGCAAAGACTGACAGCAGTTTCAAAATTTTCCCTGCTGTTAATGCCCATTTCAGCAAGTCTTTGTCTAGCATTACCTTCATTTATCAGCACAAAAGCATAATCTGCACTTTTTTTGGACAAAATTTTCTTGGCATTGTCGCAAAGACTGACAGCAGTTTCAAAATTTTCCCTGCTGTTAATGCCCATTTCAGCAAGTCTTTGTCTAGCATTACCTTCGTTCATTAATGTAAGAGCGTAAGGTACGTTTGCTTTGAATAAAATTTGCCGAGAATTTCCATAAAGACTGACGGCAGTTTCAAAATTTTCCCTGCTGTTAATGCCTATTTCAGCAAGTCTTTGTCTAGCGTTAGCCTCTTTCCCCAATGCATAAGCATAATCTACGCTTGTTTTAGAGAATATTTTCTTAGCATCGCCACAAAGACTGATAGCAGTTTCAAGATTTTCCCTATTATCAATGTCCATCTCTGCAAGTATTTTTCTTGCATTACTCTCGTTCATCAATGCAAGAGCGTAATCTACGCTTGTTTCAGAGAATATTTTCCTAGCATCGCCGCAAAGACTGATAGCAGTTTCAATATTTTCCCTGCTATCAATTCCCATCTCTGCAAGTTTGCCGCAAGCAACGGCATTTTTAACTAATACGCGTTTGACATCTTCTATATTATTTTCTGAAATAGAAACATATAGACTGTAATAGAATTTACTGAGAAGGCAATTATTGAGCTCATTGATTCCTTTTAAAGCATTTTTCAGAAAGAATAATCCCTTAATTTCAAGAAAATTAGACAATTTGTCCATTTTCTGTGAGCTAAACTGATGAGATATGTAAATAATTCGTGAAAATTCTTCTTTAGTAAAGCCTACTATTACATCAGCAGGAAGTTCGTAAATAGATTTAGCAAACAATTTTTTGTCCTTGTTTACAGCAGAGGATTCCAGTTGATGCAGGAAGGCTTCTTTATTCATATAATGCGATATTTACTAACTCGTTTTAAATTTTGTTAAATTATTTGACAGATTGGAAGAACCTAAAACCGAGAATTTTACGCAACAGACTTAAAAACAATTACTTATTCTGAATAACGATTTAAATGTTTACAATCTCATCCAAAATAATTCCCCTCCAGCTTCCTTTCTCTCCCTTCCTGCTCACTCGCATAAGCTTCATACTCCCCGCTTTCCTTATCAAAAACAAACCTGTAAACCATCCTGAAATACGCCCACCTTTCAACGTAAGAATTCCTTGCATCGCTCAGCAGGACGGTTACCGAACCATTATCTTCATTTTCGGAAACCGAATAAACAGGATAATCGATTTCCTGAGGAACGGCTGTGCTGTAGAGCTTTCCTGCTTTTTCGACATAGGCGGAAGCATCGGGAACGCTGCCGGTTGAGTTAATTTTTTCGATAAAATCACTTCTTTCGATGCCTGAAAGGTAGCTGATTTCCATAATCTTGAAATGCGTATCGTTATATTCGTATGCAGCCAGGAATTTTCCGGGTGAAACCGGGTAGGTCCCCTGGTAGCTTATTCTCGTTCCTTCGGCTTCGGAAATCTGGTTGACAAGGAAAAACTTGGCTACCGGAAGGACTGTAATCCAGACCAGAAGCACAACTGCAAGCGTCCTGTAAAGGCTGCGCCGGTTATTAGTTACGAAATTACAGAATCTGTTGAATTTGCCGTTCCATCTGCCACGGTTTTTCTGATATCCCACAAGCACAATAAAAACAGGCAGCAGGGGAAGTAAGTTTGCAATGGGGTCGAAAAAATAGACTGCTCCCATGATAGATGATTCTGTGCTGAACGGGAAAAGGGGGCGCATTTTCCAGCTTGTGGCATAATCAAGGTAGCTGTGGGACAGAATGGCTGCAAACCCCGCGGCTGTGAACAGGCGGTCTTTAGTCCTGAGCCAGATGAAAAGCGTGATAAGAAAGATAAACAGGATGGAATGCATGAACTCCCTGTGGCCCAGGAGGTAAAAGAGATGGGTTCTTGTCTCGTGGCTCACGCTGCTGCTGAGAAGGAAAAAAAGGGTGTATGGGATAAAATCGAGGTCAGGGAGGATTGACAGGAATGCTACAACATTTCGTTTTTTTCCTTTGAATCCTAGAGCAAGAGCGATCAGGAGACCGACTCCAAGATGGGAGAGTGTATTTACCATTTATTTTTATCCCGAGTTTTCTTTTGCTTTTATTCTTACTCTTTACTTTATTTTTCCTATTATTTTTACTTTTTATATTCCCGGGCAAATTCGTTTTCTGTTAAATTAGTTTCTTGTTAAATTAGCTTCTTACTCAATTTGTTTCTTACTCAATTTGTTTCTTGTTAAATTAGCTTCTTATTCAATCTGCTTCTTGTTAAATTTATTTCCTATTCAATTTGTTTCATTTATGCTACTTTCAAATACTTTGCATTATAAGCGTTTGCCGGATTCTCAGGTTTGCTTTTACAAAAATATAACATAAGTTTTATCTTTTACCTTTAAATAGGTTCGATGTATAATTATATTCTGCATTAAACGTGCATCTGGTTTAATTTAAGCTCCGCATCTGTATTTAACACATAAAATTGCCTGGCGGCGATTTGACGTGTATTTGAGGAGATACGTGCAGACAGGTTTGAAAGACGGATTTCTGTTAAGCAGTTAAGGGGAAGATTGGTTAGCAGAGTTTGAGAATGGGATTTCTGGAGCCGGACGTACACAGGCGTGGAAATAAAGGCAACAATGCATATACGCCTGGAGTACGGATACAGCCCTGCAGAGGTTCCCTATCACATTTTGCAAGCCAGTTGATATTTTAAAGAGGGTTGAATAACATGGCTAAAGAGTTATACAAATTACCACCGTTAAAATACGAATATGCAGACCTCGAACCTTACATTTCCGAAGAACAGCTGCGCATACACCATGACAAGCACCATCAGGGTTATGTGAACAACACCAACTCACTGATGGAAATGATGGACAAAGCCAGGAAAGACGGAACAGACTTTGATTATAAGGCAACTGCAAAAGCTCTGGCTTTTAATCTGGGAGGGCATGTCCTTCATGACTATTTCTGGTGGGAGATGACTCCTGCAAGCAATGCCAGCAAAGAGCCTGTCGGCGACCTGGCTGACGTTATCAAAGAGGATTTCGGAAGCTTTGAAAGGTTTAAAAAAGAATTTACCCAGATTGCGTCAGGCGTGGAAGGTTCGGGCTGGGCAGCAGTAACATACTGCAACGACACCAAAAGGCTCGGGATAATGCAGATAGAAAAGCACAACGTGAACGTAGTCCCTGATTATCCGATCCTTATGGTTCTGGACGTATGGGAACATGCTTACTATATTGACTACAAGAATGATAGGGGCAAATTCATAGAAGGGTTCTGGAATATAATTAACTGGGAAGAAATCGACAGGTATTTCAAGAAACTTCAAAGCATGAAAATGGAATAATTCCATATCCTCAATAAAATAGTACGGCTGCAGTACCGGGAACTTCCCTGACAGGTTAACCAGGGAAATATTTTTTATTTCATTGCCAGCGAGGCGTTGATCCCGGTTGCAGTTTTTTTATTTTCGGTTTCAGTCTTTTTATTTTTCTCTTATTTTTCCGGAAACTACAACATGAATTGATTTTTATTAATAAAAATTCTCTGTAAATTATTAATAAAAATTCTCTGTAAATTATTAATAAAAATTCTCTGTAAATTATTAATAAAAATTCCCTGTAATGCCCATGAGCTTCCGAAATCACTCAAAATAATTTTTATCAAGCTTTTTTTCCGGTCTACCGTAGTGGCTTTCGTACACCTCGTAATCTCTACTTTCCCTGTCAAACACAAACCTGTAAACCGTGTCGAAATAAGGCCACTTTTTAACATAAGGATTTCTTGCATCGCTCAAAATTACGGTTACCGCGCCGTCCTTTTCGGATACTGAATATACAGGGTAATCGATAGCCTGAGGCACTGAGTTACTGTATAAATTACCGGCTCTTTCTGCATATCTGGAAGCGTCCGGGACATCTCCTTCAACGGTAACCCTGTCTACATAAAAGCTCTTTTCTACTCCTGCCCAGTAGCTTATTTCAAGGAGTTTATAGCGGGAATCATCGGCGGGATACGCTGCCAGGAATTTTCCGGTAGATATAGGGTAGGTATCATTGTAACTTATTTCTGTACCTTCGGTCCTTGAGATGCGGTCTATAAGGAAGATTTTTGCCACCGGAAACATTGTGGTCCATATCAGCAGGACTATGATGAAAGATGCATAGAATTTGCCTTCGTTTCTGTTCACAAAGCTGTGGAAAATATTCAGCCTTTTTAATCTCCGGTCCCAGACATCTCTGTCCCGAACACTCCATTTTCCCCTGATTTTCAAATCCCACGGATACAAATCTTTGATATTCCAGGCATGCTTCTTTTTATATTTTCTTACGCCACGGCTCTTAATGTATTCCGCAGCTACAATAAAGAGAGGCAGAAGGGGAATGACATTTACCACGGGGTCGAAAGGATAGATTGCTCTGAGAGCGGACTCGTTTAAGCTGAAAGGGTAAAATGGGCGCATTTTTGCGCTTGTTGTATAGTCCAGGAAGCTGTGAAGGAAGACAGCCAGAAAACCTCCGAATGTATAAGTCCTGTCTCTGGTTTTTATCCAGATAAGAACTGCAAGAATAACTGCAAAAAAAACAGAATGTGTCAACTCCCTGTGCCCGAGCAGGTAAAATAGCTGGTTTCTCGCTTCGTGGCTTACGCTGCCGCTGATAAGCGTAAATAACGAATAGCTAAAATAATCGATGTCAGGGACTATGGAGAGAAGGACAAGGCCAAGCCTTTTCCTCCCCTTAAGACCGAGGGCGTGGGCAAGAAGCAGACCAATTCCAATATGGGATAACGTGTTTACCATATATCTACCATGAATTTATATTCCGTGCTATTATAACGCGCTTAATAGTTGTCATTCTGGTGAATCCAGTATTAAAATTTTAATGGAAATTAATGCAAGCAGAGAAGGTCTGATACCTTTAATTCTTACATATAACTCTCCGCTTGTATTTACTTTATATTATATAAATAAATGGATAATTCCTATCTCAGTGTGAAAATATCTAAAATATTATGAAAGGAAAAGTTTGACCTTTTAATTTATATTTGACCTTTTAAATTATATTTGACCTGTTAAATTATGTTTTGCCTGTTAAATTATTATTCCAAAAGTTTTACCTGAACCAGTTTTCACCCAGTTTTTCTTCACTTCCCCCCTGGACACTCGCATAAACCTGGTATTCTCCATTTTCTTCATTAAAAATAAATCTGTAAACAGATTTAAAATAAGCCCAGTTTTCGACATAAGGGTTTCTTGCATCACTCAGAGTCACGGTTACAAAGCCGCCGTCTTTGGAGACTTCATAAACCGGATAGTCAATTTCCTGGGGGACAGCGGAACTGTAGAGGTTACTGGCTCTTTCAATATAGGTCGGAGCATCAGGGATATTTCCGTTTATCGAGACTTTTTCAATGTACTCGCACTTTTCGATTCCTGAAAGGTAGCTGATCTTCATAATTTTGTAATGGGTTGAATTATAAGAGTATGCAGTCAGGAATTTATTTGTGGATTCGGGGTAGGTATTCTGGTAACTTATCTGAGCTTCTTCTGTCCCTGATATATGGTTGATAAGAAAGGCTTTTGAAACCGGCATAAAAACAAGCCAGAGCAGGAAAACGAGAATCAGGGAGGCATAAAGTTTGTCATCAATCTTATTAATAAAATTATAAAAGTTATTTGACCTGCCATTCAGCATTCCTCTTTGCTTTAAACCTATCACAACCATGATTAAGAGGGGCAGTACCGGAAGAAGATTTATGAATGGGTCATAAAAATAGACAGCTCCAATTATGGATGCGTCTGTACTGAACGGATAGAAGGGTCTCATTTTCCAGGTCGTTATATAATCCAGGTAAACATGGGATGAAATGGACTGAAACCCTCCAAAGGTAAATATCGGGTCTCTTGTCTTAATCCAGATTAAAAATGTAACCAGGGCGATAAAAAGAATTGAATGCATGAACTCCCTGTGGCCAAAAAGATAAAAAAACTGGGTTCTTATGTCATGGGTAAGGCTATTGCTAACAGAAATAAATACCGAGTATGGAATAACATCCAGATCAGGGAGAACGGACAGAAAAGCTACTATTTTCAGCTTCTTCCCTCTCAGGCCCAGAGCCAGGCCAATAAGAATACCCACTCCCAGGTGAGATATTGAGTTTACCATGGACTGTGTTCCTGGAAAAAAAACGTTTTTATTTAATTATATTAATTAAAGCTATATTTGCTTTTTGAAAAATCGTGTTTGGGAGTTGCAAAGTTGTATTTAACAATCTATAATAATTATATGATAAAAATTAATTTTTTAAGAAAAATCTTCTTGAAAGTGATAAATATATCTCTGTTTTCCCTGAAAAAAACGCACATGATATTCTTCGAATAACATGCCCAAAAAACACACATGATATTCTTCGAATAACATGCCCAAAAAATGAAAGTACTTGAGAGCACTTTCATGCCAAATGAAAGTATCTGGAAGTACTTTCATGCCAAAGTAAAATGTTGCAGAACTGAACGGATTAAAATTTTAAAAAAATAAAATTTACTGATAAAATGGCCGCATTCCCGGTTTCAGATATATCTTCCTGCCTGGTTTCAGAGACAATCCTCATATTCAGGGTTATGCTTTCTGGAAGACTTCTGAAAGGCAAATCTCACCGGGAGTAATTCCCCGGTGCCGGGTTGCTCAGCGTCCTGTTAAAGAAATCAACCATCTCATCGTACGCGTCCTGTGCCACAAAACTTTCCGAAAGTTCTCCTTCTTCAATCATGAAACCGTGAGGTTCGCCCTGGTAGACTTTCAGCTCAAAATATTTGTCAGCTGCATCCAGTTCGCCTGCATACCTGTAAATTTCTGAGATATTACTTGGCTCGTCTCTTGTCCCGTGTATGATAAGCATCGGGTCTTCAAGCTGGTCAATCATGCTTGCAGGCTCGTCAGGCTGTACTTCAGTTCCGCCCGAGTAAGGAAAACCGTACCAGGCAACCCCTGATTTAAATTCCTCCACCTGGGGCAGAAAAAGCATGGTATACCTGCCGCCTGCACAAAAACCTGTTAAGCCCAGCTTTTCCGGGTCAACATCATCCCTGCTTTGCAGATAATTGATGCTGCTCCTGACAAGAGCTTCAACCCCGGAATCCGAAGGAGAACGGGAATAGGTCTGCCATTGCGGAGCGACCACGACAAACCCGTCTGCTGCCAGCCTGTCTGCCATATCCTGATAACCCTGCTCAAGGCCGTTAAATGAATGTATCAGCACTACAGCCGGATACTCTCCATCTTCAGCCGGAGCAGAAATATATGCAGGATATTCCTGATCTTCAGCTGTGATATTAACCGTTAGGGTCTGGATCTGGCCTGCAGTTTCATAATTCACTGTCTCAGGCTCAGAAGCAAGGGCATTGCCTCCGGTTCCTTTTTCCACTTCCTCTTTAGCTTCCGGCCCCTCCGGGATAGGTTCCGGCGAATCAGGTTGTCCGGGTGCATCATCAGTATCAGAAGTCCCGGTACAGCCTGAAGCGCTTAAAAAACTCAACAGAAGCATAATCACGATTAGTAATCTGGTTCGACTCATATAACCCCCTCATGTAATCTTTTACCGGAAAGTGTCACGCTCTCATGATGCTCCGAACTACTTTGAACCTGGAACACAGCACTTCCCATTCTGCAATTACATTCAATTTTATTGGTCATAAGTGTCACGCTCTCATGATGCTCCGAACTACTTTGAACCTGGAACACAGCACTTCCCATTCTGCAATTACATTCAATTTTATTGGTCATAATATAAGTATGCACGATTTATACCTCAATAGTTATAATTTTTAAAGAGAAATATTCCCGAAAGATAAAAACCGAAATCCCTGTCATTGTCTAACTGATTCAGCATAAAATTAGATAAACCATTTTAAGGTCTTACATGAAGATATCAAGTAAAATTGTTTGTTGTATGTTATTATGGAGGGATAAGGAAAAGGGCTCTTGAAGCCTGCCGATTTGAAACTTAACTTCCCAAACTGATTAATTTTCAACGTAAATTTTAGATCTATATGATTTTTTCTACTTTATCAAAATATATCCGGTTTAAATATTTTGATAAACATACTAATAATAGTAAACAGTAAAACTGTGGACTTTTATAAAATCGCGATTTTATTTTGCATTTTCTTGCATAATATAGAAAAGGAGATGGTAAAGGGGTTAGCAAAAACGGAGCTTTTCAGGCTCCTGCCTGGCAGCAGGCCAGTACTCCTTTAGCCCGATTTTCATTCAAAGAACAAAACCCCCAATCTGTAATCTGAATGTAAAATATATTCTCTTTAATATATTATTAAATATTCTATCTTATGTAAAAGTGTGAATTAAAAAAGGAGACCCAAAATATGGTAAGCGAGATGACTCCAACCCGCCGAGCTCTGGCAGCAGTGCTCGGAGGCAGGGTCGATTATGTACCCCCTGCAAACCCCCTGGCTCAGACCACAACAGAATTAATGGCAATCTGCAATGCTTCCTGGCCAAAAGCCCATTTTGACAGCAAAATGATGGCAGATCTTGCAGCCGCTTCTTACGAAGTTTGTGGCATTGAGGCTGCGCGACCCCAGTTTGACATCTCTCTTGAAGCTGAAGTTCTGGGGTGTAAACTTGACTGGGATAAGCCAGACAGGCCTCCGGTAACAGGACCAGCTTATACGAACCCTGAAGATGTGACCTGGCCCGACAAACTGGAAGAAACCGGAAGGATTCCGGTAGTTCTTGGAGCAATTGATGAACTGAGGAAACGTTACGACGGGATGCTCCCTATCATCCCCTTACTGACTGCCCCCTTTACGGTAGCAGGTCACATAGCAGGCGTTGAAAATATGGCCCGGTGGACAAAAACCGATCCTGAAAAAGCCCATGCCTTCATTGATGCGGCAACAGATTTTGTTGTAGCTTACGGAAAGCTGCAGGCTGCTTACGGGGCGCATATCCTCTTCCTTGCAGATCCTTCGGCTTCCAGCAGCCTGATTTCTGCGGAAACATACCGGGAATTTGTACTCCCTGCCCACAGAAGACTGGCAAAGGAAATAAGCTGCCCCCAGATCCTGCATATCTGCGGAGATTCCAGTAAACTGCTGCCTTATATCAAGCAGAGCGGAATCGACTGCTTCTCCTTTGATACCGTCCCGGTCTGGTACTGCCGTCAGGTAATTGGCAACGATATGTCCATACTCGGAAGCCTGGACGTCATAGACCTGATGCCAAACGGAACCCCAGAACAGGTCTATAACAGGACCCGGGAATGCATCCTGCAGGGGACAGATATTGTAGGGACTGCATGTGGTGTCTCATACGGGACCCCTCTAGAAAACCTCAGAGCATATGTAAGGGCCTGCAAAGAGACTCCAATCCCGAGATATGATGACGTTGAAGATCTCATCAGGCAGATTGGAATCGGCATCGGGCGAAACATGAAAGAAAACGTTCTGGGAGGAATGCAGGAATGATCAGGCATATTGACATCGCAGTCCAGAAGATTTTCGAGATGAAAGAAAAAGAACCTGCGAAATTCAAAAAACTTATTGATGAAGGGATCATGATCGGCCTCGGAGTGGACCTTGGAGACAGGAGCCGGGAAGAGTACACTGCAGGGCACATTAAGGAGCAGAGCAGGCCGAAAGACCCCGATTATGCAGCCATAACAGAGGCAGTGATTGAAGGAGACAGCGAGGAAACTGTGAGACTCACAGTTGCCCTGCTTGAAAAAGGAAAAGACCCTACGGACCTTGTCTTAAATGCCCTTATGCCCGGAATTCAGACCGTTTGTGAGCTTTACGATGTCGGAGAGAGTTATATGCCTGAGATCCTGCTGGCAAATGAGGCTCTCATAGGAGGGGTAAAACTCTGTCAGGAAAGGATCGGAGAGATCCGTTACGAGGGAAAAGTGGTATCCCTTGTTATTGAAGGAGACCTTCACGATATAGGCAAGAACATTGTAGCAGCTATCCTCAGGGCAAACGGTTTCGAAGTGGTTGACCTCGGAAACGACATAACAG
Organism: Methanosarcina soligelidi; assembly: GCF_000744315.1. Classification (NCBI taxonomy): domain Archaea; kingdom Methanobacteriati; phylum Methanobacteriota; class Methanomicrobia; order Methanosarcinales; family Methanosarcinaceae; genus Methanosarcina; species Methanosarcina soligelidi. The sequence continues at coordinate 2,200,233 of NZ_JQLR01000001.1, forward strand.
TGGAAGCAGCCGTCAAAGCCGTAAAAGCAGCAAACGCTGACCTTGTTGTGGGAACAACCCTCATGAGTACAACAAAAGAGGGACTCAAAGTTCTTGCAGAGGTTCTGGAATCCGAAGATGTCCCTGTAGCCTGTGGAGGGGCTGCCGTAGACAGACGCTTTGTTGAGACCTTCTGTAACTCCGTGTATGGAAAAACCCCGCTTGACGCAGTGAAAATCGCAAAAAATATCTGTGCAGGAAAGAGCTGGAAAGAAGTCCGCAATGACCTTCACTGATTTTCTTTCCTTTTCCTTCACTTGTTTTTTCTTTTTTCCTTTTTCTTTTTTCCTTTTCCTATCCTTATTTTTACTCCTTCATTTTTATTTTGGCATGAAAGTACTTCCAGATACTTTCATTTTTTGGGCATGTTATTCGAAGAATATCATGTGCGTTTTTTGATTTTCTTTCCTTTCCTTTTTTCTTTTTTCAGTTCTTTATTTTTTCGATTTATCCACTTTTTCAATCGGAAGATTGATCAGTCCAATCTTTTTATATGCTAAATATTATATTGTCAGCACAAACTTTTTACAGGTTCCCGGCTTTTTGGTAAAGTCGGATAGATTTCTTCCGAGAAATATTAAATCAGGAGTTATTTTCTTGTTCCAGACCGAGCCTATACTTTACCTCCAGTCCCTTGGGACCGAATGGTTCACTTTTCTCATGATTATAATAACTTCAATGGGGTCTTCCGCTTTTTTTGCAGGCATAATAATCATCGGCACCCTCGGGATTGATTTTAAAAAGGGTTTTCTTCTGTTTCAGCTGCTGCTCTGGTCTGCTCTTTTAACTGAGACCATTAAAGCACTGATTGCCTTCCCGAGGCCGGATTTTGTGGACAGCCGGGTACTTAACCTGGAAGATGGGATAGAAAATACATCTCCTTTTAATGGAAACGGCGAATCAGGCTTTTTTAATCTTCCGGACAGGGAGATTCTGGAGTCATTTCGCCTCCAGAAAGTATTTCCTGATTCTCCTTTCGGTTTTCCTTCAGGGCATGTTGCACTTACCACTGCCCTCTGGGGAGGAGCTTCCCGTGTCTTCAATAGCAGGACAGCTGGAAGACTGGCTCCCATGGTGGTGCTGCTCATGGCTTTTTCAAGGATGTACCTGGGAAGGCATTTTTTAGGGGACGTGATTGGCGGGGCTGCCCTGGGTTTAATTCTTCTGGTTGTCTTCACGTACTTCTTAAAAAGCCCACTCAAGGACGACTTTTTTGAAAAAGAGAATTTTAAACTCGCTTTCAGGCAAAAGAACCTCTTTTTTTATTCGGCTATGTTTGCCGTCCCTGTAGTTTTCGTATCTCTGTCGCTTATAAGCGGGGAAGTAGCGGGTTTTTTCCTTGGGACAAACACGGCATATCTTCTTATAATCAGAAAGGGGCTCCCGGAAGATGAAGGAAGTACGTGGCAGAGAGCTCTCAGGGTATTTATTACACTGATGATGTTCGGGTTCTCAGCTCTCGTTCTTGACACGGGGTTTAGTATTATCGGCATTGCAGGTTACACTGATGGTACACTTATTGAATTTTTAAAATCTTTTATCCCTGCATTTACCATCTGGATTTCTGTCAGTATCTGTATAAAGCTGGGCCTGTATAATATAGCCTCCACGGAGCAGATTGAGTAAAGAAAAGATATAAGGGGGTCGAGGATAAAGCCCATTACCCGGTGTTAAATGCACACTATTATATTGAGAAGGTTAAAATAATATTATTTCGTAGATAACCAGACCCTGTTGATACAAAAGACAGTTTAATGTTAACTTTCAGTATAAAAAACAACAAATTTTAAATCATTGTAAGTTAATTTAACCTGTGATCTGCAATTAAGGAATAGCTTAAATAATGCTTTTTACTATTGAGCGTATTCACATTTCACTTGAGAAACAGCAAACTGAAAATCGCAACCTGCTGGTTGTAACTGGTGGAAAGGACATGACGGCCGTTTCACCTGTGGAACATATTTCCCACGGCAGTATAACTTATATATCATATATACCTGATCAAAACAACGAGGATGACATTCATGGAATTTGAAAAATTGAGACATGGGACCGAACTTATCAAGCGGGGCTTTGCACGGATGCAGAAAGGGGGTGTGATCATGGACGTTACAACCCCCGAACAGGCCAGGATCGCAGAAGAAGCCGGAGCAGTTGCTGTTATGGCCCTTCAGGCCGTCCCTGCAGATCTCAGAAAAGCAGGAGGGGTTGCACGTATGGCAGACCCCGAAATTGTCCAGCAGATTATTGATACGGTTACCATTCCTGTTATGGCAAAGGCAAGGATCGGGCACTTTGTAGAAGCCGAAATTTTAGAGGCACTTGGCGTTGACATGGTAGATGAGTCCGAAGTCCTTACTCCTGCCGACCCCTTCTACCACATAGACAAAACACAGTTTACAGTGCCTTTTGTCTGCGGGGCAAGAAACCTTGGAGAAGCCCTCCGCAGGATTAACGAAGGTGCAGCCATGATCCGGACCAAAGGAGAAGCCGGAACAGGCGACGTCAGCCAGGCAGTAAAGCACATGAAGCAGATCCAGGGAGAAATCCGCGCCCTTGCAGGCAAGACCAAAGAAGAGCTTATAATGGTCGCAAGAGAGATTGAAGCTCCTATCGAACTCGTGGTCGAAACCGCAAAAATGCAGCGCCTGCCTGTGGTGAACTTTGCAGCCGGTGGAGTTGCAACCCCTGCCGACGCAGCTCTCATGATGCGCCTTGGTGCAGACGGAGTCTTTGTCGGTTCAGGTATTTTCAAAGCCGAAAATCCGGAAAAGATGGCAAAAGCAGTTGTTGAAGCCGTCAATAACTACGATAACCCTGCAAAACTTGCAGAAATCTCAAAAGGCGTGGGTGCAGGAATGAAAGGCATCAGCGCAGACATGATCCCTGTGCAGGAAGCCCTTCAGGAACGCGGCTGGTAAAACCAACCCGATTTCCGTCTCGCCCGAGTCCCGTCTCGGGAGGACGGTGTCCTTTTCGCTCGCTTCGCTTCGCTCAAGAGGACTAATTTATAAGTTATTTCGGTGAGATAAACTCAAGGGGACTAATTTACGGGTTCTACTGAGCTTAGCTGAAACGGACTAATTACCAGATATAAAACGAGTCTCTTTCAAGAGGCTAAAATTCAATTTTTAAAAACAGATTTATTCTTGCAGGTTTGTAAGAATAAACCAGTTTAATCTTTATATTTTTCGATTCTATAAGCCGGATTAATTCTGGAAAATGGTGTTTTTAATGAAAATAGGTGTAATCGCTATTCAGGGAGCGGTTTCTGAGCATGTTGATGCTTTAAGGAGAGCCCTTAAAGAGAGAGGGGTTGAGGCTGAGGTAGTTGAGATAAAGCACAAAGGAATTGTGCCGGAGTGCAGCGGAATTGTGATTCCTGGCGGGGAGAGTACAACGCTTTGCAGGCTGCTTGCCCGCGAGGGAATTGCAGAGGAGATAAAAGAAGCGGCTGCAAAGGGAGTTCCTATCCTCGGGACCTGTGCAGGGCTGATTGTCATTGCAAAGGAAGGAGACCGGCAGGTAGAAAAGACAGGTCAGGAACTGCTCGGGATTATGGATACCAGGGTCAACAGGAACGCCTTTGGGAGGCAGAGGGATTCTTTTGAGGCAGAACTTGAGGTGTTTATCCTTGACTCTCCATTTACGGGCGTGTTTATCCGGGCTCCGGGAATCGTGAGCTGCGGGCCGGGCGTGAAGGTGCTTTCCAGGCTTGAAGGCATGATCGTTGCTGCAGAGCAGGGAAATGTGCTGGCACTTGCATTCCATCCGGAATTAACCGATGACCTTAGAATTCACCAGTATTTCCTGGATAAAGTTTTGAACTGCTAGAATTACAGTATGGATCAGGTTCATGGGTTTTTTTCCGAAACCTACCCAATTTATTTGCGTTTGGCATGAAAATACGTGATGAGAAAACTCATCACGTACTCTCTCCTTCTTTTTTTCCAATAATTGTGATAATTCTACTAATTATTGTTATACGCTCGTCAACTGAGAATATTTTCGTTTCAACAATCTCCTGTAATGGGCATGAGTTATTGAAAATCACATCCATATGAATATCTTTAAATTTCTCTCAAATAGAGAGGATATACTTGCTTTTTTTGAATTGATCAATAACTTGTGGACACGACCTGAATATGAAATTGAGAAAATTGATTCTTATGACATAAGGCAAAAGATTCTCAATATTTTTTATGTTGGTTGGAAGATGCTAAGGTTTTCTAAAAGGACTTTGTATTATACGAAACAAAATACCAAGTCTGATAAACCTTTTACCCTTAAAAGCCATTTTTTGGAATGAGTGAATCAGTGGGACGCGTTAGTTTCAAGCCAAAAATAAAATGTTATAGATTTTACTTTAAAATGTATTTAGTTTTATTATTTTTGGTCTATTCGACACAATGCTAAAATCTAGTGATGAACTTAATATTAAAAATCACTAGATTTTGAAAATTGTCGCAACTTTTGAATATTACCTTTTAATTGATGCCGGTAGAGCTCGAATATTGAATTAGATTGAAGACTGAATTCTTTTTGGAAATTCAACGTTTCAATCAAAAAATGCAAAAATCACTAGATTTTGGAACTGAGTCGTCTATTCTATCCCACTTTCCGCAGATGTCCCTTCAATTTTTACAATTTTTGCTGCTGTCGTTTTTTTATAAAAAATTTCTTGGCTGCTCAATATGTGTTTTTGAAATATCCCATTATTTTCGATTTTTTGCCTTCATTGAATACTTCCGGCACCTATTTTTCGAAACTTCATTCGAGAAATTAACTGCAGATTTTAGAATAATTCTTCAAAAACGATAACAGTAAAAATGTTATTTTTTTGAAGACATCTGCGGAAGGTCGGTTCTATGAATTTATATCTTCTTTTGAATCTATATCTGAAATTTTAAAGCCTGAGAAAATTTTAATTTCATTGTTTTCAATTTATTGGAAAAACTCATAAAAATGGTAATATCCAGAGTCCCTTTCTCCATCCATAGTTAACTGAAGAAACATCATGGTTTAGGCTATATATTATCAGATATATACAAGAGGGCGATGTCAGGAGAAAAATACTTCTAACATAATTTTAGGCTAAAAGAGGGAGACTTTATTTCGGCACATATGGCAGTCATACCATAAAATAGAGTAGTTTAAACACACCACCAAAGTTCTCTAGATACTGGAAGGCAGATTCTAGAGAGTCAGGGAGTTAATAAGTAGGATATGTAGAAAACATTAAAAATGGCGCAATTTAAAATGGCACACCCTAAAAACGGAACAATCTAAAAACGGCACATTCTAAAAACGGATTGATTCAAAAATGGCAAGAATTCATTTAGCCTAAAAGATGTCCTAAGATAGACCCGAAAAAACGGTAAAAAATGTTATCGAACCCCAATAATTAAAAATAATAACCTCCATGACAGAACTTGGACATTCTGTCCGAACCCGAAGGGTCTTGAACAAGAAGCAAAACGATAGTTGATGACTCTTAAATATTCAACTATCGTATTATTTCTTTCCCTGTAATTGCATTATGGGATATCTAAAGGGAAAAACACCTAGAGATAAGTACCATAAAGATATTAGAGGTAAAAAATCCAGGTATTTTTTTGGCTGTTTACGGAAAATAAATGGGAGCATTGGTTTCAGATTAACAGTGAACGTATGTATAGTTTTTACTGTGAAATATGAAAATGCGTATGTATTCACGTACAATATGTAAATATGTAAATTATACAGAAAAATAGTAAAAATAGCCTAAGAAGAAGCAGTAAAAGGATTGAAAAATTAGTTACATAGTTTAGTAAAATTCAGTTAAATGGTTCAGAATTGAAGAGGGTTAAGGATCGGGATAACTTATTCAGGGGAGTCAGGATAATCAATTAATTTTTTAAGACGATACACTTCTATTAAGTTAAAAATCTTTTTTGAAACAAAAAAATATATACTACAGACTCTGAATAATAAACGATTAGATTTGTAGAAATTATATATAAGTGATTTTATATATAAAGTTGGGGGATAAATAATAGATTCTGCTATTCTGTTAGATCCCTAATTTGACAGAATCTACTAATTAATATAGTATTTTATTACACAAAACACATTGCATTGACACATTATATTTTGACAAAATGAAAAATGTCAAAAATCATAAGATGCAAGACAAAACATTGAATTGTATAAAGAAAACAGAAGCATGAAGCCTATTTAGACATTACAAAATATGTGCTTCTGTCAAATTTGGGTTAGATACAGGTAATTTGATGGATGTATTGTTCTCTAAGAAAGACTGGAAAATTAACAAACTTTGAATTTAAAATCATTCAAAGGTAAACCTGTATCTTTGAGTCTGATGCTAAATAATCAGGAAATCTAAATTTGAGGCTATATATGGTTTTTAAAAGAACAGATAGCCAAGAGCCTATATCATATCAGGCACTCTTATATGAGAATAATTCCTTGAAAAAAGAATTAAATAGCCTGAGAACGCGCTTAACGGAAGATGAAGAACTCAGGCATGCAGAAGAGGAGTTGCGAAAAAGTGAGGAGCGATATCGCACACTCTTTATGAATATGACAGATGGTTTCCTCCTTGCAGAAATTATCTGTAACAAAGAAGGTAAGCCCTATGACTATCGTTACCTTGAGGTAAATCCTGCTTTTGAACTCCATACAGGGATGAAGAGGGAACAAATATTAGGCAGAACTGTACTGGAAGTGTTCCCTCATGTAGACCGCAAGCGAGTTGAAAAGTATTTAGAAATAGCGTTCACAGACAAAGCAAAGCATTTTGAAGTTTTTAGCCAGAAAATGTGTAAATACCTTGATGTTTACGTATTCAGTCCTGAGAAAGGAAAGATTGCTATAATTTTTATAGATATTACCGAACGAAAGCAGATTGAAGAGAAAACTCATCAGCGGGCCGAAGAAATAGAGACAGTTATGGAAGTTGCGCCTATTGCCATCTTGATTAGTCACGACCCTCAATGCGATAATATAACCGGCAACAAGATGGCAAACGAGTTCTATGGAGTTAAAACTGGAGAAAACGTATCAGCTAATATCGTACCTGTACGGCGTTACTTCCATAAAAGCCATGAATTGGCTACAGACGAATTACCCATGCAAAAAGCTGCTTTTAAAGGCATCGACGTGCGCAACGAAGAGATAGATGTACTGCTGCCAGGTGGGGAATGGAGGGCCCTTCTGGGATCAGCCAGTCCATTACATGATGCCGAAGGTAATGTGCGTGGCGGTGTTGCCGCATTTATGGATATCACTCAAAGAAAAAAAGCAGAAGCTAAACTAAAAGAAACCCTCGACAATTTAGAAGAGCTCGTTAAACAACGTACAGAAGAGCTTGAGAAGGCTTATGATTCTTTAAAGGAAAGCGAAGAGCATCTGCGGTTAACATTGGAGGGTTCAAAAGCTGGAATGTGGATGTGGGATCTTCGGGCGAACTGGAAAATAACGCCTCAAATGAATGCTCTGCTTGGTAGATCCGAAAGCTCACCCATAAAGTACGAGGAATTTATTTCTATGATCCATCCCGAGGATCAGGAGCGGGTTGCACAAGCCTGGAATAAAGCGATTGAATGTAAAGACTTCTACGATCAGGAGTACCGCATATTCTTGCCGGATGGCAGTATCCACTGGCTGAGCTCAAAAGGTTCGGTAATCGAACTGCATTCAGGAATCCGTCAACTAATGGGCATCACTACAGATATCACCGAACGCAAGCAGGCAGAAGAAAAAATTCGGTATCTAGCGAATATCGTAGAATCATCAAATGATGCTATCATAACTAAGTCCCTTGATGGTATTATCACAAGCTGGAACAAAGGAGCAGAGCAGATATACGGCTATACAGCCGAAGAAATTCTCGGAAAGAATATGACTACTCTGGTGCCATTCCCATCAGATCACGAAATGGAAGCATTAATTGAGAGAATTAAAAAGGGAGAAAAAGTTGAGCATTATGAGACTTTGCGATTAAGAAAAGATGGTATAATAATAAATGTCTCACTCTCTCTTTCCCCAGTTTTCGATGTCACTGGAAAACTGACTGCTATCTCGGCTATTGTCAAAGACATAACCAGAAGTAAAAAAGCAGAGGAAGCCCTACGCAAGAGTAAAGAACAGTATCAAACTTTATTCAATTCTATCAGTGAAGGCTTTGCAAATTGCAAAGCAATCTATAATGAGCATGGTACACTCTGTGACTTATTAATTTTGGATATAAACCCTGCTGGAGCAAGACTTTCAGGTTGTGAGCGGGAAGCACAAATTGGTAAAACCATGCGTGAAATATGGCCTGATGTTGAAGATTACTGGTTTGAAGCTTATCAAAAAGTTGACCAGACAGGCGAATCTATTCAGTTTGAGAATTTTGGCAACATGCCAGGCAAATGGTTTACTATTCAAATCGATAGGATTGAAAAAGGTCAATTTGCAGTAACATTCAGGGATATTACTGAGAAAAAAGTGGCTCAAGAAGCCCTTGCAAAAATTGAGACTGCCCGTAATAAGGAAATTCATCACAGGATTAAGAATAATCTACAGGTTATCTCCTCTCTTCTGGACCTTGCAGCTGAAAAATTCAGAAATAAAAACCATTTAGATAGCTACGAAGTTCTTGAAGCCTTCAGGGAAAGCCAGAACAGAGTAATGTCTATCGCGTATATCCATAAGGAACTGCATGAAGGTGAAGGGCTTGAAAAGCTGAATTTCTCGTTATATCTTGAGAAGCTTGCTGAAAACCTTTTCCAGACTTATAGTGTTGGACATTCCGGTATTAGTTTAGATCTGGATCTTGAGGATAATGTGTTCTTTGATACAGATATTGCAGTTCCTTTAGGAATGATTGTTAACGAACTTATTTCAAACTCCCTCAAATATGCATTCCAGGGGCGGGATAAAGGTACAATTAGAATTAAGCTCTTCAGTGAAGGGGTTATAAATGAGTCGAATAGTAAAGACGAGCTTAAAAGAAAAAACACAAAATACACCCTTACAGTCTCAGATAACGGAATTGGCATCCCAGACAATATTAATTTAGAAAACACAGACACACTCGGTCTGCAACTTGTAAGTACCCTTGTCGATCAGTTAGACGGTAAAATAAAAATTGGAAGAGATCAAGGGACAGAATTTAATATCTGTTTTAATACATGCAATAACGGAGATTAAAGAAAAATAAATAAAAATAGATTTACTTAGATATCCGAACAATTAGAAAACTGATTTCCTTATATTAATTTGAATGATTCTTAAAAAGAGAGCATTATACATTTATCAGGATAATTTTTGAAAAAACTTTTGTGCACAATCTCTACAATACAGCCTATACTTTTTTGTTATTATATATCCCCATAATTTGGTGCAAGTTGTAGTATTCGAACTTTTTACAGAATAAACTTTTTCTAAAAACAGAGGAAATGACAGGTCGATAACCGGGAGTTTAGTAGGGGTCTTGTGACAACAAATGATTAAGGAGGAAGTTTTTGTGTCTGAATGGAACAATCGACCTGTCGGGGATTACCATAAGTATAATTGTATAAAAAGGTATTGATAATTATTAATTAGTAACTATCCTACGAATTATCTAATTATCAGGTGTTTTTAAGAAGAGTAAATACATTTTATATTAAGGAAGAACTGGAAGACATAGAAAGGGAACAGGAGGAATAGGGATGACTGAAGAACCGGTTAAACATGGTGCGGGACTATATGCAATGGATATGACAGTAGGGCTTTCCGACCACGAACTTGAAAAATAAATGCTCTCAGATCGGATTTAAAGCTTTCATGGAAAGAGCTACTGGATAAAATTCAAATGGTTTTCAGCAATAGGAGTTCAAAAGGGCCTCAGACTGACAGGATAAACTCCCTTAAACCTGAGCTAAATCTGTCCTGGTCTGAACTATTAAAGAAAGTCTGTTTAATGGAGTTAATGGTGGTGACGAAAGAGTGATAAACATTATTTTCTTTTTGAACTAATGCTGTTTAACAAAAATGGTGTTATCAACCTTAATATGTGTTTGAAGTTTTTTTCTTTACTTTGAAACTTTTTACTCAAACATAACTTTTAATACACTGAAAAATTTTATATAAATAAGTTGATATATAATGATTATCCATTATATTTCGGGTTAAGAAGTAAGACCACTTAACTCTACCACAAACATACCCAAACTTGTAACAAACCAGTACAGTAAACCCACAAAAGCAAGTACTACCATTATAAAAGGTCTGAAGTCACTGATATTTCTTAAAATTAAATGCTTGTGTGAGCATAAGATTTAAAGAGGCTCCTGGGGGGCAGTAAGTTCAGTGACTTTAGACCTTTAAGATGGATTTTTTTCAAGATGCTTCAATTGACTTTAATTTTACGAATTTTAGAACAGTATTCTTCTTTGCTCCAATCCCTGATAACCAATTTTTTATATATTTGTCGCTCTTTAGTTAGTTATAATTCAAAACACCATCAACCCTCTAAATTATTAAATAAGTGATAGGGTGATAGTGTGATAGTGTAATGTGTAAAAATTTATTCTGGTAAATATAGATCTAATGAAGGGGTGAATTAAATGGTAAAATTAAGCAACGAAATGGTAGAAGACTTTGCAAAAATGAAGATCTTTCCCTTTGCAACTGCTTCCAGAAATGGAGATCCGAATGTCATACCAATTGGCTTTTGTAAGCTTCAGGAAGATCGAGAGACAATATGGATTGCGGATAACTACTTCCATAAGACTCGCCACAACCTTGAAGAAAATCCAAGGGGAGCAATCTATGTATGGGGTCCCGAGATCAAGGGCTGCTATCAGATAAAAGGGGATTTCGAGATTAAAACTGACGGGGAAGAATATGAGAATATGTATAAGACTGTCAAGAAAATGGGAGAGAGGTTCCCTGCAAAAGCCCTTGCCATCATGAAGATCACGGAAGTTTACGAGTGCAAATCCGGCGATGGAGCTGGAAAGCAGCTTCTCTAAGTCCTTTCGTTTCTCTTAATAGGTAATAAAATTTCTGATTTTATTCTGATTATGAGGATGTTATTTTCGTCCTCATATCATCTCTTTTTTCGATGAGATTCGACATAGTACACCGAATAAATGTTATCTGATGTCTTTCTTCAGACAATTATTACTAAGGGAGCGCAGAGGGTCACGAATACCCCATCCTTTAGGGTGGGGATGAAGTGAACCCTCGCCTCTTCGTTTTTCACTTTAAATATCTTAATCCTTGCTTTTTTTGTAAAATAAGCTTGTTTTTGGCACCATAGCCACCGATGGTGCCATCCATCTATGGCTAGGATGTGATATCAGTTGGAATTACACAGTTTTAGCCATGGCTATGGTCAGATTACCTACCACATCGTGTTGGTGCCTAAGTATCGATACAGTATATTCTACAATAAGCGAATTAAAAAAGATTGCGAGTTAATTTTCAGTAACATTTGCACTAAAAATGGCTACAAAATACATGCAATGGAAGTAGTAGACAATCATGTTCACTTGTTTCTGGAATTCCATCCAAGTAATTCTCTGTCAGAGGTAATTCAATATTTGAAAGGAGGCAGTTCTTACAGACTGTTCAAGCTCCATCCTGATCTTAAAAAACAGTATTGGGGTGGAAGTCTATGGTCAAATGGAAAGTTCTATCGATCCGTTGGAAACGTAACTGCTGATACAATTAAGCATTACATTAAAGAATCGCAAGGAAAACCGAGTGAAGAGTCTCAATTGTATAGATTCATGAGATCCGAGCAAAGAAAACTTGATGATTTCTAACTACCAAAACAACCGGGCGGGCGGCCCGAAGCATACCCCATCCTTTAGGGTGGGGTGGCCGCCCGCAATTTGATTTTGATTTTGTAATATTCTTTCATAAAAGCAGGCATGCTGATTGTTTGAGAATTTGCACAGAAGTTATATATAGTCGGGCTTTTAACCTTTTTTTGGGTAGTAATATGAAAAGATGGAAAATATTAATAATATGTATAATTATGGGACTGATTTTTATTCCTGCAGTTTCAGCCGAAGAGGAATACACGGTAAATTCTGACACAGAAGATACTTTTACTTCTGCCGGAAAAGATTATATTATTAGCCCTTGGGTAGAAAATTCATCTGATGCAGAAAACCCCATTTTCTCTGTGCTGTCAACCCAGTACATAACTCAAGGACAGACTAAAACTCACTATGTAAGTGTAGGTTCAGGAATAAATTATCTTGAAGTGGACTTGAACTGGGGAGATACGAGTGATTCTCTTACGCTTAGGATCTCTACCCCATCGGGAAGTAACTTGGGACCCTACCGTGATAATTCTGATGGAAGCGTAAATGGCAGGATACATTTCAGTATCGACCCTTCCCAGGGGTATGTAGAACAGGGAAGCTGGGAGTTCAAGGTTTATGGGGAATCGGTTAGTGGAACCGAGGACTACACATTTAATCTTTACCAGCACTAAGCTTGAAAAAAAGCTTATCATCTGTTTACTATTTTTTATTCTAGCAACAACAGCCGAGGCTACCGAATATACTGTAAGTCCTTTTCCGAGCGATCAATCTGGAGCTTCAATTAATGGAGAAGAAGTAATAGAACTTAAGGACTTTACAGTTTACTGGCAGTTCCTCCTGTGGCTGGCCCTGATGCACGTATTATCGATAATAGATATACTGCTGAACCCTGCAAAGCTTATTTTCGCAATACTCGGGTTCCGAATTGTAGATGGAGTAAACGTACTTGACAATCCTGCCCGGGATAGCATTTATGCCTATATTAAAGCTAATCCTGGAGTCTGTTTTAGTGATATTGCGAAAAGTATGGGCTTGAACAGGGGAACGGTTAAGTATCACATACAAATTCTGGAAACTCAAAAAAAAATTGATGTTTATAAAGACAGTGGAAAAATAAGGTATTTCCAGAATAACTCCATGTATGGTGAAAGAGAAAAGAAAGTTCTTGTGGCTTCTCAAAGCATAACGAATCAAAGGATAATCTCAGAAATATTAAATGGTAAATGCAATACAAACGTGGAGCTTGCGCGTGAAATTGGAGTCTCAAGGGGTACGATTAGCTGGTATATGAAAAACCTTAAGGAAATAGGCCTTATAAAGGAAACAAAAAGAGGAAGAAGTATAATCTATAAAATAAACATTTCGTACAAAAACCTGATAGAAAGATACAAGTAAATATTTAATTGCTCTGCATATGTTACATACAAAAAGGATCTAGAAAAGTTAACCGCAATTTACTGCCATCTTTTTTTATGTCAGAATACTTTTGTTTTTCAATTCATCATCTTTTAAACCCCAAAACTACCTTCTTTTTGGAATAGGAAATTGAATCTTGTTATGATTTCAGTAATAGAATGACATTCCCTTTAACTGATCAGTGTTTTATGACTTTACCTTTGAAGTTAATTTTTCCTATTTTATAACTAAAAAAGTAGTTAGTAGCAATATTTCAAGGCTAGAAAATCTTGTAGAATTCAGTCTTACTTAATTCTCACTATAGAGAAATGTAATGTCTTAAAAAATATTGCTATTTTTTTCTAAAAGGAATGTCCAAACATCGAAGACGCAGACACAAATCGACAGGCTGTAAGTAACATTATTTATAGCTTCTGTGTAAGCTCTCAAACTATTTTTCTGTTAATTTATTTCAGATTTGTATTCTTCTCTTATGCCTGATTGTTTGAGAGTTTACACATAAAACTTTTAAAGGATTATGGGGTTTTCAAATGTGGGAATGTTCTGCAGGATTCAGCAAAGTTTGAGCCCTCCCCTGAATCCTGCGTGCCCAAAGGCAAGAAACAAATTACTTTAAAGCTATTTTAAGGTTTGTTCCTTGCCTCTTAAACAAAAATAAAGAGGTGGAATAAATTGAAACTAAACAGCAAAGTTAGAAAAATCAGCGGGCTTTTCATGATAATGCTCGTTATAGGTATGATACTGGTTACGCCTGCGATGGCGTGTCCGGCTGGAACACCTTGCGGTTCCACTGCAAGTGGAGTTGAAAAGAAAGAAATAACAGGAATGGAAAAGTACGAAAAAATTGCTTTTGCCCTAAATCTTAAAGATGTTCAAAAACTTTCCGGAAGTCCTTCTGCCACAGACTTGAAACAAATTGAAGATGGTGCTAAAGTTTATTCCATAGAAAAAACACTGGAAGATGGGTCTGCAGATTATGTGACAGGAGTTATATTGCCAGTAGAAGTTATTGCTGAAGATAATATCTCTGTCCAAATATCCAATGTTTTTGTAATATGGAGTGGTGAAAAACCTGCACAAGTAATGAGTGCTACACAAATTTTTGAAGATAAAACATTAAAAGAATTAACTTTAAATAGAGTAGGTGACGATGGAGAAATTCTCAATACACAAGTTGTGGACAACGGGGCTATAATTGGAGATACCAATGCAGACTTCTTTACCACTAATACAGAAGATGGTTACTGGACCTGTGTTGCGAATGAGCTTATCGATGATTGTCTTTGCTCAGTTTTAGGTATTGTTTGTCCTCCTGGAACGCCATCAATATGTGATGTTTGTTTAACAGTGCTTTCGCCTTGTTTCTATATGCCTTCGCTTCTAACTTGTTCACCAGCTGCAGTTTGCATGGGTGTTGAAATAATATATGTGATGGCAATGTGTTATTAACATAACACATAAAAGGTTCAAATCCAATAACATTAGAACTAATTGCTAATTGATGCACATAATAAATGAATATTAGTAACTGTTCACTTCAATAAACCCTCGAACTACTACTGTTAGTCCTTTTCAATATGTAGATAAATTCTATCTTGGTTTTATTTAGTGGGCAAAGTTGAATCATTAGGGTTACTTGTTGGAATTAATAGTTGCGAATATTTAGGAACATATGGATATCTATTAACAATCAAGTTCCGGAAAAAACACATATAACTTAATATTTTTCATGCGCTTCAGATAATTGTGTGTCTGAACTGAAAAATACTTAATGTTTATGAGAGGTTTTCACCTCTCATTTTTTATGAGGAGAGAATATGGCATCAAAAAAGAGTTTATTCCTTGCTTTTACAATAATTATTTTTGCAATTATTTATTGTGGTTTTGAGGAAAGAGCAAACTCAGAATCGATCTCTAAGAACTTAATAAATAAACAACAAGATATATATGATATATCTTATGATGAAAAATTGACTATGTTTATAGGAAATGAATCTATAATCACTGAATCTAGTTTTCTTATCAAAAATCCCAATATGTATAAAAGAGTCGATCGGGTAAATTCTTCCACATGTTTAACAATTGGCTCAGATGGGATACTAACATGGGAGTATGATCCAATTACAAACAAAACATGGTTAATCAATGACACTTCACAGAATTCTATACAGACCACTCCAACATATAGTGAATTTATTAATTCTATATCAGATAATTGTACTATAAACTACAAAGGTATTGAATATTTAGGAGAAGTCAAAACTTATAAACTAGAAGTAATTTCGAGTAAACTAAACGAGCCTGAAAGCTGGAGTCGTCTATTATGGATTGATCCCAAAATCTGGATGCCGTTAAAGATCCAAAGTTATAACGGTGACAAACTTCTGATGACACTAGAATATGAGAATTATTCTATAAATTCAGGCATAAAAGATACTGAATTTAAATTTAAACCTATAGAAGGTACTGAGGTGATTAATATATGAATATAGACCATATCGTTAAAGAAGAATTATTACGTTCATTTCCAGTACTATTTGTTAGTTTTTTAATAATCGGGCTACTGATTAGGGAAGGATATATTCCGTTAGAGATGTCAAGGGTGTTTATTCTTGCCCTCTTTGTTACAGCTGTCCATTTCTTTTTTATGGTCTGGTATAGAAAAAAGGAACAGATTGATGACAATAATTTTTTCAATATAATTGATCATATTTTGAGCTCAAAATCTCATGATGAAAAAATCACAGAGATCAACAAAGATGAAAAAACTAAAATTTCCTCATCAATTCGAAAAAATATGCGCCTTCTAATTCTTACAATACTGCTGTATATTATTTACCTCTATGCTTCTTTAGTTTATAATATAGATCAAGTATTCTGGATTTTGATTATATTATTTACTGGGGGCGCATTGTCAAAAATTATATACGGCGAAAGGAAAGAAGATCAAAAAGATCCTGTGAGATTGCTGGTTTTCTACGTAATCGCATGTGTCTTCATTTTTGTACGCTACCTTGTACTTGATTATCCCATCCTTCCTATTTTGAAAGGAAGTATAATTTTTGGAATACTACTAGTACTTTTGGTTTTAGGAATAAAATGGTCACAACGCAAACAGAACTCAGATAATTAGGTTTCCTGTCATTAGCATACACAGGTTTGTGAAATAAAAAGAATACTTGTTGGGGATTTTATGAAAAGTAGTTCTCATACAATTAGTTTACTAGCCGTAATTTATTTATCTCTTATTTTTATACCGGTGGCCTGTGCAGAACCTGTCACAATCCAGTATTTCCATCAAAAAGGTTGTCATGATTGTGAAATAACTGATCCTATTGTCGATCGAATAGAAGCTCAATATGAGAACATGGTTATATCAAAAATTGAAACCAGTACTGCTGACGGTTTCAACCAATGGAATAAATATGGTTTTCTTGAAGTCCCGGCTATTGTGATAAACAATGAAACAAAAATTCCCAAAGAAGAAATTACTGAAGAAAAGCTAAAAACTTTAATTGATGAATATCTTGTGGAAGAGGAAAATATTACTGAATATACTACAGAAGAGGTAACGAGAAAAGAACAGGAAATCGAGTATATAAACACAGACCTGAATTTGCCATTTGCCTATTCTCTCGGACTTTTTGCAGGTTTTTCACCCTGCCTGATGGCTATACTTGGATTTCTTTTAAGCTTTACTGCAGGGACGAGCAATAGTGCGAAAAGTGGAATGGTACGTGCAACAGTGTTTGGATTAGGGCTGGTGGGTTCTTACTTATTATTGGGCCTGTGTTTACTCTCATTCCGAAAGTCAATTCCAGATTTGGAAAGCTTTTCTTTTGTTACAGGCATCATTGTAATTCTCATCGGGTTAAACCTTCTGGGGATCTTAAAATCTCCTGTAGTTCTGGATAATTATTTTCAGAGTTCTGCCAGGAAATATGCAGGTACTCTGGGTGGAGTTTTCTTTCTTGGGATATTGTTTTCGTTTGTAAAAGTTCCCTGCACTGCTCCAATGCTCCTTGTACTGCTCAACAAGACTATTACAAACGGGACTGTTAATGATCTGGCTCTATTGCTTGCTTTCAGCGGAGGGGTGTTGACACCTTTTATTGGAGTTGGTATGATAGGGGGCTATACTCTGTCCAAGCAGATTCGTTCATATAAAATGTATCTAAAAAAAATTAGTGGATTTGTGCTTATTTTACTGGGTTTATGGATTATGGCCTGAATTAACTAATGAAGACAAAACATCGAAGTTAAATCTAAATAATTGATTAACATATGAAACTTGTGTAATTTATATATAATCTATTCATGCGTCTTCGGTTAAGTGAAGAATCATGATAAATTGCCTCCACTTTCATAACAGTTGTCAAATCTTTAATCCTATTATAGGCTGGGAAAGGTATCGATTTCATGTAAATAGGCCAAAACTTAAGGCAGGCTTCTGGTGCAAAATCGATAGCTTTCGGGCAAGAAAATTCCTTAACCGATGACCAATGAATAACTCTCATAAAAATCAATAATACAGATTAAGATAGAAGGTACTGATTGTTAGGGGTTCTGGTCGGAAAGCTTATATTCTTTGACTTTTTAAATTACTGACTAACATAACAAAAACCCGGAAGATGTTTGTATTATTCATATTCATAGGACTGATAGACATTCCTGAAGTTTCAACCGAGGTGAATACTCGGAAAGCTCTGATAAGGAAGATTCTCCTGTTTCTGCCGAAAAAGAATACATGTCAGTCCCTGGATAGAAAAAGGTTTGAGGAGAATCGGTCAGTGAAACCGAAAACTAGACATTTAGTCTTTACCAGCATTAAGCTTCAAAAGAAGCTTATCGTCTGTTTGCTATTTTTCCTTTTAACAACAATTGTAGGGAAAACAAATGTACTTAATAATCCTAACCGAGATAGCGTTTATACCTATATTGAAGCCAACCCTGGAGTTTGTTTTAGTGACATTGCAAAAAATACTGGCTTGAACAGGAGGACAGTCCAGTATCACATACAAGTTCTGGAAACTCAATATAAAATTGAAGTTTACAAGGAGGGCGGAAGAATAAGGTGTTTCCAAAACTCAACATATAGTGAAAAGGAAAAGAAAATTCTTGTTACCTCTCAAAACATAACGAATAAAAGGATAATTTCAGAAATATTAAATGGTAAGTGTAATACAAACGTAGCTCTTGCGCGTGAGATTGGAATTTCCAAGGGCACAGTTAGCTGGTATATGAAAAATCTTAAGGAAATTGGTTTTATAAAGGAAACAAAAAGAGGAAAAAATATAATCTATAAAATAAACATTTCGTACAAACACTTGATAGAAAGATACAAGTAAGCATCTGATCCACTTCACGGTATTGTGTACTAAAAAGCTTTTAGAAAAGTTTACTAGAATTTCATTTTGTATCAGAATACTTTTGTTTTTTCAATTCCTAATTTCTTGAACTTCTAACCTGCCTTATTTTGGAATAAGGAATTAAATATTGATTGCAGCTTCAATAATAAAGTGAGATTCCCTTTGTACCGATCACACTTTTGTTTTACGACTTTCTCTATTGGAGCCGGTTTTTCTTACTTTATAACTAAAAAGTAGTTAGTAGCAATATTGCAAGGCTAGAAAATCTTGTAGAATTCAGTCTTACTTAATTCTCACTATAGAGAAATGTAATGTCTTAAAAAATATTGCTATTTTTTCCTAAAAGGAACAAACATCGAAGACGCAGACACAAATCGACAGGCTGTAAGTAACATTATTTATAGCTTCTGTGTAAGCTCTCAAATTATTTTTCTGTTAATTTATTTCAGATTTGTATTCTTCTCTTATGCCTGATTGTTTGAGAGTTTACACATAAAACTTTTAAAGGATTATGAGTTTTTTGAATGTGGGAATGTTCTGCAGGATTCAGTAGAGTTTGAGCCCTCCCCTGAATCCTGCATACCCGAAGGCAAGAAATATTTTAATTTATAACTATTTTAAAGTTTGTTTCTTGCCTCTTAAACAAAAGTGAAGAGGTGAAACAGAGTGAAATTAAATAGTAAAGTTAGAAAAATCAGCGGGCTTTTCATGATAATGCTCGTTGTAGGTATGATACTGGTTACGCCTGCTATGGCGTGTCCGGCTGGAACAAATTGTGAAAATAATTCAATCTCTGGAGATTCAATACAGTTAAAAGGAGAAGGCAAAGAGAAACTAGTTAATATGGCTTTAAAAGATACTAAAGTCAAAGAATTTCAAGAGCAATTGACAAAAGAAGGATTCATACAAAAGGACTCTGAAGCATTAATTATACCAGTGAAAAATGAAAAAGATGGTTCAACAAAGGAAATATCATTTGTTGCAATACCCTTCCAACATAAAGAATCTCAAGAACTCAAAAATATAATATACACTTACAATCCCCAGACCGAAGAAAGCGCAGTTGTATTAGTAGAAGGGGGGCTTAGCGATTGTATATATAACTTAGCAATTTGTTTAGGGAGTTTTTCTGGTTGTGCAATAGTTTGTGGCCCACTTTTGGTACCAGATCCAGCTGAGCCAATTGAGGCAGAACTTTGTTTGTCATGCATACCAATTGCTTTTGGATCCTGCGGACTTGCCTATAATGCATGTTACGATTACTACTTTGGAGATGAGTGACGTAGCGGACTATAAGCATTACGGTTATGAGGAGATAGATTAAATGAGAATAGTTTTAAAAAGGAATTCTAAAATATTTCTTCTTTTGTTTTTTTCTTCCATTTTTGCCATTATAGGAGGTATTATAACAACCATAAAAACTCCAATGAATTTATCTGTAAGCGGATTATACTTAATATTGGCTGGAATTGGACTTTTTTTTCTTGTACTTTCTATTTCTACAAAAGACCAAAAGTCAGTTAGAACTTGGGCCATATATAGTGGTATTTTTTATGGTATTGCACTTCTTTGTGGGAGTTTGATTTCATTCAGATCTGGTCATATCATAACTGCAAAGATAGTTGCTTTATGTGGGACATTTGTTATTTTGTTGACATTATATTCGATCATTTCGACCTTAAGGAGGGGAAAGCAGCATGAATAAAAATCCAAAAAAGAGATTTGAAGTACTACTCATATTGTTGAGCCTGTTTCAAAATTATATATTATTTGATTTTATATTAGATAGGGGATTATAATACATTTCGAAGAATTTAGTGATGCTCAATGGACTCATATTCACTCGCACCTTCCTCCCCAGCCTTCGGTTGGGAGGAGGCGAGCAAATGATCGTCAGATCATTAACGGAATTCTTTATGTTCTTGTTACAGGTTGTCAATGGCGAGATATGCCCAAACAATACGGATTTTACGTCACCGCCTGGAGACGACTAAAAAGATGGTCTGAAGAAGGTGTTTGGGATAAGATCCTTAATTCTCTCATAGATGATTCTTATCAGAATGGACACTTCTCCCTTGAAATTGTTGCAATAGATAGCAGTTTTATAGAAGCAAAAAAAGGGGAGAAAGTGTCGAATATAATGGATTCAAAAAAAGAAAAGGAATAAAAATTCATGCAGCTGTAACCTCAGAAGACCTTCCATTAAGCATCGTTATTGGCTCTGGAGCAGAATATGATCCTTATAGGTTTGAAGAGACTATTGGAGCAATAAAGGTTAGGACTGGATATAGACCAATAACAAGACCAGAAGAAATAGTAGCAGATTCAATTTATGATGATGCGCAGGTACGAGAGTACCTGCGCAGGAGAAGAATCAAAGCTTCTATTCCTGAAAACAAAAGAAACAGAAAAAAGAGAAAAAGAGGAAGACCTAGAAG
The DNA here is from genome assembly GCF_000744315.1 of Methanosarcina soligelidi. Lineage (NCBI taxonomy): Archaea > Methanobacteriati > Methanobacteriota > Methanomicrobia > Methanosarcinales > Methanosarcinaceae > Methanosarcina > Methanosarcina soligelidi. Next base: position 2,221,308 of record NZ_JQLR01000001.1, read on the forward strand.
ATTTAATAAAGAATCGTATAAGAAAAGATCAGCAGTAGAAAGGTTTTTCTCAAGGATAAAAACAGGATTTAGAAGAATAATCCTAAGATATGAAAGATTGGACAGAATATTCAGGGCATTAGTGATAATAGCAACATTCTTCATTTACTGGGAAAAGCTACAGGAGAAATTATGAAACGAGCTCTCTAATAAAGTTGAAGACGGTGTACAAACTGCTTTAGAATCCGACGATGTAAAAAGATTAATAAAAAAATTGGACTCAAAAGGATATAAATTAAATCAAACAGAGATAGCTGGGATGGGTGCAACTCTAAATAATGAGACCTATTATGAAGCAGTAGGATTAACACTTGACAGTAAACATAATTCTACGGGTGCGCTTATTGCTGTATTTGAAAATGATAAAATTGTTAAAGTTCGGGCACAGATTGTCGAAAGAGATGAGACTGGATATCCCTTATCCATTGAACTATTAACCGTGAACGGAAACACTATAGTTTCTGAGAGTGGTGAGGTAAGTGACATATTGAATGGTAAAACTAAAGCGAGTTTGATTTCCTCGGCTACCCTAGCTCCCATAACTCCACGAGCAATGGACGCATGTACTGCATGCAAACTTTTAGTCGATGGTGCATGTAATATTGGATGTGGACTGGAAATGGCAATTTTCTGCGCAGTATTAGGAATACCGGCTATCATTGGTGGGCTAACATGCGCTGCAATTGCAACAGCCGCGTGTATTGTTGTAGGCGAGTTTGGTTGTGAGCCCACTGCACTCGATTTATGTCGTGAAGCTGAATACTGTTGATAATGGAGGAGTTTTTTATGAAAAAACAAATTTTATTTTTTTTAGTGCCTTTGATCACCAGCATATTATTGGGATACTTGACTCATAATTTAATGAGAGGAGTTACCAATGGGATTATTCTAGGCATAATATTTGCAATATTTGCTACTTATGTCATCAAAGAATAGGTTCTGTAGGCAACGTAGCGAAAGTTCTGTAAATTACGATTGACTCTATATCCTTTTTCTTACATCATCAACATATGTAAGTTTGTGAGAGAAACGATACACTTTAGGGATTCTCATGAAAAGGATTTCTCGTACAATAGCTACCCTGGCTGTCATATATTTATTTCTTATTCTTATTCCGGTAGCTCATGCAGATCCGGTCACAATCCAGTATTTTCATCAAAAAGGCTGCCATGACTGCGAAATAACCGATCCAATTGTCGATCGAATAGAAACTCAATATAATACTATTGTTATATCAAAAATTGAAACCAGTACTGCTGACGGTTTCAACCAATGGAATAAATATGGTTTTCTTGAAGTCCCGGCTATTGTGATAAACAATGAAACAAAAATTCCCAAAGAAGAAATTACTGAAGAAAAGCTAAAAACTTTAATTGATGAATATCTTGTGGAAGAGGAAAATATTACTGAATATACTACAGAAGAGGTAACGAGAAAAGAACAGGAAATCGAGTATATAAACACAGACCTGAATTTGCCATTTGCCTATTCTCTCGGACTTTTTGCAGGTTTTTCACCCTGCCTGATGGCCATACTTGGATTTCTTTTAAGCTTTACTGCAGGGACGAGCAATAGTGCGAAAAGTGGAATGGTACGTGCAACAGTGTTTGGATTAGGGCTGGTAGGTTCTTACTTAATATTGGGCTTGTGTTTGCTTTCATTCCGAAAGTCAATTCCAGATTTGGAAAGCTTTTCTTTTATTACAGGCGTCATTGTAATTCTCATTGGATTAAACCTTCTGGGGGTCTTGAAATCTCCTGTAGTTCTGGATAATTATTTTCAGAGTTCTGCCAGGAAATATGCAGGCACTCTGGGTGGAGTTTTCTTTCTTGGGATATTGTTTTCTTTTGTAAAAGTTCCCTGCACTGCTCCAATGCTCCTTGTACTTCTCAACAAGACTATTACAAACGGGACTGTTAATGATCTGGCTCTATTGCTTGCTTTCAGTGGCGGAGTATTAACTCCTTTTATTGGGGTTGGTTTGATAGGGGGTTATACTTTACCTAAACAGGTCCGTTCATATAAAATATATCTGAAAAAAATCAGTGGACTTGTGCTCATATTTTTTGGATTATGGATTATGATTTAAGTCGTAAGATAAAAGACAAAATAAGAAGTAAAATCTAAAAAACTGATTAACATATAATAATATTTATTAATCATGTGACAACCATTACATATAATATGCAATAATGTGAAAAATATGGATAATTTAAACCTGAATAATCTGTTATTTGATCCAAATTCATTTTTCGAGGAAAAGTCGAGAAATGATGTCGATCTTAAGTATCCTGTATTGATATTACTTGTAGTTGCTGTAATTGCAATGGTTTCAAGTTTTCTGGCTATGAATCAATTGCGTGGACTGCTTCCTTCTGAGATGAGTTCATATATATCGACTACAGCAATTCTTTTCGGTGTCATTTGGGGTTTGATCTGGGTCTTTCTAATCTGGGTTATAGTAGCTGGAATTTTATATTCAATATCATATGTGTTTGAATCAAAAGGTTCTTTCAAAAGGACGTTAGAGTTTGTAGGTTATGGATTTGTGCCAAAAATATTTAGCAGTTTAATAAATGTTTTTGTAACATACAAACTTACACCTTCGATAGATTTTTCATTACAGGACCCGCAGCTTATAGCTGAAAGTACAACACAGATGTTCTCAAATAATCCCCTGTATTATACCTCACAAATAGTTGGAATTTTATGCCTCTTACTGTCTGCATACATATGGGTATTTGCACTTTTACACGCGCGAAATATGTCAATTAAAAATGCCACCCTTGCTGTCGGTATTCCAGTAGGCCTGTACGTTGTTTACCTATTATATTTATTCCTGTTTACTTCAGGAAGCATTTAATTCTGTAACAACAAAACAAAAGGAGTATTATCATGTCTGATAGGGTGTATACTTCAAATTTACTTGGGCTAATATTTTCATTTTTAGTTCCAAATTTTTAGAAAATTGCTAAAAATGATTTGGAGCATGTAGACAAATTCTCTGCAAAAGCCCTTGCCGTCATGAAGATCACGGAAGTTTATGAATGCAGATCCGGCGACGCAGCTGGAAAACAGCTTCTCTAAAATTTTCTCAGAGGTCATATAAAAAATTTACTGTTTTATTTTAATTCTGAGGATATTATTTTTATCCTCATGATATCTCTTTTTTGACAAAATATTACAGATAAAAGATCTTATAATGTTTTTTAGATTATTTTTTAATTTAGTAACATTTCTTACAAAGGCAGATATGATTATTATTTGATAATTTACACAGAAGTTATATATACACAAACTTTTAAACTCTTTTATTAGTGTTTATTTGAAATCTTGGATGATATTTGTATTTTTTTTATAATAGGATTGATTGCTTTGCCTGCGGTTTCAGCCGAAGAATTGATTGGGAAATTTTTCCACATGTTTAATAATTGGTTCAGATGGAATACTAACATGGGACTCGTAAAGTATGTTAGAGGGTAACTCCTCTCTATTTTTTAAAACATAAGATTGGTGAATAAAATGAAAAATAGAAATCTGCTGCTTATTGCTGTTTTTTTATTTTTCTAATAGGAAGTATATTTGCTCATGCTATTTATATGGATGCGAAGGATTGGAGAAGTCAAGCTCAAAGATATCATTGTATATATAATATAGGTGTGAGTGGCCTTTCCGGAAACGAAGTGAGTGGAACGACTGTGATAATGGTTCCTATTCCAGCATCTAAGGAAGGTAAATTCTTTAATCCTCCTATTCAAAAAGATCCCTATTTTACCCAGGATCTGATGCACGAAATCCTCAACCAGCCTGAACAATACCGCAAAGGACCTTATTTTGAAAATGCGACTGAAGCTTTCGATAACAAAGAGAGAGGAAACTGGACAACATTCATTGCAGAAACTGATAAAGGTTATATGTATGGATTTAGGACAAATGAAACAAAGCTCGAAGATATTTCTTTTGATAGAGAATTTGTTGCGGACTATTTCGATATTTTTGACCCTATAAACAATGGAAGCCCTATACTGTATCCTATTGAAAGTGTTTCTAATAATTCTTCGATTCTTTATAAAGATTACACTAAGTATTCCTCAAATCCGACTTATGATAGCTATGTCTATATAAGCGATAATCTAAAAGGAGCAGAAAATATTATATCTTTCAATATTCAGTTGGATGCAAACAATGATCCAAGTGAGTGGCCTAGAGAATATCGTGGTTGCTACAAAAACTTACTATTGGCAAAAGTTAATGGCACAGGGTATGTAAAAGTCAAGGCTATTCTTGGACAGGAAATTCCATGGGGAAATAACTCCAATTGGTTATGGGATAGTCAATATGTTTTAGATTTTTATGGTAATTTAGAAGAAGAGCGAGCAGCATGAACGTAAAAGTAATTTTTTTACAATCACTTTGCCAGTTCCAAATCTCTCAGCTACGTCACCGGATCCAAAAACTGCCAAAATTTCATATTAGACCCCTAATTTGACAGATTCTGCTAATTAATACAGTATTTTTGTATACAAAACATATCGCATTGACACATTACATTTTGGTAAAATTAATAATGCCAAAAAAATCATAAGATGTAAGACAAAACCTTGAATTGTATAAAGAAAACAGGAGCATCAGGCCCATTTTGACATTAGATGATATATGCTTCTGTCAAATTTGGGTTATATTTATACCAATATATTAAAAAAAGTATTTTAATGTAACTTATGAAAAAGTGCTTCAACCGCGTAAGTCCTAATATATTTGTCGCTCTTTAGTTGTTTATAATCCTGAATATCCACAGTTCCCTAACTTACTAAATATTACACAGGGTTAAGTATGAGGATTTATTCAAACAAAAAAAGATCTAACAAAGGGGTGAAGTAAATGGTAAAATTAAGCAATGAAATGGTAGAAGATTTTGCAAAAATGAGAATTTTTCCTTTCGCAACCGCCTCCAAAAATGGAGAGCCAAACGTAATACCAATCGGATTTTGTAAGCTTCAGGAAGACAGAGAAACCATCTGGATTGCAGACAACTATTTTTACAAGACCCGTCATAACCTTGAAGAAAACCCGCGGGTGCAATTTATGTCTGGGGTCCCGAGATTAAGGGTTGCTACCAGATAAAAGGGGATTTTGTGATTAAAACCGATGGAGAAGATTACGAGAATATGTACAAGACTGTCAAAAAGATGGGAGATAGGTTCCCTGCAAAAGCCCTTGCCGTCATGAAAATCACTGAAGTTTACGAGTGCAAATCCGGCGACGCTGCTGGAAAGCAGCTTCTTTAAGACTTTACCGGAATCGTTTATAAAATTTACTATTTTATTCTGATTTAGAGGATGCTTTTTTATCCTCGTCCTATTTCTTTTTTGACGAAATATGCCAGATAAAAGGTCTTATGCTGTCTTTTTTAGACTATTTTTTTAATTTAGTAATATTCTTTCATAAAGGTAGTATGATTATTATTTGATAATTTACACAGAAGTTATATATATCCGGACTTCAAAGCTCTTTTTTGGGTGATTATTTGAAATCCTGGATGATATTTGTGTTATGTGTAATAATAGGATTGATGGCTGTACCTGCAGTTTCAGCCGAAGAGGAATATGCGACAAATTTCGACATGGGAGATACATTAGCTTCTGCCGAAAAAGATTACATTATTAGTCCCTGGACAGAAAATTCTTCTGATACAGAGAATTTTATTTCTCTTCTACGGTCAACCCAGTATATAACTCAGGGACAGACCATAACTCACAATGTAAATGTAGGTTCAGGAGTGAATTACCTTGAAGTGGATTTAAACTGGGGAGATACAAGCGATTCACTTACTCTTACCATTTACACCCCCTCTGGAAGCAAACTCGGAACTTACCGTGATAGTTCTGACGGAAGTACAAATGGCAGGATACATCTCAACATAGATCCCTCTCAGGGATACGTCGAGCAGGGAACCTGGAAATTTAAGGTTTATGGAGAATCAGTCAGTGGAACACAGAGCTATACACTTGGTGTCGCACTGCATTAATTACAGGAGACTCTGTCTCCTTTGTTTTTTCTTTTCATTTTCAATATTGGCAGCCGAAGCTGCAGAATATATCGTGACTCCTGCCCCAAATGATCAATTTGGGGTGTCTGTAGCTGGAGAGGATATACAGATAGTAGAAGATACTATAACGCCTTACTGGCAGTTTTTGCTCTGGCTGGCTGCAATGCAAATTTTATCAATAATAGACGTCGTTCTTTACTTTATAAAGCTTATTTTTGTAATACTGGGATTTAAAATTGTTAATAAAGAAAACGTACTAGTGTCTCAACCATTTAATTATTAGTCATCATTATAAACGTTGAATACTTTTATACCTTCATGCTACAGATTCAACTTGCAGATAATGAAGTAAATTTCCTTCAGGATTTTGTGAGAAAAGGACGTAAAAGCGCAAGAGAACTAACTCGAGCCCGTATTCTCCTTCTATCAAACCAGCAAACAGAAATCACTGAAATCGTGAAAATATTAGGTATTTCCAGGAGTACCACTTTGAATATACGGAAAAGATACCTTGATGAAGGTCTCCCCAATGCTCTTTTTGACAAATCGAGATCTGGTCAACCTATAAAATACACTGAAAAACATGTTGCAGAAGTAATCGCTTTAGCCTGCAGCAGTTCCCCTGATGGAAGCAAAAGATGGTCTCTTTCCCTGCTTACTGAAGAACTTAGGAAAAAAGAAGGATTTGAAACTATAGGTAAAGAGAGTGTCAGGCTTATTTTGAAAAAAGCAAAACTAAACCTTGGTTAAGACGGATGTGGTGTATTCAGACTATCGATACTGAATATAGAGACAGGATGTATGACATTCTTAGTCTGTATGAAGAGGATTATGATCCTAAAAAACCTCTTATCTGTCTTGACGAGAAGCCTAAGCAACTGCTCAGGGATAAAAGAATGAGCATTCCTATGAAGCTTGGAAGTTCAGAAAAATATGATTATGAGTATGTCAGAAACGGAACAGCAAACATATTCATGGCGGTAGAGTTCAAAGCAGGAAAAAGGGTAACTCAGGTAACCAAAAGAAGAACAATGAAGGATTTTGCACAATTCATGAAGATTCTTGTCACAGAAGAATATTCTGAAGCAGAAGTCATCAGACTGGTTACGGATAATCTCAATATCCATAAAGAGAAGTCATTCTACGAAGCATTCTCAGAAGAGGAAGCAAAGAAGATTCTGGACAAGATAGAGTTCCATTACACGCCAAAACATGCAAGCTGGCTCAATGCTGCTGAAATCGAGATCAATGTCATGGATATCGAATGTACAGGAAGAAGGATCGGGGACATCGAGACGCTTAAAAATGAAGTGGATTCATGGACAAAGAGAAGGAATGAACACAAAAGGAAAATTGAATGGAAGTTTACAAGGAAGAATGCAGATGAGAAAATGTCAAAGTATTATGTGAAATAATTAAATGGTCATGACACTAGATAATCCTGATCGGTCTATTATTTATACATATATTAAAACTAAACCGGGAGCATTCATCGATGAAATTGTAGAAAAAACAGGCTTCGGCAGAGGAAGAGTAAGGCATCATATAACCATTCTAGAAGTTCAGAACAAAATTGAAGTCCATAAAGACGGCAGAAAGATTAGGTATTTCGAAAATAATTCTACTTATGATGAAGAAGAAAGAAAAATTATTTCTGCCCTTCAAAACATAACAAGTCAAAGAATAATTTCAGAAATACAAAATGGGAATTGTGATACAAACTCAGCTCTTGCATATGAAATTGGAGTTTCCAGAGCTACAATTAGCTGGTATATGAGAACTCTTAAAGAAATGGGACTTATAAATGAAGAAAGAAAAGGAAAAAACATTATTTATAGAGTAAACCCTACTTATGAAAACTTGATCGAAAAATATAGATAAAACAACCTTGAATCCGGTTTCAAAAATACTGATTATCAAAAAATTTCTGAAAAAGTCTGCTTCAATCTCTACATCCTTTTTTAATTGAGCAAAATTAAAGGCCAACTTTACCGTAGAAGAATACAAATCATGGCAGGTTGTCTCAAAACTATACCTGATCGCACATTTGGGTCAGAAACCCGTAATCTTTATCTTTTTTACAAAACTAAATTCCAGTGTTTCCCATGTTTAGAAAATACGATCAAAAGCAGCAGTTTTTACTTCCATTAAACCTGGAAGATTTTGTTCCTGAAAATCATCTCGCCCGAGTACTAAACGACATCGTAGATGTCGTTGATATCACTGCTATTGAATCCACTTATTCTAAGGAAGGCTGCCCAGCCTATCATCCAATAATTCTTTTAAAAATATTACTTTATGGTTATCTTATAGGCATTAGAAGTTCACGTAAACTGCAACAAATGACTCAAACTGATACTGCATTTATGTATCTGGCAGCCATGCAAAAACCTGATTTTCATACTATTTGTCGATTCCGTTCAACTCACCTTGGTCCTATTAAAGAGATATTTTCCCAGGTTGTCACTTTTTGTAAAGAAATGGATATGATTGGTTCCAGTATCTCGATTGACGGAACAAAGATCAAGGCAAATGCTTCATCAAGACAAAGCAAGAGTTCGGATTCTCTCGAAAAAGAAATAGATCGGATACTAAAAGAGAGTATTGAGACAGATAAGTATGAAGATGAAATTTATGGTGACTCAACACCATATCAGATTCCAGAAGAGCTAGTTGACAAGAAGAAAAGATTAGAGAAGATTAAAAACGCTAAGAAGAAGCTTGATGAAGAAAAGCTGAAAAAAGTAAACATCACAGACAACGATGCTCGAATTATGAAACATAAAGATGGGAGCAAGAAACCTTCATACAACTGTCAGGTTGCTGTTGATGAAAAGGAACAAATTATCGTTGCAGCAGACGTTGTCAACGAAGAAAACGACCTGCATCAAGTAGAACCAATCATACAGAACGTAAAAAATACACTGGGATATAAACCAACAATCGTGCTTGCAGATGCAGGTTATTTTTCATATGAGAATCTGGAATTTTTACAGGAAGAAGGCATTGATGCTTACATTCCTGACAACTACTATAAAGCTGAAAAAGAAGGAAAAACCAGGAAGTTCAGGAAATCTCTTTTTAAATACGACGAAGAAAAAGACTGCTATTATTGTCCTGCTGCTTTTGAAATTCCCTTTTCAAGAATACAAAAGAGGAAAGGTGAGCCTGATTTAAGGTATTATGTCTGTAGCTATTGTTCTCAGTGTGTGTTGAAAAATGCATGTACTGAGAGTGGAAAAAGAACAATAACAAGAGATCCTCGAGAACATTTAATGAAGGATATGAGGGCTAAACTGAACACAGAAGAGGGTACGGAAAAGTATCAGAAAAGAATGTCTACCGTAGAACCTGTGTTTGGACAGATGAAACAGGATAGAGGGTTTAGGGAATTTCTGCTGAGGGGGAAAAGGAAAACAGGAATTGAATTTGTTATGATGTGCACTGTACACAATATAAAGAAAATAGCAGATTTCATAAAAAGACAAGGGAAAAACCTGAAAGAAATGCTGAAAATGATAGTTGGAGGAGAAAGTAAAGGATGGAATAAGGGGAGAATTCAAGCGAGAATGGCAAATACGCTATGTTGAGCTATGAAAATTTACTTTTTCTTGTTGAAATGAAATAAAAATTGAAAGGGCATTACCCAATTGTAGAATTAAAAATGGTTTTGAGACTACCTGATGGGATTTCTTTTTTAGCGAAAAATTTGGTCACTAGCATAAGGCTTTAGATAATTAGCATTAGACTGCTCTATATATAACTTCCGGCAAATCTCTCTAACTGTTTTTTGTAGCTCATTTTAGATCTGTAAAGATTCTCTGATCTCTGATAGTTAGAGAGATTTGCCGGAAAACTTATAAATAATTCTCTAAAACTGAGTAAGTGGAATGTTTCACAGAGTTCAGTAAAGTTTGAGACCGATCCTGAACCCTGCATACCCGAAGGCATGAAGTATATAACTTTATAACTATTTTAATGTATGCTTCTTGCCTCTTGAATAGAAGTAAAGAGGTGGAATAGATTGAGGTTAAATGACAAAGTTAGAAAAAATCAGCGGGCTTTTCATGATAATGCTCGTTGTAGGTATGATACTTGTTACGCCTGCGATGGCGTGTCCGGCTGGAAAAGATTGCTCTAATGTATCTCAAAACTGCCCAGCGTGTGGATATTTAAGTGCTCCAAAATCAGATGCTGAAGTGAACATGATAGAGATATCAAAAGAAAAAGAAAAAAAATTATAGCAGAAGCATTATCTGATGAAAGAATCTCAAAGTTAAACAGTGAGCTTAAAAAACTAGGCTACACTCCTTCTACTAGTGAATTCAAGGCATCGATGCTAACTACAACAACTACAAACGAAACGGTCACAAGTTCGATTGTAATAATGCCATTTGACAACGGGCGTAAAAATGAATCTGCTGTCGCAGTATTTACTTCTAATGAACATGGAAGTGCTGCCATAGCAGCTATGCGAAATAACAGTGAGGTCACATTACTAGAGTACGATTCTGTTAAGGGTACCTTCCAAGTAAGTTCGGTGGATTGTGACTTCTGTATGTGGGCTGTTGATAAAATATGTGGTTACCTCGCAGAGGGAGGATGCGCTTATGCATGTGCGCAACTAGCTACAAAGATTCCGCATCCAGCTTGGATGGCTGTTTCAGCGGCTTTTTGCTGGGTAATATGTGACTTCGTTCTAGAAAATTATGCATGCAGTTGGAGCGCAACTACAGTTTGTCAAGAAGTGGGGTTGTGCTAGTGAAACCTATCATTACTTCTATTATTACTTTTTTTCTTTTTTTAATAATGTCATCAGTTATTCGTATCACAATAATGTCTTATTATCCACAATATACCTATTTTGCGCACGTACTTTCTTCGTTTTTGATTGCTATAGGTTTTGCATTTTCAATCCCCTTCATATTTATGAAATATCTCTCACTTCCCCCTAATTATAGCCCAAAGACGAAGAAAAGGATCCAAATTGGGTTTACTATTTTGGTTTTTATATCATCATTTTTAGGATCCTATTTTGGAAATATGCCAAAAATATAATCAATTACGTAGGAGATTCTAAAATGTTAAAAAGAATCATAATTATTCTTTTCTTCTTTATAGTTGTAGGTGGATGTTTAGAAGAGACAAACAATTTATTAAACGCTGAAAAAATAATAAATAATTCTCAGGAAAGATACGGATCTATTGACGTATTTAAGTATACAGTAATTTCCACAACAGAGTTTCAAGGAGAAGAAGTAACTCAAAAAATAGATTTTTTGTTTAAGAAGCCAAACAAGTATAAGTGCATTTATCAACCAAAGAACTTAACTATAGTTTCTAATGGAACAGTTAGCTGGATATACGATTTAACTAAAGGTGAAGTAACAGTAAAACATTTAGAAGGCTATAAAGGAACATCAGATTTTGATTATGGCACTCTTCTTAAAGACTTACTTATAACTAATAATGTGAAATTAATTGGAGAAAAGGAATTGTTTGGAAAATCATGTTATATAATTGAAGCTATACCAAAAAATAAAACTTCTGTAGTATCTCAAAACATGTGGATAGATAAAGAAAGCTTGATTCCAGTTAGAATCGATATAAATTTTGGAGATTATAAATCAAGGGTAGAATACACAAATATATTCGTAAACACTGATGTTAACGACAATGAATTTGAGTTTACTCTACCAAAAGGCGCAAGAGTTATAGAACCGAGCACAACACTTCCCAACCAAGTCGGTATAGAAGAAGCTCAGAAGAGCGTAAATTTTACAATATTGAAACCTTCTTATTGTGCTGGGTATCAATTCGCAGGGGTGACAGTACTTGGATATGGAAATAGTGTTTATTTAACCTATTCTAAAGAAGGAAACGTGTTAACTATTTTTCAAACTCCGTCTAAGAGTTCAGTATCAAATTCAGGAAATATTACAATCGAAAATTTAAAAGGGAAGACAATCGAAAAGTTTGACAATAAAATTATCAAATATAACTATAGGAATACATATATTATAATTACAGGTCCAGTAAGTGAACAAGAACTTATAAAAATAGCGGAGTCTTTGGAATAATATCACATTTCGAACAATAGAGTTCAAACTTACAAACATGAAGTCATTTCTAATAAATAAAATGAAACATATAGTCATCATATTCTATGGATTGATCCCAAAATCTGGATGCCGCTAAAGATCCAAAGTTATAACGGCGACAAACTTCTGATGACACTAGAATATGAGAATTATTCTATAAATTCAGGCATAAAAGATGCTGAATTTAAACTTAAACCTCCAGAAGGTACTGAGGTGGTCAATATATGAATATAGATCCTATTGTAAAAGAAGAGTTATTACGTTCATTCCCTGTACTTTTTTTTAGTTTTTTAATAATCGGGCTCCTAAATAGGGAAGGATATCTCTCGATAGGGATATCAGGAGTACTTATTCTGGCTCTCTGTCTTACAGCTATACACTTCTCGTTTATGGTCTGGTATAGAAAAAAGGAACAAATTGATAACAATAGTATATCCTTTATAATTAACCATATTTTTAGCTCAAAGTCTAATGAAGAAAAAACCACAGAGCCTTATAGAGATGAAAAAACTAAAATTTCTTCATCAATTCGAGAACATATAGGTCTTTTACTCTTTACAATACTTCTGTATGTCGCTTATCTTTATGCTTCTGTAGTTTATAATATGGATCAGATATACTGGATTTTGCTTTTATTATTTATCGGAGTCTCACTCTCAAAGATCATATATGGTGAAAGGAAAGCAAATCAAAATGATCCAATAAGATTGCTGATTTTCTATATAATCGCTTGTGTCTTCATTTTTGTACGTTACCTTGTTCTTGGCTATCCTATTCTTCCGATTTTGAAAGGAAGTATAATTCTTGGAATATTACTGATATTCTTGATTTTAGGAATAAAATGGTCGCAGCGAAAACAGAATTCAGATAATTGAATTTCCTATTATAGACATACACAAATTCGTGAAAATAAAAGATGTACTTATAGGGATTTTCATGAAAAACGTTTCTCGTATAATAGCTCTCCTGACTATCATTTTTTGGAAGAGGAAAAGAATACTAATTCCACAGAAAAGATACCAAAAAAAGAACAGTATAATGAGTATATAGATACAGACTTTAATTTGCCATTTGCCTATTCACTCGGCTTCTTTGCAGGTTTTTCTCCCTGCCTGATGGCTATACTCGGTTTTCTTTTAAGCTTTAATGCAGGAACAAGTAGTAGCACAAAAAACGGTATGGTACGTGCAATAATATTTGGATTGGAATTGGTGAGTTCTTATATAGTTTTAGGTATCTGTTTGCTCTCTTTTAGAAAATCGATTCCCAGTTTGTAAGGTTTTTCTTATATTACAGGCTTAATTATAATTTTCATTGGATTAAACCTTATGGAAATCTTAAAATCACCTGTTGCTCTGGATAACTATTTTCAGAACTCTGCTCGGAGATATGCGGGTACTCTGGGTGGAATTTTTTTCCTTGGGATATTATTTTCGTTTGTAAAAGTTCCCTGCAATGTTCCGATGCTCCTTGTGTTACTCAATAAAACCATCACAAATGGAACAGCAAATAATCTGATCCTGTTACTTGCTTTCAGTGCTGGAGTATGACACCTTTTATTGGAATTGGCTTAATAGGAAGCTATACTCTATCTAAACAAATCCGTTATATAAAATAACCTTGATTCCGGCTTTAAAAATACTGATTATCGAAAAGTTCCTGAAAAAGTCTGCTTCAACCTCATTATATCCTTTTTTAATTGGGCAGATATTTTTCTTCAATCTACTTTTTTAACAAAAAATCTGGTTACTAGCTGTAGATTTTAAATAATTGACGTTGAACTGCTCTATATATAACTTCCGGCCAATCTCTCTAACTGTTTTTTGTAGCACATTTTAGAGTTGTAAAGATTTTCTGATCTCTGACAGTTAGAGAGATTGGCCGGAAAACTTATAAAGGATTCTCTAAAACTGATTAAGTGGGAATGTTATACAGGGTTCAGTAGAGTTTGAGAGCAATGCTGAACCCTGCATACCCGAAGGCATGAAGTATATAACTTTATAACTATTTTAAAGTTTGCTTCTTGCCTCTTGAATAGAAGTAAAGAGGTGGAATAGATTGATATTAAACAGCAAAGTTAAACGAATTAGCGGGCTTTCTATGATAATGCTCGTTATAGGTATGATACTGGTTACGCCTGCAATGGCATGCCCTCCAAACAAGCCCATCGATCCTAAAGTTGAAAAAGAGATTGTAACGGTGATTTCAAAAGAAATATCAGTCCCTAAAGATTATACAATAGTTGAGAATAGCGAAACGAATGGATATTTCTTGATATTTAGCCCATCTAGCACATCTACTAAGCTGATCGATATTTCCTCTAAGTATGAAATATTGGAAGTCTGGGATGGAACAGTTTCTGCTATTCCTGGTGGCCAGAAAGCTAGTTTTGTTTCAGACAAAGGTAATGAAGTATCTGCGACGCTGATAGGTGATCCAACTTCAGATTCTGCCACGTTTACCGTTTACGATTCATCCAATGAGAAAATCACAATCACTCGCGCCAGTTGCAAAGATATATGCATGGGAGGGTGTGGAGCGCTTGTTGGACAAGCATGTGGAACCGGTTGCCCTAAACTGTGTGCTTATCTTGTGTCAAGTGGAGTTGGTGTAGTTGGCTGTATTGCAGGATGTATACTTATATGCGGTGCAGGAACTATAATTGGCTGTGATTCAATTTGTAATTACTTGTGTTCATAAACAACTCTTAGTGAATTTTAATAAATAATAGTTTTTAGCCAGTTGTTTTTAAGGAGTATAACCAATAAATTAAAACTGGAGGCTTATTAAAAATCTTCTTATTTAATTTTTTTATTTATTTGGTAACGAATACGGATAACCGCAAAAGCTGAAGCAGCTATATTCTATTAAAAATGTGAGGAAATATGAATGGACTTGAACTGGGTCAAACCATTGGAACATTAGTAGTTGGACTTAGCATTTTTCTCTATAGTCACAATAAAGGGTTATCTCTTTTTAAGTGTATACTCTCCGCTTTTGGAGCATCTATCCTTTTCTATGTAGGTGGGGCTATTGCTATATATTTTATAAATAAATGAGGCTAAATATGAAACAAATGAAAGCAATGCTTCTGCTGGCAATTTTTACTTTTTGCGTTATTCCTGCCAGTGCAATGCCGGGAGTCTATGAGAATCTCTCTAATAATGAAATTGACACTCTCTCACACTTTTACCAAAATAATACTGAATTCGTTTATGTTTTTAATCAATCATGCGAAATTCAAAAAGATTATCCTTTTTTTTCTTACACTCTAGCGTTAAAATGTCACCGGCAAGTAATCAAAAAAGATATACTCAATCAGATTCAACGTGAAGGAAAAGAGCAAACGATTAAAAATCTGAACGAGTCTCTCCGGAAAGAAATAAATGATCTAGGATCTGAGATATATCAATTAAATAATAGTGAAAGGACTTTTTCAGCTAATGAGTGGCTATCCCTTTCATCGGAAGAATTGTCCAAAAGTGCCCAAAAATTACGAGAAGCTCAGGAATATTTAGGAAGAGGGAATGCCGACAATGCTGTTGACAGTTTGGTCGGATCAAGTTTTGACCTGTACAAAGCAAAGATTTATTTAAATGTAGCAAAAGAGGAATCTTACTCTCAATCGAAAATAGACGCTGAAGAGTTCAAGACGCTCGAAAAAGGCATTGCGCAAAAGTGGATAAGCGATGCAGAAAATAAAATACAAGAATTAAAGACGGCGGAAGTTGGAGAATTTAATGGAGGTCTTCCTCAAGACTATTTAAACATATCCAAGAAATACTATTCTGAGGAAAATTACTACTTATCAACTATGCACGCTGCCAGCTCTATAGCTTTAGTCAAAATTGAGTTGAGTAACGAGACGGAGATAACAAATCAGTCAGTTATAATAACGAAAGCAAAAGAAGAACTAACAGTTTCAAAAAATTCTTTTGAGAATATTACCGCTACACAAGGAATCGATTCGCCAATAACTGAACTCCACTTGGAGATGGCAGGAGTATATCTTGAAGAAGCAGATAAAAATGATTCTGCAAGCGTTTACCCTCTTGCAGTTGATTCTATTCGGAATTCAATAATCGCAAGAGAACAAACAAGAGCAGTTTCTGAACTCTTAGCGAATATAAGCGAGCCGGCCGACCCTCTAACAATATCAGAAGACACACAGAAAGTGTCTTCTGGAATAATGGATAGTGGGGGGAAGTTATTAAAAATTGTAAGCAAAAAATTTACTCAATACTTTTTCTAAACTGGGGAATGTAATCGATTGAAATTATGTCGGAGGACTACACATAAAGAAGTGAAAATTTGACCTCAAATTTAAAGCAAATTTGTGAACTGCCAATTTTCTTTTTAAGCTTTGTAGAATATCTATTTAAATCAGCTTCATTGGCTGAAAATAAAAAATATATCAGGCATCCAGTTCAAATGGATTCCAGTTCAAATGGATGATGATTATTTGTTTAAGAGGTTCTACAGAGCCAAAACAATATTTTTGCGGTTTTTAATGAGTTGAAGTTTAGAAAAAAGCTGAGTTTGAGTTAAACTTCCAAAGGTACAGTGGTTAATTATGAATATAGATGATATAGTAAAACAAGAATTATGGCGTTCATTGCCAGTATACTTCTTTTCTTTTTTAATAATTGGATATTTGGATATGGAGGGGTACATATCAGTAGGGAGGTCAGAAACATTTGTTCTGGCGTTCCTTGTAATAGCTATGCATTTCTCGCTTATGGTCTGGTATAGAAAAAAAGAACAAATTGATAATCCTTCTATTTTTTAATAATAAATTACATTTTTAGGTCAAAGAGTTCTGAAGAAAAAATCTCAGATGTTTCATGTTTGTGAAATAAATGATACACCTTAGGGATTCTCATGGAAAGTACTTCTCACACAATAACTGTACTAGCTGTCATTTGTTTATTTCTTACATTTATACCGCTAGCCTGTGCAGATTCGGTCACAATTGAGTATTTCCATCAAAAAGGTTGCCATGATTGTGAAATAACCGATCCAATTGTCGATCGAATAGAAGCTCAATATGAGAGCATGGTTATATCAAAAATTGAAACCAGTACTGCTGACGGTTTCAACCAATGGAATAAATATGGTTTTCTTGAAGTCCCGGCTATTGTGATAAACAATGAAACAAAAATTCCCAAAGAAGAAATTACTGAAGAAAAGCTGAAAACTTTAATTGATGAATATCTTGTGGAAGAGGAAAATATTACTGAATATACTACAGAAGAGGTAACGAGAAAAGAACAGGAAATCGAGTATATAAACACAAACCTGAATTTGCCATTTGCCTATTCTCTCGGCCTTTTTGCGGGTTTTTCACCCTGCCTGATGGCCATACTTGGATTTCTTTTAAGCTTTACTGCAGGGACGAGCAATACTGCGAAAAGCGGAATGGTACGTGCAACAGTGTTTGGATTGGGGCTGGTAGGTTCTTACTTAGTATTGGGCCTGTGTTTACTCTCATTCCGAAAGTCAATTCCAGATTTGGAAAGCTTTTCTTTTGTTACAGGCGTCATTGTAATTCTCATTGGATTAAACCTTCTGGGGGTCTTGAAATCTCCTGTAGTTCTGGATAATTATTTTCAGAGTTCTGCCAGGAAATATGCAGGCACTCTGGGTGGAGTTTTCTTTCTTGGGATATTGTTTTCTTTTGTAAAAGTTCCCTGCACTGCTCCAATGCTCCTTGTACTTCTCAACAAGACTATTACAAACGGGACTGTTAATGATCTGGCTCTATTGCTTGCTTTCAGCGGAGGGGTATTGACACCTTTTATTGGAGTTGGCATGATAGGGGGCTATACCCTGTCTAAACAGATTCGTTCATATAAAATGTATCTGAAAAAAATCAGCGGATTTGCACTTATATTTTTTGGATTATGGATTATGATTTAAGCTTTAAGATATAAACCAAAATAAGAAGTTAAATCTAAATAATTGATTAACACATGGAACTTGCGTAAATTGTATGGAATTTATTACATAAGACTTACAATGGTGTGAAAAATATGGATAACCTAAACCTTAATAATCTGTTATTTGATCCGAATTCGTTTTTCAGGGAAAAGTCAAGAAACAATGTCGATTTTAAGTATCCTGTATTGATAATACTTGTAATTGCTGTAATTGCAATGGTTTCAAGTTTTCTGGCTATTAATCAAATGCGTGGACTGCTTCCTTCTGAGATGAGTTCATACATATCGACTACAGCAATTATATTCGGGGCTGTTTGGGGTTTGATCTGGGTCTTTTTAACCTGGTTTATAGTAGCTGGAATCTTATATTCAATATCATATGTGTTTGATTCAAAGGGTTCTTTCAAAAGGACATTGGAGTTTGTAGGTTATGGATTTGTGCCAAAAATATTAAGCAGTTTGATAGGCGTTTTTGTATCATACAAACTTACGTCTTCGGTGGATTTTTCATCACATGATCCGCAGCTTATAGCTGAAAGTACAGCGCAGATGTTTTCAAATAATCCCCTGTACTATACCTCAGAAATAGTTGTAATATTATGCCTCTTACTGTCTGCATATATCTGGGTGTTTGCACTTTTACATGCGCGAAACATGTCAATTAAAAATGCCACCCTTGCTGTCGGTATTCCGGTGGGCCTGTATGCTGTTTATCGGGTATATATATTCCTGTTTACCACAGGGAGCATTTAACTCTCTCAAAATAAAAGGAATATATCATATCTGATAAGATGTGTGCTGGTAGGATACATGCCTGAAATCAATATAATCAATATTTCACTTTTTAGTTCCAAGTTTTTGGGAATAACTACAAGTAATCAGAAGCATGCAGAGAGATTTCCTGCAAAAGTCCTTGCCGTCACGAAGATCATGGAAGTTTATATGCAGATCTGGAGCAGAAGCCGAAAGCAGCTTATCTGGTTAAAAGGCGCCAGTATCAATTTTGTAAGGCCGGTAGACCTTGTAGAATTCAGCTTCACTTTATTTTCACTTTATTTTCATTTTATTTCAAATAGAGAAAGTATAATATTTCAGAAAATGTATTTTGCTGGCAGAACAATCAAACTCTCTTAAATTTCCTTGCTCTGCTCCATATCTGCATCTGTAAATCAAACAAAACATATTATTTTTTCAGGATCTGTTAATTAATATTTGGGATGAGGAGTATGATAAAGAAGAAAATTGTTTCTATGCTCATTTTGATAAGTTATATCGTTATTACATCTGGTTGCGTGAATGAACCGGAAACAGAAGATACTGAGCTTATTGCAGAAGAAATTGCAGCAAAGATGCAGGAAAAAGAAAACAGCATCGGGGATTCTTCATATACCCTTTATATGACGACGTATTTTGAAGGAGAGAAAACACAGGAAAGTGAATTTGATATTGTGTATAAAAAGCCGAATATGAAGAAAACAATTACAAAAGGGACAGAGAATGAAAGTGTAATGATTTACGATGGAAAAATTGAGTGGTTGTACGATCCCGAAACAAATATTGTCCAGAAAATAAAAGTTCCTGAAGAATATCAAATCGAAATTGATTATATTAAGCTCTTTAACGATATTTTAAATAAATATGATATTTCTGCTTCTGGAAATGATACTATTGATGGGAGAACTGCATATCTGCTTGAAGCAAAACCGAAAGAAGGAATAGAGGAAAGTATTTTAATCGACGAGATCAAAATCTGGGTTGATGGGGAAAGCTGGATGCCCCTGAAGTATGAAATTTACCAGGGCACGCAGAGAATAGAAATCGAGATCCAAGATTTAAAGATAAATACCGGAATACCGGATTCCGAATTCATATTTGACGTACCTGAAGGAGCAGAAGTGGTCACAATGAATTTTGAAGATCTGCTTAACAAAAATAGATCTGAGGAACGAATAAAGGTGCCTGATGAAGGAGGGAAAGAGACAACCATGGTTGCTGTTATCTGAATAGATATCATATGCGATCTAATTCTTATGAACATAAATGGAAGGTTACGCCTCAATATATCCTTCCTCTCAAAGATACATAAAACCGGAAAGCTGAAAGTTCAAAGTCTATGGAGAGTCAGTCAGTGGAACCGAAGATAATACAATAGAAAAAGCAGCGCAAAGTAACATAAAAAAGAATCAAACAGATGAAAACAAATATGAGTCAAAGAGTATATTAAATCCCGCCCGAAGGCGGAACTTGAAGTTACTCTACTTGGAATTACTCTGCTGCCGGAGCTTCTTCTGCGGTTTCGAGGCCGAGAAGGGCTTTTATGGACTTGCTTCCGTATTCTACTACTTTGGCATTGACCTGTACGATATCAGGAGCGATTTCCTTGCCGCGCATCATCTTTCTCCTGCGCTGTCCAGGGAGCTTTGGAGTATACCCGACACCTGTTGCGGTCAGGATCCTCTGTCTCCTGGGACCGGGGAGGTCCGGCTTCATAACGAAACCGCTGCCGTCACAGCCGCCAGTGATCTGGACTTTGTAACCGGCAAGCCCGAAAATGGCACCGTCAACAACGTCCCCTATTGACTTTCCGATTAATGCGTTTGCTTCAGCATCCTTAATATCGATCTGGTAAGCACGCGCTTGTTTTGGGTCAGAAACTACAACTTTGAAATTTGCCATGTGAAATCCTCCAATCAGTTTTATCTGTAATTATTGCCTTACCTTACTTTTTTATCTGAATTTTACCTGAATGTGTTATCCGAATCAGTATCTTACCTTTTACCTGACTCTTTCCGAATTCCCGCTTTTGCCTGACATTATGCTGCTATCTGCATATCAGCTTTTACTTTGCCCAGAAAGGATTGCCTTTCCTTTTGAGTGTCAGGAAGATGTCGAGAGTTTCCTTTTCGTCGGTTGAAAGGGAATCATAGATTTCGTGCTCAAGAACTTTGGCATGCCTCTCAGGTACATTAACATAGAGCACGTCTTCTTCTTTGATCTGCCTGCCTACGGTTGCACCTTCGATTGCCATTGCAACCTCTTTGCCTATCTTTGCAGAAGAAATATTTTCCCCTTCGGACTGCAGACCCTTGATTTTGCCCACAACGTTTCCGTTCTCAAGCATAACGTCTGCATTTGTCCTGACAACTCCTCCAAGCACCCTTACCCCGACGACGGCGGGTTTGCTCTGCCGGAAAACACATCCGGGAAGGATCTTAAACTTGCCGGGGCGGATTATTGTTTCGAAAATCTTCTTCTCAGCCTGTTCCTGCTGTTCCTTTACGTACTTCTGGTAATCTTCAACCAGGCGGTAGATCACGTCACTTGTGAATACCTTTACATTGCTTTCCTGCAGGAAGTCTCTGGCATCAGGGTGGACTTTGACACTGAAACCTATAAGCACAGAGTAAAGAGGGTCTTCAACTGTCGAAGCCTCAACCGCGTCCCTGTGAGAGATGTCTCCTACTTCAGCTTTCCTTATAGGGACATTATCTTTCTTGAACTCGTGGACAAGGGCTTCAAGGGAACCGAGGGTATCTGCTTTAATCATGATCCCGACTGAGCCCGTATCAATCCTGACTTCATCGATCTCTGACTTTACCTGGGCTATAATCTCATCGAGGATTTCCTCTGTTGCAACCCTTATAGGAGAACCTGCAAGTGCACTTTCAAGTCCCGGAGCCGATATTTTCACACCAGCTGCAGCAGTTACCTTATTCACCTGCTGGAACTTGCTCTCGTAACGGATTTCGGAAAGCTCTCTGGGCTTTAAAAGAGCTCTTACCTTTGTCTGGATAGGCTCGCCAAGGCTTCCGATAACAACCGTATCTCCTTTCTTCAATGTTCCGTCGTAAAGGATAATGTCAAGGGTTGCTCCAAGACCCTTTTCTTCCTTTACTTCAAGGACAGTTCCGACTCCCGGCCCTTTGGCACTGTACTGCAGGTTTGCCTCAAGGAACTTCTGAGCAAGACCCAAAAGCACCATAAGGACATCAGGGATGCCTTCTCCTGTAACAGCACTTACAGGGACCACACCAAGGGTTTTCTGGAAGTTTGTGACCCGATCGTAGCGTTCTGCGGCAAAGCCCTGGTTGTAGAGTTCACCTATAACCTCGTAGAGTTTTGTTTCGAGCCGCGCCTGGACATCACTGGACTGTTTTTTGAAAGTAGCAGCAAAAGGAAGATCTCTCTGTGAAACCCAGCCGCCGATCCTGTCGATTTTATTGGCAACAACAACAAAAGGAGTTTTAAACCTTTTCAGGATCTGCAGGCTCTCGTAGGTCTGGGGTTTGAAGCCTTCATTTATGTCAACAACCACAATAGCAAGGTCGGCAAGGGCACCTCCTCTGCTTCTGAGGGTTGTAAAAGCGTGGTGTCCCGGAGTATCAATAAAAAGCAGTCCTGGTACCATGAAGCGGTCCCTGAGCCTGGGGTCTCCGAGTTTATTGACAATCACGTCTATAGGGACTTCGGTTGCCCCGATATGCTGGGTGATAGCCCCGGCTTCTCCACTGACAATTGCAGTACCCCTGATCTTGTCAAGCAGAGTGGTTTTTCCGTGGTCAACGTGCCCCATCACGCAGACTATAGGAGTCCTTAGATTTTTCTTGTCAGCCATATACAGAACCTCTCTCATTCCCGCGTCTTATTTGCTGCAGGTCCAGAAGGGTCCGGGTTTTTCCCGGAAGGACCCATTTACAGGTAACGGATGAGTGAAAGCCCGGATCGCGCCCGAAAGTATTCAAAACACGAAAAGGCTCTCTTGTACCTGCATTACTCGTACAGACAGACCTCATCGACTCTGGAATACTTCGCGATTTCGGAGTCCTTAAAGTGAATTGCAATTTCTCTTGCTGCAGCGTCTGGAGAATCAGAGGCATGAACCACATTCCTTCCCACATCCAGAGCAAAGTCTCCGCGGATGGTTCCGGGAGCGGCATCCACAGGGTTTGTAGCCCCGTTTATTGCTCTCATAACCTTAACTGCATCCTTTCCTGCAACTACCATTGAGACTGAAGGACCTGAGGTAATGAATTCGATAAGGGAAGGGAAAAATGGCCTTGCTGCATGTTCACCATAGTGTTCTTTCGCAGTAGCTTCGGCAATAACATTCATTCTGAGGGCTACAATCTTCAAGCCTCTCTTTTCGATCCTGGAAATTACCTCTCCGACCAGCCCGCGCTGGACTCCGTCAGGCTTTACCATCACGTATGTCTGTTCCATATGCACACCTTCTGTATTCGAACTAACAGGCATTTATGCTTTTTTCAGCTGGATTTTGCCTTTCTCAGTCCACTCGGTGCGGCGCGGAAGCCTGCCAAGAGCGAAGTTGCTCATGCACTTGGAAGAGCACATGAAATAAGTGGAGCCGTCTTTCTTGATGTAGAGTTTACCGGTACCAGGCTCCAGCATCTGTCCGCAAAAATAGCATTTCCTCTGTTCCATTTATTTTCACCTACTATTTTTACCTGGTAGTCAGTTTCTTTGCTTCTCTTGACGTTTCCAGAAGCATCAGAATATCACCGATGCGGACAGGGCCAACACAGTTTCTTGTGATTACTCGACCTTTGTCTCTGCCTTCCAGAACCCTGCACTGGATCTGGCTTGCTTCACCATGCATACCTGTGTTCCCGATAACGTCAATAACTTCGGCAGCAAAGCCGCCTGTTGTGCTTTCTTCAGCCATAATCAGCACCTTCTGTTATCAGGGTTATTTAAGAGCGTCAAGCTTCTGAGCGATGTCCTGAATCATTTCAGCTGCCTTGCCTGCATCTACAATTGCCACGGTTGCACAGGAGACTCCAAGTCCGCTGGCTGCGCCGAGGTCTTTCTGGTTCTTGATGTAGATATAGGGAGCTTTCTTTTCTTCGGAAAGAGGGCCGATGTGAGCGACAATCTCTGCAGGCTCGATATCTTCGGCAATCAGGACAAGCTTTGCATTGCCTCTTTCGATTGCTTTTGTGGCTTCGTTTGTGCCCTTTTTAATCTTTCCTGTGTCTCTGGCAAGTTCCAGAGCTTCAAGTGCTTTGTTTGTAAGTTCTTCAGGAACATCGAATTTAGCTAATTGTGCCATTTAAGTTTCTCCTTCGAAATTGCGGATCTCGCAATTTTTCATCAATCATAGGTTTTTAACACATATCTGTCAACATCGAAAATTCAAATTCTAAGAAAAGAACCTGAAGTGCTTCAATGCGGAGAGTAAATGAGTTGAAACATAGATACTGCTAGCTAAATGCTGCAGAATGAACCTTAAAAATACATACTCACCTATAAACCTTCTGCTTGAAAAAAAAGGATAATAGACAGATGCCGGGAGCGAGACGGCAAAAATAGGAATATATAAGAAAAGCTTCCGCCATAAGTCGAAAATTAACAAATGCGTCATGATTATAAGGAATGTAAGGATTTTGATCTGTATGAACACAATCTATTATGAAGCCCATAATAATCTTTACCTGAACCTCACAAACCGCTGCAGTGCGGATTGTATTTTCTGCATCCGTAACTTTGCAGACGGTGTTTATGGGTACAACCTGAGGCTTTCAAAAGAACCGTCAACGGAAGAGATCATCGAAGCCCTTGAAGGGCTTGACCTTTCAAAGTACAGGGAAATCGTGTTCACAGGGCTTGGAGAGCCTACCCTCAGGTTAGATGTTGTGCTGGCAGTTACTCGCTGGCTTAAAAACCAGGGATTAAGGGTAAGACTTGATACCAACGGGCATGCTGCCCTGATTAACCCTAAACTGGACGTCATTGCAGAATTGAAAAAAGCTGGTCTGGATTCGGTTTCAGTTAGCCTTAATGCCGAGTCCGAGGAAAAATACAACAAACTCTGCAGGCCTGTCCATAAAAACGCTTACAGAGCTATGCTCGATTTTGTAAGAGGAGCAAAAGAAGCAGGAATCTCAACAAGGGTTACGGTTGTTAAAATCCCCGAAATTGATGTGGAAAAATGCAGAAAGGTCTCAGAGGAACTCGGTTCGGATTTCCATATCAGGTTACTCTCGGAGGCTGCAAGTCAAGAAATAAGGGAATAATTAAAATTTCAACTAAAAATCAGGGCTTTCTGTGTAAGAAAAGATAAAAAAGTATAATAAAGTTTACAGCATGTTTTGCAGTTCATTTCAGGGTCCGTCATTCCATTCAAAATTAAATATTGCAGAAAATGTTCTGTTTTTGGGAAACTCCTTTCCGGAGTTATCCCTATGTGTTTCTCAATCATTCCCTCATGTATCACTCTCTTCAAGGTTTTCAAAGTCCTCGGTATTCTCATCCATCTCCTGACGTTTGGTAAGCCTTCTTTTTAAGAAGAAAACCGTACCTGCCATGGACCCGATCAGAAGGGCAAGCGGAAACTTTATTGAATCAAATATCCCAAAAATGCTTGAAGAACTTTTTTCTGAAGGCAACTCCTCCATTCCCAGCTTACCCCCGGTTTTTATGTTTTCTTTCTTATCACCTGATGAAGCTGCAGCATCTTCTACCAGGTTTTCAATACCTCCTGTATCTACGGGGGTTTCTTCTACGGGCTGGATATTTTCTTCAAGAGAGGAATCTTGTGTCTTTACAGGCTCTTCTGGCAGGAAACTTGCATCCCCGGATAGCAGTGCAAAAGCGGTTGCGTTCCGTTTAAATATATATACTGCTCCTGCTTCACTCCCTGCAGCAATGGTCGAACTGTCGCGTGAAACATCCAGGCTGTTGATGTTCCCTCCGCAGCTGCAGTTCCAGAGTTCTTTTCCGCTCATATTAAGTGCATAGATGCTATCGTCCCAGCTCCCGGCTGCAATGAAAGATGAATCCGGCGCTATCTCCACAGCATAAACGTCATCTTTTACCTGGTAGTCCCATAGTTTTGCGCCTGTAAGGTTGAAGAGGTAAATCCTGTCGTCGAAACTTCCTGCAGCTAGATGGGATCCATTGCTGCTTAAAGAAACACTGCTGACCCAGTAACCGGGATTATGCATCCATGAAAATTCCCCTTTACGGTCAAAAAGATAAACGTTATAATTGGACCCTCCTGCAGCCACATAGTAAGCATTAGGGGTCATGGTTACACTGTTGATCAGGCTTCCTGTTTTTTTCCCCCAGAGGGTTTTTCCCTCACTGTCAAGGAGGTAAACATAATTATTAGCGCTTCCTGTTGCCACGTAATCCCCGTCTCTGGAAATAGCTACGCTGCGGACAGCATCTCCTGAATTAAAGCTCCATAAAAGTTTACCATCTTTGTCCAGGAAATATACCTTTCCGTCCTCGCCGCCTGTTGCAATGTAAAGCCCTTCAGAAGAGACTGCTACACTATTAATATTGCCTCCGGTTTTTCGGCTCCACAGGAGTTCTCCTTCCCGGTTAAAGAAGTACACTTTTCTATCATTGCTTCCTGCTGCAATTCGAGATCCATCTGAAGAAATCGATACAGTATAAACAATATCTCCTGTAGTATAATTCCATAGTTGCGTCCCCCTGGAATCATAATAATAAACTTTGTGATCAAACCCTCCGGCTGCAAGATAATTGCCTGTAGAAGAAAGTGATACAGTATTTACTATAGACCCTGTTTCACATCTGCCCAGCAGGTCAAAAGCCCTGAGTTCCGAAAGATTCACATCTCCGTCATCCAAAGCAAGTGGGTCTGCGGCTTCAGCACTCGAAATAAAGCAAAAAAACAGACCCAGTGCCAGAATTAAATTTATTCCCGATAAATGATTCATATAATTTATAATGAAGTACTTTATTACACATGAATTTTTTGATACAGTTGTTTTCCAGATGTAAATTTAGGTATATAATGAGATTAAACCAAAAAAAATAAAAAAAGAAATGCCTGTAGAAACCTCTAAAAAAGCCAGTTTCAATTAATTTAACTGGATATCAGGGCTTTTTATCTTTTTATCCCCTTTGATATTGTGTATATAGGTTCCTACAAAGCCTTTTTTCTATCCGGAATTCACTTGCTGACTATAATATATCTGGACCTGGTTTCAGAACTGGTGCTTTCCGAATTATTTACTGTTAAACTAACAGTATATTGTCCTGTTCTATTGTATGTATATACAGGGTTTTTCTCTGTTGAACTGCCTCCGTCTCCAAACGTCCATCTCCATGCATCTGGCGATCCTGTGCTTTTGTCAATAAAACTGACAGTGAGAGGTTCAGACCCTGAGGCTGGAGATGCAGAGAAAGCAGCCGTAAGAGAGTTTGAAACAGCAATATATCCTGTCCTGGTTAATGAATTACTTCCGTTTTCATTACTTGTTGTCAATGCAACAGAATAAAGTCCTGACTTATTGTATATATGTACAGGATTCTTTTCTGTTGAATTGCTTCCATCCCCAAAAGTCCATCTCCATGAGCCTGGCGCCCCTGTGCTCTGGTCAGTAAAACTGACAGTAAGAGGGACGTTCCCTGAAGATGGAGATGCAGAGAAGCTGGAAACCGGTGTATTCAATGCATCTGAGACAGCAATATATCCTGTCCTGGTTAACGAATTACTGCCGTTTTCGTTACTTACTGCCAATGTTACGGAATAAAGCCCTGTTTTATTGTAAGTATATACAGGATTCTTTTCTATTGAATTGTTTCCATCCCCGAAAGCCCATTTCCAGGAATCCGGAGCCCCTGTGCTCTGGTCAGTAAAACTTACAGTAAGAGGCGCTTTTCCTGTAACATGCGATGCAGAGAAATTGGCAACAGGACCGCTTTGAGTGCTCGAGACCACAATATATCGGGATTTTGTCAATGCGTTACTGCCGTTTGCATTACTTGCTGTTAATGTGACAGTATATTGCCCTGATTCATTGTATGTGTGTACAGGGTTCTTCTCTCTTGAACCGCTTCCGTCCCCGAAAGTCCATCTCCATGCAGCCGGAGCCCCTGTACTCTGGTCAGTAAAGCTGACCGTAAGAGGTGCTTTTCCCGAAGTAGGAGATGCAGAGAATCTGGAAAGAGGAGCATCTGAAACGCCTGAGACTAAAATATATCCAGTTTTTGTCAGCGCGTTGTTGCCATTTGCATTGCTTGCTGTTAACGTAACATTGTATTTTCCTGCTTTATTATATGTATGCACAGGATTCTTTTCTGTTGAATTGCCCCCGTCTCCAAAAGTCCATTTCCATGCGGTCGGCGCCCCTGTACTCTGGTCTTTAAAGCTGACAGTAAGAGGCACACTTCCTATAGCTGGAGTTGCTGAAAAGGCAGTGACAGGGACAGCATCTACTGTTTTCTGTGGCACAATACTGTTTTCAGAAGTTACACTTATGTATCTGGATATCTGAACCCTGTTGCTGCCTCCCTGACTGGTTGTTGTCAGAGCAACAGTGTAATTCCCCTCTTTATTGTATGTGTGTACAGGATTTTTCTCTGTTGAATCGTTCCCATCTCCAAAAGACCATTTCCATGTATCCGGAGATCCTTTGCTCTGGTCCGTGAAACTGACCGTAAGAGGTGCTTTTCCTGTAACAGGGGATGCAGAGAAACTGGTAACCGGAGTGCTAAATAAAGGTCCTGAGACAGCAATGAATCCGGTTTTTGTCAGAGAATTGGTTCCTCCTGCACCACCTGCCGTTAATGTAACAGAATATAGCCCTGATTCATTGTATGTGTGCACAGGATTCCTTTCTGTTGAGTTAGTTTCATCTCCAAAATACCATTTCCATGAAGCTGGTGACCCTGTGCTCCTGTCGGTAAAACGGACATTGAGGGGCGCATTTCCTGTAACAGGGGATGCAGAGAAGCTGGCTACGGGAGTATTCGAAATGCCTGCGACAGCGATATAGCTGGATTTTGTCAGGGTATTGCTGCCTTTTTCATTACTTGCTGTCAATTTAACGGAGTAAAGCCCCGATTTATTGAATGTGTATACCGGGTTTTTGTCTGTTGAGGTATTCCCGTCTCCAAAAGACCATTTCCATTCAGTTGGAGCTCCTTTTCCCTGGCCTGTAAAACTAACACTGAGTGGAGCTTTTCCTGAAGCTGGAGATGCAGAGAAGCTGGCTACAGGCCCATTTAGAGCGTTTGAAACAATAATATAACTGGATTTTGTCAGGGTATTGCTGCCTTTTTCATTGCTTACTGTCAATGTAACAGTGTATAACCCCGCTTTGTCGTATGTATGTGTGGGATTCTCTGCGGTTGAACGCGTACCGTCTCCAAAATTCCACTTCCTCGAGGTTGGAGCTCCTGTACTCTCATCAGTAAATTTAACTGCTAGAGGTGCTTTTCCTGAAGACGGAGACGCAGAAAAAGCAGCTACAGGGGTTTCAAAACCATTTGAAACAATAATATAGCCGGATTTCGTCACTGCAGTCCTGTTCCCTGTTTCGTTTAATGTCAGAGTAACAGGATATCTTCCCGGTTTTTTATATATGTGAACCGGATTCTTTTCCGTTGAATAAGTTCCGTCTCCAAAAGTCCAGTTCCATTCTGCTGGAGATCCTGTACTCTGGTCGGTAAAACTAACGCTGAGAGGTGTTTTTCCTGAAACCTGGGAAGCAGAAAATACCGGCTGTGCCAGAACGATTATCGTGGCTAATTTCGAATCAGTGCCGTTTTTATTGTTTACTTTAAGCGTTACATTATAATTTCCTGCTCTGGAATAGGTATATACCTGATTTTGATGTGCTGAACTCGACCCGTCTCCAAAGTCCCATTTCCACCCTTCCGCATTCCTTGAGAAATCCGTAAACTGGACTGAAAGGGGAGCATAACCGGCTGTTAGATTGCTGCTGAAGTTTGCAGCAGGAAATGACGGCTGTGCCGGGAGAGGGGCCATAAACTGGCCGAAAGCAACAGGGCTGAAACCTGCTTTTTCCGTAGCTATAACCCTGTTTGTAGCTGTATCAATTATGGAAATGGTTTTTCCGAGATTCTCATTGTTACCGCAGTTCGCTACATACACCTTTGTCCCGTCCGGCGTGACCGCAATCCCATAAGGGCTTCTGCCGACTTTTATGGCAGCTGTAACATTTTTTGTTTCAGAGTCAATTATGGAGACATTGTTACTGCGTTCATTTGCAACATATATTTTTGTTCCATCCGGGCTGACCGAAACTCCCAGAGGCCATTTTTCTACAGCCAATGTATCAGTAACCGTGTTGGTCGCCGTGTCAATTACAGAAACAGTGTTGCTTTCACAATTCGTCACATAAAGCCTTGTTCCGTCCTGATTGAATGAAACTCCACAGGGACCGGTTCCGACTTTAACAGCTGCTATTTCATTGTTTGTTACGGTGTCAATAACGGAAACATTATTGCTATAACGGTTCGCAACATATGCTTTTCTTCCATCAGGCGTGATTGCAACCCCCAGAGGGTTAATTCCGGCAGGAACCGTGGCTGTAACTGTGTTTGTAGATGTATCGATTACCGAGACGCCGTTAATATCACGATCCGACACATACAGTTTTTTCCCATCCGGCGTGACTGCAATTCCACAGGGACTGTATTTGTTTCCCACATCTACAATGGTTATAACCTCTCCCCGAGCTGTATCAATTACAGAGACACTACCACGGTAGCCGTAGTTGGTATTTGTGACATATACTCTTGTCCCATCCGGGCTGATTGCAACTCCCATAGGATCGTTTCCAACCGGCACTGTTTTTGCAAGGGTATTATTTCCTGTGTTAAATACAGAAACCGTGTTGCTGTTGAGGCCCGTAATATACGCATATGAAGGCGTGGGAGAGCCTTTCAATACAACATTTACCGTGGAGATCTGTGAATCTGTGCCGTTTGAATTGCTTGCCGTCAGCCTGACAGTATAGATCCCTGTTTCAGAATAAGCATGAGTAGGGTTCTGCTTCTTTGAGCTGGACCCGTCTCCGAAGTCCCATTTCCATTCAGTCGCATCCTTCGATAAATCCGTAAACTGCACAGGCTCGGAAAGGAAAATATAACCCGATGTAATATTGCTCTTGAAGTCCGCAGAAGGATATACCGGCTGTACCGGAATGGAGCCTATAAACTGGCCTGAGGCGTAAGGGTTCTTTCCTACATTCATTGTGGCTGTAACAGTATTGGTCGCAGTGTCAATTACAGAGACAGTGTTACAGAAGCTGAGTGCTACATATACCTTTTTTCCGTCCGGTGTGACAGCAATTCCTGCAGGATCGGGCCCTACAGGTATCCTGGCTGTAATTTTGTTTGTTCCGGTGTCAATTACGGAAACAGTATTGAAATATTTATCAACATTTGTCACATATGCCTTTGTTCCCTCAGGTTTGACTGCAATTCCAGAAGGGGCCGCCTTTACCTTTACCGTGTCTATGACGCTGTTTGTTACCGTGTCAATTACAGAAATGCTCCTGCTGTCGAAGTTCGCTACGTACACCTTTGTCCCATCCGGTGTGACCGCGATTCCTTTCGGACTTCTTCCTACGGATACCGTGCTTATAACAGCTTTTGTGGCAGTATCAATTACAGAGACTGTCTTTTCCCCGTTATTTGTTACATATAGCTTTTTTCCATCCGGGCTCAGGGCCAATCCCAGAGGACTTTTTCCTGTTTTCACGGTGCCTGCAACGGTATTTGATGTGGTATCAATTACAGAAAGAGTGCTGCTTGCCATGTTTGTTACATAAACCTGTTTTCCATCGGGGCTTACGGCAACACCCTGCGGAGAACTTCCTGCGGGTACCGTGGCTATAACATTATTTGTTGCCGTGTCAATTATGGATACATCGTTGCTATGAGCATTTGCCACGTATACCTTTGTTCCATCCGGGCTAATTACGGCTCCCATAGGATTGGACCCTACAGGTATCGTAGCTGTGACTTTATTTGAAGTGACGTCAATTACAGAGATGTTGTCACTCTCTGAATTTGCAATATACGCAAAAGTTGAGGCTCCTGCGGTGCCTATCAACATTAAAAAAACAAATGCGGTTATCCCGACAATTTTATTGAAGGTTTTCCCCCCAAATATTTGATTACATTTTCCAAATATTTGATTACATTTCGTTACTTTCATTTTAGCCCCCCTGAATATATGAATTAATAAATTTGTTAAGAATCTAAAAAATTCAATTTTACCGGTTTATTATAACGGATAACCTGTTTATTGTAATGGGTAATTTGATAATTTGCTGAGATCGGTTTTTTCGAATTAAGCTGTTTATCGTAATCATATGTGCTATGAAGATGACCGGATAAAGAAGATTTCACAGAAATGTGTGAAATAATTGTAAACTCAGCGGCAATAATTTTTCTTTTACTGGCTATTCGGAATCCTCTATATTCTGTTTTTATCCTGAAATTTTATGAAATTTAAATTCTAAAAATGCTCCCAATTTTGTCCCCACAAAAAGACAAGCAACTCTTATTTTCATCAAATTAGTATATTAAATTTGTTGATCTCAGTCTTAAAACAATTCAGACATTCAGGCAGTGTCTTTATTCCTGAAACACTCCTAAATATATTTATCTTCAAATTCAACTTCTTGTCCAGTTTTGTTGAAATAGTATATAATTAGGGCTATCGTGATTTATATCTTCACAGGAATCAGGTCTATGATAAAAATTAAACTGACATCATAATACCTGATTAAAAAATAGACTTAATTAAAAAATTGTAAAAATTTAATTCAATTTAAGGCTCGGCAGAGCTGAAAGAAGGATTATTACGGGCAAAATTGTTAATAATGATCATATTATGAAGTAAATTTTCTAATAAAGTAAACCTTTATATAAAGTAAATATTCTTACAGAATTAATCATCCAGTGAAGTAATTCTTTATATAATGTAAATATTTTTACAGAATAAATCCTTCAGTAAAGTAAATCTTCAGGCTTTTTCAGCCTGTAGAATAGGAATTCTCTTTTTCATACCGCTTCCCGAATAATTTGTCGGAATATTGCGAGTGACTTTTAAATACTCATCATAACTTCAGGTTTCCTCCGGATAAAGAAGGTGAAAAAGGAAGTCTGGCAAGTGGCAGATAGTCATAATCACATCCGTTAACATTGTAAGGAAGGTCACAGATGCCATCAGAGTCCGAATCTTCAGCAATTTGAGAATATCCTGTTCCGTTAAGGTCAGCCCAGAAATTGCCTCCAAGGTACGGTCCTTCCGCGATATTTATTCCGGGAGCTTTTGTAATGTTCCAGCTGTTTCCTTTGCTGTTTTCAGCTTTCACATTTACAGTATTATTAAAGTAGTTGTTAAAGATACGGTTGTCAGCACAATGGTCCAGTAAATAGATCCCGGATTCATTGCTGGAGTTTATTATGTTGCCGGACAGTTCATTATTCTGGCTGTTTTCTCTCAAAAAAATGCCCCTGCTGCTGTTTGAAATTGTGTTATTGTATACCCTGGAGTCATAGACAAGGATCAGGTAAATACCATAATCGCAGTCCGTAATCAGGTTTCCACAGAGGACGGTTCTTGCCTGTGTGTCATACATATCAACCCCTGTACTGCAATTAATTATCTCATTATTCGAAACAAGGTTTCCTCCTCCGCAGCATGCGATCCCTATTCCTCCTCCGTTTGAAAGCCGATTACGGGATATAATATTGTCCCAGCAGTGTGCTCCGATAATTAAATTTCCCTCTTCAATGGAGTTGTTTTCTGCCGTATTCCTGCTGCAGCCTTCATCAATCAGGATGCCGTTTCTGAAAAAGGTATTGTTCGAGAGGGTATTGTTCATGGAGCCCTGAAGGTAAACTCCGTACTGGTTTTCAAAAATATGATTTCTTTCGATTGTGCAGTTTTCAACCTGATCAAGACAGATCCCTGCCTGAGGGCAGTCAAATTCAGTTGATCTGGAGATAAAAACTTCCCCTGAACCGAGACTGTAAGTTTTTCTAAGTTCCGGTATATCGGACACACCCTGTCCATCCGGGTCTTTGGGGAAAGAGTCTCTGGGGCTGGAAGCCTCATGTGTGCTGAAAAACTCTCCTGACCCTGTTATGTTAAAGCCGCTGATAGTTACGTTGTCGGCCTTAACCTGAAAAACGCTGGAATTCCTGTCCCCTGCTCTGATAAAAACGCTACCAGATTTTTCAGGCTCCGAACTGACCGTTACCCCTGAAACATTGACAACAATATTTTCTTCGTATTCTCCGGCTTTCACAATAATAAAGTCCCCGGTTGTAGAGTTATTTACTGCAGCCTGAATTGAAGCTCCGGGCTCAACGTAAATGACTTCTGCACCCGCAGCGCCTGTAGAAACAAGAAGCAAAGCAACGACCAGTAAAGAGCTGGTTAGTTTTCTGATACAGTCTCCGATAAGTATACTTTTCATAAGTGCCCCTCCCCAGATAATTTCCAGCCGATCGATTCAGGACGGAAAACTCCAGATCGATGGTTGCTGCGTGCAACTGCCATAATTGCGTGCAACTGCTATAATTTATACTAATATACAGATTAAATTCATTATTTATATACCAATTTATATTAAAAATTGAAGACTGGAAGATATGATAACCTTAACTCCAATTTTAAATGGAGATGAAAGGAGACCTGTGTTAAGGTCTGTCCTATGTGACTGAACATATGACCGAAAATGCGACAGAATATATTTGAAAGAATAAGACATAGAGAACAATGAAATGATCCCTGAGATTTGTAAGCTGGAAAAAGAAACTCTGGTCTCCGGACTTGCAGAGTTTTTCAGATCTCAAGAGTATGTGGAGCTTGCATACCTTTTTGGTTCTCATGCAAAAGGAAAATCAGGTCCTCTCAGTGATATCGATGTAGGTGTATATCTTTCCAGAAAGCTGGACAAAAAAGAGAGGTTCGAAAAAAGGCTGGAACTAATAAGTGTCCTGAGCACTTTACTTCAAACCAGCAATCTGGATCTGGTAGTTATGAATGATTCTCCCCCTGTGCTTAATTTCAAAGTTATTGAGCCTAATTGCCTGATTTTTGAAAAAAATCACGATTTGAGAGTAGAAGTGGAAGTATATATTATGTCCAGGTATTATGACCGGAAGCATCACGAAGACTTTCTGAACAGAGAATTTGTTAAAAGATTTAAGAAAAGGGGATTTTCCTGAGATGACCGATTCGGAGACCATTATCAGAAAATTGGATTTCATGAGCAGGTGCGTAAAATATCTAAAATCCATAGATCCCGAAACTGTGAACCTTGAGTCTGATTATGAGAAACGGAGTGCGGTTGAAAGAAACTTTCAGCTGGCAATAGAAAGTGCTATCGACATTGGAGAAATAATAATTTCGGAAGAAGGGCTGGAAAGACCTGTTGACTACAGAAGTGTGTTCCTTGTCCTGGGAAGAAATTCAATCCTGCCGAGAGATTTTGCAGAGAGGCTCGCACCTGCTGCAGGGTTCAGAAATGTGCTTGTCCACATGTATGAAGAAGTAGACCTGGGAATAATGAAAGAATTCCTGACCGAAAGACTGGGCGATTTTGAGGAATTTGCAGGGTATGTACTGGAATACATTGAGAAGAAGGAAAGTGAGGTAGAGAATTCTGGATAATTAAAAGTCATTTAATTAGTGCATACATACAATAATCAAAGTAATTGCCGTTTTTATAAATCCCTTTCTTCATTATGCCCTCCAAAACAAATCCAGCTTTTTCAAGGGCTTTTCTTGAACCAAAATTATGTGCATAAGGCTCTGCAAATATCCGTACAATATCATATTGTTCAAAAGCTGTCTGACAGAGCTGTTTTATTGCTTCGCTCATTATTCCCCTGCCCCAGAAAGGTTCGCCAAGCCAGTATGCGATTTCTGCACTTCTACAATAAACATCGTTTTTAATGAATAAGGCAATGCTTCCCACAGCTTCTCCATTCACAATAATTGCCCGACAGCATTGCTTTGATTCATCGTTATAGCTAAAGTTTTCTACGGTTTTTCTGCAATCCTCTAAGGTAGAGGGAAAAGCATCCCTCATATCTTCTAAAATCTTTGGATTGCTGGAATATTTGAAGAAGCTTTCAGCATCGGATTTTTCCCATTTTCGCAATTCAAAATCCATTTTAACAGCATCCGGGGGAAGATAATGCTCTTTTTCAAACGCTTATTTTAACTGTTTATCAATAAACTATCACTTCAAGCCCTGTAACTTCTTTGAAGTGGCTATCTCTGGTAACTATTCTCTCGCCATGAAAAAGTGTGATGGCAGCTATCAATTCATCGAATGCGCCAATAGATGTCCCTTTTGATAGTAAATTTGCAGAGAGGGAAGCAAAGACTTTATAGACGGATTCTTCTAGCTCCAGAACCTGAAAGCATTCCAGAAGCTTTTTGATTTCTTCCAGGTTTTGATGCGTTTTTCTGGACAGATAAGCTCCCCGATAAAGCTCAATGACATTAATCTCGGTTTTGCTTAAGGGGATTCCTGAGCTTCCATTTCAGCCAGTTTCTGAAGAGCTCCTCTTTTGCCTCTCAGGAGATCTACAATAAAAGAAGTATCAAGCACCGGCATCAAGATCAACTTTCCTCGTCTCTGCTTTTCTCATGTCCCTCGAAGCTTTTTCGATTGCATCTGCGAGTTCGGGGTTGGTGCCTATTTCTGCGAGCACTTCCGAAAGCTTTCTTTTTTTAGGATAGTACTTGAGAATAACATCTGAGAAGCTGTTCTTTTCAGTGGTTTTTAGGCTTTTAAGCTTTTCATAAGCTTCCTCACTTATGCAGATCGTTCTAGTTGGCATGATACTATCTGTGTATGTATGTGTATTAAAGACTTTTCGGGTTTTTTCGACTCGGTGAAGATAGATAAACACTGAAAAGAAATCAAAAATTTCTCAAAGAATGTGAATTTGAGTATATTCTTCTAACTGGAAGTATTTCACAAGAGCATACGTACAATAATCAAAGAAATTACTATTTATGGCCAAATAGTCACACATTTGGTGAAACCATACTTTTAAATCCAAAATTATGCTAAAAAATAATTAATAATGGTAAATATTCAACCTATTCAAAATGGAATAAATCAGTAAACAGCTTTATAGAAGGTATAATGGAAGTTCAAATAATCAATTTAGATAAAAATACATGAAAAATAACATGATTGATAGGAGGATTTTGTGAAAAATACTGTTTTAAAAATACCTGCAGAAACTCGGTTCAATTGTAATATCTAATAAAAATTGGCTGCTTTATCTTCTAATATGTTGCTTTCCTTCGAGTGTATTGTTTGTACTCTCAGGACCAGACGATACTTTAACTTCAGTCATAAAGCCTGCACTGTTACCTCGCAAAGTATTATTATGAGATTTCCCCAGCGTGATTTCAAATGAGTACCCGATTGATTTGACGTTATTGTCAAGAAGTTTATTATTATTTGAATCTCTAAGACTAATACAGAAATAGTCATCTATAACTGCATTTTTGCTCAGTTCATTGTTTGAAGAATTTTCGAGGCGTATACCATCCCAGTTTCTCGATACATTATTACTTGTTAGCTTGTTGTTATTTGAATTTTTAAGAAGGATCCCGTTTCTATACTTTCCCCACTTGAACCAATTATAACTTACTTCATTATTTACCAGTTTATTTCTGCTGGAGTCTGTCAAGCAAATTCCACATCCATTTTGAGATGCATTGTTGTTTTCAATTGTAATGTTTTCGGCTTTTTTCAGATAAATTCCGTATCTGTCAGAAAGCAGTTTATTGCCAGCGATAATGCCACCAGACCCGGTATAACATATGCCTGACTTGTCTGTTCCTGTCACATTGAACCCGCTAATTGTCACATTGTCGGCAACTACATGGAAAATATCCTTTTCCGGATCTGCAGCCTGAATTATAGTTTCAGTCTGTTCTCTAGGCTTTGAAATTATAATAAGAGATTCGTCCACAACAAGGTTCTCCTTATATAATCCCGGGTGAACAGCAATAATATCGCCAGAACTTGAATTGTCTATTGCTTGCTGGATCGAGTCTCCAGGGTGTACGTAGACATTTATTGAATCATCACTGATATTATCAAGAAAATTATTTATCGAATTATTACTATCATTATCAGGAGAATTATTGGGATATATCCAGGATAAAATTGCAGAAATTGTAGAATCAATGAAAGATTTATTTTCTATATCCTGATCTTTAGTCTCATTCTTAGAAGTACGATTAGGAGAATCATCTGGTAAATGATCCATATCTGAATTCTCAATATTACCTCTCAAAGTATTGTTATCTGAGCCAGCAAGTTCAAAGCCATGTTCCCTGTTTGAATTTGCAATATTATCAGTTAGAATGTTGTCTCTTGAGCTCCCTAGATCAATACCTGCATACCTATTTGAATTTGCAATATTATTGTTTAGCAAGCTATTACTGCAATTGAATAATTTAATTCCACCACCATTGTGATTTGCAATATTTCCATTTACTTTATTTTGTATAGAAGAACTCAAAGTTATGCCGTTATCTTTATTAAAATTTGCTGTGTTGTTATTTAATTCAGTATTTGTTGATTCATGAACATCAAATCCAACGATATTAGAATTTGCCACGTTGTTACTTAAATAATTATCAGTGGATTTAACTATTCCAATGCCAATAATATTATTAACTACAATATTATTCAACACGGTGTTATTATCTGAGTTAAACAGAATGATTCCAACGGCGTTATTTGATAGGATGTTGCTATCAAACCTTGAATCGCTTGTATTAAATAAAGCAATGCTCTGGGAGTTATTTTGGAGAACCTGATCTTTTATTGACATGTTCTGGCAGTTGATACAGTAAATAGCCCCAGCATTTGAGGCAGAATTTAAAGTAATATTCGAAACATTTACAAGATAATAAATAGGTTTTCCATTTACAGTATTGGTAGTATCGATATTGTTCTGCATACTAGTGTCTCAACCATTTAATTATTAGTCATCATTATAAACGTTGAATACTTTTATACCTTCATGCTACAGATTCAACTTGCAGATAATGAAGTAAATTTCCTTCAGGATTTTGTGAGAAAAGGACGTAAAAGCGCAAGAGAACTAACTCGAGCCCGTATTC
Source organism: Methanosarcina soligelidi (assembly GCF_000744315.1). NCBI lineage: Archaea > Methanobacteriati > Methanobacteriota > Methanomicrobia > Methanosarcinales > Methanosarcinaceae > Methanosarcina > Methanosarcina soligelidi. The sequence goes on from NZ_JQLR01000001.1 coordinate 2,260,371, forward strand.
TCCTTCTATCAAACCAGCAAACAGAAATCACTGAAATCGTGAAAATATTAGGTATTTCCAGGAGTACCACTTTGAATATACGGAAAAGATACCTTGATGAAGGTCTCCCCAATGCTCTTTTTGACAAATCGAGATCTGGTCAACCTATAAAATACACTGAAAAACATGTTGCAGAAGTAATCGCTTTAGCCTGCAGCAGTTCCCCTGATGGAAGCAAAAGATGGTCTCTTTCCCTGCTTACTGAAGAACTTAGGAAAAAAGAAGGATTTGAAACTATAGGTAAAGAGAGTGTCAGGCTTATTTTGAAAAAAGCAAAACTAAACCTTGGTTAAGACGGATGTGGTGTATTCAGACTATCGATACTGAATATAGAGACAGGATGTATGACATTCTTAGTCTGTATGAAGAGGATTATGATCCTAAAAAACCTCTTATCTGTCTTGACGAGAAGCCTAAGCAACTGCTCAGGGATAAAAGAATGAGCATTCCTATGAAGCTTGGAAGTTCAGAAAAATATGATTATGAGTATGTCAGAAACGGAACAGCAAACATATTCATGGCGGTAGAGTTCAAAGCAGGAAAAAGGGTAACTCAGGTAACCAAAAGAAGAACAATGAAGGATTTTGCACAATTCATGAAGATTCTTGTCACAGAAGAATATTCTGAAGCAGAAGTCATCAGACTGGTTACGGATAATCTCAATATCCATAAAGAGAAGTCATTCTACGAAGCATTCTCAGAAGAGGAAGCAAAGAAGATTCTGGACAAGATAGAGTTCCATTACACGCCAAAACATGCAAGCTGGCTCAATGCTGCTGAAATCGAGATCAATGTCATGGATATCGAATGTACAGGAAGAAGGATCGGGGACATCGAGACGCTTAAAAATGAAGTGGATTCATGGACAAAGAGAAGGAATGAACACAAAAGGAAAATTGAATGGAAGTTTACAAGGAAGAATGCAGATGAGAAAATGTCAAAGTATTATGTGAAATAATTAAATGGTCATGACACTAGCATTTTCATACCCAGTATAAATCTCAAAATTATATTTATTGTTGACCATTGTGTTATTAATAAGTGTATTGTTGCTTGCAAGCTCACTGTCATCTGGAGACAATCGGATTCCTGACCAGCTATTGTCTGATGCTGTGTTATTAATTAGTATATTGTTTTTAGCAGCACCCCAGAGATAGATTCCTATCCCATTAGCCTGTAAATGGTTGTTTGCAACAGTGTTATATTGCACACTGTCCAGATAAATTCCACTTCCTGAGCTGGAATTTTTCAAACCAAACCCTTTGATGGTCACGTTATTCGCAGTTACATGGAAAATATGATCATATGGATGAAGAGCTTGAATTATTGTATCTTCCGGATTTCCCGACTTTGAGATTATTGCTAACTTCTTATCTATGTCTATGTTTTCAATATATGTTCCTTTATTAACAATTATTGTGTCTCCATCGACAGAGTTGTTTACAGCTTGCTGTATAGAGGTATAATTTTCATTTCCATTGTTATCAACAGTAATCGTATCCGCCGCAACAGTGTTTGCATATATTAACAGAAACGAAAATGCGATAATGGAATAGGTTTTAATTTTCAATATGTCACCTTCTCGGTGGTTCATTATTGGTATGTTTATATTTGAGCTCATCCCAAAACATATTTTATCCCTTCATCGGTCAAAATTTCAGAATTGTTTTCATTATCTGTGACTCGATTGACTATTTCAGATTCAAGATTCGGAGAGCCGATTTTGAGTTTTAGGATAAGCTCTTTATTATAACACCTGTATTTCTATTACTGAACTCCGCTTTCTGCTCTTTAATTTTTATCTCATGTAGTGACCGAAAAATACAATTGGAAAAGAGAACTCATCTCAAAATCCAAAGTTGTTTCTCTGAATACCATATCCAAAAATAATCAATCGAACATCTTTTTTAGAAACTGAAGCTTTATTAAAAACCATGGAAATAACGAGTGCCTTTTTCTTTTTTATTCCCCTTGTTTAAGCCATCAACTTTTCCTTCTTCATTACCCATATAATAGGGCTCTGCAATTGAGAAAAATTTGCCTGTTCTAAATTAAATAGGACTTACGCGGTTGAACTTAAAAACAACAACTCTAAACCTTCAACTGTCTAAATCAATGGTTTGACAGCAAGGTCTATTGATGCTGATTTTAATCCTCAAGTGCGTAAGTCCTATTAAATAAAAATATATGGGGTGGTTAAGGTCTCACCCATATTGCCGTAGCTTCCCACCAACTGCCAAAAGCTATGTAATGATGATTTTCGGTATCCCATGTATCGTGTAAGAATACATAATCCTGACTACCATCGGAATATCCAATACAGGTTACACAATGGTTTCCATATTCTTGACCTGGCTGGTACCCGCTACCTAATCCACCATATAACATACAAATAACAAATGGTCTATTGGCATTCACTTCATTTTTTACATCGTTCCATGGGATTGAGTACCAAACATAGCTTGCATCAAAATTACTGTATCCATGATTATTACAAACCGTCTCTATGCCAGGTCCAATATTCCATGGCCAAGTCGCTCCATCTCCAAATGGCCATTTATATGATGTGCCCATTGCGTTCGCTAATTCATCTATCAGTGTAGTTTCTCCTGGAAAGTTAGGATATCCATTACTGTCTCAATGCCCTAGTATCATTCCAGCTGCAGTTGGAGAGCAGCCATTGCGCTAGGGATAATTAGGTACATCGTAAATATAGCCGATACTTCTAGTAGATGTATAGCCTGCAGGAATTGTTTCCATAGTCATTCTTTCCTCTATGGACTTCCATTTTGCATTTGCGTCTTGCTTCCTTATTTCTCGTTGCTGTTGTAAAGATGTATCATTAAAATAGTAGTCTTTCTTATCTTCAGGAACACTAACATTTGACTTATTGAAGTCTACTACAGTTGAAAATGGCAAATCCACTATTACTTTTTCTTTGGCTTTACCTTTTGTATCGGTTAGTGTATACTCTGCGTAGTAAAATGTTGGGCCTAAATAAAGAGGTTTCATCTCTCCAACAGTCAGATCTTCCTTATCAGCACGTTCTTTTGCCAGTGATTTTGAACGAATCGTCAATTCTGGTATTTCATTAGGTATTTTGCCTTTTGAAAACTCCAGAACTGGATAGTTATCCTTCGTCGCTGAAATGAAAATATATCCTGCTTGTTGCTTATTTTTCATAACGTTAAATGAATAAGCCGACCTATTACCATCAAAATCGTAGTAAATAGTAGATAGTTCCACAGTTGCGTCTTTCCATTCAGATAAATCTGATATAGATCCAGAAATCTCTTTTATAGAGTAAGCCGCAACTTCTTCAGCTTTATCCACGCTGATCACACCTGATGTGTCAGCGTATTTAGTCTCATTCAATGTCTCTTCCTGCGCACCTAATACAGGTACAGCTAACATAATCAGTAAAAACAGGGCTACAGGTAGCAGATTAGTTCCTTTTAATCTTATTTTCATTTGGTTTCACCTTCTTTACATTGTTCTCGAAGGCAAAACACGTAGATTTTAATATCTTAAGATACAAAAACATGCTTTGCCTTCGGGCGCCTGTATGGGAGTCCTGCAAGAAGCCTTCAATTTCCCGGGGCTCTCATATAGTAAGAAAAAATTTACTTTTTTTCACATAACTGTATGACTTTTTGTTATAGATGATTTATGGCCAGATCATCAAACTAGTTGGTAGAACTGTATTTTTAATCAAAAATATAATAAAAAAATAAATAAGAATGATAATTATTAAACGGTAAACATCAATTTGTTAATATTCATTTTTACAGCTAAAGAGATACGATCCTATATAATAAAACTAAGAAAAAAAATATTACAATAACTAACAATTAGAGAAAAGTCTTTTCACAAAATTTACCTATTAATCTTAATAAAATGATAATTGATTTCTTGCTTAAATCTAATAATTTCTAACAAACAAATCCTAAATTAAATATCCGTTTTTTAAATAATTCAATAGATGTTTTTATAAAAATACGGTCTTTTTTATAAAAACATTGTCTAAATTAGTGTAAAAGGCTGAAAAATAGATCAGTAGAAATATATCAGGCATCCAAAGAATAAAATAGAAAATAAAGCCGCAAGTGCAGCTTTACTCAATGATGCGGATGTACGTGTTCGTGCCCGTGTATACGTCCTTCTTCGTCGATTTGTGCCTTTTTAAACCTTACATAAGCTTCATCGACTAATTTCAGGCACCTGTAGCAGACATCCACATCTTTTCTAACAATTCCTTTTGAGAAATCGGGGATCTGCAGTTCCACTGAGAAAACACCGGTTTTGCTTCCGCAGAGAGAGCATTTGCCTCTTCTGCATGAAGTGTGGTTCCTGTTCACTTCCAGGTATGTTTTCTGGGCAGAATCGAGGCAGGTCTCACAGAGCCCTTTCCAGACACCTTCAGGGTAGGCGAATCTCAGGAGAGGAGGGTAAGTCCTGACCGGGATAACGGTCGGGATTCCTTTTCCACATAGGTCGCAATCTGTCATTTCTATACCTCCTTAGAATGGCACCAGTACCATTGCTGCTTTCATAGCCAGCTCCACAAAGGGTTCGGGCCAGAGACCCATTACCATCACGCCTGCAACTGCAACCAGAAGGGCTGCTGCATATGGGAACGGGATACTGACCTTTTCCGTTTTACCCTCAGGGGGCATGAAGTACATGTATTTCACAAGCCGTGCATAGTAGAACAGTGAAAGGGCACTGTTCAGGATGGCGATCACTGCAAGCCAGGTCATGCCCGCCTGAATGGTTGAAGAGAAGAGCACGAACTTTGCCATGAAACCTGCAGTCGGGGGGATTCCTGCGAGTGCAAAGACGAAAACCGTCATGCAGAGGGCTGCAAGAGGCATTCTCTTTCCAAGGCCCCTGAAGCTGTCCAGGTGGTCAGGGATATCGAGGTTTCCTGTCTTTTCCGAACTTATCATCCAGACAACTGCTCCAGCTGCGATAAATGCTCCTGCTTTCATAAAGGCATGGGCAAGGGTGTACATGATTCCGCCTGCAAGAGCGACAGGTGTCATTACGGCAAAAGCCATTGCAATGTATCCTGCCTGTGCAAGGGAGGAGTAGGCAAGCATGCGTTTAACGCTGGTCTGGGCAACTGCGACCACATTTCCGAAGGTCATGGTCACCACTGCCAGAAGGGTAAACATAAACTGCCAGTCAGGCTGAAGGGCTGCAAGGGCTATGATGAACACCCTGAAGGCTGCGACAAACCCCATTTTCTTTGACCCGGCTGCGAGCAGGGCGGAAACAACTGAAGGCGATCCCTGGTATGTGTCCGGAGCCCACATGTGGAAGGGGACAAGAGCCATCTTGAAGCCGAAACCCGCAGTCAGGAGCACAATTGCTACAGTGCCTATGGGATTTTCTATCAGGAGGGCAGGGTTTTGAGCGATCAGGGGGATGCTTGTTGTGCCGGTTGCCCCGTAAACAAAGGAAAGCCCGAAGAGCATGAGTGCTGCAGAGACTGAGCCTATTACAAAGTATTTCATGGCGCCTTCAAGGGATCTTGCATTCTGTTTCTCAAAGCCTGCAAGGGCGAAGGTCGCAAGACTTGCCAGCTCAAAAGCACAGAAGAGCAGGATCAGGTCATTTGCAGAGGCTACAATCATCATCCCGAAGGTCGCAAAGAGCACCAGGGTGTAGAACTCTTCTGTGTGGTCGCTGTTTTCTGTATACTTTATCGAGGCAATCGAGACTATCAGGGCAACTGTCAGGAAGACAAGTTTGAAGAACTGGGAAAGGGCGTCGATACTCAGTGTTTCTGAGAATATCGCATACTGAACGCTGAAACCCTCCATTGTCAGAAGCCCGAAGCTTTTAACCGTCAGAAAGATGGCTGCAAGAGTTCCCAGGGTTGCCAGGTAGCCCAGTATATTCTTGGACTGGGGGGACAGGAAAACTCCGGTCAGAAGTATGACCAGTCCGGTTGCAACCAGAACAAGTTCAGGTGCGAGGTACATTATTTCCTGCATTTCTCACACCCCCATGCCAGCCGCAAGGCTGACTATTGCTTCCGAATTATTAATCATCATATCAAGCACCGGGCTCGGGTTCAGGCCGAAGTAAAGCACAAGAAGTGCGATTACGGCCATTGAAAAGACCTGAATGGAATTAATATCCCTCACGTCCCCAAGTTTCTCATTGTACACTCCGAACATTGCCCTCTGCATTGCCCAGAGGTGATAGCCTGCAGTAACCACTATAGCCAGCAGGGCGATTACCACAAAGACTGGAAGGTTTGTGAAGGTGAAAGTCAGCACCAGGAACTCGGCAATAAAACCTGTAAGCCCGGGAAGGCCGAGGGATGCCATAAATCCGACCATCATTACTACGGTAAGCATGGGCATTTTCTTTGCAAGCCCGCCAAGCTCGTTAATGATTCTTGTTCCTGCAGCAGTCTGGATTGCTCCTGCAGACATGAACATAATGCTCATAATAAGCCCGTGGGAAAACTGCTGGAACATGGCGCCTGAAACCGAAAGGGTAACAAGGCCGGCCGAACCCAGGATTACGTAGCCCATGTGGCTCAGGCTTGAGTACGCGATCATGCGCTTGAGGTCTTTCTGCCGCAGAGCAAGAAGAGCCCCGTAGAGGATGCTTACAGAACCGAGCAGGCCCAGCATCATGATCATCAGTTGAGGACTGCCGGTGTTCGGGAGCATGGGGAGTGAGATCCTGAAAAGCCCGTAACCTCCGATTTTGAGCAGGATAAAGAGTATGCTGCCTGCCGTGGGGGCTTCGGAATATGCATCCGGGAGCCAGGAATGGAAGGGAAAGGCCGGCAGTTTTGCCAGGAACCCGAAGAGGATTGCAAGGAATATTCCGTCTTTCATCAGTCCGGGTTCGAAGAACTGGAACTGTGCGACCAGCTCCCTTATGTCAAATGTAGGAACGCCTGTCTGGTTCAGGGCTGTATAGAAGAGCCCGAAAATCCCGAGCAGCATCACAAGCGAGGCTACGTGTGTGTATATAAAGAACTTGTAGGAAGCATGAGCCCTGTTTGCTCCACCCCATAAATTTACTATGAAGAAGAGCGGAACAAGGGTAAGCTCCCAGAATATATAGAAGACTACGAAGTCAAGGGCTACGAAGACTCCTATAACCGCAGCCTGCATTGTAAGGATCAGCCCGTAAAACCTGTTGGGGGATTCCATTTCCTCCTTCCAGGTGAAGAGGATCATAAACGGGATGACTATTGCATTCAGGAGGATAAGAGGCATGGAAACGCCGTCTATCCCGACTGAATAGTTGACCCCGAGGAAGGGTATCCAGCTTACGGATTCATAGAACTGCATTGCAGCAGTACTGCTGTCAAAGTTCAGATAGGCATAAAGGGTAAGCCCGAGAGTTGCTAGAGACCCGAGAAAGCCAAACCCTGCAGCCAGTTGTTTTGTTTTTGTGAAAAAGGTCACGACTGCGAAAATCAGCGGCACCAGAATCAACAACGATGCGACCGGCAGCATCAGAGTACCTCCATTATCAGTTTAACAAGTATTATCAGCAGGCTCACACCAGCGATTAATGCGGTTGCATAGGTCTGGACAACCCCTGTCTGGATCTTCCGGAGCTCTTCACCCACAAAAACCGTGACAATTCCGATTCCTTCCACAACGCTGTCAATGATCACATCAACTACCTGTGTCAGGAAAGCAATGATCCCGTAGACAATTCCGATTGAGAAGAATTCGGTGTAGATCTGGTGCTGGTAGTAGCGGTTGTAGAGAAGCCTGTAAATCGGGTTCTTCATGGAAGCCAGAGGTCCAAGGCTGAATGCTCTCAGGTAATATATCACAAAAGCAATTGCAAAGCCTGCAAGTGCGACTATCACCGGAAGCCAGAGGACTGCGAGAGGCTCGTGACCTGCTGCCGCCACAAGTTCATTTTCGCCTATGCCGGCAAGGGCTCCTATATCCAGGTTTACAAAGCTGTTGGTAAAGGTTTCTTCAAGGAATTCCATAAAGCCGGTTCTTGTCAGCGCACCGAAAGCGAGGGCAAAAATTGCCAGAATTGACAGGGGAATGGTCATTATAGCAGGGGACTCATGCCCGTGATAGTTACTTCTCGGCTTGCCTGTAAAGGTCATGAAGATCAGCCTGAAAATGTAGATGGACGTCAGGAGAGCTGCAAGAATTGAGAATACATAGGGGATCCAGTTGCTGCTGTGTTCTCCGAAAAGGTATGCAGCTTCAATAATAGGGTCCTTTGACATGAAACCGCTTGTCCCTATTGAGGTTCCCGGAATACCGAAGCCTGCAAGGGCAAGGGCTGCTATGGTCATTGTTGCAGCAGTTATGGGCATTACCTTTCCTACGCCTCCTAGCTCCCTCATGTCCTGGGTGCCGACTGCATGGATCACACTGCCTGCACAGAGGAAGAGAAGTGCTTTGAAGAAAGCGTGGTTAATCAGGTGGAAAAGTGATATTCCGACAGCTTCAAGCCCTATTGCAGTGCCCAGACCCAGGCCCAGCATCATGTACCCAAGCTGGCTGATGGTTGAGAAAGCGAGCACACGCTTGAGGTCGTTCATTACAATGCCCATTGTGCCTGCAAAGAGAGCTGTAAAGCCTCCGAAGTAAGCAACTACCATAAGGGAATCAGGGGCTGCAATGAACATCGGGAAAGTCCGCGCTACCAGGTAAACACCAGCAGTAACCATTGTTGCTGCATGGATAAGGGCTGAGACCGTTGTCGGGCCTTCCATTGCATCCGGCAGCCATACATGAAGGGGGAACTGACCGGATTTTCCTACGGCTCCTCCGAAGAAGAGCAGGGTGATAATAGTCAGGTGGCTTATTTCAAAGCCCAGGATGTTTATCTGAAGAGCTGCAAGCTCGGGGATATAACTGAAGATTTCATCGAAGCGAAGAAGGTAAACTCCGTCCTGGAACCCGCCTGCAACCTTAAGGAGGTCGGAAGTGAGCACGATTATTCCTGTAAGGAACATCACGTCTCCGATCCTGGTTGTCAGGAACGCTTTTTTGGCTGCTGCTGCTGCTGATGGCTTTTCGAACCAGAACCCTATAAGCAGGTAGGAGCAGAGACCTACAAGTTCCCAGGAAACAAAGAGCTGCAGGATGTTGTCCGAAAGGACCAGGGAAAGCATTGCCGCTGTGAAAAGTGCGGTTTCTGCAAAGTACCTTGCTTTTCCTGCATCATGGGACATGTAGCTTACTGCATAAATATGGATTAACAGGCTCACAAAGGAGACCATTGACAGCATGACTGCAGCCAGGGGGTCGATTAATATTCCTATGTTAAGTACTGCAAACCAGGAATAGGACTGGCTTATAACCTCTTCGGGATTTGCCAGCAGCCCGAGGGTAATCGCAAAAGAGATTACAAAGGAGGCGGCGATGGCAAGGATGGGAACGATTGCCCCTCCAGATGGCATTTTTCTGCCAAAGAAGAAGGTGATCGCAAAAGCCAGTGCCGGAAGCAGGGGGATTAAAAATGCAAATTCTTCCAGAGCCGTTTTTACCACCTCAGAATATTAAGTTCATCAAGGTTGATTTTATCGTGCATTCTGTAGATCGCCATGAATATCGCAAACCCTACTGCAGCTTCAGCGGCTGCAAGGGCGATCGAGAACATGGCAAAGACCTGGCCGTGCAAAGTGTCCGTATAGCTTGAAAACGCTACAAGGTTCAGGTTTGCGGAGTTCAGCATGAGCTCTATGCACATGATCAGCCTGATACCGCTTTTATGCGTCATGACACCGTAGAGCCCTATTGAAAAGAGCAGGGCTGCAAGTCCCAGGTAAAATGTTAATGGAATGGCAGTCATCTGTTGCCCTCCCCTTTTGCCATATAGATTGCGCCTATAAGGGATGCGAGCAGGACAATTGACAGGACCTCGAAAGGTGCAACAAAATGGGTAAAGATAAGCATGCCTATGCCTTCTATATTACTCGGGTCAGCAGGGTTTTCGGGAAGTTCTGACACCGTATTCCAGGACGTTCCGAAAGCTCCTGTCACTACAACCGCCACAAAGAGCAGGCACACCAAAAAAGCCAGAGGCCGGTTAATTTGCACGGGGCCCACCTCCGATTTCGCGCTTTGTCAGCATGACTGCAAAGAGGATAAGAACTCCGATTGCTCCTATATAGACCAGAACCTGGATAACTCCAAGGAACTGGGCGTTTAAGAGAATATAAAGCCCTGCAACTCCGAACATGCACATAATCAGGGCAAGCCCGGCTCTTACGACGTCTTTCGCAATGACCACAAAGATTGCAAAGAAGACCGTGACAAGTGCAAGGAGTCCGAAGACCGCCGTTTCCAGTGCTGCTCCAACCGTTCCAGGGTCGATCATCTCTCGTCACCTTCCTGAATGTCTACTTCCCTCGCAAGTTTTTCAGGGGTCATAAGCAGGTCTTTATGAGCCCATTTCACCATGCCTTTGCAGTACTCTTTCCCGCTTGAAAGGGCACCTTTGGGGCACTGGTCTATACAGAGCCCGCAGAAGAGGCAGTGCCCTATGTCTATTTGAGGGAACCACCTCTTCTTTTCACTGCCAGGGGCAATCGGGGCTTTTACGATCTTGATCGCGCTGTTAGGGCAGGTATTGGCACAGATCCCGCAGCCTATACATTTGCTTTTGTCAAGGGTCTGGAGGCCTCTAAACCTTTCGGAGAGCGGACTTTCCACCTCCGGGCACAGCCTGGTCACGCGTTCTTTAGGGATGTTTTTAAGCGCATATTTGATGTTTTTGAGAACCATACTTAAGCCCCCAGATAAAGTCCAAGGCCGACTGCCCAGGCAAGGTTCAACAGGGACAGGGGCAGGAGTTTCTTCCAGCTCATATCCACTACCTGGTCAATCCTGAACCTCGGGACAGCCCACCTCATTCCTATAATAGTCATCAGCACAAGCACGGTCTTAAGAAGCAAAATTCCTGTAGGGGCAATAAGTCCGAGCACTGCATTATTTGCAACAAATGCCGGTACGTTCCAGCCTCCAAGGAAAAGGAGTGCTACAAGGAATGATCCAAGGATCATGTGCATATACTCAGCAAAGAAGACAAGCCCAAAACGCATTCCTGTGTATTCCGTTACCCAGCCTGCTACCAGTTCTTCTTCGGATTCGTTCTGGTCAAAAGGGAGCCTTCCAAGGTCAGCCATAAGTGCGATAAAGAAAACAACAAATCCGATAGGCTGCAGGAAAATGTTCCAGACAAAACTTCCCTGGGCACTGGTAATATCAATGATATTGAGGGAGCCCGTCATTACGGCAACGCTGACAATAGCGATACCCAGTGGCACTTCATACCCTATCATGCGGGCAAAATTCCTGAAAGCACCAAGCAGGGAATACTTATTGTTTGAGCCGTACGCAGCCATAAATATTCCAAAAATATTGATTGCGGACACCGCTTCTATGAAGAGTATGCTTATATCCATCTCGGTTACGGCCAGAGGGTATAAGTTTCCATCAATAAAGACCGCTCCAACCGGAATCGCTACAAGCATCAGAAAAAGGGAAGTCAGCATGAAAACCGGGGCATTGTCGTAAAGAAAACGGTCGGCATTTCCAGGCCTGACATCTTCTTTTGTAAAGAGTTTGATGGCATCGGCTACAAGCTGTAAGAGCCCGAACTTTCCCACCCTTGAAGGCCCGTACCTTAACTGGATGTCAGCTGAGAGTTTTCTCTCAATCCAGACTGCAGCCATTCCGCCAAGGAAGATGGCTCCTACGAGAACCAGGCCTACAGTACCGCGGATCCAGGGGACAAAGGGAACTATGAATTCTGGAATTTCTATAGCCATAAAAGTCACCTGTCCACTTCACTGGTACAGCCATCCATGCTTCCCGAAATTGATACCATGTCTGCGACCGTTGTGCCTATGATAAGAGGGGGGAGAGCCTGCAGAGTCGGGTAATAGGGTCCTCTGACTTTTACCCTGTAAGGCCTGTCCGAGCCGTCGGAAACCATATACATTCCCATTTCTCCTCTCGGGTCTTCGACCCTGTAGAATACCTCGCCTGCCGGAACTCTCATTACTGGAGTCCTTTTGCCGTAAGGAGTTCCTTCCGGAAAGATAGGCCCGTTCGGGATCATGTCAAGGCACTGTTCTATGATGTAAATGCTTTCACGCATCTCGTTAAGCCTGACCTGAACCCTTGCAAAACAGTCCCCTGCAGTTTCAGTGCAGACTTTAAAGTCCAGGTCCCTGTACACAAGGTAGGGTTCATTCTTCCGGATATCGAAAGGAACTCCGGTTGCCCTCAGGACAGGCCCGGAAACCCCAAGGCTTTTTGCTTCGTCTGCTGTCAGGACACCTATTCCGATAGTTCTCTCCCTGTAAATTGTATCTGAGTAGAACATTTCCTCATAATCACGGATGACTTTCTTGAGCTTGTTCAGTACCGGGATGGTTTTTTCTTTAAATCCTTCCGGGAGGTCGTCACGAACCCCACCGAACCTCAGGTAGCTGTGGGTAACCCTTGCCCCTGTGACCATGTCGATAAGAGTAAGAATGTCTTCCCTTTCCTTGATAGTGTACATGAACATGGAAACGAAGCCGATGAACTCCCCATACTCTCCCAGGCCAAGCAGATGGCTCTGGAGTCTTGAAAGCTCTTCCAGAATAACTCTAATATACTGAGCTCTCTCAGGGGGTTCGATATCAAGAAGCTTTTCAACGCATCCAACATAGCATTCTTCATTTGTAAGGGCTACAAGGTAACAGATCCTGTCAACTATGGTGATACCCTGAAGGTAGGTCCTGTTCTCCAGGATTTTTTCAATGCCTTTGTGGATATAGCCCATTTCCACTTCAGCATCCATGATTGTTTCCCCTTTTAATTTCAGGTTCAACCTGAATGGTCCGGGCTGCATGGGATGCTGGGGGCCCAGGTGTACGATCATTTCATTTGATTCAAGCATTTCTTCCATTTTTCACCCCTCACACCAGGTTTCTTGCTGTCCTGTTCGGAAAACCCTCATAGTCCTTTCTGAGAGGCCACTCGCCCAGCATGTCATCAGGGAGAACAAGAGGCTTCAGTTCCGGATGATTCTTAAAGAATATCCCGTAGAGTTCGTAGGTCTCCCTTTCATACCAGTTTGCATTCCAGTATACCGACACAACGGATTCTATTTCCGGAGAATCCCTTGGCAGTCTTGCTTTCAGCATAAGGACTACGGGGTGGTCATATGAAGCTATATGATACACTGCTTCGAGCTCGTTCCTCTGAGGATAGTCCACTCCGCTCACGGAACAGAGGTGGTCGAACTGAAGGGAGCCCTTAAGGTACTCGCAGACCTCTTTTGCTTTATCTTTGTCAACATATGCCCGGATACGGATTGGAGATTCGATCCCGGCTTCAGAAATCGCTTCCGGGAATTTCCCGGTTAATGATTCTATAATCGTTCTGGCGTCCATTATATTCCCTCAAATAAGCCTTAATCTCCTCAGTATTCCGTACCCCGGTCCTTTCTGGCTTTTATTTTTTCCTGCAGTTCCACAAACCCCTGGATCAGGGCTTCAGGTCTGGGGGGACATCCCGGAATATATACATCGATAGGGAAGATTTCGTCGATGTTCTGAACAGTGCTGTAGGACTCGTAAAATGGTCCGCCGCTGATTGCACAGTCCCCCATGGCAATAACCCATTTAGGCGCAGGCATCTGGTCCCAGAGCCTCTTTAATGCCGGAAGATACTTTTTTGTCACGTAGCCGCTGATGATCATGACATCCGCATGTCTTGGGGAGTTCCTCGGAATAATCCCGAAACGGTCAGTATCGTAATGGGCGCAGCCGGTTGCAATCATTTCCACACCGCAGCAGCCCATAGGCTGGGTCATGAACCAGAGAGAGTTTTTCCGTCCCCAGTTGATTATGTCCTGAGCCTTTGTTTTCTTGAGGAAATTGTGGATTGCACTTGTAGTTGTTGTGATGACTCCGGGGACTTCTTCTTCCGGGTTTTCCTTTGAGTTATTCGTTTTTGTCTCCTTCACTTCACCCATGTAAGGGCCTCCTTCTTCCAGAGATATACATATCCGAAGAGCAGTATGAAAATGAATACAAACATTTCAACCACTGCAATTGAGGTAATCCCATGCCCCTTATAGACTGTAGCCCAAGGGTAAAGGAAAAGAACCTCAATATCAAAAAGAACGAAAGCAATTGCATAGAGATAATACTCAACATTGAACTGGATCCTTGCAGTTCCTGTTGGAACGGAACCCGACTCGTATGTTGTGTATTTGTTGGCTGCTTTGCTCCTCGGACTCAGTTGTTTTACCATGAACATTGTCATGGGAGGCATGATCAGTCCCACGGCAAGAAATATGGCAACCGGTATATAGCTATCAATTATTCCAGACATTGTATCACCTATCAAAGTGCAGCAATCTGAAATTGCAGCGTCGCATGATCTTGATTTTTAATTTTTAAGATGCTGGACAAAAAGACTGTCCGAATCTTCCGGTTATTTACAAACCATTTGACCGGTACAGGCCCGGTAGAGAATGTCTGTACCCAGGTGCCTTTTTACTGAAGATGGCTCTTGAATATGGACATCCTGACTCCCAGACCTTGAAAAATTTACTTTTCGATGCCCAGGATTATATGATAAATTTCCGAAAGTCAGGAGAACTCCATCCTTCCAATGGTTTGGACTCATTCGCGTGAAAGTAATATAATTAATAATTAAGATTAAAGGTAGCTAGCTAGTTCTGCAAATAAATCAGGGGATATTTATAGTTATTTGCTAGATAATTAATATTATATAAATATTAAGTCTAAATAATTAAAAATCTGTTTTTAAAATATAGAAATGTCTAAAAAAACTGGGGGAAAAGCCCTGGTCCAGTTACGAAATTATATATACCCCATAAATATGTTATTTTTTAACAGCTATCATATTCTGGAAAGCAGTTTCCTGAAATTACAGGTTTTTTTCCAGGGATTGGCAAGGAATTATATATCTCCACTAATTATTTTTATCCTCATAAAAAATGCACTAAATATTACATAAATAATAATGACAAATCTGGAGGTTAAAGCCTTCTTGAGGCAAGTTATGGAATGAAAATAATAAGGAACTTAGTATGCTGAAAATTTTCCATGTAAACAGGAAAACAGGCAATTTTTTTCCATTAAAAAGAACTCGTTTCTTCTCTGGCAAACCCTGAGTATAATAATTGTGTATACATCTTATCTGTATTCCCTTAAGCTCTATTATACTCCTGATGGGATAATTTCATAGTATATTACCTATTACATATTACAACCGGCGCATAATAACCAGAAAATCCGTCTCACACCGGTGATGAGATATGGGTCGATACGGTATACCAATACATTATAATAATCCTTTTCACGATAGAAAAGCTGGTGGAACTCATGAACATAAACGATAACTGTGTAGGGTGTGGCCAGTGCGCTTCTTTTTGCAAAAAAGGAGCAATAGAAGTAAGGGGGAGAGCACGGGCTACTGATGCCTGTGTGGATTGCGGGATGTGCATCCCCTACTGCCCTGTGAAAGCTATTGAGGTGCCGGCATGAAAACGGTTGTCATAGGTGCAGGACTTGGAGGGCTTTTAAGCGCTGCCCGTTTATCAAAAGCAGGGCATGAGGTTGAAGTTTTTGAAAGGCTTCCCATCACAGGTGGCAGGTTTACCAACCTCAGTTATAAAGGGTTCCAGCTATCCAGCGGAGCTTTCCACATGCTTCCCAACGGACCCCGAGGACCCCTTGCCCGTTTCCTCAAAGAAGTCGGAGCCAGTGTAAATATAGTGAGGTCAGAAATGACCACTGTACGCGTCCCCCTCAAGAAAGGAAACCCGGACTACGTGAAAGGCTTCAAAGATATTTCGTTCAATGATTTTCCTTCTCTTCTGTCCTATAAAGACCGAATGAAAATAGCCCTCCTGATTGTCAGCACAAGGAAAAACCGTCCATCCGGAAGCTCGCTTCAGGCCTGGATTAAGAGCCAGGTCAGTGATGAATGGCTGATAAAATTTGCCGATTCTTTCTGCGGCTGGGCTCTCAGCCTGAAAAGCGACGAAGTCCCGGTAGAAGAAGTTTTTGAGATAATTGAAAACATGTACCGGTTTGGAGGAACAGGTGTCCCTGAAGGCGGATGTAAAGGGATTATTGATACCCTTGAAACCGTTATTTCAGCAAATGGAGGGAAAATACACACCGGACAGGAAGTCTCAAAAATCCTAATTGAAAACGGAAAAGCTGCAGGAATAATTGCCGATGACAGGATACATGATGCTGACCTGGTTATCAGTAATCTCGGCCATGCTGCAACTGCTGTGCTCTGCAGTGAAGCCCTCTCAAAAGAAGCAGATGCAGCCTACTTTAAAATGGTCGGGACTCTTCAGCCTTCCGCAGGCATAAAGATCTGTCTTGCAGCAGATGAGCCTCTTGTAGGTCACACAGGAGTTCTGTTAACCCCCTATACAAGGCGCATAAACGGTGTCAATGAAGTTACTCAGGCTGACCCCGAACTGGCCCCTCCGGGAAAGCACCTTACCATGTGCCACCAGTATGTTGCACCTGAGAACGTTAAGAACCTCGAATCCGAAATCGAAATGGGTCTTGAGGACCTGAAAGAGATTTTCCCGGGTAAGAGGTATGAAGTCCTTCTTATCCAGTCATACCATGACGAATGGCCTGTAAACAGGGCAGCTTCGGGCACTGACCCTGGAAATGAAACTCCTTTTTCCGGGCTTTATGTTGTTGGAGACGGAGCCAAAGGAAAAGGCGGCATAGAAGTCGAGGGAGTGGCTCTTGGAGTAATGTCGGTTATGGAAAAAGTCTTCGGTTGAAGACCGAAAAAAACCAGAAGCAGGTGTTTCACATTACATCGAAAAAAGTTCCTTTCGTTACCTATTCAAAAAACGTTTTCATCCCTGTAACCAATATCTGCAGAAATCAGTGCGGTTACTGCGGCTTTCGGCGGGAACCCGGACAGCCCGGGGCCCGGCTCATGAAGCCTGAAGAGGTTATTTCTGTTCTTGAAAACGGAGTAAGGGCAGGATGCACAGAAGCTCTTTTTACATTTGGGGAGCGTGCAGAAGAAGTGCCGGGATACGGTGAAATGCTTGAAGAGATCGGGTATTCCTCCACGTTTGAATATCTTGTTTTTCTCTGTGAAACTGCAATCGACATCGGTATTCTTCCCCATACGAATGCGGGGATAATGACCCGCTCAGAACTCGAAGCTTTAAAGCCCCTGAATGCAAGCATGGGGCTGATGCTTGAGAGCACGGCAGTTCTGGCCGCACATAAAGACTGCCCCGGAAAAATTCCGGAACGCAGGCTTGAAACTATTCGAGAAGCCGGAAAACTGAAGATTCCTTATACTACAGGACTCCTTATAGGTATAGGGGAGAGCAGGGACGACAGGATAGAATCACTTGAAGCAATTGCAGCTCTTCACAGGGAATACGGGCATATTCAGGAAGTGATCATCCAGAATTTTGCCCCAAAGCCGGGGACAGAGATGGAAAACTTTCCCGAGCCTGCTGTTGAAGAGATGATGGATTCCGTAGAGCTTGCAGCCCGGATTCTGCCCGGTGACGTGGCAGTCCAGGTTGCCCCAAATCTTATAGACCCGAAATCCCTTATCGCAAAAGGAGTAACTGATCTCGGAGGCATATCTCCTCTTACAATTGACTGGATCAACCCCGAAGCTGAATGGCCTGATGTGAAAAACCTGCAGAAAAAGCTGGGGGACATTCCACTTAAAGAACGCCTTCCAGTTTACCCTCCATACGTAAAAAAAGGGTGGTATTCGGAAAGGATTGGCAGCCTTATCAAGCGGCTCTCAGATAATAGCGGGTACAGGAAGCAGCCCGGAACAGAGAACGCGGAGGATTCAGAAAAATGAACAGCAGAATTCCCGAAGACCTCATCGAACGTGCACACAGGGGAAAAACCACAAAAGAAGACGCGCTCCTTCTTCTGGAGGTGCCCCCTTTCGAACTTTTCAGGTTTGCAGATGAACTCCGCGACCTGGCAGCAGGGGACACGGTTACCTATGTTGTGAACAGGAACATAAATTTTACAAGCCGCTGTACAGGAAGCTGCGGGTTCTGCGCATTCAGGACAGATGATGGTAAAGTCCTGAGCATTGAAGAAATTATGGAAAAGGTCAGGGAAGCCGAAAAGGCAAACGCCACCGAGGTATGTATCCAGGGAGGGCTGCTTCCTGATGTGGGTTTGGACTTTTACCAGGGGATCGTAGAAGCCATAAAGGCCGAATTCCCGGAAATGCATGTCCATTCTTTTTCGCCCATGGAAGTTTATCATGCTTCGCGCATCAGTGAAATCCCGGTAAAAGAGTCCCTGAGAAGGCTTAAAAGAAGCGGGCTTGATACCATGCCGGGGACAGCAGCCGAAATACTCTCCGACCGCGTTCGAAAAATAATCTGCCCCGCAAAACTCAATACTGCAGAATGGATCGAAGTGGTTACACAGGCACATGCTGCAGGGATTCCGACGACTGCAACCATGATGTACGGGCACGTTGAAACTCCTGAAGAGAGGATTAACCATATGCTCACTATCAGGGAAATCCAGAAGGAGACCGGAGGAATTACGGAATTTGTGCCCCTGCCTTTTATGCCCTATAACAATCCTGTAGGGGAAAAAATGATAAAGGAAGGCAGATATGCCACACCGGGTCTTGAAGACCTGAAAGTCTATGCGGTATCCCGTATACTTTTCCACGGGCATGTTGATAATATCCAGGCAAGCTGGGTTAAACTGGGAAAGAAATTTGCCCAGTTTTCTCTCCACTGCGGAGTCAATGACCTGGGAGGCACACTGATGGAGGAAAGCATTTCCAGATCCGCAGGTGCCTGCCACGGGGAAATGATCACTGTTGATGAGCTCGAATGGATGATCCACGGAGCCGGCAGGATCCCGAAAGAGAGGACGACCCTTTACAGGGAAGCGCATGAGCTGGCTTCCAGGAATTCTCGAAAGATTGCCGGGTGCGGAGCTTTCGAATAAGCTGAAAAGCCGGCTAACAGTCAGGATAACGATGATTTTAAAAAAGGATGATCGGATGTACACGAAAAAACCGACAACTCCCGAAAATGTTATTGAAAGGGCATACAAGGGAAAATGCACTAAAGAAGACGCCCTTCTCCTGCTTGAAGGAAACCCTTTTGAGCTGTTTGAGCTTGCCAATGACCTCAGGGCAATTGCTGCAGGCGACACTGTCAGCTATGTGGTAAACAGGAATATTTATATCACAAATAAATGCGTCGGAAACTGCGGGTTCTGCGCCTACAGGACAGAGAAAGGATATATCCTGAGCATTGAAGAAATCCTGAAAAAAGCAGGGGATGCGAGAAAAGCCGGAGCCGTGGAAGTCTGCGTTCAGGGAGGGTACACCCCGGAAGCTGATATGGAATTCTATCTTGAGGTTATAGAGTCCTTAAAAGCCGAATACCCGGACCTGTGCCTTCATGCCCTTTCCCCTATGGAGGTCAACTACGCAGCAGAAACCTCGGGTATGTCTGTTGAAGAAGCCCTCCGCAGGCTTAAAAAGAGCGGGCTTGATTCCCTTACCGGGACTTCAGCCGAGATCCTCTCTGACAGGGTAAGAAAGATCATCTGCCCTTCAAAAATCAGCACCCAGCAGTGGATTGATACTGTGACCGCAGCACATAAAGCAGGCATTTCCACCAATGCCACAATTATGTATGGGCATGTCGAGACCCTTGAAGAACGTCTGGACCATGTCTTTACTATCCGCGAGATCCAGAAAGAGACAGGCGGATTTACGGAACTTATTCCAATGTCTTTTTTGCCTTACAACAACCCTGTAGGGGAAAAAATGCTTGCATCCGGAAAATTCTCAAGCACAGGGCTTGAAGACCTGCAGCTCATAGCTATTTCCCGCGTAATTCTGCACACCTACGTTAAAAATATCCAGGCTACATGGGTAAAATTGGGAAAGAAACTTGCCCAGGTGGCCCTGCAGTGCGGCGCAAACGACCTCGGAGGCACGCTTATGGAAGACCAGATTTCGACAGCTTCCGGGGGCAGCCACGGGGAGTATGTATCTCCTGCAGAGTTTGAATGGATGATTAAAGGGGCAGGAAGAGTCCCGGTGCAGAGAGATACCCTTTACCGTAAGATAGAACCAGGGTTTCCGGGGCAGGAAGGCTTATTTCCCGGTTACGCAAAAGCAGGGATGGGCAGCAAAGAGTAAGAGACTGAAAAAAGAGATTTCTTTAGATCTGAATATTAAAAGAATTTGTTGAGATAAAAAACGAAAATGAAAAACGAAATTATGCAGGAGTCCAGATGAGAGCCGTAATCCCCTATAAGAAAGCCGGCGCAAAATCAAGGTTATCGCCTGTACTGAGTTTGCAGGAAAGAGAAGAATTTGTAGAACTCATGTTAAACCAGGTAATATCTTCTCTCAAGGGAGCCGGAATAGAACAAGTCGACATCCTCAGCCCATCTGTCTACGGG
The DNA here is from genome assembly GCF_000744315.1 of Methanosarcina soligelidi. NCBI lineage: Archaea > Methanobacteriati > Methanobacteriota > Methanomicrobia > Methanosarcinales > Methanosarcinaceae > Methanosarcina > Methanosarcina soligelidi. The sequence goes on from NZ_JQLR01000001.1 coordinate 2,280,889, forward strand.
CTTGAGGAAATGACTGAAGCAAGAGTTCTGCTGGACGAAAAAGACCTGAACGAAGCCCTTAACAGGTATCTCAAAGAGGCAGAGGAGCCTGTCCTTATTGTTATGGCTGACCTCCCTCTCCTCTCTCCTGAGCATATAAAGGAGATAAGCTCAACGGAAAAGGATGTCTGCATCGTCCCGGGAAAAGGCGGCGGCACAAACGCTCTTTTCATAAAAAATCCCTCTAAATACAGGGTAAAGTATTACGGCTCGAGTTTTCTAACTCACTGCTCGATTGCAACGGATTCAGGTCAGGGCTTTGAAATCTACGACTCTTTTATGGCAGGCACGGACATAGATGAGCCTGAAGACCTCGTAGAGCTTCTCATACACGGCAAAGGTGCTGCAAAAGACTATATTGAGAGTAAATTCAGACTCGAAGTCAAAAGAGGAAGGGTTGGGCTGGTTTCACTTTAATCTGGCAGAATGAAAAGTGTCAAAATAACATTTAAGGTTATTTTCTAACTTTTCTCTTTTTTAATTTCTAACTTTTCTCTTTTTTTAATTTCTAACTTTTCTCTTTTTTTAATTTCTAACTTTTCTCTTTTTTCTTATTTTTTAACAAAGCCGCTTTCCTGCGTCGAGCGGGACAGGAATGTTCTGTATAGTTAATGATATTGAATGATTTTAGGCTTTTATCTGCCCTTTTAGCTCAACTCATTTTATAATTTCCAAATTAGTCCTCCTGAGCTAAGAGAAGCAGGTGAAAAGAACCTCATGTTGTTGTGATTTCATCGTAACTCCCAGAAAACCTTCGATTTCCTGGTATCTCGAAGCGAAACTCGGGTTTCGAAAAGGTCCTTTTCCTCCTAAGACAGGACCCGGGGTTCAAAAATTTTAAATAGATGATGTGTAATTAAGCTATGAATAAAAAAATCAATTATTCACTGATATTATTGGTTTTTGATTCTGAACAGATTGATACAGGCTTTGTAAACTCGATAAATCCGGGAATTTATTCCCAGAAGAGGTGAGCCACTGAGATCTTTTACAGAGGAAGAAAGAGAGATCATAAAACGAAATATTATAGACCGTGGGAAGGACTGCTTTGCAAGGTATGGAGTTAAGAAGACAGGTATTGAAGACCTTACCGAAGGGCTGGGAATTTCAAAGAGTTCTTTTTACTCTTTTTTCAATAGTAAAGAAGACCTCTTTTTGCAGATCTATAAAGAAGAACGGGAAGCTTTAAAGGACAGCATACTCGAAAATTCCTTCCTGAAGTACAGGGATGAACCCGATAAAGCGATTCGAGCTTATCTCCGGTATGTGCTCAATATCGTCAATAACCATCCGATCTGGAGAAAAGTTTTTATTGAAAAAGAGCACCTTGAACTGAAAATTTCCCGATCTTCTGAAGAAGAAATTAAACGGATTTGCAGGGATAATGTGGAAACGATCATCCCTTTCTTTGAAGAATGGGCAGATGCTGGACTTCTTATCGACAAGCCCGCAAAGATCCTTGCTGAAACAACACAGGCGGTTCTTTCCCTAATTCATTTCAGAAATGAAATCGAAAATGACGATTTTCCAGAAATTATGGATATTTTTATTAATCTCCTGGCAGAAAACATTGTAAAAAAAAATGATTAAAGTTTCAGGCAGAGTGAAGGAAAAGCGGCCTTATGAGAATGTATGTTTGACCAGAAAATTAGATTCTTGAAAAATAGTTAAGAACCACTGGTTAGAACTGCTAACCTCGAACTATCAATTTGAAATTATTATCCAGAACTGCATCCAGCACTATTAACTTAGAGTTGTTATTCAGAACTGCTGTTCTTTTTGATGCATGCAGCCAGTAAGCAGTTAATTACTATGTTTATAATTAGTATGTTTATAATTGCTATATCTATATTTAGAATAAAATCACAATTAAAAACAAACTCACAGTAACTTCCGAAAGGCAAGGTACAATTTATAAAGATCTGACATTACTAATTTGTATATTGAAAAATTTGCTGGAAAAAACTTTCCAGAACGCGTTGGTCTGATAGAGCCAATAACTTTAAACTAGATTAATACATTAATTGTGAAAACTATTCCAGAAAGTGATTCTCTCCGGATGAACTGGTCCGAATTCGAGCCTCATCCTGCCGAAAAGAAAACCCGTGAATAATATAAAATCCGAAAAGCTCGAAAAAGGCTTATATTAAATTATAAAATTTCAATATATTATTTAAAATTAGACTTTCATGTATTATCTTACATTAATTAATCTAAAATAATGTGGAACCGCACTGCTGTGCCTTTCCATTTACGCCGTACTTTCTTAAAAAAGGCAGTATCTGCTGGTTAAGGATTATGATTTACCTTTAAATTTGACAGGTGAGCTGGTGAGCGTAAACATAAACAGATATAAATGTGGATATTGTGGGGCCTGTGTGGGAGTTTGCCCTAAAGGAGCACTCGAACTTGTAGAAACCTGGATTGAAGTAGATGAAAGTATCTGTATCGTGTGCGGGATATGCGATCGCATCTGTCCTGTGGGAGCAATCGAGGTAATGAAATGAAGGACAAGTATGATGTTCTGGTTATAGGAGCCGGTCCTGCAGGTTCCATTGCTGCAAAAACTGCTGCGGAAAAAGGGCTTGATGTACTTTTAATTGAAAAACGCCAGGAAATAGGTGACCCTGTACGCTGCGCAGAAGGCGTGAACAAAGAGTGCCTTAAAAAGCATGTGGAAATAGACAAAAGGTGGATCTGCGCTGATCTTAAAGGTTCCTGTATTTTCTCCCCGGACGGCACAAAGATAGAGATGGCTGAGGAAATTTCCGGAGGAGAAGTCGGCTACGTGCTTGAAAGAAAGGTATTTGACCGCGCCCTTGCAGAACATGCCGCAACCGCCGGGGCTGAAGTCCGGGTAAAGACAAGAGCTACAGGTCTTATTATTGAGGATGACTCTGTAAAAGGAGCCAGACTCATGCACCTTGGGAAAGAGTATGAGGTGCGTGCCAGCATAGTAATAGGCGCTGACGGGGTTGAATCAAAGGTAGGCAGATGGGCAGGAATAGATACAGCACTCAAGCCTGTAGACGTTGAAACCTGTGCCCAGTACCTTATAGCAGGTGCAGATATAAACCAGGAATACTGCGAGTTCTATATAGGAAATGAAATGGCACCCGGGGGCTATGTCTGGGTTTTCCCCAAAGGAGGAGGCAAAGCCAATGTCGGGATAGGGATTCTCGGAAGTAAAATGGGCAAATTCAAGCCCAGGCCTGTTGATTATCTGAATGATTTCGTGCAGAAGAAATTCCCTGATGCCAGAATAGTTGAGATGGTTTTCGGCGGAGTCCCGGTCTCAGGCAGCATCGAAAAAACCTCAGTTAACGGGCTTATGCTTGTAGGAGATGCTGCACGCCAGTCAGACCCGATAACAGGCGGAGGGATCCTCAATGCCATGGACGCAGGCAAGCTGGCAGGAGAAGCTGCCTATGAAGCCATATCTGCAGGAGACGTCTCCGTGGTAAAGCTTGAAGAGGTATATGAAAAAAAGTGGAGGGACACAGTAGGGCATGATATCGATATGAGCCTTATCGTAAAGAACTGCTTTATCAACCTTACTGATGATGATCTTGACTCGCTTGCCCACTCATTAAAAGATGTCAAATTCGAGAGAATGAGCCTTCTTGACCTTCTTCAGGCTCTCTTCAAAGCCAACAAGAAACTGCTCTGGGACCTTCGTGTGCTTTTCAAGGATGCGGCAAAAGAAGTGATAAAAAATAAGACATAAAAAATAAGACATGATGCCTGTTTTTTCAGGCATTTTTTATTCTCTTTTTTCTGGTCTACTTTAGATTTCCTGCAGGGGTTCTGTCTGCAAATCCTGTTTTTCTAAATTTTACTTTTTCCAGGCATCTTGGTTTTTTTCATGGAATTATTTATTCCAGAACTCAGGAGTAAAGAGCACGATTACCGTGTAGATTTCAAGCCTCCCAATCCACATATTGGCGATCAGGATTAATTTTCCCAGGGGAGGAATGGGGTCAAAAGAACCCATAGGACCTACCACACCCAGGCCCGGACCTATGTTGCCCAGGGTAGCAATGGAAGCTGTAATTGAAGTTATGATGTCCATTCCCAGGACAGAGAGGATAAGGGCGCTTGAGATAAAAATAAGGAGGTAAATCACCACAAATGAGATTATAGAGCTGATAATCTCATCAGGCACGGCTTTATTGTTGAATTTAACGCTTTTTATGGCTCTGGGGTGAAGAGCCTTGAACAATTCCGTTCGGCTGTGTCTGAGTAAGATAAGAATGCGTACAACCTTGATGCCTCCACCTGTAGAACCTGCACAGCCTCCAATAAACATAACTAAAAGAATCACCATTTTTGAAGATTCTGACCAGAGATTAAAATCAGCTATTGCAAACCCGGTACTTGTCATTATCGTAACTACATGAAAGATTGCAAGCCGGAATGAATCAAAAAAGCCAGTATTAAGGTCCCTCCATAGCAGAAGAGTAAGGAGCCCGCTTGCTGACAGGACCAGAGCTGTATAGAAACGGAACTCATCGTCTTTAAGCAGGAAGTCCCTGTCAACATAAATCGCCCTGTAATGGAGTGCAAAGTTTGCACCGGCAACGAAAGTGAAAAAAGTTATTATATACTCAACAAGAGGACTGTTAAAAGCACCAATACTCAACCCGTAATTGGAGAAACCTCCGCAGGCCATCGTGGTAAATGTATGGTTTACCGCATCGTACAGCGAAAGACCTGCGAGCAGAAGGGTAACTACCTGGGCGAATGAGATTACGAAGTAAACCATCCACAGGATCTTTGCTGTTTCCCTGATTCTTGGTTTCAGCTTATCTTCTGTTGGGCCAGGGGCTTCAGCCCGGAAGAGCTGTCTGCCTGCAACTCCGAGTTTTGGCAGAATGGCTATGAAAAGCACGATAATTCCCATACCGCCAAGCCACTGCATCATGCCTCGCCAGAAAAGGATTCCTTTAGGGTGGCTTTCTATATCCGTGAGGATTGTCGAGCCTGTGGTGGTAAAGGCTGACATGGATTCAAAAAGGGCGTTAAGCGGGGAAATCCCGTCAAGCACAAAAGGGATTGCTCCAAAAACCGCAGCAATAAGCCAGCCCAGTCCAACGATTGCAAAGCCTTCTTTGCGCATCCATTCTTCATCAGTTTTGTAGGAAAGAAGGATCAGGCCTGTAATAACGGTTATTGCTATAGATACAAGAAACGGAGTCAGATCTTCTCCATAGTAGTACGCAACTCCGAGAGGAACAACCATGATTATCCCGAGAAGCCTGAGTAAACCGCCAAGCACATAAAAAACAATCTTAATATTCATGCCGATCCTCTATTTTTACAGGTGATGACTCTTTCAATCTACTCATGACTATTCATATTTATTTCTTGCTTAAACAGCTTCTCAAAAATGAGGGACAGATGAAGAAGATGAAGAAAGAGTTTCTTATTTAAGATTTTCGTATTTATTGCTTACTTAAACAATTTCTCAACAGAACGGACTGCGGAGGAAAGGGCAAAGATAATAACTCTATCCCCTTCTCTGATGATGAATTCCCCTCTGGGAATAATGACATCATCATCATGGACTACCATGGTAACAATCGCACCCTTGGGAAACTTTATCTTGCTAAGCGGTTTTCCTACGATTTTGGATTGTCCTGATGCAGTATATTCGATAATTTCCGCTTTTTCGCCTTCAATTGTCGCAAGGGCTTCTATGCCTTTTCCCATGGTAAGTTTGAGGACTTCATTTACGGTTGCTTCTCTAGGGCTTACTGCAATGTCGATCCCAACCATCTCAAAAAGAGGGACATAATCCGAGCGGTCAGCTCTTGCGATTACTTTTTTTGCTCCCATTTGCTTTGCGAGCAGGGAACAGAGAAGGTTTTTTTCGTCATTGTCCGTAACCGCAATAACGACATCCATATCCTCTATGTTTTCTTCCCTGAGAAGGTTGACATCAGTGCCGTCCCCATTGAGTATAAGTGCATTTTCCAGCATCTCTGCCACTTCTATACAGCGGCTTTTCCTGTATTCGATAACCTTGAGGTCTGCGTTCTCATCCTTATCTATAATCTTGGCAAGGTAAAAGCCTACAATTCCGCAGCCAATTAGAAGAATTCTATTCCGGTGAGGTCCTTCGTTTCCGAAAACGTTTTCAAGGTCCGCCATGGCCCTGGGCTTGCCCACAACTACCATGTGGTCATTTGCCTTTATGAAATCGTCTCCGTGAGGGATGATTATATCATTATTCCTGAATATTGCACTGACGATGCAGCAGTCCTCAAGCTCAATATCCTGCATGCGCTTTCCAACAAGCCTGTTGTCCGGGCGGATGGCAAATTCCATCATCTGAACTTTGCCCCCTGCAAACATTTCCGCGTCTATTGCAGAGGGATTTGAGAGCACTTCAGCGACTTCCGAAGCAAGAGCAAGTTCAGGGCATATCATTATGTCTACCCCTACCTGAGCTCTGGACGTAACCGGCACATCAATATAGTCAGGGTTGCTGACCCTGGCAATGGTTTTTGTTTCTTTCCAGCCCGGATGTGCCCTTAATATAAGCTTTGCAGTCATACAGGCAACTATATTGACTTCATCAACTCCTGTGACAGCAACGAGAATATCCACATCAGGGAGGACACTTGCAAGAATATCTGCATTTGCGCCGTTTCCTTCCACAACCTGAACATCAAGCTCATCCGCCCGTCTCAGGGCATCCTCGTCATTCTCAATAACGATCACATCGTGTGTGAGGGAAAGGAACTTTGCTATATGATACCCAACTTCACCTGCGCCGATAACCACCGCTTTCATAAGATTCCCTCGAAGAAAAGACTGTTCCCAGATAGATTGCTCCTGCTTGCTTAAGTAGTCTTTGGAGAAAAAAACGTACATGGGAGGATTTCTAAGAAATCATTTAATGTGGAAAAAATGAAAAAGAACCAAAGAATAAAAATCCAGGGCTGATAAAATTTAAGTAAAGTGTGCTGTTCGGAGAGGATTGAAAGACTGAATTCAGGTGCATTTACAGGAAAAGCATGAGTGGAAAACACAGATGCCTGACAACTTCAGGCACATCTATTGTATGCCTTTAATGAAATTTTGTTCAGGAATGCCAGAAATCGCTTGTGAAGAGTACCAGTACGGTATAAACCTCAAGCCTTCCGACCCACATATTATTTATCAGGATAATTTTTCCCAGGGGAGGGAGTGCTGAAAAGTTTGCCATAGGTCCGACTACGTTAAAACCAGGTCCTATATTTCCAAGGGTTGCAATCGAAGCGGTAGCAGAACTGATCATGTCGACTCCAAGCAGAGTCAGGAACATTGCACTGAAGATAAAAACTAATATGTAAATCACAACAAAGGACAGGATGGACTGTAAAACATCATCAGGCACTGCTTTGTTATTGAATCTGATGGGCCTTATAAGCCTTGGATGAACAAATTTAAACAGCTCTCTCCTCGCATACTTTAACATCAGCAGAAAACGCACGACCTTCATGCCTCCCCCGGTGGAGCCTGCACAGCCGCCTATAAACATGACCGCAAAAACCAGGACCTTTGCCGAATCTGTCCAGAGGTTAAAATCAGTTGAAGCAAAGCCCGTAGCCGTCATGATAGAGGTAATCTGGAATATGGCGTAACGGAAAGAATTGAAAAGGGAAAAATCCATATCTTTGTACAGAACCAGGGTGAGAAGGCCTGAAAATCCCAGGAGAATAAAGGTATAAGCCCTGAACTCCTCATCTTTAAGAAGAAAGTTACTGTCAATAAAAATCGCCCTGTAATACAGGGCAAAGTTCGCTCCGGCTGCGAACATAAAAAATGTGAGAATAAATTCTATAAGAGGGCTGTTAAAAGCTTCAATCCCCAGACCATAAGGGGAATAGCCTCCACATGCCATGCCTGCAAAAGTGTGCGTGAGGGCGTCATACAGGGACATTCCTGCAAGCATCAGTGCCACAACTTCAACGGCAGAGATCAGGACATAAAGCGCCCACAGGATCTTTGCCGTATCTTTTATCCTTGGCTTGAGCTTATCTTCTGTAGGGCCCGGAGCTTCTGCCCGGAAAAGCTGGCGCCCCGCAACTCCGAGTTTTGGCAGGATAGCAATGAAAAGCACAATAATACCCATACCGCCCAGCCACTGCGTAAAAGAACGCCAGAAAAGAAGACTCCTGGAATAACTCTCAATATCCACAAAAATAGTCGAACCCGTTGACGTGAAACCCGACATTGTTTCAAACACGGCATCAATGAAGGATACGCCCTCGAAAAGGAAAGGGATCCCTCCAAAAATAGCTGCTGAAAGCCAGGTCAGAGCCACAATGGCAAGGGCTTCTTTCTGCTGCCATTCAGCACTGCTCTTGATGCGTGTAAGGAGCAAACCGGCAAGAAAGGTTATGAGAATGGAAACCGTAAACGGTTTCAGGGGTTCCCCATAATAAAAAGCCACTAAAAGAGGAACGAGCATTGTAAAAGCCAGAAGTATAAGAATTTTCCCAAGCGCATTATAAATAGCTTTTTTATTCACAGAAAAACCCCTGTCCCGTAAAACTTACTTGAAATATTTTCTTACTTGAAATATTTTTCTACTTCCGATGCTGCCGAAGCCATTGAGAAAATAACTACACGGTCTCCTTCATTGACAATGAAATCCCCTCTTGGGATTATAGTCTCCTTTCCGCGCACCACCATGTTAATAAGAGCTCCTTTGGGGAACTTTACTTTGTTTAAGGGCTTGCCCACAATTCTGGACTTCTCGGAGGCCGTATATTCTATAATCTCAGCTCTTTCACCCTCAATGGTCGTAAGTGTCTGTATACCTCTTCCCATGGTAAGCTTGAGGACTTCGTTTACGGTTGCTTCTCTCGGGCTTACAGCCATGTCTATCCCTACCATCTCAAAAAGAGGCAGGTAGTCCGAGCGGTCAGCCCTTGCAATTACCTTTTTTGCACCGAGCTGCTTTGCAAGCAGGGAACAGAGAAGGTTCTTTTCATCGCTGTCCGTAACCGCAACAACAACATCCATATCTTCAATATTTTCCTCTCTGAGAAGGCTGACATCAGTGCCGTCTCCATTAAGTACAAGGGCATTTTCCAGTATCTCTGCCACTTCTATGCAGCGGCTTTTGCTGTGCTCGATAATTCTCAGATCTGCATTTTCCTCTTTATCGATCAGTTTTGCCAGATACATCCCTACAATTCCGCATCCGATAAGGAGAATTCTGGTTCTATGAGACACCTTACTTCCGAAGACGCTCTCAAGATCTTCCATGGACTCCGGCTTGCCCACAACTACCATATGGTCGTTTGCTTTGATCAGGTCGTCTCCATGGGGAATTATTATCTGGTCTTCCCTGAAAACCGCGCTGACAATGCAGCAGTCGGCAAGCTTGAGGTCCTGCATATGTTTTCCTACAAGTTTGCTTTCAGGACTTATTGCAAACTCAGTCATCCTTACCTTTCCTTCGGCAAACATTTCCGCATCTATTGCGGAGGGACTTGAGAGTATATCGGCAACTTCAGAAGCAAGCGCAAGTTCCGGGCAGATCATAAGGTCAACGCCGACCTGGGCTCTTGATGTAACCGGAGAGTCTATGTAATCGGGGTTACTGACCCTTGCTATGGTCTTTGTATCTTTCCAGCCGTTTTTATTTTTCATAATCAGTTTTGCTGTCATACAGGCGACAATGTTAACCTCATCAACCCCGGTAACAGCTACAAGAAGATCAGCATTCTGCAGAACTCTTGAAAGGATCTCTGCGTTTGCTCCGTTTCCTTCAATTACGAGCACGTCAAGTTCGTCAGCTCTTTTTGCTGCTTCTTCATCTTTATCTATAATTACCACATCATTTTTAGGAGAGAGGGCTTTTGCAATATGGTAGCCCACTTCCCCTGCACCAATAATTACAGCTTTCATAGAACACCTTCAAAAAAACTGTTATCAATGAACCCGCCACTGCACGGATTCCTGAACGAGAAGCAACCAGCATAGGACTGAACGGTATAATACCGGGAAAAGTAAAAATAACTATAACAGAAGATAGCCGCAGTAAAAGCAGTCAATCCAGAACTAATTAAAACTAAAGAAAGTAACGCTAAATTGAATATAAAGAAGATACCGCGCTTAATACCTGGATTCAAATTGATTCCCGATACATGATGATAAATTAAAGCAAAGTTTCTCAGCGTGTTGATCATCTCTGGAAATTAAACGTTTTGCAGACCAGAATTTCTCAAGCCTATGCTTTTGCGAAATAACTATGGTTCCTAGGCATAGAATTAAAGAGGTGTATATAAATGTTTTTCAAACTTCCTTTAAAGAAAAGAATCTAAATAAAAAAGAATCCTGTATGAAGAATTATAATCAAAAAAAGGTGAAAAGGGAAAAAGAATAGAAGCCTGAGAAAATACCGGAGAACCGGCTAATATTGGAGCCAGAGGTATTATAGTCAACTTTCAAAGGCATCTTTTACCTTTTCGAAAAGTCCCTTGCTTTTCCTGGGTTTTTCGCTTTTCTGCTTATCAGATCTGCTCCTTTCCTCTGCTTCGGGCTTCTTCCCATTGCTCAGGTATTCGAACTGATGAAGAAGGTCTTTTTGTTCCTGAGTGAGTTTTGTTGGAGTCCTGATTATTACCCTTACGAGCTGGTCACCCTTGCCGTGGCCTTGCAGGCGCTGTATGCCTTTATCTTTGAGCCTGAATACGGAATGTGTCTGGGTCCCTGATGGAATATTCATTTTGACCTTGCCGTAAAGGGTATCAACCATAATGTCTGCTCCGAGTGCAGCCTGGGTGAAGGATATTGGAAGTTCGGAGATAACATCGTAATCGACCCGCTTGAAATATTTGTGTTCCATCACATGCACGATAATATAAAGGTCTCCGGAAGGCGCTCCCGGTTCTCCTGCATCTCCTTCCCCGCTGAGCCTGAGGGTCATACCAGAGTCTGCTCCTGCAGGTACGTTGACTGACATCTTTCTCCTGCTCCTGACCCTGCCCGCGCCGCTACATGTGGGGCATGGAGATTCAACTACCTGACCCCTGCCGTGACAGGCGCTGCACGTCGTGGTGCTTACAAACTGCATTCCCAGGGTTGAGCGGGTTGTACGGACCTGCCCCGTGCCGCCGCAGTTAGGGCAGCGCTTCGGGCTTGTGCCCGGCTTTGCTCCTGTGCCTGAGCAGGTAGAACACCTTTCTGTCCTTGGAATATCTATGTCCTTGCGCACTCCAAAAGCAGCTTCTTCAAAGGTTACATAGAGGTCGTACTGAAGATCGGAACCTCTCCTGGGGCCCATAGGACCTCCCCTTCTGCCGCCTCCGAAAAACATCTCAAAAATGTCTCCGAACCCGCCGAAGTCCGCACCCCGGAAGATGTCCTCTGCACTGTACTGGTTATCTATCCCTGCATGTCCGAAGCGGTCGTACTGAGCCCTTTTTTCTGCATCTGAAAGAACGGCGTAAGCCTCAGATATTTCCTTGAATTTCTCCTCAGCCCCGGGTTCTTTGTTCCTGTCAGGGTGGTACTGCAGGGCAAGCTTCCGGTATGTTTTCTTTATATCTTCGACTGAAGAGTCTTTGGATAATCCGAGAATTTCGTAATAATCACGTTTGGTAGCCATCAGGATTCCCTGTTGTTTTAAAAAAATAAAGGAGACGGAACCTGTGAACAGGTTTCCGGCAATGCCTGAGAATTCCCAGGCTTTATTTCTGTACTCTAATTCTTCTTCAATTACTTACGCTTTTCGTCGTCAACTACTTCGTAGTCAGCGTCAACAACGGTTTCATCCGGACCTCTTGCATCAGTGCCGGCTGCTCCACCTTCTCCTCCTGCAGCCTGCTGGGCTTTCTGGTACATGGCTGTGGAGATCGGGTATACGGATTCCTGAAGGGCCTCGGTTTTTGCTTTAATATCTTCTGCGTCCTTGCCTTCAAGGGCTTTCTTCAGGTCTTCAATTGCGGCATTGACTTTTGACTTCTGGTCCTCGGTTGCGAGGTCTCCTGCTTCCTTAATAGTTTTTTCTGCGGCATTGATAAGAGCCTCGGCATTGTTCCTTATCTCGACTTCCTCTTTCCGCTTCCTGTCTTCTTCGGCATGCATTTCTGCGTCCTTGACCATGCGCTCGATTTCGTCATCGGAAAGTCCGCCGGGTTTCTGGATGGAGATGGACTGCTGCTTGCCTGTGCCCAGGTCCTTTGCGCTTACGTGCAGAATGCCGTTTGCGTCGATATCGAAAGTAACCTCAATCTGCGGGATACCTCTTGGAGCCGGGGGTATGCCGTCAAGAATAAACCTTCCAAGAGTCTTGTTTTCGGAAGCAATTCCACGCTCTCCCTGAAGGACGTGGATCTCGACTGAGGGCTGGTTGTCAGCGGCAGTTGAGAAAATCTGGCTCTTTTTGGTCGGAATGGTGGTGTTTCTCTGGATTAACGGGGTTGCAATGCCTCCAAGGGTCTCGATACCCAGGGTAAGGGGAGTGACATCGAGCAGAAGGACATCTTTTACCTCTCCGCCCAGGACTCCTGCCTGAATTGCTGCACCTATTGCAACTGCCTCGTCAGGGTTGATGTTCTTGTAGGGCTTCTTTCCTGTGAAGTTTTCCACAAGTTCGACCACTGCAGGCATCCTTGTTGCGCCTCCGACAAGGATTACTTTGTCAAGGTCGTTTGGTGTAAGCTTTGCATCGCTGAGTGCACGGCGCATGGATACGAGGGTCTTTTCCAGGAGGTCCTCAGTCATTTTCTGGAACTGGGCTCTGGTAAGGTCGATGTCCATGTGTTTTGGTTCCCCGTCAGTGCCAACTGTCAGGAAGGGGAGGTTGATGTTTGTGTTTGCGACTCCGGAAAGCTCGATTTTGGCTTTTTCAGCAGCATCTTTAAGGCGCTGGAGTACTGCCTTGTCTTTGGAGAGGTCGATTCCTTCCGATTTCTTAAATTCTGCAAGCAGGTAATCGATAACGCGCTGGTCGAAGTCGTCTCCTCCGAGGTGGGTGTCTCCACTTGTGGACTTAACCTCAAAGACCCCGCCTCCCAGTTCCAGGATGGATACGTCGAAGGTTCCGCCTCCAAGGTCGTAGACAAGAATCTTCTGGTCTATGTCTCCTTTATCGAGACCGTAAGCAAGAGACGCAGCTGTAGGCTCGTTTATAATTCTGAGGACTTCAAGCCCTGCAATTGCTCCTGCGTCTTTTGTAGCCTGCCTCTGAGAATCGTTGAAGTAAGCAGGGACCGTAATGACAGCCTGTTTGATTGTCTCTCCGAGATAAGCTTCAGCATCTGCTTTCAGCTTCTGGAGGATCATCGCGGAAATTTCCTGCGGGGTATAATCTTTTCCGTTAAGCGTGACTTTGTAATTGGCTTCTCCCATGTGCCTTTTTATGGAATAAACAGTATTATCCGGGTTCGAAATGGCCTGCCGCTTTGCGACCTGACCCACGAGTTTCTCACCTTTCTTGGAGAACCCCACAACTGAAGGAGTTGTCCTGCTGCCTTCGGCATTAGGGATAACGACAGCTTCCCCGCCTTCCATCACTGCCACACATGAGTTGGTAGTACCAAGGTCAATACCCAGTATCTTTGCCATGTTATATCCTCATAGTTAATATCAATTAAATTATACTTAGTTATCTGATAGGTTTGTAAATTGTAGTTATAGATTAATTAAAGTTTAATTTCCAGCCAGATGACCGATAAAGATACCTGACAGGTTTACTTAAGCCGACCATTAATTCTTTGGTTTAGCCGGTTATTTCTATCAATTCTTTGGTTTAGCCGGTTATTTCTATCAATTCTTTGGTTTAGCCGGTTATTTCCATTAATTCGGTTAATTTAACAAATTCAGTAATGATTCGGTGAATTCTCAGTTTGATTCAATGACTTACTTAGTTTGAGTTTGCCAAATTATCTGGCATGGAAGATTAATGATTGATTCTTGATAAATCCCTGTTTCAGGTTATTAAATAAAGTCTTATATTGTAACAGGATTTACTTCTCTGCCTCTTCAGGGCTCCTTGCTACTGAAACCAGGGCTGGCCTGACGACCTTCTCGTTCAAAGCATATCCCTCTTTATAAATCTCAACAATAGTGTTATCCGGAACTTCGGAGGTTTCTATGTGATGGATAGCTTCGTGTCTGTGAGGGTCAAACTCGCCTGCTTTTTCGCATTTTACTCTCTCAAGCCCGTACTTTTCGAGGATAGAGAAGAACTGCTTCGAAAGCTGTTCAATTCCACTTACAATTGGGCCCATGTCTTCTGCAGTCCTTGCAGATTTAATGGCGCGGTCAAAGTTATCCGTTACTTCGACAAAGTCAAGGAGCACCTGTTCAAGCACAGATTTCCGGTTTTCTTCCATTTGACGGGCGGTCCGTTTTCTGAAGTTATCAAAATCCGCTGCAAGCCGGAAAAGCTGGTCCTTGAGAATTTCGTTTTCTTCCCTGCATGCCTCTTCCGGGTTTTTTTCAGCTTCAGGACTTGAAGGTTCATTTTCAGGACTTACTTTTGTCTCACCGGCTTTTTCAGCCGGAGATTTGGAATTTCGGGCTTCGGAACGTTCAGCCTCTTTCTGGTTTCTTTCTTTAGAATCCATGTTTTCCTTTTTCCTGGATTTTTTCATTTATCAATCCCCATAAAATTATTCTAACTGTTTCGCTCGTCCTGATCTGTGATTGTTTGTAATTCTATAAATAGTTTTCTATGATTTGTACGGCATTTATCTTTTAGACAGAAGGAAAAAAGAAAAATCAGTAAAAGTGGTTCTCAAGTTTATGAGATAGTACTTTAATCATTATTATACCTGCAATCATGCAGGCCGCAACTGCCGAGATAACCTGCTCCCATCCGAGAACTGAAATGCCTCCTCCCAGGGCAAATTGAACGCCTCCCACGAGAGTGACAAACACAAAGGAAAGCCCGAAACCTGCAAATGCTCCTGCCACAAGAGAACTCACGGTATTAAGCCCCTGTTTCTCATAAAAAACCATTCCACCGATAAACATTACGGCGAAAATCATAAGCACAAACGCAGTAGGCAGAGGGCTCGATCTCGAAGAGAATATCTCAAATAACCCGAGCCCCATGTCAACCAGGAATATACCCATAAGAGCCGCAATAGTAAGGGTCCTTACAAAAGGATTTTCAAACAAAGACTGAGAATTTGGGTTTCTGCTGTTAATTTTACCAGCCACCATTAATATTATGTGTTTATTTTTTAAGCTATAAACTATATAAATTATATAAACTTTTACTTAAATCTCCAGATCAGCTTCCTATCTTTCTTTTTTCCTTCATACTCCCTCATAAGTTCTTTTTCCTGGCTTTCAATTATACTATCCTGTTCTATTTTATCAGAAAAATATTATCAATGCCATCTGTTTTGATCTTTAAATCCGTTTTGATCTTTAATTTGCATCTTAAAAAGTCCAGCCTGCCCATCCGACATCCCACCAAAAGAAACAAATTTTCTCTTCTGCCCGAAAAAGACCCTTTAATTTCATACGATCTCGGACTCCCCAACACCTTGCCAGGTCCTACTCCTCAAAATAAGAACGAAGTTGAGCAAAATAGTCGAACAAAGTAAAAGTAAATTGAGTAGCCCCTTTGAAAGCACCTCATTAATGTTAATTCATAGACCAGCCCTTTTAAGCTTAATTCACTCTACAACGTCTAAACTAGTCCTCTTGAGCGAGCAAAGCGAGCGAAAAGGACACCGTCCTCCCGAGACGGGACTCGGGCAAGACAAAAAATAATATAAAATGACCGGGTTTTTCTTTTCCGATGAAGATCCTGATTGGAGAATTCGCTGTAGGTACGGATATTGAAAAGTCCCTTATTCCCGAGGGGGCGGCTATGTTGAAAACGCTTGCCGAAAGCTTTGTCCGCGTTGGGCATGAGGTATGTTATCCTTCTGCGGGAACGGAAATAGGTTCAGGCACAGCATTGAAGTCAACAGCTGACAGCTTCGTGCAGGTAATTGGGCGGGAAGCAAAGAACTGCGATGCCGGTTTACTCATCGCTCCTGACGGGATGCTTCCCGAGCTGAACAGGATTCTTGCAGAGAACACCGCGAACCTCGGTTGCTCACCTGAAGCTTCAGCCTGCTGTGCAGATAAACTCAGGTGCACTGAGATCCTGAAAAAAGCTGGAATTAATGCTCCTGAAATTGTGCAGGAAGCAGAGGAAGGTAAGAAATACGTCATAAAGCCAAGGTTCGGATGCGGGGCAGAAGCAACATATCTGGTCTCAGGTTTTGAAAATACCGGAGAATTCATTGCAAGCGAATACATCGAAGGGGAACATCTGAGCGTAAGCCTTATTGCAGGAAAAAAGACGCTCCCGCTTACAGTAAATCGCCAGTTCATCGAGTTTAATGAGAAAAAAGATGGAATAAATCCGGAGAATATCGAAGTTTCGGGCATCAAATACAACGGCAGCCTTACCCCGTATAAAACCCCCAGAAGAGACGAACTCTACGAGGCTGCGGTCTCTGCAGTAAAATGCCTGGGATGCTTCGGGTATGTAGGGGTAGACATTGTGCTTTCCGAAGTCCCTTATGTCGTGGATGTAAATCCAAGGCCCACAGCTTCAATATTTGGGATCAGCAGGGTCATGCGGGAGGAAATAGGTGAGCTTCTCCTCACTAACAGGTTCGGAACACTCCCTGATTCCGTGAGGATCGAGGGAGAATATCACTTTTCCAAAGATATGCTTGGCGAGCTTTTTGGAAAGAATTGAGAGCCGTAGAGCGCGAACAGTCAGGCAAATGCTGAATATCCGGAAAATTACATACCTGGAAAAAACACGGAAAGGAATTGAAATGAATTCAAAAACCATTGGGATAGACATTGGAGGGGCAAACACAAAACTTGCTTCCTCGGACGGGACCGTTGTGGAGCTTCATTACCTGCCGCTCTGGAAAAACACCATGCTTCCAGAAGTCCTGAAAGAGATCTCGCAAAGGCTGAAGCCTGAAAATGTCTCTGTTGTCATGACAGGAGAACTTGCCGATTGCTTTGAGGACAAAGAACAGGGCATCCGCTTCATAAAAGAAAACGTTGATTCTGCTTTTGGCTCCGGGAAAGTTTCATACATAAACAGCCAGGGAAGGTTCCGGAAAGAAAACGATCCCCTGAGAGATCTTGCTGCTGCAAACTGGGCAGCTTCAGCCAGGCTGATAGGGGAGGAGATTGGAGACTGTATTTTTGTCGATGTTGGCAGTACAACAAGTGATATTATTCCTGTTATATCAGGGGAGCACAGGGCAGGGCATACCGACTTTGAAAGACTTCTCAGGAGTGAACTTGTGTATGCAGGCACGTTAAGGACAAACCTTGCCGTACTTCTTGAGAAAGTAAAGCTTGAAAAAGGCATATGCAGGACGTCTTCCGAGCTCTTTGCAACGACAGCAGACGCTTATCTGATTCTAGGGGAGATCAATGAAGATAAATATACATGTGAAACTGCTGACGGAGCCGGAAGAAGCAAAATCGAAGCCATGCGCAGGATTGCAAGGCTGGTATGTGCAGATCTTTCAGAAGTAGGGGAGAAAGAGATATACGAGATCGCAGAGCAGGTAAAGGAAAAACAGGTTTCTGCCCTTGCTGAAGCTATTTCTGAAGTTGCGGAAAGGAACAGGCTTGAGAAAATTGCAGCAGCAGGCCTTGGGGAATTTTTGATATCTGAAGCCGCAGAGAGACTTGGGTTTGAATGCATTTCGGTTGCCGGGCGCTGGGGAGAAGAGATTTCGAAGGTATTTCCGGCATATGCTGCCGCTCGTTTGCTAGATAAATAAATAGTGAGTAAATAGTAAGTAAATAATGAGTCAATAGCAAGTAAAAAGTGAGTTAATAGTAAGTGAATAGCAAGCAAATAGCAAGCAAATAGAAAGTGAGTTAATAGAAAGTGAATAGCAAGCAAATAGCAAGTGAAGCTAGTAAACAGTAAGTAGATCCAGAATTGCCAGTAAAAGATTTCAATGGATAAAAGCGCAATGAAACCGGTGAAAGTTGTTATAAAAATAGGAGGGAGCCTGATCCGGGAGGCACCTGAGCTTGTGGACAGGCTCGTAAAAGAATTTGGTTCAGGTATCAAGGATGCTCCTCCGGGTGGGGTGGTTCCGGGGAAAATGCCCTTTTCCATCCTTATAGTGCCGGGAGGAGGGGTATTTGCTGACGCCGTAAGAGAAGCTGATGAGATGTTCGGGCTCGGAGAAGATGCGTCTCACTGGATGGCTATACTTGGAATGGAGCAGTATGCCTGTTATCTGCAGGACAAAAGCCGTGTAAAAGGCACGGATTCAATAAAAGAGCTGCTTCAGGGAGTTTCAATTCTTTTTCCATACAGGCTCCTCAAGGCAGAAGACCCTCTTCCACATTCATGGGAAGTAACCTCGGACACGATTGCTGCCTGGGTTGCAAGGCAAACAGGAGCCGTTTTTATTAAGGCTACAGATGTTGACGGGATGTTCTGGAAAGGAAAATTGATCCGGGAAATTTTTACACCGGATCTTGCAGGAGACTTCGAAAGCTGCATTGACTCTGCGCTTCCCGGCTTCCTTCAAAAAAACAAAATGGAATGCATAATTCTAAATGGAAAATTCCCTGAAAGAGTAATTCAGGCGGTGTATGGAAAGCCTGTGACCTGTACGGCGGTAAAGGGGAATATTTAAATTGTATATCGTATATGACTAGGGAGAGAAGCAAACCGCGTCCAAAAAGCATCATTACATTCAGTTCATCAGATTTGTTGATGTTAATACGGGTGCCAAAAAAAGCAGGTTACTGAAGCCTGGTCAGGTGCCTGATTCACCGGTTAATTCATTGCAGTTTCCTATAAGAAATAATTAAGGAGAAGAAAAATGTCATCAGATAAAGTTGAGTACTGTACCTCGTGCGGTATCCGCCTTGTGGAAAAAGGCTATGTGAAGTTTCCCTGCCCGCAGTGCGGAGCAGAGATCGGAAGATGTACAAGCTGCAGGCAGCAGGGTAATGTATATACCTGTCCAAAGTGCGGATTCAAAGCTCCGTGATTTCGGGCAGAACGCCAGAAAGATCCAGACACAAATTTTAAACGCAGATTGAAACTGGTTTGCAGGATAATATACACTATATGAGGAATTGAAATGGGTGATGTTGCAGCAAAATTAAAAATCATGCCAGAAAGCGTTGACACCGACCTTGTAGGGCTGAAGGAAAATCTCAAAAATGTAATTCCGGCAGGAGCACAGCTTCACGGTGACATAGTTGAAGAGCCTATAGCCTTTGGATTAAAGGCTTTGATTGTTACGCTGATTGTTAATGATGAGGAAGGCGGGACTGAACCTGCAGAAGAAGCTTTTGTAAAAGTTTCCGGCGTAGAGAATGTCCAGGTCCTGGAAGCCTACCGCATCTGAGAAGGAAAAAAGAGCCGGATAACATTTCCGGAAAACTTTTTTCACCATTCTCTTTTTCGTAAAAGGGCTCGTAGATCAGGGGAAGATCGTTACGTTCGCAACGTAAAGGCCGCGGGTTCAAATCCCGCCGAGTCCACTAACAATTTTATAAAAATCAGTCTGTTCTCTCCTGTTTTTTGTTCTCTTTGTTCTTACCAATGATAATATCAATTTTATAACTGTCTAAAAATAGCAAAGAATTAAATACAAATAACTCTTTTTAAATATTAGTGTGGTCATCCCACGCTAGAATAACCCCCTCAGATGGCCAGGGAAAGTTGAAGCTCCCCCTGGCCACTATATTAAAAATATCTATAAATGCCTTTAAAAATTTCGCCCAATTTTTTCAGGACTTTTTATATTTTACTCACTCTGTTATTATTTTTCCTATTCTGTCTTTTAACCATTTTCTGACAGAAAAAACATTAAATAGTTCTCATACTGTTTTGAAAAGCAGGTTTATTTTTAAACTCTCTAAATCTTAATTCAGATTTTTAAACTCTCTAAATCTTAATACAGTTTTTTAAACTCTCTATATATTTGATGAGTCTAATCTTAATCTCATGATCTGAACTTTACAAAAAGCGGGAATACATCAGATAGTTTTTAAACAATGGTGCCTATTATAGTCCAGCCTATATTTTTTTACGATAATGCTTCAGATATATGGGATTAAAGGGAATAAATCTCGGAAAAAATGAAAAAGTCCAAACAGATTGTTTTTGACCCTATTTTTGAGCGAAGAATTACCCTCTCTGTGACCTGCAGAATAGGCTAAGAGTGAATGGGGGACTGGTATTTATTAAAAGTAACAGCTTGCCCGAAAGAAAAGAAGATACTGAAGAAATTGAACAGGAAATTTCAGCAGGACTGCAAGAAATAACAATGAAGCATTTTTCTTCCGGGAACCCTAACCCCGTTCTCAGGATTGACAGGAAAGGAAGGGTTCTTTACGCGAATAGGGCAGCAGATTTTCTTCTTGAACACTGGGGCATAAAAGAAGGAGAAGAAATCCCTCAAACCCTCCTTAAAGATATGAAACGCATTCTTTTTCAACAAAATCCCGAAAACCTTGAAATCAATACAGGAAAAGTTACGTATTCTCTGGTGCTCAAAGACTGTCCTGAAGACGGCTGTATGGATATTTATGGGTTTGATATCAGTTACAGGGTACAGGCTGAAGAGGAGCTCAGGAACAGGTACAAAAGACTGGAAGAACTGATCGGGTTGAAGTCTGCTGAGTGTATGGAAGTAAATGAAAGGCTCGCAAAGGAAGTAATTGAGAGACAGAGAGTCGAGCATATTTTCAGGAACAACCTTCGGTTTCTTGAGACGCTTCTTGACAGCATCCCGAGCCCTGTATTTCAGAGAGACCTTAATGAGGTTTATGTAAACTGCAATGAGAGTTTTGCCAGACAAATAATGGGGCTTCCCAAGGAGGCAGTTATAGGGGGCTCATTCTCGGAATTTCAGAAAAAGGTCCCTAAAGAGCTGGCTGATATCTATTACAAACACGATAGGGAACTTCTTCAGAATGGGGGCAGCAATTATTACGAAACCAGGGTTATCTGTGCTGATGGCAGAACCAGGGATTTTCTGTTCCATAAGGCTGCTTACAGAGACGGCGCAGGAGAGGTTGCCGGAATTGCAGGTATAATGCTGGATATTACTCCGAGGAAAGAAGCTGAAAGATTCTTAAGAAAAACTGAAGAGAAATACAGGCTTGCTTCCGAGCAAACAGGGCAGCTTGTTTACGATTATGAGATAGAACCAGATATTATTCACTGGGCAGGGGCAATCTCACAGATAACTGGCTACAGTCCGGAAGAGTTCATGCAGGTGGGCCTGGAGGGCTGGATAGGGCATGTTCATCCTGAAGACCGTAAAAGGGTGTGGGAAGTCCATGAAAAGTGTATGAAAAACGGGGGGAAATTCCTCGAAGATTACAGGTTTAGAAAAAAAGATGGCAGCTATTTTTATGCAGAAGACAGCGGGGTGTACATTCAGGATGACTTTCACAGGGCCTGCAGGATTGTCGGGGTAATAAAAGACATTACCGAAAGTAAACTTGCCAGGGAATCCCTTGAACGAAGTGAACAGAGATTCCGCATGATTACAGAACAGACAGGCCAGCTAGTTTACGATTATGATGTACAGAATAATAGCAATTACTGGGTAGGAGCAATAGAAGAACTGACAGGATACAGTTTTGAAGAGTTTCAGGGCTTCACACCCGAAGTGTGGTCTCAACACGTCCATCCTGAAGACAGGGAAAAAGCGGTAAAAGCCCATTTTGAGTGCATTAAAAACGGGGGAAAATTCTGTGAAGAATACAGGTTCAGAATAAAAGATGGGACCTATATTTACGTTGAAGACAGCGGTATCTATCTTAAAACCGGGGATCAAGGGATATACAGGGTTCTTGGGGTAATGAAAGATATTACTGAGAAGAGGCTTTCCCGGCAGAAACTTCAGGAAAGTGAAGAGAGATTCAGAATAGCTGCAGAACAGACAGGTCAGATAGTCTTTGAACATGACCATGGAGACCGGTATATCAAGTGGGTAGGAGCTATTCAGGACGTTACGGGATACACAGTAGAAGAATTCATAAAATTTGATAATGCTGCATGGGCAAATCATATTCATCCCGAAGACAGGGACAGGACTCTTGCTGAGTTGAAGAAGTTTCAGGAAAATGAAAATAAGTTCCGCACTGAATACAGGTTCAGGAAAAAGGATGGGAGTTATATCCATCTTGAAGACAGTGGAATTTACCTGAGAAATGAAGACGGAAACATCCGGAAAGCCTTTGGCGTCATGAAAGACATTACAGAAATAAAAATGGCTTCGGAGAAGCTGAAGGAGAGTGAGGAGCGCTACAGGTTATTTATGAAGAACTTCAGGGGAATCGCTTTCCAGATGGACATAGACTTCACCCCTATTCTTGTAGACGGCAATGTAGAGGAAATTACGGGGTACAGAATGGAAGACCTGAGTTTAGGAAAAATCGATTGGTATCGGATTGTCCATCCTGATGACCGGGTAAAACTTTTTGAAAATAGGGAGGGGCTTGTAAAAGACCCGTTCCTATTCATAGAACACGACTACAGGATAATGCATAAAGGTGGAGAAATAAAGTGGGTCCATGAGATTTTTCAGAATGTCTTCGACTCTATGGGCAAAAAAAGAATCCTGCAGGGTGCAGCTTATGATATAAGCAGGCAAAAAGAAGCTGAAGAATCCCTGGCAAAAATCGAAGAGTTCCGTAAAAAGGAAATACATCACAGGATAAAGAATAATCTTCAGGTAATCTCAAGCCTTCTTGAACTTCAGGCAGAGAAATTTAAAGATATAAATGTCCTGGAGGCTTTTCGTGAGAGCCAGAACCGTGTTTCCACAATGGCAATAATTCATGAGGAACTGTACAGGTCGAAAAATAACGAAGCCCTTGATTTCTCGGCTTACCTGCAGAAACTGACTGAGGAACTGTTCCAGACATACGTTGTAAGGAAAGGGGATGTTGACATGCAGCTCGACATCGAAGAGATTTTCCTGGGAATGGATACCGCAGTTCCCCTGGGAATAATTATTAATGAACTTATATCCAATTCTCTGAAGCATGCTTTTTTGCCAGGCATGCAAGGAAAAATTAGCATCAAGCTCAGCAGGACAGAAGAGAATGAAGGGAATAAAAGTATAAGTAATATCACTAATAATATTGGTGCTAAGAGTTCAATTGAGAGAAATTTCCAGTATACCCTGGTAGTTTCTGACAATGGGTTGGGTTTTCCGGAAAACATTGATTTCAGGAGCACTAACTCTCTGGGTCTGCAGCTCGTAAATATACTTGTCGAGCAGCTGGAGGGTAGAATTGAACTTGAGAATGATTCAGGAACCAAGTTCAAAATCTGGTTTAAGGATCCCTACCATTCATCTGAAAATTTATCCAGCACTAAAGGGGAGATATGATGAAAAAAGCAAAAATTCTGGTTGTTGAGGACCAGAACATCGTCGCTCTAAATATCAGAAACAAACTTAAAAATTTGGGTTACACTGTACCCGGTACTGCATCCACAGGAGAGGAAGCAATAAGAAAAGCGGAGCTGACGAATGCAGATCTTGTTTTAATGGATATTATGTTAAAAGGGGACATGGATGGTATTGAAGCTGCCCGCGAGATAAAAACCCGCCTTAAGATTCCTGTACTCTACCTGACCGCCTATACGGATGATGAAACCCTTGAAAGGGCTAAAATGACAGAGCCTGCAGGGTATATTTCCAAGCCTTTCAAAGAAGAAGACCTGCATAGCAATATTGAAATGGCTCTACATAAACATAGGGCCGAAAAAAAAGAGACTGAAACTTCAGCTAATGAGGAATAAGTCCTTTAATGAATTTAAAATACCTGTTTGATAAAGCGGGTATTTCTTCTTAACATCCAATTTCTTTTTTAAAATGCTGTTTTCTCCGTTTCCTGCTAATTAAAATGTAAGAGAATCCGGGATTTACTTTACGCTGAGATTCTCTTAAAGTCAGGAAGTCCATCAGAGCTTGAGGACCTTTGCAGCTTTCAAAGCTTCGCTGACCATACTTTCTATATCAAGCCTTTTCTCTTCAAGAACTATAAGGTCATAGTTTGCCTTTACTTCTGGACGCTCAGGGACTGCGGTGCAGCTTCCTGCAGACCTGGTGGATATATCGTAGGTCCCTATTTTGCGGGCAATGTCTATGATCTCACTCTTGTCAAAGGCAATTAAGGGATGATATATAGGGATGGCAAGCTGGTAAATCTCTGCGTGCATATTCGCAGCAGTCTGGGATGCTACCTGCCCGAGGGAAGAACCTGTGATAATTCCACTCGCACCTTCTCTTTTCATGATTTCGTAGGCTTCCCTGTACATCATACGTTTGCAGAGGAGGCAGGTGTTTTTTCGATCACACATTTCTATAAAAGACCTGAGATTGGGACCATGAGGAATTTCGTAGGTGGTGAACTGGTGTCCTGGAGCCCAGGTCTGGAGCTGACGGATGCAGTCATAAGCCCGCTCCTTTGCAGCGTTTTCCGCATAAGGAGAGGTATTGCAGTAAACAGGGGTTATCATCACTCCCCGCTTCATCATCAGCCAGGCAGCAACAGGAGAATCGAGGCCTCCTGACATAAGCACCACCATTTTGCCCTGGGTGCCGAGAGGGAGCCCTCCTACTCCTTTAACTGTTTCCAGGTAAACATAAGCCAGGTTCTGCCTCATTTCTACAAAAATTTCCCTGTCAGGGGAACCGAGGTTAACTTTCGGATGCTTTCCCTCACTTTCAAGCATGTTCCAGACGGCATCTCCGCAGGCTCTACCTATATCTGCTGATGAGAATGAATGATTTCCACTTCTTCTGGCCCGGATTGCAAAAGATTCCCCTTCCTGGATGATTTTTTTTCCAAGAAAAGCGCATGTTTCGGCTGCGCTGTCAAGCTCAGGTTTGGTTATCAGTGCAGAGGATGTTGAGACTACCCCAAAAACATCTGCAGCCGCTCCAGCCGCGCGCGGGTCAGTGGTCTCTATAAATATCCTGCCCCATTCTCTCCGCATGAGGGAGTATGGAATGTTTTTTGAGTCCAGCATTGCGGCGATGTTTTTCATAAGTATTTTTTCATACCAGTTACGGACTCCAGGACTTTTGAGAGCAAGCTCCCCGTAACGGACTATGACAACATTCGTCTCTTTTTCTGATCCCATGTTATTCGTATTATCTGTGAAAACACCCTGCATGTTCTTTATGTCTCTCTTTATTCTTTATCGATAGAGGATTAAAATTCTCTTCCAGCCTTTCAAGTTGTCTGTCATATACGCTAAGAATTGTCTGTCATATACGCTAATAGTAGATATACTGGTTGACTGCAAGAGGCTTTAAACCTTTCAGAAAAAGAAATTTTTTCTTGAGCATTTCCGGGCAGTCCTCTATGTCAAGCTCCCGAAAGAAGGTCATGGGCGCTAGATGCCAGCAGAAACGCCTGTCAGGGATTCTGGCAAGCATTCTTACCGCCCAAAAAGGTGCTGAGAAACGGGGAAACCGCAGTGTCGGAGAAACAATCAGGCTGCTGCCATATCAGGGGGTTGATCTGAAAAATTGCCTGAAAATGCCAAGGAAGGCGGTTTCTTACGGCATCTCTCTAATTTAAGTAATATTTTTAGCCAAACTTATTTATTATTATTTTTTAGTTATTAATCAATTTCTGCTGTTAAAACTTCCGGAATCTGGTTGAATCAAAATAAATAATTCTCTATTTAATGTCTTATGTACTGGATTATGCTGCAAGCAGTTAAATGATAAATGTAGGACTTTTCCTGAAAAATATGAATAACATTATATAATTTTTTCTCCAAATTGAACAAATATATTAAATAAGTTGGGGATCATATAGATAATTATCTGGATGATTTGAAGTGCAGCTTCAAAAATTATGAAAAATGGCACTCAAGATGGTAGAATTGCACGTTTTCGAAAAATCAAAAGTTCTCATTGTTGATGACGAGAGGGATCAGGTAGAATTACTATGTTTGCAGCTTGAAGATGAATATCTTCCAATCCCTGCATATTCCGGGAAAGAGGCAATCGAACTCGTGAAAGCTGAACTTCCGGATTTGATTCTGTTAGATTTGATGCTGCCTGAGTGTGATGGTTATGAGATATGCAGGATACTTAAAAACGATCCTGATTACAAATTTATACCCATAATTGTTATTTCCGGATTTTTTGAAAAACCGAATAAGTTGAAAGCAACCCGGTGCGGAGCTGATGACTTTATTCAGAAGCCTATAGATAGATTTGAGCTTAAAACAAGGATAAAGTCTTTAATCAGAATAAAAAAGAATTATGAAGCTCTGCAGGAAAGCGAAAGCAGGTACAGGCAGTTTTTTAATAATAGCCCGGCTGTCACCCTTCTGGTAGACCCTGAGAGTTACCGTATTGTCGATGCCAACGATCCTGCATGCGCTTATTATGGATATACTTATGAAGAAATGACTGCAAAAAAAATCTCCGATATTAACGTATTCTCTGAAGAAAAAAATAAGGAAATTACCCGGCAGGTTTTTTTGGAAAAAAGAGGTCATTTCTATTCCTGCCATAAACTTGCCAGTGGGGAAATAAGACATGTAGAGGTCTATATCAATACCGTTAACATCAGAGATAAAGAACTTTTTTTTATAAATGTCTATGATATTACTGCCAGCAAGAAAGCAGAAAGAGAGCTGATCGAATCCGAAGAAAAATTCAAACAGGTTGTGGAATTATCAGTTGACGGTATCATCATAGGGACAGACAGCGGGAAAATTGTTGACTGTAACGGGGCAGCCTGCAGGATTTTCGGGTATGATAAAGAAGAGATCTTAAAATTGCAGGTAATCGACCTCTTTCCCGGGGACCTTAACATAATTGCTCATGATATCACATCCTGCAATAAAACTGCAGGGGAAAAAACAGTCGAGAGGATTAATCAAAAGAAGGATGGTACTTCTTTTCCGGCTGAAGTTGCAGCAAGAAGAGTTAAACTTGGGAATGAAGAGGGGCTGATAGTGTATGTTCGGGACATTACAGAACGTAAGAAAGCCGAAAAAGCACTGAAAGAAAGTGAAGAGAACTTCCGTACTCTTGTCAACAACACTCTCGACGGCATTCTGATACTGGATTTTGAGGGCAGGGTACTGGCTGCAAATGCGGCTATTGGAAAAATGTTAGGCATGGAGCTTGAAAAAGTGGCAGGTATAGACATTATGAAATACCTCGCTCCGGAATCAGTGCCTGTTGCAGTTGAAGATCAGATTAATGTTCTCAATGGAAGGGGTGGCTATCTCAGCGTTTACAAGTCCACCTCCTGCAATGGAGAGCCTCTATGGATCGAAGGTCTAGGTACAAAAATAATTTACAGGGGTCAGCCAGCAAATATTGTGGTTATAAGGGATATAACCGTCAGGAAAAAAGCAGAGGAAGCTCTTATAAATGCGAAAACAGCTGCAGAAGCAGCTAACCGTACTAAAAGCGAATTTTTAACCAATATGAGCCATGAACTGAAGACTCCTTTGAACTCAATTATCGGGTTTTCAGACCTGTTGATCGAAGGAATTGCAGGTCCCCTGAACGAAAAACAATCCCGGTATGCCGGTTTCATTTCTTCAAACGGAAAAAATCTTCTCAATATCATCAATGGCATACTGGAGCTGTCAAAAGTAGAATCAGAGGGGGACGAATTAACTCTGCAAGAGTTTTCTGTCAACGAATCTATAAATAAGTCTATTTCGACAGCCCTTCCGCAGATCCTCAAGAAAAATATTAAATTAAACTACAATTCGGACAGCGACCCATTATGTATATTTGCTGATGAAAATAAGTTCAGGCAGATTATGGAGAGTTTACTGAACAATGCTGTAAAGTTTACTCCTGAAGATGGTTTAATTGATATATCCTCAAAGCAGGAAGGTGGCATCGTAACTATCACGGTTAAAGATACAGGAATAGGGATTCCTGAAGACAGCCTTGATAAAATCTTCAAGCCTTTTATCCAGCTTGAGTCTTCCCTGAGCCGTACTTTCGAGGGCACAGGGCTTGGGCTTACCCTGGCAAAAAAGTATGTCGAAATGCACGGAGGC
Source organism: Methanosarcina soligelidi (assembly GCF_000744315.1). Classification (NCBI taxonomy): domain Archaea; kingdom Methanobacteriati; phylum Methanobacteriota; class Methanomicrobia; order Methanosarcinales; family Methanosarcinaceae; genus Methanosarcina; species Methanosarcina soligelidi. Next base: position 2,308,982 of record NZ_JQLR01000001.1, read on the forward strand.
AATATATCCGTGGAGAGCAAAACAGGGAAAGGTTCCTCTTTTAAGGTTGAACTTCCGGTAAACCGACAGAAAACAGTCAGGACCACTATACAGAAACTGGAGCAACAGATAGTTGAAAGCTGAGCTATGTAGCGGAAAAATCCAGGTAGGAAAACCATTTTTCTTTTCGCCTTTATCGGTTGCTGTTTTATTGACTTTTTACATTTATTCTTTTTACAGGATAACAGCTTGTAAACACAGTTTTCGATAATTCCTGTTTTAAAGATATCCTTATATCTTTAGTCTGTCATAGCACTGCCGATGACAAGCTACAAAGCTCTGGTAAAGGATGTTATAAATAAAGCCGATGTGCTTCTTGAGGTCGTAGATGCCCGTTTTCCTGACGAGACCCGAAACAGCGAGGTTGAAAAAGAGATTATTCGCTTAAAGAAGCCGTTTATTATAGTCATCAATAAATGTGATCTTGTATCAAAAGAGAAACTCGATAAAACCAAGTCCCGCCTTTCCAGAATTGCTCCCACTGTTTTCATTTCCAGTAAGGACAGGTCCGGGACAACCATGTTAAGACACCAGATCCTTGCATCCGCCTGCATAAAAGGGCGTGATATCCTTGTAGGTACACTGGGTTATCCCAACGTGGGAAAATCCTCAGTTATCAATGGGGTTACAGGCAGGCACAGGGCGAGCACTTCTCCTGTATCAGGCCACACAAAAGGAGTGCAGCATGTGGACGCAGGTTCGCATATTATGTTTATGGATACTCCCGGAGTCATCCCTTTCGATGAAAATGACGAATATGTTCAGGGGCTGCTGGGAATAAAGGACTCTACCCACCTCAAAGACCCTGTCGGGGTTGCCCTTATGATAATAGATAAAATGCTTGCAGAAAACAGGACTGCCCTTGAATCTTTTTATAATGTAACTCTTGAGAGCCCGGACTCTTACTCCGTTCTGGAGCAGATAGGCAGAAAGTGCAATTTCCTGCAGAAAAAGGGCGAAATCGATGAAATGAGGACAGCTACAAAAATTATTGGTGACTGGCAAAACGGACTGCTTCTTGTATAAATATAGATGCTTCTCTTCCTTATTTCAAGAGAGGTATTCGACTCCTTTTTCGTCCTTAATTCATCCTGAATGGTAACTATTCAGGTTATAGTTAACGGCGCTCCCTTGAGCGCCGCTATAATACCCTCCAAAACAAGTAATCCGTTCTTTCTAATTGTAGAGATGTAAGCTCTCATTCTGCAGAAAGCTTGCGCTCCTTGTGTTGTTCTGAAAGTTCCTGATATCTTTTGCTGTAGTTTCATCATCCTGATATCTCTTTCTGCCTGATTATTCTCAAACGGAACTTTCAAATCTTTCAGGAATCTCAGGATCTTTTCTTTGTGTTCTATAAACCTATCCAACAGATTCCTTGCTTTTGTCTTTGGATTCTTTCCACGTTTTCCTTGTTTTTCAGGATTTAGAGATTGTGGATTTTCCTCAATCCCTTTCATGATTATAGCATCAAACCTTTCTTCCAATGCTTTAATTTGCTCAAAGTCCAGTTCTTTGACTTGCTCCTTACATTCATCAGTATACTTTTTCATCTCAGTGAGTAATTTATTCATTTCTTTAGCCCACTGCTGTTTATAGTTCTCTTCAATTCCAGTAAGTTCTCTCTGTAAATGAGCATTACAGAGAGCATGATCACAGTCATAAACGTTGTAAGGTTTCCATCCGTCGTGAACTGCTACTCCCTTAAACTCCGGAAGAATTCCCATAGCGTCTATTGCTTCTGCTCCTCTTTTTGAGTGAGGTAAATAACAGGTGTATTTGTCATTAGAAGCTACATGAAGCCAGTGTCTTTTTCCTTCGATTTTCATACCAGTTTCATCAAAATGGACAACATAAGAAGTCATTAATTTCTCTCGAATAATGTTTTCAAAACACTCTAAATTCTGGAAACATTCTTTTTCTGCTCTAATTATCGTAGCAGGACAGATTTTTATTCCCATAATATCCTCAAAAAACTCAGAAATTCTTTCATAGGGGATAAAATGGTGATTTTTACAGTAAATAGCTGAAGCTAAAATATTTGGACCATACTGAACTGGATATTTTACTGATTCAGGAAAAACAGCTTTATTTATTCTTCCACAGTGAGGACAGGTCTTAATCTGGCTTTTGTGTTCTGTAACAATCAGGTTTACAGGAGGAATATCAAAGACCTGTCTTTTCTCATAGGCTTCAACTTCAACATTCTCAAGAGTATGGCCACATTCTTTGCAGCAACTCAAAGAATGTTCTATTACCTACTCAGGATCATCAACCATTTCAAGAGTTGTTCCAGGATGACCATCTTGACCTCCAGGTTTCTTTCCGCTCTTTTTACGGAGACTCTTGGGATTAGGTTTCTCCTTGACAAAAAAATCAGTAGAAGGAGGGCGACTGCTGTTACGACTGTTTTGGTTTAAACGAGATTCTAAGGCTATCAACCTTTCAGTAAGTTCTTTAATTTGAGTTTCAAGACTCACAATGTAAGCAATGACTTCAGGGTTTGAAGCACACAAAGCAAGAATCTCTTCACGTGTAAGCATGATAACGAAACAAAATAGGATTCAATTTATATCCAATTTTTCCTCGAAAAGAGGAAAAATTGTAGCCTTTAAAAGGCTGCCTGAATAGTTACAAACATAGGTTCAAAAAAGTTTCTCTCTTTCTGATAAATATTTTTGATGAAAAAGCCCTTGAAATAATGAGTAAAATGTTTTTCCTTTTCTGTGTAATTATATCTCTTATTACAATAGTAAATATTCTGAGCAACGGCTATGGAGACTGGTTTTATATTACTGGCATAGTATTTTCCGTGATTTCCCTCATCATTTCTCTTTTCATACAGAATGTCCTGGAATATTATCATGACACTTTCTGCAAAAAATGTGGAAAAAAGCTTGCCTGTGAAGAAACAGGCGAACCGGTTATGAAAGAAACAAGCAGTTATGGAGAATACACCCTTATAGTGACAAGGCACTGGAAATGCAGATACTGCGGAAATGCGGATATAAGAGAGAGTCAGGAAAATATCTTTGCAGAACAGGGAGAAATGCTTCCTGAAGTTTCCCTGAAAAATATTGAATGCAATAAATGCAGCGAAACAGGCACACTTGTAGAAATCAAAAAACCTGATATAAAAGAGATAGGGAGGCAGAGGTTGACCAGAAGATATTATAAATGTACAGTGTGCGGTCATGAGGAAATCAATGAAAGTGAAGAAATAATAAACCGGAGAAAACATATCGGCTGAACAAAAGGCGCAGGTTAAGGCTAAAAAGAAGGGAAAAAGAAGAAAATATTTTAAGAACAAAATATTTTAAGAACAAAATATTTTAAGAACTTTTCTTCACCCACAGTCATGCGCAAATTTCATTTTTCGGCCTTATCCGGGTCTCCTGTGTTATCCAGGATAAACCCGGAAATCAGAAAAATAAAACCCATAACAAACTGGTAGATCTGCCCCGTAAAAAGCCCGTAAATAAATAGCAAAAATCCTGACATCATAAATAGTATGGTCAGAAGATATATTGACAATTCTTCCACTCCCATATTTGAAATTTCAGAGAATATATTGCAGGTATTGCGGACATTTTTCTCTGCATAGGGAGTGTTAAAGTTTGAAACAGGATTTTCAGCACCGTTACTGCATAAATAATCAGAATTATTTCCCCTGAAAAAACCCCCATTAAAGTGTTTTATTAGTTTATTTCGGTTATTGACCTCAGTTTAGTAATATATCTATACGAATAAATAATTAATGTCCAGGATGTCCTTGGTAAAATTAAAAACCATAATGCAGATTTTAAAAAAGATATACAGGTGAGTCAAAAAAGTTTCAGAGTGAAATTACTCCGGAGAATTGAAAAAGTTACAGAACAAGATAATTCAGGGCAACCATCTGGATATTTCTGCATAAACAACGGATATTTTTGCATAAAATCTGGATATGTCTGCATAAAATCTGGATATGTCTGCATAACCCGGATTCGCATAATTTCGGTTCAGTTTTAAAGCACATACCTCCAGCCATCTTTTTTCAGGCTTTTCCTGTGCACCTGATAGCCTGGCATGAGTTCACCGACAAGGTCCCAGAACTTTACAGAATGATTCTTTTCCTTTACATGACAGATCTCATGCACAACAACATATTCAAGCTGTTCCGGCGGTGCCATCATAAGCTGGAAATTAATCCTCAGGACATTGTCTGCAGAGCAGCTCCCCCAGCGCTTTTTCTGGTGCTTTACCTTAAAAGCTGGAATGTCTATATTCAAGATTTCCGCATAGGCTTTCAGGAACTTTTCGACTTCTTTCTCGGCACACTCACTGTAAAAGTTCCATACAGCTTTTTTTACCAGGGACGGTTTCAACTCCTCAGGCGCTGATTTTGGAAGAAGGACTGTGATTTCAGACCCACTGAAAGAAGCAAAAGCTTTCTTAATTCCTTCAACAGGAAGGACCGTCAGGGGATATTCTTTACCGAGATAGAGGAATTTTTCCCCGTCAGTATATTCTTTTTCCTGACAGGGCAGCCTGTTTACTTCAAACCAGTCCAGTTTTTCCTGCACCCAGGCAGCTTTCTTCTGTACCATCTCCCTGATAGCCTCACGGCTGAGCCCATGAGGGGCACGAAATTCCACTGAAAGGTCCGGGCGGACCACTATCGCTGCTTTTCTCCTCTTTTTGCTGTATACGATTTCGTAATTTATCGTCCTGCCGCAAGCTTTAATGCTGTCGTTTTTTCTCATATTTTTCCCTGCCTGAGTTCGGGTTTCACCAGGTTTTATAACTAACTCTGCTTAAACATGTCTCTTTGTTCAGGATTTACGGTTTTCGATGAAACTGGCTTCCCAAAAACAGCTTATCTTGAAATTTATCATAAGTTTACAGGAAGAAAAGAAAAATAGAGTTATAAAGCATCTGGCACCACCTCAAATAAATCGGGAAAAAACGATAAAGGTCATGGAGAAATAAGTCGGAAAAACCTTAATGGCTACTGGGTAAAGCCCTGAAAAGCTCTGAAAACAGCCACAAGGTACAGGCCACAAGGTACAGGTCACAAGGTACAGGTCGCCAAGTACAGATCATAAAGTACAGGTCATAAAGTACTATTTCAGGTATAAGCCGTATTCATATCATACGCCCTGGTATAGTGTTCAAAAACCAGGAGAGTAAGAATATTGCTGGCGCTGTCAAAGGTATAAACCAGCACAAACGGTCCTATATGGATTCTCCATTTTCCCTGAAACTCCTCTCCCAGAGGAGAGCCTATTTCAGGCTTATAAACCAGGAGGGTCAGACGCCTTTTAACATAATCGTACACAGGGCGGTCAAGGGTGTACAGCTTTTTCAGGTTTCTTCTGACCGACGGGTGAACTGCCACTTTATATGTCATTGTTCTACCTTTTCGAGGAAGTCATCAACATCAATTGCAGGCAAATCGTGCTGCAGGCAATCCTTTTCAGCCTTTCGGATTTTAAAAGAAAAAGAAGGTAAAAAGGCATTTTCAGGCGGGTAACTGACCTCATTGAATTTGGTTTCGAGTTCCTTTAGCTGATTAAAAATCTCTGCAAATGTCATATACACATCCCATTCAGTATATAAGGACCATTAAAGAGCATATTTCAGGCTTAAAGGCATATTTTGATTCATTCCTGAGAAGCTGTTTAATAAAAAGTTATGTAGCCGATTATCTGAACTACGCCCAGCTGACGCAAGGGGCTTATTGCTTCATAGATGACCATCGGCATCTCCAACAAGCTTTAATTCCGGTAGTCCCGTCCGTACTGAGTTCTGTCCATTCGTCCGTTACGGCTTTACATGAAAATGAACTTGTAACAGTGTATCTATTCAAGACCTGCTGAGCCCGATGGTTAACTCATGGAAAAAGCTTACTTGATTTTCGCAAACTTAATCTTAATATTATATTATTGAATGGTCTATATGAAGGCAATGGATAACAAAAAGTTGCTTAACGAAGTTGACGCTTTCATCCTCCCCCTGTCGCTTCGCTCCGAGGAAAGGGTCTTTCCGCTTCGTAAGATAAACCTTGACCATTGGATAAAATAATTCTAATTGAAACAAAACTTAAAAATAATTGCGTCGAAGTTGCGAACTGCCGAGCATGAAAATTTAAAATCCGGTCTTAAAATTGGGAAGATTATTATTTTTAACTAACTATTATATATTTTTAGGCGTTATTTTATACCGGATATTTTAAGGCGTTATTTTATATCTGGCAAATTAATCGAGAAACAATTTTATGAACCCCATTCATAAAAAAATCAAAAGGAGATACGCAAATGCAATACAGCATGGGCATTGACGCAGGAGGGACATACACCGATTCGATCATCATCCGGGATTCCGATGGCAAGGTGATGGACTCGAATAAAGCTCTTACAACTTATCCTGACCTTCTTGCGGGAATTAGAAATTCCATTGACGGGCTGGACGAACAATACTTAAAAGACGTGAAAATGGTATCGGTTTCTACAACTCTTGCTACAAACACAATCCTTGAAAAAAATGGCTATCCTGTAGGTTTGATCCTTGTAGGGGATTACGAAGTCCCGGAAAGGATGCAGGCTGAATATTATACCGTGGTAAAAGGAGGGCACGACCATCATGGAGCTGAGCTTACTTCCCTTGATATGGAAGCAGTTGAGGCTTTTGTGAATAAAGTAAAAGACAGGGTATCAGCTTTTGCGGTATCTTCATACTTCAGCATAAGGAACCCTGCCCATGAGCTGGCAATCAAAGCCCGCCTCAAGGAACTGGGATTTTCTGTTGTCTGCGGACACGAGCTCTCGCTTGACCTTGGAGCTTATGAAAGGGGAATTACAGCTTATCTCAACGCCCAGCTTATCCCTATTGCAAGCCAGTTTATCCTTTCCATCAGGGAAGAGATCAGGCGCAGAGGAATGGATGCCAGGCTGCTCATGCTCAAATGCGACGGCTCTGTTGTGGGCATCAACGAAGCCCTGGAAAAACCAATAGAATCTATCTTTTCAGGCCCAGCTGCAAGTCTTGTAGGTGCATCCCACCTTTCCGGGCTTGAGACCTGTGCAGTAATAGATGTGGGTGGGACCAGCACTGATGTCTCCATGCTCGAAAATGGGCTTCCTGAACTCTGCTCTGAAGGGGCAGTTGTGGGGGGCTGGCAGACAAAGGTCAAAGCTATCCGCATGGAAACCTCTGCAATGGGTGGGGACAGCCATGTCTGGGTTAAAAATATGAAAATTAACATAGGCCCCCGCAGGGTTATTCCACTCTGCGTTGCTGCTGTTAAATATCCCGGTTTTCTCGAAATCCTTAAAAAAGGAAGAATTCCCGGAACCATGCACCTTGAAGAGAATATACAGCCCACAAAGTTTTTCATAAGGACAGGTCTGGAGGCTTCAAACCTTGGAAGTTATGAAAAAGAACTTTTTGACAGGATAGGAGATACCCCAGCTTCCCTTAACGATATCTTCTGGGAAACTCAGAAAACCCTGTCTCCCGGACTTCTCGATTCCCTTCTAAGGAAACGACTTATCCAGGCAATTGGCTTTACCCCAACTGATGCCCTTCATGTACTCGGGGATTACAGGGGCTGGAATACGGAAGCGTCTGTTGCCGGGGCAAAGCTTCTGGAACGCTATACGCATAAGGACTATATTGAGCTCTGCAAGAGCATAAAAAAAGACGTTGCAAAGAACATGGCACTGAACCTGATGTCCTTTGTCTTGAAAGATGTACCTTCACAGGAAATTGAAAAAATCATCGTTTCGGACAGGTTTGCACAGTTCAAAATGAAAATCCCTGTGGTGCTTATAGGAGGCCCTGTAGTTGCCTATACAGAGGAATTGAACCGGATCCTTGATGCCGATATTATAGTCCCCGAATATTCGGATGTTGGAAATGCCGTGGGAGCTGTCGTGGGAAAAGGCATAAAGAGGGTTGAAATCCTCATCAAATCCGCCTATACTAAAGACAAAAAAAGGCTTGTCCTTCTCTTTTCCCCTCAGGGCAGGGAAACTTTCGGGAGTTATCCGGAAGCCCTGGAATATGCAGAGTCCCTGGGAAGAAGACTGGTAATGGAGTACATGACAGAAGCCGGGCTTGACAAAGGGAGGGTCCAGATAGAAATGAGCAAAAAGGACATCGCTTTGAGTGAAGCAGGCACTATGCCGGTAGAATCAAAACTCGTTTTTGTCGGGATCGGGATGCCGAAAGTCTGAGTTGCGTGCAGCAGCCGGAACTTTTATATTTTTTCCCTCAATAGTGCAAATAATATAAAATGGCCCACTCATAGGTTGCCAGTTATTTAACATAGAAATGGAACCCCATATGGCAATTATGAGTACCCTGAATACATAAAAACAAAATAAGGAAGCAAAAAAATGGCATACAGTCTTGGCATTGACGCAGGCGGGACCTATACTGATTCTATATTAATCCGTAATTCGGATGGAGAGGTTATTGGTTCTAACAAATCACTCACTACATATCCAGACCTTCTGGAAGGAATAATGAACTCAATTGACGGGCTTAACCAGGAAAAACTAAAACTCGTGACCCTGGTTTCGGTTTCCACAACTCTTGCAACCAATACTATCCTTGAAAAAACAGGATATCCTGTGGGGCTGATCCTTGTAGGCAACTACGAAATCCCTGAGGACTCGGAGATTGAAAATTGCATAATGGTACAGGGTGGGCACGATAGCCGCGGAGATGAAGTGGCACCCCTTGACCTTTCCGCAGTTGAGAGCTTTGTTCTGGGGCTGAAGGGCAGGGTCTCGGCATTTGCAGTTTCTTCATACTTCAGTGTCCGCAACCCTGAACATGAACTGCAGATAAAAGCCCTGATTCAGGAACTTACAGGACTTCCTGTAGTCTGCGGGCATGAACTTGCTCAGGCACTGGGAGCGTATGAAAGAGGGGTTACGGCTTACCTTAACGCCCAGCTTCTTCCGGTAGCAGAGGGTTTTCTGAAAACCGTCGTCTGTGAAATAGAGAGAAGAGGGCTTGAGCCCAGAATTGCGATGCTCCGCTGCGACGGGTCTGTTGTCAGCATGCACGAAGCAATGAGAAAGCCCATAGAATCGGTCTTTTCCGGGCCTGCCGCAAGCCTGCTCGGGGCTTCATATCTGTCAGGATACGAGACCTGTGCAGTTATCGATGTAGGGGGGACAAGTACGGATGTGTCCCTGATCCACAGAGGGCTTCCTTACCTCAGTGAAACCGGGGCAGTTGTGGGAGGCTGGCAGACAAAGGTAAGGGCACTCAGGATGGAGACTTCGGCAATGGGAGGAGACAGCCATATCTGGGTCCAGGCCAGTAAAACAAACATCGGACCGCGCAGGGTTATTCCTCTCTGCAGGGCTGCCGTACTTTACCCTTCATTTCTGAGTTCCCTGAAAAAACGCTGGATTCCCGACAAACTCAAATTAAATGAACATATCCAGGCAACAAAGTTTTTTGTAAGAACAAAGCAGGAGCCTGTTAACCTGACAAGGGAAGAAAAGGAACTCCTTGCCCTTATAAAAAATGAGCCTCTTTCTCTCAAAGACATTTACTGGGACAGAAACATCCTGCCTTCGAAAAAAGTGATGGACTCTCTTATCCAGAAAAGGCTTGTTCAGGCTATTGGTTTTACCCCAACAGACGCCCTTCATGTGCTGGGAGAATATACCGAATGGAACTCCGAAGCCTCGGAAATAGGGGCTACACTGCTTGCAAACTTTTTAGGGACTGAAAAGCAGGAATTCTGCTTAAATGTAAAGCGGCTTTTCGCCCGGAATATGGCAAAAGACCTCGTTTCCTTCCTCATGGAAGGGGTTGACAGGAACGAAATTGAAAAAATGCTCGAATGCAGCTTATTCTCCCGCTTTAAGGTAGATATCCCGGTTGTGCTTCTTGGAGGGCCGGTCAGGGCTTATATTGATGACCTGAAAAAAGTGATCGATGCCGAAATAATTGTCCCCGAATACTGTAAAGTAGGAAATGCCGTGGGAGCCCTTGTGGGAAAAGGGACGAAACGTGTGGAAATCACAGTCCGTACAACTTACAGCGAGTCAAGGTACGACATGAGGACAAAAGGAGTTTTTGTCTACACCCCTCTCGGAAGAAGGCATTTCGTCCTGAGGAGCGAAGCCCTCGAGTTTGCTGAGGAATTCGGAAGAAAGCTTATCCTTGATTATATGGCTGAATCCGGGCTTTCTCCGGACCAGGTGACGGTCAGTATGGAAAAGAAAGACATAATGGTCCAGACAGGGGACGTTCCCCTTGAAACCAGGTTTATCTTCGAAGGAATCTCAAACTCGGACGTTTATGAAAAGGCAGTATCAGGGCATAAAGACCTTTGCATAAATCATGATGGAATTGAAGAACTGACCTGACCCGGAAAATGAAATTTTCCATGTGGGCTCCGGGTTTAAATTGATGGTGAAAAAGGGTAAAGTTCATAACTCTCAGGTACATTTGGAACATGAAATATTCATTGGTACACGAAATGCTGATTTAAGCTGACCGGCTCATTCCAAAGGTTCTCTTGAAAATGCAGTAAAGTCTTAAATCAGTGATATGTCATTTATCTGTGTAATGGTTGCCCAGACAGTGGAAAAGCGCACAGCAGACATAAGAAGTACAAGAAAATAAGGAGTAAATATGATCCCTAGAAAAGCATTTTTAACAAAAGGTACCGGGGTCCATAAGGACAGATTGGCATCCTTTGAACTCGCACTGAGGGATGCTAAAATTGAGAAATACAACCTTGTGAGCGTATCAAGTATTCTGCCTCCCAATTGCAAACTTGTGCCCAGGGAGGAAGGCCTTGCAGAACTGAAACCAGGTGCGATTGTCCATTGTGTTCTTGCGAGAAACGATACTAACGAGCCTCACCGCCTCATGGCATCAGCCATAGGTACTGCTGTGCCTGTGAATGAGGAAAATTACGGCTACATTTCAGAACATCACTCCTTTGGGGAAGAAGAAATAATCGCCGGAGAGTACGCTGAAGACCTTGCTGCAACGATGCTGGCAACAACTCTCGGTATAGAGTTTGATGCCGAAATGGCCTGGCATGAAAGAGAACAGGTGTACAAGGCAAGCGGACATATATTTGATACTTTTCATATGTGCCAGACAGCAAAAGGCGACAAGGACGGAAAATGGACCACGACAGTAGCTGCCATGGTCTTTGTTACAAGTAAATGCTAAGGGGCTTTACCCCCTCCTTTAGATCCCGCTTTTCATCAGCGGGTCTTTAATTTTCTATTTTTAACTACTCCATAAACAGTATGGTATACTGCTATTGAACCTCCAATCCTGTGCCCGAAACAATTATTTTTTAAATGTAAATTAACCAGAAACCTGAAATTAATAAGGAACCGGTGAAGAGCCCGGGGATACAGCCTTAATATATTGCTCCTTTGCTTCCTCAAAACGCTCAAGCTTGAAGAGGAACAGGCTGTAACTGTAGCGGGTTTTAATGTCTTCGGGGTCCAGTTTCAGGGCTTCCCTGTACATGGATTCAGCCTGTCGAAACATACCCAGACGCTTCAGGAGATTTCCGTAATTGCACAGCGTCGGGACGTGGCACGGGTCTATTGCAAGGGTTTTTTTGTACTGGACTTCGGCTTCTTGATACCTTCCTAGCTCAAAAAGGAGCTGCCCGTAATTAGCCCTGGCATCTGTATCTTCTGGTTTCAAACTGAGGATAAGCCTGTACTGCACTGCCGCCTCCTCAGTACGGCCGGATTCAGAGAGCAGGTTGCCGTAGTTACAGAGAGCGCTTATGTGCCCGGGACTTATTTTCAAAGCTTCCTTATAATGAGTTGCAGCTTCCTCAACCTTTCCCTCTTCTTTGAGGAAATTGGCATAATTGTAGTTGGCTGACGCATGTTCCGGGACCTGTTCAAGCACATATATGAACTGTTCTTCAGCCTCTTTTCTTCGCCCTAATTCGACAAGGAGACTGGCATAGTTGCAGCGGGTATTTGCATTTTCAGGGTCCAGCTCAAGAACTGCCCTGAACTCGTGTTCTGCCTCATGCAGTTTACCGAGTTCAAAAAAGAGGTTCCCATAGTTACAGTGGGTGCTGACATGTCCCGGATCAAGTTCAAGAGCCCGCAGGTATCGGTTTTCTGCCTGAGATTTTCGCCCAAGCTCAGAAAGGACAACCCCCTGGTTACAGAGGGAGTTGACGTGTTCCGGATCAAGCTTCAGGGCTTCATCGAATTCCTGAATGGCGGTTTCCTTCCTCCCCATGAAATAAGCAAGAACGCCAGAAAGGAAAAAAGCCTCAATCCTCTGCTCTCCCTCTGCCAGAAGGGCACAGGCTTTCATGAACACGTATTCTTCCCTGAACATCCCCTTTGAGTCACATATTTCTGCGATTTTCAGGAGAAAATCCGGAGGAATCCTGTTTTTCCCTGAATACCAGACTACAAACTCAACCCCTTCATCGGTTTCGCCCTCGTTTCTCCTGACCGATTCCGCAACGTCAAAAACAAGTTTATTGATTATGTCCAGGTCCATAAAAATCAATTCCCTCAAAAATTATTCCCGGGAAAAAGCTTCAGCTTCCTCCTTATTTATCCACCGGCTCCAGCCGATAAATACTTTATTATATAATTCGGGTTCTAAAAAATAGAATCAAAAAAACATTAAAAAAGAAGTAAGAAAAGACCTTATTTTAAAAGAATTGAAGGAAGTAGATCAGAGTTTCCCTGGCCTGAGCGGCATATAAGGCTGGAAAAACCTTGCCCACACATCCCTGAAATACTTTTCTGGAATCCCCTGCTGGATCGAGGTACTGCTCCCAATAAGTGCTGCTCCTGCAAGGATCAAAAGGCAGCCTCCGACCGTATTCGACTGCACAGGCTCTCCAAGGAGAATGCAGCAGAAACAAATACTGCTTACAGGCTCGATCAGGGAGAGAACAGCTGCGGTTTGAGCTTTTATACGGGCAAGCCCTCTAAAATACAGAAGAGATGCCAGAGCTGAAGCTATGACTCCTAAAGGTATCAGCAGCTTCAGGTTTCCAAGCAAAACCGGCCCGGTTACGGACAGTCCGAAAGGAAGGAGCAGGACAAGGCTCACTGCTGTTGACCAGAACATCTGCTCCACAGGAGGATAACTCTCTTTCAGGTAGTTCATGGTCATGATAGAGCAGCCGTATGAAAGGCCTGAGACCAGTCCTAAAAGGACTCCTGTGATGTAGTTTCCATCTTCAGGTGTTGCGCTGCCCAAAGCATTTAGAGGGTTAATTGCAAGCAGTATGCCCGAGATAGAAAGGGTGAGTGCAAGCATATCCAGTAAAGTTATGCGCTCTTTGAGGAGCAAAGGGGAGAGCAGGGTAACATATATAGGCGCTGTATACAGGAGAAGAACGGCTACAGGGATGCCCATATGCCTGATCGCTGAGAAGTACGCAAACATTGTAACGGTATTAAGGACTCCAAGCAAAAGCATAAAGGATTTTTTTTGCTTCAGATGGACTTTCTTTATTCCCCCGGATACCGCAAGGTACCCCAGAATTACTGCAAACCCGAAAAGTAACCGGTAGAAAAGAATGGAACCTGCTTCCATACCTTCTATTTCTTTTACAAATATGCCTATCATCCCGAACAGGACGCAGGAAGTGATAACTGCCGTAAATGATTGTGTATTTCCTTTAAATGTTGTGGACATAAGTGCAGGAGAGATATCAGATCCGGAATATAAAACTATTTGAAAATTATCAATCATTACAGATTTTTAAAAATAATAATGTAATACTTAATATCCAGGTAAGCTGACCATATAAATAAAGTTGCATAAATAAAAACAAAAAAGCTATAAGAAGAGTAAGAAAAGAGAAGAAACGAATTCGATTAAAAACAGTAAAAATAAATTAACCTTCATTTCCATTTACTCTACAAAATAAATCATTTCATTTGGAGTGCGTGTCAGTTCATTGCTTTCTATTCCGGACTGAATAAGTTTCTCTATCCTGTCCCAGGTATTTTTGCGGGTTGTTTTAATCCCGAGCACCCTTGAAGTCTGAATAATAAGGTCGTCCATAGGTGTTGAATACTGGCTTGTAAGGACGAAGCGGACAGCCTCTTTTATTTCTTCGTCGCAGATCCATTCAATCCTCGCATATGATTCGGTGTCCCGCCTGCGCAGAAGGTCAGAAGGTCCATAGAGAGGCCAGCAAAATTCTCCTCTTACCTGGATTTTTCCCGAGCTTTCGGCAGATGCTACGGAGTCAAGTATTCTCTGCCTGATTTTGCCGAGCATGCGGGGAAATCCTGTATGGGACCTTATCCTCTGGAGTATCTCCTCAGAATGAATGGGACCCTCGAATTCCACAATATTTACAATCGCGTCTTCGAGCTGTGCATCAGAAATTTCAGAAAGATCTGATGACTGCGGAAGTCCGGAGGAAAGGCATACTCTGTAGGAAGGCACAGGAGCTTCAAGAGAATTCCCTTTTACGGACAGCTCTTCATCCTCTTTTTTCGCATTCTCGGAAGGATCAGGTCCGATCAGGTCCGGGTTGTCAGCCTCATGTATTGAGCCGGGTCCGGGTTTCTGTCCTTTCTGTGGATTACTGCCTGAGACAGTGATTTCCACTTCATTTTCAATAGCAGAACCATTTCTGGCTTTAACACCTTCCCCGCTTCCAGCCACTTTTCCGGTCTCAGGTGTTATTTCAGGCTCCTGATCCCAGTCCATATCTGGATACTCATCCTCATCAGGGTCTTCAGGTTCAAAGTAGCCTCCGGAGCCGTAAATGTAAGCAAATTCGTTAATTTTTTTACTTTTTCGCTTCTTTTCCGGACCTGCACTGAAATCTATCTCAGGGTAAGCCTGGAAAAAGTTTATTTTTTCAGGTTCAGGCTCAGGAATAAGGATGGATTCATCCGTATCTGTTTCGAAATCCGAGCGCGGGTCAGCACTGAATTTAAGAAGCTTTGATTTCTTTGTCCTTCTTGCAGGTCTGTTTCTGGAGTTATCATCGGCCAGGTTAGCCATTGATTCGGCTTTTAAAGTCATTTCCGGAAGGAAGTCTCCCCCTGAAGAAGCCGAAAGCACGTTGTCAAGCCCGAAAACATCCTGATAGGACTCTTCACCTCCTGCTTCGTCTCCGTATTCCCCGCTTTCTTCAGGTTCCTCTTCATATGCTTCTTCTTCCCCCTCTTCGCCTGCATTTTCAGAAGGAGTTTTTAAGATGCCTTTCTTTTTAGGTGAAAATTCTACCTGAACTTTCCTGACGAAAGGTGAGTTTTCCAGAATGTTTTCGGAATAAATATCCGTCCCGGAGGAATTTTGTGCCAGAGGCACAGCCCCGAAGGTATTCACTTCCGATTCTTCAGAGACTCCGCCTTCCGGAGGTAAAATATGGCTGGCAGCAGGACCTGCATTTATCTCATAAGCTTTTGCGGTTTTTAACCAGGCTGCGGGCTCATTTATATTTATAGCTTCAGATTCAGGATCGGATTTTGCCTGCAGTTTTGCCTGCTTAACAGCCTGTTTCACAGCCTCAAGCAGTTTTTCCCTGCACTCCTTGGGGTGGAGGTACCAGTCCGTGGACCAGACCCTGTAGATCTTCCAGCCCAGACCTTCGAGGACCTGCTGGCGGAGACGGTCGCGGTCCCTTGCAACGGGAGATGAATGGTAGTCTGCCCCGTCGCACTCTATCCCGAGCACATACCTGCCGGGGTGCAGGGGGTCAGGAACCGCAAGGTCGAGCCTGTATCCTGCACACCCGATCTGCCTGTGGACTTCACACCCATTTTCAGCAAGAAAATCCGAGACCGCTTCTTCGAAAGGAGAATCAAGTTCCTGCCTGCCGCACGAAGGAGCGGGAAGTGCGCCGCTCTCGGCAAATTCAAGGAAGACTTTGAGGGCTTTCAGCCCGAAAGGTGAATTTTCGTCGAGGGGCAGGTCTCTTGAAGTGAAGTTTGAAAACACAACGCATTTTTCCCTTGCCCTCGTTATAAGCACATTAAGGCGCCGTTCTCCTCCTTCACGGTTGAGAGGGCCGAAGTTGAGGGAAAGTTTTCTGTTGCTGTCAAAGCCGTAACCAATACTCAGCAGGATTACATCCCTTTCATCACCCTGGATGGTTTCGAGGTTTTTTACGAAGAAGTGTTCATCCCTATCGTTTCCAGAGTTAAGGTCAACTCCGGGGTTTGCTTTCTGCAGGGCTTCTATCTCTTCCAGGATAGCTTCCTGCTGCTTAATATTGAAAGTCCCTACCCCGAGACTCTTTCCGGGGTACTTCTGGAAATGCTCGAACACTGACCTGGCAACAGCTCTCGCTTCTATCCTGTTTGCCCCGCTCCTTCCCCTGTCATAGGCTGCGTCCGGAAGGTGAACGAATTTCAGCCCCAGGCTTTCATCCTTCTGCATGGGGGAGGGATAAACGTAAAGGCGGTTATCATAAAATTCCTGGTTCGAGATTGCAATCAGGGACTCGTGCCTGCTCCTGTAATGCCAGCGCAGAGTCTTTACCGGGAAGCTGCGCTTGCAGACGTTCAGTACGCTTTCCATATCGCCTGCTGGTGTATAATCCTCAGGGTCATTTTCGTGAGAATCGACAACAGTATCAAAGAAGTCAGTTGGAGGAAGCTGCTTTGAGTCGCCCATTATCACTGCCTGTTTTCCGCGCAGGAGAGCACCGACAGCATCCTCGGGCCTGACCTGGCTTGCCTCGTCAAAAATGATGACATCGAACCTTGTGCTTCTGGGGTCAAGGTACTGTGCAATTGAAAGCGGGCTCATGAGGAAGCAGGGCTTTATTTTCTGTATAAGGCTTCCTGCCTTTTTCATGAGGGTACGGATAGGCATATGCCCGCGTTTGCGGTTGAATTCGTTAAGCAGAATTCCAGCTTCTGAAGCCCTGGACGCTCCTGAAGTCAGCCTTGGAGCGTCTTCATAAGCAGTGCAGACAATCCTCCTCCTGTTTTCAAGCAGGACTTTTTTGTCAAGATCTATGAACTTACTTATCTTGCCTTCATGCAGTTCACGGATAAAAGCAGCAAGTTCAGGTCTCTCCCTGAAAGCCCTGTGGAGCATGCTTTCGGCATAGTTGCCTTCAAAAGCAGGGATCATATCTTCAGGCTCTATTTTTCCTGCTTCTATGTCATCGATCATGGGAGAAGCAAGCGTTTCAAGGCATGCCTGCCTGTATCCCAGGTACTGGCCCCAGAAAACAAGGGAAGAAGTTTCGTCTTTCCATTTAGTCACACGGGTCTTTAATTGGCTGAGTTTTACAGCCTCGAGGTCACCAAACATTTTTTCAAAATTTGCACCAATGAATGTCCCTATTTTTTCAAGGGAAAGTATAAAAGCCTCCTTTGCTGCCAGGACCTCGTTTACTGCAGATTCTATGGATGCAGCGTCAACTCCGCCCCCTACAAGCCTGACTGACCTGTCGGTAAGAATGCCGTCTTTGATATGTCTTCGGAAAGGAACCATCCACTTACAGTAGTCTTCCAGAAGGGCAGGGTCGCTCTCAAAGCCCTTCCAGTAATCCGAAAAGAATTTCTTTCCGCTTATTTCAGCTCCTTCAAGCTCAGCCCTGTGTGCCCTGCACTCGGAAACACAGGCAAGGTCGAGAAGGATTCTGCTGTCTTTTGAGGGAGCTCCTGAGACATAGCAGGCTGAAATCTCCTTTTTCAGCTTCCTGTACCTGGAGCTGAAAACACTGAGCAGTTTGCCGGAAAGTTCCTTAAATTCGGATGTATCAAGCTCGAAAATAGAGGGATGAAAAGTTTTGTCCACAAAGGTTTTCAGTTCCCTGTACTGCCTGACCTTTGAGACCAGCGCTTCGGCTTCGGAGATAAAAGCCCCGGAGTCCCATTCCGAGTTCTGGAGCAACTTTTCAGGCAGGGGTTTTGATTTGCCGATAAGCTTTGCAGCTTCGGTTATGCCGGAAATATCCCTGAGAGCCTGAGGCTTTGAGGTTGCGGAAAGGTCATTGAGGGTCTTTATTGCCGTTTCAAGGTTTTCAAAAGCAAAAGCGCATTCATCTGCAACAGCCCCGATCTCCCCAAGGTCAGAAGGCAGCACAAGCCCGGGCTCACACCCATACCAGGTATTTTTCCTTACCGAACCCAGGGCCGGGAGAACCTGCCCCATTTTTTCCAGAATAGACTCGGCTTCTGCCCACGCTGAACTTTCCCATGTATCAGGGTCCTGAAACTTAAAGCGGGGCATTTTCATCCCTTTTGACTCAAAGTAAATCCTGTTCTTCTCCTTTACACCGTAAAGAGAGTACAGGCTTGGATAGATTTTCCCTGCAGGCTCCCTGAGAATTTCCGCATACCTGTTGAGTTCCTGTTTAAGTTTTTCAAGCTCGTTAAGATCTCTTTCAGCACTGATAGCAGGAGGCGCTTCCCTTTTAAGGGCTTTTTCCAGCTCCTCCAGAACGGCTTTTTTCCTTGTCTGGTGGCTGTGGACCTCAAGGCAGAGCTCTCCAAGACCTGCATTATCTAGCCTGCTCTTTACTACCTGAAGTGCAGCCATCTTTTCACTCACAAAGAGTACACTTTTACCCTGAGCAAGCAGTTCTGCAATCGTGTTTGCAATTGTCTGCGACTTTCCCGTACCCGGAGGTCCCTCAACAACAAGATCTTTTCCGGCTTTAACATCCTCAACGACTGCTATCTGGGAAGAGTCGGCATCCATTATATTGTAGGTATCTTTTGCCGAAAGTTTAAGGTCAACTTCCTCTTCTCGAAAGCCCTGGACCTCACATTCGGGTTCCTGGGGATTGAAGACTTTTTGAATAAGAGGGTGCTCTGCAGGGGACATGTCTTCAGGCCAGGTTGCAGGGTCAAGATCCTTATACATGACGAATTTTCTGAAGTTAAAAAGGTCAAGGCAGACTTCCGGAAGTACCTTCCATTCAGGTTTTTCGCGGATTGCTGCAAGCGCCGTACTGAAGTACTCCCGTATCCCTGAAGCGTCTTCAGGCATCTCGAATTCAGGGATCTCTATCCCGAACTCTTTCATCCTGGCCTGAAGGGTAATCGATGTGAAAACCTCATCCCCTGTCCACTGAATACTGAAATTCCTGCCTTTTCCTATCCTTTTGAGTTCAACAGGGACAAGGACAAGGGGAGCCATCAGGCACTTTGCTGAAGACCTGGTTTCGCTCCACTGCAAAAATCCCATTGCAAGGTAAAGCACAGGATAGCCCTGTTCTTCAAAAATGGAATTTGCCTGGTTGTAGACGTAAAAAAGCTTCCTGTCAAGGGTCTCACTGTCATCCGGGGTTTCAAGGAACGGTTCAAAACGGGAGTTTGGAGTTTTATTTTTCTCTTCGGAAGTAAGGATTTTTCCTATTGTTTTCAGAAGCCTGTTTTCATTTTCTTCAGTGTCTTCTTCCCCGTTTCCAGATTTTTTGCCGCCTCTTCTGGGCCTGGATTTTGTTGCCCGGAATTTCATCGACTTTTCCTGAAGGACAAAAAGGTCATAGACCTCTTCCGGAGTTCTTCCCGTAATTGAAATTGTCCGCCTCGGGGAATGTCGGTAATTGAGAAGGTTATTCCGAAGGGATAAATCAAGTAAATTCTGCCTTAGTGTTTCCAGTTCCTTAACTACGTCTACCATAAAATACCAGGCCCGGTTCCAATAATCAATAAAATATAATTAGGATACAGATAAGAATACAGGACAAATACTAATAAATTTTGCCATGTTCTGCCGGAAATAAAGCTTCAAATCTGGCAGAAAGGTATTCTGAAAGGCAAATAAAGTTCTCCGGAAGACTCTTTAAATTCAGAAAGAATCTTCTTTTTCAAGTATATTATTGCATATAACTGTAGAATATTGATGTAAGAGTATAAAATATTTTACCAGACATTTTAAATTTTAAAGTTACTTTGGTTTAATCCTGCTCATATATTTTGTATATTCCTCTGAAAAAGAATTACGTAAGTAGTGTGTAACTGGGTATATATTAGCTATTTGGAATTATTTAAGATTACATATACAAGCACTGAAATACATCTGAAATTATTTATCTGCTATGAGAATTTACTGGCAGCTCCTGATTTAATCAGTGGATATTATTCAATAAGCTCCGAAAACAAAACATCAAGAAAACAAAAATAGCAAGGAGCAACAGCAAAAAATGTAAAATGGGGTTTTTAAATACAATTCAGTTCCATTTTCGTTCTGGAAAGCTTACTGATGAAAACCAGAAGAATCTCCGGATAGGATCTCCTGATAAATACATATTAGAAAAATATATAGAATCTGAATAGAACCAGGGTACTATTATTCTCTTTCGATCTCTTATTTTCTTTCGATCTCTTATTTTCTTTCGATCTCTTATTTTCCTTCGATTTCTTATTTTCCTTCGATTTCTTTCTGGTCCCTTTGATTTCGCCTTTTTCCTATTAGATTTATCCCTATAACAAATCCAATTCCAATGAAAATTCCAGTTTGTATTCCATTCATTAAATCATGAGACAGGTATCCTAACAGCGCGCATACAATAACAGCTGTAATGAAATGCAAAAGCTGTTCCTTCATTGGAGGTCTTTCCATGTATATCATGCTCTGTCTTTACCTTTCTTTTATCCTTATAGACTATTTTTAATTAATTACACTTTCCGACGTTATTAACTTATCTCTTTCTCTTCTTTTTTGCTTTTTGAGAAAGATCTCTTCCCTCTATCGCGGGTACAGGAACGGTTGGGGATAGCTAATGAAGTTTCACTGCGTAAAAGTTTCAGGTTTTACTCCCTTTCTCAAGGCTCGTAAGAAGAGAGCTTGCAAGAATAAGGGCGCAGACGATCAGAGTACTCATAGAAATCAGGTCATGTAAAATAAGGTAGGCAAAAAAGATGGCACTTACAGGCTCAAGCAGGGAGATTATGCCCGCGTTCTGGGCTTTCACGTGTTCAAGCCCTGTGAAATAGAGAATGGAACCGATGGAAGTTATTATTACCCCTAAAAATAGAAGGACAGGCAGGTTTTCAAGCAGGTCTGCGGGAGATACCTGAAGCATGAAGGGAAAGAGAATTACGAGAGTTACGCCTGTTGAAAGAAAAAGCCGTTCAAGCCCTGAGTATTCATTCCTGAGATAGCGTGAGGTCATGATTATGCAGGCATAGAAAAAGCCGGAAAGAAGCCCCATCAGAACCCCAAATAACTATACTTATCATTTTTACTTGTTTTTTCTTAATTTAAATTATTAATATAAGCTCCAATGATTGCGAAATATTTATATATATTAACGTAGTTTTATTCAAGGGTAAATCAATTTTACTTGATTTGCCCACCGTTCTTCCTGAAGACATACTATTCAGAGAGTATTTGCCTCTTCAACTCTCTGAACAGGGAGTTGGGGGTTTAACCTCCATTAATTTTCCTCTTCCCTTTCTTTTTCTCTATTTTTTTCAATATTGTATTCTCTCAAACAAAAGATACCGTTAAGCAGTACATTCAAGTAAAAATCATAGCCCCTTCTTAACTTCTTCACTCAGAAAAGGCTTGTAATTCCTTCCTTCCATTAATCCCGTAATTTACAGTTACCCCTATTAAAAATACAGATAAAGAGCAGTATTTTTGGACAGAGCTCCCTGTATATCTGTGTAAATTCTCCATAGAGTATGCTTTCTTTGTCAATTTGAATAAATCTTCGTTTAGTGGTATAAGCGGGGCTTTCATAATATATCACCAGAGGAGGATTTTACATCCCCCCCAATAAAATTTACGATCTTTAAAGCCTCTAATAGATTTTAAATCCAAAAATAAGATGTAATTTTTTTGAAGAAATTATTAATTGCCTTATTTTATGAAAAAAAGAGGAAATACTCATTAATTTGGTAATGAGTCAATAAGGACCTTTAGAAGTATAAAATTCATTAATAAAGTTTAGGTTAATATTCATAGTTGATTATATTATAATTAAGTGGGGAGAAAGAAATGAGAAGCGGAACAATTTTTTTAATAATTTTAGTTTTTATTTTTATAATAACTATTTCAGATATGGCATCAGCAAAAGAAATTATAGTAGATGATGACTATGGAGCTGATTTCATATCAATTCAGGAAGCTGTGAATAATTCTGTAACAGGGGACATAATAATAGTAAGACCTGGCACTTATACTGAAAATGTTCTTGTTGATGTAACAGGGATAACCATCAGGTCAGAATCAAACGATGGATATGTGCGGGTAAAACCGCTGAATGATAGTACAGATACCCTTTTGATAACAGCTGATAATATAACGGTCAGCGGTTTGAATATAACGGGAGCCAGCAAGGATTCTTATAAAAATGCGATTTTTATTTATGGCGATATGAATAATGTGACAGGTAACACCGTCGAAAAAGGTTCTATTTTTCTGGGATCCTGCACACTGGAGAATTTAACAGACATCCTGTACGGTGAAATGAATAACGTGACAGGCAATACTATCGAAAACGGTTCTATTTTTCTGGGACCCGAGATCTCAGACAATTTAGTATCCGAAAATAAAATTTCTAACGGTGAAGAAGGTGTACATATTTCCTGCTGTGGAATAAATAATACAGTATCAGGAAATACGATCTCAAATTGTTCCACTGGCATCTATGAATATGATCAGGGAGCGGATATCCGCAATAATAGGATTACTGATTGCGATTATGGGATCAGCCTTTCGTTTGCAAGCGGAGGAATTGACAATAATGTAATATTAAACTGTAATACAGGGATTTTTTTAAGAGAAGCCTGTTATGTCGTCATAATTAACAATACAATTGCATCCTGTGCAGAATGCGGAATTTTTGATCAGGAAAACAACAATGGAAAACGGATTTACAATAATTATTTTAACAGCAGTCTAAACATAAGGTGCGGAGCTGGAGAAGGGGGAAATACCTGGAACAGTTCACTTGCTTCAGGCACTAATATTGCCGGAGGCCCTTACACTGGTGGCAACTTCTGGGCAAAGCCGGATGGGACCGGTTTCTCCCAGATATGCGTGGACCTGGACTGGGATGGAATCGGGGACCTGCCTTATAATATCTATGAGGACGAATTTGACTATTTACCTCTTGTATCCCGGTCCGGCCCTCAAAATTCAGTTACCCCATCTGCTAACTTTACAGCCAGCGTCACTAACGGTACCGCTCCTCTTGTTGTTGAGTTTACAGATCTTTCAAAGAGCGCAGTTGCGTGGAACTGGGACTTTGATAGTGATGGGATACCGGATTCCACAAAACAAAATCCTGTATATGTGTACAGAAATCAGGGAAATTATACGGTAAATTTAACAGCCAGCAATGGACTTACTGCCAGTTCCAAAACTGCTGACATAAGCGTTGAAAAAAGAGCTGCACCCACATGGCCATTTGTATACATGACAGGTGGATTAAACACTTTAAGGACTGTTTCCGTAATTGACATAAGAACAGGAATAGTTATAACCAAAGTGAAAACAGGAAAACACCCTTCAGGAATCGCAGTCACGCCTGACGGAAAAACGGCATATGTGACAAATTCCTGGGATAATAATGTCTCGGTAATTGATACTGCAACAAACACTGTTATAGATAGTGTGAAAGTGGGATCTTATCCCTGCGGAGTTGCAGTCAGTCCTGATGGAACAGAAGCATATGTGACCAATTGTGGCAGCAATAATGTTTCTGTGATCGATACCGGCGCAAACACTGTTACAGCTACTGTGCCTGTTGGAAACTGGCCAGAAGGGATTGCAGTGACCCCGGATGGAAAAAAGGCATATGTGGCGAACTCTGGCAACATTACTGCCCCTGAAGATACTGTTTCTGTAATTAATATAATAAATGATACGGTTATAGATACGATACCTGCAGGCAGGCACCCGTGTGGAGTTGCGGTTACTCCGGATGGAAAAAAGGTATATGTGGCGAACACATATGGCGGAACTGTTTCCGTAGTTGATGCAGCTACAGACAAGGTTACAGCTACTGTGGACACTGGAAATTCTCCTTTTGAAGTTGCAGTTAATCCGGCAGGAACAATGGCATATGTGGCTAACGAGGGCGGTACTGTCTCTGTAATTGATACATCAAACGATACCGTCATAGCTGCGGTGGATGTGGCAGGAGGCAGGCTCGAAGGACTTGCAATAACCCCGGATGGAAAAAAGGTATATGTGGCACACTACGGCAGTTCTGAGAACAGCACTGTCTCCGTAATTGATGCCTTAAACAACACTGTTACATCCTCTGTGGATGTCGAGGTTTATCCCGGAAAAATTGCGATCATTCCAGAGCCATAATCCTGATCAAACCTGGTAGACGGACAGATTTATCTGAGCAGTTCAATAAAAACTGTCCTTCTGCTCATTTTTGAATTTAAGGAATGGTAAAAATACAACTTCAAATATTCGCTTTGTGAATGGCTTCATGGTCATTGCTAAAGACAATATCAAGAACAAAAATCATGAAATTATATCTTCTTTATTCCTAAAACTGGTTTCTTCTCTTTTTGATTATTCTTCCCATCACTTTTTTCAGCTTCAGGGTTCTTTATGATAAGGAGGAGTCGGTCTTTGAAACCTTATTTTTCACTCCGATCACCCTTACGATTACCATGCTGATCTCAAAGAAGATTACCATGGGCACGGCAACCATCATCTGGCTGAATACGTCTGCCCCGGGAGTAACAAGGGCTGCAACAAACATCGCAAGGACATAAATATGCTTGCGGTAGGTCACAAGAGTGCTGTATTTTACAAACCCGTTTCTGGTAAGGAAGGTGAGCACTATAGGGAGTTCAAATACCAGGCCAAAAATGGCTGTGGTCGTTGCTATAAATGAAATGAACTTGAAGATCGAATAAGTTGCAGTCACTCCTGAGCTTTCTGCATCCAGGTAAAGGAATTTAAGGAAGAGAGGCAGCATGAGGAAATAAGAGTATGCAACCCCCAGGATAAACATTATCACTACCGATATGCTCAGGAAAAAGAACTGGCCTTTTCCAATAGATACTGGAATTTTTATTGAGTACTTTCTTGAAATCGCCCTGTAAGCATAGAAGGCAATAATTGGCAGGGTAATTAGCAGTCCTATTATTATAGAGAGCTTAAGCTGAAGCATCATGACCTCCAGAGGAGACACGTAAACCAGCTTTGCACCTTCCGGCAGGAGGTCGATTTTCATTCTCTCGATCAGGGGACCTGTAAAATTGAAAGAGACAACAACGCCTGTGAGAAGAACTGCGGCTATCACAAGCAATTTATTCCTCAGGGTCACCAGGATTGCGCTTAAGTTTTCAATAGCTTCAGACATATGAGTACCTATCCGGAAAAGCAAAAGGAAATTCGAAACCTGACATCAAAGAACCTGCAGACACAGCAGGAGTTATATCATCAACTTTCCTTTTCCTATTTTGTTTTTTCCTTTCAGTTTTATGCAGCCTCTTCAATGTAATATTTTCATACTGATGTTTAACACTAATATATTAATACTAATATATTAATACTAATATTTTCATACTAAAGTTTTCATATTAATATTTTCATACTTCTGAAATCGCCAGATATTCAGAAGGAAACCCTATCCGGGAAAAACATAATTATTATAATATTTTCCTGACTGCCTATACTGAAGAAATAATATATTAAGTTTTATATAATAAATCAATTATTGTTACTACCTAACTCATAATATAATGATTTAAATACTATAAATTTTCAGGTATGTAACTATCAGGTTTTACAGCTATATTATATAGCTGTAATTCTCGATGTACCATGAAGAATACTGGAAATGCAGGTAAGCAGAACGTTACTTAAGGTTAGCTGAACAATTCAGGTAAGCTGAACATCACTTGAAGAGAATCTGAAATTACCTCAAAAGTGATATGAACGTTACTTAAAGTAAGCTGAACATCATCCTGAAGAGAAACCTTAACAGCACCCGGGAATACATGCAAACCGGCTTATTCAGTGGTCTTAAATAAATGCAAAGATAGATCGGGTTAAAAACCAATAATATATTCCGATATAAATATATTTAGGTACGTGTTAAGTGAGAGCGGAAAAAAATGGACTCACAGCAGACAGGCAACGTTGCCCCTTCCACAAACGCATCCGGAAAGAATTCATATGCGTCCGGTGTGCCCGGGGATGTCGAAGAACCCGTCATGGCACACCTGTTTGAGCTCAGGGACCGTCTGGCAATCGTTTTAATCTGGCTGGTTGTGGGAATAATTATTTCTTTCCCGTTTTCGGCAAGGGGAATGCTGCTTCTCTGGAAAGAGTTTATAGGCCCGGGCATGATCATGTCAGCGTATTCTCCTCTTGAATGGACTCTCGCCCGCCTCAAGCTCTGCCTGATCTTTGCTCTTGCAATTTCAATTCCGTTATTTTTTTATGAGCTTTACAGGTTTGCAGCTAAAGGGCTTTATCCGAATGAAAGGCGCTTTTTCATAAAGGTGATCCCGGCATCTTTTCTGCTTTTCATGCTGGGGACAGCAATAGGCTACTTCCTTGTCCTGCCTGTGATGTTCAGGTATATCCTATTCTATTCGGGAGACATGGCCACAGCCCAGCTTTCCGTCCAGAATACCGTCTCAGCAGTTACCACCATCCTGGCGGGTTTCGGGGTTGTGTTCCAGCTTCCCCTACTTGTGGTCTTTGCGGTAAAAATGGGACTTGTACAGTACCAGACCCTGAAAAAACAGAGGATTCTTGTCTACAGTGCAATACTGGCTTTTTCCCTGTTCATTACCCCTGACCCTACTTTCATTGCCCAGATTGTTGTGGCGATTTTGCTGGCAGTCCTCTTTGAGTTCAGCCTGCTGCTGGTCAGGCTGTTTTAAGCGCGGATCCGATAATAATGATGGAACAGGTAATATCAAAAAACCTTTTTTTAAAGAATTTCCTGATACAGCCTGCCCACAAACTGTTTTAAAAGAACTTTTATATCTGGATGATAATAGTAGCCATCAATGATAGGTTCAACGGAACTGATTGCAATCATAATCGCTGCCCTCTTCCTCTTTGGGCCCCAGAAAATTCCGGAGCTTGCACGGGCTCTCGGAGGCGCAATAGGCGAGTTCAAAAAAGCACAGAGAGCCGCTGAGCTGGAGCTTAACGAGTTTGATCCTTATACCCGGAAGGCTGCAAATAAAGCCAGGGAAAAAGAGGAGAATAAGGAGAAAAAAGAGGCAGGTCCCGCAGAAGACGGGAACGAAAAAAAAGATAGTGAGAGAAACAAAAAGGAATCAAAACCCAATCCTCTTAATGCACTGGAATGCAGGCCCTCAATTCCTGACCTTGAAGAAACTCCTGAAAATCCGAATACCGGAATGAAATAAAAGGGATTAAAAAAGAACAGGATAGAAATAACATAATAAAAAAGGGATGATTCCGGGTTAAATAAAAAGCAAAAATAAAAAAACTTAAATAATATAAAACATTTCAGATATTAATATAAAATAAAAACTTTATATAGCATGAAAAGACTAAGCCTAACTTAAAGATATTCGGCCATTTACTTAAATATTCAGATAATTATTCAGGAAATTTTACTTATTATTATGAAAATTACTACCGCTGAAGTTTACACAATTAAGGAAAACGAAAAGCTTGAGGTCCAGCCATGATAGGCACACCAGAACTAATAGCAATTTTTGGAGTAATTGTGCTTCTTTTTGGGGCAGCCAAACTCCCTGAACTCGCCAGATCCATGGGAAGTTCAGTTGGAGAATTCAAAAAAGCCCAGAAGGAATCCGAAAAGAATCTTAAAGAATTTGAGAAATCGTTAACTGAGCCCACCCCAGCCAAGACCAAGGTGCAGGAAACAGCTGAAAAACTCGGAATTAATATAAAAGGTAAGACTGACGAACAGCTTCTTGAAGAAATCCAGAAGCATGCTGAAAGGCCAAAAGAAGTTTCAGAGCCCTAAATGGTGCCTGAAAAATAAGCTTTTCTTTTTGTAGACTTTAAGACTAGGGTTTTACACATAGGCTTATAATATCATTAATTCGCTAATAAAGTACTTATGTAGAGTTATAGCAGTCTTAGTTTTATAGTTGCATTTCACAAAAAGTAAGTTGAGATGGTAGTTTTGTACCTTATTACATTTCAGCTTAAATAAATTACCACTCTCAATTAACAATACTTTATGCATATCTCAACTAGGAAGCTTATTTAAACAATAAGGCTTTTTCTACCTTTTTCATAAGAAGTAAGATCCCTCTTGTTGGGACTTACTTACCAATAGATCTTAAGAAGTCTAGTCTTTAGATAAGACATTCCATGAAATAAGTCCCCAATTAGTATATTCTAAACTCGCTTCAAAAGTATCCGCTGAAGCATCCAGATCTGCATACTCGGGTGCAAATTTAAATCCCCCATATTCGTACTGACAATCCCTTAGCCATTCTAATAACTTATCAGAATCTTTTGGTTCTGCATCAAGAGCATTTAAAGAAACTACGGACATATACGTAGAATAGATATCAGAACTGTTAGTGTGGATTGGACCTCTTCGGATTATGAAACCACCATCATCAACTTGTCCTTCTTGTATCCAAGAAATACAACCCTCTCTGTTCAAAGGAGAACTACCAAGTTCTTCTAGTATATTTACAACATAAAATGTCATAAATAGATCTGAATCTTCAAACCCAAAACCTCCATCTTTTTGTTGAATACTCTGCATCTTGGCAATCAACATATCTCTGTTGTTTAAATCAATGCCTAGAAGATTCGTCAGTTTTGCCAAGTAAAAAGTTTCTTCATAGTTCATGGATTCAACTGGTTGATTAGCGCATTCATCTAAACTTCTTTTTACCCATTCTTCAAATTGTACGTCCTGTGGATATGAACAATTAAGAAGTTTATATACCATTAATAAATAGTATGCGTTTTTTGTATCTTTTGATCCTTCTTGCCATTCGTCTGCAATATATCTCAAAATTTTTTCTTTATCCTCAGGTTCTGAACCTAAAATTTTGAGAGATTCTATTGCCAGATAAGTATTTTCAGGCGAAGGTATTAGCCGATAAGCTGGTCGGAAGCCTCCACTTCCATCTAAGGTTTCACAATTGTAAATAAATGTGGAAACATTATCATTCAAACTGAGCCCTATTTTTGAAGCAATTTTCAGAGCTAAATACGTTCCCTGTTGTTCCCCATAATCTTCTGACAGTAAATTAAAACCACCATCCTGCAGTTGTTCTCTTTGTAGATATGTTCCAATACCGGATTGAATTTCAGGGGAAATACTTCCGTTTATCAACAAAAAATCAGTAAATGAATTCAAAGTGAATAAGTCCATTTCGGCATCTGGTAATGACTCTAATTGATTCTCAACAATACTTTTTTGCTCTGTTAGTTTTTCCATTCTTGGAGATTTATTCTGGGAATAAATATTTACATTGTAAAGTTCTAGCATTGATATTAACATAGAAGTTTCAGCTGTTGAATCCATTAGACTGCTACTTCCTTCGGTTTCTCCCCATTTCTCAATTAACCAGGATTTTGTCGAAGGTACTTGATTTAAATCTACACCAAGACTATGTAATGCAGTGACAGCTCTGAATGTATCAAGAAGTGTTCCTTCATCTCCTTTTTCTTCAACAAATGATCCATTAGATGCTTGTAATTCCATTATTTTTGATGTAAGGCTCGAGCTATTGGCTGGCTTGGTACCCAGGATATCCAGACTCATAGTAAGAAAATATATTTCCCTTATGTTCGAACTGTTGTTCTGTTTAAGTATCATTTGCTCTTGTGACAACAACCAGTCTATTGTAGCTTGCTTGTTCTGAGGCTCTTTGTCTAATAGCTTCAGAGATTCCAAAGAATAAAAAGTTGAATATAGTGTAGGTTCTTCTGGAGGAAAATCTGAGTAACCTCCATAAACAGCATGGGAACTATCCAATCGACTTATTGTATTTGCAGTCCACAATTCACTGATATTACTTAGAGATGAAGGTTCTTGATTATGTATCACTTTTTGAGAAACACAACCAGTAAAAACCAAGAAGAATACTAAAAAAAGTATATATAAACATAGATTTGTTCTTCTACTTCTATTCATTATTGTCACCAAGGTTAACGAGTAAGACTTAAATATTACAAATAAATAGTGTTTTATCCTGAAATAATTTCGCTTTGAAACTTTTTTCCTTTTGTCCATATTTTCACAGCCCAAACAATCTCGTTCCTATTCTGAATTTTGCCTCAATTGGAAGTCTATTCCAGAATGCATCTTGTGGTGACTCTAATTGTTCAAGTTTCAAAGCCCCATGAGGCCTCTTGTTATACCATTGTAAGAATTCCTCGAACGATTCAAACTCTCCTCTAAACCTCTGATATGTATCAAACCATTTCTCTATTTTTCCGTTTGTCTGAGGATGTCTGACCCTTGCAAGTATTGGTTTAATCCCAAGTTCTCTAATTCTCTCTTTAAATTCACTATCCCATGAACCATCCTCATTAATCCTGTGTGCTCCGAATTCACTTCCATGATCCATGATGAGTTCCCTTAAAGGACATATATCCCAGTACTCTCTGACAAGTTCATCGATCACTTTAATGGTGTTTTCCGTGTTGCAATGGGCGTACTCTCCTCCTGCAATTACCATTCTTGATGAATCATCAAGAATGGCACAGACTTGTAACCCTAAAAGAGGGTTTTCATGCCAATCGATGTGTGCAGCAGACATGCTGTGTTCACGTTCGTATCTACACCACTTTCTTCTCTGCTTCTTTTTTCGGTTTTCCTTGGCAAGGTTCATACTGAGTAGATAGTTATGGATTCTGTTATGAGATATTTTACGATTATACTTGCCTTCTATGAGAATCTCAAGGTAACAGGCTCCAAACTTATAATCTGAGTAAGTTTGGTCAATTATCTCCTTATCGTCGGAAGATAACTGTTTACGGGGCCTTCCAAGATTATTACCAACTTGAGGAAGCTTATCAGTATCAACATATTCTTTATATATCTGCTGAACTCGACGAGCTGAGATCCCCTGGATCTTAGCTATCGTCGAGGTAGATTCCCCTTTCAACTTTTGAGCAATGATCCAACGTATCTTTTTCCCGTTAAGTTTCACAATAGATAAGGGATTGCAACCAACATAGTTAGCGCGAAATAATTTCGGGATAAAACAATTACAAATAAATAGAAAATTTATTAATATTTTAAACAATTGCAAATCACGTAAAAATAAATAATCAAGTGCATATAATCAATTCACGACTTTATCATATTACCCTATAAACTGTCATTATCGATATTGATTATTTGAACTTGAATAGTAAACTCGAATCAAACTCATGTTTCTGAAAACAGATTTTTATATAGCTTGACAAATTAAAGATCTACATGAGTATAAAGTGTATAGTCTGAAGTACCAAATCTAAAGGTCTCAGCATCGTTTTGATCCTGATCCGTAATGCTGACCCAACTTGTAGCCTTAAGATTGTCGTAATAATGCTGGGCTCCGGCCACATTATTCCACTCACCCGAGTATGTGACTGTATCTCCTGAGAGACTGAATCCAGCTCCTGAAGGATAACTAATACTTACGCTGACTCCAGTTATTTTCACATCAGAACCTAATTTGATTTTATTAGGATTACCTGTACCATACCACCTACCTTTAGTATAACCATCTCCAGTAAAAGTAACTGGAATTGTTAAACCTGTCTCCATAGTTCCATGAAAATAGGTATCTCCTTTAATGTAAGAACCCAATAGGTTTCTTCTAGCTGTATCGGTGCCACTAGTGGATGTGGTAGTAGTAACGGCATTACCGTCTACGTTATTACTCTGAGTAACTGAAACTTGATTTTTAGACAGAACTTTTTCCTCATAGTCATCCCAGGCAGCATAGAGTGCTTCTTTATCATTTATTTCGCCTTTAAATACGAACGTATAAGGGTCGACCTGAACTACATTCTTTTTTAATTCTTCTGGCATCTCTATTCCGCTGAAAGGACCTACTTCTTCAGTTTTTGAATCTACAGTCTTTGCACCTACTGCCGGTACAAACACCATGCTTACCAGCAGAACTGCTAAAATTAGTACTTCTATTTCAAATTTTTCCTTTATCATCAGTTTTCACCTCGTGATATTCTCCCCGAGGCAAGGTTAGGTAAGCCTTAAATATCCGCAAAGCTAACGTTAACTTATGCCTCCGGGCACAATGAGGTTCAAATTCACCCTGGACGGTCCGTTTGAACCTCATAAACTATTTACTACCATTCTCTATATAAACCATAAACTTTTTTGCCAGATCATTAAACAATCAAAATAGATACTTAATTTATGATCGCATTAGTATAATATGTAGGATACATGGTTGTTAGAACTTCATACATAAGATTATATGAACAGAATATAACAAATAACGTCCGATATAGGAACAAGAGTTCCATAAATTTTCACTTAAAAAATTAACGGCTCAATCAATGCACATAAAATTTAAGTAATTAAATTATAGAGAGTTTGGACTCTGTGAAAAGTACATCTGACTGATACTGCTTTAAATGAAATCGATGGAACCTTCTGACTTCGTCTTTTCAATATCTCTTTTAAGTTTCATTTTGAAAATTATTTAATATATGAGCTTGGTTCTGTAGTATTCTTCTGAATTTCTATCTACTATTGGATTTCAAACAATCGGAAATTAATAGATAATTATAGATATAATAATAAGCAAAAATCAGTTAGGGATTTTACGAATAAACAATATATAGAGCGATTCATAGGGGTATTTTGTGACAGAAATGATTATTGAAGTTGACAAAAACGATAATTTTCTTTGCCTGCGAGCCAGGGAAGATTTTTACTCGGGTAACCACATCCACAGAGCTTCCCAGCTAATCCTTCTGGATCCTGAAAACAGGATGCTCCTGCAGAAACGGTCACCTGCAAAGTTCTGGTTCCCTAACCGCTATACCTATTCCGTAAGCGGCACCGTAGCAGGTGAGTCATATGAAGTCTGCATGGAGCGGGAGATGCTTGAAGAACTGGGAATCTCGGTCCCTTTCAGGAGATTGTTTAAAATCCCCTGCATCCGAGAAAACAAAGGGGCTTACCATACCATATTCTCAGGCAGATGCTCGGAAGAGGCTGCAAGCCTTATCCGGTATGACCCGGAAGAAGCTACATCCGTTGAGTGGGTGGAACTCGAAGAACTGCACAGGGCTGTTAAAGCAGAGCCCGGCAACTATACTCCCGCCCTCAGGGAAGGAATAATAAAGATCTTTAAAGAAGGGTGCGAAAAATATCTTTTCTAACGCTAATTAGCTAAAAATTAATTGAAACAATATATTATCACATATTTATAAATTCACGCTGCTGTGTGACAGCTTCAAGACCTATCTTCACCCGGCATCTGGCTTCAAAACCTGTCATCATCCGGCAAGTGTTTTGAGCCTCCATATTCTCCAACAATGGGGATATTCTCTCCACAGGCAGGGCAGGTCTTTTCAGGGGTGATTTCGTACTTTTCTACATCAAAATAGCCACGCAGGATCAACATTTTGCCGCAGTTGGGACAGAAAGTATTGTTGCGGTCACTTCCAGGGACATTGCCCATATAGACATATTTCATCCCCTCTTCGGTTGCGATTTTACAGGCATTCTCCATAGTTTTTACAGGTGTTGGGGAAAGGTCCTGCATTTTGTACTGCGGATGGAAGCGTGTAAAATGCAAGGGGGTATCGGAACCCAGATTTTTGTAGACCCATTTTGAAAGTTCCCTTAACTCGTCAAGAGAATCATTAACTCCGGGAATAATCAGGGTCGTTATCTCCACATGAATCCCCAGCTCCTTTGCAAGAGCTGAAGCTTCAAGCACGGGAGCCAGTTTTGCACTGGCAATATCGTGATAGAACTTTTCGTTGAAAGCTTTAATGTCGATGTTGGCCGCATCCAGATAAGGGGCGATATGTTTTAGTGATTCAGGAGTCATATACCCGTTTGTTACGTAAATAGTACCCAGACCTGCTTCCTTTGCCAGTTTTGCACTCTCATAGGTATACTCGTGCCAGATAGTAGGCTCGTTATATGTCCAGGCAATGGACTTCGAGTCTGATAAAAGGGCTCTGTCCACAAGCTCTTCCGGAAGAATGTCTTTTGTGTATGCGTCTTCCAGGCAGACCTGAGAGATTGACCAGTTCTGGCAGTGCTTACAGCGGAAATTGCACCCTATAGTACCTACTGAATAAACATAGGAACCCGGAAAGAAATGGTAAAGCGGCTTCTTTTCCACAGGGTCTATAGCTTCGCTTGAAACAGTACCGTAAATAAGAGAGTAAAGGTCTCCGTTCCTGTTTTCCCTGACCCCACAAAAGCCTCTCTTTCCGGACGCAATTTTGCACCTGTGGGCACAGAGACTGCAGTGTACTTTATCGTCTCCGATCTTTTCGTAGAACATGGCTTCCTTTATCACATAAATCCCCATTTAGTGATTGTTTTTTTACGTAATAACGGTTACTGTTATAGATTTCCCCCTTCCCGGAAAATGTCAGGGATAAACAGGTACAGATAAAATAGGGAATGGACGATACTGGCGGTAAAGGCATCAGGACTTTTTTTCCACATTGAACCTCAAAATGAAATCGGTTCCTCCTTTCCGCCTTAATTCAATCTCGCCTTCAAGCTGGTCCATGAGAATGCTTACAAGCTGCAGGCCTAGTGTTTCGGAATTTCCGATTTCGTAACTTTCCGGAATTCCTATTCCGTTGTCTGAAATCTCCAGGGTAAACCCTGTAATCTTCCGCTGTTTATGGTCTTTTCTGGCTCTCCAGGTTTCACTTCCGCAGAGGTTGATCCGGATTTCTCCTGTTTTCCTGCCAGGAAATGCATGCTTTAAAGAGTTTGAGACCAGTTCATTAATAATAATCCCTAACGGGACTGCGGTATCCATATCCAGAGAAGTGTTTTCTTCCACGTCCAGCTTCAAGCTGATATCAGCACTGCCAATTTTATATGTCTGAAAAAGGTTTTCAGTAAGTTTCCTGAGATATGAAGAAAAGTTCAGTGTGTTGCTTTTTTTGTTCTGGTAGAGCTCTTCATGAATAAGAGCTATGGAAGAAACCCTGTTCTGGCTCTCCTTAAAAGCATCCAGGACGTCCTCGAGACGGACGGTTTTCATACTGGCGAGCCTTTCAGCCTGGAGGTCGAGAAGGGAAGAAATGACCTGAAGATTATTTTTAATACGGTGGTGAATTTCTTTCTGGCGGGCAGCTTCAAGGTTTGCAAGATATTTTTCCGTTTCCTTTCTTTCGGTTATATCGTAAATTATTCCCTGCAGAAACTTCGGTTTTTCGTTCTCTCCCTGGACCTTCTGATAAATCAGGTTCACCCATCGGACTGTCCCGTCCCTCCGTATAATCCGGCAGTCAATATCTCCGGATAACATTTCCTGAGAATTCCATACCTTTTCCTGTTCTTTAAAAACACGAGGCAGATCCGAAGGATGGATTATATCTGTCCATTCCATCCTGTGAAGGATCTCTTCTTCCGAGTATCCGGTAATTTCCTTAACAGCCCCGTGAAAGAAAACTGGGGAAAAGTTTTCATCCGTCTGGAAAGTAATCCCATGGAAATTCTGCATGAAAGAGCGGTATTTTCTTTCGCTTGCTTCAATTATTTCCATCGCAGACTTCTGATCAGTAACATCTTTCATTACACCCATGGTTCTGTATGTTCTGCCCTCATCATCCTGCAGCCAGACCCCGGAGTTCTCTACATGGATATAGCTTCCATCTTTTTTTCTGAACCTGAACTCCACTTTAAATCTTTTACCTTCTTCAAAGGATTTCTTCAAAGCCGAAAACAACTCATGCCGATCTTCAGGATATACATTTTCCAGCCAGACTGACTCGTCAAAAAGCTTGAACTCTTCTGGACTGTATCCCGTCACTTCCTGGATAGCTCCAGCCCACTCAATTTTATGCTTTTTGTAGTTTAAATCAAAAATAACCTGTCCTGTCTGTTCGGCCACCTTCCGGAACCGCTCTTCACTTCTCTGGAGGTTTATGCCTGCAAGTTTCTGTTCAGTAACGTCCTTGACAACTCCAAGGTTTCTTAACACCCTGCCGTTCTCGTCCCTGATGCTGGCAGTATTCCATTCCAGATCGATATAAGTGCAATCCTTCTTTCTGAAACGGAGCTCCATCTGGAAATCTTTTCCTGTATCCAGGGATTCGAACCCTTCAAGTACCCTTTTCCTGTCTTCCGGATGGACATGTCCTATCCAGAACGCTGCGCGTGAGTTCTTGAAATATTCAGCTGGGTATCCGGTGATATTCTCAATAGAGCCTGACCAGGTAATCACATCACTCTGGTTATCGTAGTCATACACCATCTGCCCTGTCTTCTCTATGACTGCACGATATGATTCTTCGGTTTTCAGGAGCTGTTCGTTTAATTGATCCTTAGCCTGAATATTCTCTTTCAGGGCTTTTTCCATCTGCCTCAGTTCGGTAATGTCCTGCATTACGGTAACTATCCCGGCAATCTCCCCATTTTCATCCTTCAAAGCTGATTTATTTAAGATGAAAGTTTTTGTCGTGCCGTCTGCAACTATAAACTCCTGTTCTTCTGTCCGCGACCCCCCATGGTTCAGGATTTCCACCTCAATCCCTGTCCATTCATTACAGCCTTCCAGAAGGTTCTTCTTCTCAACAATATATCTTCTATCACCTTTATCAAAAACTTCTTTAGCCAGCTCGGAGATCGTTCTCCCGATAATTCCTTCTTTCGGAAAACCCAGAACCTTTCTGGCGTGAACCTCGTTTACTAAACGAAAAACACCATTTTCATCCTTGTATGAAACAGGATTGACCATGGTGTCAAGTATGTTTTCAATAAAATGAAAGCCGTTCAGACGAAGTCCGCTGCAAAAATGACCTGATGCAGTGCTTTCTTCATCATTATAACTTGTTTCTCCATGTGCCTGATAACTGCAGGAATCATCACCCGAGATGGGCAACTCATTTTTTTCATTTACCAGTGTTTCCGGCTTACTGTTACGGTCCGGTTTTTCCTGACGGTCTTTCATCTCCCTTCCCCGGTATTTTCGAATTTGATTTTTTCGATGCAATGAAATCAATGAATTAGTTTCACTTTACCCCTGTAACTATTGAAACAGGTTAGATCAGAAATAAAATAATACACAGTTTTCCATACATTCTGTCGTTTTACTGTATCGCATACCCATCAGTTAAATTGTTTTCATAATAATTAACAGTTACCTGTCAAGAGTCAGCCTCTCCCTTGCGAAAAAGAAATGGAATTACAGCTATTTCTCCTGCATCAGAATTCTCTTTTTTCGTGAACTGTGTTAACGGCCCAGTTGAAATAGAACATCCTAACTCGCATTAACAAGAGCACTCTAACCCGAATTAACAAGAGCACTCTAACCCGAATTAACAAGAGCACTCTAACCCGAATTAACAGAAGCTTTCGGATTTGTTCAAAACTATCTCCTGGGTGAAGATTATTTCATTTACGCACATAATTTTCGTATATGCGAAAATTTTAAATAATTGGTATTGCATTTCAATGCTAAGCAAAAATTTTGGCAATCCGAATATCTTATGGTGATACAAAATGACAGAAATCATCAATAAAACCCTGAATATGCTGGAAACAGGACAGAAAGCCCGTGTTATTCAGGTGAAGGGAGGCGGAAGTTCCCGAAAGCGTCTGCTCGATATGGGCATGGTTCCCGGGACTGTTCTCAGTGTTAGCAAAAAAGCCCCGCTGGGAGACCCTGTAGATTTCAAGCTAAAAGGGTACAACCTGTCTCTCAGGAAAAAAGAAGCTGAGATGATAATTGTTGAACAGATGGAGGGTTAATTTGCCCGCACAGATGCCTCTTACAATGCTCCAGGAAGGAAAAGGCTGCCGGATCAGCGAAGTTCGAGCAGGTGCTGAGCTCAGGAGAAGATTAATAGAGATGGGATTCACACCCTCGTCTTCTGTCCGGCTTATAGGGTGCGAGAGAGGAAATCTGCTTGTTAATGTAAACGGAGCCAGATACGCCCTTGGAAAAGGAATGGCTATGAAAATCATGGTAGAGCCGGATTCATTTGAAGGTGCGGAAATTGGTTGAGAATAAGATAAGGGTTGCACTTACAGGAAACCCCAATGTGGGAAAGACGACCATTTTCAATGCCATTACCGGAGCCAGGCAAAAGGTAGGAAACTGGCCAGGGGTAACAGTTGAGAAAAAAATAGGTACAAAGGCATATGGAGGACATGTCCTTGAAATTGTGGACCTTCCCGGCACCTACAGCCTTACAGCCTATTCCGCTGACGAGGTTGTTGCCAGGGATTACATCCTTGAAGAAAAACCTGATGTCGTAGTACAGGTCCTTGACTCGACAAATCTGGAACGCAATCTTTACCTGAGCACCCAGCTTCTGGAAATCGGCACGAACCTTATCCTTGCCCTCAACATGTCCGATCTTGCAGAAAAAAGGGGTGAAGGCTTAAACGCCCATGCGCTTGAGAAATTGCCTGGAGTCTCATTGATAAAAACAACCGCAAAAGAAAGCAAAGGTATCAATGAACTCCTTGACGCAGTCATTTCAAAATCCGGCTCTGCCAGACCTTCCAATAATAAAATAGAGTACGGTGAAAAAATAGAGGAGAAAATCCGACATCTGGAACGGGTTCTGGCTGAAGATGAAACTCTTATGGCCAGGTATCCTTCCAGGTGGTTGAGCATCAAACTGCTGGAAGGGGATGAAAATGCGCACTCAAAGCTAACTTCCTCAAAGATAGAGGCTGAAGTTAAAAAATTCCTTTCCGGCCTGAACACTGAAGAATACGAAGCCGAAATGGCTGATAAGCGTTATGAATTCATAAGCAAGCTCCTTCCTGAGGTAAGTAAGAGCCACGTTGAAATGATGTCAGGCTCGGATATGATTGATAAGGTGCTTACAAACAGGTACCTGGGGATCCCCATATTCCTTGCCCTGATGTGGGGAATGTTTGAGCTGACATTTGCCTTCGCAACCCCTTTCATGAGAATTATTGAGATGTTTTTCGGCCTTCTTGCCGAAATAGTCACTGCAAACATAGATTCACCCTGGCTTTCATCCCTGCTTGCAGACGGGATAATTGCAGGAGCTGGATCTGTCATGCTCTTTGTCCCTAACATCTTCATCCTGTTCTTCCTCCTCGCTTTGCTGGAAGACAGCGGATATCTGGCAAGAGCAGCCTTTATCATGGACAGGCTGATGTATGCGATGGGAATCCAGGGAAAATCATTTATTCCGATGCTCATGGGGTTCGGGTGTTCTGTCCCGGCTGTTATGGCAACCCGTACCCTTGAAAACAGAGCAGACCGCCTTATCACGATGATGGTTACACCATTCATGTCCTGCGGAGCCAGGATGCCTGTTTACGTGCTGCTGGCAGGGACATTTTTCGGTAAACAGGCGGGATCCGTTATCTTCGGGATCTATGTGCTTGGAATTATTGTGGCAATAGTGTCTGCCAAGCTTTTCAGAACCATCATTTTCAAAGGCAGCCCGTCTGCCTTTATAATGGAACTTCCTCCCTACCACAGGCCTTCGGCTGTCAATTCTTTTAAGTACATGATGAACCAGGGCTTCCTTTACCTCAAAAGAGCTGGTACCGTAATTGCTGGAGGAGTGATGGTTATATGGCTGCTTGCATATTTCCCTCAGGGAGTTGAATACGGAAGTGCGGAAAGCTACATCGGCAGCCTCGGGAAACTGCTCGAACCTCTGGTAGCACCTCTGGGTTTTGACTGGAAAATTGCAATTTCCCTCATATTCGGGTTCCTTGCAAAAGAGGTTGTCATAGGCTCCCTCGGAACCCTTTACGGCACAGGAGCAGATGAAGGGATGCTATCTTCGGCGCTTGCCGCAGACCCGATATTTACACCTGCTGTCGCACTCGGGATTATGGTGTTTACCCTTCTTTACGTTCCCTGCATAGGAGCGGTTGCGGTAATCAAAAAAGAGTCGGGTTCCTGGAAATGGATGTTTTTTGCAGCCGCCTATTCAACAGCTGTGGCATGGGTAATGGCATTTTTGACGGTAAAAATGGGAAATATAGTGTTTGCATGAGGAGCTGATGTGGATGGAAAATGAGAACAGAACCCTGACATGTTTTACTCTCCTCTGGGGGGCAACATACCTTGGAATCGGAGGCTTACAGGTCATGAAAGGAACAGGTCTTCTGCCCCATGACTTTATATCCGCCAGCCTGTTCCCCCCGCGGTTGCCGGAGGTCTGGTGCTTGCGATAGTGGGTGCAGTTTACTTACACGGGACTGTTGAGTTTTCAAAAGGGTCCTTTGAAGGAAAAGCCTATGTTTATGTGGGAATCGTACTCTCCCTGCTCTTTGGAGCTCTGTATCTGCTGACTTTTATTGCCGACGTCGTCAACGCCAGGGTACTGTCAGCTGACGGATTTGAGCAGTGGACACTTCTTTCCGGCATTAAACCTGCACTTTACCTCGGCCTGATTTCCCTGGCAGTATACACAGCAGAGGGAAAAACGTTCAGGCTACAGGATTCAGAAGGAATTACAGAATAAGAAAAAATTTGGGGATATGGAGAAAACAGATTATGGTACTCGGATACATGTATGTGTTAAAACAGATAGCGGAAGTGGAAAATAAAGGCAATATGTCTTTCAATGAGATATCGGGACATTTGAAAATGAGTACGCAGCAGCTTAGAGGCTTACTCGAAATAATGGAAAGAATGGGACATATTGAAAAAGTTACGGACAACAGTTCCGTCTTATCCTCTTCCTGTCCCGGCTCCTGCAAAAATTGTGGATGTTGCGGGTTTTTAGAAAAACCCACCGTTTCAACAGGCACGGTTTACAGGCTGACCGAGAAGGGAAAAAGAGTCTGTCACAGCCAGACCGGCTAACCTGAAAAATCCTGATGAACAAAACAGGAGATTTCAAAACCCGGGCGCAGCCTCCCTGACCTTAAATGTGCATAAACAGACCAGAAAGCGAACAAAATACAGGACCAGAAATAAAAACGAGAACTGAAAAAATACTTTAAATTTTAAGGCAAGAGGATGCAAAGCATCCGGGTTTTTGAAATCTCGGCTTAAAGAAAAGGAAGACAGGAAAGAGATGCCTCCCAAGCTTGAAAAACTCCCGAAAATTATTATCCTGTCTTCCTCTCCGAAAATACCTGCACTTAAATAAGGGAAGAAAAATTTTCAAAATTTCTTACTTCAAAGTTTCAGTCCTTTATTCCACTTTTGATTCCAATTCTTTACCTTTTATTTTTTTGCTTACCGTACAGCTATCCTTATATGTCTTTCCCGCATAATTGAATATAATCGAAAAATATTCGGCATACAAAAAAAGGTTCGAGTTTTATGACTACAGAAAGAGATGAAGACTACCTGAAAATTATCGCCTCAATTGTGGAAGAAAAAGGATACGCAAAAGTTAAAGATGTAGCGAAAGAGCTTGAACTCGGCCCCTCTACTGTAACAGGTATGTTCAAAAAACTGGATAAAGAAGGCTATATAAATTATGAAAAGTATGGCGGAGTAACCCTTACTGAAAAAGGGACGGAAATCGCCAGAAAGACAAGAGAAAAATACAGCATGCTCAAAGAATTTCTCATGCACCTGGGGCTTGATGAAAAGACGGCAGAAGAAGACGCCTGCAAGATTGAGCACATCCTTGACCCAAAAACTGCGAAAATCCTGAAAAAGTTTGTGGAATTCACGGATAAAGAAGACGAGTCAAGAATCTGGATAGAGCATTTCAGGTATTTTGTCGAGACCGGAAAATATATATATTACTCCCCCGAAAACCGCGACAAATGCCCTGTCCACGGAAAAAAAACGGACTGATTTTATCAGGGCAGTCAGCTTTGCAAAAAGTCCTTTGACAGTTCCTGTTTGAAGGAACCGTCATGAACTTTCATATGCAGATTTATAATATTTATTGCAGACTTATAACTTTTATATGTAGACATATAACTTTTATATATATATACACATAATTATAAGTTTTATATACAGACACATAATTTTCATATGCAAACTTATGATATCCTGCCCATATGATTTTGCAGTGGCTTTCTGTTTCTACAAAATTCAGGTCACTTTCCATGCAAATACGATTCTTGACCCGTCCGTCATGTCAAGGGCACGAAAAACTTCAAGCCCGTGATTCCCCAGCATATCTATGTATTCACTGAAAAGAACGCTGTTTTCGAAACTGTAGCCGGAACTTCCTTTTTTAACATCTTCAAAAGTCCAGAGATTCCAGTCAAGGCTCATGAGAGGGCTGGATTTCATGCTTTCATCAGGAACCTGCCGTGTTATGAAAACCCCTTCCGGCTTTAAGGCTGCGGCAATTTTTGGAATAAGGGAAGGCACCTTTCCTCCAGGGTTAAAGGAAGAGAATATAACGTCATAATCGCTTCCGATATCATCTTTAAAAAAGTCACCCGGAATTATGTCCACCCTTGAAGCCCCATACTTATCTATGAAATATCTTGTTTCTCTGGTAACCGGTGGGAGGTCGAAAACAAAAGCCTGAAGGTTCTCGTTCAGGCGTGTCAGAGCGATTGAATAAAGCCCGTGCCCTCCTCCAAGGTCAAGAAACTTTTTGACATTTGTAAAATCAACGTTTTCCATGACAACCCTGACAGTTTCCTGAAGAAGCCCACAGCGTGCGTTTTCAGCCATGCAGTGTACAACTTCCCCGAAAAAAGGCCCTTTCTCGACAATATCAGGTCCCTGTCTCATGATCTGAGGAAGGCGGGACCAGCGCTCTACATTTCTTATCCTTTCGGCAAGGTAGTGCTTCTGGGAAAACGGAGAGTTTCCAGGAAGATAAGTTGCACTGAGCTCCGAGACAAAATACACTGCGCCGTCATTTTTTATTCTGTCACCGGGTTCGTCTCCGGGTTTTTCTTTCCCTTCGGCTTCTCCTGTGCCCTTTACTGCAATCTGCGCGTTTTCCTTTTCTTCGCTTATCCCTTCCTCAAACCTGTCAAGTAGCCCGAGGCTATGCAGTGCCTCGCAGAAATGAGGCATGAGCGCAGGGTCACAGCCAATTTTTTCAGCCAGAGCCCCTGCGGACAAAGGGACTTCAAGGGCTTTAAAAACTCCAAGCTCAAAAGCTGCAGAAATGAGCCTGCACTGCCTGAGGCCCTGGACAGAGGAGTCAAACAGCTTGAAAAATCTGTCGGCATCTATCTCAGGCTTCTGCATCAGGTCA
The DNA here is from genome assembly GCF_000744315.1 of Methanosarcina soligelidi. Classification (NCBI taxonomy): domain Archaea; kingdom Methanobacteriati; phylum Methanobacteriota; class Methanomicrobia; order Methanosarcinales; family Methanosarcinaceae; genus Methanosarcina; species Methanosarcina soligelidi. The sequence goes on from NZ_JQLR01000001.1 coordinate 2,352,209, forward strand.
ACAGCTGACTCAGTCTGATTCCGAGCTTTATTTTCCGTATCCTTGTCTTTGTCTTCCATACCATTTCTCCTATTTTCATATATTTCCCTGTTCATTTTCATTTATTTATCTGTTTGATCCGGCTGAATATAGTTTATGAAGAGATGTAGTTTATAGATTATGATTTAGAGTTAAACAGAGAAAAAGCAAGCAGGTAAAAATAAATTCAGCATAACCGGTCAAACCGGGCAAAGGACTACAGAATTCCCGTATTGCAGCATTACCTGAAACCGACAATTTTTCCTTCCTCCATGAAAGCGATTCTATCACTCATCCACTCAATTACCTGCATATCGTGTGAGATGAATAGAAAGCTGATCCCGTACTCTGTTTGCAGGTTTTTGAGCAGAGAAAGGATCTGCGCCTGGACAAGCGGATCAAGCATGGAAGTTGGCTCATCTGCAACTATGAATTCGGGATTCATGCCAAGTACCCTGGCTATTGCAACCCTCTGGAGCTGTCCTCCGCTCAGTTCCCTGGGATATCGGAAAAGCAGTTCTTCGCTCAGGGAAACTGCCTCTATCAGCTCCCGCACCCGTCCCCTCTCCTCGCTTCTTTCACAGATCCTGTGGAGCCTCAGAGGTTCGGCAACAGCATCATAGACCTTCATCCTCGGGTTCAGGCAGGATTCCGGGTTCTGAAAGATGATCTGCATTCTCGTCCCGAGGCTTTTAAGGGAACTGCCGTTGAAACCTGAAATGTCCTGCTCGTCAAAAAGCACCCTGCCGGAAGTTGGTTCAAGAAGCCTCAAAACCGTTCTTCCAAGTGTGGATTTTCCACAGCCGCTTCTTCCGACAAGACCGAGGGTTTCCCCTTTCTCAACCTCAAAACTGACCCCATCAACCGCTCTGTGGACCTCTTTTTTGAACAGTCCCGAATAATAGTACTTTCTCAGGTTTTCAACCTTCAAAAGTGCCATGTCTCTTCCTCCGTACAGCTGAAGGCAGGCTGTTCCCTGATGGGAGAATCAGCTGTATTTTCGGTTTTCCACTCCTTTCCGGAAAGAAGGCAGCGGATAAAGCGCCCGCCCTCATTTTTAAGAAGTTCCGGACGGACCTGTAAGCATGCCTCAAACCGACAACTGCAGCGCGGATGGTACCTGCAGCCCGATGGAGGAGAAACGAGGCTGGGGATCTGCCCTGAAACAGCCTTTAACCCTTTGCCCGGAAGGGAATGAAGCAGGTCACAGGTGTAAGGGTGCCCGGGATTGGAAATAACTTCTTCCGCCTTTCCGATTTCAACAATTTCTCCTGCATACATGACTGCAATCCTGTTTGCAAGCCTGCCAGCAAGTTCAAGGTCGTGTGTGACAAGGAGCATGGAAGCGTTTTCTTTGCGCACAAGCCCGACAATCAGTTCTGCTATCTGCAGTTTTGTATCCGTGTCAAGCCCCTTTGTAGGCTCATCTGCGATCAGGAGTCCGGGCCTCAGGGCAAGACCTATCGCAACCATAACCCTCTGAAGCATCCCTCCGCTGAACTGGTGGGGGTAGTCATCTTTCCTCAAAGAGCTTATTCCCACAAGCTCGAGCATCTCTCCGGCTTTTTTTTCAGCTTCCTTTTTTCCCATGCCTTCATGGTAGCGGTAAATTTCCGCAATCTGCCTGCCTGCAGAAAGGACAGGGTTGAGGCAGGCTGAAGGGTTCTGGAGCATTATCCCTATTTCCTTTCCCCGGAACCGCCGCATTTCCTTTTCGGGAAGGGCAAGGATATCCGTACCCCTGTAAACTATTTTTCCTTCAAGTTTCACTTTTCCTGAGAGCAGTCTCAAAATAGCTTTCCCGAAGGTGGTTTTTCCGCAACCGGTTTCCCCTATAAGCCCTAAAATCTCTCCCTCTCTCACCTCAAGGGAGACACCCTCATTGGCTTTTACAACCCCTTTTGAGGTTTTGAAAGAAACATTCAGGTCTTCTACTGTGAGAACGGGAAAACTCACCTTGCGAGCACCTCCTGGTTTTCAGGCTGCCCCAGGCTGTCCCTCAAGCCGTCTCCTGCAAAATTGAATGCAAAGACCGTGAATATAATCATCAACCCCGGGAAAAATGTGAGGTGTGGGGCGGTACGGAGGTAAGGGATACCGGCTTTTAGCATTGAGCCCCATTCAGGGACCGGAGGCTGGATCCCCAGTCCAAGAAAGCTCAGGGCTGAAGCGAAGATAATGACATGTGCGATCTCAAGGGTCGCGAGCACGATTACGGGTTCCGTGCAGTTTGGAAGGATATGTTTTCTTATTATGTAAAAGCCTGAAGGCCTGAGAGCCTTTGCTGCCTCCACAAAAGCTCTCTTCCGGAGGGACAGGACCTGCCCGCGCACAAGCCTGGCATAGGCAGGCCACTGGGTAGCGGCAAGGGCAAGTACAACACTGAAAAAACCCGGACCCATCAGCCCTGCAATCACAAGTGCGAGGATGATATTGGGAAAAGCCATCACGATATCCACTCCCCTCATTAAAGCTTCATCGAGAAGTCCTCCGCTGTACCCCGAAAGCAGCCCGATAGCCGTGCCTGCAACAGACGTTGCTGCAACTACAAGGATTCCTATGCCAAGTGAGATTCGCGTGCCGTAGATGACCCTTGAAAAAATGCAGCGCCCAAGCTCATCTGTTCCGAAAGGATATTCCTGGGAAGGGGAGAGAAGCCTGCTGTCAAGCCTCTGGACAAAGGGGTCGTGAGGGGCGATTTCAGGAGCAAATAGAGACAGAATGCAGAGAACGACAATAAGCAGGAGGCCTGAAACCGCAAGCATGTTATTCCGGAACTCTGCGATTCCCAGCCTTTTTTCAGCCAGGTACGCTTTTTCGGTAATCTCTGTTTTTTCAATCATGTCTGTCATATCTTATCCTCGGGTCAAGCACTGCATAGAGGAGGTCTACTGCCAGGCTGGATAGGGAAAATAGCACTGCTATAAAGAGGACGCAGCCCTGGATCATGGAGAAGTCCCGTGCAAAAATCGAGTCTACAAGGAGTTTTCCAATTCCCGGCCAGGAGAAGATAGTTTCCACAACCACTGCTCCTCCCAGAAGGTAACCCAGCTGCATCCCTGCAAATGTGACAACTGGAAGAAGGGCGTTCTTCAGAGCGTGCCTGAAAAGGACCGTATGTTCGTCAAGCCCCCTTGCTCGGGCAGCCACAATGTATTCCTGCCCCATAACCTCAAGAAGGCTTGCGCGAGTCAGCCTTGCAGTAACAGCAGCCATTGAAGTGCCAAGGGTAAGAGCAGGGAGGACAAAATGCTTGAGACTCCCGTAACCGAAACTCGGGAGCATGTGAAGCGTCAGGGCAAAAAGCCAGATCAGGAGAAGCCCGAGCCAGAAGTTCGGGATGGAAACCCCCAGAAGAGAAACAAACATGCAGCTTCTGTCAAGAAAGGTGTTTTTCCGGAGCGCACTCAGGATCCCGGCTGGCAGGGCTATAAGGAGGGAAATAAGCAGGCTGGCAATTGCAAGTTCCGCAGTGGCAGGCAGTTTATGGAGGATTTCGTCAAGGACATCTTCCGATGTCACAAGCGATTTTCCAAGGTCAAGCCTCAGCAGGTGCCCGAGCCATATAAGGTACTGCACATGCACGGGAGAATCAAGTCCTTCTGCCTCCCTCACGGTTTCGATCTGGTCCGTGCTCAGGTCTTCACCGTACCTTTCAAGGGCAATAACCTCCGCAGGGTCTCCGGGAGCAAGGTACATCGCAGAAAATGCTACAAGCGTAACTCCCGCGATTACAATGGAGACCATTGCAAGACGCTTTGCTATGTATTCCCACATGGGTATCTCTCAAACTTTACCTTTTCCAGCCTATATTTTCCCTGACTTTCTCTCAAACTTTACCTTTTTCCAGCTTATATTTTCCCTGACTTTGCATTTTTCGAACTCTGCACTCACTTCCTTTCCAGATAGACCCCTGAAAGGTTCAGCCAGGGGTCTTCGGAGCTTATGGTATAGCCTTTTACAGACGGACCGGTTGCAATGACCTTTTCTTCATGCACAAGGTAATAAGCCGGGACTTCTTCAATCACAAAAGCCTGCAGGGAATGATAGAGTTCTTCCTGCTCCTTTGCATCAACGGTCCTATCGGCTGCATCTACTAGCTCGTCGTAGGTCTCATTGTGGTAATGCGAATTGGGGCTTGCGGAATGGTGAATAAAGAAATGCTTCGGGTAGGGGCCCCAGACGAAATATCCGCTTCTCAGTATCATACCGAAGTCCCCTGTGCTTTCGAGTTTGCTTATAGCTCCGTCGTCAAGCACCTGGATTTCCACATCCATGCCCGTTTCTCTGAGAGTTCCCTGCACAACCTGAGCCATGGGGTTATGCCTGGGTGCCCAGACTCCTTTGCTCACTACCAGAGTCACATGAAGGGGTTTCCCGTCTCTGTCCCTTATTCCATCCCCATCAGAATCTTTCCACCCTGCTTCTTCAAGAAGAGCTTTTGCTTTCTCAAGGTCCTGTGTATATGTCTTTAGCTCAGGGTCAGAGTACATCATTACAGGAGAATAGGGTCTTCCGCCTGCAGGTTCACCAATGCCTTCAAGCACTTCGTTTACAAGGGTTTCAGTATCGACAGTATAAGCAACGCTCTGGCGCACCCTCGTATCATTGAAGGGGGAATTGTCGCAGTTAAACTGGAGGAAGTCCGTAAAGGTCGTGAGTTTTCTATGGATCTGGATCCCATCTTTGGCTTCAAGCCTTTTAACATCATACTCAGGGACCTTGATTATCATGTCCACTTCCCCGGTCTCAAGGGCGATAACCCTGGTAGCGGCTTCAGGAATTACCTTGAAAGTGACCTTATCAAGAAGCGATTTTTCTCCCCAGTATGCCTCGTTTCTTGTGAGCACCACTTCCTGGTCTTTTTTCTGAGATTCAAATATAAAAGGCCCGGTACCTACGGGTTTAACAAAGTTCCCTTCGGAGTCAACGCAGCCGGGTCCCATTACAGGCCAGGCTACATGGGTCAGGTAATAAGGCAATGGCATGGGTTTTGCCAGGACAAATTTCACGGTATACTCATCAACGGCTTCCACGCTCTGTACAGGCTTTAAGACAGCCTGCCTTACATAGGACTGGTTGGAATAAGAGAACACAACCGAATCCGCATTTAAAGGGGTACCGTCGTGGAAAGTGACATTTTCGCGGAGGTGGAAGATCCAGGTCTTGCCTTCATCGGGAGTTTCCCAGGATTCGGCAAGACCCTGAATGATATTCAGATCCGAATCAAGCCTTACAAGGGTTTCATAAACCTGAGACCAGACAAAACGTGCGTCACCGGATGCAAACGTGTTAAGGTACCAGTTGCTGACATCCGTACCTATGCCCACGACAAGTTCCTGGGAGCCTTCTCCGGAAACCGAACCTTTTGCAGTCCCTTCCTTTTCTTCTCCTATGCAGGCACTTGCTCCGATTACGGCAAGCAGCATAAAGATTATCAGAATCAACTTGAAACTTCGATTCATAAACAGTCCTCGATTTTCGATGGTGGAAATATAATGAATGAGAATCTGACAGAACTTTGATCAACTTAGCAATATTTTCTCGGGCGGTTTAGCTCAAAGCTTTTTGAGATATGTTTCAACCTTAAGAATCACCTGAAGTTTCTCGTCTGCTCATATTTTTGAAAGAAACTGGTTAAAGGGATCAAAACCGAAAATATCAGCCGTAAAAAAGCTTCATTTACCCCGGTTAATACCTTCAAACCAGACTTACAGATTGTTTTTCAAAACGATAACTCCAGATGTACCGCTCTACAATTATTATTTTGATAAAATATTGTAACATTTAATAAGATAAAAGATTTTTCTTATAACAAAACAAGTAAACGCTGTTAACAGGATGTAATACTGCATGGACGTTATGAAGACGTTGAGTAAAGGCGTTGTAAAAAAATGCGTATAAAGTAAAGATGTAGAGTAAAGATGTAGAGTAAAGATGTAGAGTAAAGATGTAGAGTAAAGACGTAGAGTAAAGATGTAGAGTAAAGGCGTTGTAAAAAAAATGCGTATAAAGTAAAGATGTAGAGTAAAGATGTAGAGTAAAGACGCTGTACAAAAAAAAGACGCTGTACAAAAAGCAAGGAAAGCGTTGGGTAAAGATGAAGTATAAAATACTGTAAAATACTGTATCCGAAAAAAACAGGAAATGTTCTTATGGCAGCCTGCGACCAGCTTCTAAGCAGGAAAAAGAAGTAGAAAAAGAAAGAGCAGAAAAAAAATTAAGGGTAATCAGATTGAAGGATCATCAGATTAAAGAATTATCAGAAGGATCAGCAGATCAAAGGATTATCAGAAAAATCAGCAGGTTAAAGAGTCACCAGATTAAAAAATCAGCAGGTTAAAGGATCAGCAGGTAAACTGAGGGCGATTTAGTTTCAGGAATCAAAAATCAGACTTGAAACAGCTAAAAGAAAAACAAATCAAGAAACAGTAAATATAAAAAGAGTTTTAGAAGGCTGCATCGACATAATCAACGGGCCTTTTGAAAACAGCTGCTACCATGCCGTTTTCATCTATTTCGTTTGAAAACTTAATTAGCTCCCAGCCTTCAACTCCAAGGTTGTTAAGGTCTTCCTTTGCCTTTGACCACTCACTGAACCTGATCTCTTTAACATCGTATTCCCAGATGGTCACTTTCAGTCATCTCCAGTAAAATTGGGTAATATAATATCATATATTAACTGGTTGTATCTGCTATATGTACCTTTTTAAAAAATAGAATTGAGATCATGACAACTAAAGTTGATTTCAAAACAGAATATATATCTGCTTATGCAGGAAATATCTGAACATTTTTCAGCCAGCTTTTGTTGGAATCGGACACATAAAAAAAACCAGGCAGTGAACTGATATATCTGTGGAGGAATGCAGAAATTATGATGTTCATGCCCGGTACATCTGCTGAAATACTGATATCAAAATCTTTTCCTGAATATTTTCAGGCTCTATTTCCGGAAACAAGGAAGTCAGCAATGGCCTCTATTTCCGGGAGTTCCACATTCAGTTCTTCGCCTGCAAAACCTGCCCTGAAAACTTCCATATCCGACGGCACTGAAGCCAGGACGTGAGTCTTATCCACAGTTTCCATCATAAAATGAGTCCCTATCTTATCTGCACGGTTAAGGATGAAGTACAGGGGCTTCCCGGCTTTTTCTGCAAGCTGCCTTATTTTTTCTGAAAGCCTTATGGACTCGTAAGATGGGTCAAGCACCATCAGCAAAAGGTCGCACCCTTCCTCAACTCCTCTTCCGAAGTGCTCTATCCCGGCTTCCGTGTCGACAAGCACAAGGTCTTCCGACGTTGTTTCTATGTTTTTCAGGAGGTGCCTGGCAAGTGCACCCATAGGACAGGCGCAGCCCTCTCCGAAATCGTGGATTTTTCCCACAGCCATCATTTTTATATTCCCGTTTGTTGCAGTGTAAGCCTCCGGGATTTCGGGTATTCCCCATTTTTCTTCAAAAATGCTTGCAGCCTCTCCTTTCTGGAAAGCCTTCATCATCTTTTCTCCGAGAGCCTTTTTCCCTCCCAGGTAATTCATGAAATCATCAGGCATTTCAACACCAAGCTGCCTGTGCAGCCCGAAATTTGACTCATCGCTGTCCACAACAAGCACATTGTACCCTCTTCTTGCCATTGCCTTGGCAAGCAGGGCGGTAACCGTACTCTTGCCGCTTCCACCTTTACCACAAATAAGGACTTTCATTTTCACACCTCTTTTCAAACACCGTTTCATCAAATAACAAAGAAATTTTCAGTTCCATATAATTAAACAAGAAAGCTGAGCACCAATTAAAATTTTATTTTGCCTAATTAGCATTTGTTATTAATAATTTCTTTATTATTATGCTCAAATAAGGAGAAGATTCAAGATTGATAAAACTTTCGAAATAATACTTTTCATAAAAATAGGTCGCCTTTGATCGACTATATGATCTCTTCCGGAACTCAGGCAGAATTTTTATTATTCTTCTCATATGCTGCCTCTGCAATAGTCGGCCTGTCAGCCCTGTTAACTAGAGAATAAAACAGCTGGCACCGACACAACAGTAAAGAAACAATACACGGAAAAAAATCCTTCAGCCTTGATAATACTTTTCTTAACACGAAAAATTGTCTTTTAGCTTACACAGCTTTAAATTAACAAAATAGAAACAGAATTAAATCATACCTGAACTTTTTCGATATTCTCCTGTAATAGGAATTGTTTCTCCGCATTTTGGGCAAGTCTTATCAGGGTTTATGTTATACTCCTGGATTTCAAAAAATCCTCTTGCAATCAGAAGGCTCCCGCATTCGGGACAGTAAGTATTCTCATAAGGATGCCCGGGTACATTACCAATATACACGAAACGCATGCCTTCCTCAATTGCAATTGAGCGTGCCATGTCGAGGGCCTTTACAGGCGTGGGAGGCAGGCTCTTCATTTCGTAGTGAGGGTGGAAGCGGTTGAAGTGAAGAGGAGTGTCTTTCCCAAGGTTTTCGTAAACCCAGCGGGAAAGTTCCCTAATCTCGTCGGGAGAATCATTATGAGTTGGAATTACCAGGTTTACGACTTCTACATGGATCCCCAGTTCTTTTGCAAGCCTTGATGTTTCCAGTACGGGAGCCAGTTTTGCCCCGCAAATCTCCCTGTAGAATGCTTCGGAAAAACCCTTGATATCTACGCTGAAAGCGTCGAGGTAAGGGGCAATATTTTCGAGAGCTTCAGGCGTGATGTAACCATTTGTCACATAGCTTGTCCCCAGACCTTCTTCTTTTGCAAGCCTTGCCCCATCATAAGTATATTCATACCAGACCGTGGGTTCATTGTAAGTCCAGGAAACCGACTGACAGCCCGCCATTTTAGCCTGCATGACAAGCTGGGAAGGGCTGAGGGTTCCCAGAAAAGCATCCTCAGGGGCTGCTCTGGAAAGCTTCCAGTTCTGGCAGTGCCTGCACCTGAAGTTGCAGCCTATGGTCCCGACAGAGTATGCCGTGGACCCGGGATAATAGTGATAAAAGGGCTTCTGTTCTATGTTCGCCACATCTTCGTTTGCAACTCCTCCGTAGACCAGGGAAAAAAGCGACCCTTCACAGTTTTCCCTTACCCCGCAAATGCCCCGTTTACCGGGCCTGACCCTGCACCTGTGAGCACAGAGGTTGCATTGCACCTCATTTTTGGCGAGCTTTTCATAAAACATTGCTTCGTGAATCATTTACAAATCTCATTCCTGCGAAATTCCCTGTTCCGGGATATGCGATTATTGAAAAAGGCGGGACAATGTTCTCCCATATTCATTTGTTTCCTGCAGGGTAATAAGCCTGTGGTCTCATAAAGAGTGCTGTCAGAGTGCTGTATGCAAAATGAAATTTCGTTTAGAGGAGGGGAAAATGTGAAACCGAAAATCAATTCCACAAGTTTTGGTTCGATAACTATCGGAGGAAAAACCTTTAATCACGATATCCTTATCCGACTGAACAGACAGGTCGAAAAACGCAGGAAAAAGCTTTCAAAAAAACTGTACGGAACATCCCATAAGATCTCGCTTGAAGAAGCGAAATACATCTATGAAAAAGGAGCAGAGAAGCTCATTATGGGGACTGGACAGACCGGCTATGTAGAGCTTTCGAAAAAAGCCGAGAAATATTTCAGGAAAAAAGACTGCAAGGTGAAACTCCTTCCCACCCCTAAAGCAATAAAAATATGGAACAAAAGCAAAGGAAGAGTCATTGCAATGTTCCATGTTACCTGTTGAGCTGTGTACCTTAAAATGAGCCAAAAAAGCGGTTTACCTCAGATCTCTATCAGCTCGTATTCCCTGCTCCCCATCCCGATTTTCTCAGCATATTCAAGCTGGTGAGTGCCGTCAATTTTAGGCCAGGTCCCTTTAAACTTGTCAGCTCCTGCTTCATGGTTGCAGTGGAGAGCAGAGCCCACAAGCCCTTTCTGCCTGTTAACAAGGTCGTAGCTTGCCTGGTCGAGAGCCACAGGGTCTGCTGATGCAAGGATTCCTATGTCAGGAACAATGGGCGCATCACTCCAGGGCACACAGTCGCAGTCCGGGGTGATTTTGAGCAGGAAATTGATATAGCCTACCCTGTTTTCTTTTCCAATTACGGCTCCACATGCGTATTCAGTCATGCACTCCAGGAACTCGGGGATGTCCTGTTCCCAGTTGAGGTCGATGGCGTTTTCGGGACAGACTTCCATGCACTGCCCGCAGCTGATGCAGACTCCGGGATTTATTCTGGAAACATCGCCTTCAAGGGATGCTGCTCCCACAGGGCAGATTTCCACGCAGTTCCCACAGCCGATGCACTTCTCCTCGACAACATGCGGGCTTGTAGGGTAATGCTGGTCTTTTTTACCCGCCGCAGGCGCACATCCCATTGCCAGGTTCTTGATCGAACCTCCAAACCCTGCCATGATATGCCCCTTGAAGTGGGACATCACGATCATGGAATCGGCTGAAACGATGTCTGACGCTATTTTCACGGACTTGAAGTGCTTCTGCCTGATCTCGACCTCTGCGATGTTCTGGCTCTTAAGCCCGTCCGAAATAATGAGCGGAGCCCGGACGACAGAGTAATCAAAACCATGTTCTATGGCTGTTGTCAGGTGGTCAACCGCATTATGCCGGCTCCCGGAGTAGAGGGTGTTTGTGTCCGTGATAAACGGCTTTGCTCCGGCTGCCCTGATTTTATCAACTACCTGCCTGACAAAGACCGGGTTTATGTAGCCGTCATTCCCGTATTCTCCGAAATGAATCTTGATTGCGGTCAGGTCTTCTGCTCCGAGCAGCTCGACAAACCCTGCCTCGTCAAAAAGTCTCTGGATCTTGCTTATTTTACTCTCATGAGGGTTTTTTGCCCTCAGGTCTGAGAAATATACTTTGCTTGCCATTCAAATAGCTCCCATCAAAAGAAAATGAAATTATTACTCTTACCCTGCTGTGCAACTAAGAAAGTCTTATTCATTTTTAGGTGTTACGCTGTTCTGGAGAGAAGGAAATAAATCAGTTGTCTATTCAAGTACTCTTTAAATAACCTGAAACTCAGAAAAAATAGGACGAGTATGAAGTGAGCCTTCATTATTCAAAAATAGAATAGGCCGCCTGACAGCTTTCCTCTCAATTTATTATATTTTTTAATATCCACTGCTATTTCCCTGTATCTTTCCTTTTCAAGCCGTTTAAGCCCGATTTTGGCTTTTTTGACGGGAAAATGAGTTCTTCAGTTAACCTGTGATAATTTGCGAGCCGTTCCTCAGGAATAAGCCCATCCTCAACCGCCTTAAGGACAGCGCAGCCGGGCTCTTTTCAGAGGCTGGTAAAAAGTTGGATGGGGCATCGAGTGCCCTCAAATTTCTATTGTTTCGAGATCATAGCTCTTCGACTAAGGAAGTCCATTCAGGGTCTTCTTCAGTCAGTTTTGCGTCGAGCTCTTCAGCTTTTTTACGGTATTCCTTTGCCATTTCGGAATCCCCCATTTCTTCAAGAAGGTTTGCGTAGTTGCTGAAAAGCAAAAAATTTCTTCTCAGGGGATTAAGGTCTTCCGGATTGGATTTTGCCAGGTTTTCGTTAAGGGCAAGGGCTTTTTCAAAGCACTCTTTTCCTTTTTCCTGCTGATCCGTAACCGAATATCCGATCCCGATATTATTCAGGGCTCCAAGCATATGATGGAGATGCTTTGGGTTTTCAGGGTCGTTTTCATACAGGATTTTGAGGCTTCTGTATGCATATTCGTATTCCTGGATTGTTTCTTCCAGTTTATCGGCATCCCTGTATATGTCCCCGATTTGTTCGGCAAAACTGGCAAGCATCTCCTGAAGCTTCAGGTTCATTGGGTAAGCTTCATATAATTTTTCAATTGTTCTGAGTGCAAGCTCATAGTATTTCTTGGCAATGCTTGAGTCTTTATTTTCAGACTCCAGTTTTTCAAGGAGGACCACTCCTAAAAAGAAAGCGCTACCTGATGTAAGGATTAAGAGCTCCGGGTTCTCTGACTGTTCAGCAATTATTTGTTCAAATCTTTCAAGAGCCTGCCTGTGGTAGGCACTGGCTTTTTTCTCGTCCCCAATTTCGGAATGCAGCACTCCAAGTTCAAAGTATGTAGTTTCTATATCCAGATCATGACAGTGTTCCAGAGCATGATCATGGTCCATTTCATGGTCATGGTCTATTTCATGGTCGTGATCCAGATCGTGGTCATGGTTCGTATCATGGCAGCTTTCCGGAGGCATCAGCTCAAGGAGTTGTTTCTGGACTTCCATGACTCTTTCATACGTCTGAATTGCTTTTTCGAACTCCCGGTTCTTTTTGTACAGCACACCCATACCTGTCAGGGTTTCGAGCAGTTCCTCATGGAAAAATTCACTCGTGGGATCAGATTCGAAGGCTTCCTGAAGTATGGGAAGAGCCCTTTCGTGATATTGCACTGCAGTTTCAGGCTCATCTTCTGCATACAGCCTTCCGATCTGGTTCCAGGTATCGGCTTTATTAGCTTCTAACATGAGTTTATCGGCTTCTGCTGGGTGAAGATTTTCGTAAATTTCGATTTCTTTATCATAATAAGCCCTTGCTTTTTCAATTTCTTCCTCTTCCGCAAAAAGGTCACCAAGCTCCCGGTAGATATCGGAAAGCTTAAGAGAATATTCAGGATTTTCAGGGTTTTCAGGTTCTTTTTGCAGCAGATTTTCATAGATATGCAGTTCGTCCTTATAGCACATTTCTGCACTTTCGAAGTCTCCGATATCTGAAAACAGCTCTGCCAGTTCATCTAAAGAGATGGCAAGGTTTTTATCGGCTCCAAGCAGATCCGGGTATTTATCAATCAGTCCCCGGAAAGTTTCCCTCGCCTTCGTATAGTAGTCCCTGGCTTTTGTAGTGTCTTCCGTGTCTGAAAATATTAAGCCTGAATCTTTGTACATATCTGCAATGGCCATAGAAAAAAGAATATTTCTGGGAACTGAAATGTTTTCGGAAACTTCAATATTTTCAGAAACCGGAATATTTTCAGGCTCTTCTTTGATTTCGCTCTCAAGCAGATTCAATGCCTCCTTATAGCACTCCTCTGCCTTTACGAGATTTTCCTGGTCCGAATATATACCTGCCAGGTAACGGTATATGTAACTCAGGTAAACTTTGGTTTCAGAGTTTTCAGGGTCTTTATCGAGGACTTTTCCGTAAATCTCTATTGCCCGATCATAAACGCGCTTTGCCTCTTCTATATACTCCTCTTCTAAATATTCCTCTCCCTCACACATCCTTCCAAAATTCATGAGAGAATCATCAAGGCTGCTGAGGTGTTCGGATATTTCAGTTTCACTTTCAAGCAATTTCTCAATGAGATCGAATTTTTTATCAAAAAGTGGAACTGCGTCTCCGGTCAATTCTCCGGCTTCAAAACAGAGCCCTATGTGTTCGATCGTTTCCAGGAAATCTTCCAGGTATTCCGGATTTTCGGGATCTGACTCCAATAACTTCTCAAAACCCAGAACCGCTTTTTCAAAAATCCCTTTCATTGGAGAGATATACTCTCTTGCTTTAACTGGATCTTCAAGCTTCAGAAGGATATCTCCAATACTTCCAATCGTGTCTCGCATAAAAGACCGGTAATCTTCTTTTTCCGGTTCTTTTGAAAAAAGGTCCCAGCTAATTTCCAGCGCCTTTCCGAAAAGTGAAAGCGACTCTTCGAGTTCATCAATCCTGTATTTTGCAAAACCTTTAAAAAACAGAAGATGATATGAGATCTCAGGGTTATTCACTTCTTTTTCGATCTTTTCAACCTTATCAAGGTTTTCAAAGGCCATTTTATATCTATCATGATCTATATCATCGGCTGCTTTCTTCAATAAACGAAAAGCAGAATCCTGTAGCTTCCTTGACATAGAAATAGCATAGGTTTTTTCATATAATAATTGTAGGTTCCGGAGGGCTCAATATAAACTACTCCTCCCCGCTTCCTTCCAGGTCGAAAATGATTGATAAAGTCCTGATGACGCTTGCCTTCTTTAAAATAAACCCTATCTTACAGCTTCCCGGTGGATTTCTTATACTTTTTAATGTCCACTGCTATTTTCTTGAACCTTTCCTTTTCAAGCCTTTTCAGCCCGATTTCTGACTTTCTTGACTGGAACGCAAGTTCGTCAGTTAACCTGTGGTAGCTGGCAAGCCGCTCTTCCGGAATAAACCCGTCATCAACCGCCTTCAGGACAGCACAGCCCGGCTCGTCCCGGTGGGTGCAGTCTTTAAACCTGCAATTGCAGGCTGCATCAACTATCTCTGAAAACGCTTTTTCAAGCCCTTCGGCAGAATCCCCGAGCTGGATTTCTCTGATCCCGGGGTTGTCTATAAGAACTGCTCCGTTTGGAAGCAGGAACATCTGGCGGACTGTGGTGGTGTGCCTTCCTTTTTCATCGTCTTCCCTGATGCCCCCGGTTCTCTGAACGGTTTCACCAAGAAGAGAGTTAATGAGAGTGGATTTTCCTACACCTGAGGAGCCGATTAATGTAACTGTTTCTCCCGGTTTAAGGTAAGGACTTAGTGCGTCAAGCCCTGTTTTTGAGAGGGCACTCAACGGGATAACAGGCACGTTACCTGCAATCGACTGAATTTTTTCTATCAGGTGGGCTGGATCATCTGCAAGGTCGATTTTGTTAAGTAAAATCACAGGTCTTGCCCCGGAAGAATATACAACGGCGAGATACCTCTCAAGCCTCCGCAGGTTGAGGTCTTTTCCTGTCGCGGTCACGATAAAAATGGAATCAATATTTGCAGCAATTACCTGCTCCCCACCTCCGTCTCCTGCTGCTCCTCTTGAAAGGCAGGTCCTTCTGGGTAGGATATTCACAATCATGCGTGAGCCCAGCTCAGGCTGGTCAAGCAAAACGACAAAATCCCCTACAACCGGCTGTTTTCCAATTTTCTGGAGCGCACCTGAAATTCCTGCCTGTACGACAGCTCCGGGAATGAGGACCTCACAGACCGTTTTATGCCTTGATGCAACTCTTCCTGGAATGTAGGAGCCTTTATAGGCAGAAAAAGCCAGTTCAAGCTCTTCATTCCACCCTGGAATAGTATCGGTGTCAATGTGGACTGAATTGTGACCTGAATTTTCTGTTTCGCTATGATTGTTCATGAATGGAAATATCCGATTAAATGGATAAATATTTTGATATTTTATCCTTAATCAATTCAAATGCATCTGAAAACTTCATCATTTACCGAATGCAAAAGGCCTGTGAACAAACTTCATTTTTTCCCTGAAATTTCAGAATTAAAGGGTAAAAGCCACATACACTTCATACTGTATTTAGAAAGATGATTAGGATTTCAATTGAGTTACACAGCCCACTTGGATTGTCAAAACATAACATGAAAACAAAAAGAGAATACAAGTGCGTTTGGTGACGGTGAATATTCCTGGAGAAGCAAATCATGTATATGATAAAATTAAAGTGAATATTTGCTCATTTATAGAAATATTTAAGCAAAGTTCTGTCAATTGCTTATACTAATTTAATTACAAGTTGACTTTGAATCTAACCTATAAAAAGAAATAAGTCTGGAAGGTGTTTGATGACAAAGGAAACAGATTCAGATAAATGTGTACTTGGTGGTACAGGTATAACTGCGGGTGAAAATGTTATTTTCGAGAATATAAACAGTCCAATTGCAGTAGGAGCAAATATTAACATTTCTTTATTAGATATTGAAGATCTTAAAAACGACTTACTTGCTTTTAAAGAAGCTATTTCAAAGTCAAATCTTTTACCACAAGATAAAACAATTGCTGAAGGCGATATTACTGCAGCAATTAAAGAGTCTGAAAACGAAACTCCAAAGTTAGAAAAAATTACGAAAAGAGTAATATCTGCTATTGAGACCATACAAGAAACTGGAAAAAAAATGGAAGAATACGGACTTTTTGATATCGCATCTAAAGTTGCTAAAAAACTAGCTATTAGTGCAATCTTGGCCTAAATTTAAGGGAGAATTTTATGGAGAAAGACAATTCCAATGATGTAAATATAATTGGAGGAAATGGAATAACAGCTGGAAGAGATGTTTTTCTTCATAATATTAAAGCTCCTGTTAATATAGGAAATACGAATAATACAACTCAGAATTATATTTATATCTCTGAAAATATTGAAGAATATACTAAATCACTAATTGATTTTGCTCAGTTCTGTGAGAAAAAAAGAGAATATGAGAAATCCCTTGAATATTATGAACAGGCAAGAGTAAAATTAGAAAGGAATGAATCAAAGATTTTATTAGTAAAAGTAATGATAGGAGAAGCTGTTTGTCATCATAAAAAAGGGAACTTATCCAGAGCAAAAGACTTAATATATGAAGCAGAAAGTTTAGACCCTAAAAATCCCACTGTTTTAGCTAATATCGCATCACAGTTAAAATCTGAAAATCCAGATGAAGCTGAAATTTATGCCAAAAAAGCCCTAGAGTTCGATAAAAATAACTTTTTGGCGAAATGTGTCATAGGTTTGTTGGAATATGAGAAAGGAGATACTATAAATTCTCTGAGAATACTTAGACAAGCCTCAACCATTACTTCAAATGTTGGTTATCCCTCTTGTTGCATGGCCCGTATATATTCTTACGAGAAAGATTACGAAAATGCTATACAATATGGAAAGGAAGCTGTAAAAGTTGAACCTGAAAATGTTATTTTTCATATGGAATTAGCCATAGATTACATGAATGCAGCTTTTGCTGAAAACGAAGTTTGTATTTCTTCTGATTTTTCAAAGACGCTCAATATGGAGTACGTGGAAAAAGCGCTAGAATGCCTAGAAAAAGCAAAAGAACTGAGTGAAGAACAAGGTAACAATTACTTAAATTGCGAAATATATACACATTTAAGCAGAGTACATCTTGCCAAAGGAGAATTTATAAAGTCAATAGAGTACTGTGAAATGGCTTTTAATGGTGGTTTAGACACCATTGATCTCTACGTAATTCTTGGGGAAGCATATGGAGGATGCCAAGATTCTGACAAGGTAATCGAGTACTATGAGCCCCTTGTCGAAAGGGAAGATCTAACAGGGAACCATCTCTTTATTGTAAAAGCAAATCTTGCGACTGCATACTCTATTAAAAATCGGCTTAACGAAGCTGAGAAATTATTCAAAGAATTGATTGATGAAAATCCAGAAAATATAAATTTATATATACAATTGTCTAATGTCTTGGAGGAAAATGGAAAAGTAGAAAAAGCGTACTCTCTTTTAGAGAAAATTGATATGTTCCCTCAAAAACCATGGGATTTTTACTATATGATGGGAAGATTATATCACAAGAAAGATGATTATGAAAATTCAGTTAAATATTTTAAGGAAGCAATAAGCAAAAACAGTGAGGCAATTCCACCAAGAATCTATTTAATAAATTTATATCTCGAATGTGGAATGCATGAATATGCTGTAAAACAAGCTATAGAATTAGTACAATTGGCTCCAATAGGTATTAATTTTTATAAACTTGCTTCATTATATTATGAAATAGGCAACTATAAAGAATCTGCCGTTTTTTCTAGAAAGGCTTTAGAGGCAGATTATGACAAAGTAGAAACTTATCGTTTGCTATGTAGTTCTCTTTTACAAGCAAATAAACTCTCTGAAGCAAAAGATGAATTTGAAAATGCTTTTACGAAATATCCAGATGACCTTGAACTGAAGCTTAATTATTCTGCTACACTATCAACACTAGAATATACTGAAAAAGCCATAGAAGTTTTAAATCAAGTAATTTCTGATAATCCAAACTTTGTTTTTGCTTATAAGGCACTAGCACATATTTACTATAAAGAAGCCTCTTATGAAAAGGCTTTAGAATATTCTAAAAAAGTTATTTTTATAGAGCCAGAAGATGAGGATGCACACTTTGTTATGGGGTGCTCCTTATTGAATTTAGGAAAAATAGACGAAGCTGTGAAAGAAATACAAAAAGTAATAGAAATTAATCCAAATTTTGATAGTGCATGGTTAGTAGATGCAGAAAAAGGTATGGAATATCTAGGTAATTTAATTACAATTTCTAATCATACACTTGAGAGATATGAAGATGGAAATATTACAATATCAAAAGCGAGTGAATTGCTAAAAAGAAACACTTTTGATTTATTATGTCATATTAATAATGTAAAAGTAGCAGAGTCTTTGAGTTTATCTGATGAAAAAATAGATCAATTAAGAAATTCACCTATTAGTAAAAGAGATGTACTCGTAGACGAAACGATGCTAGGTATATTAGCTAAAATCGGATGTCTCGATTTATTAAGACTAGCATTTGATCACGTGTATATTATAAAAGAACTTGAAGATAAAATTATTATTGGACCATACTTAAAAGATCATCCTTATCGAGATGTGAAAAATAAACTTCAAATTATTGACGGTGGATGGATTAAAAGCTTAAATCCAAATGATATGATAGCTTTAGCCACAAAGAAAATTGTTTTTGAAAATAAATTTAGTAAAAACGATATTTCGTTTATCGCTTTAGCCTTGGATAAAGACCTTCTTTGCTTAACAGAAGATTTACTTCTAAGAGTTCAGCTAGAGAGTATAAATAAATCAACTTGTGGAATTTTTGGATTAATTGATTATTTGGTTAGCAAAAGTATAATCAAAATCGATGACGCAAAAGAAATACTTACTAAAGTTAAAAGTGTATGTATCGTGGAGTAATTGCAAATTTCGTCTTCAAGCATCATGAATGATACTTGGCAGATAACAGTTTGTACAGAATACTTCCTTACCTACATACCCATGTTTTGTTATAAAACTTTTGAATTGTGAAGACATAACTTTAAAAAATAAAAACTAGTAAACTACTGATAAATCTACGCTTATCCAGGTATCTCTGCAGTTTATCCGCAAGTTTGCCAATATGAATACCATTAACAAATGAAAGATGAACCTGGACTGAAAACGCATAATAAATTTGCCTTCTCTTTCATGATATTTCCTCAGTCAAATATGGACTGCGCTTTTTCCCTGTTTCTGAAATCCACATGCGAAATATGTGTAAACGTTATCCACGGTAAGGCAGAGAATTGATACACATCGTTTTCTACAGGTCACGAAAAATAGCTACATACGTTAATATAAATGAGATTATCCCAAAACTTATTTAGGACTTACGCACTTGAGGATTAAAATCAGCATCAATAGGCCTTGCTGTTAAATTGCTGATTTAGACAGTTGAAGGTTTAGAGCTGTTGTTTTTAAGTTCAACCGCGTAAGTCCTATTATTTTATTCCAAATCAGTAAGAGTTTCAGGACTGTTTTTCATAATCAGCTATTCGATTTACTGTCCAAAATACGAAATTCAAAAATCAAATTTTGAGTTTCGGATAGGCTCATAATATGATATAACATTCAGTTCTGCACAGCTTCCCAAGATATCAAGTAGGCTCCTGAGATATATGAATCGAGGTGAATATGGGCTCGGGTTGGTGGGGTCTCTAAATTTGGAAAAAATATTTTAGATAGCTGAGCAAGCACATAAAAAATATGAGAAAGATAACTTTCTTGCCGCGACATCAATACTTTTTCAAATTTCCTGCAACTCACTGGGTTACTTTGAATAAGATGTGTTTGATGAGATACTCATACGATGACTTATTTTTGTTGTATAAATAATGCGCTATATTACTCTTTTTTCCTTTTTTAGGTGCCAAAAGTAGTTATATTGAATAATATGACTAAAAATGAAGTCAATAACGAAAAAAAGATTTAAAATTACTGTATTAGCCCAAGATTTTATGCAGAATATCATTTTTGATTTTTGACTCAGAGAATTCCTTTTTTACTGATTTCCCAATTCTTAAAGGGACGATTTTTTATAAAAATAGATTCTCGTAATATTTAAGTAGTTTTACTGCGTACCCCCTTAAACTTTGAAGTGGCGTTCAAAGTTTTAGAGTAAATCCAACAAATCAAAGGAAAACTTAGTATGACAAACATAAAGTTACAGCAAACTCGATTAGTTGAACTTCCCGAAGAACGTAAGGCACGCAGTAAAGTTATTGCTTGTATGAATAATAAAGGCGGTTGTGGTAAAACCTCCACTAACCTTGCCTTAGGCATATATTTCGCACGCTTAGGATATAATGTTTTGTTTTGGGACAATGATCCTCAGAGTAATCTTACTCAGAGACTTGGGGTTCCGAATGAGCAGTTTAAGGATAGACGGCTAGTTACTTTTTTCAGACTTACAGAATTCGAAGACTTTGAAAACCGTCAAAAAGAACTTATTTTAATTGCAAAATATCCTTATTTATATCGTGCAGGCTCGGAAGAAATAGGGACTATAGGAATTATGGCAGGTCACCCCTACGCAGAAATAGAAGCTGCGGGTACTGAGCAAAAATTAAACCATGAAAACTTTATGGATCCCGAGAAAAAAGAATTACATCATAGATTTAGGGATGCGGTCAATAAATACAGGAATTATTTTGATTATATACTAATTGATACTGCTCCCGCTCTGGAAGGATCTTTGTTATGTAAACTCGCCTTGAAAAGCGCGGATGAAATTATTTGCCCTATTGACGGTCTGGAAGCCGCTGCTGGATTGAAACAATTAATAAACTGGATGCATAGTCAGACTACTCCAACCCAGGGAGTCATTAAAAAACCAAATCTCCTTTTTGCTTTGATGAAATACCAGGAAGACACTGTTCTATTATCAGATGATAGTGAAGGATATCCCCTTAAAAATGCGGTTTACAGGGCTTTAAAAGATTGTCTAGGCAATTATGTATGTGATAACGGCATCAAGGAATTACAATCCTTGAGAAACCGTGCTTATACGATTTCTGATAAAAGAAACCAATATACAGACCTTTGCAATGAAATAATAAGCAAAATTCATTCGCCCAGGCAGAATTTTTTTGATGCATGGAATATCAATACGTCTGACAAGTTAATGGCGAAACTTACTAAGATCGAAGAAAAGGCAATGACCTATAAGCCCCAATTCAAGAATCCTGTATATCGGAATTTAAAGGAGCAAAAATCAAATGTTAGACTGGAAAACAGATAAAGAGAGAGCCCTAGATATAGCCACTAAAACGGCTATACCTTTTTTGATTTATAGCCCTTCTGATTACAGAGACGAATTAGTTCAGATTCTCCGGAGCTTAATCTTAAATTGCAGTAGCCCAACAAATGAGGGATCTTTTGAAAGCAATATGAGGTATTTTGAGGATTTGATAAAAGCTGCCCCTAGTAGAATTGATGGCATGTCACTTTCAGATATTCACTACTACCAAGGGAGGTATGAAAGCATCCATAATACCCTTAAAAATTTGCTTTCCAAGCAATCTGAATTCGAAAAACGGTTAAATGAGCAAGAAAATCAAATAAAATCCCTAAAGAAAGTCGAAACTTCTAACGAAAATAGAATTATTGAACAGAAAAGCTTTGATCCTGAAGAAACTGTTATTCCTTTACCAAAAAACGGGATATCTAATAGAGACATAGTTCTCGAATGTATAAGGCAGTCTAAAAATCCAGCCACAGTAGGTGAGATAAGCGAAAAAACCTCTTTGACAGAGGATAAGGTACAAGCGGCTCTATCAGGACTAAGAACCCGAAAAGAAGTAAATGATAGATTAATAATAGGGTCAATAGTAGCTCCAGGGCTATATAAAGGGCAGATTAGAAACATGCGAATGGGAACATATTTCTGGAAAGATAACTCTCGCTATGATCTTGACCAGAACATTACCCATACCTCGACTATGCCCTCCAAAGAAAATTCGCATGCAATTGAGGAAAATATTGAATTAAACTCAAAAGTTATTGCAAGTGCACCTGCAAATATAGACAATCCCAATACTGATTGCATTTTAGATGATTTTATTAACATTATTCCTGAGGGGAATAAACATTTAGAAAATCCTTCTAAATGGAGTGAGCATGCAAACATAGAACTCTTGCCGAAATCTAGGAAGCCCCGTCCTCCAAATGAGAAAACAAAAAAGGTATATGATTTTTTAAAGCAGTCCGAAAAGCCAGTTACTGCATACGAGATAAGCGATTCGATTAATTTGAGTTTTACCGATGTCACCAACGCGATAACAGCCATCAAAAGGCATGAGATTTTGAAAAAAGGGTTTATTGTTGGGAAAAGACCGAACCCTGGAGGAACAAAACCTTTTAATGACTATTGTTATAGACAAGCCCTTGACCAAGATAAGGACCATACGGATACCTGATAGTCAATGGACTGATGACTCAAAACCAGATCAAATCGAATAATGATCAGAGGATAAGTAAAACAGCTTTTCTCAATTATTTTTTATTTTTCATTAATAGGGGATTAACTATGGTGGATTATCTTGAATTAAAAATGCGTGATATCAGAGCGAATCGCTTGGGAAAACGAATTGCAATAAAAGGAAAGGTAACGAAGACTAACATGCAATATCCTTTTTATAAGGAAGCCGCCTTCCAGTGCCAATCTTGTGGTAATATAATCATAATCTCACAGGCTTTATGTTCAGAAATAAATCGCCCAATAGTATGTGTAGAAGAGACTTGCGGTAGAAAAGGAAAGTTTGAGATATCCGATGAGTCTAGCGAGATCATCGATGTTCAAGAAATTGAAATAGATGAACATAAGGATGAAAAAACTGAATATTCTCAGAGGAACATGAAAGTTTTTCTCATAGAAGAAGCTGTAGAAAAAGCTCCTGAAAATTCTGAAATGTTATTTGTTGGCATTCTCAAAAGAAACGAAGTAAATAAACAAAAAATTGAATACATTCTAGAAGCTGATGCTGTTGAGAAGATACCTATCAGTCCGAGTTCGACTAGTAATCCATCGAATTCTACAACCGTAAGGAGTAATATAAAAATATTAAAGGGTATAATAAAAGAAATTTCTGAAAAACATCCTGGTCTTAAAGCTCCATTGGAAGAAATTTACGCTGCAGCTCAAGAGATAGGCATAGATCGAACTAGTGCAGAAGATTATATTAAAAAGATGAAGCAGAGAGGAGATTTACTTTCTCCAGATAGAGATCATATACGAATTATTTAATGGAAATTCTTGATATTAAGAGAATGTTACATAATCTACTTTTCTTAATAGTATTTTTTATATTTCCTATCTTATAGTTTGAAAATAGATTATATAATTAGTGAAGGAGATGGATCAAAGTGTCTATAATAGACGAAGAAATGGAAGATATGATAAAGGATGCCAAAAAACAAATTTTAGACTGGTATAATCCTGAAACAGACCGTAAGTTTATAGAGTCCTCAATATGGAGTGCTTCCCCTCAGTTCGGAGACGGTGCCGGAAGCCTGACTAAGTTATTTGTATTGCAAGGGGGAGAAGCTAAAGGAACTATATTAGCTGATTATTTCAATCGTATAGTTATTGCATATGATAGAACTTTTAATGAAATTCGAGTATGGAGAGCAACAAGATGATGTGATAGAGAATAGATTCAACCTTTTCTCTTTCTCTCAAAAAAACTCTACGTTTTTAATATACACAGGTTTTAAGTTAAAATCTATGCATCATAAATTTGAACTTACAAAACTTTCGGTATACTACCGATTTTTTATTATTTGTACGTAACAAATCACAATAAATTACAATATCGGGAGAAACAACATGGAATATGAAGGTGGACTTCTAGAACTAATGTATGGTTATGAAAACATTCCTCTGGATCAAGCTCTTGAATATATCAGGAACTGGAACCCAAATACTCAGACCGTATGCGAGTTAAGAGTACCTTACTGGAACGCTAGTCGGAAAGCACATGATTATTTTATGAGAACGCAATCTCCAGAATACGGAGCAGTTTATGATGAAATTTCAAAATATAGAAAGTATGCTTCCAATACAAAAGTAGGAAATTTAAACAAGAGATTATACAAAGATAGGAATATTGTTAATGCAAATCATATTATAGCGTCTGATTATAAAGGATATTGCTTGCTACAATATGGAATAACCGAAGAAGGTAAAACTGAAAGGATATTATTTAGATTATATTCTCTTAAAGAAGTAGATAAAAGATTAGATGCGAGAAAAATACACAATTTGCATAAATAAGTTTTTATAGAAAAAGAATCAGAAGCTTGTTTTCGCAATCATGTGACGGTTTTTTGAAAGCCAAATGTGTCCTAATGTATAATATAAATTACCCTGTTTTTGCCGTTAATAGTCAGTGAGCGCTTTTTTCTTATTTAAAATCTATAAGACCTATTTTATCATTACTTAAATAATAAATACGCCCTTTAATTTTTAATTTTTCGAGAGTTTCTTCAAACTTCCACTCCATAATACTAGTTTTCTTCTTTATATTTTCAAACGTAAGGTCGATTCCTATGTCCTTTAAATTTATAATATCCATATACAGCATATTTTCATCACAAGTTAATTCTAAAAGTTTATTCGTGTCTAATTTTCTTGAATTGGAGCTATTAGTCTCAGTATCTCCCATCAAACTTTCCCATAATTCTTTACCTTCATTAAGATCGTTACTTGTGGAATTAAGTTTGAAATCAAGCCTTGCATAAGAAGTTGTTAATTTTGGGATTATAGATCCAATATCAGGAGTGTGAGAAATTAAGTTATTGGACACAATATTATTAATAAGATCGTATATTGTATTTTCCATTTTCTTTTGCATCACTTCAGGGATCTCAGGTTGAAAAAGAAGGGCGTCTATCATAAATGCTCTTGCTAAAGGTAAGTAATTCTCTAAGTTTTCCTTATATGAAGCAACTGGATTAAATTTCATCTCAAACGGTAAAGGAATATGAACAGGAACATTTGTTATATTAAAATACGTTAAATTTACTTCACAACAATTGACAGGTTTGGGTCTCGAATCATCTTCTAATAACTTGTAATATTGCCGAGAAGTTGGCTTTTTAAATTCGTTTGGGACAATGCTCATTATCTTTTTAATTGCAGCCCATTGACCACGCATATTACTTTCACCAAGAACTACGGAATTAATCCCACCCTTTTCCATTTCCGTCAATTGTGGGGCAGAAATAACAGATAAAGCTAAACAATTTGCCAAATCCTCAAAATTAGAAATGCTTCTTGGAATTGGAGCAGATACGTAATTCAAAAATTCATCTTTAATTGTTAGATTAGTTCTAAGCTTATTAGGATCTGTTATTTTCCAATCTATCACATATTTAACCAAAGTTTTCTCGACTATATTTTTGTTAAGATCATATTTGTCTTCAGTTTCTCTTACAATAGCTTCAATTAATTTCCCAGCAGGAGGAGCAGAACATTTTTCTAAAACATAAATTTCAGGTTTTACCGTATTTAAAAAAGGAGAAGGATCAAGATAAAAAATATCTTTATTTTTATTAGCAAAACGAACGAAACCCATATTTTCTTTCTCAAATATGAGCTTATACTCTACACCTGATAGTTCAAATCCCCAATACCTATTCCTAAGATCTGTCATAAAAATCACACAAGAAAATAGTATGTAGATCATTTCTCGAAATTTAAGTCTGCCGTTTTTATATCATTAAAAAATCACAATAGTAATCTAACTAATAATTCCACTAATAATTGAAGAATATGAGCAAAAATTAACAAGTGGAGCCAATCCCAAAACTAAAAATTACCCTTCCTTATATCGATCTTTGAATAATTAATCGAGCTTCTGATCATGAAAATATTTATGGGAACTCATTTTACAGGCAACTTCATAAGTCCTAAATGATTAAGAAACAGGTTGTGGGATAAGCTCATAGATTAAGAGCCTATCCGAAAAGTGGTTACCTGCTGTAGCTTTTACATAAGGTAATATGCAAAACCGCAACGGATACACTGATATTATAGACCTATTATGGCTTTTCAACATGCAGTACTGACTTTTCGGATAGGCTCTAAATGAAATTGAGAACTTTAAAAGGCGAAATAATTCAGGATAAATAAGGTATTGTCAGGTCTATGAGAGCCAGAAATTATTTCAGCTACATTCGAGCCTGTAAATTTGTTTATCCCTCTTAGACCTGATAGTACCGCTAATGCAACATTTCATTGTCTAATAGTTACAAAAGCCAGGGATCGTTTTCGGGTTCAATGCAAGGATCGCCGTTAGTATCAATCTCCCTGCCTGAATCTTTTTTCATTGTGGGTTGATTTAATTCAGGATGTTTATTGTTTGCTTCATAATTAGCTTCTCTTGAAGTACGCGCTGGCAAATTTAAATCAACGGTTGAGATGTCTATTTCCAGTGCTTTTGCAACACCTTCGCCATATGCAGGATCTGCCTGATAGCAATTGTAGATATGCCTGTGTTTGATCTGGAGAGTGGAATCACCCATGTTTCTGGCGGTATTTTCAAACAAAACCTGTTGCTGATCAGGAGTCATAGCTCTGAATAGCTTGCCTGGCTGGGTGTAATAATCGCTGTCATCTTCTCTGAAATCATACCTCAGGATATCTGTTGAACCTGTTTTTTCAACCGGAAGTGCATATTGAGGTTGATCTTTCCAGTTTCCATAGCTATTGGGTTCATAATGCAGCTGGCTTCCTCTGTTACCATCCACCCTCATCTGCCCGTCCCTATGGAAGCTGTGATAGTTTTTAACGCCCTGAGGAGAATTCACAGGTATCTGATGGTGGTTTACACCTAATCTATACCTGTGTGCATCTCCATAAGAGAACAGACGCCCCTGTAACATGCGGTCCGGGGAGAAACTGATTCCCGGGACTACGTTAGCTGGTGAAAAAGCAGCCTGTTCCACGTCTGCAAAGTAGTTTTCAGGATTTTTGTTTAACTCAAATTCACCCACGGGTATCAGTGGAAAATCCTTTTTATGCCACATTTTGGTCAGGTCAAAGGGGTTATTCTTCATGGAATTTGCCTGTTCCTCTGTCATAACCTGGATATACATTTTCCATTTTGGGAACATGCCTTTTTCAATGGCTTCGTAAAGGTCTCTTTGATGGCTTTCACGGTCCATTCCGACTACCGTTGCAGCTTCCTGGTCAGTGAGGTTTCTTATACCCTGCTGTGACCTGAAATGGAACCTTACCCATACACGCTCATTATTTTTGTTTATTAAACTGTAGGCATGACTGCTAAACCCATGCATGTGCCTGAATGAAGAAGGTAGTCCGCGGTCACCCATAATAATAGTTACCTGCAGCAGGGCTTCGGGTAAAGATGTCCAGAAGTCCCAGTTAGTATTTGCGCTACGCATATTGGTACGCGGATCACGCTTAACAGCGTGGTTCAGGTCAGGAAACTTCAACGGGTCTCTGAAAAAGAACACAGGCGTATTGTTCCCTACCATGTCCCAGTTGCCTTCTTCAGTGTAAAACTTCAAAGCAAAACCACGAATATCACGCTCTGCATCAGCAGCTCCACGCTCACCCGCTACGGTAGAAAAGCGTGCAAACATTTTGGTTTGCTTTCCTATTTCAGAAAATATGGCTGCTTTAGTGTAACTGGTTATATCATGAGTTACGGTAAACGTCCCAAATGCTCCCGAGCCTTTTGCATGCATTCTGCGCTCCGGGATTACTTCTCTGTCAAAATGTGCCAGTTTTTCCAGAAACCAGATATCCTGAAGCATGAGGGGGCCGCGTCTGCCGCTTGTCATGCTGTCCTGGTTGCTTTCCACAGGAGCTCCTGCTACTGTAGTTAATTCAGGAGTATCCCCCACTGTCTGGTTTCTGCTTGGAAGGGGCTCGCCTAATTGATTTTTATCCATTGGATTCTTACAGCTGTCGCCTTTCATAAAATATCCTCAACTATACTCTCATGTGGTTTTTTTGTGTTCACATTAAGACATTATCAAGTCCATTAGAAAAAAATCATTTCCAGCAAAATTTAAGCATGTAAACTATTTCTTCCTCGCAGACCTGATAAAACCTTAAAACCTATTCCCCTCTGTAAAGGCAAATGTTTTTACAATTTAACCTTACTATAAATACAATTTAAACCTTATATTAGCTCTGGTTAACATTTATTGTAATATCTTTGTCCAGTACTAATACCGTTATTTTTCAGGGTACCTTCATCTTGTAATTTTAATGCTTTATTCACAGGCTTTACTATGAAACCCAATTATTACAGAAGACATAACTCTAAAACCTAAGATAGGTTCATATGACCCTTTCATCCATTTGTTATTGATTTTCAATATCCTTTTTATCATTTTTTTCTTTTTCGTATGACTTTATTATCTCTACATATTCTTGAACTACATATATGGGAAGTCCTGTAAAAAATGCCATGTTCCACTCATCGTATCCAGCTGCATAGAGCTTTTCTATACGTGTTCCATCTTTGATGTATCGATCTACTGACTCTGGAGTATGATCTATTAAACGTGCATTTTCTGAAGTAGGAATCTTTTTCTTGTAATTATGGAATGCTAATCTTTTATGAGTTAAGGATTTTCCCATGTCCATTTCGGTACCTGCTCTTGGAATTACCTTTTTTGTCCTTTTCTCATAACTTGTCACGTGATTGGAAATCATGGTACAAGACAACCTGAACAATATTGCAATATCCGTTTCTGTAAGCACACCTCCCTGCTCTTTGGTTTCATTGCATAATCTAACTATTAGTTTTTCTATCAATTCGTTTTTCTTTACCTTCGTGATTCTGTCCTCAATATCTTCAGGATTTATTAAGGTTAATGTAACGGGAATAAGCTGCATCTCACTCAACTTTTTACTCTTGGAATATTTCTGGCCTGCTTTTAACACAAGCCATCTCATTTGACCTGGTCGAACAAACTCCTCCCTCAGGTAATATTGATTATTCAACTCAACAATCTTTTTAGTGAACAATTTGACAACATCAGGACCACCAATGTATCCAAACTCTGATGTTATGAGGTTGAACAAACTTGTTTCATAGGTTTTTGATGCCGAAGGGCCATACATTTTTCTATACCAGTCCTCTTTCACATTCTCATCCCCGAATTTTTTTTGAAACTCATTGGTGAATCATAAACAGTTATATTATCTATTAGCTCTTCTACTCTTTGTTTATTGTCCCCATCCTTGTATTTTATGAAAAGTTCTTGGTACTCTTTTACCAAACGTTCTGAGATTCCAACAATTAATCTGATATTGTCTATTGACTCACCTTTCTGTGTGAAAATAGAGACACGAGAAAAGTCTTTGATGTAACGTTCTATGCTTTGTAACGAATGTCTAGTTGATCTCTGAATCTCAGTAGTTGTGTATCCTTTCAGATATAACTCTACAATTTTTGATTTATGTGATGAAGGACCAATGTCTTTTACGATACCTCTTAGGGGTACATAAAGCCCTTTTTCTCTGAAGTACTTTAGGTCTCTTTTTATAGTGCTGTAACTGCTTTTGAGGAGTTTTACAAGATCTTTTATCGTTAAAAGAGCATTCTGGTCTCTGGCTTCTTGAGTAATCCTTAGCAATATATGTTGTCTGTATGCTGATAAACCAAATTTTTCATAGACATCCATATCCTCAGGAAGGTCTAATGTCAGGATAACCTCTACATGCTTTGAATCAAGAATCGGTTTGCCAGGACCTTCTTCATCAGATATAGCAAGATAAAGAATTTGGCCACAGCAAACCTCAGAATTATCGCTTTGAAAGAAATCTTTACTCAGATCAACTATTGCGTCTGCAATTATCGGAGCAAAATTGAATCCGCTAATTAAACGAAGACGAAACATTTGTTCCTTTGTCATCCCACTCTTTAGAATATATATATCGTTCATATGAACCGCCAATTGTAAACTTAGGTCGTGGTGTCATATGAACCAATAGGAGTTTGACAGTTTGATTTTTATGTTGAAAGACTGTTTTCATATCTGTTGGAATAATAAGTAATATTATTTCAACAAATTTTTGCCAATTTTTTACGATTCAATTTGACAGATGATTCTCTTTCTCTTGATGACTATTTTCATAATTTTTGATCAAAATTTTGGTATAGAATTTGACAGAAAACATGAATCTCAGATAAAACATAGATACTATCTAAAAAGTCAGGTGCCAAAAATGCCAAAATAGGACAAAAATCCCTACTAATTTACCTTATAGTGATTGTGAAGCTGGAAAATCAGAGGCAATTTGATGAAATTTATGAATACTGTCAATTGATTTTTGACAAAAAACTGAAGCTTCTCATTAAATTTAATTTATACTGTCAAACTAAGGCTAAAAAAGTAAAAATTAGTGAACTACTGATTAATTCTCTTTCATGATATTTACCCCAATCAAATATGGGCTGCACTTTTTCCTTAGGTCGTCCCCGGCTACATGGTTGATATTAGGGGATCAAATTTCCCGGTGCGGATAATGATTTCATTTTTATCTACTGTACGCAGGCGGGTTCAAGCGGAGTGCGGTGGGTGGAAAGAAAGAACGTGAGATGCAATTTACGACAATTCAGGAATAATAAAAACTAATTAACCAGTATTTATGACATGTTCAGGTTGGGGCGCCCGCACGCAATTTGATTTTAGCGTAAATCTCCCACCCCGCAGTCAACGACCTCTGCCCATTGGTCCGAAGGCATCGGAAGGGTGAATTTTGATGTCGTAGTGGCACGAACTGGCTGTCGTTCTTATTCTCGTGCCCGGGTTTTGCAGGAGCAGCCCATTGCTCCTGCCGATGCCAATCGATCAATGGTTAGTTATAATGCAATGCACAGAGAACGGTGTCTAACAGTTTTTGTGCCTGGGTTTACGACCTTTTCTGGAGGGGTTGTTCATCCTATTTACCGGCTTTGGCAACCTTATTTCCGGTCTTTCAATTACAATCTTCTTCAGAGCAGGTAGTGCCTGTTCCTTAATATCCACATCATTGTCTTTCAGCACACTCATGAAATTAGCGTGGTCATTTTTGGAAAGGATATTTATCGCTTTTCCTTCTGTTCCTGCTCGTGCAGTTCTTCCAATCCTGTGAATATACTGTTTACTCTCCCTGGGAATATCATAATTGTAAACATGGGAAACACCCTGTATATCAAGTCCTCTTCCGGCTACATCTGTGCATACAAGGACACCTATGTTTCCGGAATGGAATTTTTCCATTATGCGAGTTCGTTCGTTCTGTGTCAATCCGCCATGAATTGCCACGGCATTGATACTTGATTTTCTCAGGTTTTTTGCGACTTTGTCAGTGTTTCTTTTTGTGTTGCAGAAAACCATCCCGAGGTTTGACTTCTCATTTTGTAGAAGGTACACGAGCAGAGATAATTTCATGTCATCCTGTACTTTATAAACGACCTGATTCAATTTTTGCGGGTCGATATAAGACTCTGTTGATACTCGAACCGGATTTTTCATGTACTTGCGGGAAAGCTGGACAATATCTTTTGTAATGGTCGCAGAGAACAAAAGGGTCTGCCTGTTTTGAGGACATTCCTTGATAATTTTTTCTACATCCACTTTGAATCCCATATCAAACATATGGTCTGCCTCATCAAGGACAAGGGTTTTCACATTATTGAGTTTGATGGTATTTCTGCTGATATGATCGAGTAGCCTACCGGGTGTTCCCACAACAACCTCGGCATTTTTTAATTCTTTAATTTGTGTATTGATCCCTACACCGCCATAGATAGATGCGATATTTAACGGGTCGTATTTTGAGAATTTCCTTAAAGAATTTGCTACCTGCTCCGCCAGTTCTCTTGTAGGGGTCAGGATCAAAGCCTGAATTCCTTTTCCTTTTTCGGAATTTTGTAATATGCCGGAAGCAAATGAGAGTGTTTTTCCGGAACCTGTTGCGGCTCCGCCTATAACATCTTCCCCAGCAAGTATTAGGGGAATTGATTTTTCCTGTATTGCTGTAGGGCTTTCAAAGCCATGTTCATCTATTGATTTCAAAACAGCATTACTGAGACCTAGTTTTTTAAAATTATTCATAGTTAGACTTTCCATGATTTTTCTGAAAAAGCTACTTAATTGCTTTTTCATATTCATATATTTAAGATATATTAAAAACAATTAAGAGCTATAAACACAACTTCAGAAAAGTTAAGATTAATTTACTGCTTAAAAGTTCGTAATCGCTTATAACGGTGAACTCTCCCTTTATACTTTTGCCTATTTTGATGATGTGATTACCCAGCATTCATTGTTCTTCCAAAGGTTCGACCCCAAATGGGTAGACCCGGACGGCATGACTTACGAAGAATATCAGGCTGCAATGGATAAGATGTGGCTTAGAATGGCAGAGCCGGACGGAGAAGGCATAGACCTGCACCCAGATGACTCAAGGCGGCGGTTTATAGCGACCAGTGGGGGTTTAATCTTCAGTCAAGCGCCCCCCTTAACCGAAGAAGACAGGCTCGAAGCGGACCGGCTTTGGGACAGCATAGCCCTGCCAGGGACCAGTCCGGGTATCGTGACCCCTGAGAAGAAGACGCACTGAAAAAATTATAAGATAGACGACACAAAATATAAGTGCGAGGGTGGGATTCTAAACTCCTTATCCTTCAATCAAACCGCGACATGTAAGGCAAAGTCCCCTTTTATTCATAGTTTTAATTGAGTGTCCGTAACATGCTTCTCTTTGTAGGGAAATTGCTTTTCAAAATCCTCCAGCTCCTCATTTTCTATTTTAAAAACCTCGTCCTCATAAAATTTTCCTGAAATGCCCCTCAAGCTACCATCGTAAAGTTCCAATGCCATAAATGCATCAAAATTATCGCCCCAGGATGTCCGGATATCATATTCTCTAGCATTGACAAAACCAAAACGATGATAATAATCAGGATTTCCAAAAATAATTACACCCTTATATGCCAGCTGTCTTGCTTTTTCGATAGAATAATTCATTAATAAAGAACCGATCCCCTGCTTTTGATATGATGGCAATACTGTTAATGGGCCCATACATAAAACTTCGAATTCTTTATTTTCCTCATTCAGGACCTTAGCTCTTGAATAAATAATATTGCCGACGATTGTATCCTCATCACATGCAACAAAATCCAGTTCTTTTACAAATGCAGGTACTTTTCTTATTTTATGCAGTACAAGATGTTCATCACATCCTGGTTTGTATAAATCCCAGAATGCTTCTCTTGTCGTGTATTCTACAATTTTGAAGTCCTTTTCTTCTTCTACTCTGATAGAAATGTTCATTATCGTTTTCTCCTCGCTTCTAAAATAAAGCCGCCTCTTCAATGAATGAAAATAAGATTACTCCACTTTCACATCAAAATTAAAATCTTTTGCGATATTTGTTTGCATCTGGCTTTCTGAGATAACCCTATAGTGCAACTTAAGGAGATCTTCTCATATCTCAGCCTGCCAATCCTAACAGCCTTTGGAAATGGGTTAGTTAAATGTCCAGGTCCATGCAGTTTAATAGGTGGATTCGTTTAGAAATTCTTTCACAAGCACCCTAGTCCCGTTCATTTGAGATAACATTCCATGGCCACCAGTATCATATAAAACAAGCTGCGACTTGTTTATTTTACTGTGAGCATTTTCCGCATGTTTGTAACTTACCAGCGCATCATCTTTAGCGTGGATAATTAATGCTGGTGCACCAAGGTTGTCTGTGGGTACGGTATAAAATTCAATCATTTTTTCATCGTTTACGGTGCCTCTATACCTTTGAGACATTGGGTGCATTATATCAAGCATTTCCTGTGCCAGTTCTTTCTGTTCCGGGTTAAATGTTTCGTACACCTGTGTTGGGATTCCCATCAGGTCCAGAACTGCAGGTTGAAAAAATCTTGTGAGGAGCCAGTATGCATAATCAGATTGCTGGATAATGTGAATAATACTAACATAAAAAGGATCCTGGTCGCCTAGTGCCGGGCCCATACTTACAGCAGAAATCAATATTAATGCTGAGCATCTGTCAGGATAGTCATTTGCAAACTGAGTGGCTGAAGGGCCTCCGGCTGATACGCCAACAACAATTACTTTGTCTATGCTTAAATTGTCCAGAAGAGTTTTATAAGCAGCAGCCTGTGACTCAATTGAAGCATTATCCGGAATGGATGACCAAAGATAGCCATATCGTGAAACCGAGATGAATTTATACCCGTCCCCGAAAAATACTTTGCCCGCCCAGAGTCCCTGATCATAACCTCCTCCTGCGCCATGCAGCAATAAGATAGGAGTTCCTTCTCCCTCTACAGTATACTCAATATCCCCATACTCTGTTTTCAAAATAGTACTGTCCGCAAGCAATTGCTCTTCTGCTTCCGTCATCGTATCATGGTAATTCGGATAAGTTAGAGCAATTAGAATAATAGCTGAACAAATTAAAAATGCCAGTATAATCAGTAAAATATTCCTGCTTCTTTTCTTAACTTCTTTCAAGAATACCACTTCTAATTTGTAGTCACTATACCCCGGACTTAAGTCCAGGCATGTTTGCAAACCCTAAACTTCTAGATTTTGAATACTGTTCAGCAATTAATTTCTCAACAACATTCAAAATATTTAATAGAAAAATTCTCTATATAATATCCCATAACTCGCACTCTTATTAATCATTCCGACTTTCTATACAAAACTCAAAAATGTAAATTTTGATTGAGAATTTTCGTACGACATTATAAACATTATTTGTCAGGCATGAAAAAGAAGAAGTTTATTAAAAACAGAATCGGAAGAAGTATAGGTGTGGCCTATTAGTGAGTAAGTCCCGACTAATGAGTAAGTCCTAAATAGTATAATCATTTGAAAACCTCAATACCTGGAGATGGAAGCATGTTGGAAAGCAGAATTATAGCCGCACAATCTGATGACAGTTATATAGAAAGGATGCGCTTTGAAGGCGATATACTTTCGGACGTCGATATTGCAAGGATAGAATTTGAATCGGTACAGTTTATACAATGCCAGTTCAGCAAATGTGATTTTTCAAAAGCCAGCTTTTACAATTCGGTGTTTGATAACTGCAATTTTGCAAACTGCATTTTTATGGAAAGCTACTGGAAAGGCTCCAGAATATTAACATGCAAGGGTGATGGCAGCAACTTCAGCAAGAGCCATATGAAAGAAACCTTTTTAGCGGACGGTTCCTTTCGGTACGCAGATTTTTCAAGTTCCTTAATGGAAAACTGCTCCATTCGCGACTGCAATTTCACGGAAGCCTTCTTATCCGAGATTCGGTTAAAGAAGCCCACGCTGAAAGCGGTTAATTTCGCAGGAGCGGATTTCTTTAAAACCTTACTTAAAGGTATTGATTTATCTGATTGTATCATTGACGGGATCACAGTATCCGATACACGCAACGAACTCAGAGGGGCTATAGTCAATGCCGGGCAAGCAATAGAACTTGCTGCGCGGGTTCTGGGAATCAAAATTGTCTGAAAAATAACTGCTACTGCTTCCGAATTTTTCCCTTAAAGCATTCTAATTTCCCATCATGCCTGCCACCATGCTTGTAATCTACACTTCATCCATGTATCTCTGCAGCTTATCCGCAAGTTTGCCAATGTGAATACCATCAACAAATGCGTGATGGACCTGGACTGCAAAAGGCATCATAAGTTTGCCTTCTTTTTTATGATATTTTCCCCAGTCAAATGTGGGTTGAGCTTTTTCCCTGTTTCCGAAATCCGTGTGCGAAATATGTGTAAACGTTATCCACGGCAGGGCAGAGAATTGATATACATCGTTTTCAACAGGTCCGGTAAAATGCTCTTTTTGATTTTCTGCCGTTACGGTTGCCAGTTGTACAAACTCCTCAATTGTGTCCTGCATGGGAACATTTACTACCTTAAATAATTCTGTTTCTTTATCAAGATATGTAAGTGAGGCATCAATCGATTCATACAATACAACTTCACCATCAAGAAAACGATACCGAAATTCCTCAATTTCATTTGCGCATTTCGTAACAGCAAATATAAACGCCATTGTAAATGATAAGTTATTTTCTTTAACGTGCTTTTTAAAATTCGTCACATCAAGCTCAAAACTCACACAATATTGAGGCTGTACCGCAGTCCTGTATATTTGACAATACTCTTTTCTTTTCCAGGTTTCGAGATCTATTATATGGTATCTGTTTCCCATGTTTACGCCTTCGTTCAATAGAATCTACATTACGATTATTTCCTTTTTTAGTTTCACTACCTGTTTTTTTCTGTAGATCTCAAAAATTACCATTTCCTTAAACGGTTTTTCTGGGTATTATAGAGGTCAGGACTCAAAAAGCCAGTGGAAATCAAATCCTGGCAGGGCAGAACGATATATATTAATATGGTATTAATCTTCTATTAATATTGGATATACATGGTTCAAGCGATAATAAACATTGATGAGCGCACTAATCGAATTTTGAATATTATCAAGGCCAAATACGGTTTAAAAGATAAAAGTGCCGCTATTAATAAAATGGCTGAAGAGTATGAAGAAGAGATTTTAGAGCCAGAGTTAAAACCTGAGTACATTGAAAAATTAAAGAAAATAGAAAAACAGGAAGCTATAGAAGTAGGCACTGTTGAAAATTTAAGGAAACGATATGGCCTTTGATTTTATGTATTTCTTAAAAATCAGATCGGAACTTGATAGTAAATTTGAAAAACTAGCAAAAAAGAATAAAAAACAACTTGAAATTATTTTAGCTAAAGCAGATGAGATCCTGGAAAATCCACATCGATACAAAAATCTAAAAGCTCCGATGAACCATTTAAAAAGAGTGCATATCGATAAACATTTTGTATTAGTCTTCTCTATTGATGAGGAATCAAGGTCTGTAACCCTGGAAGATTACGATCATCACGATAAAATATACTGACTTTAAAATTTTGTTTATTTTTGTGGCAGCCCCTTGAAAACTTCCTTTGTGTGCCCGGAGGAATAGCCTGTTTTTTCTGTTTCATTGATGCACTGGTTTTAAAGTAATCTAGACTTCATCCAGGAATCTCTGCAGCTTATCCGCAAGTTTGACGATATTACCACCTAATCTTAAACCTAGATGGAAAATTATCTTTTATTACTATACACGCTGAAATAACTGCACAATAAACGCCGTATCCAAGTTTAAATATGTAAGTACTTCCGTTCATATCAATTGGGATACCGGTGATTAGACTTGAAAAGCTTATATTTTGAACAGTCAATCTAATTATTTCGAAGGTATATACGGTAATAACTGCATAATATAATAAAATCGCACCTGATGCCAATGCAACGAACCTGTTTTGACTAAAAAAGAGTGATATACCTAAAAACACGATCAAGAATAGCCATATATCTGCAAACATTGGAATCTTCATATTCAGATATATTGGAACAGTGGCATAATCAGGAACTTTATCTATTGGTTTTCCAGTGTAATCAGAAAATAGCTGAGTATAAAGAACTTCTTCAGTAAGATCCTCTCCACCTGTCAGCCAACCGTAAGTTGACATTTTAATTTTTGTGTTATACAAACTTATATCCAGGTTTTGTCCAAGTATACTATCTGTATATGTTGCAATTGGAAAAAAATAGATTGAAACTGCCATCACAAATATACATAGTTTTGACACACCCGAGATATATTTGTAATTTTTCATTCTGCAAACTCCCGCATTTTGATTCTCAATTAAAAACGTGTTCATAAAAACTCTGAAAATAAATTTTATATGACATTATAACAACCTATCTCCTTATATAAGCTACCTGTGGCTAGAAAAACAACAAGAAGAAAAAGAAAGCGAAGAGTCTTCGTCAGGTATCTGATATTTTTCCTTGAAAAATACTTTTAGCTAACTCACAGTTATTCACTAACCAATAGTTATTTAATCACCCATAGTTATATTATATCCCGGAGTTACACAATAGATGGAGTAAATAAAATGAAACTGGAATCTGTAAAATTAGCTTGTTTTTCACCTACCGGAACAACAAAAGCGGTTGTTCAGGGAATTGCACATGGCATTAATCCAAGCACCGTAGAATTAATTGATATTACCCGACCGGCTGCAAGAAAACAACCCTTGCAGACATCGGAAAATGAATTACTTATAGTTGGAGTTCCCGTATATATGGGGAGAGTGCCGGCATTACTAAATGAATGGCTGAACGCAATTCAGGCTCATAATACGCCAACGGTCTGTGTTGTTGTCTATGGTAACCGCGTGTATGACGATGCACTGCTCGAACTAAAAAATATTGTAACTAAATGTGGGTGTATACCCATTGCCTGTGCAGCATATATCGGGGAACACTCATTCTCAAATTCCGAGACACCAACAGCACAGGGACGCCCAGATAAAGATGACTTAAACCACGCAGAAGCATTCGGACAGAAAATACATGAAAAACTGCAATCCATTTCATCAACCTCTCAGGATTCTGATGTGCAGGTGCCTGGAACTTATCCTTATGGTGGGGTTACAGAATTGTGGACTGTTGATTTTATCGCAGTCAGTGATGATTGTTCGCAGTGCGGAACCTGTGCAGAGGTGTGCCCAGTTGGTGCTATCGATCCAGAAAATAGTAATTTGACTGATACAGGAAAATGCATTACCTGCTGTGCGTGTATCAAGAACTGTCCTCAAAACGCCAGGTCGATGAAACCCGGGCTGGTCAAGGACGCATCTGTGCGCCTTCATACACTCTATAGTCAGCGAAAAGAGCCTGAATTTTTTATCTAATGAATATATCCCGGATATACGGGTTAAATGGAGTGGAATTATGGGAATAGCCGATAGAAGGCAACGGGAAAAGGAACAGAGAAGGACCGAGATTATCGATGCAGCCGAACGTCTCTTTTTTTCTCGAAATTATGAAGATGTTTCTATGGAAGACATCGCCCGCGGGGTCGAACTGAATAAGGCTACCATTTATCTATATTTTAAAAATAAGGAGGCACTTTACGCTACAATCGTACTGCGCGGTATCGAGATCCTTAAAGAAAAATACATGGAATGCATGCAAAAACAGGTTTCCGGAATTGTCAAGGTAGCCCTGATGGGCCAGGCTTATTACCAGTTTTCACAGGAGTATCCCGATTATCTTCGAATGATCCATTTTTACGGTTCTGAGCGTTTTTCAAAGGAGAACCCATGCACCGCTGAGATTGGAAAGGGGTACGGTACCTGCCGGCTGATCCTGCGGGACGCGATCCTGGAGGGTATCGATGACGGTACAATCCGGGCAGATCTCGATCCGTTCCTGACCTCGATGTACCTTATGATTTCCTTCATGGGTATCCTGTCAATGGAAAATAAATGGAAAATAGTGATCGAGGCGGAAGGGTTCAGCTACGAGCAATACACCAGTGAGTTTTTCCGGTTCATCATTCCTGCCATCTCTTCCGAATCTCACAAAATGGATGTCAAAGATCTCGCAGCATTTGGGTTCTTTTTAACCGAGCCTGCAGAACCTGAGAAAAAGAGAAAAAAATATTAAAGTTTTTAGAATTTTGAGGGTGAATTTTTCACCTGTATTGCATTTTACTCTGTTGCGTTTTATATTTCTGGTTCTCGCCTGCTCCATACGGGACAGGTGGATTCAACCAGAGATCATAAAATCACTGGTTTTGATCTACAAGAATCTAACCGGTCTGGAATGATCTGCTCGGCTGCTTAAGGCATTGTTTCAGGGAAGAATATACCCTGCATTAAGTTTCCAAAAAGTTTACATGAATCATTCACGCCGACGTATTGCCTGCCATTCTTAAAAATGGTATCATTATTTGCTCCTATTTCCATTTTTGAACCATCTCCAAGGTCAAATGTGCATGTCGTATCTGCAAGTCCGCCATTAGCTTCTCCAAATCGAAAACTTAAAACTTGTACAATATTGACAGCCTGCTCTATGTCCTCATCATTAGTGAGAGTAACGGTCTCGTTTCCCTGCATAATTTGCACAGATACGGCACTCGCTCTTTCCAGTTCGTGAGCAACAGGTAAACCGTGTGCAAAATAAAAATATACCAGTAAAATTATAGTTGTAATAATAGTTGAAATAACAATTTGCAGTATAAACTTTGAATTCTTTTTGATCACTATATTTTACTCCATTACGTTTTCTATCAGTAGTAACATACTTCTTTTATTCTATGCCCTTAAGTAAAATTGTTCAGTTATCTTATTTCACTTATTTATATTTCGTTTTATAATCATATCAATTTATTATCTTTTATGATTCTAAAATATAATGAAAAGTTTTGCAGAAAAAACTTCAAATCAATAGTTCTAAAATCCACTGCCGTAATATCAGGAGGCCTGATATCCTTTCTGCAAATGCTTTCGCAGAAAAAAAGATAAAAAACACACATGATATTCTTCGAATAACATGCCCAAAAAATGAAAGTACTTGAGAGCACTTTCATGCCAAATAAAAAAAGATAAAAAATAGAAAGAAGTCACAACAGGATGAATAAAACTATGAATCAAATATGAATCCGCCTTAAACTTCCAGCCCCTCTTCTTTGAGGAAATGATCAATCAGTTTCCTTGAAATGCTGATCTTTCCCGGAAGCACAGGCAGTTTGTTTACTGAAAACCATTTTGCGTCCTCGATTTCAAACCCGTCCGGCCGAATCTCCCCGGAATCATATTCTGCGGTAAAGCCGATCATCAGGGAATTTGGGAAAGGCCATGCCTGTGTCCCGAAGTAAGTTACATTTTTTACTTTAATACCGACCTCTTCCCAGATTTCCCTTTCAACCGCCGCTTCAGCCGATTCGCCTGGCTCGACAAAGCCTGCTATAAGGCTGTACATGTCAGGAGGGAAGTTGGGAGACCTTGCAAGCAGGATTTTACTGCCCTTTCTTATAAGCACTATAACAGCAGGCGAAATTCTGGGATAGAAAAGCTCTCCGCATTCAGGGCATTCCTTTCCTCTTTCTCCCGGTTTCTGCGAGGTCTTTGTTCCGCACCTGCTGCAGAACTGGTTTGTCCTGTCCCATTCCATTACCTGAACTGCTTTGTTCACAAGCTCAAAACACCCCTCACTCATCTCGGAATATGCCTGCCTGAGGTCAACAAACTCCATACCTTCCGGAGCTTTAGCGTCCTGTGGAAGTTCAATAGAAAAGCAGTCTGTCCCCTCAAGTACGCCAAGGTACTGTTCCCTTATAACAGGAAGCCCGAGTTCCCTGATATCCAGCAGCCTGGGAATTGCTCCCGGGTTTTTATAGGTTTTAATAAGAATATCACGTCCCCGGAAAATGAACCAGAGAGCCTTTTTGGTCCTTCCGGCTGGCGGTTCTATGCCTACGATGAACTTAGGATGAATAGGGTTTTCCCTGTTAGTGGGGGTCATAATGTCCATACTATTGGATTTTGTTGTATATATGATTACGGGAGCGATTTAATTTCAATAGTATCATGGATTTCAAAGGCGGTTTTGTAGAATTATGATTTTTTACGAGAATAAAAACAAAGGAAGAGCTATCTCCTCACATATTCTGAAAAAACAGGAAAATAGGAAAATGAAGTTTTCTCAGGAGCAAAACCCAACCTTGAATTTTACCTGTGGGCTCTTCGTTCCAGATATTTAACAACTTCCATGACTATAAGAGTAGTAGAAGCCAGAGGAATGATCATTCCCCAATCCGAAAGCGAGAGAGGCACAGTCCTGAAAGCCGTCTGCAGAACAGGGACATAAATTGCTGCAAGCTGCAGAAGCACCGTGCTCAGGATGGCATAGATCAGGGGCCGGTTTGTGAAAATTCCCAGGGAAAAGACCGAGAGCCTGTCCGAACGCCAGTTAAACGCGTTGAACATCAGAGAAATCACAACCAGGGTGAAGATCAGAGTCTGGATCTTTGGAAGAGGCATTCCTTCTTCAAGAGCCCAGGAAAGAACTCCAAGAGACTGGACTGCAATCAGGGCTCCCAATCCAAGGCTCGCTATGAGCATTCTCCTGGAAACCAGTCCTTCTGTAGATTTTCTGGGTTTCTGCTTCATAAGCCCCCTGTCAGGAGCTTCCAGAGAAAGCGCCATTGGAGGAAGCCCATCTGTGATAAGGTTGATCCAGAGGATCTGTACTGCAATAACAGGCAGGATCTGCCAGGCAAGCACTCCGACAAGGACAATCAGGACAACTCCTATATGGCAGGTAAGGCCGTAAGCAATGAAGTTTTTGATATTTTTCAATATATTTCGGCCCTCTTCAACTGCGGAAACAATGGATGCGAAATTGTCATCTGTCAGGATCATGCTGGAAGCTTCCTTACTGACTTCGGTTCCGGTAATTCCCATTGCAATGCCCATATCTGCAGCTTTAAGGGCAGGGGCATCGTTTACTCCGTCCCCGGTCATTGCAACGATATAGCCTTTTTTCTTGAGGGCGTTAACAACCTTCAGCTTATGCTCAGGATACACTCTTGCATAGACCGAAACCTTCTCCACCATGTCCTCGAATTCTTTGTCTCCAAGGGCGTCCAGTTCCGTGCCTTTAAGGACAAGATCCCCTTCCCGGTAAATCCCTATCTCTCTTGCAATAGCAAAGGCGGTAGTTTTGTGGTCTCCAGTAATCATTACAGTTCTAATACCTGCATCAGTACATGTGGCAATCGCAACCTTTACCTCTTCTCTC
Source organism: Methanosarcina soligelidi (assembly GCF_000744315.1). Taxonomy (NCBI): domain Archaea; kingdom Methanobacteriati; phylum Methanobacteriota; class Methanomicrobia; order Methanosarcinales; family Methanosarcinaceae; genus Methanosarcina; species Methanosarcina soligelidi. The sequence goes on from NZ_JQLR01000001.1 coordinate 2,394,716, forward strand.
GGAGGGTCGCGCATGCCCATGAGCCCTGCAAACACCATATCCTTTTCAGCTTCTTCAGGAATGATATTCTCAGGAACCTGACGGTAAGCAAAACCCATCACCCTGAGGGTCTGGTTTGCCATCTCATTTACGGTATTCAGGATCTCCTTCCTAATTTCAGGGGTTAATTCCTTCTCCTGACCTCCAAGGAAAATTTTCGTACAGCAATCAAGAATGACTTCGGGAGCTCCTTTAGAATATGCATACAGACCTTCTTCTGACGTGTTCAGGGTGGTCATCATCTTTCTTTCGGAAGAAAACGGAACCTCTCCGATACGCCTGTGACCTAGCTCAAGATCAGGTCTCCAGATCCCTTTTTTGGCTGCCGCAACTACAAGGGCACCCTCAGTGGGATCCCCAATAATATCCCCTATTCCTTCCTCCTCGACCAATCCTGCATCATTGCAGAGAGCTCCTGTTACCAGCAGCTTGTGAAGATGTATGTCTTCAGAAACAGGCTGGCCGTCCTTGAAAAAGTCTCCCACGGGCTCATATCCGTTACCTGTAACACTCAATATGGCCCCGTTTACATACACCTTCTCAACGGTCATCTTGTTCTGGGTGAGCGTTCCGGTTTTGTCCGTACAGATGATGTTGGTAGAGCCGAGGGTTTCTACGGAAGGCAGCTTTCTCACAAGGGCATGCCTCTTGACCATTCTTCTGACCCCGAGAGCAAGTCCCACGGTCACAACCGCAGGGAGAGCTTCGGGAATTGCTGCAACTGCGAGGGCAACGCCCCAGAGAAACATCTCAAAAGGATCAAAGCCCTTAAAGATTCCGAGCACTGCTACAAAAGCAACAACAATAAGAGTTGCGGCTCCAAGCCAGCGCCCGAACTGGTCGAGCTTTTCCTGCAAAGGAGTTCTTTCCCTTTCGATTTCTCCCAGGAGACCGGCAAGTTTTCCAAAAGCAGTACTCATCCCTGTTGCCGTAATTACTGCTTTTCCCCTGCCATAGGTAACCGAAGTTCCGGTATAAGCCATATTTTTTCTGTCAGGCTGCGGAGTTTCGGGAAGAAGAATTTTGATGCTTTTTTCTACAGGAACGGATTCTCCTGTGAGAGAAGATTCGTCAATTTTAAGAGACTGAGCCTCAAGCAATCTGGCATCTGCAGGTATCCTGTCCCCCGCCTGCAGAATAAGGATGTCTCCCGGGACAAGTAAGGAAGAAGGGACTTTTACTTCCTTCCCGTCCCTTACCACAAGAGCTTCGGGACTGGTCAGTGATTTTAGAAGTTTGATAGATTCTTCTGCCCTGTATTCCTGGACAAAACCAAGAACTCCTGCAAGAAAAACTGTGAACAGAATCACAAGGGCATCTACAAGCTCTCCAAGGAAGGCAGAAACCAGCGCTGCAACAATCAAAATGAGAATCAGAAAACTTTTGAACTGAGAAAAAAGTAGTTTGAACACAGATGTTTTTTCTTCTTCTTTAAGTTCGTTTTTTCCATATTTTTTAAGTCTGTTTTCTGCTTCTCCCGAACTCAGTCCGGTTTCGGATGTGTCCAGGGTTTTTAGAACCGCGTCAGCGGCTTCATCATGATACATCCTGTTTTATCTCCAGTAAATAAGGCAAACGTTTCTGGGTTGAAAGCATTTTAGTCTGTCATGTTAAGGTAAAAATTCAGGTGGATTAAATTCACTAATTAGATATAGAGTTATCTATGGAGAACCAGAACTTTATATGGTGAGTTCTGAAAAGTTTAAGATTTTTAAAAAACCTGGAGCTCTAGCAGGAAAATAGATATGAAAGACAGGTTTTAAGGCAGGTTTCAGAAATAATTTTAAAATGATTTATTCCAGAAATAGATTTTAAAATAGATTTATTCCAGAAATAATTTTAAAATAAATTTAAAAAAATTAAGGAATCTTCCCCCTGACTACGATTAACTCTTCAAATGAAACTTTTTTTCTCAATACAACATCAACCTCAAAGCCCATTTTTAGCATCCTATCCTTTACAGCCTCAAACCCTGTAATCGAAGAAATCAATACCAGGGCTCTTCCTCCGGGCTTCAGGTAGTTTCTTACCTCATCCAGAAAACGGTCAAGAGTCTCTCTCCCGCTGGTTCCGCCGTCAAAAGCATAGTTAAGCCAGCCGGGAACTTTTTCTTCTTCGGAAGTTGGAAGATAAGGCGGATTAAAAAGGATGAGGTCAAAAGGAGTTCCCTTATGTCCGGGTTTTAGCCCCCTGAAAAGGTCGGTGCGGATTACCTCAACCCCGTTTGCTTTTGCGCAGAGGGCGGCATGAGGGTTGATCTCGGTTGCAAAAATTCGGATACCTTTAACATTTGCCCTGAGAACAGCAGATACGAAACCTGATCCCGCCCCGATTTCCAGGATACGCATACCCGGTTCTGCCTCTTCAAGGGCGGCATCGGCAAGCAAAAAAGAATCCTCTGCAGGCTCGTAAACGAGATCCGAAGCTCCGAGTCTGACCCGGGTATTTCTGTATTCGATTTCAACCATATTTATCGGAATTTTATGTCAGAAATTATCTGGATTTAAGGTCAAAAATCATGTTTGCAACGCTGGCAAGCTCTTCAGGTGTAAGGTCTTCCGCCCTTTTGTTCATGAAATCTTCAGGGAGCTGGCTTACAATCTCTTTGATGTCAGGGATTTTGAGCAAAGAACTGGTGTTCAGTATTGCGTTTCTGAGCTTTTTCCGGCGCTGGCTAAAGACCGCAGCTACAAACTGGAGGAAGAAAGTTTCATCCCTCACCTCAAAAGGAGCCGGGCGCGGAATCAGTTTGATAACCGCAGAATCAACCTCAGGGGCTGGATGGAAGGCGCCTTTCGGGACCTTCATGACAATGGAGGCATCAGCAAAGTAGCAGGTATCGATCGTGAGACGGGAATAGTCTTTACAGCCGGGAGGAGAGACCATGCGAACTGCAAACTCGTACTGGTACATAAGAACCCCGAGTTTGAATTTATGACGTAAAAGCTTGAAAGTAATTTCCGAGGAGATAGAATAGGGAAGGTTTGAGACGACCTTGTCGAACTCAGGGAAATCGACTTTCAGGGCGTCTCCTGCTATAATCTCTATATTCTCTGCAGCATCGAAACGGTCATGCAGGACTGATACAAGGGCAGGGTCAAGCTCGACAGCAATCACCTTCTTTGCCCTTCTTGCGAGTCTTTCCGTAAGGTTTCCGATTCCCGCACCTATCTCAAGAACCGTATCCTGCGGACTCAGCTCAGCAGCAGCGACTATCCGGTCAAGGTAGCCTGCATCGATAAGAAAATGCTGGTCAAAGGTGCCCCCTTTTATATTGTACTTTTTAAGAATAGAACGAACCAGGTCTGAAACCTCCTGAATGAAATAATGTTTTAAAACTGAGCGTACAGAAACAATACCGGAAAAAAATTAAAAAATAGAAAAAAAGTTTCCCGCTCACTCGGGTCTCTGGCGGCGGGGGGGTGTGGTGAATAGCCTGTACTTTATAAAGTCATCTTTGAGTTCTTCTTCGATCCTGTGAGAGATAACCTTGGCAGGGTCGTGAAGACTTGGAATCCTTTCGCGGATGTCCTGAAAGCTCTTGAACTCCCCTTTCTTGCGTTCATCAATGATGGACCACATAAGTTTTTTACCAATTCCAGGAAGGAGTTCAAGCATATGCAGACGGGTTGTAATGGAATGGGCATCATTGAAAAATTTTACGAATGCTTCTTCTCTGTGCCTTACAATAGCTTCAAGGATAAACGGCAGCTCCAGGTTGGCTCCGTTTGTAAGGTCAGAGTAACCTATCCTCTGCTTTACGTGGTCTATTTCATTCCTGTCCCCCGGGCCTATATAGACCCTTGACTGGATATCAGGAATAACCCCGCTTTTGGGGACGAGTTCCATAAGAGTAAACTTCTTGTCCCCAATAGCCTGCACGAGAGGTTTTTTCTGATAAGCTGACTTGCCGTCAATGGATTTTCCGTATGGGAGATAATCCAGCACCCATACGTATTCCTCCCTGTCCTGCGAACTTTCCACGGCTTTCCCGGATGAGCGCGGAGCTCTTTCTGACTGCCTTTCAAATTGCGGTTTGCCTGCCGGACGCCTGCCGCCAGAAGAAGGTCTTTCGGCAGTGGTTCTGCCAGTGTACGGTCTACCTGATTGCGACTTATCTACTTTCATCAGCACCCATCCTATCGGTAATATGAAACCCCTTTAATTGAGACCCCGGTGTATCTTTCAGGGATGCTCAAACTTAGATATGCCCAGCTTCTTTTAGCTCTCTTTTTGTTCAGGGTTTTTCCCGGAAGCGTTAACCTATCTCCCTTCATTTCTGAAAACCGGGAGATAACCTGCAACACGGGATTCTCAGGTTAAAATATTTTAAGAACCAGAGAATTTTCTAATGCTAAATTTATCAGGTCGGAGCACTTGCATACTTTAAAGTACTCCAACAAGTTTTAGAATACTTCCCTCATAAATAACAAATACACTGCTATATAGTTATTCTCTTTAACTTTTAATTATTCCATAGCTGCGAATACATAGTCCAGAATTTGATCAAGCTCTTCATTGCTCAGTGTGTATTTTTCTTTTGCATAGATTGACCTGAGTTCGTCTCTGGATTGAGGCAGGATATCCGCGATCCTGACCGCAATAACCGGTTTCATTTTTTCGAGCTCAAGCAATTTATTAACAAGTTCTCTTGATTTTGCTCCGCCGATCCTGGAGAACTGCTCCGCATGATTGAGGGCTTTTCTAAAACTGTATGAAACCTCGATCCCCTTCTCTCTGCGCTCTTCAGCGATCGCGGTAAGTTTATCCTTGACCTCAGCCAGTGTCAATAATTCTTCGTTGAGTACTTCCTTAACTATCATCGAAATACACTCTTTTGAATTAAAATATCAGTATCTGTACTTCCTTACAGAGCAATCCTTTCCAGTGCTTTTATGAGCTCTGATTCCTGCTGCCAGTATTATGTCTTTGAGTACCGGTATGCACCCGATAAGCCGGAACTATTTTAAATAACGGTATCCTGAGCCATCTGTGCCATGTTCACAGATAATACATCTCAACCATATGTTTTACAAATGATATATAATTATAGATGTTCCCTTACCGGGATAAGAGATTAATTTTAAAAAGCAGTTGTTCCAGATCCCTTACAAGCATATTTGCTTTATAAAGGCTTTAAGGGATTGGTTCTGTTATGTCTGATACCTGCTATTATTCAGCCTGCAATTTGCTGGAATTCCGTCAGGATTTTAGACCTCCGGCTGGAGGTCAGCATACCTTAAACCCTTAAGAGAAGGAGATTAGGTTTAAAAACCTAACTGCCTGCTCGAAATCAGTATTTCTGGGGTTTCAGGTGCTGCGGAACAGAAAAGACTTCCTTCATTGAGTTTCCTTCGCGGACTGCCAGAATATATGACCTGCCGCGCTGTCCTATAACTTTTCCTGTAAAGCCCTGGAATTTCGGATTTGGCATCCCTTTCTGGACGCTGGGGTCGATGTCAATGTGAACCATCTGTCCATCTTCGAATTCCTGGATTGCCTTGCTTACAGGGGAAATTCCTCTTTCACGAACCGTCTTCTGTAATTTGTACCTTGTGCAGCGTCTTTCACCGTGTGAATTTGTCATCGCATGTTCCTCCGTTAGAATGCTCGATTAATTTCTCTTTAATAAAGTTTCTGTTTGGTTTTCCTCTAAATAAGATGGATATTATTTAAATGAACCGTTCATGAAGCCACTTATTCCCTATGGCTCGGCCGGCCAGTGAAACCGATTAGATGGATAGATTCATTTAGTTCAGATAGATCAGGATTCCAGATCAGATCTATCCAAATTATTTAGATTTATCTGGTTTTAAGGGCAGGTTCAGATGTTTAAGGCTTAAATTTCGACGTTAACCACATCAAGATCTTCCACGAGCGCAGGGATTCCTAAAAGCCCTGTCAGGCTCGGGTTTGTCCTGCCTTCATCTCCGGAAATCAGTTCTTTGACGTACAGCCCGCCTTCACAGTTTACGGTGATATAAGCATAACCGTCATCCGTCAGCTCGTTAAGCGTGATGCTGTGCACGTACCTTTTCCGTATAAGGTCTGCCCGCCTGTGGACCACACGCTTTGGGGTCTGCTGGGCGATCTCTGTGCCATTCAAAGACTCAAGGCAGGATTTAAGCTTTTCCTCTGAGACAGGCTCTTTAAATGTAACTTTAAGCTTATAAGTTTTATCCGCCTTTGAGCTTTTCAGGGTTTCGATCATTCCTTTTTCAACGAAGCGAAGATCCCTTACCTCAACTTTTCCTGCCGCATTTTCATTAATTTTTGCAGCAAGTGCTTCAAGGTCGGCACTGCGTTTTACAGGAGACTTTGCTTCCACCACAAAGGGCCTGCCGCTTCCAAGCATAAGGGCATCGATATCTTCCCTGCCCGACCCATGGAAAGCCGTGTCAACAGCTTCAAAAGCCTCGACAACGGGGCCTTTGATAAGCTCGTCCACGGATTCCGGGTACTGTTTGCCTGTAAACCCGCATTTCTCGCAGCCTTTACCCCTGCATTTTCTGCAGGGCCAGCGTGTCTGGGGAATTCCTCTGACCTTTTTAAGGTAGCGCCCATAGATATACACTGAGCGGACCTGAAGCTCGAATTTGTTTGTTGCAAGGTCAAGGGTGATAACAATATCCGGGTTTTCAAAGTCCACTTCCTTATTGACTCTTTCTGCAATCCGCTTGCCCACTTCCCTGTTAAGCTCGGTTTTCAACTGCTCGGCATATGCAGTCCCTGCCTCAGCCCACAGGATTTCCTCATTCTCACTGAGAAGCCCGCTTACCTTTGTGCCGACAAGGAAGGTGGAGTACTCAAGCCCTTCCAGAGCTTTTGCAGCTTCCTCTGCCCAGAAATCCAGTTTTTTAAACTGGTCAAGGCAGACCCAGCACTGCTCGTTTTCACCCTCTATTCTTAGAGTTTTCCTGGCAAGGGCGCTGCACGGGGCAAGCTCCTTTAAAAGGGAGTCATCATTTTCACTTTTATAAATGCGGTCCCCTTCCAGGGCGAGGGCAAGTTTTACTGCCTGTCCGCGTTCTCTGTTGCTGAGGCCTGTAGATAATTTCGCAAACTGACGGCCCATGCAGTGGTCACACACAGGACCTTCGTGCAGAATCTTTTTTGAAATTTCGAGTACATCCATTTATTTCACATTCTCCAAGCTTGTTTTCGAGGAATAGACCTGAAGCGGATTATTGAGAGCTTATATTGAAAGACCTGGTTTAATTAAGAGACCAGGTGAGGATTATATTAAGATATATATTAACAAATTACTGAAAGGAGGTCCCCGGCAGTATTCAATAAAGCATCTGCCCTGAAATGCACGTCCGGATAAGTTCTGTCCTGATACAGGGAAATAGGATATAACTTTTTGGATAAAAACCAGAAACAAAAACTGTATCTCAGTCTTCGGGCCGAGAAATGTTTCCTCCTGGAATTTCCCCTCTCTCGGCTTCAGCCCTGTCAAGTTCGTTATGAATAAGGGTTATGCAGTGGTTGGAGTGAAGGGAAATGGGCCCAACGGAAATGACCTGTGCTCCTGCTTCAAGGAGCTGCTTTTCCTCTTCTTCCGTAACTCCTGTATGGTCGCCCAGAATAAAAACAGGGTCTTGAATCTCACGGGCGATTTCTCTGAAGTCCTTCCCATCTTCCCTCAGATAAAGCAGGGTACGCCCCTCAAAAGAAGCCAGAAGGGAATTCAAATCCCCGGTGCGGGTCCAGACTCCGGGCGTGGACCTTATATCCTGTCCGGCTGCATTTTTCAGAAGGGCTTTCTGGATAAGCGAACCGCTGCTCCTTTCGTCGGGATTGAGGTATCTCAGGTGGAGCCCTTCAAACCGGATTATTTTTCCGGGATCGGGCTCTCCCAGGAGGAGCAGGTGAACATTTACATCCCTGCGCATCCCGAAAGAGAGAAAAAGGGCAGAGCTTACGCAGCGGCAAAGTATGTCCATTCTTCCTGCAGACCCCGGAAGGTCATTTAAAGAAAAGTCGCCGCTGGTTTTTGCTTTATGCCCTATGATAACGATATCACGCATGGGGCAGTAATATTACGTAAGGGATATAAAACATGTATGCATGTTTCACAGAAGAACACATGACATAATATGAGAAAGAGATAATATTTAAGACTCGATAGAGAATAAAACCAGAGTAAAGAGTCATGATTAAACGATAAGTGGATTGAAAATTCAAAATAAGGACGAGATAAGGATGAAGATACTCGCTATTTCCGACCCACATGGAGACTATTCGAAGATTGAAGAGATCATAGAAAAAGCCGGGGACTTCGACCTGGCTGTTGTGGTCGGGGACATAACCAACTTCGGACCCGATGAGAAAGTAGATGAGCTGCTTGGGATGTTTGATAAGCCCGTGCTTGCAATCCCCGGGAACTGCGACCACAGGAGCATCCTGAAAGCCCTTGACAGTTCAAAAGCCGTAAACCTTCACGGAAAAGCCGAACAGGTTGGAAAAATCAGGTTCATAGGGCTTGGAGGCTCAAACCCTACCCCTTTTAACACCCCTTTTGAGCTTTCCGAAGAAGAAATAGAAAACGCCCTTGAAGGAATGGTCTGCTCAGCCGAAAACTCAGGGGAATGCGGGAAAATAGTGCTCCTTACACACGCTCCTCCGCATGGAGCCAGAGACGAACTCCCATTCGGGCATGTGGGAAGCAAAGCGATCCAGAAGTTTATTGACAGGGTAGACCTGATCGTCTGCGGGCACATCCATGAAGCAAAAGGCATGGAAAAAGCCGGGAAAACACTTGTGGTAAATCCCGGAGAAGCCTGCAAGGGTTCCTGTGCTCTTATAACCATTGAAGAGACCGAAAACAAACCCATCGAGGTTGAGTTCGTGGAAGTATAAATAAGATCCAAATGGCTTAATAAGATATAAACGGTTTAATAAGATTCAAATGGCTTAGTAAGATTCAAATGGCTTAGTAAGATTTAAACGGCTTAAACGAGTCAAATGACTTAACTAGATTCAAATGGTTTAATGAGATTTACTTGCTTTAGCAAAAATCATTTAGCCTCATTTGAGAAAATTCGGTGTTATTACAGGAATTTTAGAGATTCCAATAACTCCGAACCTTTTTCTAATCAGGAATATTTTCTAATCAGGAGTATATTCATTAGTAAGAACATCCTTACTATAGAATTATATTTTTGTTTTAAGCTTTCATATTAGCTTTAAACGTATCGTAAAATCCATTACAGAATCCAGTTAAATATGCTATTTTGCCGGCGTGCAGAATTATATAGAAAAAGCTGAGGGGTTGAACTACGGACGTAATCAAAGATTTCGGTTTCGATCCAGTCTTTGTGGATTTCCTGACAAAACTTGCCATTGCATTTTTAATAGGGATAATGGTAGGTGTGGAAAGGGAACACAGAGGGCTTGAGCACGAGATTTTTGCAGGAGTCAGGAGTTACAGTATAACCTGCATAACGGGTATGCTCGTAGCTCTGGCAAGCGAATCCATAGGAACAGGCTTTGTTTACGTATCCACGCTTTTCTTTGCGGCTATGTGTTCCATAATCACCTATTCCAAAATATTCCTTTTCAAGAGGATAGGGGTTACAAGCCCCATTACTTTATTTTTTATTTTCGTGATGGGAGTCCTTGTAGGCTATGACTACGGCCTCTTTGCCATTGTTTCTTCAATAGTCGTAGCTTTCCTGCTTATCCAGAAACAGCCCCTCCACCAGTTTGCAGGAAACCTTACAAAAGAAGAGCTTTACAATGCCATACAGTTTCTGGCTGTCGCTTTCATACTTTATCCGGTTATGCCGGAAAAACAGTTCTTCGGGCTTCTAAACCTCAGATACGCGATCCTTATTGTAATTCTTGTTTCTCTGATCAGCTTTTCAAGTTATGTTCTTTTGAGAAAATTCGGGACAAAGCGTGGCCTTTATTATTCGGGCTTTCTCGGGGGCTTTATTAACAGTGAAGCCACCACAGGAGCGCTGGCGGGACTTTCAAAGAAGGCAGAGGAAATGGCTGCCCCGGTTATTACAGGGATCCTGCTCTGCAATATTTCCATGCTCATTCGGAACCTTGTTCTGGCGTTTATAGTTGACCCGACTGGCAGGACAACCATGCTTATGCTCCTTCCCCAGCTTGTACTTATTATAGTTTCAATTGGAATGGCTTACAGGCACAGCAAGAAGGTCTGCCCGATAGGCGGGGGAGAACTCAAGATCCAGTCTCCTTTCTCACTGGGCCAGGCATTTAAGTTTGGCATTGCTTTTACTCTGATCCTCGTTATAGGGAACTTTGCCTATAATGCTGCAGGGACTACAGGAATATACCTGACTGCCCTTGGTGCTCTTGTAAGCAGTTCAGGAGTGATAGTCTCCGTAACTCTTCTTGCCGTAAGTGGGAATATTTCTTACGAAGTCGCAGCAAATACAGCAGTAATTGCAAGCCTTGTAAGTACTGTAAATAAAATTCTGCTTTCGAAGATTTCAGGCTCTTCAAGTCTCTTTTCTCTTGCCATAAAGGATTTTGGGATCATTGCAGCCACAGGAACTCTGGCTTTAGTTATATTGAATTTTCTGTGAGATCGAATTCTGTAAGTCGAATTTCTATGAAATCGAATTCAGTAAGGCCGAATATTCTATAAAATCGAATTCAGTAAGGTCGAATATTCTGTAAGATCGAGTATTTTGTAAGAAAAGCGGCAGAAAAAATGGTTTGTCGGGCACATTCATATCAGTACAGGCACACTCATCACACTCATATCAGTATAAATCAGCTTTAAGGACCTGATGCAGATAAGTAAAAAAATTAAGTGAAAAAATAACTGGAAGAAAGCAGTCGATCCTGTACTATGTTTATACTTCAGGATAATTGCCACAGGCAAAATCTGTTTTGTCACCTGTTATAATTCTACAAAATTCTAACTGCTCTTGAATTCAAAACAATGAACTAAAATTCAATGGGAGCCCTGCTAAGGATAATATCGAATATAAATGGAATTTACGAAAATATATTAATATGTAATAAACATATAAGGAAAGCTAACAGCTTAAAAAAGAAAAAAGTCCATTAAAACAAGAACTTAGAGTTAAATAACATTGGCTGTTAAATAAATAAGAGTAATCAATCAATGCTTGAAAAAATTCAGATAAATATATCAAAATAAACCTGTTGAAACTGGGATATTGAAACCCGGAATTATTTGTGAAAATTTCTTAATTCCATAAACAAAAAAATTGTGGGGAATATAATGAAAACAAAGCTCATGGTTCTGCTTCTGGTATTAAGCGTTGTTTTACTCTCCGGATGCACTGGAGACGAACAGCCCTCCCCGGAAGAAAACGTGACACCTGAAGAAACAGTAACCCCGGAAGAAGTAACTACTCCGGAAGAAACGGAAACACCGGCAGAGACTGAAACTTCGGAGGAAGTTGAGACCCCGGTAGAAACTGAGACAGAAGAAGAAAATGTAACCGCGGAAGAAAATGAAACTGAAGAAAGACCTGCAAGCAATACTTCCATAAGGACATCTCCCTATACCATAAGGCTGGATAACTACAGGGCATCAGCCTCAAGTCTTGATATTAAAGAAGGAGAAACAGTTGCCTGGCTGAACTTTCAGGATAGCCCCAGGAGAGTTTTCACCCTTGTAAGTGAACAGGAACTTTTTGACAACCAGAGTCTTTCTTACAGGCGTTCATTTGCATATACTTTCAATGAGACCGGAACATACAACTTTACAGTTGTCGGGCAGCCCAGAATGAACGTAACTGTAGCTGTAACTGAGCCTTAATGAATTTCTCAGAAATTCTGAGCCGTTCCTGAGAATACAGGAAACTCTTTAAAAAACTAATCTTAAACTGGAAAGTCAGCAAACTTTCCAGCAAATTTACTTATTCTTCTTTTTATTCTAATTTTATTCTTCTTTTTATTCTAATTTTATTCTTCTTTTTATTCTAATTTTATTCTTCTTTTTATTCTAATTTTATTCTTCTTTTTATTCTTCTGTTTAACCTACTGCATTACATTTTTACATTGAACCCTTAACAAGAATATTGTTTCCGACATCTAACTCATCTTCATAGAAAAATAATTTCAGATAAAAAAACTGGTAAATCGGGGAACCTTTCTTTCAAAAATTTATTTCTTTGAGAAAAAAAGTGATATCACCAATCACAAACAAACTATTTTTAAAATAAGGTATATTATAAGAAAATATTATTATTTAATAGGATTATATTGAATTGGGAGTAAAAAAGAAATTAACTCAAGGGGGAATCATGGCAATAAAAAAACTTATCCTGCTTTTTATAGTCCTGTCAGTCTTAATCTCCGGCTGCCTTAATTCAGGAGAAGAGCAGGAGCTGGAAGATGAAGATTCCGGGGATTCAGGAAGTTCCGGAGGGTATTCTGGAGGGCAGAGATACGAGGAAGTGCAAACAGCAGAAGAAACAATAACATCAGAAGAATTGGGAACGCCTGTAGAGACAGAAACGTTTGAGGAGATAGAGACTCCTTTTGAAACAGAAACAGCTGAAGAAACGCTGACTCCGGAAGGCGCTGGCACAATTGCAGAAGGGCAAACCGAAAACCTGACGGAAGAAGAAGCCTGGCAACCTGCGGAAACCGAACCGAGAACGTACCTCGTAAGGCTCAGGGAATATGTGATCATCCCTTCGGAGCTGGAAATCAATGTAGGGGATCTCGTGGTATGGAGAAACTTTGAAGATAGCGTTTTTACCCTGACCAGCGAGGAAGGGCTTTTCGAGGACCAGAGGCTAGGATACGGGAACACCTTTAATTACACATTCACTGAAACCGGCAACTACAGTTTCAGCGTTAGCGGATATCCGAACATGCGAATGACCATCACTGTAAAATAATATCCCAAAGTATAGCAACTTTAGATGATCTGTAGAACTATAGTGGAAGGGACAACAAAGATATCGGTTCCGGTCCCGCCTCCGGATGCAAATTTCCCTCCCTCGGCAGCGCCGGTGTTCTATAACCCGGAAATGGAGCTTAACCGTGATATTAATGTTGCAGCAACTGCAGCATTTGTGGAGAGGCTTCTTTCAAAAAAAGACATACTGAGAGAGGAGATACGTTATGTGGATGCTTTTTCGGCATCAGGGATCCGTGGACTGAGGATTGCAGGAGAAATAGGGATTCACTCGACCATGAATGACTGGAGCCACGAAGCGTTTGAACTGATAAAGGAAAATATTAAAATTAACGGGCTTGAGGAAAAAGCCCAGGCTACTCGCAGGAATGCAAATGTCCTGCTTCATGAGCAGAGGTTTCATATTGTTGATGTTGACCCCTTTGGCACTCCTTCGCCTTACCTTGATGCGGCTGCAAGTTCGGCATACAGCATGCTTTCGGTTACTGCTACAGACACAGCACCTCTCTGTGGCGCACACCTTAACTCAGGGATCAGAAAATACGCATCCGTGCCACTAAATACGGAATACCACAGCGAAATGGGATTGAGGGTACTGCTCGGAGCCTGTGCAAGGGAGCTTGCAAAACACGAAAAAGGCATGTTGCCCCTGCTCTCCCATGTTACACGCCACTACGTCCGCACTTACCTTGAAGTCCTGCCCGGGTCCAGAAAGGCTGATAAGACCCTTAAGTCCATGGGATTCATGGCTCACTGCCCCAGATGCGGTTTCAGGAAACCCGTCTATGGGCTTGCTGTCCATATTGAAAAGGAATGTCCTGAATGCGGAGGATTGACAAAAATCGCAGGCCCTCTCTGGCTCGGATCTTATAGAGAGCCTGAGTTCTGCAATGAAGTGATTTCCGAACTTGAAGCGCATCCCCTGAATACAAAAGATAAGGTAAGGAAAATAATTACGTTCTGCAGGGATGAACTCGACATTCCTATGTTCTACGACCAGCACGTAATCTGCAAAGAACTCGGGGCTTCAGCAACAGGTATAGAGAGCCTTATAGAGGCGCTCAGGGCAGGCGGGTTTGAAGCTTCGAGAACTCATTTCACAGGGACCTCTTTCAAAACAGATGCTCCCATAGCCGAAATAAAGAAGATAATCCTGGCACTTTCAGGATGAAGAGTATACTCATTTAAAAAATGGAGACATAAAAACTGTTCCAATAATATATAAACTATTAACGAATAATAAACGCCTGAGCTCAGATACAGAAATGATCCGCTAAAAAACTCTATGTGATACTCATGTCTGAAGAAGATGCAGAAAAGCTGTTTTTGCAGGAAAAACCCACGCGTGCACTGCTATTCATAGGTTCTACAGGAAAAACCTATGCTTCTGTTATTTCAAAGGAGATAGACTCGACATTTGCCCATACTACGAGGATTCTTTCGAAGATGGAACAGTCCGGACTTATAAGATTCACATTCGAAGGGCGGATAAAATTTGTTGAACTTACGAAATACGGAGAGGAAGTCGAAGCTGCCCTGAAAGATTTTCGGAATATAATTTCTGAAGAGTCTCCTTTAAGAAAAGAATACCTGACAGCAGAAGAAGCGGGCAAAGTGGATAAAGTCAGGGAAAGCGAAGGAAAGGAATACAGAGAACACGAAGAATGGGAAGAAGAAAACGAAAGCGAAAAAGATCTTGACCCTCTCAGCGCCGAAATCCTGGAAAAGGTAAGGAATCTGAGGAACAAAATAGAGGGCATCTACAGGGAAGCAGCCGAGACAGGGCAGAGTAAGGAGATGCTTTCAAGAAAACTTGGCCCCAACAGCCGGGACATCAAAAAGCTGTATAATCAGATTGAAAACGCAGAAACTCCTGTTGACGAAACAGTGGTTTTAGCTCTGGAAGAAACAGAAGGGCTCCTTGAATCTTACCTGAAGGGCTCAAAGCCGGAGAATGTTTGATTCCCGCAGTACGATAGAGAAGAATGAATTGGCAGGAAAAAAATGAAAAAAGTTGTAACCCTCCAGCATATTTATGGAAAAAACCGGGAAACGATGGCTGAACTCCTGAAAACCCTGGTTGAGAATGAATTGAAAGACCTCGAAGTAAAGGTTGATGTATCCATTACCCCGGAAAACTGGGCAGAATTCTCCCTTGAAGGGGAAGACGAAGAGGTATCAGCAAACCTCCTGGAGTCCAGATACGGAAGCCCTGCAAAAAAAGCCGAACCCGGAAAGATATATATGGGTTTTCTTCAGGCTTTTCCTGAAGATTCTTTTATTGTCAATATCGGAGTCCCTGTGCAGGTTGAAGCTGAAGAACTCAAAGCACTGGGAACCGGGAAGCCAAAACAGCTTGCTTCAAGGTTTGGCCTGATCCCTCACCTGCCTGTTGAAATAGAGGTGCTGGAGGCAAATAAAAAGATAAAAGCCCGCTTCACTAAAAAACAGCTTGACCTCTGGTGGGGCTGGAAAAAAGCAAGCACGGACAGAGTTGTCATTAATGCTGCTACCAGATCGGAAATAAAAAGCGCTATAAAAAAGACAGGCCACGGCAGGGATATCTACGAAATAGAACGCCTTGGTCTTCTTGAGCATGCAGTCGTATGCCGGGAAACAACAGACGGACCAGGAATTGTGGCAGCAATAGGCCCTCGCCTGAAGTCAGAGATGGGAGTTGTAATAGGGGATTCCCGTTAACTCTCATTAATGTATGCCTGTGAGCCTGCCTGAAAAATAGGCTCTGGGCATAAAAAGTAAATTTTTAAGAGGAATTCCCTGAAACGTTTTACGCCAGAAGGATCATTTTTAAAGAAGAAGTTCCTGATAAAAATGATTATGTAAAACTGCATATCTAAAAAAATAATTCAGATTGTGATTTCAAAAAGACAGTGTTCGTGTCCGGTTCCGTAACACTCGATTTCCAGAACACCGCACTCTTTTCCCAGCTTTTCTTTGAGGATCCCTTCAATTATTCCTTCTTTGAGGGAACAGAAAGGTTTTCCTGTTACGGGCAAGGACATAGCCTTGAAGCCGCCGTCTACCCTGAGGGCGGGAGAGTTTTCCATAAGCACGGAAACCTGGCAGTCCTCATGAAATTCCAGAAAACCTGCAACTTCATTTAATAGGGCTTCAAGCGTGCTGGATTCAAAGTTAAGAGAAAGATGCTTCCCGATGTCTATTCCAATCATCTTGACAACAGGGGAGTTATCAATCCCGTAAGCCTCAAAACCAAAACGAAACACATGAAACATGGTTTCCATAAAGCGGAACCTGTCGTTTCCGTTTGCAGCAGCCAGGTCCAGCAGACACCTGTAATTGCCTGTGGACGGCTCCTGAGAGCAGCCCATGTAGCAGGAAGTCAGGGAATAGATTTTTTTGCGCCGGTCTTCAGGGTCAAAATTCTCGTCAACAAGGTTGCATGACCTGAGGTCATTCAGGTGAACAGAGATTGTTGACTTGGCCTTTGCCGTATATCTTACGATTTCATCAAAAGTTTTTGGCTCTTCCCTGAGAAGATTCAGGATCTGGAGTTTAACGGGGCTGTCTATGGCTACAAGCCCTTTTTCGGTATAAAAGAATTCAGTCTTGGTCTCAGGTTTTGCCATAATATCTTTAGATAAGTTGTGTTTTGAATATATAAAACGTTCGCGTGGCTACGAATAATCAGGCATAATATATAATAATATATAGATAAAAAGATTTGAAAAAAAAGCTGCCGATTCAGGATGTTGAGAGAAAAGAAACAGGCAGGAAAAGTGTGAAAAAGTAAATGATAGAGTAAAATAAAATAGCGTACAGATAAGCTAAAAAGTACAGATAAACTAAAGGTACAGATAAACTAAAGGTACAGATAAACTAAAGGTACAGATAAACTAAAAATATAACTCCGCCCAAAAGGCATAAGGAAGAAAGGGATACTGCAAGAAAAAGTGCAGAAAGGTTTTTTCAGGAAACCTTGCTCCAGATAAGTAAGGATATAAAAACCTTCCCGCGTTATAATAATTTTAAAAAAATCAAAGGGGAAAACACATGGGATTGCTCTCAAGGATGGAAACGGTATTCAAATCCAAAATGAATAAAGTTCTTAACAGAATGGAAGACCCAAGGGAAACGCTTGATTATTCTTATGAAAAGCAGCTGGAACTGCTTCAAAACGTGAAAAAGGGTGTCGCGGAGGTAACAACTTCTAAAAAGCGCCTCCAGCTCCAGAAAGCAAAACTGCTCCAGAGCAATGAGAAGCTTGAAAAGCAGGCAAGGGACGCAGTTGCAGTTGACCGTGAAGACCTCGCAAGGCTCGCCCTTGAGAGAAAAGCTGCCATCCAGCAGCAGGTCGATGGGATTGACATGGAGATTGCAGAGCTTGAAAAACAGGAAGAAAAGCTCATAGCCGCAGAAAAACGCCTTTCTACAAAGGTAGAGATCTTCAGGACAAAGAAGGAGTCCATAAAAGCCCAGTACTCCGCAGCCGAAGCCCAGGTAAAGATTAACGAGTCCGTCACCGGAATCAGTGAAGAGATGGCAGATGTAGGTCTTGCTCTTGAGAGAGCTGAAAATAAAACTGAAGAAATGAAAGCCAGAGCCGAAGCCATTGATGAATTGATGGAAGCCGGCACTCTCGAGGACCTCACAGGCGGCAGGGACGATATAGAACGCGAGCTTGCAAAAATAAGCACCCGGACAAGTGTTGAATCCGAACTTGCGAAACTCAAAGCCGAAGCAGGGAAGGAATCTGGAAAAACAAAAACCACTGAAGAAGGTAAAGGCCCGGAAGAAGGAAAGGAGGTCTGAAAATGATTATCAGGATCGTAGGGGAAGGACAGTACAGGGCACCTGAAGCCCTGTGTGACGAATTGAACCAGATAGATAACAGGATAGTGACTCTTGTTACCGAAGGAAAAAAAGAAGAGTTCCGGGCTGAACTTGCAAAACTGATTTCCGAAATAAAGGTAAAAGGAGAAGCAATTGGAGCCGAAGAGATCCTGGAGTCTGATATAATCGTTCCTCCGGAAGACCTGAGCCTTGAAGAAGCAAAAGATATTTTCCAGGGATCGGGAATATTCGAGGACTAAAAACCCGGTATAAAGGCTTTAAAATTATGTAAAAAGGAGATAAGGAAACTTCAAACGTGAGGAAACTTCATGCGGGTCAGGAATAGCTGTGCAGGGTTTTAGAAACAAATCCTGTAACAGAGATTCCTTTTGTATAGATGTCTTTTTAGCCTCAGGTGCTCTGCCTCTGATCCCTAAAAAACGTTTTTACAGGGTATTTCTGACATTTACTATTCATGATATTTTATTGAATATCAGGAGATTGAACCCGCCATAAAATGACCACGAAAACTGCCTTTTTAATCACCGCACGATCATTACAGGAACTTTTGAGTGCCTGAGCACATTTTCTGCGACGCTTCCGATAAGGAACCTTTTAATTCCTGTAAGTCCCTGTGTGCCCATAACTATAAGGTCAATGTCATTTTCCACGGCATACTCAAGAATTTTTTCAGCCGGGATGCCCTTCAGATACACAGGGTTCACTTTAACTCCTCTTTCCTTTCCCAGGTTCTGCACATAACCTGTTGAAGCCCCTCCTTTGCTGGCAAGATATTCCTCAAAAGCGTCCGTCCAGCCCATTACAGTCCGTGCAGTTCCTGCGTGTTCGGTAGAAACAACGTACAGAGCATCAACTTCGGCTCCTGTTGACTTTGCGACATCTATCCCGTAAGAAGCTGCTCTTTCGGCATTTTCCGACCCATCCGTTGCAATCAGAATTCTTTTGAAGTGATTTCCGGTAATCCTATCCACCCCTTTAATCCTAGATTAAACTATACGGCTATTAATATTAAAATTCATCCAGAAGAAAAATAAGCCTTCAGACAGAAGGACTTATAGACCAGAATAAAAATTCATGGAAAAGACCGCTTCCCTTTGTCGAGCAGGACAGGAAAAGCTCTGAAGCGGACGAAAAGAACAGCTTGCAGTTGCGCTTGCAGTACAACCACAGGAAAAATCTATGGTTTTTCTGTCCTGGAGGGAAATTCGGTTACCAGAGCAAAATCTTCAGACTTTTTCATGCTCATTTTTGATTTTATCCCTGTGGGTTGCATCTCTGAATTTAATGATAAATTTCGTGCCCCTTCTCTTTCAAAATCGAGATTCCCATCTATCCAGCCCACAAGAGCATTCACAAGCTGCAGACTTAGGGAGTCTGCGTTTCTGAAATTAAAATTATTAGAAAGTCCTTTTTCATTATCCGAAAAGATGAGCGTGAAATTTTCATGATTTTGAGAACCTTTAAGTCCGTTTTCCAGATTGGTAATTACATGCTATCATATTCAAATATTAACCGATCAGTATAAAACAGATTTTAGATTGAATATTAATTAATAATTTACAGATAATTTTGTGTAAAGATTCATTTTCGGAAAACAGGAAAGAATAAATAGGAAAGAATAAATAGGAAAGAATATTTCTCGGATGAGAAAAATAGATATTGAGAGCTCTTTTTTTGGTAGAAGCCCAATCTGGATTGTATAATCGAATAATTTTTATGTTCTGCGTTTTATCTTTAATTGGAAATGAAACCTGCAAAAGATAATATTTAAATTAACAGAAATTCCAGGTGAAATCAGAAACCCAGGAGATAAAATTTGTCAAAAAAACAGGTATTGCTTATATTATTTTTCGCATCCGTTTTCATAATTTCGGGCTGCCTTGATGAAGACGGAAGAAAAATATCACTCTCCGGCAATGATACCGAGTTAAATATCAGCCTCTCGGAAAAAACCGAAGGCAGCTGGTGCCCTGCAGGCTCCCAGGTCCAGGTAAAAAACCCTTCTACAGGAAAGTTGCTGAACATGACGGTTGAAGGCACTGAAGAGTTTGAAAGCAAAACCCTCTGCAGAGCCTTGATAGAGACCGGAAGCGAAGAAAATACCACCAGATTCGAGTACATGTGGTCAGAGGACAAAAATATTACAGTATGGACAAAGTACGATCAGGACGGAAAGATATCGTTGAGGTACGTACACAGAAAGTAAATGCTCTGTCCTGCGTTTCAGCAGCGAGGATTGAGAAACAATACTCTGGGACCGGTTCAGGAAAAACCACGTTTTTCTGAAAAAACAGGAAAGAATGCAAATCCCCACTCTAAAACAGGGCGCCAGATGTAATTTCAGTTCCGGTTAAGTTTACAGGCTTAATCCAGCTTTTCTCCCTCGACATAACACCCAAAATAGGTGTTTTGCTCCACCTTTTTGAGAATGTTGTTTATGCTTTCCAGTGTAGCCTCCATTCTTTCCATCCTCTTTTCGATCTCCTGAATCCTGGCAAGAATTTCCTGGTCTGTGCTCATAATATCACCTCTTTATAGTATACGATAACTGGCAAAAAGGAAATTTCCAATGTATATTACAGCATGCCTGCAATATTCATATACCCAGCGAGAAACTGCACTTCTGGATACTTAAAATAAAATCGGGTTTATTACCGCCATATTAATCTTTGCTTACTGCGGGAACAGATATGAACTCACATATATTCATTCAGGGTAACTATTCAGGCAGCCTTTTAAAGGCTACAATTTTTCCTCTTTTCGAGGAAAAATTGGATATAAATTGAATCCTATTTTGTTTCGTTATCATGCTTACACGTGAAGAGATTCTTGCTTTGTGTGCTTCAAACCCTGAAGTCATTGCTTACATTGTGAGTCTTGAAACTCAAATTAAAGAACTTACTGAAAGGTTGATAGCCTTAGAATCTCGTTTAAACCAAAACAGTCGTAACAGCAGTCGCCCTCCTTCTACTGATTTTTTTGTCAAGGAGAAACCTAATCCCAAGAGTCTCCGTAAAAAGAGCGGAAAGAAACCTGGAGGTCAAGATGGTCATCCTGGAACAACTCTTGAAATGGTTGATGATCCTGAGTAGGTAATAGAACATTCTTTGAGTTGCTGCAAAGAATGTGGCCATACTCTTGAGAATGTTGAAGTTGAAGCCTATGAGAAAAGACAGGTCTTTGATATTCCTCCTGTAAACCTGATTGTTACAGAACACAAAAGCCAGATTAAGACCTGTCCTCACTGTGGAAGAATAAATAAAGCTGTTTTTCCTGAATCAGTAAAATATCCAGTTCAGTATGGTCCAAATATTTTAGCTTCAGCTATTTACTGTAAAAATCACCATTTTATCCCCTATGAAAGAATTTCTGAGTTTTTTGAGGATATTATGGGAATAAAAATCTGTCCTGCTACGATAATTAGAGCAGAAAAAGAATGTTTCCAGAATTTAGAGTGTTTTGAAAACATTATTCGAGAGAAATTAATGACTTCTTATGTTGTCCATTTTGATGAAACTGGTATGAAAATCGAAGGAAAAAGACACTGGCTTCATGTAGCTTCTAATGACAAATACACCTGTTATTTACCTCACTCAAAAAGAGGAGCAGAAGCAGTAGACGCTATGGGAATTCTTCCGGAGTTTAAGGGAGTAGCAGTTCACGACGGATGGAAACCTTACAACGTTTATGACTGTGATCATGCTCTCTGTAATGCTCATTTACAGAGAGAACTTACTGGAATTGAAGAGAACTATAAACAGCAGTGGGCTAAAGAAATGAATAAATTACTCACTGAGATGAAAAAGTATACTGATGAATGTAAGGAGCAAGTCAAAGAACTGGACTTTGAGCAAATTAAAGCATTGGAAGAAAGGTTTGATGCTATAATCATGAAAGGGATTGAGGAAAATCCACAATCTCTAAATCCTGAAAAACAAGGAAAACGTGGAAAGAATCCAAAGACAAAAGCAAGGAATCTGTTGGATAGGTTTATAGAACACAAAGAAAAGATCCTGAGATTCCTGAAAGATTTGAAAGTTCCGTTTGAGAATAATCAGGCAGAAAGAGATATCAGGATGATGAAACTACAGCAAAAGATATCAGGAACTTTCAGAACAACACAAGGAGCGCAAGCTTTCTGCAGAATGAGAGCTTACATCTCTACAATTAGAAAGAACGGATTACTTGTTTTGGAGGGTATTATAGCGGCGCTCAAGGGAGCGCCGTTAACTATAACCTGAATAGTTACCTATGTTTTTTATATTCAACCGCGCCAGTAAAAATATAAGTATTGAGGACCTGTTCGCAGCTGGTCTTTTTACATAATTTCTTTTCAAGGAGATAATTTTCAAGGTTGCCAAACTCAGACTGGTTATACAATTCAAAAGCCCTTCTTTCATTTTTATCCTTTTTCCGTTTTTATATATACTGCATATTTACTCGACAATACTTTTTCAATTGTTAAAAAAGTTACGATTTTAATCGGAAATCGCTAACTGTCTGAAAATATTCGCTGAATTTATGAAAAAACAAAACGATTTCGGAGAAATTTTATAGAAACGATTTTTTACTGATGAAGAAAAAGGCGTTTTTAAAATCAAACCTGATCTTGATAATTTATACTTTTGTTCCTCTGTTAATCTAAATAAACCTGTTCCTGAACAGAAAACAGGATCGTCGGTTCTGTAAAAAGAAACAGGATAAAAAGAAACAGGATAAAAAGAAACATGATAAAAAGAAACAGGGCAGGTTTTTCAGTATTCGGACATTTTTCAGCCCGTTACTTCTCACAAATTTCAAACAATTATTACAGGCCCATCGTTATAGGCGTTATATTCGCTATTGCAGTGTTTATTGTCCAGCCAGTATGCACAATGTGCGGTTCCGAAGAATCCGGCAACTTTTGCTTCTGCATTTTCATACCCGTCTACCTGATGCTCCTGGATAATTAGAACGCTGTCGTCATGGTGGGCATTTGATACGACATCCCCGCCCGGAAGTTCCCAGAGACTTATGTGGTAGCCGCCTGAAATCCTGTACCTGCTGTCAGCAACTCCGTCCCCAGCTACCCATTTCCCATATAAGGTTTACAGCGTATCCATTATGTGAATAGAAAAATTTTTTATATTCTTGTTTTAAATTTTTTGCTTTCAGATAGTTTCTCCTGCTAAATAAAATCCTTTTCATAGCTTTCAGATGGGTTTTGCTTTTTTATACTCTATTTATGGCAATATGGTCATCTTTTATGCGGACTTCCACGTATCCGCAGTGTACACATTTATAGTGCCGGATTGTCCTGAAAATATTATGGTATTCCAGATGGGCATCCGGATATCTGTATTCTACAAGGCTATAATCCTTCCCGCAACCTTTGCAGGTTTTTCTATTCTTATCTGTCTTCTTTGACCTGGATTTCGAATTTTGGCGGGCTATTTCAGTCCTGATGTATTCATCATTGCAGTACCTGCACTTCAGGTAGCTTGTTATTGTTTTTTCATATTTGTTGTAAGTGCTTACTATTTTGACAAAGGGTCTTTTAATTTCTTCGTAAGCAAAGTCCCGACCGCAATTTTTACATCTGAATATATTGCAATAGTTCTCTATTTCAGAAAGATATGAGGCAAGAACAAAAAACATCAGGCTCCCGGAGATCGATACAAGTGGTAAAAGCGAGGCGGGATCTCCTGAAACTATTTTTAAAATTAACGTGACGAAGAGTACAACGGATAAAAAAAGCGACAATTTCTTTAAAATATTAATTTTTCTTAAACCAAACCGGTTAATCAGGTCAGGAGCTCGTTTTTTAAGGGAACTATAAAAATTTCCTTCCGAACATATCGTCAACGTATCTGTTTCTCTATCCAGTTCGTAACAAACGTTATCCAGATAGGTCCTGTTTATACCTACGGGGAATTCCACGTATCTGATATCTTTGCTCAAAGTATCAATGACCAGTTCCAATTATTAGCCTTTTTCCAGAATTATATCTAAATATATAACAGGACATGATAAGTCTTTTTTTTTAAATTTTATTTATAGAACCACCGGTTCTGCAGAAGTCCTTTATCTTGCGCAAAATTATTTCTGCAGTATTTTTTCTGAGTATTTTACATTATTCACCACGGCTCAGGGATAAACTGGTTCGAGAAATTATCTTAAAAAGCCAAATTAGATCTCAAAAAGTCAAGTTATATCTCAAAATATCAAATGATACCCAAAAATCAGATGGTTAAAAACTTGTTCAAAAGAAATGGGAAAAAACTCTTTAAAAATTTAAAGAAGCCAAGGTCCGGATTTGAACCAGGACTGAATCGCTCTGCTGGCGATTGCGTGACCGCTCCGCCACCTTGGCAGCCTGTATAATATAACAAAGTCTTCAAAATATATAAATTTTTAGATTGATAATATGTTACTTTTTATAAGTGCAGTTTTGCATTGACAGTCATAATCATAAAAATTTCAGGCTCTAATTTAAGTTTATAGCACAAACTCATTAGATGAATTTCATTAAAATGTTATCTTTCTACAGGGTCATTTGCTCCGAAGACTGGAGAATATGAGAAATATCATACACATACCTGTTAACTATAAATGTAGTATTCAAACCTTATTTGGAAGTTACAATAATGAGCTTTATTAAGGCCAAAAAATTAAGTTATAAAATCTCTGATCCTTGCAACATCATCCACAATACAGAACCTTTCCTGTCCCGGCAGAGTTGCGTCTCTACAGTGCGCCGTCCTTCCCGAGTTTCACTTCCCGAGTTTCGCTTCGGGAGCACGAGGTCCTTTTCGCTGCGCTCAAGAGGACTGATTTTTCGGGGCAGATTTCCACAACTTCTTTTTTATATTTAGGCGGCAGCCCCTTCTAACAAACCCCTGACAACCGTTTCCATAAGTTTCTCGCTATCTTCCCGAGACTTCCTCAATTTAGATTCGAGTTCATCACACAACCCCATGAACTGCTCGACTTTTTCAATGATTCTTTTCCGTAAAGGAACCTGTTAAAAAACCAAACTTGAGAAAATGACAAATATATATGATACACATACTTGTTAGCATAAATTCAGATTTTAATCGTGCTTCATCGAAGACTGCGTGGAGGATTCCAGAAACAATGCCTTCTCAAGAGCTAAAAGATGCAGAATATTTTATGAAAATATTAAGACAACATCTGCCAGAGTTAAAAGAAAAATATAGTGTAAACTACCTTGGAGTTTTTGGCTCTTATATTCGTGGGGAGCAGACCGAAGATAGTGACCTTGATATTCTGGTTCAGTTTGATAAGAAACCCGGCCTGTTTAAGTATATAGAACTTGAAGACCATCTAAGTGAGCTTCTGGGGGTAAAGGTTGATCTGGTAATGAAAAGTGCGCTTAAACCCAATATAGGAAAGCGTATCTTGAGTGAGGTCGAGGTTGTATGAAAGCCGAAGATAGGGATCCTGTGGATTTCTTAAATGATATTCTTGATTCTATCGATAAAATCGGAAGTTTTATTGAAGGGCTGGACTTCGATGGATTTGCTGAAGACAAAAAAACCGTATATGCCGTGACCAGAGCTCTTGAAATCATAGGTGAAGCAACAAAAAATTTACCAGAATCTTTGAAGAAAAAACATTCAGAAGTTCCCTGGGGAAAAATGACTGGAACACGTGACAAAATGATCCACGGTTATTTCGGTATAGACCTGGAAGTAGTTTGGAGTACGATAAATGAGGATATACCTTCTGTAAAACCATTAATAGAGAAAATCCTAGGTGAAATAGAAAATTGTTAAATGAGAGCCGAAAAATTAGGTTATAATATCTTTGACCAGTGCAACGCTATTTGCTTTACTGAGTCTTTCTTGTCCCGCCCGAGTTCCGCTTCGGCACCCGAGTTCCGCTTCGGGAGCACGGTGTCCTTTTCGCCCCGAATTGCGATTCGGAAGCCCACCGTCCTTTTCACTCGCTTCGCTCGCTCAAGAGGACTAAGCTTATAAGATAAAATAGTGAACTTCACTAAACGAGAGCCGAAAAAATAGTTATAAAATCTCTGACCGATGCAACGTCATTCGCTTTACCGAGTCTGTCTTGTCCCGCTCGACACATGAGAGCGGCCTTCTCAAAAAGCAGAAAAAAGAAAAAAAAGGTAATATCTTATTTTTTTAAATTGAATACTTAAGAATTCTATATCCTTAGTTTGACAGTATAAATTAAATTTAGTGAGAAGCTTCAATTTTTTGTCAAAAATCAATTGACAGTATTCATAAATTCCATCAAATTGCCTCTGATTCTCCAGCTTCACAATCACTATAAGGTAAATTAGTAGAGATTTTTGTCCCATTTTGGCACTTTTGGCACCTGACTTTTTGTATAGTATCTATATTTTATCTGAGATTCATGCTATCTGTCAAATTGAATCTTAAAAAATGGGCAAAAATTTGTTGAAATAATATTACTTATCATTCCAACAGATATGAAAACAATCTTTCAACATAAAAATCAAACTGTCAAACTCAGGCTATATGCTAAAAATCTGTCTTCTTTTTTTGCATTAAGAATCGGCCCGAGCTGATGCTCGGTAACAAAACACGTTAAAAACGCTGAATATAGTTTTTCAGGGCAGATTTTTACAACTTATTTTTTATTTTTCAGGCAGGAATCCTTTCTAACTTAACTTTTCCTTTAAGCCTGAAAAATAAAAAAGATCTATCACTTTAATTGAATACTCGCCACCTGTAGCGGAACAGGCTTATCTAACTCTGTTTTTTCGGTAGCTGCATCTTCTAACAATCCCTTAACAACCGCTTCCATAAGTTTCTCGCTGTCTTCCCCGAATTCCGCATCGGGAGCACGGTGTCCTTTTCGCTACACTCAAGAGGACTGAGAAACAGGATGCTGAGCTAACAAATCTATCTCTTTGTCATTTCCAGCCTTTTCCCTTGCTTCCTCTTCTTGTCTCACCCGGAAACCAATCAAATCAATTATCTTCGCTTTTTTGTATGTATGGATTGTTGAGCCGCCTTTTATATCGAGAGTCGTGAATTTTTCTTGACAATCATCCAGAATTTCTTTATGTGTAGTATAAAAACAATAAATTTCCTGTAATTATTTTTTATTCAGAGATTTATTTTTTAAAGTGGTTGTAAAATATTTGTCATAGGCTGGGACACATCCAAAAACTACCATCATTATCTTTGTAGCAAGAGTGGTTGTTACATTCAGAGGTTTATGTTTTAAGCTGCTGTGTTCCTCAAAATACCTTTTTTTGTAAGGCTCTATTTTATAGTTTTCATCGGAGAACAGTTTAACGACATCTTCTTCAAAATTTACAATTGCTCTAAATGCCTCTTCATTTACAGTTTTATCCTCTTTACAATAATCTTCCACATCTATTTCCCATAAACTCTTTTCTTCCGAGATTCTTTTAATCAAAACTTCGTAAACTTTTAAACTTCTATTATGCAGGGCTGAATTACGGTACATTCCCCAAGTCGCTAAAAAAAGTCCTAGCTGTAAGCATGATGTACTCATGTTTTCTGAAGAGGCGATATCTTTTGTTCTATTGTTTACATAGAAATCTCCGAAATAGTTATAACAATAATCGTAGGCAGCATATCTCTTGTATACTGTTGATTTGTCTTCTCTAAATCTAAAGCATTCATTCAAATGATTTTCAACACATTCTGAAGAAAGTTCATTTAAATTCATAAATCTAATTAGAATGTTAAACAATATAAAAATTATTATAATGTCTAGTTCCAAAATATTTTATGAATTTTTCAGAAAAATAGTATTAATACATAGAATGTTACAGTACAAGATAAAATTGGAAAACACAAGCTTCACTAAGATCTTTTTGAGCAAACTTAATTTGATCTGCTGTTCCTACTGAGTTTAGAAAAATGTGCTTAAAATATTAGTTATTTGCTAAGATAGTAAAAAACTCTTTTCCATCAACATGAAGATCAAGTTGATCTTTAGGAGGTAAAGAAGCCTTTTCCCAAGAGTTATGTGCCCCAAGCATACTCATATCAATAATTGCTTCCATTGAACGTACTCCATGTTTGTATTTTGATATTAATATAAGGGTTTTCAACAAGCTATTATCGATATTTGCGACTTGCTTAGTTTTACCGCTAGAATCAGTCTTTTTGTCAATTATACTCTGAGCTTTCTCTTCAATTAGGGAACGTAGTATAACCGCTCTACGGATTATGTAAGCATCATCATTCTTATCATTTTCATTTTTGTTTTCATCTAGTCTGTTAGGTCCAAGAATGTTAACATAGCCTCTCAGACGGCTAACAAAATCGGGACATTTTTCTGCTGTTGATCTCCTCGATGTCGAAGAATTTTCTATTAAATATTTTTTAGTATCAGGGCTAGTGGCAGTCTCTTCACAAAATTCTTGGAAACTCTTGTAGATACCGCCAGCAAAAACAAAAATTGATTTTCCAATAGGGTGCATACTACCACAGTCCATAAATTCACCGTCTTGCATAGGTGCTAAAAAGTATCTTAACCACCCAAGTGGTTGACCCTCAAAAGTACAATCAAACTCATCGAAAAAGACAAGTGGGATTTTTCCTTTGAGTGAAATATCTCTAATTCTATGAAACGCATTCGTTAAATCTTTCATTGAAGTAAATTGTGAAACGTTAAAGTCTATTTTATATACGTTTTCAGGATCGATACTTTTAGCAACTTCTGTTATTCCAAAAGATTTACCAGAGCCGGGAGACCCAAAAACTGAAACTGATAATGGTCTTGAGAACTGCCCTGAATTTAAATATCCTTCCATTATACTTTTCAGACTTCCAAAGCCTTCAATTTCTGCCCTATCCACAGTAGTTAGTTTCCCAAAATGCCCTGTAGGAAAGCCTTTGATAGCTGCCCATCCATTTTTTACAATATCTACAGCAACATCATCTAGTTTTATATTTCTATCCTTTGTTTTCTCTTTTAAAATACTCCAAAACATAGGATCAGGTTGATTATAACATTCAGTAAACGGTAGTACTGCACATTCTATATAATCTTCATCTTTTTTATTTAGAGGCAACTCCTCACAGAAATATTCATAAAATTTATTCTCGCATATCTTAATTCCATATCCTCTCCTCAGGAACTCTCTAGCATTTAATAAGCCTTCCTCAATACTTTCTTTTAAAGCCTCATCCGAAATTTTTCCTATTTTCAAATGATTAGATATTACTCTCGAAGCGAAGGAAGAAACAAAAACTATAGAGATCCCTCTCATCATACCAAACTTTTTATTATCCCAAAAAGCTCCTTCAACCGAAGATGGATCAAAGTATAGTTTTGGAGCGACGTTTCTATTTTGGCCATTATAGTGAATAACTCCTTCTGCTTTAAAGCGAACGACTACATTCTGTAGACTCTTTATCGGAGCTAATTTTTTGTTATGTTTTATTTCCCATAAAAATTCGAGGGCAGTTTTTTCCCAAGAGAGAGACCTACTTACATTTGCTCCTAACTTTCTCAAGTCTTCTGAATTTAAAATTAGAACTAGATTTTCTGTATGTTTTTCTACTATATTTTCCCATAATTTTCCTTCAAAAAGTGGAGGATACATATTATATATCACAACTGGATTTTTACTCCCATTTATTACTTTTGGCCATTTTTTTCCTTCATCGCGAAATCCATTTCCAGCATCATGAATTATGACAAAATCATGATCTCCTTCATCATCATTTATATCCAAAGGTTCTGGATATTCTTTATCGCCTGTAGGAGTGGTAAAGCCTAAGTATTTTTTAACCCTATATACCTGACTTTTGGAATTTGATTCCCAAGCGGGAAAGAGATCTAACTTCACATTTGTATGGAGAATTTGGGCGGAATCTTTTAACAAATCTATATTTTTACAGTTTTGATCTGTTATGCATTTGGAGATCTCACTCAAACTATTAGCCAACATTTTGGACAAAAGTATAGCACCCCCTAGTTGAGGAGATGCATTAACGCCTTCAAACAACCTCCAATTTATCTTTTCACTATTTGAGAAAGCATGTCTTGTCCAAAAAAACCAATCAACAGTAACATCACCAGCGACAACAATTTTAGGATTGGCAGTAATCATATTGACATCACAGTCACGGTATTTCATTTAATTGACATTAATTGATAAAATTATCTAGTTTAACTTTACCTAGTTTATATGTATGTTCTTTCCATTATATGTTACTTTTGAAAATTTATATTTTTTCTATTGACATGTACTTCTAGTATCGAGTTTTAAAAGCTATTCCCTTTCTCACTTTGCTTGAAAAATCCTGTTTTTTTGAAGTTTCTATAATTATATCTCGTTTTCAGGCGGCAGCCCCTTCTAACCTAACATTTCTTACGAGGCTAAAAAAACAAAATAAGATTAACTCACCTCAATTGAACACTCGCCACCTGTAACGGAACAGGCTTTTCTAACTCTCTTTTTTCAGTAACTGCTTCTTCTAATAAACCCTTCACAACCGCTTCCATAAGTTTCTCGCTATCTTCCCGAGACTTCCTTAGTTTTGCTTCAAGTTCATTACACAACCCCATGAACTGCTCGACCTTTTCAACGATGCGTTTTTGTTCTTCGAGGGGCGGAAGAGGAACTAAATTGTTCTTTAATTTTGTTCCGTTAAAATTAGCTTGCCCGCATTGTTGAGTAATTTCGGGTTCAATTTGTGTTTTTCTAAAGTAGTTAGAATTTAATGACATATTGACGAAGTCTGGAATTACGCACCTGTTGAACAGTGAAACTCTTATCAAGTAGGATGCTAAGGTGAAAGTATCGTCTTCACCCTTGAATATGCCTGTTTTACCAACTAACTCATAACTGTTTGTTCTGTTGAAAAGTAAATCATTGTGTTTAAGGAATAATCTGGGCAAATCCTTGATAGACTCCGGCACATACTTAAGATCATCATAAGTGATTTTCCCACTCTGAACGTTATTCATCCTTAGGACTGGAATTCCATCTCTAATTTCAGATGCTTTTTCAGAAGTTCCGTACTCTATATTCTTTGCAACTTTGTCTATCCTTACCCATTCCCAAGCTTCAGGCAACTCATAGGGCATTTCAGAAACTTCTATGAGTGGTGGCGCTTTGCTTTTTTTAATTTCACCCTTTGTAACAAACTTTTCTCTCTCAGTTTCAATTTTCTCAATCAAAACCCTCGCCGGCTCATCCTCTGGATTTTGAGGCACTAATTTTCCCTGAACCGCAAGCTGAAGAATTGCCTGCTTTAGTTTTTCTACATTTTCAGGGTTATCATAGAGAATACCAAAATTTTCACAAATGCGCCGCCAGTATTGTTCAAACTCTTCCTGATTTTCCGCGCCGAGCATCCTTTCGAGGGCAGCGCTGTTGAGTTTGCTCTGGATTTCTTGTTTTTTCAGGCGGCGGGCTTCGAGTTTGTCACAGAGAGCCATCAGTTCGTCGACTTTGGAAACTATGCGTTTTTGTTCAGTGAGGGGAGGGAGAGGAAAAAGAATTTGACTCATCACTTTTCCAGAGACTTCTTTGAAAGTAGTTCCTGAAGCGTTTTGATCGATTTCTTTTCCAGCGTGTTTTAAAAAATAATAAATGAATTCGTTCATCTCCATTATGAAAGGAATACATGACTTGAAACCTTGATTAGTAGCCAGGTCTGTAGCAGCTATAGCCACGTAGCCGATAGGTGCGCGACTAGAAAAAAGAACAGTTCCAGCAGGCATAAGCTGTGCAGAACTCTTTTTCAAACCAAGCTCACTTAAGTCTCTTCTTCCTTTTAAAACAAATTTCTCTTTAAGATTATATAGATCAGCGGGTGTTAACCATGCGATACCATCCTCCGAAAAATAATCTGGTTGGCTTGTTGTCGGAGTGCCTCCACCTACGATTTGACCAATATCCCTAAGATAAACCCACTTCCAAGTTTTAGGGAGTTCCAGAGGTACATCTTTTGATTTGATTGAAGGTAATGATTCTTCTTTTCTCAATTTCTTTTCCTTAATAAGTTTCTTTTTTTCAGCCTCAATTTTCTCAAGCAAAACACTTGTCGGTTCGTCATCCGGGTCCTGCTGTACAAGCTTCCCCATAACCGCAAGCTGCAAAATAAGTTCCCTTAACTTCTGAACTCCATTCGGCGCATCGGCAAACAGCTCGAAGTTTCTAAAAAAAACGTCCGGATTCATGCGTTTTTCCCTGCCAGCGCGTCCATGAGTTCGTTTTTGAGGGCGGTTCGGGTTTCTTCGATTTCGTCAAGCAGGGCTCTGTACTTTTCCAGCAGCTCTTCAGGGTCGCCGTGGTCGTTTTCAACGGTGTTCGGGTTTTTGATGTCGAGGTTGTAGTTGCTCGCTATAACGTCTTCGGCTTTGACTTTCCAGGCGAATTCGTTTTCTACCCTGTTGTCCCACCAGGCTTTTTCCGGGGCGAACTCTTCTATGCGCATGGGTTTGGTTTTGGAATAAGACTTGTAGCCGGCAGGGTAGGGGTGTTCGTAATACCAGATTTCTTTTGTCGGCTCGCCTTTCGTGAAAAATAGGAGGTTCGTTTTTATGCCGGTGTAGGGGTTGAAAACGCCGTTCGGGAGGCGCACAATTGTATGCAGGTTGCACTCCTGAAGGAGTTTTTCTTTAATGCGGGTCTTTGCGCCTTCCCCGAAAAGGGTTCCGTCAGGGAGGACTATCCCGCATCTGCCTCCGTCTTTTAAGACGTGCATAATAAGGACAAGGAAAAGGTCAGCGGTCTCGCGTGTCTGGAAGGCTGTGGGGAAATTTGTCTCGATGCCGTCTTCTTCCACGCCTCCGAATGGTGGATTTGTGACAATAACGTCCACGCGGTCTTTCGGGGTGTAGTCCCGAAGCGGGCGGGCAAGGGTGTTGTCGTGGCGGATTCTGGAAGGGACTTCTATTCCGTGCAGGAGCATATTGGTAATGCAGAGCAGGTGCGGGAGCTGCTTTTTCTCAAAGCCTGAGATCGATTCCTGCAAAATGCGGTGGTCTTCCACGGATTTCACGTACTTTTCACGGATATGCTCTATCGTGCTCGTCAGGAAGCCGCCTGTCCCGCAGGCAGGGTCAAGGACTTTTTCGCCCAGCTTCGGGTCAACCATGTCTACCATAAACTGTGTGACTGCACGAGGTGTGTAAAACTCGCCTGCGTTGCCTGCGCTCTGTAAATCTTTGAGGATTTTCTCGTAGATTGAGCCGAAGGTGTGCAGGTCTTTCGAATTCGTGAAGTCGATTTCATTGATTTTGTTAATGACCTGGCGGATCAGGGTCCCGTTTTTCATGTAGTTGTACGAGTCTTCAAAAACGTCCCTTACCACAAAGCCTCTGGGGTCATCTTCTTCGGAAAAAGTGAGGTTTTTCAGGGTCTTAAAGAGCTTCTCATTGATAAAGTCCAGCAGGGTGTCTCCGGTAATTCCCTCAGGGTCTTTCGCCCAGTTCCTCCAGCGCAGCTCTTCCGGGATTGGGGAAATATATTCCTCGTCCTCAAGTTCGTATTCTTCTTCTCTTGCATCGAATATTTTCAGGAACAGCATCCAGCCGAGCTGGCTTATGCGCTGGGCGTCTCCGTCCACGCCTGCGTCTTTCCGCATGATGTCCTGAATTCCTTTTATCGTTGTGTCAAGTGACATGTTTTTCCTTTCCCGCAAATTCAAAACGCTGTAAAAATAAATTGGAATACTAAATAAATTAGAATACTAAATAAATTGGAATACTAAATAAATTGGAATACTAAATAAATTGGAATACTATTTTGTACTCTCACATTTTTGTAATCCCACATAAGTCCTTCGAATCAGGTTCCATGAAACAATTCTTCAGAACCTGGATTTCCAGAGTTCAGGCTTCCAGCAATTCGGCTTCCTGCAAATAAAGCTGGGACTCAAGCCCCCTGACTGCTGCAAGAAAGCTGTTCTTGCCTCCGAAAAGTTTCACAATCTCAAGTGGTGTCCCTATCCTGTCAAAAGGCTGGATCTTAAGTACACTCATATCCTCAAGGTTTTCAATCCCGTCGTCTGCATACTTGTCAAGCAGCGCATCAAGGACTTCCTGTGCCTGTTTTCCGTATTCGCTGAAGTAGCTGCTCTTTTTAACCCTCTCAGCCCGTTCTTTTCTGCTCAGAGGAGGTTGGTCAAACGCAACGTGGCAGATAAGGTCAAAGGGGTCAAAGTCCTTTCCTACCTCCTCTGAAAGCGCATCGAACAAAACCCCCTTCTCTTCAAGTTCGGCAATTATAGCCTGTTTTTTCTCGGCTTCGTTCCAGTGCGTCAAAAAAGAGTCCAGAGATTCGAAGTCCTTGAGCATGGTCTTACGGGTATAGTCTTTCAGGGATTCGGTAATCAGTTTTCCGTCCGATCCGTAGTACTGCGTGCGCTCGGTAAGAACTTCAACGCCAACGTCATCCACAAAATATTTTTCCCTGTCTGTTTCCCCTTCCGGATCTCTGGAACCACCATGCCCATTTTCTCCAGGTCCGTATATCTCCACGGGCTCGCCGTCAAAATCAGGGTCAGCAAAGAGTTCAGTAGCCTTCTTGAAGTCCATTATCGTAAAATAGTACTTCCCGTAATCCTCATTTATCCGTGTCCCTCTGCCTATAATCTGCTTGAATTCGGTCATTGACTGGATTCTCTTGTCAAGGACTATCAGCTTGCAGGTCTGGGCGTCCACTCCTGTGCTCATCAGTTTCGAGGTCGTGGCAATAACAGGATAGCGGCTCTCAGGATTTATGAAATTGTCAAGTTCGGCTTTTCCTTCCTGGTTGTCCCCTGTAATCCGCATAACGTACTTTCGGTTTTCCCCTGCAAGGTCAGGGTTTTCGTTAACAAGAGCTTCCCTCATCCTTTCCGCATGGTCTATATTCTCACAGAAAACGATGGTCTTGTCAAAACGGTCATTTGCTTTCAAAAACTCGCTTACTTTCTTTGCGACCAGTTCAGTCCTCTTTTCAAGCACAAGGTCCCTGTCAAAGTCTTTCTGGTTGTAAATCCGGTCCTCTATTGTTCTGCCGTATTTGTCCGTTTTGCCTTTTTCCGGCCTCCAGCCTGCAAGGTCCTTATCGAGGTCTATACGGATAACCCTGTAAGGCGCAAGGAAACCGTCTTCGATTCCCTGTTTCAGGGAATATGTGTAGATGGGCTCTCCGAAGTAATGGATATTGGAAACGTCTTTTGTCTCTTTCGGGGTTGCAGTCAGCCCGATCTGCGTTGCCGAAGAGAAATATTCGAGTATTTCCCTCCATGCGGAATCTTCAGCCGCGCTTCCCCTGTGGCATTCGTCCACAATCACAAGGTCAAAAAAGTCAGGGGAAAACTGTTTGTAGATGTTTTTCTCTTCTTCTGTGCCTGAAACAGCCTGATAGAGGGACAGGTAAATTTCGTAGGATTTTTCAGCCTCCCGGTTCTTGATTTTTGTCATTGCCTTCCCGAAATGCTTGAAATCGTTAATTTTTGTCTGGTCAACAAGGATGTTTCTGTCTGCCAGGAAAAGGATTCTTTTTTTCACCCCTGCCTTCCAGAGGCGCCAGATGATCTGAAATGCCGTGAGAGTCTTTCCCGTACCTGTTGCCATAACCAGCAGGATTCTGTCCTGCCCTTTTGCAATTGCCTCTATTGTCCGGTTAATTGCTATACGCTGATAATATCGCAGGGATTTCTGCCGATCGGAAAAATAGTCCTGGGTTACGATCCTCTGCCTGTCTTCGTCAAGCCCCTTCCATTCGCAGTATTTCCGCCAGAGAAATTCAGGGGAAGGAAATTTGTCCAGAGAAATTTCCTCTTCTACCTTTCCAAGAGTGCCTGTCCTGTCGTGGAGCAAAAAGGCATCCCCATTCGAGCTGAATGCAAAAGGAATGTCCAGCATCTCAGCATACATGAGCGCCTGCTGCATGCCCTCTCCAACCGTGTAAATATTCCTCTTTGCTTCCACAACTGCAAGAGGAAGGTTGGGTTTATAGGAAAGAATATAGTCAGCTCTCTTTGGTTTTCCTCTGCTCGCAGATGAACCTTTAACAATAATCCTTCCCCTGGTAAGGTTTACTTCTTCCCGGATCTGTTTTTCTTCCCAGTTAGCCCTTTTGATCGCAGGCGTGATAAACTTTGAGCAAATATCCCGCTCACTCAGTTCTTTTTTATTTACCTCTTCCATTTACAGTCATCCAGCGGAATTTACTAACACTCTAGACGGTAATTAATATAAGTGCAGTCACTACTTATACTTTTAAATTTCTTGTGTTTTTGAATTCCTGCCGGCTTAATTATTTTTCAGCATGCTCCGCCTATTTTTGTATTTCCTTACAAAGTGTTATACTGTTAATATAATATTATACGATTTAATACTTAATTATTTTATTAAGATATTGATTATACGCATGCGTCGAAGTTATTCGTTAAAAATAATATATACCCCAAATGCGTAGTATAACTTGTGTTCTCATCAATTGAACACCCACAGCAAACAACACCTACTCCAAAAGATCTACCCCACTAAAGTATTAAAAAACGAAAAACTCTCAACCCACAAGTCAAATAACTCCAACCTCTTCCCAAACTAAAGACTTAGAAAGTTAAATCTTTTAGATGCCTTTCGGAACTTCCAGGTATTTAGATGGGAACGCAAACTCTTTTAAAATTAACCTAAAATTATCTGAAATTTCCTGCACTGAATTTTCCACGTTAAATTAACAATTTTGAAATTCCCTAAGTCAAACTGTTTCATTAAGTTTCAATATTTCAACATCACACAATTTTTAAAATTTCTGTAATTATAAACTTATTATATTTCTGTAATTACAAACTTATTATATTGCTGATATAATCTTAGATCATTAAACTAATGTTATTCCGGTTCTATTATGATTATATCTCCTCATTACGATTATTCGTTAAAAATAATATATACTCCAGGTGCATAGTATAACTTGCGTTCTCATCAAATGAACACCAACCAGCAAACAACACCTACTCCAAAAGATCTACCCACAAAATAACTGAATATTGAAAAACTCTCAACCCACAAGTCAAATACCTCAAACCTCTTCCCAAACCAAAAATTCAAAAAGTTAAATCTTTTAGACGCCTTTCGGAAACTCCAGGTATTTCAGATGGGAACGCAACCTTTTCTAACAAAGCTAAATAACTTTTTTAACAAAATTAAATAAAACAGCAGCATAATTTTTCTATTCTCAGAGCTTCAAAATCTGTTTTCTTCTTCCTGGATATCCTGACCCTTTCCGGCTTTTTTCATAATCCCTTCTGCAGCCATAATTCCGGTTGCAGCGGCATTTACTATATCCCTTGAGAGGCCTGCACCGTCTCCTGCTGCAAAGAGGTTTTTGATGCTGGTTTCCATATGGCGGTCCACGTCCAGGTGCATGGCATAGAACTTGACTTCAGGAGCGTAAAGCAGGGTCGAGTCCGAAGCAACGCCGGGGATAATCTCGTTTAAGGTCTCAAGGCCTTCAATTATGTCCATGACTATCCTGTGAGGAAGAGCCATTGAGATATCGCCAGGTGTCACGTCTTTTAATGTATTTATGACCAGGTTTCTGGCAAGGCGCTCTTTTGTTGACCGCCGTCCGCGCCTCAGGTCTCCCATGCGCTGCAGGACTGGTTTTCCTCCTCCGATCGTTGTCGCGAGTTTCGCAATTGAGCGGGCGTATTTTGTAGTGTTTTCCATGGGTTCTGTAAGTTCTATACGGACAAGGAATGCAAAGTTGGTATTTTCTGACTCCTTATTTGCCATGGAATGCCCGTTTGTTGCAATAAAGTCCTCGTATTCTTCTTTCACGACAAAACCGCGCCTGTTGGTGCAGAATGTCCTTACAAAGTCGTCATATCGGCGGCTCTGGATATGGAATTTAGGGTCACGGTTGATTTTAGTAACAGGGTCCATAATAATAGCAGGGACTTCGACTCTGACCCCTATGTCAATTCCGCCGTAACGGGCTTTCAGGTCATGTTTTTCTATCATTTCCGAAACCCAGTTGCAGCCCCTTCTTCCTGGAGACAGGAGCACATAGTTTGCGCGGATAACCCTCCCGCCTGAGAGTATAACTCCTTTGCATTCCTTTCCTTCTATCAAAAGGTCATGGACTTCGGTTTCAATCAGGAAATCCACTCCTTTATCAACAAGATCCTGTTTGAAGCGCCCGATGAGTGCAGGTGCATTGTCCGAGCCTATATGCCTCTGTTTGATCTCTATAAACCGGGCTCCGACAGAAGCAGCCCTGCGTTTTAATTCCTCTACTTCCGGGCCTTCTGTAAGAAGGGCAGTCTGGGGTGCACCGAATTTAAGGAAAACCTTATCGACCCTGTCAACCAGCTCCCAGGCTTCAGTCTGGTCTCCGGTAAGGGCTGCCAGGTCACCTCCTATGTCAGGCCGAAGGTTAAGTGTCCCGTCAGAAAATGTCCCGCAGCCTCCAACCCCGCACATTATCTCGCACGGTGCACAGTGCTTGCAGTAGCTAAGGGCTTTCATAGGGCAGGAGCGCTTATCAATGTCCCTGCCCATATCAATAACAAGAATTTCCATCTTCCCGGCTGCAAGCTCGTAAGCCGCAAACATCCCTGCAGGTCCTGCTCCTATAATCACGACATCATATGCGGAGCCTATCTTTTCTATCTCAATAGCCTGGTTTTCGTCACCCATGGGCAACCCCCTTAGTTTTTGCTCAAACATCAGAAAAACTTATTAATTTCCTTAATATTATCAATAAAAATTTTTTCATAAAATGCAGCGAACTTCACATTATTTCCGCAAATAAATATATCCCTGATTCGTATTTACATTTTCCTTATGCCGCATCCACAGCCGCGGTATAGGGTATTACTGGCAAAAATCAGCAATAAATCTAATACATGTCCCCGAATGTGAAGTGTGCCTGTGAAATTCAACAGGCTACTTTTTTAACAGCTATTTATCTAACAGCTACTTCTTTCAGTTCAGATATTAACCTGAAATCTCAACAATCAGGGACTTGTTTAACTGAGATCTCTGTTACTGAGATCTCTGTTTATATTCACATTTATTTCAGTCCTCAGTTTGCGGATCAATTACCTGATTGACCTGTTACTGAATGAAAGAAATTGCAAGCATAACGCCCATAAATAGGCAGGTATACATCAGTATGAAAAACAACTTTTGCAAATAACCTTCCTCCTATTCCCACTTTATTCATTATCTTTCCCACTAATTAACATATATGGAGGTCTCAGTATAAAAAACTTTCACCAATAAATTTTAATATTTATTTAAAGTTATGTCCTTGCCAGAAAAGAAAAGCCAGAAAAGAAAAGCCAGAAAAGAAAAGTTCGAAAAAAACCAGGAAAATGGAAATACTTTGGAAAACTCTTCTTCAGCTCATTTTTCTAATAAACAATTTTTTGACTGCTTTTTTCTCTTTACTTTCAGGATCCCCGTTTTCTGCGGCTTCAAAAAGCTCGATCCATGCCCTGAAATGGTAATCACTGCCTGCTCCAAGGTCCCTGATCCTTATCTGTAAAGGCTTTTCTTTTGTGGCTCGCTGTTGCCCTGCGAGTTTCTGATGAAATGTTTTTGCTGCGGCTTTTTCCGGGGTAGGGGCTGAAACAACTCCGATCATTCCCCCATTTTCATCCGTGGCAATGAAGGTCTTTTCCTTTTTTTCCTTCCCTGCCTGAGGCTCCTGATTTATGTTTTCCCTCCTGAGCTGCCTTCTTACCCTGTCAAGGGCATCTCCTGAACTCTTTTTTTGCTGTGTGGCCGGCCGGGCAGGTCTGGTTTCTGAAAGGTGTTTTTCTTTTTTTTCGGGCGGGATGTAGGGGACTTTTCCCAGGAGTTCGTGCAGGAGCATGATTGCAGCGTGCTTGTCAAGGGGCTCGTTGTTATTCCCGCATTTGGGAGACTGGATACAGCTCGGGCAGCCGCTTTCACAGGGGCAGCTCTCGATTGCTTTTAAGGTGCCATCCAATACCTCTTCAATGAGATCATAACCTTTTTCGGCATACCCGACTCCTCCCCTGTGCCCGTCATAAATGAATATCCCGCTTTTGCCTCCGAGGTCTTGATGGGATGGAGTTGAAACCCCGCCTACATC
The DNA here is from genome assembly GCF_000744315.1 of Methanosarcina soligelidi. Classification (NCBI taxonomy): domain Archaea; kingdom Methanobacteriati; phylum Methanobacteriota; class Methanomicrobia; order Methanosarcinales; family Methanosarcinaceae; genus Methanosarcina; species Methanosarcina soligelidi. The sequence goes on from NZ_JQLR01000001.1 coordinate 2,434,531, forward strand.
GCTCCTGTCCACAAGCAGGTGCAGGGGGTACATGGAAATCATTGCATGTTCAACAGCATGGATCCCGCCTGCAAAATCAAGTTTATGGTCTCCTATCATTTCCTGCAGCCTGTCGGGCAGTTTGAGCCAGAGCGCGACAGTCTGGAGGGTAATGGGAGGCATTTCAATATCATGAGCGCTCATCGTCTCGTCGCTGTGGGTCCTTATTTTCCTGTAACCTGCTATCCTGTCCGTTACCTCAACTTCTCCAAGCCCTACCTCCACCTCAGGAGCGTGCAAAAGAGGCTTTGCTGCATAAGTCTCCTGGACCACGACCGACGAGTCTATCATCGGTTTTGTGTAATAGCTGTCGTGCGTCTTTATAGCGTGAATTTCCCTTTTCTCATGGTCTATCCCGTTTATGTAAAAGGGTTCTCCCCTGTGCATATAGACCGCACCCGGATGGCATTCCCGGAAAGCCAGGGTCTCTTCAATCTCTTTTTCAATAGGAAAGCTCCTTTCCCCCTCAAAGGCGAGCAGAGAATAAGTATTATTATCTATTCCCCTCAGGGAGACCTGTTTATAAGGGAAAGGATCGGTAGAATATTTCATGTCACTTCCAGCAAGCAGCCCTTCCGCTTCCAGGAGCTCAACAACTCTTGAGTATCCGCCGCCAAAATACTTTTCATCCGATTCCCTTAGAGGTATTTCTTTTGCTGCGCAGAGCAGGTGCCCTGCAAGGATGTAGGGATTTTTGGGGTTAAGAACGGCGTTTTCACTGCTTCTTGCAAAAAAGTCAGCCGGGTTTCGCATATAGTACTGGTCGAGGGCATTTGTCCCGGCTACCATCAGGACAAGGCTTTCATTCCCGCTCCTGCCCGCCCTTCCTGCCTGCTGCCTTGCACTCATTACCGTTCCCGGATAGCCGTCAAGGATGCAGACATCAAGCCCCCCTATATCTATCCCGAGTTCGAGGGCATTTGTGGAAATAACGCCTCTGAGCTCTCCCGAATTCATTTTCTTTTCGATTTCTTCTCTTTCCCGGTCAAAATATCCGCTCCTGTAAGGGCAGATTGCAGAGGGAAGCCCCCGGTCCCTTAAAAGTTCCATGCAGCTCCTGTACATCCTCTCCACACCCTGCCTTGACCGGGTAAAAGCCAGTGTCTGGAGTCCTGCCTGGACTGCCCGCGTGAAAAGGGCAGAGGCTTCGGAAAAGCTGCTTCTCCTTACTGTGCACCCTCTCCCGTTCATGTAAAGAGGCGGGTTCCAGAACACAAACTTCTGGGGCCCCTGTAAAGACCCGTTATTTTCAACCACCACGGCTTCCCTTCCCAGAAGGGTTTCAGTGTGGTCTTCAGGGTTCCCTATAGTCGCCGAGCAGCAGATAAACTGCGGGGAAGCCCCGTAATATTCCGCAACCCTGAGGAGCCTTCTCAGCACGTTTGCCATATTGCTCCCTATAACTCCCCTGTAGTAATGGCTCTCATCAACAACAATGAACCTGAGGTTTGAAAAAAAGCGCCTCCACAGGTGGTGCCAGGCAAGAAAACTCATGTGCACCATCTCAGGGTTCGTAAACACAATATTCGTCTTTCCATTCCTGATTTTTCTCTTCTGGTCCGCGCTCAGAGCACCTGTATAGCGGGCTATGCCTGCACCGGAATTTAATGCACCTTCAAATTCGAGGAAAGCTTTTAGCTGATCATTTACAAGGGCGTTCAGGGGAGAAATATAAAGAGCAGTAGCCTCAGGGTCCTTCAGGACAGCTTCAAAAACAGGTATCATGTAAGTAAGGGATTTTCCGCTTGCCGTGCTTGTACAGAGCACCAGGTCTTTTCCTTCCCTTACCTTTTCTATAGCTTCAGCCTGATGGGAATAAAGGGCTTCAATTCCTGTGCCTGAAAGTGCAGCTTTTATCCGTACTTCCAGTTCAAGAGGCGCATAACATGCATCCCTTGCTGGTGTTTCTTCAATATGGACTATCTGGTTTTCATAGCGGATGGAAGCTTTTATTTCATTCAGCAGGCAGGAAATTTCCATTTTTCTACTCCACGTTTTCTACTTTTGTTTCACTTTCATTTCACTTTTGTTTCACTTTCATTTCACTTTTGTTTCACTTTCATTTCACTTTCATTTCACTTTCATTTCACTTTCATTATGTCATGCTCTGCAAATTCGGACAGGAGCTAATTTTCCGGAGCAGTATTTATTTTAATTTTCAGGCATGGATAAATGTTATGCTTTTACCTGATCCGGGTCCGCCAGCTCTATCAGCAGGAACGGCGCGGACGGGATAAAAGATACAGGCTTGCCATGGAGTAATATTAATCTATTGATTGCCTGTGAGCCAGTTCAGTATGGATATTCGATGAATTTTGCTGCCGAGCTACATTCAAGAGACCAGTATATAAGTTCCTCTAACCCGTCCATCATCGTTCTCCATGCCAGATCAGTCCTGTCCCGCTCGATGCAGGAGAGTAGCCCTTCCCAAAATTCAAAAAAAGAGAACTGGCATATATAAGTCCAATTCTGCACGTATCGTTTTCCGGTATACAAACAATCAGAATTCAACTTTCGGAGTTTCCCTTTCTGCTTGCGGAGTTTCGAATAAGTCTTTCTTTCCGAATCCCGAGAGAGATGCGACAATGTTTTTGGGGATCGTCTGGATGCTGATGTTGTACTTCATGACAGTATCATTATAAAACTGCCTTGCATAGGCTATTTTGTTTTCAGTATCCATGAGGTCTTTCTGGAGCTGCAAAAAGTTCTGGTTGGCTTTAAGGTCGGGATAATTTTCCGCAACTGCGAACAGGGACCTGAGGGTTGAGGACAGGTAATTTGACGCTTCTGCTGTTTCATTGACACCGTTTGCAGACATTACAGCAGCCCTGGCTTTTGTAACATTTTCCAAAAGGGCCTTTTCGTGCCCTGCATACCCTTTTACTGTCTCTACAAGGTTGGGGATAAGGTCATAACGTCTTTTAAGCTGTACCTCTATCTGGGCCCAGGCGTTTTCTACCCTGTTTCTCTGTTTTATAAGGTCATTATAAATTATAACGAACAGCAAACCAAGAATTATTGCTGCTATTATTAGAATTTCTGTTATCATTATAGATCACCTTCTCCTTCGTTAACTCCTTCCTTCCATCACTGTTTCTTTTGTCACTTTTTCCTTCTTTCATCAGTTACTTTGACCACGGTTTTCTTTAAAAGTATTTTATCGGGCTCCTCCTCCTCCACCGCCCGAGCCGCCTCCAACACCGCCCACTCCGCCTCCGCTTCCGCTCGAAGATGGGGCAGATGATGTGTAAGCACTCCCAAACCCGGAACCGAACTGGCCATAGCTGTGGTGCACATAGTAAAAGTGGCTTGCTTTAAGCTGTTCAGCAGGAACGACTAAGGACATATTTTTAAGGACTTCTTCTGCGACTCCAAGGGCGGTTGCATAAACAAGATATGAGTCCCAGAGTTCGATTGATTCCGGGGGATGTTCCTTGAGCGCGGAAAAATCTGTGAGGTATTTTTTGAAGTTAGCCCATTTTTTATAATAGAGCCTTCCTTCAGGAGTCCAGCGCCCGAGGACTTTTTCAAACGCGCTGGAGAAAATTATCATAACTACTGAAAAGACTGTGATAAAAGCCACCAGCAAATTGGCAATGGATGCGAGGGGAAATGCATCTGAAGGGAAATAATTGGATAGTATGATAAAATAAGCAATTGCTACGATCAGAATTGCAATGCTGAAAATAACCATGTATTTATTTCCTGTTGACCGGAAGAGTTTTTCAATCACGACATGCTTTTCAACCTTCTTATTCCATGCAGTGATAAATTCATAGAAGCCGGTTCCTTTTCCAAGTTCTTTTTTCAACCTGGCCCATGAAATTTTGTTTCCTGAAGAATGTTTTTTCAATAAGTTGAGCACGTCTTTCTCGAAGTCTTCCAGTTTCGGGAGGTCTCCCCTAGCTCCTGAATACGACACCGGGCTGGCAATTTCAATTAAAATGTCTTCATCCTCGGATTTGAAAAGGCTCAGTGCCCTTCGTTCTTCAGATTTTACAGTCCTGAGAGAAATGTAACCAAGGTTAGCAAGGTTCATTACCGTAGCAGTAAACCCGTCCATCGTGGGGGTGCCTATTTTTCCCCGCATAATGGCATTGACAACTGCTGGTCTGGATGCCGTAGGCGGCTCTCTTTCATATATTGCTTCGTAACCAATTTCCGGTTCTCTCCCGTACCTCAAATAAATGAAAAGTGGCAGTGCAAGGGCAATGAGAGTGGATAAAATTATCAGCCCGTAAAGGCCTTTTAAAATCGAGCCTTTTTGCTGATATTCATTTTCAATAGCAAGAATTTCTTCAAGGCCCTCTGCATCGTCTATCTTGACAAAGCTGGAATCGGGAGACTCTATCCTTGGAAAAACAACCCTGATTTCATACCATTGATATGAAGGAATTTCTTTTGTCCTTAAATTTACCACATTTTTTTCCACATCGATATTCCGGGTATAGCCGGTCGGATGGATCCAGTACTGAAGCTCATTCTCGCTTTCCACAGGGAGCGTAATGTTTCCTCTCAGGTTTCCGAGGGGCTTTTCCCATTCTTCACCCCAGAGCTTATAATGGAATTCCGAAATATCTCTGTGGACCTTGACTGCGCCGTAATGGTCATAAGAAATAAAAAAAGTCACTTTTTCTGGAGTGGGGGAAGGAAGTTCGCCTATCAGCTCATAGCCTCTGGAAGTCTCTTCTACTCTGAACCTGCACGCTTCATCTGAACAATGCCCTGTAATATTCTGGATTGATTCCCCGGGCGGCACTTCCAGGATTCTAAATACTTCACTGTAATCTCCATCAAATGTATATGAAATCGATTCTTCAACATGAACCAGGCCTCTGGAATCTATAGTTATACTCGTTCCTGCTTCTTCCAGAGCATAGTCTCTAGCACTGGCTGAAGGCACCAGACAGAGAAAGACAAGCAGAATAACAGTTGTTATAGCTATTTTTAAGACCGCAGAATTAGTATTTATTTCTCTGACAGGTTCAGCAGAGCCTTTTGAAAATCTCAACCGGAATCCTCCAACTCTATATTATCTTTTGGATATTAATATTTTATTGGAGTTTTAAGTAAAAAAACAGAACGAAAATAAAAAAGAGACCAAAAGAGGCAGTCTGTAATTTGGAAACATAAAATCTTTAAAAGCTGGCAGTTCTTTCAATTTGTTTTCTCAGTTTTACAGTGGTCTCTATTATTACAGAGTACTATTACAGAGTGCTATTACAGAGTACTATTACAGAGTACTTATTAAGGTACTGAAGTAACTTATTAAGGTTCACCGTCCTTTTCCTCAAAGCTGCTACTCTTACTGCTTCTTTCTGTTCCATTCACGCCCTGATAGGGTGAAGAACAGGCATTTTCAAATCCGTGCACGGAATGATCATAATAATGGTAGCTTATAGGGCGGAAACTGCTCTCTTCAAGTTTTTCAAAAGGAACAATAAGGGACATATTTCTAAAAGCCTGCTTTGCAACTCCCAGGGAAGCTGCATACACCAGATACGAATCCCATGTTTTCACGGATTCGGGAGGACAATTTTTGAGAGCAGACTGGTCCGTGATATATTCTCTGAAATTGCCCCAGAGTTCATAGTAGAGCTTCCCTTCAGATGTCCAGCGCCCGAATACCTTTACAAATATCTCTGAGTTTTTTGTCATAATGAATCCCCAGATCCCTATCAAAGCAGCCAGCATATTAACCTTTGACACTCCCGGAAACTCGCTTGAAGGGAAATATCCTGAAAGCGCAATATAATAAACAATCGCAGATGCAAGAATAGCCCGGGAAAACAGGTTCATATATGTACTTCCTGTTGACTGGAAAAACCTGTCAATTTCACTATGTTTCCGAACTTTTTTCCCCCATGAAATCATAAACTTATAAAACTCCTCTGTACCTTCGAGCTCCTTTTTGAATTCTCTCCAGGAGATTTTTCTTTCGGAAGAGTGATCATTTAACAGCTTGAGTATATCTTTTTCAAAGTCTGCCAGCTCGGATTCTTTCAGTTCAGATTTGCTTCCTCTAACTTCGGGACGTCTTCCTTCAATTTCATAATACTTTCCTTTAATTTCGGGACACATTTCATGGTTGAGTTCTATCATGAAATCTTCTGTCTCTGACCCTGAAATGTTTGATGAATCTGCCTCTTCGGGTCCTGAATTCCTCAGAGAAATATAACCACGATTAGCAAGGTCCATGAATGTGGCAGTAAATCCGTCAATTGTGGGGATTCCAAGTTTCCCTTTCATAATAGCGTTGACAACGGCAGGTCTGAAATCCTCGTCTGGCTTTCGTTTATATATTTCTATTAAACGTATTTTCCTCTTGTAATCTGTTTTACTTTCGTGATCTGATCTGTCTTCATGACCTGTTTCCTTTTCGTGACCTGCCCCCTCTTCAGAGTTTGTTTCCATTTCGTGATCTGTTTTCTCTTCAGGGTTTGTTTTCCCCTCAGAGTTTGTTTTCTCCTCAGAGTTTGTTTCCCCTTCGTAACCTGTTTTCTCTTCTAAACCTGTTTTCAGCTCTCTCCCGTATATCAGGTATATAAAGACAGGGATCACAAGGATGAAGAACAGGAAGTAAAGGGTTATGTCATAAAGCCCTTCTAACTTCAACTCTTTCTGTCGATATTCTTTTTCCTCAGCCAGTATTTTTTCAAGATTTTTCTCGTTATCTATCCGGACAGAGCTGGAATCTGGTGATTCTATTTTCGGAAAAACCACTCTGACTTTATAATCGTAAGAAGAGGGGATCTCTTCTGTCTTTAAATTGAGGACATTATGATTTAAGTTCTCTTCCTGCGTATAGCCGGCAGGGTGAGTCCAGTAAAGGATTTCACTGTCGTTTTTTATCGGAAAGGTAATGTTTACTTTCAGGTTTCCAAGCGGCTTCTCCCATTCTTCGCCCCATTGTCTGTGAAATTCGGAAACGTCATCGTGGACTTTGACCGCTCCGTAATGGTCATAAGAAACATAAAAGGTCAAATTTTCCGGAGTATGTTCCGGAAGATCGCCTATTAACCTGTATCCTTCAGAAATCCTTTCAACTCTGAATTTGCATGCATCGTCAGAACAGTAACCCTTAATATTCCGAATGGATTCCTCTGTTGATGTCCTGATCATTCTGTAAACATAGTTGTAATCTCCATCAAAAGTGTAGGAAACCGATTCTTCAACGTGAACTGCGCCTTCCGGGTAAATAGTAATATTCGCTGTCGCTTCTTCCAGGGTGTAATCTCTTGCACTGGCCTGAGGTGACAGAAAAGGAACAATCAGCAAAAGAAGAAATATTTTCAGTGCTATTGAATTGACACCTGATCCTCTGGCGACATTTGATCCTCTGGCAGGTTCAAAAGAACCATTCGAGAGCCTCAATAGATTTTCCTCCAGATCCCCCGTTATATACTTTAATTACCTGGAGTCTTCTTAATACTTATTTCCAGAACCCGGTTTTTTTAATATATGACAACGGGAAAAAATCAATCTCTGGAGATTCCAGGCTGTTTAACGGGAATTTCTGTGCTGAAAGATAATTGTATTAGGACTTACGCAGTTGAACTGAGAAATCAATAGCAATAAACCCTCAACTGTATAAAACATAAATTTAACCATAAAGCCAATTGAATTTGGTTTTTACCTCAAGTGCGTAAGTCCTATGTATGTTAATCTTTACAGGAAAATCCCGGAGATATATTTCTGGAAATTTGATTGATTGACTTATTGACTGACTTATTGATTGACTTATTGACTGACTTATTGACTGACTTATTGACTGATTCTTCCTGAAAGCTTTGAAGGGGGCAAAGCTTTAAATCAAATGATTCAGTTGTATCGCATGTTTCATTTTCGGGATTAGGTCCCGTTGGGATGTGGTCCTGCTGGCAGGGCTGAACCGTGAAACATAAGTGAAACTTGGTGTTTAAATTGGTAAAATCTTTTTACGGATACGTACGTGATGCATGGAAGAACCCTGATGAGACCTATGTGAACGAACTCCGCTGGGAGCGCTTGCAGGTCTGGAGAAAGCAGGGATCCGTGACCAGAATTGAAAGGCCCACAAGAATCGACAGAGCACGCTCCCTTGGATACAAAGCCAAGCAGGGCATTGTTGTCGTCAGGGTAAATGTACGCCGCGGAGGGCTTGGTCATGTAAGGCCCAACCGTGGAAGAAGGACCCAGAAGATGGGAAAGAACAAGGTATCAGGTGGAATGAGCATCCAGAGGATCGCTGAAGCCCGTGCTGACCGCAAATACCCGAACCTTGAGGTCCTTAACTCCTACTGGGTAGGGGAAGACGGAAAGCACAAGTGGTTCGAAGTCATCCTTGTAGACCCACACCACCCTGTAATAAAGAGCGACAAGAACCTGAACTGGATCTGTGATGCGTCCATCAGGGGCAGAGCCACCAGGGGTAAGACCAGTGCAGGTCGTAAAGGCCGAGGCATGTCCACACGCGGCAAGGGTACTGAAAAGACCAGGCCGAGCATCCGTGCGCACAAGAGTCGAGGCAAGTGATTCACCACATAATAATGCGTGTGATCGCCCATGCAACCGAAGACACATCCAGAGTCCGCGAGGCTCTGGATTTTTTTTTATCAGGTGCCGGCGTAAAAGAAGGGAGTAAACTCATAGAAGAGCTCCAGGCTGAAGGGCACCATGGAAATCCCATTACTATTCTTAGCGTGCAGCTTAAAAGGAAGGCAGAATGCCTGAAATTTGCCCGTTTTATCCGGGAAAACTTTTCCGAAGAAGACGTGGAAATGCTCAGGGAAGAAATGCCTGAAAGGCTGGACGATGACCTGGTCTTTCACCTCCGCTTCGACAAGCAGGCGGCATACCTCCAGCAGGTAAAACTGACCGGTTCCTCGGATGCAATCACTGCAAAGGTCAAGATCGAGACCTACCCGAAGAACAGGGAAAAAGCCGGAGCCATAGTGGAGGAATTATTTGGGTAAACCTGAATTTTACGATTTTTGTGTTCATGCTGTCCCGGACGGGGCTAATGCTGTAGAGGAACTGTCTTCCCTTTCCCGGCATTTGGGATACAGCGGGATTGCCCTTGCCAACCATTCTGACAAACTCCCGAGTAAAAAACCGGTACTGCCTTCGATTGAAGGATTTGAAGTTTTCAGGGGAATTGAGCTTGTGGAAGAAAACCCTTCGAAACTTCACGGTTTAGTAGGAAAATTCAGGAGCTCGATGGATGTCCTGATCGTGCACGGGGGATCCGAAGCAGTCAACAGAGCTGCACTTGAAAACCCCAGAGTGGATATCCTTAACCATCCCGCATTTGACAAAAGCAGCGGGTTAAATCAGGTACTGGCAAAAGCAGCCGCAGAAAATGGAGTTGCAATAGGCATTACGTTAAGGCCTCTTTTACATTCCCGGGGTTCAAGGCGCATCCGTATGCTCTCTGACCTTAAGGCAAACCTTGAGCTTGCCAGAAAATACGATGTCCCCCTTGTGCTGTGCAGTGATGCCATGTCCTGCTATGATCTTCGCTCCCCTATGGAGACTCTTGCTTTTGCTGAGGTCTGCGGGCTTGAAGAGGATGAAGCGCTTGATGCTTTAAGCACCGTTCCGAAAAAAATTATAAAAAAGAACCGCCCTGGCCCGGGATATGTAAGGGAAGGGATCGAAGTTCTTGAAGGAGAGGATGTCTTTTGAAACGCCTGCTCCCTTCACTCCGCGCTAAAAAGCGCTATCTTGCTTTTGAGCTGATCTCGGAAGAGCCAGCTAGCAGAAGCGATATTGTTAAAGAGGTTATGTCTTCCGCGTCCTCACTGCTCGGAGACGTTATAACCAGCGACTGCGACATCAGGGTGCTGGGGTTCGAAAACGGAAAGGGCATTATCCAGTGCTCTCACACAAAAGTTAAGCAAACGAGAGCCTCTCTGGCTGCTCTTACCCGGATCAACGGTAAAAGGGCAACTCTGCACGTCCTGGGAGTTTCCGGTACTGTTAAAAGGGCTACGGAAAAGTTTCTGCAGGATGAAGGTGTATTCAGCTCCTGAAGCCTGGTAACAGGTATCAGTGGAGCTGGTTCCGGTCTCTGAATAAACCAAGACCCAGGAGCTTTACCTGAAATCCTGGGAAATCAGTTCCCGGGCGCTGGTCTTCAGGGTTTTCAGTTTGCTTTACTGATCTTATTTGTGTTATTATTCATCCTTATGTTAGTATTCATCTTCTGTGATTACTTTTGAATACTGGAGTCTAAACCCTTGATACTGCACTGGATTATCTCCTGCAACCTTTGTGACGTGTGCGGAAGATTTTGATAAGAATATTTATACATACATAATAACATTTATTAAGAAGATCAGCATGTCTTATCCTGCTAGAATATTAATTCAAAATTAGTATTATATGCATCTTTACATACGATGGACACAAAATGGCTCATAGGGTTTATATTCTGTATTGCTTATATCCGGTCCTGTTTATATGAAATAAGACTGATAACCGCCTTAAATCAGTGAACAGAATTCTGAGATACTGATAAACAGTATTATAAACCATTATTAAAACCAGATTAAAACCAGTGTTAGAACCGGTATTATAAATCAGTGTTAAAACCAGTATTGAGCGATATAAACCTGTGTTGATCAATTGTCTAATTAATTACATAAATTTAATTACATATACGAGTCAGCCAGTTTAATTACCAGCAAATGAATTAAGGATAAATCCCCGGGGGCTGAAAAGTCCGGGGCTGGAATATAATCAGTCTAATATATACTACAATGAATGATTATTAGTGTAACAAAGTATAATACTGATTGGCAGGACTGATTGACAGAAGAACAGCTGTACAGAGACTTTCAGTAGTTTGTGCGCAGGTAATCCGGGAGTCTGGATTAAGGGCGTTCCATTATCCGGGTTCAGGGTGGCTGCAGGGGGATATTCTTCCTTATACGTTTCAAATCTGGCATTAGGCGCCAGAAAAGTCCCTGACTCTCATAAGCGTTATAACTGAGTAAATACACTTTATTTACGGATATAGTTAACATTGGAATGAACCTTCAGACTCTGTAATAAATCATAAAAAACTAACCTAAGTGCGTAATCCGGGCTATACCAGGAAAACGTGCTTTACAGGGTAAAAGTGCCTTTAAAATCCCTGTATTCGGGGTATTTTCCGCTGGCTTCGTCCAAAAAATCGGTTCAGGATAAAAAGTCCCGCATAATATGCTAAAAACTCTAATAAGGGAGAAATACGTTATAGGGAATCAAAAATCTGTTTCCTTACCTGAACACTGGGTCCGGGACTTTCTCTCCTGAACTTTCAGGATATCCGTACAGATATAATGCTTACTGACCAAAGCCTTTTTTGGGCATGCGGTGGTTTAGCGCACGGTTCTGCGGATTTAAGATCCCTGAGGAAAAATAACCGGTTTCTGGCCGGGAAAAATTGAAACAATATGGAATATAAATTAAGGCAAGGAGATACGGAATATGCAGATGGCACCACAGATGGGTTATGACAGGGCAATTACGGTTTTCAGCCCTGACGGAAGACTTTTCCAGGTAGAATATGCCCGCGAAGCGGTCAAAAGGGGAACAACAGCCGTAGGAATCAAGGCAGCCGATGGGGTAGTGCTGCTGGTTGACAAGCGAATAACAAGCAGGCTTGTGGAAGCCGAATCAATCGAAAAAATATTCCAGATTGACGACCACATAGGAGCCGCAACCTCAGGGCTTGTGGCAGATGCCCGCTCTCTTGTTGACAGGGCCCGTGTAGAAGCCCAGGTAAACAGGGTTTCATATGACGAACTCATTGGTGTGGAGGTTATCTCCAAGAAAATCTGTGACCACAAGCAGACATACACCCAGTACGGAGGGGTTCGCCCTTACGGAACCGCACTCCTGATTGCAGGCGTGGACGACAACAAGCCAAGGCTTTTTGAGACTGACCCGAGCGGCGCTCTCCTTGAGTACAAGGCAACAGCCATAGGCGCAGGCAGAAATGCAGTCGTCGAGGTCTTTGAGGCAGACTACAGGGAAGATATGAACATTGATGCTGCTATCCTTCTCGGGATGGATGCTCTTTATAAAGCTGCTGAAGGCAAGTTCGATGCCGGAACTCTTGAAGTGGGTGTTGTGTCCCTTGAGGATAAGAAATTCAGGAAATTAGGTCCTGAAGAAGTTGAGAACTATGTTCATCAGATCCTTGAGAAACACAAAGGAAATGAGAACAAAGAATAAAACCTATAAATATTTAGAGAATGAGTAATCAGAAAACTCTGATTCTCAAACCCTGCATTTTAGAGAAGGTATTCGAAAATGGTGTCCCTGGACGAGGCAGTGACTGCTCGACTTAAAAGAGGCAGTAAACATTTCGAAGTCCTGGTCGAGCCCGAAGGGGCTCTGGCCTATAAACGAGGCGAAGAAGTAAACCTCGAAGACATTCTGGCAGTTGAAACTATCTTCGAAGATGCAAACAGAGGAGATCGGGCAGCGGAGTCCGATATAATCAATTCCTTTGAAACAACCGATCCCTTTGAGATTGCTGCCGTTATCCTGAAGAGCGGAGAGCTCCAGCTTACCGCTGAGCAGAGAAAACGAATGCTTGAAGAGAAAAAGAAAAAGGTTATCTATACCATTTCCAGAAATGCTATAAACCCTCAAACTAGAGCACCTCACCCTCCCGCAAGGATAGAGAGAGCGATGGAGGAGGCAAAGGTGCACATAGACCCTTTAAAAAGCGTGGATCAGCTGGTAGCAATTACGATGAAAGCCATTCGCCCGCTCATCCCTATACGTTTTGAAGAAATTAGTATTGCTGTAAAAATCCCTCCCGAATATGCCCCAAAGGCATACGGAGACATTTCCAAAGCCGGAACCATCACAAAGGAAGAATGGCAGCGTGACGGCTCATGGATTGCAGTGGTAAGGATTCCTGCGGGAGTCCAGACTGATTTTTACGCTCTTATAAATCATCTCACAAAGGGAGAGGCTCAGACTAAACTTTTATAAGAGGATGTTGGATGGATAAAAAAATAGTGATCCCTGGTGACCTGTTATCCGATGATGTAAAAAAATCCGGATACGGGACGTATGTCAAGAACGACAAAATCTATTCTTCGCTTTGCGGCATTGAAAGCCTCAAAGAGGATAAAGTTGGAGTGATCCCACTTGCGGGAGCGTATATCCCCTCGGTGAACGATGTGGTGATAGGGGTCGTTATTGTGGTTACTCCATCCAACTGGATACTGGATATTGCAGCTCCTTATGACGGTTTGCTTCATGTGTCCGAGTATCCGAGACGAGTCGAATCCCGGGAAATGCCTGAAATTCTGGACGTAGGCGACTCTGTTATTCTCAGGGTGAGAGATGTGGACAGCTCCATGAAAATCGAGCTTGCCCTGAGAGACCCGAACCTTCATAAACTTAGGACAGGCCAGATTGTTGAGGTTGAGCCTGTGAAAGTTCCCCGTGTAATAGGACACGGCGGTTCCATGATCTCAATGCTGAAGAAAGAGACAAACTGCAGCATTTTCGTAGGTCAGAACGGCAGGATATGGATTGATGGGAAGGACGAGGATATAGAGCTTTTGAGTAAGGCTCTCCGGAAAATCGAAGCTGAAGCCCAGCGTTCCGGGTTGACAGACCGGATCTACAATTTTTTGAAAAATGAACGGATGAAAGAGAAAGAGTCCAAGCCCGTTGAATTTTTAAAAAATGAAAAGACGGATGTGAGTGTGGCAAAGGAAGATCATTCCGAGGATATATACCGGAAGATCGATGTACTGCTGGACCCCAAGAATTGATTTCCGGATAGAGTCAGGAGAATTTTAGGTAAGCTTCTCTAGAGTATTTTGGTTTAGGAGTTGTTTGGAGATTAAAGTATGAGTAATAAACCTGAAAACCTAACATTAATCACCGACGATGGGCTGCGCCTTGACGGGAGACGTGCGGATGAGATAAGGCCCATGAAAATTGAAGTCGGTGTACTTTCGCGAGCTGATGGTTCATGTTATCTTGAATGGGGCAGGAATAAGATCCTTGTAGGCGTGTTTGGCCCCAGGGAGGCTCATCCCCGCCGTAGCCAGCGTGCGGATTCGGCAGTTATCCGTTACAGATATAATATGGCTTCATTCTCTGTAGAAGACCGTGCTCGTCCGGGGCCAAGCAGGCGGAGCATCGAGATATCAAAGGTTTCCAGGGAAGCTTTCGAGCCTGTGATAATGGCTGAGCTGTTTCCGAAAACAGCAATTGATATTTTTGTTGAAGTTCTCCAGGCAGATGCAGGGACAAGGACAGCAGCAATCAATGCTTCAAGCATAGCCCTTGCAGACGCCGGAATTCCTATGAAAGGACTTATTACCTCGTGCGCTTTCGGGAAAGTTGACGGAAAGATTGTTCTTGACCTTAATAAGGAAGAGGACAACTACGGAGAGGCTGACTTCCCTGTAGCAATGACACAGGACGGAGAGATTACTCTGATCCAGATGGATGGGAACCTTACTCCTGATGAAATAAAGCAGGGCCTGGAACTCGTGAAGAAAGGCTGTAAGGAAATCCTCGAAATCCAGCAGGCAGTCCTGAGAAAGAAGTTTGAAACCCCTGTTGAAGAAGTTTCTGAAGAAACAGCCCCTGAAAAGGGAGCCGAAAAAGAAGTGCTGGAACCTTCCCCTGTAGCTGCAATTGTTGAAGAAACTCCTGAAGAAGCAGAAGAACCTGAAGTAGAGATTTCAGAAGAAGAAGTTGAAGCTGAAATCCTTGCCAGTGAGGTAATTCCCGACTTTGAAGACGAGCTCGAAGAAGAGATCGAGGAGGAACTTGAAGAATCTGAGGAAGATCTCGAAACCGAAGAAGAGGAATTTGAAGAGGAAGCTTTAGAGGAAGAAGCTGAACCTGAAGAAGACCTGGAAGAAGACTTGGAGGAAGATCTGGGAGAGGAGCTCGAGGAAGAAGAGGAGCTTGAAGAAGAGGAATTTGAAGAGGAAGCTCTTGAAGAAGAGAATGAACTCGAAGCCTCCTTAGAATGTGCACCTGAACTCAAAGAGTTTGACGAAATTGAAGCAAGGCTCGAAAAAGAAGATGCTTCCATAGAAGCAGAAGAGGAAATTGAGCCTGAAGCTGAGGAAGCTACCGAAGAAGGGCTGGAAGAAGAAGCCGAAATTGAGGAAACTGCTGCATCAGAAGAAGAAAATATTGAGGCTGAAGCAGAAGCTGAAGAAGAGGCCGAACCTGAGGTTGAGGCAGAGGAAATTTCCACTGAGGCTGAAGAAGCTGAAGAAGAGCCTGAGGAGGAAAAATCCGAAGGTCCCTGGAAGGTAGTAAAAGATCCCTCTGAAGCCGGAACCAGAGGTGAAAAAGATGAGTGAAATCATAGCCACACTTAAGAAGGATTATATTTACAACCTGATGATCAAAGATAAGCGCCAGGACGGTCGCGGCTTTAAAGATTTCAGGGAACTCAAACTCGAAACAAATGTTATCTCCAAAGCAGAAGGTTCTGCAAAGGTCACCCTTGGAAACACTCAGGTGCTTGTAGGTGTGAAACTTCAGACTGGAACCCCGTTCCCGGATTCCCAGGATGAAGGTGTGATCATTACCAACCTTGAGCTTAACCCCATAGCTTCTCCTGAGTTTGAGCCCGGGCCACCGAGAGAAGATGCAATCGAAATGGCAAGGGTCGTTGACAGGGGGATCAGGGAATCAGGCGCAATTGATATAAAGAAGCTCTGCATAACGGTTGGAGAATCCGTCTGGATTGTCTTTATAGACGTCCATATCCTGAATAACGACGGAAATATCATTGATGCATCCTGTCTCGCTGCAATTGCAGCCCTCATGACCACCATGGTCCCGAACGAGCAGCAGGGACTTGGCGAGAACGTGCCCCTTGCTATGAAAGAGATGCCTGTCGGCATAACACTTGCCAAGATCGGCTCAAAACTTATGGTTGACCCCTCGCTTGATGAGGAAGCGGTCTGCGAAACGAAACTGACAATAGTTTCAAGTTCGGACGGGTCTGTTGCAGGCATGCAGAAAATGGGCCCTGTCCCCCTTACAGAGGCAGAGCTCTTCGAAGCTATAGATATGGCAATCGAAAAGGCAGCTGAAATCCGCGGGCTTTACCTTGAAGGGCTCGCAAAAAATGAATAAATCAGGCAGGATTAATTAAATATAAATATTAAATGCCTGTATTACGGTCTAAGTGCACGTCTATAAGGTGATAAAAGAACCCCATATCTCAGGGCTGGCCTGCCCTCGGAGAGACCCGGTTCTATCCCTTCTGACTTAACAGTACATTTTAGGAGTTATAACGATGGCAAAAAAGTTCACTAAGAAAGGAAGAATTTCCAGATCTGCAGGCAGGTTTGGTCCCAGGTACGGGAGAAAAGACAGAAAGCTTGTCGCAGACCTGGAAGAACGCATGCGAGCCCCGCATGTATGCACCAAATGTGCCCGCCCGACAGTGGGAAGGATTGGAACAGGGATCTGGAAATGCAGTAAGTGCGGACACACCTTCGCTGGCGGGACTTACATCCCATATACAAGCGTTGGTCAGACCCTGCTGCGCACAATGAAGAACGTTGCTGAGGCAAAGTAAACAGACACTTTTCAGGTACGTGAGGTTGTATGGGATATAAGTGCACTCGATGTAAACAGAAAGTGGAAATTGACTACGAGTACACAGGTATAAGGTGCCCGTACTGCGGACACAGAATCCTGGTAAAAGAGCGTCCTACAACTATCAAACGCATAAAGGCAGAATAAGGAGTATTAGTTACTCCTCTTGCCGGATAAGACGCAAATTGGTTGTCTGGATAAAAAACAATTTTTAAGTACTTGGACGGACAAAAACAGATGTTTCCTGTCCGGACAGTACATACCTACTTCTATTTTGACTTTTTTGTTCTGAATTTACTATTTTTGTCAATCTGTCAGACGTTAATTCATTAATCCATGTCGTATCTCGGAAGAAATTAAGGTTTTCTGAATAAGCAATTTTTAAGTTTTAGGACCAGCTCTCATGTAATATTAGTTTCGAGGTCGGCTCTATGAGAAACATTATAGATAAGTATATAACTATAAAAAATAATACTTAAAGTAAGATGTCGTCTCTTACAGGATAACAGCATATCTGGATAAAAACGGAGAAATTTAAAAATAATAATGTGTTACGTAAAACTTATTTCAAAGAATTTGACAGCACGGAAAACCCGGTGAATATCCCTAAACGGTGAATATCCCTAAACGGTAAATATCCCCAAAATGATTAAAAAAGTTATGAGTTGAAGTAATGTAAGGGGGCGAAATAACGGACAAGACGCCATTAACGTGTGGAGAATGTGAAAAGTATAACAGATCCTACGGATTTTGCCAGAAAATAATGGAATATGTCTCTCCCTACGAAACTGATTTTAGATGTCGGAAAAAAAGCTACAGAGTTTCTACTGAACTGTGATTTTTCTTTATAATCCTTTTTATATTCTCCTTCCTGTAGCATGTGCTTCCGGTCCGGATGATTTTCAGGTGGAGCGAAAGTGCAAAATACTCCCGGTTTCATCAAGGGGAATATGCTAGTTACTACTTCTCGCAAACCTTCTGCAAAAAGCCGGACGCTTTGCAAGCTTCTTTCACGCTTTACTGCCAGCAGATGCATTTCCCGGGGAAAAATGGGCATGCAGGAACTTCTGGATTTTACAGAAGGAAATACCTTCATAGTCGTTGGGGAGTACCACGGAAATCCGGGGGAGCTCAGTTTTCACGACAATGAAGGAAAGCTTCTTTTTTCCATCAGGTTTTCGGACCGGTATTCTGAGGAAATCGATTCTTACTGGTTTCCGGATGTTCTTCCGGTGCTCACTGGCGAAGGAGAGATTGCTGAAGCTCTTGAGTCTTTTTTCCATTTTGAGAGGGTCGAAAGTGACAGGGTCGTTCAGCTTCCTCAAAATTCTCTTGTGATGGCAATAGGAGATAAGGAGATTGATTTTATGGGCAGCGGAAAGTCCCTTTTTAAATTTAACATTAAAGGTTTCAAAAAGTACTGAGAGAATAATTTTTTCAACCCTTAAGTTATAAGCAGAGCCATTTTAAGAACCGTGGATTAATAGTTTAAAAATCAGGATTTTTTATTTAGCTTCTTTCCAGGAGAAATTTTATGAAACTTTCCGCAGAGTTTACATTTGAAACCGATACTGCCGAACAGATCTATCAGGCCGTCCTTCCGGAACTTAATGAAAGTTTCTCTGAAAGGTCAAAAATAGGGCTGACCCTTGAAGACTCAAACAAACTTGTACTTACTGTTAAAGCCGAAGATACGGTCTCCCTTCGCTCCGCCCTCAACACATGGTTCAGGCTTATCCAGATTGCTCAGGAAGTCCTTGAGGTCACATCTGAAGCCCGGTGAGTGTTTTTACAATGCCTCCACGCTGGCAGATTAAGTTCTTGAGAATAAAATCCAGAATATTATTAAATTTTTATTAAAGAATATTTAAGTCTATTTTTAAAATTTTATAATATAATAAGTCTTAAATTACAGAATAAATATTAACTTTTCTATAATTTCTTCATAATGTCAACGTAATATTATATACTTATATTTCCTTTTTAATGTTATTAAATATTGTTTTCACGTTTATTTATCTGCAGTCCGGGGTGTTTGGAATAAATATTAGTAAAAAAATTTTCATAATAACACTTTTAATTTTTGCCGTTCTGATTACATCATTTGCGCTTACTTACAATATGCAACTTTCAAATTTTTTAACTCTTGAAGAGGCAGATACATTAAATGATGTTGAAAGGTTACAGAACGCAATTTACACCCAACAGGGGTATCTCGACAACATGGTTCAGGACTGGGCATGCTGGGACGATACCTACCGTTTCATTGAGGACAGAAATCAGGAATATATAAACGTGAACCTTCAGAACGAGACGCTTGCCGGAGTCAAAGTAAATATCATGCTTTTTATTAATGAAACAGGTTCGCTTGTATACGCAAAATCGATAAACTTCAGCACGGTGGAAGAGAAACCGGTACCTGAAGAGCTGCTCAAACTGGTCGAAAGCGGGCAGCTTTCAATAAAATCAGAGGATGATGTTATCCGCGGTTATGTTTTGCTTGATGAAGCTCCAATGTTTATTTCCTGCCATCCGATCCTTACAACAAAATATGAAGGACCTGTTAAAGGTACGCTGGTCTTCGGGAAGTATTTCGACGATGGCGTTCTCAGTTCCGAAGAAAATACTGACTCCTCTATTTCGATTTTAAGGGTTGATGAGGATTTGCCTCCTGATTTTCAAGGAAAATTTCAACAAATTATAAAGGACCCGGGCAGCACCATTGTAGAACCCCTGAGTAAGGAGGTAATAGCAGGATATTTCGGGTTAATGGATATCTCGGGTAAACCCGCTGTTATTATCCGAACTGATTTCCCAAGAATCCTGTACCTTAACAACGAAAATACCCTGAATTACATGTATTTTTTCCTTTTGCTAACCGGGCTTGTTACAGGGGTGGGAGTTAAGTTCGCTCTTGATAATTTCTTCGTTTCAAGACTGATTGATATTGATAATTTTGTTACAAAAGTCAGATCGGAGAAAGACCTTTCCAGAAGGCTGCCTCTCGAAGGCAATGATGAGCTGTACCGCCTTTCCAGGGAAATAAATGGGATGTTGAGTGAAATAGAGCTTGCAGAACAGGAGTTAAAATCACAGGAAAGGGAAAAGAAAGTCCTTCTGGATTCTTTAAATGAACTGACTATTTTTGTGGACCCCGATTTTAAAATTATCTGGGCAAACAAAGCTGCCCTGGAACACATGAAAATTGACCTTGAAAGAGCAAAAGGAATGTGCTTTAAAACTACCCCGGATATAAATGGGTCCCTTTTCGGGCATATGCAGCTTGAAAAGATTTTTAATTCAGGGAATAAAGAGTCAGGGGAATTTTCCCTGGAGAACGGAACTTACTGGTTTGTTCAGGCTGTTCCGGTAACCGACGACAGTGGAAAGATCATAGGCATTCTGGGCACTTTCAGGGACATTACTGAAAGAAAGGCAATCGAAAAACTTCTCCAGGAAAAACAGGTAGCAGAAATTGCGAACCGTACCAAAAGCGAGTTTCTGGCAAATATGAGCCACGAACTGAGGACTCCACTTAACTCGATTATAGGATTCTCGGACCTTTTATGTGACCAGATTTACGGGAAATTGAATGAAAAGCAGCTAAAGTATGCAAACAATATCTCAAAGAGCGGAAAACATCTTCTCAACCCGATAAATGACATTCTTGACCTTTCCAAGGTAGAAGCCGGAAAGATGGAACTTGATTACAGGGAGTTTGAGCTCACCGACCGGCTGAATTCGGTAAAAAGCCTTCTTTCCCCTATTGCAGCCCGTAAAAATATAAAAATCGAAATTAATGTGGATAAGGACCTTACAACTATCTGTGCTGATGAAGCACGTTTTGTCCAGATAATGTATAATCTTGTGGATAATGCCATAAAATTCTCTTTTGAAAATAATCCTGTAAGGATTGAGGCGAGAAGAAAAGGAGAGTTCTTAGAAACAACAGTGACGGACATTGGAATCGGGATAAAACCCGAAGACCAGCATAAGCTTTTCCAGCCCTTCAGCCAGGTTGCTGCTTTTTCCTCAAAGAAATTCCAGGGTACGGGACTTGGCCTTTCTTTAGTAAAGCAGATAGTAAACCTGCATGGCGGTTATGTCTGGTTCAGGAGCATTCCCGGTGAGGGGAGTACCTTTGCATTTTCTATTCCCATAAACGGTAATAAAAAAGACTAAGAAGGCAGGGTCAGATAAGAAAAAATAAAACGGATAATAAATTTTTACTTCCGCCACTGGATCTTATCAATGGTTTCCTGCATTTAAAGGCACAATATAGTATTTAAGGAGTCGAAATATTACCGGATGCGTCTGGCAGAGGATAATATTTTTAAATATACTGTAAAAATATATTTAAAAACATATGGTTTTAGCATTCAGGACCCTTATATAATGCAAAAATAGGGACAGAAATCAGTAAAACTCAAAATAATGCCTTTTAATGATTTAAATATAATATAACTTTTTAACCTGCTATAATTTTCCTGAATAAAAGGTTAGTATTATATAAATTCAGAAAATAAGTTCTATTAGTCCTTAAAAAATAAGTTCTATTAGTCCTTAAATATCTAAATTTCAGAATTCTATACGATTTATTTGGCATGAAAGTGCTCTCAAGTACTTTCATTTTTTGGGCATGTTATTCGAAGAATATCATGTGTGTTTTTTATATTTCCGGTTCAGGAGGAAGTAACAGGTGTGGGTAAATAAATTATCTATCTTCTTAGTAGCTATTACCTTTCTTACGATTGTGTTTTGTATCCCTGCATCCGGCAGGGAAATTACGGTAGATGATAATGGTTCAGCGGATTACATATTAATTCAGGAAGCGGTAAATAGTTCATCTTCAGGAGACACAATTATTGTTTATCCGGGTTTCTATAATGAGAGTTTGGATATAGTGATAGATAATATAAGTGTCCTTTCTGAATCTGAACATCCGGAAGATACTGCTGTACGGGCTTTTAACATAAGTGCAAATAACACTACTGTAAATGGGTTCAGGATAAATGAAGGATTAATATTACGGGGTCATAAAAGTGACTTCTGGTATGATAATATTGCAAATTGTACCGTTAAGAATAACATCCTGGAATCGGGAATTGGAGCTGGAAGGTGTTACAACTCCAGTATTGAAAAAAATGTGATTTTAAATTCAGGTATCCATGTGTATGATATTGATAAACCTTCTGATTTTTTAATCTCTGACAATCTGGTCGTTAATGGAGATATCACTGCTTCTCATGTATATTCTAATTGTATTTTGTTAAATAATACACTCCTGAATGGTGGTATAGGAGTGTCTGAATGCTACGGATGTAATATTCTCAAAAATTATATTTCAAATGGAACTTTTAATGGTTATGGGATCGTCTTTACAGAATCTTCTAATGAGGTTCAAAATAATACTATTATAAATTGCACTTATGGCGTCTTTCTGGGCTGGCTTACGGGAAATAACGAATTTTACAATAATACCCTGACTTCCAATGGCTACGGAATCTATGCTGGAGAGTCAGGGGGTAATGTATTTTCAAATAACACAATTTCAAAAAACAATATAGGAATATCATTCGAAGGTCATCCTTCCGATAATCTGATAACCGGTAACAGAATCGAGCTAAATAGGCAATATGGAATCTATGTAAAACTGATTCCCTATAGGATCCATGAAGAGTCATATAATGGAACCCACCAGATTTATAATAATAAATTTAATAATAATATCAGTTTCTTTAACGATACAGGCAACTATACAGACAACTATTATGCTGTAATACCAGTAAATAATGGAGTCAGAGCAAATTCTATTGAACTGAATACCACAAAAACCCCGGGTCCTGACATCCTGGGTGGATATTACCTTGGCGGCAACTACTGGGCAAAGCCTGATGGGACTGGTTTTTCTCAAAACTGTAACGATTGGAACGGGGATGAAATCGGTGATTCGGTATACACGGTCAATGCGTATGATATTGATTATCTTCCTCTCGTCTCCATATCCGAACAGGATCAACCAGTATTCCCTGTTGCAGATTTCAGTTCCAATGTAACTGGCGGTTACGTACCTTTTTCTGTCCTGTTTACGGACTACTCACAAAATTCAACATCCAGGGTCTGGGATTTCGATAATGACGGAGCCATTGACTCCACAGATAAAACCCCGGTTTATGTATACCCGGTATCCGGTGCCTATACTGTCAATCTGACCGTAAACAACGCAAACGGGACTTCCTCGAAACTATATCCAATCACAGCATCCGATAGGCCTCAATATACTCTCACAGAGGCTCAGATCACAACAAACAAATCAAATCAGACGAGCCCTGCCATTTACGGGGATAATATAGTATTTTTTGATGACCGCGGTGGGTATTATAATATTTACGTGTACAATCTCTCTACTTCCAGGGAATCTCAGATTACTTTTAATGAAACCTACTATAATACAGCTACTGGACCTGCAATCTATGGCGATAGGATAGTCTGGCAGGAATATAGGAGTACCATTCCCGGTGTCTGGGATAAAGCCGATATACACATGTATAATCTTTCCACGTCAACAGAAATTCAGATTACTGACAGCGGACAGGCTTTCTGTCCTGATATTTACGGAGACAGGATAGTCTGGAAAGATATTCGCAACGGAAAAGCAGATATTTACATGTATGATCTTTCCACATCAAAAGAAACCCGGATAACCACAAACGAATCTTATCAGGGTGATCCTTCCATCTATGGAGATAAAGTAGTGTGGCAGGATTCTCGCAATGGAGATGGCTATAACCCTGCCGATATATACATGTACGATCTCTCTACTTCCAGGGAAATCCAGATCACTCATGATGATTCGGATCAGTACTCTCCTGCTATCTATGGAGACAGCATTGTGTGGGCAGATTGGCGCAATAGAGGCTGGGATATTTATATGTACAATATTTCAACTTCCAGGGAAACTCGAATCACAATTGACAAAGGGTCCCAGGAGTATCCTGCCATCTATGGTGATAAAATAGCATGGGTCGATAGCCGGAATAATAATCCTGATATTTACCTGTATGATCTTTCCACTCATGTGGAAACCCGGATTACTTCAAACAACTCAGTGCAATTAAACCCTGCAATATATGGCGACAGGATAGTCTGGACGGATTGGCGCAACGAATACAAACAGAACGATCATTTATATGTAACAAATAAGGACATTTACATGTGTACAGTTTCAGAAGTGGAACCTTCACTGAAAGCACCTGTTGCTGACTTTTCTGCAAATACCACTTCAGGAAACTCGCCCTTAAAAGTGTTATTCACCGACAGAAGTACGGAAGAACCTGTTTACTGGTTATGGGATTTCGGAGACGGTATTCATTCCAGACACGCCCTGAATGCAACTCACACGTTTACCAAACCCGGAAAGTATGACGTAAGCCTTACAGTAACAAATGAAAACGGTAGCAACACAAAGACCATACCTGAATATATTACGGTTTCCGCAGAAAACCACATCTAAATAAAATTAAAAGTAAAAACAGACCGAAAAAGAAAAATATTGAACAGGGTTTAACCTGAGTTTCGTTTGATTCCGGCAAGCAGAAAAAAGGTTTTTGCGCTTTCCGGTATTTTTCCAGTAGAAGCTCGATCAATGTACTTTTAAACTTTCTACCTCATTTAACCGAGCTTTTTTCGTCCCCAATTCGCTATTCATTTTAATACCTTGCCGCTCCGGCTTTTTTCGATTTGGGACCTTTATTTGGCCTGAAAGCCCGCTCCGGGCACTTCTTGGAATCGGTTTTCCCGCGTACTTCAAATCCGAGGCTGAAACATTCGCCTTTTATCTCATCAATAGCCGTATAAAATCTGCAGTCTTGGCATGTAGGCATTAGGATTACTACCTCCAGATATGTGAAGGCTATCTGGATCTTGAACTCCAGATATATTTCCCGGATACAACCTTTAAGTTAAAATATCTGCCTTTGAGCAAGGGTGAAGGATGTATCCCATAAATAATGTGTATATGTGAATAAAATGTTTTTGGTAGGCAATAAAGCAGACAGACGGCGGGTTAAAGACATTTTCTGGAAAATACACTGCTTTCGGGAGTTTTCACAAAAGAAATGTTTAATACTGTTTCGGTGATAAACACTCTATCTCAAATTGCTTGCCTCAATTTTTTACTTCAACCCTCTTACCTCGAATGTTTTCCCTCAACTTCTCACCTCAATTTTCTTATCTCAAATTTTTTACCTCAAATTTTTTCCTCTATTTTTTCTTCAACTCTCTTACTTCAATTTTTATCTCAATTTTCTTATCTCAACTCTTTTACCCTCAAATCTCCTCGTCCTCTTCAAACTCTATATCAAGGACAGGAAGATCTCTTATCTTTCCTTTCCTGTCATAGCAGGTCCAGCTTTGCCTGCTGTAAGGTTTGCCCACTATGATATGGCAGTTTCCTGTTTTCGAAAAGAGATGAAGGTCGGCTTCAGAGGGACTCCTGTTGTGCCCGGGATGGCTGTGGACAGAACCTGCTGCTTTCATGTTTGGCATCATGTAAAGCCTGAGAACTGCGCTTGTATCACTTGATTCAGTTCCGGGAAGGATAAGCACCTCGGTAATTATTCCGTCCTTTTCCTGCAAAAGTCCGGCAAACTCTTCGGGAGCCATTGACCTGCTGGCTTCAAGGATAAAATCAAGGGTATCACGGGCAATTCCTTTTACCTGCATGTAGGTTAATTTCTCCTTCAAAGGTATATCTTTTTCTGGAAAGAAATTAAGCTTCTGAATTCTTACCACTGGATTTATTATTGTCTGTATAGATTATTACACAGAAAGATATCTGTCAAATCATGTTTAAAATCAGGTTTCAAAACCATATTTTTATATCATGTATTAAAATCAGGTTTTAAAATCAGGTTTCGGAGTCTAAAAGTCCTGAATGAAGTCTGTTATATCTGCAGGGGGTTATTAAAATTAGAGATATTCGTTTGGTTTCAGACCCTGATGGAGGTCTGAATGAAAAGACTGAGAAAAAATCTGAATATTCACAAAAAGCCTCCGGGCAGGGAACTGAAAAGGATATTGAACCAGATGATGGCACACATGCTTCACTTTATCAGGAATCGCTTGCAATGCACAGGAGACTTGGAGGTGTACTTGAAGTTGCAAGCAAAGTCCGCCTCCGTACAATTCATGACCTCGGCGTTGCTTATACTCCCGGAGTTGCCGAACCCTGCCGGAAAATCAGGGAAAACCGGGACCTTGCTTACCTTTATACCCTCAAGAAAAATACAGTTGCTGTGGTGACTGACGGGTCAGCTGTACTCGGGCTTGGGAACATTGGCCCTTATGCGGCTCTACCTGTTATGGAAGGAAAAGCTATAATCTTTAAAGAATTTGCCGGAATAGACGCTTTTCCTATCTGCCTGGGCACTCAGGACACAGAAGAGGTTATAAAAGCTGTAAAAAACATGGCTCCGGCATTTGGAGGGATCAATCTTGAAGACATCAGTGCCCCCCGCTGTTTTGAAATCGAAGCAAGGCTCAGGGAAGAGCTTGAAATCCCTGTTCTCCATGACGATCAGCACGGTACAGCCATTGTCGTATTTGCCGGGCTCCTTAATGCCCTTAAAATTGTAAAAAAGGATCTGGCAGAACTAAAAATAGTAATCTCAGGGCTCGGGGCTGCCGGGGTTGCAATTTTAAAGTTCCTTGTCCGGGCGGGAGCAAATCCTGCAAAAATCCTTGCCTGCGACAGCCAGGGAATTGTGTATGAAGGCAGGGAAAAGGGCATGAACACTATCAAGGACGAAATCTCCAGGATTACGAACCCTGAGAGGTTAAAAGGAGGGCTCAAAGAAGCTTTTCCGGGGGCTGACCTGTTTATAGGGGTCTCGGTTGGAGGGATAGTAACCGGGAGCATGGTCCGCTCCATGGCTAAAGATGCAATAGTGATGGCTATGGCAAACCCTGTTCCTGAGATCATGCCCGAGGCTGCAAAAAGGGCTGGGGCAAGAATTGTTGCTACAGGCAGGTCGGATTTCCCAAATCAGCTGAACAACTGCCTGAGTTTCCCTGGAATCTTTAAAGGAGCTCTCGGAACCTGTGCAAGGAAGATAACCCCTGAAATGGAAATGGCAGCAGCCCATGCCCTTGCAAATGTTGTGACTTCAGGCGAGCTTTCGGAAGACCATATAATCCCTGACCCTCTTGACAAACACGTGGTCCCTGCAGTTGCAAAAGCGGTTGCATCCGCTTCCCTTGAAAGCTGTGCGGCAAGAAAAAGACTCGAAGAGACTTTCTGAACCAACCTTATCCTCTGAGTCTCCGGACCAATCTTCAGGATTATTGTTTCAAAACCGATTTTAACCTAAATTACATATTTTCTCTGTCAAATATCCGGAGGGGATAATAGTGAACTGCACCAATCTAAAACAGGGCCAGATTCTTGTCTGCGAAAAATGCGGGCTCGAACTTGAAGTGGTCAATCAGTGCGGAGACGGACACTGCTCCATGGGCTGTAAGGGTGATATTGACTGCTGCGGAGAGCCCATGAAACTGAAAGAATAATCAGAATTTAAATGAGTAAGCAGAAATCTTTGACCTGAACCTCCCACATCTTTTACGGCTTGATTGATGGTCTGCCCATCAGGAATAATCTATGCTGAGCTTTGACCAGCAGGCCGGCCTGAATAACGGCGTGTAGATTCTCCTTTCATAAGTGAAGTATAAATACAACTGATGCATTATATTTAATGGGTTGTGGGGAGCAATCGTATGTGAAAATCTCTCTATGTTGGACAAAACCTCTTTCATAATCCCCCACACCCGGAATCACTTCTCTGGAAATCATTCCCCGGGCTGACCTCCTGTCCAGAGGTTTTTTGTGAATTTGTACCTGTTTTATTCCAATCCACCCATGCCCAAAATATAATTGTGGACCTAAAGCAGCATTAAAGTGTTGGGAAAAATGAAATGGAACTTAATCTGTCCTGTTTTTTTGCAGTTCTTCCAGTATTTTCTTCTGCGTCGCAGCAATCTCTTTTAATGATGCATTGATCTCTGCCAATATCTCCGCAGTATTCTGTGTCACGCCGGCTTTCCGGGTTTCCTCAAGGCATGTGTCAATTTCCTCAAGTTCTTCTCTCTGCAGTTCCATCAGGACATTTCCCAGTACGCCAAACTCTCTACTCTTATCGGCACTGTCTGCCGTTTTATCTTCGCAGTGCATGACTGTAACATTGCCGCAAAATATAAATAAATTATTTTTTGAGCCCTGCAGAGATGTACGAATATCAGTTAAATATCAGTTTTTAGGGGCTGAAATTTATTTGCAGTCACGGTTGATATGTCAAAATGAATTAATTGTATGCGGTAGTATTAATGGGTAAAAATGAGTGAAAAAATGAAGATTCGTTCCTGAGTTCAAAACCCGGAGAAAGCGGAGAAAAAATGAGCGAAATTAAGAGAAAGTTTGATGCTGTTTCAGGAAAGTATGATGAACAGAGAAGGAAGTTTATACCGTGCTTCGATGATTTTTATGGAGTATCCGTGTCCATAGCATCGGTGGATACGGAAAACCCTGATATACTGGACCTGGGCGCTGGAACTGGACTTTTATCGGCATTTTTGATGGAAAAATATCCTGAGGCAACGTTTACCCTCGTTGACATGTCGGAAAAAATGCTTGAAATTGCAAAAAACAGGTTCAGGGGCAATTTAAAAGTAAAATATATTGAAGCAGATTATTCAAAATACGATTTCGAAGAAAAATATGATATGGTAGTTTCAGCCTTATCCATCCACCATCTTGAAGATGAGGATAAAAAAGAGCTTTACAAAAGAAGCTATTCCATTCTTAAAGAAAGCGGGATTTTTATTAATGCGGATCTGGTACACGGAGAAACTGCTTTCATAGAAAACCTGAATAAGACAATCTGGAGACAGTATGTCGAAAATAGCGGCCTGACAGAAGAGGAAATAGCTGCTGGCTATGAAAGGTCAAAGCTTGATAAAGATATAGAAATGAATCAGCAGCTTAACTGGCTTAAAGAAGCAGGTTTCCGTGATGTGAGCTGTATTTACAAATATTACCAGTTTGCAGTGATGTTCGGGAGAAAAACTGTGTAAACAGAGGATTATAATTAGTATCGCTTCAGCGTTAAAATGTCGTATATAACCGTTTACAAACGATTCAAAATCGTATAATACTGAAGATGGTTAAAACTTGGGAATCTTGGTCTGGGAGTCAGTTTAAAATTATAAAAATTTTCAAGTCATAATGTCAGGGATTAAGTTTTAGGGTTAAAGGATTAAAGAAAAAACATTTGTTTCTCACATGTTAATCTTCTTTCAGGGTCTTTTTAAGCGCTTCGACTTTCTTTTTCAGCACATCGATTTATTTTGCCAGCGATCTGGTAATTGCTTATACTTCCTTCGTTTTTTTAATGTTAATTGTTTTTTAGATAACAGGTTAAGGACCTCTTAAAATAATTCATTAAATAACTTCATTTTGTAAGGTTGATATGGTTTAAGTTCGGGTCTTACGAAATTAGATTGAATTTTGACATATTCATAATTATCATATATTCATAAACAACTTCATACTTATAAGTGTAATTTGATAACCCCTTAACCTCATAAAACAAAAACTTTATATTCAAATTCTACGTACTTCTTCCCACAGCATTGTACATAGATGAACATCATATTCCCGCAGCGAAAGCGGTGGAAGAATTCCTTAAAATCTTTTTCGAATTCTCAAACAGTTTTATCATATCATTTGGGAATTCAGGTTTGTATTCAACCTCATTTTATTTCTTTTGAGGTCTGTCTAAATTATACATTTCATTAAATATTACCCACAATCCGAGATGAGCTTATTTGACTGAAAAAAAACTGTTAATGGGTAATGAAGCCATTGCATTTGGAGCTATAGAAGCAGGAGTCCAGGTAGTTACAGGGTATCCCGGCACACCCTCGACCGAAGCTCTGGAAACGATTGCCCGGCACGCCGAAAAATGCGGGGTCTATGCCGAGTGGTCGAGCAACGAAAAAGTTGCACTGGAAACGGCTGCAGGGGCGGCTTACTCCGGAGCAAAGGCTCTTGTGACAATGAAGCAGGTTGGTTTGAATGTTGCATCCGATCCCCTTATGAGCCTGACCTATATCGGAGTAAAAGGTGCTCTTGTCCTGCTTGTCGCAGACGACCCGGGACCCCATTCTTCCCAGACCGAACAGGACACAAGGTCTTTCGGGCATTTTGCAAATATACCCGTCCTTGACCCTGCAAGTCCTCAGGAAGCTTACGAGCTTACAAAGCTGGCTTTCGAAATTTCACACCAGTTTGAAGTCCCCGTCATCCTCAGGACCACAACAAGGGTTTCCCACAGCAGTGGGGATGTTGAACTTTTAAATTCCGAACCTTCCCCTGTTGAAGCTTTCTGTGAAGGTTTTACAAAGGACAGGCGCTGGACGATATTTCCAAGGCTCACTGCAGAGCGTCACCCCTGGCTTGAAAATGTGCAGGTACAGCTTTCGGACCTCTTTTCTGAGCTTAAGTACAATTCCGTTTCCGGAAGCGGGAAAATAGGGATCATGGCTTCAGGGGTTTCAGCCCTCTATGTAAAGGAAGCTGTAAAGGGTTTTGAAGAGCTTTTCACTCTCTTCCGGGTCGGGACAGTTTATCCTTTTCCTGAAAAGGCAGCCCTTTCTTTCTTAAAGGGGATCGAAAAACTGATAGTGGTCGAAGAACTTGACCCTTACCTTGAAGAACAGGCACTCCAGCTCATAGGAAGGGCTCATCTGCCTGCTGATGTTTACGGAAAAAAGAACGGCTTTTTCCCGGTGAGCGGAGAGTATAACGTTGATATTATCATTGACTGCATAAACAAAGTGCTTGCAGAACTTGGGGAAACTTCTCGACTATCCCATTCTGCCCCTGCAATTCCCAGAAGTGGGCTCCCGCCTCTGCCAGTCCGGGCTCCAACCCTCTGTGCCGGCTGCATGCACAGGACTGTTTTTTATGCTTTCAAGCAGGCTTCAAAGCAGCTTAAAAAGGATTTTCAGGTCGAGACTATTTTTTCCGGGGATATCGGCTGCTATACCCTCGGAAACGCACACCCTCTCAATATGGTTGACACCTGCCTCTGCATGGGGGCGGGCATGAGCATCGCAGGAGGCCTTTCCCGTGCGAATCCCGGGGTTAAGCAGGTGGCTTTCATAGGGGACTCGACCTTTTTCCATTCAGGCATCCCGGCTGTGATAAATGCGGTTTACAATGGATCCGATGTTACCCTTGCAGTCCTTGACAACCGCACGACTGCCATGACAGGACACCAGACTCATCCGGGAATCGGAGTTACCGTACTTGGAAGCCCGTCAAAAGCCGTTGACATCTCCGATGTGATACGGAGCTGTGGGGTTGAACTTGTAAGGTCCGTGGACATAGACAGCCTGGAAAATAGCCTTGAAGGCTGCATTGAGGCAGCAAAAGAAGCCGTGGAATTTAAAGGTCCTTCCGCAGTCGTGTTTAAAGGAAAATGCGTGGGGATTACAAAACCCGTAATACGCTTCGAAATTGATACTGAAAGCTGTACAGGCTGCGGGCTCTGTGTAAAGCAGCTCGGCTGCCCTGCTCTTTTCCTTCCTGCGGGAGAAGAAAAGCCTGTCATCCAGGACAGCTGCAGCGGCTGCGGGCTCTGTGCACAGGTCTGTCCTTCAGGAGCCATAATAGAAACCGGGGTGAAGAAATGAAGGACGAAGGAACAATCTCTGAAAGAACTGCGGAAGGGACAAAAAGACCTGCAGGAATGAAATACGATATCCTTATTGCAGGGGTCGGAGGGCAGGGGGTTGTGCTTGCTTCCCGAATTCTTGCACTTTCTGCAATGAAAGCCGGGTTCCGTGTGAGTACTGCCGAAACCATAGGCATGTCCCAGAGGGAGGGTTCTGTGAGCAGCCATGTCAGGATAGGAGACGAGATTTCAGGTTCCCTTATCCCGGAAGGGAAGGCAGACCTGCTCATAGGGCTTGAACCCGCAGAAACCATAAGGAATCTCCCGTTCCTGAAAGAAGGCGGAAAAATAATAGTAAACTCTCATGCCATACCACCTGCATCAAAGCCTCCCGGAAGCCCTGAATATAATCCCGGGGCTCTGCTGTCTTACCTGAAAACAGGGTTTCCTGATTTCTTCTGCCTGGATTTCACGAGGCTTGCAGAAGAAGCAGGGACATACAGAGCTGCCAATGTTGCAATGATTGGAGCGGCTGCGGGTATGGGCATATTACCTTTTTCAAAAGAAATCGTCCTGGCATTAATGGAAGCTGAAATTCCTGAAAAACACAGGGCTGTAAACAGGGCTGCTTTTGAAGAAGCTGTCAAAAAAATCAAGCTAATCTCCACGTCTCAGGACGGGAAACAGAAGGTGAAATCAAATGTATGAAGCAACCCTGGAGTCTGAACTCGATCCTGATGTCCAGCTCTACAATCCCAAACTCTCGGAAGAAGATACTCTTGCAAAACTGAAGGACCTGCTTAAACGTGTAGTTCAGGGCAGCCCGTTTTACCAGAAGAAATTCAGGGAAGCAAATGTGGACATAGAAAAAATAAAGTCTCTCGAAGACCTGAAACTCCTTCCTTTTACTCATAAAGAAGAACTGAGGGATGCATACCCTCTTGGTCTGCAGGCAGTGCCTGACTCTGCGGTTGTCAGGATCCATTCTTCTTCTGGAACTACAGGCAAGCCTGTCATTATTCCCTATACCCGAAACGATGTTGATACCTGGGCAGAGCTTATGATGCGCTGCTATATGCTGGCAGGGCTTACCAACCAGGACAGGATCCAGATAACTCCTGGGTACGGGCTCTGGACTGCAGGGATAGGGTTCCAGCTCGGAGCCGAACGACTCGGAGCGATGGCGATCCCAACAGGTCCCGGAAATACTGAAAAACAGCTTGAGATGCTTGTGGACCTCAGGACCACGGCTCTTGCAAGCACTTCTTCGTATGCTCTTTTGCTTGCCGAAGAGATCGAAAAACGCGGCTTAAAGGACCGGATCCATCTCAGAACAGGTGTTATCGGATCGGAACGCTGGAGCGAAAAGATGCGCAGCAGAATCGAAAACGAACTTGGAATCGAGACCTTTGACATCTACGGGCTGACAGAAATCTATGGTCCCGGAATTGCCCTTGACTGCTCTTACCATGAAGGTATGCATTACTGGTCTGACAACCTTCTTTTTGAGATCATCGACCCTATAACCGGCGAGCAGCTTCCTGACGGCACCCTTGGAGAACTTGTTATCACCACGCTTACTAAAGAAGGTGCTCCCCTGATCCGCTACAGGACAAGAGACCTGACGCGCATAATCCCGGGGCTATGCAAATGTGGCTGCCCTTTCCCCAGAATAGACAGGATTCTCGGAAGGTCTGATGACCGCATAAAATTCAAGGCTGTAAATATCTACCCCGGACAGATTGAGGATATCATCCAGAAAGTTCCCGGAGTGAGCAGTGAGTACCAGATCCTCCTTACCCGTAAAGACGGCAGGGACAGCATGACTTTCAGGGTTGAAATCGAAGGGGCAGAAGACCCTGCAAAGAAAGCAAAAACTGAAAAAGCCCTTGGAAAAGCGTTCAAGGATTTTATCGGAGTAACTGTGGATATCATGGGCCTGAAGCTTGGGGAGCTTCCAAGAAGCATGAAAAAGACAAAAAGAGTGATTGATGAAAGGGAGCTTTAAATTCCTTTCACCATTTAGCTTTTCTTACTTTATTTCTCTCTTAACATTCCTTTATCTATAGAATTCCTTTATCTATAGAATTTCTTTATCTATAGAATTCCTTTATCTATAGAATTCCTTTATTTTTGACATTCATCTATGGAATTCTTTTATCTTTGACATTTCTTTATCCTTAACTTGTTTTTTAGCGATTTTTATGGCTTCTTTTTTATTCATTCTACTATCTTATTTTTTATTTCCCTGTTTTGTACCCTGTATGATTGCCTGAATATCAACTCATGATCGACTCGTAATACTTTCCAGTTACTCTAGCCTTTTATTGAGCTGCTGGCGAGTTTTTTCTCGCCGGTTTCAGTTAGCCTGTTCTCCCGAGACCTTTTTGGCTTCTTCTGCCGGGGAAGGTTTTTTAGAGATCTTTTCATTTTCAATATCTGTTTTGTACACAATGGTCCTGTAAGGATAGGGAATTTCAATGCCTTCATCGTCAAAACGCTTTTTGATTGCTTCCCTGATTTCGCACCCCGCACCGTATGCGTCACTCCTGTCCTTAAACCACATATTCACGCGAAGATTAATTGCAGAATCTCCAAACTCTGTCACGTATACTTTAACCTGCCCTCTTTCCCTGAAATCCGGGTCTACAGCATGGAGTACGGACGGGTTCATGAGCCCGTTTGCAAAAGTCTCGGATTTAAGTAAACCGGGTTTCACAACGCTGTACTCCAGGATCTGGGGAGTCATAACCTTGGGATGCTTTCTGGCTTCTTCGACCATTATTTTCTTTGCCAGGCTGATGTCCGAGTCATAGCTGATCCCTACATCTAATGGCCAGATAACTGCAGGGTCTTCTATTGTCCAGTTAACTATTGCCTCGCTGCTGATTACTGAATTGGGGATGATAAGGCGCCTGTTATCCCATGTTAGAATTACAGTATGTCTGAGGTTAATGTCCGTAACCTTTCCGAATTCGTTCATAATAGTTAGCCTGTCTCCGACCCTGAAAGGTTGGAATAGAGCAAGGGCAATCCCTGCAATAATATTGCTCAGAGTGTTCTGGGCTGCAAAACCGATTACTATTCCAGCGAGCCCGGCACCTGATAACATCGCTACCGAGAGACTGCGCAGGCTTGGGATATGGAATATTACAACAACCAGTCCTATAAAATAGACTGCTGCAACCACTATGTGTCTGAACATCCTGAAAGTTGTGATATCAATATGCAGCCGGCTGCTTGCTCTCTCATAATATCTCGTCAAAAAGTTGTTTATGGTTCTTGCGGCAAGGATGGTTGCCATTCCTATAAAAATAACGAATAACATCGTATCCAGGTTTTCCGAGAACCATGTGAATGTATTCTGCAGTACTCTGTCTAAATAGGATATATTTTCTGCAATAGAATCAGGGGTTTCTATCGCATCCAGGGTACTGTTATTTAATGTATCCAGGGTTTCAAGGGTTTCCATGCCCTCAACCTTTGGCAGGATGACTTAAATAAATATTGATTTCAAAATATCTAAACTGTAAGAATGTAAATAAGTTTTGTAATGGGAATTAACAGAGATAAGTAAACTAAAAAGATAAGTTAATAAAATATGTTAAAAAACAAATTAAAAAGGTAATTTAATAAAACAGGTTGAAAACAAATCAAAAAATGTAAATTAATAAAATTAGTCCCAAAATAAATCAAAAAAGTAGTTTTAATATAAGTTAAAAATAATTAAAAAAGAAATTTCCAGGATGGAAATCTCTTTCTTTCCTTTTTATGAATTCTTATATCCATTTATTTTCTATGCTGCTGTTTTCAGGCAGCCCCCTTATGCATACAAATTTTCCTGTCTTATAAAGACCCAGTAACCCTCATAGGGTTCAACTTCAAATTCATCTGCGCCAAGCTGGTTCTCGCCTATTGTCCCGTTAAGGCCATTATAGCCTACGTACTGGTAATAACCTGTGGTATTATTGCCAGGTACCCACGGTCCCACGATTTTTGCATACGAGTTATTAAGGGCTATGAATGCAGCTTCTGCAGGCACCGTTTCATTTACCGGTGAACCAAGAGCGTTCCAGCCAGGATATACCTGCAAACTCGGAGGAGCTTCAATCTGTTTCTTCTCCACTGAAGAGAACTGTTCCGAAGCATTGAACCCGGTTTCAGCGGGAACGTTGATCCAGTATCCTTTTAGAGGTTCAATTTCCGTGACTTCTTCGAAGAGTTTGGTTGAAGCGTTATAATATATCAGGGAGGTGTAGTTCACATCCGAAAGAAGATACTCAACGCTTGTGTTGTTGGCTTCGAAAGGAACCGAGAAGAAATACCAGTCCCCGGTCAGATTGTCCGCGGTCTGGTTTCCATCAGTCTGATTTCCATCCATCTGGCCACCGTCTATCTGATCTCCGTCTGTCTGGTTACCATCCATCTGGCCTCCATCTGTCTGGTTATCATCTATCTGGCCGCCGTCGGTCTGATTGTCCGCGGGAATTTCGCCGTCTGGTGGAATAAGCACCTCATCAATTATGCAGATGACCCCATTGTTCACAACTATTATCTGGGTGACACTTACGTTTTGTATTGTGATATTATTCCCTATGGCATTGACCTGAAGCACATTGCCCTGGATATTGGTGATATTATTCATTCCGATAAGCTGCTCGTACGTGTATCTTCCGCTCACTACATGGTATGAAAGTACCTGGTTGAGCAGAGTGGTATTGTTCATAAGCTGATTGCGTGTCCCTTCTGGCAGCTTATTGAATGCTTCATCACTCGGGATACAGACGGTATAGGGTCCTGTCCCGTCAAGGGTCTGTGTCAGGTTTGCGGTCTGTACTGCGTCTACAAATACTGTCAGGTTCGTCTGGTTCTGTGCTGCAGGGATGATATTTGCGTTTGCTCTCAGTTCGGAAACATTAATGTTTGCCACATAGCTTGCATTTTCTACTGCTGCTTCTCCGCCCTCTTCAATTGTGTACCAGAAGCTGAGGTTGTCTCCTGCACTCACATTATTCATTCCGAAGTCTTCTTCAGCAGGCTCCCCGTTAATATAAAGGAACCATTCTTCTCCGGTTGTGTTATTATTCCTTATGCCCTCTATGCTCTGGAGTGTAAACGGTACAGCAGTCATGTTTGCTGCATTCCCTGTCATGTTTTGCATTAACGACACGTTAAAGTCGAGTCCTGCTGCATTGAGAACCCCGATATCCGTAAAGTTATTTATTGCATAGCTCTCTGTGGAGTTTTCCGGCATGAGTGTGAAGTTCCCTTCAGTCAGGCTCACTGTGTCGTTATACTGTTCTGTTACATTTTGTCCGGGTTCTGGCTCAGGTTCCATTCCTTCTTCCGGAATAAGGACTGCATCTATTACGTGGATTACTCCATTGCTGGCATTTACGTCCTGCACTATAATTTCTGCTTCCCCTACGAATACCCCTTCTTCAGTCACATTGACAGGCAGTTCCTCGCCCTGAAGGGTTGTAATGTTGGTCAGGTTGACAACATCTTCTGCCATCAGCCTCTCACCTGCAACGTGGTAGAGGAGAATATTGGTCAGTGCATCCGTGTCGTTCAGGAGAGCCTCGATAGTTCCATTGGGCAGTGCACTGAAGGCTTCATCTGTAGGGGCAAAGACCGTGAAAGGACCTTCCCCTTTAAGGGTATCTGTGAGGTTTGCAGCCTCAATCGCTGTCAGGAGGATTGAAAAGTTTCCAGCCTCAGTGGCAGTTTCAATTATATCGTTTTCTTCAGCTGGCTCCTCTAATTCTTCTATGGCAACCGTAATGTTTGCCAGATAGGTCGCATTATCCAGCGCAGCTACTCCGTTTTCTTCATCTGTGTACCAGAAGCTGAGATTGGTACCATTACTTACGGGGTTCATTCCGAAGTCTTCTCCAGCCTGTGTTCCGTTTATGTAAACAAACCAGCTTTCTCCGGTTTCGTTATTGTTTCTTATACCCTCTATGCCCTCAAGTACGGACATATTGGTCATATTGGTCAGGTTCACACCATGTACGGACACATTATACTGAAGCCCGGTTGCATTGAGAGCTCCTATATCTGTGAAATTGTCAACTGTATAGTTCTGCGTACTATTTTCCGGAATAAAGGTGAAATTTCCTTCAGTCAGGTTCACAGTATCGTTATATAATACGGTCAGGTTCTGTGCAGGCAGGGGTTCCATTTCCTCTTCCATAGCAACCGTAATGTTCACCACATAGGTTGCGTTTTCTATTGCCGCTTCCCCGCTCTCTTCAGTTGTGTACCAGAAGCTGAGGTTATCTCCATCACTTACGTTATTCATTCCGAAATCTTCTTCAGCCGGCTCTCCGTTGATGTAGATAAGCCACATCTCTCCGGTAGTATTGTTATTTGTTATGTTTTCTATGCCCTCAAGTGCAAAAGATACGTTTGCCGTATTGTCTGCGGTCGCGTTGCTCATATTTCCGTTCATGCCTGCCATGTTCCCGTTTTCATCATCGGTAATATTCCCGTTCATATCTCCGATCATGTTCCCGTTTTCATCATCGGTAATATTCCCGTTCATATCTCCGATCATGTTCCCGTTTTCATCATCGGTAATATTCCCGTTCATGTCTCCGTTTTCATTCCCGGTCATATTACCTGTCATATTTTCTGGCAGGTCCCGCATTACGGATACGTTGAATTCGAGCCCTGTTGCATTGAGAGCTCCGAAATCGGTTAAGTTATCTATCGTATAAGTCTCGGTGTCATTTTCTGGTGTAAATGTAAAGTTCCCTTGAGTAAGATTTACCGTGCTATTATAAAGTTCAATAGTCGTTGTTCCGTCTTCCTGTGCCGAACCGGGACAGGTAGCTACACTCAATAAGAACAAAATGATTAAAACATAGGCTAAACTGGCCAAACCTGATTTAATCCTGATTCCCCCTATTTTATCCCTTCAGCAGACCTGAAATCTATTTTTTAGATCCAAACTCCTTTCCAGTCTAGCTGAAATTTTATTTTGTGTGAATAGGTATGATTTCCAATTCTATATATCATACAGAGAGTATTTGTATCTTCTTATTAATATTATTTTATGAGGAATAAAGTAGTTTTTATAAAATTTATTCCAAATCTTATAATTATAGGGGTCCTGTAATTCGCTACCTGATTATCTATTTTTTATCCGGGTTTCCTGAGTAAAACCCGAGTTTCTTTCCGTAAATAAGCTTAAAAGCCTCTGGATAACCTTTCTGGCCCTTTTCAGAAGCCAGACAATGTTTTTATCTCTGTAAAAAAATAAATTTGAAAAAAAGGCCCTGAAATATATCTAATAATTATTATCTTTTACTTGTCTCTAAAAAATAGTCTGCTAAAGTAGAAAATAAGCATATTTAGGATCAATTTAAAACTTATTTTATATATAATTCCATTATAAATAACACATCTTTCAGCATTATACTTGTAGATGATAACAGTAAATATTCGATTCCGGAGATGCTTTACCCCAAACAAAGTAATCTTAGCCGGACTGTTAAATTCAAAAAAAGAAATTTTTAATTAACTGTCAGATTCAAAAGAGAACATTTTTATTAAAAATGAAAGGAAGAAATTACTTCCTTTCTTTTGCGTAAGCGACGATTGCGTCTTTAACCCCGTATTTGAATGCTACCACGATAGCAATTCCCCATGCAAGCGGCCCGAAGAAGACATACAGAATACCTGTGTCTATCATCATCGTGTCCAGGGCGACCAGAACCAGAATGAGGAGCAGGAAGCCTCTGAGTAGAGGGAGAATTACATCCGCACCTTCCACTTCCATGCCTTTGACAGCACCGCTCAGGTAGTCCATGACTATATCTATGGACAGGACCCCTACCATCAGGATAATGATGGCTACGATGACGCGTGGCAAATACTGGGTGATATCTATTAGCAGGTCGGTTATCATGGTCAGCTGAAGGATATCAGATGCAGCCGTGAGGAATATCAGGTACCCGAATATCCTGACTATTCCAGCTATGATCCCTGAAATTGTCATTCCGCCGGATCTGACTGAAGCTCCGATAGTGGTCTGTTCAAATTTCTCTTCGATCCCGGTTGATATGAGCACTTTCTGGAGCAGATCACAGATGAAATCCACAATCAACAGCCCTATAAGAAGGACAATGAGAGCAGAGATCACAAGCGGGACATAGTATATTATGAGGTCTACAAAGTTGTTGACTACTTCAATATTCAGAAGGTCCAGGATGATTATGGCGAAAACTATGTAGACAAACCATCGGATGACTGCATCAAAAAAGCCAACAGTACTCATCTGCCCTCTTCTCAGCATGCCACCTACTATTGTCCTGTCGACAAGGTCATCAAGTCCTATTTTGTCCAGCACCGTCGCTCCTATCCTTCCAAGAGCTTTCCCCAATACTGTCCCAATTATAATAAGAAGAATTATTGCTACCAATGTCGGAATAAAGGCTATAAACTGATCCAGCATATTGTATAAACTACTTGTTACTTCCGTTTGAACCATACAACTACCCCTCTATCTGGTTTTGAAGCTATGATCTTTCCAAATTCCCCTGTTTTTGTAAGATCAATTTTTACATTTCCCGTTATATTC
The DNA here is from genome assembly GCF_000744315.1 of Methanosarcina soligelidi. Taxonomy (NCBI): domain Archaea; kingdom Methanobacteriati; phylum Methanobacteriota; class Methanomicrobia; order Methanosarcinales; family Methanosarcinaceae; genus Methanosarcina; species Methanosarcina soligelidi. The sequence continues at coordinate 2,474,470 of NZ_JQLR01000001.1, forward strand.
TATTTAATGGATAATAGATATATTTATCTATAAGATCTTAAAAACTCATTTATATATTAAAAATCGGGTTATAGTTAATATTGTCAAATGTCTCCAAATATCGCTTTTTATCTGTCTAAGGTTATGCACAGGCTTAAATCAATAAAACTCTATTACTGAAGTATCTAATTTTATTCCAAAGTGAGGCAGAGCCTTGAAACCGAGTACTCCCGGAAGAAAACAATCAAATGTCGGTCTCGCCCCCGGAACTCTCGTCCATGTCGGGGAAAAAAAGGCAGAAAAAACCGTTATTAAAGCCTGGTTATACAACAGTGAAAAACTTATCGAAAAAGAGCTTCAAACCGTAGATGAGTGTCAGGAACTTAAAGGTCAGCCCGGCATGAACCTGTGGATAAACGTAGATGGGCTGGACCAGATAGGAATTATAGAAAAACTGGGAGGTTACTTTGGGGTTCACCCTCTCACTCTTGAGGATGTATTGAACACCGGACAGCGCCCAAAAATGGAGGATTACGATTCTTATATTTATGCTGTTCTTAAAATGATGCTCCTCGATGAAGAAAGAGAAGAGATTCTTATTGACCAGGTAAGCATTATCTTTGGCACCAACTACATTCTTTCTTTTCAGGAAAAGGAAGGAGACGCTTTTAATCCCATCCGCGACAGGTTAAAAAACTCCGCATCGCGCCTGAGAAAGAACGGAGTGGACCTTCTTGCATACAGCCTTATAGATGCTGTGGTTGATAACTATTTTTTGATCCTTGAACATTTCGGGGAAGAAATAGAGGACCTTGAAGAACAGCTTATAGTTGACCCCATGCCTGAAACCCTGAAAGCGATCCAGAAGTATAAGAGAGATATGATCACACTCCGCAGGTCAGTCTGGCCTCTCAGGGAGTTAATAAATAGCCTTCAGAGGACGGAGTCCCAGCTTATAAAGGAGAGTACGCAGATTTACCTTCGGGATGTATACGACCACACAATTCAGGTTATTGATTCCATAGAAGCCTTCAGGGATATCCTGTCTTCAATGGTAGATGTCTATCTCTCGAGCCTGAGCCATAGAATGAATGACATTATGAAAGTCCTGACAATAATCGCCACGATCTTTATCCCTCTTACTTTTATTGCAGGAGTATATGGCATGAACTTCGAATACATGCCCGAACTCAAATGGCGATGGGGTTACCCTGCAGTAATGTTTGCAATGACGATACTTGGGATAAGCATGTTTCTCTACTTTAAGAAAAGAAGGTGGGTCTAAAGCCCGAATTTCGCCTTACTCTAACTGCATCTTATCCGGACTGCACCATGTCCGCATTGCGTCTTGTCCAAACTACGTCTTGTCCAAACTACGTCTTGTCCAAACTACGTCTTGTCCAAACTACGTCTGTCCGATTTCCGTCTCGCCCGATTTCCGTCTCGCCCGAGTCCCGTCTCGGGAGGACGGTGTCCTTTTCGCTCGCTTTGCTCGCTCAAGAGGACTGATTTTTGATTATTTCACTGGATTTCTCAGGTAGACTGCTTTATAGTTCTCTTTTGAATTGATTTTTGGAGGACTACTTTATAGTTCTTTTTTTAATTGATTTTCCTGAGGACTGCTTTATAAATTATAACTTGAACTGATCTCAAAAGAACTGTTTATAAATATTATTGCGGATTGCTGGCGAATTAGATTTTACGATATTTATGATTTAATCCTGAAGCTGGTTGTCAGGTGTTATTTTTTCTGAAATGGTGGGCAGAAACTCACGGTACAGCAAAAGAGGCTGGAATGGGTTTCTCCGGGAATTCCAGGTGATTGATTACTATAGGTAATTGATTACTATAGGTAATTGATTACTATTAAGCATCTTTTTCTACAAACCTATATATTTATTTGAAGTAATTTTTTTATAATAGTTTGGATGTAATATTATTAAAAATTATTGAAATGTGTTTCTTGCTGGAATAGTTGAATAACATGTACGGTTACTACGACCCCCCTTTTTCCGTAGAAAAGGACGGAATTTCCATTTCTTTAGATAAAACTGGAGATAGATGGGTATACAGGAGGACTTCTGGAAAAGATGAAGTGGAAAAGCTCGTTCTTGGAGACCGGAAGCGCATTATTATAAATCCTGTAGAGCCTCTGAATACACCTAAAGAAATTACTCCAAATCTGCTGATCGAATTTGAAAAAACACTGCTTCTTGCAGGCGGGGAGAAAAGGCAGATATTTTTGACTTTTCCGGTTGAAATAGGTGTTTTTATCTCTGACATCGGTGATAAGAACCCTCAACTTATAGATGTTCTCAGCCTGTCAAGGCAGAAATTTACCCTTTACGGGGAAGTGTCCAATGGAGTAGTCTGCAAACACTGGAAAAGTAGATTATACTCCGTCTCCCCTGAACTTAATCCTCTTCAGGAAGGGGTTATGGAGCTTACCCTGCGGAATGCTTCTTCTGAATGGGCTTCAATTTCAAAAGCGGTTTTCAGTGCATACGGGATGAAACTATACTATGACGGGGACGTGTTCATGAAAGCCCGTATGGAAATTCTCAACAGGAACACAGCTGAAACAGGTTTCGATATGCAACCCGTTAACGGAGAGATGAAAGGTTATCTTGTAAAAGACCAGAAAATCAGGAAAGAGGCTTTCGGAGTTTACAGCCTCAGGAAGCTCGGCTTTGTGCCTCTTAAGTTTTATATGGGGTGGGGCTTTTGATTCTCCCTGATATTAATCTTCCTGCGATTCTTCCTGATCTCAACCTCCTTGACAATGTGCTGTACACAACCTCAAAAGGTCAGGTTACTCCCGGAGATCTTATAAAATTTGTAATCGTCCTTACGTTTTCGATAATCTTTCTCAGGGTTATTATAATTTATCTTCGAAGGACTCTTAAGGACCATGTCAGCAAGGATGTGGGCGAGCCCATACTCAAACTTCTTTATTACGGTTCTCTTGTTGTTATTTTTATTTCGATACTGCCTTTGATAGGGATTGATCCCTCAGGTCTCCTGCTTGCAGGAGGAGTTGCGGGTATAGTGCTTGGTTTTGCAAGCCAGAACATTGTCGGAAACCTGGTTTCAGGATGTTTTCTTATGTTTGAAAGGCCCATAAAAATAGGAGACCAGGTGGATGTTAACGGGATAGCCGGCTATGTCACTGATATACGCATAATCTCAACCCTGATAAGGACATATGACGGCCTCCTTGTTCGAATTCCAAATCAGCAGGTGTTCACTACAAATATTACGAATATTGTGGGGCACCCTGTAAGAAGGTTTGAATATACGATCAGGATCCGCTACAGTGATGATGCCGGTGCTGCAATATGGCTGATCAAGGATCTCATAGATAAGGAGCCCTTTGCCCTTCTGAGCCCTTCTCCATCGGTTTTTGTAAACGAGCTGGGAGACAGCTCGGTTAATATCGTGGTGAGAATCTGGGCACCCGTAAGTGAATGGTTCGGGCTGAAGACCAGGCTCCTGTGGAATATCAAAAAAACCCTTGAAGAAAACGGGATAGAAATCCCCTACCCGCAGAGGGTGCTTCATATTAAATCCGAAACTGAAAAAAAGCCTCAGCTTGCTGAAGAGCCGAATATAAACAGGCTTGACGAGACCGAGCCTGTATTGAATTTTGAAGAAAGGGTATTGAATTAAGCCTGAGATCGACCTGCCATATGAAAGGAAGGGATGGCTAAGAAAAAAGAAGATAAAAGAAGAGGAAAGAAGAGAAATGAGGGGAAAGGAAGGAAAAAAAAGATAAAAAAAGATAAAAAAAGATAAAAAAAGATAAAAGAAGATAAAAGAAGATAAAAGAAGGGAAAGGAAGAGAAACAGGGCTTGAATGAAAAAAATAAAGACATTATTCGGATTTTTTCTGTCCCTATTTCCGTTCCTCTTTCCTCTTTTCTTTTTATTTCATTTTTTCATTCTTATTTTCTGCTCTCAAGCACCTCTCTTATAGGTTTTACTGTAAGGGCTCCTGGAGTTCCTTTCATACTATGGGGAGGCCAGCTTCCGGATTTTATTTCTTCTGAGTTCTCATCGTGTTCGTCTTCGAGAAGGAGAATCACACCTATGTCAGAAGGGATATCATCGACCATCTTCGCGCCACAGGCATCGAGTTCCCCCAGAGATTCTCTTCCCTTTTCCGGGTCAAAAGGGGCGGTACAGCCTCTAACGACCTTTGTTCGAAATCCTCTTTCGAGAAATCCGAGAGTGTTATGGTAGATGCAGATCTCATCGACAAGCCCTGTCATGAACACTTCGTCAATTCCAAGCTCTGCCACCTTCAGTTCAAGTTCGGGGTTTGTAAAAGCGTCGTAGTGGTCTTTGGAAATCCTGAAAAGAGAGACTGTACCGCTGTTAACCACTTTTTTCACCAGGGCTGCAATAGGCTCTACTATCGTCTTCCCCAGCGGGGCTACAAGCCTGCCTTCGTATTCTTTTCCTTCATGTTCATATTTCTCGAATACGAAGTCATTTGTCATGTCCATAATTATCAGAGCTTTCAAATTTCCACCACTTTTCCCTGACTGTTTTGTCCTTTCTTAATTCAAGCATTTTTATTTACTTTTTTCTATATCTTTCACTTAACCTTCTCTCACTTAACCTCCTCCAACCGGAGGGATGAGGACGACAAGGTCTCCTTCCTTCAGTTCTGTTCCGGGTCCCCGGAGAAAATCAATATCTCTTCCGTTAATAAGGAATCTTAACCTGGGATTCTCGTCCTCGAAGGGTTTTCCCGCCGCTTCTTTGAACTCCACTCCAAAACGAAGTTCCAGAAATTCAAGGAGGTCTTTTACAGTATACCCTGAATTCAGTTCAAACTGCATCTCGTGAGCCCCGGCTATCTCGCGGATAGAGGCAAGAAATTTCACATTTATTTTCATTTTCCCGTTGTTTCCCATCAGGCAATCCCGAGTTCTTTTAACTTTTCTTCCGTGGGCACTCCATCAATCCAGCCTCTGAGTTCGTAATATTTATCAATCATTTCAGGCACATGAGAGACCTGGCCCCTGGAAGGTCCGGCGGGGGTGGGTTCTGCTGTAAGGCGCTTTGGGAGAGCATCCTGAACCCTGTTAAAGCCGTACCTGTTGTTCATATGGCGCTCAAGGTTCGTAATCCTCTCCCCTATCTTAAGCAGTTTTTCGGGATCAAGTTCCACGCCCGTGATTGCCTGGAGCATCCCCGCATACTGGGGAAGCCCGAGAGCAAAACTGGTAAAGAGGCAGATAACACTTGAGTTGATCACCGAACCAAGATCCTGCATAAAAATGGTCCACTCCGGCTTTCCTTCCGTTGAATAGGGGTCACGCTTCTCAGGAATTCCGAGGAGTTCGGATGGAATGGTATAACCGTAAACGTGGTCTCCTCCGCGGTTTGAGGTTGCATATTCAAGCCCTATCCCCTGGATCGGACGGGGGTCATAGGCAGGAAGTTCCATGCCTTTGACGTTTATTGCGTATTCCGGAGCCTGATACTTTTCCGCAAGCTTTCTCGAGCCAAGTGCAAGGTCAGCCCCAAAACCTGCTTTATACGCTGCCCTCCAGACGCACTCAACCATTGCTCCGGGGTCCCCGAACCTCAGGTTAAAACCCAGTAATTTTTCTTCGGGAATTTTTCCTTTCTCTACAAGTTCCATGGCACAGGCTATAGTCCCTCCCATGGAAATCGTATCTATCCCGAACTCGTTGCAGAAGTGGTTGGCTTTTATGACAGCATCGAGCTCTTTTACTCCGCAGTTGGAGCCCAGAGCAAAAATTGTCTCATACTCAGGACCTTCAGTATACTTTACACTGAAAGGGCCGTCAGGAACAAAGGACTTTCTTCCGCAGACAATCGGGCAGCCCCAGCAGCCTGTAGTCCCTGTAAGATAACTTTCAGCAAGTTTTTCTCCGCTCTGTTCATCGGCTTCAGGGAAATAGCTCTGCTGGAAGTTTCTTGAGGAATAGGCTCCGTGTGCATTCACTATGTTCACAAGGACCGCAGTCCCGTAAACGTGCAGGCCTCCTTTTGGTCCTGTTACCGGGTTTTCCCTGATGAGGCTCATGGATTCGGCAACTTTTTCAGCAAGCATTTCCGGATTTGCGGATTTCTGCCTCTGGTTTCCGGAAACAACAATGGCTTTTAATTTCTTGCTGCCCATAACAGCCCCTGAACCTGTCCTGCCTGCTGCCCTGTATTCGTCGTTCATAATACAGGATATGAGGCTCAGGTTCTCGCCAGCTGGCCCTATACACGCAATGGAGGTTTTCTTCGGGTCTGTCCCTGCCCTGTTTAGCAGTTCTTCCGTAACAGCAGGTACGGTCATGCCCCAGATTTCAGGAGCTTCGACAAGTTCAGCCTTCCCATCTATAATGGTCAGGTAAACCGGTTTCTCAGAAATGCCTCTCATAACTATTGCGTCATAACCTGCAAACTTCAGGTAAGGTCCCCATTTCCCTCCTGAGTTCCCGCTCCCGACTGCCCCTGTAAGCGGAGATTTACTCGTAAGCACATGGAAACGCCCGCTGGTTGGCACTCTTGCTCCTGTGGCAGGGCCTGTTGAGAATACAAGGAGGTTATCCGGGTCAAAGGGCTGCATATCATCCCTGAACTCATCGTATATGAGTTTCAGTCCGAGACCTTTCCCTCCAATATACCTCCTCAGTATTTCTTCATCCGGCATTTTGTCTTTAAGCTCTCCTGTTTCAAGGTCAACATCTAGAATTTTTCCCGCATAGCCCCCTAACATAGATTATTTCCTCCCATAGTATCTTTTTTAGTTTTCGGAATATTCTTTCTTCCGGTTTCCGGCAGCAATCCCCAGCTCCAGTCCCAGAAACTGGCTCAAAAGAGAAACCGCCGGATCACTTTCAAACATCTGCCTCAATGAAATATAAATCTGGCTTGAAGCAATATAAATTAAATATATCCAATTATATAACTCCCCCTTAATATAAAGATTCACGTAAACAGGAGATCATTGAAACAGCCCTGATATACCGGAATTCGAAGTATATTTAAAAACAGGATATAAAAATAGGGATTTGCAGTTTTAATTTTATCTATTTTAATTTTAAATCACAAATCCTCAGTTTTGTGAGTTTTTTTCCTCAGTCTGGGACTTTAAAGAACCTTGCAGTACATTGATTTTTATCATGAATTCAGTACCGTTATCTCTCTTTAGCTCGATTTCCCCTTCAAGCTGGTCTACCAGGATGTTTACAAGCTGCAAACCAAGAGAATCCGAGTTTTCCAGATTTATTGTTTCAGGAATTCCAGCCCCGTCATCCGAGACAACCAGTACATAACCTGTATCTACAGTGCCTGTATCCTTTCCAGCAGGTCTTTTCTTATTCTTTTCCATTCCATTTTCGGTTTTTTCTTCTCCGCCACTCCCTTCTTTAAATAGTTTGATCTGAATTTTCCCTTCGCTTCTGCCTTTAAATGCGTGTTTTAAAGAGTTGGAAACAAGTTCATTGACAATTATCCCTAAAGGAACAGCCGTATCCATGTCAAAAAATATATCCTCTTCAAGATCCGTATATAAACTGATGCTGGCATTTCCAAGGCTGTATGTCTGGAAAAGGTTCTCAACGAGCTTTTCAAGATAAGGAGAAAAATACAGTGCGTTATTTCCTCCGCCTTCATGGAGTTCTTCGTGAATCAGGGCAATAGACATTATTCTGTCCTGGCTTTCCCTGAAAGCATTAAGAACATCGGAGTCTTTAATGCATGTCTTGTTACTGAAATTTTCAGCCTGGAGATCCAGAAGAGATGATATGACCTGGAGGTTATTCTTTATCCTGTGGTGGATTTCCTTCTTACGGGCGATCTCAAGGTTTACAAGTGTCTGTTCGGCTTTTTTACGCTCAGTGATATCCTGAACCGTTCCTTTTACTTTAATGGGGATATTTTCCTCATTAAAAACTGCCTGAGCCCGCATGTGTACTGTACGTTCCTCCCCGCTGTCCAGCACAATCCTATACTCAATACTGGAAGTTTTTTCACTTCCAGCTTTTCTTGTGGAGGAGTCAAAATAGTCCCTGTCATCGGGATGTATATAATTCAGGTGTTCAGTGTAAACCGGAGCTGGCCTGTTAGTATCCCGTTCGAAAATATGGTACATTTCTTCAGACCAGTATGTTTTATTAGCTGCAATATCCCATTCCCAGTTCCCTATATGGGCCATTTCCTGGGCTTCAGCAAGGCCTTTTTCGCTTTCTTTTAATGAATAATAGGCTTTTTCCAGTTCTGCGGTTCTTTTTCTTACCAATCTTTCCAGATTCTCAAGTGTTTCTTTCAATTTAGCTTCTGCTATTTTTTTATCTGTTATATCACGGGAAATGGCAAGGACAGAGTTTACCTTCTCATCAATAAATTCAGGAACCAGCTGTGTATTAAAATAGTAATCTTTTCCTTCAGGGGACATGTAATTGAATTCAATTGTTTCGGGTTTTCCTGTTATGAAAATGTTTTCAATACTCTCTTCCCAGAACTTTGTTGTTTCAGGGTCTATTCCCAGTTCAATACTGTTTTTCCCCATGATTTCTTCCGGAGAGTGACCGGAAGGCTCTGCAGCAGCAGGGTTAACGTAAATGTAGCGTTTTTGTCTGTCATATCGGGCAATTATATCAGGAGAATTTTCAGCCAGTGTACGGAACTCATTTTCTCTCCTGATAAGGGCTTCTTCAGCCTGTTTGCGGTCTGTGATATCTGTGAACATCCAGATAGAGCCTGCAAAATTTCCGTCCCTGTCAAAAAAGGATTTGGTATTTACAAGTGCCCATAAGGGAGAGCTATCTTTACATATAAATTTGAATTCATGGCTTTCATCTATATCCTGATGCTTTTTTTCCCTGATCTTTTCGGAAACACACCTGTCTTTTTTATCTATGAAGTCCCACCCGGGTCTGCCTATCATCTCTTGCTGAGTATATCCAAGCATCCCGGACATTTTTTTATTTACATAAATGGTCTTATCTTCAGCGTCAATTATCCATATTCCTTCATTTGCTGCCTCTAAAAAACTGCGGCATTTTTCCTCACTCTCACGCAGCGAATTCATCAGTACGTTGCGTTCTTCCAGAGCCTGATATAACCTGAAATTGCTGTAACTTACCTGTAAGACCATGCTGGCAAATTTCATGAAGAAGGACATTCCTGTGTTTACAGCTTCCCTGCTCAACCTCGGGACTTTTTCAAGAGCCTCTACGTATTCCTTTTCATTAAAGCCATATTTTCCTGCCCTGGCTCGGAAAAACTCATAATCCAGAGGTTCATCATCAAAAAAGAAATGCCCTGAAAAAATATTGCCTACATGCTGATCGCTGACGATAATTGGGGTTACCATCTTCCACATACTGTTTCTGCACCTGTACAGCTTAAACTCTCCGGGCGCAATACCTTCTGCCAACTTCGCACTATTTTCGATACAGAGTTTGCAGGTCTCATGGTCTGCCCTGTGGTACCTGATGCAGATATCCTGCCAGCCGACGCCCACCAGAATATTGCCTTCAAGGTCTTCCAGGCACATGGGGATGCGGGCAAGCTTATAAAAGTCCTCCATGAGGGACTGGACCGCCTGAACATCAATAATCTCAGCAAGTCCTTTTTCTTTTATCTTCCGGGAAGGTGAGGAAATGTTCTCGAGCCTGATGTATTGTTCAGCCTGGTTCAGAAGATCTTCCACCCGTTCATTTCCTGTAGTCTCGGCACCAGGTTCTCTTAACTTTTTCTTCATTCAGGATCCCCAGCTTTTAAATCTAACTTTGAAAACTATGACTTAAAAACTATGATTTGAAAACTATGGTTTTGAAAACTATGGTTTGAAAAACTTCAGCTTTGAACATTTATAACTGATTGCTTTCTGGTGTGTTTAATACTGTATTGGTTACCTTATTTTTAAGAACTGTTTATGAGTCAGGGGAATTTTTCTGAAACTACTGTCTAATTATACGGAATATGCCGTTATTCTTTTTAAAAACAGAATTGACCTGCCGCCAATTAAATGTTTTTATCATAAATAATGTCAATAATATATTAATATTTGCGCCCCTTACTGTTATAATGTAAGATGAAAGTCATTTTATTAAACACGTAAAAAATCCTGTAAATATAAAGTATATCTGGAATATCTCTAGAAAATACATCTAAAAAAACATCTGGAAATCCATCTTAAAAAAACATCTGGAAAATACATCTGGAAAATACATCTTAAAAATGCATCTGAAAGCTTCAGGGAACTTTATGCCTTGGTAATGTATTCGTACCTGACATCTGCCCTTGTAATCTCTGGCAGGTCTCCCCACATGCCTATGTACTCCCCCTGGATCACAAGCGCGCCTTTTATTCCCGGAATCCCCCTGATAGCCCTGAATGATATCTCTACTGCCTCCTTTCCTGTCCCCACTTCGTTCCCGAGTGCTGTTGCAGCCGCATCTGCAAGAGAAACATCGTCAGAAAACACAGCAGCTGCATCTGCCATCCCGAAGCTGATTGAAGGTCCTACTGTGCCTGCAGAGGTGCAAACACCCGTTATAGAGTCACGCGGTTCGAATACAAGCCCCAGGTTCCTGATAGGGGACTGCCCCGAATAGATCCCGACCACAACAGGCCTGTCGTTTATAAGTGCGATATCTCCTCCGTTGTCGACTATAGCATATTTTGCTCCGGCTTTTACCATAGCTTCCACTGCCAGGGCAGAGATAGTGCCCGCAACTGCACTCATCGGCCCTATTCCTATCGTGTTTCCTGCTTTTATCATCCTCCTTACGACCTCAGGGGCATTTTCCGGGCATTCATAGGGTTCGAGTGTGATCTGAAAATAGGGGTCTGAAAGGATATAAGTCTCAAGAACCGCCCTGTGGGTGCGGATTGCTTCTTTTGCGGCTTCTATATATTTCCGGTCGCAGGCTGCGATAGTAACTATGGTTTCTTTGAGCTGGAAATGTTCTTTTATCGGGGTTCCGGCAGGTTCTTCGGGTTCTTTAACAGGTTTTCTTGCGGGCTCTGGCATGCTGGTCTACATGGAATTTATTGCTTAAAAAAGAAATGCTTTTCTAAAATGACTTAGTTTTTTGAAATGACTTAAAGTACTGGACCAGAATATTGAACTTAAATATAGAACCTCTTTTTAATGTTCTTAATAACGAATGCAGAAGGCGCGGATGAAAAATTTGAAAAAAAGGTTTTGGCGGCTTTTTCAATCGTGCCGCCAGACTGATTTTTTTCTCATATGATTTTTGATTCACTTTGATCCCGGTTCAATTATTGTCTGGATCAAAATGGAAGTTAGAGCTGTAGCTTTTTCATCCTTTCCACAGCTTCTTTGATCCTTTCAACCGGCTTTGTGAGTGCAAACCTGATATAGCCTTCGCCGGCATCTCCAAAGCCCACTCCCGGAGTAGCTACAATTCCGGCTTCTTCGAGCAGGAGTTTTGCAAAACTGATCGAAGTGAAGCCTTTCGGGACCGGAGCCCAGATATAAAATGTGGCTTTAGGGGGCTTTACTTCAAGGCCCATGGCAGTTAGCCCCTCTATAAGAGCATTCCGCCTTTCTTCGTAGATTTTGTTTGTTTCATTAACGCAGTCCTGGGGGGATGAGAGGGCTGCGATGCCTGCGATCTGGATTGCATCAAAGACGCCTGAGTCCACATTGGATTTGACTTTCCCGAGCCCTTTTATCAGGTCTTTATTTCCTACCGCAAAACCTAGTCTCCAGCCTGTCATATTATAGGTTTTCGAGTGGGAATAGAGTTCCATGCCGATGTCCATAGCCCCTTCTGCTGCAAGGAAAGAAGGTGCTTCGTAGCCGTCGTAAGCCATCTGGCAGTACGCGTTGTCGTGGACGGCAATGATGTCATGCTTTTTGCAGAACTTTACTACTTTCTCAAAGAACGCCATATCAGCAGTTGCTGCAGTTGGGTTATTCGGGTAATTAAAGAAGAAGAGTCTGGCTTTCTTCAGGACATCTTCAGGGATTGAGTCCAGGTCAGGCAGGAAATTATTTTCAGCCTTGAGGGGCAGAGGATACGGCTCCCCACCTGCAAAAAGAGTCCCGATCTTATATACGGGATACCCTGGCTCAGTATAGAGCACAACATCTCCGGGATTGACGAAAGCCAGCGGGATGTGGGCCACAGCTTCTTTTGACCCTATAAGGGAAAGTACTTCAGTTACGGGGTCTATCTCAATTCCTTTATATTTCCTGCACCATTCAGCCGCAGCCTTCCTGAATTCGGGCATCCCGGCATAAGAAGGGTACTGGTGCGTCCCGGGGTCGCAGACAGCCTTCTGCATGGCTTCAACAATATGCGGGTGTGTCGGTAGGTCGGGATCTCCCACGCCAAGGTCTATTACGTCCACTCCCTTAGCAATTAATTCGTCTCTTGCTTCATCGATAGCTGCAAAAAGGTATGGGGGTAATGCGTTTATGCGGTCTGAATACATTGGAAAAGTCACCTGAATATGATTTACAGTGTATAATTCTGCATAATTACTGCAGTGGGGCTATTAAAAGGTATGGTTAAGGGATCCTTCTTTGTCCTTGATAAGTTATTTTATAAAAGTTTTTATTGGCATTAAAAAGTAGCTGAGGTAAAACCGGATAAACTGGACATATACTGCGTGGGAGGTAATACCTTTATTATGTAGAAACTGGACAAATACAGGAAGGTTTCCATATTTCTACTAACCGGGAAAACAATAGTTAAAATGTCTTCCCAGGATCGATATAAAACGAAAATTTTAACCTGCTATTCTGGTCTTGACAGATTTTCTAAAGAACCTTAATCTAAAGAGCCTTATTTATGATTCATAAAGTAAATACATAAAAATGCTAAATTTGGTTATGTGGCTAATATATGGATGAGGTAGAAATAAATGGGTTGCGCATCGCATTCGAGAGGAAGGGAGAGGGGTCGCCCTTGATTCTTCTTCACGGGGCTCTTAGTGACAGCCGGATGTGGCGCAGGCAGCTTGATGAGCTGTCCGATGAGTTCACAGTGGTGGCATGGGATGCACCAGGATGTGGACGTTCGACAGATCCACCGGAAACTTTCCGTTTGCCTGACTTTGCAGACTGTCTTGCTGTATTTATCAAGGAAATCGGCCTGTTAAAGCCTCACATTCTCGGTCTGTCATTCGGTGCCGGACTCGCACTTGAATTTTACCGTCGTTACTCCAGCATCCCGAAGTCTCTCATACTGGCTTCGGCTTATGCCGGGTGGGCAGGGTCCCTTCCACCCGATGTAGTGGAAGAACGCTTACAACAGGGGCTTCAGCAATCCAGATTGCCACCACAGAAGGTTGTTGAAAAGTGGATTCCAACGCTTTTCACAAAATCAGTGCCTGTAGAGGTAATCAATGAGACCGCAACAATTATGTCAGAATTCCATCCCGCCGGAATGAGAGTGATACTACGCTCTTTCGCTGAGGCTGATCTTCGTGACATGCTTCCAACTATCAAAGTACCTGCACTGCTGCTGTATGGTGAAGCCGATCAGCGTTCTCCTCTTTACGTTGCCGAGGATCTGCATGCCAGGATTCCAGCATCGAAGCTTGTGATCATACCCGGCGTCGGTCATGATTGCAGCCTTGAGGCACCGGAGATTTTCAATGCCGAGGTGCGCAGCTTTCTTCAAGCGAATAAGAAATAATCTGGTACATGTTGATTTGAAAAAAATGGGTATAATTGGGCACTGAGTTATCCATTGGCTACCAATTCTTCAGAAAGTGAAGGAAATTTTTTCCTGGCTTTTCAGGGATAGAAGGACTTTTTGTGATTTCTTTAAGAGCCGTGTATATGAATCTACGGCAATGTGGAGTAAAATGTATAAGATTGCAAGAAGATTAAATCTTAAAAATGATTGATGTTATTGATTTTTCCAGAATAAACTAGAACATTGCAAAGTTTTATAAAGTATGAATGTAAATTTTTGTAGCGTGTCTAAAATTAAAACTGTCTTTCTAAGTTTTATCGCATCTGAAATATTTATTTTAGCTATAGAAGTAACTTTTGGCATTCCGCTTAATGCTTATTATTATATGGGTCTTAATTTTACAAGACCTGTTGATGTTTCTTTTCAACTTCTGTTCAACGGCGATGAACAGGTTGATCTCGCTGGAAGCTCATTGTTTATGAAAGGTCTGATCAGCATATTATTATGGTTCCTTACATCCCCTGCTCTTTTGATTGCAATTGTAGTTTACATTTTAGCACCTGAGGACGAAAGCATGATAGTCCCTGATCCTTATGCCCATATACGTTAACATTCTTTATAATTTAGTAATAGGGCGTACATCGTGAATCTGAAACTGACTATCTAAAACTGATTATTTAAACTGACTATCTAAAACTGATTATTTAAACTCACTATCTGAAACTGACCATCTGAAATTGACCATCAGAATCCTTACTATCAGAAACATCAGGCTCCGATAAAAAATAGAAAAAAGAAGTATTTGTAAATAATTTTGAGACTTTGATTTAATCTTTTTTACTCAGTCTGGTAATCTCCTGCTTTTTCCAGTGTCAGGTTTTTAGCTTTTAAGGACCTCAACTGCCAGGTCAGCATTGATGATATAATCAAAACTGATAACCTCGTCCCATTTCTGCTGTATAAACATTGACTGGAAACAGACCCCGATAATTTTTCGTTTATTTGAACCTTCAAGGACCTTTTCTGCAATCTCCTTAGCTTTGTCAGGGCTGACGCCGATCTTGGGCATCGCAAGCCCGCCGAGCAGGACAACAGCATCAGCATGGGCGTCTATAGGTTCTCCAAGTTGCATCCCTTCAGGAGTCATGGATATTAACCTGGCTTTTTCAAAGTCCATATTGGGAATAAAAATAAGTTTTTTGTCCCTGGCAACAAAACCCATAAGTTCTGCGAAGGGGGTGCAGAAACCCGGTGTCCCGACAAATGTAATCTTTTCTACTCCGTCCAGGAGACTCTTGAAGCTGTTCAGGATGCCTCCTACTCCCTGTGAGGTATTTATTATCTGCATGAAACTCTTCTCCTTATTCATCTATTATAAATAATTCTGCTTTTAACCGCTTTCTACAGTACCTACTTTCACAATAAGATTGGGAACATTCCCATAAATAGGTTGAGTTTAAAGCCGGAGCCATTTCAGGACTGCCAAAACTGGAAAAATATTGAAAACAGGGGAAAAGTGGAGAAAAATAATGTGGAGAAAAATAAGAGAAGAATGAGATGACGTAAATGTCTTCTCAAACTTTCCTGATTCCGAAGGATTCAAGCAGGATTTCGGGGTAGAGCCCACCACTCGAAATTGTCTTTTTGTTCTTTAAGTCGTTTACTGTTACTCTTGCAGGAGCGAACATGCCTGCGTCGACTTTGAAGAAGTCAAAGTTCGCTGCCTTGAAGGTCTGGTAGAACGGCTTTCCGAAATCGTCTGAGGTTGTTGAGGGGACTTTTCTTACAAAGTCTTCGAGTTTAGCCAGCTCACCTTCGAAGCTGACAGTATAGTTGGTTTCGCCGCAATAAATGACACAGTCATTGGTTGAACCCATGCACTGGACATCGTTTCCGACTATGGGGGCGATAGGGGCAATTCCGTACCCGCTCTTTATGCAGTTGATGTCAAAGCCAATGGATTCGAATTTGTGGATCCCGGTTTCAACGACACGGGCTGAAATCTGGACAGAACCTGCAATGGAAGCTGTAGGCGCAACAGCGATCATGACATTTTCCGGGTCTACACTGCAGTGTTTTGCGATGTACTCCACGACTTTTTCATCCGGGAGTTTGTCGGATTCCATGACAAGGACAGCAGCTTCGAAATCGTCTTCATAACCGATCTCTTCATAGAGCTCTTTCGGCTTTAAGCCAAGCGCACGTGCGGGACCTGAACCCATACCGAAATAGTTGCCTACAGAGATTCTCCAGCCAGCATACTGGGAAGCCATACAGGCGATTACAGGGTTGTCGGTTGCTACCTGGATGGCAGGCCATTTGATGCCGTTGAGGTCAAAGGTGCTGTATTTAAGTTCAGCAAGGTCAGCAAGGCAGAGTCTTGCAAGGTACATCCCGGCTTCATATCCTCCTTCGGCATTAACCCCACAGTCGATGATTGTGGCGCCATTTTCAAGCTTGATTACTTCCGTTTTCAGGTCTTCGCTCCAGTCGAGCATCTCTTCGATGACGTATGAGCCCATTTCGTTAACGCTTATCAAAATATCACCTTACATGTCAGTCCGAGAATTGTTTGTCCCGGTTCTCGAAATAGTTTATTGATACTGTTTACATACAGGAATTACTGTAAGCAGAGTATTGGTCAGATAGCTGGCTACCAATAGCTGATTTTCCCGGCTGGAAGTTTATCCTGCCAGACAAGTATCATATCGGATAACCGGGTACAATATTGAATAATTAAGTACAAATAACCAGGCAATTAATATCAGGCTCCGAACAACTTAGCCAGTTAGATTAAGTTGTTTCTTCCTGATTTGCTATCCGTATAAGGAAGAATCCAATATATAGATACTGTTATAATATTTTAGTTATTTGATATTAGTCTGCGAGAAATACCATCAGATTATAAATATTCTATCATTCCTTCGGACGGTGCCTTCAACGGCAAGCCCCACCTCGTCTCCTTTTTCAGCTTTTTGCAGGATAATGCCGTTTTTTATCAGGGAGGTAACCCTCTGCTTCAGATATGTGGTGCTTCCTTCGATAAGAATTTCGTTTCCTATTTCAAGCCCTTCTTCAAGCAGCTTTATTGCTGCGGCATGCTGTCTGGGGTAATAATTCTCTACAATTCCTGCAGCCCTGCGTTTTTTCTCTGAGGCGTTCATGCCCTTTTCAGGAGAAAAGCCTTCGATGCCGGGAATTCCGAAGTAAAAACCAGTAGAAAAGCCTCTGTTATATACCGATGAAAGTTCGAAAAGCCATGAATCAACTTTTTCACGGCTATATGTCCCTTCTTTACAGGCATCAATTGCTTCCCTGTAGCAGCGCGAGACCACTTCCAGATATCTCGGGTCTCTCAGCCTTCCTTCTACCTTAAAAGAATCTATCCCGGCTCTGAGAAGAGACGGAATATGTTCTATCATACATAAATCTTTTGCACTGAGGAGGTATTTCCCCCTGCTTTCCATGACAAGATTGTTTTCCCCGTGAAGCTCCCATTCCCAGCGGCAGGGCTGAGTGCATTCCCCGCAGTTTCCGGATTTTCCGAGGACATAGGCGGATAAGTGGCACCTTCCTGAAACCGCCATGCACATCGCCCCGTGGACAAAAGTTTCGACCTCTACATCGCTCCGTTGCCTGATTTCCCTTATCTCATCCAGGGACAGTTCCCTTGAAAGCACTATGCGCTCTGCACCAAGGGCTCTGTAAAACTCTGCAGTTTCGTGGTTTGTAATGTTTGCCTGCGTGGAGATGTGGATCCTGAGGCCGGCTTTGCGTGCTTTCAGGATTACAGCCGGGTCCCAGGCAATAACTGCGTCTACCCCGGCTTTTGAGGCTGCGTTTATCACATTTCCTGCTTCTTCAAGCCTGTCTTCATTTACTGTTGAATTCACAGCTAGATAAGCTTTTAAATTCCGTGCTTTTACCTCGGAGACAAACTCCTCAAGGTTTTCCAGATTAATCTCTTTTGCTTTTGCCCGAAGGCTGAGCCTGTCAGTTGAGAAATAAACCGCATCTGCATATTTATAACAGGCTTCAAGCCCTGCAAGGTTTCTGATGCCCATTATGAGTTCCGGGCCTGGACTGTTATGCATGGAAGAGGGAATGCCTTAACTCCAATTTAAAAATATCCTTATCGAATTTATCATTAGTACGGGCCAATCAGTCTAATAAATAATAGTAAGAAATGTAAACTTTTCATATTAAATTAAATGAGGTCTCGGTTTACGGAAATCTTTATATAAGTGTACTGCATTTTTCAAAATGGGGATGAAGTAAGATTCATTTAAGAATAATTCTGTGTATAGACTAAAAAACTAAATTAAGACTGTTAAAGACTAAATCGAGACTGTTTATATCTTAAAGGGGGAATATAAAATGGAATATGAACTCGAAGAAGTTGAAAGAGATTATGTGGAATTCCTGAAGGAAATGGGAGAAGAATAAACAGAACACTACAATAAACAAAAAATACAGAGCATCAAATAATATGTGACATCACATATTATAACTCATTAAATCCTTTTTCCTTTTTAAATACCTTTTCTTCTTTTTTCGTTTTTGTATATAGTCTGTAATAGCTCGCGAAATTGGATACAATTTTTATTGGAAATAACTTCCAGTTATGCAATTTTAATCCGTTTCAGGCAGACGACGCATACAAAAAGGCAATTTATTCAAATACATTTTTTAATACTTTTAATATGGAATATCAGCTCCTTTAGCCTACTCATAAGTTAAATACTGCAAAAAGTCTGCCTTAAATCATCTTAAATTTGATTCTTTCCTGTTATTCCGGCCGGATTGTATTTCAAAATTATTATATATCTTAATATTAATTATGTGCCGAAATGAAAGCCTGAAACCGTTGTCTGGTCTTTTAATTGGCTTCATTTCTTCCTGAAATTAGCTTCTGGAACTATCAAAAACTTATGAAGGGCAGATCTAAATGAAAAACAAAATAATTGCGTTTGACTTTTTAAGAGCGTTAGCAATAATTATGATTATTCCGGCTCACCTGAGTAATTATTTGTTTTCCAGCTATGGAAAACTGATGCTTTATGCTTTTGACCCTTATTTTGCGAATATGGGCCTGGGGCTTTTCATATTCATGAGTGGCTACCTGTTATACTACAACAACCATTCGATAAGGTCTCTAGAAGATGTATTTGATTTTTATAAAAAAAGGCTTTTGAGAATTTTTCCTCTTTACTGGGCTGCACTTGCGGTATTTGTAATGGTATTTTTCGTATTTGCTTCCAGGTTAGATTCGGGATTTGTATTTCCTGATTCAGAGAATGTTTTCAGCCCATACAATATACTCGTACACTTTCTGGGGCTTCAGATTTTACTCGCTCCGGCTTATGCTGCACCAATGTTAACTCTCTATTTTGTAGGCCTGATTGTTATTTTCTATGCCATTTATCCTTTTATTATTATGTATTCGAAGAGTACAGAACAGATCCTGATCTCTTCGTTTGTTGTATACTTCTGTTCCTTTTTAATCTCTAAAACTTTCAATATTATTGATCACCGTTTTTTCATGTTTTTCCTTGTCTTTATGTTTGGGGTATTCACATGCAGGGAAAGGCTGTCTGAAAAAGCCTTAAAGTTACCTGGAAAGATACCTTTTGTCCGGCTTCTGCTGGCAGCTCTTCCTGTAATCTTTGTGCTGGTGATTGTTCTGGGGCTGAGAAGTTCTATGTTTCTGGACCCCAGGATTTCCGTTACCATTGACACCGGCAGCGCGATAATAGGGTCCTCCACAGTAGGGTCCATAATGGGCAGTATAGCGGGCTTGATGGGTATCAACCTGCCTCTACTGGAATTTATCATAAATCTGGCACTTCTCAATATTTTTATTCTAATCTTCTGTATTTCTGAATATTCACTTGCTACCAGGTATGTAAATGATAAATTGTCAGGCACTTTGAGTTCGTTCTTTACGAATATTGCCACGTCTTCTTACTGTGTTTATCTATTCCACAGGCCGTTTTTTACTCTGTGGAACTCTGGAACCAATTTCATAAGCTCTCCAATTTTACGTGATGCTTTAATGCTGTTTGTGGCTATTCCTCTGTTGTTTTTCATCTCATATAATATCCAGAAAATAGAATTAAACATGAAAACTAATTTCTCTGCAAGGAAATATTCAGGGAAGAGATCGTATCATAAGGACTTGCTATGAATTCAAGCAAATAAAACGATAGAGGAAATAGAGTCAGTGAAATGAGGAAATAGAGTCAGTGAAATAAATAAGAAAATAGCGTAAACAGGTGTATGAAAAGGATAGAAAGAATCAATTTTAAAATATTATAATATTTGTTATAGATGTATCATACTAAAATCTATAAAAATGCTATAATACAAACTATAAAAATATTATAATGTTAACTATAATTATCTCATATTAAGAATTAAAACTAATAATATCAGTGAAATGATATATTTTTCCCAGAATACTGTAATAAGTTTTTTAACTGAATTTTTCAGAAAGCTTCTGAAAATCTGATTTTGAATATGCCAGTTACCTGGTTTATTTTTAATGGCGGCAATACCAGTATAACCGAATTTGTGAGACAATTTTGATTTGGTCTTTTAAATAAAATCACCTTTTTACTTCATTAGAAAATTTTAAATATTATAAAAATAATTAAGAAATTACAGGTTATATATAACTGAAAAAACGGAAAAACAGAAAAACAGAAAAACGGAAAAATGGAAAAACGGAAAAACAGAAAAACGGAAAAATGGAAAAATGGAAAAACAGAAAAACGGATTTTCAGATCTGAAAATATCCGGGTATCAAGAGAGGACCTGACTCTTGATATCCATTTTTTTCTCTTACCCTGAATTCAGGTTTCATTCATCTTTATTTCAAGAAAATTATTACAGTTACTGGAAAATGGAAATTTCTCAGGATTATTTTTCACATTTTCATATTATCCTAAAAATAATTTTCTTGATAATTATCTTAAATTGAAGACTGCAAAAAGCCGTTTATAAAACCAGCAGTAAATCCATCAGCTTCGAATCAATAAATCAATGTATCCAAGTGGAATAACAGATCTGAACTGGAATTACCTCAATATTCCTGCAACCTTCATTTTTGCAGTTTTTGCCCGGACATCTGAGGGAGTTTGGGAAGAATAGAAAATCATGAATCATTCTTATGCTTTTTCAGGAAGTGTAACCTGTTTAAATTTGATGAATAAGGCAGGTTCCTTTTTAGCAGGAATAGTTATTTTCTAACAGGAAAGGTTATTCTTTAAAATGAGATAAAAAGAAAGTTACGCTGAGGGAGAGATTCGAACTCCCGTAGCGCGTAGCGCTACCGGTTTTCAAGACCGGCGCCGTGGTCCGCTTGGCTACCTCAGCATATTGAAATGATCTGTTCTCCTGTCTTTCCGGATAGGAACTGGCTAATTGCCCTGACATTCCGAGGAGCGTATACAGAGAACCTGATTATTATATATAAAATTTGCGAAGAGAAAGGACTCTTCGCTTTTCTTTAAAGGACTTACAGGCTTATTCCTGGGATTCCGAAGGTTCTTCTTCAGAGGCAGGTTCAGCTTCAACTTCAGGCTCTGCGGGTGCAGGGACTTCGGCTTCTGCTGTGAGTTTTTCAATAAACTGGACCTCTTTAAGACCGGCGTACTTGAAGAGCTCTGATGCCACCCTGTTCTTTGCCATGAGCCAGCGCTGGTTGAAGGTCAGGCCAGTGGGCACATTGATCTTTGCGGCATCATCAGCTATCTCGACTTCCATGTCGCGAATACCGGTGTAGAGGGCAAGAAGTCCCTGTACTTTTTCCACATCCTCTTCAAGGAGCTTTTCAATGGTGTACTCGTAGGTAACGGTCTTACCTGCAAGAGGGCTGTTAAAGTCTATAGTGACTCTGCGGCCGATTACTCTGCTGACGACTCCTCGCCTGCCGTCAATTTCCACAGGCATGCCCGGATGAACATTTCTGTCCGGGAGTTTTGTTATGGAAACGGTCTCAATTAGCTTGGCATCGGTAGGACCAAATGCCTTTTCGGGCGGAATTGATACTGTACCGGAGTAACCGGCTTCCTTTCCTTCAAGGTCCTCGTCAAGTCCCTCAATGGTGTGGCCTGCCCCGACAATAACGACATCTCCGCCGTAAAGTCCGCGGGGGTTAAAAATCTCTTCCTTTTTGGCAAGCTCTTCGTCTGTTGTATCGAAAACTCTGCCGTCTTCAAACCTACCTGTGTAGTTTAACTTTATGAAATCGCCTTTCTGGATTGCCATAATTCTCAACTCTTTTATTGAATTAATTAAACATGATGAGCAAGGAAATTATCCTTTATAGTTAAATTCCGGATTTTCAAAGTAAACGCGTTCCACGCTATAGAACTCTGGCTTTAATAAGCTTTTTGGGATCAACAGGGCTACTCCAGCCCTCGCTGGACATTACAAAAATATTATTTCAATATGAATCTCCCTTAAATCCGCATCCGTAACCACTAAAAGCTATTTGAATGTTACTTATTAAAGAATTTTGATTTATATGCCGCTCAGGAAATCGTTTTCATTTTTACTCCTAAAAGTTACCTTCTGGGGCACAGATATTTTTCTTTCGTTACTGCTGAGCAGGGGGAGATGGATCGGAAAGTTTTTCTGGCCAGCTCTTTCAGGTGTCTTACAGTGCCTTATAAATTGAGTTTTCTATAACATTCTTTTTATATAACTCTGTTTCGGGACATAAAATCAGTTTCAGAACCTGGTTATGTCCTCAGCTACGTTTTTTCTCTTTATTTTTGTCCTCTTATATTCATTATCTTCATTTTTATGTCTCTGAATGCAATAAAATATTAAATATATCCTTGAATATTATGTTTACTGGGGATTTGAAAATATAAAGCAGATTTGTCTGTCCGGGCATGTTTTTGTATTTTTTCATTCAGTTGGATAAACAAATCCGTAAAAACCTTACAGAAAGGGGGTTTCATTTCAGGAGGGGTATATGGGTAAAAAACTTATGAGAATAGGAATTTCTCTCCCTGGGGAGCTTCTGGACAAATTTGATAAAACACTTATGAAGAGGGGATACTCTTCTCGTTCGGAAGGGATAAGGGATGCAATAAGGACTTACAACCAGCACTATGAATGGATGAAGCAGATTAGAGGCTCTAGATACGCAACAATCTCGATTGTATACGATTGCTCAAAAAAAGGCGTAACAAGTACCCTGGCAGAGATACAGCATGAATACGTGGATATGATAAGCTCTTCTGTGCATTTCCATATGGAGGAAGATCTCTGTTTTGAGGTTATAATCCTGAAGGGAGAAGGAGAGCAAATAGTAGATCTTGCCCAGAGAATCCTCAGTATAAAAGGAGTTAAGCATTCAAGACTGACAACCGTGCCTGAAGAGAAAAATGAATAAGAGAAAAATGAATAAGAGAAAAATGAATAATTGTAAATTAAAAGTCACTCTCATCCGATTTCAGGGATTGATTAAAATTCTCGTATCAGCCACTGTCATGATACAGCTTTCTGGAACTTTTCAGCCAGATCGGAATCAAAAGGGGGTTTCAGTTTCGATATCCAGTCTACCTGACTTTTGTATCTCCATGCTTATTTTATTCCTTCCAGATTCGATACGCCGGAGAAAGATATGGGTCTTATAAATATTCACGCAAAGCCCGATGTATATTTAAGAAGTTTTAACAATATACTCTGGAGTATAGCAGGTTCATGGCTGTTAAAAGGATGGAAGCAGATAGGAAAAGAAAATGTCGACACTGTCGACGATACAATGCTTTCAGAAATTCTTAGAATTCAGGCAGAAGGATTTGAATATGGAAGACAGGGAGAAATTTTAAAATATTCAAAAAAATTTAGAAAAATTTTCTATGTAATTAAAAGCCAGGACAGGATAATAGGTTATTGCATATATTACCTGAGACCGGATTTTTCGGTTACGGGACTGGAGAAAAGATCCGTAATCTATTCCATTGCGATTGATAGGGAATTCAGAAATAGGGGGTTTGGAAGAAAGCTTCTGGAAGAAAGTATAAAGGAAATGAAGATGAACAGTGTATCAGCTATCTGCCTGTATGTGAATATAAATAACCTCCCTGCTATAAAATTGTATGAAAAAATAGGCTTTTCGATAATTAAAGAAATAAAAGACATATGCGGGCAAAAAGAAAGATGCTATAAAATGGAACTGAAACTGGCTTGAGCCAGTATTTACGAATTTCTATAGAGAGTCTTTTTATAACAGGTACTAATATGGATATCTTTACTGAAAACATTTTATACAATAGGTCTTTTTATAGTAGTAATTTTTAGCTATTGTATCACATATTTTGCGGCTTTAATTAACTGCTCAGAATTTAATAGATATATTTAAATAAAACTCGAGTTGACTTTCCAACTAAGGGTGATTTTATAGGCTCTACAGTAAATTATGTAAGATTTGTCTCGACCCTGGCAAGCATTCAAAGAGTGCTGCGTGACATTATCGGGCCCCATCTTATCAAAAAATGGAAAAACACCATAAAGGAAAATATTGTGTCTGTAGATGAAACAATGCTTCCGGAGGTTCTCAGGATTCAGGCAGAAGCATTTGACGGTAAGAATCAGGAAAGTCTTATAAAATACTCCAGAAAGTTGAGTAAGATCTTCTACGTGATTAAGAGTCAGGACAAAATTGCAGGTTACTGCGCATACTATCTAAAACCGGAATTTTCTTTAAAAGGACTGAAAAAAAAATCCGTAATTTATTCAATTGCAATCGGCAAAAAATTCCAGGGTAAAGGTTACGGAAGAAAACTTCTGGAAGAAAGCATAAAGGAAATGAAACTTAATGGAATATGCTCTGTCTTGCTGTATGTAAATGTAGAGAATACTCCCGCTATAAAATTATATGAAAAAATGGGTTTTGAGATTGTCCAGAAAACCGAAGATATATGCGGTCAGAGTGAAAAATGCTTTGTTATGGAACTGAAACTTGTTTGCTGATTTACCTTTATTTTCTAAGGCGATACTTTCCCGCACATGTCTCAAGTTCAGTGACATATTATAGTCTTAAATCCGTGGTTTTTTTACAGACTGAAGTCTTATCTGCTTTAACCTGAGGATATATTTAAATAAAATTTGGTTTCACATTCCAGTGTGTACCTAATTGACATCCTTATTCTTGTAGGCGGGCTACTGCTGCTTGTAAAAGGGGCAGATCTTTTTGTGACGTCCTCATCCTGGATTGCCAAAAGGTTCGGAGTCTCTGAGTTTATAATAGGGTTAACTCTTGTTTCGATAGGGACCTCCGTTCCCGAACTTGCCTCATCCCTTACCGCTTCCTTCGAACAGGCGAGCGGGATAGTTATAGGCAATGTACTCGGGTCAAATATAGCAAACATAGGACTCATAGTGAGCACGGCTGCCCTTCTTTCCAATGTAAAGACTGAAGAGTTAATGCTTAGAAGAGACGGCTATATAATGTTATTTTCAGTCTTTCTTTTTTTACTCTTTGTTGTGGATTTCAGGATTTCAAGGTTTGAAGCATTTATTTTTCTCCTGCTATACTTTGTTTATATCCTTTTCCTGCTTGACAAGGTAAAAAAGCACGATGAGGACATATACTTTAAAGATTTCATAACTTATTTTATAACTTTTGAGTATATTTCCGATCTGAAAACACTTTTTAAAATAGGTGTCAGAGAAAAAACAGATGAAAACAGCATAAATGTAGCCATTAAAGAGGGCTATGAAGTAACTGAAGGAAAAGATGAAAAGAGAGGCAAAAAGGGCGAGGATATCCTATCCGAAAATAAAACTCTCTCCGGTATTAAAGATGGACACGAAGCTGAGATTGTATATGAAACGGAAAGCCTTTCTGAAAGCAGCTTTTTAAAAGAGTTTACAAAACTGATCGCAAGCGGAATTGCCATAATAATCGGGGCAAAATACTTCATAGATAAGTCAATTTTTTTCGCTCTTCTTCTGGAAGTCCCTGAGACTATTATCGGTATAAGCCTTGTTGCAGTCGGGACTTCCCTGCCTGAGCTTATGGTAACAGTTTCTGCAGCCCGCAATGGTTATGCCAGCATAGCTCTCGGAAACGTTATAGGGTCAAATATTACGAACACCCTTTTAATCCTTGGATGTACCGGGCTTGTCCAGCCTCTCATGGTAACCGGAACAGCCGTGTATTATATCACCCCTTTTATGCTGGTTTTCAGCCTGCTGCTGCTCCTGTTTATTCGGACGGGCTGGAGAATCAAAAGGCATGAAGGGCTTATCCTTTTCCTTCTTTACTCCGGATTCATGGTTTTTATCTTCCGCCTCGGATAAGAGGCTGCCCTGAATCTGGTACCCTGCAGTGAACCGGATGATTGAAAAACAGAAAATATTGTTGAAAATATTTTTGTCCTGTTCCCATCAGGGACTTCTTATTTTATAGCCCTCATTTGCAAGGGCTTCTGATGCACGTTCCAGGTCTGTTTCCTTTACCAGGATGTAATCAGTATCGTAAGTTGAAATAGTAAATATGCTGATTCTTTTTTCAGCCAGTGCACTGCTGATTCCTGCAAGAATTCCTGTAAGCGCGAAGTCAAGGGGGCCCTCAACTTTCAGGCAGCTCCAGCCTCTTTCAGCCCGGATGCCGGAAGGAATGCTTGACTGAACACTGCTTTCCCGGAAGACGACTGAGAGTTCGTCGGGAGTTCGCGTAATTGAAAAGAAATCGCTCTCAAATACTTCTGAAGGCATTTTAGAGTCTTTTTCCAGCCTTAAAATGTTAAACCTGCCTTTAAGAACAATTAATGTGGGCTTTTTTTCTTCCATAAGGGGCTCCTTTTTTACTGACATTCTATTTCATATTTCTCTCAGTACTTATGGTTTCGGGGGCATCAGAACCATCTTTAGCATCAACTTTTAGACCAGGCTTTAATAAATACTCAGTTAAAATTGTTATTCGTCTTTTAATCCATTGTAGATTAAATTCATAGTCAATTTAGTCTACGGTCAATTAGATTCAGTGTCAATTAGATTCAGTGTCAATTAGATTCAGTGTCAATTAGATTCAGTGTCAATTAGATTCAGTGTCAATTAGATTCAGTGTCAATTAGATTCAGTGTCAATTAGATTCAGTGTCAATTAAATCCATGGTCAAACTTTTATCCTTGTCTTTCAAACATTGTTTTTAACCGGGGCTAGCTTAAATGGAACTGATGGATACTGGCTTACTTGAGACCCTTACAGAGATAGATGAATTTGTATGGGGTCCTCCTCTTCTTATTTTACTTGTTGGTACAGGAGTTTTCCTTACATGGCGCCTTGGATTGATTCAGGTTTTCAGGTTGCCTCTTGCACTCAGGTACGTCCTGAACTCGCGGAAAGCTGAAATCGAGGTTAAGGGAGATGTATCGAGTTTTGCCGCGCTCAGCACCGCGCTTTCCGCAACAATAGGGACAGGAAATATAGTTGGGGTTGCAACCGCTATAAAAGTGGGGGGTCCGGGGGCTCTTTTCTGGATGTTTCTTGCGGCTTTTTTCGGGATGGCGACCATGTACTCCGAGTCTCTCCTGGCGGTCAAATACAGGACTGTGGACGCAAACGGGCAGATGTCAGGAGGTCCCATGTATTATATCAAAAACGGGCTTGAGCACAAAAAATACAGCAGGGTTCTTGCCCCGCTTTTTGCTTTTTTCGGGGTAAACGTGGCGCTTTTCGGGATAGGAACTTTTCCACAGGTCAATGCTATTGTTGACTCTGCGAGAATCGCATTTAATATTCCCGAAGTCCTGAGCGCACTTGCCATAAGCCTGTTTGTAGCTTTTGTAACCCTTGGGGGGATCAGGAGGATTGCGGCTGTTGCCCAGCTTGTGGTTCCTTTTATGGCAATGGCTTACGTGCTGGGCTGCCTTGTGATTATCACGCTGAACCTTGAAAAAATCCCCGAAACCTTTGCCCTGATAGTAAGTTCGGCTTTTACAGGGACTGCAGCGAGGGGTGGCTTTCTTGGGGCGGGCGTGATGCTTGCAGTCAGGATGGGAATAGCAAGAGGTATCTTTTCAAATGAATCCGGTCTCGGGAGCGCTCCCATAGCAGCTGCAGCTGCAAAAGTAAAGGAACCGGCAAAGCAGGGCCTTATTTCCATGACAGGGACTTTCTTCGACACCATTGTTGTCTGCCTGATGACTGGAACAGTGCTTATCATGACAGATTCCTGGACAGAGGACCTCGCAGGGGTGTACATGACAAACTATGCCTTTTCAACATCACTTGCGGAAACCGGGGGCTATATCGTTACAGTCGGGCTCATGTTCTTTGCCTTTACAACAATTCTGGGGTGGAATTATTACGGGGAACGCTGTACGGAATTCCTCTTCGGCGTAAAAGGGATTCTTCCATACAAAATAATTTATATTCTTATCGTTTCCTCAGGTGCCTTCCTCACGCTTGACGTTATCTGGGTTCTGGCAGATATCGTAAACGGACTGATGGCAATTCCAAATCTGATAGCTCTCCTCGCGCTCAGGAAGGTTATCGCGGCAGAGACAGAACAGTATTTTGAAAAACTGAAGTTGAGAGGTCCAGAGCCGAAAAATTGAATTTCTGAGAGTCCTGGTAAGGAAAATATAGCCGGGAAAAATACAACCTGACACAGGTTGCAAACAGAGTGTAACGGTTATAAATCAGGTAAAGAGATTGTTACCTATAAATTTAAACAGATAAGGACTGTTAGCCATGAAGTTTACCTTTCCAGGAAGAGACCCGGGGATTTCGAAGGCGGGAAATACAGGATTCCATTTTGTAACTGTAATGCTGTTGATATTTATCCTCTTGACACCTCCGGCATCCGCGGCTGTAATCTCCGGAGACACCCACCTCAGGGTTGAAGTTGGAGAAATTACCCCAAATCCGGCAAGACCCGGAGAAGACCTGCTCATAAAAATCAATATTGAAAATACCGGAGACGAGCCTGCTGAAGATGTAATAATAGGGATTGAAGAACTTGCCCCTTTCACCTTCAAATACAGCACCTCAGGGGTTTACGGTTCCGGGACAAACACAGAACGTAATTTTCACATTGAACAGATAAGGCAGCGGTCGAAGATCGAATTGAATTTCCATTTCAATGTTGACTCCGGAGCCAGGTCAGGCATTCACCAGCTTGAATTTACTATCAAAGATGGCAGTGAAACAAGCTTTTCAAGAAGAATTCCCATCCGTGTGGAAGGAAACCCTGACCTTGTGCTTGTAGGCACGGAAATCTTTCCCATAAACGGGGAAAATTCCTCTTCCGGAGCCCTCGTACCCGGGGAAGAATTCTACCTCAGGACTGAAGTTAAAAATGCAGGGAACGGAAATGCAAAAAATGTCCGCATAATGCTGGACCTCAACAGTTCTTTACCAATGGTCCCTCTGCAGGACAATGTTTTTTTCATTGAAAACCTCAGTGCCGGAAGTTCAGAAAACCTGTCGTTCAAGCTCCTCCTGGGGAGCAATGCAGGCGTGCAGCCTTACAGGATCCCTCTACGCATAACCGCCTCAAACGAAGCTGAAACCCTTCAGATTAATAAATCCCAGGAAATAGGGGTAAATGTGCTGAATAGGGCAAAAATTAATATTGCAAGCCTTAAATTCGACCCTGAAATGCCTGAAAAAGGGCAGAAAGTTTCCATGATCCTCAGGCTTGAAAACGTTGGAGAAGGAGAAGCCCGTTTTGTAAAAGCCAGGCTTGAAGGGCTTAAAGGAAGCGGCAGCACAGATGCTTTTCTCGGAAGGCTTAATAAGGACGATGACGCCCCTGCAGTTTTTACCTTTATTCCTGAAAAGTCCGGAGAACAGAATGTTACCCTGCTTGTTGAATATGAGGACGATTTCGGAGAACACAGGCTCAGCGAGGATCTGACATTTAATGTTGTCAGAAAGGGCGACAGTGCTGTTCCGCTTATACTGGCTGCAGTTCTGGTTCTTGCAGTTGCGCTCTATTACCTGAAAAAGAAAGGTAAACTCTAAAGGTAAATCCTGTTTGATAAACGAAAAGAGGAAATCTCTGTAAACAAGTGAGGATGCCTATTATGCTTGAAAAGGCTAAAGTCTCCTTTTTTCTTGCCAGCCGTTCAATTACGCGAGGCAATAAAGGAATTACAATATTTACCGTCTTCGTCCTGACCCTGATATTTGTTCAGCTGGTGCTTTTCTCAAGTATGCTGGCAGGAGTTACGCTCAAGTTCAACGAACTCATGGTAAACTTCCAGACGGGTAATGTCGTAATAGAGCCAGAGGAGGAGGAACGCTATATAGAGGATGCATCAGCCCTACAGAAGAAAATAGAGAGCCTTCCAGAAGTTGTGGGGACTTCTGCCCGCCTTAAAACCACCGGAAACTTCCGTTATAAAGAAAAGGAAATTGGAGGTACGGTTTACGGGATTGACCCTGAGGATGAAGCCTTTGTGACAGGTGTTGAGGGTGCCGTAATAAGCGGGGAATTCCTTAGCAGGCCTGATAGCGGAGAGGTTATTCTGGGCAGGGAGGTCTCAGGAGGTTTTGATGCCCTGATGGAATCCAGGTCCCTGGGAGGTGTTGAGGTAGGAGACACTGTTGAACTCACAGTCAGCGGCAGGACGCGGGAATTCAGGGTAAAAGGAATCTATACAACTCTTTATTTCATGGCTGATGCAGGGGCATACATTAGCCGCGCAGATATGGAAGATATGCTGGATATAGAAGGCAGAGATTTTGCCCAGGAAATTGCTGTAAAAACTACCGCAGGCACGGACGAGTACGAGATCAGAAATGAACTCCTTTCCCTTGGGATAAGGGAAAATATTCGCACCTGGCATGAGTTTGCAGGTATCCTCCGCCTGATTGAAAACACTCTTGGCCTTGTAAGGAATATTATGAACGCAATAGGGCTTTTGATAGCTTTTGTGATCATTTTTGTAGTTATTTACGTTAACATAGTTAATAAAAAGAGGCAGATTGGGGTCCAGAAAGCAATAGGGATAGAGCAGAATGTGATTGTGACCTCCTTTGTTCTTCAGGCAATGCTTTATGCCGGTATAGGAGTCATACTTGGCTATGCTTTTGTACGTTTTGGACTGGTGCCTTATACTGTTTCAAATCCTGTCCAGATTCCTCTTGGTGCTATGAGTCTCAGGCTTGATGATGCCGAAGCTATAAACCGGGCAGTTCTTCTTTTCCTTGCCTCAATAATAGGCTCTGTTATTCCTGCTTATAAACTGGCTCAGAAAGACCTTCTTGACCTTATCTGGGGTAAGTAAGGAGGTGAGATAATGGTAAATGAAATGAAAAATGAAGTGAAAAATGAAATGAAGAGCGAAATCACAGGCGAGTCCAAAATAGTGACAAATACAACCGAGCCCGAGATTGAAGTAAAAACAGCCACTGAAGAAACTGGGGACATAATTATTGAAGGAACGGATATAGTCCGCACTTTCAAAATGGGAGAGGTGCAGGTCAGAGCTCTTAGAGGCGTAAGTGTAAAAATCCGGCGCGGAGAATTTGTTGCGATTATGGGCCCAAGCGGTTCCGGGAAAACAACTCTTTTAAATCAGCTTGGTCTTCTTGATACCCCTAATTCCGGGAAAGTCATTATAGATGAAATAGACACTTCTCGCATGTCTGATAAAGAAAAAGGCAAATTCCGCCTTCACAATCTGGGTTACGTTTTTCAGGACTATGCTCTCCTTCCGGAACTTGATGCTTCGGAAAATGTTTATATCTCCCTTATGATGCAGGGTAAAACAAAAGAAGAGTATGAAGCTGCTGCCGCTGAAATACTTAAAGCAGTCGGGCTCGGCGACCGCCTGCACCAGCTTCCTTCCAAGATGAGCGGCGGGCAGCAGCAGCGCGTTTCAATTGCCCGCGCCCTTGCCCATAACCCAAGAGTCCTTTTTGCAGACGAGCCCTGTGCCAATCTGGATTCTCAAACCTCAAAGGAAGTTCTGGATCTTTTCAAGAAGTTTAACAAAGAGAAGGGTCAGACAATAGTTATGGTCACACATGAAGAATGGCACGCTGCATACGCTGACAGGGTGATAAGGTTAAGGGATGGAGTTAATATTGAGTGAAAATTTTTGTTTTTATGTCTTTTTATAGTTCCTTCTTTTTTTTTGGAGGTCTGCCGGAAAACTCGCAGGAATATTTATTGAGCCTTTAATTCAGGTTTTTTCTTTCTTTTCTTCTTTTGATAGGGTACAGCCTGTTTAGCGGGCAAACTATCATACAAATTTCTAATTTTTTGGATCAGCAGGAGTAAAATTAATCTTTGGGGTGCCAAATTCAGAGATTATTTAGTAAATAAGTAATATAATTGACAGTGTGAAAAATGTGCTTCTATACAATTATATAGCTTTTTGATTATACAGGATATGGCAGGAGAGTAAAAGGAGGTAATTGCTGGGGAATTTACCTGCTTATTTATCTGTGAATTGACCGGATAGTTTTTACCATATTGTTACAAATTCATCAGAACTAAAAATAAATATTAGAAAAGTTTTATTAGTAACACCTGCAATATAATTACTAAAAATTACAAATGTGGTTCGAGATTATATGCTTGTAGTGCCTCTTCTGGATAAATATAAAAGCTACCTGACCTGGTCTTACCGTACGCTTGGGTTCTTTCAAACAGCCGGAAAGTTTGTGTTCTTATTCCTGCTGATGATTTTATTCAATATCTACGAACTCGCTTACTATATACCGGGCATGGAAAAACTGAGCACGTCTCAGACCTGCCTGGGCATTTACTGGTTTAATCTCGGTTTGATGGCTTCAGGGGCGCTCCTGCTTACTCTTCTTATCAGTCTGGTTTACAGGTTATTTGGCAAAGGAAACAGGTTTAACCTGATAAATCTGCTTGAAACCAGTTTTCCCGATCTCAGGACAAGACTGAGTACGGCATACGATAACAGCCAGAATATCAACATAGTTACAAAGAAACTGCTTGAGGATGTACACGTCCAGCTTTCAGGCATCAGGATAAGAAGTATAGTCCCGAAAAAGCAGATTTTCAGGTCGTGTCTGGTGTTTCTTCTGGTTTCGGGACTTGCCACTTTCTGTATCTATGAAGGTTTCAGCTTCAATATCTCTCCTGGCAAATTGATCGATGATTTCTGGGATAATCTTCACAATATGAACGCCAGAGCGGCTTATGAAGATGATGAAAAAGTCGTCCCGGATTCCAGGTATAAAATAGAGGCTGTCATCATAAAGAATGGTGAACAGGTTGAAATGAAAATCAACCCCACCCTGAGGCTTGGGTTCACAAGCCAGATCGACGCGGATACGGAACAAAAATTCAACGCTAGTTCAGACAGTTTTAATGAAAATTTCAGGTACAGCCAGACTTATTCCGAAAACCTGCCCGAAGAGTACGAGCCCCTGATTAAACAGTATTTTGAGGAGCTTTCATCCAGATAAACTCCTTCAAAGCATCAGGTGTACTCAGATTTTCAGCAAATTCATGATTTTAGTAGAAATAGTGGAGTGGCAAAATGCAACAATTACAGGAAATCCAGCTTGAAGATTCTGAACTTAATTTAAAACCCGCTTATGAAAAAGCCCCCCAGATTTTTGAAGTTATTTTCAGAGAGATAGGCAATTCAATTGTCGGTCAGAAAGAAATGATCCGGCAGATCCTGATAGCAATGCTGTGTGAAGGGCACGTCCTTGTAGAAAGCAATCCCGGGCTTGGCAAAACCCTCACTATCTCCACTATTTCTCAGATCATGAGCATGAGGTTCAGCAGGATCCAGTGCACTCCTGACCTTATGCCCGCAGACATCACAGGAACGGATATTATAGAAGAAGATGAAAGAGGCTCAAAACACTTTAAATTCAAGCAGGGTCCTGTTTTTGCAAACATCGTGCTTGCGGATGAAATAAACCGTGCCTCTCCCAAAACACAGTCTGCACTTCTCGAAGCCATGCAGGAAAAACAGGTTACTGTGGCAAATACCACGTACACACTTGATAAACCTTTCTTTATCCTTGCTACCCAGAACCCCATAGAAATGGAAGGGACATATGCCCTGCCAGAAGCCCAGCTTGACAGGTTTCTTATGAAGATACGCCTGGATTATCCTGACCCCGATGAAGAGTTCGAGATTGTGAACCGTTATGCAGAAGCTTTCAGGCCATCTGTAAGAAAATGCATCGAAAAACAGATCTTTATCGAACTTCAGCAGATAACCCGCAGGATTCCTATTTCCAATAAACTCAAAAAATATGCAATTGATATCGTGAACCAGACACGAAAGATGCCTGATATGATAGAAGCAGGCGCATCCCCCCGTGCTTCAATTGCTCTGATCCTGTGTGCAAAAGCAAACGCGTTTATCGATGGCAGAGGGTATGTTGATAAAGGAGATATTGATGCCATGGCGCTTCCTGTCCTCCGCCACAGGGTGATTCTATCTTTTGATGCTGCAAGAAACAACATCACGAGTGATAAAATTATACAGAAAATCTTGGAGGACAGAAAAACAATTATCTGATTCAGCCAGCGGAAAAAATGGCTGGAGGCAGTGATTAGACATGGCTGGCGCAAAACATATAATTGACACCTCATTCCTGACCCAACTTGATAGATATGCAATCCCGCTCAGCAGGAGAGTTACAGCAGTCCATACTGGCAGCCACCAGTCAACAAGAACGGGAGCAGGACTTGACATTATTGACCACAGGAAGTACAACCAGGGTGATTCTTTAAAAAGAATAGACTGGAACCTTTACGCCCGCACGGAAAAGCTCTATATACGCAGGTTTGAAGAGGACAAAAACCTTAACATGGTCATACTGCTTGACGCAAGCAGCAGCATGCTTTTTCCGGATAACACTCCAAACAAGTTTGAGTATGCAGCAACAGTAGCTGCGGGAGTTTCTTACATTGTAATGAAACACAACGATGTGTATACCATTGCAACATTTGCAGATGATGTTGACTACACAAAATCGCATAAAGGAAGGGACGACTTCCTGCGGACAATAGATAACCTGACCCGGATTCCGGTAAGCGGAACCACAAAACTCGCAGATTGTGCCGACTCGATATACCCGAGAATAAAATCGAAATCAATGGTTCTTATTATGTCGGATTTTCTGGACAACCTTGATTCGGTCCAGAAGGCGGTTAACAGGCTGTCCAGGCACGAGCTTGTAATTGTGCACATTTATGATGAGAACGAGATAAACCTTCCTGAATCCGTGGACGGGACAGTAAAGTTTATTGACAGCGAAACAGGCGAAGAAATCAGTTTTACAGTGGGAGCTGGATTTAAAAAAGAATATGCCTCCGAATATTCAAAGCATATGGCTGAACTGGAGAAAATTGCATACGATTTTAAAATCCCTTACTTCCGGGTCAGCATAAAAAACGAGCCTTTTGATACTGTTCTAAAAATCATAGGTGAAGGGTGATCCTGCCCATGGACTTTGAATTCTCTCAGGGTCTTGCTGCGCTTGCAGGGATAATTCCCCTTACGATCATATACCTGCTCAGGCCCCGCCCGAAAAACATCATTCTGCCTTCCCTTATGTTTGTCAGGCGGATAAGCCAGAACCTGCTCGATTCCAGGCGCACTCTCAGTAAAAGAATAACTGACCCCTTATTTTACCTGCAGCTGCTTGCTCTTATTTTTCTGTCAATAGCAATAGCCGGTCCGCTTATAGAGGATGTTAATGCAGATGCTCAAAAGGTAGTAATCATAATGGATTCGTCTGCGAGCATGTCGGCTCCTGACCGCATTAATGAGGCGAAGTCAATAGCAATAGAGTGCCTGGGCCAGGAAAATACGATTACTGCTGCGGAAAGCATTCCCGTATTGCTTGCAAAATCTCTGAGCGCGAAAGATGCTGAAACAGTAATTGATGGAATGGAGGCAGAACATACTCCTTCAGATATTCCGAGGGCCATTCTGACAGCTATAAATGAAAAAGAGAACGAGTATGGGAAAATTGTGGTTATATCCGATTTTGAGACCTGGGAAGGAAGGGCTCCTGAGACATATATAAGAATCGCAAACACGAAAAACATGGAGCTTGAATTCAGGCAGGTGGGCAATAAAACTGCCAATTATGCAATTGTAGACGGTTATTTGAAAGACAGCAATGACGGGACATATGAATACACATGCACTATCAGAAACTTTAATGATGAAAGTGTAAAACTTGATGTCCTGATGGAGAGCGGCTCTGATTCCGGTTCCGGTACAAAAGTCAGCAACTCCGTACAGCTTGCAGAGTACGGGTCGCAGCAGATAAAGTTCTCAAAAATCCCTCAGGGAATATCAACTGTCAAAATCCTGAATGAAGATGCAATACCCTGCGATAACATTGCCTGCATTTCAATTCCTGAGATCAAGCCCAAAAAAATCCTGGTGTTGACGGACAGCGATCAGGCTATCAGCAGATCCCCCCTGATAACGGCAATTTCTCTGCTTCCTGATATTGATGTTGATGTGCGGAAGGATCTCCCGGAGAAACTTGCAGACTACGATACCATAGTTGTTAACTCCAGATACAAACCTCTACCTTCCCATACTGTCAAAGAAATCGTAACCTCCGCAAAAAATGGGAAAGACCTGATTGTTATAGGAAACGAATGCCTGTACAATTCTTCAGCAATGCACGGGCTTTATTCCGTTCTTCCTGTGGATATCAAATCAGTGGATAAAGAAGGCAGCCACACAATAGAGACTGTGGGAAGTGGGAAAAATATTTTTGATGACGTTTCGTTCAGCGAGGTTTATCTTCGAAAACTCCTTGTTACTATCCCGAAAAAGGATGCTGCAGTCCTGGTAGAGGCTGGGGAAGCAGGGCCTCTTGTTTGCATGCATAATATAAACGAAGGGACAGTAACCTACATCGGGTTCAGCGATACGATAGAAACCGATGCATGGAACAATTTCGCCACCACCCCTACCTACCCTGTGTTCTGGGTGAAACTCCTCAGGTACATGTGGGGAATTGAGGATATAAGCGAAACAAATGTTAACACGGGAAAGTATCAGGCATTTGACCAGACTATCAAAATCAAAACACCCAGTGATACTATAAGCAGTGATTTCGTCTATTTTGACGAATGCGGACTGTACGGGCTAAACCAGAAAACCATTGCGGTAAATCTGTACGATTCCGCTGAGTCAAATACCTTTACGGAAAAAAGGCAGAACCTGACAGGTAAGAACGGAGCGATCCAGAAAGAGGACCTTCACACGGTTTCCCCTGACAGGTCCAGGAAATACCTTATTTATCTCTTACTGCTGCTCCTCATAGTTGAAAGTGCGGTTATGTTAAGGAGAGGGATCATATGACCTTTGATCTTCCCTATGGTTTTAATTTTTTACACCTGAATGAACTGACGCTACTTATCCCTCTTGCCTTTCTTGTGTTTCTGGGGTTATGGAGAAAAATCAACAGAAGACATCTGTTTGTCCATTCCCTTGTGATCTTTCTCCTTATCCTGGCTCTTGCTGCACCTTATTCTGTGGAGATCAGTTCCCCAGAGACCAGCCAGTCCAGAATAACCATAATCTCTGACGAGAGTGTCAGTATGGACCTGCTGGAAAAAGGTGTGTCCAGAGAGCTTGCAGATGACCTCAATACCAGAATCCCTGTTACGGTTACAACGATTTCAGGGATACATACATCCCTTGGAGATGCTATCGTCCAGCAGGCTTCGCCTGACAACTACGTGCTTTTGGTTTCTGACGGGCAGAGCAATTCAGGGATGCCAGTCGAGGAAGCTCTCTCTTATTGTTATAAGAATAATTTCCCTGTTTCCGCTCTTATCCCCAAGACCGTTAAAGAAGACCTGAGTGTGGAGATTGAAGGCGAAAACGAGGCTGTAATAGATAATAAGGCATTTTTTAAGGTCAATATCCGGAAATCAGTTGAAGATAAAATGAGTTACCGGGTAAGAGTTACAGTCGACCACCAGAAAGTGATGGAGAGGGAAATTACCCAGACCGGAAGAATTGAAAGCATGGAGTTCAATCACACATTTGAAACGCTTGGGCCTCACACGGTAAAGGCAACCCTTCACCCGGCAAGCATCAGTGTTAAAAACCTGGATTATTTTGAAAATAATAACCAGTATATGAAAAGCATATACGTAACTCCCAAACCAGAAGTCCTTCTTGTTACAGATGAGCCTGACTCTCCTCTTGCAGGCATGATGAAGGAGATCTATGACGTAAGGGTTTCAGGGTCATTTGGCTCTCTGAACCGTACGGATGCTGTAATAATTGACAACCAGGCTGCATCGACAATTTCTGATGCGGAAACCAGAACCCTCCGAGATTATATCATTAACGGAGGCGGCATGGTGGTTGTAGGAGGAGGTTCTTCTTTTGATTTCCCCGCAGACGATACATACCAGGGCACCAGATTTGAGGAGCTCCTCCCTGTTAGCTCAGAGCCTTCCAGCTGGCGAGGGGGCAGAAACGTTGTCCTGATGCTTGACGTTTCCCCAAGCACTTTGCAGAGCAACGGTATTGGAGGGAGGATTCTTGATGATATCCTATCCAATGCAATTGTCCTCCTGGAAAGTGATCTCCTTCTGGACGCAAGAGTCGATGTAATAACTTTCGGGAGCAAAGGGCAGGACATATCAAACGGGTTTGTGGATATGTCAAAAGAGTCCAATAGACTGTGGCTTGATGCAGAAATCCGCAAAATATCTCCCACAGGGGACTCAACATCTCTTGAGAGAGGGCTTATGACCGCACGAACACTGCTTAAAGAGCAGAACAGCAGTGCAGAAGCTGAGATTATAATCGTATCTGACGGAGGAATAGGCAACGTAGCTGAGGGAGACCTGAGGTTCGAACGGGCAGTCCAGTCTGCCGAGAATCTTCATGATAACGGTGGCATTGGTATTCACTTTGTTCATATACATGCTCCCAGGACTACCCAGCAGGTTACTTCCAAAGGCCAGTATTATGCCGAACTTTTCATGAACAAGATCGGCCTGTCGGAAAACTACAACAGGATAGAGCCCGGTGAGAGGATTAAAGTAAGCTTCTCTGAAGATCCCGAAGAATCAGAAAACCGTGAAGACGAATATTCCAGCGGATCAATTGTTGTTTATGACCCGAAGCACTTCATCACCCGGAACATTTCTGACGTGCAGCACGATATTCTCGGGTACAATGAGGTTACTCCCAGGCCCGAAGCAAACCGCCTGGTTATAACAAGGCTGGGTAAACCGATAATTACTGTCTGGAGGCTCGGGCTTGGCAGGGTTGCTGCGATTACAACAGATAACGGAAAAGGACATGGTGTCCCCTGGGCAGCTTCCATATACTCGGGAAACGACAGCCTGATAATTACCCGGACCCTGAACTGGGCAGTTGCGGATACAGAGATGTCCGAAGGCATCCAGCTTGATGTTCCTGACCTTAAAATGGGCCAGCCTGGCAGAATCCTTATTACAACAGGAAAAAAAGGGACGCCTGAGCTTTATTTTGACAAAAAACCTATGGAAATAACATCCATAGGAAACAATATGTATGAATCATATGTTACAGCCGATACTTTCGGGCTTCATAAAATATCGGAGACTCCTGTAGAAGCAAACCTGACAGAGGAGTTAATGTCTGAAAACACCGGTGTTAAAAACGTATCCTGGAGACCTGCAGCTGTAAACTGTCCGGATGAATACATGTATACTGGAGAAAATGTCCTTTTCAGGACGGCAATACTCGAAAACGGCGGAAAAGTCTATACTAAAGGGGATGTTAACTCAAAGATAATAGAAGATGCTTTAACCAGTACAAAGAAAAAAATCCTGACAAGGGTTTTTTATACAAAATATTTCCTTGTACTGGCTTTTCTGATATACCTGTTTTATACCCTGCACCACACGTATAATACACGCATGAAATAACTCTGAAA
This sequence comes from Methanosarcina soligelidi, assembly GCF_000744315.1. Classification (NCBI taxonomy): domain Archaea; kingdom Methanobacteriati; phylum Methanobacteriota; class Methanomicrobia; order Methanosarcinales; family Methanosarcinaceae; genus Methanosarcina; species Methanosarcina soligelidi. Next base: position 2,514,009 of record NZ_JQLR01000001.1, read on the forward strand.
ATTGATCCAGCTTCTCAAGAAATTGATCCCGAAGTTTGAATAAAGATGTTTGTTATAAATGTAACTTTTTAGTTTAATGGTATATTATTATACTAATTAACTAAAATTAGAGAGATGAGCTAAGATGTAGAGTGTCTGTATAATATTATGTATTAAAAATATTATATATGATGGGTGTATAGTATAAATTGCGTTCTCATCTCTGAACACCCCACTAGCAAACACCTACTCCACAAAGAGATGAACTAAAACTCTAACCCACAAATACCTCAAACCTCTTCCCAAACTAAAAATCTCTTACTATGTTCGGAACTTCCAGATATTCCAGATGGGAACGCAACCTTTTTTTTAAAATTTTAATCAATCAGGTCTCTGATCCTTCTCAGTAAAATTTAATCATTGTAAAATTTAATTATTAAGCCTGTTCCGCATATCCGATTAATAAAAACCGGTTATGATAGGTATTCTGCTCACCAGCACAAAGTCTTCAGCCCGGTGCCAGTTCAAAAACAAACATGCAGTATTAAAAAGCAGTGTTGAATATAGTGGATAAAAACAACCTGTTTATAGAAAGAGAAACAGGATAAAAAATAAATCTGAATCCTGTATGAAGCGTTTCTTTGTTGAATTTGAGCTGGGTGTCAAAAAATCTGTGGGGGCAAACACCCGGCTCACAAACGGTCAGGCTTTCGGAAGCCGAACTCTGGCTGCTGTTTTTAAAAAACAGGTGTTCATTTTCCAGATAGGCTATTTTAAATTGTTCTCCTGATCCTTCTGTATCGTTATCCCCTGTATAATTTCCGAGGCTTAACAGGAGAGGGTCTCCTGAAAGATAGGGTCCTGCAGGATATGTCAGTACACCTTCTTTTATTACAGTCCCCTGCGGTGCGGCACTGACAGAGTTTGCTGTTATCAGTATACCAATAGTCAGTATCAAAATGATAGTATATTTTTTTATGCCTCTTCCTCCTCAGGTTTCAGAACGTTTCAGAACAATACTGAGTAAAACTTATTTTTGTCGTGATATCTTATAGAAGAAATGCATCAGGTAGTATATATTGTTTTTTAAAAATATAAATAAATATATTTCTACTGATTACTTCTTGTGAAAGGAAACCGAGCACGATTTATCTGATAATATAAGGTTATATTAGTGATAAAATGTTATATGTATGAACTAATGAATATGCAGGTAAAATGATATTATTTGTTGAAAATATTATATACAGTAAGTGTGTAGTATAGTTTGTTGTGTTCTCATCTAAACACCTACTTAAAATCTATTCCAAAAGACCTATTTCAACATCCACTCCGAAAAACTACCCACAAGTAAAGAGATAATACAAACTCACAGCCTATGAGTCAAGTACCTCAAACCTCTTCCCAAAAACAAAGCATCTCTTATAAAAATTCGGAACTTCCAGAATCTAGATGGGAACGCAACCTTTTTTGCAAATAAACATTTATTTCAGGTTTTATTAGCTCCTGCAGTTTTCTTACAGGCATTTCACAACAGCCCCGCTGCAATAAAAACTGTTTCCGGGGGTTAAAAAATAAACTGCATGATCCTGGCCAGCAATCATGCAGGATGCCTCACAATTCATACTGCTTTCTTTCTATCATGCCAGGGGTTAATTTCCGGAGAGAAAATATGGTCTTTAGAGGCTTCAAGTGGTATTCCTCCCGATCTTTCAACCGCTGTCTCAATTGTTTTTTCTTCTGCTCTTTTAACGGGTTCAACTGAACCTGTAATCGAACTCTCCTCCCGGACAGGAGAAGCCCCGATAATTTTCTTTGTCCTGAATACTGCAAGCAGGAACCCGTATGTAAGAGGGCCTATGATAATGCCCACAGGACCGAGGACAAAGACAGGTGCTGCAAAGGCTAGGAGAGTAATTGCCGGGTGGATTGCAGCCCGGCTTCTGGCAAGCTTTGGTCTTATGACAAAATCCGGGATGATGTTCAGGAAAACGATTCCCAGGAACACAAGAGCTCCTGCTGTAAAATAGTTCTGGATGAGGACATAGTAAAGGGCAAGAAGACCGTAAACCGTTCCCGCTCCGACAACAGGCAGGAGAGCCATTATAAATGTTACGATGCCCCAGATAAGAGGGTAAGGTACTCCAAGCACCCAGTAAAGAATTCCTCCGATTACACCGGTTGCAAGACAGGTGAGAAAGTAAACTACAAAGAGGTTCTGGTAAATATGGTTCAGTTCCCTGAGGAACACAACCCCCACTTTTCTGTCAGGAAAGAGACCGGGAAGTTCGGCTGCTATAGTTTCACTCTCCACAAGAAGGTAATAGGTAAGGACAACAATAACGATCAGCTCTATAATCAGGATTGAAAGGTCGGTTGATATCTGTACTATGTTATTCTGGATTTGAGGGACATAATCCATGACAAGAGTATTCAGATATCCACCTATGCTCTCGGTCAGTTTCCCGGGATGAGTCTTGATAATTGGCTCAAATAAACCGACTATCCTCCTGAGGTCCATATTTGCAAACCCGTTAAGGGTATTGGGGATTTCTAAAATCCTTGAAGTCTCATTCATAAGGGCTTTTATCATCATAAAGCCTGAGGAAGCTATCAGAATAAAGACCGTCCCAAGAGGGATCAGAGCGCAGATCTGCCTGTTCTTTACGAATTTTAAGCAAAATGAGTAAACTGGATGAATTACGTAAGCAAAAAGAGCGCTCAGAATAATAACATAAAAAAAAGAAGATGTTATATATAAGGCAAATAATGAAACCATTATAAGTACAACTGCATATATAGCTTTAACAGGATCATAATTTTTCATATATCTAAAATACTGAAGAAGTAGATAAATAACTTACTGCCAATATAAAAGAACTTATTTCTACATATTATTTCTACAACTAATAAATTTATTTTACATGTTATTTCCACACCTGGTAAACTTATTTCTACATATTATTTCTACGCCTGGTAAACGGAAGAACTTAGGAAAAGGGAGAGAGCAGGGAAATCTGGTGAAATTGGGATAAATAAGAAAATTAGGATAAATAAGAAAATTAGGATAAATAAGAAAATTGGGATAAATGAGAAAATTGGGATAAATGAGAAAATTAGGATAAATGAGAAAATTAGGAAAAATGAGAAAATTAGGAAAAATTGGATGAATTGGAATAAATGGGAAAATTGGGAAAATTAGGAAAAATTCAGCAAAAAGAGATGAACTGGAGAAAAGAGAAATTCGGGAAAAAATATTTTAAGGAAATATTTCATTATTCGGGTGCAGCTTCTTTTTTCTCCCTTTTAAATATTGCTGTTACCGTTCCTTCATCATCAATGTCATCTTTTATCAGGACAAGTTCCCAGCCTTCATTTCCGATTCTTTCAAGATCGCTCATCTGCTGCGGCATATGAACACCGTGAATTCTGCGAGAATCATACTCCCATAGACGTATCATTCAATACCCCCTGCGATAAATAGAAACTTTGTAACTAAATATTGTTATATAACTATAAATAACCTGGACAAAAGGAAAAAACCAACCGGGTTTTTCCTGAAAATAACGTTAAATCCTGGCTATTTTTCGGGCAGGGGACTTTATCTTCCTTTTAGCGGATTTCAGGAATCGGAAAGTTCCGGAACTGAGGACCTTAAAAGCACACCATTTTCATATTTTATCCTGCGTATTCTTTCACGTGTCATGAAATCGAACACAAGTTCAATATCTTCAGGGTATCTGGAACTGGGATACAAAGGAGCAAGGGGTTCTGAGTTTTGCCCTGAAACATAGAACATATTTTCGCCGAAATAAGCAATGTATTCCAGCTGATATTTTTCGAATACGAGGCGAATGAACTTTTTTGATAAAGGGGGTTTTGAAAATTCAAAATCCTCTTCAGTTAACTCAATGCCTGCTCCATACATAACAGAAGGATTGGCAGGATAGGATATAAATTGAAGGCAAGGTGCAGAAGCCAGAGCCTGTTTATATACCTGCCCTTCAGACCCTGGCTCCCGGGATAAGGCTTATTAACCTGCTAACTTTTCTGCAACGCTCAAGAAGGTCCTGTTCCTGCCTGATATCTTCAAGTTTTTCAAAAATATTCCTGTTCTCAGGGACATAGGGTACCTGTGCTTCAAGCACATTAAGAAAAGATTCAAGCTGCCTGCTCAGCTCATTCTTATCTCTCTCAGAGTCCTGGAAATTCCACGTTCTAACCCTCTGACTTATGCTACAGGTGATTTTTTCCGCAGGCGTGCCTTTTGACTTAAGGCAGGCGGTCTTTGCTCTATATCTGATCCCGGAAAGAGTCTCTTTCAGTTTCTGTTCCTGGACTACCTTTCCGAATTTTTGACGCTCTTTTTTCACGACTTTTTTCGATAAAATTGCATCTTCTTCCACAGCATCGAATATCGACGAAGCCCTATCAAAAGCCCCTGTGCTGTTTTCAAGAAATTCTTTCCTGGCAGAAAGGTCTCCAGGAGCCAGGTCTCCCGCTGTCCGAAGGAGCCCTGCAAATTCTTCCAGAACCCCTTGAAGTTTTCGGTTTTCTGCCAGATAGCCTGTCTCACCTGTCACAGCTGAGAGATACCGTTCACTTTCGAGTGCAGAAGACCTTTCAGCGAAAAAGATCTGCAAAAGAGATTCATAAAAGGGGTGGTAAAATTCGGGAATTGCAGTGCCTACAGAGGCTTCAGACGCCTCTTTAAAGTATTTAACTGCCTCTTTAAGCCCGAAAAGATAAGCAGCTTCGTTTTCTGCCTTAATTGCTCTCCAGAGAGAAGCCCTTCCGAGAGAACGGAGCGCATACCTCCGGACATAGACATAAGGGTTATCAACAAGAGCCTGCAGGTCTCTCCATGCCATTGTTTTGTCAGGCATATAAAAAAAAGCAGGGCCAAGAGCCCGTGTGACTTCACGCTGCACAAAACTATCATTGTGAGACGAAAGCATGATAAGGTCATTCCAGACTTTTCCCTTATCCGGAACCCCGTGATATCCCGATGAAAGGGCAAGTACCGCCCCTTTCCTGACCTCCCTGTCTTCATCCGAGGTAAGCTTTACAAGATCGTTCCATGCCCTCTGTTTATTACCCGAATAGGCGAATGCGGCAGGAAGCAGCTCTGCGGCTCTCCTTCTGAGCTGGGTTTCCCGGCTTTCAACAAGCCTGATAATGTCAAAAAATACTCCTGACTTTTCTTCAACCGCTGGAAAGACATGAGATAACAGTCCTGCAGTATCCTTTCTTACGCCTGTACCCTCATCTTCAGATATCCTGAGGAGTTCATTCCAGATATCCTGTGCTTTGCCTGCTTCCCTTGAATAGCGAGCGAGCAGTGTTTCAATAGCTCCTCTCCTTATCTGAGGGTCAGGGTCCGAACTGAGCCTGAGCAGCTCCTCGATAATTACCTTTTTTTCCGGAATCCCGGAGTAAGTTTCTGAAAAAGGTCCTGCTGAATCTTTTCTTGCGTACTTTTCTCTCTCCCCTTTAAGTCTCAGAAAATCATAGGCAGATTTCTTGCTTTCTTTTTCTTTAAACTGCCCATTTTCTGCATTATCTTCATCCCTCATTTCTCTTCCCTCTGCTATTTCTTTATTCTTCCCCATATCATGCTGACCCCGAGAAGGTCCCGAAAAAGTGACTGTTCCCTTCCTCAGAAAGGCAGTTTTTTCGGATGCTGACCCGGAAAAACCTGAAAATTTGATTTCTTTCTCCCCGTTCCTTCTTCCAATCTCATTTATTTCTCTGATTTCTGCTCTCACTTCATCTGTCCCGTATTCGCTATAAAATTGGGGGTGGATAGAAGAAAGGTTCCTTGCGACCTCCCTGAGCACATAATTATCTTCCTTTTCAGCCAGGTCCACAAGGTCCGAGTATGCCTGGCTCTTGTCGGAAACATAAGGGAATATCCTGTTCAGGGCGCGGGCGGCTGTTGTCCGGATATTTTCGTCTTTGCTTCCTGTAAGCCCTATGAGTTCTTTCCAGGCAGCGTCTTTATTTTCAAGGTACTGGTACACACTGGAAAGGGCATCCACAGACCTATCCCTTACATACTCATCCTGTGCTCCTGTCAGCTTAATGAAGTCAGACCAGACCCTGCTTTTATCTGACATCTCTGTAGAAATAGAAACAAGAACATCTGCAGCCTTCTTTCGCACAGTTTCTCTTTCATCTTCCATAAGCCTGAAAATTGTGTCCCATGCCTTATTCTTATCCGGGACGGAAGAAAAGACCGAAGGCAGAAAGGGCAGAATTTTCATTCGGGCAGCATGATCTGCTGATCCCCCTGCCAGCTCGAGCATCTCTTCCAAGCCTTCTTCTTTCTTTTCATCAGGCAAAAGTGGGAAAACCTCCCTGATAGTCTTTGAAGCCTGTTCACTTACCTGTGAGTCCCCTTTTTCTCCTGCCAGCCCAAGCAGGTCTTTCCATGCTTTAGTTTTGTCTTCTTCAGGCAGCCCCGGAAAAACCATGCTCAAAAAAGAAGCAGCCTTTTTTCGGGCATAAGGGTCGTCTGATGCTGTCATTTCCAGCAAATCCGTCCATGCATGTTCTCTGTCAGGATATTCAGAAATGATGTTTTGAAGAGAGCTGACGATTCCCCTGCTGACGTCTTCAATGCTTGATTTTGAATTTATCAGCTCAATAAGGTCTTTCCATGCCCTGTCTTTATCCGGCATCAGGGGAAAAACAGTTATCAGGGCGTTAACTGCCGCTGCAAAGACCTGTTCAACGGGATAAGCTGTAAGATTTACAAACCTCTCCCAGGTAAGTTCTTTTTCCGGCACATTTGGAAAAACAGTTGTAAGGGAATTAATGGCCTCTACCCTTACCTCGCTGTCCCTGTCGGAACAGAGCCTTAAAAGATCTTCAAATGCCTGTTTTCTGTCCGGAAAAACCTCGAAAAGGGCTCCCAGTTGCTTTGCAGCTTTTGTTCTATCATCAGACTCCTGGCTGAAAGTCTTATCGTGTATACCGGGCTGGTTACTCAAAAATTCCCACCAACTGCTGCTTCAGTTGCTTCCTCTTATGATGTATTTCAGTTTGTCGGGTTTATCTCTTATAGGTATTGATTCTGAATTTTAACTGGCAACAAAACGAGTTTCAGGTGTCGTTCTCATACTCTGGGTATTCGACTTTTCCCATGAAAAGGATGCATTTTGTCCTTCTGTCTTCTATGAAAAACATGAACGGATGGTCAGCTTTGAATTCCCTTTGTTTGGAATCCCATGAGAAATCCATACCTACTGTCATCCCAACCCCTGTTGCTGCGGCAGCTTCTGTTCCTTCTTCCTTCACATCTATAAATGTTTGATGAATTACTTCGGATACTTTTAATGGGTTATTACTTATGCCTGAAAAATTTGCCTGCCTGAAGGCGTCGACAACGCCCATTTCGACAAAGGAGTCCGAAAGTTCTGTTTTAGTCTCAAACTTAAATTTCGGAATTAAAATATCCACGTTTACTGTGGAATCCATTTCATTTTTAAGTTCTGTATAATCGTTAACTGTGAATTCTGTTTCAAATTCTTTGATGTTATTGTCTTTCGGAAGCACAATGTACATAGATAAGTCATTGCCTTTATAAGGCAATTCTATGATTTTTGCCTTTGAGTTTTCGCCATAATTAAAATTGTTATACATATACATCATATCAACAGAGGCTTCTTCCCCATTTGCCGGATAAAAAGCTCTCTTTTCCGTAAGCTGCTTATCAAATGTGTATGCCCATTTTCCGTTAAAGTAAATTGCATTTGTAATAATTATTCGGGTGTCAGGCGTAATCATACTTTTTGGAACCAGATCCTTGATTTTATCGCTGGTTCTGGTTTCTACCCATTCATTAATGGTATTTCTGGAATCATCCGGTTTTCTCACGAAATCAAGGTTAGCTACTTCTCCGTCATAGTATTTTTTCACATTGAAAAGATATTCTTCTTTTACAGGGTAGCCCTCCTGTATCCAGAGCGCATTTGCAGTTTGGAGTTCATAATCGTCGCTTCCGGAATTGATCCTGTCGTTTATTCTCTCCAGACGTACTTTCAAAACGGTTTTGTTGGTAGGGAAATAAAATACGTTTGATATTTGCTCCTTCGTGGTGTTCTCCGCCCCTTCGTAACAGATTGCCATGGCAGCAGAAATGCTGTACGGGGAAAATAAGATGTTTTCATAGTCTCCAGTTACCTGCTGCGTCATCTGTGAATACATATCAAAAGCAAAAGCATTGTTTGCAGAAGCTATGTCATAGCCCCTGACTGAATCCGCATTTATTGTATTTTCTTTAAGAGTAGCTGTATTTTTCTCAAATACTGCCGAATTTTCCACACAGCCGGAGAATAGAAGCGCTAACGTACACGCAAGAAGAACTATTTTTATTCTGGACATATCTCTTAATATTTTAAGAGAGTTATTTAAACATATTTATATATTATCCGGGATATACCTTTTTTCTTAAATAAAGAAGGGTTTTAATCTAAAAAGTAAACATGAATTTTTCACAATTTTGATTGTTTTCTGGGGATCTGTATCTTTTACCATCTGACGGACGCAGCCGCGGTGGGAAGCTTGCTTCCGGATCGATTGTTGTAATCTAAGGATATGTGACAGATTATACTGAGCTTTCTAAAGCTTAAAACGAAGTATTTATTTGTTATTCTGTTTATTCCACTACAGGCATACATTTACTGATATCTTTATTCCGGAGCTAACCTAAAAGAGAAGGACTTAATATCCTGTAAATGAAGGAAGAACTATGCAGCAACAAAAAATAACTCTTGAGCAACTTGCAGAAGAAGTAGCAGATTTTCTTGAGCCTGTAATTCCCTGCCTGGTTATCGGATCTAAAAGGTCGGATGAAGAAGCCGGCAAAAAAGCAGGACCTGAGGTATGGGAGGCCAGGAAAAAACTATGGGAAAAACTATTTTCTGAAAACCATCCTGAATTAAGAGAAGCCGCAGAAGATATGGTTGTTGCATCTTCCAACTCTGAGGTAAAACAGGCTCTGACCCGGGAGATTCTTAAAGTCCTTAAGCAGAACCCGGATCTGGCTCTGGAAATTTCACATTTTACAGAAGGCGAAGAAATCAAGAAAATGATCGAAGAGTATTCTACCGGGCTTAAAATACAGAACTTAAACAATAGAAAGAAAGTGTTTGAAGAATTTAATAAGATGCTCGAAGAATTTATGTCAAAAAGAATTATTGCTCAGGCACTGGAGATGGCAGAAGACGAAACGGATCCCTCTATGTCTGGAGTCATACCCGAAGTCGGAATTAATGTCAAAAAGCTGAAAAGCCCGTACACACACATTCAGCTGACTCAGGAAATCCAGACTGAAGGAACCCCAAGTTCCATAAGAATGGCAAAAATTGCAGAAATGCATATAAAAGGCCAGAGCGAAATCCAGAGGTTTCAGTCTCAGTTATCGGTTCTCTCTGAGCTGGAGGGGCCCGAAAAAGAGGAATTTATGGAAAAAATCCTTGGTTTTGCCTCCGGAATTGAATACGGGGATTTAAGGTCTCAGGCTCTTTCCATGCTTATTCCTTATCTGGAAGAACCCAGGCGGGCAGAACTTATAGAAAAGGCCCTCTGTTCCGCATCAAGAATTCAGGACGAAGAAGAAAGGGCACTTGTACTCCGTTCTCTTGCCCCGCATCTGAGAGGGCCAGGGAAAGAAAGGCTTATTGAAGATATCCTTGCCTTTGCTTTATATATTCAATACAGTGACTCAAAATTCCAGATCCTTTCCTCAATTATCCCTCACCTGTTCGGCTCAAAAAATGAAAAGATAATGGAAAAAGCCCTTGAACTGTCATACAGTATTCAGTCTGAGTATTTGAGGGGACAATCCCTCTCTCTGCTTATCCCTTATCTGAACGGGCAAAGAAAAGAAGAAATTATAGACGAAGCTCTTCAGTTAGCCTTTAACCTTAAAGATAAAGATATGAGACCCGAAGCTCTCTCTTTCATTATTCCGTATCTGGACGGAGTAAGAAAGGAAGAAGTCCTGAAAAAAGCCCTTGAGCTGGCAAAGGGGATTAAATCCGAATACAGAAGGGAACAGGCTCTTTCCTCGCTAAGTTTCCTGTCCTGATGGGCTGGAAAAAATAAGTGGAAAAATAAGTGGAAAAATAAGTGGAAAAATAAGGAAAAAATAAGAAATAACGAAAAAACCTGGCCCAAAACTGTCTTAAATGTATTAAAAAATTGTCAATAATCAGCTGGTAGAATTTTCAGTGGTAGACTTAGAATCAAATTCCAGTTTAAGCCAGTCTTAAATTCCAGTTTAAACCAGTTTTCAAGATTTGTGATATCCGGCCTTTATTTCTCAAACTCTTTCCTTATTTTCCCTACTTTTTCCTGAGCTTCTCCTTTTCTTTTTTCAGCCTCACCTTTTGCTTCCATCTCAATGTCCCCGGTCATTTCTCCTGCGCTTTCCTTGATTTCTCCCTTAGCCTTACTAAACTTGCCTTCCATTTCTTCTTTTGTGCCTTCCTTCATGATACTCCCTCTTTTCTCTTTATTATTCTAAACTTCTTTTTTATTCTAAACTTCTTTTTAGTTAAGGAGAATAACCACAGCTATGTTTCTTATTGAAGCATATGAACCGGAAATTCAGAGATTGCTGGCTTTAACAGGATCTTCTCTGCCCTTATATCCCCTGCCGTGATATTCCCCTGTAATTATATATATTGCATATTATAAGAGTTGATCCCAGTACTCGAAATTTATTTCTTTTGAGTTCCAGTAGAATCCTATTATCTGGTAAAATTGTGAAATTAAGCCGAAGAATCTCAGCCTCTGTCCCAACAAGTTGACCTGAAAAAACCTTTGAAAGAATGGACTGCCTTAATTTTTCTGTTTTTTCCTTGTCGCTTACATCTAAAATGTCATCTCGCAAATTTATCGTTTTTACACGACAAAATCAGCAAATTTCATCGATTATACTAGACAAGTATATCATCACATCAGATGTCTTTAATGAGGAGGTCGTTGATGGGAAGAGGATAAGGTATGTGCCGCTGTTATACTGGCTGCTGGAGTAAATCGGGGAGAAGAGTGGTCATTGAGGAAAATGGGCTTTTGTTGATTGTGTAACTGGCAAAATGGGAAAATCGCAGAGTTTTTTTGGATTTCTTCTTGGGTATAAGTTTCTCATTGACATGAGCACATAGAAGTGGATGACTTTTCCCGAAAAAATAGAGAAGAGCTAAAGTCATTCAATATGATGAATGATTATTCAATATAATGAATGATATGGACATTAAATCCCTGCCGAACATACAAAAACTAATTTTAAAGTAAAGATTTATAGTTAGAGTAGAATTCTATTTAATAAATAAAGTAATTTTTAATTCGTTTTCTCAACAACTGTGAAAATACCTAATGAAAAAATCATAGAAAATCGTTAAATGGAAATATTTTAAACATAAACACACTTGATAGATGGTAGTTTAATGAAAAATCTGAATCATAGACAAAGAGCTCTTCTTTACACCATAGATAAACTCCATGAGAAGGACTTATCTTCGAGATTCATGATAGTGAAGAGTCTTTTTTTGTCTTCTCATGTAGAAAATATAGACAAATTAATTAAATTCTATCATTTTTTCCCTCACCACTACGGTCCTTTTTCCAACGTTTGCTATTCTGATATTTCCAGGTTACAAAAAGAAGGATATATTATCGAAAAGGAAAAAAAGTTTGAATTAACCGAAAAAGGGAAAGAATCTTTAAAAGGAATTGACCCGAAAGCAACTTTAAAAATAAATAGAGTTGTGAAGAAGTTTAATTCTGACAAAGAAATTATGGAATATGTATACCGAAAGTTTCCTGATTATACGATCAAAAGTAAACTTCTCCCCTGCCAGGAAGAGATAAACCACGAGCCTGGCCTTTTCACTATCGGTTACGAAGGAAGAGACATTGACCTTTTCCTTAAAGTCTTAATTAAGAACGACATAGATGTTCTTATTGACGTGAGGAAAAACCCTTTCAGCATGAAATTTGATTTCACAAAAAATAGCCTTAAAAATTATCTCGAACACTCAGAGATTCGATATCTCCACATCCCCGAGCTTGGTATAGAAGGGGAAAAAAGAAAAGACCTTCTCACACTCAAAGATTACGAAAAACTCTTTGAGGACTACCAAAAAACGACAATAAAAGACAATCCCGAGCTTTTAGATAATATTGCGGAATTAAGCCGAAGCCACCGTGTTGCTCTAATGTGTTTCGAAGCCGATGTAAACATGTGCCATCGTGGAGTTATTGCAAGAAATATAACTCAGAAAGAAAATGTGGAAGTATTAAATATCTGAAACACATAAAGGCCATGTAAAACTATTGTTCTATTTTTTGGAGGCTTTTCCTGATTGAAACAGGAAACCGAGAAAATCGTAGTTCTGGTGAGGGCTACACCAGAAGAAAGTAAAAAGCATGGCTATCTCGTATGTGTTGCCGGAATAAATGAGAACGGAGAATTCAGAAGAGTTTATCCTTTCGAATTTAGCTATGGGGAAAAGTTAATCGATTTTAAGAAAAAAGATCGGGTAGAAGTTGTCCTGACGGAACCGGATAACGATCAAAGAAGAGAAAGCAGAAGGCAAATTAGCTACAAGAACCTGCATTCCCCTGTTGAGGATGAAGAACTAAGAAATTTACTCCGGTCGAAAGTAAGTTCAATTGAAAAATTAACTGAAGATAATGCAAGTCTTGGAGTAGTAAAACCTGAACTTTTGGACGTAAAGATCGAAATAAACAGCACTGAAATATACGATAAGCAGCAGTATTTCAACTTGATGGGCGATTATCTAGTTGAGAAAAGAGAAAAAGTCAAAATGCCTGTTGAATTGAGATATCATTTCAGGTGCAAAAACGATCCTGCCTGCAAAGGGCATCAGATCATCCTGCTTGACTGGGAATTTAACGAACTTGCAAGAAATATTATGCGGACTGATACAGACCCTGCATCCATAGAAAAAAAGATTCGAAAAAAGTTTTATGACTTCATGAAGGAAAGAGATCTTTATTTTGTAATGGGAACCCATTTCCGCTTCAAGACCTGGATGATTATTGGGATTTTCTACTTAAAGAAGAAAGATGAGAAGCAGAAGGGGCTTTTTGATTTTTGAAAGTTTTTACGTAACATGTATATTATGAAAATGAAAATTCAAATTGTAAAAAAAGATTATATAGTTGGATGTTTATTTTTTATTAAGAAGATGAGAGGCGAACGAATGGAAAGAACAGAAGTTTCATCATCAAACATTGAATCAATAGGTTATGATGAGAGTAAAGAAATATTGGAAATTGAATTTAAAAGAGGAAATATATATCAATATAAAGGCGTTCCTGATAATATTTTTCAAAATCTTCTTCGTGCAGGTTCACATGGAAAATATTTCAATGTGCATATAAAAGATAAGTATCCAACAATAAAAATTAATTAGATAACTTAAACAATAATTCGTTTATTTTATCAGGGATATTTGTTTTATCACAATAATTACCTAATACTTCTCCAAAAATTATTTTGCTGAATTTTTTTCCACTCCCTTGATTTAAAGATTTAAGTTCTGAACTGAACTTTTTATCAGGATTAGAGCTACATTTCTCTCTTAATTTACTTATGTTTTTCAAAGACCATTTGGATTTGCTAATATCTTTTCCACACTCGGCTAAGTAATTTTTCCAAGACTCATATAGAACATCATCACTAAATGAATCTTCAAATTCTTTTGTTCCTACAGTGATCTGCCTATCTGGGTGGATTTTTAGCTCATCGATTAATTTTAAAGTTTCTTCGCTTGCATCATTGTCCTTAACGACGTAAATGCTATTTTCATCTACTAACTCTAACAAAGCTTTTGCAAAACCAGGAATATTCTTTATTCCTCTTGTATTGATTACCTTGATTAAATCGCTATTTAATGAAACATCGTATATTTTTTCATAAATCCTTGGCAAAAATGATTCTTCTGTTTCACCTTCTACAAGAATAATTTTCTTGGCAAAATACAAGTAGATATTTTCAATTCCAAGTTTTCTTAAGATTTCATCTGAAGTTTCCGGTTCATTCTTTAGAGATTTAATCTTTGTTTCATTCGCGTTCTCTTGGACTAATAGACGTATTTGTTTTGGCTTTATAGCATTGATTAAAAAAGGTGAGTGAGTAGTTATGATAATTTGGCAGCCTTTTTTACCTAATTCTTTTAAAATGTTTAATAGTTCTAACTGTGCTTTTACATGTAAATGTGTATCAGGCTCATCTAGTATATACAATTTTGAGTCTTTGCACGACTCCTCGTATTCCACTTTGTATTCAAGCAATGCTAAAGAAATTCTTCTTTTGGTTCCATCACCCTTTTTTTCAACAGAAATTTCATTTCCATTTTCTAAAAATTTGACTTTTGAATAGATGTTTAGATTCTTAGGTTCAAACAGGGGTTCAATTTTAATATCAGTGAGTTGATTTAAATACTGTTTCAATTTTTCTTTTATTCCTTTTGATTTAAGGTCTTCAGAAATTGATTTTGAATAACTATCCAATTCTTCTTGAATTATTTCTTTAATTGTTTTCCCATCTTGAATTTTTGTGTCCCAAATATTAGCTTGTTTGTCTTTGAGAAAAACTTCCTTAAAAAAAGATTCCACATTTTCAAATTGTTTCCCATCAAGTTGAATTTTATTTAATTCAAAAAAATGCCCATTACTGATGATTATTTCATCTTCAGACAATTTCGAATTCAACTGATTTTTTAAGGTTTGAATGCTGCTATTTACGCGCACAGTCAACCCAAATTTTTTAGATAAATCCTTGATCTTAGACTCTTGAGCTTCAGTTAAACTATCTGGTAATGAAGTTAGAAATTCTTTAGTTTCTTGAATGAACTTTTGACTTGGTTTTATTATAAAACTAGAGTCCGGGAATTTTTCTTTTCTGTATTCTTTTATAAATTCAAAGTCTTCTGCAACTAATTTTATTTTTATTTCGTTACGCCCATAATTAAAGTCATCAAGTTCTAATGAATAATCTTCCGTAAAAAGATTTAAACAGCTAATGATAGAACTTTTGCCACTGTCATTTTCTCCAACTATCAGAGTAATACTATCTTCAAATGCAATTTTTAAGTTACATAAACACCTAAAACCATCAATTTCTAGCTGTTTAATCTTCATTTTAATTACTTCCACTAGCAATTGATGTACAGTTACTTCCTAATGTATTTATAGATATTTTAATGTTCTAATTATTTATATTAATGAATTGCAATCGACAGAGTTGAAGTACATAATGGCAAAAAACTTATCTTTTTTCTCGCCCTTCCTTCTCTCTTTCTTTATTTTCTCCATCGAGACTTCTTCTATCGCATGCACTCTAGTTTTTCCCTCTGGTAATTCTAATCTCATTTCTATAGAAAAAGAAGTTATTGGAAGATCTTGCCAAAAGACATTATAAAATGAGCTTATTAATGCGCTCATCAACAGAACAAAAGATACAAAGAAAAAGAACTCGATAATTTCATAGATCACGCACTGGTTTGAAAAGATAAAGATAGAAGTACTTAATATCAATTTAATATCAAGCCGATTCCAAAACCCGAAATTGCTTCTTTCACCCTTATCTCAATAATAGATGAAATCTCTAATCATGGAAAACAGTCTAAATAGTTATAATTCGAGAAAGGTTGGTTTTTGATAAATTCATGGACTTTTATCTAGAGCGCCTTTTATAAATTCTATTCTACTCAATCGTAAGGTAAGATAAAAATATAACCCCGAATAGAAACAAAAGAGAGATAGTAAAAGAAAAATGCTAAATGTTGCAACAACTATCCAAGTACTATATTTAGAGAAGTAAAAGAAAACAGTATAAATAATTGTAGAAAATATGAAAGAGAGTGATAGATTGAATAGACATTCTTGATAGCAATAATAATTTTCATCTATATAGATAAACTTATCAATAGGTAAAAACCCTATGAAATAGAACCATTTAACTCTATTATCATCAACGTCTTTGTAAAGGTTTTTATCTTTAAGAATGTTTATAAGATCGCTTTCTTTACAATTAATATAATCCATTTTATTGTTTATCAGTCTACGAAAGGGCAATATATTCACTACTTTATATATAAGAGTCTCTATAAATAGATGAGACAAAGTATCTACGAGAATTCCTACAATAGTTGCAAAGAAAATAAGACTACCTACTGCCCCTATGAACGTTGCCCAGCTATTACCCTGTCCTTGTAATAAAGAAAATAAACTATCGATATAATTTGAAAACAGCATATAAAGAACCAAGAAGATACCAATTGTAACAAATACACCAGGAAAAGTATTAGAAATGAGTTTTGAAAAAGATATTTGAGAAGGAATTTCCGCCATTTAAATATCTCCTCGATTTCTGTTGCGTATTGAACCTTTATAAGATGTCTTTGTAGTTTTTATTGCTGTAATGTCTACAGACTTTTATAGAAGATATTAGATATATTTATATATAAATATGTCATTAATTAAAACTTACCATATTTAGTCAAACTCTTTAATAAATAATCTTTTTTTATATTTAGTAATTTTACTTGAAAATGTAGTTGATTTGAATTGAATCATATTTAGTTAAAAAAGAATTAAAAAAGATGGGACTTAAAAAAAGACATTAATATTATCGTTTCTTCCCACCCTTCCCCCTCTCCTCCTTTATCCTCTCAAGCAAAATCTCCGCCGTCTCATAACCCCTGCCTTCTCTTCTTGCAATCTCAGCCTCTGTCTCTACAAGTTCTCCTGAAAATGCCTTTGCAAGAATGGACTGCCTGAGTTTTTCGGTTTTTTCTCTTGCCGCTGCAACTTTAGCTTCAATCGAATCGGCAAAGGAAAAGAGGGCAGCAATACGCCGGACAATTTCCTGCTGTTCGGAGAGAGGTGGGAGAGGAATTGTCAATGCTCTTATGTCCTTAAGATAGAGGTGCGGTTGTGCAGTAGAACCCGAACCTTTTTTCATTATATCTCTCCATACAGGAGCATTTAATATGTATTGGACAAATCGAGGATTTGCTCCGTTTTCTGTCAATCGAATAGCAGCCAAGTTTCTGTCAGCACTGAATACAAGGTTATCTGAAACAATAGCAGTTTCTCCAATAGTGCCTACGCAAGTGATAATTAGGTCATCCTTTTGAGGATTATAACGAGTTTTTACTATCTCAAAATCATCAGGAGATATGTATGTGCAGTTATCAAAGGTGACTTCCCAATTCTTAATATTTCTTGCAGTTAAATGTGGTACTCCTTTTTCCACTCTCTTTGGCGGATTATGGTCTCCATCAGTCACTTTTGATGCGATTTGTTCAATAGTAACCGATATCCATTCATCAGGCAAAGTGAAAGAATCAAAATTTTGCGTATTTTCAGGTGCTTTGTATTTTTGTTTCCATTTATCATTTTGTGACATTTTGCCATTAGAAACAAATTTTTCGAGATTTTCCTTTTCCCAGTACTCCATTCGTTTTTTCTTTATTGACTCGAAAAATATAGAAATCTCTTCTTTGTTTACATACTCCTCTCGCCATTCCTCAGTTAATCTTCCATCACATGCAGCCGCAAGCACCGATTCCCTGAACTTCTTTAAAATCTCCGGCACCCTGTCAAGCTTTTCTTTTGTTGAATCCAGACGGGCGAAAAGTGCTTCAATAGCTAAAACGATGCGGTGCTGTTCGGAAAGTGGGGGGAGAGGAATCATGGAATACTGGACAAAATCTTTTGGTACACGTTTTTGTCCAACGCTACCAGTCATATTTGACTCTGCAAGCTTGCGATACGATTCTTGACGAATGTAGTGGTAAAGATAATCAGGGAGAATTGCGCCTTTTGAGCGAAAAACGATATATTCAGTTGAGCCAAACCCTAAATTGTTTAACAAATTTCTTGCAACTGCAGCTTTTCCATTTTCCATACAGGGAGTGATTTTAGCAAATATTACATCATCATTTTGAAATGCAGTGTACCCTTTACGTACCTCTGAAAATGGTCTAATCTCGGGGTCTGTTATTTCACCTGAAACAGCATCTACTGCTGGCATTGGCACAAAGGTGACTGGAGTATCTGGGGAAACAACATCCTTAGGAGGCTTTGATGGATTTATCTCTAAAACGTCTTCAAAAGAGACAAACTCCCACCCTTCAGGCAGTTCATTCTTCTGGTGCATACCCATTCCCCATCAAATCAAGAATAGCATTCAACTCTCCCAGAGCCGCTTCAAGCTCGTCAATCGCCTCCGCTGCAAGTTCTTCAGGATCGGGCAGGTCGTCGGTGTCGCTTAAAGAATCGTCCCTGAGCCACTTAAGGGAATCAATTTTGTAGTCGCGGGCTTTGAGTTCGGAGATATGGAAACTGCGCCATCGGTCTTCCTGAGAATCCTTTTCCTCGCGTTTTGCCCTGCCGTTTGGATCGGAACCGAAGCACTTTTCAAACTCCGCAAAATGCTCTTTTGTGAGCGGGCGGTCCTTTTTCGTGATCTTCGGGACATTGGTCCGGCAGTCGTAGACCCAGGTCCGGTCTGTGGGGATGCCTTTCGTAAAAAATATCACATTGGTTTTCGTGCCCGGGGAATAGGGCGTGAATGTGCCGTCCGGAAGCCGCAGGACCGTGTGCAGGTCGCAGTCTTCGCAGAGCACCTTGAAAACCTCTCCTGCCTGGTCTGCAAAAAGCACGTTGTCAGGGACTACGATTGCAGCTCTGCCGCCGGGTTTCAAGATTGTCATTACGTGCTGGATGAAATTTAGCTGCTTGTTTGAGGTTTCGATAACGAAATCTTCACGGACAGGGGCCTGGTTTGCGCCTTTTGTCCCGAAGGGTGGGTTGGTGAGCACCACATCGAACTTTTTTGATTCCGGGATTTCATAAATGGAATCTCCGAGTTTGATTTCAGGCTCGATGCCGTGAAGGTAGAGGTTCATAAGGGCGAGCCTGCGCGGGCGTTCCACAAGTTCCTGCCCGAAATAGGTGCTGTAGCGGATGAGTTTCGCCAGGTCACGGTCAAGGGCTCCGCCTCCGGTTACAGCTTTCAGCCATTCATAGGCGCAGACCAGAAAACCGCCGGTTCCGCATGCAGGGTCCATAATTGAAAAATCGCGGTGGTTTCGAGGGTCAGGTCTTGTGCACCTTACAATTGTCTGGATTACAATTCTTGGCGTGAAGTACTGTCCGGCACCCTTTTTACCTTCGCTTGCTGCTTTTTCCAGAAGACCTTCAAAAGCCATTGCTTTGACATCAATATCAAGGCCTGTCCATTCGGTTTCATCAACAAGAGAAATGATTTTCTTAAGGCTCACGGGGTTGTGGAAACGTGAAAGAGCGCCTGCAAAGATATCACCAAGGAGCTCTTCCTGCTTACCAAGTGTTCGAAGCGCATCATTATAATGTTCGGTGAGTTCGGTCCCTGACATTTTTTTCAGGGATTGCCAGTCACAGGCTTCCGGGAGTTTAATTTCCCGCTCGTCAGCCATTTTTAAAAAAAGCAGGTATGTAATTTGTTCGATATAATCGCCGTAATCGATACCTTCATGCCGTAAAGTGTGGCAAAAACCCCATAATTTCTGTACAATATCACTCATGCTGCAACTGCCCTGTTAAATTCTGAAATCAAAGTAGAAAGCTTGCCCTCAAAAACACGGTTAGCTTTATTCCATCCGCCGTAATCGGAAAACACGGGAATATATTCGAAGTCCTCTTTGTCAATGGAGAGGTTTGCAATCAAATGCGATCTGATGCGGTCAAGCCATAAACGCTGATCAGATGTAAAATCTTTTCCCACGGTTACCCGGTCAAAAGCCAGGCTGACCCGTTCTTCCGCTGTCAGGAGAGACTCTTCTTCGCGGGCAGCGTGCTTGATCATCGAAATAATGTCCACAAGAGCTTTATTATATTTCTCTTTGTGTGCCCTCTGCAAATTTTCGATAGTGAACCGCTGCTGGGAAGACTCAAGTTTCTCTTTTAACTCTCCAAGTGCATCCGTGTTCCATTCCTGCGGGCGGTCAAGAAGAATGCCGATTGCAGCAATCTTTTCGGAATTCTCTTTTACAAAATCAGAAAAAATACTCAGATAATCATCCGGTTTATATTCTTTGCCAGCCGCATCCCTGACTATCCATGTGGATGAAACCACGTCCCTTATTGCATAATCCACAAGGAAAGTCTTTGGTGGTCTGGGGTAATTCTCAAGGAGGTTCAAAAAGTCAGGATTTCTCAGGATTCCCGTCGTCCCTGTAAAGTCCTCTGAAAGCCGCCTTTCAAGAGAGATAGCAAATCGGTTCAGATCACCTTTTTCTACAAAAGCGCTGAACATATCCCGGGATTCTCCGCTCATCTCCTTATCGATTCTGTTGAGCCTTTTTGTCAGGACACGCACATTATAAGCCCTGTCCCGGTTATTCCATATATCTTCAATAACCTTTTTTATCGGTTTTACTTCCTTTCTGGGCGGTTCGGCTGTCACACCCGTAACCCCTTTGAAATAATCAATGAGGGTCCCGCCAAAGCAGTCAAAAACGACAAAATGAGACTTATCGGGATAATGTTCCCCTTTGCGCGTACCACGCCCGATCATCTGTTCAAACAGGATTCGGGATTTCATGGATCTTAAAAACACGATATATTCGATGTCCGGGACATCAACCCCTGTTGATAGAAGGTCAACGGTTACAGCAATCCCAGGTTCTTTCCTATTCCTGAACTCCCTGATCCTCTGTAAAGGACGGTCAACTTTTCCTGTAATCTTCTGGACGAACGAATCCCCTCTACCAAAAATATCCCTTGCCTGATCAACTATCTGGTCAGCATGGGAAGAAGAATTTGCCAGGTCCTGTACGGCAAAGATCAGGGTCTTTGGAAAGCGTCCATATCTTTCTTCATGCTCATCGGCATACCGTTTGATCTCCTGAAGGATTTTTTTATTAGAATCAATATTAGTAATCTCCTTCTCGATCTTCTCAGCCGAGAACTCACGTTCGTCTTCAAGAGTGTCTATTTTATTTTGCCCTGTTTCGGAATCTATAACTCCGACCATTTCTCCTTCACGAAGGAATATCCCACTCATGCGGACGCCTGATTCCAGTGCAACAATATCATAGTCAACTAGATATCCGTCTCTGACAGCCTGTTCATAACCGTATTTATAAACGACATCTTTAAAGTATGCAAGTGTATGAGCAGCAGGCGTAGCCGTAAGCCCTACTTTTATAGCATCAAAATGGTCAAGTGTGTCTCTCCAAACCGAAACCTCCTGTGCGGAATAACCCCTGTGACATTCGTCAGCTATGATCAGGTCAAAAGCATGAATTGGAATATCAAGCTGCCCTGCATCTTCATCCTCGGGCTCGTCACTGCATGAATAATCAGAAGCCTTTCCGAACAGGTTAATGGTCATCCGCTGAATTGTGGATACATATACAAAACTGTGCTCTGGCTTCGGGTCTGTAAGGTAGGCTTCAGGGATCAAATTTGAATCAAAAGCTTCGTTTTCATCCAAATCGCCTCTTTGAAAATGCTGGCTGTAAACCTCATAGGTTTTATCAAATTTCAGTCCCTGCTCAGTTTCAAAGGACGAAAAAGCCCTGACCGCCTGCGCAGCAAGTGCTCTTCTGTCAACAAGAAACAGGACTCTTTTTGCAACCCCTGCCTTAATCAAGCGGTAAATAAGATTGACAATCGTAAATGTCTTCCCGGTTCCGGTAGCCATTGCAACAAGCATTGTTCGTTTTCGGTCAGCAATAGCATGCCCTATCGCATCACATGCTTCACATTGATAGGGTCTCATTCTCGTGTTATCAGGTATATCAAAAAATCTGGCACTTTTCTCTTCAGAGTCATAATTTAACTTCTCAACCAGCGCCTCAGGTGTGTGAAATCCGGATATTTGTCTCGAACGGCTAAGAGCAGGACGCACATCATGGTGCCGGATGCCTTTTCCGTTAGTGGAATATAAAAAAGGAACTTTGTATCCGTTAAAATTGAAAGGATTATTTGAAAGCCCACGTGAATACCTTTCAGCCTGCGTTAAAACACTTTGTGTACCAGACTCTTCTTTCTTTGCCTCAATAATTCCGAGGATTTTTCCTCCTACGCAAAGCGCATAATCCGCAGGTCCGTAATCAGTTGGATACTCTCTTATCGCACAATTATTGTAATTATCTTGTCCTTTTGTCTTATCATAGAAAACGATATTCCACCCTGCAGCAGCAAGCATCGGATCTATCAGTCTTTTCCGTGTCTCAGCTTCATTGAGTTTAGCCATTGTGAATCATCATAATTATTGGGGATTTGTTATGGGAATTTAAACTCCATCACAGATTATATTTATTTGTATAAATAAGTTGGAGTTTTTTTATTGATATTTATAATACAATAGTAATTTATTAAAAAAGGCACTCTGAAAAAGATACATTATATACAATGCACAGACTTACAGAAAGTGAGACTATGGCATGAAAAGCTGTAAATCTTCTAATTTTTCCCTGCCTGTAGTTACCTTCCTGTATTTCGGAATCGTGAGCCCTGGGAAGAGGTAACTTTTTTCTTGAAGTACCGAATAATATAACTCCAGTGATTATAATTATGGCATAGGTGATATGGTGGCGTATTTATTCCTATTTAATATATTTTACTAATATCTCCATTAAAATGGAATAAAGAACAGGAAGGTTGCTGAATATTCACCATAGGGAAAACTTCAAACAACTTTTGAACTTCTTTACAGGTTTTTTCAACTTATTCTTATCGAATCAAAAACCATTGACGGATAGCCGATATAAAGAGTAAAAAATTTACCATTATATTTGAAGGACAAAACTTAAATTGCAGAAATAGATTTCCACTGTTAAAACATGGACACTCTTCTAATGATAAAAGTGTTTTTAATACATTACAACCTTTTAATACATTATCAGTTTTTAATACTTCACATATTATTTCTAATTAATTACATTCAGTTTAATAATCAGGGATGCGTGTTTATACATGAAAGAATCCGTCAGAAAACTTGGGCTCATAGGGGCTGGCCTGTGGGCAATGACAGAAGATAGAGTAAATGAACTTGTGAAAGACCTTGTCGACAGAGGGGATATCAGCAAAGAGGAAGGCAAGAGAACTGTTCAGGACCTGGTGGAGGAGAGCAGGAAACAGAGGATTGACCTCGAAAAGAAAATATCTGATAAAATGCAGGATGCCATTGCAAAGGCAGATGTTTTCACAAGAAAAGACATGAATGAGCTTGAAGCAAGGTTAGAAACCCTGGAAGACGAAGTCCGGAAAATGAAAAATAAAGAAAAGATGTTCTTCAAATGAGATCATCTTTTTCTATTCTTAAATATCTTTTTTAATCTATTCTTAAATATCTTTTTTAAAGTTCTTCAATAACTATTTCTTCGTCAAGGCTTGAATTATTTAGCAGGTCCTCAAGGTCTGTAACATTTTCCTCAAACTCCTTAAGATCTGCTTCGGTTAGCTCCTGTTTTGCTGAGGTATTTTCGCCATCCTCTGAACCCGGAATCTCCTGGGATATACCTGCTTCTCCCACGTCTGTATTGTCTTCAACGCAGCCTGATGCTGCAAGCCAGAAAATTAATATTGAGATTACAAATATATGTGTAAATTTTACCATTTTTTTGCCCCCTTAACTCTCCAGTTCTTCCTCAGTGGAATTTTCTGATTCATTTTCCGTTCCATTTTTGGCATCATCGAACTCTGGTTCTGGATTATTTCTGGCTCTATTTCTGTTGGTCTCTTCAGATCTATACTGCTCCAATTCCTCGAAGATTTCTTTCAGGACCTGATTTGCTTCTTTTATTTCTCCAAGTGCATTTTGAAGATAGCCGTTTGCTTTTGAAAGTTCTTCCTCGGTAGCGTTTTCTTTATTGTAAATCTCTTTTGCAGCCTCGTTATTCTTCCTTGCTGAAGCCATCAGGGCATTATAATTTTCAAGCTTTGACTCAAGTTCAGATGTATTTACTCCGGTTTCATTCAGTTTATCCAGTTCTTTTTCAAGCTTTCTGGAAATTGACTCTGATTTGTTAGCAAAATCATCTATTTTCTCGCCTGCAGTCTGTCCCGTCTCTACAGCAGTCCTGTTTTTCACATTGTTCCAGACGCCGCGCACAGATTTAGTTGCTTTTGTAAAGTCTTCAAGGTCTTCGGCTTTTTCAATAGCTTTCTTCTCTTCCTGTAGCTGGCTTATTCTTTCCTCAATAGCATTAATTCTCGCTTCCGTGCCGCTCCCGTTAGACTGTTCAAGGTTGTACTGAACTTTTTCAAGGTGGGCTATTATATAGTCAATACTTGCATTCAGGTATTCCCTTGTAGTTTCCAGGTCTTTTTCATTGTAATTTCCTGCTCTTAACCTGCTCCTTATTATAAGGAAGTTTTTCCTCGAATTCTGGTAATTATTTTTCTGAGTATTTAGCTTTTCTTTTAACTGTTTTCTTTCCTGCACTTCTTCATGCGGCTGTTTCTGTCCCCGGGTTAAATTCTCATTTTGATTTTTTTCCTGATTTTTCTCCTGAAGCAATTCAGTTTTCTGAAAAGTTTCAAAAGACGCTCCATTCCTGTCAGCATTACCTGCCCCAGCCCCATTTCCGGCAAGAGCTGACGGTGATAGTACACTAAAAAGTATGAATATTAAGGTTAGATAAGAAGCATAATGGATAATTTCCCCTGGCTTAGTCGTATGACTTCCTCCATTGAAATTTTTGATTGTTATATTATTGAGGAGGGACAATATATAAGTATATTTTTTCATAAAGAGGGTTATAAGTAGATAAATGTTTAATTTAAAGCCCAACATTGATTCTATTAATCACATAAGACTTCAAAGGCATTTGTGCTCAGTAAATTACTGCTAATTAAAGTAAACTTTTTATACTTCAATTCGATATCTGTGTAAAAATAATTAGTGATTGTATGGACTTTTATATTTTTGATTTTTCTCTTTCGAATATAGATCTTCAGCATCACATAAATAAAATAATTAAATAGTAGCGTTTTGCCTGTAAAAGCTGGATTTTACTGAGGATAATCCGATTCATTCCTGGTATTACCTGAAAAATAATGGCTGGATTAAAAATCAAAACTCCAGACTCTGGCCTGTAATAAGCATAAACCATTAACCGAATTAAACAGGTTAATACCGGATTAACAGAGACAGAGAACAAAATCGAATAGAAAACTGGAACAAAAAACTTCAGTGCTTGAAAAGGAGATTTTGAGAAGACAGAGTATGAAGGATATTTTTTAATTAAATATTTCATTTGAATATTTCATTTGAATATTTCATTTGAATATTTCATTTGAATATTTCATTTGAAATTATCTTTTCATTTCATTTACGTTTTTCACTTCTTACTATTTTTATCTCTTCACTTTTTACTCCTGTTTTTATTTACCTTTTGTCTTCTTCTCGTCTCACTTTCAGCTATTCCGGCTTTTTTGTTTTACACCCGGGAGTTCTTCAAGTACTATTTCGTCTTCAATACTTGCATTTTCCAGCAGTTGCTGAAGCTCAATCATGTCATTGTCAATTTCCTGAATTTCAGCCTGAGTAAGTTCTATTTCTGAATAATCCGATATCCCATTCTCTGCTCCGGCGTCAGGATTAATTCTTTCATCATCCATATCAGATTCACTATTTCCAACACAACCGGATCCTGCAAGCCAGACTATTAAGGCTAACAGTAAAAGCAGATGAGTGAGTTTAGCCATTTTAATGTCTCCTAATTCTAAATCTATAATCAGAGAAGTTCTCAGCCTTTTCTTCTGGGGGATGTTTTTTATTCTGCTTCTGAATAATTAATTCGTTTACAGGAGTACCGTTTTTACAGATTAATTATCAATTCATATAGATAATTATTAATCTGTACCTTTTGTATTATTAAGTTCTGTTTTTATATCATTTTCTGTTATAACTTTTCCGATTTCATTAAAGCCATGTCCCTTCAATTCATCGAAAATTACTTTAAGTATCTGATTCGCCTTATTCACATTATTTAGAGATTCACGCAGATAATTGTTTGCCACTTTCAGATCGTTCTGGGTAGCAGTGTCGTCTTCATAAATAGAATCAGCAGTTGCTTTCTTCTCACGGGCAGCTTTTATATATTGATTATAACTGGCAAGCCTTGTCTGAAGATCAGCAGTATTGACACCGGTTTCGTTCAGGCTTTGAATCTGAACCTCAAGCCCGCCAGAGAGATTTTCTGATTTCTCAAGGAACTCCCCTACTTTCTGGCTAACGATTTGCCCTGCACCTGCCAGGCTGGCTTTCTGTGCATTGGTCCATATTCCGCGCACGGAACTGACTGAAGTAATGAGTTCAGCCTGGCTGGATGCATCTTTAACTGCTGCCTGTTCAGCCTCAAGCCTTTTAATGCTTTCATCTATGGCAGCTATCTTTTCTTCTGCTCCACTGCCGTTTGAATGCTGCATATTGGTTTTTACATTTTTCAGGTGGGCTATCATATAGCTGATACTTGAATTAAGGTAGACTTTAGTGGCATCTATAGCTTCTTCAGAACCCGGATTAATTTTTCCTGTCTGAATTTTATTTCTTACTTTCAGGAAATCCCCTTTTGCTTCCCTGTATTCACTTTTCTGTAACTGAAGCTCTTCCTGGGTATGTTTTCTTTCCAGTTTATAAGCTGTATATTTATCCCTGTCCTGCGTCTGGATTCTTTCCTCTTCCTTCACGCTTTCGGAACCTGAACTTTCAGTACCTCTATTCTTTTCTGAACTGTTTTCATAATTTTCTGTATCGATAGTATTTTCATCTGCATACTGATTTCGATTTCCATTCTCCGGTAAAGATTTGGCAGCAAATGCTTCTCCAGACAGTATGCTGAGTATGATTAATATAAATGTGATATAAGCCAGATATCTAACAACCACTAATTTTTTCATCTGACTGCCTCCTTTGGCAAGTTATAATACTGTGATAATGGAATAGTGACATATAAGCATACTTTTCAGAATAAAACTGATAAATTATATTATATTTGCTTGCAAGCTTGATTGGATCTCTATTTTCTTGATAAAACTTTAATGCGCCTCCAGCTTATTTTAACCTCTGATAATGAAAAGTAAAAGATTTATGCTAAAAACCCATTTAAAGCTTCGTGAATTTTAGAAAGCTCTGCAAGATCGCCTGTGTATTTATTTTCCTGCTGTTTGTTCAGGGAAACGCAGTTGCGGCGACGATTCACGGGTCTGTATACGAGTGGTATACTTTTAAGCCCCTCGAGAACTCAATAGTCGAGATTAACTCTACTCCGGAGCAGTATCTTGTTGCAACGGATGCTGAATACTCTTTTAACCTTACTCAGGGAACATATCTGATAACTGCCAGTTATCTCGAAGATAACACCATAGTATATCAGACTGAAGAAGAAGTTATAATTACCTCCGATGATGGTGATTATGTTCACGACCTTCTCCTCTTCCCAACCTATCAGCAGGATCTTCTTTACCAGGAGGACTTTGAAAATGTTGATCTGGATCTGGAAGAAGAAACTCAACCTGAGACAAATTCACAGAATACGATCCTTATATTTGCAGCAGTCGCACTCTGTATTCTGCTTCTGGCAGGTTATTTTATAAAAAAGGGCAAAAAAAATCCTCCTGGAAAGGCAGCATATCCCCCGGAAGAAACTCGATCTCTTACTGGATCAGAACCGGCTGCGTCAGAATTAATTTCATCAAATCCGGCTTCATCAGAATCAATTTCATCAAAACCATCCTCATCAGAATTAATTCCATCACATTCAGCTTCATCTGAATCAAATTCACCGGAATCTGAAAATCTCAAAGCAGAGTCACAAATGCCTGAATATGCAGAGCCGGGTGAAGGTATCTCACTCGAAAAGGTTTCCGGAACAAATTATGAACTTTCTGGATCTCATATTGGAGATGTCTCTGAGATAGTGATCCCTGCTCAGGAAACAGAGATACCTGTTCAGGAGACAGAGTTATCTGTTCAGCAAAGAGAAAAGTTGCCAGCTGACTCTAAAACGTCTATTAGTTCACTCTCTGAAGAGAAACCTGATTTGTTAAGTCCGGAAGTTCCGAAAAGCCGGGAAGCAGGCCTGCCGGATGATCTGAAAGAAATTATGGACCTGATACGAGCCAGTGGAAACCGGATCACTCAGAGAGAGCTCAGGAAAAAGTCACCTTATTCAGAGTCCAAAGTCAGCCTTATGCTTTCGGATCTCGAAGAACGCGGATTGATTGAAAAGTTCAAAAAGGGCAGAGGGAACATTATTAGAATTCCAGATTCAGAGATTCTCAAACAGGGAGAGTTTCTGGAAAAGAAGGAGTAAGCGAATGTATAGGAGTAAGTGGGATGTATAGAAGTGAGTGAGATGTTAGAGGTAAGTAAAATGTATAGAAGTAAGTGAGATGTTAGAAGTAAGTAAAATGTATAGAAGTAAGTTGGTACAGGATAAGTGGGATGTATAAACAAAATAGTAATTTGAATGAAGTATTAAACTCTTACCTAAACTCTTACCTAAACTCTTACCTCTTTTGAAAAACCATAAATAGCAAACTATATAACTGAATTAATCTACTAAGCAGCAGGAAAAGTAATAAAAATTTCAAAGACTTGGCATATGATATTTCCGGTTCGCATCCTGATTCGTTATGCAGGAACTGCCTTTTATAATCTGGCAAAATCAGTTACTTTATATGAATATCGTATGTTCATTAAAATTAATATATTATTATTTGACGTCTTGAATATTATAAATTGCACGAGGGACACTATGCGAGTTTCCATGGACATTGAATTAAAAGATGTGCCCGGGCAGATGCTTTTAGCCCTCCAGCCTCTTTCGGAATTCAAAGCTAACCTGATAACGGTTTTGCATCATCATCAGAAAAGGACCCCCAGAAAGACGGTACCCGTACAGCTCGTACTTGAGATGAAACCTGAAAGTATAGAAGCAATAAAGGCAAAACTTGAGGAAAATGGGATAAGAGTTGTAAGGGTTGGAGAACATCGTTTCAGAGAAAGCATAAATGTGGTTCTTATAGGGCACGTGGTCCATACAGGGATACAGGACACTATTGACGAGATTGATAAGACCGGATTTGCGGAAGTCGTGGATCTTTCACTATCCATGCCAGGCATTAATTTGCTTTCTTCAGCCCTGATCAGAGTCGATGCTGTGGGCAAAGAAGACCTGCAAAAGGCGCTTGATATTCTGAAAAAAGTCTCGGCAAAGAAAGATTTGCTGATGGTGCTTCCAATAGACATCCAGGCCTGATAGAGAAGGAGATTTGAAAATATGAAAACAGTGCGCTGTTCTATTTTAGGATTTGGTGCAATCGGACAGGGTGTAGCCGAGGTACTCCTTATGAAAAAAGAGTATCTGGAAAGTATCGGGCTGGAAATTATAGTGGTCGCTGTAGTGGACTCAAGAGGAGCTACTGTAAATCCCGAAGGTGTTGACCTTGCAGACTGCCTTGCACGCAAAAGAACCACGGGCACGGTTGCTATTGAAAAAATTACAGGCGTTGAGGTTATAAAGTCCATAGACCACGACCTTGTGATAGAGACCACTCCCACAAATATCGTCACCGGAGGAGCGGGGCTTCAGAATATGTTTGCAGCCTTCGAAATCGGTAAAGATGTCATTACCTCCAATAAAGGTCCACTTACCCTGAAATACAGAGAACTGATGGAAGCTTCAAAAGTTGCGGGGTCCAGTTTCAGGTTCGAAGCTACGGTTGGCGGTTCCATGCCCATCATTAACCTGGCAAATGAGGTTCTTGCAGGAAACAGGCTTAAAAGCATCAAAGGAATTTTGAACGGGACATGCAATTATATTCTTACCAGGATGCTTGAAGAAAGGGCAAGTTATAAAGACATTCTCGCCGAGTCCATGGAACTCGGAATCGCCGAAACCGACCCCACATACGATGTGGACGGGATTGATACTGCCTGCAAGCTTGTAATCCTTGCCAATGCGATTTTCGGCCTCAATGCAACGTATAAGGATGTTGAGGTTACAGGGATCACGAAAATTACTCCCGAAGCTCTGGAAATGGCTTATGAAAGAGGGCACGTGATCAAGCTCATAGGAGAGGTCAGCAGGGAAAGAATCCATGTTGCTCCGAGGCTTGTGCCCATCAATCACCCTCTTGACGTGAGGGGCACTCTTAATGTGGCTTCCATAGATACCGAGCTTGCAGGAGAAATTACAGTTACGGGTAAGGGTGCAGGACCTGTAGAAACGGCAAGTGCAATTCTCAGTGACCTGATTGCAATTTACGGAAATAAGTAAATACTTGAAGATACAGGCTTCCATTGACCGGAATCTGAAAAACAAAAATAAAAGAGGCTGTGTGGGTAATGACAAGTTTCAGGGAATTTGCAGAAACGTGCCAGGCAATTGAAAAAATATCAAGCACTATAGAGACCACAAATAAGGTTGCCGACCTTCTCAAAAAGGTTGATGTTGAAGAGCTTCCTGTTGCCACTCATTTTATTATGAGTGAGGTTTTTCCTGCCTGGAGTGGGGAACAGCTCGGGATTGGCACAAGCCTGCTTTACGTTTCTCTTTCCAAAGCCTCAGGCATGTCCATACACAGTATAGAATCTCTTGTCCGGACGACCGGAGATATAGGGGATACAGCACTCCTTATCCTTAAAGAAAAAAGAAAAAATCAGGTGACATTCTCTTCTTTCTTTGAGGAAAAGCCAGAGCTATCAATAACAGAGGTTTACAGGCGTTTTAAGATCGCATCAAAAGCTTCTGGAAAAGGTTCACAGGATATTAAGGTCAAAAACCTCCAGTTTCTGTTCACTTCATCAAGTCCTAGGGAAGCAAAATACATCGCAAGGCTTGCGCTTGAAGAGCTCAGGATAGGCGTGGGAGAAGGAGTTGTCAGGGACGCTATTGCAAAAGCTTTTTCTGTTCCTGCAGAGATTGTGGAACATTCCTTCATGGTTACGAATGACCTCGGAATAGTGGCTGCAGCGGCTAAAAAAGGAGGGGTTGAAGCTCTCGAGAGACTCGGGATCGAAATTAACCGCCCTATCAAGATGATGCTTTCTCAGATCAGCCCTGACATAGATGCTGATATAAGAGCCATGAAGGAGGTTGCAATTGAATGGAAATTTGATGGGGCCAGGGTCCAGATCCACAAGGACGGAAATTCCGTAACTCTTTTTTCGCGTAAACTTGAAAATGTTACCAGTTCCCTCCCTGACCTCGTTGAAATAGTCCGAAAACATGTAAAAGCTGAGTCAGCGATCCTTGACGGAGAAGCCGTAGCTGTGGACGAAAATGGGGTTCCAAGGGCTTTTCAGGAAATTCTCAAGCGTTTCAGGCGAAAGTACGATGTCAAGGAAAAGGCACTCGGAATTCCTATCCAGCTCAACTTTTTTGACATTATGTACCTCAACGGCAAAACTCTGATAGATCTCCCGCTTCTCGAGAGGAGGAAAGCTCTTGAGTCCTGTGTTGAGAGTTCTGTCGAGGACTCAAAGTCCATTTCCGTGGCTGAGCAGGTCATAACCGGAGACCTTGAGCTTGTAGAGAAGATCTACAGGGAAGCCTTAAAAGCCGGGCATGAAGGAGTTATGGTTAAAAACCCGAATTCCGTTTATTCTCCTGGAAAACGCGGAAAAAACTGGCTCAAGAAAAAACCTCTCATGGACACTCTTGACCTTGTAATTGTCGGAGCTGAATGGGGTTTCGGGCGCAGGGCAAACCTGATCGGCTCTTATACCGTTGCCTGTTACGACCCCGATACTACTCGCTTCCTGCAGGTAGGCAAGGTCGGCACGGGGCTTACGGACGATCAGCTAAAAGAGCTTACGGAAATACTCTCAGGGCTAATGGAAGGCGGAGAAGCCGGAGGAGTATTTGCTATCAGGCCAAAGGTTGTCCTTGAAATCGCTTTTGAGGAAATCCAGAAAAGCCCCAACTACGACTCGGGTTTTGCACTTCGTTTTCCCCGTTTCATCCGCATCCGTGACGATAAAGACCCGGAAGAAGCGGATACTATCCAGCGGATAGGGCGTGTATACAGTCAGCAGCTGAAAAGACTGTAAATTTCCTGTTTTTGAAAAGAGCTGAAGAGTGAAATAAAATAACCTGTTTGAGCTGATTCATAAAAGGAATCAAATATACTTGAACAGGTCGTCCCTTTTCATTTCGTGCAGCCTGTCCCTGAGAAGTCCCTTTAATGTTTTGAGGTCTCCTTTTTTGGCGCTTATGGGAGCAATAATATGCTTCCAGTTCTGCCAGGGAGGTTCAAGTCCCAGACGGATGGCGACCTCGTTGAGGAGAGGGTCAGACTCGTTTTCTTTGACTTTGTCCATCTTGTTTGCAGCAACAATGGTATCAATCCCGATTTCTCTCAGGAAATCAAACATCTCAACATCGATTGGAATCTGGTCTCTTGAATCCCACCGGTCAACTATTTCTGGAAATACCGGCCCGTCGATTACCAGAACAGCTATTTTAATCCTCCCGGCATTATCTTCAATGTAGTGTACAGTTTTGTCCTTTACTATGTCCTGCTTCCTCTCCTTCACCCCGCTCATGAAGCCGAAACCCGGCATATCTGTGATTAGCAGATCCGAGACCTGGGCATGTGTGGGGCGCAATGTGACTCCTGGACGTTTTCCTACCCTGACCTTTGCCCCGAAAAGTTCTTTCAGGAGAGAAGATTTGCCTACATTTGAACGTCCTGCAAAAATAATCTCAAGGTTTATACCACTTTCAGATGCAGTTTTACTTGTCTTCATTTTTGTTTAACCTCTTTTGCTTCTCCGATCTTTTTATCGAAAGCCCGGAGAAAACTTTCCAGAGAATCTTTCGGTATTCGTGCTCCTGCCGCAACAGGGTGCCCGCCTCCGCTCCCTCCAAAACTGGGAGCAACTGAGCGGAGGATTCGGTTCAGGTCTACTTCTCCGCGGGAACGTATACTCAGGTCATACGCTCCCTTTTTCTCCCTGTATTCCGCTGCAATTCCAACCTCCCTCCGGCCGTAGGAAGCTGCATAGATTGCTGCTTTTGAAATGGAGTTATTTGTATTTACAACATACGCGCTGTTTTTGAGGGCTTTAACACTTTTTTTCACGCAGAACCGGATTTTTTCTTCGTTAATTGCAGCTTCTCTTGCGAGTTCGAGCAGATCCGGGATATTTGAAGGGATTACATTTTTTGAAAGAGGTTCAAGCAGAGTCCTTTTGAATTCATAATCTTTTCCCTTATGGAGTATTGCCTGGATCAGGGTCCCTGCCTGGAAATAAAGGCTTCTTTTGTCCCAGTCTTTCACCCAGTCCTTTACACGGGGGGTGTTATCACTGAAGTCCCCTATAGCCCCGTAAATTGCAACTCTTTTCATCTCCGGGCTCAGAAGGTCTTCAAAAACTCTATAAGTCAGCTCTGAAGCGCATACTTCTGTTTCATGGTAAAACCATTCTTCCTTACTGCACCTTTCCGGAAGTGGGTGGTGGTCAATGTAATAAAGGTTACATTCTTCCGCAAACTTCCCAAGTACACATTTGAGTTCAGTGCAGTACCTTTCATCAATAGCAATATCGCAGATAATGAGAGTTTCAACATATTCTATAAGATTTAATTTTTCAAGAAGGCTGACAGGGCTTGTAAAGTATACATATGCATCAGGAAAAGCGCTTTTTGCAAGTGCTCCCGAACATATCCCGTCAGAGTCTCCATGAGTAAGGATCAGGGTTTTTGCTTTGAGCTGGTTCTGAGCGTCTGTCATGATTTGATTCCTTTTTTGTCCTGCTAATTTTTTAATGTATTATTCTAATTGTTTTGTGTTCCTTATTAATCAGTTGATAGTATTTACTGATATTACTGATACTCAAAAACTTAAACCGTTTTTTTCATGCTTAAAGGAACCCTAACTATTTTTCAAAAAAATTAGCCCTCTTGATCAAAGCGAAAAAGGCTGCGTACTGTTGCGACTACGTCGCAAGTACAGGGAAAGCCATGATTTTTCTGTCCCTGGGCGCAATTCGGACTAAGCGTAATTCTACTGACTCGATAAGAGGCCTCCTGAAATCATGATGCAGAGACAGGATGTCCATTTATAAAAGCTATCAATTTATAAAAGATATCCATTTAGAAAAGATATCCATTTAGAAAAAACGGCCGATAATTTAACAAAAGAAATCACCTTCCCGGTACAAGGGGAAGTGTGGAGGTCATAAAAACGGATTATCCGGAAGGTCCGGAATAATCCTGACTATATTTATTTCCATTTGGATTCGGTTAAGGATTAAAACGTCAAAATATGTTATTTTTTATGCCATATCTCTACTAATTTTGTTGGAAAATCGTTATACGTGGTATTCGAAGTTGTGCATAAAATTCGTTAACCGATGCCAAATGTATTTAATTCTTGCTTTTTATGCTTTCTTTTTCATAATGAACCCTGTTCCCATCAAAATCCCTGCTACAGCCAGGAAGAATCCAAACCCGGGTGTATCTTCATAATCTTCTTCCGTGCCGTCAGTGCTCGGATCCGAAGTTTCGTCTTTTTCTTCATTGGAGCTGGTTGACCCTTCAGGTTGTGGACTGCTGCCTTCAAGGGTAATTATTTTTCCCACATTAACTACAGGAGACTCCGAATATACTTCTCCCGAGTACTTGTCAAGGTCGAGGAAATTTGCTTTGCAGGCGGGTATTTTGATTTCCCCTTCTTTATTCATCTGCATAATATACGTGATGGTTTTCGAGCCACCGTTGCTTTCAAGAACCTGCTTAAAACTCGTTTCCCCGCTAATAAGTTTAGCTTCTGAGGGCACGGTATCGGTCACTGTTATACTGGCATCAACATTTCCGGTGTTCTTTGCAGTGACCGTTACAGTAAGTTTGTCTCCGGGATTTAGCTGCTGTCTGTCAACGGTTTTAGTAATTTCAATATAGGGGCCGTAAATGGTTATCTTTTCCGAATTATCTGATTCCACCTGTTTACTCTGCCCATTTGAAAGGGTAAAAGCAGCTACAGTTTTTGAGAAAGTATATTCTCCGGGTCTTTCCGGAACAAGAGTATACTTGAAGACGTCTTCAGCTGTTTCTCCAGCCTTCAGAGAAAATGTCTTCTCAAGTGTGGCATCTTTTTGGAGATGCATGTTTGAAACAATCGAATCTTTAAGTACGATATTATTTATGTCACAGAGCCCTCTGTTCCTGACTGTAACCGATACGGGCACGTTTTCTCCCATATGCCGTTCTTTTATAAAGTTCTTTGAGACGATAAGATCCCATTTTTTCTCTATTTTTATGATTTTGTATCCGGTATGCTCGTATTTCTTGCCTCTTATATCTTCACAGCTTGTTTTTACACTTATGTTGTAATCAGTATCTTCCCACGGGGTGGAGGCTTTGAGCGTCAGGCTTATGGGCTCAACGGCTTCACCTTTAAGAATTTTAGTATATGTATACTTTGTTTTTCCATTGAGCACTTCCAGACCGGCGGTGTCAACAGTCAGCACTACATTTTGAGCCTTTGCTTCGCCATCGTTTTTAACATTTATAGTTACATCTATTCTGCTGTCACCTGTTAATTTTGAGTCATAGGTGTCCTTTTTAGTTTCAACATCTATGTCAAAACCCGGTTTTCCCCTTAAAAGAATATCCAGTTCAGCATATGGATTCCATTTCCCTGTCTTGAATTCTTTTCCGTCCTTTGTGATGACTTCATAGTTGGGGTCCACTTTCTGGGCATAAACCTTTATTTCGTCATTATATTCAAATTCCAGGCCTGCTGTAAGAGGAGAAGTCTTCAGTTTTTCCCCATCTTTCGATATGGAGACAAAAACCATCCCATCTTCATTAAAATCTTCTGCTTTTACATCATAACCATCTACGTTTATCGTCTCCCCCCAGTAAAGTTTTGCTCCATCTTTTTTCTCCACCCATTCAATGTTATCTGCCGCAGAAGCAGTCATTGAAAGAATGGAAAAAATACAAACGGCAAGTAACCCAATCAGTACAATCTTTTTATCCATGGTTTCCTTCCTTGATTTTGATACTGAATCTCTTGGATTCGGGCACCGGAAACGTATATTTTGCGCTTCTGTAAAATTTGCGGCTTTTTAATATTATAATTATGTTATGAAAAATATTTTACAAAAGTTGTTTGATTACAGCCGTATTATATTTATGCGCAGTACATTCCCCGCCCCAGAATACCCCGCATTAATCAATTATTTTCAGACCCACATTTCCAGTTTATTTGGCATGAAAGTGCTCTCAAGTACTTTCATTTTTTGGGCATGTTATTCGAAGAATATCATGTGTGTTTTTTTATAATGCAAATATTATTACTTTCTTTAAGTGATTTGATTTTTATTCATTTTATTTCAGAGAACCCGAACTTTTCTTTTGATAAATCTCTATAAAATATTTCATTAAAATCCCTATAAAATATCTTCATATATCCTATTTTAATTTTTGCTAATGTTGGCAGTTACACTTAACATTACACTTAACATTACTATCCTGTTTGACCTTATCAATCCAGGGCTGGAATTAAATGCCATAAACACTTAACCTGAATTCTGATCGAAAAAAACTGGTAATTTTAATTTCCCAGCTTCGGAGACATTTCCAT
The DNA here is from genome assembly GCF_000744315.1 of Methanosarcina soligelidi. NCBI lineage: Archaea > Methanobacteriati > Methanobacteriota > Methanomicrobia > Methanosarcinales > Methanosarcinaceae > Methanosarcina > Methanosarcina soligelidi. The sequence continues at coordinate 2,550,636 of NZ_JQLR01000001.1, forward strand.
GAAACTTTCTAAAATAGTGCAGGTGCTTGAAGAAATAGCTCCACCTGAGCTTGCAGATGACTTTGATAAAGGCAGGATTGGTTTGATCCTTGGGCTTAAGGACGAAGTAAGCAAAATTGCAGTTGCTCTGGATGCGAACTCCTGCGTGCTACAAAAAGCTGCAGAAATTGGGGCAGACATGCTGATTACCCATCATACCCTTATCTTCCATCCTGTAAACGTGATTTCAAAGACTCTGGCTGCTTCTCTTAAAATTGCCCTTGAAAACGAGATATCCCTTTACAGCATGCACACAAACTATGACAGGGCTGAGGGAGGAGTTAATGATGTTCTTGCAGCCAGTCTGGACCTCAAAAATATCACGACACTGGAGCTTGGCAGAATAGGAGAGATTGAAACCTGTTCTTCCTCCGAACTGGCAGCCCATGTTTCGGATTGCCTGCAGACTCCTGTCATGTACGCCGGGGATAGGCAGGAGATCAGCAGGGTTATGGTTGCTGGAGGAAGCTGTTTCAGGAAAGAATTTCTCGAAATAGCCAGGGAAAACAGAGTTGATGCTTTTATTTCGTCAGAACTTAAACATGATGTTCTCAGAGAGTATGAAGACCTCTGCCTGATTGACGCAACCCACTATGCTACTGAAAACCCGGGTATGAAAGCCCTGTGTCCCAGATTGCGTGAGCTTCCTGGAATTGAGGTTGAATTTATTGACCAGCCTTCAGGGCTCAGGGCTGTTGACTTTGGATCCGACATGGATGGAAATGTGCCTGATACAAATGAAGAAACGAATGACTGTAAACAAAAAGAGAATGAGAAGGACTCACTTGAGTTTATGCTCGAAGAACAGTCGAGAAACCAGATTCGTTCGGATTACAGGCGCAGCCTGGGAAGTGAGAATCGAAGAAGATATCTCGAATAAGTTCTTAACCGGTGATACTTTATCAGTAGCATCTCAACTTCATAATTTCAATCAATTTTAACTTCATGAATTTATAGAACTCAGGTAGTTCTCAAAATGCCTTCTCAAAAGGCTCGTTTCTTTTATTTCGGGCAGAGAGGACATTATTGTCTCAAGATAACCATATTCTCTGAGAAGGGAATAAGTTGCAGGGAAATTTATATCAAAAACCCAGCTCAGGCGGAGTAATTTCACGTCATTTCTGTTTTTCATATCCGCAATTTTTGCCATCCTGTTATTAAGAATTTCTGAGACTATGGGTTCTGAATATCCCCCCGTATCCGGCAAATATAACTCTAGTGCCGGATTCAGAGACCTGTTTTCTTCCGAATATTCTTCACTGGCAAGCCGCAGGATATCTATTTTATCGGCATCCCTTATCAACCTGCAGAAAAAATAAAGTTTACTGTGCTTTTCTATACTCTGCGGGATTTCCATCATGTTGTGACATTCTATAGATTTGAGAATGAGACCCTTTTCTTCTTTTGAAAAGTGGGAGAGGACTTTTTCTTTGTTTAGAATTTTCACGCTCAGAAATGCATGATTTTCGGATTCTGAATCTTTAAACGTTTTATATTTCATGAACTGCTCAAAACGGCCCAGGTCATGAAATAGAGCTATTGTTTCGGCAAGCATGCAATCATTTTCGCTTATTTTCTCAGATTTTGCAAGCAAAAGAATATTTTCACAAACCCTGCCAGTATGTTCAATTTTCAGCTCAATGTTTTCCTTAATGAAAAGGTCAGGAGAAGAAAATTGATTTACGTATTCAAAAAACCATTTTCGGAAAAAATCAAGGTCTTCTTTTTGCATGTTTTTGCAATAGGTAATTTCGAAGTATATACTTTGTGTATATCTTGTTAATTTTATACTGAAAAGCTTTTTGCTGTCTTAGTAACAATACTACTTGCTCCGAGCAAGAAAGAGGGATTATAGTCTCCTTTAAGATAAAAACCCTGTAATATATTGTAAGTTATCTGTTAAAATTTAAAGATCACAACTCGACCACTGATATGCAAACTTTGCGAAACTGTCTGTTATGAAACCGGCATTTTTATGTATATTTAATATTCAATTGATAATCGAACACACTTAAAAATCAAGCAGTTCATGAGATTTGATTTAACTATCACACAAGTCTAATCTGACAAATTACAAATCAAATCTGTCAAATTACAAATTAAATTTGACAAAGTCAACCATCACATTAAATATAATTTAATAATTAAATGAGATCTAAAATCAACTCTCATATCAGATTTAACTCTCATATCAGAAGCAGTCGTGTCACAAAGTAAAACCCTGAATGTTATGGAAACCCTGTAAATTCTTTAATAAACTGCATAAATTATATATTGGAGAAACCCCTCAAATTAAGTAGATAATACTGAAAAATTGAAGGAAGAAATCCCGTTTCACGGGACAGATTATCCTGGGGGAGCATAAGAAATTTGATTCGTTACTTATTTGTATAGTTATTTATATCTCCGGATGATCCGTGCATCAGATACTTTAGTACATATTAGAGTGATACATATCAGATACCTTAGTACATATCAGAATGATACATATTAGATATCTTAGTACACATCATAGTGATACATATCGGATACCTTAATGATACTGACAAACAACTATAATAATTTCCAAAGGAACTCATTATTATAAATCGGGGTATTTAATGAGCTCAATTAAAAAAATCTGCTTAATCGTATGTTTTCTAAGTATTCTGGCTTTTGTTTTATCCTTTACTTCAGGTTTTTTACCTGCAGCAGGAGCAGCTGAAGCCCAGAAGAATCTCGAAGGAGAAGAGGTGCCTGCCGCTTCCGCTCGTGATGAGGTACTTTCTCAACGTCCGTCTTCTGTAGAAGGCCTGTTAACTAAAGGTAATGATCTTTATTCCCTTAAAGAATATGAGCTTTCTATAGAATGCTTTGAAAAAGCACTTGAAATCGAACCTAACTCATCAATGTCATGGTATGGGAAAGGCTGTTCCCTATCTGCTCTTGAAAGGTACGAGGAGTCAATTGCCTGCTATGACATGGCCATAGAAACCTTCCCGGTTTCTTCCGAAAGCTGGTATAAAAAAGGAGACGAGTACATCCAGACAAAAAATTACATAGAGGCAATTAACTGTTACGAGAAAAGCCTGGCAACAGACAATTATCTCTCAAGGGTGTGGTTCCAGAAAGCAACTGCTTCTGAGAAGCTCGGCCTTGACCAGGAAGCCTTAACCTCCTATGATACTTCAATTCAATTTGGGGCTAACTCTTCAAAAGCTTTGCAAATGCAGGGAAAAGCATACGCCCAGCTTGAGAACTACGAAGAAGCAATGAACTGTTTTAACAGAGCTCTTAATGTTACTCCTGAAGATTTCGAACTCTGGAATCAGAAAGGAATAATGTACGATTTGTCCGGAGATTATGAATCTGCAATAGAATGTTACGATCAGGCCATTTCCCTTAACCCTGACCTTGTAGAGGCGTGGTATAATAAAGGCATGGACCTTGAGAGGATGGAAATGTACCAGGATGCCCTGACCTGTTACGAATTTGTCCTCCTTTCAGAGCCTGAAAATCTCAGTGCCCTGCAGAAAAAAGGGCTCTGTCTTGAGAGGCTTGGCAGAAATGAAGAGGCTCTGCAGTGCTATGATGAGATCCTTGTTTACAGTCCTGATAATACAGAAGCATGGTACAGCAAGGGTTCCGTACTTAATGCAATGGGACAGTATGACGCTGCAATAATCTGCTATGATAGGGCTCTTAATCCTGATGCCGGAATTGAAATCCAGGAAGCTGGGGACAGCCTCCTCGAAAGTCTCAAAGCTTATGACTCTTCATTACCTGTTTATTCTGAAGTCCCCGAGTTTAAATCTCCTGCAGTCAAAATCTGGTACGATAAAGGCATGGCTTTTGACAATCTGGGAAACTACGAGTCTGCTCTTGAGTGTTATAATAAGGTTCTTGAGACAGAACCAGATCACGCAATTATCTGGTATCAGAAGGGACTTAACCTTGACAGGCTTAACAAGTCTGCAGAAGCAGTTGGATGCTATGATAAAGCCCTTAAACTGGACTCCGGATATGCTAAAGTCTGGTATAAAAAAGGATATGATTCTTCAAAGCTTGGGAAATACAAAGATGCCGTAAAAAGCTATGATGAAGCTATTGACCTTGATGAGAATTACACACTTGCATGGTACGGCAAGGCTTTTGCTCTGGCAAGGATCGGAAGGTACGAAGATTCCATTGTTTGCTATGATAGGGTTCTTGAAGTCGCACCTGATAGTGCGGAAATATGGTACAATAAAGGTCTTCTTCTTGATGAGCTCGGAAGATATCAGGAAGCTTCAGACTGTTACAGCCAGGCTCTCCAGATAAACTCCAATTATTCCGTTGCTCGTTTCAGATTGAATAAGGATATAGAAATGCTGTCCGGGAACTCGACTTCCATATCGGCTAACAATAAAAATACAAATATCAATCCTCAGAAGGCAATTACAGGAGGCTTCTGGTCTTACCTTTTAAGCTATAAATATGCAAGCCCTGATGATAACACGGAGATTTCAGGGAGCATTAAAGACCTGAGCCCGGAATTCGGTTACGATGAAGCATGGTATGGCAAAGCTTCAACATATAGCAAGCTTGAGATGTATGAAGACGCGCTTCATTCTTATGATATGGCTCTTGCAATCAACCCCGTACGTACCGAGGCCTGGTATGAGAAAGGCTCTGCCCTCGACAAACTGGGAAAAAGTGAGGAAGCCCTGGAGTGTTATCAGAAAGCCCTGGATATTGATCCTCAGTCGAGTAATGCCTGGTATGGGATGGCTTCCACATCGAGTGATCTTGGGAGGGCTGAAGAAGCAATTGCTTACTATGACCAGTTGCTCAAGCTCAATTCAACTGACTCGGAAGCTCTCCAGGGGAAATCTCTTGCTCTTGCAAGCCTTGGAAGATATGATGAAGCAGTTGCATGCTTCAATCCTCTCCTGGAACTTGAGCCTGAGAACGTGGAGGCTCTGGAAGGACGAGCTTTTGCTCTGGCAAGGTCCGGAAGACCGGAAGCAGCGCTGGAAGACTATGATGTTATTATGAAGCTTGACCCCACCAACTCTAAGGCGCTGGCTGAGAAAGCTTCTCTGCTTGAAGAGCTTGGCAGATATGACGAAGCTGCTTTAACATATGGAGAGATTCTTGAAATTACGCCTGAGAATAGAGAAATAATGTACAGGCAGGGTAAAGCTCTGGAAGCGATGGGAGATTTCGAGGCTGCAATTGCCTGCTATGATAAGATCCTTGCCCTTGACCCAAAAAATATTGATGCAATTAATAACAAGGGCTTTGCTCTCTCCAAAATGGAGAAATATCAGGAAGCGCTTGCAACCTATGATAAAGCTCTTGAATATGATCCGGATAATCCTGCAGCATGGTATTTTAAAGGGTGTGCCAATTTCGCAATAAGCAGTAATAATGCTGCCCTTGAATGCTTTAACAAAACAGTGCAATTAAAGCCAGACTGCATAACTGCATGGTATAATAAAGGATATCTGGCTAATGTATTGGGAGACGTTAACGAGTCAATAAACTCCTATGAAAGTGCCCTTGAAATTGATCCAGATTCACCTTCTGCACTTTACAATAAGCGCTTTTCCCACTACCGCATAAAGGAATACGATGAAGCTTCGGTATGTAAAGCAAAACTTGATTCGCTGGACCCTGGCTTTGAGGCGGCTCTGCAAAACAGGGGAACCCGAATCTTCATTCCGCAAACCTATAGAGGTAACCTGGATTATCCGTTGCCTTTGAGATGGTACGGCGGTGAAGATAACGTTTCTCTAAATACCAGCACAAACATGACTCCGGTTTCTCAGGAATTAAACAATACTTCCTCTGAACCTGAAGAGGAATATGAAGAAACTTATGAAAGCTATACTGAGTCCGGTGAAGAAGGGTACTGGTATATTCCTGAGCCTGACGAAGATCAGAATAACAAGAGTCCGGAAAACAGGGGCCAGAAAAAAGAAAATGATGCTGATAACTGGTATGTCCCTGAACCTGATGAGATTTAAAGTACTCAAATGAAAATTAACTGAAAATTAACTGAAAATAAACTGAAAACAAAAATTTTCGGTATGCATGAAACTTACAAGCATACCGAGAAACATTTTTAATAGGTCAGATAAATTATTTATGTCAATAAATTTTTAATGTTTTTATCTGCTGTCCTGAGAGGGCCATTACAGGCCGTAAAATAAGTAATGTTTTTCGAAGTTCAGTGTCCTGCTTTTTCCCAGTATTCCTCAGCTTCTTCTTCCATTTCTTCGAGCCTGTCGTAATAGTCAGGAAACTCGTTGAGATGGGCCAGAGCAATCTTTCCTGTCATTATGGGGTCATCGTTCGTAACATTTGTTGCGGGATCTCTGGTTCCGTGTTCCAGCTCCACGTCCATGCCTCTGCGGAACTGGTCAACATCGAATTTGTCCCAGGTTATTCCAAGTTTTTCCCCAACTGTCTTTGCTTCTTCAGCAGTGAAACTTTTAGTTGTCAACATTATCACTCCGAATTATGGTTTGATATGTTTTGATACTTAAGTTTTGTTCTCTAAACTGTTTTTTTCAGCTTTTATTTCAAAAAAAGGTCCTGATTTTCACCTGAAAATCCGACCCCTGCCGCTGAAGAGCATATTCTGTCATCATATTTATCTTATCCAGGAAGATAGAGATGAAAGATAGCATGTCAGAAAAAGATCTTTTATTCATAAGACGAGCCATTGAACTTTCTCTTGAAAGTGTGAAGAGAGGAGGGGGCCCCTTTGGTGCCGTAATAGTGAAAAATGGAAAAATAGTTTCGGAAAGTTACAATCAGGTCACTTTGCATAACGATCCTACCGCTCATGCAGAAATTGGTGCTATAAGAGAAGCAGCCCGAAAATTGAATACCTTTGACCTGAGCGGGTGCAGCATTTATATTTCCTGCGAGCCCTGCCCCATGTGCCTTGGTGCCATTTACTGGGCAAGGATAGATAAAGTCTTCTTTGCCAGTACAAGATCAGATGCTGAAAATATAGGTTTTGACGATTCCTTCATATATGAGGAAATTTCACGCCCTATGAATGAAAGAAAAATAGATTTTAAACAGCTCCTCAGGGAAGAAGCCCTTGAAGCTTTCAGGGCCTGGGAAGAATCTGAAAATAAAATTGAGTACTGAACCTCTCTGTACATAAATTTACCTTAATTTTTCTATGCAGGAAAACTGATTTCTTTGATAAGGACTATAATTACTATGGGGTATCACATTCAATCACGGAAGGTTTCTCTTCCGGGTCAATAATGCGCGTTTCTGGATAACTTCTTAACAACATCACTTAACTTTAAATGTGATGCAGTCCTTACTTAGTTCAGACAATATTGAGAGGGGATTAGGGGAATATGCCTGAAGATAAAAACAAATACATCCGCTGGTTTGAGGAGACAACTATCGAGGACATCCCGACGGTTGGCGGAAAGAATGCTTCCATAGGGGAAATGTACAGGGAGCTTACTTCAAAAGGGGTCAGAATACCTAACGGTTTTTCAGTTACTGCCAGTGCTTACTGGCATATGCTGGAGACAGGTGGAATTCTGGAGAAGCTTAAAAAAACAATGGAAGGGCTTGACACTTCTGATGTATCTGACCTCGCAAAGAGGGGAAAGGCTGCAAGAGACCTGATTCTTGATGCAGGAATTCCGGATGACATCTGGCAGGAGATCAAAGGGGCTTATGACCGCCTCTGCGAACAGTATGGAGAGTATACGGATGTAGCTGTAAGGAGTTCGGCAACGGCTGAAGACCTTCCAACTGCTTCTTTTGCGGGGCAGCAGGAGACTTATCTGAATATACGAGGCTATCCCGGGCTCAAAGACGCCTGTATACGCTGTTTCGCTTCCCTTTTTACGGACAGGGCTATTTCCTATCGTGTAACCCATGGATTTGACCACTTCAAAGTGGCCCTTTCCATAGGAATAATGAAAATGGTCAGGTCTGACCTGGCATCAAGCGGCGTAATTTTTACTCTTGATACGGAGACCGGTTTCAGGGATGTTGTTTTCATCACGGGGGCTTACGGGCTTGGAGAAAATATTGTTCAGGGACAGGTCAATCCTGATGAGTTCTATGTATTCAAGCCAACTTTCCGCGAAGGATATAAACCGATTATCCAGAAAAAACTTGGAAGCAAGGAAATTAAAATGATCTACGGCAGGGGAGATTCAAAAGTCCTTACCCGGAACGTGGAGGTCCCAGAAGCTGACAGGCAGCGCTTCTGTATCAATGATGAAGAGGTGCTCAAACTTGCCGAATATGCAATCGATATTGAAGACCATTACTCTAACAAATACGATGAATCCAGGCCAATGGATATCGAATGGGCAAAGGACGGAATAACAGGAGAACTCTTCATAGTTCAGGCAAGGCCAGAAACCGTTCAGTCCCAGAGAGAAAAAGATGTGCTTGAAACGTATGTCATCGAAGAAAAATCTGAAGTCCTTGTAAAAGGCAGGAGTGTCGGAGACAGGATTGCTTCCGGAAAAGCCCGTGTAATTACTGATGTTTCTGACCTCCCCTCTTTCAGGCCCGGAGAGATCCTTATTGCGGACACCACCACTCCTGACTGGGAACCGGTTATGAAAACCGCAGCCGCTATTGTTACAAATAAAGGAGGCAGGACATGCCATGCTGCAATCGTCAGCCGGGAACTTGGGATCCCTGCGGTTGTAGGGGCTGAAAACGCTACCGAAGTCCTCAATACGGGGAGGGAGATTACTGTAAGCTGTGCTGAAGGAGAATACGGGCTTGTATATGCTGGTATCCTCCCCTTCCGGAAAGATACTGTCAGCCTGAAAGACCTGGAGCGCCCGCAAACAGAGATCATGATGAACCTTGGAAACCCTGAAAGTGCTTTTTCCTTTTCCATGATTCCTAATGATGGAATCGGGCTTGCAAGGCTCGAGTTCATTATCACGAGCTATATTAAAGTCCACCCTATGGCGCTTGTGCATCCTGAGCAGGTTAAAGACCCGCGAGAACTCAGGGAAATAGAAAGACTGACCCGGGGCTATGAGAAAAAAGAAGATTATTTTATCAAGCAGCTTGCCAGAGGAGTGGGGATGATTACAGCTGCTTTTTACCCGAAGCCTGTTGTGGTCAGGATGAGCGATTTCAAGACAAACGAATATGCAAGCCTTTTAGGGGGCAGGTATTTTGAAATGGAAGAAAACAACCCCATGATAGGGTTCAGAGGAGCTTCCCGCTACTTTGATGAGCGCTACAGGGAAGGTTTTGCTCTTGAGTGCAGGGCTATGAAAAAGGTCAGGGATGAAATGGGCCTTAAGAACCTTATTCTTATGGTGCCCTTCTGCAGAACTGTTGAAGAAGCGAAAAAAGTCATTGCCGAGATGGAGAAGAACGGGCTCAGGCGCGGAGAAAACGGGCTTCAGATATATGTTATGTGCGAGATCCCCAATAATGTCCTGCTTGTAGATGAGTTCAGCGAGTATTTTGACGGCTTTTCCATAGGCTCAAATGACCTTACTCAGCTGACCCTCGGGGTTGACCGCGATTCAGAAATGCTTGCTGCAGAATTCGATGAGAGGGACCCGGGAGTTTTGAAAATTATGTCAATGGCGGTTCAGGGAGCAAAACGGAATGAAAGACACAGCGGGATCTGCGGACAGGCGCCCAGTGATTTCCCTGAGATTGCAGAATTCCTGGTAAAAGAGGGGATAGATTCTATTTCCCTTAATCCTGACTCTGTTATGAAAATTACTCTTAAGGTCCTTGAAACTGAAAAGGAGTTAGGAAAACGCTGAAGCTTTCCAGGGCACAGGATAGCCTGTTTTCAGGGTTGTCGGGGTTTTGACCATTGTTATCTGCTGAGGCTTGTCGACTGCCCCCGAATGTCTGTATGCTCTAAAAAAACATATATTAACTGTGATTCGTGCAACGCTGGATAATAAATATTCAAGATAATAAATATTCAAGATAATAAATATTCAAGATAATAATCATTTAAGTAAAAAAATACTGAGGGAGTATTGGCTATGAAGGAAACAAGTAGAAAACAAATTACCGGAACTAAAAAAGAGCCAGGACATAATCTATTTTTGAAAAGATGTCCTGAATGTCATTCTAAACTTGAAAACGACCTTTTCAGCGAATTTCAATACTGTACCGTTTGCGGGTACTGGACAAGAAAGGAAACTGCAAGACTTGAACCGCTGATGATTCTGGAGTGAGCAAGGATATGTTTGAACTTCCTTCAAAATGTGCCAGATGTGGCACACCCCTTAAAAAACAGGTAATCGGCTCGAACAACTTTTACTACTGCAGAAAATGTGGATGCACATTGTCAGTTACATCTTTCAGTATTTCCTCCCAGTCTTCTTCTGCCCAGGAAATAGTCAACATTCAATAAATATTAAACAAATGTGCAAGAAGAAGGAAATATCAGGAAAAAATGTACTGGTTAATAATTGGTTTCTGGATACGGTCACACTGTCCAAACTTTTTATGATTCGGGCCTTGTACCTGTTTTTTAATTCCTTACTCTCCTTTTTAAATTACTTTCTTTCAGTCGAATACCCCGCTAGCTTGCTGCGGGGATGAAAAACTTCCCCGGTAACCGTTGTTAAATAACTGATTTTATATCCTTAATCACCTTTGTACTGTTGATGGAATTACGACATGTAAACCATTGTGTATATAAAATAAGATATCACATGGTTTTTTGTGTGAAGTATCGTAAAAAACTTCTTTTAGATATAGAGCTTGTAAACTTTTTGAAAAATATATGCTTTGAAATTAGTGAAAGATACTGTTTTGAGTTTGATGCAATTGGTAGTGATGGTGATCACGTGCATCTTTTTGTTGGAGCTGAACCTAAGTATTCTCCTTCAAAGGTTATGCAAACTATAAAGAGTATTATAGCAAGACAGATCTTTAAAAAGTATCCTGAGATAAAAAACAGCTTTGGGGTGGTGAATTCTGGAGTGATGGAGGTTACATTGGAACAGTAGGAGACGGAACAACTTCCGATGTTATTAAAAACTATGTTCAAAACCAGGGAAACCAGGAAGAAAAAGAAGCATATCAACAAATGAAAATATTCGATTTTTGATAAACATTAAAACCAGAGCGCTGGCGCGGAACATACCCCGTTGCTTGCAGCGGGGTGCGCCAGTGCAAATTTGATTATAAGAAAAAGTTCTGCTTGAGTAATTAAGTGTAACGGGGATAATTATGCTTATCAGAAAAGAGACTAAAACGCGAACATTGGAAGACACAACATATTATTGTAAATGCGATATTTGCGGGAAAGAATTTCAAACCAGGTGGGGCGCTTCCTCATGCTGTAGTAATGACTGCTATAAGGTCATGAGTGAACAGAACAGGAAGGAAGCTATCAAGCGCAGTACACAGCGTAGGAAAGAACGCAGGGACGCAGTATGGGCACAATTGTCAGTTCAATATGTACTCACTGTCAGAAGCCTTTCAGGCCTCTTAGAAAGGATGCTTATTTTTGTTCCGATAAATGCAGGCAGGCAGCTTATAGAGAAAGAAAAAAAGATAACTAACTGTATAAACTTGAATATTCTTGTTTCCTTCTAATCCTCTGGACCAATTAACAGACTTCACAGAAGGATAGAGAGGCTTCTTATCCGGGTCGCAGTCGCACTTTCTCTTTTAGTATGGTAATCCCTTTCAGGCCGCCAAGAAAAACGACTCAAAAGGGCTTAGAATGATGGGTTATTTTCAGCAAAAAAGAAGAGAGTAAAGAAAATAATTATTCGGGGTTATGCACAATAACAGTAAGTTCCTGTCCATTGAACTTTTTAATTGATTACACTAATATAGTCAGGATTAGAAAATCTATAGACAAGGAATTCCTTGTCTATAAAGGGCTGACTTAAATAAGATCTATATGCATCGAATTTAATATTTTTTCTTTTATATGCGTTTTTGAATATGAGTCAAGGCATATACTCGATTAAATAACTTATGACCGGATCATTAAACAGTAACAATATTTGTAGGCAATTTATACTCTAAATTCACTTGAAAACTGTATTGCTAGAAAATCTGGACATAAAAGTTATAAAGGTATTAACAAAAAGGAATTTATGGAGTTTTAAAGTATTTTCCAGAATCACACGAACTCCATAAATACGCCCTAAGAGGCAGTTGTTATGTTTAGCTGTGCGAATATTTAAGCTTGCCTGCTTCTGCCTCCTGGGTGCTAAACAGGAGAAAAAATATGATTAAGAACAAACTAACAATAGGAGTAATTCTTTTGACGATGCTGGTTGGTATGGCATTTATACCAGCCGTAAGTGCACAGACAGAGGATAATTATTCTGTAACTGCTGATGAAGCCTTTGAGCATGCAAATACGCGTATTATTGCGCTTATAGTGACCGAAAACAACTCCGAAAAATGGGAAGGAACATCTATTGATCCCAAACCATTGGAGCTCTATGATATAAGCGGTCAAAAATTATACTATGAATTCTCAGTATATAATAAAAATACTTTAATTAGTAGAATCGACATTGGTGCTAATAAAACGCTGGGAAGTACACTCCGACGCATCGAAATTAATCCTAAACCCTATAACGTGGCTGAAGTCATGGAGAAGTCAATAGAAACCGCCAAAGCAAAATACCCAACTGGAAAAATCGTGTCGACGAATATGGTTGTATATGACTATCCTAACGTAGGGGCAATGACCACAGTAAAAGATAAGACTACTGGAGTTGAACATCGGATATTTGTAGATGCATACACACTTGAAGAGGTGCAAGACAAACCTGCAACTAAAACCGAACTTGGAGTCTGGTCGATGTATGAACAGGTATCAAAGGATAAAGTAGATGAAAATTTGAAAGATTGGCAAAAGAGTGAACAGTTTACTAAAAAATTAGAACAAGAAATAAATGATATCGGAATTGATATCGGTGAGCCAATTACTGAAGAAAATATCAAAAAACTAGGTAACAAACTAAATACCAGTTCAAAAGTGATACCATCACCATATAACTCAACAGTAATGCCCACAACAACAGATTCCTCAACAAAGGCACTACTCAGCGATTCAACACAAGTACTACTTGATGTTCCCTTATATGGTCAAGAAAAAAACTTTTATTGTGTTCCAGCAACTGCTAAAATGATTGCTGCATGGCATGGTTATTCCTATACTCAAGACTACATATACCAAAAAATGGGTGGGACAAATGGTGACGTTATCGGAATTGGTCCCACTAAGGCAGAAGAGTGGTATAAGTTATCTAGAAGTGAGGGAGGATTAGGGGCGACGAGGTCGTACAAAACTACTACTTTATCTTTTACTAAAGCGATGAGTGAAATTGACTATTATAGACCCTTCAATAGTATTACTTCGAGTCATTGTCGAGCTTGTGCTGGGTATTGGGTTTTCTATGATAGTGCAGATGACTGTTTACTTATTAATGACCCATGGAATGGTGGCACAGATTACTGGGAAGCTGTATCAGGTAGTCCAGAAGGTATGCGCATATATGTGATTTTCTGAGCTTGGAAAATACCGTCGAAGACCGAAATTGATAGCATGCGTATGAGGAATTTAACTCCTCATTTTTTTGAAACAGATATGGGTAATATTTACAAGGAAATTGTTATTTCTATTGTTTTTTTGAGAAAATTCTAATTTTAATGCAACAATTTACTACTTATCAAATGTCTAAAAAATATTTTTTATTGAACGTATTATCCGCAATTATAGTATGAGATAATATGTGTAAATCAATTCATAACATCTAATAATCACGGCACCCTTATGAAAGACAAACATTACTTGGGGATAAAAGATGAATAGTAAAATTATATCAACAATAGAGATTGTCATTTTTTCAAGTCTACTCTCATCTGTGGCTACATCCAATAAGGTACACAGGCAATATGATGTCATGAAAGTTTTGGGAATAATAGCACTTATGAATTTAATACTTGTAGGATGTGCAGGTGCTGCTCCCTTTGCCTACATTACTAACTACGACAGCAATAATATTTCTGTAATTGACATTGCAATAAATAAGGTTACATCCACAGTAGATGTAGGTGATCATCCTGCTGGAGTTGCAGTCAGTCCAGATGGGAAAAAGGTATATGTGGTGAATTCAGGCAGTAACACTGTATCTGTAATTGACACTTCCAAAAATAAAGTTATAGATACAGTGAAAATAGGAACCTATCCTCAAGAAATTGTGGTCAATCCAGATGGGAAAAAGGCATATGTGACGAGTTTCAGCAACAACATTGTTTCTGTAATTGACACAGAAACAGACAGGGTTATATCCACAGTAAACGTAGGAAACTTTCCTTCTGGGGTTGCAGTCAGTCCGGATGGGAAAAAGGTATATGTGGCAAATTCCGGTGGTGACTCAACTAACTTTACAGGCACGGTCTCTGTGATTGACACAGCCACAAACGCTGTTACAGCCACGATACATACAGGAAACAACTCAATTGGGGTTGTATTCAGTCCAGACGGAACAAGGGCATATGTGATGAACTCCAATATTTATCGTGACTCCACAGCTACTATTTCTGTCATTGACACAACAACAAACGAGGTTACAGCCACTGTGCCTGTAGGAAGTTATCCTCGTGGAGTTGCGGTCAGCCCAGATGGGAAAAAGGTATATGTATCGATACAGTTCCCTGGCGCCGATTCACTTACAGGTGCTGTTGATATAATTGACACAACAACAAACGAGGTTACAGCCACTGTGCCTGTAGGAAAGGCACCTGGTGGAATTGAAGTCACTCCAGATGGAACAAAGGTACTTGTGGTGAATTATGCGAGTGACACTGTCTCTGTAATTGATACAGCTACAAACAAGGTTATAGACGCAATGAACGTAGGAAAATATCCTGTTGAAATTGCCTTAGCGTATTTTATTGATTCTAATATGACTGACCAAAGCAAAAGGGCAACCTCCTATGCAACTGAAGGTACAGGAGCTGAAGAAATTAACTTGTCATCATCTGGAGAAAAAAACGCTAGCATATTCAATAATTTAAACAATAATAATTCTGATAATGGTAGTAACTCAAATGAAAACAAATCGAGTGAAATTAGCTCTGCTCCAGGTTTTGGGTTATTGGGAAGCTTGACCTGTCTTTATGGGGGATGGAAACTAAGGAAAAAATAATATGTAGATGAATAATCCCTCACCTGCAAGAAAAAGAGCGAAAAAAATGGCATTTTTCTTGCAGAGCCACGTTTTATAAAAAGGATAAATTAAGGCCTAGTATCGTGTCACCGATGGGAAGTCTTAAGCGTTATATTGGATGATCTTCATAAGTATCATTCATGATTAAATATACTGTGACACTTACCGGAGATGAACGTAGATCTCTTTGTGAACTTGCTTCAAAGGGAAAACATAACTCTCAACAAATTCTCAATGCTCTGATTTTGCTTAATTGCGATAAAAGTGAATTGAATGTTAGCCATTCAACCAATGAAGAAATCTCACGTGTCCTGAATATTAGTATGAAAAAAATTGACCGTGTTAAGAAGAGATTTGTTGAAGAAGGTCTTGAAGTTGCCCTTAACGGGAAAGAAAGCGAGCGCATTTTTACTAAAAAAGTTGATGGTGATCTTGAAGCCCATTTAGTCGCCCTTAGTTGCAGTCAACCCCCTGAAGGTTTTGCAAGATGGTCGCTAAGATTATTAGCCGATAAGGCTGTAGAACTTGGTTATTTCGAGGAAATTTCTCACGAAACAGTACGCCGTACTTTAAAAAAACGAAATCAAACCCTGGCAAAGGAAACAATGGGTAATTCCTCCAGAACAAAACAGTAGCTTTGTTGCGAATATGGAAATGGTTCTGGACGTTTATAAACGTCCATTTGATCCACGAAATCCTGTTGTGTGTATGGACGAATCCCCAAAACAATTGATTGCAGAAACCCGGATCCCTATCCCCTGCTCAACAGGGAAGCCAGAAAAGTACGATTATGAATACAAGCGAAATGGAATGTGCAATATATTCCTTGCCTGTGAACCGTTGACAGGGAAAAGAATGGTAAAGATCACTGAAAGAAAAACAAAGAGAGATTGGGCTTATTTTCTCGAAGAAATAGAAGTTCAACATGAAAATGCAGATAAAATTACGTTAGTAATGGACAATCTAAACACGCACATACCTGGATCTCTCTACGAAACATTTCCACCACCAAAAGCAAAGGCGCTATGGGACAGATTTGAGTTCGTCTACACGCCAAAACATGGAAGCTGGTTGAACATGGCAGAGATTGAACTGAATGTACTTACAGGTCAATGTTTAAAAAGGAGAATGGATAACATCGAGTTTGTCAGAAAAGAAGTTTTGGCATGGCAAAATTACAGAAACAACAAAAATTCAAAGGTTAAATGGCAATTTACAACAGATGATGCAAGGATAAAATTGTCACGTCTTTATCCGACTATTGAGGATTGACGCGACACTAGTACTTCAACCCACTTTCCGCAGGAAAATTTCAGATTTCATAATTTTTCCTGCTATCGATTTTGAATCTAACGTCGATTTATTGGACTTTTATGCATGGGGTAAAAGTAACTATGTGAGGTATTTAGAGACCAAAAAACGATATCAATCGATTTTTACCAAATTACGTTAATAGTCAAAATTCCTTAAATCTGTTCCAAAAACGCTATCAGGAAAAATGTTAAATTTCGAAAAAATACTGCGGAATGTGGGTTCAACCTGCACAGTAATTCTATTATCACAGCAGGGACATGTTGGTGAACTCTCGGGCTGGCTTACCTGTGAACCTGCCCGGGTTGCTGAAGTTTTGAAAATTCCATGAAGTCGAGCTCATTCACAGACTCAGTATGAAGCTTTTATGGAGTGCTAGTATCAACGATTTAAAAAAGTTTGTTAGGGAGGCTTAGAAGCCGTTAATAACCCAACACTTTAGTTATAGGCACAAAAAGGCAAAATTCGAAACAGCGGTAAACTGTCGAAACACTAATCTTATTTTTCGCGTCTTCTGTGAGTATTTGCGAAATCTCTTAGAGAGTTCGACCTTCGCTTTTGAGGTCTTTTGCTCTTGTTTCCAGGTCGTATTTAACGATATTGTTAATTCGCATGAGTTCCCCCGTTTTCCGAAAGATCAATTTAAGTATATGTTCGGGTTTCCATATCGGTTAAGCCTGTTTTGATGATGTTGTCTTCCCGCAAATATTCCGGAATTTTTTACAGTCGAATACCCCGCTAGCTTGCTGCGGGGATGAAAAACTTCCCCGGTAACCGTTGTTAAATAACTGATTTTATATCCTTAATTACCTTTATACTGTTGATGGAATTACGACATGCAAACCATTGTGTATATAAAATAAGATACCACATGGTTTTTTGCGTGAATTATCGTAAAAAACTTCTTTTAGATATAGAGCTTGTAAACTTTTTGAAAAATGTATGCTTTGAAATTAGTGAAAGATACTGTTTTGAGTTTGATGCAATTGGTAGTGATGGTGATCACGTGCATCTTTTTGTTGGAGCTGAACCTAAGTATTCTCCTTCAAAGGTTATGCAAACTATAAAGAGTATTATAGCAAGACAGATCTATAGCAAGACAGATCTTTAAAGAGTATCCTGAGATAAAAAACAGCTTTGGGGTGGTGAATTCTGGAGTGATGGAGGTTACATTGGAACAGTAGGAGACGGAACAACTTCCGATGTTATTAAAAACTATGTTCAAAACCAGGGAAACCAGGAAGAAAAAGAAGCATATCAGCAAATGAAAATATTCGATTTTTAATAGCCATAAAACCAAAGCGGTGGCGCGAAAATACCCCGTTGCTTGTAGCGGGGTGCGCCACCGCAACATTGATTCTTAAATTCATTTTTTCTTTTCCGGATTTTTACATTTATAGGAAGAAGCGTAAAACCTCGAAGTCTTTAGCTTCGTGAGATATAAGCGTCAACTTCCAAACTGTTACCCGTTATAGATTCTGTAAGTTATTAAGTATCTTCAAAACGTTTTTAATATTAGATTTTGCTGTCACCACAACCTCACAGTTCCTAAGAACGTTGCCGAATTTCAAAGCGAAAACCAAGCGAGGTAACGTTTGAACATCGGGGAGTTGGATAACAGGGCAAGAATCATCCTGAAGGGATCGGGATTAAGCCGCGGAAAGACGGTAGCTATAAGCATCTCAAGTACAACCTCACGCTCATATCTATTTCACCTTCGGAACGAGGGGCTAGAGCCTGCACGACTTGCCTCCAATGGGAGAAAGAATGACTCAGGAAGCCATTCAGTCTTTAGCTGAGTGGTAGTTCACCTGTGCTCAAATATTCTGGACTGGCTTTATTCAGGAAAATGTGTTTCAAGCAAGTTGAATAGAAAAAATATATGAGTTTTGGAACTCTATATGCAGTATCAATTTTAATAATTGCATATACCTGAAAGTAACATCAGCAGCAGAAATCCCTATATTAGCCCAGAAAACCCTATGTCTGATCCTCATGGTTGAAAAAGAAATAGACTACTTATGCAGTCAGTATGGCCTGAAACCGACAAATCTTTCCAAATTTACTTTAAAGCTCAATTTCCCTGACCCTGACCTGAAATATGGCTTTTCCGGAGAAGACAATTCTCTATACCTTCCTCTTTACCATGAATTAAATGTATCCAGTTCCCTACCCGGCGAAATGTTTTGCATGGTTTATATTCAGCTTATTCTGGATCCCGATAAAGTGAATTCCGAGTACCTTGCAGACTTTTTCAATAATCCTCTCGGTCTGAAAATCCGGAAAGGCTGGGAAGCCAGAGGCTTTGTTCTGAGACCTGAAACCCGGAACTCTGAAGAAGTTCAGGAATCTCAACAAACTTCTGCACTGAATAACCCTGCTCTGCTTTCTGGAAAGTCCGGCTTTTCAGGTATTTCATATCCTGTAACAGGTGAGACCTCATCTGAAAACGGGGATTCGATTTATAGTATCTGTCAGGGATCGGACGGAATGACTTATGTTCTTCCAGACTCCGCTTCTCCTGTTCCTGAGATTTTGTCATTTCCAGATCTGGACCTGGAATCACTTATGCACAGCAAACTCTATCTTCCTGACCTGCAGGTTCAGCTCGAAATCCTCAAAATCAAAGCTCTCACAAAAGAACTCATTTCCCAGTTAAATATTTTCGAGTGCAGGCTTTCGACATATCCAAAGAGCATGTCCCATATCCGCAGAAAGCTTGAACTCATACGTGAAGCAGTGAAGCTCGCAAACGATTCCGATTACATCCTTGAACTCATAAGGCGTGGAGAGAGTAAGAGGCTCGAGTTCAAGTCCACACTGCGTATGAACCTTATGACCGGAAAGCCTGACTGGAACATTCAACACGCAGTCCTGAAGACAATAGTTGCTTACCTGAACACAGACGGCGGTATCCTTCTGGTAGGCGTCTCCAATGACGGTGAGATCCTGGGAATTAAAAACGACGGTTTTCCTAACGAAGACAGGTTCCTCCTGCATTTCAAGCAGCTTATAAAACAGCATATAGGCCTTAACTACTCTCCCATGATAGAGTACACTCTTGTGCCGGTGAATGGCAAAGAAGTCCTGGAAATTGCCTGCAAAAAAAGCGATGAGGCTGTTTTCCTGAAAACGGACAAAAACGATGAAGAGTTTTATATTCGTACAGGTCCTTCGAGCGAAAGGCTAACAGGAAGCAAGTTGATAGAATACGTTAACAGGCGGTATAACGGAAAATCTGATTGATTCGTCTTAAATTCCTGCCTGCCGGTTTTGTTAATAATCCTTACCTGTTTTATTTTATCTGATATCTCTGTTTTATTTTATCTGACAGCCCTGTTTGCTCAGCCTGTATCCTGCATGTGGTGGAGATTATAAGGTTTGAGAGTCCTGGTTCTCAAACCTGGAGCACCGGGTGCAGTACATGTTACTGTTTATACGACAATTTTTAAATCAAACTCATCAGTTTAAATTGTGAGCCCGAATATATTTATTATTCCCGCAGCAGTAAGGTCAACTGCAAGAGCCGCAAGCAAAAGCCCCATAAGCCTTGTAAAGACCAGCATTCCATTGTATCCTATGAATTTGTGCAGCCTCCTTGAGAAGAGGAAGATAAACAGGCAAATGATGAATGTCAGTATTATTGAGGCAACTACTATTGCTTTTTGTTGAACGCCTTCTGCTATGCCCATAATGACAATTACTGTGCTGATCGTACCGGGCCCTGTCAGAAGTGGAAGGCCTATAGGGAAGACCCAGATATCTTCCCTTTCCTGGGACTGAGTAATTTCTTCTTCTGTAATGCTCTCACGTGAGACCTTTGCGTGCATCATGTCAAACGCTATGCTGAAAAGCAAAAGACCTCCGGCAACCCTGAGGGAGTCCACACTGATGCTGAATAATTTAAGTATCATGCTCCCAGTAATCGCAAAAAACAGGGCAATTACACATGCTAGTGTCATGACCATTTAATTATTTCACATAATACTTTGACATTTTCTCATCTGCATTCTTCCTTGTAAACTTCCATTCAATTTTCCTTTTGTGTTCATTCCTTCTCTTTGTCCATGAATCCACTTCATTTTTAAGCGTCTCGATGTTCCCGATCCTTCTTCCTGTACATTCGATATCCATGACATTGATCTCGATTTCAGCAGCATTGAGCCAGCTTGCATGTTTTGGCGTGTAATGGAACTCTATCTTGTCCAGAATCTTCTTTGCTTCCTCTTCTGAGAATGCTTCGTAGAATGACTTCTCTTTATGGATATTGAGATTATCCGTAACCAGTCTGATGACTTCTGCTTCAGAATATTTTTCTGTGACAAGAATCTTCATGAATTGTGCAAAATCCTTCATTGTTCTTCTTTTGGTTACCTGAGTTACCCTTTTTCCTGCTTTGAACTCTACCGCCATGAATATGTTTGCTGTTCCGTTCCTGACATACTCATAATCATATTTTTCTGAGCTTCCAAGCTTCATAGGAATGCTCATTCTTTTATCCCTGAGCAGTTGCTTAGGCTTCTCGTCAAGACAGATAAGAGGTTTTTTAGGATCATAATCCTCTTCATACAGACTAAGAATGTCATACATCCTGTCTCTATATTCAGTATCGATAGTCTGAATACACCACATCCTTCTTAACCAAGGTTTAGTTTTGCTTTTTTCAAAATAAGCCGAACACTCTCTTTACCTATAGTTTCAAATCCTTCTTTTTTCCTAAGTTCTTCAGTAAGCAGGGATAGCGACCATCTCTTGCTTCCATCAGGGGAACTGCTGCAGGCTAAAGCGATTACTTCTGCAACATGTTTTTCAGTGTATTTTATAGGTTGACCAGATCTTGATTTGTCAAAAAGAGCATTGGGGATACCTTCATCAAGGTATCTTTTCCGTATATTCAAGGTGGTACTCCTGGAAATACCTAATATTTTCACGATTTCAGTGATTTCTGTTTGCTGGTTTGATAGAAGGAGAATACGGGCTCGAGTTAGTTCTCTTGCGCTTTTACGTCCTTTTCTCACAAAATCCTGAAGGAAATTTACCTCATTATCTGCAAGTTGAATCTGTAGCATGAAGGTATAAAAGGATTCAACGTTTATAATGATGACTAATAATTAAATGGTTGAGACACTAGTATGACTGCTTTTTTTGCAATATCATTTTTTTCTTTGCGGGTCATCTTGCTTGTCATGGAGATAAAAGTTACAACTCCACTGATAGGGCTTACAACCACAAAGATGGATGAGAATACATAAATAAAAAATCCGAGATTTTCGGCTACCATTTTTTTCTCCTGTCCTTTACAGACTTGAGATTTTATTCTTTATTTTATATAATTCTGTGTTTAGCTTTTGAATGTTACCGGAGTTTTATTGCTTGTCTTTCAGGATTGGAATACAATCCTCTCTGGATTGAAATATAAACCTACTCCGGATTGGGATATACACCGTTTTCAGGCTGGAATATAAAAGTTAAACAATATTTTATGAGTTTTAGAATTTAAACTTTCCCAGACCGTGTTATTTAAGGCCGCGCTCAGTCAAGGGTGATCAGAAAAGTTTCTCATTTTGAATAAGGTTAATGGATAGATACCGTAATTTATCCTCTTTTTTCTATCTTTTTCTTTTAGGATCCAAAAAAAGCCGAAAGTTTTGTCTGCACTATTTTCTGTGCTGGTTCTTCCTGTATGGTTTTTTGCAGTGGTTCTTGCAGCCGTTTAAGTTCTTGCAGCTTTTTAAGCTCATTTTCTTGTTGCAGACTATTTTTAAAAAAATCAGATATAAAACAGTCCTGATTCTCCGGTTCTGGTAATTTCCTTTCCGAGATCAGCGAATTTCTGTAGTATTGCGCTGTCTTTTCCTGCCAGCTGCCTGAGAGAAGAAGGAATTTCATGCCTCTTTTCTTCCTGTTCCACTCCCATACTTCAGAGTGATAAAAAATGGCTGATAACTGGCTTGAGAGCTGGGCATACGGAACCTCTGGTCTGAGACTGTACATGAATTTGCCTATGCCGTTTTTTTCAGTCCCTGTGTACAGTTTTGAGGCGTTACTTGCAAGGCCTTTCCATTCCCTTTCCTGCATGAAT
Organism: Methanosarcina soligelidi; assembly: GCF_000744315.1. Classification (NCBI taxonomy): domain Archaea; kingdom Methanobacteriati; phylum Methanobacteriota; class Methanomicrobia; order Methanosarcinales; family Methanosarcinaceae; genus Methanosarcina; species Methanosarcina soligelidi. The sequence continues at coordinate 2,573,238 of NZ_JQLR01000001.1, forward strand.
TCCTGGAGCCTGTCCAGGTTGTTGCAGCTAATTTTATCAATCCTGGAAAAGATGTCTTTCCTGAATTTTCTTTTTATGAAGATATTCCCCCGGCTGTCTATCCGCCAGTAAAAAGTTTTCTCTTTCGCTCCCAGGGTATGGGATAGAGACCAGGAGGCAGCCATGAAGAATAAATCAGATCCTGGATATAAAAAAATGTTTGTAATTTATGCTGGTGTTACTTTTGAAAGAAAAATGAGTGTTTATCTGAATTCTCTTTTACGCTAAGATCAGGTTTTTTAACTTGTTGAAAGGGAGTTCTTTTTCTGTTAAATTTTTCCATTATTGCTCTTTCGTATTTATTGCTTTTTCGCATTTTTTTCTACTCTTTCGCAAAATCGATCAGTTCTTATAAAAATGACGTTGATTGGAAGAACCGGAATTTAGTCCCTGGTCAGCCTGTTTATTATATCTTGCCTTTTGCTCGCCTGGCAAAAGCTTGAATTTCCTTCTTAACTGTTTCAACCTTTCTGTTCTGCCTTTTTCAAAATCACTTCTTAAATTACTTCTTATATCACTTCTTATATCACTTCTTATATCACTTCTTATATCACTTCTTATATCACTTCTTATATCACTTCTTATATCACTTCTTATCATCGTAGCTCCAGATATGTGTACGCCTGTACCTGTCATAAAGGGTGACGTTAAGGGTAAGGAGGAGTACAAAAAACAGAGTGTCGGAAAGGTCAATCGAGCCTCTAAGCAGGGGCAGCACAAGGTCAAAAAGCAGGATCATAATCAGGTTTACAGTTGACATGATAACGAACTCCTGAATTATGGATTTCCACTGCCTCCCGCGTCTTACAAGCCACTGGCTCAATGCGGTATTAATTATAATAAGAATAGCTACTCCGGCTGCCACCTGGAGGCTGTTTGCCCGGACACCGGGGAGGATCTCGGCAAATATGATGCTGAGAAGGGAGACCAGTACGATCTTCTCTGCAAGCTCGCGGGTCACAAGATTTTCATATAACAGCCTATTGACCATTTTCATCCGCTTTCTCTCTTCCCATGTCCTGACACTCTCAGTGCTGTCAGAAAGGAAAGAGGGGATAGGGTCTGCAGCAAATGAAAAACCCTGCCGGGAAGGCGGGAGGTCGCGTAACAGCCACCACGTCATGCCTGCGAGGACTGCAGCCCATGCTATCAGGAAAATTGAGTTTAAAGGATTTTCCATCACCCATTCGGTTGTGCTCATTTCCGCAATATGTATCCAGTACTCCTGGGGAAGTTTAACGAAGATCCATATAAGGGCTGCAGCTATAACCAGCCTGTTTCTTGTCAGTATTTTTGGGTCCCATTTAAGGCTTACTGCTTCGTAAAAAATAAATAAATATTCAAAGACATTGGGGAAGATAAACAGCAGTGCCCGAAGATTTGTCAGCCCGAAAAGGGCCGTGCCGACCAGCCTGTAATAAAAAAGAAAGCGGCTCAGCCTGAAAGCGAACAGGTTCGACCAGTTTCTGAGGGTTGAGAGGTATGTGACGGTCAGATAATAGATGTCAAGAGCCTTGTCATAAGCCTGGTAGCCCTCAAGGGGCAGGTCGGTAAATACCTGAAATATTGTCCCGTCAACAGCGTCAAGGACCAGAGAAGCTATTAACCCGGGAAGGGGATATTTTGGAATGGAGAGAGGTACAAGGAAACGGGCAGCAACCACAACCCAGAAAATAAGCATATCTGATGTATCCGGCACTCTGAAGTTTGCCTCCTTTAGACAGATTAACCCCATTTAACCCGGGATCTGGATATTTTGCATCCAGTTTTTACCGGGGTCTTAAAAATCAATATTCTTCATTTATCTTAAAACTTCACTGGCCTTCAGTGTTTTTGCTTTAAGTTCTCATTCCGTTTTGAGCTCAACTGGCTTTTCCGATCCAATGAAATCAGTTACAGGGTCATGGTTCCAGATATACACGCGCCTGTATCTGTCATAGAGGGTAATATTCAGGGTCAGAAGAAGGACAAAGAACAGAGTGTTAAGGAGGTTGATAGAACCCTGATATCTCGCAAGAAGGAAATCAAAAAGCAGGACAAGGCTAAAGTTCACAATTGACATAACAATGAACTCCTGAATGATGGACTTCCACTGTGTCCCTCGCCTGGCAAGCCACTGGCTTAACTCTGTATTTATTGCGATAAGTAATGATACCCCTATTGCGATCTGGACATTGTTTGCCCGGACTGGGAGGATCTGTGCAAAAATTATGCTCAGGAGAGAAATCAGCACGATTTTCTCTATCAATTCATGATGTATGAAATCATCAAAGAACCTCTCACTCGTATAGTTGTCCTTGATATGGGAAGCAAGTGGGCTGTCAAATTTGAATTCTGCATGGTGAGCAGTAATCGAGAAGCCGGGTTTCATAGAAGGCAGGTCTCTGAGCAGCCACCATGCCATTCCTGTCAGGATTGCAGCCCAGCCGACCAAAAAGAGCGAATTTAAAGGGTTTTCGCCTATCCAGTCGGTTGTGTCCATTTTCGCAATATGTATCCAGTACTCCTGGGGAAGTTTGACGAAGACCCATATCAGGACTGTTGAAATCAATAATTTTTCTCTTGTGAGAAGTTCAGGATTCCATTTCATGCGCACTGCTTCGTAAAAGATAAAAAAATACTCAAAGGCGTTGGGAAATATAAGCAGCATCTCGCGCAACTCTGTCAGCTCGAAGATTGCAACTCCAGCCAGCCTGTAGTAAAAAAGGAAACGGCTCAGCCTGAAAGCAAAGTCATTTGACCAGTTTCTGAGGGTTGAGAGATATGTGATGGCAAGATAATAGACATCAAGAGCCTTGTCATAAGCCTGGTAGCCCTCAAGAGGCAGGTCCGTAAACAGTTGGAAAATTGTCTGGTCAACAGCGTCAAGGAGCAGAGAAGCTATTATGCCGGGAAGAGGGTATTTTGGAATAGAAAGAGGTACAAAAAAACGGGCCATGACTACAGCCCAGAATATCAGTATATCTGACGTGTTCTGCATTTTTCATTTGCTCCCTTTTTTAGGCATCCTGCACGACAGATCCTGTTTTCATTTCCAGCATCATCCAAATTGCTCTAAGTATCCGTACCTAACTTTATACTATTTCCTGATTAATTTTATACTACTTCTTAGTAAACTCTATACTATTTCTATATTTATATTCCCCATAAAACCCGGATATTCTCTGCATATAAATTGAGACATCGGATTACAGTACCGGGGTTGTGACCGGAAACTCGAGAGGATTTTGAAAAGTTGTACCCGACTACCCGAGAGAATTTTGAATAAATTTTCTCCTGTCAGTTTGCTTTATTAACAATGTAAAAATTAGTTAACAATGTAAAAATTAGTTAACAATGTAAAAATTAGTTAACAATGTAAAAATTAGTTAACAATGTAAAAATTAATTTTCAGCTCCGGGTAAAACTCTACTGACTTATTGTATCGACTCAGGCATTGCATCTTTTCAGGCAGGTACCTGAGTTATTTTTTCCTGCAATCAACTGCCTTTATTATTATTATTATTATTATTATTATTATTATTATTATTATTATTACTATTACTATTATTACTATTATTATTATTATTATTATTATTATTATTATTATTATTATTATTATTGTTATTATTGTTGCTATTATTGTTATTATTGTTATTAGTATTTCTGGCATGCAACACCCGGTACCTGTCGTACAGGGTTATGTTGAGTGTCAGGAGGAGGATGAAAAATAGAGTGTTAAAAAGGTTTATTGAGCCGTTGTATCTGGGAAGCAGAAAATCAAATGCAAGTACTATGCCGAGGTTGACCAGGGACATTACTATGAATTCCCGAATAATGGATTTCCAGTGAGTGCCGCGTCTGGCAAGCCAGTGGCTCAATGCAGTATTTATTATTATGATGATTGCCGTACCTATCGCCAGCTGGAAATTGCTCGACCTTACATCCGGAAGCACCTGCGCAAAGATTATGCCGAGGAGAGAAACCAGCAATATCTTCTCAACCAGGGCGTTGTTAAAGAAACGTTCTGAGGAATCAATCACCGGGAAATTAATTTTTGTTTTCTTTCCCGGAAGTTTTTCAGAGGCTGGCTGGAAAGGATCAGCTGAAATTTCGAGCCCTGGCCTCATAGGAGGCAGGTCTCTGACAAGCCACCACGCCATCCCGAGCAGAAATATTGCATAGGCAATAAGGATGAATGCATTTGATGGGTTGGCTCTTATCCAGTCTGTAGTGTCAAGCTGGGCAACATGTATCCAGTATTCCTGAGGAATCTTAATAAAAACCCATATCAGGGCTGCAGCCGTTATAAGTTTGCTTTTTGTCAGCACTTCAGGGTCCCATTTCAGGCGGATGGCTTCATAGAAGATGAAAAAGTATTCGAATGTATTGGGAAAAACGAGCAGCATAGAACGCAGTTGTGTGAATTCGAAAATTGCCACTCCAACCAGCCGGTAATAGAAAAGAAATCGGTCCAGTTTGAAGGCGTAGAGGTTCGACCAGTTTCTCAGGGTCGAAAGGTACGTAATGGTCAGGTAATATATATCTAGGGATTTATCATAGCTCTGGTATCCTTCAAGGGGTAGGTTCGTAAAAAGCTGAAAGATCGTCTGGTCTATGCCGTCGAGGATCAGGCACGCCAGTACTCCAGGGAGTGGGTAGCGCGGAATGGTAAGGGGTATCAAGAAGCGAGCTATAACTACAGCCCAGAAAACCAGCATGTCTGAAGTATCTACCATTGTAAATTACTTCTCCTGCTTCTCCTTAAATCTACATTTCAATCTTTAACTAATTCTCCCTGATCATTTTAATCCGGAAAGATAGAATGGTTATTATAAAATCATCAATTAATTTATAGAAATTCGACTATTATACTCATGTCGAAACTAATGTACTCATTTTTTATCATAACGGTGAAAATCAGCAGCTGTTTACTCATATGAGAATTAATATATGATGGATTTTATATAGATCAAAATTATACATATATTATTAGCCAATTTAGCTACACTAGTAGAATCAAAATAATTAAAATAAAAGACCAGTTATGTGCCAATCGCCTTGCCTGTAGCGAGGGTCAGTGAAGCTTAAGGCGAGAATATCGCAGATATGTGGGGTACTCTGCTTAGAAATGACGGCAAAAGGTCATGGTTTTGCTCTTTCACAGGTTTTTATTCGGCAACTGAAATCTTGATCAATTTAAATTATCTCAGTTGCAGCTGCCTGCAAAGAGCCGTGCTGGTGAAGAATTCTGGAGGATATTGTAATGGCACAGTTTAGACCATTTGAAATGGACAGCATCCCGATAGAAGAGCAGTTTATGAACTGGAAAGAGATTGTCAAAGCTCCATATGATCGAAAATCTGTAGACGCTTATACACGGACGCGTGTAATTCTAATGAACGGGATTGAGAACGCTTCAGTCCTCATGTCCCATGCAATAGAACGAATGACTGTCGATCCGGAGATCAAACGCCAGATGGCAGCGATGAGGCGCGCGGATTCCATGCAGCAGCAAACGATCAACTGGCTGAATCCGGCAAACCAGACTATCATAGAAACCACACTTGGCTATGAACAGGTGGCTGTCGACCTTACTGCAAACCTTGCCAGAAACGAGCCAGATCCATATGTAAAACAGACTCTGGACTTCGCCCTGCTTGAGGACTTCGACCACCTCTACCGCTACAGCTGCCTTTACGATTACATGGAACAGGGTGACCCTGAGCTTATTGTTCAGGGAAATACCGAGGTAAAACCGGGAAGACCGACAGTTGGCCATCACCGCCATCCTGACGACACCATGCGCAAGCATTACGATAAGGACACAGCCGACATTAAAACCAAAATGAATTATCTTACCATTGTCGCAGGCGAACAGCAGACCGAGCTTTACTACAAATCCCACGGTTTCATGTATTCTGATGAACTTGCAAGGCAGATTTATTCCGAGATTGCCGATGTTGAAGAAGAACATGTGACCCAGTACGGACTGCTCGGCGACCCGCGAGAAACAATGCTCGAAAAATCTGCGCTCATGCAGCTCTGTGAAGCATATATTTACTTCTCCTGCGCGCAGACTGAAACCGATCCCAGGATAAAGAGTATCTGGGAAAACTTCGCAAAGATGGAAATCTCACATTTCGAAGGCTGCGCCCGCCTTCTTGAAAAATATGAAGGAAGGGATATCAGGGATGTTGTAAGGGCTGATGTTATCGAACCTCTTGTCGTTTTCGAGCCGAATAAAGATTATGTAAATAAAGTAATTGATGAGCAGCTTGACCTCATGCCTTCTGGAATGGAATATAAACGGCTCAGTGAACTGGCTGATACATGGTCCAGCTTTAAGTTCCAGTGGAAGGTAAATAGAGATGGCGTGCCAAGTGAAGAAACAACCAGAAAAGCAAGAGATGAACTGGTTCAGCGGGATCAGGCTAAAAATATCAAGGAGTTTAAGAGTCAGCTAGCAAAACGCACAGAGGATGTTATGGCTGGGAGACCTGCTCCGCCTATGTGAATTTAACAGAGATTTTTAATTAAGGAATCTGGCGTTACCCGGCGCCAGTTTAATTTTCCTTTTTTCAGTTAAAATGGTCAGACTTTATAGATCTATTAATTTCCAAACTTAATCCCCGGGATTTAACAAATTTCTGATCATTCAGGCCCTGAATTAAGTGTCGATTGTATTTCAGTTTTTTAAATTTTTTGCTATTCAGGTAAAAAGTTATGAATTTTTATTCAAAGAATGCATAATATATAAAAAAATAGGTTTTTCAAGTCATTGTAACATTTTGAAAAAGTTCATGGATATATCAGGCATATCCCTGAACTTTTAAGGATTTCAGAGCTGGATAAATTTAGAGCTGGATAAATTTAGAGCTGGATAAATTTAGAGCTGGATAAATTTAGAGCTGGATAAATTTAGAGCTGGATAAATTTAGAGCTGGATAAATTTAGAGCTGGATAAATTTAGAGCTGGATAAATTTAGAGCTGGATAAATTTAGAGCTGGATAGGTTACTGCTATTATTTATTAATAACAAATATATTTTATAAATTCAATCTTATTATATGGGACTATAATTTATTGCAGTAACCTGAAATAAACAGGATCAAATTCAGAGCATAATTGAGGCGAACCTGATTTATGCTAATTATTTTAAAATGCACATGAAGCAAGTGCAGAAATTTGTAATATAACAGAAAGTAAAAGAGTACGGAAATTAAAACATTTATTAATTCATTCATTAATTTATTTGTTAATATATTTATTAATTTATTTGTTAATATATTTATTAATTTATTTGTTAATATATTTATTAATTTATTTATCTGCATATCCATTTGCATGTTCATCTGTATATTTATTAGATCTATGATTGTTGAAGGTCAGGAATTTTCGTGTCCAACTAAAGGACATTTGAGGGAGAAATGAAAGTGAAAACAGGTCAACCTCCAGAAATAAACCTGAACCCGGTGCATATCAGTAAGGCTGATGGTACTGCTATAGAACTTGCCAGTATTATTGATACCGAAGCAGTCCAGTCCCTTATTAATGATTTTTACAGGCTTGTCCATATTCCCATGGCATTATTCGACCTTAAGGGCAATGTTCTGGTAAGTGCTGGATGGCAGGATATCTGCACAAAATTTCACAGGGTTAATCCTGAAACCTGCAAGTACTGTATAGAAAGCGACCAGAAGCTATCTCTGAATGTAGCTCCTGGAAAATATAAGCTGTACAAATGCAGGAACAATATCTGGGATGTGGTAACCCCGATTATGGTTGAGGGGCAACACATAGGCAATATTTTCTCAGGACAGTTTCTTTTTGAGGATGAGCCCCTGGATTATGAGCTTTTCCGGTCTCAGGCAAGAAAATACGGTTTCAATGAAGAGGAATATATAAAAGCACTTGAAAAAATTCCCAGACTGAGCAGGGAAGATATAGATACAGGCATGGCTTTCTTCATGACCTTCGCCAATATGATCTCGCAACTGAGCTACAGCAACATCAAGCTGTCTCAATCCCTGGCTGAACGTGATGCTGTGGTGGAAGCATTGCAGGAAAGCGAGAAACGTGAGAAAGCCCGTTCGAATGAGTTAGCAGCAGTACTGGATGCCGTACCTGTTGCTGTTTATACGACACATGACCCTCAGGCGCTTAAGATAACCGGTAACCGCCTCTCCTGCGAATGGCTGCGAATACCTCCAGGTACAAACCTGTCCAAGTCTGCTCATGAAGGGGAAAGACCGGAGTTTTTCAAGTTATTCAAAGATGGTGTGGAGATACCACCTGAAAAAATGCCTTCGCAGTTGTCAGCTGCCGGTATAGAGGTAAATGACTGTGAACTGGATATCGTATCTGCTGACGGCAGGATACGGCATGTACTGGGCAATGCAAGGCCCCTTCGCGACGAGAATGGAAACCTGCGCGGATCCATTTCTGCATTTATTGACATTACCGAACGCAAGCGGGTGGAAGAGGCTCTTCGTAAAAGTGAGGAGCATCTGCGCCTCCTGAGTGATAACCTGCCAGACAGCGCCGTATATCAGTATACCCTTGACCCCGACGGCAGTGGTTGTTTCCAGTACGTAAGCGCGGGCATTGAAAGGCTAATCGGTTTAAATTCCCGGGATATATTGAACGATCCCTCCATATTGTACAGGATAATCCCTTCGCAGTATATGGGAGAGCTTATCGAAGCCGGGGTTCGCAGTGCACATGAACTGTCGGATTTTGATATGGAGTTGCCTGTAGAGTTACCGGACGGCAGGTTGAAGTGGATAAGATTGAACTCCCGCCCTCGAAGGCTTCCTGAAGGGAGTACAATCTGGGACGGCGTATTGACCGACATTACCAGGCTTAAACGGGCTGAAGAGGTCCTGCGTGAGAGCGAATCACGCCGTAAGGTTGCCGAAGCGGTCGATACTGAAAGGCGGCGTTTCTTTGATGTGCTGGAGACGCTGCCGGTAATGATAGCCCTGCTAACACCTGACCACCAAATTGCCTTTGCCAACCGCCCCTTCCGTGAGATGTTTGGAAATTCCGGTAATAGACACTGCTTTGAGCATTGTTTCAGAAACAACGAGCAATTTGATTCCTGTAAAGCATATAAAATCCTTGAAACCGGCCAGCCTTACCACTGGGAAATCACCACTCCAGAGGGAAGAGTATTTGATACGTATAACCTTCCGTTCATTGATGTTGACGGTTCACGCATGACTCTTGAAATGGACATTGACATTACCGAGAGGAAAGCAGCAGAGGAAATGCTTCGGGATAGTGAGGAGAAATACCGGAATATCGTTGAGACAGCAAATGAAATTATACTTATCACTGACAGTGAAGCCGTAATCAATTATGCTAACTCTAAAGTAGTGGATATGCTGGAATACCCTCTGGACGAAGTTATTGGTAAACCGATCTGGGGTTTCATCAGTAAGGAATGTATACCTGCTGTCAGGCAGAATCTGGAAAAAAGAAGGCAGGGAATAAGCGAAAGCTATGAACTGAAATTAATACGTAAAGATGGTTCCCCGGTCTGGACATTTTTAAATGCCAAACCTCTTTTTGACAGGAACGGCAGTTTTACGGGCGTAATGAGCATGTTAACTGACATCTCAAAACGAAAGGAAGCAGAAGAAGCCCTGGCAAATATTGAAACTGCCCGTAAGAAGGAAATCCACCACAGGATAAAGAATAATCTTCAGGTAATTTCTTCCCTTCTTGATCTTCAGGCTGATCAGTTTAAAAACCGGGAGGACATTAAAGACCTGGAAGTTCTCTCCGCCTTCAGGGAAAGCCAGGACAGAGTAATATCAATGGCTTTGATACACGAGGAACTGTATAGAGGCAGCGGGTTCGAAACATTAAATTTTTCTCCGTATATTCAGGAACTTACCGAGAATCTTTTCAATACATACAGCCTTGGAGATACCAGGATAACTTTAAGCATGGACCTGGAAGAGGACCTCTTCTTTAATATGGATACTGCGGTCCCGCTAGGAATGATTGTCAACGAACTTGTTTCCAATTCCCTCAAGCATGCGTTCGGAGGAAGAGATAAAGGGGAAATTTGTATACAACTTTACAGGGAAAAGCTCACAAAATTTAAAAGTGAAGAGTCTGAAGGTACCGTTTTTGTCCTGAAAATTTCAGATAACGGCCTTGGAATTCCTGAGATTGATGTTGAAAATCTTGACAGCCTTGGAATGCAGCTTGTAACTTCCCTTGTCGACCAGCTGGATGGCAAACTCGAACTGAAAAGAAACAATGGGACTGAATTCATTATCAGGTTTAAAGTAACGGATAAAGAAAATAAGGTTCAATTTGCCCTGAAATCAAGTCATACGAGTAAATAACATACGAGTAGCAGGATATCTGACCTTAATGCATGAGTTTCTGAGGTAACAGGTTTTTAACCCGGTACATCTGCCTGGCTAAATTCTCGCATATTAACCTCTTATTTATAATATATAATTCTATATGTTAATCTACAAAAATTCCAGAAACCTCATTTCCTGCAACTGGCCCAGCCTTCATCATTTTCATAACCCAATGTCCAGAGTTGATCTTTATGCACCCCAAAACCCTAGAAATCCTTAAAATGTTTGAAGAAATAAATAAAATCCCTCGACGTTCTAAAAATGAAGAAAAACTTGCCCTCTGGCTGATGGAATGGGCAAAAAATCATAATTTTGAAGCAAAAACCGACGCTTTAAACAATGTCCTGATTAAAGTCCCCCCCACGCCGGGGTATGAGAATTCTCCTGCGATTGTTCTTCAGGGTCATATGGACATGGTATGTGAAAAGTGCAGAGATTCAGGCCATGATTTTTCTAAAGACCCTATCATATGTATTTATGAAGGGGACTGGCTGAGAGGGGATGGGACCTCAATTGGGGCAGACAATGGGATTGCCCTTGCGATAGGGCTTGTGCTGGCGGAGTCAGGCATAAAAGGAGAGATAGAGCATCCTCCTCTCGAGCTCCTTTTTACTGTTGATGAGGAGACAGGGCTGACAGGAGCCAGCGGGCTCGAAGAGGATTTCTTTGAAGGCAGGATTCTTCTGAACCTGGACTCGGAAGATGAAGGAATTTTTATACTGGGGTGTGCCGGGGGTCAGAACTCCCGGATTTTCCTGCCCCTGCAATGGGAAAGTTTTGACTACGGAAAGGGAAGTGGGTTCGGGCTTTTCAGGATCTCGGCAGAAGGGCTTGAAGGTGGGCACTCAGGAGTCGAGATCCACAGGCAGAGGGCAAATGGTATCCAGCTTCTTGCCAGGATGCTTTCAGCCCTTAAGGAAAAAGTCGGAAAAGAAAATCTCAGGCTGGTCTTTTTCAGCGGGGGGAGTGTCCACAATGCCATTCCAAACTACGCAGAGGCATTTATTGTCCTCTCCAGAAATAACGAAAAACAGGCAGAAGACTTCGTTTCCGGGCTTCAGAAGAGTTTTAGAGGCGAGTATGCGGTATCTGACCCTGAAATAACCCTTCAGCTTAAAGAGGTTGAGAACGGGATTATTTTCGAAGCGTCGGGAGGGAAAATTACCCGAAAAGAAGTGCCTTCGGACAGGGTTTTTTCAGTCGAAACGGAAGAAAAGCTTTACGGGGTCCTCCTCGGGATGCCTCACGGGGTACACAGGGTTTCGGATACTATTCCGGGGCTTGTTGAGACCTCGAACAACCTTGCAACCGTAAGGACAGGAGAAAAAGAAGTGAGGATCGTATCAAGCCAGCGCAGTTCTGTCATGTCAAGGCTTGCTGAAGTCACGGAAAAGGTGGAAACCGTTGCAAAACTGGCAGGAGCACGGGTTGAGCATGAATGCGGATATCCTGCATGGGAGCCTGACCTTCAATCAGGTCTGCTTATGAAATGCAGGCATGCGTATTCAGGGACTTTCGGGAAAGAGCCGGAAATCAAAGTAGTGCATGCAGGGCTTGAGTGCGGGGTGATAGGCTCGAAATGCGAATGCATTGAAATGATCTCCTTCGGGCCGACAATCAAAGACCCTCATTCCCCAGCTGAGAGAGTATATATCCCCTCAATTGAAAAAGTCTGGGTTTTCCTGGAAAACCTGATGAAGAGCTATCGTTAATAACTAATTGTCAATATTTGATTAAGAAACCTGTGAAGTGCAATCAGCAGGAATTGGAGCCGGATAGTTAAGGGATCCGGCTTCAATCCTTTTTTTCTTTCGATAACCAGCTAGATTCACTGTTCGAGGAAATCGCCTCTCCTATCTCTTTAAGGCACTCTTCTTCCCTGCTGCTCTGTTTAGTTACACGTGAACGCACACCCATAAAATAAGACAGAGCTGCGATTGGTAAGGCATAACCTATTCCATAAATAGCGAGATTTTCTCCCTCAGGTTCAAAAATCACGCTCAGGAAATTAACTCCCAGTACAACAATGGTTAGTCCAACAAGGTTTAACTCCAGCTCCTCAATATTATTTACTTTTAACCATCCCGGCAAAGGAAGCGGCTGGATGAACAACTGGTAGAGCCCAAAAGAAGTAAGGAAAAGGACTGTACCGACCAGGAATAGATGGACAGTTTCCACAAGTTCAACAATAACATTTTCTCCCTCAGGATATGTTTCTGTCATTCCTGTAATCAGTTCCCAGATGAAATGAACAATATCAACGCCTCCTTTAATAAACAGAATGCAGGCAGCAATTGCCAGCCCTATAACCGGAATGAGTACGAAGAAATGCATACCTGCAATAAATCTCACTATTTTCACTGGAAGTCCCCTCATTGCTTTTCTGCCAGCCCATGAAGTCGGGTCTGGTGGATCCGGGATAAGTAAAATAGTCTCCAGAGAGCTTACCCTCTGGAAAACCTAATCTAAGGTCGTTTACTCTTCGGCGAAAACTGCACGCAGCTTATCCTCTTCTTCCCTGGAAAGGTTGGAAGCGATAAGTTCAAATTTCATTCCTTTGGAGACTTCAGCGACTCTGTCCTGTACGGCATCACTTGTCATTAAAAAGAGGGCTGAAGTTCCTTCGGTTACTTTGCTTCGGATTGAACGGATGAAATCATCATCGATTCCAATATCTGCCATGGAACCTGTGAGGGCTCCGACTGTAGCCCCTACGGCAAGGCCCAGTATAGGAACAAAAAAGATCAGCCCGAAAAGCATCCCCCAGAAAGCACCGCTCAATGTCCCCGCACCGGTTAAACTGGTCAGCTGTTCTGTTTTTGGCTTCTTCTTCCCCTGAGGCCAGGTGACTATGGCGGCATCATGAAGGTTTATCAGATGCTGCTTGCTCAAATCCTTTACAACATCAAGAGCTTTTTCCGCTCCATCTGCGGTTTCAAACTTCAGAACGGTTATTGTTGCCATTCCTTGAATCTCCTCCTCTGCTTACAGGTTCAATTTACCGGTTGTTTTTCATACCAGCCTGTAACAGCCTGACAGCTAATTGAGAACGGACAGAAACGTTTTCAGGAACTTTTTCTCAGGGTGACAAGTTTTTCTCACCGGATGTCCCTCTACAGGTCAGATAAAACAGGCATATACTGCCGGATATCTGACCTGGTCAAGAACAGTGTGTAATCTTTGTTTACTGATTTTAATTGTTCCCCTTTCCCCCGTTCTGGAACCTTGAATCCAGGGCATGCTGCAGGCTCTGCTTAGCAATGCTGTAATATATAACTGTTTTTATGTATATTACTTTATACATGCTTAGATATTTTTACCGGGAATGCCTGCCAGAACCGTGTTATTTCGGACGCAATACATGATCACTCAGAGATATTCTCTTCTGTGCTTTTTTCATCCAGATCTCTGGTCCCGCTTGATTCCATCAACTTTGCTATCATGCGTGTCTCTTCCGAGCTCTCCAGAATTATCTTCACAACTATCGTAAGAGGTACTGCAATAAGCGCGCCCGCAGCTCCCAGTACGAAGGACCAGTAAAACAGAGACAGAAATACGAGTGTGGGAGATAGTTTAAGGCCTTTTCCTGCAAGAGACGGGAAAATGACATTTTCTACGAGCGCGTTGATAATAGTGATGCCGACAAGGACACCAACTGCCCCTATAAGCCCGTATTCGAACAGACCAAGAAGCATGGGTGGAATGGCTGCCAGATAAAAGCCCAGGTAAGGTATATACCCGAACAGGAAGAAAAGGAGGCCCCAGAGAACAGCAAAATCTATGCCCCCGGCAAGAAGAAGTATGGCAGTTCCGATGCCTCCAAGCAAATTGGTCTCGGTTCTCAAGAGCATGTAATTTATGACGGTTCTGCTCAATTCGGTATACTGTGAAATATGGACTGGCTGGTTTTCCCCTTCTTTTTGCATTTTCACGGGCGCACCTGCAGAATCCAGAAGTAAGAACGTTGTCGTGATAACAATGAGCGCAATTGTTGATCCTGCATTCAGAGCTCCTGAAATAATATCCCCGGATACGTTGAACGCAAAAGCTGCAATATCGCGCAGGACCGATTCTACGGAAACTCCGGCTTCAGGCAAATATATTGAAATACTGTTCAGGATACTTGTCAGCTGGTTCTCATAGTTTGGAATCCTGCCACTGAGCTGGAGTAAAGAGTTCGCAAACAGAAGTGTGGTTCCGACAAAAACAAAAATGAAAACAAGGATAACCAGAACTACGCTTATCTTTCCGGGGACTCTTTTCCTCATAAGCCAGCGGACCAGAGGGGCAAAGATTAGATAAGAAAATATCGAGAAAAAAATCGGCATGAGTATGCTTGAAATAGCCTTCATGCCAATTGTAAGGAGAACCGCAGCAGTGCTGTAAATCAGAACTCTGGCTGGTGTTGAAATGGCATTTGTATTTATGTTTACATCTCCTGAACGTCCCTTCACCATAAACCGGTACCTGACCTTTCCCGCCTTTCGGATTCTATCGCGAATTTATCAATCATGTGCCATCTGGTCAAGAGAGGCGGCAATTGCCAGGATAAGTGCATTGTCCTGCCCGGGCTCAATCTCTACTCCATACGAGTCCCGGATGCGGAACCATTTTTTTGAAACTTCTGCGATTTTTCTTCCTTCAGACTCAATTTCATACTCGTGGTCCAGGATATTGCCTTTTATTTCCATATCAGGCTCCTCTGGAATTTCAACTTTCCATTTGTCTCGCAGAATATTAATGAGGTCTTTTTTAACTGTTGCAGCAAGGCTGTCATCCGCATTCTTGATATTCATCGTATCCCTGATACGGAGTAATTTTTCCTGAATTTTATAAAGTTCATTTCCACGCAGATCTTTGAGAATGAGGGTGTTGCGGATGCGTAGTGCCTTTCCATCAACATGGTACGCCCGCTCTCCAGTTTCATCCTCTATCCAGTAATCGTCTCCTATGGAAACAAGCTTTTCATGCATTTTATAGATGTGTCCTTTCTCCCCTTCAGAGCCTCCACGGCTCCCAAATAATCTCATCAAAATCACTCCCTTTATTTATTCAACCCTTTATTTATTCAGTTTTGGTACTTTACTTTGAAGAAGTAACGTATTAATCCGATCATAAAACCTGGAAAACTAATATTGATTCAATTTCAGCAATGGAAATTAAATTACTTAGCTGGCTGCGAAAATAAATTATTACTTTTAATAATTATTTTTATATTACTATATACTATATGCGCATCAGCTATCAGTAATTTAAGTTTTTGACTGCAGTTACTCTTTCAAGATATTCTTCACAGGGCTTTTCTGTAAATCTCGATGATATCTTCTTTTGAGAGTTCTCTTGGATTTGTAAGGCGGCAGACGTCCTGCATGGCATTTTCAGCCAGAAGTTCAAGGTCTTCTTCCCTTGCCCCAAGCTCTTTCAGGCCTGAAGGAATTCCGATTTCTGCTGCAAGCTTTTTGATTGCATCTATTGCTTTATCCGCTGCCTCGTCCGGGCTCAATCCCTCAACTTTTTCTCCCATTGCCTTTGCGATGTCTGCAAAACGTTCAGGGCAAACCTGCTTGTTATACATCTCCACATAAGGCAGGAGGATGGCATTGCAGACCCCATGCGGGAGGTCATAAAAGCCTCCGAGCTGATGAGCCATGGAATGAACATACCCAAGACTTGCATTGTTGAAAGCAATGCCTGCAAGATATTCTGCGTGTGCCATCATGTCCCTGGCCCGTATATCTTCCCCGTGGAGGACGGCTTCGGGCAGGTATTTTGATATAAGCTCTATTGCTTTTATGGCAGCCGCATCGGTAGTCGGGGTAGCCATGGTAGAAACATAAGCTTCCACAGCATGGGTCAGAGCATCCATCCCTGTTGCAGCCGTAAGTGCTGGCGGCATGCTGACCATCAGTTCGGGATCGTTAACCGCCACATCAGGTGTGATCCGGGGGTCGACGATAGCCATTTTGATGTGCCTTTCAGTATCAGTAATAATTGTAAAACTTGTCATCTCGCTCGCAGTGCCCGCTGTCGTGTTTACCGTGATAAGTGGAGGAATTCCTCTGGTAACTTTACTCACTCCTTCGTAATCATTTATCCTTCCTCCATTATATACCACAATGCCGATTGCCTTTGCACAGTCCATTGGGCTCCCGCCTCCGACAGCAACTATCATGTTACAGTTTTCTTTCCCGTAAATGTCTGCCCCTTCCATAACTGAAGTATCGGTCGGGTTCGGGTCTGCTCCCGGAAAGATTGCTGCTTCTATCCCCGCACGTTCAAGAATTCTACGAATATCCGCTGCAAGCTCTTTCCCATGCCTGCTCTTGCCTGAAACTATCAGGGCTTTCGTACCCCCCAGGTCTTTTGCATGCGTGCCGATCCCATTTACACATCCAGGTCCCATCAGGGCTATCTTTGGGTTCAGGTAAGTGTATGTCATCTTTTCTATCATGCCTTCTACTCCCCTCGATAAGTTCTGTTCAATCTTTCCGGTGCTATTATAAAAATACAAAATATTAATAGAACTGATTTTTTCCCTGCAAGTAATAAAGTTTTGCTCTGCAAAGGGTTTTGAAAACAACGAATAAATATTACGCGAAAAGAGGAAAGATGTTTGAAAAGATAATATTTCAGGCAGGGATTTTTGGCAGTGGACTGAAGTTCACAGCTGCAAATTGTTTTTTCCAATGTACAGCTATTTAATAAATTAGCTCTAATAAAATATACATGAGCGGGGGCAGATTTGGAGCAGATTTTCTTTCAACGTATGAAGAAGGAATAAAAAAAGAATGGGTTATAGGAAACGGGCTTGGAGGATATGCTTCATCTACAATCATCGGAGCAGGGACAAGGACTTACCACGGTCTGCTCGTAGCAACTCCTGAGAACTCTCCGGGAAGGCTCCTGCTGCTTTCTTCCCTTGATGAGGAAATATCTGTCAACGAAGAAGTTTACAAACTTGCAGTCCATAAATATCCGGACACTATCAGTCCCACAGGTTTTCAACATCTTTCCGAATTCATTCGCTACCCTTTTCCTCTCTGGGTTTACAGGCCCGGGGATTTTATCATTAAGAAAAAAGTCTTTATGATCCATAACAGCAACACGACCTGCGTCCTTTATGACATCACATCCAGAAGAGAAGGGGCTGTGCTGAAAATTTTCCCTCTTATAAGTTCAAGAGATTTTAATCTTACTGCTCGCGCAGGATACCTGTCTTTCTTCCAGAGAGCCGGGCCTTCGGGAGTGAAACTGGCAAGTTCTACCGGTTTTACTTTCTCCATTTCATCCAATCTTCAGTATCACCCCGAGCCAGTATGGTATTTTAACCTGGAGTACGATACTGAAATGCAGAGGGGGCTTAATTTTCAGGAGGACAATTTCAATCCGGGATGTTTTGAGGGCGAACTCAAAGAGGGGACATCCCGTTTTTTTGTTGCTGCTTCAACAGAAGATGTTTCTTCCTTTACTCTCGAGCAGGTCGATAAACTCTATTTAAGGGAAGCAAACAGGCAAAATCTTCTGGCTCTTGACTCAAAACTTATCGAGCCTTTTGCCCTTAAACTTCTCAAGGCAACTGACCCTTTTGTAGTGAAAAACCGCTCTTCAGGCGAAAACACCGTGATTGCGGGGTATCACTGGTACTCTGACTGGGGAAGGGACACCATGATTTCTCTTCCCGGACTGCTTCTAATTCCTTACCGTTTTGAAGAGGCAAGGTCTGTTCTCAACAATTTTTCTAAATATTGCAGGCGCGGCCTGGTCCCCAATACTTTTCCTGCTTTCGGTGGAGACCCTGTTTACAATACTGTCGATGCGTCGCTATGGTTTATCCATGCGCTTAACCGTTATTTTGCATATACGCAGGACTTTCTTTTCCTTACCGATGTCTGGGACACAGTGGACGAGATCATAAATTTCTATTGTGACGGTACGGACTTCGGGATAGAAATGGACTCTGACTACCTTATCAGGCAGGGTCCTCAATTGACATGGATGGACGCTAAAGTGGGGGAATGGGCGGTGACCCCCAGAGAAGGTAAAGCCTGTGAGGTAAACGCTCTCTGGTATAGCTCCCTTAAAACAGCTTCTTATCTCGGGATACTCCTTGGAGAGGATGTCTCTTCATATGAAACCCTTGCAGCCGGGGTAGCTTCGAATTTTGAGGATGCTTTCTGGAATCCTGAGGCTGACTGCCTCTTTGATCTCATATACGAGGACGAAACAGGAAACCTGATTAAAGATCCTGCAATCCGCCCCAACCAGATCTTTGCAGTCTCGCTCCCCTATACAATGCTTTCACCAGAAAAAGAAAAAGCGATCGTGGACAGGGTCGAAAAAGACCTTCTCACTCCTTTCGGGCTCAGAAGCCTGTCAACAGATCACTTCCTGTATAAAGGACAGTATCTCGGAGACGCCTTAACCAGGGACACAGCCTATCATAACGGGACAGTCTGGCCCTGGCTCCTCGGGGCTTTTGTAAAAGCTTACCTGAAGACCCACGGCTATGAGGACAGTAACGTAGAATACATGAAGTCTATTCTCGAAGGTTTTGACGGACACCTTGAATCGGCAGGTATAGGCGGCATTTCCGAGGTATTTGATGGGGACTATCCGCATGCTCCGGGAGGAACAATTGCCCAGGCGTGGAGTGTTGCAGAAATTCTAAGGGCATATGTGGAGGATGTACTCGGGATAAAGCCCTGAAATAAACAGCCTGTTTTTAGCAGGTCCGGAAAAATAGGAATAACATAATTCGTATCACATAATTTAGAGGATGAGGGGGATAATATGACCTGGAAAGATCGTGGAGAACTTTTTGTAAGGTATAATAGAAATCCTATACTTACTGTTGATGACCTGTCATACCGGGCGAATTCTGTTTTTAACCCTGCGGCTGCTATAGTTGACGGTAAAACTCTACTTCTTTTGAGAGTTGAAGACCACAGGGGCTTTTCCCACTTTACAGTAGCCAGGAGTAAAAATGGGATAGACGACTGGGAAATTGACGGCAAACCAACATTTTTTCCTGAGCCTTCAAAGTATCCTGAAGAGATATACGGCATTGAAGACCCTCGTATAACCTACATGGACGAGCTGAAAATGTGGGCTATAGTGTATACGGCTTTTTCGGATTCCGGTCCCCTGCCAGCTCTTGCCCTTACAGAGGATTTCCAGACCTTTGAACGAATAGGACCTGTTGCGCCTCCTGATAATAAGGATGCAGCTATCTTTCCGGTGAGCTTTAACGGGAAGTGGGCAATGCTGCACAGGCCTGCCGCGACCGGGCATACTTTGAAATCCAATATCTGGATCTCGTTTTCTCCGGATATGAAAGCCTGGGGGTGGCATCAGGTTCTTTTCTATGCCCGGGAAGGGGGATGGTGGGATGCCTATAAAATAGGCCTATCCCCGCAGCCGATGTATACACCTGAAGGGTGGCTGATTATGTACCACGGAGTGCGCCAGACAACATCTAAAATCAGTTACCGCCTGGGGCTGGCTCTTCTCGATCTCAAAGACCCGAGAAAAGTTCTACGAAGATCAGAAGGCTGGGTTTTCGGACCTCATGAATGGTATGAACGCAGCGGGGACGTTAATGATGTTGTTTTTCCCTGCGGTTGGGTTGTGGTGGACGGGGAACTCCGCATCTACTATGGAGGCGCGGACACTTCTGTATCCCTTGCAAGTGCAAAAATGGATGATATAATGAAATATATCCTTGAGTGCCCTGAGGAGCAGTGTCCTGTGGAGCACTGCAGATTTTTTGAGGGGCACAGGGACAGACACTCCAACCCTAAAAAAGGATGAATACTGTCCGGGCAGGGGTTGCTGGCCTAAGAACAGCGCGCAGAAGAGCAATATTCAAGGACAATTTCGGAATTAAACAACTCAGAAGGTTTTTTAACTAAAATAGCCGGGAACCTTGAGAAGAAAATCTGATACTAACTTAAAAAGTTAAGGTAAAATATTTTGGCGATTAATGGGCTACATATCTCTAATCTATTCAAAAAAGAGATAAGTTTATAAACCGTTGGTAGTTATTGGGACTGAATAATCATTTACGTATAATACCACCTCTGAGATGATACAAATGGATGCAATAGAAAAAATATTTGGAAAAACCGCACAGATGACAGTCCTTAAGAACCTGATCGAAAACCAGAACGAACCTACTTACCTTTCAGGAATAGCTGAGGCAACCGGGTTGTCCCATTCCAGCGTATCAAGGGTTATCACTCCTCTGGTCGCGTCTGGTGTTGTCCTCGAAAAACCTCTTGGAAAACAGATCCGAACTTTCCAGCTAAACACGGAAAGCGAAGCAGCGAATCTGATAGTAGATTTTTACAAAAAAATCAACCAGTTAATGGATTAAATTTGAAAAGGAAAGCATGGAAAATTGTATTTTAAGACCGGACAGATCTATTGACCTGCCCTTCTATGTTTTTCATAGATATCGGACCTGCGCATTGCAGGTTCGGAATATCTTTTTATTACTTTTTCTTTTATGATTTTGCCTCAAAATTTGAGATCTGATTTTGCTCTATCGGAAGTTTTTCCATTAACCTGTCTTCTTTTTCTTCGGTTTTGGAATCACTTTTTTGTTTTCCTTAACCTGAAATGTCCGATAAATGTTTTCATAAAAGGATCAACTTGTTTTTAAAAAAACTATCCTTTTGTTATTGGAATTGCGAAAGCAAAGGTGCTGCCTTTTCCCTGCTCGCTTTTGAACCAGACATAACCTCCGTGAAGGTTAACAATCTGCTTAACAAGTGAGAGTCCAAGCCCTGTGCCCTGGAATTTTTTTGAAGAAAAAGAGTTAACCTGGCTGAAAGGCTTGAAAAGTTTATTCTGGTCTTCAGTTTTTATCCCTATTCCGGTATCTTCAACTGTTATTTCTACAAGCTCTCCTTTTTTTCTTGCCCCTATTTTAACAAGGCTATTTTCAAAAGAGAACTTTATAGCGTTGTCTACAAGGTTAAACATTATCCGGATAAATCTGTCCTCATCTGCACAGATTTTCGAAATGCTGCTGTCTACGCCGGTTTCAATTTCAATATTTTTTTTATCTGCTATGGGAGACAGAATGTTCCGTATAAGGTCAAGACTGGAAGCAAGCTCAAATTCTTTATAATCAAGCTCCATTTTGTTTGCTTCTATTTTGGAAAGATCCAGGATGCCATTGATAAGGTTCAGAAGATGCTTTCCACTGTTGGATATATTACTTATGGCTCTCAACTGTTTCTGATTCAACTCCCCGTATGCCTGTTCGTAAAGCATGTCAGAGAAACCTATTATTGAATTGAGAGGAGTTCTGAGTTCGTGGCTCATATTTGCAAGAAATTCGCTCTTGGTGCGGTTTGCAAATTCAGCCATTTGTTTTTCATGGAGCAGATTTTCTGTAATTTTCTTTTCCGTAATATCTCTGGCAATACCACTGAAGGCAACAGGATTTCCTGATACATCAAAAATCGGGGAAAGAGTTACTGAAACATTTACTGCTATACCGTCTTTTTTCAAACGTAATGTTTCATAGCGTTTGACTTTTTTTCCCTGTTTAATCTTGTCAAATAATTGCTTTATTTCCCCTTTAAGGTTGTCTGGTTCAAGTATGGACACGTTTTTCCCCATAACTTCTTCAGCCAGATAACCATAAATCTGCTCTGCCCCTTTATTCCAGCTGGTAATTGTACCATCAAGGGTTCCAGTTATTATAGCATCGTTTGACGATTCAACAGCATTTGCAAGTGCCTTAATTTTTTCTTCTGTTTTTTTTAGCTCAGTAATATCACGGGCTGCAGCAAAAACCCCGGTAACCCTTCCATTTTCATCCCGGTATATGGATGCGTTATACAGAACAGGGGTTATATGCCCATGTTTATGGCGAATCTCCAGCTGATAGTCCCGGACAAGTCCTTTCTGAAACACATATTGATATCCTTCTTTTGCCTTCTCAGGCTCTGTAAAATAATCCGAGAAATCAGTTCCTATCAATTCGCTCCTGAAATAACCTGTGACAATTTCGGTGGCTCTGTTTACATCAGTTATTTTTCCGTCAGGGCCGATAGTGACAAGAGGATCGAGGCTGACTTCAATCAGGCTGCGGTTATACGCATTTGCCATCCCCAGGGCTTTTTCAATTTTTTTCCTCTCAGTGATGTCCTGAACAATTCCAGCCATCCTGACAGGGACATTCCCGTTTTCAAAAATAACCTCACCCTGTTCATGGACTATCCGTTCTTCTCCACCTTTCAGGATAATCCTGTGGTCAATGCTGTAAGGTTTTCCTTCCAGTGCCCCCTTAACGGCGTTGTTCACGCAATCCCGATCTTCCGGGTGCACATAACTCAAAAATGCATCATAAGTTGCCCCAAATTCCTGGGGACTGAGCCCGAAAATCCGGTAAATTTCATCAGACCAGTAGAGCTCATTGCTCACGATATTCCAGTTCCAGCTCCCAAGGTGGGCTATTTTTTGAGCCTCAGCGAGGCATTTTTCACTCTCTTTTAATGACCTGTAAGCCTTTTCAATCTCTTCAGTACGTTTTTTGATCATTTCTTCCAGATTATCAAGAGTTTCTTTTAAAGTTGATTCTGTTTTTTTTACGTCCGTAACATTACGGGAAATGGTGAGAACAGAGGCAACTTCGTCGTTAACAAACTCAGGTATTATCAGTATATTAAAATAGTATTTTTTTCTTTGAGGTAATATACAGTCGAATTCCATGGTTTCGGTTTTTCCTGTAGAAAAAACTTTTTCATTATGTTCTTTCCAGAATTTTGCTTTCTCAGGGTCAGATCCCAGTTCATTATGGGTCTTTCCTTTAATTTCTTCCTGAGAATAACCATAGATATCCGCAGCTACCTGGTTGACGTATAAGTGGCGGTTCTGCCTGTCAAAGCGGACAATTACATCAGGAGAATTTTCGGCCAATATCAGGAATTTTTCTTCCGATTTGAGAACATCTTCTTCGGGTTGTGTGCTTTCCGAAATTTCGGCACTTACCCATTTATTAGATTTTTTCAGTTCGGCAGTCTGTTTCTTCAATCGAATTTCCAGCTCGTCGGCAGCTACGCTTTCAGAAATAATCATACATCCCCAACCCTGCTTTTAATAAAGCATTAACACCTAAATTAAACACTTTTATGTCTGATCTTTTTGCCTCAGATTTGGACAAATATGACCACGAAAGTCCCCGGTAAAACCATGTCAGAATTCCTTCCAGGCAGGTTTTTCTGGCATCGTTAATTTTCTTCCAGGTACAATTTATGATACTCATCATATATTAATTTTTAAGCTAGTGCTCTGAAATTTATAGTAATAAATGATACATATCTTTTCAATTGTTCATAAAAAATTTTAAATGTTCTCCTGAAATTATGTATTTTGACAAAGTATAATTGAAAATTCCTTAAAAAAGATATCTTCAGTATCCCTGTATAATCTCTATTTTGCTCCCCTGAAGCCGGCAGCGCCTGAATATGGCTTTTTTGATCAGAATATAGGTAAATTATATTATTAATCAGGGAAAAATAATAACATAATGGTCAACATACTGGGTACGGGTGAAAGGGGGAGAGGGCCTTTACAGCTGGATATAGGTATAGTTGTGTCAGGCCTTGGGGGAAATTCCAATGAAGAAAGAAGCCAGTTAAACGGTCTAGTTTCTTTTTTCGGTGTTGATTTCGGACTCTATATAGGTCCATCGTATAACCCATTTCGGACTGTGGGGCCAAGCATCGGAATTGGTGTGGTCATAGGGTCAAATGGTTTTCTGGCTGCAAAACTGGGCATCCATTTCAGGAGGGCGTTTGGTCTGGCTATGCTCTTTCCTATAGTTCCCATTTATGGTGTTACCGGAGCAGGCTTTTTAGCCGCATTGCCTGTTTCGGAAGGGGTTAAAGTTGCAGCAACTGTACCGTTACTGTTAGTGCCGGCAGCAGCTGTATATCGGGAAGATATCCATAAAATGCATATACGTGGAATGGATGCCTTAATGAAATTGAAATCTCACATCCGGGGGAAATAAGCACCTGAAGCCGTTGATTTTTAGTATCGGAAAATCAGGCTTATTTTTTCAATATTGTCACCAGCATTTCAACTGAGCAGGCAGATTGGGGGAATCCGGCTTAACGAATGAAATAGACGAATTGCATGAGGAAGTAACTGCTGTCAGTGCTCCTGGAGTACAGCCGCTTGCACCGTCCGGTCGGCGGAATATCTGGCTAAAAGTCCTGATCTCCGCAACAGCTTTCTATATTCTCTTACTTGTGGCGTTGCTGATGACGGGCAATCCAAACCTGTTTCCCAGTCTGGTTATGGTAGGCAATTTTACAGTCCCGGTTGCATACGTGGCATTCTTATATGAGCGCAAGAATTTCAGCCGCCTGAAAATGCCAATAGTCTCCCTGGCTTTTCTATATGGGGGGCTGGTAGGTATCATCGCTACTTCTTTTATAGGGCCATTATTTATTACCCAGTTTAATCCTGGGGACATTTTAGCAGTGGGACTCGTTGAGGAATTCGCCAAAATCCTGGGTGTGGTGGTGATAGCACGCCGCAGGCGGCATGTCTCGGAAATGGACGGGCTTATTCTGGGCGCGGCAGTAGGAATGGGGTTTGCTGCGCTGGAAAGCACCGGTTATGCCTTTACCGCCTTCCTGATGAGTAACGGAAGCATTTCGGCAGTACTGGAAGTAACGCTGTTCCGCGGCCTTCTTGCCCCATTGGGACACGGGACCTGGACAGCTATTTTAGCCAGTGTGCTGTTCCGTGAAAGCAAGGACTGCTGCTTCCGGGTTAACCTGCGAGTAATTGGTGCATACCTGCTCGTTTCCATTCTTCACGCAATGTGGAACGGTTTGTCCCTGGTTCTCGCCCCCTTTACTGGTCTGGGATTGGGTGCGATCATTACCTGGGCTTTAGTTGGTTTCATCGGACTGTATGTGCTCTGGCGGCGCTGGAGAGAAGCAGTCAGGTTAAAGCCTGTTTTGCTGCCGGAAAGAGAGAATGTATAACACTTTAAAGAGATAAAGCCCGGACCGGTCTGAAAAGAAAAAAACCAGAGAAGTATCATTAAAGAGAAGTATCATTAAAGAGAAGTATTATTAAAGAGAAGTATCATTAAAAGACAAATATCATTAAGGAATAAAGAAGATATAATCTTATTATTTTTGTTCTCGATATCGTCTTCAGCAATGGCTGTGAAGTCATTACTAAAGTAAATATTAGAAATTATATTTTTACCATTCCTAAAAGAGAAATATCATTAAAAGAGAAATATCATTGGGTAATATAAATTTATAATGTTTCTATTTTGATCATAGTCTCTTAATCTTCTCCGGTTCAGTCCCGGTTTTGGCTGACCTTTCCAGTTAAGTCCCACGATGTTTAGTCCAGTTCGATCAAATTATTGACTAATAATAAGGCTGCAACCTCATTTAACGTTAATCTGAGTTCTGCCTTTCCCTGAAATAACTTATCATGGATTTCAATTAAATATCTTTTATTCGGCGGGATATACCAGTAAGGATGTGATAAGACCCCGTTTTCATAGATTAAAGATAATTCATCTATTTTAGCCAAGACAGTATTTCGGTCCATAATGCCTTCAAATAATGGTTTTTAAAGTTATATTTTTTAAATAGATTTTTATACTCTCGCTATATTTCTATTTATATATATTTATCTTTTTATCATATTTCTATTGATTTTCTATTTTATTTCTATTAATTTCATTATATGCCTGTTTTATTTCTATCAATCTTTTACAACCTTATATGTCTTTTGACTTTAGAATTCCTGTTCAATTGACATGTTTTTTTCATCATATCCTTTCATCAGCTCCTTTATATAGTCTTCTAAACTGTTGTGACTTTTTAGATCAATTCTGATAAATAATCTGGCAGAAGATTCTCTATTCTGTCAAATTTCCTTAAAATTTCCTTTTCATTTTACTTCCCGGAGTAACCATAGATATATATGAGAGTTTTTCAAAATAGCCATTTGTGAGCTCTGGAGAAACTGTACGTGCGGAAATACTTGTATCTGGTCGGGTGCAGGGAGTGGGTTTTCGGAGATTTGCAAGAAACGCAGCCGAACGCTTTGGAGTGGAGTGTAACCCCATAAATCTCAGGGACGGAAGGGTTTTTGTTCTCGCTGAGGGAAGGCTCGAAGCTCTTGAACTCCTGATAAATGAACTAAGGAAAGGACCCACTTTTGCACACATAGAAGATGTGGATGTTACTTTTACTGAAGCCCTGGGAAATGTGTATGAGCTTTCCACATAAGTTTATGCGTTTTCATGATATGATATTATATGATATGACTTTCCTGATATCCATTTTCAAAAAAAGTTATTTCCTGGTTCTACCCGGTTTAGTTGGAGTGGTTTCTGAGGCAGACCTTATTTTTTTCCGGATTTACAGGGTGCTCCCAGGCTTTTTCGTCTTCAGGGTTTCCCCAAGGCTCGCGTTCATAGGGCTCTGCTTTCACGAGGACGTAAGTGTAGGGACCAAAGGCTTTTTTCAGGTTATGTTCAACATGAATCGAAATCCTGTTTGCTTCGCCAATGTCAAGGGCGTTATCAACTTTAATGCGGATATCTACAGCTATATTGTTTCCTATTCTCCGGGTCTTGAGGTTTGAGAGAGCTTTCACCCCTTCTGTTTTCTGGATAATCTGCCTGATCTCACCTTCGGTTTTTTCATCAAGGGACGCTTCTACAAGTTCATTTATGCTGCTGTGAAATATCTTCAATGAAACTTTGAGGATGATGAAACTCAGAAAAACCGCCATCAGAGGATCGAGCACAACCCATTTCCCTCCAAGGAAAACCGCAGCTCCTATTCCTATCATGGTGCAGAATGAGGAAAAAGCGTCCGAGCGGTGATGCCAGGCGTTAGCGGTCAGAGCCATGCTGTTTATTTTCTGGGCTTTCAGAATCGTGTACTGGTACATGATCTCCTTTGAAATTACGGAAGCCAGGGCTGCATAAAGTGCAATAATGGCAGGCTGTTCAAGGGTTCCTGCTTCGATGAACATCAGAGTTTTCTGGACACCGTAATACAGGATCTGCCCTGCCACAAGTAAGAGCATAAGCCCTACAAGGCTTGCAGAAAGTGTTTCAATTTTTCCATGTCCGTAGTTATGACTTTCATCCACCGGCTTTTTCGCGATTTTGAAGCCGAAAATCACCACAACATCAGTAAGAAAATCCGAAAGGGAATGGACAGCATCCGCTACCATTGCAGTACTGTTTCCCAGGATACCTGCAAGTAATTTAAAAATAGTGAGCCCGAGGTTCACGAAAAGCCCGACCCCTGTAACGCGGACAGCCTGATCAAACCTTTCTTCGTATTCCATTTTTCTGGTCACTTCCGTTAAAGGAAATAAGTTTCCAGGACTTTTATCTGCCTTATATTCATGACCTGAAGCAAAGACCTGCCTAAAGACCGGAAATTTTTATCCATTAAAAAAATCTTATCCGGGGCTAATGAAGTAGGATCAACAAAATGACTAATAAATATATAATAAATATGTATCTATAATCTATATTAAACGTTTCTTTATAACGTAATTATATCTATCTGTCTTTATATTACTCAATTCCCATGACTGTGCGAAAAACAGGCAACAGGTAAAAATAAATATGGCAAAAAAGATTGAAGGTAAAAATTCACTGAATACAAATAATGAGTGAATCCGTTTCAATATTTATCAGATCCGCAGTTTTATAAGTTTTATTAGATACTGGAACGCTTGATAGCGAAACGTTGATTCTGAAACTTTTGATACTGCAGCCCTGATACTGAAACCCTTGATACTTAAATGCTTTAATCTCCTTCATGTTTTGCTTTAATCCCCCTTCGCGTTTTGCTTTAATCTCCTTCGTTTTTTTCAGTCTTTTTTCATAATTTTCATGATGAAGAATAGCCCTGCAAGGTTCATTGTTCCAATCAGAAGATATCCTATGAGGTGTTTTGAGCTCCTGTCAAAAATTGATCCTCCTGCCAGAATGCTTGCCGAGCTGGTTTTTTCTTTTGCTCCAGCCGGAGAGTATTCGCTTTCATCTGTTTTTGCCTCTTTATTTGAGAAATCTAGTACAGAATCGGCCCTGAGATAAACCTCTTTTTCCTTTTCTTCAGGGCTGTTTCCGGAGTTCAGGACTGCTTTGACAATATAGGAATCCGGGTCAAGCCCGAGGAAAAGAAACTGGTCATCATTTCCTGAAGATGAGATCAGTTGTCCATTTCTCCTTAGCTCCACAGACCCTTTTTTTGGAAGTTCAACTTTAAGGTTTACGTGCCCTGTAAGCAGGATCTGCTCTCCTTTGACAAACCTGGGCCTTTCAGGGATGTCGAGTATCCCGAGCAGTGTAGGAGCAAAATCCTCCTGCCCGAACTCCCCTCTTATGACCCCACTTTTAATGTCCTTCGCGTGTGCGATGAAGGGTACCATCTGTGCCTCGTCCGAAACCGAATATTTTTCGGACTGGTGTCCTCCTTTGGAACCGTCAGCCGAAAAAGCCATTCCATGGTCTGCTGTCAGGATAAAAGCAAGGTTGTTTTCTTTACAGAGGTTATAGAGAGGCAGAAGTTCGGAGTCGAGGCTTTCAACACAGTCTATATACCCGTAATTATCCCTGTAATGCCCGCTCATATCAATTGCCCCCACATTGACAGTAAGCAGATATTTCTGGTCAGGACAATTTTTTGCCATATAGTTCACCACATCACAGGCTGTTTCTATGCCCCATCTGTTATATCCGTTATACCTGTCTCTTGTCTCTTTCGAAGAAACATATGCAGGAGCCATGTCAGCTCTACTCCGCATTACCTGTAAAAGCCCGGATGGAACCCTGATATCCTGAGAATATTCGTACTGCTCAAGCATTATCTCTATATTTTTTATAGAGTTGTTCTTGTCTCTCAGGACAGCGTCCTGCTCTGCACAGATTGACCACGAGTCTCCTTTTTCCATTACTGCGATGCAAAGGTAGCCCTGAGCGTGTAAAATATCAAAAATATTTGCATCTTTAAAACTGACAAACTCGCTGTCTGCATCAGGATTCCCGGTAACAAGGACGGAGTGTCCTCCCTCGGTAAAAGTCTGAGGGGCGCGGAAGTCGAGAATCTGTGCACTGTTTTTACTAATTTCAGGGATGTTCTCAAGCCTTGCTTTTTCAAGGACTGCACCGTCAAGTGAATGTGGTGTAAGCTCGGGATAGATAAAAGGGGCACTTAAACCGTCCACGATCAATACTACAGCCCCTGCCGGAGTATTCACAGGATTTACCTCTACTTCGGTAAGAGCGGAGGATGTAACTGGCAAAGCTGCAAGGAGAATTAATAAACCTGCCGTAAGTAAAATAAAAATAAAAAATGGTTTGAAATTTCGGGCACTATCTGTCATTGTAAATAATTTTACACATTTCGGCTATAAAGAATTTACCTTTTTAAGAAGTTATGGCAGCAAATTCTGGTATCCGGATTATATTAACACAATTTCTAATTTTATCTCTGTTTCAGGTTACTTATTTAAAGGTTTATTTTTTAGGATTCATTACATGTGAATAAGTAAATGTATAACATTTGCTGCCATATCAGTAATATTCCTAAATTCCTTATCCATAATCCAAAAAAACAGGAAGAATTCCCATGAAGATGAATCCACGCTGTACTTACTGCCTTCTTTCCCGAGTGCATTTTCAATCAAAGCTTTCTACCGATGATGAAGATCTGATAAGCAGGACTATCCACGAATGCCTTGGGGTCATGAACAAACATTATAGCCCTGAGGCTGTATCATCCCGTGTGGCCACAAAAGTCCACAGGAAATGCTATGAAGTACTCCGAGACAGTGACCCTTATGAGGTTACGAAAAAGCTGATCAATCAGGCTGCTTTAAAAGTCCTGCCCGCAGCAAAAGAAAAAATTTACGAAAATTCTCCTGATGATGGAGAACTCTTCAAGCGGGCAGTACTGGCATCTGTTATTGCTAATTATTTTGACTTCGGGATTATGGGTTTTGATGCCAGCGAAGATAAATTTGAAGCTGCTTTTCTGAAATATTACAAGCAGGGACTTGATGTTGACGACACTCCTGAAATGCTCGGTCTGCTTCAGGACGTCGTATATATCGCTGATAACTGTGGAGAGATCCTTTTTGATGCTATTGTTTTTGACGTGATTAAGAAGCTGGGTGGAAATATAACCCTGGTTGTGCGTGGAGGCCCCATTCTTACAGATGTGACTCTGGAAGAAATAAAAGAGTTTGAAATTGATAAAAAGGTCGACAGGGTAATGACCACAGGTTCAAATGCAGTTGGAGTCCTTGTAGAAGAAGCCCCTGCCGAACTTCTTGATGCCATGAAGAATGCTACCCTGATAATTAGCAAGGGCATGGCAAACTACGAGACCCTCTCAGAGCACAACTTCGGACCCATAGCCTATATGCTTCTTACAAAATGCGAATGCGTGGCTGAAGACCTGGGGCTTGAGACGGGATTATCTGTTGCAAAACTTATGAATTTCCCCTGAAAGTTACTGCATTCCGGATTTTTTCGGCAACTATTTATTGAGCAGAAAAACAAATTATATGTATTAATGAAAATATTTTAAAGTCAGTGCAGAATTCCGTATAAAAATAACATTTAAAGGAGAGATTTATGATGTGTGAAATTAATGTAATTCTGCTCAGTGGAGAAAACCGGGAGAGGATTATGGACTCCGTAGCAAGGATTCTGGTCGAAGGGGACACAATTCAGCTTACCGGAATCCTCGGAGATAAAATGACGGTTGAAGGTTCGGTAAAAGAGATCAATTTCTCGCGCGGGGAAGCGATTATTTTATCCAGATAACTTTTTACTTTGGCATGAAAGTCCATGATGAGAAAACTCATCACGTACTCTCTCCTTCCTTTTTTCCCATAATTGCGATAATTCCACTAATTATTGTTATCCTTTCATCAACCGAGAATATGTCTGCCTCAACAATCTTTCTCTTTTTAACTTCTCCCTTTTGGTATCCTGTTTCATCTTCGTACATCTCATCGTTTGTGATCAAATGCCATATTATTGTTGCAATTTTCCTTGCTAAGGCAATAATTGCCTTAGCATATCCAATTGTCTTCTTTTTCCTGTTAAAAAACTCCTTTAATCTGCTATTTTTCTTTCTTGCTGCTGCTTGAGCAATCTGAGTTAGAATCCACCTTGCTACTTTTGATCCTCTCTTAGTGATTCTTCCGTTATGGTATTTATCTGCAGATTGATACACATTAGGAACTATTCCAAGCCATGAAGCAAGTTTATCTCCCGTTGGAAAATCCCTGAAATCTCCTATTTCAGCAATTAGAGTTGCCGCACCAAGCTCCCCAATACCTGGAACTGACATCAAAATTTCCATTTCCCTTTTATGCTTTTGATAAGCATAATTGAAAATTTCTCTTTCAAGAACTTCAATTTCTTCATCTAAATGTTTTATAAGGTTCAGACATATCTGAAGCCTTATTGCAGCACTCTGTGATATTTCTCTATCCAGAATTTCCCTTATCTGAACACTCTTTTTCCGAACATTTGGAGAAAGCGACTCTATAATTTGATCAATATTTTTACCTGAAGAGATTCCTGCTAGAATTGCTCTACCATTTTTTCCAAAAATGTCAGTCAGAACATCACCCAGATGTAACATTTCGGAGGAAAGAATTGCATGAGCTTCATTTTTAATGTCCGTTCTTTTTCTTACAAGAGTTAGGCGAAGCCTGACGTATGACCTGAATTCTCTATGTTTCTTCGGAAAAACTCTTGATGGTTGAACCATCTTATTCAATGCAAGTTTTGCAATTACTTCGGAATCTATTTTATCTGTTTTTTTATGTGTAAATGCTTTCATATCTCGAGCATTTCCAACTATAACAGGCAAATGATCTATCAATGCCTCATAAATCGGAACCCAGAAATCACTTGTTGATTCACAGGCAACAACATCACATTTTTCAGAGGTTACTAAATTTTTAAGATCTAAAATCCCATCATCATCTCTGGCAAAACGATGTTGTTGTTTTTCACCGGATCTACTGAGGATAGTAGCAATAACAAAACGTTTGTGAATGTCTAAACCACAAGATTTGTTTATTTCTCCGTCCAATTTACATTACTCCATCATTTCCAGGACAGTAGAATTGCTTCAAAGGCAATTTGGCATCCGTGATCAAGGTCACATCTGGGCCTTCGATGGCAATTCAATGGTTAGTTTTTTGACGGCTTCGGAGAACCAAAGTAAAAACAACCTTCCTGTCCAAAGGTAATGATGGAGTTCTATTATCAAAAAAGCTAAGTGAAAAAGACTTTCATTTTTTGGGCATGTTATTCCAAGAATATCATGTGTGTTTTTTGTCTTACTGATTTTCACTGCCTTCAGGAGGGGTTAATCCCGAAAAATAGAAACGAACTTAATAAAGGGCACTTTGCCGTGAAGCAGCTGCTAATCTAAAGACTTGCCGGCTTCTTTTGATTTGCCGGCTTTTTTTGACTTGCTGGCTTCTTTTATCGCCCTCCTTCTAATGAGGAAGGTCACGCAGGCCCTGCCTGCAGTTTCTGAGGTGACAAGTTATTTAAGTCCAGAGGTTTGTCCTGTTAACTCTCACTCTGTTTTCGTACTGGAGGCAGCTATATGGGTCAGCACTATACTATTAATAGAAAGTAATAATAGAAAGTAATTATAGCTTAAAAGAATTAGCAAAGGTTAAATGTCTGGAAGCTGAAGCTTATATCTCCTGAGCTCAAAACTCAGGGGTTCTATGCTTCGTTATATAAAAATTCAGGATATCTTTCTGCCCGGAAGCTTTCTGGAAGGGTCTGAAAGCCTGAATCTCTCTTCTACTTTCTTTAATAATATTTAATTTCTGAGAAAAGCATTTATCTGTTTTTAATCTATAACCACAATGTAATCTAAGATACCCGCCATAAATAAAATATTTGGGGCACTTTCCAGTTAACTTCAATATCTTAGATTCAAATCTGTAGTTTGCAGCGACTCTTTAATGTAGACTTACATTATAAATACGGACGTACATTATAAATGTATGAAAAACTTTAAATTTATGTCTCGATTTCGGATCTGTGAAACCTGTCGACAGAGGAACGTAAACCCAGGAAAAGTAAACTCACAGCGTCTAATGCTATTGATTTAAAATATTATTTATCGTGATAGAACTATAATATAACTCTAATTAAAATCTAATTTAAATCTATCTCCCGATTAATAAAAGAAACAAACAGGACGGGATAATAAATGGTCAAAGCAAAGATTGCAGTAAACGGTTACGGAACTATAGGGAAAAGAGTTGCAGACGCAGTACAGGCTCAGGATGACATGGAGATCATAGGGGTTTCAAAAACCAAGCCCAATTATGAAGCTGCAGTAGCACACCAGAAAGGGTATGATCTATTTGCCCCGGCTTCAAACTCCGGAGCCTTTGAGAAAGCAGGTATTCCACTCGCCGGAACCATTGAAGAAATGGTAGAAAAAGCAGATCTGGTAGTTGACTGTACTCCTGGGGGAATTGGGGAAGCAAATAAACCAATGTATGAAAAAGCCGGAGTAAAAGCAATCTGGCAGGGCGGTGAAGATCATGAACTTGCAGGTTTTTCCTTTAATGCTGCAAGCAACTACGAAGGAGCTCTCGGGCGTGACCTGGTGAGGGTAGTTTCCTGTAACACAACAGGGCTTTGCAGGGTCATTTACCCTATTGACAGGGAACTGGGGGTAAAAAAGGTAAGGGTTACCCTTGCAAGAAGGGCTACGGATCCCAATGATATAAAGAAAGGTCCTATTAATGCAATCGTGCCTGATCCGATAAAACTTCCGTCCCACCACGGGCCTGACATAAAGAGTGTACTCCCTCACATCAACATTACAACTGCAGCCCTGAAAATTCCGACAACACTTATGCACCTGCATACCGTAAATATGGAAGTCAACACCGACTGCACTGCTGAGGATATTAACAGGATTTTCAGCTCTCAGTCAAGAATCCGTTTCATGAGTCAGGGAATTAATTCTACTGCTGAGATTATCGAATTAGCAAGAGACATGGGGCGCCCCAGAAACGACATGTGGGAGAACTGCATCTGGCCTGAATCCATTACCGTGCACGAAAGGGAATTCTATTTCTTCCAGGCAATCCATCAGGAATCAATTGTGGTCCCGGAAACTGTGGATGCTATCCGTGCAATGATGGAGCTTGAGAGCGACGGCGCAAAATCAATCCAGAAAACAAACAAAGCTATCGGGCTCTGAGCCCTGCATGGTTTATTAGTCTCAGAGTTAGACTCAGAGATCAGGACTCCCGGGTGAATTTTTGGAAAAAATATTCGGTGGGCTGCCCTGGTCCTGATTTTAAAGCCTTTGTTTCCAGAACCCCTAAATCCGAATTATGGAAAAGGGGATTTGAGATAGAATAATCCGATCTTTACATGACCTCTAATTCAAACTTTTTAAAACTGTGTCAGGAGGCTTTTAAAGCTGCATACGATGCAACTTTTGAGCTTGTGGGCACTGATTCGGCAAGCAGCTTCGTAGGCATGGGAGCTGACGGAACGCCCACTACCAGCATAGACCAGGTAGCAGAAGATGCTATAGTTGAGGCGCTTAAAGCCGACGGCAGATCCATGAGGATACTCAGTGAAGAGCTTGGAGAGCTTATTATCGGGAAATCTCCTGAGTTCTCTGTTGTGCTCGACCCCCTGGACGGGACATACAATGCTTCTTCAGGCATTCCTTTTTACAGTGTTTCAATTGCGTTTGCTTCTCATGACCTTTCAGACCTGAGATTTGGGTATGTAAGCAACCTTGCATTAAAAGAGGAATTTCACGCGGAAGCTGGAAAAGGAGCTTACCTTAACGGAAAAACAATAAGACCATCTCACAATTCGGACCTTAAGAGCCTCTGTGCCAGCGTATACGGCTACAGGCAGAACGTGGAAAGGACACGGAAGATATACAGCAATATCAGGCGAGTAAGGCTTTTTGGGAGCGTTGCGCTTGAATTGTGTTATGTAGCATCAGGCAGGCTTGATGCCTTTGTGGATGTCAGAAGAGCCTTACGCGTAACCGATGTTGCAGCAGGGCAGCTTATCCTTGAGGAAGCCGGCGGACGTGTGACTGACGGGTATGGAAATCTCCTGAGGCTTCCAGATAATGTTACTGCCAGAGTGGACATGGTCGCGTCCAACGGGCATGTGCATGAGAAGATTTTACATTTGCTCTCAGGGGGATAATTTGGCTATAAAGAGGATAGGGATTGCATCGCGTTGCGACAGGCCTGAAGTTCTTGACATGGTAAGGGAGATCCTTGCTCGTTTCAATTCCCAGGTGCAGATTTTCGTCTCAACCGCCACGGCTGAAGTCCTGGGTATAGAAGGGACTCCGGTAGAAAGGATGAGGGATGAAGGAGTCGAACTCGTTATAAGTGTGGGAGGAGACGGGACAGTCCTTCGGAATATTGCCAAAATGAAAGATCCTCTTCCTATTCTGGGAATTAATATGGGCACTCTCGGTTTTCTCGTGGATGTGGAACCTGAAGATGCGATTGAAACCATAGAAGAAGTCCTCTACGGCTTTTCGTATCTCGAAAGGATGCGTGTGGATGTTTTTCTCAATGGGGAAATGCTTGAAACCGCCACAAACGAGATTGCTGTAATGTCTGCAAAGCCCGCGAAAATTATTCAGTTTGAAGTCCATGTAAACGACTGCCTTCTTGATGAGATGCGCGCGGATGGTGTGGTTTTTGCAACACCTACGGGCTCGACTGCATATGCAATGAGTGCAGGGGGCCCTATTATAAACCCGAGGGTAAATGCAATTGTTGTTGTTCCTGTTGCCCCTTTCAAACTCTCCTCAAGGCCCTGGGTTATCCCCGCAGACAGCGAAATTACAGTAAAACTGTTGGAGCACAAAAAAGATGCTGTAATTGCAATCGACGGACAGAAGTCTTACAGGATCAGGCCTGAAGATATCGTCAAATTAAAAAAATCGAAATTTCCTGCACGTTTTGTCAGGATTTCAGATACATGTTTTTATGAAAGGGTCCAGAGAAAACTCTCTTAAAACATCCTTTTTTTATATCAGGGCTTTATCCGGGCTCTCTAATTATCAAATGCTGGCTACATTTGTATAACTGGTTACATTTGTATAACTGGTTACATTTGTATAACTGGCTACATTTGTATAACCGGTTATATTTCTATATTTTAGGTAAATTTTAGGTAAATTGATTCAGGGACAGGCTTGTAAAAACCGGATAACGTACAGCGAGCTTTCTTTACGAATAAATATAGAAACAATGCCTCGGAAACCCTTTTCCTCCAAGGAAACCATTTATACATATGTAGGTAAAGCTAATGCTAATCTTGCTAAACATAAGGTTTTTTGACTTTTACCGGGGTTTTAACCTCACAATTTCTTATTCAGGCCTCTGAGTTATTTTTCAGGGCAGTCAATACAAATATCATTAAAAATAATCATAAATTTCTCAAACCGAAAAAATCACGGGAAACAGCAACCATGTCAGAGAGCGAGCAGTACTCCAGAAACACACTTATGGATTTCATCGATTATCGCCCCCTTGATATCGAAATCTGTGATGTAACCCTTCGCGATGGGGAACAGACCCCTGGCGTTGTGTTCTCCAAAGAACAGAAGCTGGCAGTAGCCAGTGAACTTGACTCCATGGGTATTGAGGTTATAGAAGCCGGGTTTCCGGTAGTTTCCGCAGATGAAAAAGAAATTGTAAAGGAAATTGCAAACCAGGGCTTTAATTCAAGGATCTGCTGTCTCTCAAGAGCAGTAAAGGGGGATGTTGACGCTGCCCTTGAATGTGACGTTGATATAGTGAGCATTTTCATTGCAATGTCAGACATGCACCTCAAGTACAAGTATCATCGAAGCCTTGAGGATATGCTCGGCTGCGCCAAGGAAGCCATAGAATATGCAACTGACCACGGTTTAAAAGTGCGTTTTGCAGCTGAAGATGCAAGCCGTACTCCGGTTGAACGCCTCAAACAGGCTTTTAAGGAAGTTGAAAATGAGTATAAAGTGCAGTATGTAAGCCTTGCAGATACCGTTGGGATACTGAACCCCACCACAACAAATTATCTTGTAAGTGAGATCTTCAAGTCCGTAAATACTGCGATATGTATCCACTGCCACGATGACCTCGGCATGGCTACAGCCAACACCCTTGCAGCCGCCGAAGCCGGGGCAAAACAGCTCCACACAACAGTTAACGCTATCGGAGAAAGGGCAGGAAACGCCTCCCTGGAAGAGGTTCTGGTCGCCCTCAGAGTTCAGTATGGGATAGAGCGTTATGATACCACCAAACTTAACTCTCTCTCAGAGATGGTTTCGGAATATTCAGGCATTACCCCTTCGGTAAACAAGGCTGTTGTCGGAAAGAACGCCTTCACGCACGAATCCGGGATCCATGTGGCTGCAATTCTGGAAGAGCCGCGCACTTACGAACTTTTCCTCCCGGAGATGGTCGGTGGAAAACGCAACCTTGTTGTAGGAAAGCACACAGGCAAAAAAGCCCTGAAAGGCATTATTAACAGCATTGGCTTCTGTCTTGAGCGGGAAGAGCTCTGTGCCCTTATTGAAAAAGTCAAGGTATGCACTGAAGAAAAGCACAAAAGCATCTCACGGGACCAGCTTGAAAGGCTGATCACTCAGGTGAAACAGGAACAGAAACCTTCAGGCAGTGAAAAAGAGAAGTTTTCTATCTGAAAATTCTATCCTGAAATTATAACATAAATTAGAATGTTTCTGAAGATTCATTCTAATTTTTATGAATACTTATTTTAATTTTCTGTTGTCCATTAGTTTAATCTTTTTTACACTAATCTAATTTTCTATTTCTTATGGGTATTTTTTAATATCTTGAAAAAACGAGTCTTCAGATAGTTTTTCTGATAATGTGAAGAATATTAATGATCAGATATCAAAGTTAATCTTCAATACCTCACACTGCGGCATATTTTCAATATGCACGCCCTCAGTTGTTCCTGTTATCTCCAGATTATTAAAGTCATTTGCGCCGCACAGAACATCCTGATTCGGATGAGTTCCGGGCGTGATATTGCATCTCAGGACAGTCTTTTTACCAGCCGACACGACTATTGGAAGCCTTGGTGATGCTGGATGGTTTTTTGGAAGGACTATTAACGGTGACCGGATTTCCCGGATCATGAAGAGAACGCATTTAAGCCCCTTCTCGGTTTTTTCCCCTACAGAAAATGAAGAGGCTACAATCAGGTCATGGGGTTCCAGTCCGAGTACAATTTCTTCTTTTTCAGTTTCCAGAAAGAACTGTCCATTAGGACCTGCTTTCACAATAGCCACTATCCCTGCACTACCGCGCAGGAGAAGCATTTCACTTTCTTTCAGTGAAATGTCTTTAGAAGAGGTCGGTTTTTTCATGTTAAAAATAAGTATCTTAAAAATCCAGTTGATTCTCAGGACTCTGCTACATTTGTGGACTGGCAGGAAGGGCACTTCACATTTTTGCCAATGCCTTTGAATTTATTTCCACATTCTTTGCATACATAGTTTTTAACCGGCAGTTTTCCTTCCATATTGAAATCAAAAGGGTCTCCAACACTACACATTGTTACTACCTCACGATTTTGCCAGATGGCTTATATTGATTATACACCCACATATTATTACTCATACTTCTCCAATTAATACCTTTCCATGTCTGCCTGGGTGTTAATTCTGGTAACAGTAAGAGAATTCTGGCAGATCAATCCCTTCACGTAATCTCCTGAAATATTTTAGATGAAGATGGTTTTTCTGCCTGGAAAAACTAAAAATTAAGAAATGTAGGTGGAGGTCCACTCCGGCTTTTCCGGCGGGTTCTTCTCCAGCATTTCTCTCCATTTTTCATCCGTCAGGCGGTCTGAAATGGGCTGTTTGAACTCGTAATGACTCATTACGGGCCCGGCCCCTATAAGGACCCTGCCGTCGGGAAGTTTATATGCGACTACAATCATGTCCACGTATCCCACCCCTTCTTCGAGAGCGGCTTCAGTATTTGCATCGGTATGAACATCAGCCACTACCGTAGTTTTTCTCGCTTTTTCATCCACATCGGCTATGACCCCTTCAAGCTGAGCTCCGAAGTCCCTGATAAACTCGTAGTCTTCTTCTGTCATCTCTTCATTTTCGAGTTCCTTTTCCGAGATTGCCTGAAGCCTTGAAAGGATAGTTTCAAGCTCCGTGAGCCTAGATTTTGAAACGGGGTCAAGGACACCCATTTCGTCCAGCCCCTGATTTGTCATTTTAGTCAGGGCAAACAGCCTGGCATAAAAGTCCGGGACAGGCTCCACATATCCCACAACCGGTTTTTCTTCAGGAGGCATTGGCATTGCGGTTTCAACTATCGTGTAACTCTGTTTTGCGTACAGTATTGTGTCGTGCCTCAGTTCAGTCCAGGAAGAAAGAGAGGTGCTCAGTTCCTTGTCCTGCCAGGCATCCGTCTGCATAAAGGTAGGGTATCCTTCCCCGTAGTCTTTCAGGAGGGGCTGGAGGGAATAGAGCCAGGACCAGTAAAGGTTCCTGTTCCACTCAGCTGCGCTGAAGTTCGAGAATTCGGAGTCCATGGCTACATACTGAACACTGTAATTTTCGTAACTGGAATCATTCAGTTCGTCGAGCCAGTAAACAGCCCTTTCCGAGCCCAGGAGAGCCATTATATCAAGCCCGCGCGGGAAACCGCGGATGGGCCTTCCCGCCCCTGAGATCACAAAAGTGAAAGGTTCTTCCTTTTCACCCCTGTATTCCCCTGTATAGGCTCCTACCATATTTGAAAAAACGTAAGAGTCAGGGATAAAGCGCTGTCCCATGAAACGGAAGCCTGTTGTGTTTTCAAGGCATTCGTCAGCCTGTTCCGGAGTGAAGGGTGGTTCAAGGGCACAGTTCCCAGTGCCTCCGTAAATTTGAGGGCCCTGGTTTTGAGCAAGTATGGATTTTAATTCCTCCACTGCAGTTTCGTTGAATTTCCTTTCCTCGTTGCCAAAGACCCTGTCCATTGCTTCCATATATTCGTAAGGCCCAAGATCATCGGAGAAGCCTACATAAAAAGCCGTAACCCCGTAGATCCTGTCCCACTTTTCAAGAAGTTCTGGCGAGTTTTCAAGCTGTGAAGCGATCAGGCATGCCTGGATAGTCTGGATGCGGGCATCTTTTTCAGGGTCTTCGGACTCTATCAGTCTGTCCTTCAGGAGCATGCTCATCCTGCCGTGCCACATAAAAGCCTTAAAGTAATTCTGCAATTTTTCGGAGCGTGTGTAATGCCCTCTTGGTACGTACTGGGAATAGTCTTCTTTATAGAGGAAAATCGGAGAAACTGTGAAACCTTCATGGGCTTCTATCAAAGCGAGTTCTGCTTCTACTTCTTTCTTTACAAATGAAGGTACCTCAAACTGATATTTTTCTCCTGAGCCTGCAGGGAAAAGAGCTTCGTCAACAAAGTAGTAAGAGTCTTCTGCTGCCTGTTCCTGTGAAGGTTTAGGCTGAAGCAGGCTCAGAGCAACTGCAAAATAGGCTGCATCTCTCCTTGCGGCTTCTTTTTCTTCTCCTGATGCGCTGCTGTACTCCTGGACCGAGGCATTCAGGAGGTCAAGGTCGGTTTCCCAGAGAGTATCGTAAAACTCTTTTTCCTCTATCTGCCTGAGTGTTTCATCAAACTGGATATGGTAAAGGTGCAGCAGAGAATCCGTTGTGATAAAAACAGGAACTTCCTCTTCCTTGAGGGTCACATACATTGAGGTTATACCCTCTTCTTCAGGGTTGTAAGGGTTCTTTATTACCACAAAACCGTTGCTTTCCAGAACTTTAAGGTCAGACTCATTCAGAGGAATTTTGTCAGAAAAGTTTGCATAATTGGATATTTTATCCCTCTGGAGTGGCAGATCATAAGAAGGAGCTTTTAATTTGACATCTACGGCTTCCAGGCTGTAGTTTATGGGCAGGGATGCGCCCTGGCCCAGAAGACCGGAGTAAGTTACGGCTTCTGTTTTGAGTATATCTGCTGCATAGCCCTGTTCGTCCTGTTCTGTATTCTGACCGGAGCAGCCTGCAGAAAAAACAAAGATCAAAATAAAGGTCAAAAGCGTCAGGTAAACTGTTGCTAATCTTATTCTTCGGTCCATTATCCATGCCTCGTGCAAAACCAGTAAAAAATAATTTAATGTAAAATAATAACGTCAAATGTACAGTAATAATAACTTCAAATGTATCGTAATATAATAACGTCAAATGTACAGTAATCAGGGACTCCAATATAATAGCGTCAAATTTACAGTAATGAATTTAAAAACAAAATAGTTGTTTTTTAAGTGTTTTTCCTCAAATAAAAAAGAGAAATCTCCTTTTTCCTGTTATTCATGAGGGCTAAGGGGGTCTATCCTGAAAAGCAAAATCATGAATAGTGCAGCTACAGCTCCTGAACTTAATAGAAGCGGATCTCTGGTAATACAAAGAAGTACACCTGCAACAAGCAAGAGAACTCCTAAAATAAGTAAAATCTGAAGTTTTCTGTCCAAATTTATTCACCCCTTTACTGCCCTTTTCTGGTTTCTGTCATTGTTTCAATTATTCGTTCAAGACACTGAGGTGTACCCTGATTCCCCATCATTAATTGTTTCTCTTTGGTTATTTATTTTTCCACATACCATTTATTTGGCATGAAAGTCCATGATGAGAAAACTCATCACGTACTCTCTCCTTCCTTTTTTCCCATAATTGCGATAATTCCACTAATTATTGTTATCCTTTCATCAACCGAGAATATGTCTGCCTCAACAATCTTTCTCTTTTTAACTTCTCCCTTTTGGTATCCTGTTTCATCTTCGTACATCTCATCGTTTGTGATCAAATGCCATATTATTGTTGCAATTTTCCTTGCTAAGGCAATAATTGCCTTAGCATATCCAATTGTCTTCTTTTTCCTGTTAAAAAACTCCTTTAATCTGCTATTTTTCTTTCTTGCTGCTGCTTGAGCAATCTGAGTTAGAATCCACCTTGCTACTTTTGATCCTCTCTTAGTGATTCTTCCGTTATGGTATTTATCTGCAGATTGATACACATTAGGAACTATTCCAAGCCATGAAGCAAGTTTATCTCCCGTTGGAAAATCCCTGAAATCTCCTATTTCAGCAATTAGAGTTGCCGCACCAAGCTCCCCAATACCTGGAACTGACATCAAAATTTCCATTTCCCTTTTATGCTTTTGATAAGCATAATTGAAAATTTCTCTTTCAAGAACTTCAATTTCTTCATCTAAATGTTTTATAAGGTTCAGACATATCTGAAGCCTTATTGCAGCACTCTGTGATATTTCTCTATCCAGAATTTCCCTTATCTGAACACTCTTTTTCCGAACATTTGGAGAAAGCGACTCTATAATTTGATCAATATTTTTACCTGAAGAGATTCCTGCTAGAATTGCTCTACCATTTTTTCCAAAAATGTCAGTCAGAACATCACCCAGATGTAACATTTCGGAGGAAAGAATTGCATGAGCTTCATTTTTAATGTCCGTTCTTTTTCTTACAAGAGTTAGGCGAAGCCTGACGTATGACCTGAATTCTCTATGTTTCTTCGGAAAAACTCTTGATGGTTGAACCATCTTATTCAATGCAAGTTTTGCAATTACTTCGGAATCTATTTTATCTGTTTTTTTATGTGTAAATGCTTTCATATCTCGAGCATTTCCAACTATAACAGGCAAATGATCTATCAATGCCTCATAAATCGGAACCCAGAAATCACTTGTTGATTCACAGGCAACAACATCACATTTTTCAGAGGTTACTAAATTTTTAAGATCTAAAATCCCATCATCATCTCTGGCAAAACGATGTTGTTGTTTTTCACCGGATCTACTGAGGATAGTAGCAATAACAAAACGTTTGTGAATGTCTAAACCACAAGATTTGTTTATTTCTCCGTCCAATTTACATTACTCCATCATTTCCAGGACAGTAGAATTGCTTCAAAGGCAATTTGGCATCCGTGATCAAGGTCACATCTGGGCCTTCGATGGCAATTCAATGGTTAGTTTTTTGACGGCTTCGGAGAACCAAAGTAAAAACAACCTTCCTGTCCAAAGGTAATGATGGAGTTCTATTATCAAAAAAGCTAAGTGAAAAAGACTTTCATTTTTTGGGCATGTTATTCCAAGAATATCATGTGTGTTTTTTTGTTAAACTTCGAATCATTTTGAAGTTATATTTTTAGCAAAAACAGGCTTTTAACTATGAAAATGTACATATAATCCTGATTTCCGAAGATCGGACAGAGAAAAATAATCTTTGAAAATCTAAATGATTATTTCCGGTTTTATTTAGAAAAAGATAAATAATTCTTGAAAGCCGGAATTGACATTTCAATCTTTATATTAAATCATAACTTTTCATGACTTTATTATTATTTTTCAATTTTTTCCGATTTTTCCTGTACTAAAAAGGGAAAAGCTGTGAACTGAAAACAAAAGAGAAAGAATAGAGGATGAAAAACAATAAACAGCAGGGAATAAGTTTGAAAAAAAGCCCTGCATCTCAATATTTTCTGCATACTCCTTTTATAAAAATAACTGAAATGCCCGGAAGAGCGAGTTTCTCTGTTATAAGGTCAGAAAGTTCTGAGCCGGATGCCTGTTCTTTTTCCTTCCTGCCGTCCATATCGAATACTGATACATCAGGAACTATCGCTTCTATCACTTTCCTGAGGTCAGGGACTTTCTGCCCTCCTGTCATGGCTGCTACTTCGTTCTGGAGTACGAGCACAAGTACTTCATGGCCTTCGCTTACAGCGTTTAAGAGTCCGAGGATGCCGGAATGGGCAAGGGCAAAGTCCCCTATTACAGCTATTCCTTTTCTCTCAAACCCACAGGCAACAGAAATTGCCGAACCCAGGGCGAAGCTGACATCAACCGCAGAAAGTGGTTCCGGAGCGCTCCGGACGGAACAGCCCATATCCCCTGCAACCCGGACACCGGATATGCGGAGAAAATTGTAAAGGGGGAGATAGGGGCAGTCCTCACAGATTGAAGCCCTGCTTTTTTTTCTGGATTCTATAAGCCCGGGGTCTGCTGGTCTCGAGACTTTTTCTTCTTCGATGTGTTCAAGGGCAAAGTCAATGTCTTTAGAGGTCACCTGACCGTATGGGAGATGTCCTGTTTTTTTGCCGTAAACATTACCCTCAATGCGTATCTGCTCTTCTATAAAGGGTTCGGACTCTTCAACCACCAGCACTTTCTGTTTGTCTTTCAG
This sequence comes from Methanosarcina soligelidi, assembly GCF_000744315.1. NCBI lineage: Archaea > Methanobacteriati > Methanobacteriota > Methanomicrobia > Methanosarcinales > Methanosarcinaceae > Methanosarcina > Methanosarcina soligelidi. Next base: position 2,617,977 of record NZ_JQLR01000001.1, read on the forward strand.
AAAAACTCCTATCTTCTTCAGGGGAAGAGGGTTTACAAGGTTAAGGACAAAATGAGAAATTTTCTTATGTTTTCCTGATTTTACCAATACTTCTTCGACAAGAGAGGACGCGAAACCGGAAGATATGACTCCAAAGCTTTTTTCTCCTTCAGTCCGCTCGGCATCTTCTCTTTTAACCTTCTCCCTTATTTCGTTCAGGTCAGTATTTTCAGATTCGTATTCAAGCATAGGATAAACTTTGGAGTGAAAATGCTCGTGTTTTTCCACCATCCGGAGTTTCCAGATTGAGCGGTCAAATTCGGGGTGGAGGACTGAAGGTGCTGGGAAGCGCTTGATTTTTCCTTTGCTCTTCTCCAGACCAGCAGTTACCCTGATTATAACCGGAATATGCCTTTCTTCAGAAAGCTCATAAGCCCTTCTTAGAGACCCGTAGGCAGTTTCGGGACTACTTGGGTCGAATACAGCGACTTCGGCTATTTTGCCATACCAGCGAGAGTCCTGCTCATTTTGAGAGCCTTTTACACCGGGGTCGTCTCCTGCAATGATTATCAGACCTGCTCCGATGGTATGCGTAACCGAGGTTATGAGGGGGTCGGAAAGGAGATTCATGCCAACGTGCTTTACAAGCACAAGAGCCCTTCTGCCTGATACGGAGGCTCCAAGAGCTACTTCCAGGGCAACTTTCTCATTCGTAAGCCAGCTGGCTCTGTAAGCTGGACAGTTTACTTCAGGTAAACAGCTTTTATTTGATCTGCTTATATTCGAACTGTTTATATCTGAACCGTTTATATCTGAACCGTTTATATCTGAACCGTTTATATCTGAACCGTTTATATCTGAACCGTTTATATCTGAACCGTTTCCTGTACGGCTTATATCTGGACTGCTTATAATTGAACTTCCGGTTTCAGTTTCAGTTGAACCGCATGTTTTCAAAAAAAGCTCCATCAGGGAGGTGACAGGGTACCCGGGGACTCCTGTTATAAGTGCGACATCACTGTCAAGGACAGCAAAATAAAGGGCTTCAAACCCATTGCATGCGGTTTCATGTATTGTTTCTTCTTTCAAGCTGACCCCGTCCGGGAATTATAGGAGTTTTGAGTATACCTGCACAATTCGGGATCCGACATATTTCAGCTGGTTTTTTCCATACACATCGGCTTTATTTCGGTCCCCGGGATAATAGATTCTTCGGGTCTTCCGAACCAGGGGAGGGAGGCAAGAGCACCTATTACCCCATTGCCGTCAAGCAGGACTTCCACATTGTTTTCTTCAGCACAGCGCAGGGAATCCTCTTTTAAAACTCTTTCAGTACGGCAGCGGTTGCTGTAAGAGTAAAGCCCTTTTGCATAAAAATCAGATAATACTACAAGCCCTGTTTCTTTTGATGCACTGTACTTTTCAAGTGCTTTTTTAAAAGAACTGAGCAGCTTTGACTTTGCCTTATCATCGACACATCCGAACTCCAGAACCGTTGACATGCAGTTCTGGGTTTTTTCAGGTACAGGGAAGAGCTGGACAAGGGAATGTGAAAGATAAACAGATTCCTGGCAGTCGAGCTGTCTTGCAATATTATGTGTCAGGGTCCAGGTAGCTCCCACATCCTTTGAATCTGTATCATCTATGCCGATAAGGATACGGTCCCTTCGTGGAACTACAACGGTCCCTTTTGCACAGCGCTCTCCTCCGGATTCTGATATCCTGTAATGTAGAACTCCGTCTGCAAATGCCCTGCAGCGAGTTGCGCCGACGCCTCCGCCCCCCAGCCCTGCATAGGTGATCTCAACTTCGTCCCCCTGAACGATTACGGATTCAATGCCTGCGGCTGCAACCGAGGGTTTGAGTTCGAGATTTGAGGTTCCGGTTTTCATAAAATAACGGATCATATTTCCCGTTGAACGGGCTTTCAGGATAAGTGGAGATTTTGCATAGTGGTAAAGTGACCATGCTGCCCCGCTATAGCAGTTGGAGTGTTCAATAATTTCCGCGTATTCGTTTTTCGCGTCACAGACCGCATAAATGCCCCGGTAAGGCACGGTGTAAGGATCATCAAGATTTACTTCCTCAGTCTGTCTGTTGTCCAGTGCACAGGCGTTTATATGTTTTGTAATGCCGAAGACCTCCTTTTTAAAGGGGATAGAAAGTGGGAGGATAATTGTTTGTCGAAAGCCCATTTCCTGTAGATATATATAAGTATCGTAGATTTAGCAGGTTAAACAAAAAGTTGATAATATAGGGTTTGCCGGGCGAACCGGGGTCGAGTATAAGAATCTAACAGTACAAGTATCTAACTGTATTAACCTCATTATCTAACTGTATTAACCAGTATCTATCTGTATTAATTTCGTTTATCTAGCTGTATTAACCAATAATATCTAGCTGTATTAATTTCATTCATTTAACTGTGTAAATTTTATTTTCTGACTAAATTAATCTTAACTACTTGACCACATCTTAACTATTGTGATTCTATCATCTAATCTCAAATATCTAACTGTAATAGCCTTAATAATCTAACTTTAATCTCAACTACTATGGATTTTCTTCAAAATCCATGCCATATTTTGTCCGAGATTTTTCAGATTTTCAATGCCTTCTTTATCCTGTTCGACTTCTCCTATGGCGTTTCCGTAAACCATATTCCAGTAACTTGAGCCTGTAAGGATCATCTCTTTACTGTACAGGAAGTTATTCAGGGTATCAAAAGCACTGATAGCTCCGCCGCGGCGAGCAGCTATAACGGATGCTCCAACTTTATGTTTAAGTAACCCTTTATTTCCTGCCAGTACCATACTTGCTCTGTCAATTAAGGCTTTCATTTGAGAAGTCACACCGGCAGAATATACCGGAGAACCAAGAATAATCCCATCCGAAGCTATCATTTTTGCAAGGCATTCATTGAAAAAATCATCTGTAATTACACATTGCTTATCCTTCTTTTTATGACAGGATCTGCAGGCTTTGCAGCCTTCTATTCTGTTTTCTGAAAGCTGAATGAGTTCGGTTTCAATCCCTTCTTTCGTGAGCTCATCAAATACCGTTTGAATCAGGATTGCGGTATTACCGTCTTTTCTCGCGCTTCCGTTAATACCTAAAACTTTCATAAATTTCAACTCATACTTTATTTATCTAGCTTTTCAGCATTTTAGACCGGCAGAAGAATCAGGCTATAAGGGGTTTATACTTCAAATAAATGTATTTAGAATCTTTTTCTTCTTCTTCTTCGGGCCCGATGAATTATTAGAAATAAGGGATTAGAAGTAAGGGAAGTTTGAACAGGTAGAGAAGTTTAAAACTACAGGGCGTGTTAGAAGAATAGGTAATAATTTTTCAGATTCTTTTGGACGTTACAGGATGATTTCAAGTATTCTGATGGAAGCTTCATTTATGGCTTCTGTTACTATTCTTCACAGCTCTTCTATTTGAGTTCTCATTTAACAAACCCTTCGTCTTTAAGGCTTACGTACCTGCCATCCCCTATAATTATGTGGTCAAGGATGTCGATTCCAAGGAGTTTTCCTCCTTCTACCAGTTTTTCAGTAACCATTATATCTTCCCTGCTCGGGCTCGGGTCTCCAGAGGGATGGTTATGGACCATGATTACGGACGCCGAGGATTCCATAAGTGCAGATTTAAAAACCTCTCGCGGATGAACGATACTGGCATTCAGGCTGCCTATGGATACCACTTCTTCTTTAAGTATCTGGTTTTTTGTATCAAGATAGAGCGTTATAAATTTTTCTTTTTTTTGTTCACGCATTTTAGGATACATCAGGGTATAGACGTCCTTTGGGGAAGATATTTTTCTTTTTGGCTCTTCCACAAAGGTTTCAAGCCGCCTTGCGAGTTCAAAAACCGCAGCTATCTGTGCAGCTTTTGCCTTTCCTATCCCATTGACCTGCATAAGCTTTGAAACGTTTGCAAGGCTGAGCTGCTTGATATTATACTCCATGAGTATCCGGCTGCACAGGCTGATAACATTTTCTTCCCTTGAGCCTGTCCTCAGGACTATCCCGAGAAGCTCAGCATTTGAAAGGGATTCAGGCCCGTTCTTAATGAGCCGTTCCCTCGGTCGTTCTTCTTCAGGAAGGTCATGAATCCTTATTTTACTTACTTCCATATTCCATCCCCACTTTTCACTTTTACTGCCAATTAACAGGTATCCGGTGCCCATCAGCCCTGCTGTGTTTAGAGAAAACTGAGCTGCATCCCTGATTACGATTCTTTTCGGGCGGACTGTGATTAATACTATTAATAGTTTGGATATTTGAATCTTTCTAAAAATAATCAAATAAGTCTAAAATATATGAAAAAAGAATTTATTTGTTATCAATTTTGTGTTTATTCTATCCTTATTATAATTCTAGACCTTCAAATGGTCCTATTTAAAGGAAACCGCAGAAATGTGCCGGCCTTTACTTATACCGGGAAATCCATAAGGCTCTTTGATGAAAGTCGTTTCCGTTGTCGGGTATAAGAAATCAGGAAAAACAGCCCTTGTCTCAGCTCTTGTAAGGCAGCTTTCAGGGTTCGGGACAGTGGGTACTGTTAAACACATGGGAGAGCAGCGCCTGAACCCTGCAGAAACTGATACTGGAAGGCATTTTGATGCGGGAGCGGATATGGTAGTGGGGATTACAGGCACCGAACTCGTCAGCTTCGCCAGGGACTCGGGCCTTGAAGATGCCCTTGATATGCTCTGTGACAGAGGCCTTGATTTCGCTGTCGTGGAAGGGTTTAAGGCGAGCAACCTTCCGAAAATAGCCCTTGGAGACATTGAAGGCGTTTCCAACATCATTTTCAGGGTACCGGAAAACATTGACCCTCATGAGGAACTTACAGCGTCCTTAGTAGGAATCGCCCTCGCCCAGCCAGACCGCTATACCCTGGAAGCCCTTGTCAAAAAAGTCCGCAAGAATCCTGATATAAGGAAAGCAGGAGCAATAGGTACCTTTACTGGCATTGTACGCGAGCTTGCGGGAGAAGAAAAAACATCAAGGCTCGAGTTCGAAAAATACGAACCGGAAGCCTCAAAAGTCCTCGACCGTATCCGGGACGAAATAAAGAAAAAAGAAGGTATACTTGAAGTCCTTATCCACCACAAAACAGGCTTAATAGAAGCCGGAGAGGACATTGTTTACATTGTGATCGCATCCGCCCACAGGACCGAACTCTTCCCTGCCCTCAGTGAAGCTATTGAAAGGATAAAAACAGAAGCTCCGATCTGGAAAAAGGAATTCACCGAAAAAGAGCATTTCTGGGTCCATGATAGGGAACATGCCTGAAAAAGGTTAAGAAAGAAAAGAATAGAAAGAAAAAAAGGAAAATGTATATGATATAAAAATAGGGTTTAGTAAACATACTGGGCAGGCTCAAGTTAAAAAGAAATTCAATGTCCGGATGCGGTTAGATGAATAAAAAAACGGAATCTAAAGAGCAAAAAAGGAGCTTTCGAAGCGCGATTGTACTGGCAGGCGGAAGAGGACGCAGGATGGGTATGGTCGAAAAAGCCCTTCTCGAATTCGAACGAAAAACCATTCTCGAGAGACTGCTTGAAAACCTGTTCCGGGTTGTTGATGAGGTTATCCTTTCGGTCCGTGATAACTCACAGAAAGAAAAGCTCTTTCCCGTGCTTGATAAATTTCCTGATAGGGAAATTCGTTTCTGCTTTGATTCTCTGGAAGACGCCGGCCCTCTTGAAGGCATTCGGGCGGGGCTGCTTGAATCCAGATCCGAAAACTCTTTCGTCTGCGCCGGAGATATGCCTTTTGTAAACCCTGAAATTGTAGACCTGCTGTTTGAGAAAGCAAGCGGTCACGATGCTGCTATCCCGAGGTGGGAAGAGAGAATGTTTGAGCCTCTTCATGCGGTCTACTCAAAAAAAATGCTGCCGGAAATCGAAAAAGCTTTTGAGAGGGGGAAACGCTCAGTTCTTGCGCCGGTTTTTCAGATGCAGGATGTCGTTTTCGTTGAGGTTTCGGAAATAAGGGAATTTGATCCGGAACTGAGGACTTTTGTGAATATCAATACGGTTGAAGACCTTGAAAACATGATCGGGCATGCGAAGGAAAAAGTGGGATTATAATATAATGAATAATTTGCAGTTTGTTAGCGTGCTGATCCTGCAGCTCAAAACTACTCCTCTAAATCATGAATTTGGGATAATCAATCGAGTTAACTTATTCACTATACCTAACTGTTCTCGTCCCGGCAGAGTTGCGGCTCTGCAGTGCGCTGTCCTTTTCGCTACGCTCAAGAGAACTAACTAATTGAAATCGTACATAGAGGTCTCATTGCGTGCTGGCGTCCTCAATCTCAAAACTGACCCCGCGCCTTTCAAGTTCCTTCATAATCTCTTCCATAAACACGCCGGGCTCCTGTGAATGGATATGGTGGAACTCCTTCGATTTTCCTGGCTCGCCGCCTACGCTTGTTATTCTGACACCGCAGGAAGGGCTTTTAGGGACGCCGATAATCCTTATGCTTACGCCATTTATTGCGAGGTCTTCGAGCATATCCGCAAACGGGGTGAAGATTTCTCTGCAAAAGCGCCTGTAGGCTGGGTGGTCGAGCTGGTCTTTGGTGATTTCCCTGCGCCTTATTCCAAGGTACATTGATTCCGGACAGGGGAGCTGGATTACGTTTGCTCCTTTTGCATCAATAGGGATAACCGGTTTTGCTCCTTTTACTCTTGCAATGGGGTTGAGAAGGCAGTGCCCGAGTACAACTACTTCTTTTTGAGGATTGTCTGTTTCAGGTTTGTCCGGGACTGTGAATCTTTTTGGATTTGCAGGTCCTGAAGGTTTTTCGCGCGCGGAAGGGTTATCCGGGACTGAAAAAGGTATGTAATTTTCCAGCTTTTTCATGTGATCGCCTTTTGCTTTCGTTATTGATCGTCACTGTTCTTATCTGTACTTGAATAAGAGATTATATATTTATCTTCTGCATATGTATCCGAAAATAGGGCATGTGAGCCTGCACAAGAGTCTCATTTTTGCAGTCAGTCAGGACATTGCTGCAAAGAGGGGGTGCAGAGCTGCTGCCTTAAAAACTGGAAGGTCGTGTCACATGTATGAAGATTTTGGAACAATATTGAATAGAGGGTTCAAGACCTGGGTTAGAAATCTGAATATTTGTATTCCATATGTCCTGAATTTTTTTATCAATTTAATCCTTTTTGTCTTTTTCTTTGTCTTAATAGGTGCCCTGCTCTACGTTTCGGGGTCTATGAATGTGGTAGATCCTGCTGTCCTCACCAATGAAGAAATTTACTCCATGATATGGGACGGGTTTAAGAATAATATACCGGTCTCGGTAGCCCTGGTTCTTGCTTTTTTCCTGCTTAGCATGATTCTGCAGGCCTTTTTCACAGCAGGGGCAATAGGAATGGCAAAGAAAGCCTCAGAGACCGGAGATACTGTGTTTTCTGACATGTTCAGATCAGGCTGGAAAAACAGCTTCAGGCTTTTTCTCACGAGCCTTCTTCTCGCTCTGATGGTTCTCGCAGGCATTGTATTTATCGTGCCCGGAGCTCTCACAATAGGAGACCTGAACAGTCTTGTTCACAATCCCGGGCTGCCTGTAAAAGGAATGGGAGTGCTGGGAGCGGGAGTCATGCTCTGGACAGTTTATCTGCTGGTCATAAGTATTTTATTTTCCCTTGCCCCTTATGCTCTAGTAATTGATGAGCTCGACCCCCTTGACGCTCTGAAAGCCGGATACGGTTTTTTCATGAGCAATAAACTTGATGTTTTCTTTCTCTGGACATTTTCAGTCGGACTTGCTTTCGTCAATGGTTTTATCGGCGAGCTCCTGGGTTCGGAAATTCTTCTGGTCTCAATCATAACATATTTCGTGCCGATGATCATACTGCAGCCGTTCACTGCTGTCCTGTGGACCCGGCTTTATCTTCTGGGAGAGGAAAGGAAACTCTATAACCCTGATGACCTGCTTTCCGGTCCTGATGGGTTATAAAAGTCCGAAACTTCATGAAATCTACAAATACTTTTCTTTCTTAATTTTCCCTTTTTCTTAATTTTTTTCTCTCTTAGTTTCTCTTTTTCATAATTTTTTTCTTTCTTGGCTTTCCCTTTTCTCTTGATTTTGGAGCTCGAGCTTACTGGCTGATAGTGTTCCTGAATGTCTTAAATCGAATCTCAATTCATCCTGTTCACGCGTTGTTCTCCGGCTGAACCCGGCTGCTTACAGAAAATAAAATAAAAATAAAAATAAAAATAAAAATAAAAATGAAAGAGTTAGCTGTTCTGGAAATCGGATTCCGGAATGCCGGCTATTTAGCCAGAAAATGCCTGATTTCAGTTCTGCTCTCTTACGTCCTGCCGAGCAGTTTGCATGCCTGGCATATATTTTCCGTGCAGGTATCTCCGCAGATCCTGCATTTTTCAATTTTTGCAGGAGGAAGTTCCTTTGCCAGTGCCCCAACAAGCTTGTCAAATCCCCGGAGCAGAGAGTACTTGGTTCCGGGGTGGTTTGTCTCAAAACCGTTTAACAGTTCCCTTATTTCTCCTCGCAGGGCTTCCCCTGCATACGGGCATTCACTGAAATCCACTGGCAGGGAATTTACGAGGGCATAGAGTGCAACCTCCTTTTCAGGAATATTCCGCAGAGGCTTTGCACGCATAACAAGCCCTTCAACAGCTACAGGAGGGGCAAGCCTGACCATGCGTTCCATGTCTCCTCTGAAGTGGTTAAGGAGAATGGTCTGGGCTTCATCGTCCAGGTTGTGTCCTGTGACCAGTTTCGTTGCGCCTATTTCGATAGCCACCCTGTTAAGAATGCTTTTCCTGAGAACTCCGCAGTAGCTGCATGTGCCTTTTTCGCGGTCCATTACAGCCAGCTCGTCCATTGTTGCGCCATGTTCATCTTTAAAAGATTTTATAATATGGCGGACACCAAGCGCCTCAGTAAGCTGTTTTGCAAGCTCAAGTGATTGCGGACGGTAGCCGTGAATTCCCTCATCTACTGAAATTGCCACAATCTGAATATCAGGCCTGTCCCCGAGGATCTTATGCATGATATAAAGAGCGACCGAGCTGTCTTTTCCTCCACTCAGAGCAACGGCTATTACATCATTTTTCTTTATGCTGTAGTCTCTCCGGACAGTCAGCTTAATTTTCCTTTCAACGTCCTCTATAAAATGCCTTTTACACAGGTGCATTCCTGAGTATTTTTGAAAAATAATAGCATCATGGTTACATTTTTTACATTTAATTGTCATTTGAAATCCTTTTAAAGTCCTTTTTTACTTTGCACTGGTAATCTGAAAAAAACGAAAATTTGATTGTAACAGGCTCCTTTAGGAAAGGGAGCACTCGTATATATTGTTTTTTACGTGTCTTTTGCAAAGAAGACTGATCTTTTTAACCTGTCAAAGAAAGCCTGGTGATCATTCATTAAATTATATTTCTTAACTATTTCCTAACTACATTTCTTAACTATTTCCTAACTACATTTCTTAACTATTTCCTAACTACATTTCTTAACTATATTTTCCAACTACATTTCTCAACTATATTTCTTAACTGTCTTTCTTAATATTTTACTGAACTACATTTCCGAACTATGTCGCTGAACAATGTTACTGAATACTATTGCTAAACTCTGTTTCCAAAGGTATATTCTGTTCATCCATCAAACCTTACTTATTATTCAAATATTCAAATATTCGAATAATTACATGGGAAGAAAGGGATCTTATATGCTCAGAATTATTCCGGCGGGAGCCAGGCATTTTGAGGATTCAGGCTGGCTAAAAAGCTACATGCTTTTTTCTTTTTCAAACTATTATGATCCTGACAACGTCCAGTTTGGAAACCTGCGCGCCTTTAATGATGATACCGTCCAGCCGGGAAAGGGGTTTTCGGCTCACAGGCACTCCGAGATGGAAATTATATCCGTTGTTCTTGACGGGGAAATAACGCATGAAGACAGTATGGGGAACAGGGGAACCCTTGGAAAAGAAGAAGTACAGAGCATTACCGCAGGTACAGGGATACTTCATTCAGAGTTTAACAGGGATAAGGAAATCCTGCACTTTTATCAGATCTGGATTTTACCGTCCAGAAGTGGCCTCGAACCTTCTTATTCTCAGAAAAAGTTTGAATGCATGGAATGGAGAAATCAGCTGCTTCCGGTCGCTTCTGGACAGGATTTTAAGGACGCCCTGAAGATAAACGCCGATGCAACAGTTTACCGGTGCAGCCTCGAAAAGGGACATGTTATCCATTTTTACACACTGGATAACCGCCGAACATTCATTTATATGTCTGTCGGTGAGCTCACCGTTAATGGACAGAGAATAGAGCAGGGAGATCAGGCTCGCATTGACCTTGAGCAGGTAATCCACATGGAATCTGTTTGTGCAGGTCAGCCTGCAGAATTTATCCTGATTGATGTTTCCACTCAGGGAGCGGAAATCCATAACAGGAACTGAGCACGGAATAAGTGTTTTTGAGGCTCATTTTTGAGACAAAAAACCAATCTCAATTTCATTGCCAACAAACCAATCTCAACATCGTGGTCGAATAAAACCAATCCTGTCATTACTGGCTGACAACAAGAATATTATCTTGATAGACTGTATTCTTATAAACCAGGTCTGACAGAGAAAGTCCTGATAAAAAAATTAAAAAAACACATGAAAAGTAAAAAACTCTAAAAAAGGAGATGAGAAGAGGCATACTCAACTGGGAAGAGGAAGTGACAGAAAAGAAAAACTGCCAGGGAGAGGGAGTGATACGATACAGGATCAGCCAGGCAGAGGCGAATCTGACGAGGCTGGAGTTCTCCGGGAGAGAAGCCTGGAAGAACATGAAGATTCTGGCAAGGAGGAATCTTTAGAGGCTGAAGTAACTGAAAAAGAGAATAATTCAGAGAAAAGCCTTCCTGAAAGAGGAAGTGATAAAAAGAAAGGGCATTCAGGGAGAGGAAATGATTGACGGAAGACCAGCCGGAATGGGGAGGGTCTTAAAGGGCAGAAGTTCGGGAAGCCAGATAAAAGTTGAGAGGTTAAGGAAGAAGTAAAGAAGCAGAAGATTGCGGCACAGCCCACTTTGTATATGAAGGATTAATCTTATTTTTATAATAAAGGAACAATGAAACAGTTACTGAATTTAGATGTTTGAGTTGTTAATGGCAAATTCAAAACAGAGTCCCAGTTTTATTGAATATAACAGAGGATAAAACTGGACAGCATAGAGAATAGAGTTGAAGTGGGGGGTAAAAATAGTTTAGAGAGGGATTTGCCCCCGCACTTCTCTATTGCTTCTGATATCTGAGAGACCGGGTGAGGAATGGCGAACCTCACTTCGGACCTCTTTTCCCGATACCTCTCCCTGAGCTTAAACCGAGGAATGGCAAAAAACCTCGATTTTGCCTCAAGAGGGCGGGGTTCCGGGTTGCCCAGAGCAGACTGAGGAATGGCGAACCTCAATTGCCCTGCTGTTTTTTGCTAAATGCTCTCATGAACCCCATTCAATATTAGCATTTAGGACTACAAGCTATAGTATAACTGTTACATATAAAACATAAATGGAAATGATTTTTTTTTTACTTTGTTGTAATAAAGAACCTTCAAATTTTTCAAGCGGCTTATCAGATCGGTAAACTAAAAATGTTTGACTTTTCGAATTTTGCTTTTATACTTTCTGCCGAAAACCCCTCTATTTATTAGAAGGGTATTATTTTCAACGGAAATTTATTTATACTAACAGGTTTGAAATTTCTCATCTTAATTAAAAATCCTGATAGATCGCTTTGTTTTTTCTGATTTAAATACTCTTTTATGCATTTTTTCTTTCATTTTCTTTTTCTTTTATCTTCGTTTCTTTCTTATCTCTTTTCTTTTATCTTCGTTCTTTTCTTATTTTTCTTATTTTATCTTCGTTCTTTTTTTATTTTTCTTATTTTATCTTCGTTCCTTTATGATCTCTCCTGAAATGTGTCTCCCCTATCTTAAATAATATATTTTAGAATTTTATTTTTTTCCAAGAGAAATAAAAATGCGTTTCCCATAGCAGAGCTAAGTATTAATACTTAGTATGTGAAATATTTTACTAAGTTCAAGAGGTTATGTGCCAATAACATAGGGAGTTTTTTGAATGGAAGAGATTTCTCTGTTCCTGATATTTCTTTCTGTTCTTGCAGGCTACCTGCTGGGAATAGTTTCAGGGTTATTGCCCGGAGTACATACAAATAATTTCGCACTTGCACTCGTAGCTTTTTCCCCCTTTCTGGCTGAAAAAGGGGTCGCTCCGTTTTATATTGCTCTCATAATCCTCTCAAATGCGGTGTCTCACACGTTTCACGACATAATCCCGTCCGTGTTTTTAGGCGCACCTGACGGAGACACAGCCCTTGCAGTCCTCCCAGGCCACAGGCTTCTGCTTGAAGGTGCAGGTGCAGAAGCAATAAGGCTCTCTGCCCTGGGGAGTGCGGGCTCTGTGTTTACATCCATGCTTTTTTTATTGCCTTTCTCTCTTTTTTTCGGGGCGTTTTATCCCTACATTCAAGATAGTATGGTATGGATCCTGCTCACGATTGTATTTATTACGATTGCGAGCGAGAAAAACGGGGAGGTGGAGGGAAAGAAAGGCTTGGGTTTGCTTGCAAAATATAAGTATAAAGCTATGGCTCTTCTCCTGTTCCTTATCACAGGAATTCTGGGCCTTTTTGCTTTTTCCAGAGAGGACCTCCTCACTCCCATCATAAACTTCGGGGAAGCTTCCATGCTCCTTCCTCTCCTTAGCGGGCTTTTCGGGGCATCCCAGTTAATAATAAGTCTTTTTACAGGCTCCGAGATCCCTGAAAAATCCATTTCCAAATTTGAGCTTTCCAGAAAAAGAATCCTGAGAGGAGTCTTTACCGGCAGTGCTGCAGGCTCCCTTGTAGCCTGGCTTCCGGGTGTTTCCTCTTCTATTGCCGCTCTTCTGGTAGGGCTTTTTGTTCGCTCGGACTTTGACAGAAGACCAATTAAAAAAGAAGACTCAGAACCTGTACCTGGAGAGCGAAAGTCCTCCCTTTTTTCTGATTCACGCGCAGACCACCAGACTCTTGAAAGCTCAAAGGAGTTTATAGTATCCATCTCAGGAGTAAACACCTCAAATGCAATCTTCGGGCTCGTAGCTCTTCTTATCATAGGAAAGACCAGAAGCGGCGCAATGGTTGCTATAAATGACATACTGGGTATAGAATCACTTGGTTTTCAGATAATTCTGCTCTTTTTCGCTGCCATACTCCTTTCTGCCCTGTTTTCATACTTTTCCACAGTATGGATAGGGAATAATGCCCATCATATGCTCCGAAAAATTGACTACACCAAGCTCTGCACAGGTGTCCTTATAGGACTTGCGGTAATGGTATATCTTTTTACAGGTCTTTTCGGTTTATTCATTTTCATTATTTCTACCCCTATAGGCATGCTCCCTTCTTTTATGAACATCAGAAAATCCCATGCAATGGGGGTCATTTTACTGCCTGTTATCAGTTACTTCTTACAGTATAGCTTTTAAACAAAAATCTAATTTTGAACAAAGATCCATTTGAACAAAGATCCATTTGAACAATGATCTAAAAACGATTCCTCTGACTATCTTTGACTATTATACTATTAATCAGTATCCGGAAACTTTACCTGTAATTTCGTTCAGATCTTTGCCTGTTTATTTAGTCTTTCCACAAATTCCGGTTGCAGTATCTCCAGCAGTTCGAGAGGAAAAGTTCGAGAGGAAAAGTTTGAGCGGAAAAGCCTGGAATACCTGAGTTTTCAAAATTAGCTAAACTTTCCAATGCTACTTTACTAATAAGTAAAAATATAAAACTTAAAATGTATTGGGCTGAAATTGTAGAGGGAGCAAAATACAAAGGCTAAATAAAAAATAAATTCCTTAATTTAAAAGTGGCTGGATATTAAAGAAATTAATATGAAATAAAGGGATTTAAATAAAGTCCAAAGCCTTATTTTGATTTGACTGTAGTAATAATTAATGAAAAGGGGTTTACAGGATATGAAAGCACAACTCGAAAAGCGTCTGGCAGAGCTCAGGGCTGAGTATGAGACCGGTCAGAAAATCTTCAAAGATATTGAAGCAAAAATTGTAGAGCTTGAAAAAAGGAAAAATAATCTGAATGAAACACTTCTCAGGATCAGCGGGGCAATCGAGCTTCTGGAAGAGGTTCTGGGAGAAGATAGTAAAAACGAAGTCACAGAAGTAATGGATACGGAATCGCAGGATGCTGGACCACAGGAAGAAAATGTTGAAGTTCCTTCTGTTATAAAATTACCTCTTGAACAGGCTGTTAAAAAGCTGGAAGATTCTGGACTGCTTGCCGGCAATATCGGAGAGAAAAGTGTCTTTGTAGCAGGAATCCGTTTCGGAGACGTTATCCAGCAGGAACCAAAAGGGGGAATGCTTGCAGACAGAGGGTCGACCGTGGACCTGATTGTGGCAACCAAGGGAAAGCTTAAACCTAATCTGGGCAGGGATTCGCCTTTATGCCAATTCTCAAAGCATTGAGGTCAGGATTTAAGGATCAGGAGAAGAAACCTGACTCAGAGAAGTCTGAATTTTAAAAACAAAAGGAAAACATATTGTATACAGGACCTGGTAATGATGAGAGGACTTGAATCCGAATACGGTGTAATTCTTCCGGAACTCCGCGGGCACTGCAAGGCCGCAATCAGGAATTTCGGCAATTTAAATAGTTCTGGGGATGTGGATCTGCATTCTTCTTTTAAGGATTTCTGGACGGAATGCAGCCGGGTTTCAGCCATTCTCTGGTGCAAAAGTGACAAAAAATACCGGCAACGCCTGAGATCGGTCCTTTCTATAGCAGATAATTCTCTTCTCTCCCCGAGGCTCATGTCCATAACCGAGACAGAGCTTAAAAAAATGGAAAATCTCCCAGGAGAGAGTCAAGGGGGAGAGAGTCAAGGCATCCAGAAAGCAGCTCCCTTTTCTTATGACCCTGCTCAGGGAGTTCTAAAGATTCAGGATAAAAGGCTTGAAATCCTGCCCCTATTTATGGCTGTAAGGGATCTTTACTCTTCTCTCCCTTTTTTTGATGAACTCAAATCCTGTACTGAAATGCTTGAAAAGGATCCCCGGAACGCCACAGCACTCTTTCAGAAATCCTTACTTCTTTATAAGGCGGGAAGGTTTGAAAATTCCCTGAAATTTATAGAGCAGGTGCTTGAAATCGTACCTGATGACTTCAGAGTCTGGTATAATAAAGGTGTAATTCTTTCGGATATGGTTCTGCTTAAAGAGGCACTGGATGCTTATGACAGGGCAATTGAGCTTGAACCTTCTTTTGAGATCGTATGGGACAATAAGGGAGTAGTGCTTGCAGGGCTTGGCAGGCTTGAGGAAGCACTTGAAACATATGAAAAGGTTCTCCTGAAAAACCCGAAATATGCAGAGGCCTGGGCAGGAAAAGGCTCGGTTCTTTCTGCACTTGACAGGAAAGAAGAAGCTCTTGAGGCATACAGCTCAGCTCTGAAAATCAGGCCCGTCTATCCTGAAGCCCTGAAAGCTGCCGGAAACCTTCTTTTCAAGCTCGGCAGGTATGAGAAAGCTCTATCAACATATGATATGGCTCTTCAGGCTTCACCGGAAGATCCCGGGCTCTGGGCTGGAAGGGGGCTTGTCCTTTCCGAACTGAACAAACAGGAAGAAGCCCTGCAGAACTGTAACAGAGCCCTTGAATTGAGGCCGGGATTTAATCCAGCTCTTGAGATCAAGGTCGAAATCCTTTCGAGAATTAGCCGCCAGAAAGCCGAAAATTCCCGATAATTTTTTCTTTACTAGCTATATTTTACACAAACCCTTTATTCCGCTTATTCAGTAAAATTCGAATCAGAAAAAGTATATCTTATTTGAAATAAAAAGTCCTCAATACAGGCTTGCTCCGGTTTCATGCATAAAACCGGAAAACAAGGCATGGAAAATGTTTCCTGAAGGGGCCCGAATAACTCCATTAAAAGAGGATTTCGAAATGAACGAGAAAAAGAACACTGCAGAAAACACCGTAAATAAGCAAAAGGAGCTGGAAACGGCAGAAAAAACCAGAGAAAAAGAGGACCCCAGACAGCTCCTTCTATCAGCCAGTGAAACCGATAATTATGAGGACAAACTCAGGATCTACGACAAAGCCTTGGGTCTGGACCCTCTATACTTTGATGCCTGGCTCCAGAAAGGTTTTGTCCTTGACAGGCTGGGGAGGTCGAATGAAGCTCTTGACTGTTATAACAAAGCTCTCGAAATCGAGCCTGATCACCTTGGAATAAAATGCCTCAAGGGTTTTGCTTACAGCAATCTGAAGGATTATGAAAAAGCTATAGAATGTTATGATGAGGTCCTTAAAGTCAATTCTGAAGACGTCTTTTCCCTGTGCCAGAAAGGTTCTGTTCTGGAAAACCTTGGGAGGTACGGAGAAGCCATGGAAGCTTACGACAGGGCTCTTGAGATAGACCCTGCTGATATCCTTATCAGAGAAAAAAAGATGAGACTTCTCGGGCTTATTTATAAAAAAGGAACTCTGGTCGATTCTCCGGACAGCGACTTCAACTGAATCTCAATGCCCGAAAAATCTTATTTAAAACCGGAATTTAAAAACCGGAATTTAAAAACCGGAATTTAAAAACCAGAATCTAAAAACCGGAATCTAAAAACCAGAATCTAAAAACCAGAATCTAAAAAATAGTACAGGCTGTTTTCCAGCCTTTACTTTTTACTCTGTTCGTTTTCTTTTCTGATCTCTTCAACTGTTTCCATAAGTTTTTCTTTGATTTTGATGATCGCGTTAACAGCCTCACCGCCTTCATCAATAGGGGCCCTCTTTTCCAGGTCAGCCTGCATTAACTGCTGGTCAAAAGGAATTTCTCCAAGTACGGGGATGCCAAGCTCTTCAAGCCTGTCATTGACCTTTCCTGCACCCCCTTTATTGATTACTGCAGCGATGTGTTTTACCCCTATCTCGGAAGAGAGCTTTTTTATTCTCTCGGCTGTTTCTAGAGACCTTGCTCCCGGCTCCACAACCACGATCATAAGGTCCATTCCGCGCGTGGTGCCCCTGCCCAGGTGCTCTATACCGGCTTCCATGTCAAGGATAACCGCGCTCTTTTCCTTAAGCATAAGGTGTCTTAGAAGGGCCCTGAGGAATGCTGATGCGGGACACATGCACCCGCTTCCTCCTTTATCCACTGTACCCATGACAAGCATCCTGACTCCATCGGGTCCTATAACCCCGTATTTGCCTGCAATGTCGTCAACTTTCGGGTTATAGATAAAAGCCCCGCCTTCGGCACCTGCCCTTTCCTGAATAAGGTCTTTGAAATCGGCAAGGGGTTTTGGGGGATTTTCTATACCCAGAGAAGATGCAAGGTTCATGTCCGGGTCTGCATCTATTGCCAGGACTTCATATCCGTCTCTTGCAAGCAGTCTTGCCAGAGTGCCTGAGAGAGTAGTCTTTCCAACGCCGCCTTTTCCGGTGATTGCTATTTTTATTCGAATTCCCCCTGGGATTTAATATAATTCAAATGGAATATTTTCTACTTGGATATGACCATCAAACTGTTTATACTTATTGATTTATATCTGGTTTTCTGGAAAAAATCCGGAGAACTTCAATATTTTTATTCTACTCTCCGGAATCTACTTTCAGGGGGGCTTTAGCCTTAATTTTTATCTGTACGTAGCCTTAATTTTTATCTGTACGTTATATCCAGTTTTGGCTCAAAGTCTCCTTCATCACATTCGAGGCTATAGAAGGCTACATAGTCGGAGTTTTCATAGCGCGTTTTTATCAGGAAACCCGTATTTTCATATTTGCCGCTTACGTATTCTTTTACGAGATCGGTTACGTCCAGCTCATAATATCTGAAGTCAGGAAGCGTCCCGCTTTTAATTGTAAATGTAGCATAAGGAGTTTTTCCCTGGGCTGCTCCCTTCTTATCGTACCAGTCTCCTCCGGCATTTTTCCACTTAACACCTCTATCTTTTTTATTCCAGCTTACATGGTCAGGATCCCACGAATCGGCAGGTCTGTAAAGATCAACAACAGTATCTCTGGTCTTTGGAACAGTCGGATAGTACCAGTAAAGAGAAAGAACTGCACTGCTTATTTTTTCAGCATCTGCGTATCCGCTCAGGTCAAACCAAATTATATCCCTGTCGTTTCCAACTCCGGGGCTGTTTCCAAGATCGAGGCAGGGCTTGCTCGGATAGGTGTATTCAGGAGATTTTTCACGCAGTCTGTTATCATACATCTCAGATATCTGTGGACCTGCTGTGGGTGCGGAAGTCTGGAGCCCCGGAGATGCAGGTATTTTTGAGTCTGTTACAGGAGTTGCCCCTTTCAGGGATGCATAATTAGTATTTCCGTACCTTCCGATATTAATCCTGTTTCCATTGTCTTCAGGCTCATTTGAATAGTCCGAGGATGGATTTCCGGCGTCAATGCACGGGGAACTTACACTATCCTTTACCCATGCTGAGCCTGTCCAGCGCCCGGCTGTTGATTTAAGATGATAGTCACCATTTTTACTATCTGCGAAAAGAGGGTCAGCATTTATGTCAGTTGGATGATTTACGTTTTTATAATTGCCGGCTGCATTATTGTAGACGCAGTTGTATTCCAGAACCATATTATGTGACTTGGGGAGGCAATTAACCACACCATACCCGGTGTTGGTTCCTTTTGTTTTTCTGGGGACTGTATTAACAATTATGTTATTTCTTACAGTTGTCGTATATCCTTTTCCTGAAGGTCCGGCATTGTCGTCGGTCTTGTACATATTTACAACTGCCGCATTATGAACCCCGTCAAAGACGTTGTTTTCGACCAGTACATTATGGAATCCGCTGCCAAGAACCCCTCCAACCCACTGAATATTTTTGTTCGTACCCGAACCGCTGAAAATATTGTGGTGGATGTGGCAGCTTGTTAAGCTTTTATCATATGCACCGGCAGTCCCGATAACCCATATTCCAGGCCCGTAAGTGTTTGTGATCAGGTTATCATAGATCTCTACATCCATACTGCCTGATGACCTGTGGATCTGGATACCCGGACCCGCGTTCGGATAAGAATCAATGAAGTTATCATGGAACTTTACGTTATCAGAATTCCAGACTCTGAGCCCGCTATTTATCCGGCAGGTAATCCTGTTGTTCCAGGCTTCCACATTCCTGGACTCAACAGCATAAAACCCATCATGCCCGGGTAAATTTACTGTATTGTCATGGAACTGGATATTTTCGCAATCGTATATTCGCAATCCGTCGCCATGCCCATCGTGCATGTACATATCATATACAAAGAGATTTTTTACGTGAAGGAAGCAGATGCAATTGTAATATCCTTCTCCAACCGGAGTTTCGGTATTCCCGTCATGGTTTGCATCGATTTCAAACCCTCTTATGGTTATATTGCTTAGCGAACCCTTGTTACCGATTAAGGGGACCATGGGCTCATTGGCCCATCCTGCATGATTAACCAGTTTGACAACAGCGTCGGAATCCCCCTCAAGAATCGTATTGCTGCCTATCAGGAGAGTGTCATCAATTACATATGTAAAAGGCCCTTTGAGGTGAACAGTTGTATATTTAGAGTTTTCTGCAACGAATTTAAGAGCCTGGTTAATCTGTAAGTTATCGTCTTGTCCATCACAGTTGAAATCTCCACTGCCGTCTCCTGCAACATAAACAACCGGACCTGAAGACATGCATAAAACAACAGGAACGTGTGCAAAAAAGAGGAGGCAGCCTGCCAGAAATATAATTCCTGATTTTCCTTTCAACATTTTTTCCACCTGGATAAAATTAATATAATATTTCTTAATGTATACTGAACAAAAATTTATATTGTAATGTATCAATTTTTTCAAGGAAACTCTACCTGCAGGTAAAGTGACTCTCCCCAGGTTTTTAGTTTCTCTATGATACAAGCAACAATATTTTGCAGGTTGTATACACTATTCCGGGATTCACGCTTTAGAATAAGCCCAGGCGGATTCCCCTGCCAGAGGTCATTAATTTTTGTAAAAATCGATTATACAATGGCAGGGTTCAGACTTGATTCTGATGCGTATAACTGTCTAACTTCCTATTGTAGTTAATGAAGCCATCATATAAAAAATATTGCAAATAAACCCATGAAACTTTCAATTTTATTTAAAAAAAGATTTGGATATCATTATAAACTATTGTATAATTAAGTACCTGATGAATTAACTGATAGATGAATTAAATGATAACAGGTCAATTGCCCCTGAATGCTTCTTTTTACATCTCATTTATGAAATCAAATCCTTTTTCCGAAGCAATCTGTGAAAGGTATTTTTCTATATGCCCACCCTGCTTTTTAGAAAAGCCAGAATCTCTGGCAAGCCTGTCAAGTGTTTTCTGGACTCCGGTTCCGTACTGCACTGCTTTTTTCTCTTTCCAGAGAATTTTCGGAGGGAGAAGGCCTTCCGCAGCTTTCCTGAGGATGTATTTTCGTATATAAACGCCTTCTTTTTTCCTGACTTTAAGTTCTGGACTTATTGCAAGCCCGGTTTTTATTACTTCTTTATCCAGAAAAGGCACCCTGAGTTCAACGGAATTTGCCATGGCAACCATGTCGTCTCTTTCAAGGTTGATTGCTGAGATGTTCTCAAGGTCAGAGTAAATCTCCCTATCAAGAACATCAGCTCCCTGCTCGAAAAATCCTTCATGCCTGCTGTACCCTCCAAAGAGTTCGTCTGCTCCCTGCCCTGTCAGAAGGACTCGTTTTCCCTCTTCTCTTGCGGTTTTTGCGACTATGTGAAGAGGAAGCCCTATGGCAACCTTCATGGGGTCGGTAGATTCGGTTGCGTAGATTACTTCAGGGACCGCTGCTTCGATTTCTTCGGGAGAAAGGAAATGAGTCTTGAGATTCCTTTTCATGCCTATGGCTTCGGCTGCATACTCTGCCTGGGCAATGTCATGGGAATCAGGAAGCCCAACAGCATAAAGGGAGACATACGGGTCTATTCTTTTTGCAAGGGCTGCCAGAAAAGTGCTGTCAATGCCTCCTGAAAATGCTATTCCTGAAATAGGGGTAAGCCTGAGTTCCACAGCCTTTTCAAGAGCTGCCTTCAGGTAAATTATGGCTTCTTTTTCTGCGGAAATTCTCTTCTCAGGCTGTGTTATTTTAAGTGATTTTTCCGTAAATTTTTCTGCTATTTTTCCGTTTTCTGTACTGAAGCCCATAATCCCTCCCTGAGGAAATGGTTTTACTTCTCTCCCGGTGAACGCAAGGGCTTTTTTTTCTGAGGCAAAAGCTAATCCTGGTTTTACCATACTTTTTTCATAAAAATAAAAAAGAGGCTTTACTCCCGACGGGTCCCTGGCAAGGACAAGCTCTGTCCCGCAGGCATATGCAAGGGCGTAATCCCCATTTACTTTCGAAAGCACGGAAAAGACGGCATTTGTCGGCTTAATCCCTTTCCTAACCTTGCGTTCTATAAGTGTAAAAAGAAGCTCGGTATCAGAATCGGTTTTTAACCCGATTTCGGCTGCAAGCTCTCGAAAATTGTATATCTCTCCGTTAAGTACGAGGGACCCTGTTCCGGTAAGCGGCTGGGGCATGTCTCCTGTTATCTTTAGCAGTGTATTTCCTATGCTCAGTTTTCCTTCAGTATGGATTCCACAGGCATCAGGTCCTCTGTGCCCGAGGATTGCAAGCATTTTTTTTACTTTCGTATTGCTGTCAGGAGTTCCGAACATTCCCGCTATTCCGCACATAATTACACCTTTTTCTGTCCTCTGTTCGGTATACACAACTCCGCCCTGTATTTATTGCTTTGCCATCCCCGTAAATGGAAGTGCATCTGTGAATATCCCGAAAAACCGCTGCATTCAGGTAAACAGATTTTCAAAAAACTGCTTGCAATGCAGGCTGAAATACGCAGTTTAAAATACGACAAGTCATTAAAATATGATTGCTAAAATAATGTTATTAAAATTAAGGTCACTAAAATTAAGGTCATTAAAATTAATTGTTAAGCTGTATGGGTCAGAGAGATCTTTATAATTAAACTCGTAGGCGAAGCGAAAAAGACCTTGTGCTATTTCACTCGCAGTTCACCTTCCGGAAGATCTTGGATTTCCTGTGACCCGCACAGAATTCCGGATGGCGCGACAGGAGGAGAAATCATGTCTTTTTGTCTGCAGTCCTTAAATCCGCAGTCCTTAAAAAGAAGAGCTCTAAAATTAGCATAAAACAAAATTGGGAGAAGATTATTTTCCAGAATACCCGTTTTGCCTGAATCTTTTCAGTTTTTCTTTTTCATCCGGGCGGCTCCTCCCTAAGAACTTCCACAGCGAACACGGGATCCCCTTGCAGTGCAGCAAAGGGATTTCTTGCGCTTTTTTCATCCCCTATCCAGATGGAGTGAGTGCAGAAAAAGCAACAGCAGCGTGTGGTGTACAGGTCATTTTTTGGCACGTAAGCTCTGCAGCAATTGCTGCCTCTAAGAACTCCATGTTTGCAGAGAACAAGCTGCCTGGTCAGGTGCAGATCCTATTCCAGGCTGACCTGTTTACTGCCCCAGCTATCAGGTCCATTGAAGTTCAGTATTTCACCCGATTTATATTGGGTTATATATACATTTAAAACTTCCCTGGTCTGTTAAATATTTTTATAATAAATATTTTATAATTATAAATGATATCTAGACAAAATTCGGACAAAAAGGAAAATTTAATTTCCCAGAACTTTGACAGAGAAATTTAATTTACAGGACTTTTACAGAGAATTCTGATCTTTGTGAAGGAAGTTTTTTATCTCCGTCCTCCAATATACGCAACGTTTTTAAGCATCTTATAATTATTATGTGCAGACCGGAAATTGTTTACCTTTAAGTTTGCTTACCTTTAACCCTATATAGTATTCGGGATACTGAAAAAAGGCAAAGTCCGATTAATCCAAATATTTAATTTAAAGATTCAAAAAATTTAAAGATTCAAAAAATTTAAAGATTCAAAATTGAGGCTTATAAAGATGCAGTACCAGGCAACAGTAACCATTGAACAGAAAGCAGGCATGCTTGATCCTGAAGGCACCACAGCCAAGAGGGCTCTCGGACACCTTGGATACGCAGTCGAAAGCGTAAAGACTGCAAAACTGTATGAAATCGTGCTTGAAGCCGAATCTGCCGAAGTTGCAAAGCAGAAAGTTGATGAGATGTGTCAGAAACTTATTGCAAACCCAATCATTCACAACTATACAATAGAGCTCAGGGAATTCAACTAAGGGTTCGCTGCGGGAATAAATGATTGAAAAGCAAATCCAGAAAACTAAATGCTTTGTAAATTTGAAGGAAGATTTGAGGGAAAAAGATGAAAATTGCCATTATTCAGTTCGGAGGCACAAACTGCGACATGGACGTTCTTCATGTCCTTAAAGACGTGGTTGGTGTGGATGCCGAAACTGTCTGGTACAAAGAAGAAAGACTGACAGGTTTTGACGGAGTTGTTGTCCCTGGAGGCTTTTCCTATGGTGATTATCTCAGGGCGGGAGCTATAGCAGCCAGAACTCCTATTATGGATTCCATAAAGAAAATTGCATCCGAAGGAAAACCTGTCCTGGGTATCTGCAATGGTTTCCAGATCCTGACCGAAGCCCGGCTTCTCGAAGGGGCTCTTACTACAAATGAGTATCCCAAATTCAGGTGTCACTGGACCAACCTCAGAGTAGAAACAGCAAATACCCCCTTTACCTCAAAGTTCAGGAAAGGAGAGGTTATCAAGCTGCCGATAGCCCATATGGAAGGCAAATTCTACGCTGAAGAAGCGACCCTTGCAGAGCTTGACGAGAATGAACAGGTTGTTTTCCGTTATGTGGACGAAAAAGGAAGGCTAACTGATAAAGCCAATCCCAACGGTTCCCTGGAAAACATTGCAGGAATAGTGAACTCTTCAAGAAACGTTCTCGGGCTCATGCCTCATCCTGAAAGGGCATCTGAATCAATCCTTGGTTCTGATGAAGGCAGGAAGGTTTTCGAGTCCATGGCGGATTATATTACAGAAAATTTCTAATCCGCTTTTCACTTCTTTTTTAGTTATTTCTTTCTAAACTATCTCTTTTCAAATTACTTCTTTTTTATTTATCTCTTTTTTATTTATCTCTTTTTAGCTATCTTTTCTCAAGCTACATCTTTTTATGCTACTTCTTTTCAGATTATTTTTTAACTCTAAGGTTGAAATTTCCCTCTCTCGAAGCGAAGCGACAGGTGGGGGACGAAAGCCTCTGCCAGAATGAGCCTGGAACATACCTTAAAGGGCTCTCCGCCAACACTATCTATCAAATTGTATTTTTCAAGTATGTGATATCCTGTATTTCCGGTATTTTCTGTCGTCCTGGCGGTTTTAACAGTAAATATTATGGATCTTCAAAAAAATGTGCTTTTATCTTGGTAATATTATGGTTAATATACTTAATATCAAGTAGCAAATAAGATAACAAAAGTATTAAATACCAATTGGTACTATAGAAGAGTGTCTCTACCCGACAGACACAAATTTAGTCGCCTCCTAAATCGTCGAAAGCACCTTGAACTCTTTTTTGCCCCCGCCTGAGATAAACGGGCAGGGGTCAGGGGTGCTGAAACCGGGGATAATGATAAAAATAGTAAAATTATATCTGAAAATTATATTCTCTGACTATTCTGAACCCCAGGCTATTGAGCTTTTTATCCTGGGCAGCAAAAAGCCTTTCAGCCGACCTGCAGCAACCTGCGTTCCCATTCCACCCGCCGCCTCTCCTTATCCTTACAGGGACAGATACGCTGGGAAAAAGGCTTTCCCATGCTCTCCCGTCTGAAGGCGCCCCTTTGTAGCTTATGTGGTATTCATCCTGCATCCATTCCCCCACGTTTCCGTAAAGGTCGTAAAATCCCCAGGGGTTAGGATTTTTCAGGCCCACTGGATGAGTCTCAAGTCCGGAGTTCTCAAGAAACCAGGCATATTCTTTAAGTTTCGATTCATCATCGCCGAAAAAATAGCTGCCTGAATTTCCTGCCCTTGCGGCATATTCCCACTCGGCTTCCGTAGGGAGTCTGTAGACCGGACTTTTTTCCCCAGTATCTTCTAACGCATTGAGTTTCCGGACAAACTCCTGAGCTTCTTTCCAGGAGACATTTTCAACCGGATGTTTCTCATCCCTGAAATATGAGGGGTTATTTCCCATTACTCTACACCATTGTTCCTGGGTAACCGGATATTTACCAAGATAAAAAGGCTTTTTAATGGTTACTTCATGCACAGGGCTTTCCCAGAGCTTTCTGCGTTTCTCGTTTAATGGAGATCCCATTAAAAATTCTCCTGCAGGCACCAGGACAAACTCCATCCCCATTGCATTTCTGATCTGGCTTCCTGCAGTGACATTATTTTTTACATGAACCGGACTTTCGATTAAGTTCTGAGACAAGTTTTTAACTGTGTCCTCCAATGCGCTAGATGAATTTCTGGCTGGATTTCTACTTAAATCTTCAGTTACTTCTTCAGTTACTTCTTCAGTTACTTCTTCAGTTACTTCTTCAGTTAAATGCCCTTTCAGACCCTCAATTGAATCTTCAGTAAAAAATCTAGCCGAGTTTTCAGTTAAACCTTCTTTAAAATTGTTAACAATGGAATTGGAATCTTCAAAGCTAATACATTCTCCGTAAAAATATATGTTTGAATCCAGCGGTCTCACATCTCCATATGAATAAATATTCTGCAGATAATATTCTAAAGCTTTCTGTTTCTGTTATATATTTTTTGTTCTTTCCTGTTTGGTATTCCGTTTACTTTTTTCCCTCTTCTTTTCGTTTATTTTCTTTCGTTTTCTTTTGTTTCTTTCGTTTCTTTCGTTTTCTTTTCATTTATTCTCTTCTTTCCTTTTCTCTTTTCATTTATTCTCTTCTCTTCTTTTCCTTCCCTTCTCTTTCTCTCCTTTCCTTTTTTCTCTCTTTTCTCGCTCAATTTTTAATTCTGGATGTCTAAGAACTTGAAAACTAACTGAGAGAAATAACCGCGCTCAAAAATCAAAAAGTTTTTAGGGCATTGTTGTAGAAATTAGAGGGCAACTGAAGGTGAGCGCGTGAAACAGTCACTTATCAATCTTATCTTCTTTTCTGACAGGAGAAAAGAGCTTTTGTTTCTTCTCAGGGAAGGGCCAAGAGATATTGATGCAATCAAAGAATTGCTCAATGTAGATGCCGGCACGATCCAGCCCCATATAAAAAAAATGAAGGATGCTCACCTGCTTGTCGAGGAAAAAAAGGTCTACAGCCTGTCTGAAATCGGAAAAGTAATAGTCGAAAATCTGGCTCCTTTCCTGAATACGATTGAGGTTTTTGAAGTCAATGAAGATTACTGGAAAACGCATGACTTAACCTCGGTTCCAGATTTTCTTCTGGACAGGATTGATGAGCTCGGGCATTGCGAACTTCTTGAGCCCGATGTGGAACATATGCTTGAAACGCCAAAAGCTTTCATAGAAAATATAGCTAGTTCTAATGAGATACTTACTTTTGTATCTTATTTTCATCCTGAAGCCCCTTCCCTGTACGCAGACCTTGCGGAAAAAGGGACTAAAATAACACTCTGTATGGCAGAAAACGTAATATTGCGCCTGTTCTCCAGTTTTCCGGAAGAAGCTGAAAGGCTTTCCATAAGTGAAAATTCAAAAATATTTGTCTGCCAGAAGCCCGCGCCAATCCCTTCAATTGTTGTAACTGACAGGTTCCTTTCACTCAAACTCTTCGAAAACGGAGGAAAATTGAGGGATCAGATACTTATATCCACTGAGAAAAAAGCTCTGGACTGGGGAAGGGATCTTTTCTGGCACTGCATGGAAGTGGTCGAACCGGTAGAAGGAAAAACATTCTTCCAGCTTCTTGCGAAGCGTCAGCCTGTCTGCAACAGGCATTCCGTAAATGTGGACTAAATGCGGCATGGGCAGGCTCAGGCAGGTAATCTTCATTCAGAGCCCATGATTTTTATCAGGATAATTTTGAGCTGTTAACAGATTTTTTTCAGATTATTTAGAGCAGTTAACAGATTTCTAATCAGTATTGGAGCTGAAGTATAACATCTGCATTTTCAGTCCCATGCTGTCGATTTCAGGTTTGTCGGGCACATACACAAACCCGTATTTGTTCCCCATCAGTGCAGTAAGAGCAGCTACAAGCGCATCCAGAACATCATCTTTTGCAAGATCCTTTCTTCTGTATTTTGAAAGGGAATATTCTATTATTTTGCATGCAGCTATTTCACCTGAAGATTTGCAGACCCTGCCCAGGGCTTTTTTTCTCTCAAGAAAACCTTCGGCTTTCTTTTTTGAGAATTTCATGGGGGAGCCTTCAAAAGCCTGGAAACAGATTTCAGGTCCCACTTCCCTGACCTTTTCCCTGTAATTTTCATTTTTTACCAGAAAACTGTCCACATCCCGGATTTTAGGGACTATATTCCATGCCTGCTTTGAGATCCGTTTTCCAGTGAGCTTCTCATTTACCTCGCAGGCTTTCTCATAACTTTCCGCATAAACCGCTTCCCTGCATGGCACAGGGAAAATACTTGACTTTCGAGATTTCATGATTTTTCTGGCTTCAGTATCGGCAAGTCGTTCTCCGGCACCCCCGTTTTTCAGGCCAACAGGAATGTCGATAAGGACTAAAGGCTCTGCCTGAGTATAATTATTTTCCAGAAAATCCATCAGTAACGAAAATTCAGGGAACAGGGCAACTTCCCATTTGCAGTCATATTCTTTTTCTCTTTCATCTTTTTCTTCTTCAAGGAACACCGCAAACCAGCCTGCTCTGCAGCCGTCGACCCCGACAAAGACCTTTTTGCCCATACCTGTACTGAGAGCATAAACTTAAAGAATTTTTCCTGCGGAGATAATAGCTGCTGGAAACCGTTAATTAGCTGCAATATATACGAGTAGCTGCAATGTATACAAATAGCTGCAATATATACGAATAATACTACGATCAGTGGGATACATTATAAAATCGGAGACAGGTTATGAAGTTCTGGTTGCTCAAAGCCGCAGGCACTCTGGAAGACGAAGAGATAATCCTTGAGAACAGCGTGATTACCATCGGGGGGGCGGAATTTCCGGATTTATCCGGCATTAAAGAGAAAGAACAGGTAGAAAAGGTCATAATTGAGAAATATCCCGGCATGAAGGGTAAGCTTTCTGATAAATGGGCAGGGGAAATCTTCTTTTTCATTACAAATATCAAAAAAGGTGACCTCGTTGCAGTCCCGCTAAAGACCAGAAACGAAGTGCTTATCGGAAAGGTCACCGGAGATTACGAATACCGCCAGCTCAGCGATTTTATCAGCCATACCAGAAAAGTAAGGTGGCTTAAAACAATCTCCAAAGGAGAATTTGAAGAAGAATATGATGTTGACCTTAATTCTCCTGAAGCCCTTTCCCTTATAAATACAGACTTTCAAAAACTTTCCGAACTTGTTGAAGTAAAAAGCCTGGAAACCATTACACAGGAGCTTTTCTTAGCTCTTGAAGACCTTAACTTGACCAGGGAGAAATTGCTTGAGCTTACCAGCAGGCTGGCTGAAACCGAAGAAATATCCGAAATCAGGAGAATTGCAGAGGAAATGGAAAAAATATTGGAAGAGAATTGAAGGAAAG
Source organism: Methanosarcina soligelidi (assembly GCF_000744315.1). Taxonomy (NCBI): domain Archaea; kingdom Methanobacteriati; phylum Methanobacteriota; class Methanomicrobia; order Methanosarcinales; family Methanosarcinaceae; genus Methanosarcina; species Methanosarcina soligelidi. Next base: position 2,646,663 of record NZ_JQLR01000001.1, read on the forward strand.
GAAAAATTAAGTAAAGGAGAGGAAAAAACCTCTTCTTAACCAGAATTAAATATTTTTACCTATGAGGTCATTCAGGTCAAGTTCGAATCCTACAACGGCATACCCGAGTGAAAACTTGCTTATTACCTCAGGCTGTAATTCTCCGAAAACTCCAAGCTTTTTACCGTTGACGTAAACATCTGCCCGCCTGCCTTCAAGGAATGCGGGGTCTTTTGACTCTTTTACTTCATAAGAGAGCATCATCTCCCTCATAAAGGCGTCAACTACCTCATATACTTCGGTGAAGTTTGCCTGTGGGTGGATGGAGACCGCAGCAACGTGCTGACCTGTTTTTTCATTGCTTACCACCTCTCCGAACTCAAATATCTTCTGTGGAAGTTCCCTGTGCTGGTTTAAGGCAAGGATTTCGAGGAGGTTGGGGAGCACGGTTGTCCTGAGCATGGTCTGGTCTTCGCTTATCGGGTGAAGCACGTAGGTAACATCATCAGTCTTTTCCCTGCACATATTTTCAAAGTTGACCTTTTCGCTGGTAAGCGTGAAGGGCATAACCTCATAATAACCGAGCCCGACCATTATTTCGTTTACCGGTGCCCGCATAAGGGAAATCGAGTGGGACTTGCCCGCGGTATAGGTCTCAGGGATCTTTACCTTGATATTCTCGTAACCATAGCCTTTGGCGATGTCCTCCACAAGGTCATAATTGTGCAGGATATCTGCCCTGTAAGCCGGAACCTTTACCTCAACAGTTTCCTTATTCAGGGCGCATGCCCCAAAGCGCATCCTTTCAAGCTGTTTTACTATCTCTTCAACCGGGAGTTCCATGCCTATCAGGGACTTTACCTCGCCTGTTGTAAGCAGCCTTTCTTCTGGCTCAAGGTCAGGAAGGACAAGCTCTTCGCCTCCGGGGCGGATTACCCTTACAAACTCAATTTCTCCGCCTCTTTCGGCAAGGGCTGTGACAACGATGTTTAAAGCCGTATACACAGCTTCCCCAAGCCCTGTAACGTCAATGAAAAGGTCTGTTGTCTCTTCGGTCACAGATGTGAGCGTGCCGTTGATAATTGGAGGGAAGGACAACACATTGTCGTCTGCGTCCAGGATGATCGGGTATTTTTCAAAACCGCTAACGAGATGGGCAAACCTTGTGCCTTTGGGATGTTTTTCAAGGATTTCTGTCATGCTCATCTTTTCCGTGTAGTCAAGAGGCACGAACTCGAATCCCGGGTTCACTGCCATATACCTGAAAGGCGGCTTCACATTTTTGAGGTCGTGGACTCCTATAGAAACTTTTTTCCTGTTTCTACCGAGGCCCCAGTGAAGGTCTTCCTGAAGGTCCATAAGGGACTTTATGGAAGAGGAAGTGAACTTTACTCCCCTTACGACCGCGCACCCAAGGAAAGGCCTGATTTTCAGGATATCCTCACTTACGGATATGGACACCTTATAGGGCTTTATCTCGTATTCGGGAAGCCCGGTCTCAAGGTCCAGAAAACCCCGCATTGCCCTGGCTGCCCCTTCCACACTGTAGAGGTCAGGCCTGTCAGGGAAGAACTCGATGTCAACGTATTCGTCTTCAACCCTTTCAATATCGGCACCTATCATGGGCACTCTTTTTATGATGGTTTCCTTGTCTGTTCCCGTGAGTTTCTCGAGGTCTTCATAATGCAAGGTGATTACTGGCATAGGGATTTCATCTCATCTGTTGCTGGCTAACTTAACCCCAAAAATAATCTACTTTAGATTTAATGCTTTTGTTAGGGGATTGTTAGAAAAGTTTCAGAGTAAACAGTATCTCTTAATATTATATGGCTTTTTTGAGGGACATTCTGGCAGAGAGCCGGTAAAAAACAAAATCTTTTTTGTAACTATTCAGGTAGCCTTAACGAGGCTACACATTTTTCCTCGTTCCGAGGAAAAATTGGATATAAAATGATTCCTTTTTAGCTTTATGAAACGTGATGAGATTCTTTCTTACTGTGCTTCAAATCCTGAAATTATTGTAGCTTACATTGAGAGTTTAGAATCTCAAGTTAAAGAACTCACTGAAAGACTTGTAGCCTTAGAATCTCGTTTAAATCAAAACAGTCGTAACAGCAGTCGACCTCCTTCTACTGATTATTTTGTCAAAGAGAAACCTAATCCCAAGAGTCTGCGTAAACCAAGCGGGAAGAAACCTGGAGGTCAGGAAGGTCATCCAGGCACGACTCTTGATATGGTTGATCATCCTGAGTAGGTAATAGAACATTCTTTGACCTGCTGCAAAGAATGCGGATCTACCCTTGAGAATGTTGAAGTTGAAGCTTATGAGAGAAGACAGGTCTTTGACATTCCTCCCGTAAATCTAATTGTTACAGAACATAAAAGTCAGATTAAAACCTGTCCTTGTTGTGGAAAGTTGAATAAAGCCGTTTTTCCCGAATCAGTGAAATATCCGGTTCAGTATGGCCCTAATATTTTAGCTTCAGCTATTTACTGTAAAAATTACCAGTTTGTTCCTTATGATAGAATTTCTGAGTTATTTGAAGACATTATGGGAATAAAAATCTGTCCTGCTACGATAATTAGAGCAGAAAGAGAATGTTTCCAGAATTTAGAGGAATTTGAAAACGTTATTAGAGAGAAGTTATTAGCCTCGCCTGTAATCAATTTTGATGAAACTGGTATGAAGATTGAAGGAAAAAGACACTGGCTTCATGTAGCTTCTAATGAAAAATACACATGTTATTTTGCTCATACAAAAAGAGGAGCAGAAGCAATAGATGCTATGGGAATTCTTCCGAAGTTTAAGGGAGTAGCAGTTCATGATGGATGGAAACCTTACAACGTTTATGATTGTGATCATGCTCTGTGTAACGCTCATTTACAGAGAGAACTTACAGGAATTGAAGAGAACTATAAACAGACATGGGCTAAAGAGATGAATGAACTGCTCACTGAGATGAAGAAATACACTGATGAGTGTAAAGAGCAATTAAGAGAACCTGATTTTGAGCAAATTAAAGCATTGGAAGAAAGGTTTGATGCAATTATCATTAGAGCGCTTGAAGAAAATCCGCATTCTCTAAATCCTGAAAAACAGGGAAAACGCGGTAAAAATCCAAAAACAAAATCAAGGAATCTGCTGGATAGGTTTATAGAACACAAAGAAAAGATTCTGAGATTCCTGACAGATTTGAAAGTTCCATTTGATAATAATCAGGCAGAAAGAGATATCAGGATGATGAAACTACAGCAGAAAATATCGGGAACTTTCAGAAAAGCAATGGGAGCGCAAGCTTTCTGCAGAATTAGGGCGTACATTTCTACAGGAAAAAAGAACGGTTTACCTGTTTTAGAGGGTATTCGTGCGGCGCTCATAGGAGCGCCGTTAACTATACTCTGAGCAGTTACTCTTTTTTTTCAAATTGTGCATGTGTACAGGAGATGAACACAGAGCCCGTTTTAATCAGGAGTGATGGAATCAAAAAAGATGACGATAAAAGTGATAACTGCAAGATCGATAAAGGAAAGGTGGATAAAGGAAATATTGATAAGGGAAATCTTGATGAAGAAGATGTCGATAAAGAAAAAATCGATAAAGAAAAAATCGATGAAAAAAAGGTCGATAAAGGAAGGGTGGTTGTTTCCTGGACCGGAGGTAAGGACGGTTGCCTCGCGTGTTATGGGGCAATCTTGGAAGGTTTTGAGGTGACCCACCTCCTGAATTTCAGAGAAATCCAGAGGCGCGGCTCCCATGACATCAATCCTGCTCTTCTTTATGCACAGGCTGAAGCTCTCGGGATTCCCCTTATCCATAAGGACTTTATTTCATATGAACAGGAATTCAAAAAAGCGGTCCGTGAGTTAAGGGACAGCGGGGAGATAATAGACGGGGCGGTTTTTGGGCATATAGAGACGCACAAAAACCTTGTAGATAGGATATGCAGGGAACTGGGGCTCGAGTTAATAATGCCGCTCTGGCAGAGGAGTTCCGGACAGATCATAAATGACCTCACAGGTTTGGGGTTTGAGGTGATCCTGCTCAGCGTCAAAGCCGATTTGCTGGGAAAAGAGTGGCTTGGCAGAAAGATCGATGAAAATTTCATATGCGACCTGAAAAAGCACAATCCTTCAATCGATCCATGTGGTGAAAACGGGGAGTTCCATACCTTTGTCACTAACTGTCCGCTGTTCAAAAACAAAATAAATGTGTCGGAGAGTGAAATGGTCCTGAGGGGAGGCTACTGGTTCCTGGAGATTTCAAAGTTCGGGGCTGAGAAAAAATAAGCCTGAATTTTCGGTTTTTATTTTACTCGTGCCAGTTTTATTCCGGAGCTGATTATTTTTTGCTCGTGTTATGTTGCCTCCAACAGCAAATTTTCAGCGTTTTTTACCCGTTCCCCAACACTATTCAATCCACACACCCGCGAAGGGTGCGACTTTTCATTTTTAGCAGTTGCAACTACTGTATCAAGATTTCAATCCACACACCCGCGAAGGGTGCGACTGTAAATTAATTAAGGATATACTTCTACCATTTTGTATTTCATCTGTATTAAAAAATTTTAACTATTATATATAGGTATAAACCCAGTAGTTCCGAATAACCCAAGTTCCGAATGCTGAATTTGACAGCCATCAAATATTTGTTATCTACCGAAAAAAAGATCTAATGAACCATGGAATTCGTTTGTGATGCAAACCAAAAACGACTCCATGGCCATAGATACAGCCAGCTTGCTGGCGGTATCCTCTGAATTGTTTCGCAAACATGATATAATAACTTTGCCAGAATCTGCAAATTATGAATGTCAGGACATTCTAAACGTGTTGTTACATGCCTCAACATCTTCTACCAACTCTCTTGAATCTGCAAGTAATGACCTCAAAACCAAAAATCCGGACTTAAGAATCCCCTCAGCAGATACTATTTTCAATTACATTAGAGACAATAATATTGAAGATGCTCTTTCCGCTTTCAGAAAAATGAATTTTAAGATTTTCAAGATGATGAAACTTGAAAACACTGTTCATGACATAGCTATTGATTTTCATGACGTTCCATTTTATGGAGACAAAAATACTCCCGGAATTAGGGGAATAAAACCAAAGAATGGCAGTTCGTGGGGTAAATCGTTCTGTACCCTGGATATAATTGGAACTTCTCACTTGACACTTGACGTAATCGACATTAATAGTTTGAACAAGAATTATTCTCTATTCATTGAATCTTATTCGAAAGACTTAAGACAATAGGTGTAAAAACAGGGACAGCATACCTTGACAAAGAATTTTGTAACAGAGCTGTGATTTCATAATTAGACGAACTTAAAGTCAATTTTGTTATAGCAGCTAAATCAAATCAGGTTATCAACAGAGAACTTAAAAATCATCAAAAAGCGTGGGGAAATACTTCAACTATTTTTGAATATCAATTTAAGCGAGGAGGGTCTTCCTTCAATATTGTGGCAATATATGATGATAAAAAGGAAAGGTACATCCTGTTTGCTACAAACAAAGAGGCAGAATCAACTGAAAAATTTGAAAAGACAATTCCTGAAGAATACAGAAAAAGATGGAACATAGAAACTGGCTATAGAGTGAAAAACGACTTCAAGATACGAACATGTACAAAATCTCCAGTAGCAAGAGTATTATTCTTTGTTATTCAATGCATCATGTACAATGTTCTAAATATGTTAAAGTCAGTTGTCGAAATTACAGCTTATGAGCTAAAATCATTAATAAATGAAGACATAAACAAAGCTGTTAGATATGGGCTAAAGTCTCTGAATTTTATTTCGGTTAAGGTGTTACTGGAATATTTGAGATGGTTTAATGAAGAAAGAAATCGAGCGCTACGCACTCGATTAACTACAATATAACTTGCATTGAATAAAAAATTGTTAAATTAATAGCTTATGCTATAAAAATACTCGATAAAAAATTATTTTTTGAGAAATGTTAGTGGGAATTATCGCTTAAGAATTTTAAACTCTAATCAGCAATATAAAATATTTTGAAAATGAGTGGGTAAAAAGTAAAATCAATATGTTTTTGTCATTCGGAAGTAAGTCTAATCAGAACTACTGGAGACATAGATAAACTAATATTTAGGGTATTAATATAAAAACACATACGGGAGTGATTTTCTAACGCTTAACCGATGACGCATGTATTATTTTTTAGCAATCACGTCTTTTGTGATATTGATGTAATCTACCATACATTTATAAAAATAATCTTATTGTTGGAACAGTATATTACGATTATAGATTTATGATTATAGATTCTTTTTTAAAAAATTATGAAAACTTTATATATTAAAATATAAATAAAACTATTAAAAAATAATATAAGAGCAAAAACAATATATAGGTTACTGATTTTTTTAATATGTATGCTTTTTCAGCATCAAAACTTGACTTTTTCTTCAAATGTTAGGCGTAAATGGCCCAATATTTTTCAAATTGTAACTATGGATGAGCTCATCTCAAAATCAATCTGATTCTCAATAGGCAGGAGCTTCACAATTTTTTGCCAGCAGCATACAATCAATCTGTTATCAGGAATTTGAAATTCCGAGACTTATACTGAGTTTTGGGACCAGCTCGATGAATATACATGCTTCAAGAGCAAACTTTTGTAATTTCTTTAATATATATTCAAAACATTTTATAAAGTTAGAAAGGAGATGCACATGAAAGGAAGAAACAGAATTCAAGAAATCAATACAAAATATAACAATAGCAAGAAAAAAAGAGTTACAATCTTCAGCGGATTGATATTTTTACTTCTGATTCTTGGTTCATTGACAGCGTTTGGGGCTGATTCTTCAATCCCTGAACTCGCGCCGAAAAACCCTGAATTTGAAGAATACCAGGAAAGCGATATTTCCCCCGAACCTGACCCTTTCCTGGATGGACATCAAATCGGTCTTGTACCTTCACCCATTGAGCTTTCTTACATCAGCGATATTTCTGTCCCGAAAGCGGCGTCTGCTCCGGCTTATTATGATCTGAGGGCTCTTAACAGACTGACCAGTGTGAAAGACCAGGGTACTGCGGGGACATGCTGGGCTTTTGCAAGTTACTCATCTCTGGAATCATACTTAAAGCCTGGAGAGGACTGGGATTTTTCGGAAAATAACATGAAAAACCTTCTCTCTTCTGCGTATCAGGAAGGATTTGACCGCGACCCCAATGATGGAGGAAACAGGATTCAAGCAGCAGCCTACCTTGCCCGCTGGAGCGGACCTGTAAAGGAGAGCGATGATCCTTATTCAACTTTTTCAGGCGTTTCTCCGGCAGACCTGCCTATAAAAAAACATGTCCAGGATGTTATTTTTATTCCGGACAGAGCAGACCCCCTCGATAATGAAGCAATAAAATGGGCGGTGCAGAATTACGGAGCAGTATATACCACAATGCATTATAATAATACTTTTTACTCTCCCGAATACTACAGTTATTACTTTAATGGGACTTCAGAACCTAACCATGCAGTGGCCATCGTGGGATGGGATGACTCCTACGACAGAAATAATTTTTCAAAAGTTCCTCCGGGAAATGGTGCATTTATTATGAAAAATAGCTGGGGACCGGAATGGGGCGACAAAGGGTATTTTTATGTATCTTATTATGATTCAAAGGCGGGTAATGGAAGTTCTGTCTTTACTGCTGAGAATCCGGAGAATTATGAATACATCTACCAGTATGACCCCTTTGGGTGGGTCTCCAGCATGGGATACAGTAAACCCTTAGCATGGGTCTCAAATGTTTTTACCGCAAAATCCGATGAGGTACTTAAAGCCGTAAGTTTCTATACCACGGATTCAAACTGCAACTATGAAATTTATATTTACACAGATCCGGTCTCGGGCCCAATAAATCCGGCAGGTCCTGTTCTTTCCAAGAATGGGACATGCTTAACCGCAGGCTACCACACAATACCCCTTGATTCCGAAGTTCGACTTATAGCAGGCCAGAAATTCTCAGTCGTTATAAAACTCACAAATCCCTCCTACAGGTATCTGATTCCCCTTGAAAAGCCTAAAGATAACTGGAGCAGTAAAGCAAGAGCGAATACGGGAGAGAGCTTCATAAGTAGTAGCGGGTCAACCTGGACAGATGTCAATACATCCTATGCAAATTCAAACGTATGCATCAAGGCTTTTACTAACTCTGTTCTGCTCCCCATTGCAAACTTCAGCAGCAATATTACGGAGGGTTATGCTCCCCTTTCTGTACAATTCAGAGACCTATCTGGACACTCAACAGACAGGACATGGGACTTTGAAAACGACGGAAATATAGATTCCGTAGAAGCAAATCCGATTCACCTGTTTTCAGCTCCAGGAAGCTATACCGTTAACCTTACGGCAATCAGTGAAAACGGCACGAATTCAAAAATGGGTACGATAAATGTTTTAGAAAAGCCATTTCCTCCTGTAGCCAGGTTCTACAGTGATGTTACTCAGGGTCTTGCCCCCCTTTCTGTAAAGTTTACCGACATATCGGAAAACGCAACTGAAAGGATCTGGGACTTTGGGGACGGCACATATTCGACAGCTCCTGCAGTGGCCCACACATACAGTACAGCCGGGAAATACACTGTCAGCTTAATCGTGAACAACATCAATGGAACGGACACGGAAACAAAACGCAAATATATTACAGTCAGCAAAAAATGAAAGCTTTAAATTAAAAAATGAAAACTTTAAGCTAAAAATGGAAATTTTAAGCTAAAAATGGAAATTTTAAGCTAAAAATGGAAATTTTAAGCTAAAAAAATATGAATCGGATTGGAGCAGACTTTCAAATATTGGATGCCTGATATATGACCGACGTTTTTATTTCAGGCAAATTTCTTTTTTATTATTTAAATAACATCACACGAATTCTTTTAAAACTGACAAAAAATATATTTACTTTAAAAGAGTAAAATCAACACCGTGAATTTTTGTTTCTGAACCTTGATTCGTAACTCAACTACTTTATTAACTCTACACTAATCTGAGCTTATAACGCAAAAGGATACTCGATCCTGATGAAAGAAAACGGTAGTACACAGGAAAAAGCCCTTAAAGTAAAGAGGCTTGTCAGTTATCTTTTACCAGCTATCATATTTGCCCTGGCTTTATGGACCCTGGATAAGCAGATGGAACAGCTGGGCCTGAGCTATATCCTGAAAAGTATTGCCAGTGTCCCTTTAAGCCAGATAGGTATTGCTATCCTACTGACTTTTTTAAGTTATGCTGCATTAACCGGTTACGACTATCTTGCATCTCGCCATATCAACCGTACCCTGCCTTATAAGCAGGTAGCAAGGACTTCATTTATCAGCACGTCCATCAGCTACACCGCCGGTTTTAATTTCCTGACAGGAGGCTCACTTCGCTACAGGTTATATTCTGGGTATGGTTTAAGCCTTGCTCAGATATGGGAAATCATAATTTTTTGCATCTCCACCTTCTGGATCGGGTTTTTCTTTATTACAGGCTTGCTTTTCACATTTTATCCTTTGAAATTGTCGGAATATGCGCCTGAGTTCCCGGTCCCCTTAAATCTTGCCGGAATCCTGTTATTGCTGCTTCTTGCTGCTTATTTTTATCTCTCATTCAAAAAGCACGAACTGGAGCTAAAGGGGTATAAAATAAGGATCCCTGAGCCGAAAATTGCCTTAATGCAGCTCGGGTTGTCCTCCGGGGACTACCTGCTTCCCGGGAGCATTATTTATTTGCTTCTGCCCGCAAATCCGCAGATCACTCTGCTGCATGTGCTTGTTTTCTTTGCACTGGCACAGCTGATAGGACTGATAAGCACCGTCCCTGGCGGGCTTGTTGTTTTCGAAACAATCATGCTGTTTCTGCTGGATCCTTATTTTGGGACAGTGGACATTATAGGAGCTCTAGTAGTCTTCAGGCTCATATATTATTTTGTCCCGTTCCTCCTGGGTTTTTTGACCCTCATATTTCACGAATTTGAATCGAAAAAAGAGTTCCTTAAGAAAGCTGGAAAGGTAACATATTCCAGCCTGCTGGAAATAACTCCTCAGGTCTTTTCTATTCTGATTTTTTTGGGAGGAATTTCTCTCCTTTTTTCCGGAGCACTGCCTTCAGACCCCAGATCACTGGACAAAATCGTGTACTTCGTGCCTTTGCCACTCATAGAGGCTTCAAGGATGTTTGGGAGCATAATAGGTGTACTGCTCCTGCTTCTGGCAAACGGGCTCTGGAAAAGGATCGATGGAGCTTATGTGCTCTCTCTCATAGTTCTTTTCCTCGGAGGAATCTTTGCCCTTCTTAAGGACTTTGATGTTCACGAAGCTGCAGTGCTTCTTACGATGTTTATTCTTCTTCTTCCCTCAAGGAAACACTTTTACAGGAAATCCTCGCTCCTGCACCAGTCCTTCAGCAGGGAAAACATAATTGCAATAATTCTGGTGCTAGTGAGCTTTGTCTGGCTCGGGTTTTTTTCATACAGGAATGTGGAATATTCGAACGAACTCTGGTGGCAATTTGGGGTTAATTCCCAGGCTTCAAGCTTTTTAAGGGCACTGGTAGGAGTTTTCTTTATCCTGCTCGTCCTCGGGACCACAAAGATGCTCAGCCCCTTTTCAAAAGACATCCATCTCCCCGGAAATGAAGAGCTTGAGCTTGCAAAAGAAATTGAAAGATGCAGTCAGGAAACCTGGGGGAACCTGGCATTTACAGGAGACAAATACCTGCTTTTTGACGACAGAAAAAAAGCTTTCTTAATGTACGGAATCTCGGGAAAAAGCTGGATTGCAATGGGAGATCCTGTAGGAGAGAGGGACCAGATAAAAGAACTTATCTGGGACTTCTATGAAATGAGCAAACTGCACCAGGGAAGGGCTGTTTTTTATGAAGTTAGCGAAAAATATATTCCGGTTTATCTCGATCTCGGCCTGACGCTCGTCAAAATCGGTGAGGAAGCTAAAGTTCCTCTCGAATCATTTACCCTGGAAGGCAGTGCAGGCAAAGATTTCCGCTATACAGTGAGAAATGTAGAAAAAAAGGGTTACAGGTTTGAAATCATACCCTCAGAAGAAGTACCCGCCCTGATCCCCGAGCTCAAAAAAGTTTCGGATGCCTGGCTGGAAATAAAAACCGGAAAAGAGATGAGGTTCTCAGTGGGCTTTTTTGGTGAGAAGTACCTGAGCAATTTTCCTCTCGCACTTGTAAGAAATGATGAAGAAATAGTTGCCTTTGCAAACGTATGGGCAGGAGGAAATAAAGAAGAACTCAGTGTCGACCTTATGCGCTACGGCTCAACTGCCCCTGACAGGACTATGGAATATCTTTTTATCAAACTGATGCTCTGGGGAAAAGAAAACGGGTACGGACGATTCTCCCTCGGGATGGCTCCTCTTTCAGGTCTTGAAAAGAGGCAGTTTGCTCCACTCTGGCATAAAGTGGGGTCTCTGATCTTTGCCAACGGCGACTACATTTATAACTACAAGGGCCTGCGGGACTTTAAGGAAAAGTTCAACCCGGTCTGGAGCCCGAAATATATCGCTCTCCCTACAGGATTTAAGAAAAGCCTGGCACTGAAAGATATTGCAACCCTTATCTCAGGGGTGAAAGATCCTTTTAAAGACCTCTTTTAAGGATGTTTAAATATCTTCAGGCATGCTGGAATGAACCATTTTTTCAAACATGTCGAGCAGCTTGAACATGAACTCTTTCGTTTCAGCCAGATATCTCTCCTGTCCGAGCATTTCCTCTTTTTTCTGGATATAAAGCCCGTCCCCAATTTCAAGCCCGAACCGTCCTATCATGCTTCTGATCCTCTCATCCGTAGCTTCAGGATGAAACTGGAGAGCTACAACCCTGCCTCCGTAAATAAATCCCTGATTTTTGCACCCCTCGCTCCGGAAGAGATGTACAGCTCCGGCTGGAGTATCAAAGGTCCGGGAGTGCCAGTGAAAAACCCTAATTTCTTCAGGCAGCCCTTTGAGAATTTCTGGTTTACTTTCTGCTGCTATCGCCCTTACAGGGAACCAGCCCATTTCCCTGTGCCGGTTTTCGTATACACGAGCCCCAAGCACATCGGCAAGCAGTTGAGCTCCAAGGCAGATCCCAAGGACCGGTTTTCCTGCACCAATTGCCTGTTTGATAAAGGCTTTTTCATCTCTTAACCAGGGGTTTTCTTCATAGTCGTAAATTCCCATGGGACCGCCCATAATAATGAGGAGATCAAAAGAACCAGGGGCTGGAGGATTCGTTGTTTTGTAAAAACGGGTTGACTCAAGAGAATGATTTCTGGTTCTGATATATTCTTCTATGCTACCGAGTGTGTTAAGAGCGGAATGCTGCAGGGCATGGATTTTCATAAGAGGTCAAATTTACTTTGAAGAACATACTTTTAGACTTTTCCATTACTATTTTCGGGCGGAAGAAACTACATCCCTGAAAAAGAAGCGTTTTTTGAACCACAAATAAATATGGAACTCTTCCGGCAACTTTCTGCGGCTCTGCCAGGATTGAGAAATAACCTCGTGAAAGAGGGCTTAAAATGGTTGAAATTGAATTGGGATTGGTAAATAGATTTGAGATTGGTAAATAAAATTGAGATTGGTATTTTCAAGAATGATCAGACCGGATTTTTTGAGACTCGAAGAATTTTTGCATCTTATTTGCTGGCATTCTGGCTCTTTTTGTTTTGAGACAGGCTGTTTTACTTCTTAAGCATGACAGGAAAGGTATGGCTAATATGGTTTACAGGTCAGGATTTTTACTGGTTCTTTCATGTGAGACTGAGAGTGTGGAGAGTGTGGAATAACAGTAATTTTATTTGAAGTCTTGTAATTTTTCACGGTAAAAATCAATATTTTTCGGTGACTTCGGCAGGGTCCGTGAAATTTGTAAAATTCATTGCCGGTTTTGGAGAGCCATTGAAACTCACAAGTATAGCCGCGACAAGCACAAGAACACAACCTGCAAGTGTACCTGTTGAGAGAGCAACTCCAAGGAAGACCAGATCAAAAAAGACACCTGCAACAGGCTCAATTAAAGCAAGAAGGCTCCCTGTTTGAGATTCAAGGTTTGCATACCCGATGGTCGTTAATACCCCTCCTATGCCCACGGAAACGATCCCGAAAGCAGCCAGAGTCGACAGGTTCGGGGCAAGTACAGAAAAGGATGTTTCAGACGCAAAAGGCAGCATAAGTATACAGCTAACAGCCGTACCCCAGAAAACAATCGCAAATTCCGAATGATCCCTTTTCAGGACCCTTACATTCATAATGATAACTGCAAGGAGCAGCCCCGCAAAAAGCCCGGATGCAATTCCAGTTAACTGGCTGCCGGAAAAATCAGAGGCTCCAAATCCGCCTTCAGGCCGGATTACCAGGTAAACACCCGCAATTGCAAGAAAAAGAGCTGCAATACTCTCTTTTCCTACCTTTTCTTTCAAAACGAAAGGTGAAGCCAGCATCACGTAAATCGGGGCAGTATATTCAAGCAGGATCGCCACGGAGAAACACGTTTCTCTCACGCAGAGGAAATAAAAGAACATGTTTACGGTGACAATAACACCCTGCAGGAGAAGGCGAAATTTTCTTTTTCCAGGTTTAAGTTCTCCAAGCCTCCCGGTTGCCAGAAGAAAAGTAAAGATAAAGGCAAGCCCGAAGAACAGGCGATAAAATATTATTGAAGTTATGGGCAGGTTATTAATGCCGGCAAGAAATAAGCCTGTCATCCCGTAGAGAATACAACCGAGAAGGACTGCCAGATGAGGACCTTTTTTTACCTGGAACATACGGCAGTAAAAAGCCTGATACATTTAAATATCTTGTCGAAGCAAGGCTTTTTATGAATTCTAAAATAGTAATCTGTCTATTCTTGCTGCTTATTATCGCAGCTTGTTCCGGATGTGTCTCCAAGCCGGCTGAGTCTGAAGTGAATACTGATAATAACCAGGACCTCAAAGAAGTGGAAGGGCTCTGGCTTGGGACCCTTGAAGTTCAGGGCGGAATGGAAGTAAGGCTGTTATTCAATATTTCTTCCAGCCCTGATGGTTCCGTTAATGCTACAATGGACAGTCTTGACCAGGGAGTAAAAGGAATACCTGTAGAAACTGTCACCTATAAGGACAGTAAACTCCGCCTTGATGTAAAATCCATAAGGGGCAGTTTTGAGGGTACACTCAAAGAGGACGGAAAGACAATAGAAGGGGAATGGAAACAGTCAGGTATATCTCTCCCGCTTGTGCTTTCTCGCATAGACGAAACCCCTGACACGCGAAGAGAGCAGGACCCTGTAAGACCCTATCCTTATGACGAAGAAGAAGTGGTTTATGAAAATGAAGGAGCAGGAGTGAAGCTTGCAGGCACATTAACCCTCCCGAGGTCTGAAGGTCCTTTCCCGGCAGTGATCCTTATAAGTGGTTCCGGCCAGCAAAACCGTGACGAAGAACTCCTGGGACACCGTCCGTTCCTTGTACTGTCGGACTACCTGACTCGAAGGGGAATCGCTGTCCTGCGGGTCGATGACCGTGGAACAGGAGGTTCAACCGGAGACTTCTCACAGGCTACTTCTGAAGATTTCGCAGGAGATGTGCTTGCAGGTATTGATTATTTAAAAAGCCGCGAAGAGATAGACCCGGCGCAGATAGGATTGATAGGGCACAGTGAAGGAGGTTTAATTGCTCCAATTGTAGCAGTGGAGTCCCGGGACGTTGCATTCATCGTACTGATGGCAGGGCCCGGAATTACAGGCGAGGAAATCCTCTACCTTCAAAGTGAACTGATTTCCAGGGCAGAAGGGGTGGACAATGAGACAATAGCCCGGAATAATGCCCTTACGAAAAGCATATACTCTGCGATAAAAGAGGAACAGAATGATGAAATTGCTGCAGAAAAACTTCGGAAGCTTATGATGGATGAAATGGCAAATATGAGCGAAGAAGAAAAACAGAGCGCCGGCTATTCCGAAGCCGACCTTGATGCCCAGATCCAGTCTCTACTGTCACCCTGGATGCGAAACTTCCTGACATACGACCCAAGACCCACCCTCATGAAAGTTAAATGCCCGGTACTCGCAATAAATGGTGAAAAAGACCTCCAGGTGCCGCCCGAGGAGAACCTTCAGGCAATAGAAGAAGCTCTTGAAGCAGGAGGCAACCAGGACTATACGGTAAAAGAACTTCCGGGTCTCAATCACCTTTTCCAGACCTCTCAAACAGGATCTCCATCTGAGTATGCAAGAATTGAAGAAACGATTTCACCGACAGCTCTGGAATTGATCGGAGACTGGATTTCGGAGAGGACCAGCGCTGCTGTAGAAAAACAATAAAAGGTAATCATAGAAGGTAACTATAGAAGGTAACCATAGAAGGTAACCATAGAAGGTAACCATAGAAGGTAACCATAGAAGGTAACCATAGAAGGTAACTACAGAAGGAAAGAGAAGATTCTTTCCTCCCTTTACTTTTTTGTTTTTGTAAGCTCTTTCAGAAAGGACTATATTCTGGATAGAGATGTTCTGGACGAATTTGAAATCAGCTTAAATATCAATCTCTTCCCCGCCGATTAATAAGTTCCTTATCACGGCATTTCCGTATCTGTCAACAACAACCTTTACATCAACTTCTTCTCTTCCGGAAAATTGAACCTTCAGCTCCCTTCTTTTTCTTTCCAGAACAATACTTATGACCAGCAGGACAAAGCCGCCGAGCATAAAAAAGAGTGACCTCGGAAGCAGTTCCCAGAAGAAGTCGAAATATCTCGCAAAAATGAGGAGAATAAACCAGAACATTGCAGTGCTTACTGTTCCTATATCTTCTGTGCTGTATCCGGCATAAAGGAGAAGAGTCAAAAGACCCAGAAAGATCACATTAAAAAGAATCATGTAAAATTTTTCCGGGGAGGGGATAAAATCAGGGATATATATTGTTGTGAGAGTTATCCCTGCCATCAGGAGTGAGATTATAGAAATGCCCAGGTCTGCATGAAAGCTCCCTGTGACTTTTCATGTAGTGGTTTTGAGAGCAGGACCGCCAGAAAGAGGATTCCTGATATAGCATAAATTACAGGGATTATTTCCTCTACTTTATATTGCCAGATTTCGAAGGTGTAAGCAAATAAAGCAATAAGTACAGCCTGTAATCCCATGAACTTAAAAAGTCTTTTCAGCGTGTTTTGCTTTTTCTGCAAGGCTGTGGAGAATCCCGGAAAAATGTACAGCAATTCCTGATATGAGAAACAGGTCTTTCATACTTATCAGGTTCTCAAGATCGGTTCTCTCTGAATAAAGAAGGCCAATCCAGAGGTAAAAGAGAAGAGAGCAAAGTCCTGCTATTGGCGTTGACATGTAACCGTAAATGAGTGGAAAAACTCCAATAAGCCAGATCAGGACAAGGGTACTGTTATTGGCATTAATATTGTAAATCTGGCCAATTAAGAAGAGGCTGACTCCAAAAAAGAGGGCTGAGAGCAAAATCAGGGCAGAACCAAGCCCGGGATATTTCTGGTTTTCATATTTAATATGATAACCAGCGTAATGTATGCCTATCGTGCTTCCAGCAAGTAGCAAAACCTTAATGCTATTCCCTATTTTCTCCCAGTTTGATGCGACAAATAGAATGGCTCCAATTCCTATTAAAATCGTCCCTATGGTTGAAAAGGCGATGACCTGCTTTTTTGACCTGTGTTCCTTTTTATACTCGGCAAGGTCTAGCCTCATTTTTTCTGCCTGGGCATGGTTGATTGTGCCTTCATCCAGCCATTTTCGGAGCAGGTCTTCATCGAACATATTTTAACATATTAGTATGTTGTATTTACGTTTGGCATGAAAGTGCTCTCAAGTACTTTCATTTTTTGGGCATGTTATTCGAAGAATATCATGTGTGTTTTTTTAATATATTTAACGCAGAATATGTTCGTTGCAGAAATTACAGCTTTGTCTGAAAAATCTTGAAAAATAGTCTGTCTTTTGTAAACATTTATCAAAATATGTGCACCAATTTTCTAACATAAAGAGTGAGAGGAGCTTTCTATTTGTCTAGCTCGCTTGAATGGGTTTCATTATTGTAGGGTCACATAGGGCTTGGTAAATTTCGTCACGATACTCGATATTATAAACAAACGAAAACAAGAATAACAGACTTATATTGGTCTTTGAAAAATTTCTCTGAGCCTTACAGAACTGTTGAAAAAGAGATGAAAAGGGCTAACGCTTCTTTTCATGTGAGTCTATAGATCAGTGCATCCTCGATCATTACGCCGTTTATAACATTCCGAGTGAACCTTATATCTGAAATATCCTTACTACCTGTCACAATCCCGCGCTTTAACAATTCAATTAATTGATCATTTGCTCCAGTGATGGCAATATTATTTAGTGAGATATTGGTGAGATAGAGTTTTTCAAGCTCATTTTGAACAAAGCTATATGCTTCCTTTAGTCCATGTGCTTTTAGGTACTCTGAAGCTAAAACCAGCTTCCACTCATTTAAATCTGTGGCGTAAAACCATAAAGCAGAGTTCACTTTAAACTCAGTATTATCTAAGTGTTGTATCAGTTTCTTACCATCAGAGATATCATCTTTTACCAGTGTTGCTTTATCCATGTAAATACTCCATTATTTTTATCAGTAATCGCATCAAACATTGCTTCTGCTGTTTGCTTATCGTTTTTTGTATATCGTTTTTCTTCTGACCAGTTTACGGCTATCGCCCAATTTTCTCCAAGCTGCCTATTTTTTTCAATCGCTGTATTGAATTTCTGTGCAAGTCCAGTGGCTTTTAATAAATCTTTCAGTTTATGTGTATAGCTCTCACTAACAGCATCCTTGTCTGGGAAATCATATTGTTTTACTTGTTTTGCGATACAAGCCTTCAGAGCAAGTTCAATTACATAACCTGATAAATAATATGCCCCATCATACTTTTCGTTATCGAGCAGTATTTTAGCCTCGTCTAATCGTATCTCCGCTAGATCATGCAAAGTATCTCTGTTAAGAATTGTCTTGAACATCTCGAATACTACCCTATTTTTGATCTATGTTATAATCGGAGTCTCCGTATTTCATTTTACTGGTCAGCACTCTTTACAATCCTGCTGTTTGGATGCTCAGCACGATTATTGTAGATCCGGAAAAAATCAAAACATTAAACAGCTTTCAGCGAATAGGAAAGTGAAAAGTAATAGTGGATGTTTGGTGATGTCTGAATACCAATCGAAAATTATCTTGCTAGATGATAGGGAAACTGATAAGCGTGAAAGGCTTATTCAGACGTATATAGTTTTGTTTGGTTTGTTATTATCCTATGACCAAGTTAGCTCTCTTCAGAGTACAGCAATGTCTTTTTTCTTACTGTTCTTGTTTTTAGCTCTGATTTATTATGCACTTTTAAATTCGCGTGCTTGGATGCGTATTCTTATCGAGTACTATGGTATCAGGCGTGTTGTTTATATCTTGAATTTTATAGCCTTTTCGTCTTCTGTTAGCTTAAGTTATGTCATTCTATTATTCTTCTTTAGCGTTGGTGATGTTTTTCCTAATTGGAAGATCACACATTTAGAATTTTATGCCACTCTTCTATTCCTATCGTCCTTGCTTTTTTTACCATTACTAATTAGTGCCTATCCGAAAATTCCCGCTGCTCTAAATGTTATGCATGCACATGCTAACTGAAGCATCGCATAGTAATTCTCAATCTTTTTTTCCCATCTAATAAGCAGCCTTCTGAATCTATTGAGCCAGGAATGTGTCCTTTCCACAACCCACCTTCTTGCTCTGTAACCTGGTATCTCTTTTTTTCTTATGTTTTCTTCTCCCCTTCTTCTTATATGTGCTATATATCCATATTCTTTAACCAATTCTCTGATATCAGGAAAATCATATCCCTTATCCATACAGATATTCTGAATTCCCTCATCTAGAGAAGGTCTTTGAAAAATAATGGCATCAAGAGTTCCTTTTACAAGCTTTTTATCGTGATGATTAGCTCCATCTACAGTTACCGAAAGTGGTATACCTTTACCATCTGTTAACAGACTCCTTTTTGTACCTTTTTTACCACGGTCAGTAGGATTAGCTCCTGTTCCAGCTCCACCCAATGGTGCTTTTGTCATGGCCCCATCAATTGCTTGCCATTCCCATTCTAATCCTTTATTTTTGTCATAATCCAATAAACCAGCTTTCCACATTTTCTCAAATAAGCCTGATTTTCGCCATTCCTGAAATCGATCATGTACGGTACTTGGGGCTCCATAAAATCGTGGCAATAATTTCCATTGGCAACCTGTAAGGAGTACATAAAAAATACCACTCATTATTTTCCTATCATCCTTTCTAGGTCTTCCAGGCTTCTTTTTAGGTTTAGGGAGTGGGAGTAGAGGTTTGATTTTATTCCACAATTTATCAGAAATCTCGTAGTCGTGCCCGTTTTTTCGTCGTGTCACTAATAAACATTACACAATATCGCAGTTATTCTACTTTTCGGATAGGCTCTTAGTCGTGATATGTTTAAGTGATGTGATTATTGCAGATAGGGAAAGAGGGATTGCATGATTGGAGCCAAGCATCAACGGTTGAACTCATACACTAAGACTCTCCAGTATAGTGTTTTCAATGAACTGCAATGATATGTTGTAGATATTTTACCCTATTTTAGAAAGTTGATCACAGGAAAAAGTAATATTGAACTGTCATGCCTAAAATTTCAAGTATTATATAAACAATTATGACTAAATATGATTCCGTTAGTTTTTATTTTATTCATATCTACAAAAATCCGGAAAAGAGCTTCAAGATTGGTATATAAATGTATTGCTTTTTCGATTTTGGCGCTCACTGTGTAAAAAATACTCCAGAAGAAATAGACCTATTTTTTACTAAGGTTGAGGATTATCCGGTCTTATTTCTATAACTCCTGACTTCATATTCTGCATAATTACTCTTCTTATCTGGCATTCTTCCATAACCATTATATATAACAAACCCTTACAGAGGGCAAGAATATAGTTTCACATGTAACTATTATATTAATCTCTATAAAATTACCTGTTAAACTATTTTATCTTAAAACAAGCCTCCAAGCTTATAAAACGGAGGATAACTCATGGAAGACCCAAGAGAGATCTGCGGCCCGATCGCCCACATCTACCGGAGCCACCTTGCTTATATGGCAAAGGAACTTGAAGATTACGGGATTGGGAGCGGACAATTTGATTTCCTGATGGTCCTGTACCGGAAGGACGGCATTTCTCAGGAAGCCCTTGCGAAAATACTGAAAATAAGCAAAGCCACAAGCACCAGGGCGATTCAGAGCCTGGAAAAAGAGGGGTATGTTTACAGGCAAAAAGATGAAAACGATCTCCGTGCTTACAGGGTTTACCTTACTGAAAAAGGGAAGGAAATGAGAGATATAATTCTTGAAAAGCTGAATTCTTTCGTTGATACTCTTCTTTCAGATTTCACACACGAAGAAAAAGAAAATTTCAGGCTGCTTGTCCACAAAGCTTCGGTTAAACTCTGCGGATCAGGAATCGAACAGAGGTGTCAGGAAAAGCAGTGTGATGCGAAATAAAAACGATATGGAAGCGCATAAAATATGGAACAAAAAAGTGAATTTCTGGGAAAAGAGAGTATAGGGAAGCTCCTGTTCAAGCTTTCGGCTCCTGTAATAGTCGGAATGTTAGTTCAGGCTCTCTATAATGTTGTGGATACATTTTTCGTGGGGCAGGTATATGGGGCAGACAGTGTCCAGGCTATAGGCGGGCTGTCGATAGCTTTCCCGATCCAGATGATAATCATGGCCTTCGGGGTTGTTCTCGGGACAGGAGGGTCTTCGATAATCTCGCGAGCCCTCGGAGCAAAAGAGTTAGAAAAAGCCGAGAAAACTCTGGGAAACGTTTTTTCCCTTAGCCTGATCCTCAGCATAATTATTGCTATTCCCTACCTTCTTTTCCTGGATACAATTCTGGAAATCTTCGGTGCAACTCCAGGCATCATGCCCTATGCCAGGGAATACCTTGAATACATAATTTTAGGAGCGGTTTTCTTTGTCTTCGGAGTGGCTGTTCAGAATATTGTCAGAGCCGAAGGAAATGCCCGCCTTGCAATGAATGTAATGCTTATAGGAGCGGGCCTCAATATTATCCTTGACCCTGTCTTTATGTTCGGCTTAGATATGGGTGTGAAGGGAGCTGCAATTGCAACCGTACTGTCTCAGGTAGTGAGCTCTATCTGGCTGCTTCAGTACTGCCTTAAAGGAAAAGGAGCTGTGCATTTTAAATCCAGATACCTGAAACCTGACATTAAAATTATAAAAGATATCGGGTCCATAGGAGTCGGCTCTTTTGTCATGCAGATATCGAGCAGTATTATGATGATCTTCGTATACAACGCCCTTGCAACCTATGGAGGAGATGTTGCAGTCGCTGTTTTTGGCGTAATAATCAAGGTCAATTCCTTCATCTTCCTGCCGCTTCTTGGCATGTCCTTTGGCCTGCAGCCAATCGTAGGGTATAATTACGGAGCAAAGCAGTTTGGAAGGATAGCTAGAGCCATAAAACTGACTCTTATGGCAACCACGGCATTTGGGACATTTGGCCTGCTTGTCATTTATTTCTTCACGGAACAGATTCTCGGGCTTTTCAGTGCAGATCCGCAGTACCTCGATGTCGGGACACACGCTGTAAAGATCATGCTTCTCGGGATGCCTCTGGTAGGATTGAACGTGGTCTCTATGACGGTTTTCCAGGCGCTTGGAAAAGCCAGACCGTCTTTCCTCCTCTCTCTCAGCAGGCAGATTCTTTTCCTGATCCCGCTTGTTGTCATCCTTCCTGGCTTTTACGAGCTGGACGGAGTCTGGGCAGCTTACCCGATCTCGGATGTTCTGTCGTTTTTGCTCTCAGGATACCTGCTGCTCAGAATATACAGGATTTTTAAAGAACATCCGGGCTCTCCGGGAATTACCGCTGCTAAAGAACTGGCAGTTTCCAGAGGGGTTGAATCAAGTCTGGATCGCTGAAAAAGATAAACCGTGAAAGAAGGAAAGGTTTCTGCCTTTTCCTTCCTCTTCTTTCCCTCTTATTTTTTCAGGCACAGCTAAAGAATCTCCGCCTTCATGGAACAATGTTCAGAATCACTGTTTCAAAAGCAGTTTGAACCTGAGTTACATACTTTTTTACATCAATCAAATTGAGGTGACACGAATGAACTGCAGCGAATTGAAAGAGGGTCAGGTTCTTGTCTGTGAAGGGTGCGGGTTTGAGCTCAAAGTTGTAAATGCATGTGGGGAAGCCTGCTGTTCGACCGATGCCTGCTGTATCGGCAACATAACATGTTGCGGGGAGCCGATGAAAATAAAACAATAATCAGAGAAATAGAGAAAAAAGAAATTGCAGGGATTTTGGAAGAAATTAACTGGAAAAATTTGAGTGATAAGAATTATTGGACGAAATTAAGTTAAGAAATTGAGTATAAGAATTGAGTATAAGAAACTGAGTACAAAAAATTGAGCCAGAGTTTGGATCAAACTAAAATATTAAGGCTTTTCTGAAGCCTGAATCTTAAAATTCCTTTTACCTGCTGTTTCTTTTTCTTTTTCCTTTTTCGAGAATACCTGCATCAATGTAATTGCTGCATAAGAACTGAAAAACCAGGCAATAAGTGCGATCTCCAGGGATAAACCCCAGAGATTCAGGTGTTCCATACAAAAAGTAGCCGTAAGCACGCAAACAGCACAGCCGATCATCCCTGCGCTGGCTCCGAGAGCAATATCCGATGCCTGTTCGGAACTCCCGAAGTGGCCTGCCATAATTACGGCTGCAGCCATTACAGCCGGAAATGCGGCAAAGACCCCTGCAAAGGATTTTGAGGGAAGGTGCTGAAGCAGGATGTAACAGGCAGCAACAGCCGTGCCCCCAAAAACAAACCTTATGCCGAGATCCCGAAGATCAAGTTCCATTAAAAATACTCCTGAATGAATCTGATTTTAGTTTGTCTGATTTTAGTTTTTCTAAATCTGGTTTTTCTAAACCTGGCTTTTCTAAATTTAGTTTGTCTGATTTTTTTCTTTTATCCGTTAACGTTTTTTTTCCGGCATTCGGTTTGATTTTGTTCAGAATCAGAACCATGTAAAATAAATAACCGGGGCGAGCACAGCCCAGAAGAGGAGAGAGAGGCTCAGGCCTGTTTTCCATCCGTATTTTAGTATTAAATAGCTGGCTGCGAGGGCACAGCATATATCTGCCGACATTCCCACAAGTGCCCCTCTGGAAAGCTGCTCGGAAACTGAAAGCAATTCACTGCCTTCGTATTCCATGCTCAGGCCCGCAACCGCTGCAAGGTAAACCGCAGGAAAAGCCGCAAAAACGCCTCCAAGCCTGCCTCCGAAACTCCGGGCAACCAGCCTTGAAGCCACAACCGCAGTTCCGCCAAAAAGAAAACGGAGAATAATGGGAGAGATACCAGTAATGAGCATTAAGTCCCGACCTGTCACTGAAAAGTTATCTATTTATAACGGTGGATTTTAATCATCAAGCCTTAATTATCAAGCCTTAATTATCAAGCCTTAATTATCAAGCCTTAATCATCAAGCCCGTAATTTTCCCGGATTTCCGATTCCTTCAATACCCTGAGACCGAGCTTCTCAAGAATTTCAGAGATCTTTTTCCTGTCTTCGCTTTTCATGGATTTCCTATCAAAATAAGCAAATTCGGCACCGGATTTTTCAACAGCCTGCCTTACAAGGGCTTCGTCCACGAATTCTAACTGGTATTTTGGGAAATTGTGCCCGAAAGAAATTTTTGTTTCAAGCAAAAGCCCGGTCTGGCGCATGGCATAATGCCCTCCCCCGAACCCAACTGCGACAGGAACTTTTTCAAGGGAAACTGCAAGTATGGATTTTGCTGCCACCTCTCCTGCGTCAGGGTCTTCCCACTGCTTCTCAGTGCTGCCTATCTCGGCATAAATTGATGGGACAG
Organism: Methanosarcina soligelidi; assembly: GCF_000744315.1. Lineage (NCBI taxonomy): Archaea > Methanobacteriati > Methanobacteriota > Methanomicrobia > Methanosarcinales > Methanosarcinaceae > Methanosarcina > Methanosarcina soligelidi. The sequence continues at coordinate 2,670,604 of NZ_JQLR01000001.1, forward strand.
AGAGTTCTGTCGGGCCGTGGTGGGTCACTTCAAGGGTTACATCATACTTCAGCCCTTTCTCTCCTGCAAGCTTTTTCATCCCGCTCAGGATCGACTTCATAGCAGCAGGTGAAGAGACTGCAAGCTCTTTAGGGTGACCCCCAAGCCTTGCTTCTCCTGAAGGGTTTCCTGTGCAGTGTACGGTGAGAGAATTAATTTCTTCTTTGCTCCTGTGCTTGGAGGCAAAAATTATCAGGGAAGCCGGCAGACCTGCAGCTTCAAGCTTTCTGTCAAGCCCGTCCTGAAATACATGAATCTCTTCTATGTCCACAAGTCTGAATTTTCCGTCTATTGATTCTCTGGCTGCCGAAAATCCGGACTCCGGCGGTAGTTCCAGGTTTTTCCATTCGGTCAGGTTCAAAAGGTGATTTTTGATGTTCTGGCTGGCAAGGTCTGGGGCAGAACAGATTATGGTGATTTTTGAATTATTAACATTTTCTGGGATTATATCTGTCATTGTCGGATCAGTCCGGTTCCTTCTGAATTTATTCTGTATCAAATTATTCTGTATCTATTCTGGATTTTTGTTCAGAAACAATTGCCTTTAGAATTCGTAAAGATAGATAAAGCCAACCCTGAAGTTTCACGAGCGTATCTCCAGTTCTGCTCCACAGCGTTTGCAGAATTTCGCATCACTTTCATGCCCTTCAAAACTGCAGTTCTGGCACACCCTTCCTTTGGTGTACCTGCTTGCATAAGAAATCTCGGACGTGATGATACCTGTCGGGACTGCTATGATGCTGTAACCTGTTATCATAACAACAGAAGCAACCGCCTGTCCAAGGCCTGTTTCGGGGACTATGTCTCCGTATCCGACCGTTGTAAGTGTTATAACTGCCCAGTAAACGCTCGTTGGTATGCTTGTAAACCCATTCTTTCCGCCTTCGATAACGTACATCAGGGAACCGAGTATTACCACCAGATTCAAAACAGTAAAAAGGAACAGGGTTATTTTTCTCCGGCTTGCGCGTAAGGCTCTTATCAATAAGTCAGCTTCCCCAAGGTACTGAACAAGTTTGAGCACCCTGAAAATCCTGAGCAACCGTAAACTCCGGATTACCAGAAGGTATTCGCTCCCTGGCAAAAGCAGGCTGAAATACGCAGGGAGGATTGCTATCAGGTCTATTATCCCAAAAAAACTTGTGGCGTACCGCACCGGCCTGCCGACACAGACCAGGCGTAGAAGATATTCCACGGTAAACATTATTGTGAAAATCCATTCAAGGGAATAGAAAAGATCGCCATAGGACGCCGCAATCTCCTTTACACTATCCAGCATGACAACAATGACGCTGAGCAGGATGGTAACTATCAGGATTTCGTCAAATCTCTTTCCTGCAGGTGTGTCTGCTTCAAATATTATCGTATATAGTGTATTTCTCCAGTCATCATCAGGCGGCTTATTTTGTGGGCTTTTTTTCACTGATCCAGCCATGTTAACATCCACGCAGCAGGAATTTGATACGCAATTCAGGTTTTTGAATATACATTTATAAAGTAATTACCTTTATGAAATCATCTTCTCTAAAATGATTACGCTCACATATGTTTCGAAGAGTAATAAGTATTTCTTAAAGTGGCTTCAGTGCTTGTTATTTGCATTGAAACGGAATGGTTCAGGAAAGCTATTATGCCCGGTTCACAGGGCAGCTGAGTGCCGCAAAAATAAGGAGGAAATTCGTTTTTGCAGGGCCTGCTTTCTGACAGGCAGAGCCCTGCTTTTCTCGTGAAAAAAAGAAAACGGTTTTTAAAAGTTGCCGTTATCGAGCTCAGCCAATGTGGATGTAGTTGTCCACAAGCTTCCTGATCTCTTCATTCTTGCCGTAGAGTTTCTCGCTCAGCTGGTAGTCGTTGTAGGATTCAAGGTTGCTGATAATTCCGTCAAGCATACCCTCGGTAAAGACATCATACTGCATGAAGATATCTTTCTGTTTCTTAAGAGCCTGGGCGGACTCGTAGCAGGAAGCAGGCAGGTGCTCAAGCTGGGCAAGCCTGTCTTTGTGCTCTTCTTTGAAGATGTTCACGTTGATGTAGAGCTTATCTGCTAGCTCAAGGGAGTTGTCCATCTGGAGCCCGTGGCGGGTACCTACACAGAGACCGGTGAGGAGGAGGTAGATGTCAGCAGAACCGTCTGCAGCACGGAACTCATAAGTCTGTTTGTAGTAGTGTTCTTTGAGTTCTTCGCTGTAGTTCGGGTTTGCAATGGTGATCATCTTGCTGGCTTCTCCGGACCAGCCGAGAGGCACACGGATAAGTGCGGAACGGTTCCTGTCTCCCCAGCAGATGTTGGTTGGTGCTTCCTGGTGAGGCACAAGGCGCAGGTAGGAGGTAGGAATTGTGTTTCCAAAAGCAGTGATTGAACCGGCAATGTCAAGGCATCCAACGATGGCCTTCTTTGCGGCATCTGTGAGCTTTCCGCCATTTTCGACTGTTGCGGTCTTGCCGTCTTTCAGGAGCTTCATGTGGATGTGGAGCCCGCTTCCTGCCTTTCCGACAGTGATCTTGGGGGCGTAGCTGACTGAAACACCGTACTGAGCTGCAAGCATCCTGAGAATCCATTTCCCGATGAGCAGGCGGTCAGCAGCGTCTTCGAGGCTTGTTGTTTCAAACTCGATTTCATTCTGCTCATAGTAATACTTGTCATCGGTAAAGTTTCCGACTTCGGAGTGTCCGTATTTGATTGTTCCGCCGGCTTCGGCAATTGCGAGCATGGCATCTTTCCTGAGCTGGTCGAACTTGGTGAAGGGACCTGCCTCGTGGTATCCTCTCTGGTCAATTGCAGGAAAGTCGGTGTCAATCATTTCTTTGTCGCTGATGATGTAGTATTCGAGTTCAGCCATTGCGTTTAACTCGTACCCGGTCTCTTCCTTCAGAACAGCATGAGCTTTCTTCATGATGTTTTCAGCAGAGCTTGCAAGAGGGTTTCCGTCCTTGTCGAAGTAGGAACAGAGAAGGTCAAGGGTCGGGATTTCCTCAAACGGGTTTACAAAAGCAGTGCGGTATTTCGGGACAACATAAAGGTCGCTTGAGTCGGCTTCTATGTATTTGAAAAGGCTTGAGCCGTCCACTCTTTCTCCGGTAGAAAGCACATTGTCGAGGTGTTCCTCGTTCCTGATGATGAAGCTGAGGGCTTTGAGCCTGCCATCTCCGCCAACGTAGCGGAAGGTCAGCATCTTAATACCGTTATCTTTGACGAATTTGATGATGTCATCTTTGGTGAATTCACTTGCTGGCTTTTTAAGGTACTGTACCAGTCTGTTTGGATTCAGTTCTACTGATGATGTTTTCATAAATATCCCTTCTTTATGGTTGTATATTCGAGTATCAAAGCCTCAATTCAATACTGAATATTTCAGGCTCCAGTGTACCCACATTAATCATAAATTTGTGAATTATGGCCTGCTAGGAAGAAGATAACTTACTGCTGTCTATATAAGCTTTTCTTTCCCCCCGGTTTTTCTGAAAAGCTGCGTCCTGAAAAAAGGCATTAATAGACTGTATGTTTCCTGTTTCTCCATACATTATCTTTTTTAGAAAATTGCCTGTGCATGCATCAGACGGTCACAGCTAATACATATATTGGACGAATACATATAGACTGATTATAAAAGCTGTCGGATGAAAAAGCTATATTCAGGCCTTTAATTCATTCATGCTTATTTAGCCGGCACTGTAACGGGGATGAAAAATATGAAAAATTATAATATTCCGGAAATAGCCCGGAACGTATTCTGGGTTGGGGCAAAGGACTGGAACCGCAGGATGTTTGACGCTCTGATTCCTCTGCCTCAGGGGACAAGCTATAACGCTTACCTTGTAAAAGGAGAAAAGAAAACAGCCCTCATAGATACCGTAAACCCGGGATTTGAAGAGGAGTTCGAACAAAAAATAAACCTTGTTTCCGACCTGGAAAAGCTTGACTACCTGGTCATGAACCATGCCGAGCCTGACCATTCCAGTGCGATTCGTTATATTATGGATAAGGCTCCTGACTCCATACTTGTCGCGACTGAAAGGGGAATAAAGATGGCAGGCCTTTATCATGAGCTTCCTGAAGATCGCATAAAGGTTGTTGCCGAAGGGGACAGCATTGACCTGGGCGGGAAGACTCTCCGCTTCATAGAAGCGCCCTGGCTCCACTGGCCGGAAACCATGTTTACATATCTGCCGGAAGAAAGAGTACTTTTCCCATGTGACTTTTTCGGAGCTCATACTGCCCAGGGAGTTTATGACGACGACCTGGAAGACCTTATCCCCCTGGCAAAACGCTATTACGGGGAAATAATGATGCCCTTCAATAAAATGGGGGCAAAGGCTCTTGAAAAAATAAAGGACCTCGAGATTGACATTATAGCTCCAAGCCACGGGCCGATATATAAGAATCCAGAGAGGATACTTGAGCCCTACAGAAAATGGACTGCTGGAGAAACTGAAAATAAAGCCCTTGTTGTCTACATAAGCATGTGGGGCTCAACAAAAGAGATGGTAAATGCAATTGCAGAAACTCTTCTTAAAGAAGGAGTTGATGTAAGGATGTATGACCTTGCGGCCTCAGACCTGGGGGATGTTGCCAGAGAGCTTGTAGACTCAAGAGCCATTATACTGGGGACTCCTACAGTGCTTGCAGGAATGCACCCGCTTGCCCTGTACGGTGCTTACCTGGTAAAAGCGCTCAAACCTCCGGCTAAATACGGAGTTGTCCTGGGGTCATTCGGCTGGGGAGGAGGAGCATTGAGACAGGCAGGAGATATCCTGACCCCTTCGAGTATGGAAGTTGTTGGTACGCACCAGGTTAAGGGCAGGGCGAAAGAGGAAGACCTAAAGAAAATAGAAGAGATAGGCAGGCAACTTGCTCAAAAAATGAAAGCTTAAAAGTATACTTTTAAGACTGTACAGACCTGACATTCCTGCGAAACTGCATGAGAAAACAGCGCTGAGAGCTCCGGTATTACCGGGTGTCATTTTGCCTAAAAACAGCAATTTTAATTTTTCGGGAATATCTTCAAGTGTCAGTAATGTGACGTATTAAACTCGGCTCCAGAAAGCCTCCCTAAAGACACAATGCTCTCAGCCCGTGCATTTTCCTGGAATAAATTAAAAATATGTTTTTCCTCTCAAAACCAGTTCTCTAAACGTTTTTTTCTGTGATGTAAGCAGGGAGCTTATTATGGAAGAAAAATCCGATTTAAAAAGAGACCTGAGTTTGGTTGAGATTACTCTAACCGGAATTGGCAATATTCTCGGAGCCGGAATTTACGTGCTTATGGGAAAAGCTGCCGGTCTTGCGGGCAATTTTGTCTGGTTCTCTTTTCTGTTTGCTGGTGTCACTGCCGCACTTTCCGCTTTCAGCTACATGGAACTATCATCCATGTATCCGCGGGCGGGAGCAGAGTATGAGTTTGTAAAAAGAGCTTTTGGAGAACGCACAGGACTTTTTGCCGGGCTCCTTGTGGTCTATTATGTGACAATCACAAGTTCTGCTGTTGCTCTCGGGTTTGGGAGGTATTTCAGCAGCCTTTTCGGAGCTAGCAGTCTGGTCGGGGTAGCTGGCCTTTTTCTTTTCCTCAGCCTTGTCATGGTCTACGGTGTCAAGGAATCTGCCCGGCTGGCTGTTTTTATCAGCCTGATAGAACTTACCGGTCTTCTGGTGATTGTTTATGCAGGGTTCCCTTATATCGGGACAGTAAATTATTTTGAGGCTCCGGACCTCGCAGGGCTGTTTGAAGCTTCTGCCCTGATTTTTTTTGCATTTCTCGGTTTTGAGGATATCGTCAGGCTGTCCCAGGAAACAAAAAATGCAGAGAAAACAACCCCAAGAGCCCTGATTATCGCGATATCAGTTACGGTTTTCCTCTATGTCTGTGTGGCCATAGCTTCCGTAAGTGTCCTCGATTTCCGCGTGTTAGGGCTCTCGGAAGTGCCGCTTGCGGATGTCGCGGCTGTAGCTTTCGGAAATGACGCTTTTGTCCTTCTGTCCTGGATAGCTCTTTTTTCCACAATGAATACCGTACTTGTGGTCATGCTCGGAGGGTCAAGGATTGTCTACGGGATGGCAGATGCAGGATCTTTTCCCAGAGCCCTTGCACGCGTACATCCCCGCTTCAGAACCCCCTGGGCCGCAATTTTCGGAATTGCCTTTATCTCGGGTTTTTTTGTCCTTCTGGGAGATATAACAACCGTAGCAAATATTGCTAATTTTATGATCTTCATAGTCTTTTTTATGGTCAATGCCTCCCTGATAAAACTCCGTTATGCAGAGCCGGAAAGACATCGTCCTTTCAGGGTCCCTGTCAGCATAGGGCGTTTGCCGCTCTTCCCATCACTCGGCGCATTATCTGCTGTTTTTCTTTTCTCCCAGATCAGCCTCGAGATTATGGCTTATGGTTTTTTCCTTATGGTGGTGGGGTTCATAATTGTCCTGATAAGAACCCGAAAAAGCCCTCCCAGACTCTGAAACCGGGACTATGGAAGTCCGAATTTTTAAAAATATGATCTTAATTTTAGTTTTTCTATTATTATCGTAATTTTAGTTTTTCTATTATTATCGTAATTTTAGTTTTTCTATTATTATCGTAATTTTAGTTTTCCCATTATTATCGTAATTTTAATTCTCTTATTAGTATGTGATCTTAATTTTAATTCTCTTATTCTTAATTCTGCATATTGATTCAAAATAATTCAAAAGTTTGCATGAACATCTATAAATAAAATAAATAGTAAACAGCGTTTTTTCTGGTTTTTTATTGTTTTTATGGCTTAATATTGCTCAAATATGTATTTATTCCTTTAAGCAGGCTTTATTTGCTCATTCCTCTGTTACAGCCCTTTTTTACATGTTTAAACTGCAGGTCTATTTTCTCAGAAAAGATCAGCGTTTCTGAGAGGTTTTATGCCAATATATTTGCTTTAAATGCTTTTAATAGGATAATAAAGCTTATTTGTAGCTTTAATTAATTAATAAAACTTAATTACACTTTTCTACAAAATCTGACGATTTATATTGAATATTTTTAGATTTTGGATGTTTTTGAGTCTGTATATTCAACAAGAATTAGTTTTATATACCTAAAACCCTATTTGATTCGTTTTATTTCAGGGATTATCTATATTATTTATTATAAATCCCGTAACCAGAATGAATCCGTAATATACTAAAAATTTATAAACAGAACTGCCTAAATATAAATCATAATTATTGTCAGTTTTGCTTACAAGTTAATCAGGTTAAAAAGGGAGTAGATATGAGAAAAGAGCCTTATGAGTTCCCGCTGGATGATTACATCTCAAGAGAGGAATTTAATAAAATCAAAAAATTCTCGCGGGATAAAGAAACACCGTTTTTGATCGTCGACCTTCAAAAGATCGAACGAAGCTACGACGAACTTGTAGAGCACATGCCTTTTGCAAAAATACATTATGCTGTTAAGGCGAATCCTTTAGATAAGGTAGTGCTTACCCTGAAAAGAAAAGGTTCCAATTTTGATGTGGCGACCATTTACGAGCTTGACCAGTTGATAAGGCTCGGGGTGGAACCTGAGAGGATAAGTTACGGGAATACAATAAAAAAAGAAAAAGACATAGCTTATGCCTATGATAATGGAGTAAGGCTCTTTGTTACGGATTCCGAAAGTGATTTGAGAAAATTAGCCAGAAGAGCTCCAGGTTCCAGAGTCTTTTTCAGGATTCTTACGGAAAGCGATGGTGCTGACTGGCCCCTTTCCAGAAAATTCGGCTCCCATCCTGACCTGATATATAAATTGATTTTAAAAGCTGAAAAGCTCGGGCTTGAACCTTACGGCCTTTCCTTCCATGTAGGCTCCCAGCAGAGGGATATAGGACAGTGGGACAATGCAATTGCCAAGTGTAAATATCTCTTTGAGGCAGTAGCTGAAAAAGGAATCCATCTGAAAATGATCAACCTCGGTGGAGGCTTCCCTGCAAAATACCAGTCTCAGGCGCATGATCTTGAAACATATGCACATGAAATCCGCCGCTTTTTGCATGAAGACTTCGGGGAAGAGCTTCCTGAAATTCTTATCGAACCGGGCAGGTCTCTGGTTGCCGATGCGGGCATAATCGTAAGTGAAGTCATTATGATCGCAAAGAAGGCAAGGTTTAACCAGTACAAATGGGTTTACCTTGACATAGGAAAGTTTGGCGGCCTCATCGAAACCCTTGACGAATGCATCAAATATCCAATTTTCTGTGATAAGAAAGGATGTGCAGAAGAGGTTATACTTGCAGGTCCGACATGCGACAGCATGGATATTCTTTACGAGCACCATAAGTATTCTTTTCCCCACACCATGAGAGACGGCAACAGAGTGTATATTTTCACTACCGGAGCCTATACCCAGAGTTATAGCTCCATCTGTTTTAACGGCTTCCCGCCCTTGAAAGCCTATGTTATCTAAAGGGCATCTGCCCTTTTATTTTCTATTTTGAAATGGCTATTCCTGTCTGAAATTTTTCCTTATTTTACTACTATACTTCTTTTGAAGTATATTTATGTCCTGTTAAATGTTTTAAACCGAGCAAAATATATGTTGAGATAAAATCTTTAGATGGCAAATTATTTTTTGAATCGGTTATGATATATATTTTTATGCTGTTATAGTGTACGCACAGGTTGGGAGCAAACGCATTTTCTCTCAATCTTGCGGGGTTGGATCATCTTAGGGGTCTGGCGAAAAAGACCCCTATTCACTATGAATGGCATTTATCCTCAAGTAAAAAAAACAAAAAAAATGAAATTCTTCGATAACAGGCGCAAAAAATGAAAGTCGGAAGTACTTTCATGCCAGGAAAACCAGAAAACAAAAATCCGTATATTTTTTTCATTTTCACTTATATACCGGGCTTTTTACATTTTCGTTCTTAACTTTTTCCTTCAACTTTTTTAACAAAATAATAGAATATCCATTTCATTTATTCATTTGATTTTTTTGCTATTAAATATTTTTACCGGAAATAAATTTTTGATTGGATTAAAAAAATCTATCATCATGGATATTTTTAATCGGTGATGATATATATGTCTACATGATTATAAAACGGATGTAGATTGAGAGTAATAGGGTTTCCTCTCAATCTCGGGTTGGATCGCGGGTAGGGACCTCGAGAATAGGGACTCGACCCCTGCCCATCTGCTTCTAAATCAGTTATTTTCAAACTAATGTTAAGCTTGATTATTACTTTTTTTTATACTGTTCTATTTTTGATAAGCTTTATGACAGCACATCATTTCAAAAATCTGTACTATTCTTTCAATTTTATATTTTATTAAGAAAAATATTTTAATATCATTGAAACTTTCAATTCTGGAAAAATCATGAAATTCAGATGAATTTTATGTTACTAACACTTTTTTGAATCGATTATGATATATATCTCGATAGCATTATGAAAAGTGCGTAGATTGAGAGTATAGGGTTTCCTCTCAATCTCGGGTTGGATCGCAGGTAGGGACCTCGAGAATAGGGACTCGACCCCTACCATCTACTTCTAAACTGAATAAAAATTAAACCTGATCTTTATTAATCTTCAATAAATCCCTGTATATAACTGCTAATTCTCGCTCTGATATAACTACTTCTAAATTAATTTTGAGGGAAACTTTCTGTTTTTTATAATGTCTTTATTTTAAATAAACCTTATGAGCGTTCCTAAATCTCTTACTTTATTCGATCAGTCTTCCCGCCAGTTATAATTTCCTTTTCAGTTACTTCTTTGAAATCCTGCTATGTAAAAAATGCAGCCAAAAACTATCAGGGAAGACCTGAAAAGCGTATCACGGAAAATAATCAAAAAAGGATCATAGAAGATAATTCAAAATCAGATTATAATTCAAAACAGATAATAAAAGAAAAGTCAAAAAACGTATCATAAAAAAGTCAAAAACAGATCACAGAAGATGATTCAATAAGCATATTACAGAATATGGTTGGAGAACGGCAAAATCTAGCTGGAGAGGTAATGACTGTTTTGCCGTTCTATCCAGATACGACTTTTCACAACTATTTTAATGTTTCTTCAGTTTATTGCCTGAATAAAGGCTTTCAACAGGCAGATACAACTAAAGTATCTATAAGTCATGGGCGCATGGGATGGGAAGAAATGTGAAAAAAAGATTACAGGCGAGCCAGAAGTTTTCCCGCCTGTTCTGAGTTATTTATTGCTTTCTCTGTAGTTATTTATTGCCTTTCTGTAATTATTGATTATTTCTGCTTGCTGTCTTCCGACAGATTATACTTTTACGTTCTCTCTTGCCCATTCTGCACCGGCTTCGAGCATCTGCTGGTTAAAAGCGATAACTCTGGGTTTGCCTGCAAAGTTTTCGGCAAGAGCTCCTTTAAAGGCTTCTTCTTCAAGCCCTGTTGCGTTAAGGCCAAGCAATACGCCGAGCATGAACGAATTTGCAGCCCTTTCATCGCCCGCTTCTTTGGCTTTTTCGGTTGCAGGGACTGAAACAGCTTTTACACCTTCAGGGGTCTCGGCTTCCCCGATGGTTGAGTCATAAAGGATAAAGCCTCCTTTTCTTACAGCTCCTTCGAACCTTTCCAGAGAGGGGCGGTTCATGGCTATAAGGATGTCAGGTGTGTAAACCGTAGGAGAGCCTATGGGCTGTCCTGAAATCACCACCGAGCAATTTGAAGTCCCTCCGCGCTGTTCCGGTCCGTAGGACGGGAACCAGGAAGCGTTGAGGTTTGCTTTAACCCCTGCCTGCGCAAGGACAATGCCCATACTCAGGACCCCCTGCCCTCCGAAACCTGCAATCTTGGTCTGGATAGGGGCAAAGTCAGCTCTGACAGGTTTTTCTCCGGCATCCGCTTCAATTCCGTAAAGCTTCTCAAGGGATTCGGTTGTGAAATCGCTGACCCCGCGGTAAAGAGGTTCGGTTGATTCGAAATCGTCCCTGAAATTCCTGAGAGGGAATTCCTTTTCCATCTCTTCGTTTATGAAACTGACAGCCTGCTCTGCGTCCATCCTGAGGTTGGTAGGGCAGGCTGCAAGGACTTCTACAAAAGCATAGCCTTTGCCATCGCGCTGGACTTCAAGCGCTTTTCTAATGGCTTTTCTTGCTTTTCTAATGTGGGAGATATCCGAGACCGAAACTCTTTCAATAAAAACCGGAGCCTTCAGGTTGTCCAGAAGCTCGCACATATGAAGGGGATAACCTGCAAATCTGGGATCGCGGCCTTCAGGGGTTGTTGTTGTCTTTTCCCCTATCAGGGTCGTGGGAGCCATCTGTCCGCCCGTCATGCCGTAAACGGTATTGTTTACGAAAAAGACTGCAATCTTTTCTCCCCTGTTTGCTGCCTGCAAGGTCTCGTTAAGTCCGATTGAAGCAAGGTCCCCGTCACCCTGGTAGGATATAACCACAGCATTCTCTTCAGCCCTTGAGACGCCTGTACCAACTGCAGGGGCACGCCCGTGGGCTACCTGGATGTTGCCGGTATCAAAGTAATAATAAGCAAAGACCGCACAGCCCACAGGGCTTATCATAACTGTCCTGTCCTGTATCCCGAGGTCGTCAATTGCCTCGGCAATGAGCTTATGCAAAACCCCGTGACCGCAGCCAGGGCAATAGTGGGTGGCTGTTGAGGCTGCCCCTCCTTTGCGGGGATAGTCCGAATACAGCGCATTTGGCTTCCTTATAACCTTTTCTCCGTTGATGATTTCTGCTGCCATTTTCATGCCTCCCCTGAAATCTTTCTTATCCTGTCCATGATCTGGTCGAGAGTGATAAGATTTCCTCCCATACGGTTTACCAGTTCAACAGGCCTTGAACAGCCGATAGCAAGCCTGATGTCGTCTATCATCTGCCCGTTGCTCATCTCCACTGAGATAAAAGAGCACCCTTTATCCGCGAGGGCTTTCAACTGCGCCTCCGGGAAGGGGAAAAGTGTCTTTGGCCTGAAAAGTCCGACTCTGATTCCTTCCTGCCTTGCAAGGTCAACCGCCGACCTGCAGATCCTGCTGCTTATCCCGTAAGAAACAAGCACTATTGAGGCATCTTCGGTCATGTATTCTTCGTAATCTACCTCATTCTGTTTTATCAGCTCGTACTTTGACTGAAGCCTCTCATTGAAGGCTCCGAGTTCATTAAAGTCCAGGAAGATTGAGGTTATCAGGTTGGGTCTTGTTTCGGCTGTGCCGTTAACTGCCCAGCTTGTGTCGATTTCCGGGTTGAGTGCTTTCTTCGGGAACTCAAGAGACTCGATCATCTGTCCGAGAACTCCGTCAGCGAGTACAACTGCAGGGTTCCTGTATTTGAAAGCAAGCTCGAAGGCTTTCATGGTAAAGTCGCACATCTCCTGCACGGAATTGGGGGCAAGTACGATGTTTTTGTAGTTCCCGTGCCCCCCACCTTTCACGACCTGGTTGTAATCTGCCTGTTCGGGCCCTATGTTTCCAAGCCCGGGACCTGCTCTCATAATATCTATAACCACGCAGGGAAGTTCTGCACCTGCAAGGTAAGAGATACCTTCCTGCATCAGGCTAATTCCCGGACCTGAAGAAGATGTCATTACCCTGTGGCCTGCTGAGGCTCCCCCGTAGACCATATTGATTGCAGCCTCCTCAGACTCTGCCTGCACGAATTTTCTTCCTATCATGGGGAAATATTTGGAAGCATCGTGCAGAATCTCACTTGCCGGAGTGATGGGGTATCCGAAGAAACAGTCGCATCCGGCATAAAGTGCACCAACAACTATTGCGGAGTTGCCTTTTATGAGTTGTGTTGCCATCTTTTTTCCTCCTTCTGCCTTATTCGGCTTCCTCCTTTTTCAGGGGAATATGGATTTCCAGTGCCAGAGGCTCGGGGCAGGTATAATAGCAGCTCGCACAGCCTGAGCAGCCTTCTCCTTTATACTCTATGTAATGGTAACCCCGCGCATTCAGGTTCTCACTCATGAAAAGTACGTCCTTGGGGCAGGCAAGAAGGCAGCGCCCACATGCCTTGCACTCCAGAATATTGATAACAGGGTACGGTTCTTTCCGATCATTTTTTGCCATATAGAATCCTCACGCTATTCTTCCAGTCCCTGTTTTTCTCCGGCCGGTTTATATGGCAGACAGGAGAGCCTATCATTTTTAAGGGGCTTTCTGAATTCTTATATGCTCTTGAATTTTTTTCTTGAATTTTACATATTAATAACAGCGATTTTGATTACAGTAAATTGAGAGTAAATCCGAATCCTTCTTTAAGCGAATTTTGAGAAAAAGTTTAAGGTACTTATCTCTTTCCTTTCTTTTTCCTTTTGCTAATTCAATCGGATTCACTGCTCAGAAAAATCTCTTACTGAGTCTGGTCTTTGTCCCTGATTTCAACCCTGCGGATTTTTCCGCTGATGGTCTTCGGAAGCTCTGGAACAAATTCCACTATCCTGGGATACTTATACGGAGCTGTAACGTTTTTGACATGGTTCTGCAGCTCTTTTTTAAGGGCATCACCTGGAGTATAATCTCTGGTGAGCACTATTGTCGCCTTAATGACCTGCCCTCTTACAGGGTCCGGGACTCCCGTGATTGCACATTCGAGAACAGCAGGGTGCTGGATAAGGGCACTTTCCACTTCAAAGGGCCCAACTTTATATCCTGAGGTCTTGATTATATCATCAGCCCTTCCCACAAACCAGAAATACCCGTCCTCATCCATCCAGGCCATATCTCCTGTATGGTAATATCCATCATGCCAGGTTTCCTCAGTCTTTTTAGGGTCTTTTCCATAGTGAGCAAAAAGCCCCACAGGCTTTCCTGCCATTGTATTGATTACGATTTCCCCTTCCTCTCCAACTTCACAGAGCCTTCCGTCCCTGTCCATAAGTTCGATCTTATATCCGGGAACCGGCTTTCCGATAGATCCCGGTTTTGGCTCCATCCACGGGAAGGTAGCAATCGTAACAACTGTTTCGGTCTGTCCGAACCCTTCCATAAGCTTTATTCCTGTAAACTCAAGGAAACGGTTGAAGACCTCGGGGTTAAGGGGTTCGCCTGCAACTACCGCATATTTCAGGGTACTGAAATTATAGTGGGAAAGGTCTTCTTTTATCAGGAAACGATAGATTGTCGGAGGGGCGCAGAAGGTCGTAACCCCATACTTTGAGGCTTTTTCAAGCATGTGTTTTGCTTCAAACCTGTCATAATCATAGACAAAAACCGCACATCCGGCTATCCACTGCCCGTACAGTTTGCCCCACACACATTTTCCCCAGCCGCTGTCAGCAACAGTATAGTGCAGGCCGTTATCCTCAACATTTTGCCAGTATTTTGCGGTCAGGATGTGCCCGAGAGGGTAGGTATTGTCGTGTTCGACCATTTTAGGGAAACCTGCTGTCCCTGAGGAGAAATAAACAAGGCAAATATCTTCATTCTTTGTTGCAGCCTCACCAGTAGGGCGTTCAAATTCCGGGGAAGCTTCCTCAAGCTCTTTTCTGAAATCGATCCAGCCTTCCCGGGCTTTACCTCCCACCATGGCTTTTTTGAGCGGGACGTCCCCGCATTCCATATGGGCTTCGTCGACCTGCTCAGGGACATCGTCCTCCGATATGCAGACAATCATCTTTAGCCCGGCTTTTTCTATTCTGTATACTATGTCCCGGGTTTTCAGCATATGAGTCGCAGGAACGGCAATAGCCCCTAGCTTGTGGAGACCGAGGATACAGAACCAGAACTCGTAACGGCTCTTCAAGGTCAGCATTACATAGTCGCCTTTTCCGATGCCGTGTTTTACAAAGAAGTTTGCAGCCCTGTCACTATAATATTTCATGTCTTTGAAAGTAAAGACCCTCTCCTCTCCATAGTCATCACACCATACCATGGCAATTTTCTCAGGAGAGTCTCTTGCGTAGGCATCAACAACGTCATAGGCGAAATTGAAATTTTCAGGAACCAGGATTTTGAAGTTTTCCTGGAAATCCTCATAGGATTCGAAATCGGTTCTGGAAACAAATTGGCTTAGCAAGGAAGTCATTCTGGACACCCGTTTTATTCTAATTTTTGAATGTTTTATATCTTTTAAAACTTCAGGAAGCTTTATTATTTGAAAAAGCTTTCAGAGCTTTTTCTGATTCCGAGTTTTATGCGCATTTTTCAGTTATTCCGGCTGGGTTAATCTGTCACATTCAATCCGGGTTACATAATTACTGCCAGGAACTTGGCGGTTTTTCCGTTCATGGCTTCCATGGCATGCTGATAGTTGGAATCAAAATAAATGGAATCTCCCTCATTGAGGATAATTTCGTTGTGATGGATGTAAACCTTCAGGCTTCCCTCGAGCACGTAATTGAATTCCTGCCCTGGATGGGAGTTGGTATCGGGTTTTGTTCCCTGAGGCTTGGGGTCGACTGTAACAATGAAAAACTCAGCTTTTTTATGAATGAATTTTTCAGCAAGGTTCTGGTACCTATACTGCTCTCTCCTTTCAACACTTACTCCTTTTCCACTCCTTGTGACTGTGAAAACGTTCATGCGGGGTTCTTCCCCTGTCAGGAGAGTAGCCATGTCCACCTGCAACCTGTGTGCAATTTCAAAAAGAATGCTTGCCGGAATATCCTCTGTCCCGTTTTCATATTTCTCATAAATTTCCTTTGAAACCTGGAGGTATTCTGCCATTTTTTCAACAGAAATCTCTGACAGTTCCCGCAGTTCGCGGACGCGAGATGCTATTTCCTTTATTTTTTCCTGCATAATCAAACCTTCTCCAGAGGTATTTTTTTAAGAAACCTAACTCGAATATTTACTTAAAAACCTTTGTACTCAACCCGGGACTGCCTGAACCTGTTAAATAACAAAGTTTTTTCCAGAACCAATGCAAATTATCATAAATATACATTACCATTCAGGTGCCTTAATAAAATTTTCAATCCGGGAATATAATTTTAGTATGTAATACGATTTTAATACCTGCTGCAAACTTAATATTACTGCAAACTTAACATTGCTACAAAATTAACATTGCTACAAACTTAACATTGCTACAAAATTAACATTGCTACAAAATCAACATTGCTACAAAATCAACATTGCTTCAAACTTACATTATGCAAACTTAACATCTGCTGCAAATTTAACATTGATGCAAATCTAACTTGATAAGTGTAAATAACAGGTTTTATTTTACCTGTTATTTATCTTTATTTTTATCTGGTTTTATTTTTTATTCACTCTTATTTTTTATTGATTTTAATTTTAATTTCTTTTTTCTAATATTTCTTTAAACCAACAATTTTATATGCTTTACTTATAAAAACTTGTAAGTAAAATTCTGGACCTTTCCCGGGGCTGAAACAATGAACGCAAAAACTATAGAACGAACCTGTTTTTTACTGGCGATTTTAATTCTCATTTTAGTCCCGGATGTCGGAATGGCGTCAGAATTGCATGTTAAGGCAGGAGAATCCATCCAGGGGGTGGTAGATAAAGCACTTCCCGGGGATACTATTTTCATAGAACCTGGAGAATTTAATGAAAGTATCCTAATTAACAAGGAAAATTTAACAATAAAGTCGTCTTCAGGAAATCCTGATAATACAATTATCAAGGGAATAAATGCAGAAAGTTACGTTTTTGAGATAACTGCCATTGGCGTAAATATTAGCGGTTTTTCTATCACTGAAGGGAGATGTGGAGTCTTCCTAAACAGGGTTGACAACTGTACAGTAAATGATAACAAAATCTCAAACCTGGAAGCAGGAATATATCTTTTTGAATCCAGCAATAATCTGTTGAGCAAT
The DNA here is from genome assembly GCF_000744315.1 of Methanosarcina soligelidi. NCBI lineage: Archaea > Methanobacteriati > Methanobacteriota > Methanomicrobia > Methanosarcinales > Methanosarcinaceae > Methanosarcina > Methanosarcina soligelidi. The sequence goes on from NZ_JQLR01000001.1 coordinate 2,687,379, forward strand.
AATATGGTATATTCGAACCTGGACTGCGGCATCAAACTCTTAAGTTCTCCTGATAACGTAATATACAGAAATTATTTCAATAATACAAATAATGCCAGGGATAATAAGTTTAACACCTGGAACGACAGCAGAGGTAACTACTGGAGTGATTATGAAGGGTCGGACGAAAACGGAGACGGTATTGGGGATTCCGCATATGCTGTCAACCCTGAAGCCGGCAGCATGGATTACATGCCTTTAATGGAATATCTGCATTCTTCTCCGGTGCTGCCGACAGCACGTTTTACCTCAGATATAACAGAAGGATTTGCTCCCCTATCTGTCAGGTTTAAAGATTTCTCCGAAAATGCAACTTCCAGGCTGTGGATGTTTGGAGACGGGAATACTTCAGATAACCCCAGTCCTTTGCACACTTTTTTTAATGAAGGAGAATATGTTGTTTCGCTTATCGTAAGCAACGAAAATGACAGCGATTCAGCATCTGTAACTATAAGAGCCCTGAATGCTTCCAGACAATCCGACCCCGTACTTCCAGAAGCCAAACTTATTTCAAATGCAACAGGAGGTCGTGTCCCTCTTGTTATAAAATTTGTAGACCTTTCCAGGAATGCAGATTGCATTACATGGTCTTTTGGGGACGGAAAAAAATCCTGTTGCCCTGAACCCGAACACACCTTCTGCTGCCCAGGGAATTATACAGTTTCTCTTGTCGCTGGAAATGAAAACGGGACTTCCACCACATGTATAGCCATATCCGTCCTGAAAAATGAAACCGATATGAACACAAAAGAAAATCTCGAGGGTGAGGGAGCTTCCGGCACAGAAAACAAGGGTCTGATAGGCTGTATTACAAGATACATCGGCGGCACTTCTGATGAAGTCCAGGACGATAATGAAGTACAGGATGAGAATACTGATGCTGAAGCAACCGGAAACTCAGAGCCTGTAGATGAAAGTAAGAGAATAATTCAAGGAATAATTCACAAAGGAGAACTTGAATCTATAAAAAGCTCAGTTGTCTCCACCAAAGATTCAGTTGTCTCTGCTGCCAGCTCAAAGGTTCATACGGAAACCGGGATTTCTCTGGAAAACGGAACCTTAAGGGTTCAAAAGAGCATTGAAGGCTTCATTGATAATCACGCACCAGAATCTTCAAAGAACTCCCTGCCTGAAATGAAGAAAAGAATCGCCCCCTGGGTCCCTTCATTTCTGGGGCTTGCCGGGGTAGCTTTCATGGTTTCCATGCTGAAAAGAGGCAGAAGGTCACGAAAGTAACAAAAAAGTAAACCTGCCCACATCAGAAAAGGAATAATATTGTCGAGAGCTGCTCACAAGAAGGACTACATAAATATTATCGAGAGCAGCTCACAAGAGGGACTACATAAATATTATCAAGAGCAGCTCACAATAAGGGCTACATAATTCTTCTCATGGTTCATGATTTCTTCCTGTGTAGCGTTTTCCAACCATTTTTTCCCACCATGGACCGCATGGTCTCCGCATATAAAGAACATAGTGCCTTTTTCTGCACTCTGGAAAATCATTTCTAAATTTTTGTCAATAGCTTTTGCAGCTTTTTTCATTTCTTTCCAGGTCTCTGCCCTGTGGGAATAGCGGTCAAGGGCTCTCAGGTGCACAGACAGGACATCGGGCTTTTCTTTCATAGCCTGAAGGGCGTATTCTGTTATCCTGCAGTCATAATCCAGTATGTCTTCGGAATTCGGGACCCCGTAAAAGTCTTTTATCCTTCCTCTGAAACTCTCCGCTCCTTCCGTTTCTATTACAGCGGCGGATTTCATGCCTGCCCTGCAAGCCCATTCCATAATACTTCTTAGCCTTGGATTTTCAGAGTTTTTTGCTCTTTCACTATAAATGTCAGCAGTCGAGTAAATATTATGTTCTTCCGGAAGATAGCCAGTAAAGATTGAAGCAATTGCAGGAGATGTAATAGTTGCCGGAGACCTGCATTTGAAAAGCAGTCCACTTTCCGTAATTTCATGCAGGTTTTTCATCACCGGTGAGAGGTGCCGGTAAAGGGAATATCCAAGGCTGTCAACCACTATAATTACTGCCCTTTTACAGCCTCTTTCTTTTGCATAGTTTTCTACCTCAGGAATAGGCCTCCCCGAAGGGGGAACCATGGGTATTTTTAACAACCTGGAAATCGTGGGCGCAATGTCAATGGTACTGCATTCTAAAGCTTTCATGGGTCTCCCTTATACTTATATTATCTGGCACAACTGTTTATATGTGTTTCCAGAGCTGCTCTGGTTTTATCTGTTCCGGATTAGTAACTATTCAGGTAGCCTTAACGAGGCTACACATTTTTCCTCGTTCCGAGGAAAAATTGGATATAAAATGATTCCTTTTTAGCTTTATGAAACGTGATGAGATTCTTTCTTACTGTGCTTCAAATCCTGAAATTATTGTAGCTTACATTGAGAGTTTAGAATCTCAAGTTAAAGAACTCACTGAAAGACTTGTAGCCTTAGAATCTCGTTTAAATCAAAACAGTCGTAACAGCAGTCGACCTCCTTCTACTGATTATTTTGTCAAAGAGAAACCTAATCCCAAGAGTCTGCGTAAACCAAGCGGGAAGAAACCTGGAGGTCAGGAAGGTCATCCAGGCACGACTCTTGATATGGTTGATCATCCTGAGTAGGTAATAGAACATTCTTTGACCTGCTGCAAAGAATGCGGATCTACCCTTGAGAATGTTGAAGTTGAAGCTTATGAGAGAAGACAGGTCTTTGACATTCCTCCCGTAAATCTAATTGTTACAGAACATAAAAGTCAGATTAAAACCTGTCCTTGTTGTGGAAAGTTGAATAAAGCCGTTTTTCCCGAATCAGTGAAATATCCGGTTCAGTATGGCCCTAATATTTTAGCTTCAGCTATTTACTGTAAAAATTACCAGTTTGTTCCTTATGATAGAATTTCTGAGTTATTTGAAGACATTATGGGAATAAAAATCTGTCCTGCTACGATAATTAGAGCAGAAAGAGAATGTTTCCAGAATTTAGAGGAATTTGAAAACGTTATTAGAGAGAAGTTATTAGCCTCGCCTGTAATCAATTTTGATGAAACTGGTATGAAGATTGAAGGAAAAAGACACTGGCTTCATGTAGCTTCTAATGAAAAATACACATGTTATTTTGCTCATACAAAAAGAGGAGCAGAAGCAATAGATGCTATGGGAATTCTTCCGAAGTTTAAGGGAGTAGCAGTTCATGATGGATGGAAACCTTACAACGTTTATGATTGTGATCATGCTCTGTGTAACGCTCATTTACAGAGAGAACTTACAGGAATTGAAGAGAACTATAAACAGACATGGGCTAAAGAGATGAATGAACTGCTCACTGAGATGAAGAAATACACTGATGAGTGTAAAGAGCAATTAAGAGAACCTGATTTTGAGCAAATTAAAGCATTGGAAGAAAGGTTTGATGCAATTATCATTAGAGCGCTTGAAGAAAATCCGCATTCTCTAAATCCTGAAAAACAGGGAAAACGCGGTAAAAATCCAAAAACAAAATCAAGGAATCTGCTGGATAGGTTTATAGAACACAAAGAAAAGATTCTGAGATTCCTGACAGATTTGAAAGTTCCATTTGATAATAATCAGGCAGAAAGAGATATCAGGATGATGAAACTACAGCAGAAAATATCGGGAACTTTCAGAAAAGCAATGGGAGCGCAAGCTTTCTGCAGAATTAGGGCGTACATTTCTACAGGAAAAAAGAACGGTTTACCTGTTTTAGAGGGTATTCGTGCGGCGCTCATAGGAGCGCCGTTAACTATACTCTGAGCAGTTACCCGGATTAATGAAAAGTTATTAGCATTATTTTTGGATACCCGGAATAAATATACTCATTAATAAAGCAGTCCAGAAATATTCTGAACTGGAGAAAATGAGTTTGAGGGTCGAGAAATGAGTATAAAATATGAGGAACTTTCTGAAGAATTCCCTGAGGACGGATTTTCTGAAAATGAATTCCTTGAAGAAAGTGAAGAGTTCTCAGAACTTATAAAATATACGATCCCTGGATACATTTTAGGGCTTCTTGCAGGGGTTTTTCTGGATTTCCAGGGATATCAGCGGAGCCCTGTAGGGCAGTGGCTTGTCAGGACTCTCGCCGGAGAAGGGGAGAGCATTTTTGAGGGAATTTTTTCCATCCGCCAGCGCATCCGGAAGGCTGAAGGAAGTATGGCAGAAGCTTATGGCTGGGGAAAATTCTTCGGGATTGCTTTTCCCTGGATAATTGACCTTGGGAGCCGGCTAGCTGGGGTAGATGTTTACGGGGTTGAGGGTTTTTACATCCCGTATTTTTATGCGCTCAGTGACCAGATAGGAGCCAATATTTCAGGTATGCTCTTCCTCAAACGTACTGAAGGATCATGGAAAGCCGGTTTTTCCAGGTATGTCCGTCATCCGGTAATGCTTGCTAGCCTTTTTGTAATCATACTTGTCCCTCTCGGACTGCTTGGTGCAAGAATTCTGGGTTTCAGCCCTACAACTCAGACATTTACAGCCCTCGAGACCATTGCTGCAAATCTCTGCTGGGTCCCGCCGCTTGTTGGGTGGCTAAATGAGAAGTACCGCTGAATTTAAAGAAAAAACAGCAGTAGCGATCAAAAGTTATATATCATCTCAATGACTACATATGTAGTGTAAACACTACATATGACAAAAGTAGTGTCCAGCAAGGTATATCGAAAAAAACAAAATAACTTGATGAGGGTGTAAAAAATGAGGAAAACAATAACAGTAATTCTTATGGGCATACTGCTGATAGGCACTTTCGGAGCGGTTGCTGTCAGTGCAGTTGCTTCGGAAGATGCCGGAAAAGGATACGTTTCTGGGCCCATGAACAGGTGGGCTGCCAGATATGCGGATTCAGGAGATGGTGCAGGGGACCGCTCTTACTGTCCTTGTTACAGGACAGGTGAAACCACAGAGCTTGAGGTCAAAACTGCAGACGAGGCTTATGAAATAGCAAAATCGGAAATCGATGACAGCATTTCCAGAGATGATATATATCAGAAGGGCCGCTGGTGGATTGTCTATTATGAAGATGAAGATGGAATCCGCACTCAGGCAAGGATTGATGCAGTGACAGGTGAAGTATTTACCGGATACAGCACCCCTTCAGGGGCTCAAATGGGCGGCAGGCACGGACGCGGTTCCGGGCATGGCAGAGGTTCTGGAAATTGTATGGGATATGGAAATTAAAGTTGGTTTTAAACCGTATATAATTCCCCCTCTTTTTATTTGCTTCAATCAGCTAATTTTTCAGATTTAGTTTTTATATCAGGCTTTTTTTACCGGGTATTTTTTATATTTAAGGTTGGAATGAGTATTTAAAGGAAAAATAAATTCAATAATAAGCAGTGAATAAGAAAAAATAAAAAATTAAGTGAAAACAAATAAAATAAAAAAATCCAGTTTTTTCGAGGTGAAATGTTTGAACGGTATGGGGTACGGAATGTATGGCTCTTTCTGGGGTTTCTTCCTGAATCTTCTCATTATCCTGCTCATTGCAGGCGTAGCTGTGTTAATGCTTAATAGGTCCGGTTATATGGCTTCCAGGGATAATGAAAGGCTTGTTAAGATCGAAAAAGATATTGAAGATATTAAAAAAACAGTTGAGGATATAAAATCCAAACTGGAAGAAATCTAAAGTTAATATGCTCAAATTTGTCACACTTAAAATAACTTCCAGGAATACTTTAGGATCAGAAAACCATATTGATTTATGAGGGTGCACCAGGTGGAAAAATCACTTCAGCAAATAGTTGAAATTGGCGAAGCCCTCTCTCATCCTGTAAGGTTAAAACTTCTTTATCTTCTGGCTGAAAGAGAGCGGTATGTGTATGAACTCGCCAAGGACCTGGACCTTTCAAGACAGGTCGTTAACCTTCATTTGAAACGCCTGGAAAAAGCAGGATTTGTTGAGAGCGACCTAAGGCTTGAAGATGATGATATGAGGGCAAAGAAATTTTATCGGCTAAAAGAGTTTGAGGTTTCTCTGAGTATGGAAGATCTCGAAAAGATTTTTGAAAAACATTCCTGAAAAATAGCCCATAACTTCAATCTTATTTTTGAGTCATTTAGATACCCGTAAAAGTATATTTCCAGATTTCTCATTCACCATTTATGCTCGGATACAGCAGGAAAAACTGTCTATAAAGTGTCTTTCTTCGTCCCAAATCTTTTGTATCCAGAATCAGAACTCCGGATAAACTGATATCTCCATATTTAATACTGTTTAAACAGGCATATATCACAGGATAACCAATCATTATTGGGGTTATCATGGCTACTGGAGTTATTAGGGGCGCGGAGCTTTCGCCATCGTATATTATTGAAGAGATTCTCGGTTTATATCAAAACATAGTGGTTCTGTCCAATGAAGAAATCGTTTATGGTTTATCGGACCGGAACAGGGAGCTTTTTCAGGAGCTTGAGTACCTGGTTAGCCTGGAAGTTGAAGATAGTGTGGTGCAGGATATACTACAAAAAAAAGAGCTGGAGCCAGCATTTACTGAAATTAAAAGATTCAGGAACCTTTATACCGTAAGACTTGAAACCGAGCATGCAAAAGAAATCCTGTCCAGCGATTTTCCCTGGGCTTCCCTGGAAAAGTTCTCATTTTACGGAAATTATCTTAACCTCGTACGCACGGAGTATGAGGGTCTCAGGCTTTCCTCCGGGGACATGGTTTTTTTTCTTGGAAGCGGTCCGCTTCCCTTAACTCTGATTGTTTTTTTCAGGTTGTACGGAGTAAAAAGTACCGGAATCGAAAAAGACTCCTTCCGGGCAAATCTCTCAAAAAGAGTACTTGAAAAACTTGGGCTTTCCAGTGTAATTAAAATAGTACACGGAAACCACTTTTCCCTAAGCGGGAAAGACTTAAGCTTAAGTCCGGATACAGGGATAAAAGCCCTGATGATAGCTGCCCAGGCTGAACCGAAGAAAGAGATCTTCGAGCACCTTCTGGAAGTCATGCCGATAGGAGGTAGAATTTCGTGCAGGATTTATGAAAAAGGGTTCCGTAAATTATTGAGTGGAAACAGCCTGTTTGACTTGCCTGAAAGTTTCGTGGAGCAGGAAAGGGTACAACCCCAGCCCCCGGTCTATAACACAGTCATATTCTTTGAGAAAAAGAGGTAAGACTTAGCATCCATTTTTTGCTGCCAAATTGTGTTTCTTGCAGCGATAGTAAATAATGCCGGATAGGAAGTTCCCCCATCCAGCTTTCTGAGCTTTACTCTTTTTTACCGGATCTGGATTCCGATTTCGAATCCTTCTTACGGAACCGGTGATTGATGCTGTCCGTTTGTAATGTTTGGTGCTTTTACATTAATCTGGTATTTTTCTTATCTTATGCTGCTGGTGTTGTTACACACGTTGACTACATTACTTTTCGTAATTGTACAGTTGCTGTTGCTTACTGTCAGGTTGACCCTGTAACTGCCCGGTTTACTATATACATGTATAGGGTTCTGCTCAGTTGAATTTGTCCCGTCTCCAAAGGTCCAGTACCATCTGGTTGCATCTTTTGACAGGTCCGTAAACTTCACTACAAGAATGAGATTGCTGGTGAAGTTTGCAGCAGGGCATTTTGGTACTGTAGGACATGTAGGACATGGGCATGTGGGACATGGCGGTTTTGGTACCGGGACAACACATACACAATGTCCAGTGGTAGAAACCGGAATATTGCGTGCAGGCGCCGTTGATATAACATTGTTATTTATCGTATTAATTATAGTGACCGTGTTACTGTTAAAGTTAGTCACGTGTGCCTCATTGCCTATTATTGAAATTGCAGCAGGATATTCTCCAACATTAATTGTGCCTATAATGTTGTTGTTTATCGTGTTAATCACAGTAACAGTATTGCTGTTAGCGTTACAAACAAATGCCTTATCTCCCGTGACTGCAATTCCGGTAGGATAGCTTCCAACGTTAATTGTGCCTATAATGTTGTTATTTATCGTGTTAATCACGGTAACAGTATTGCTGTTAGCATTAGTTACAAATGCTTTATCTCCTGCGACTGCAATTCCAGCAGGACGCTCGCCAACATTAATTGTAGCTGTTACGTTGTTATTTATTGTGTTAATTACAGTAACAGTATTGTTGTTAATATTGGTCACAAGCGCCTTTTCTCCTGCAACTGCAATAGCACCAGGTTTTTCTCCAACGTTAATTGTACCTATAACATTGTTGTTTATTGTGTTAATTACAGTGACCGTATTACTATTTACATTGGTCACATATGCATTTTCTCCTGCAAATGCAATTCCAGAAGGATAATTTCCAACATTGATTGTTGCTTCAACACTGTTGTTTATTGTATTGATTACTGAGACCGTATTGTTGTTAATGTTAGTTACATATGCACGTGTCCCATCTGGACCGACCGCAATTCCTCCGGTATCAGGGCCTACATCCAGTGTAGATGTAGTATTTGTTTCTTCGTCAATTATAGCGACAGTACCGTTAGTTTCGATTAATGGTGATACGATTTCCGGTGCTGTAAAATCCTCCTCAGGTACTGTTATAGCCTCCTCCGGTACTGTTACACTATCTTCTGATACTACTACATCCTCCTGTGGTATTGTTTCAACAGGTACTATTATTTCTCCAGTGGGCGTCACTTCTTCTGTTGGTGTCACTTCTTCTGTTGGTGTCACTTCTTCTGTTGGTGTTACTTCTTCTGTTGGTGTCACTTCTTCTGTTGGTGTCACTTCTTCTGTTGGTGTCACTTCTTCAGGAGGTGTCGCTTCTTCAGGAGGTGTTACTTCTTCTGTTGGTGTCACTTCTTCTGTTGGTGTCACTTCTTCAGGAGGTGTCGCTTCTTCTGTTGGTGTTACTTCTTCAGGAGGCGTCACTTCTTCGGGAGGTGTCACTTCTTCTGTAACGTTAGCGTCTGGTTCTGTCGGTAATAACGTTTCCCCGTTCTGTGCGCTAACTGATGCAACAGTTATTGATATTAAAAAGATAGACATCATGAAAATGCTTAATATCTTGTGCATACTGTCAGACTTTTGTTTCCCCATTAGTTATACACTCCAGATTTTGCTAAATTTGATACAATTTGACCTGGTTCTTTGATTCACTTTTAGCATATATGCTGATTGAGTTATATTACCAGTTTAATTCTCGCCATTATTCTCAGGGGAGAATATTTAGGTAAAACCTATTTTTGCTTGGAGCGAAAACGGCTCAAATTGCATCTACAAAGTATTAATTTTCGGAGAATATAATAATGAAAGAACTATAATTCAGAAGTCAATATAAATAAAAACCGGAAATTCTTTAGTCGTATGCTGTGAATATCTTTCAAGCAGTAGCATTCTTGATTGATTCTACTTGTATATTTATGAACTAATAAAAATACTAACCTCATGTTCTATCAACGATAAATTAGAGATTTATACAGCATGGAATTACAGATAGTAGAAAAACTGACAAAAACATCTTATAGCTCTATGTTTGTTATAAAAATTGGTTTTATTAAAGTATGACCTAAAATATGACTTGAAAACTCAGTAAATTTTTTATACACGTCATCTCATGTATTAGTATGAAATATATACACGGTTTTTATTGGGTTATGCCTATAGTTTTCTTTCTTACAATATTCTGGATCTTCAAGAAGATTCTAAGTTCTATTAAGTTTCGAAAATCTAATGTCAAATTGCGCACAGCCGCCCTACCCTGAAGATTCCAAAAAAGAAACTGCTCCAGAAATTTGGAGCGCTGTTCCAGATAAGTAACCTGAGACAATAAATGAATTGAAACAATAAACGAATTATCTCTCTCTGATCCGGACCTGGACCTCAGTCATCAGTTCTTCTTCCGGGACTTCAGCAGGGTCATTGAAGTACAGTTCCCTGCTCGGCATCATCGTCTCCAGATTGTTTTCTTCTGCATAGGAAAAAATCTTTTTATAAGCTGCTTCAACCCCGGGGTATGGGCCCCTGTAAATAACGGAAACTGCTCTTACAGCAGGCAGTGTCTTTATTTCCATTATGGGATCTTCCACTGAGAGCCTTCCTGAAACCGGAAGTGCAATCTCTATATCCGCACCTGTTTCTTTGTATTCCTCGTCGTGGCAAAGGAACATAATAGGACCTGTAGTTTTTACACGGTTACGCTGGTTTTCAGGGCTGCTAACACATACACAGATTTCGCCAATTAGTTTTCCTATAGTTTCTACAAAGTTCCCTTTTTCACGTTTGCTCAATACTCGCAGCTCAGGAATCTCTTTAATAACGGGTTCTGTAATTGACATTTTGAATATCTCCTTAACTTTTCCATTCTGTCTGCAGGCGCCCTGCAAAATGTCCTCGATCCTCTGCAGCTTTCCTGCCTCCAGCCGGACTTCCTCAAGCCTCTTCCTGAAACAGGTCTCAATAAATTCATTATTTCCTTTGCTTTCTGCGTCCAGAAGCATGGAAATTTCCTCAAGGGAAAATCCCAGGAAAGTAAAGGTCTTGATTTTCATTCCCAGCTCGATCTGGGGAACCGTATAGTAACGGTAGCCTGTAAAAGAGTCTTTTACTTTCGGAACAAGCAGCTCTTTACTATCATAGAGCCTGAGAGCTTTCTGGGAGAGACGGGTCATAAGGGAAAATTTTCCGATTGGGATCTGATCGACTGGCATCTTGCTCAACCCGTTAATTGTCCTGAAATTAGATAAACTGCCTTACTTTTCCCCGGGGAAAACTTCGTGTAAGAACAGAAAATCGTGCATAACTACGTGATATTTGATAACAAGAAAGGGATCCTGGAAGAAATAGTATTGAAAACATGAACTATATCGTGCTTCAGTTCGTAACTTCCCCTGTCGACAAGTTCGATGGCGACCTTGAACCGAAAAGGAATATGGAACAGAGTTCACTATGAGATTTATAGTGATTGAAATAGTTACTCTGGCTCAGTCGGCTTAAAATCACAAGAACATGAGTAAAAAAAGTTTGATGCTAAAGGCGAGATTCGAGCGTACGAATTCCTAGGAAACCAAACTCTGAATTCTCCTCACAGAGCCTGAATTTTTCGAGTTTTTTCTTTATTGCATTGTAATCTCTACTCTTTCACGCAGAAGGGAGTTTCAGCGATTTCGGAACTTTCTACATGGTAGTTCTATGGCAGTATGAATTCTTAAGACATACTGTAAGTTTTTGTGCAGTAGGTTTTGTTACCTTAATTCAGTCTTGATTTTTCAGAATACTTTCTTTTAATAAATGATCTTAAATTCTTTTGTTTTTATATACTCTGAATTTAAAATCAAATAATTAAATATTGAATTTATAACCTGTGAATTAATATTTTTTAAATGAATATAAGGGGAAAAGGTTAATGAAAATTAACAGGAAATCATACTCGATAGTTTTAGCTTCAACTACCTTATTTTTTGTTTTTTCTTTTGGCATGAAAGTCCATGATGAGAAAACTCATCACGTACTCTCTCCTTCCTTTTTTCCCATAATTGCGATAATTCCACTAATTATTGTTATCCTTTCATCAACCGAGAATATGTCTGCCTCAACAATCTTTCTCTTTTTAACTTCTCCCTTTTGGTATCCTGTTTCATCTTCGTACATCTCATCGTTTGTGATCAAATGCCATATTATTGTTGCAATTTTCCTTGCTAAGGCAATAATTGCCTTAGCATATCCAATTGTCTTCTTTTTCCTGTTAAAAAACTCCTTTAATCTGCTATTTTTCTTTCTTGCTGCTGCTTGAGCAATCTGAGTTAGAATCCACCTTGCTACTTTTGATCCTCTCTTAGTGATTCTTCCGTTATGGTATTTATCTGCAGATTGATACACATTAGGAACTATTCCAAGCCATGAAGCAAGTTTATCTCCCGTTGGAAAATCCCTGAAATCTCCTATTTCAGCAATTAGAGTTGCCGCACCAAGCTCCCCAATACCTGGAACTGACATCAAAATTTCCATTTCCCTTTTATGCTTTTGATAAGCATAATTGAAAATTTCTCTTTCAAGAACTTCAATTTCTTCATCTAAATGTTTTATAAGGTTCAGACATATCTGAAGCCTTATTGCAGCACTCTGTGATATTTCTCTATCCAGAATTTCCCTTATCTGAACACTCTTTTTCCGAACATTTGGAGAAAGCGACTCTATAATTTGATCAATATTTTTACCTGAAGAGATTCCTGCTAGAATTGCTCTACCATTTTTTCCAAAAATGTCAGTCAGAACATCACCCAGATGTAACATTTCGGAGGAAAGAATTGCATGAGCTTCATTTTTAATGTCCGTTCTTTTTCTTACAAGAGTTAGGCGAAGCCTGACGTATGACCTGAATTCTCTATGTTTCTTCGGAAAAACTCTTGATGGTTGAACCATCTTATTCAATGCAAGTTTTGCAATTACTTCGGAATCTATTTTATCTGTTTTTTTATGTGTAAATGCTTTCATATCTCGAGCATTTCCAACTATAACAGGCAAATGATCTATCAATGCCTCATAAATCGGAACCCAGAAATCACTTGTTGATTCACAGGCAACAACATCACATTTTTCAGAGGTTACTAAATTTTTAAGATCTAAAATCCCATCATCATCTCTGGCAAAACGATGTTGTTGTTTTTCACCGGATCTACTGAGGATAGTAGCAATAACAAAACGTTTGTGAATGTCTAAACCACAAGATTTGTTTATTTCTCCGTCCAATTTACATTACTCCATCATTTCCAGGACAGTAGAATTGCTTCAAAGGCAATTTGGCATCCGTGATCAAGGTCACATCTGGGCCTTCGATGGCAATTCAATGGTTAGTTTTTTGACGGCTTCGGAGAACCAAAGTAAAAACAACCTTCCTGTCCAAAGGTAATGATGGAGTTCTATTATCAAAAAAGCTAAGTGAAAAAGACTTTCATTTTTTGGGCATGTTATTCCAAGAATATCATGTGTGTTTTTTATTTTATCCATAGCATTAGCTGCCCAGGAAATCAGGCTCTCAGAGGATATTGGAGAGAACGGAAAGCCTTCTATTTATGGTGATAAGGTCGTATGGTCACACTGGGATAAAATTCATCTTTATGATTTAAAAACCGGAAATGATACCATAATTACTATGCATGAACATTATTATGCATCACATCCTGCTATCTATGATAACAAAATTGTATGCTGTATTTGTAATTTAAATGAGAACCCAGTTAGAGACAAACTTTACGTGTATGATATACTTAATTCTACAAATTCGCTAATTGCAGAGAATTTATCACATTGTGTTCCTGATATTTACAGTGATAGAATTGTGTGGGCTGAGGGGCATAACTACAAGACTGACATTTATATGTACAATATTTCCACTCAGGTGAAAACTCAGATAACTACCAGTGAATCTGCAAGCAATCCTAAAATCTATAACAATAAGATAGTATGGGAAGACTCGAGAGTAGGAAAGCCTGGTATTTATATGTATGATCTCTCCACTAAGAAGGAAAGTAGGATCAGCACTAGCGGACTTGCATCAAATCCCGCTATCTATGGTGACAGGATAATATGGCAAGATAGTAACAATTCAGGCTCTACTAGAAGAATAGGAGATGTCTACATGTACGACCTCTCTACTCAGAAAGAAAGCCGGGTCTCTTACAGCGGACATTCTTCGTTAGGTTCGCCTCCAGCTATCTATGGGGATAGGATAGTGTGGCAGGACCACCGCAACAGAAACTACAATATCTATATGTACAACCTCTCAACTCAGAAGGAGACTCAGATTACTACTAGCGGAAGTGCATACAGTCCTGATATCTACGGAGACAGGATAGCGTATAGTGATAATCGTCAAAAGTTGTCACCTGGTGATGGCGATGGTTATTTTTGTGATGTCTATATGTATGATCTCACTGCTGGACCCACAGAACCACAAGCTGGGTTTACATCCAATGTGACTTCTGGAACAGCGCCTCTAACGGTGTTATTCACTGATACCAGCACTGGTGGAGTGCCAACTTCCTGGCATTGGGACACTGGTGATGATATTTACTCAAAACATGCCATGAATTCAACCCACACGTTTACAAACCCAGGAGTGTATAACGTTACTTTAACAGTTGCAAATGAAGCAGGCAATAGTACGGTAACGAAACCGAATTATATTACCGTAACTCCCCCAGAACCACCAGTAGCAGATTTTTATGCTAATGTAACCTCCGGAAAAGCACCTCTAATGGTGTCTTTCTATGGTAGAATTATTGACAAAGCTACAAGTAAAGGCGAGGAACCTATTTCCTGGTATTGGGATTTTGGCGATGGCATTTATTCAAAACACACCACGAATGCAATCCACACATTTACAAAACCAGGGATTTACACAATAAATCTTACCGTAGGAAATTTCGTGGGCAATAGTACAGCGACAATGCCAGATTACATAGTCGTTATCGACCCAAAAGCTCCCGATGCAAATTTTAGCAGTAACATTATCGAGGGTTATGTTCCCCTGATGGTACAGTTTAATGACACTTCTCAAAATGCAACGTCAAGGGTATGGGACTTCGACAATAATGGAAAAACAGACTCAACTGATGTAAATCCTGTTTATACATTTACAACGCCAGGAATCCATACTGTTAACCTGACAGTAAGAAATGCTTACGGCACTACCTCAAAAACTGATACAATAATTGTACTTACAGAAAATGAGATCCGGATTACAACCAGTGAATTGGCATCCCATCCTGATATCTATGGTAACAGAATAGTATGGCAAGACCTTCGCAACGGAAACTACGATATCTATATGTACAATCTTTCCACTTCCAGGGAAACCAGGATCACTGCTAATGAATCAAATCAGACATATCCTGCACTCTACGGTGATAGAATAGTGTGGCAGGATGATCATAATGGACAGTATGATATCTATATGTACAATATATCTACTTCCAAAGAAACTCAAATAAGCACTAGCGGGCGAGCTCAGAAACCTAAAATCTATGGTGATAGGATAATGTGGATGGATTATCGAACTGGAAGTAAGGGTATTTACGTGCACGACCTATCTACTTCTAAGGAAACCCGGATAATTTCGGAAGGAATACCACAGTTTATCAATATGGAAGGTAATTTGATAGTCTGGGATGACCTTAGATACATAAGCCCGGATATTTACATGTACAATCTCTCTACTTCCACGGAAATTCAAATAACCTCTAACGGAGAATCAACATTTCCTGACGTCTATGGTAACAGAATAGTGTGGCAAGAGTGGCACAATGAAGATGGCAATCTGACCACCAATATCTGCATGTACGATTTATCCACTTCCAAGAAGACTCAGATTACTACCAATAAATCAGGTCAATACTCTCCCGCTATTTATGGTAACAAGATAGTATGGAAAGATTTCCGCAACGAATATATGAATATTTACATGTACGATCTCTCAACTCAAAAGGAGACTCAGGTTACCACCAGCGGAAGTGCAGAAGATCTTGATATCTACGGAAACAGGATTGTGTATAGGAAATATAGTCATAGAAAATTACCCATTGATCATGTTTTTAGTGATATCTATATGTATGATCTCACTGCTGGACCCGTAGAACCACAAGCTGGATTTACATCCAATGTAACTCTGGAACAGCACCTCTAAGGATATTATTCGCTGATAATTAAAGACGAAGCTACAAGTAAAGTCGAAGAAGCACCTACTTCCTGGTATTGGGATGTTGGCGATAGTATCTATTCAAAACATTCCATGAATGTAACCCACATGTTCATGAAGCCAGGAAATTATACAGCTGGTCAGACTGTAGAAAATGCAGCCGGGAACAGTATTGCGACAAAGCCGAGTACAGTTTTATGATCTTTCCCAGAAAGCAATTCCAAGGACCTATATTTCAGTGGCGATAGACAGCCCGACTCAAATGATATGAACGGGTTTATGTATACTCAAATCCTGGAACCTATACTTTTAAACTGACAGTAAGCAATGAAAAGGTTACTTCCCTAACAAAAATCACCAGATAGTCTAGACCCGGTTTATTATACGGATCCGTCAGCTTGGAACCACAAATGTCTATGGAATAGTAATTTCCACTCTATCTTCCTCAAGCCTGGGCTGGATAATTGGTCTCACCCCGCCCTTTAATCTCTTTCTTTTTTACAACTGCTTCATCTATTGAAATCCGAGAATTGTAATGTATCGAATTCTGAACAACTCTTTACTCCTGCCCGGAGCTCAAAAAGCTTTTAATATCGGTGAGAATATCGAGATGATAATGATAATGGAGAAAACAGCAAGAGAAATGTACGCGAAAAACCGCGAAAAAATCATGCAAAAAGCAAGGAGTTCCAATAGCGGGTTTTTTGGAGTGGGGTTCTATAATAACTTCAGCGTTTTACTTTCGGAAAAGAGTACAAGGCCTGGAATTCAATGGGATAATAATCCTGAGTTTCACTTTCAGGTGCCCTGTAAGAGGTTGCTGAATTATCGTTACCTTGATGAGCTATTTACCGAAGCACTGGATAATTATCTTCTTACCGGCAAAAAATTTTTCGTGAAAGATGAGAAAGATGAGTGACAGACTGGATTGTCATTTACCTCATTTAGATTACTTCAACCCTGGGGATTTTAAGGAAATTCGGAATTCCCAATTTAATTTATTTTTATTTACAGGTAAGAAATTACATCTGACCATCGCTTCTTTAAACTGCTTATTTGTGATAAAGAAACCACCTGGTGTTTGTTCAAACAAATTTTTAAGTGCATAACTGGTGTAATTTTTATTTGGCGTTTTTTGTGGGAGTATATTTAACATTATCCAATTATCCACGGCTTTTTTTTCAATATCGGTTAATTCGTATTCACTCATTTTTCTCACTCCTGTTTTTCATAATTTGCAAATAAAGTACCACTGAGCTATGCCTTGATTTTCCTTTATTGGAGAACAAAATTGGTTTTGAGATGAACTCACAGTCTATACACAAATATTTAATGTCGTTGACAGAATCATGCTTTTCCTGCATTTCTCGCCTTCTTCATGGCTACCTGATTCGCAGGAAATGATCTCTGGCAGTTTTCGCACCGGTAGTTACGCTTTTTCGTGTTTTTAGTTATATCAGGTGAATTGCAAAACGGGCATACTTTTATTGTATTTGTGGTAGTCATTAAAAAAGCTCCAGAACAAACTTAAACACTCGTTTTTAATTATCTTCGTTTTTACTGCTTTCTTATACACTCCTATAGATAAACGTAAACACTCAAAAATTATACAAATAATTACGCTGCTAAAGTCATTTAGAGACGTAAACTCGAACTATTCGACTTAATAAACAGTCTGAAAAAACAAATTCATATAAACCGTTCAGTCTTAACAGCCATGTTCTTGAAAGAGTAAATAAATGGGAAGCTCTGGTTTCAGGTCAAAAGTAAAAATGTGTATAGTTTTTACTGTAAAAGCCACATCCTCTTTTGAACCTATTCTTCAAGAATTACAAAAGTTATATCTTACTTCCTTTGCAAGCACAGCACGATTTTTTATATTTTCCGTAATTATAGAAATGTCCCTTGATTGGTCGCATATTGAAAACTGAGATTTCCAGTATTTTCACGAGAATTATCGTAATTATACGTGATATTTTATCATTTATGGTTCACAAAAGAGAATACAAATGTGCCAAGACGATGAACAAATTCATTGTATATGTTAGAAAAATTTCAGGTTTTTTAACCTCAAGTTTAAAGCATAGGAGCCAAGAATATTCACCGCCAAGCCATCTTGTCAAGCATCCTGATTAAGTTATTTACCTCATCAAAGGATAAGTCGGTCCAGCTATTTTTGTAATATTCTTTGCAGTACTGATCAATTTTTTTGTGCCTCTCCATATAATTAAGAGACTTTATTAATAAATCTTTTTGCCTAGATGTTATCGAAGAATCCATAAACTTCATAAATACTCCTTATCCATTTATTAGTAGTTTAATCACTGAAAAGCAGAAAATACCAAAAGCCTATGCTTTTTATAATTATATATATGGAGTTCATGTTATATATATGCCTGTATTAAATGAAGGTATCAATATATAGCTATGACTCATTCATCTTGTAGAAGCCAACTCAGAGGTGCTAATTGCAGGAGTTAACCCTACAAGGGCTGACCTTACAGATGCCAATCTTATAGATGCTACCTTGCAAGAGTTGATCTTTAAAAAGCAACCTCATAGAGGCAAAACTTGAAGAGGCTAACCTTAAAGGAGCTCAAAATATAATAGTTGACCAGCTTTCCAAAGCAAAAACACTTTACAATGCGGGATTGGATAAAGAGCTAGAGAAACCATTAAGAGAAGTATCCTGCCCTCTTTGATAAACTTAAAGTTGAGCCTTAAATTAATCCGTTCCTTAAAGACACACTAGAAGTAGAGAAAAAAGATTCTGAACATCTCTTACGTTGATTGGAAGAAGCTAGGGTTTTCTAAAGGTACTTTATATTATATGAAGCTATGAAGCAGGATACCAGGTCATATAAACCCTTTACTCTTAATAGCCATTTTCTGGTAAAGGTAAATAAATGGGAATCATTGTTTTCAGGTCAATAGTAAAAATGTGTATATTTTTACTGTAAAATAGTAAAATAATATTAGCATAATTGTAAAGAATTCAAATTAACAATCTAAGCTTACTTATTTTTTTACCTTTATTTTTTCGGAATATTTTTTATTGCATACTGAAAAATCTTCTTAAAATCAGTTCGATTTTGAACTTTCTCTTTTTTCAGATTCGAAAGCTTTAAAAATAAAATGACAGACGAAATAGCAGTTGGAACAAGTATATCCCAGCCTGTAATTTATATAAAAATCATTTCAGTGTATGCTGGACAACGCCTTTTTTAGCTGTCCTGTAAGACTTCTCTGCAAGTTCCACACTTCCCTTTACTTCCACGATTTCCATATCGAAAGTGCGGGCAAAATCGCGGACGTTTTTGTGGAAATCCGGGTCGTATGAAAGACCTGTATCGAGTTTTACCACTCGTGAATATCTCGGGTCCTTCAGGTAGTTCTCGTTGAAGTTCCGGGATTTCTTCCTTTCTTCCCTCCTTTCTTCCCTCATCTCTTTCCAGCTTGAAGCCCACATGGACGTGAAATAGAGAGCACCAGTCCCCCTGCAGGTGTACATGAGTTCATCATAGGCGGCATTCCCTCCGAGAGCGGCGCTTATGCAGTCTACCACAACTTCCTCATTTCCATCTTTAAACCAGTAAAGGGGGCAGTCAAATTCCAAACAGTTCTCTTCCAGATTCTCAAAGGCTCCTCCGCAAATGCAGTAAAAGAGGAGGATTCCGTCTGAAAAAGAGGACATCTCCTTGATATTTTTGTAGACTTCAGACCTGAGGATCTCAATATCATCATGAAGTCCTAGCTTCAGGAGGTTCACAACCACTGTCAGTTCTTGAGCCGCTTTAATCTTCATCTTCTCGTGAATTTTCCTGAAAAAAGGAAGTATAAGCAGGGGTTTTGAAATAGTCATGAAGCCAGAGCCGTGCCCGTTTCCCAGGAGAAAAGGAACCCTATCCAGGGGCGATGTTCTGGGCAGGCAGTTATCGGACCTGAGTTTCCGGAGCAGCCCGAAACTATCCTTGTTTTCCACCACAATTAACTGCTTCATTTCCTTATCACTGGAGATTATATGGGCAAGCTCATCCTCAAACATCCTGCAAGAGATAATACTCAGTACGGGCATGTGAAAACCCCTTTCCGGTTGTTTTTTAATTCTGATTCTGTTACGATTTAAAAAAAATGCTGGATAACCTATATTTTGAAGCCCTATAATTTCCTATCGATAAGCCATTAGTTAGAAAAAAATTACTATTATACCTGATCGTAATTCTAAGAGTGTATATTCCTGTTAAAAGGATCAGGCAAGCTCTTAACCACAAAACTTCCTCCTGAGAGTACCAATATAAAAACAAAGAGAGTACCAATATAAAAACAAAATTTGCTCAGTATCATGCTTTTGAGGGTAAGAAAACAAGGCTAGAGATAGCAAAGAGGTTTATTGAGGCTAAACTAAAAGGTCTAAAGCTGTTCTTGATTTCCTGAGCCAGAGGTATCCTGAAATTAAATTTGATATTTTGGATGGACTCACAAAGTTAAAAGGTGTAAAGAGTTTCAGGGAACTGTAGGTCTGGATGCTCATGTAGGGTTTTTGCATGAAATCACACCAAGCAAAAATAGCTTAGTATATAGCCTACTTGACCTACTTTAAGAGTCACTGAAGAAATTTATCAAACTCATCGATCAGAAACGGATAAATATTTTGTATACAGTTTAATTAGTGTTAATTACTTCAAGGGGATTAAAATGGCAAAGAATACTGGAGAAAATAGAAGAAATGGATCTGTCAAAGGAAGAACACAGACATACAACCCTGTAACGGATCAGCATGTAAAGAGAGATGCAACGACTGGACAATTTATCGGTGCGAAGAAAGGAAAATATAAAGGTATTAGAGAAGAAAAATAACCGACCACTAAAGGTTAAAGAGATTGATTATTTCTTTAAAACGGTTTTATTTCTTTTTAGACTTAAATTGAATTCTTGTACAGTATATTAGCATGTACACTTATCTTCTGTAAATACATACAACATTACAGCCATATCTAGGGATTTACAAAAACTCAGAAATTTTGTATGCATTTTGAAGCCCTAACAGTACTGTGCCCACCCCACGTTCTGACAGGCGTACAAATCCTTTTGGGATGCTTTTATCCACAAGTTTAGCGCGATACAATTCTTTGACTGCATTTTGATCTAGTTTTGATTGCTTTTCCCAACCTTCGTTTATGCCAAGAGTTCCCATTTCATATAGATGTTTAAGTATTTCGCTTTCCATAGCTTCTAAAATGTACATACCTATAAACTCCTGATCTTCATTATCTGAGAGAAATAAAGTCTTCATTAGTGCAATGAGGGTAATCAAATTTTACAAACAAAAGCAAAAAGCTCCATTAATCATTGATTACAATCACAACAATAAAGTTAACGAAATATTATTTATTATTTTCATAATATCAAAAACAGTAGGTAGAAGAATAATATAAGATTAAACTAATAAAAAAAATTGAAGAGTTTATGTGAATTTCTCCACTGGAAATTAAGGAATGAGCTGGTTTCAAAATTCCGCTTATTCATGTATTTGATAGAAAGTATCAATTCTATTAAGTTCTGATAATCTTGATTTGTCCACTCCAAAAATTGGCATGGAAAGATTGAAGGTAGTTTTGAAACAAGCTCAATAGAAAATTATAGACCGTAAAGCCAGAAACCTGAAGGCTGTCTGTGCCTGTTTTACTTTAAAATATATGTATCACTCATTTTCAAAAGGCACTTTACATTATATGAAGCAGAATGCCAAGTCAGATAAACCGTTTACTCTTAATGCTCATGTTCTGGAAAGAGTGAATAAATGGGAAGCATTGGTCTCAGGTTAAAAGTAAAAATGTGTATGTATTTACATATTACATGTAATATGTAAATACATAAATTTTACAGTAAAATAGCAAAAACAGTATCAAAAGAAATTGAAAATAAAGGCAGAATGTAAAACAATTTTACATTCTAAATCTCTAGTAAAATCCAGTGAAATAGTTCAAAGTTGGAGAAGGTTAAAGAATTAATAATAAAGGCTTAAACTATTTTAAAAAGGATATACCATTTTTCTATAAATTCAATATCAAATTCTTGGATACAATGTCATGTTTACTCACTGCAATAATTCCAAAACCAAGGTAGATCATCTTCATTAAAACCAGGAAACTCCTCGTCATAAGAAATAGCCCCCACATTTTGGGCATTTTCCCAAAACTCCACTAATGCATTATAGAAATACTTTAACATATCTGGATAACGTTTCAGTATTCCAATTAATGAGCAATTTTGATCTACTTTAAACTCAATCCCTTGTCTGTTATAAGGTGAAAATGCTACCATCACTACATTAATCAATAAATTGGAAAAAAGGGTGCTCAGATAATTTAAAGCCTCAAGGCAATTTTCATCTCTCGGATCCCATCCATCAAAAAATCTATATAATAATCGATGGTTAGCATTAAAAATCACTGTTTCATAATCAATATTATCCTCTGGATCATGAACAAACAGCGGTTCTTTGGTTCCAGTTTTACTATGCATATTAAACGTGAACATATTATATTTTATAGGATACATTTTTGAATCATTATTACTTACAAAAGCTTCGACGACGACTCCAGGTATAGATGTAATATAGATATCAGAAGGATTCCATAAAATATCACATAAAAAGTCGTATTTCCTCCTGCTATTCGTATCTCTACCTAGCAAAACAATTACATCTGGGTTAATTAGACTTTCTATTTCTTCGAAAACATTTTCGTTTTGAATTTCTTCAGGCCAAGTTTCTGAAGTTACTACTATTGTTGGGAAATTATTAAAGTCTTTGATAAACTTGTAAGCACGTGTTCCATCACGTGAAATCGTTAAAAAAGGAACATTATTGAGGATGATTTCTGTAATTAATTCTATTCTCTTATCTTCCATATAATCGGATCTGATAGGAGGGTCATGTCTATAAGTACTAAATAAATTGAGATCCGTTAATTCATCAACATATTGAATATATTTTTCAAATGTATTCAAATCTCTATATGTTTTCAAGCTATTTTCGAGTTCACATATTAATCTTGCTTGTATTTTTTCAACTAATTTCAAATATTTTTCATCCTCAACTATATTTAATCTGTTTGGAGATAGTGATAATTTTGTTTTACCTGAAATATTAATTGACATCAGGAGACTATTGGATAACCAACTGGGTAATATTTTATCAAAAGGAATTGAGAAACCCCTTTGAGCAATCAGATGTTTTCTTTCTCTAGAGGTCCTTACAACTCTCATTGTACCTTCTATTCCCTCAGATTTATCCAATTCATTAAAAGTAACCCCAAAATAAATTTTTAAATTAGGAGTATCTCCATATATATCACCTGGTAAAAGAGGTTCATAGAGTTTCGTTTCATTATTTGTTTTAACGATTATTTGGTATTCAATAAAAGGAGCGATTTCGGATATTTTTTCAATTAGTGATGAGGAAGAAAATGGATGATCAGATTTCAAGTTCAAAGTTATTTTCGTTCCATACTTAGAACGTTTAGATTGCCGTTTTACAAAATAGTCATAAGCTGTCGGGATTTCAAAATATATTGGTATGGATGGGTTAAGCTCATCTTCAAAAGTTTTTCTTCTACTCTCAACAGTAAACTTGTCGGCAACCATAAAAACTGATAAAATACCTATTCCAAATTCACTTACAGGATCTATGTCTACGTTTTTTTCACGAAAATCTGAGCTTTGATAATAACTTCTACCACTTTCATGAAATAATTCTTAAATATCTCCTCATCCATTCCAATGCCATTATCTTCAACAATTAATTCGTCATTTGTCAAAGAGACTTCTATGGTAGGGCGATAACCATTTCCTTCTCTTTTCTCCAGAGACTCTCTATAACGTACAGCATCTACAGAATTCTGTAAAAGCTCTCTAAGTGCTACTAATGGATCTCCATAGAGTCCTTCCCCCATAAGTAAATCGAGGACTCGACGATAATCAAGTTCAAAACGGAAATCACGGTATATATAACCATTAGAATGAACGCGTAAATTAACTGGCTTAGAAAGATTTAACCTATATTTTCTAGCGAAATCGTCTCTATAACTCAAAATTAAATAATTGCTTTCCTCAAGTTCTTTATCAATATCTTTTATAAACTTTCTAAGTACTCGTTCGCAGTCTGGACTTTCACACTCAGCGTCAATTTTGATTTCTTCAGGTTCAATCCGGAATCCAGTAATAGAAAGATGTTTTTCCCACTCTTGAATGCTGATTTTATCCTTTGGATTTATATGGTAGAATAAATGCTTTGGTGTTCTTTCTGAATCAAGATCCAATATATCAGCCAGTCGTAATACCAGAGATAAGTACTGAACATTCACTGGCTTATTTCGTACTGAAACATCAATTGGCCAATCATCATTCTTTTTTAACTCTTTCACCGGAAGACCGTGACTATCGCATACTGCTTTTACCCATTTATAGTATGGTGTTTCTTTCCATGAAATTTCGGAGTCTAATCCATATTCTTTGATTATTTTGTGTGCACGTTCAACATGATTTTCTCTGAGAAAATCAGTAAATCAGGTAGTCTCAAAACCATTTTTAATTCTACAATTGGGTAATGCCCTTTCAATTTTTATTTCATTTCAACAAGAAAAAGTAAATTTTCATAGCTCAACATAGCGTATTTGCCATTCTCGCTTGAATTCTCCCCTTATTCCATCCTTTACTTTCTCCTCCAACTATCATTTTCAGCATTTCTTTCAGGTTTTTCCCTTGTCTTTTTATGAAATCTGCTATTTTCTTTATATTGTGTACAGTGCACATCATAACAAATTCAATTCCTGTTTTCCTTTTCCCCCTCAGCAGAAATTCCCTAAACCCTCTATCCTGTTTCATCTGTCCAAACACAGGTTCTACGGTAGACATTCTTTTCTGATACTTTTCCGTACCCTCTTCTGTGTTCAGTTTAGCCCTCATATCCTTCATTAAATGTTCTCGAGGATCTCTTGTTATTGTTCTTTTTCCACTCTCAGTACATGCATTTTTCAACACACACTGAGAACAATAGCTACAGACATAATACCTTAAATCAGGCTCACCTTTCCTCTTTTGTATTCTTGAAAAGGGAATTTCAAAAGCAGCAGGACAATAATAGCAGTCTTTTTCTTCGTCGTATTTAAAAAGAGATTTCCTGAACTTCCTGGTTTTTCCTTCTTTTTCAGCTTTATAGTAGTTGTCAGGAATGTAAGCATCAATGCCTTCTTCCTGTAAAAATTCCAGATTCTCATATGAAAAATAACCTGCATCTGCAAGCACGATTGTTGGTTTATATCCCAGTGTATTTTTTACGTTCTGTATGATTGGTTCTACTTGATGCAGGTCGTTTTCTTCGTTGACAACGTCTGCTGCAACGATAATTTGTTCCTTTTCATCAACAGCAACCTGACAGTTGTATGAAGGTTTCTTGCTCCCATCTTTATGTTTCATAATTCGAGCATCGTTGTCTGTGATGTTTACTTTTTTCAGCTTTTCTTCATCAAGCTTCTTCTTAGCGTTTTTAATCTTCTCTAATCTTTTCTTCTTGTCAACTAGCTCTTCTGGAATCTGATATGGTGTTGAGTCACCATAAATTTCATCTTCATACTTATCTGTCTCAATACTCTCTTTTAGTATCCGATCTATTTCTTTTTCGAGAGAATCCGAACTCTTGCTTTGTCTTGATGAAGCATTTGCCTTGATCTTTGTTCCGTCAATCGAGATACTGGAACCAATCATATCCATTTCTTTACAAAAAGTGACAACCTGGGAAAATATCTCTTTAATAGGACCAAGGTGAGTTGAACGGAATCGACAAATAGTATGAAAATCAGGTTTTTGCATGGCTGCCAGATACATAAATGCAGTATCAGTTTGAGTCATTTGTTGCAGTTTACGTGAACTTCTAATGCCTATAAGATAACCATAAAGTAATATTTTTAAAAGAATTATTGGATGATAGGCTGGGCAGCCTTCCTTAGAATAAGTGGATTCAATAGCAGTGATATCAACGACATCTACGATGTCGTTTAGTACTCGGGCGAGATGATTTTCAGGAACAAAATCTTCCAGGTTTAATGGAAGTAAAAACTGCTGCTTTTGATCGTATTTTCTAAACATGGGAAACACTGGAATTTAGTTTTGTAAAAAAGATAAAGATTACGGGTTTCTGACCCAAATGTGCGATCAGGTATAGTTTTGAGACAACCTGAAATACTTTATTTTCAATATCAAGTACAGCATCATAAACTGTTTTATAATGAACGTGATTTTTTTGGAGAAAATCAGTAAATGCTTTGTTTTCAATAACAAATACTGCTTCATAATCACCATCTTTTTTAGCTTTCTCTAACTTTTCACATAATTCTTCGTTTAAGGTTAAAAGCATTTTAAATTCTTCAATATTAAATAACGCTTTATAGTTTTCATATAGTTCCTCGTTTGAAGTTAAAAGTTTTTTAAATTTATTAGTTTTAATAATTTGCTTCCGCTCATCAGAAGAAGAGATCATTCCTATGTCGTGAAGATACGCCGCATAAATAAGTATGGAAATTTCAACAGTGTTTAATTGTTTAAGAGTCTCTGGAGGTATTAAGTCTTCCATATTTTTAATTACATGTAGACTATGATTAGCGTTATGTAGTGTGAATTCAGGCATGTTTATTGGAATTCTTTCTAACAAGGAAGAGACCTTATCAACAACTGAGGTTATATTTTTCGAAATTTCATTGTCTACTATTGAAGTCTTTTTTTTCTCTTCGTTTTCCTTCTCAAGAAGCTTCTTAAATAAACCTGTTTGTTGTAACCTCAGAATCGCATCTTCAGACATTTATTTGCTCCTATACTGCGTGCAAACTTATTTAAATACCTCAAACATTGTTCGCTTTTAATTTCAACCAGAGCTTAATCTAAAACTTCTTTAGATATGATTTAAGAGATTAGTACCTGGTATTTTAACTAAAACATCTTTAAAAAAGCATACTATAGTCAAATAAAACTTTGGATTTTTGTCCGGCACTAAGAGGGAGGGGGCATAATCTTTAATTAATAAAAATTTAGAACTATTTTATTTGACAACAATTTTTATTAATCCGATTTTATAGAACTAGGATAATTTTTCTCAGAATAACTTTCAAAAAGATGGTTGTGCGAAAATTTTGTGCAAATGCGTACACTTTTTATCAATTTAAATTTATAAACTAAATTAAATTTAATCAGGACAACTTTTGAAAAACGCGGTTGTGTGTTATTCATACAAACCCGCGTACAAAAAATTTGAGATAACTATATCCCATAATTAGAGTGCGACGGGCTGTATTTGAACCACATACCTTCGTAAAAGAAGGAAATTAATAACTTACATTTTAGCAGCCAAAAAATCTCATTTTAAATAAAATGATATATTGCCAGAAGCCCTAAACACAAGTCGACATCTCGCTTAACCTGTTAATTGCCCTTAAATTAGATAAACTGTCTTACTTTTCGCCAGGTGGAAGTTTGATTTTTAGTAAAGCGCATTTTATTGCATATTAAAAGAAGTATATTATCTGAAATTCAAATTATGCTGTCACTATTTTTAGGCAGAAAAAGCAAATATAGGGCAATTTGAGGTAGATTTGATGAGGGGTAATGGAAGTTCGAAATTTATCGAATTACTTGTGTTTTTACTAATTCTGCTTGCAGCCTCCGGTTGTGTTGAAACTCCTGATTCAGGCAATGAATCGTCTCCAGTCAATGAGTCAGCCACATACTGGCCAACCGAAGGCTGGAGAACATCAACACCTGAGCAGCAGGGGATGGACTCGGAAAAGTTGGCTGAGTTACTTGATTACGTTGAGGAAAATGACATTAACATTCACAGTCTGCTAATCATACGCAATGGATATGTCGTTACTGATGTCTACTTTTATCCTTTTACCAATAATTCAGTACACGATGTCGCTTCCGTTACCAAAAGTTTTACAGGAACCCTGATAGGTATCGCAATTTCCGAAGGGTACATTGCCGGTGTCGATCAGCCGGTTCTGGAGCTTTTCCCGAATCGCACTGTTGCGAATGTTGATGCAAATAAAAAGGCAATGACTCTCGAAGACCTTCTTACCATGAGATCTGGCCTGGAATGCGTTAACGAGCCTTACGAAGTTACTACGGAGCAGATGGAAGACAGCCCTGACTGGATCCAGTTTGCGCTTGACCTGCCCATGGCAGAAGAACCTGGCACCCGTTTTGTCTACTGCAGCAGTAACTCACATCTTCTCTCAGGAATCATCAGTGAGACCACTGGCATAAACGAACTGGCTTACGCCAATAAAACTCTCTTTAAACCTCTTGGAATTTCCAATATCATCTGGCCTTCTGACCCTCAGGGAAATAACCGCGGCTGGGGCGACCTGCATTTGACCCCTCATGATATGGCAAAGTTAGGCTATCTCTATCTTAATAACGGGGAATGGGATGGGAAACAGATAGTGCCGGCAGAATGGGTTTCTGAATCTACGCGCGAGCAGGTCTCTATGGAAGAGGACGAGGGATATGGTTATCAGTGGTGGGTTCCAGACGATGACCTTCCTGAACGTTATGACGCAAGGGGCCGTGGGACTCAACTAATAACTGTCGTGCCTGAAGAAAATCTCATAGTTGTGACCACAGGCGGCGGCTTTAACGCAGATGAGACAGCTCCTTTCCTTGTTGCTGCTCTGAAATCAGACAGGCCTCTTCCTGAAAACCCCACCGCCTATGGACGGCTTCAGGAAAAAATAAATGCAGCTGCAGAGCCTCCTCAACCTGAACCTGTGAAGCCTCTGCCTGAGATGGCGAAAAAAATTGAAGGAAAAACATACGTTCTCGATTCCAATCCTCTGGACCTTCAGTCTCTCTCTTTAAATTTTGATGAGGAAAAAGGAGAAGCCTTATTTACAGTGGGAGTGGCGGAAAACCAGACGTTAGAGTATCTTCTAGGACTGGATAACGTTTATAGATTCTCTCCCGGAGAGTACGGTCTCCCCGTAGCAGGGAAAGGATCGTGGGAGTCTGACAATGTTTTTGTTGCTTACATCGATGAGGTCGCAAATATAAATCACTATAAGGTAACTGCTACTTATCAGGATGATCAGGTGACCATATTGGTGCAGGACCCGACATGGTTTGGGGATGTAGAATTTGGCGGGAGGCTTGAAGGCAGCAGCGAACAGGAAGCGGCTGCAAGAAATAATACCAGCAGTTGATGGTGATAGTATATTGGATAATATATTGATAACTTAGAGCCCATCCGAAAAGTCAAATACGGAAAATTGAAAAATCATAGCGGGTCTAAAAAAATCATAGCTGGTCTATAGAATCAGAGTATCAGTTCTGGTTTTGAATTATTTTTTGTAAAATTTAGATCAGGTGACCATTTTTCGGATAGGCTCTTAGTTGAGCGAGACAAGAAAGATCCAGTAAAGTGAATAAAGTTATATCAATCTCACTCAAATTTTTCCCTTACTTCCTTCAGCATCTTCCTTATTTTGATATTCTGCGGACAGACTTCCTCGCATTCCCCGCATTCAATACAATTTCCAGCTTTTTCTTCCGGCAGCAGAAGAACCCCATACTGGAACTTTGCATTCTCCATGTCGTCAAGCATGAAAACATCATTTAAGTAACTGAGATTCCGCGGGATATTCACTCCTGATGGACAGGGCATACAGTACTTGCAGTTTGTGCAGTTGACTTTTATCCTGGACCTGTAAATTTCACTCACTTCAGATATCAGGCTTTTTTCCTCGGCTGAAAGGGAATTGGGCTGCCCCTGTTCTGCAATTCTCAGGTTTTCTTTCAGGTGCTCCATTTCTGACATCCCGCTCAGGACAACACTGATTTCGGGATAGTCCCAGAGGTAGCGGAAAGCCCATTCTGCCGGGGTTCTTTTAACTTCAGCTATGTCCCACACCTTCTTTGCTTCTTCCGGGACTTTTGATGCCAGGTTTCCTCCGCGCAGGGGTTCCATGATAACGACGGCAAGACCTTTTTCAGCCGCGTATTTCAGACCCTCTATTCCCGCCTGGAAGTTTTCGTCCAGATAATTGAACTGGATCTGGCAGAGGTCCCACGGGTAAGCGTCAACGACTTCCTTGAAAACGTCAGGTTCGTCGTGGAAGGAAAAACCCGTGTATTTGATCTTTCCGGCTGCGCGGGCTCTTTCAAGGAAGTCTATAACTCCAAATTTCTTCATTTTTTCCCAGTAACTCTGTTTAACGGCGTGCAGGAGATAGAAGTCTATGCAGTCCGTCCGGAGCTTTTCAAGCTGCTCGTTTAAGAAGCGGTCCATGTCTTCTTTGCAGTTTACTCGCTTGCAGGAAAGTTTTGTTGCCAGATGGACTTTTTCCCGGTAGCCGTCCTTCAGGGCTTTTCCGAGGAAAACTTCATTCATCCCGCTGTGATACGAATAAGCCGAGTCAATGTAATTAACCCCGTGGTCAATAGCATAACGAACGAGACGGATTGCTTTTTTTTCGTCTATACTTTCAGGGTTTCCGTCAATAACAGGAAGCCTCATACAGCCGTAGCCGAGAATGGAGACCATCTCACCTGTTTTTCCCAGTTTGCGGTATAGCATGTTTTTTCCTCAATAATTTTGCTGCATTTTTTGCCTGCATTATACATTTTTTGCCTGCATTATAAGGGGTAGGGGGGCTATAGCTTTACTGCCCGAGTCCCGCCTCGGGAGGGCGGTGTCCTTTTCGCTCGCTTTGCTCACTCAAGAGGACTAATTTTTGGTTCTATTGTAAAACTTAACTCAAGAGGACTAATTTTTGGTTTTATTGTAAAACTTAACTCAAGAGGATTAATTTCTGATTTACTATAAGGCCGATTTCAGGAGGACTGTTTATGAATTATATAAGCAAATTGAACTGAAGAGGCTGATTAGGGATTATGTTTAGAGATACTGTTATATTCGATCCTTTCCTATGACATATCGATTATTATGGGGAAGAATATCCAAGAAATTAAAGATGTGAAGGGCTTCTTGCCCAGGTCTGTTGCGTACGCTGAGAGGCTGAATGAAGATTTTGGCGAAGGACTTGCAGGTTTTTATAAGTCCGTCTGGGCTGAAAGAGAAGGCGGCCTCTCCATGAAAAATAAACATCTGATGGTTTTTGCCGTCGCCTGCTCCAACAATAACGTGGAGAGCGCAGTAAAGATCATGGAAAGGCTTCACAAATTCGGAGCCACAAGAGCTGAAATTGTGGATACTATGATGATTGCAGCCTGGACTGGCGGCATTCAGAATTTCACGGATTTCAGTGCAGCAATATTGAAGGAAATGGAGAAGCTGGGCTATTAAAATCCCGTTTCTCTCTTATTTTTTAGATAACTTTTAAATCAGTCTTCTTTATGGAAAAGCGTAAAATCCTTAGGTCTTTAGTTTAGTAGATATAATCGTCAACTTACTTACATTCTACCATTATTGATTCTGCAAACTTATTTCTATTTTTTAATTAATTCTTTCTCGTAATACTTAATTTCATTTTATTGTATTTCAGTTTTGAAACCAGGCTCAAGTTCTGTACCAACTCTTTAATACTGTTTGCACCTAATAAAATATGTAAGACAGCACTCGGAGACTACTGAATGTACTGCGCAACTGAAGGAATGAGCAGGATCTGTAATCCGGTCCTTTATCGAGAAGTCCAGAAAATGGACCAGCTGTGGATCAGGATTGCAGTCGGGATTCCGGTAGTAATCTCATGGTATGGTGCTTACCAGCAGCTCATTCTCAGAAAACCTTTCGGGAACAATCCTGCCCCTGACTGGATGATGCTTGTTTTGCTGGTGGTCTTCGGAGCCATTTTTCCTCTTTTTTTCCATTCCCTTAAAATGAGTACCGAGGTCAGGAAAGAGGGGCTGTATGTCTGTTTTCATCCTTTCCATTTTTCTTTCAGGACCTTTCCGATCAAAACTATCAGGAGTTGTGAAGTAATTACTTATAATCCTATAAGGGACTATGGGGGCTGGGGCATACGTTACGGGCTAAAAGGAACGGCGTATAATGTAAAAGGAAACAGGGGTGTTCTTTTTGAATTTTCGGAAGGGAACAAAGCGAAAAGGCTGATGATTGGATCCCAGACCCCGGAAAAGCTCTCAGAAGCTGTTAACAGGGCAATTAAAATGCAGAATTGAAGACCATCCTGCAGTATTGAAGATCATCCTTGTTTCAGTTTTTATTTTCAAAAATTTTGTAGCCTGGGAAATTGAATATTTATCTAAAAGTCCGTCTTTATTTCGACACAGGGAACCCCTGTATTCATAATTTTTTCGGTAACGTTATTTGCTTTACTTTATTTTCGTATAACATTTTTCTAATTTTTAATACTTTAGTCAACTTCCCCTTTATGATCTTGTTATTTAAATTAAAATTAATATAGTATTTTCATTTTTTTTCGGAAGATTTATCTACTCAGTTCTGATAGAGAAAAATAGAAGGATTTCAGCTAACAGACCTGCCATATTAAAATTTTTTCAGCATCATACGCTTACTATTCATCATTTTCTTTAAAGGGCAGTATTTAAATCATACAGGTATGCAGTATTCAATGAGAAGTCAGTGAGGGAAGAATAATGTGCCTGTTTCGTGATAAAAAGAAAATTTACTACGTAAATATTGTAAATATGTATTGGTCAGAGTGCACACCTCGATCATTTAAATGGGAGAGATTATAACGGAACACCCTGAAACAGGTTTAATCTTTCGAGAAGTACAGGATTTGCATAATAATGTTGTTCTGATCTCTGTCCTTTATCCTGCCATTCTTTTATGGTACATCGAGATCCACAGCCTCGTTTTTGGAAAACCTGCAGGGGTTCAGAACATTCCTGATTTTTATTTGCTGGCACTATGGTTCGTTTTCGGAGTATTCTTTCCTCTCCTGTTCTACAGCACCAAACATATAACAGAGGTTCGAAAGGATGGAATCTATATCCGGCTGGTTCCTCTGAATCCTTCATTTAAGAAAATCCCTATTTATATTGTTGAAGAATGTAAAATTCAGGCATATGAGCCTTTTACAGGGAAAGATTATGTGGACAGGCCCCCCTCCAGAAGGGCAAATTTCGTTGTCATCCTGAAACTCATAACCGGGAAAAGGGTTGTGATCAGTTCAAGAAATCCGAAAGAACTGCACCAGGCAATCATGTCTGCTGTAGCTAACTTCTAATTCTAGCTTTTAATTCTAGCTTTAATTCTAGCTTTTAATTCTAACTTCTAATTCTAACTTCTAATTCTAACTTCTAATTCTAACTTCTAATTCTAACTCTTTAATTAATTTGTAAGTCCTTATAACCTCTTCTGGATTGCCTCAGGATTTTTGTCTCAGGGTATATATACTGCCGGCGTAATATTTATTCTGGATCAGGGAAGGAAATAAATTGGAACCTTTAAGGCAAAAAGCATTTTTTCGAGATAGATACGTGCTTTATAATACCTGCAAGGAGGAAAACATATAGGTGCGGGCACTGGAGCTGGCAGGAAGAGGAGATTTTCCGGCGAAGGGACAGAATTTTTTTACAGAGAGCATGCAGGGAAACCTGTAATAGAACTCGAACTCAAAAGCCTGTTACAGCTTTTTGATTCTTTTGACCCTGCTCCTTTCAGAGAAAAAGACCTCGACCCTGAAGCAGAAGAGTACATCTACAATGCCGTTGATGAATTTTCTCTCAAAAAACCTCTTGAAATCATGATATATCTCCCGTCTGCAGGGATAACTCCGGAAATCGAAAACGACCTTAAAGAAGCCATAAAAAACCATTTTTCCTACAAAAAACTCCTTACCGAAATTGAATTAAAAAGGCTTCTTCATCAGGGAAGAAGAAACCTCATAATAGCCCTTACTTTCCTGTTTCTCTGCTTGCTTGCTATCAGGCTGCTTGCGACCTTTGAAGAAAGCCTTGTGAACACTCTTTTTTCCGAAGGGCTACTTATTATTGGCTGGGTTGCCATGTGGGAACCGGTACATATTTTTCTTTACGGATGGTGGCCAATCGTCCACAAACGCAACATTTACGAAAAAATCATACATATGGAGGTGTACATAGGATTCAGGCCTTCGGCAGGGAAATAAACTTCAGGGCACCTTTTTAAGCCTGATAAAGCCTGATGGTTCACTACCCGAAATACGAAACTAAAGCCTTATATAGAATATGACAACAGTTTACTTGACAACAGTTTAAATTATATCAATATGAATGTAAAAAGGCTGCAGCCGGTGGATGAGAAATGGATTGGGGATTGGATATTTTCCCGAAAGGCACAGATAATCTTTACAGGAAACTGAATGGAAAACTCATGATAGAACTTGAGCTTCACACTGCAATGCAGCTTTTC
The DNA here is from genome assembly GCF_000744315.1 of Methanosarcina soligelidi. NCBI lineage: Archaea > Methanobacteriati > Methanobacteriota > Methanomicrobia > Methanosarcinales > Methanosarcinaceae > Methanosarcina > Methanosarcina soligelidi. The sequence goes on from NZ_JQLR01000001.1 coordinate 2,721,434, forward strand.
AATTCCTTTGACCCTGCTCCTTTTCACGAAAAAGAACTTGATCGGGAAGCGGAAGAGTATATTTATAATACGGTTGGGGAATTCCCTTTAAAAAAACCTCTGGGGATCTTTATATACCTTCCTCCTTCCGAAGCTGATGGAGAAACGGAGCATATCCTCAAAGAAGCGATCAGAAACCATTTTTCTTACAAAAAACTTCTCACGGAGATAGAACTTAAAAAACTTCTCCAGCGGGGAAGGAGAAATATGACAATCGCAACCCTCTTCCTTTTTCTCTGCCTGCTTGTAATCCGGCTTCTATCAACTCTTGAAGAAGGCCTGGTACATACCATGCTTTCTGAAGGTTTTACCATTATCGGCTGGGTTGCTATGTGGGAGCCTATTAACGTTTTCCTTTACGGCTGGTGGCCTGTCGTGCAAAAAAGGAACATTTACAGGAAAATTCTCAGCATGGACGTAAATATCATAGCTGGCTCCCCAAGCAAAGTAAAGCTGTCCGACTCCCGTTTCTCAGCGAAAAAAATCAAGCTGAGGGCTGATGACCCGGAATTTTTCCAGTAGCCTTTCATTCGGATATCCGGGCATCCACAACCACATGCAGGACTCCAGGAGCATACTTCTTAATCTTTCGGGTTTCGAGAACCTCTACTTTTTTTCCCAGTAATTCGGCAGCTTTTTTTACCCTTTCTTCTGGTCTTGTCATTGCAAGGTTTTCAGGCACCGTTTCATGGTAATGAAGAATTCCCCCGTTTTCTTTCAGAGTTTTTATAGCCTGTCCCAGGTAATGGTGGGTTGTTCCCACATATCCCATAATTACCCTATCTGCCTCGCCTTCTGGAGCAGCCTGAGAGCAGTCTCCGAGAACCGGGAGAATAATATCTTCCACACGGTTCAGCCTGATATTTTCTTTCAGGTAGGCAAAGGACTCAGGATTTATTTCGATCGAGATGATTTTTTTCGGCTTTGCATGGACAGCCATGGGAATTGAAAAATACCCTATCCCTGCAAACATGTCCACAACAGTTTCACCTGTTCCGAGGAGACTCATCCTTTTTCTCTCTTCCAGGTTGCCTTTAGAGTACATAACTTTTGTTACTTCCTGCTTGAAAAAGCAGCCATGTTCCTTGTGTATGGTTTCGGTATCGCTGCCGAGAAGAAGCTCTCTTTCTGGCTGACGGAACTGTCCTCCGATTCCTAAATCTCTGACAACACTTTTGCATTTAGGATACATGGAAAGCAGGGCTTCTGCAATCAGAATTTTCTTATTTTCTAGGTTTTCCGGGATGCTGACGATGACGATGTCTCCTAAAATATGCCAGCCTGAAGGGACCTGAGCAAGTTCTGTTTCTGAGAGAGAACCTTTAAGGCATTCTTTGAGGGATGCTGGAATTTCCAGAAAATCTGGGTCTTCCTGCTCAATTATAGGAAATCCTCCAACTGTTTCATCTGCATCCTCAGTTACGGGGATTTCGAGAAAAGTGCCTTTTTCTGTCCTGACTCTCTGGATTTTCCTTGCAGTATCCAGAAATTTACCAGCAATTGCTTTTTCCCTGATTTCTTCTCCTTTTTCAGGTGGGACCCGGACTGCTCTATACATTGGAGTGATGGATAGTGCGCATGGAATTAATGTTTTTTGTTGGAGCCTTCTGTGATCAGGCCAGAATTTCAGGATGAAAAAAGGACATATTGAGAAAGAAAATTAAGATATGTGGCACATATTCCGGGACTCAATGAGAGGCAAACCAGAGATGTCGAGAAATTAAAGGAAATTGACTCTGAATCTGAAATCTATGAGATTCCAGGCTAAAAATTCCTCAATTCATCAAAGGTACCCTTTTGAGACCTTCAACTGAAAGCCCTTAAGATATAGCAATAAGATTTCTGGAAGATTGCAGGGATCTTCTGAAAATGCGGCTCGGAATTGATGAAAATCTGGAACTTTCCAATGCAGAGACCGATTTTTTCGGGAAGCCAGATATGCCCTCCTGAACGCCTGCCGCCAGCTGTATGGAGAAAAAGGGCTCGAATATGCTGCAATAAAAAAACGCCTGGGCTGTGGTTGGCCTTGGAAAGCCGGTAGATGACACTGAAGGCCTTTTTATTCTCTAAAAGGATTTTTCCAGGTATTCTGATCCCGGATGTCTACCCTGAAGGAGTCCTGAGTTCCATTTGTGTTGATGAAGAAGGGCTCATAAAAAATATCCGCGTCAGCGTAAACATTGAACACTCCTAACGTTGAACACTCCTAACATTGAACATTCCTATCTCAGGGATTTCAGGGTCGTACTGTTTACTCCTTCGGGAAAAATATATAATTTTCTCAGTTTTTTCTCTCTGCGCAGCACCTGGACAGAACCGGTATTTCAGCTAAAAAAACAGGTCATAAGTCAGTACCGCGGCTAAGGAAAATAAATAAAAAATCTGGTGGCCTGTTTTAAATTAAAATACTTTAATATTTTCTTCAGACCACCCGGGCTGATTTATGGCAAGGAATTTCAGAGTGGAATTTCCTGTATTGAATGTGGTTTGAACGGCTCCTGCAGGTATGTAGATTAGCTGGTCCTGGCACATTTCGACCGGGAGCCCGTCAATATACAGGATGCCTTCTCCTTCAAGGATATAATGGACTTCGGGGTTTTTCATCAGGTGGGGAGCAATATTTTCTCCGGGCTTGACAATCGAATGAGCTATGCTGTAATCAAGGTCAAGGTTCTGGCCGGGATTTTCAGGGTTCAGCAGCTCCACAGCATGAATATTTCCCGGCTCCTCAAGATACTTGCAGTCGCTGAGGTTTCTGCACATTATATGATCGTCCACATAAAAACTTGAACCCACGATGTAAGACTGCCCTCCGAAGGTAGATTTTTTTACGAAAGTAAGTTTGCGGTAAGTCTCGGAGATGCCCGGATCCTGCCAGTTATAATCTATCCAGCCTTCTCCGTTTTCACTCTGGGCTGCTTTTATAAAGAGTTCACCTATGGGTTTTCCGTCTGAATCAAGAAGCCCTTTCATGTCCTTTCCTTCACTATCCTTATCCTGAGGACAGACCAGCTGAGTCCCGTTTATAGTCCAGACAAAAACACAGAAGTCATCATTGTACCAGGGGGACTCTTCCTCTCTGAATGAAGCAAAAAGTTCTTCTCCCCGTGCGTCAAGGAGCCGGACTGTAGCCCTGACTTTATTTTCTATGTCCCTCCTTTCAGTTGCCATCTTACTCTCACCCTGTGCAAGGATAAAAGAGTCCGGAGGTGCAGGTTTCATAACAGCCGGTTCCGAACTTGTATTCTCTTCTGAGGCATGATCTTTTCCTGCTATTTCTCCTGTCACCCCTGCAGCAGATGCACTTACATTTTCATTTTCCGGCTCATCAGCAATTGCTTTCCTGTCGTCGTGAGCCCCACAGGTAAGTATGCCCAGAAAAATGGCAACTGCAAGCATTCCACATATAATCTTTATTAAATCCATATGACTTCCCTATTTTTTAGATTTCTATTCAATATTGAAGAACCCTTAAGAGCCTTTATCAGAATTTTGAAAAGCTTTCGTCAGATCTTCTTTTATATATAGTCATAATAATTATCATAGGTATTATTTTATTTTTTCACTATGTTGTTTGGAAATTGTTTGAAGGAACCCTGTTTACTAAATCCCGGATAATTTTAAAGGGATAATTTTTAAGGGATAATTTTAAAGGGATAATTTTTAAGGGATAATTTTTAAGGGATCTGAATTTTTCATGACTTTAGCTTGCAAATCAATAATTTCTTTATAACTTCACAATTCTTTTAAACTCTGGTTCTTTTAATCTCTCTACATTATGTTCAAGCCTTAATAACTTTATATCGATTTTATCCGAAAATTCTGGAACGCAGGACTAAGCAAAGAAAAAACAAAAGATGTAATAAGATCTAAATAAATATAAAAAATGGAAAAGATGCAAACAGGTGTAAAAATAAAAAACAGGTTAATAAGACTCAGTTCCAAAATCTAGTGATTTCTACATTTTTTGATTGAAATCTTGAATTCCCCTGCAGAATTCAATTTTCGATCAAACTCAATATTCAAGCTCTTCTGGCACAGGTCAATATGTCATGCTCAAAGAATTGTGCCATATTCAAAATCTAGTGATTTTTGATTTTTATGGTTATCACTAGATTTTGGCATTGTGTCGTTAATAAGCGTAAAAAATGAAAGGTAAGTAAATAAACGAAAAATGAAAAACAGTTAATAAATGTAAAAAAATGAAAAATATTTAAAAAGGGGTAAAAATGCCGGAACACTATAACCTTATTTCCTGGAACGTAAACGGCCTCCGGGCTGCTGTCAAAAAAGGCTTCCTTGACCTTTTGCTCGAGCACCGGTTTGATATTGTATGCGTTCAGGAGACAAAAGCTTCTCAGGATAAGCTTCCTAGAGAAGTTAAGAACATCCAGGGCTACTATAATTATTTTGTTTCCGCAGAGCAGAACGGTTACAGCGGGGTCGGAACTTTTTCAAAGAATAAACCCCTCAAGCTCGAAAAAGGTATGGGAATCGAGGTATTTGACAGGGAAGGCCGCTTTCTGAGGACCGACTACAAAGATTTCGTCCTGCTTAACATCTACTTCCCGAATGGCAAAGCTTCTCAGGAACGCCTTGGATATAAAATGGCTTTTTATGAAGCTTTTCTGGACTATGCAAACGCCCTTAAATCCGAAGGTAAAAAGCTTGTAATCTGTGGGGACGTGAATACAGCCCACAAAGAAATTGACCTTGCCCGCCCGAAACAAAACGAAATGATTTCAGGATTTCTCCCCGAAGAGCGGGCATGGATGGATAAATTCCTTGCAGCCGGATACCTTGATACCTTCCGCATGTTCAACCCTGAAGGCGGTAACTATTCCTGGTGGTCAATGAGAACCGGCGCACGCAGCAGAAACGTCGGCTGGCGCCTGGATTATTTTTTTGTCAGCGATAATCTCAGAGAAAACGTGAAATCTGCCTCTATTTACCCTGAAATTATGGGTTCGGACCACTGTCCTGTAGGGCTGGAACTGGAGTTTTAAGTTAAATCTATTTTAATCTTTATTTTTAAGGGTTTATCATTTTTTACTCGGGTTGCAGAACTTATGCCTGATTAAAATTTGTGCTTGATTAAAACTTATACTTTATCTGGACTGGTGTTTTTTCAGGATTTATGCCTGACTTATAAATCCTGATTGAGCATCCTTTTTAATTCCGCAATATTTCCCAGGATTTTTCCTTCGAGTTCCTCTATTTTTTCAATGATAATCTCGGGCTTTTCGTACCTGATTTCTTCATACTCGATTTCTTTGTACCTGGAAATCGAAAGATCGTAATTATTAGCTTTAATTTCTTCGGCTGGCACGTAAAAGCATTTTCCTTTTCTATCGGTCGGGTTTTCTTCTCTACGGTTTCTGAACCTTTCGATGATATCCGGGATATCTCCTTTTCTGTCCAGTGGAGTTCGTTTATCATCCAGGGAATAGCCGTCGGCTTCCATATCATAGAACCAGACTTTTTCCGTATTCCCGCCTTTTGTAAAGATGAGCACTGCAGTTGAGACTCCTGCATACGGCTTGAATACGCCCGAAGGCATGGAAACTATTCCTTCGAGCTGACATTTTTCGAGCAGGAGCTTTCGGAGGTCCCTGTGAGCATTCGAGCTTCCAAAGAGCACGCCGTCGGGACATCATCCTGGCACTCGAAAAACCTGAAGGTGTCCCTGTCAACCATATCTGCCGGCGTTGCAGTCAACCCTATCTGGATTGCGTCAAGATAGGTAAAAATTCCTTTCCACTTCGAGTATATTGACCTGTGGGCTTCGTCCGAAAAGATCAGGTCAAAAGCTCCGGGAGAAATCCTGTATTTTCCGTTTCTGTCTTTCTGGTTGTAAATCTCCTGAAAAGTCTGAATCGTGGAAACGTAAAGCCTGCAATTGGAATTGTAGTTTCCTGAATGGATAATTTCTTTTGTTTCCTCAGGGAAATATCGCAGGTATCCCTTTTCATAAGCCTGTTTTCGAAGAGCTTTTCTGTCTGTCAAAAATAGAACTCTCTGAACCCTGCTTTCCCGCATGAGCTGGTCGATAATAGCCATTGCAACTCTGGTTTTTCCAGTTCCGGTTGCCATCACAATCAGAGCTTTCCTGTGCCCTTTGTGTATATGTTCGACAACCCTTGTCGCAACCTCTACGCTTTTTGCCCTGTCAACAATGTTTCCGTCAATGTCGATTTCAGTTTCCCGCTCCGAATATTTTCGCTGGTAGAGAAGCCTTTCAAGATCTTCTGGGGAATAAAACCCTTTTATCTGGCGGGGTCCGTAGCGTTCCCTGTCCCATAACCATATCTGGTAACCGTTTGAAAGAAAAATAAAAACTTCTTCCCCTGTCTGTGTCTTTATATCATCGGCATACTCTTCAGCCTGCTTCTGTCCCAGAATAGGGTCTTTAGTTGTTCGTTTGGCTTCAATAATGGCAAGCGGTTTTCCGGTACTGTCCAGAAGCAGATAGTCCGCATACTTGCTTTCAGCATCATTTCTGCGGGTTTCGTTGACCTGTCTGTAATCCTGCTTTTTAATATCAGATTGTATTGTATCGACTTCGAGGACAACCTTCGACCTGTCACCAACGTCCCAGCCATGCTCCTTAAGTAAAACGTCTATTTTCATTTTCCTTGTCAGGAACTCGTTCAGGTCGAGCATCTTCACCCTCGAAGTTATGTTACGAAAGATCTTTTATCAAAATTATATCCCCCTATATAAATAGATTAGGAATTATATCAAGATGTTCGGTAATAAATATTCAAACATTTAGATTGTTTTTATTCTTTTTTTAAACGCACAATTTTTAAAAACACTGGTATCTGGAAGTTATTTGCTGGAGCAGATCAGTTCTTCCCTGAAAGAAAAATAAAGTTGAGAATGAAAAATGTTCTTGAATGATAAAAGAAAAGTTGGAAGATATATTCCACCAGATCAGGGGCGTGATTATTTTTCAGCAGCACAGATTTTTACTGCAGACACCGGGACAGAAACATTTAACGCTATTCATAGCCTCTTTCCTTCAAGGTCATAAATCATTATGTCAAAGCAGGCTGAAGCCGGGTGGCAAGCTGGCCCGCCCAGTCTCGGATTTCTATCCAGTCCCGGATGTCGCTTGCCGGCATATTGTGTATGGGGCTTGCAGGCAGTCTGGCAAGTAAGCTGTCAGGAAAACGCAGATTTTTCGGATCGAACTTACCTCCAAATATTTTTGTGTCAACTGGTCTGAACCAGGGAAACTTTCCCAGATCTTTATCCAAATTTGAACGTGCTTCTTTCCACTCCTCTTCCTCATTACTCAACGGTCCGAGTACAAAAATTGCAACCGGCAGTTTTTTGAGCGCTTCGTGGTGCTTCGAAAGAAAACCTGCTGCATCTTTATGCAGGTGGGTTACATAAATTGGTGCACCAAGCACGACAGCAGAATATTCCTCAAGAGAATGCACTTTTTTCGCGTGCTCAAGGTCTACTGTAAGGCCATTTTCCTGCAAGATCTTTGTGATCGACTCAGCTACTTCCTTTGTTGAACCGTATTTCGAAGCATAAGCCACAAGAGTTCTGGTTTCCATCCTAACTAATTCCCCCTATAACTGTTATTTTCATTCCTGTTACTTGTCATCTTCGGACACAGTTCTCGTTAAATGTCGCTCTGATATTCCCGGGTTTCCTTCAACAGGTATACTCTGTCAGGATTACCCGTATTCCTTAATTCCTTAATATTTATAGATAGAAAAAGTTTTAAGTCGTATAATTTATTCTTAATTTTTTTATTTTATTCACATGAAGTTTATGTGGATTTGACTCTTTAACTCTTAAGTATTAATGAGGACATTCATTTTCAAAAACGACTTCTTTATGCTTTTCCAGGCTATAAATGTGGAATTTTAAACATACCTGTTCAATGAATTTCAGGATAGTTAATCTCTTAATTTTTGCTTTCAGGGTTCTAACAATCTATCTAAAGATTTAAGCCCTTATCACAGACTTCTATGAGGTACAAAAGTGTATAAAACAGGTTTAAGCGCTATGAAATACATGCAAAGGGTATTTATCTCATTAAGATTATAATATGATTAATTTAATCTACAGAATAAAGTAATTAATTTAATTTTTGTAGATATAAATATTAAAAAATATTTTGGAGGAATATCGTGGGACTTATTGGCGAGTTTAAGGAATTTCTTTATGAGTACAAAGTAATTCCCCTGGCAATTGCTTTGATTATGGGTATCGCATCGACGGCTTTTATAAAATCCTTTGTGGACAACATTATTATGCCGATCATAACACCTTTTATCCCCGGAGGGGCCTGGAGGACAGCAACGATTGATATCGGTCCGATAGTACTGGGCTGGGGTGCTTTTCTCGGAGAACTGATAAACTTCATAATTATTGCATTTGTGGTCTTTATTATCGCCAAAAAAGTGCTGAAAGAAGAAAAAGTTGAGAAAAGATAATAGGAAATCACAATTTTTTCTATTACTTTTTGCTCATCATTTTTCTTTTTAATTTTTAAACTTTTTTTATTCTTTTATTCTTTTATCCATTGTTTATTTCGTCCCTGTCTGCAGTTTAATATTTCAGGCTCAGGTCTTTTTGTCATTTCCGGGATCCCTGTGAGGATGACCATCAGCCTTACTGAAGAAGAACACGGACCTGTGTTTATACAGGACTTCCTCAGGGAAAAAACTCATTTTTTAAGATCAGATATGTTAGATAATTATTCAAGGGTATGACTCTGGTAGATATAACATGAAAACAAAATAATGTACGGTTAATGTACGGTTCCGCAAACTAAGCTTCTTTAAGAAAGCACATTTTCTGAGGTGTAAAATGGCCGGTGGCATGGTATACATTTATACTGGGGAAGGGGAAGGAAAGACAACAAATGCACTCGGGCTGGCTCTCAGAGCGGTAGGACACGGATACAGTGCAGTAATTATCCAGTTCATGAAAGGTAGAAAGTACATAGGGGAATACAAAATTAAGGACAGGCTCGCACCGGAATACGAGATCCACCAGTTCGGAAGGGAAGAGTTCATAGATTTCAGGAACCCTGTGCCTCTGGATTATGAGCTGGCAGAAAAAGGACTCGAATTCGCAAAAGAAGCCCTCGGAAAGAAGCCCAGAATACTGGTGCTGGACGAGATAAACCTTGCAGCTCATTTTGGCATTGTGAAGACAGAAGATATCCTGAAATTGCTGGAAGACATCCCTGAAGAGACAACAGTCATTCTGACAGGTCGGAGAGCTCCAGAAGAACTGGTAGAAAGGGCAGACCTGGTGACTGAAATGAAATTTGTGAAGCATCCTTTTGAAAAAAAAGTCCCTGCAAAGGAAGGGCTTGAATATTGACACATTTTTTTAATATTTCCGGCTAATTTGCCACAATTTTTCCTGCAAATTTAATAATTCAGCTTTTTCTTTCCATAATTAGAGCCACTATTCTTTCTTCAGGCAGCGAGACACCGGGAGAGATCATCCTTTCTCTTTTACGCGATATCTTTTTGTAATATGTTTCAGTATATGACTTATACTTCTATATTCCAGCTTAAGTCTTAAAATCCATATTCCAGCTTAAGTCTTAAAATCCATATTCCAGCTTAAGCCTCAAAAGATCATTTGATGTGGAAAAGTTTCTAGCTCCTCACAACTCTTTTTAACGTGGTTACTATTATTTTCATGCAATTAAAAATTTCAATATAATATAATTATTTAATTATATCGAATTTTATAATAAAAATTATTTTTTTTAATCAATTATGATATATATCTCCAGCTCATTATAGATGTACAGATTAAGGGTAATAGGGTTTCCTCTTAATCTATGGGTTGGATCGAAGGTAGGGACCTGAGAATAGGGACTCAGCCCCTACCATCTACTTCTAAACTAAACTTCAGAAACATCACGTCTTTTTTATCTTTCTGGCTTAACCCGATACCATCTACCTGTACTTTTATTCGTGATTACATTGACTTTTGCATTTGAGCCTGCTTCAAAAAAGAGTTGAAATAAGCTCTGATTCCTGTTTTCTATGAATATAAATATTTATTTATATCTTCAATATTAATAATATATTATGTCTTCACTGGTTGGTAATGCTGAAGCCATCAGTCAACAGATCTCTCCAGATACAGCTTTTGGGTGCGTCCTTACCCTGGTACTTATTGGCCTTATTTTGCTTTTTCTTTTATTTTCCACTTTACGCCGTGATGTCTGGCACAGGCCGAGTGTATAACCTTTCTTCCGCACCTTTCTCTTTAAAGCAAATATAGCTCTGATTTTCCATGTTTTTATTCAGATTTACAGGAAGAAGGGTAAACCCCCAATTTTTAGCTTCATAGGACGTAGGCGTCAACTCCCAGGCATTTAACCGTTTCTCTGCCAGCTTGTCCGGGAGCTCTGCCCATAAAGCAGAAAGAAGTTGAAGAAATCAAATAAGCAGACAAAAAAAATCAAATAAGTAGATTAAAAATCAAATAAACAGACAAAAAGTGAAAGAAATTTAAGAACGCTACAAAGAGTATAAAAAACGCTACAAAGATTGAGCCAATCCCAAAACTCATCACTGCGGCTCTAAGTCCTGTATCCAAAATAATAAATCGAGTCTCTGATCATGAAAATCATTCGAAAAATTTTACTGGTGCGAGGTTTAATTTGGTTTTGGGATGAACTCAGTAATAAAAATAAGATTGTATACTATGCCAATTCATTCTCTTTTTACAGGTCAAGCCGCTCTCCTCTGTCGAGCGACAAAAAGGCCCGGTATCTCCAATCTCTAAACTTCAAATTAACCTCAATGAATCCATACCCACTTTAATAAATGTCAGTCCAAATATAATCTGGGCGATTCCAAGAGCATGGACTATAGACAGATAATATTTGCTGTTTATGAAATACTTTGACTTCTCCACAATCAATGCAACAATTATCTTTGACCCTACCAGGAGCAGATAAAAGCCCGCTATAAATAAAATTGTAGCCCAGACATGAACACTCAGGCTTTTAAAAATTAGTGGCCCTCCTATGGACAGCCAGAATACATATGGGTGAGGGTTTCCAAAATTAACAATAATCCCTTTTTTAAGGGCACCACTCTTTTCTGCACTTAATTCAATGCTTCCCTTTTTAATTTTAAGGGATTCGACTCCTGAATATATCAGGTATGAAGCCCCAGAAAAAGCAATAATTCCTATAAATAGATCAGAACTTGTAAGATGTGACAGAACAAAGAGTACAGCCAGAACTATTGGCAGGTCGGTAATTAAAGGAGAAACTGCGACCTTTATTCCGTCCCACTTGCCATGTTGCAGAGTTTCGGAAATGGTTACAGCCAGAAGAGGGCCTGGGGATGTTCCTGCAGCAAGCCCGAGAAACGCTCCAAAGCCGAAATATTCAATAAAATCAAGCATCTTTAATGCCTCATTTTTCATAACTGTACTATTATGTCTAAACTAATACTTTAAAGCTGTATTCAGTACATTGAAACCCTTACTTATAATTTTACTTACTTATAATTTTAGTTTCTATACTCACATATAGTATTGAGGGCCTTTACTGAGGATCTTCAGATTATGAGTTAACCCCTGACCTGGCATCTAAAAATCTGGCGTACTAGCATTGAGATTCATATTTAAAAAAAGAGGCATTTACGCCTCAACTCTTGAAAACAGGAATGCTCCGATTATGCAGACAAGGACAGATAATATAAACATTATTGCAAAGTCATTATGAATTCCAAACACGCTCATCCCTGCAAGGGCTCCTCTCATGCCGTCCACACCATAGGTGAGGGGGTCGATCCTGCTTATGAAGTATATTGCAGAAGGGAGATTTTCCAGAGGGAAGAGGGCACCTGAGAGGAAAAAGATGGGCATTATCAGAAAGTTCATAATAAGCTGAAAACCCTGCATGTCCTTCATCATGGAAGCTATGGCGAGTCCCAAACCTGTAAAGAAGATAGCTATCAGAAACATGAAGGTCATCCCGAGAGCCAGGCTAGACAGGCTTGAAATCCTGAAGCCGAGAAGATAGGTGAGGCAAAGTACTACCAGCCCCTGTATTATGGCTATGGTTGCACCTCCAAAGGTTTTCCCGAGCATGATTTCTGTCCTTGAAATGGGAGCTACAAGTGTTTCTTTAAGGAAGCCGAACTGCCTGTCCCAGATGACTTCCAGCCCTGAAAAAATGGCTGTAAAGAGAATCGACATTGCGACAATCCCGGGTGCGAGGAAGTCCATATAGCTTGCTCCTCCGCTGGCTCTGGTATACATTGGCCCGAATCCGAAGCCAAAGGCAACCATGAAAAGAAGAGGTTGCCCGAGAGAACCTATAAGCCGCGCTTTTGAGCGCCAGTAATGTTTAAGCTGCCTGAGCCAGAGGATGTAGATTACTTCAATCAAATCCTGCCCCTCCTTCCTTTTCCTCTCATAAACCTCGTTTTACTTCCTGCACTTCCGTTTTCGTCCCTTATGTCCCTGCCTGTAAGCTTGAGGAAGGCTTCTTCCAGGGACCCTGTGCATGTGCTGGCTTTTATTTTTTCCAGAGTGCCGGATTCTATGATTTTCCCGTGGTCTATAATTGCTATTTCGTCAGCCACCTCTTCGGCTTCATCCATGTAATGGGTTGTCAGAAAAATCGTCATGCCCCTTTCTTCACTCAGGTTTTTTATATGGGTCCAGATAGACTTTCTCGTCTGGGGGTCAAGCCCCACAGTGGGCTCGTCAAGAAAAAGGATCTTCGGATAATGAACAAGAGCCCTGGCAATCTCAAGCCTGCGTTTCATTCCTCCGGAATACTTTTTTACGAAATCTTTCCGCCTGTCCCAGAGCCCCACAATTTCAAGTGCCTGTCGAATTCTGTTTTCCCTCTCTTTTCTGGGAACTTTGTAGATTACGGAATGGTATACCATATTTTCGTAGGCTGTAAGCTCTTCATCAAGGCTGTGGTCCTGAAACACTATCCCGAAAGAGGCTCTTGCATTATCCTGTTCTTTCAGTGCATTGAAGCCATTTATCCAGATTTCCCCGGAAGTGGGCTTCAGGACTGTTGTAAGCATTTTGATGGTTGTGGACTTGCCTGCCCCGTTAGGCCCGAGGAAAGCAAATATAGAGCCTGTTTTTACATCAAAACTGATTCCTTTTACTGCGGTGAAATCTTCAAATTTTTTTGTCAGAGATTTAACTGTGAGTATGTTTTGCATGAGAGGACCTGAAATTCTTTTTTCAATAAGGAAAGGAGTAGTTCAATACATTTCAAGTTAAAAGATCTGCTCCACACTTGGCTGAGCAGCTAAATAGAATATTTTTAAAGAACAATATTGATAGAGAATATACTTTCTGCTACTGAAATGAAGACATTATTTATAAATTCTGTTATTTAAATAGAATATGTATTTCATAATCCCAGGTATAATATCTTGAATATCAATAACACGAAATAATAAATCTCTTTAACAGCCTTTTTTAATGATCTGTTGACATTAACCGGCGCAGGTTAAACAATTCCCGACACTTTTGTGTAAATCCTGTCTCTTAAAGCCACTCTGTTATGGATTTATCTCTGTTTTCTAAAAGGAAAGGATTTAAATCCTTAAGGAAATGTTTTATTGAAGACAACAGGAGGCTGGCTTTCAGGTTTTACAGTGCCGGGTCTAAGAACCTCTATGTCACACATTGATATTAAAATATTATTTTGATATTTAAATATTATTTTGATATTTAAATATTATTTGTTAGAATCTGCTTATTTGATTCGTTTGCTTCATGCATGTAAAGTTATTTTTTATTCATAGGTATTTAAGATACCATGAATCTTCAGGCATCATAAATTCTTTAGATATCAGATAAAGTCAACATGTAAAAAACTATCCAATACCAAACTGTCTTATTATCAGCCTGCAGTATAGCTATCATATTACAGGCGGGAGCAGCAAGATATGAAAAGAAAATGGGAACGGGACCTTGGGCTTCAGGGAAGAATGCTCTTCACGATGTTTCTTCTGGCAGCAGTTTACCTTTTTTTCCTTGCATTCCTTTCATACTACGGAACATCTCAGATTTTCATAATTCTATTCATCGGTCTTTTCATGGCCGCCCAGTATTTTTATTCGGATAAGATGGTGCTCTGGACAACGGGGGCGCAGGTTGTTTCTGAAAGTGAAGCCCCGCAGCTCCACGGGATGATTACCAGGCTCTGCGCAATAGCTGACCTCCCGAAACCTCAGGTTGCAATTGTAAGGACGCAGGTCCCAAACGCCTTTGCTACAGGCAGGAACCAGAATAAAGCTGTTGTTGCGGTTACGACAGGGCTTATGGACAAACTCTCTCCTGCTGAACTTGAAGCAGTACTTGCGCATGAATTGAGCCATGTAAAGAATAGGGACATGGCTGTCCTGACGATTGCCAGTTTTCTCTCATCAGTGGCTTTCTATATTGTACGCTACAGCCTTTATTTCGGGAATATGGGAGGAGGCAGAAGGAAGGAAGGCGGAGGTATTATGCTTGTCTGGCTTGTTTCCATCGTGGTCTGGATTGTCAGCTTTTTACTGATCCGCGCCCTTTCCCGTTACAGGGAATTCTCTGCGGACAGGGGAGCGGCTGTTATCACCGGGCAGCCTGCAAATCTTGCTTCTGCCCTTATGAAAATAAGCGGAGTTATGGATAGAGTGCCAGGTGATGACCTCAGAAAAGTCGAAGGCATGAACGCCTTTTTTATTATACCTGCAATCTCAGGCTCTTCTATAATGGACATCTTTTCCACCCACCCTTCAGTGGAAAAGAGGATAGCAAAGCTTGAGAAAATGCAGCAGGAAATGAGTTGAAATAAATGAATTGATGAAAAGTCATGTTAAGAACAAAAATGCAAATTAAAGAACAAAAAAGATGAATCAAAAAGATGAATCAAAAAGATGACTCAAAAAAATGACTCAAAAAAATGACTCAAAAAAATGAAAAATTTAATAAAAGTTAGATTGATTAAAAGCTAAATGGATTAAAACTGCATTGATTAATTAATAACTGATTAAAAGCTGAATTATTAAAACTGGATTGATTAAAAAACGAGATTATAAAGGAGATAAGCTTGATGGGTTTCCGGAATTTTGTGGATGCGGTCCTTGGGAGAAGCAGGCTTCCAAAAGCAAAAAGTGACAAACTATTTGCAATCTCTACAGCAAGCATCACCCTGGAAAGCAGTCTTGGTCTGAAGCCTTCAGGATATGCAGGGATCTGTTTTAAGCCTTTAGGGGCTACCTCTTACGAATCTGCAAGAAAGGAAATCGAAGAGCTTCTGGAATTCAGTTCAAAGGAGACGGAAACTGACTTCAGGCTCGAAAAAGATGAATTTAACTTTCTCTGGGCTATTTTTAAAGATCCTGATTTTGAAGACCTTGTTGCCAGTATTCACCTTGTAAGCCAGACACTTGAAGACAGGGGCTTTGGCGAGCAGATCCTCTGCGCCATTTACAGGTTTGACAGAGAGCCTGAAATTCGGACAGCCGGGCAGGATGAAAAATCCCGTATAAAAGGAGCCGGCGGGAAAGCAGTTTACTGGATCTATAACTTTAAACAGGGGACTTATTATCCCTTTATTCCTCTCTCTGGCAAACAGAGAGACAGCCCCTTTGAATTCAGGCTCAGGGCAGAAATGGAAAGAGAAATGCCTGTAGAAAAGAATGTGGAAAAATGGTATCCCCTCTGGGGAATTCCTTTCTAATTTCTTTTAACCGGTGCTGTGCCATTCTCCATAAAAAGTCATTCTTTCCCCCTCGACCGGGAAGAAAGGATTCTCTTAAAAAGATGGAAAAAACGGAACAGCCAAATATGAGTGATACTGCTTTATTATTTTTCAAACTTCTCCCGTCCGGATTTTCATTTTTCTTCAGGGAAGAGCAGCCGGGCAGGCTTTTCCGTACAAATTTATTACTGTGCATCCGATAATATTTAATATCAAAGAACAGTTTAATTCCTGATGCTTCTCTTTGGACATCTGTTCGTTACGCTCGGGATATTTTTTGGGCTTGCGATTTTTATACCTCGACTGAAGACGGTAATAAATCCGCGATATCTGGCGATTGGAGCTATTTTACCTGATTTAATAGACAAACCAATCGGTGAAGTGATTTTTGCTTCAACTTTCGGAAACGGACGCATTGTGGGTCATACCCTGCTGTTTTCCCTTCTTCTGTTTCTGGCAGGACTGTACCTGTATGATAAAAGAAGAGATATCAGGGCTCTTTCCCTTTCTGCGGGTTCTTTTCTGCATATTTTCGAAGACCGGATGGGAGCAGACCCTTATACTTTCTTCTGGCCCCTGTTTGGATGGAGTTTTCCCAGAGACTCAAGGGACTTTATCGGAGTTGAACATCTGGTTACAATGTTGATCAAATCTTTTCACCTTGAATTTTTATTAGCTCATGTTACGGAAATTCGGGCAATACTGACAGGGGTCTTAATAGGAGTTATAATGTTTCTGTACTGGTCGAAAAAAAGATTTAAAAAGAAAGGTTCCAGTAAAATAGTAAGAGAAGAATTATAGTTATAAGTTCTAATTTTTTAATTATTCTCAAATATAATGGCCCTTAATGCCTTTTAAATCGAAATGCCAGGGCATCATATAATTTTTCTTTTTGATTTCCTTTGATTTTTACATGTAACAGAGAATTGTCAAATAATTAAAATATGCTCATTTAAGGAGATAAGCTTAATATTTAAGTGGATATGCTTAACATTTATGGAGATAAGCTTAACATCTAAGGAGATGAGCTTATAATCTCAGGATGATTTCTATAATAAAATACCCGCATATTACGAAACTCACTATGTACAATCCGGCTGTGAAAGTATCTGGTTTTTCAGTATTTTTTTGCAATTTTTTTCTCCTCTTTTTTCTCCTCTTTTTTCTTTTATGTTTTCCTTATATCCTCTTTTCTCCTTATATTAATGTAGAAAATAGTATAAATGTCCTGTAATAGGGATTTCTATCATGTAACAATATCCTGTAATCTATCATGTAACATCCCGTAATTTATCATGTCTTATTATATCTCTTTAACTCTTCTATAAGTTCTTCCGAATATTCCGGCACAGCGCCCGGTTTTGATGCAACATACGTCCCCAGGGTAGTGGCAATTGATAGGGCTTTTGAAGATCCGTATCCGGATAGATAAGCATAAAGGAACCCTGCGGAAAAAGCATCACCCGCTCCTACGGTATCTGCGACTTCTATTGGGGGGGCACTCACTTCCTCATAAACTCCATCATGGTAAACAGCCGCCCCATCCGGTCCTTTTGTTATGCAGATCACGGACATTTCAGGGTATCTGTCTGTAAGCAGGTGGCAAAGAGTCCGAAATTTATGTACGGTATCAAAAAGCATTCCGGAAATTGCTTCAGCTTCTTCTTCATTCATTTTGAGGATTGTACAGTGTTCAAGGGAAGAAAGGATCCATTCTTCTGTATAGTACTCTGATCTCAGATTTACATCATAGAAAAAACGTTTTGTTTTTATTTCCTGAAAGAGCCTTTTAAGAGTTTTCCGGTTTTCTTCAGACCTCTGAGCAAGGGTCCCAAAGCAAAAAACATCCCATTCGTCTCCTGCAAGAGCTTCAAATTGCTTTTCATCCGGAGTAATCGCATCCCATGCCACTCCTTCATTTATTGAAAAAACGGGGATTCCTTCATACTTCAATTCCACAGTAACGGTGCCTGTAGGCCTTTTCTCATCAATAAGGATGTATGAAGTATCAACTCCCATCTCTTCAGCCCTGGATAGGAGAATTTTTCCAAGCTCATCCTTTCCAACTGCTGTAAGCACAGCTGTTCTTGCCCCCAGTTTTGCAAGGTGGGCTGCCAGGTTAAGGGGGGCACCTCCCAGATGAGCTGTGCCTTTGATAGTATCGAAAAGAGCTTCCCCGAAAGTGAGTGCTCTTATCGGTTTAATAGCTCCTTTTTCACCTTTCCACTCCTTTTTCACCTTTCCACTCCTTTTTACTGGTTACTTTCAGATTTTATACTTCATATAC
This sequence comes from Methanosarcina soligelidi, assembly GCF_000744315.1. NCBI lineage: Archaea > Methanobacteriati > Methanobacteriota > Methanomicrobia > Methanosarcinales > Methanosarcinaceae > Methanosarcina > Methanosarcina soligelidi. The sequence goes on from NZ_JQLR01000001.1 coordinate 2,739,499, forward strand.
TCTCCATGTGTGCTTCATATACTCTCCATGGCTCTTTATATACTCTTATATATACGCTTCATTTATATTCAACGGTTTCTTATACCAGGTGAGCTTTCAGCTACGTCGTTTTGCTCCTGCTGATATTTCACTCCATGTGATGTTTTTATCTCCTGCATACTTACGAAATAGTTTTATATAATATCTGCTTACGGGACATCCTGTTTAATTCAGGCTGCAGGGGAGAAATCACATTCAGGAGCACAGCAGGTTCTTGGGCACGGAAAAAGTAAGTAAACTCCTTTTCAGGCTTTCAGCCCCTTCAATTATCGGGATGCTTGTCTATGCCTTTTACAATGTAGTGGACACTATCTTCATTGGCAGGGCTCTGGGGGAGGAAAGCGTTTCCGGTATTGGGGGGCTTGTAATAGCTTTTCCAATCCACATGCTTGCAATGGGGATAGCAATCGGACTGGGGATAGGAGGTTCTTCAATTGTCTCACGGGCTCTTGGGTCAAAAGAGCTGCATAAAGCTGAAAAAGCCCTGGGAACTGTATTTTTTCTGGGAATTTTCCTGGGATTTGCCTACTCCTTTACAGGGCTTTTCTTCCTCGAATCGCTGCTGAAAATCTTTGGAGCAACCCCCGGAATAATGCCCTATGCACGGGCTTATCTTGAGATTATAATGGCAGGGTCTGCGGTTTTTACCTTAGGAATTGCAACCGAAGACCTTGTAAGAGCTGAAGGTAACGCCAGATATGCAATGTTCGGAATGATTTTCGGAGCCGGCCTGAACATAATACTTGATCCCATCTTTATTTTCTGGCTTGATATGGGAGTCAGAGGAGCCGCTATTGCAACTGTCCTTTCCCAGCTCGCAGCAACAGTCTTCCTCTTGCGTTATTTCCTTTCCGGAAAAAGCTCGGTTGTCTTTAAGCCTGAGTTACTGGTCCCTGATATGACAATCTCAAAGGAACTGGCAGTAATAGGTATCGGCCCCTTCATTATTGAAGCATCAAATAGCACCATGATGATTTTTGTAAATAATGCCCTTGCAACATACGGAGGGGATGTCTCAATTGCAGCCTTCGGGATCATCCACAGGCTTCTCATGCTCATATTTCTTCCTCTTCTAGGTATCTCTTTTGGCCTCCAGCCCATAGTGGGCTATAATTACGGGGCAAAGCAGTTTTCAAGAGTGGCGGAATCGGTTAAAGTCGCACTGATGGTGAGCACTCTATTTTCTTTGCCAGGGTTCCTGCTAATGTTCTTTTTCCCTGAACCTATCATCCAGATCTTCAGCTCTGATCCGGAACTCACAGCTGCAGGAGCCGGAGCCATGAAGATTGTTGTGCTGATCCTGCCATTCATAGGTTTCCAGCTCGTAGGCACAACAGTGTTTCAGGCTCTTGGGAAGCCCGTACCGGCTTTTGTCCTGTCACTGGCAAGACAGATCCTTTTCCTGCTGCCCCTTGTGCTGATTTTGCCGAGGTTTTACGGGCTTGACGGAGTCTGGGCTGCATTTCCGATTTCTGATTTTCTGGCGTGTGGGCTTGCAGCCGGGATGATGTGGAGAGAATACAGGAAGTATAAGAATAAAGAAAAGCAGAAGAACTAAATGTTGAACTTTACTGCCTTTTCTCGATACATTTAAAAAAATAGTAAAGAAAAGGATATTTCAGTTTATACCCTGCATTGAAGCGGGTTTTTGAACTCAGCTCCGGTTAGTCTCAGAACAGGTTTATATTCTTATAATCGCTTCGAGAACTTCATCAGCACTGGCATATTCCTTGTCCTTAAGCATACCAAGTTTCTGCAGCAACATAATGTTCATTGCGCCGCTCTTCCTTACATGCGCGATAAGCTCACCCTTTTTTACAGGATAATTCACATTTTTTAACACTTTCTGCATTTCCGCAGGAGCGGCCTGTGCACTACTTCCAGTTTCCATAACGTTTCCCCCTTTACCCAGTTCAGTTGCCTTTAATTTTTCTATATCGGTATCTCTCACTTTCTGCCATATGGTATCTTATGGATATTTTCCTCAGTAAACCTCTGGCGGTAATTCCTGGTGTTCAACCATAGATATCCGTGTTCCATTTTCAGGTATGCACCCTGAAAATCCAGTATGTTATTCTCTGCCTGCTTTCTTTCAGAAACATGATAAGGTCTTTTTGCTGGATAAATGATATCCTTATGAATATGAGCTCTTAAACCTCAAATGGACCTCGTTTGATAGTTTCACGTCAGTAAATCAGGTAGCTCTCATTTTTCCCCCTGATTGCCCACCTCTCCTATATATTATATTCAATTATATAAAAAATAATTCCGCTAAAACATTTATTAAAGGACATTTATCAGGCTTTTAAGCCCAAATTTCTTTATTTTAAAGGAAAAAAATGAAAAATACAATAAAATGCTCAAAAAACGCTCATGTCATATAGACACTTATAAGGAAAATATTAAGACACTTTTAATCTGCCTTTTATTATTTTTTTCTTAATATTTTCAAAATAAGAAATGAATATGCGGTTAACCGGGATAAGATAATCTTTCAGGGTGAGCAATATCCCTGTAGAAAGTGATGCCACCAGAAGAGAACCGGCTATATCCATGGGAAAATGCAGCCCCGAATACACCCTGGCAAGCCCGCTTAAGAATGCTAGAACTAAAAATATGGCACCGCTATACCTTAGATAATTGAATGCCAGGAGCATGATAGATACGGAAAACATCACAGTAGCATGGTCGGACGGAAAGGAAGACTCGGCTGCATGTGTTATCAGCAGTGTACCTGTGGGAACCATAAAAGGCCTCGGATGAAAGTAGAAAAGAGTGATAATGAAATTTATCCCGAGTCCGAGAACCGATGCATATCCGGCAAATAATGCTTCCTGGCGATATTCACTTTTTGTAAGCCAGATGCAGGTAAGATAGGCAGCAAAAATATAAATGATATTCTTTGCCGCAAATATCATTGTGCTATCAAGGACAGGATTTTTTCCAGCAATATCATTTATTAAATGAAATAAGGTAAGATTCGGATCCGTTATCATAAAGCTCACTTTAAAACATATATGTTTAATTTATATTATTTTATTTCGTTAATTGACTTTTGGTTGCCCATATGAATTGGAAGCCAGCTGCCTGATAAATTCTAAGTGCATGGCCCTGTAAAGAGGTATTTTCTTCTGAGATCCAAATACCGTTGTCTATTTTTTCCTCAATCCTGTCCCGACCAGTCAATATTGAAAAGTAAGCTTAAAAAGAAATTCAAGTTTAGCTGCAGTTTAATTCTGAACTCCATTAGAAAATTTATCTACAATACAAAATCAATACATCTATATACTACATCTAATACTTGTGAAATATATATCTCCAAATATTAATGTGGGAAGAAAAACATGCTTTTGTTGGACATAACAACATTTGAGCTCGAAAATAGTGTGAAGGTGTTTAAGCGGTGGGAACAGGTTGAAGGTGAAGGTTCTCCAGAAGGGCTGAAAGTTATTAACCAGTGGTTTGACGCCGGAGGAGGACGTATTATCACTGTCTATGACGTGGAGTCCATAAAAGACTATGTGGCTCATAATTTTTCATTCACTGACCTGTGCCATGTTGAAGTATTCCCGGTTGTGGGAGCCGAAGAGTTTAAAAATTTTGTATTCAAATGTATGGAAAGTTTAAATGCAAAAAAATCTCTTTGCGAGACATAATTTAAATTATGGCTTATTTTCTTCTGGATTCTTTACAGTTCTTTATTTTACTTTTTCCTGATCTTTTTTAATTTTTCCTCAGGCAGGTAAGGAGAAATTTAAGGCTCAGTTTTTTACTTATTTATGAGAAAGTGCAAGTTTAACTCCTATTACGGTAAAGATACCCGCTTTTCCCCAATTAATATACCCGCTGATCCCCTGCCTCTGTACTATTTTTTCTCCAATAATTCCTGCAAAGACTGAGATTGCTGAAAAGATCAGCCATGCCTGTATCAGGAACACTATTCCCAGGAATATCATCTGCATGGGGATACTGCCTGCTCCGGTGTTTACAAATTGGGGAAGGAATGCGAGGAAGAATAGTGCAACTTTAGGGTTAAGGACGTTCATAAAGATCCCGCGCCTGTAAAGTGCAAAAACATTTGTTTCCTGCACAGGATCAGAAGATACAAGCTCTCCGCTTTCTCTCAAAGCCTGCCAGGCAAGGTAAAGAAGATAGGCTGCTCCTGCATATTTTACAATTTCGAAGGCAAGGGCTGATTTGTATACAAGGGCTGAAATCCCGAATGCAGCTGCGCTGGTGTGGACAAGTATTCCTGTGCACAGACCTGTTGCTGTTGCAACTCCTGCCATTTTGCCCTGTGAGATGCTCTGGGTGAGCACGAAAAGAATATCAGGTCCGGGAAGAAAGGTAAGGGCTGCGGAGGCTGCAATAAAATAGATTAACTGGGATTGTTCTATCAAATTTTTCACTTTTCCTTATAACTATCTTTATTCCTGACAATTTTTATTCCTGACAATTTTTACTTCTAGCCATGTTTCCTTCTAACCATATTCAGAAGCTGGGTTTGGATTTAAATATGAATTAACATATCATTTTAAAGGACATGTTTATGGATTTCATCCTCCAGCAGTTCATAAAACTTTTCCTTTGCTTCTCTTTCAATCCAGGGCCTGTGCCCACATTTTTCCAGTAAAATAAATCTGAAATCCTTCAAAACCCCGGATAGGGGTTCTTTAACTCCATTGAATGGGTGGGGGTCATAGTCTCCGTGAATTGCAACTACCGGGCACCTGACTTTTGTTCCCAGTTTCAGAAGCTCACCGCTGCTCCTTAACTGATGCGCTTCTCCCCACACGCTTTTGAATACATCATAGTTATATTTGACCAATTCTGCATCATGGGGGAGAGGGTCGTAGGTATCAGCTTTCGAGAGCAGCTTCCCAAGGCTGCAAAAAGCTTCATTCCTGCTTTTAGCGGTAGAATTATTAAGAACTCCGTCCAGAGAACGGTAATCTTCCCAATCTTCCTGTCCTAATCTGCTTATCCGGGTACTCGTTACACTTACAGCATATCTCTGTTCATATGGGCCACTTCCGACCAGAATCAATTTTTTCACAAGTTGAGGGTGAAGAGCTGCAAAGATAAAACTGAGTGTTGCACCCCAGGAAAACCCTATAAGGTTTACCGGTAAAGCTCCATGTTCTTTCAAAATAGATTTCAGTTCCTTTATCTGGCCCTCAATGCTTGCTTTAGTCTGGAGTGGTTCAAGGATTCCGGTAAAGGAGGAAAGCTCTCTGGCGACAGATGCCATTTCTCCGGGTGCACCCGGTCCTCCGTGAATAACGGCTGTAGTAAAAGGTGAATTTCCGTATTTCCTCAGATACGTCATACGTCTATCAGGTTAGACCTGTTTAGCTTAAAAACAATTGGTTTTAGAATCATATTGTCCTTACTTTTGCTTCGTAACTCTTATACACAAACCAGCTCTTTCGATAACCATTCTGGCTATTTATATGTGTTCCATATATTCTCACGTTTTTCATGCTTACCATGTTAAGTTTTTTAAATTTAAAACAACAGTTTTTCAATATTCATCGGTTTTTATCTTTGCCTTCGCAACTGTTATATACAACTCAATTCTTTCGATTATCATCCTCATTGGTTACATATGTAACCATCTGAAATTAATAAAATTTGTAATAAATTTTCGTAATATGTTTGGTATAACTGCTTTTAGAATTATTTTTAATAGTGCTTGTTATAACTGCTTATTATAATTGTTTGTAATATTGCTTACCAAAATTGTTTGTAACGACTTCAATAATAATTGTTTATAATAGTGTTTGTAATAACTTTTAAAATAGAAAACCAAAAAGGATTACTATGCTTTCCCATAAAAAAACAGATAGTTCCAATGAAAATTTAAAAGGAAACCTGAGGGGGACTCTGCCGCTTCTGGCTCTTTTAACCGCTTTTCCAGCACTGTCGACGGACATGATCCTGCCCGCAGTCCCGTCCCTTGCCAGGACCTGGGACCAGCCTCTATCCGTAATCAACCTGATCCTGGTCTGTTTTTTCATAACCTACGGATTTTTCCTGCTCTTTTACGGCCCTATTTCTGACCGCTTTGGCCGCCGCCGTCCTTTGCTTGCCGGGCTTTTTGTGTATATAGTGGCAAGCCTGCTCTGTGCCCTTGCAACGAGTGCTTCCATGCTTATAGGCTTCCGGATGCTGCAGGCTGCAGGAGCTGCTGCCAGTTCATCCCTCTCCATGGCAATGACAAAAGACATCTTCTCAGGACAGGAAAGGGAAAGAATTCTCGCCTACATTGCAATTATAATGGCCCTTGCACCTATGATCGCTCCTGTACTTGGCGGGTGGATACTTGCGGACTTTTCCTGGCCCTGGATCTTCTTTATTCAGGCAGTTATGGGAGTAATAGGGATTACTGGAGTCCTCCGCTTTCCCGAAACGCTTTCTGAGGTCTCGGATGTACCCCTGTCGCGGATGATGCACAGCTACGGTCGTCTGCTTCTCAACCCTTCCTATATTGTCATGGTTCTTGTGATGTCAGCCAGCCTTTTTCCCCTTTACAGCTTTATTGCAGGCTCTTCTGCAATTTACGTTAACGAGTTCGGCCTGAGCGAACAAAAATACAGCTACTTCTTTGCCTTCAATGCCCTCGCCCTGATGATCGGTTCCTTTTCATGCCTCCGGTTGACGGGAAGCATCAGCTCAAAGCGTCTCATGACCATAGGATTTGCCGGTGTTTTCCTGGGCGGGTTTTTTCTCCTTCTCACAGGACAACACGGTCCATGGAGTTTTGCTCTACCCATGTTTTTAATCACGTTTTCCCTTGGCCTGAGCCGTCCCCCAAGCAATAATCTCGTGCTCGAGCAGGTGGACCGTGATGCAGGCTCAGCTTCTTCTCTGATGATCTTTTGCTATTTTACTCTCGGGGCTGTGGGTATGTGGTTTATTTCCCTTGAATGGGCGGATAAGATTTCAGTACTGGGGATAATTGCTCTGAGCTGCGGAGCCATGGTGCTTGCCGCGTGGTTTATTTTGCAGAAAAAAGGAATCAAAGGGGCTGCCTGAAAAAAAACAAACTATAAAATATTATTTCTGCAAAACCATAGAACTTTATTTCTGTGTATGCATACACAGATACATGGGTACGAAGACTATCTCAATTCGGGATAATACCTATGACATGTTAAAAAATGCAAAAAGGGAAGGGGAAAGTTTCAGCGATACTATTGATCGACTGTTGAAAAAGGAAAAAAAAGATCTGTCAGTTTATTTCGGAGCCCTGGAAAATGATGACCTTCTTGAAGGGCTGGCTGAGGATTCCAGGAAAATGAGGGAACTGTCGAGGCTCAGAATATGATAATACTTGACACCAGCGCCCTTGTCGATTATTTCAAAGGTGTAGAAAAGACCCGTGAATTCATGGATAACGATGTAACAACTACTGTTATAACTTACTATGAAATTCTCTCAGGGGTCAAACATAGAAAAGCCAGAAAAGAAGAACAGTTCTTCAGAAGGTTCTTTTCCGAAATCGATATACTGGACTTCAATCTAAAAGCTGCGGAGGAAGCAGGTAGTATAATGGGCAGGCTGCTGAGCATTGGTACTCCGGTAAACAGCGTGGACGTCCTTATAGCAGGCATAGCTGTGGTAAACGGAGCAGAAAAAATTGTTTCCAGGGATAAAAATTTTATCAGCATCGGGAAAGTTTCCGATCTGGAAGTTTTAGTCTACTAATTTGCATTTTTTATGAACCGCTTTCCCTTCATTTTCATGCCTGAACCACTGATCGCGATTAAAATCTGTTTAACTTGATAAAACAGCTCAAACTTTACTGCTTTTATCCCGTGCTTCCAGATCTTTTTGCCGTTTCACAAACCTTGAACCCATTTCAAAAGCTTTCTCACAGTCCTGAGGGAACACTTCTTTTCGCCTTTTTGCTTTCTCTTCGGGATCAAACCTGTCCGCCACATATTTTGAGTAGTCATCAAACTGGTAGGTATCGGTGCTGCACAGTGATGCTGAATCTCCGAAAATTCTCTTTGCAAGGTTTTCATTTAATCCAATAGTTGTTCTGAGTCCAAACATATCGAAGAATTCTTCCTTTGCCCCCATAGTGTAGATAAAACCTACAGGGATATTTCTCGGATAGAGCGTGAGAGGCTCATCAGAGTAGACGAGGTACGGGAATATGTAGCGTTCCATGAATGACCTCATTTCGCCTGTAGAGTTTCCAAGGTAAATGGGTGATCCGAGTATTACGGCATCGGCGTCTTCCAGCTGCTCCAGCACAGGTGTCAGATCGTCCTGCATTGCGCATTTTCCATAGCTTTTTCCGTCCCTTAATTTGCAGGCAAAGCAACTTATGCATCCTTTGAAATCAAGGTCATAAAGATGGATCATTTCCGTTTCCGCACCCTCTGAGGATGCCCCTTCAAGAGCTTTCTCAAGCAGGGTAGCAGTGTTCCATGTCCTGCGAGGACTTCCGTTTATTGCTGTCACTTTCATGATTTTACCTCTGATTTCCTCCCTTTTAATCAGGTTTTTAATGATATGATTTCATCTACAATCAGTTTTTCTGAGTTTAATCAAAAGAACAGGTGAATTTTAAACGGGTTAATGCAGGAAAAGAGAATTTACAGAAAGAGAATTTACAGAATGAGAATTTACAGAAAGAGAACTTACAGAAAAAGAGAATTTTCCATGACATTTTCATGGTGACTTTGAAAAATAAAGAAGTGGATAGTTACGGTACTGGCAGGCCGTATACTATCCTTGCCTGCAGGTTTTAAATATTCTGTGCAGGTGTGAAACAGTTTCCTGAAAATGAAACTACCGGCCTTGGGAGGTCAAGGTCCAGAGCTTCTTTCAGGACTTCTTCAATGGTCTCTACAGGAACAAACCTGAGCTCGTTTCTGACTTCTTCCGGTACGTCCTCAAGGTCCCTTTCGTTTTCTTTTGGCAGGATTACTTTCTTTATGCCTGCCCTGTGGGCTGCAAGAACCTTTTCTTTTATGCCGCCTACAGGCATTACCGCACCGCTAAGTGTGATTTCTCCTGTCATCGCAAGTTTCGGGTCAACCGCTTTGCCGGTGATCAGGGACGTAAGGGCAGTAAAGAGGGTTACACCTGCCGAAGGCCCGTCCTTGGGGGTTGCACCTGAAGGCACGTGGATGTGGACATCGCTTGCAATAAAATCAAAACCTTTTGCGACATTTGCAAGCCTTGACCTTGCCAGGCTCATGGAGATCTGTGCAGACTCTTTCATCACATCCCCCAGCTGGCCTGTAAGTGTAAGCTTTCCGGTTCCGGGCATGAATGTGCCTTCTATGAAGAGAATGTCTCCTCCTACAGGAGTCCAGGCAAGCCCTGTTACAACTCCGGGAACGTTCTCTTTTCTGGCTTCTTCCTGCCTGATTATCTCTTTTCCGAGAATCTCTTTTAGCATGTCGGCTTTGACAAGATAAGGAAGGTCGACCTTTCCTGACACAATCTTTTCGGACACAAACCTTGCAGTCTTCGCCAGCTGCTTTTTAAGCCCGCGGACTCCTGCTTCCCTGGTGTATTTGTCAATGATCACCTTCAGGGCTTCATCTTCGATCTGGAGTTTATCGGTATCAAGACCGTGGTCTTCCAGTATGCTGGGCAGCAGGTGGTCTTTTGCAATTGCAAGTTTTTCGTTTTTAGTGTAGCCCGAAATTTCAATTGTCTCCATCCTGTCAAGGAGCGGCCAGGGGATGCTCGCCACGGAGTTTGCAGTGGCAATGAACAGTACATCTGACAGGTCATACGGGACTTCCAGATAGTGGTCAGAGAACGTGCTGTTCTGCTCAGGGTCAAGGACTTCGAGAAGGGCGCTTGCCGGGTCTCCGGAGTAAGAAGCTGAAAGCTTGTCGATTTCATCAAGGATGAAGACCGGGTTTTTAGTGCCCGCCTTTCTCATTCCCTGGATAATCCTTCCCGGGAGGGCTCCAACATATGTCCGCCTGTGACCTCTGATTTCGGCTTCATCTTTAACACCGCCGAGGCTTGCTCTGACATACTGCCTTCCAAGGGCATCTGCAATACTCTTTCCCAGACTGGTTTTACCGGTTCCAGGAGGTCCCGTAAGGAGAAGGATTGAGCCCTGTTTTTCCTGTTTCAGTTTCATTACCGCAAGGTGCTGGATTATCCTTTCCTTCACCTTTTCAAGCCCGTTATGGTTGTTTTCAAGCACACGGCGGGCTTCGGCAATGTCTATGCTCTTCTTTTCTTCGGTTACCCAAGGGAGGTCAAGCATGAGGTCCAGGTAATTCCTGATGACAGAGCTTTCAGGGTTGTGCGGTCCTCCGGTTTCAAGTTTCTTAAGCTCTGAGAGTGCCTTCTTTTTCACTTCTTCAGGCATCTTCGAGTTTTCTATCCTGTCCCGGTAATTTGCCTCTCCGGACGCGGAATCGTCGCCACCGTTAAGCTCTTCCTGAATCATCTTAAGCTGCTCACGCAGCATGGCTTCACGGTTCGATTTGGTAATCTTATCGGTAACTTTTTTTGCCATTTCCATCTGGAAATTAATATTTTCTTTCTGCTTTACCAGAATCTCAAGGAAAGTAAGATACCTTTCACGGACAGAAACGGTTTCCAGAAGATCCTGTTTTTCTTCAAGTTTTATCGGCATATACGGCATGACATATCCGATAAGCTGGTCAATGGAATCCATCTTCTCGATGGGCCTGGTAAACTGCTCAGAACTCTGGAAGCGGCTGCTGATCTCACGGACTGTTTTTTTGATATTTCCCATCATTTCTGTCTGGATATCCTCGTCAAGGTCAGGAATATCAGGAACAGGCCTGAATGTAGTATAAAAAAGCCCGTTTCTTCTGTGTACGGAAACAGCCTCCACTCTCTGGATAGCCTTTGCAATGACGAGATACCCGTCGTCAGCAGGCTGAACATATCCGATTTTGAGCAGGTTTCCAATTTTATACAGGCTGTCTTCCGACATCTCCGAAGGTTTAGTTTCGCTTTTTACTGTCAGCCCAACCGCATAAACGGATTCGGAGTTTTTCATTTCATTAAGGAGTATTTCTCCGGTTATTTTATCAGCCAGGAATTTTGCCCGGCTCCGAGGATAAACCACTATATCAAAGAGAGGCATCACAAGGCTCTCTCTGTTACCATAGGTTTGTTCTGAATACATTGTCTATCGTCTCAATTATTATCAAAATGTTGTCTTGGTCGTTTCAGCAGTCCCGGTTATTCAATAGTTCAGTTGCTTCTGTTGCTTCTGTTGCTTCTGTTGCTTCTGTTGCTTCGATTTTACAGGTATTTCGGCAATATGATCATCATGATTTATTTAGTTTGAATTAACCTAACTATCTGGCCGGACAAAAAAAATTACCGTACCTTTCCCAGAATCCTGATCAGGGTCTCAATCTCTTTTTCATTGAGAGATTCTGCCATTTTTTCTATAACCCTTAATAAAGAACTCTCTTCTGCCCGGGCTATCCTTTGCCCTTTTTCAGTCAGGCGGATGTAAAAAATTCTGCCATCCTCAGGACATTTTTCCCTGTACACGCATTCCATCCTGACAAATTTGTTGACCATCTCCGTGATGGTCGGCTTCGAGTTCTTTGTGATTTTCGCAAGCCTGCTGAACGTTACTTCTCCATGCTCATCAATGGCTTTCAGATATCCGATCTGCTTTACAGTGATATCGGATATCCCACATTCAGAGAAGATCTCACAAGAGCACTCGCTTTTGATTTTGATCAGGTTTTCAAAGACTATGAACAAATGCTCTTTTTTCGCCGTCATGTCTGGATCTGGGTTGTTAGTTAGGCATTACCTAATTAAATAGTTTTTGGTCATGGCAGCTAAATTAGCAATTAATGAAAATCTATATCTCTCCTTCTCATACTCCTATCATTATGCCCTCTTTGTTGAGCCCAAAGGAAATGCCTTCAATAGAAGGTATCCGAATTCCACTGAACTTGTATGTTGTACTTAAAGAGCCTGTTCTTCTTGCTGGCATGTCCCGCCCGGGGAAGTCCACGCCGTGGGAGAAAATTGGTGAAGCTGGTTTTTCAAACGTGGTCTGCCTCAGCAGTTCAGAGGTTAATTACGACCCCTACCCACTCAAAGTGCTGTTCTCTGAAGAACTGGAAGACCTTTATCATGGTTATGACCCTGAGGACCCTGAAAGAGAAGAGCGGCTTATCAGACAGGCGACTGCCGTTATAAGAAGTAAAATGGATGAAGGAGAAGGTATTGTTGTCCACTGCATGGGAGGCATAGGCAGGACAGGCACAGTTCTCGGATGTGTACTCAGGGACCTCGGGTTTTCGGCTGGTGAGGTACTGGACTATCTTGATGAAATAAATATGCATAGAGGCTTTGGAGGGTGGCCGGAGACTGAATGGCAGGGAGAAATGGTACGAAAATACTAACTGAAAGATACGAAAATACTAACTAAAATTTTAAGATTTGTTCGATGGGTTTTTAATGAATTATGATAGAATTTGAGATGAGTGTTTTTTCGAGAGCTTTTAGTGGCAAGCACTCCAAAATTCTGGCTGGAAAGTCTGAGCTTGCTAATTCAGCATCTTAAAATCAGGTATTTTCTATCAATTTGATAGATTCTGATAGATTCTGATAGATTCTGATAGACTTTGATAGATTCTGAGAACAAACCACCCAGAGAATAGAAACTCAATAAGCTCTCTTGTATACGAAAATAAACTCCTTTCCTGCCTTCCGTTTTTCAACATACCCCAGTTCTTCCAGCCGGAAAAGGTCACTTCTGGCTGTAGCATATGCCACGCTGTAAGTGGTTACTATTTCTTTAATTGTGACTGGTTTTTCAGGTTTCTTCAAGAACTGTTTGAGGATTTCTGCCTGCCTTAAAGTAAGATTTCCGGATTCTGTAATGATTTTCAGGGCTTGAACCTGCTCTTTTTGTTTTCTTTCCAGATACTCAAGGGTATCATCAAGGGCTTTTTTTATGCAGTCCAGGTTGTATTTGATGAAGTATGTGAGATCTCCGGAATCGTTGGGGGTTCTGTCGGATTCTGTGTAAAGATAGGCATTTCGATACTGTTTCTTTGAACTGTTTATTACTCTTGAAACTGCCATATACTCAAAAAGCCAGTAATCATTTTTGAGAAGATACCAGTAAAAAAGAGCTCTTGCAGTCCTGCCGTTTCCGTCGTTGAACGGGTGGATATATCCGACAAGGAAATGGATGATTATCCCTTTAATCACGGGGTGTATGAACTCTTTATCCTTGCTACTGGCAAAATCACACAATTGATTAACCAGTTCAGGGACTTTGGTGTATTCCACGGGTCTATGAAGCAGTGTCCTATCTTGAGAATAAACGGCAATCTCATTGGTTTCTCTGAAACTGCCTTCGTATTCGGGCTTTTCAAGCGTTCCATTCGTGATCATTCTGTGGATTTCAAGAATTTTTTCAGGGGTGATGGCTTCTTTTTTTAAATTCATGATGTGCTTTACTGTATCGTAATTATTTACAATCATTTTTTCGTCCTTACTTTTTGGTTTCCTGTCCTCCTGAAGCATCCTTTTTGCGATTTCCCTTGTGGTTGCTGCCCCTTCAATCTGGCTTGAAGCTATTGCTTCTTCCATTAAGGAACTGATAATGTATTTTCTCCTGTTATCCTGCAGGGCTTCAAGGCTGCTAAGAAGATTTCCTGCTGCGGATTTATCAAGGATATGAAGTTTTTCCTGAAACTCATCTATCAGATTATACTTGAAAACCCAGTCCCCAAATTTTATGGATTTTGCTTTTAATTCTCTGGACAATTTCATCAGGTTCCATACAGTAACAGGGTCCAGAGGAAGTTTTCTGTGTTTCAATTCCTCCCAGTGCAGATATCTCTCGTTATATCTGTGAGTTATCTCTTCTATTTGACCATCGTGCAGAAATTTTCCAGCACTTTCAAGGGCTTCTTTTGAAAATTCAGGAACTACAGGGATTTTCATGATATCAGCTTTTATCAATTTGATAGATATTGATAGATATTGTTAGTTTATTTCATATATTTATTTCTATCAATTTGATAGATTTTGATAGATAGTGATAGATAGTGATCTTAAAACCGTAGTTTAAAGCCTTGAAATAAACCAATAAAAACGATTAAAGAGAATTAACAAAAAAGGTGTTTATTATTTAGTTTCAATAAAGAGTTTAGTGTATAGCTAAGCAAGCTACTTTACTATACACTTATTTATCCTTTTCAGATTTTACTACTTACTTTTCAGGCATTATACGCATCATAAAGCTGCCAGATCCATATAATTGTCCATATTAAAAATCCGGTCCTGATGATATGCATGGCTCCGGTAACCGCAAAGGCTATCCAGATGCAAAGTGCCTTGAAAAGATCTCCTTTTACAAGCTGCCCCAGACCGGGCACGAAAAAAGAAAATAAGGCGGGAACTCCATGTGTTCTTTTACAATAGTTCATAGAACTCATCTTTTTAAGAACTCATCTTTTTAAGAACTCATCTTTTTAAGAACTCATCTTTTTAAGAACTCATCTTTTTAAGAACTCATCTTTCTTTAAACACTTAATGAGAGAACCGGTATAAATAATGACCTGAAGAGCCTTTCTCTTTTAAGTCATGTGTCTAAATCACGTATAAAATCGTAGATTTTAACCTGTACTCAGCAAGCCTGCGTTATTAATTTAAGGTTTTGATTTCATTTTAAAATACTTTTTGGACATAAGGTTATGGACAGCATATAAATATGAATTAGTCCGTAGACACCAGATTAATATGAATTAGTTCGTATATACTCTCAGTCACACGTGTCATATTCATAGTGCATCATGTTAACAGCAATAGTTGATAATTATTAGGGGCAGAGTATAATGGGACAAAATAAAGAGCTTAATCCTGAAGAGCTTACTACGGAATGGAATGATTCCTATCTTTTCAACAGCACAGGAGATGCCTTGGAAAAGCTTGAGACGTTAAAAAAGGGATCCAAAGAAATAAACCAGACTTTCCGCCAGGAATTTGAGAAACTTTCCGGGTCGGTATTACTTGATTACCTGGAAACTGAAAAGGAGTTTTCAAAATCTATTGACGTTCTCTATATTTACGCATATACTCAGCTCACTAAAAACGTGAATGAACAGTTTTTTAATTCTCTCCTCGCGGAATCTCAGGACCTGGTTACTGAACATAAAAAATCGAGTGCATTTGCAGCCGTGAAACTGACCTCGCTCAATAAAGAAGAATGGGACCAGCTCTTTTCCGAAGATCCCGGACTTGAGCCGTATCGGGCTTACCTTGAAGCAAATTATATGAGGTTTATGGAACACAGGCCGGTTAATGAAGCCCAGGCTGTGCGTCTGGCAGAGATAGAAAACA
The DNA here is from genome assembly GCF_000744315.1 of Methanosarcina soligelidi. Classification (NCBI taxonomy): domain Archaea; kingdom Methanobacteriati; phylum Methanobacteriota; class Methanomicrobia; order Methanosarcinales; family Methanosarcinaceae; genus Methanosarcina; species Methanosarcina soligelidi. Next base: position 2,754,889 of record NZ_JQLR01000001.1, read on the forward strand.
AGCGCATGAAACTGGAGACCGAGGCGCTTTCAAGGATCACAAATGAAGTCACCATGGCAGGCGGCATAACCCTTGAGAACGGGGAGGAGTTTCAGGTTAATTCCCAGTCCTACAATACCCTGCTTTCAACAGACCAGAGCCGGGAAAACAGAAAAAGGTGTTATGATAAGAGGTTTTACCACCTTATAGACGAGTCCAGCTCAATGGCATCTCTTTATTCCGAAAAATCCCGGCTTGACGACCTTGCTGCAAGGGAGCTGAAATATGCTGACTCTTACGAATCCAGCCTGTACAACTTTTACCTCACGAAAAAACAGGTTGATGATATGAATGCGGTTTTCAAGGAAAGAAAAGATGTTTTTGAGGAATATAACGAGTTCAGGAGGACAAAGCTCGGGCTTGAAAAACTCAGGCCGTATGACCTTATGCTGCAACTGACGGACCAGCCTGCTAAAAGTTCTAAAAGTTATACTTATACGGATGCCGTGCAGGAGGTCCAGAAATCCTATTCCGGGATGGACCCCCTTTTTAATGAGATTTTCTTGAAAATGGTAACAGGAGATTTCATAGACGTATATCCTGACCCGGAGAACGGAAAACAGCCAGGGGGTTATTGTTACGGGCTCTGTGCCCTGAAGTCTCCGGCTCTGATTTTTATGAATTATAATGGCATAATCAGCGACCAGAAGACCCTTACTCACGAACTGGGGCATGGGATTAACGACTACCTGATGGGTAATTCCGTAGACTATCTCTACTGTTCAGGCCAGATCTACGAAATGGAGGTTCCTTCCACTTTCAACGAAGAACTTTTTGTTGATTATATCATTGAAAATTCCGATAAGGAGACAGCAGTTGCCGTGCTTGCCCAGCACATAGGCGAGTACCAGAATTATTTTACCCGCCAGCCCATGATCACGGAATTCGAATATAAAGCTCACCAGTTATGCGCTGAAAAAGGGAAAGCCAGCGGAGCTGAACTCAATGCCCTATGGACAGCCCTCTCTAAAGAGTACAGGAGCGAATCCATTGAGTATTATGCTGAAGATTCTGCGGAATGGACCTATATTAACCACATTTTCCTTACAAATAACTACTATACTTTTAATTACGCAATTTCAAAAGCAATAACTCTCGCTCTCTTCAAACAATATAAAGAAAAACCGGAGACCTTCAACAAAAATTACATTGTCTACCTTTCCGCAGGTTCGACAATGCCGCCTGAAGAAAAACTCAAAAAATACTTCGGGATCGAAATTAACAGGCAGCTCTTTGAAGACGCTGTGGATATCGTGAAGTTACGGATTCGGGAGTTGAGTATGCTGGAAAAACAGACTGAGCCGAAATAACTGGATAAGCTGGAAATTGGATAAGCTGGAAATGGACCGAATAATCAAAAATAAGAATTATTAGATTAAATCCGGCCATAGGGAAGTAATTTACTTTATTTTTCTCTTATTTTCTTTTATTTGGCATGAAAGTACTTCCAGATACTTTCATTTTTTGGGCATGTTATTCCAAGAATATCATGAGCGTTTTCTTTTATTTTGTTTTATTTTGTTTTATTTTTTTATTTACTTAATTTAATTTACTTTATTTACTTTATTTGTTTTATTCAGGCTCTTTTAACTTCTATTTTTATTATTTAAGTTCTTTTTACCCGTTTTTCAGGCCCTTATTCATCATGAATTATATGCATCATAAATCTGTGCAACCCAGATGACCATCCCCATCAAAAGTCCAATCCCGATCACACTCATGAATGCACTGAATATCAGGGCTGCCCATATTCCCACCGCCTTGGAGACATGTCCTTTTACAAGCTGTCCCAGGCCGGGGATGAAGAAAGAGAATAGTGCTGGAACTCCATGTGTTTTTTTATAGCTCATAAATTTCCTCTCTTATCATCTGTTTTATACCATACATTAGCGAGTATAGATATAAATATTACAGCACAGAAATATTACAGCATGACCTTCTTTAGTAGCCACTGATTTTAACAGGCCTGTATAAGCAATTTATATAAAACATATCTAAAAAATGATGTAATTGTTTGGTGATATAATTATCCGGTTCTGCAGGGAACTCTTTCTTATTTCTTTCCAATTATAAGCGAAAATTAATATATATTGTAATATTAAACCATTGTTATAGTCTTTGCCAGCTACAAAATGTAAAATTAAGAACCTGCAGAGTGTGAAGCGTCAGTTACGGTTTTGAAAGAGGATTCTGGATGTTTTAATCAAAATATCAGTTCAGGCATTATTTTGAAAAACCGGAGTCGAAAATAATTATAAAAACTTAATCTTGAGTAGAGATCTGAATACGCTTTTTCTCTTTGATACAAATTATTTTTCAGTAACAATTGACCAGGTATGCTCATTTGCAGGTTTTCGGAGTCGGTTTATGGACGAGAAGGATAATAAAAAATCAGTATTGGAAAATGCCAAGACCTTATGGAAATCGTTACCAGAAGCGATAAAATTGCTCGGTACCATCCTGAGCATAGCCATCGCTTTTAAAGTCCTGTTCCCTGCATCGGCTGTGGGAATCAGTTTTTTTGATGCTGGCCCTGATATTATCGAACCGGGAGAATCTTCCGTTTTAAGCTGGGAAGTTTCAGGCGCTGATAACGTTACTATAGAACCGGATCTCGGGGCTGTTAATTCAAGCGGGTCACTTTCAGTATTTCCTTCTGAAACAACAACTTACAAATTGATAGCTACGGGAGATGGAAAAGAAAAAGTAGCCATGTGCACTGTCACGGTTGAAGAACAGGACCTGCTTATCAGTTCTTTTGACGCAAGTCCAGACTCCATAAGCCCTGGAGAAAGGGCTGTCCTGAACTGGCATGTTTCAGGGGTCTCAAACGTTACCATAGAGCCTGATATAGGGACTCTGGAACCTGCCGGAACATTGAATGTGTCCCCCACGGCCACCACTTCATATAAGCTTACAGCTTCAAATGGTGATAAAGAAGATGTGGCTTATTGCACGGTCACAGTTGAAGAAAGCCCTCTGCCTCCTGAAGAGAAAACAGTACCTTCTGAAGAGAAGGCTTTACCTCCGGCTGATAATCTGCCAGCCCCGGAAGAAGAACAGGCTCAAAAGGATCTGCCTTCTATCGTTTCTTTTAACGCAGACCCTGATGTCATTGCGAAAGGAGAGAGTTCCAACCTCACCTGGAACGTTTCCGAAGCTGCTGATATTTCCATAGACCAGAGGATAGGGCCTGTAAGCCTTACAGGAAGCCAGCGTATATTTCCGGAAAAAACTACCACCTATACCCTGATAGCTACGAATGAGGCAGGTAGTGTCAGTGCCAGCAAAATGGTATATGTCGAAGAACCTTCCACATCACCTTCTCCTTCTGCTGTCAGTGTTCCGGAGCAGGTCTCCCCTGCAAACGGAGAAGTGTTCGATAATTCTACGGCACAGGCTACACTCAAATGGAAAACAGTTTCAGGCGCGGTAAGTTATTCTGTAGAAATCGACTCATATGATTCAAGCACAGGTAAGTGGCTTTCGGAATCCTCCAGGTCCGATGTGGTCTCAGGCATACCAGGGATCAGCTACTCCTTCGAGTTTGATGAAGGCGTAAATCAGTACCGCTGGCGTGTCTGGGCTTCCGGTTCCGAAGGCGTGGAAGGCAAGAAGAGCGAGTGGTGGGCTTTCAGTTCTCAGGCTGGCTCTGTCACGGAAACAGGGAATACTTCAGCCGCTTAATTTTTTTCTTCGGAGACTGATAGTTCCTGCGTTGATAACTGGAAAATAATCGGATATTGACCGGAAAATAACCGAATATTCTCCGGTTAACTATTTTTATCTTCTGTGATTCTTTTTCTGTGATTCTTTTTCTATGATTCTTTTCTGTGGTTCTTTTCTGTGATTCTTTTACTCCTTTTCAGTCTTTATGCCAGCCTTAAAGAATTCAGAATCGACGCAAAAAGTAATTTCTGATTCAAAAAAGCTTATATTCCCAGGTTTGCAAATACTCTCGGACCGGATGCGATAGAGAGTCTCATTATCGAGATTCATTATAGAAACTCAGATTCATTATAGAAACTCATGTAGAGACTCATATAAAAGTTCGTTATATAGACTCGTTATAAATATGCGCTATAAATACTCCTATAGAAACTCATTATAGAAACTCGTTATAGAAATTCATATAGAAGTTCGTTATGAATACTTATTATAGAACTCCTTCCCTTATTAAGTGCAGATTCCTGCAAAATCTGAATTTCAACAGCCAGATCTTCGACATCCAGATTCTACAATTAAAAATTAAAAATTAAATACAATAACCATGATTCGCAAAAAACAAACCGAAAAACCCTCTGAATGGGACCCTCCAGCTCCTTCAACAGTCTATATCAAAATAAAAAATATACCTTACGAAACTTTCAAAACCAAGCTTAACCAGGGGCTGGTTACTACCGATCTTGACCAGATCAGATACCGGCTCGAGAAGCATATTTACTGCTGCGGGGTATGCTCAAAACATGTGAACGGGTACTGTGTCATTACAAACAGAAAGGCTGAGCCGGGATGGATCTGCAAGTCTTTCGTGCCAAAAGAGGAGTTCATATATCTTGATTCCAGGCCTGACAGGAAAGATCCGGCAGAATTCAGGTATCTTTCTGAAACCGGGCTCGAAAAAGATTATATCGAAAGCGCAGGAGCAAGAGAACGAAGACACGGAAATGAAGGTACAAAAGCTCTTTACGATGAAGGAGTAACCCTTTACAGACAGGGAAGGTTAAAGCTTGCTCTTGAGGCTTTTGACAGCGTGCTTGAGGCAAATCCTCTGGACTTTGCAGCCCTTTTTCATAAAGGAAACGCCCTTCTGAAACTCAAGCGTTATGAGGAGGCTCTTGAGGTATTTGAAAGAGCTTCGGAAATTAACCAGGAAAACGCGGGTCTCTGGACCAACCTTGGATTTATTTTTACTAAACTCGAACGTTTCCGTGATTCTCTCGAAGCTTTTGAAAAATCGATATCATTGAATCCTGTGCAGAAAAATGCCTGGGAAGGCAGGGATGCAGTAATTGCCAGAGTTCGCCTGTGTGAAGAGAGGCTCCGAGAATCTGAAGAAGCCCTTAAGAAAAACCCTGAAGACCCTGACACTCTGTTTAAAATAGGTAAAATTCATCTCAGACTTGGAGAGCAGGAAAAAGCTATTCAGGCATTTAAAAAAGCCCTTGAAATAAAGCCTGAAAATGCCGAAGCCTGGCAGTTCCGGGGAAAGGTTCTTTTTAAAGCCGGGTCGGAAAAGGAAGCTCTGCACGCTTTTGAAAAGGCAACCCGCCTTAAACCCGATTACGCCGAAGCCTGGTTTGAAAAAGGAAATGCATTCCTTAAACTTGAAAACCTTAAAGGGGCAGAAAACGCTTTTAAGATTGCAGCCCGCCTCTGGGACAGTAAAGGGATAAAAACAAAAGCAGAAAGTGCGCGTGAAAAAGTTAAAAGACTGCACTCCTCAAATTGAGCCGCTTTTCGCGTTATGAAATAGAAAAAAGAGAGATGAAATAAATTGAAAACACCGGAATATTGGAAATAGGGCTACGTGCAGGTGAATTCTTTTTGGCGCTAACAGTCGGGCTGCACGTTTTCTGAAGCAGGCAAAGTTAACCAGTTTCAGGGCACCCCTTCCTGAAATTCAAAGATAGGCATGCGTGACGTAACGCCTCATCATCCTGTGGCTGTTGAAATAGTAGGCAATCATGCCTATTGAGTTGTTCATCATTTTAAGCCAATCGTCTTTACGCTCGTAATACATGGGGACTATGATATAGTAAAGTTTATTGTAGAGGTCGTTAAGCTCAGCAACCCTCGCCTCTTCTCCGGTGAGATTTTCTTCAGGCATTGGACCTATTGACCAGCCCGTTACTCCTTCGATCCATCCTTCGATCCACCAGCCGTCAAGTATACTGAAATTCACTACTCCATTATGGGCTGCTTTCATGCCGCTGGTGCCCGAAGCTTCATAGGGGCGAGTTGGAGTGTTAAGCCATAGGTCAACGCCGGAGACCATTTTTGCAGCCAGGTCCATATCATAATTTTCCAGAAAGACGATCTTTATCTCGTTCCGGAGGGTTTCTATGCTTTTGAAAATATCTCTTATGAGCTGTTTTCCTGCTTCGTCACGGGGATGAGCTTTGCCTGCAAATATAATCTGGATTTTACCCCTCCTGTTTACCTTCCGGAGCCTTTCAATGTCGGAAAGCAGTAAGGTTGCCCGTTTATATGCCGTCATTCGGCGTGCAAAACCTATGGTGAAGGTCTCATATTCCATGCCTGCTCCGGTTCTTTTGTTGACCTCATCTATAAGGGCTTTTTTTGCTTTCCTGCGGGCTTCCCAGATTTCATCGTCAGGAATTCCCCCTATTCTTACCAGGAGTTCGGGCTCATTTGCCCATCCGGGCATGTAACGGTCAAAAAGATCCCTGAAATAAGGACAGGTCCAGGTATAGGAGTGGACGCCATTTGTTATTGCCTGGATTGAATATCCCGGGAAAAGTTCGCTTGAAACCCGGCTGTGCCTTTTTGTAACTCCGTTCACATAGTCGGATAAGTTGAGGGCAAAAAGGCTCGTATTAAAACGGTCTTCTCCTCCGTATTTTTTCAGGATTTCCATATCGTTCTGGTCCCGGATCATGTCTTCAACGAGACTGTAATCAAACTTATCGTGCCCGGCTTCCACCGGGGTATGGGTGGTAAAAATACAGAGGTCCTTTACTATCGGACATTCCTTGCCGTTGCATTTTAAAAGCTCCAGAGCAAGCAGGCTTGAATGCCCTTCGTTCATATGGTATTTCCGGATTTTAAAACCAAGCGCGTTGAGCATGCGCACTCCCCCTACCCCGAGCACAATCTCCTGCTTGAGCCTGTAGGTGTGGTCTCCTCCGTAAAGGAAGTCTGTAATCCTGCGGTCTTCAGGTGAGTTCCCTTCCACATTGGTATCAAGAAAAATAATAGGTACACAGCCCCCGGTCAGGCTTTTGCAGTTATAGTGCCATGCCTGAATTTTAACATCCCGGTCCTGTATTTTAACGCTCACTTCCTGCGGGAGCCAGGTCATAAAATTTGAAGGGGTCCACTCTTCAGTCAGTTCTGTCTGTGTGCCTGAGGCATCAAGTTTCTGCCTGAAATATCCTTTATTGCTGACCAGAGTTACTGCTACAAGCGGGATATTGAGGTCTGCAGCCGAGCGGATAGTATCGCCTGCAAGCACTCCCAGCCCTCCCGAATATGTGGGAATTTCATTCCGAAGCCCGATTTCCATAGAAAAATAAGCTATTTTTTGTCCTTTTAATACTCCTTGAAGATTATTTTCCATATCCTTAAACCCCTTATCTGGTTCTCATTTGGTGATGTTCTAAAAATATTTTTAATTACGCCTCTAATAAAACAATTTCTAATTAACAATTATTCTGAGATGTATATTCTTTAATTATTCCAGCTTAAAGCAAGTATAAACCATATTAAGAAATGTACCCTACTGTTTATTTTCTTTGTGGAGGGGTTTTAAGAATATAGGATTTAGGAAGATAGGATTTAGGAAGATAGGATTTAGGAAGATAGGATTTAGGAAAATAGGATTTAGGAAGATAGGTTTGAAAGTTCAGGAGGCAGGCTTTTAAGAAAACTGATTTAAAAAGTCATCAGGGAAATAGGATGTCTTCTATCCTGAAAATAAGAGGTCAAAAAAAGTATCAAAGAAGTTTATCTAAATAGGATTTCTAAAGTGCCTTCTTGATATCTTTTTTTCTGACTTTTCCTGATATTTTCTCTATACTTTATTGGTATTTTTTATCCTTTATTGGTATTTTCTCTTACTTTTTTACTTCTGAAAGAGTATTCTAATTAAATATATATATTTTTCTCTTTTATTTTGGTTTTTTCTGCTTATTTCCCGAGATCTACAATCTCAAATATTTTTTAATCCATAATGCTATTAAGTCTGCTGATAATGATATTTTATGAGGATCAAATCACAATCTTTTTAATTTATGATGCCTATCTATGTTATAGCAGCAAAAAGATTAAATACGCAAGACTTTTTTATAGCTTCCTGTAAAAGGTTTTGCATGGAGAATAAAATGGCTAAAGTGACTTCCAGTTCTGCTAAAAACGGAAATAACGGCAGGCAGAAACCCTGCAAATATCTCAATGAGATAGCTTTATGCAGTGCTCTTGAGATGGCAAAAGAGCTGATCTCAGTAATAAATAAAGTCCCCGTTACTGTCTTTTTATGGCGTCCTGAGAAGTACTGGCCTGCGGATTTTGTTTCTGAGAACGTAAAAAATTTTGGGTATACGGTAGAAGAGTTTACGTCAGGAAAAGTCCTTTACGGGAATATTGTCCACCCGGATGACTTTGAAAGGGTTGAAAGAGAGCTTTCAAGAAGGATAGAAGAAGATTATGTCGATTTTTCTCAGGAATACCGGATACTGACAAAGTCAGGAGAAGCTCGCTGGGTTGAGGAAAGAACCTTTATCGAAGCCGACGAAAATGGAGTTGTAAAATACCTTAAAGGCATAATTCTCGATATTACCGAAAGAAAAAGAAAAGAAAAACTGCTCTATATCCAGAGGGACCTCGGGATTTCACTGAGCACTTCGAATTACCTTGATGAAACCCTTGACCTCCTGCTTGATTCGTGCCTTCAGATAGATGAGATTAATGCCGGAGGCATCTATCTGGTTGATGAAGAAACAGGTGACCTCAATCTTGCAATTTACCGCGGTCTTTCTCCAGTTTTTATCGAGAACGCTTCATATTACAGTGCAAATTCTCCAAATGCCAAACTCGTTATGATAGGTCAGCCCGTCTACAAACAGCACATAGACCTTCTTCTCACTTCAAAAGACGATATTCTCAGGCAGGAAAACCTCAGAGCTACGGCAATCATCCCTGTAAAATACGGAAAAAAGGTTATTGCTGCTTTTTATCTTGCTTCAAGGATGGAGTACGAGCTCTCAGATAGTGTGCGCACGGTTATAGAAACAATTGCAACCCAGTTCGGGGTTTTTATCTCCCGGATCAGACTTGAAGAAAAACTTAAAGAGTGTGTCAAGAAGAGAAAGTCCTGAAGTACAGGCCTTAATAATTTTTTATCCATGGATTCTTTAATTTATAAGAAAAATTTATAAATTTTGTCTCATAACTTGTATTGGGAAAGAATTGCAAATATCAGCAAATTACTGTTAATTTTTCCCTTTACGGCATTACAGGATATCCGGAAAAAAGATCCGGAAATGGTTGATGTAAAATTTCTCCGGGACCATATCTGACCGGAGAAAATAGGTAAATAACATCTGGTGGGGGAGTATGACAGAACAAATTAAGAATAAGATTTGTGAATACCTTGCAAATCACTATTATCTGAACCTGGCAACTGTAAGCCCTGATGGCAGGCCAATGGCTCATACTATGGCTTATGTTTCAGAAAGGGAAATTGTATATCTGGCAACCAATAAAAATACCCGAAAAGTCCAGAACATCATGCAAAATCCACAGGTAGCATTTACTGTTGATGAAGATGACCCTGACTGGTTTGATATGAAGGCGCTTCAGGTCGAAGGCAAAGCGACAATAGTTGCCAGTGAGGAAGAGCTGCGAGAAGTAGGGGAAATTATGGCAGCCAAATTCCCTGTTATTGCAGATTTGCCGCCTGACCCCGATACTATCATGATAAAAATAGAACCTGCGGTTGTCTATTATCTGGATTATAGCATTGAATTCGGGCACAGGGAGAGCGTAAATTTCTAATAGTCTGTATCAGGTAAAAACAATCAAAGAAAAAGGTCTTGTATACTATTCTGCTCCTTTCAGGAGTAAACTTTAATTTTTTTCCTCGAAAGCGCTCTTTTTTAACAGTAAATTTCAACGGTGATTTTTATTGGTAACTTTTGACTGTAAATTCTAACAATCCTTTAATTTTTAGTTCTATCTAATCGAGGTCTCAAGCTCCGATGAATATGGATGAAATGAGGTCTCTTTGCTTAGAATAAATCAGTATTATAGAAAATGGTAAGCTTTAAAGATACTTTAGACGCTTTGTCTGTAAACATAAATGCCTGATCCGCAAACAAGATCTTAAAACTTGAAGTGCCTGCCCAGCACAGGCACAGAAGAAAAATAAAGAAGCAAAAAAGAAATTAGAAGACAAAAAGTTTTTGCTTCTGCTTTTACATCGCCGATTTATTCCAACCTGCGTTCTACTTCAGGAGGTATCAGCACTTCGTTGATTCCGTGGATAACACCGTTGCTTGCAACAATGTCCGGCTCGACAACAGTTGAATTTCCGATGGTTACTTTGACACCTGAAATAGCTACAGGGAGTTCGCCGGTTTGCACAGTAGTAAGCATCTGCCCGTTTTCAAGGTCCGATGCCATGTATTCTCCCTGCACTACATGGTAAGTCAGCACAGTGTTCATTACTTGATCATCATCTCTGAGGTCATCAAACGAACCCGGAAGTTTATCAAAGGCTTCATCAGTAGGAGCAAAGACCGTGTATGTCCCTTCGTTCAGGGTATCCTCAAGCCCTGCATCCCTGACGAGTGAAGCAAACGTATAGTATCCTGCAGCTTCTGCAGCGCCAACAATTGTCAGGTTGCCTTCTTCTGCGGTTTCATTAACGCCAGTTTCCGGCTCTTCATCCGGCATTATTCCCTCTTCTTCATCGGATGGTTCTTCTTCAATTTCTGTCACAGCGACTTCTTCTACCGGAGTTGCTTCTTCAACACCCGTTTCTTCCTGGGTATCTTCAGCACATCCGGAAACGAAAAGTATCCCTGCTAAAAGTAACACTATGAGAATTCCAAGTTTCTTAATACTTTTTCCCCCCGTATACAATTAAAAGATATACTTTATGATCTATTTTTCATATCACATTATATGCTCTTTTTATTTAACCTTATCTGTTTTTGGTAATCTCTGTCTTTTTAAAAAAACATCTGTTTAAAATTAATTTCTATTAAAAAATCTATTGAATATTATAAACCCGTATGTCTCATGCGTTATCGTTTTTGTAAGGCTGAAAATTGCCTGAAATATTATTCCCCATACTTTTCAATCTTCTCATTTTTAGGTTTTATTTAAAGATTGGTTCTCTGAAATGCCCGTCCATTAAAGTATCTCTGGCAATTCCGGTCAAGTTCCTGACTGAGTGAGGTAAAAGACTTTTCTGTTTTGAAAGAGAAGCTCTGCCCCTTTCTTCAGGATTTTTTATCAGGGTTTTATTACAGGTAGCTCGAAGACCCTATAGAGAGTAAATTTTCGGTTAAGAAATATTACAAACGGCGCTTTCTTAGAATTTCAAGCAGTTCATCCGCATTTATAAGCATTATTGCTGTTGCGGCTTTTGAAAGTTCATAAGAACAGCTGGCTTTTGCAAAAACTTGAGATTCGGAGAGTTCTTTCCAGAGGGGAGGCATGAGGTTTATAGAATCCGCCATTCCTCCTATAGAGTCAGGGGAAACATGAAATACCCTGTTAATACCTGCTGAAATTAACCTTATAATGCACATAGGGCAGGACTCAAGGGATGTATAGAGCGTATAGTCCTTCAAGGTTGTAATTTGCGGGTTTTTTTCTTCAAAATAATTTAACGTTACCATTTCCGCGTGCAGGTCACTCCGGAAAGAAGGAGAGTACATAAGGTTGTGCCCGAAAGCCACATTTTCTCCGTCCCGATCCACAATTATACTTCCAACCCCGTAATTTCCCGAATCTACGGACTTCAAAGCAAGAACATCCGTAAGCCAGGCGTAAGGGTCATCCGTATAATCAGAGCAAAAACTGTACGATTGCAGCCAGCTTTTCCATTTAATAACTTCTTCGTTATTAAAGCCCTCTTTTAAACCGATTTCTCTCAGCAGTTCCTCTCCAAGACCTCTGATATCACCTGTCATAAGTTTTACTCCTGCTCATGCGCAAACAACATTATATAATACTTTTTTAGCCCTGAAAGGTTATTAAAGTACACAAATAATCTTTCAGGTACAGAATTCTAACGCTTAAATATATAAATTTATACTGCAAATCATTCTGATGGTGAAATATTATGGTAAAGTTAACTGAAGAAATGAAAACCGCTTTTTCGAAAGTAAAAATCTTCCCTGTTGCAACGGCTTCAAAAGAGGGCGTCCCCAATGTGGTCCCCATAGGTTTCTGCCAGCTTGTGGATGATGAAACAATCTGGATTGCTGACAACTTCATGGTTAAATCCCTTGCAAACCTGGAAGAAAACCCGAACGTTGCGATCTATGTATGGGGACCTGAAACAGGCGGATGCTTCCAGATAAAAGGAAAAGCTACAATCATCAGCTCTGGCGAAAAATTCGATAAAATGAAAGCAATTGTGAATGCTGCAAAACCAGGTCTTCCTGCAAAAACCCTTATCGAAGTCATGATAAGCGATGTGTTCCAGTGTGCTCCGGGCCCTGAAGCTGGAAAGAAACTTCTGTGATAAAGAAACTGCTGAATAGATTTATGGAAAAATAGATTTATCGAAATATTCTCTCTGCATAAGGAGCAGGTCAGGCAGGTTGTCCCCTGAAATAAGTATATCTCCAAAAAGTACAATATATGGATATACGAAATATCGGGAGTGAGGAAATGGTTGAAAATAAAGGAAGACCTCCAATTTTTTGTGAGAAACTCTGCATTGTCTGCAAAGGCGCAAGAGCAGGCAATAGTATCTGCAAGTCTATCCAGAACCTTGAGCTTAAAATCTTCGGGAAAAACGGCTGCATCTGGGGAGCTGCAAGGACAAAATACTACGGAGTGACTCCTGATAAAAAACTTCCTGAAAGGTTCAAAAAATAACTAATGCAAAAAAGCAGTGAAAAACAAATAGAGGATGCGGTAAGTCATATTTTATTAACCTTACTTATTTTGTTAATGATATTTCTTCCATTTCCTCTGACCTGGCTGCTGCTTCTGATACTTCTCTGTATCAATTTTGTATCTGATTTACTTCATTTAATCAATTTTATTTAATCCCGGCATTACTACCTAATCAAATTCTATTCAATAACAGTTTATACTCTTCAATCCCGGTTTCTCATATTAAATCATAGTTTATACTCTTCAATCCCGGTTCACACTCTTCAACCACTTACTTCATTTTACCTGCTGCATAACCTGCTCTGACTGCCTTCAAAAACCCAAACTATAAATGTAAGCCAGAAACATCTGCGTGTAACATGCCTGTATTAAGTATTATTGCCTGTGGGATGCTTGAAGATGAGCTCGTACATGTACTTATAAGGGATTGCGAAATCAGGCAGCTAATAGTTGTGGAGAACAATAATATATCTGGATTCCTTCGCAAGCTAAGGTCCGGAGGCCTTGTCCCGCGGGTCATATCTCTGGATAGAGTCCCTATGCTCCTTGAAACCGGATTCAGCCCTGGTTTTAAAAAGATCTCAAAGATGCTCATGCATTTCCATTTCTTCCGGAAAATGAATGAGAAAATCGAGTCCGGGGCAGGAATTAAAATAGATGTGGTCATAAACCTGCTCAGGCTTGGGCTTCATGTCGATCTTGAGCTTCTTAAGTCTGAAGTGTATAAAAACGTCCGGGAAATGGCTAAATTTTCTGACGGGATCCTTATTTTCTATGGAACCTGCGGTCATGTTCTGGGAGGATTGGAAAGAGATTTTGCAGACCTTGAATGCCCTCTTTTTTTCCTTAAAGACAGCTCCGGAGAAATCGTTGAAGATTGCATCAGTGCAGCCCTTGGAGGAAATGATGCATATGCAGGAGCCATGCTTGAATGCAGGGGCAAAGGTACTATTTACCTGACACCCATGTGGGCTTCAAGCTGGAAAATGCTTGAAAAGGAGTCAGGAAACAGGGACTTAAACAACAGGTATTTGAAAAACTCGAGGTACTGCCTGGCTGCAAAAATAGACTCCGGGATTTTATACGACCCTTACTTTGATAGGAATGTGGAAGACTTTGCCCTCACTTTTGGCATGAAAATTATTAATATGAGCGGAAGTTCTGAAGTTGCAGAAAAGTCCTATCTTGCTGCAAGAAAGGCGGTTCTAAGGAAGACATAAATTAAGTATTTTTCTAAATTAAGTATTTTTCTAAATTAAGTATTTTTCTAAATTAAGTATTTTTCTAAATTAAGTATTTTTCTAAATTAAGTATTTTTCTAAATCAAGTATTTTTCTTATTATTGTAAGGTCCGCCGAAATCCTGTCGAAAGATAATATTTAAGTTTTTGAGATTGCTTATATAAGTTCACTTTTATTTTTTCCTGAAACTAATAAATTCAAAAGAAAAAGTTAATAATATTTATGCTTAAATTTATTTAATGTGTCTCCTAAATCTTATATAGTTTCTATTCTTTTAATATTAAATAATATATTAACCTCAGGCTCCTCTTTACTTTTAAGTTATTGGGGGTATGGCAATAGATATTAGTAAAAAGGTTCTTATTATCACCCTCTTAATTTTTACAGTTCTTACAGCCTCATTTACATTCACACATAACATGCAGCTGTCCAACTTTTTGGAGCTTGAACGGGCTGATACATTTGAGAATGTAGAGAGGGTGCAGAACGCTGTTGCTACTGAGCAGAGTTACCTTGATTACATTGTCCAGGACTGGGCGTGCTGGGACGATACATATCAGTTTATTGAAGACAAAAATCCGGAATACATTCAGGTTGACCTGCAGATCAAACGCTCAGCGGGATTAATGTAAATGTTATGATTTTTGTTAATAATTCCGGGAAAGTTGTGTATGTAAAATCCGTCAACACCAGCACGGCAGAAGAAGCACCCGTCCCCAGAAAACTCCTTGCAATGATAGAAGATGGGAGTCTTCTTACAGAAGGTGAGAACGATTCTATAAGCGGTTTTGTTTTGCTTGATGAAGATCCTATGTTTATTGCGTGCCACCCTATTTTGACGACAAAATATGAAGGACCTTCAAGAGGCACTCTCATTTTTGGGAGATATTTTGATGATGCTTTACTTGAATCTTTTAAAAAAGTTACACGTTCTTCTCTTTTAATGTACAGGGCAGATGAAGAGATGCCCCAGGATTTTCAGAACAAAATTAAAAACTTTTCCCAAAATTCGGACAATATTGTGGTTGATCCTCTGAATAAAAAACAGATCGCAGGTTATTTCGGCTTGAAAGATATAAAAGGGGATATTGCTCTCATTCTCAGGGCGGACTTCCCGAGGGAACTTTATTTACACGGTGAAAGAACCCTCAATTATATGTACTTTTTTTTGCTTTTGACAGGACTCATGACAGGGGTGGGGGTCAAATTTGTTCTGGATAAACTATTTATTTCAAGATTAGTCGAAGTCGATGACTTCGTAACAAGAGTCAGGTCGGAAAAAGATCTTTCTCAAAGATTGTCTCTGGAAGATAATGACGAGTTATACCGCCTGTCAAGAGAAATAAACGGGATGTTAAATGAGATTTATCTGGCAGAACAGGAGTTAAAAGCCCAGGCACGTGAAAAGAAAGTCCTGCTTGACTCACTTAACGAACTGGCAGTTTTTGTGGACACGGAACTAAAAATAATCTGGGCAAACAAAGCTGCACTCGAATATATGAATATGGGTCTTGAGAAAGCAATTGGAGTCTGTCTTAAGGTCGCTCCGGGCATAAGCGGATCTTTAGTTGAACATCTGAACCTTGAAGAGATCTTTACCACAGGTGAGAAGAAATCAGGGGAATATACCGCACAGGACGGAAGAGTATGGTTTGCCCAGGCAATTCCTGTACCTGACGAGCAGGGAAAAATCATAGGCATTCTCCAGACATGCAGGGATGTCACTGAAAGAAAAGAAGCTGAAAGGCTGCTCCATGAGAAGCAGATCGCAGAGATTGCAAACCGTACCAAGAGCGAATTCCTTGCAAATATGAGCCACGAGCTCAGAACCCCTCTTAATTCAATAATAGGGTTCTCTGATCTTTTATACGAAAAAGTATATGGAGAGCTTAATGAAAAACAGGCCCGGGCTGTTGGGAATATCTCAAGGAGTGGCAAACACCTCCTGAATCTGATTAACGATATCCTCGATCTCTCTAAAGTGGAAGCAGGAAAAATGGAACTTGATTATAAAGAGTTTGAACTTGCCGGCAAGCTCAATGCAATAAAAAGTTTGCTGTCTCCTATTGCAGACAGGAAAAACATTGAAATTGATATTGAAGTGGATAAGGGCCTTACACATATCCGTGCCGACGAAGCCAGGTTTGTCCAGATAATGTATAACCTTATGGATAATGCCATAAAATTCTCTCATGAAAATGGACTTGTAAAGGTAAGGGCGGAAAGGAAAGGAGATCTTGTAGAAATAACGGTTAAAGATAAAGGAATCGGGATAAAAGAAGAAGACCAGTGCAAGCTCTTCAAGCCCTTCAGCCAGGTTGACTCCTTTTCTTCAAAAACATTCCAGGGTACAGGCCTTGGCCTCTCTCTGGTTAAACAGATTGTTAACCTTCATGGGGGCGAAGTCTGGTTTAACAGCAAAATAGGAGAAGGAAGTACTTTTGCTTTTACAGTTCCCATTGACGGAAATAATAATTAAAATACCAGATAACAGAAAGAATACCAAAGATGAACCATAATAATGCGAAATAAAGTCGCCCGACAGTACAGAAACGGCTGAAGACCTGAAGCCTTAAAAAAGTAAAAAAGGACTCTGAGTAAGAGAGTTTTAAAAATAGCTAATCCTTATACTGAATTTCCAGTTTTTAATCAAAATGTAGGCTCCTCGATTTCCGAGCAGAAATCAATGTTCGGAGATGTCACTTTTATTTCATACAATTCCATCCTACCTGTTTCTGGCTCATATGTTTCTATCTCATGGCAGGCGAGTTCCTCTTTCTGGAAGTTTAAAAGTTCTTTCAGAGTAAAGACTGCATATCTACTTTTTCCTTTTCTGGACTCTCTAAGCTGGTCATAATCAAAATAAAGGTCATCATAGCTTACCACATGCCTGAACCATTCAACCGGGACAGGAAGCCGATAGAGAAGCGGGATTACGGATTCAAAATAGTTCCTGCAAACTTTTTTTCTTGATAGCTGGCACCAGTCATCTATCGAAAATTTTACTTTTCCGGATTCGACTGTAAAAACAACAGGATAAATCTTGCAAATTACAGGTTTAAAGTCCCTGCACTCACATAGTTCAGTTTCCGTATTCAAAAAAGGGCATAATTCTCCAAGTTTTAATACATGTATAAGCGTACCATCATCCATTTCCAAAACGTCCAGGTACTTTAGTTTAAATTCCGAAAGACTCATACCCATTTTTTTTGCCATATATTCCTTTTCTCCGGGCAGCAGAGTTCCTATTTTATTATGCTCGCAGGCACCTCCGCATTTATTGCAGACATTGAACGTATTCTGGTTACTGCCACTGAACGTCCTATGAAACTTCTCATATATGTTCATGGGTATTTTTTGGAATCTCAATATAAAAACCTCAATTCTGTTACACTGAGTATATTGGATATATTTTTTTTAAGTCATATTTACATCTATGCCTCAAAATAACTTTTTTTGTCCATTTAATTAAAAAAAGTAACAAGTTTGATTTCAAATGAAAAAACCGCTATATTTACAGTTTTCAAATGAGGAGGAGGGTATAATAAGTTTAGAAAGTAACGCAACTTTTTTGTAATTAAAATTAAAAAATAAAAAAATTATGCAGACAGACATTTACAAAGGGAAAAAGGAGCCTGGGCTTCATTATAAAAAATTTTATGTATTTTTCATTTCATTTACTTAAATTAAATACAAAAGTGCAGGGTAAAGTATAAGAACTACGGATTGAAGTGTAAAATCTTGGAAAAATTATTATTACCCTGACCTGTAACCTTACTGGTCATAGAAAATCTTGTATGTTTTCGCTTTTTTCTTTTTTTTAAATTTTCTTAAGTTGCGGCAGGAGTTTATATAATTTTAATGCCATCAAAATCCAGGGAAGTCAATAATCGCGACCTGAATTTCTATAAAACGTAATTATCATGATCCGAATTTCTATGAAACGCAATTATATCTATTCTTAAATAAACAATTGTATCTTATTTTTGAGTATTAGTCAAAAGCACATAAAAAATTCTGGCAGATTAGCAATCCTTATATATTTTTTGATTTTATTTTAACTGTAGATATTTGCACTTCAGCTTATAATTTCAGCTTATAGCAATAGATTATTATCTGCCAGGATGCAGTTATTTTTTCCGGCAATTTCTTGGTGATCTGGATGGATATTAGTAAAAAACTCTTGATAGTTACTTTTTCAATATTTGCTTTATTTACTGTACTTTTAATAACTGCATCCCACTCCATCCTGCTGGAGAGTTTTTCGGATCTTGAAGAGCAGGACACCGAAAAAAATACCGGGAAAATCGAGCAGGCAATAGCCTGGGAAATTATGTCTATTGACCGAACTGCACGGGACTGGGCTTTCTGGGATGATACTTATGATTTTGTGAATACCTTAAATCCTCAATACATAGAATCAAACCTGGACGGCAATACTCTTTACAGTCTGGATCTCAATCTCATGCTTTTTGTAAATAAGTCAGGAGCCCTGGTCTATCCGATGTCCGTAGATCTCATAAACGAGACAGTTGTCCCGGTTCCTGAGGGGATTATGGAAGGGATTGACAGTGGAGTCCTTATAGCCCATAATGATACGGATTATATACACGGGGTCGTCCTTCTGGATAACGGACCGATGCTTGTTGTTTGCCGGCCAATTCTAACAGGTCCCGGAGAAAGTCCGCATGCCGGAACTCTGATTTTTGGGAAATACCTCGATGATTCATATAGAACGTTTCTTGAAAACCGTACCAAGACATCTCTTGAACTCTATACTTTGAACCAGGAAATGCCCCCCGATTTTCAGGAGGCATTTAATAAAATTGCCCTTGGAGAGAAAAGTCCCTTTATAATCCTTGGCAATGAAAGGGTAGCCGGATATTTTGCATTGAGGAATACTACCGGAGAACCTGTAGCTATTGTGAGAGCCGATTATCCCCGTGAACTCTATGAACAGGGCGAAAAAACTCTGTATTATATCTACATTTTCCTGCTGATCAGCGGGATCGCTACAGGGGCTGCAGCCAAGTTCAGCATCGACCGCCTTCTTGTTTCTAGATTGATTACAATTGACAACTTCCTTAAAAAAGTAAAAAGAGATAAAGATACCTCAAAAAAGCTGGAAATGGAAGGGGAGGATGAGATCCACAGGCTTTCAAAAGGCATCAATGATATGCTTTTCAGCATCAGACTTGCCGAGCAGGAGCTGAGGGCGAGTGAATATGAAAAGAAGTTTATTTTAGATTCTCTTGAAGAAATAGTGGTTTTGAGAGACCCGGAATTTAATGTCCGCTGGGCAAATCAAGCTGCTCTTAAAAACAGGGATCTTTTAATGATCGAAAATAAAGAAACAGCTCTGAATATCCCGGTTAATGATAGAGAAATTTCCCCTGGACTCCAGCTACCCGGGGCACCGATCTGGACAGACCATGAGTTTACTTCGCCGGAAGGAAAGACCTGGCTGCTCAGGTTAAAACCCATATGTGGCGAGACCGGAAACATCATCGCATACCTGGAAACCGGAGTGGAAATAACTGAACGGAAAAAATATGAAATTGAACTTTTCCGTGCAAAACAGGATGCAGAGGTCGCAAACTATGCCAAGAGCGAGTTCCTTGCAAATATGAGCCATGAACTCAGAACCCCTCTAAATTCAATAATAGGGTTCTCTGACCTGCTGCATGATAAAGTATATGGGGAACTCAATGCAAGACAGCTCAAAGCTGTAGGGAATATTTCAGGCAGCGGAAAACACCTGTTGAACCTTATCAATGAGATCCTTGACCTTTCCAAAGTAGAAGCAGGAGGATTTGAACTTCATTACAGCACTTTCTGGCTGGCTGATGTATTTGCTGAAGTCAGGGATATGCTATTTCCGTTTGCTGCCAGCAAAGGAATAAAATTGGAGCTTGAGATTGAAAAAGACCTTCCAGGTATTTATGGGGATAGGGAGAGGATCACACAGGTCCTGAGCAACCTGATGACAAATGCGGTTAAATTTTCAAATGAAAACAGCTGTGTAAGGGTAAAAGCATCACAAAACAATAACTTTATTGAAGTTTCCGTCTCAGACGAAGGGATAGGAATTGCGGCAGAAGACCACGATAAACTCTTCAAGCCTTTCAGCCAGATAGACTCTTCTTCGTCCAGAAAATATCAGGGAACCGGACTTGGCCTTGCTCTCGTAAAGGAAATTGTGCAGCTTCACGGCGGCGCAGTCTGGTTCAAAAGCGAAGTGGGAAAAGGGAGCACCTTCGGTTTTTCTATTCCACTTCATGTATGAATGAATACGAGGTAGCAAAATTGAAAATATTAAATTGTCGGAATTATCATATTCGACCTGATTTTATATTCTGATAACTCTCTGGCATGTTATTCCAGTATACCGGAGCATTTTCAAGCCGTAAATCCAGATCTATGAAATACTTATCATTATAGTAATACCAGATTTCCACAGCCGGATACGCACTGTTACGGTATTTGTCATAGCCTTTTTCGGAAGAATCTGCAGATACCAGTTCTGAACTGTCATCATCATAGTAGGGTCCGTCCGTGGGGTCCAGAGGAAACCATTTTCCGTCTTCATAAACCTCAACCCAGGCATGTCCACCACTGACCTCTCCGAAATCGACTTTTCCTACCACAACCCTGACTGTACTCCCATTATATTCTCCCGAGGCTATCAGAAGGGAAGCGAGGGTATTTGCCTGTTCTTCACAGTCACTGGCAGGTTCACCATATACAGGATTGCTCAAATATGAAGATGTCTCTTCCAGGAACGCAGCTGGAGTTAGCCATTTTTCCTCTACATTATTCAATGTTTCATCTGATACCCAGACCCATGAGAGAGCTGATTCATAAATCTCATATTTATCATCAAGACCGTTTTCTTCTAGATAAGACCTCACAGCCACGGCATCCGGGGTGACATATGCCCGGTAACTGGAGCTTATATTCTCACTCTCCATTGACTGCTCTTTCATGAAATTATTAAACTCTTCTCTTTCAGGGATTCCACTTCTTACTGGCTCTTCTCCTGCGAAAGCAGGAGGAATCTGTTCCGGGTTTCCCCTCCTGATAAATGGACTCCTGTGCCGCATCGCATGGTCTCTATTCTTCATCCTTTCCTCCTGCCCGGGCGGCAGATCGAATTTCCGGTCCCAGTTTTCAACAATATAACATTTGTTTTCAAAAATATCTATCAGACGGAAGTACCAGCTTCCTGAAATCCGGTTTTCGACAGTCGAACGGCAAAAACCGGTATCATTTTCAGCGGCTTCAGAAATATTACCCCCGGAGATACCCCCGGAGATAGCGTCATAAATATCAGTTATATAACCGGTTTCCCGGGCCAGGGAACTTCCTGTCTCCAGGTCTTCACAGGCAAAAAAAGATGCTGTCATTATAAAGGCAGTCAGTAAAATCATGCCATTTCTTTTCATCCTGTTACCTGCCGTCCTGTTTACCTTTCATCTTAGTTCCTGACTGTTTTTTTTCAATTTTTTGCACAGGAACTCTCATATTTCAGCAAACTTCATGATCCGGATTTCTGGATTTTCAAGCCTTAGAATTCCAAAATTTTTATGTTTTTCATTTTAAGCAGTATTTTCTTTTTAGGAGATCTCTCCCTGAACGGACTTTCAGCTATTGGCTCGGATATATGTAGAAAAGTTTCAGATCCTTTCTAGCAAATTCCGGGTCATGGGTGGAATTCCCGGATACAGGAATAAGAAGATAGTGAAAATTTTCTTACCTGTTTATTGAAAAAATTAAGAAATAAGGGTAGACTTTTTCTTAATTTTTTATGTTTTCTTTTAGATGTTTTCTTTTAGATGTTTTCTTTTAGATGTTTTCTTTTAGATGTTTTCTTTTAGATGTTTTCTTTTAGATGTTTTCCTTCAAATGTTTTCTTTTTTATCTTTTCTTTTTTTATTTTTTTTATTTTTTATCCCTTGTTTCAAATTTTTTGTCAGTTCATTCGTATCTTAAAGCATCTACAGGCCTCAGTTTTGATGCCCTATAAGCCGGTACCACACCTGAAATTACACCTATTACGATTGCAAGGATAAGCCCGAAAGCCATAAGGTCAGGTGCAAGATACAGTCCCGAGTCCCCTCCTCCCATCATAGTCATTCCAAGCAGCGGGAAAAGGGTCGAAACAAAAGCTCCCAGGATTACTCCAAGGATGCCTCCTACAAGCCCTACCATTGCAGAGTTGAAGAGAAAAATCATGAGTATATCCCGGTTTTTAGCTCCAATCGCTTTCATGGTGCCTATCTCCTTCGTCTTTTCAAGGACAGAGGTGAACATGGTGTTGGCAATACCCACTGCCCCTACAAGCAGGGATACGGCTGCGATAGCCCCGAGGAAGAGGGTCATCGAACTCGTCATTTCAGTAACAGATTCAGCCATGGACTTTGAGGCACTGACAGAGAAATCCCTGTCATCTTCTCGAATAATATGCCTTGAGATCATGAGTTTGTCTTCAATATCTTCCATCAGCCCGTCCACAAGGTCTTCACTCTTTGCTTTTACCGTGATGGTATCGAAGACATCTTTTTCTGCATCGTCAATCAGGTTTACTGCTGCGTCCATTGGCACGTAAATGCTTCTGTCACCCTGTCCCTCTTCTTCAAGAATACCAACGACCCTCACTGATTTGCCATTGATTGTTATTACCTGATTGATTCCTATTTTCTGGTCATAAGTATCACTGCCAACGCCGCTCCCTATAACTGCGACATACTTATCAGATGGCTCGAGAAGCCTTCCGGACTGTGTTTTAAGGCTGGTCATGTACTGCCATACCTGGGTGTCCACACCTGTGATCGTCATGGTCGCATTCTCTCCTGCGTAAACCACAGGTTCACTACCGGAAATCTGCCCTGCAATGTACTCAATTCCTTCCAGCCCCCGAAGCGCATCAATATCATCATCAGTTAATTCGACATCCGTTGTCGTAGCTCCGGGGCCTCTGCCTCCCGGACCGGGCATGTTTGACATTGCTTTTGTATATCCCGGGGAAATGCTTATCAGAGTAAGGTCCATTTCAGCAAGCCTGCTCTGAACCTGCTCTTCCATAGCATTCCCGAGGGATAGGATACCAACAACAGACCCTATCCCTATAACTATCCCTATAATGGTCAGCCAGCTCCTTAGCTTGCTGTGCACAAGCATGTTCAGGCCCATTTTCAGGTAGGTTGAATTTCTCATTTTACATCCTTCTGCAATATACAGGCTTATTTTCAGTCTCTGAGTGTTTTAATGTCAGTTTTCTGCTCTCCAGGATTCTTATTCCCAGATTTTTTATTTTTCATCAACTGTATCTTTTCCTGTATTTTCCTGCGGTACACAAGTGCCCCACCCGCGAGCAATATCACCGCAATATAAGGCAGATAAGAGCTTATTCCTCCGCGTTTGCCCGGTCCTTCTGTCTGTGCAGGCATGCTTCCTCCGGAAAGCTCGAGTTCTACTTCCTTATCCACGGTTATTCTTTCCCCTTTTGCATCCGTATATTCAATCTGGACTTTCAGAGGTTTGTTTTCCACGGAAGCAGCAGTTAAATTTTCTTCTTCCACGCCTGCTTTTGCCGTCCCGGGTATTCGTGAACCGCCTTCCTGAGACGCCTCTGCACCCTGTGTGCTCAAAACGTCAAAGGAAGCTATTGTGTAGTCTCCTTTCTCAAGGTTTCCTACAATTGTTGAGGAACTTCCCGATACTTTGTAATTTTCCTGTTTCGGAACAGATACTTTCACCGAATACGCTATATTGTTGCCTACATTTGCAACCGAAAGCGAGACTTCTCCCTCATCGCTTTCAGAAAAGGACACATCAAAGTCGGTTTCTCCGCCTACGAAAACTCCTGCTGTGGTGTTGATAGTATTTTCATTTGATTCATAGTCTTCAAGAACCATATTTATGTCAAGTGTGTAAAGGCCCGGCTCTGCGTTCACATCTGCCATTACTGCGTAAACAATTTTTACGGACTCGCCGGCATCCAGGTATTTAATATATTTTGTATTATCCGAATACACCGGCAGGACCACCCCTTCAGGGTCTTTCCAGGAAATTACCATGTTCTTCAGAGGCGAAGTTCCGGTGTTTGTTACTATAAATTCGAGTGTTTCTTCTTTTGCAATGTCAATATTTGCCTTGTCTATGGTCACAATCTGGGCGTATTCTTTTCCCCTGACCTCGAGAGTTATGGTTTTTCTAGTAGTGTACGTGGTTGATGAAGACCCTGACCCGCTTTTGTAAGTGGTGACGATGTCGATATCATAAGTACCTGCAGATGCGCCGGCATCTGTCATCAGTTTGAACTTGAGGACTCCTCCCTCACTGTCGTCCTGTCTTGCATTTAGATAGGAAATGCTCTTTTCAAGGGACTGCCCGGAAATTCCTGTGAAAGGATATTCAGGGTTTACTTTGACAGTAATATCTTTCAGGTCTTTTGTACCAACGTTCTGCACGCTGACAGTAAGTTCAACAGGTTCTCCGGGGCGCGCAGTGTCAGGGTTCTGTTTTGTCATGTTAACCTGCAGGGATGAAGAATTTATATTTCCGTTTGATGCCCCTAGAGCTGTTCCAGCCCCCAGGCATATGAATATTGAAAATAACAATAAGATTGTCAGTAAAGAGAATTTCCTCATTTTTATTCCTCCGTTCCGTTTTTCCTGCGCTCCTCGATTTTTTCTATTTCCCCGTCCCTGATGTACACTACCCGTGTTGCATATTTTACCAGGTCAAGGTCATGGGTTACTATAATGATTGTTTTCCCTTCTCTTTCGTGCAGCCCGTCCAGAAATTTCAGGATGTAATCTCCTGTTTTGGTATCCAGGTTTCCTGTAGGCTCATCTGCCAGGATTATAGGCGGATTTACAGCAAGGGATCGTGCTATTGCAACCCTCTGCCTCTGCCCACCCGATAGCTGAGAAGGCAGGTTCTTTTTCTTGTTTGAAAGCCCGACAATATCAAGAAGGTATGATGCTTTTTTTCGGGCTGCCTCCCGGTTCTCTTCCTGAAATTCCAGAGGCAGGAGTACATTTTCTTCCGTGCTGAGTGTGGGAATCAGGTTAAAACTCTGGAAAATGAAGCCTATCATCTGCCCGCGGATTCTTGCAAGCTCGGATTCATCAAGTTCTGAGATATCTTCTGAGTTAAGGTACACCGTACCTTCTGATGGTATGTCCAGGCAGCCCAGCAAATTCATAAGTGTACTTTTACCGCTCCCGCTAGGTCCCAGAACAACCAGGAATTCCCCTTCGTAAATCTCCAGGTCTATTCCTTTAAGGGCTGCAAACTCGACCTCTCCCATCTGGTAGATTTTCCAGACGTTGGTCAGTTTAATTAGAGGTTCTCTTTCATCCCGGGTGATTCTGCTTATCCCCGGGCTTTTAACATAGCTGCCTGAGGAGTTAACATAAGGGTTATTTTCCAGGTACACCTCTGAATCTTTCTCGCCTGACCCGCTGTCTGATTCACTGTTAAAACTCGCCACTTTTTCCAGTGAATCCATTATTTTTGAGGAATTAAACCTGGTTTTAAATGTTTCTATTATTTCAGTAAGTGTCATAGATACCTCTAAAAGCCTGGCCTTATTCAGGCTCAATTTTCAGGCTGAACTGAGTCTTTTCAGAGTTGTTTGAGTTTGATTTTTCTTTTTACATGTCTTGTGTTTATCATTTTCACCACTTTTTCCATTACTCACTACTTTTCCCACTCTTTTTCTCAGTACTTTTCTCACTCTTTTTCTCAGTACTTTTCTCACTCTTTTTCACTATTTTTATCAGGCCGGCCATATCTATCTGGACCTCATAATATGACCCTCATAATATGACCCGATCAGACTGTGTGCGGTCTGATGACTATTCGAGGAGTTAATGAGGCACCTGCAAGATGCATGGCGCCTCATCTTCTGGGGTGTAGGTTTTCTTTTTGACTGCCCTCTTCTCTTGTTTTGAACAGGCGGCATCTGGATGTTTTGAAGGGTTTCCAGTTTCTGGTGGCGAGGTGTTTTTTTCAGGTGCCAGTTCCCGTTTGCTCCTTTCTGACTGAAACACCTTTAAGAAAGGTGTTTTATCAGCTGACTGCTCAGGAGGGCTTGAGGCAGTCAACCCATCATAAGCATTTAAAAATAAAAGCATACTTAACTCAAAAAAGGAGATATGTGCTATGAATTTCGCAATGAACCTTTTTTCTGGATATTTTCAGCAATCTATTCTTTAATTAGCCTCTAATCAGCAATTGTACTCTCGATAAAGTATTATTTTTGTAGTACTCAATCATAATCTCAGAAAGGCTTTCTATACAAGCTGTTTTTGAAAAATGAGATATGAGGTTCCTGTATTCTATCACATGCGGTTCTATCGCTAAACTGAGTTAATAAACCGAGTTAATAAACCGAGTTACTAAACTGAGTTACTAAACTGAGAGTTTAAGAATCGTTGGGTATAGATTAATCTGAACTCAACAGGACTGAAGGAAAGTAAATTCAGGTGTCTTTGTCCCCTCAGGTGTCTTTGTCCCCTCAGGTGTCTTTGTCCCCTCAGGTGTCTTTGTCCCATCTTGACCCATGCAAAGTCGTTCTCTATAATGGGTCATTTATGAAAAGGGTCATTTATGAAAAAAATGAAAAAAATTAGAATTTCGGGATAATAAATCCAGAGGGCAGGAGAAATTAAATTCAGGAGACTTTATCTTTTCTCATCCCTCAGGATTATAACATTTCCGCGTCCCCGCTTAAATTTCTCTATCAGCTCTCTTCTTTCGAGGTCTGCAAGCATGAGGCTGACCTTTCCTTCGGAATACTTGAGTTTGCTGCGGAGGTCTTTTTGCGTAATTCTACCTCCTTGGCCCCTGATTATATCCATTATTTCCTGAAGGTCTGCCGGGAGAGGGAGATTCTTTCTGATAACGGGTTTTTCTTTCTCAGGCGGCTTTGACGGCTCGGGTTCAGCCTCAGGCTCATTTTTTTTAACAGAGGTTTCCTTTTCATCTTCAGAGCCCTGCTCTAAAGATGTCGGTTTTATTTCAGGTCTAAACTCCTCGTCTTTTCTATCCAGCTGTTTTTCTTTTTCCTCAAATTCAAGCTTCAGTTCTTCTGAGTACCGGGTTTCTACGGGTTCAGGAAGTTCAGGTTCGGATTTCTGCTCAATACTTTCCTCAGGGGTTTTTGCTGAAAATTCGGCTGTGCTTGCGGGCGTGAAGGCTTTTTCCATTTCATATTCTGCTTTTTCTTCCCAAAGCCCGCCTTTATCCGGTTTACCTGCTTCAGGCTGACGTTTTTTCAGTCCTCTGTCTTCATGCCTGTTTTTCTCTGCATTTTTATGTTTCTGGAGAGTATAACCGCCAGCCAGGAGGAGAAACAATAAAAGGGCTGCAGGGAAATAATAAACCGATGGGGTGGCAAATACTCCATTCTTTTTATCGGTTTCAGATGTGCTTGCATTAACGGGGTTTGAGTCATTTACATCGGAATTGTTTGCAGCATCTGACTTATTACTGACCTCTTGTATGCCGGAACTTTTCGCATCCCCGGTATCTATTAATTCTTCTGAATAAACGGGAAGGAGAAAAAGGTCAATTACATAGCTTCCTCCCCTCTTAACTTCAATAGACTTCTCGGCTGAATTAACAAGGGTGCTGTTTTCATAATAACTGGCTGTAATCAGATAATTTCCGGGCTCCAGTTCAAAAGAATAAATACCGTACTTCGCCATCATGGACTGGGATGGTGTGGAGTTTACCTCAACTATAGCATTTTCCAGAGGCTCGAAGGTATCCCAGCTATATACCACTCCACGAATTGTGGCTGTGTTGCTGTCTGCCAGGACAGGTACCGCAAGAAGTGCTACAGCAGCAATAAAGATAATAAATACTTTCAGATTCATTTTTATCAGGAAACCCGGATGCGGTTTGAATTTTTTATCTTTTTAATTATACTTTTATACTTGCCATACTTTATGGACTCTCTTTTAATAAAGTTAATTCTTCTCAGTAAAACCGGCTCTCACCATTAATTTTTCTCTTATCCCGGTTTCCGGATCGTGTACACCTATCGGGGGGACTCTGCTCTCCGTTTTTCCTGGTCTTCCCGGAGCTATTTCTTTAAGAAATGAGTCCAGTGCCCATTGTCCTTCTCTCTTCATACCATCGGCATTTTCAACGCTATAGGTTCCGTTTCCAAAGAAAGACGCATATCCCTCGCCATCTGCCTCTACAGTGATGTTTTCTCCATTCAGCAAAAGTGTTTTGTGCCTGCCGGAAACCTCCATGTCAGCGGATTGTATGTGGTAAATGAATATGTTTTCCGGGCCGCTTTCTTTAATTTCAAGTACGTAATCCCCTTCAATAATTATTATGGAATCAGGGGACATTACTGCAATTTCACCTTCTTCCAGGTGCAGTTTGATATCAAAACCGCCCATAAGGGTGACTCTTCCCTCACCAGTTGCACTGAGCCGGTCTGTTTCGTTCAATTCTTCATTTCCGGGCATCAGGCGCTTGAATTCTTCAAATATGTCTTTAAGAACCATGCTTGCCTGGATCATCCTCTTCTGCGACTGGATCAGATACTCCTTTTCTGAGCTTTCGACCTGAGATCCGTCTTCTGAGACCTCATTTTTTCCGGCAGTGCCTTCGTCTTTTCCTGATGAGGATACCGCAAGTTCCAGGTAATATTTTGCCTCTTCTACAAGACCATTGTATTCTTCGAGAAGAGACTCAAGCCTGTTCACGTCTTTTCCCTGGTCTCTCAGGTACTGAACACCCGGCTCAAGTTTTGCAGATATAGCTTCTGCCTTTACGATGTTCCTGGCAAGCATGAATGCTGCATCCTGCATAGAGCGGGATGAGTCCTTAATTTCAGGCATACCCGGAGGATGGTCCTGATAACCTATTCCTGGTATCACGTCGCCTTTAAGGAGTCCGGCGTAAGGATAAAAAATGCTCCTGTAAAGGTCTCCGTGATATTTGTAATTAACAGGCTCTGCCTGTGACGAATCAGCACAACCTGAACTTACAATGACTCCTGTAAGTATAATAACCAATGGCAGGAGTTTAAGGGACAAAAATTTAATTTTCATACCGGTCTACGCTTCTGTTAAATAGTCACTGGGCTCTACATTGATTTATTGTTTTTATATGTTATATCAGGTTTGAGTCCGAAAATTTTCCTGACAAACCCCGGGAATATGTTATAATCTACTATAATCTGTGAATCTATTATGGTTTGATATTGATATGATCTGATATCAGTATAATTTGATATTGATATGATCTGATATCAGTATAATTTGATATCAGTATGATTTGATAACCATTTATGATCTGTGAATCAATTATGATCTGATAATCTATTATGATCTATGAATCTATTGTGATTTGATAATCAGTTATGATGTAAATACATTAATCAGGTCTAATCCGCATCTTTTCATATTCCATGCTCACAACATAGTCCCGAAATCTCTGAGGTATCCTTCTTTTCCGGACTTTTCAGATTGTAATGCCGGAGCAATGTTAATATGAGGGACATATCCGAATTCTTTTTTCCGGACAGCAGGATTATTGTTTTTCCGACTGTCTCATATACCTTTATTTCTCTTCCTTTCCTGCTCCACTTTACCTGCCTCACCCTTATGAGTTCGACTTCGAGAAGAGAATCAAGGTTATATTTGAGGGTGTTCAGGCGCACTCCAAGCTCGTCTGCAATATCACTTGCAGACATCGACTTTCTGTCAAGTAATTTGAGAATCCTGATAGAAATCTCATTAGAAAGGATCCTGGAAATTTTTCGGGAGTCTTCGGAAAGTTGCAGGATCAACAGTTTTTCCTCTGGTTTTTCAGGCATTTTCTATCTCTGGTACGTCTGAATAATGAATAGACTGCGACATTTCAGGTTTTATTTCTAACAATTATTTTAAAGTCAGAAGCATCCTGAGCCGTCAATTTGCAGGTATGGACAACATGGTTTCGATCATTTTTTTCAGCCTGGCATTTCATAACCACAGGGTATTGAATTGTCGGCGTTAAAACATATTTGGGGTTTATCAGGCGAGAGTGGGCTGAATGACGGATCACCAGGATGTTCCTGACTCAGATTCTGTATCTGTATATAAAGATAAAAGCATACTTACTCTCCTGTTATCCGTTAACTTTCAAAATTACCCTTTAAAAGAGATTATTTTCATGTTTAACGCTTTATGATCCTTAAGTATAGGATTTTGGAAGTTTAAAATCCCGAAAATTTTTGGAACTGGCAGATCTGTCAGCAATATTAGATTCCTGTCCTAAACTATCCCCGGTTTGAGGAGTAGTTCATGGTCATTTCTTTCAGGACAGGTTGAGGGCTTCAACATGCAAAATCCTGTAAGAAATAGTGCAGGGAAAGAGTCAAAATCATTAATTGCAGTGCTGATCTATTGCAGTGCTGATCTGTCAGTTTTTTTGTTACTTAAAAACTCAGAGTAAAATTATCATTCTGTCAGAGAGCATGTTTTCGGTTTGTTCAGGAACCGGCATACTATCAAAAACTATAAAATATTTTTAATTATGACATATTGCCTATTTGGCTTCTGATTAGTATTAAATCAGTTATATATGCTTAAATTTACTAAAAATGCTTAAAAAAAGCTTATTTTCTAAATTTAATCTTATATCTTTCTTTATTCCTGAAAGTAAGCTTATATTTAAGCCAGTTTATTACAGAAATGTCAGGCGGTGAAAACTTGCCTGGATTAAACAGAACAAAGTAAGATTAAATGAGTAATTTATGGAGACGTTATACTATGAAAAAACAAGCAGTAAAATCAGTTGCCGGTTTTGCGGTAGTGCTGATGGTCTTAAGCATTATTCCTTCTGGTGCTATTGCTTCGGAAAATGCTACCTATGCAGATCAAATAAACTCTGCAAATGGTAAGGGGTCTGGAAAAATGATGTCAGGAGGTATGAGGCACTGGGTAGAAGGACCTGATGGAATGCGTGGTATGGGCTTTTGTCCTGCTGAAAACATAACAGAAGAAAACTTCACAGAGGTTCAGACTGAAGTGCTTAATTCAATCACCGAAAAGATTGCTGAACTTCAAAGCCTGTATAACAATGTAAGCGAGACTTCAACCGCAGAAGAATTGCAGGAGGTTTTACTTGCAGAAAGGCAGGCAAATGCTGAAGGTGCAGGTCCGTGTGGAAAAAATGGATTTCCAGATAAAATGTGCGGACCCTGCCTCTTTAGAGTTGAGGACTTAACAGATGAAAACTTTACTGAAGTACAGACAGAAATAGTTGATACCCTCGGCAATATGACCGATATGCTTAACGTGCAGCTTGAAAAGTCAAGCGATGAAAACATGACTGAAATGCTTAAAGGACAGATATCCGAGTTTCAAGACCTGTCCACCAGCGTAAGTGGAGCTTCCAGTGCGTCTGAACTGCAGGATGTCGTGTTAACTTATATGAAAGCTCAAGCGGTTGACTCAATTGAAAAAGAAATTGAACACCTTGAAACCGGAGTAAGCGAGAATGAGAACTCAGGCGAAGATACGGCCGGGGAAGTTACAAAACTCAACGACAAAATTAAAGAACTTACCGCTCTTAAAGAAGATGTCAACGCAGCTGAGTCCTTTGATGAGTTTAGAGAACTAATGTCCTCTGAAATGAAATATGGTAAAGGCCCTGTGAGGGGAGGAAGAGGACAGATGCATGAAGAAAGGGGTTCTGAGATGCAGGGCAGCCGCAGAAATATGTCCTGAAAATCCTGTTCAGATGATCTCTTTCTCAGGGAAATATCATTCAGGGATAAGCCTGAAAAAATGCTTGAAACAGATTTTGCCCGGAATTGATCCGGAGATAGATCTGCTGCTGGACGAGACGGATTTGCCTTTCAGGTAACTTTATTCCGAATGTTTGATAATTTCATTCCGAAATATTGAAGCCCGAAATTTCAATATTTTTTGCTTTTTCCAGCGGGAGACCGGATTTTTTAATTTTTTCGAGAGATTTTGCTGCAGCTTTTCTTACCATAGCATCAGGGTTATTAAGTGCACGTGAAAGACCCGCAACTGCTTCCGGAGTGCCTATTTTTTCAAGTGAAAATATTACGGATTTATGTATCAGCGAATCAGGGTCTTCAAGAATTCTGAGAAACTCAGGAACGGCTTCTCTCGCCTTCATGTCTCCAAGTGATGTGGCAGCAGCTTCCTGCACAGTATTTTTGGGGTCATGCAGGGCTCTCAGGAGCCCAGGGACAGCTTCTGCTTTTCCTGTTTTTCCAAGCCCCAGAGTTGCAGCTTCACGGATCGAGTTGTCAGGGTCGTCAAGGGCTTTGACAAGTCCTTCGATTGTTTCAGGACTTCCTATTTTTCCAAGTGCACTCACTATCAATTTTCTTACAGGTGCATCGTGCAGATCAAGGGCTTTTACAAGACCAAGAGCTGCTTCAGGAGAAGCGATGTCCGCAAGTACATCTGCAGC
The DNA here is from genome assembly GCF_000744315.1 of Methanosarcina soligelidi. NCBI lineage: Archaea > Methanobacteriati > Methanobacteriota > Methanomicrobia > Methanosarcinales > Methanosarcinaceae > Methanosarcina > Methanosarcina soligelidi. Next base: position 2,787,462 of record NZ_JQLR01000001.1, read on the forward strand.
CCGGCTTCTCAAATACCAGTCATCGTCATCAAGCTCCTTCAATAGAGCAGAAACAGCTTCTGAATTACCCGCTTTCCCGAGGGCTTCTATCGAAGCCTTCCTCACCTTCCTATCAGAAGCTCCCAGTGCCTTCACAAGAACTGGTACCGATTCCGATCCTCCTATTATTTTGCAGAGCGCTTCCGATACTGCTTCCTGTACTGGCTGTCTCGAGTCCTTAAGAAGTTCCATTAATTCTTCAAGGACATCAGAAATACCTCTTTTCCCAAGAGTTTCCACAGCCTGCTGTCTGACCCTGTTATCCGGGTCTTCAAGGGCTTTTACAAGCCCGCAGGCTGCTTCATAGGTATTTATTTTTCCAAGTGCTGTTATAGAAATTCTTTTCAGGGGGCTGTCCGGGCAGGTAAAAGTTGCGGTAAGCCCTGAAACTGCTTCTGGAGACCCTATTCTCATCAATGCTTTTACCGATTCTTTACGTATCAGTTTATCAGGATCCCTGAAACCTTTCACGATCCCTGAAACCGCTTCCTGGGTCCCTATTTTTCCAAGGGCAATTATTGCAGCTTTTTTGACATAACTTTCAGGGTAGTCAAGCATTTTCATCAGGCCGGGCACTGCATCAGGGTCATTGATTTCCCCGAGGGCTTCCGAAGCAGCAGCTTTCACCTTCGAACTAGAATCTTCAAGCGCTTTAAGCAGAACAGGTACAGCGTCAAAGTCCCCTATTTCCCCAAGTTCTTTTGCAGCAGCTGCCCTGTTCCCTGCAAAAACAGAGCGTTCCACTTTCTTTATCAGGTTCCTGGTATTTTCATCCATCTCTTTCCATCCCCCAATTAATTTAACAGTTCATTAGAAATATCTTAAACTTTGTATCCTGTATAAAACTTCATACGATTTTTTAAGCATAAGAACATGCTCATATGTTAAAAATTTAGTATATGAAAACCCTCAAAACATATTTTTTAAGAGCACATTTTTCCCGCTTATACCAGCTAAGAATAAGGCTTCAGTGAATTGAAGCCGTAATTTTTAAGATTCGATCTTAAATAAATAGTATAATGTCCCCTGTTTGACCCTGTAACTAAATTTTCCTCTGACATTTTCTATTTTTTAATATTATTACTTTCAAAGATATAAGAACTTTTAGTTTATCAACTCTGAATATTTAAAAAATAAACTCTGGATATTTAAAAAATAAGTAGACTTTTAAGTTAAACTTCAACAAAAGCAACTGAAATAATCAATAAAAAGAAACAGTAGACGAAGGGAAATAATAGTGGGCTCCGACCAGAATAAATAAACTAACAGCAGGCACCGTAATATTATCATCTATGTTTTCTATTCTTTCTACAAATGAGCATAAAATTCCCGCAATAATTCCTGCAATCCCCATCTGTGCACCAATAATTATGCAAAGCATTAACATGCCTGCAGTTCCTTCCCAGGCTTTAGTCCTTTTATTGTATTTCAGGTTTCTGATTATTCCGGTAATCCCGTCGCCAAATGCCATAAAAAGCACAGGGATTACACCAAGCCAGAAGCTCTTATCAATGTACCAGGTGAGAAATATTATCAGCCCCCAGCTTAACGTGAAATCCACATCATATATGTTTTCCGGGTCCTGAAACCAGTACATGCGCCTGTTGAGTTTATGCGGCACATATGTTGCAAAAGCAAGCCCCAGAGCCATCAGTGCTGGCAGTATGGGTTCGCGAGCGAAGAATGGAAGAAGCAGTGCCGTTAAACCGCCTGCTAGAAAATGTATTGTCTTTCTGGAAAAATACATTGAAGAACTGGTTGACCTTCCTTTTTTTAAAGAAAACTCATATACTTTTTTTGAAATAACGAAGAGAACAAATAAATTCCAGACTGCAAGCACTACAAATACAGGAAGGTCAGCATATACGGACTCTATGGGAACCTGAAGTACAGCCTGCATGACACTCTGTATATCTTTAAATTATAAGGATTTTTGGATTTAATCAGGTTCCCGGCTTACCATGTCTACTGACCTGTTATTTTGAGGTCCTATCAATGCCTGTCTTCATATCAAAATAAATTCACTTTTATTTTTTTATCTTTTTTCAAATAAAAATAGAAATGCCTATATATTTTACAATCTTCACACTGTGACTGGAGGACTCTTATGAAATTTAACAGGGTTTTTATGGCCCTTCTTCTGTCCCTGGCAATTACCCTTGCAGGAAGCGGGTGTGTTTCCCAGGGTGAAGGAGCAGAAGAAGGAGAAAATATTGAAGCAGAGGAAGTCGAGGCTAATGTTGAGGAATCTAACATCCGGGCGAATCCTGTGACCCCCTGGAATCCGGAACCTACCGAACCGGTTATTGATCCAACCGCTTACATACATCCCCAGGCGTCAGTTATAGGGGATGTGACGATAGGCGCCAGTGTAATGGTGTCTCCAATGGCTTCTGTCCGGAGCGATGAAGGCATGCCGATATTTGTAGGAGATGAATGCAATATCCAGGACGGTGTTATACTCCATGCACTTGAGACCGTTAATGAGGAAGGCGAACCCGTAGAGGAAAACCAGGTTGAAGTAGACGGCAAAAAGTATGCTGTTTATATAGGAGAAAGAGTTTCCCTTGCCCACCAGGCTCAGGTTCACGGCCCTTCCCTTGTCGGAAATGACACATTCATTGGAATGCAGACTTTCGTTTTCAAAGCTAAAATAGGAAATAACTGTGTGCTTGAACCGACATCTGCAGCGATCGGTGTAACTGTCCCTGATGGAAGGTACATCCCGGCAGGCACTGTAGTAACCTCTCAGGATGAAGCCGATAAACTGCCCGAAGTTACGGATGATTATGCATACAAGCACACAAATGAAGCTGTGGTGTATGTAAATACCAACCTTGCTGAAGGGTACAACGCATAATAACATTGCTGAAGTAAAAGAATATCGGGTAGATTGATCTGAAAATCATAGATTACCGGAAAGATACGAAAGATCAATTCTGCAGATGAAACTCTCTTAACCGAAAAAACCTTTAATAAATACTTTCTTCTGCCCGAAACTGCCTGAATTGATCTGTTATCGGGCAGTCTTATTTTTTCCCACCCTATTCTCGTCTCGCCCGAATTGCGCATCGGGAGGACGGTGTCCTTTTCACTCGCTTTGCTTGCTCAAGAGGACTGAAGGACTGATTTAGAAGAGGAAGGGTGAACTTCATAAGGACGGCGATAAAGCTTTTATACTTGACCAGAGAAAGCATATTCACTTTAGCTATTTGTTCTTTTCCTGCTCGATAAAGGGAACGGCGTTTTCCACAAATAAGAACTGACATACGTAGATACCAAGTTAAGTCTGTTTTAATGTCTGATATTTGTTTGACTTTTTTGTTTTGCGTTCAGACAATTTTTTGTGTCCTCTAACAGTAATCAATATTTATTAATGATGTACTTGAGATGGGGGAGGGATTCTGGTTTTACGAAGCATTTTCGGTAAGATTGCCATTAATTTGAGAAATTAAATTTATGCTCCCTTATTTCCTGATTTCAGTTTACGATGTATAATATGGACTAGAATTTCTATACTATATATGATTGAGAAATTATATTTGTAATATTAATTTTTTAAGTTCACGGTGAGGACTCATGAGAAAAATGCTCAAAGATTTATTTTTGTTGATATCCGTTTTAATTATTATCCTGCCCGTAGGAGCAGTTCCTGATGAACTGTCCGGGTTCGGCAATCTTACAGAAGGGCCCGGATTGAACAGGATAGAAAATGCTTCAAGAAACTACTTTGATTCCGATTCCGGTCTTATATGCATTGCTGCAGGAAAGATCTCGAATAATGAGGAGGTTGTTTCTGCAGATGATTTTGTAGAAGATGTTACTTTTCTAACTGATAGTCCCGAAAAGGAGCTGTCTCCTGTATGGTCAGCAGACGGTGAATATATCTTTTATACTGTTGAAGGAAACGGATCAAATGATTTTAAATCATACAGGATGAAAGCAAACGGTAGTGAAATAAAGCGGACAGGCATCGGTGAAGGTAACCTTACCGGTTTCAGTGATTTGAGCCTTGATGGAAGAGACCTAGTTATCATAAAATCAATGGGTTCTCAACTTGATCTTTATCTGGCAAATCTGGAAAACGGAACTGTAACTCCTGTTGCCAGCGACTCTCAGGTCTCCGAAGGCTGGGGCTCATGGTGCCGCTTTGGAAAAAAGATTACATATACTCAGGAATCTGCAGGTATGCCGCCCCAGTTATGGATAATCGATAGGGACGGAAACAACAGAGCCAGACTTGGAACATCGGAAAACGTGGGGACTGGAAAGGACTGGTGCCCTCTTGGACTGAGAGTTATATACAGCTCAAAGGATTCGCAGGGCAAATATGACCTGTGGGTAATAGATTACCACGGCACAAACCAGACTCAGTTAACAAATACATCATACAACGAATGGAACCCGTCTTTCAGTCCTAATGGAAAATGGATAGCATATGTTTCAGATGAAGGAGGAAGCCCTGATATATGGCTCAGGGACATAGAAGGAAACTACAGGTCCAGGCTTACAAACAATACTGGAAGATATGATTCCATCCCAAGATGGAGTCCTGAAGGGTCAAAAATTATGTTTGAAGGGTATAATCCCGGGAACAATTCTATATCTGATATTATCACAGCTGAAACTATAAACTATCCTGACAGCAGTGTTTCAAACATTACCGGTTCAAATCTTGATGATTCTGTTATTAGCGGTTCAAATCTTGATGGTTCTGTTACTGACGGGAAAAATAGCTCAGAAATTGCTTTAATGAATGGCTCGGATGCTGCTTTAACAAACGGTCTGGACGTTAGTTTAATTAATGAATCTGGCACAGGTTCGGTAGCTAGTTCAGACATCGACCCTCTTGATATTTCCGAAAATAGTCCGGGAGCTACCCCGGATAGGGTTTCGATAAATGATTCGGATGCAGCCAGTACCGATAATTCGGAAATTGTCATAATAAAACTCTTTTCTGCATCTTAATTTCTTCTTACCTAAAAATTGCCGGTGTTAAGGTAGATCCCTTTGAGGGCTGTCTCAGAGAGGGAATGTCACAATTTCCGTAGCAGTGATAAATTGGGGAGGACATGCAAGTGAAGGGCATATATCAGTTTACTTACCCGGGAAAGAGAGAATTGAAAGAATAGACGGTACAGGCAGCAGTGATAGTTCATCTGGAAGGAGTCCTGTCTGGAGGGAAAAGAAGGAGAAATAATCTCACATTACCCGCCTGTCGAACTTGTGGAATATGAATGGGGTGCAGGAAAGAAAGAAATCCTCAACGTGACTGTAATGCCAGATAACGTACCAAATAATTTGACTGAAAGATAATTTTTTTTGTAAGGGCGGGGCGGAAAGATGACCACATGGTAACTTACAGGAAAGACCCTCTGCTCTCGGGAGATGAAGACCAGTGGAGTTTAATGTCTTAAGGTATTCATTGAAGGTGGCTGAAGAGAGTTTCTCTTTTTGCTTTCTTAACTGTCTCTTTTTTCTCCCTTTTTCTTCAGTCCTTCTTAAAACTCATTCATCCAGCCCTTTCCTTCCCACAATGTAATTTGCAACCCTCAGAGCATCCCTTTCTCCGGTTTCTTTTTCTGGAGAGTCGCTCAGTTTCACAACAGGAATCCCGTTAATGCTGTGCAGTTTTATCACCATGTTCAGGGGGGGGCTTTCCCGGAAGAATTCTGAATTATTGGTAAGGCTTGTCCCTATACCGAAACTGCAGTTGATTTTACCTTCACAGTATTTCTTAAGTCTAACCGTTGCTTCGGCATTGAGGGCATCGCTGAAAACGATTAGTTTTTTCATCGGATCTATGCCCATTTTCCCGTAATGCTCTATCACCCTGTCAACAAAGGTATAAGGGTCTCCACTGTCGTGCCTGAAGCCGTCATAGATTTTAGACAACTTGAGGTCCATATCCTTGAAGAAAGCTTCAGAACCGAAAGTATCCGTCAGGGCAATTCCAAGATCTCCGTTGTAAACATCAACCCAGTTTTCAAAAGCGAAGCGGTTAGCGTACCTGAGCCCTACCAGGGCGGAAGTGCCCATAATCCATTCGTGCCCTACCGTACCTATGGGCTTTACACCATATTTTTTTGCAAAATAAACATTGCTTGTACCTGTAAGTGTTTTTATCCGCACAAGACTTCTCATTACCTGATCATGGAGTTCAAAACTTCTCCGCCTGCGGGTCCCAAATTCAGAAAACAGGCAGCCATTTTCCTCAAGAACCTTTCCTATTTCCAGGATTTTTTCTCCATAGGCTTCAAGTACGGATTCCAGTGTTGCGGATTCTGGTGTTCCCGGATTTTTCGTGCTGCCGTTCCATTCTTTCTCTATAGTTGTGAAATAGAGTTCGGAAACCGCAGCCATAAGGACAATTTCCCACAGGATCGTGCTGTGCCAGGGGCCTTTTATGCGCATGTCCAGATCGTTTTCCCTGGTAAGGCAGATTTCTACCTCTTCTGGCTTGAACCGGAAATTTTTGAGGTATTCAAGGTACATCGGCTTCAGAAAAGGACATTTTTCGCCAAGCCAGCGGTATTCTTCTTCTGTCAGTCTTAATCCTGAGATCTCTTCATCTATGACCCTTCTGAGTTCTTCCACAAACTCTCTGGAAAAGCGCTGTAATCCCCGGTTAGTAAAACGGTATTCGGCTTCTGCTTTTGGAAATAACTCCAGAACAGCCATCTGCATGGTGAACTTATAAAGATCGTTATCAAGTATGGATTTTATCACGGAAGGCCTTCCTTTAACGTTTTAGGTTGCTTCTGGCGCAACATCCGTAACTTCTTTTTCCCTATTGAAGCTTTTACTTCACGTATATGGCATACTGTATTTTTAAAATTTCTGATGTAACTGCATAACTCAAGTTTTCTTTATTAAGTTACTGATCCTTTAAGTCTTTATCCTGCCCCTGACGCCAAACAAATAATTACCGGAAAAACAGATACTTATCCTGGTATTAATTTAAACAGGAGATTTCGGGATATGGAAAGGAAATTTAAGTTCGCAACCCAATGCGTTCATGCGGGAGAAAAACCGGATCCGGTATTCGGAGCTCATACAACTCCAATATTTCAAACTTCAACTTTCATTTTTGATAGTGTTGAACAGGGAGCTTCAAGATTTGCAGAAGAGGAAGACGGGTATGTCTATACGCGCATTCCCCCGAACACGCCCACACACGCCGTCCTGTCAGAAAAGTTCGCTGCACTCGAAGGAGGGGAAGCAGGGCAGACCTTTGCTTCAGGAATGGCAGCAATCACTGCAGTTGCTCTGACAGCCCTCAAAAAGGGAGACCACCTGGTCTCAACTGATGTGGTCTACGGATGCACCTACAGCCTTTTTTCAGAAATTCTTCCCGGGCTCGGGATAGATGTTACTTTCGTAGACACAACAGATGCGGAAAACGTGAGAAAAGTTCTCAGGCCGGAGACTAAAATGGTTTTTCTGGAAACTCCTGCCAACCCTACCCTGAATGTATGTGATATCAGAATGATTTCCGGGCTTGCAAAAGCACAGGGAGCCATCTGTGTTGTGGATAACACATTTTCCACGCCTTATTTCCAGAAACCTCTTCTTCTTGGGGCAGATATTTCCCTCAGCAGCTGTACAAAATATATAGGCGGGCATGCAGATCTGCTTGGCGGAATCGTTGTATGCGACAAAGCTTTTCTAAAAAATCTGGCAAAGGTTGCCGGATATACGGGCGGAACAATGGGCTTGCACGAAGCCTGGCTCTGCATAAGAGGGCTGAAAACCCTCCATATCAGGATGGAAAGACACGCCGAGAACGCGCTGAAGGTTGCCAATTTCCTTGAGTCTCATCCCGCAGTTGAATGGGTAAGATATCCTGGGCTTTCATCCCATCCGCAGCACGAAATCGCAAAAAAACAGATGAGCGGGTACGGAGGAATGCTTTCTTTCGGAGTAAAGGACGGGATTGATGCCGGAAGCAAGCTCATGAACAGCGTCAGGCTCTGTTCTCTCGCAGTAAGCCTCGGGGCAACTGATACCCTGATTCAGCATCCTGCTTCCATGACGCATGCCTGCGTCCCGAAAGAAGTAAGAGGAAAAGTGGGCATTACTGATGGGCTTGTCAGGCTTTCCATAGGAATCGAAGATCCTGAGGACATAATTGCAGACCTCAAACAGGCGCTTGAGAAAATTTGAGCCGTAAATCAGGGGCCTGCTTTACCTGTCTTATTTTCATAATCAGACAAAATATATTTGCCTCCGGACTAATCTTTTGTTTGCACCAGCACGTAATAAGCTCTTAAGGCAAAATCAATAGCATACATGAACCGGGGGGATTTATCTGAAAGCGCTCGTATTCGGAGCTGATGGTTTTGAGGATGTTGAACTTATTTATCCTTACCACCGTTTGAAGGAAGAGGGCATCACCACACACGTGGCTTCAATGAAGAAAGGAAAGATAAAAGGAAAGTACGGGTATGATGTAGAGGTTGATATCGCATTTAAGGATGTGAACCCTGAAGATTACGATATCCTTGTAATATCCGGAGGGAAAGGGCCCGAAAAAATGAGGCTTGATAAAGATGCACTTGAGATCACAAAACACTTCTTTGAAAAGAATAAACCGGTCGCTGCAATCTGCCACGGCCCGCAGGTCCTGGTCTCGGCAGGCGTAATAAAAGGAAGAAAAGCTACCTGCTGGATAGGGATAAGAGATGATATCATAGCTGCAGGAGCGCTTTACGAAGACAGTGAAGTCGTTATTGATGGGAACTTCGTTTCTTCAAGAAGTCCTGATGACCTTTACGCCTTCGGAAGAGAAATGATTAAATTGCTGAAATAAAGAAGAAATATGTTCTGTTTTTAACTTCTTTCTTTTACTTTAATCATTTCTCTTTTTAATGGGCTTTTTAACTACTCTTTTCAGTTCTTTTGAGTTTCTTTTTCTTGAATTAACATCTCCCCGGACCTTCTGCAGTTAGCAGAAATGTATGTTAACAGAAATGTATTTCTGAATGACGGGTAATGGAATCACGCATTTCGAAATATTCCTGCGCTTTTCAGCCTGGTCTGGAATGATCTTTTCATCTGAGCCTTTCAGGTTCAGTAACGGATCGGATTGGAGCCGTACCTTGAACCCTTTCGTTCTCCCTCTTCTTCTTCTACTTTTATTGTGTGTGATCCAGTTGAACTATCCGGTCCTTCATCTTCTACTTTTATTTTATGCCAGCCAGACCAGGAGCGGCATTTTTCACACTTTAAGACTTGTTTTACAACGTAAGCAGACCCTATTATCGCTAAGGCATAACCCGCTGTTTTCATTAATTTCTGCATGATTATTCACTCCAAGCTATTAATGTACTTCATAGTTTATGAAGATAAGCAAAGAGCCGAAAGACAGCATTATCTGAAATGAGAGACATATAAGGCTGCAAAAACAGATGGATCAATATCAGTATATGGGGATTTCAGGGTAAACATATAAAAAAGGCTATTATTTGTTTATTATCTATGTTTGCCTGAGAGATAGCCCTGGCTGCAGATAATAGAATCTTCCAGGCATTTTATAGGAAAGGATCGGAGATGTAACAGCTTATTTATTCTCAAAAAAGGCAGTTCCAATTATAGTTCAACTAGGGAGCCTGTTTTTCCGGATTTGAACACAGTACAAGAGTGCACTCTGTGCCGGTATAGAAGCTAACGCAATTTTCCGTCATTTTAAGCATGTCAACACGCTGATAATACATCTTATCAGATAGTTTCTGTTTATCTGTCCACAGCGTGTTTAAAAGGAAAGAGTATACTGTGGCAGGGTCCTTATGTTTGGCAAAATATGCCTGTACTGCATTGAAATATTCCTTTGATTGTATTCTCTGCACTTTAAATCCCTATCTGTCATTATACTGTTTAAATAAATACCTTTGGGAAAGACGAAAACTATGTTAGGAAGTTGTTTTTAAACATTGATTTTCAATTGGTTTTTTCTATTTATTTCCTTAATTTTTTTGGAATATATTGTCCTATTTATAAATACTTATAATATAATATCTTTTATAATATTATAATGGCTTTAAAACTGAAAGAATTTTCTTAAACTGAAAAAAGCAACTAAATTCTTAAACTTTGAGAGATAGGATAAATATACAGATAAATATACAATAAATATACAGATAAATATACAATAAATATAGAGCAAATGTAGAATAAGTATACAGAATAAGTATACAGAACAAGTCTACAGAACAAATGTGACTAATTAACTTTCTGATTAAGTCATTACCCTCGGTTACCAGCCTTTTTTATATTTCTTTGGAAGCTTCTGTTCCTTTTTACTGGATTTTTTTTCATGCATCGATCTCTTCTCATTTTTACCAGATTTATCATTCTTACCAGATTTTTCCAACTCCGAAATATTTGAATCCGGAGATTTTTCGGTTTTAGATACTTCAAAAGAAGACGGATTATTGTCTTCTTCATCCTTTTTCATAAAATTTTTCATATTATCAAATATTTTCTTGAAAGGACTGATCTTTTTTCCAGGATTTTTATGAGAATTATGAGAGCTATTATCAACCATATATCTGCACACCTTTTAGTATTCAGTAGTTATTCGGTTTTTTATACCAAGTAAACAATCATAATTAATTATAAATGTATATGCTAACAATAATGAAACGGGCATTTTGACAAAGATTTTGGACCTGGGGATTTAGACCGGGGATTAGAGATTTAGACCAGAGAGTGTAGTTGAAATTATTAATAAATCTGCTAAAATCCACAAATTGCAATCCATCAGTTCTGTGAGACTATTCCGGGATTTCGAATTGATTCAGGGAAATTAAGTGCTGAGGATGGCTATAAACTCAGGGCTCCAACCAAAACCTGTGATGAGCCTCTAAAAGGGTTTTGGATTATTTCATCTAATCTTCTGAGAATATTCCGTAATTAATACTTTATCGATCTTTTAATTAATTATTAAAAGTCAGTTAAAGATTATATTCTATACATATACCTTCAAAAAGCTTTACTGTTCTATTAAATGCTGACACTTTCTTTTTTTCTTTAAGTATGCTTTTATTATTCAATGATAATAAAGAGGTTGACTGCGTCCGGTGCCCTTGAGAGGCTCTCAGATCAGATGCCCGGTTCTGTGAGACCTTAACTGCAGTTACAATGGAAAAACGCCTGAAATAATCTCGCCACAAAAAGGAAACCCACTGTCATAAAAACTATAACTATCCACTCGATATCTCAGGTGTTTTCAATTGTAACAGGTAAAGGAAGCAGTCTGAACAGAAAACCTACAAAAAGACCTGTACCCCAGAAAAATGAGGCTCCATGCATCATGCCGGTGCCTCAAAAGAAAAAACCACATCGGCCTGATTTGACCATATAATGCGTCATTCAGGCCGGATATCTGGCAGATTTATTCTATTTTAACTTCCCATCCTCTGGATGTCAAATTCTTTGCGTGTTCAATACCTGCACTTGATGGGACGGCGTTTCCGCTTAAATCCAGAGACCCATTACGGGTATGGTACGAATCCAGTTTCTGGAGTATCCCGTCTACTGCTGTTTGATCGAGTAAATTCTGACTGGCATCTAAATAAAGTAAACCGGGGTCATCGGATATATCCAGACTTATAATTTTATTATTACAAACATTAACAGTGCCTTTTCTACCGGCAGGGAAACACCCGGAAAAATTGACTATCGTATAGTTATTGCTGGACAGCAGAACTTTTTTCAAATCCTTTGAAGTCAGGTGCAGGCTGCCGCTTTGATTGCCGTTCCAGATAAAATAGTCTTTAAGTAGTGGAAACTGGCTGACAGGAAACGTGCCTGTCATCTGAGGGTTGTCTCTGACACATATATGCCATACATGTGCCCCCGTGGTACCCCAGTTTATTTCATATGTTGAACTTCCCTGAGATGCCCCACGAAGATCAGCCAGTGAAGGGGCTTCTGATAGATCAAGATAAGAAATTTTACAATTTTCTAAGCAGAGCCTGGTAAGAGATGGAACATTCCGGAGTCTTATATCAGTCAATGATGTGCAGTAAAAACATTCAACCGTATGCAGTTCCGTAAAGTTGCTGAAATCCAGCTCGCTTATCGGATTAAAACTTGATGCCCATACCCTGAGGGACGGTGCAACGTTTTCTAATCCACTTACAGCTATCACATTTTGTTGTTTCAGTTTTTCTATCGTACCAGGGCCCGGAGTTACTCCTCCATCTGAGCCATCGTATCCGATGTTGATCTGGGTCACTGCACTCCATGGTGTTACTATGAGAGTGTTTACTCTTGTCTTTTCTGAACCAAAATTGACGGTTGGAGACGTGGAGCCAGATGTTGAACCGTCACCAAATACCCACTGAATTTCCGGGCTGCCCTTAACTTTTATAATTGGCGAAAATGATGAACCTTCAGTAACAAATGTAATATTTGCTTCAGGTGATGGAGGCATCACCTCTGCATCCGGAATGAAGCTTGAACTGATCTCGTCATGGTCTGAACCTGTGCATCCCAGGGTAGAAGCAACTAGAATAATGATGGCTAGCAGTCCTGCAATTTTAATCCCGGGAATTCTATTAATGAACCGCATAATAGATCTCCTGGTATTATTTTTCTTTTAGATACTATAAGATCATTTTAGATTTATTTTCTGAAATTTACAATTATTTTTGTAAAGTAAGTCTGGAAACAATTTTTACATTCACTAAATATTTATGCCATCCGATGTAAAAAAGTTTTCTTCTTAAACTTGTTTAATTTGTAGGAGTAAAATAGAGTAAAATAGTATTTATCTATAGCAGGACTTTCAAAATCGGAAAACGAAGTTCAGGTATCATTTAAATATCGAGGGTGATATGTATAACAGGATAGGATGATCGATGAAGTGCTAAAGGTTTTCGGTAAGCTCGATGCGAAGGATTTCAGGATACTTACTGGCATCGAGATAGGGATGAAGCATTTTGAGTGGGTGCCGATAGAGGAGCTCAATAAGTATACAAAACTGCCTTTTGACAAGCTTGAGTACAGGCTGAAGAAACTTGTGCGGGAAAAGCTTGTTGTTAGAACCACCCAGCCTTATGAAGGTTTTCATATTTATTTTGAAGGATATGATGCCCTTGCTCTCAATGCTTTTGTGAAGCGAAAAAGCATCAGTGCCATAGGGAATGAAATAGGAGTAGGTAAAGAGTCCGTTATTTATGAAGCGATCCGGCAGCCCGAGCTTGCAATTGGAGGACCTCTCCCGGTTATAATCAAATTCCACAGGGAAGGCAGGACCAGTTTCAAGCAAATAAAAAGAGTACGTGAGCACCTTGGAGAAAGGGAACATTTCTCCTGGATTTATGCTGCCAGGCTTGCAGCCCAGAGGGAATATGAGATCATGAGCAAACTTTACCCGCAGGTTTCTGTCCCAAAACCCCTAGACCAGAACAGGCACGCCATAGTAATGGAGCTTGCAAAGGGAAGTCTGCTCTCAAAAACAAAACTTGTTGACCCTGAATGGTACCTTGATGAGATCCTGAAGCAGGTAAAGATAACCTATTCTCGTGGAGTCATCCACGCTGACTTAAGTGAGTATAATATCTTTGTATCCGAAGAAGGCGTTCAGCTTATTGACTGGCCCCAGTACGTAATCCTGGAACACCCTCATGCCGACGAAATTCTCGAAAGGGATGTTTCGAATATCCTGACTCATTTCTCAAGAAAATATAACATTAAAAGGGAGCTTGAAAAAGTTCTGGAAGAGGTCAAGAGCGGGGAAGAGAAAAGTTCTGTAAATTTAGATAATGACTTGGAAAGAGTTAAAGAAGAGGAAAATTATCTGGAAAGAGTTAAAGAAGAGGAAAATGATCTGCAAAGAGTTAAAAAAGATAATGTTAAGAAAGAAAACCCCGAAACAGAAGACTTTGAAGACGGAAATTTTTGAGCATGAGACCTTTTGTTAGTGGGATGAAAACCTTAAATCCCTTAAATTAAGATAAAATCCTTAAATTTTTTATAGTGAGATGAAAACCTTAAATCTTTTATAGTGGAGTGAGATCCATTGTTAGCGGATTTTGAAATATAAGGCACCGAATTAGAGGATTTAATGATGTTCCTTCTAAAAGAGGTCTCAAAGATATCTGAATAAAGATAACTTTCCTTAATATGTTGAATAAAACAACTGTCAATATGTATAGTTTTTCTGTTCTGATATGCTCTTTTTATCTATTCCTCTTTTTATCTAATCCTCTTTTTATCTATCCCATATCTTTTTTCTCTTTTTTGTAAACCTTTAATCTATAGTCTAATTTCTTTTATTTTATAGTTAATTAGATTTTAATTATAGTCTTCACGTTTTTTTATTTATAGTCTTCTTGTTCTCATTTATAGTTTTTCTGATTTCATATATATTTTAATTGTTTTTATTTATAGCACGCATATTTTTATTTATTACATTTTTGTTTTTATTTGTTTCTGATTAAGAGCCTGAACACAAATCAGAAAGTAGATCGTGGGAAAAATCTAATTTAAGGGGGAGCCATTTAGGGAAAGTACAGAAGTGAATTTAATTAACAAATTAAAATTAGCTGAACAAAAAGCTGACTTTATAGAGTATGTCAATTTTATAAAATAATGGTAGAAATCAGTTAAATATATATTCAACAAGAGATAAAATATAGGTGTTCATGCAAAAAAGGATTATCTATGGAATCGATATTGCCCGGGGATCTCCCAGGGCGAGGGAACTTCCCAGGTATGCCCTTGCAATTCTCAGGGACGGGGAGATCTCTCATTTTAGTATGCTCCGCCGCCAGAAGATCTTTAATATGATCCAGAGGGACAGGCCGGAGATTATAGCTGTTGACAATATTTTTGAGCTTGCGGCTGACAGAAATGAACTCCTTTCTCTTATGGAACGACTGCCTGACGGAGTCAAGCTAGTCCAGGTAACCGGTGGGCTGCACCCTGAACCTCTTGTCAGGATTGCACGCAAGCATGGGATCTCTCTTGACCCGGAAAATCCAAATGATGAAGCCGAAGCCTGTGCAAGGCTTGCGGACCTCGGAGTCGGGCACGAGGTTTCTCTTTTTGAAGACATTACTAAAATCAAGGTAAGCAGAGCTCGTTCTCTTGGACGCGGAGGATGGAGCCAGAACAGGTATAGAAGAAAAGTACACGGAGCTGTACTTCAAAGGAGCAGAGAGATTGAAAACATCCTCAAAGACCTTTCACGTGAAAAAGGCATCAGGTTCGAAGCTGTAAATGTGAAGGGGTTCGGGGGCTATGTCAGATCTGAATTTACTGTCTATGCAAAACGTGGAGAGGTACCAGTACATTCTATGGCAAGCAATGATGCCCAGGTAAGTGTGAGAAGTGTTGAACGCGACAAAATCCGTTATGTCCCGCTGAAACCCAGGAGTCAGAAGCGAAAATTCACAATAGTAGGGCTTGATCCGGGAACCACTGTAGGCATAGCCATCCTTTCCCTTGATGGGGACCTCCTCTACCTGAAAAGTTTCAGGGGAATAGCTCCTGATGAGGTTGTCAAGATTATTGCCGAATACGGAAAACCTGCAGTGATCGCAAGCGATGTTACTCCAATGCCGGGTTCGGTAGAAAAGATCAGGAGGAGCTTTAATGCTGTCCCTGCAAGCCCTGGAATTGAGGTCTCTGCCGAAGAAAAAATTGCACTCGGGAAGACTTTCGGCTATTCCAATGACCACGAAAGGGATGCATTAACTGCGGCTCTTCTCACCTACAGAAGTTACAAAAATATATTTACCCGTATCGAAAAGAAAGCACCGGAAAATTCAGACCTTGAGCTGATAAAGCTTCATGTAATCCGGGGAGAGTCAATAGAGTCTGCGATTGAAAAAGTACGTGCTGCCTTACAAGCTCGTGAAAAGCCCCCCGGAGCAAGAGCAGCCCCTGAAAAACCAGAGGAAAAGGCGGTTGACGAGTCCTTCCAGAGAATGAGGGAAACTGTCCATAGGCAGGGGGAACAGATTCAGAACCTGCAGGAATATGTTGAAGAACTGAAGCAGGCAATGGCAGCAAAAGATAGAAAGATTTCAAAGCTTGAGTCAAGGTTAAAAGGCTTCAAAAAGGAAGCTTATAGCGAAATCAGGAAATCAAAAGAGGTCCAGATCAGGGACAGCACGATAGAGAGCCTCAAAAAAGAGCTGAGCAATAAAAACAAAACCGTTAAAGAACTGAGGCGGAGAAGCAATAAACTGCGCAAAATCCAGAAAATGGAAATACGCGGTGAAGGCACCCCGGTAAAGGTTATCTCGGCTTTTACGAAAGAGTCCATTTCCGAAACTAAAGAGAAATACGGGCTCAAGGCAGGGGACGTTGTCTTTCTGGAAAAACCGAGCGGAGGCGGGGCTGCAACTGCCCAGATCCTCGTGGAAGCCAGAGTCCGGGCTGTAATTATACCTGAGGATATCTCTCATGCAGCAGAGGAGACTTTCTTTAAAGGCGACGTGCCTGTTTTAAGAGGTATCCAGCTTGAGAGAGCTGATGACTTTGCAATGGCAGAACCAGAAGCTCTCAAAGCTGCAATTGCTACATGGGAAAAAGAAGCCGAAGCAAAGCGGCATAAAGCTAAAGAGGATAAGCTCGAGAGCCTTTTTGAAGAATACAGGAGCGAAAGGAGAAGGGGCCTAATCTAAGGCTCCTTTAAAAACCTTTCCGGCAAAATAGGGATTACTTCCATTCCCAATCCTTTATAGTATAACTCGAATCTTCGCTTACCTCGGCTTCGAAAACACAGACCACGCTATTGAGGCGCGCCAGCTTAGGTGCCTGTGTATTAAAAATTGTTGCCCCCCTAACACTGCTGCGTGGCGGGAGCCCTTTTGAAATGGATATCCCTGACATTGTAAGAGTGGCTGCATCACCATCTTTTGTTATCAGAATTCCGCGCCCTTCTGAGTATTGCATGCCATTAGGCCTGTTCTTACCCACAACAGTTAGCGTGAGAGTGCACTCAATTCCAAAAACATTTCCCTTCTCTTCAAGGGTCATCTCTACAGTGCCATTGTCGTCAAGCACTCTCATGCCTGTCGTTTTTCCCATAGCTTCGTATATCAGGTCCCCTAACATTTTAATTCCCCTTTAATAACGTATGTGCATCCCGTTATATATACTGAAGCGCTGGTTATCTGCTATTATTTATTTGTTGGTCATCTTTTATTACTTATTACTGGTTATCTATTATTACTTATTTGTTAGTCATCTTTTATTACTTATCACTGGTTATCTTTTATTACTTATCACTGGTTATCTTTTATTACTTATTACTGGTTATCTATTATTACTTATTACTCGCTATCTGTTATTACTCATTTTATTCATATCTCTATAACATTGCTTATTTTATCCTTTCTTTATCTTAATAACGAAAACATTTTAAAAATTCTTTTGCCCATATTAAAAGATGAAAGATCCCCCATTTGCAGGTGCATATGCTTCCACTCCGATTTCTTCTGAAATCCACTCTGCAAAAGCTTCCGTTTTCTCTCCGTGCATAACGAAAACTCTTTTAGTGCCCTTATCGCAGAAGTCCTTTACAAGCTGCTTCAGCTCCCTGTCCCCGCAGTGGGCGGAAAAATCATACTGTTCGATTGCGGGTTTGAGGGAAAGGATATCTCCCCTGGTTTCTATCATCCTGTGTTCCAGAGCAAGCCTCCCGTTTGTCCCTTCAACCTGGTAGCCGGTCAGAAGGATTTTTGACCCCGGGTCATTGTAAAGCCTGCTCAGATAATAGAGTACGGGACCTCCATTCAGCATCCCTGCGGTTGTGACAATTACTGCCGGTTCCCCAAGTACAGATTCCCTTAAGTGGTTTTTCACCTGCGTGGCGCGTTCGAATGCCCTGTCAAGGAGGTCGGGGTTTCTGAGGTATTCGGGGTATTTTTTGAGGATTTTGTACACATCCCTGCCCATCCCGTCAACATAAGCCCGAATCCCGTACGCGTCAAGCAACATAAGGATCTCCTGCGTCCTGCCTATGGCAAAAGCAGGAATAAGGGCAGTTCCTCCGATGTCAAGTGTCTCATGAATGGATTCTATGAACCTCTCTTCAGTCTCTTTACGCTGGACGTGGTCTTCCCCGAAGTAGGTGCTTTCAAGCACAAGGGTATCGGCTTCAGGAAACTCTTCTGCACCGGGAACAAGCCTTGTCTCCTGCAGGCTCAGGTCTCCTGTATAAAACAGGCTTTCTCCTGATTCGGATTCGATGTGAATTCCGGATGCTCCCGGTATATGGCCTGCGTTGTAAAAGCAAACGTTATAGCCGTGGGTTTTGAAAGTTTCTCCGTAATCCTTTCTTTGTGTCTTGTGGTTAAGCTTCTGAAGGTCATCAGAATCAAAAGGAGATACACCTGAAAGAGTGGTCTCTGCAAGCTTGAGAGTATCTCTTCCGAGCAGGGCTGTGAAATCTGCTGTCGGAGGTGTCATAAAGACCTCGGGGTTCAGGTACATGAGGTTAGGGACAGCCCCGCAGTGGTCCAGATGCCCGTGTGATACCAGCACGGCTTTTGGTTCCATGCCGTTTTTTGGATATTCGGGAATCTCTCCGGCTTTTATACCGTAATCGAGCAGAATTTCTCCATTAACAAGCAGTCCCGAGCGTCCTACTTCCCTGCATCCGCCTTTAAAACTGAGTTCCAGAAAAAACACCCCTTGAGATCAATTATTAAGCTATTTTTATCAAATGATTCCTTAATTAATCCTTTTTATATCATATCCACTGTCTGTACACTACTGTCTGTACAATGGTTATCTTTTTTGTTATCTTTTTTCGATCATCTTTATTCAATTATTTTTTCAGTTGTCTTTTTCACTTATCTTTTTAGATTCGGGTAAGAAAACCGAATTATTATACAAAGATTTCCCGAAAAAGCTTTTTCAAAAGCCTTTAATATAAATCTGGTTTGCAGTCCTTAAAAGTTATGATATGTACTGACGGACTGAAGATATGGTTATGAGATCAGTAAAAATATATTAAGGTAAAATGCCGCATTATGCAAACTTATTCACAAAAGTTAAGAATTATTATTTAATCATTGATAATATTTAGAAACAGATGCTTTTCTGAAATAATTATATATAACCATATATTATGGAAGAAATTTTCTAAAAAACAGAGGATATAACTTCTGTTTAGAAAATTTCCTCCGGTCCTTTTTCTGATAGTGTGCCGACTTAATCGAATTTCTGATGTCAACTACTCGCTACTGAAGTAGCAAGCATGGATATACCTATCAAGATAGATTATCCGTATGGATGGTTGACAAACATCCCTGAGATTCCACGATATACCTGAAATCTCGTGTTCGATGTTCTATATTTCTAGCACCATTCAAATCTGCATTCATTTCGAAACCGCAAGCCTCACAATGGAATCTCAAACCTTTTCTATTATTTTTAGAGATGTGGTTACATCTGTTGCAAGTTTGAGAAGTGTATGCAGGATCAACATACTCTACAAGAACTCCAACCTGTTTAGCTTTATATTCAATAAAGCCCTGTAATTGTCTAAAAGCCCAACTATTATGTAAATAACGTTGTTTCTTTCTAACGTTAGTTGTATCACGAATATTAGTCAGATCTTCAAGACCGATAATAGATACTTTTTCTTGTACTGCAAATTTAATAATGGATTTAGAAATGCAATGGTTAACGTCTTTCATAAAACGTTGCTCTTTACCTGTTAAGTGTTTCAAAACTCTTTTAGCAGATAAAGTTCCCTTAGACTGTAACCTTGCTCTCATTTTAGAATAGATGTTTCTCTGGTTTTTGATTTCTCCACCTGCAAAAAACTTACATTTTTTATCAGTAGTAGATGCTACCGCTAGATAATTTATTCCAACATCTACACCCATAAAATTAGAAGCTTCTTCTATAGCGGGTTCTTCAATTTTCTGAGAAACGGTAAGATGGAAATAATAATCTCCATCATCATGTTTTGTTACTTTGGAAGCTGTAAATTTCCACGGTTCTTTAAAATATTCCTTAGCATAATCGTAATTTTGAATATTGTATGTTTTTCTTCCAGAACTAAACGTAGTTATGCTAACAGAGTCTTCCGTTATTGTATAATCTCTTTTGTAAGAAAGAGTCATAGACGATGGTGTGTATTGTAGCTTCTGCCATTTAGTCTTCTTACACTTAATTTGTTCTAATAATGTTTTATAAGATCCTGCTACTTGTCTTGGTATGTTACAGCTTACCTGAGATTTCAATCCAATTTTTTCTCTAAGATAAGGATACACCATCTTTTGTAATTTCATTGCAGGAAGTACCTTTCCATTCTGAAAGACAATTTCAGAAACATAGTTCATTCCATCAGAATATTTTTGCATGGTTTCCACTAAATCACTGTCAATGTCAGTAATTTTTAATTGTATTGTTTTTGTGGATTCCATAATATCTCCTATTCACATGAAATTATTTATAGCTTTTGTGTGAATCATACTATTGCAGGGATTGTTAAGATTACGCATTCCTCCCGCCACTAAAGTAACGGGAATCCTGCTTAAAGCTCTTGAAGCTCAGCTCTTTTATTTTCCTTAATTCCCGTTTCGTACAATCATGACAGGGACTTTTGAATGCCTTACCACTTTTTCTGCAACACTTCCCATCAAAAATTTTTCAAGTCCGGTTTTTCCGAGTGTGCCCATTACTATAAGGTCGATATTGTTACGTTCTGCAAATTTGATAATTTCTTCACCTGGATGGCCGTCCAGAAGGACATCTTTTACCTCCACTCCCGAGTCTTCTATCGTCTTCTTAGCTTTTGATAATATTTTCTTTCCATCACTCATCATCATTTCATGGATCATGTCTTTGCCAGCAGTCCAGACGTCAGAAATTATAGAGGGAGAATCCACCACGTGAATTACATGGACAGTGGCTCCGCTAACCTTTGCAACCTCAATACCGCGGGAAATTGCCTTCATGGAATTTGCGGATCCGTCTGTTGCAATCACTATATTTCGGTATAAATTACTGGTCATGTATTATCTCCATTAATAATTTTATTTACCTCTATTAATAATTTTATTAACTTCTATTAATAATTTTTTTGATATAATTTTTATTCGTATTCACATATCTTGAAAAATCATAATGTTATGCAAGTATAAAGGAATAAACGCCGGCTGTAGCCTATAATTTCTTACAATTTACTGAAAAATACAGGCTCAAATGTGCAGACTCTAAAAGCCTTTTAATAATGCACCTATCCCTTTTTAAAGATGAGTGTGTGAGATAACGGAAAATCAATAATGCACCTGTAAATTTGAACCTGTCATCCGAAGAATTTCATGTGCGTTTTTTGTCTTTTTGAAAAAAACCGCTCTCCTGCGTCGAGCGGGACAAGAATCATCGGGTGTGGTTAATAAGGTTGTACAGGTCCAAAATTAAAATTTAAATTTCTAACTGGTCTTATTTTTACTCAAAATCTCGATTATATACCAGATTTTATGGGGACAACTTTAAATAAATTCTTCTCAAGAAAGATTCAACGATATCATTTTCTCTTTTTTCTGTAAAATAAATAGAAAATAAGGATTGTCAAAATAAAGAACGCTGCCATGAGTAATTCTCCTGGTACTGTTTGAGTAGAGGACGTAACAGCGGAGCTTGAGCTTGAAATAGTAGACATACTATTATAGTAGACATACTATTATAGTAGACATACTATTATAGTAGACATACTATTATAAAAAGTTTAAAGGGTTAAGTATTTTTCCAGCAACTCTCTATTTTTGTTCTTGTCAAAAATAATAAAATAATTGAGGACCTTTTACAAATCCTCAACTGCGCCGCCATTGCATGAGGTCTGCCAGCTTTTAATTTTCTTTACACTTGTCTTTATAGTTTTTGCAAGTTCCACAGGGTCTGCTTCTGCCAGGGCTTCCACACTTGTGATACCGGCTTCTTCCAGTTTTCCTGCGGTGGCTTTTCCCACGCCTTCGAGGTCTTTAATGGATTTGGGCTTTTCTTTTTTCGGCTGCTGTGCTTGCTCTTCCTTCTGGGTCTTCTGCCATTCTATGAAATTGCACTGGGGACATCCAAGGTCCCATGCTCTTTTTCCCTGGTTGATTATGCGGATATGGTGCAGGCCGTGAGCTTCGCAGAGCTTATCGGTCACTATGATCTGTCCGCTTTTGGGCAGGGGCAGGGAGAAAGTACAGTTAGGGTAATTGCTGCAGCCTATGAAACGGCTTCCCCTTTTTGACCTGCGGATCATGAGTTCGTTTCCGCATAAAGAGCAATCGCCTATGATTTTATCTTCCCGGAGACCTGCCTGTAAAGATTCTATGATATTATCCCTGTTTTTATCGAGTTCAGAAAAGACCTGCTTGAGCATCTCGCGGGACTCTTCAAGGACAGCTTCCTCTTTGATTTTACCCTCTGCTATTTTGTCCATATTTTCTTCAAGCAGCTTTGTCATATCCGGCTTTGTAATAGTAGGCGAATATTTCTCCAGAGTGTCCATTACGGCAAAAGAGGTATTAGTGGGCTGAACAGGGTTTCCGTGGATATAAGCCCTGGAATATAGCTTGCTTATAATCTCATGGCGGGTTGCTTTTGTCCCGAGCCCGAGATCTTCCATTATATTGATAAGCCTGCCCTGCCCGTAACGTCCCGGAGGCTGGGTTTCTTTATCCAGCATCTCTTTCTTTATCACCTTTAATAAGTCGCCTTCCTTAAGTTCCGGGAGCAGTCTGTCTTCAGGAGCATTGTACGGATAATACCAGCGCCACCCGGGATCAAGAAGCCTTGCCCCGTTTGCCCTTAACTCTTCTCCTTCGATATCGAATTTAAGCCTCATGGTTTCCCATATGCTCGGTCCGGCAAAGGTTGCAAAAAAGCGCCTGACTACAAGCTCGTAAACTTTCCACTCATCTTCTTTGAGGTCGGATTCCTTTGCAAGGGAAGCAGGAAAGATAGGCGGGTGGTCTGTAGTTTCTTTTTTACCACGAGTGGGGACAAGTTCGGGCTTTTCAAGAAGTGTATTTGCATATTCTTTAAAAGGTCCTTCTTTGAATATCTCTATTTGAGCCCTCAGGTCAAGAGTATCGGGATAAACCGTGTTGTCTGTCCTGGGGTATGAAATATAACCGTTGGTATAAAGGGATTCGGCTATGCGCATGGCGTTTGCAGGGCTGAGCCCTATTGAGTTTGCCGCGCTGATAAAGCCCGTAGTATTAAATGGTATGGGAGGCTGGTCTGTCTTTGTTCCCTTTTCGATTTCCTTTAATTCCGCTTTTTTGCCCAGTTTCCTGAATACCTTTGAGGCTTCCTCTTTGTCCAGAAAACGGCGAGTAGAATGCTGGGCTGAAAAAGTCTCTCCTGCAGCGTCTTCGAGTTCTACGTGGATTTCCCAGTAAGGGGTTGGGACAAATATATTTCTCTCTTTCTCCCTGTCAACAATAAGAGAAAGGGTTGGGGACTGGACCCTTCCCACGGAAAGAAACATTTTTCCGAGCCTGCCTGCTGCAAGGGAAATGTATCTGGTAAGGGCAGCTCCCCAGACAAGGTCAATTACCTGCCTGGAATGGCCTGCATCTGCAAGGTTAAAATCAACATTTGTAGGATTTGAGAATGCGACTTCAATTGCTTTTGGAGTTATTGCACTGTAACGGACCCTGTCGAAAGGAATTTTCGGGTTAACCTTTTTTATGATATTCAGAGCTTCTACCCCTATGAGTTCTCCTTCGCGGTCGTAGTCAGTTGCAATAGTGACCCTATCCGCTTCTTTTCCAAGGCTCTTTAAAGCGGTCACTATCTTCCGGTTGATCGGGGTTGTTGTAATCTCGGCGTCTATAAGGTCTCTGGCATCGACTTTCTGCCAGTTGTTGTACTCCTTTGGGAAGTCTATCCCGACAATATGGCCTGAAAGTCCCACAACTGCAGTTTCCTGTCTGTTTTCGCCGGAACCGATCTCGTACCGGTATACGTCTACTCCACTGACTCTTTCCTTTTTAGGACTTTTAGGAGCCAGAATCGCAGCTATCCTCCTTGCCGCTATATTTTTTTCCGTTACGATAAGATGCATTTAAAACTCCGGTTTAACTTTTCTTAAATATTATAAAGGAAAACTGGCGTACCCCAAAACTCCTGCCAATCTGAGTCGAAGCCTTCCTCCTAATTCTTGAAGTTTCCTTTTTCAATATAAATTTTTGGATCAAATTCCGAAATTTCTGCTATCCGTAACTAGAATCAGGACCATATACTCCGTATTTATCCTTTATTTAACCTTTATCAGGGATTTTTTCCATATCTAATATACAAAGTCCCGGAACTTTTGATCTCATGATTTATCTGATTTGCGGCTCCTAACAGCCCTCAATAATCTCCAGAGCAAATTCTACTGCCTTTTGAGGGTCTTTTACCCTGTAAATGCCTTCTATTTCCTATTTGCAGTCAAGAACTATCACCGGCTTCCCCATTTTCAGCCCGAGGGCTATTTCCGATAGGGTGCCGTATTCTCCGGAAACTGCAATTAAAGCATCCGACGACTGGGCTATAAGAGAGTTTCTGGCATGCCCCATTCCGGTGGTAATGGCTATATCTATCCAGGGGTTAGCGTCTTCTCTGCATGTTCCTGGCAAAATTCCTATGGTCGTTCCCCCTTCCTGTTTTGCTCCACAGGCTGCTGCTTCCATTACTCCTCCAAGGCCTCCGCAGAGAAGTACAGCTCCTTTTTTTGCAATCTCTTTTCCCACGGCTTCAGCAAGGGATCTGGTCTCCTTGCTGCAGTTTCCGGCTCCGATGACGCCTATCTGTTTTCTTACTGGCGGTTTCACTGCACATCCCTCTCTATCCAGGCTGAGCTGCCCTCAAATGTAATGGCTCTGAATTTCCACAATTTCTGTACTGTTTTTTGCAGTTGAGTATTCCTCAAGGGGCTCTCTGTTCAATTCAAGGAAACTATGCCCCCAGTTAAACTTGGACATGACTTTTTCAGCCTGTTCTTTGTATCCCATAATGTACAGGGCTGCTGCAAAGGCTTCTGCGGAATTGAGCTTGAATGGCCTTCCGAAGTTTACAGGGTTGCCTGCAAGCATGTAAGGAAGGGCCCTGTGTTCCAGGTTAAGCTTTTCCAGTTCAGGAAAAACCCTTTCAACTTCTTCCCAGGAGCAGTCGAGCACGATAATCCCTTTTTTAGGGTCGTCAGCCGGTGAAAGAGCTTTTTCTGCCATGGGGTCCAGCAAAATCGCTGATCTGGGAAGTCTTGATATCCTGTCATAAAGGCGGGCAAGCTCAAAGCGTGCCATTTTTCTTCCCGTGCACTTCTTTGGGTCACACTGCCCGGCGTGGTATATGTAGAGGGGAATATCCCGGCTCTTTGTCTGATTCATTACTGATCCTCTGGAGTGGGGGATTTATATGTTTTGCGTCTTTGCCACTCTACACCCTCTTTTACGGTTCTCAGGACTGTTTAATGCGGTTCATAATTTTTGCTCTCAATTATGTTCTGGATTTCCGGTTTTTCTCCTGACAGGCTCTTTTTAATCTCTACGTAAAATTCGGAATTTATATATACATCTCAATGTTTACTTTTCTAAATTCTTGCATATATTAGGCTGTCTCTTGCAGTTTTGTTTCATCTGTTTCCGGGCAGCTTTCAGGCCAGTATGCTCGGGTTCTGTCCCGACATCCCGTATTATTGTTTTTAAATGTCTGGATCTTTTAATTTTCTTTGACTGATATGTACCTGTAAAAACGCCGGCGAATTGTGAAAACGCTCTCGCCGATTGCTTACTTGAGGGAGTTTTTCAATGAAATATGTGAACATTATATTCAGGATATTACTTTCTTTCATCCTTATCTCCGGTCTTGCAGCAGCAGGTTCCGGTATGGCTGATGAAAACGAATCGGTTGCACAGTTGACTTCCAGCCCGGACGCGGCTGAAGATGCGGATTTTGCGGAAGGGTATTCTCTAGCTCCTGTAAATCCTGAGTTTCTGGAATATCAGGAGCAGATGAATAAAAAAGAAAAAACCGCCGGATTGCTCTATTCCTCTCCGGATGGACCGACTTCCGGAACAGAAGAGTATGTAACCGGGCTGCATCCGGCTCCTGTAAGCTTCTCGCACCTAAAAGCGGTTGAAGGTGCGGATGACCCTTACTCTTTTGAACCCTTTTATGACCTTCGGGCGCTCGGAAAGGTCAGCCCTGTAAAAGACCAGATAGATTCGGGAAATTGCTGGACTTACGGGACATATGCCTCGCTTGAGTCCTATCTCCTCCCCTCAGAAACCTGGGATTTTTCGGAAAACAATATGAAAAATCTGCTCTTACCTTATTATCCCGATAGCTTTGATTATTTTGAAGGCGGCTTCACACTGATGTCTTCAGCTTACCTGGCACGCTGGAGCGGACCTGTCGTTGAAACGGATGACCCGTATGACTCTCATTCCAGAATTTCTCCAGAGGAGACGCCGATAGTAAAACATGTGCAGGAAATCCTCTTTATCCCGGACAGGGAGGGAGCCCTGGACAATGAAAACATCAAGTCGTCTCTTAAGGAATACGGGGCAGTCGCTTCTTCGATGTATGTGGATCTTGCCTGTTTTGATCCTGTTAACAACAGTTATTATTATGACGGCCAGGAATTCTCCAATCACCTTGTTGCTATTGTTGGCTGGGACGATTCTTTTGATAAAAACAAATTCAATCCGGCTGCTCCGGGAGACGGGGCCTTTATTGTAAAGAATTCCTGGGGTCCTGAATGGGGTGAAGAAGGTTATTTCTATATCTCATACTATGATTCGAAAATAGGAAGGGATAATGCAGTTTACACTGCAGAGGATCTCAATAGTTACGACTCCGTATACCAGTATGACCCCCTGGGATGGGTCAACAGCTTCGGCTATGCTCAGAATACATCCGCCTGGGCTGCCAATATTTTCACAGCCGAAGAAAATGGGACTCTGAATGCTGTCAGTTTCTATACCACGGACTCGGGAGCCGGGTATGAGGTCTATATTTATACTGATCCGGTCTCCGGTCCTTTAAACCCTGAGGGTTTAGAAGCGTCCGAAAACGGGACATTTACTTACGCAGGTTACCATACCGTCATGCTGGACCAGGAAGTTCCACTTACAGAAGGGCAGAATTTTTCAGTGGTGCTCAGGCTCAGTGCTCCTGATTACGGATATCCGGTTGCCCTGGAGTGCCCCGTAGAAGAGTACAGCAGCAAAGCTTCTTCCCTTGCGGGAGAAAGTTATGTCAGCCCTGAAGGGATAAGCTGGGCTGACCTATCTTCTATCTTTGAAAATTCAAACGCCTGCATAAAAGCGTTTACTAACAGGGACGCAGCTCCGGAAGCAGCTTTTGTACGAAATATTACTTCAGGGGCTGCCCCGCTTACGGTCTGTTTTTTTGACGCTAGCAGGAATTCCCCTGTGTCCTGGAACTGGGACTTTGGGGATGGTACAGGTTCTGCAGAAAAGAACCCTGTGCATACCTATCCTGAAGCAGGTCTTTACACAGTGACACTTTCAGTTGAAAACGAATTTGGAGACGACATCACATCCCGGGAAGATTGTGTTTCCGTGGGGGAGCAGACTGCAACCCTGTACGTTGACGATGAAGTATCCGATACTGCACCCGGCACTGATGCTCCACCTGACACTTTTCCTTCAATTCAGGAAGCAGTTGACAGGGCAGCAGCAGGCTCTACGATTATTGTCCGCGATGGCTGGTACAATGAAACCGTAAATATTGGCAAAACCCTGACAATCCGCTCCGAGTGCGGACCTGAAAGTACAGTAGTCCAGTCTGACAACCCTGAAGACTGTGTTTTTTATATTACTGCAGACTCCGTAAATATCAGCGGGTTTACCATAGTAGGAGCAGGCGATTACTCAAACGGGCTATTGTCCAATTATGGAATTCTTCTTTATAACGTAAAGGAGAACAACATCTGTAACAATATCCTCACAGATAATTTGCTCGGGATTTGCCTTTACGGTTCATCCAGCAATACGGTGAAAGAAAACAATGCCAGTTCAAACGTCCATACAGGGATCTATCTTCATGATTCTCATAACAATACTCTTCTAAAAAACAGAGCCGTTTCAAACAGCTGCGGGATCTGTCTTGAAAATTCGGGAGAAAACAGGTTCCGTAGCAATGATATGAGGGACAATAGATATAACTTGAAAATCACAGACTTTGGTTCCTTAAACGACATCGATACGAGTAATACTGTTGATCTCAAGCCTGTTTATCACGTTGCTGGGAAAAGCGACTTCGAAATAAACTCTTCTTCCAGGGCAGGGGCTGTTTTCTGTATTAACTGCCAGAATGTGATAATAAGGGATCTCAACCTGGAAAACAACTACTGGGGAGTTGTCCTCTGCAATACGGACACTTTTCTGCTTGACAATAATATCATTGCAAACAACAGTATAGGGATGTATCTCCTTGACTCCGGGGACGGAAAAATTACAAACAATAGAGCAGTTTTGAATGAAGAGTGCGGTTTCCTTTTTGAAAACGCATGTGAAAATAACATTGAGAACAACACTGCAGATTCGAACATGGTATACGGGCTCTACCTTGCCAGTTCCTGGGGAAATGCACTTAAAAACAATACAATGTCGGACAACTGCTATAATTTTGGAGCCGAGGGGCTGCTTGAACCGAACAGTATAGAAACAAACAACCTTGTTAACGGCAAACCGATTTATTTCTATGTGAACGAGCCTGGAGAAATTGTGCTTGATTCAAATTCAAATGCAGGGACAGCTTATTTTATTTCCTGCCAGAACGTTACGGTCAGGGACCTTGCCCCTGAGAATAACGTATGCGGCATTTATCTCTATAATACAAGCGGGGCAAAGCTTGAAAATAACACCGTATCTAACAACCTTTTTGGCATCTCTCTTGTAGATTCCGATGGCTGTGTGCTTGAAAAAAACAGTGCTTCTGGCAATGATGCAGGCATTTATGTTTTAAGTTCAGATAATACCCGGATTGCGGGCAACACCCTTTCGGAAAACGGGCACGGCATCTGTATTGCAGATTCCAGGGGCAACAACTTGACCAGTAACATTGCCTCGGAAAATTACAACGGATTTTATGCTGCCGCGTCCGAAAACAACACTTTTATAGAAAACCTGGCACATTACAATTTTGAAGGTATCTATCTGGAGTCTTCGGATAATAATCAGTTAATTAATAATGCTGTTCTGGGAAACAGCTACGGCATCGACCTTACATTTTCGAAAAATAATAGTCTAGAAGCAAATTCTGCGAATTTGAACTATTACGGGACCTCAATGTGGGCTTCTGACAACAATACAGCTTATAACAGTGATTCCAGTTTGAATTTACTGGGAATTTTACTCTGGGCATCTGAAAATAATAAGTTAATAAATAACACTGTTCTCATGAATCTGTATGGGGTCAACCTTATGGCCGAAAGCACAGGCATCGGGGATAAAACAGGCCCTTCTGAAAATATCCTCGCGTCGAATATTATTTCTTATAACCTTGGTACGGGAATCCTGTTCGATGAGAGCTATGGAAACCTTATTTACAACAATTCCTTTGACAATATATGGAATGTTGAAGATGAGAGCCTTAATACCTGGAACAGTTCCGAAATCGGGAACTACTGGAGTGATTATGAAGGTGAGGACGCTGACGGAGACGGAATAGGCGATACACCCTATCTTATAAATTCTCACACCGGCAGCATGGATTATCTGCCAGTAACCCGCACTTCCGATTTTCCGGAGTTTGTTGAAGATAGCATTTCAGGAAAGCGGGATGTTCAGGATTACAGGGGCATTTCGGAAGAGTTTGCGGGAAGTTTATGGACAGTTGAAGCCCTGAATAATGGGGGTTCTAAAGACAGGAAAGCCAGTTTCAGCCTGAGCACTCCGGAATCTGGCATAACCGAACAGGGTTTTGAACCCTGGAAGCATTCTGCAATGGCAGCCTCAGGAAACGGGGACCCAGGAAGGGGGCTTTCAGGTGCTGGCAGTGAGACAGATAGTAAACCGGAGAGTGGTTTCTTCAGGGATTATAAAATCTCCCGTACTATTGAGGTTTCCAGGGGCATGAGCCTCCTGGTAGGGGATGAAGAACCTGAAAACTCAGAGAATATAAATAAGGCAGTTATGGAATTCAGGGTTTCAAAAGCCTGGGCTGAAGAGAACAATATTGATATTTCCACGGTCGTCCTCAAAAAGTCCCATGATGAAGTCTGGACTCCTTTTGAAACAGTCGTGACCGGGGAAGACGAGGAATATTATTTCTTCGAGGCTGAAGCTCTTGATTTTCCAGGTACGCTGCTATGGGAACAGAAATGACCTGGGAGGACGTCAGAAAAAATATAGGTGCAGGACTTGAAAAAAGAGGTTTAAGATTAAGAAAGTCTTAAGCCCCGGAATTTTTATTTTTTAATTTATTTTGCTAATTTGTCAAACCTCTCCACTTTCTTTTTTCCGTGGATAAGGACACCAGGCGAGCTGACGGATTTTCTGATAAAAAAGTCTTTTTTAAGAAATAATAATAAGACACTTTATATATTATGTTTTGTATATAATAGGCAATATCACCACATCTTCAGGCAAATGTGGAGTTGGGAAATTAGTTCCGGTACCGAAATTTATCTTGAAATTAAGATTTAAATTTAGACCTGAAAAAAATCCTGACTCTAAATGCTACAGTGATAGACGAATAATTTATTTCAACCTGTGTCATGAAGGGGCTTTCAATTCTTGAAATGAAGCAACCAGCAGCACCTTTTGCAGAGAGGTTATTTGAAATTCATTAGCGGTAAGCTGTACAGGTAGGGTTTCATCAAAGACCTGCCCCTGAAAGAAGAGAATTCCTTCTTTGTGGAGGGAGGGGGTATTCTCTTTTTGACTCTGGCATTCTGAGTGTGCTTCAAATATCCGGAAACAGGAAGTTTGGTGCTCAAGATGATTGATGCTTCTTAGCCATGCCTATACCTGTATTCTGCTAGAGGAGAGTTCGATTGAAGCACCAAAAAATTGGGGAGATGGATTTGCATGGAACAACCAGTTGATGTTGATAGCGAGTTAGGGTATGAACCGCTTGATTCACCCTGGTGGGTGGTTCTCCTGGAAGGGATTTTTGCCATTATTGTTGGCTTATTTCTGTTATACAGTCCTGCAATAACAACTGTTATTCTCATACAGGTCCTGGGCATTTTCTGGCTTGCAGGAGGAATTCTTTCCGTTTTAGGGGCTTTTGTATTCTCTGGAAATCGTATGTGGAAACTGCTTTCAGGTATCCTGAGCATTATTGCAGGAATCGTTATACTGACTTACCCTATTTACAGTCCTTTCATAGTGCTCACACTCTTCGTTATTTTCATAGGAGTATGGGCTATAATCAGCGGTGCTGTAAAACTTGTATCAGGACTTAAAGGGGAAGGATTGGGAACAGGAATCCTTGGTATAGTCACCATAATCCTCGGGCTTCTCCTTCTAGCCAACGCTCTGGTAGGAGCCCTAGCTCTACCGTGGGTATTTGGTATTTTCCTAGTTATCGGAGGAATCGGGGGAGTCATAGGCGGACTCAAAATGCGCACCTGAAAAAGGAGTTTTTTGAGACAAAAATAGGAGACAAGAATATGGAAAGACCTACTAGTGTTACTATTCTGGTCTTTTTGGCTGCATTGCTGGCATTTTTAAACGCTATTGCAATGCTTCGATTTCTTGGATTTTTGTCCTATGGGAACGTCACGTCATCAGTAGGGGTAAGATGCCACTCATAAGGCTTGATGTGCTCAGGGACCGCGGGGTTACTTCAGGAGTTTTCACTCAGACGGCTCAGACTCTTCTTTTTGGAGGTTTCCTGTTCAGCATGGCTCTCTTCTTTCAGGTCGCCCTGGGACTCAACGCGATACAGACAGGTTTTCTTTACCTCCCCCTCTCCATACCTCTTTTAATTGCTTCGGTTGCAGCATCCCGGTTATCTTCCCGCATGGCCCCAAAGATCATTATTCAGGCTGGGCTACTCATACTTATTGCGGGGCTTTTCCTGTCTAGTGCAACCATCAATATAGAGGTCAGAGGGCCTGGCCTGATGACCGGGTTTGCCCTGATAGGTACAGGTTGGGGGCTTATAGCATCCCAGGTAATGAATCTCGTACTTTCGCAGGTACTTCCTGAAAGAACGAGCGAGACAGCTGCCCTTATGAGCGCTTCCCAGAACCTGGGAATGTCTCTCAGGACTGCATTGATGGGTTCCATCGTCATTGCAGGCCTGGTAGCAGGAGCCACCGCCCTCATGGATGAAAGTACTGTTATTCCAGAGGATCTCAAGCCCGCTGTGATATCCTCAGTAGAGGAGAATGCCCAGTTTTTGAGCGATGAAGAACTGCAGGCTGTCCTGCAAGATGCTCCTCCTGAAGTTTCACAGGAGATATTGAGGATCAACGAAAACGTCCGCATTGAGGGAATAAAAACCTCCCTCTGGGGGCTGGTGATTTTTGCGGTAGTGGGCTTAATAGTCTCGATCTTCCTGCCGCCTGAAATTTTAGTCTCTAAAAAAGAATGAAGATCAAGCACATCCAGATGACCTTCGGAAATTCGACAGGTCTTGAACATTCAATAGGCAGAATAATACAGGAAGTCAAAATATGGCAGCCAAAATTGAAGATGTGGAAACCAGAATTGAAGCATTGATGGACGTCATGAGAGTCCCTCCCGGCAAAAAGATCAACTTGAAGAAGGACTACGACCCCGGCTTCACCGGGAAATGGATGACGAAGGCAGAGGCAAAAGAAACCCTGGCAAGAGGCATCCAGATGCTTGCCGAGATGCAGGATAAGCTCTGGGCTCAGAACCAGTATGCCGTACTCATGAACCTTCAGGCACTCGATGCAGCCGGCAAGGACGGCACCATTAAGCACGTCATGTCAGGAGTCAACCCGCAGGGGGTCGATGTCCACAGTTTCAAGGGGCCTTCAAGTGAGGAAATGGACCACGATTATCTCTGGCGCAACTTCAAGGCCCTGCCTTCTCGCGGCCGCATCGGGATTTTCAACCGTTCCTACTATGAAGAAGTCCTGGTCGTAAGGGTGCACCCCGAATTCCTCGCCAGCCAGCAGCTCCCGCCCAAACTTAAGGACAAGCGTATCTGGAGGAGGCGCTTCGAGGAGATCAACAACTTCGAGAAGTATCTGGTTGACAACGGTATCGTTGTCATCAAGTTCTTTCTGTACGTGTCCAAAGAAGCCCAGAAGGAGCGTTTCCTGAGGCGGACCCAGTTGCCGGAGAAGAACTGGAAGTTCTCCGCAGCCGACATAAAAGAGCGGGCCCACTGGGACGATTATATCGCTGCCTACGAAGACATGTTCAACCATACAAGTACTGAGTGGGCGCCATGGTACATCGTGCCGGCCGATCACAAGTGGTTCACAAGGCTGGCCGTGGCTGCCGTACTTTACTACACGATGGAAAAACTTAACCTCGCCTATCCTACAGTCAGTGAGGAGCAGAAACAGGCTTTGATTGCGGCAAAGGAAGAGCTGGAGAGAGAGGACAGCGGTCCGAAGGATAAGGCCGTTGTAAAGGCCGAAGAGGAGGAAGATGCCGATCCACAAGACCCGGCTTCAAACGGTGAAGTCCCGAAGGACGAATCTAAGAAGGAAAGCAAGAAAAAGGGCAGCAAGAACAGGTAAGGTCATGCAAGAGCAGGGATACTTTCAACCTGAAAGATCAAGCCTCCACACTTTTCAAACTCAAGGAGAAGGAACATGTCACCCCAATCTGATAAAGCCACATCGCCGGGTCCGGCACAAACGGAGTCAGGTGTCAATTGGTACGCACTTACGCCCACAGAAGTCGCCAGCCGACTTCAGGTCGGTCTTGACAGAGGCTTAAGTGCAGCTGAGGCTCAGCAGCGCTTGCAGCAGTACGGCCCGAATCATCTGGTGGATACGAATAAGGAGCCGGGCTGGAAGGCGTTCCTGCGGCAGTACAAAGACCTGATGCAGATAGTCCTGCTTGTGGCGGCGATCGTCAACCAGATATTCACAGGTAAGTGGGGAACTACGCTGGTGCTTGCGAGTCTGACCGTCTTCAACGCAATGCTGGGCCTGCGTGGAGAATCCAAGGCTGCTGCCAGCCTGGAGGAGCTAGCCGGGACGATGAAGAGCATCACTCATGTGCGCAGGGATGGAGTGGCGCAGGAAGTCGACATCGCGCAGGTGGTGCCAGGGTATGTTGTGTTGATGGAGGCGGGAGATGTCGTCCCTGCCGACGGGCGCCTTTTTGTGACGGCCACTATGGAAATAGAGGAAGCGGCTCTGACTGGCGAAAGCGTTGCTTCCTTCAAGAACAGCGAGATTATAGAAGGGGCTGAGGTACCACTGGGTGACCGCCACAACATGGCATACATGAACACTTCGGTCACGCGTGGTCGCGGCGAAATGGTCGTCACCACTACCGGTATGGGTACCGAGATGGGTCACATCGCCGACCTGCTCAACAAGACCAAGGCAGATAAAACACCCCTGCAGAAGCAGCTTGACCGGCTGACGATGATAATTGCAGCGCTTGCAGGTCTTGCATTTATCCTGATGGTCATAATGGGGATCAATAACGGGCAGCCACTGGACGATATCTTCATCGCCGGTGTGGCTCTGGCTATCGCAGCCATCCCCACAGGTCTGCCGGCTGTGGTCATCACCATGTATTCCATGGGCACGCGGGAGCTGGCTGCCCAGAATGCCATTGTCAAACGGCTGCCATCGGTGGAGACTCTTGGTTCTGTCTCGGCTATATGCACAGACAAGACCGGCACGCTGACGCTCAACAAGATGACAGCGGTTGAGTTTACCGTCCCAGGCCAGAACCGTTACCATGTGACGGGGGAAGGCTACGGCACCAGGGGCGAGTTGAAACTGACCCAGGGCATCCCTGCCGGCCAGCCGTGGCAGAAAAGCACGACGCCTTACAGCACCGGGGGAAAGATACAGAGCGCAGGCGGGACAAGGATCGACCTTGATCAGGTCCTGCTGCCCATGGCTCTGTGCGCCGATGCCAGGCTGGACGGTGAAACGCTGATAGGCGACCCTACAGAGGGCGCTCTGATCGTTTTGGCTGAGAAGGGGGGCATCCATGTGGACAGCGCGCGAGAGATGTTTCCGCGTGTAGCCGAGGTGCCTTTCGATGCCGAATATAAGTTCATGGCTACCTTCCACAATATGACAGATGAGCAGGGTAAGCCGGTTGTGCGTTGCTGCGTCAAGGGGGCACCTGATGTGTTGATCGCTCGTGCTGGATACTACTGGCTGCCGGGAAGAGATCCGGCGGCAGTAACCGATGAAAATCGTAAGCTGGCACTGGCTGAAAACGACCGCATGGCGGCTGCCGGTGAGAGGGTTATGGTAGTGGCGCGCCGCGATTTCGATCCGACCACTTTCGATCCTAAAGGCAATTTGCTCGACCTGGTGCAGGACCTGACTCTTCTGGCGATGGTGGGAATAGTCGATCCGCCTAGGGCAGAGGCAAAGGATGCCATTGCCAGATGCCACAGTGCCGGGATCCAGGTGCGCATGATTACTGGCGACCATGCGGTGACAGCCGCCGCCATAGGCCACGAGCTGGGTATAGAGGGCCAGGCTCTGACAGGGGCGAAATTTGCCGCCATTCCTGATGAGCAGTTGAAGCCACAGCTGGATCAGATAGGCGTGGTGGCTCGCGTGACACCGGAGGACAAAATCCGGCTGGTAACACTGCTACAGCAGAAGGACAATATCGTGGCAATGACGGGCGATGGTGTCAACGATGCCCCGGCATTGAAGAAGGCAGACATAGGTGTGGCTATGGGTATTACAGGCACCGAAGTCTCTAAGGGCGCAGCGGTGATGATCCTGACCGACGACAACTTCGCCACCATCGTCAAAGCTGTGGAGTATGGCCGGAACATCTACAACAACCTGTTCAACTTCGTCCGCTTCCAGATGGGACAACTGGTGGCATACATCACATGCTACCTGCTGGCTGCATTCTTCTTCGTACTCGGTGGAGTCCCGTTTGCGGCACTCGTCATCCTGTTTCTGAACTTCCTGATCTCAGTCCCTGTGGCTATGGCACTGGGGTTCGACAAGCCGACCTCAGGCCTGATGGATAAGAAACCTAGGCCGTTGAAGCAACCCCTCCTGTCAACTTCACAATGGGTGCGTATAGCCTTTCTTGGCATTCTGATGGCGGTCATCACGGTATATCTGGAGGCGATCTATGAAGAGGCAGGCGTGACCACAGCGGCCACCATGGGCTTTGTGGCTTTCGCTTTGCTCAGCATCTCAAGGGGACTCAGCGCTCGCAGCGAGACCGAGACTGCCTTTGACAGGGACATTATTCATGATCGAAACCAGATGTTCCTCTATAGCATGGCGTTGTTGATAACCATCCTGGCGACCGAGCTCGGCTTCCTGCAGCGCCTTCTGGGTCTGACCTCGCTAAGTGGGGACCAGTGGCGGATCTGCATAGCCGCTGCCATTGCCCTTTTGCTCGTAGACGAGGTCATCAAGGTCTTCCTTCGCAGCCGTCGCCATGATATGAAAGCTCCTGTCACCTGAAATTCTGTTCCTTCATAAACCAGGAAGTAAAACCATCTGTGGATTTGAAAAATTTGAAAGGTCTTGAAAAAGTTTGAAAGAGGGATAAAAAATCGATTATCCTTTTTGTAGCGATTCTGCTGAAAACAGACTTTTTCTACCAGGTAAATCTATTAACACGTTTACTCAACCCGTTTACTCAGGAGCTATAATATTAAGGATGAAAAAATATATATTCGTAGTCTTTGCAATAGATTTGATGAGATCTTCCCTGATCACAGTTCTTCTGTCGTCCGAGAAAAGGACGGACTTGCTTTTATTTTTGAAAGAGAAGCCAAGGACCATCGAAGAAATCAATTCAGAACTTGATACGAACCCGGTTGCTGTCCTGCCTCAGCTCAAAAAGTTAAAAGAAAACGGACTTGTTGTTCAGGCGGACAGAGTATACAGCCTTTCTCTTATGGGGAAAATAATTGTCCGAAGAATGGAATCACTTGTAAAGGCTTTCAGGCTGCTTGAGGATAATTACGATTACTGGTCAGGTGTTAAGCCAGGAGGGGCTCCATCCGTTTTTTTCAAGCTGATGGAAGAACTTATGGAATTAATACCCGAAAACTGCCAGGAAGAAGATGATTTTTCAGCGTATAGGGAAATGACCGGGGCTTTTTGCAGTTCGAAACAGGTTTTTCTGATTATTTCAAACCGTAATCTGCACTATCCGAACATTTGTGCAGAAAATGCAAAGAAAGGGCTGAAAGTATCTGTAATTTTTACTCAATCTATATTTGAAAAGTTTACAGAAGAATTTAAAGAAGAACTGGGTGCTCTGCTTCTTCTTGAAAACTTTGAAATATACGTGCTGAATGGGGACCTCACTCCTCCTTCACTGGCAGTAACTGATACCATGGTTTTCGCCTGCTTTTCTTCTGGCAAATGTGACGAAGGCGAGGATAATACTATAGTAAGTTTCGGAGAAAAATCCGTAAACTGGGGTCGGGAAACCTTTGAATACTTCCGAACGCAGGCAAAACCTCTGGTTTCCGGTGCATCAGGTAATTCACGTCTTCCAGACCACAGGACAAATTTTGAACAGGAAGATAAATAACGCAGGACCTCCAAAGGAGCACAGCTTTAGAACATTTATTGAGAAGTGAACTACCACTCAGCTAAAGACTGAGTGGCTTCCTGAGTCATCCTTTCTCCCATTGGAGGCAAGTCGTGCAGGCTCTAGCCCCTCGTTCCGAAGGTGAAATAGATATGAGCGTGAGGTTGTACTTGAGATGCTTATAGCTACCGTCTTTCCACGGCTTAATCCCGATCCCTTCAGGATGATTCTTGCCCTGTTATCCAACTCCCCGATGTTCAAACGTTACCTCGCTTGGTTTTCGCTTTGAAATTCGGCAACGTTCTTAGGAACTGTGAGGTTGTGGTGACAGCAAAATCTATATTAAAAACATTTTGAAGATACTTAATAACTTACAGAATCTATAACGGGTAACAGTTTGGAAGTTGACGCTTATATCTCACGAAGCTAAAGACTTCGAGGTTTTACGCTTCTTCCTATAAAACCAACCCGATTAGACTGAACCGGCTGAAAGCAGATCTTATTTTTGCAGCTCTTCAAGGACTTTCTCTGCTTTTTCTCTTACCTCTGAAAAAATGTCTTTCCCTTTTGCATCAATTCCTACAATAAGAGGCCCGAATTTTTCAACCCTGAGAACCCAGACGGCTTCAGGCATGCCAAGGTCAGGCCAGTGGACGGTTTTTACATCTTTTATCAGCTCTGCTGCAAGGGCTGCACATCCTCCGGTGTATGCGATGTAGACGCAGCAGCTTTTAAGTGAATCTGCAACGTTTTTCATCCCGCCTTTTCCGATAATCGCACGGACTTTGTGGGTTTTCAGGAGAGGCGGGGTCATTTTTGACATCCTGCCGCTGGTCGTTGGTCCTGCTGATATTACTTTCCAGCCGGATTCAGTCTGCTGCATGAGAGGGCCGCAATGATAGATTACTGCTCCTTCGAGTGAAAATGGGAGCTCTTCTCCTTTTTCTTCCATTTCGAGTATCCTGGCATGGGCTTCATCTCTGGCGGTCAGGATTTCCCCTGAGATATAAACAATGTCTCCGGCGTTGAGTTTCTCAATGTCTTCAAACTTAAGTGGAGTTTGCAGGTGATATTCCATTATTCTTCCTCCCCGAATACTATTGAAGCATGCCTGTTCGCCCAGCACTGGATGTTTATGGCAACAGGAAGGGACGCTGTATGGCAGTGTGCTGTTTTTATGTGTACTGCAAGAGCGGTTGTGCTGCCTCCAAGCCCCATACAGCCGATTCCAAGAGCGTTTACCGCTTCAAGGACCTCTTGTTCAAGCTCGTTCATGGGTGCATCCAGAGGCTCAAGAAGAGCTTCTTTTGCAAGCCTGGCTGCTTTGTCAAAAGAGCCTCCTATCCCTATCCCCAGGGTCAGAGGAGGGCAGGGCATCCCGCCTGCATTAATCACGGTTTCAAGCACGAAATTCTTGATACTGCCTGCTTCTGTAGGGTTAAACATCCTGAGTGCACTCATATTTTCCGAGCCCGCACCTTTTGGGGAGACCGTGATCTTCAGTTGCTTTCCGGGCACGAGTTTCCAGTGAATATCCGGGATTCCTGAGCCTGTATTATTTCCGCTGTTATTTCTGTTCAATGGGTCCACAGCATTGGGGCGGAGAGGAATTTCCCTGGTTGCGAGGGCAACTGCATCTCTTACCGCGGCTTCAAGGTCAAAACCTGGCTGAAACTCAGTCCCGAGCTCGGCAAAAAAGATCATGATGCCCGTATCCTGGCACATCGGGACCCCGTGGTTTTTAGCAATCTCAATGTTTTTAAGGATTGCCTGGAGCTGGGATTTTGCAACCTGATTTTCTTCTATGGATTCAGCTTTCCTGAGCGCATTCACGACGTCATCGGGAAGTTCAATTTCTGCTTTTCTAATAAGGTCTGCAATAGACCGGATAAAGTTTTCACGGCTTATTTTTGAAGACAAAAAACCACCAGAATGGATAAAATGGGTTGATGATAATTATGAGATAGGTAAGGCAGATAGAAAATAGTCGCATGAGAAGTGTTTTTAACTCCTGACACCAGCGATTAGATTCCTTACCTTCTGAGGACCGGCTCTTTAATTAAATAAATTCCTGTCCCATATATTCGAAAAGGCTTTTTCAGGACAGGTTCAGAACAGGCTAGGGACAGGTTCAGAACAGGTTCAGAACAGGTTCAGGACAGGTTTTACTTAAGACAGGCTTTTATCCGGACACTTTTTTTATCTACGCATCCCCGATCTTTTTAATCCCTATTTTCATTCTTACTTCTTTACGCCTTCAATGTATGGTTTTATACTTACACGGTTCTCAGGATAAGCTATTCTGCTCCTTTTACATATAAAAGATTCTTCAAGGCTGGATGCCATTTGCTGTGCAAGCCCTGCAGGTATGCCCATAATCATCAGCTCAGGAGGTAGCCAGGGATTTCCTGTCGGATCTACAGGTCCCACAAAAGCCGAGTCTTCTGGAGCATTTTCTGCCATGCCTGCCGGAAAAGCAACCATTGTGGTGCAGATAGGCCCTCCGGGTATTACTGTCCTGAAAAAAGGGTCTGAGTTGTTAAATTGGGCAAGCCCGCAGAGGTTTCTTATCTGTTCACAGCCTGCAAACAGGATAAACGCTCTAACAGCTTCAGGTGGAACATCATCAGTACACGGTGCAATGATTGTGTATTTACCGTAAGGAGTGATTTTCCCTGCCCGTTCTTTCTGCTCATCGAACAATTCCGGGGTTGCTTTTAAGTGTTCAGCTGCTCCGCCATGGAAGTCCGGAGTCCCGACAGTTACGAAGTATTTTAGCTTCGGGTGTGGTTCAGCAAGCCCCATCCATACCAGTCCGCCGGCGCAGCACTGTTCGTGTCCGGCTTCAACGTAGAGAGGAGGCGTCTCATTAAAGAAGGCGGAAATGTAAACCGCCTTTGCCACACAGCGGTCTACAGTATACGACGGAACCGCACCCTTCGGCACTTCATCCGTGGCATATACACAAAGAGGGCGCAGTTGCAGCCTGCCGGCTTCGGCGAGTTTTTTTCCCAGCTCACAAACACTTAACTTTGCAGCATTCCCCATTGCATCACTTTCCCCTGATTTGCTTTGAAAATATTGTTTTCAGTTTTATTTCCCGCATAATGATTTTTTTAGCATAATGATTTTTTTAGTATAATGATTGTTTTCATTGCTTATTTCTGGTTTACTCTTTAATCCAGCCCTTTTCCATCCAGTAATCGCAATTATGAGTCCAGTGGTCTTTATTGGCAAGTATAGAATACTTAAACCCTTCTTTCCATGCCTTTTGCCTTGCTTCCTGCTCTGGGTATTTCTTTTTCTCTTTTATTGCTTCAACGAGGTCTTTGCCCATTTCACGCGACTTTTCAATTGCTGCTTCAACCGCTCCAGGACCCTGGGACATTGAACAGCCCACTCCTCCGATGGAACAGCCTCCGCACTGTATTGTGAAATTGTTCATAATATCGAGGATAAAATCAATTTCATTTCCGCCTGCAGTTGTTAAGGACATGCTGTACTTTCCTTCAAAGAGCTGTTCATGGATGACAAGAGGACATCTGTCAAAGACTGTTTTGAGCTGGGCGGTCACGTTTGTTATATAGTTGGGGCTGCTCCATATTACGCCGTCTGCCTGCAGTAACTTTGTCAGTAAAGCTGGGAAGTCGTCTTTTATAGAGCATTCGCCTTTTTTATGGCATTTGTCACATGCTATGCAGTATTTTATATTCAGCTTTGCAACATCAATAGACTCAACTTCGGCTCCTGCTTCTTTTGCTCCTTCAAGGACTGCATCCAGCAGCTTTAATGTATTACTGTTCTTACCTCTCGGGCTTGATGATATACCGACTATTTTCATGGATTTCCCTCTCTGAATTTTCAAAAATTTGTAAAAATAAGAGTACTGTATTTGATTAAAACTTTGTTATACATCTTGAAATTTTTATTCATTAGCTGTTAGCAGAATCCTAAGTAATTGGAAACGTAAGGAAAGCGAACTGTTTATTAACTCTTACCCCTAACATATTCGAGATATTCTTTCTGAGCAAAGCCAAGAGCGTCGGCTAAGCAGAAAAATGGATAACGGAACGATAATAGATGTTTGAACAAACTTTTAAAAATATTGATAATGCCCTTCGTAAAGATGCAGGTTGCAGTAGCGAACTTGATTATGTGGAACAGACTTCGTGGATCCTCTTTTTGAAATATCTGGACGATCTTGAAAAAGATAACAAAGATAAGGCAGATTTGAAGGGCGAGGTTTATACGTGCATTATCAGCCCCGAGTACAAATGGGAAACATGGGCCGTTCCCAAAGGTGCAGACGAGAAAATTGATCATAATAAAGCACTTACCGGCGATGACCTGAGAGATTTTGTAAATATCAAGCTGTTCCCTTATTTGAGAAAGTTCAAAGTCGATTATCACGAGAAAGCCGATACTATCGAATACAAGATAGGAGAGATCTTCAGCGAGTTACAAAATAAGATTCAAAGTGGGTATACTCTTCGTGAAGTACTGAATCTGGTAGACGAACTTCGCTTCCGTTCCCAGGCTGAAAAACATGAAATGTCGTTTCTGTATGAAGACAAAATTAAAAACATGGGCAATGCCGGCCGAAACGGCGGCGAATACTATACCCCTCGTCCTCTTATCAAAACAATTGTTAAGGTAGTTAAACCATCAATCGGAAACAAAGTGTATGATGGGGCTGCAGGTTCAGCAGGTTTTCTTGTGGAATCCTTTGAATATATGAGACAGAGCAAGGACCTGAACACCAGAGATCTGGAAATTCTCCAGAAAGAAACATTCTACGGTAAAGAAAAGAAGTCTCTTGCCTACATTATCGGCATCATGAATATGATTTTGCACGGCATTGAAGCTCCCAATATTGTGCATACCAACACCCTTGTCAAGAACATTTCTGATATTCAGGAAAAAGACCGTTACGATGTCATAGTTGCCAATCCTCCATTCGGCGGCAAAGAACGAGCAGAGGTGCAGCAGAACTTCCCTATCAAAACCAGTGAAACCGCATTTTTGTTCCTCCAGCATTTCATAAAAATTTTGAAAGCAGGCGGCAGAGCTGGTATAGTAATCAAGAACACTTTTCTATCAAATACTGATAACGCATCCGTAAGCCTGCGAAAAATGCTGCTGGAAAGCTGCAATCTTCATACTGTGTTAGATCTACCAGGCGGCACTTTCACAGGTGCAGGA
The DNA here is from genome assembly GCF_000744315.1 of Methanosarcina soligelidi. NCBI lineage: Archaea > Methanobacteriati > Methanobacteriota > Methanomicrobia > Methanosarcinales > Methanosarcinaceae > Methanosarcina > Methanosarcina soligelidi. The sequence continues at coordinate 2,830,355 of NZ_JQLR01000001.1, forward strand.
GTTAAAACAGTCGTCCTGTTTTTTGAAAAAGGCGCACCTACAAGAAATATCTGGTTTTACCAGCTCAACCTTGATAGAAACCTCGGCAAGACCAACCCTCTGAACGAAAACGATCTGGCAGAGTTTGTGGAGTTGCAGAAAACAAAAGCCGATTCCGAAAACTCCTGGGCGGTAAAAATTGCTGATGTGGACAAAACCACATATGACCTGTCGGTAAAGAATCCTCATAAAAAGGATGAAACAGTGCTACGTGACCCGCAGGAGATTCTGGACGAAATTCAGGCACTGGATGAGGAAAGTGCAGAGATCTTGAATGTGATCCGAGGGTTGGTATGAACAAGAATTGGGAAATGAAGAAGCTTGGGGAAGTTTGTACTCTCCAGAGGGGTTTCGATCTACCTAAAAACTCAAGGACTGCTGGCAATTTCCCATTAGTAAGTTCAAGCGGAATTATTGATACTCATGAAATCTGGAAAGTAAAAGCACCCGGTGTAGTTACAGGCAGAAGCGGAAGTATTGGGAATGTATTTTACATTGAAGATGACTTTTGGCCATTGAATACTGTTCTTTACATAAAAGATTTTCATAAAAATGATGTCCGGTTTGTATATTATTTGTTGACACAAATTGATCTCAAGAAGTATAGTAGTGGAACTGGCGTTCCAACTTTGAACAGAAATAATGTTCACGAAGAAATTATTTCTATTCCCAAATCGCTCACCGAACAGCAACGCATCGTTGATATTCTGGACGAAACTTTTGCCGCCATCGACAAGGTAAAAGAAAACGCCGAAAAGAATCTGCAAAATTCCCGAGAGCTTTTTGAGTCGTATCTTCAAAGTGTTTATACAAATCCAAGAGATGACTGGGATAAAAAAACATTAAATGAAATCTCGGAAAACCTAGACAATAAAAGAGTCCCTATTACTAAAAATAAACGTAAAAGTGGGATATATCCATACTATGGAGCATCGGGAATTGTTGACTACGTTGATGAGTATATTTTTGATGAAGAGCTTCTTTTAGTTTCTGAAGATGGAGCAAATTTACTTGCACGATCAACACCGATAGCATTTTCTGTTTCTGGAAAGATCTGGGTCAATAATCATGCCCATATTTTAAGATTCAAAAATATGGTAACCCAAAAGTTCGTCGAGATGTTTTTTGCGTCAATAAAACTTGATGAATATATCACGGGTACTGCACAACCAAAATTAAACCAATCTGCTTTAAATTCGATAATCATTCCTTATCCTCCCCTCGCTGAACAACAATCCATCGTCGCCAAACTCGACGCTCTTTCCTCTGAAACCAAAAGGCTTGAAGAAATCTATCAGCAAAAACTAGCCGCGCTGGATGAACTGAAAAAATCCGTGTTACAGAAAGCCTTTAACGGCGAACTTACAGGTGCATAACCATGAATGAGGCGCAGACCCGGGCAGAACTCATCGACCCAAAGATTATTGAAAGCGGTTGGGGTGTAGTCGAAGGTTCAAAAATCCTTCGGGAACACTATATAACTTTAGGTAGAATTCAGACCGGTGGGAAACGCGCCAAACCTCTCAAAGCTGATTATGTACTTGTGTATAAAGACCGCAAAATTGCAGTTATCGAAGCCAAAAGTGACGAGCTTGAAGTAGGCGAAGGTGTTGCACAGGCTAAAAACTATGCCGAAAAAATGTACATTGAAACCACCTTTTCTTCCAATGGCAAAGAAATTTATCAGATCTGCATGAAAACAGGTGCAGAAGGATTAGTTGATAGGTTTCCAACGCCTGATGAATTGTGGAATAAGACGTTTGCCACTCAAAGTCACTGGAGGGACACCTTTTCTCGTGTCCCGTTTGAAAATTTGGGCGGCACAAAAAACGTCCGCTATTATCAGGAAATTGCAGTCAACAACACAATGGCTGCCATTGCCGGGGAAAAACAGCGTATTCTTCTTACCCTGGCAACCGGTACAGGCAAGACCTTCATCGCTTTTCAGATAGCATGGAAACTTTTTCAAACTCGATGGAACCTGAATCGTGATGGCAGGCGCAGGCCAAGGATTCTGTTCTTAGCAGACAGAAACATACTGGCAGATCAGGCTTTTAACGATTTTTCAGCCTTTCCGGAAGACGCGCTTGTCCGAATCACTCCTAAAGAGATCAGTAAAAAAGGGAGTGTGCCGACTAATGGCAGCATTTTCTTCACTATTTTCCAGACCTTCATGAGCGGACCGGAAAATACGCCTTATTTTGGGGAATACCCTGCAGATTACTTTGATTTTATTATCATTGATGAATGTCATCGAGGAGGCGCAAATGATGAAAGCAACTGGCGAAGCATTATGGAATACTTCTCTCCTGCAGTCCAGCTTGGTTTAACTGCAACGCCCAAACGCGATGACAACGTAGATACATACAAATATTTCGGTGAGCCGGTATACATCTACTCACTAAAAGAAGGTATTAACGATGGTTTTCTCACGCCTTTTAAAGTAAAGCAGATCGAAAGCACATTCGATGAGTATGTTTACACTCCGGATGACCTGGTCATTGAAGGTGAAGTCGAAGCGGGGAAACTCTATACGGAGCCAGATTTCAATCGAATCATCGAAATTAAAGAACATGAGTCATATAGAGTGAAGATATTTCTTTCTGAAATTGATCAGAAGGAAAAAGGTATTGTTTTCTGCGCCACTCAAACTCACGCAGCGATAGTCAGGGATCTGGTCAATCAATATAAGGATAGCACTGAGCCTAATTACTGTGTCCGTGTTACTGCTAATGACGGTTCTCTTGGAGAAGAGTATCTGCGTAAATTTCGGGATAACGAAAATACTATTCCAACTATTCTCACAACCTCACAAAAGCTTTCTACTGGTGTTGACGCCCGAAACATCCGAAATATAATTCTCATGCGGCCGATAAACTCCATGATTGAGTTTAAACAGATAATTGGGCGTGGCACACGTCTGTTCGATGGAAAAGAATATTTCACCATTTATGATTTTGTAAAAGCTCACCATCATTTTGCCGATCCGGAATGGGACGGTGAGCCGATGGAACCTAAGCCAAAACCTGAGCTGCCGACAAAAGTAAAAGATCCGAAAGAACCATATGTTTCGTCGGAAGAGGATGATAAAAAGGCAAAGAAAATGCTTAAGATAAAGCTGCGTGATGGCAAAGAGCGTGAGATCCAGCACATGATTTCCACCTCTTTCTGGAGTGCAGACGGCAAACCTATTTCAGCACAGGAATTTTTACAAAACCTGTTCGGTATTTTGCCAGAATTCTTTAAGGATGAAAATGAGCTTCGTACAATCTGGTCTAATCCAATGACACGCAGCGCATTCCTTAAAAAACTTACCGGAGCAGGGTACGGTATGGATGAGCTCACAACACTACAAAAGCTTATAGATGCTGAAAAAAGCGATTTGTTTGATGTACTGGAATATGTTGCTTTTGCCCTGCAACCAGTCACAAGGGAAACCCGTGTAAACAGGGCTCAGTCCAGAATTTTTGAAGGGTTAAATGAGAAGCAAAAAGAGTTTCTGGATTTTGTCCTCTCAAAATATATAGAAACAGGTGTAGGAGAACTCAGCCAGGATAAATTGCCCGGACTTCTTGAACTCAAATACCATTCAATAAGCGATGCTACGGCAGTATTGGGCGGGATTACCAAAACAAAAGAACTATTTGTTGGATTTCAAGAATACCTTTACGCACCGGTTGTCGCATGATCTGATGGAAGGACAGATGTAAAATTAACCGCAAGGAAAATCGGTTTCTCAGTAAAACATATCTGGTGCGCCGCCAATTTTAATGAATATGCCTCCAGGAAAAAAGAATAATAAGGTCTCGGAGGAGGATGCCAGAGGCAAAACTCCTTCCAAACTATACACTATGGTCGTCTACCTGATGGGAGGGCCTATGTGTGCCGAGTTTGAAGGGACGATTATTTCCCGCACCGTCCAGATCCGGGGGGAGCAGACTTTAGAAAATCTCCACGAAGCCATCTTCAAGGCTTTCGACCGCTTCGATGAGCACCTGTATGAATTTTTATTTGGTGTGGGGCCGGATGACAGGTCTGCCGTCTACTCTCTGCCAGCGGAAGTGGAGTTCCGGGGCCAGGATGAGGAAATGGCAGGAGACGTCCGCACCACAACTATTGATTCCCTGGGCCTGGAAGCGGGACGGGCTTTTGGTTACCGCTTCGATTTCGGGGATGACTGGCTGCATCAGATAGACGTCACAGCAATTGAGGATTATTCGGGAAAAGGAAAATATCCGAAGATCACAAAGAAAGTGAGAAAAAGTCCTCCGCAGTACCCTGATGAAGACGATGAATAAGGAATCGTTTCTTCGCATAACTCCTGATGGAGAATAGCTGCCGGCTGGCTTTAGCCAAAAAACTTAAGTTGCATTTCGATAGCCCATATAGCCCATAACTTCAAAGATAGCGGAAAGACTACTAAGAAGCTCGTAAAACTACTGGGAAGTCGTACCCGTGTAAGCTGTGATGGCCATACTTTTGAGAACTCTTTTTCATTCGGAGGAAGAGAGATAGTATTATTCAGCCCCCTTATTTTTGTTTTTGAGCTTTTCAAGTAAAGCTGATACTCTTTCTTTAGCTGCTTCCGTTTCCTGAACGTCTCTCTCAATGCTGATGTTCAGAATATCCCCTTCTTTGCTTTCCTGGGGCAGTAGAAAAAGAGGGACGTCAATTTTTATTGATTCGTCACCCCTTAAAAGCAATACTGCGGTGCAGCCCTCTATTCTGTCGAGAGTAACCTTGAAAGTTTCCATTATCATCTCTCCAGTTCAGCTATCAAATTCCCGATGTTGTCATAAAGATATGCTGTATCTCCGTCATTGTTCCAGACAGGACTTTCCGACCCCCAGTATAATTCGCTCGATGTATCCGTGCCCATTCCTGTATACAGAGTTACAGTAGCCTGAGAGTCCAGTGTATAAGAAGAAAAAGTATAAGAAGAAAAAGTATAGGTGTGTTTACTACCTTCATCTTCGATTTTCCATCCTTCCAATAAAACAGGTGAAGAACCTCTATTTTTAATCTCTACCCATTCGTCCTTCAGGTTCAGGTTATTGACATAGACTGCATGGTCTGCAGAGCTGGAGATTGTCCCTGTTCCGGGCTCACCAGCCTCTTCGGACTTAACTTCTTCTGATTCTGTTTCTCTGGTTATTATCGGAATTGAAGGGCTGTCAGCCCCATTTTCTGAAGTTCCTGTTCCTGTGACCACTTCTCCAGACCCGGTTTTCTGAGTAATTACTGTACAGGTTGGCCCGTCTGTTGTAACTGCAATTGTGCCGTCAAGGTCTGTCCTGTAGACCCTGGAAGCTTTCTGCAGCCTTTCAAGGACTTCTTCATGGGGGTGTCCGTAATCATTGCCTGCCCCTACTTCGATTATGCTGATTTCCGGGCTTACGGAAGAAATAAAGGCTTTTCCGCTCCCTGACCGGCTGGCATGGTGTCCTACTTTAAGAATATCAGAATCAAGGTCGTAGCCTGCACCCATGAGTTTCTCTTCGGTTTCAAGCCCTGCGTCTCCCATAAGCAGGAATGAAGTTTCTCCGTAGCTTACTTTGAGCACAATTGAGTTTTCATTCAGGTCATCGGAGTATTCCGGCCCAGGGTTAAATATTTCAACATCCACGGCAGGGTCAAACTCGATCTCTTTACCTTCCTCTGCTACTTCAAAGGGAATATCCTTTTCATCAATGGTGGTCAGCATGTTCTCGTAAGTTTTTGAGGTATGTGGAAAGCCGCTGTCAACAAAATGCTTAACCTGGAAACTGTTAAGTACTTCATTCATGCCTCCTATATGGTCAGAATGGGGATGAGTTGCAACAACATAATCAATGCCGGAGATGCCCTGATCCTGAAGGTATGCCGTAACAACTCTTCCTTTATCCCTTTCTCCTGCATCTACAAGCATAGTCTTTCCATTGTATTCCAGAAGGATGGAATCTCCCTGACCGACGTCAAGAAAATGAACTGTCAGATTCCCTATTCCCGGGTTTTCCCTGGTAACGGGACCATTATCTGTCAGATTGTTTTCTTCAAGTCCGCTGTCCTGATTTGATTCTGTTTCTTCAGCGTGAACCTGAGTATCTGCCAGATTTTCCTCTCCTGCTTGCTGTGCGCCCTGCAGGGGCTCTTCAGCCGCCTGATCGTCTTTCAGTCCGGCATTTACTCCAAAGATAACTATAATAACAAATATTATGCCAAAAATCCAGCGTAATAAACTATTCCCTGACTTCTTTCCTGATTTCGTCAATCCAATCACACCAGTTTTTTACCTACTTTTTTACCAAACAATATAAATAGATTTTATATTAAGCTGCCTTTTATAGTCACCATTTTAAATAATGCGACATCTTGTGCGTGAATACATGCTTCTCCCAAAACTCATCTAGTTCTTCCTTTAATACTTTAAGATTCTTGAATGATTTTATTGACGTTAACTCTTCTCTTGTCGTTTTCCAACAATATTCCGTTGGGTTCCTATCTGGAGTAGCTGGAGGGAAAAGTAATATTTGCAACCAATATTTGTTATTTTGAAAGAATTCTCTTGCTTTTTTCGATTTATGCCATGTTGCTCTGTCCAGTAGAAGAAATATTTTTCTTCCTATGTCTTTTTTAAGCTTTATTAATGATTTTAAGAAAGAGTCTGTATTCTTTTTAATCCCTAAATCATACCAATAAAAGTCTCTGTTTTCAGTGTAGAATCCTCCAATATTGATCTTTGTTTTTGAACCACTTATAAATTTAATAGGCTTAGAGCCTTTTTTTGCCCAACATTTTGATCTGTTTGAGTCTAAATAAAAACTACTCTCATCCTGAGTGACAAATAAATAGTCAGGATTTAAGAGTCTTTTTTTTGATTTCAGCAATAAATTCGTTTGTTAATGCCTGATTTCGTCTTTTTGATTGAGGTCTACATGTAATTCTACTAAATCCTAAATTTTTAATAATTTGTCTCATTCTTGATTTGGAATAAGATATTCCAAATTTCTCTCTGACAAATTGAATTGCATCCTTAGTTTGCCAACCACGAGAAAAGCCATCATCTGTTGGTATTGGCTCTGATAATGCTTTCTTTAACACAGAAAGTTGCTCTTCAGTTAAAAAAGACTTTACTCCTCGACCAGGTCTACATTTAAGGCTGGACAAACCTTCTTCTTCAGCTCTTTTCATCCAACGATGAACTGTTGAACGATGAACTGAGAAATCTTCTGCAACTTTAGCTGGACTCAAACCATTTTTAACTAACAGCAACGCTTGAAGTTTTAACTTCTCATTCTTGTCACAGGAACTACAGATAGCTGTGGCAACATCAGAAGTAGTAAACATTTCCAAACTCATAATTAAAATAATATAATTACTTCAATTATATAAATGTTGCATTATATAGAAGGGTCACTATATTACGGGGAATTTCTTAAGTAAAAAATATGAATCGTTTGTAAAAAACATAATTGATAGACATAAAGGACATGACCGAATTATATTTACTGGTGGAATTTACAAAAAAGATTTGCTAAATATGCTTAGACAAAATTGTTTTGCTTACTTTCATGGTCATTCAGCAGGAGGGACTAATCCCTCACTTCTGGAAGCAATGATTATGAAAAATATTATAATAGCTCACAATAATAAATATAATAGAGAGGTTTGCCTTGATAATGTTTTTTACTATAATAGCCCGGAAGAAATACTAGATATAATTGCATCAATCGAAAAAGACTCTGCAAAATACGAAAATTTGAAAGAAGGCGTTTTTGAAAGGGTAACTAGTTTCTATTCCTGGAATTCAATTGCTGAAAAGTATGACGACTTATTCTTAAAAGAGCATTGTGAATTTCTAAAAGAGCAGGACAAGTTTTCAAAAAAAAAGGATGAGTTATTTCAAGAGAAAATAGGAGCTGAGAATCAATGAAGGTTCTTATGATAAATTATATGGAAACAACAGCTCCTGGAGGTATAAATAAAACAGTCCGAGAGATTGCAAGGAATATGTCAAAAATGGGCCATGAAATCATTGTTGTACAATCAAATCCATTAAACCTTGATAATGAAGAGATTTATGAGAACTTTAAAATAATTAGAATTCCATCCATCTGCAAAAATTATTTAATGGGTATTAATCCCGAACTCCATTCATATTTAAAAAATTACCAGGATAGAATAGCTCCTGATGTTGTTCATATACATGGAGTTCACAGTTTACTTTCTTTCCAGTGTATACTCATTATAAAATATTTAAATGACAGGCTACCTATCATATTTTCTCCACATTTAGACGTTGCAAAGAGCACCTTAGCGGGAAATTACCTGTGGAATATATATACTCAGATCGGAGTTCGCATTTTCAAATCTGTAACTCATATTACATCGTGTTCTAATTTTGAAGCTAATAATATTGCTCATATGTTTGATGTCAGCCCAGACAAAATTTCAATAATACCACATGGTGTAGATAGTATTGATTTAATAAAACCTTGCAATGTGACTCATAACATTAGACTGGTTTACTCAGGCTACCTTATAAAGAGAAAAAATGTTGATTACCTTTTGAGTGGCTTAAATAGTTTGATTTATGATTATGGAGTTGAAAAAGTTTTACTTACCATTATTGGAGAAGGACCTGAGAAAAAAACGTTACTGAAGATGGCTAATAGATTGAAATTAACAGAGAATGTCATTTTTAAGCCGTTCCTTCCAAGAGATGAGCTGATTCAAGAAATAAAAGGTTCGGATATTTTTTTACTTTTATCGGAATCAGAAGCATATGGTATTGTTGTGGCTGAAGCATTATCCCAGGGAACTCCCTGTATTGTATCAAATAGTACTGCATTAAATGAATTCACCAATGAAATTGGGTGTTATGGAATTGATTGCCCTTCTGATTCTAGAAAATTAGCCCAGTTAATTCTGGATATTTACGAAAATAAATTAAAGGTAGGTCCATTAAGCAATAAGATCAGAACCTGGGATAAAGTTGCTGAAGATTATGAATTATTATATAACATGATGCTATATCAAAATCAGCAAACCTCAAGTAACTTACAGAGTAAATCAGACCCTGAGAACCAACTCGGTTCTATATATAAAATTGATTCGAACTTACATTAAATTCGTAGCACTGTCAGTTTGATTTACTTTAAGGTAGTTTAGGCAATTTCTCAAAAGCCTTATACATTTCCGGAAGCTGCATTCCGCAAGCAGGTTTCCCAGTCTTCCGGATGCTCCATATTGTCCAGCTGCCATTCAAATTCACGCCTTGCAAGTTTGATAATTGTACGTGCTCTCTTCAGTGGGACCAATTCCTTGCCGATATCACCTATATCAACCACGTCCAGGCAGCTTACAATATCAATCGTAAAACCTTCCAGGCTCTCAGGTGGTATTGGTTCGCCTCTTGAATGTATTTCCGCGCATTTAGCGAGATACTCTGCAATTACCTTGATCAGTTTTGCGTCCTGCATGATTCTAATCCCCTGCACAATACGTAGATAATTCAGTTCGTCAGATTGGACGATCTATTTAAAATAGCCACAACAATGACCATATATCAGTTAAAATGCAGACATATCTTCCTGAATTCAGCCCCAGTAAAATGCAGATGCATTTCTGAATTCAGCTCAGGTCATCTTTCAATTCTCATTTTTCAAGGACAGTGCCTGTGACGTTATTTAAATATGGTTTTTTATGAGGTTTAAAGTTTTCTAAATCATTTTCGATAAAACAGTATTGAGAAGTTGAGCTGGCAGTCTATATCCTTAAGTAGACATGTTTGTAGTCCTGTGCTGAACCGACCCTTATTCAGAAATTATTTTCTTTATATTCAGAAATTATTTTCTGTTTTTTATATAAATATTTATGTGAGCAGGGCTTAATATCTCCCATGTTCTCATAAATTTTCATAACCAGGCTAAATATAGAAGATTTTATATATGAACAGATATTTTTTTGAAGTGATTTTATTGAAGAGACATTTAAGGCAATGGATGACGATTAACTTCAATTCTCATTCTTGCTTCATGTTTCTGGTATATTTTTAATATATCAGGCCTACATCCTTACCGGAAATTCCGTAATTTGACGGAGACTGAAATAGTAAGGAAGGGATGCATTCCACATGGAGTGCTTTATCAGATGAAGGTCCTGACCTGAACCCGAATTTCCTGAATTTAATACTATATCGCTATAATCGTGACTCTCTGAAAGGAGAAGATACGAGAACATCTAATCGAAAACGAGGCAATACCATTGACGAAAGTTGTAGAGATCTCTCCAACCACGAGACATGAAGGGCACTCCAAGCTTACCCTGAAGGTGAACGATCAGGGTATAGTCGAGCGAGGAGACTGGCTCTCTATCACCCCTGTCAGGGGTGTTGAGAAGCTCGCCATAGGCAAGACGATGGAACAGGTCCCGAAGATTGCCTCTCGGGTCTGCGGAATCTGTCCCGTCGCCCACTGTCTGGCGAGCATCGAGGCAATGGAGGCGTCTATCGGCTGCGAGATCCCCAAGGATGCAAAACTTCTGAGGGTAATTCTTCATGCCGCAAACCGCCTGCACAGCATCGCCCTGCACAACATCCTGATACTCCCTGACTTTTATATCCCCGGGACGGAGACGAAGATCAACCCGTTCTCGAAAGAGGAGCCTTTCAGGAGCGTTGCGACAAGAATCTTCCGCATCCGTGAAATCGCACAGACCATTGCAGCTATCGCAGGCGGCGAGGCAATCCACCCCTCCAACCCCAGAATCGGAGGGATGTACCAGAATGTGAGTCCGCGGGCAAAGCAGAAAATAGCTGACCTGGCAAAAGAAGGCCTTGTTCTTGTCCACGAGCAGATGGAATTTATGCTCGATGTTATCAGGGACATGCAGAACCGTGAATACGTTACTGTGGGAGGCCAGAATATCCCGATTCCAAAAACGCTCGGGTATCATAACCAGGGTGTCATGGCCACGTCTCCTATGTACGGCTCATCCAGCCTTGATGAAAACCCCACATGGGATGTCACTAGGTGGAAAGAGACCCGGCCATGGGAATGGTATATGGGTGAGGTGACAATCGATCTCGAGGACCCGAACTATCCGATAGGCGGCACAACAAAAGCCGGAACCAGAGCAAACCCCCAGATGGAGGCGTGCAACAGTGTTCCGACTTACGACGGTCAGCCGGTTGAGGTCGGTCCGAGGGCAAGGCTAGCTACCTTCAAGAACTTTAACGAGAAGGGCACCTTCGCCCAGCACATCGCCAGGCAGATGGAATACCCGGACTGCCTCTATACCATCCTTAAGTGCCTTGATGACCTGGACACCTCGGGTAAGGTTATTGCCGACCACATCCCCCAGGGAGACGGGTCTATGGGCTGGGCAGCTAACGAAGCTCCACGTGGGACTGATATCCACCTTGCAAAGGTGAAGGACGGGCGTGTGCTCTGGTATGAAATGCTTGTACCTACCACATGGAATTTCCCAACCTGCAGCCGCGGTCTTAAGGGTGCTCCCTGGCAGATCGCAGAGATGGTTGTCCGTGCCTATGACCCGTGTGTATCATGTGCAACCCACATGATTGTGGTAGACGAGAAGAACAGGATAGTAGCTCAGAGGATCATCCAGTGAAGGAAATGGATAAGCTGTACTCCGAGATCGTGGTGGCAGGCTGTGGCAATCCTCTTTATGCGGACGACGGGTTTGGACCTGCAGTAGTGGAGAGGCTCAAGGGCATGGAGCTCCCGAAGAATGTCACGGTTGTTGATGCCGGACTCGGTGGGCCGCATTTCGTCTTTACTCTCCTTAACCCCGAGTCCACAAAAGCCCTTATCATCGTTGACATAGCGGACTTCGGGGGAGAACCAGGTGAGCTCAGGTGGCTTACTGTTGACGAACTCCCGGAAGGCAGTTATCTGGATGCACACTCCTGGGACCTGACCGAGCCTCTCCAGTGCATTAAGGACGATATCCTTATCCGGGTCCTTGTGTGCCAGAAAAAATACGTTTCTGCCCCCGAGATGGACATCGGGATTACAGATGAGGTACAGAGAGCCATTCCCGGAGCTGTATCCGAGATAATAAAGGAAATCAGGATGAACTATGGAAATGCTTAACTCCATCAAGAAGACCGTTGGCGGGGAAGGCAAGCCCACCCAGGTTGCGACGGAGAAGAAGATGGAAGCTACAATGGAGGCAAAACCAGTGGCAAACAAGATCAAGCTCGGGCATGTGCACTTGAGCGGCTGTACAGGCTGCCTCGTGTCCACTGCCGATAACAACTTGGGATTCATCAAGATACTGGACAACTACGCCGACCTCGTCTACAGCCTCACGCTTGCAGACGTCCGGCATGTTCCTGAGATGGACGTGGCGCTCGTCGAGGGATCGGTCTGCATTCAGGACCATGAATCTGTGGAAGAGATCAGGGAAACGCGAGAGAAAGCAAAGATTGTGGTAGCCCTCGGTTCCTGCGCATGCTATGGGAACATAACAAGGTTCAGCCGCGGTGGGCAGCATAACCAGCCCCAGCACGAGTCTTTCCTCCCTATAGGGGACCTCATAGACGTGGATGTCTACATCCCGGGATGTCCCCCGAGTCCGGAGCTCATAAGGAACGTTGCTGTAATGGCATACATGCTCCTCGAAGGCGATGAGGACCAGAAGGCTCTTGCTGGCAGGTACCTGAAGCCCCTCATGGACCTTGCGAAACGCGGTACAAGTGGATGCTTCTGCGACCTTATGACCGAAGTGATCAACCAGGGCCTCTGCATGGGATGTGGGACCTGTGCTGCAGCCTGTCCGGTGCGGGCGATAACCCACGAGTTCGGGAAACCGCAGGGTGAACGTGACCTCTGTATCAAGTGCGGCTCCTGTTATGGTGCCTGCCCGAGGTCGTTCTTCAATTTCGAAGTGATTGATGAATTCGAGGACATCAGCGAGATAATCGCTGAGGCTCTTAAGTGAGGTGAGAGAGATGACTGCAGATCCATATCTCGGCAAATACATCACCTGCGTCTCGGCACGGAGCACGGACAAAGAGATTCTCAAGAAAGCGCAGGACGGCGGTATTGCCACTGCACTTATGGTTTATGCCCTCGAGGAAGGAATTATCGACGGGACAATTGTAGCAGGTGAGGGTGACCGTCCCTGGGAGCCCAGACCGATTGTTGCAATGAGCCGCGAAGATATCCTCAAGGCACGGGGAACAAAGTACAGCATCAGCCCCCAGATCGCCTGGCTCAAAGAAGCGACCCGCTCTTTCGGCCTCGACAAAGTAGGAGTTACAGGCGTCTGCTGCCAGATGCAGGCTGTCAGGAAAGCTCAGCTCTATCCCATAAACATGCGGGACGTCCCAGGTAAGGTCGCACTCACTGTAGGGCTTTTCTGTATGGAAAATTTCCCTTACAAGTCCTTGCAGACCATTGTAGAGGACCATGCGGCTCAGAGCCTCGGCTCCGTAAAGAAAATGGAGATTACAAAAGGCAAATTCTGGGTCCACACCGAGCGTGGGAACGTTTCCACTGTCCCCCTCAAGGCGACCCACAAGTACGAGCAGCCCGGCTGCCACGTCTGCCTCGATTATGTCTCCAGCCTTGCCGACATCTCAACCGGTTCGGTCGGAAGCCCGGACGGATGGTCCACGGTCTTTATTCGCACCAAAAAAGGTAATGAAGTCTGGTCGAAGGCGGTCGCAGACGGCATGTTCGAGACAAAGCCCATCGAGGATGTCAAGCCCGGCCTTGAGCTCCTAACGAAGCTCGCAAAGGAAAAGATTGACAAGAACCGGAAGACACTCGAGGAGCGCAGGAATTTCGGAATTAATAAGGCGTTAAGGGATCCTTACGCCTAACTTTTCTTTTTTATTGTTGAAATTATTCGGGTTATCTGCAGAGAATACGGGGATGGACTCACCTTTTTGCATTCTGCGGAATATGAGAAGCGGGCTTTTTATATTTGCGAGGCGACTGTCCCGAAGGAAACAAGCTTGAAATTGCCTGTGCCCCTATCATGCTTTTGTAGAAGGGATAAAACGACAATTCTCAATGAACCTGTAAAAAGGCCATTGTCTCCTGCAATAATTACCATCTCGTTAAGCCTGGCTGGCCGCCTGTTCGAGATTCTCCGATTTCAAAAGCTGTTCAAACCTCTCTGGACTGAACCCGATGACCACAGCATCGCCGATCCTGATGAACGGGAAGCCTGTATCGCAGGTGCCATTCACCATCTCGGCAGCTATCCTGTCCTGCTCTCTCTCGCTGGCGAGATCAAAATCTACAAAATCGAATGGTATGCCTCTGCCCCGAAAAAATTCTTTTGTTTTCCGGCATACCGGGCAGGTGCTTATGATGTAGATTGATACTTTTGCTTGATACTTTTGCCATATGTTCTCCTGATTCCATTTTTAGTTCTGTTTCCTTCAATTTTTTCCATTTATTTTCTGGGATCTTTAATACTCGATGAGCACATTGACGTCCCCGCTCTTCTTGGATACGTTGACCAGCGTATCCTCTTCCACCCGCCTGAAATTCAGATCGGTCAGTGTGTTTCCGACTTTCACGTTGTTGAACTGCACATTGTCAAGCCACGAAGGCAGATGGGGTTTATTGATGATCAGCCGATTATTCAGGGCGTCTGGAGCTATGCCCAGGCAGGCTGTGAGCATAAACGGTATGGTTCCAGAAGCCCACGCCTGCGGGCTACAGGCTACCGGGTATTTCACGGGGATGCCGTATTCCGAGCGCGAAAGCCCGGCGAAGCACTCCGGAAGACGGTAACCCTCGAAAGCCCTGGAAGCCTCGTACATGCCCGTGAACAATAAGGACATCTCATTGATGAACCCATGTTTTCTCAAGCCCATGGTAATGATTGAATTGTCATGCGGCCAGACAGTGCCGTTGTGATACCCCAGTGGGTTGTACCGGCGTTCTTTTGAGGACAGCGTTCGAATGCCCCATTCTGTGAACATGTCGTTTCTGAAGATTCTGTCGACCAGGTATTTTACGTATTTTTGATCGATGATTCCTGTCCACAGGCACTGCGCCGGGTTAGACGATATCACGTCACATACTCCTTCCGCATCCAGTGCCTGGGCGAAAAATTTCCTGTCTTTCATCCAGAAATGCCGGTTGAATCTCTCTTTCAGTTCTCCTGCCTCCTTTTCCAGCCTGGACGCATCACTTTTCCGGCCCAGCTGCCTGAGCAGCGGTGCAAGCCCTCTTTTTGCCATGTACACGTATCCCTGAACTTCGGCAACAGCGATCGGTTGTTTTGCCAGGGTTCCATCTGAACGGCTAATCGAGTCGGGTGAGTCCTTCCAGCCATGGTTGTAAATGCCCAGCGGGGATTTCACTGCATAATAGGTAAATCCATTTCCTTCCGTGTTGGCGTAGATATCGATCCATTTCAGTGCCTGGTCTACATTGCCTTCCAGCTGCTTGACCAGTTCGATATCCCCGGTCCAGTTCACGTATTCGGTCAGGAGGATCAGGAACAGAGGAGTAGCGTCGACAGTGCCGTAATACGGTGTCTGTGGGATCAGGTTCAGATTAGCCAGCTCGCCCAACCTCAGTTCGTGAAGCATTTTACCGGGTTCCTGGTCCCTCCAGTCACCCAGTATGTTGCTCTGGTATTTTGCGTTCACGAGCAGTGTGCTTTTTGCCAACCCAGCCTCGAGAGACAATATCTGGAGTGCCGAAATGATGCTGTCCCGCCCGAATAGTGCGTCGTACCACGGTACCCCTGCCGAGTGGAACGCATGTCCTTTAAGGCTCATACGCATCATCTTCAGGTCAGCCAGTGAACGAGATAGGATGCTATTGAAAATGTTGTTGCTGGTTGGTATGTAGTCGCAGCATTCAAGGGTTGCGACGTAGGATCTCATGATCTGGTTCATTCGTTGGTCGGGATTTTTCACTGGTCGCTCCGGTTCCTGCCCGGGCCTGAACTCCTCGACAGAAACCTCCAAGTTTACTGTCTGTAACTCATGGGGGGCTATCTTCAGCTCGAAGGTGCATGCTTTCTCTTCTACCCTCGTGGGAGATGGCTCAAATGTTATAATCGTGTTGCGACAAAGCTTATCCTCTCCTTCGTAGGAGAAGTAAAGACTTTTACCATCGTACCGTACTGGTAGCACTTTCGCAGCAGTTGGCGGGTATATTCCCCTGATGGTAAACATATCAGCAAAATCTGCATCAAACTCAAAAGTCAGGTTTAAGGACACCGGGAACGTGTTGAAGTTTCGGATGGTATGGCTTTGCCGGACGCAGCCTGGTATGACTGTGGCGATGGTGCCGAGGAGCGTTTCTTTAGGGACTGTGGTGCCAGTGCAATCCTTCATTTCGGGGTTGGTAACCATGAGAGTCGATCTAAACCCCTTCTCATCACTGGACAGGACCCGCGTTGGAGGCGTATTCATGAGTCGGATGAGAAAACCGCTCAAATACCTGCAATCGTGGTAATAGAGACCATACCCATAATTTTCTGTAACAGGTATCTCACCATGCTCCTGCGTTATGAACGTCAGCTCATTGTCCCGTATAACCATCTCATTGATAATGCTGGTAGACAGGGTGTGCTTCTTGTATATGTCCCACGCTTCGCGGATTCCCTCTCGGTCAGAAGTTTCCGGCATGCAAATTCCTCATAACCCAATCCCAATTTTATACAGTAGTTTCAGCCCACGGACGGTTCTTTTCATTAGATTCTCCGAAACATATTCCGCCCATAGCCCCTGATAAACTCATAATGATTCGGACCCGCAGAATTTAACCGGTTATGGTTCAGCGCCTGGCACCTTCCCCATTGTGCGACGCTTCTAACTATTATAACCTGAATCACTGAATATGAGTTCCGGGTAAAAACTTATAAGATAATTATTATGAATATTAATTTATGAATCTTTATTTAAATACTCATAGCTTGCCTGATGAATTACTGGAGATTTGTAGTTTTCATAAATATGGGATAAATTTCATTAATCTTTAATTATCTTTGAAGCCGCTCAGAAGATTAACTCTGTAGATTACACAGAATCTCTTAGACCTTTTCGAGATGAAGCGCATCAAGGATTCAAGCCCGGCCTTGAGTTCTTAACGAAGCTCGCAAAGGAAAAAATTGACAAGAACCGGAAGACACGCGAGGAGCGCAGGAATTTCGGAATTTATAAGGCGTTAAGGGATTCTTACGCCTAAACTTTTCTTTTTTTGTTATGAAAATTATTCGGCGTTGTCTAGCTGAATACTGGGATGAGATATGTTCTCATCCCCTAGATGATGCCATTTCTATAATTCAGCCATTTGGCTATCACAATTAGAGTCTATTCGAAAAGTGACACAGCTTTAATGTTAGATATTCAAACTTTCTATTAATTATTCTCCACGCCCGCATGCTGCGAAGCAGCAGATATCGGGCGACCTATGGAAAAAAGAAAAAAAGTAGAATCGATAACTTTATTCACAGCCCCCCTGCTAAGCAAAAATTGTGTTGCAGAAAAACATTATCAAGAATTTCTATGAATCAACTAACTTACTCATTCCAGACCCCACTTCTTTCTGAATTCGAGCTTCTGCTGGCTGTTCATCCAGTGGCTGCCGTCACAGTAGGGCTTGTTCTCTGATTTCCCGCAGCGACAGAGGGTTACTCTGTTCCGGGGTTCGTACATGCTGCCGTCTGCAGATTCAATGGGGACACCGCCTCGAACCCAGAGAGGGCCTTCACAACCTTTTTGTTTGTCGTGAACCAGTATAATAGACGGCTCAAATCCTTTTTCAAAGGGTTTGCCTGTCTTTTTGTCCCACAGGACCAGCCGCCCCGACGGGCAGATCATGGCTTCTTCTATGGCGGTTTGTCGGGCTTCCGGGTCGTCTGATTTTTGTATGAGATCCCTTATTCCTCCAGAACGCTGGCAGAAACGGGAATGATCGCAGAGCTCGTAGACATCAGTGAGTTTTAGATCAGGACCTTCAAAAGTTTCCGCCTTTTCCAGGTAAGGCTTTCTGCTGGCTGTTTCGCTACCGTTAAAACCGACCTTACGGTGTGCCCCATCACAGAAGGGCTTGTTTCCGGATGAGCCGCAGCGGCATAAGATATAGGCTTCCCGCCGGGGATATTCCTTTATATCAATCAACTCTCTGGTGTGGTCATCGTCGTCTGTAACAATTACCTGTTCTAAAAGCGGCACTCCACCCGTAACCCGATACGGTCCGTCTTTGATTATCTTAATCCTCATTTCTTTCTCATTACCTGCCATAATCATAATCCCCATTACCTCTTATAATGCGGTACTGGATATTTAGTCTGACTGTTCGCATCTTTGATGATTTTTATGTTTTTCCGATTTATACTGTATCCAATAAGAGAGCGTGTTCTAGGATTGGTCAGGTCCTCCAATCAGGCAATAGATGATTACCGCTGTGGACGTATTAGATAGCTATCAGACCACCTGACGGTTTTAAGACACGTCTCATTTCCTTAAGTGCTTTCAAAGGAGGTAGGAATCGAACAAAGGTAAAAGTTGTAACAACCAGAATTTTGTTACGATGATTTTTCCAATATACACGCTCAAAGACTATTCCAGTCTGGACTTCAGATATCTTCGTAATTAAGAGAACAGCCATGCAACTATTTTCTGAGTTTATTGGAAGTCAAAAAATAATGCTTGTAAGTGTAAGGGTTTCAAAGCTGAGGGAGAGGGATTAGAGACAGATGATTATGGATTTCTAAATCTCATTTCTCCACCGGAGATAAAATAAAGTTTATCAAGCCTGATAGTGCTGGGTGAAACAAAAAATCTTTTAACTTTTTAAAACATATAAAGAAGCGTGAACAATGAAAGTGCAATCATTGGTTCCGGTACAGGAGAAATAGAAGTTACGAGTCATGCTGTAACAATGAGTCATACTGTAACATTATATGGGATACCGGTTGTTTACATTGTTATTGTAGCATTATTTGTATTATTTATTTTATATTTATACTGTAGGATGACAAGAAAAGAAAGATACTGTATGAGTAAATCGAGTTACTTAAAATTGTTTTTTGCTTTATTTATCCCGCTATTTTTTTATAATCTGTATAATATGTATAACAGTTCATGGTTTTACAATGTCTATGCCAAATCGTGGTGTAATACTTTCTGGTTTACCCACACTATTTTTATTATTATGAATGCAAGTACTGTATCCATATTGGAATCTATTTTTCCGTATTTATTCATAACTCTGAGTATATTAATAATAAACTGTTATCGTAAACCAGCTTAGAGAGGGTCTTGAAATTAAATTTTTATTGTAAAAACATTTGTTTAGACTGTCATACACGGATATAACGGTAATAATTTCAACGGTGAAAAATGGGAGAGAGGTGTAAAGATCTAGCAGCGCCTTACTAACTCGGAAGGAATTATCAAATCTTTTTTAAATAACTATTTTAAACTTCCCTCCACTCCCGCATGCTCATTAAGTGAGCAGATAGCGTGCGGTTGCTGGCAGACCTGTTACTTCAGTACAGCTGTTTCACCTTACGGTGCCAGAACAGGAGTTATCTATCAATAGGGATATATAAGTATAATAACAGATTATTAAATCACATAAACAGAGGAAGTTATTATGGCGAAACCTATTGAGTTCGGGCTTGTCCTTGAAGGAGAGGATGCAAAAGAATTCATGAAAAATGAAAAGAATCCTGTAGTGACCGATGAAATGGTAGAGATTTTCAAAAAAGCTAAAGAGATATATGATAAAAATAGGTTTTGAGTTTGTCTTCTATCATTCCAAATTCTGAACTTACTATCTTTCCTCTTAATGAAAGCAATGACTTTTCTTCTTTTAGTTGTGCAAGTCCTGAATTAAGTGATTTTTTGAAAGAAGATGCTTTTAACGATCAGGAAGATTTGATCAGTAAAACGAGTCTATGCTCCTGGAAAGGTGAACTCGCAGGATATATTACTTTAGCAACAGATACAATAGGAACTAAGGAAATATATGTATCAGACGGACTCAAGCGCTATAAGTACAGCAAATATCCGGGAATTAAAATTGCAAGATTGGCAGTAGACTCGAGATTTGAAAGAAGAGTAGTAGGCACATACCTGTTATTTGCCGGGATAGGTAAAGCGTTATCAATTTGCGATAGCGTAGGATGCAGATACATTCTTGTAGATTCGAAAAAAGAATCAATCGGCTTCTATGAAAAATATGGATTCAAGCTTGCAGAGAAAAATAAGAAAAAAGATTTCTCTCCTATGTATCTTAACATGCAGCCGATTGTTGCTAAATTAAAGCTTGAGAAATCAAGCTGAGAATAAAGTGAATCCTCGTGATATTTCTGCATACTCAATAAAAAATTGATAAACCGTTGTTTCTTTTTAATATGACATTTTTTGCACCAAAGATCGTTATTGTTTTTCTTATAGCTTTTAGTTTCCAAATTTCTTTTTTAATTTATCTTAAAACTTCCCTCCACGCCCGTATGCTTATGAAGTGAGCAGATATCGAGCGGGTGCTAGAAAAAAAGAAGAATCGTCAAGTAAAAACTTAAACAGGGATTTACGGTGTCTTTTCCATTTAGATCTTATATAGTTCTGAAGAATTCACAGAAATTAAAAAACCCTTTTTATGAGTTCGAAGACAAAACCTGAATAGTTTTAGAAAAAGATAAAAGTAAGATCTTACTTTGTTTCTACGGTTATCAATGAAAGAAGTACAGTTAAAAGTTGAAAAGGCATACATTTCCGATGTAGGAAGAGGACTTATCGGGCTTAGTCCAAAGATCTTAGTCAATGCTGATCTCGCTCTAGGAGATATTGTTGAGATAATGGGAAAGAAAAAAACCACAGCAGTGGTAGCGGGAACGAAATTTAAGGATATAAATAAGGAAACTGCGAGAATTGATCACTTCATCCAGCAAAATGCAGGTGTTACAGACGGAGAGTCGATAACCATCAAAAAAGTGGAAGTCCCTGAAGCAAAAAAGCTTATCCTTGCTCTCCCAGAAGGTATGATAAAAGAAGATACTAAACTCTATTTAGGAGAACGCGAAATTGAGATATTAAAAAAGCACATTTTCAAAAAGCCTATTTATACAGGGGATATCGTTCCGATAATAATCGAAGAATCTCAGGATACAAGCAAAATAACTCCTTTAATTACTGTTGAGACTGACCCCGCAAATACTATAGTCCAAGTTTCTGAAAAAACTGCAATCATAATTTTAAATGAAGTAGTTCAACTTGAAGAGTATAAGGAATGGGCTTTTAAATATGCTATTAATGAAGTGAATCACATATTAGAGCCCCATGATTTAGCCATTAAGAGGAACGAAAATACAGGAGAAATAATCTTATGTGAAGTCAAGGAAACTTTTATTTCCGCTTCTAAAAGTTTGCATAAAAAGATAACATTTTCACCTTCTGTTTTTGAAGTTCCTAAAAAATCGAATGTAACCAATTGTGTATCTGTAATGATATCTTTTTCAAAAGAATTTGATAGCGTATATGGATGCATAAACGAAGCATGCTATGAAATTGGTATGTCTTGTCACAAAGCAGATGATTTTTGGCACCATAGCGCGATAATTCAGGATATTTTTGAGCTAATTTTCCGATCCTCAATTGTAATTGTAGATTTTACGGGTAAGAACTCTAATGTTTTTTACGAAGCAGGAGTTGCACACGCCCTAGGAAAAACTGTACTCCCAATTACCCAAAATAGTAATGATATACCTTTTGACCTAAGGCATCACAGATACATTTTATACAGAAATGATAGAGAAGGATTAAAAAAATTAAAAAGGGACCTTGTTTCAAAATTAAATTTCGAGAAAAGTAGAGGGAACTCTGCTTAATTAGTAAATTGTAGACAATATGCGTTTTGTAACTCTTTATCTAAATAATTAAGCTCGTCAATAATTAAGCTCGTCAATTAATTCATCAATATTCATAATAATCTCATTCTTCAAAAACTCTATTTTTTTAAATGTTTCATTGCTATAGTCTTTTTTGATTATATCCAAAACTTCGTTTGATTTTTCCTTTTTTAAACTAGTAGCCCAATCATGCCCATTAAACAACTTTTTACCTGTAATTACGGTTGCATAAAGTTGGAATAGATATTCTTCTCTGTATTCATCCTCTGCAAAATCTCTTTTTTTATAAGGATTTATGATCAAAAGAGCGATATCTATCTCAAAGGAAATTGGAACATTTGGAGTATTAATGCCTTCAATAGTATTTTTCAGTTCTACAAAATATTCTTTGTAGCTATCCAAACATACAATTATTTGCGGCATGGTTTTATTAAATATCTCATCTCTTTTATAAATAAAAACTAGATTACCGTCCTTTAAATGGAATTTATTACTTTTTGTACAAATCTCAATAAGTTCATTCCCAATAAGCTCGAGTTCTAATTTTAAAGATCTGTTTTCTAGATTTTTGATATATTCCCCGTTTTTAAAACTTGGTTTTATTCCCTCTGCGTAATCTCTCAAAGGCCTGATCACTGTTTCGATAATTTTTTCCGCGGTTTCCCTTTTATATCGATTCTCATCTTTTCCTTGTGAGTAATACTTATCTAGAACATCTGGGTAGTTTTCTAAATGGTCTTTAATATCGTCCCAACCTAATACCTGAACAGAGAACAAGTCATTTTTTGAATGCTCATTTGAGATTTTTCTTGCAAATTCTTCTATCTTTGCGTCTTTCGGTCCTGTTGTTGCAATTATAAATTTGGATAGTTTAGGCTCAAAATTTTTTGCTTTTTGAATTTTCCTTTATCACATCTTTTTCGGTGAGCTTTTTATTAGGATTATGTTCATTACATTTGCATTGTATGCCACCCAACAAATTACCTTTGTTTAATTTCCCGCATATATCCACCCCATCTTGTTCTTGACCTTGTATTCCATTCTTTTGAATATCTTGATCGTCCCAAATTTCTCTCCATAAATCCCAGCAAAGAGATTCAAATTTTCTCCAATTAGTAGGGAGAAGAATTTGTAAATCTGAAAAATATAGCATAGAAGTTCCTTCTTATTATCTTTATAAACAAAATCGTTATGATAAAACAGTTCTTATAAGATTATCTAAATGATCTCGATAAAAATTTATTCGATCAGATTGGACTTTATGGCTTGCTCCTGATATGTACCAACATACAAATATATAATTAGCGTAGCTGCTTTTTTTCTTTTTTGTCAGTAACCGCCCGATATCTGCTCCTTTCGCGATCATGCGAGCGTGGAGGGAAGTTTCAGATTGGTTTCAGATTGATTTAATTTATTCACAACGAGCTTGAAAACTCCATCGAAAACACATCTTAGTAAATCGTAGGAAAATTTAAGTTTCCGGTTAAATAAGGTTATACTGAATTAAGACTAATTGACATCTGTGGAATCAACATCAGACATCGAGAAGCGATTTATCGAATTCAAAAACATATGGTTCATAATTGCCTCGTTGAGTTATATCGCGGCAATTGGTTTTATTATCGCATATTTTGTCGGTGGATATTCTCCCTATATAGCTATAGCTGTGATGTGGGCGTGTACAGGAAGTCTGGATATGATACTTGGTATACTTAGCAGGAAAAAGAAAAATAACAGGTAAATTTCAATATATAATCCCAGCAGTATACTTCTCGTAGTGAGAGTATATTTTATGCAAAACCTCGGTAAATTGAAAAGAAATTTAAAAAGAAAATGAATAACAATTATAACAATTACTTCTTTTCAAGAAACTCTATGAACGAATCTAAATTCTGCTCTTTCATTTGAATACAAAAATCATTATTTTCGCCTATGTTTTTATACTGTTCGTACACGGCAGTTAGCTGGTTATACATTGTTAAGTTTACGGACTTATACCACTGCGCATAATCCTGAATTATGTTAACAGATATCGGGCACAATAACAATGTTAAACCAAATCCTGCTTCCGGGTCCGGAAAAATTACAAACGGGAAATTTCTACATGCTTCCGGCCTGTTATTATATATTCGGCATTTCGAGTTTGTCAATAATGGGCACTGCCCGACGATTGCTTTATAACATCCTTCCAGCTCTGACTTTACTGCATTCGATTTTAAAATATTGGCACTTTCTTTATCTACATTTTTTAAGATTTTCTCATATTCTTTTCTGCGAAAATCAATAATATGATGTCTGCAGCAGCTCGCGTTGCATGATTCGGGACATTCATAATGTTTAAGTATGCTTTGAATTTTTGAAATTAACCAGTCGTATTTTTCAAAACATTGTCTCCTATCCATAGTATTCACCCATTTGAAAGAAAAAAGAGATGTTAAATATATGAAAGATATCAATTGCCCTATTTGATAAGAATTATAGCATACAGATAATTATAGCATACAGATAAAGACTTATTTACTCCGGCATTATTTCTCTTTTCCTGTTCTGGCTGTAATTCCTCACTTTTTTGACATGTTTCAAATAGATACTATTTAAATAGTGATGTTCTATATATGCCTGATTTATAGGAAGAAGCGTAAAACCTCGAAGTCTTTAGCTTCGTGAGATATAAGCGTCAACTTCCAAACTGTTACCCGTTATAGATTCTGTAAGTTATTAAGTATCTTCAAAACGTTTTTAATATTAGATTTTGCTGTCACCACAACCTCACAGTTCCTAAGAACGTTGCCGAATTTCAAAGCGAAAACCAAGCGAGGTAACGTTTGAACATCGGGGAGTTGGATAACAGGGCAAGAATCATCCTGAAGGGATCGGGATTAAGCCGTGGAAAGACGGTAGCTATAAGCATCTCAAGTACAACCTCACGCTCATATCTATTTCACCTTCGGAACGAGGGGCTAGAGCCTGCACGACTTGCCTCCAATGGGAGAAAGGATGACTCAGGAAGCCACTCAGTCTTTAGCTGGGTGGTAGTTCACATGTGCCTGATCTAACTTTTTATCGATTTTCCCGAAGGCCTGGAGACGATATTTATTCATGTTTCCTGCGAGCACCAGATACCTGCTCACTTTAAAGAATGCAAGTGTGGAAGAATTAAAACAAAAAAGCTTAATGAAGAGAAAAAGAAATAAGAGAAAAAGAAATAACAGAATGTGAAATCAGCGGGAAATTTTATGTTCCCTATGATATTCACAAATTCAAATATAAAGATTAAATTTAGCAAAGATTAAAATTTAGCGGAATTGGCTTATGATAAAAAAGAAAATGAATCTGCTAAAAAAACCACTTAACCCTTTAGTTATTATTTTTTGGGCTTTCATAGTTGTGGTTTTAGCTGTTATTGGTCTGTTTTTTAAACGGAAAAAAGCAAAGCGGTAAATTAAAGTTTATGGGAAGAAACTGGAAATTTTATAAAGCATTATTGATCATAGAGTAGTTCAGGAGGAAACGGGTAACCTGTTTATTATTGTGATTTTAAAGAATGAAAAAAGAAAAAAGTCTATCAAATTTCCATGACCTGAATAAATCAGAATAACTTTATTCTCATTTAAGCTGAACTTGATTAAGTGAGCTTGAACTGAGCTTTACATTTACTTTTTTAACATTTACTTCTTCCTATTTCTTTTCCACACATCAATTATTTATATAAAATAAAAATAATTTAATATTGTGCCTGGTAGAGCATGACATGATAGATTCTTCACTAGGATTCACCAGGATTCACCAGGATTTATGCCTCCATTCCCGCAATTCTATAGCAAGGCCGTCGGGATCTTTAATCTCGGCTCGAATTGATGTGCCCAGATCCACAGGCCCCCAGGTAATGTAGACGCCGTGACCACGAAGGTAATTAATCGCTCCTTCCATTGATTCTACTTCCAGGGCAATCGCGCGGCAGCCCACAGTCATGGATGAAGACATGGGAGTGAGGTTTTTCACATGCATTAATTCAATGACGGTATCGCCCAGCTGCAGATAGGCGATCTCCTTCAGCGGCCCGGTATTCACTGGTTTCCGGGATAACAGACGAAACTCCAGTACATTCTGATAGAACGCCACCGATTTTTCGAAATTACCCGGTAAAATCTCCACATGGTCAATACGTTTAAACATTGCTTACTCCTCCCTCTGTTCTCCTGAAACTGATGAGTGCCCTGGCAATGAACATCGTCCAGAATCTTGCCCGAATTAAATTGTTGACAGGTATATTAAAAAGTTACAGTAATATGTAATATTGAACCATTTAATATTGAACCTAATGTAATTATAATTTCATTGAGATAATATAATTTCATTAAGATGAACTTCCGGCGTGAAAGTCCCCAGGAGTAAAAGAAAGGGTTTCTATGAGAATTACAGTTATGAAATACCGGATTTCTTGCTCTAAATACAAAAATTAATAATGATTGTCAGGAATTACTTTAAAGCTGTTAATTTAATTAAATAAGAGAAGCCATATTAAATTAAACGGCTTTAAATATTTCAATACTGCTGAAAAGAATGCAGCATGATTTGAAAGGGGGATCTTATGAAACATTTTATTGCAAAGGAAACGCCTGTTACGGAAGAAGCTCTCAATGTCATCGCTTATTTGCCCACGAAAAGCCTTCCTGGGATAGTTGAAGATGGGTTCTTCGTTAAACTGAGCGATCGTGATATTATGTGCATAGCAGTTCTACTTGCACAAAAAAGCTATGATGAAGGAGGCTGCCCGATCGGTGGTGTAATTATCGATAGCAAGACACACCGGATTGTCGGCAAAGGGCACAATACGCTTGTGCAGGATAATGACCCTTACAACCACGGCGAAACTTCAGCCATACGAGATGCTGGACGGCAGGATTTCAGCAACGCCACGATTTTTACAACTCTTAGTCCCTGCGATGTTTGCGCCACACTAATATATATGCGCCAGTTTGACCGCGTTGTAATCGGCGATGTCACGAATGCTTCGGGCACTGAGCAGATGCTGCGTGAAAAGGGAGTAAAAGTGGATATCCTTGAAGACCCTGCGGGAATAGCACTGTATGCGAAATATAAGGCTGAAAGGCCTGATCTCGATCTGGAAGATTGGAAAGGTCTGGCTGCTGTTCGGAAGGCTCAACTCTGATAATGGAAATATTTAAGGAAGCCTGCAAGCTCTTAATTTCATGATAAAATAACTATACTGAATAAAAATTCTTTTTTTGCTTACTCTGTGAATAGATGAATCAAGGGAAATGACGTCCTTTTTAGTTTCTTTCAGAGAAATATTTAGCCTGAAACCACTTTTATAAAGCTTCACTTTTATTATTGTCTACAATTTTATTGTGTCTGCAACAACGTCAATTTAAGATTTAATTTTATATTAATAAATATATTTAGACAATATTGATTAAATGATAATTCATTTATCTTTTTAAGATACAGAATAACGATTTATACTCAAATGATTATTATATATGATGAAGATATAATTTTAATATTTTCGCTTTCTAATGCTGTCAATATTTTTATTATTCTTATCTATAAATGTCATGATTTACCAGGAGCTCTTTACCAGAGTCTGAATTCAGAGTTTTATGTGGGCGAACAGATACTGAAAACAGTAGTTTTTGGTAGATAGTCCGTTAAAGTCAAGGGAATTTCCAGAATTCATGATCAACGCTGGCATGAATTTAATGTGAAGAATAAAAGCACATTACATCCATGGTGATAGAATTAGGAAAAAATGGGAAATTCAGGGGGGATTA
This sequence comes from Methanosarcina soligelidi, assembly GCF_000744315.1. NCBI lineage: Archaea > Methanobacteriati > Methanobacteriota > Methanomicrobia > Methanosarcinales > Methanosarcinaceae > Methanosarcina > Methanosarcina soligelidi. The sequence continues at coordinate 2,858,035 of NZ_JQLR01000001.1, forward strand.
AATGTCTAAAATAACTAAAATGATAATTTTGTTAGTAGCAGGAATGTGTTTACTAACAGGCTTTGTTACGACTACGACAGCTTCGACCAATATTTTGGTCGAATCAGACCATGAATATGCAAATAATTTTGATTATATCTGGCCTGAGATAAGTCATCCTGAAGCAACTCAGATGCGTCTTCATTTTACGAAATTAGAGCTTGATTTTGATGACAAGCTAATCCTTTTAGATAAGGATGGAAACAAGCTTGTAACTTTTAAAGACTACAGTAATGAAGATTTCTGGACAGAGTGGTATACAGGAAATACAATCAAAGTCAAACTTGAAACTAATAGGTATGGTACTGCTTATGGGTTCAAAATAGATCAGGTAGAAACCAGAAATGATATGGCTCCGTCTGGTGATTTACCTGAATCATACCATTCTTACGCAAATAATTTTAATTATATCTGGCCTGAGATAAGCAGGCCTGAAGCAACTCAGATGCGTCTTCATTTTACGAAATTAGAGCTTGATTTTGATGACAAGTTAATCCTTTTAAATAGGGATGGAAACAAGCTTGTAACTTTTAAAGACTATAATAATGAAGATTTCTGGACAGAGTGGTATACAGGAAATACAATCAAAGTCAAACTTGAGACTAACAGATATGAAACCGCTTATGGATTCAAAATAGATCAGGTAGAAATCAGAACAAATCCGGAATCCATATCAATGGATATAAAAGAAACTCCTTCTTCAAGTTCGGCTCCGTTTGCATATATTACAAACGGCGGCAGTAACAATGTTTCGGTAATTGATACCGTAAATAATACTGTTATAGCTGTGGTGGATGTAGGGAGCGATCCTTTTGGAGTTGCAGTTGCACCTGATGGAAAAAAGGTATATGTGGCGAACATGGGCAGTAACAATATTTCTGTAATCGATACGGCCACGAACAGCGTTACGGACACGATAGATGCAGGAATAAATCCGAGAGGAATTGCAGTTAGCCCGGATGGAACAAAAATATACGTGGTAAACTCTGCAAGCAATAATGTATCTGTTATTGATACAGTTACAAACAATGTTACAGCCAGCGTGACTGCCGGAGGAATTCCTTATGGAGTTGCAGTCAACCCGGATGGAACAAAGGTATATGTGACAAATGGAGATATTGGCAATGAAAATAACACGGTTTCCGTAATTGATACGATTTCAAATAATGTTACAGCCACGGTGACTGCCGGAGGGATTCCTTACGGAGTTGCAGTCACACCGGATGGAACAAAGGTATATGTGGCAAACTGGGGCAGTGACAATGTTTCTGTTATTGACACGACATCAAACAATATAACAGCCAGAGTGAACATAACAAAACCTATTGGAATTACAGTAAGCCCGGATGGAAAAAAGGTATACGTGACGAATGTCAGCAATAATCTTTCTGTGATTGACACGGCAAATAATACTGTTACAGCTACGGTGAATGTAGGGAGCGATCCTTCTGGAGTTGCAGTCACGCCGGATGGAAAAAAGGTATATGTGGTAAACAGTGGCAGCAACAATGTATCTGTTATTGACACTGCTAGCAATATTGTCATAGCCACGGTGCCTGCAGGAAATACTCCCAGAGCTTTCGGGCAGTTTATATCAGGGTCAGTAAGCAATTCTGCTGCACCCGCAGGGCCGGAATGTAAGGAAATTAAAGATTATTTGCCAGTATACACCAATGGCGTTAATCTTAACATAATAAATAAAGTTGGAAAAGATATCCTGGTGGTGTGGACAAAGGCAGATTCCAGAGAACCAGTTTTCAAAGTGAATATTCTTAATGAGCAAAATCGTACAGTTACAACTCCTACTGGAATTGTCGATGAATATATCCGAATATCATATCCTCAGGAGGTATGTTCATGGTACCGTGTAATCCAGGCAACTAATAGTGGACATACTCAATTGGAATCAGGCTATGATTATACTGTTACGTACTATTGGGGATCAAACGGAACAGGGCTTACACCAATTCCGGATAGTGAAGCTCCTGAGTGATATATCATTTATTGAGAGCTGGTATATCACTCATTGAGAGAGCTGGTTGAAAATATCATTTTTGAGTTTTAAAGGATAAAATCTAAAAATTCCCTTTTTTCAGGGGAATTTTTAAAATTAATTTTTTAGATTCGGTGTTTAATCTGGAGTTCCTCTTATTCTTTCCTTTTGCCTCAAGTTATAAACCGAGACTTCTGCCAGGTCATGTCGTCCCCGGAAATCATATTTCTGGTTACCTTTAACGAAACCGCGGATGAGGCCAGTCTCTGGAGAATACTCGATGAATGAATTTTCTCTCTGAACAGCTCCGATAATTTTGTTTTCGTCGGAAGCGGAAGTCAGATTGTACTGCCCTGCTTTTTCATCAGAGACTGTTAGCAGCCTGAAATGTGTCAATGTATCTTCTGTAATTCCGTCACCATTCAAAACAGCAGTATATTCCCCGGTCAATGTTCTGTTAGTTTCCGCCCACTCAGTTCCGTCCCCTGTCAGGGGCAGGGATGAGATTTTACCATTAACATAGAGAGCATATGAGATGGTTATATTATGCGTGTTCTGGTCGATATTGCCCAGGATGAAGTTACCTTTTTCACAGAGCATAACAAGCTCGATTGTACCATCCTCGGCAATTTTTTCGATGTATCCGGCGAAAGGCGTGGATGTTGTTTTCCCATGTGCAGTGATTTTACCGGAGAAAACGTTTCCTTCCTGGCTGTCTATTTCGTAAACGCTGTTCTGGGCAGTTGTCCATGTCCCTATGAGGTCAGGAATCGGCTTTCTGTAACAGGGAATTTCTACTCCGTTACGCACTGCGAGAGCCGTCCGGACTGTAACAACACCTCCTGAACTGGAGATCATTCTCGTTGAAAAAATGTCATCTGACCTTATGATGCCGCTTCGGTACGATCTGGTATCCCCTTCACTTTCATAGCTGAAGAAATGCTTGCCGTGTTTATCGTCAATGGCAAAGAATAGAGGAGAGCAGGAGTCATCCTGTACAATCGTAAACAGCCGGTCATACTGAGTGACTGTATAATCTTCTCCTGAGTTCTCTGCGGAAAATTCACCGGACGCAGAATCATAAGTGATACCTGAAAATGTTGTAAAATCGCCGGTGATGTCATATGGCACCTGTTTTAGCCCGGTATCTGTTGCCGGGGGTCCGGGACTGACATAACCGGTGGTGGCAGTTCCTGCAATTAGAAAAAGAATTGCCAGGGAAAAGCTCACCGCAATTACTGTTCTGTAAAATGCTTTCATTTCTCTATTCCTCCTTATTTTTTCAATACATTTTACAGTAATTCTATCATTTTAAATGTTAATATGTTAGAGCACGGGCTAACTTCAGAGTTTTCCATTAAATGTATGATAATCTTATTTGCTTCTCTGCCATCTAATTTTTTCTTCCAATTTTTTTCCAATTTTCTCTTATATAACTGTCATTTTACATCTTCGGAAGTTATTAAACAGAGTATTCGTCTCTTAACTCTTCCTGGATATAAGTCCTGAAAAAGTCTGAAAAAAATAGGTTTCGGGATGAGCTCATTGAGTAAAAAATATTTGCTTAGAGTAAAAAAATATTCTCTTAATATGTGCGCTTATTTTGAGACAAAACCGTAAGTCTGGCAGTATACAAAAAATAAGAGTTTTTCGGCTTGAACTCATAATTTTTTATGAGTTCACAATATTCAGAGCCGAAAAAATGAAGAAACAGCCTTATCAAGCTGCTTCTGCCCATAAACTGAGGGTTCCCTGGAATTGCCCTGTTGATGAATAATTTAGCGGGAGGTCAAGCTGAGCCTGAGAGGTTTCCGCACTTTCTGCAGCCAGAACTTTGCTGTAGTTTGACCAGATATTCTGGTCCAGTAGAAGTCCCGTTGCAAAGGGCCCATTCTCCTGGTCATGCACTTCAGCTGTCACTTTTATACTGATGCCTCCATTATTCTTGAGGGCAAGAGGCAGTGACTCGCTTGGCGTACCCGGAGAAACCGTCCCGAAGTCAAGTGAATCCGGTGAAACGGTCAGGGAAATCACAGGGATAATATTCACTTTAAGTGTCACATTTGTGTCATCTTTCATATTCGTGTCATCTGTTACATTTGTATTGTCAGTCACGTTTGTATCAATAGTTACATTTGTATCAATAGTTACATTTGTACCATCTGTTACGTTAGTGTCATCTGTTACATTTGTACCATCTGTTACGTTAGTGTCATCTGTTACATTTGTACCATCTGTTACGTTAGTGTCATCTGTTACATTTGTACCATCTGTTACGTTAGTGTCATCTGTTACATTTGTACCATCTGTTACGTTAGTGTCATCTGTTACATTTGTATCATTAGTCACATTTGTATCGTCTGTTACGTTAGTGTCATCAGTTGTTCCACTCTTATAACTGACTGCAAGGATTGCACTTGAAGGAATCATGTAGTCGCCACTGTTATCCGTAACAGAGGGGGCTATTATCTGAGCCTCATTGTTCTGAGACAGGAGATAGGATGTAACATCTCTTGCTTCATCGATATCCAGATTCGAGGAAGGAGTAGAGTCATAAACACCGGATATACTCATTTCATTAAATTTCAGAGCAATTCCTTCGTGACCTCCTGACTGGACTGTGGTCCAGAGCCGGGCATTGTCCACATTGCCGAGGTCTATAGAATCGCCTGCAAAAGCGATTTTCACGGTAGCTTCATCCGGAGTAAGGCCTCCTGAAGAACTCATTGTACTGACTGCATCGCAGCCCTCATTGATCCAGTATTGGGTTTCCTTTCCTGAGGCATCTTCGTAAACCACAAGCAGGGCTATGCCATCAATACAGAAACTGTTTTCAGCATCGCTATTAGTGTTTTTGACTGTTGTAATATAATTTCCGCTTCCGCTCACAAGCCCTGTTACATTATAAGCCCATGTCCCGGTCGGATAATCATACTGTCCCCAGCCTTTCTGATCAGCGTATTCGGCTTCCGGAGTCAGGGAGCTTCCTGCGAAATCAAGACTCATCGAAGGAATGACCCCACTGGAACCTGTTGCACTCCATGTCCAGAAATTATAGAGCCTTGCATACTTCACGATTGCCCCTTCCGGAAGTGACAGAGAGTGACCTGCTGTGTAGACGTCCCCGGAGGATACCTTAACATAACTGCTGTTTCCATAATCGTAAATAATGTTTCCTTTAACAGTACCGTGAAGATAGGTTTCAAGGGGCTTGTCTCCGATATAACCGTTGTGCATTACTTCCTGGGTTTTGCTTAGCTCATTATTTGTCGCGTTCGCATCATTTATGGTGGATCCCGGAACGACAACTGCCCTGAGGGTATAATTCTTTGCGTCTTCAGGTTTCCAGACAAATTCAACTGCTTCTGTAGCCCCATTTGCAAGTCCGTTAATCGGCTTGCTTTCAAGAAGGAACCCTTCGGAATACAGTTCAAGAGCAAAACTGCCTGCTTTTTCAGGTCCATTGTTTATTACAGTAACATTTACAGTGTTTACCAGGTTTTTCCAGGCTTTTGCCGCGCTGTTGTGTGATACTTTTATCGCCTGTACGCCCAGGTCAGCTGAAGACTTGGCATCGGTAGTATTATCTGCAGGTGTATCATTGGTAGTGTTGCCTGCAGGTACATCACTGGTAGTGTTGTCTGAAGATGTATCATTGGTAGTGTTGTCTGAAGATGTATCATTGGTAGTGTTGTCTGAAGATATGTCATCGGTGGTGTCGCCTGTAGACCCATTATCGGTAGTGTTATCTGCAGGGGTATCATCGGTGCTGTCACCTGAGGATGATGTGGTGTACTCTGCTGTCAGAATTCCAAGGACGTTTTTATAGAACGAGGCAGTTCTATCATAGGTTAAAGTGTTCGTGCCTGACGATTTTAATGAATCCTTGACGTCCCATGTATTGGACCCGGAAAAAGTTCCCTGAGGCGTGCCTGAACTAAGGGCATTTCCATTAAAGGCGTATGCTCCGTCTGAGCTTGCCTGGTATACAAGTGTTAGCTTTGAATCTGTCAGAGAAGAGCCTTCAGGTAAAGCTGCCTGGAAAGCCGTACTTCCTATGTAATTTTCATTCATCTCGTCGTCACTATAATAACTGTCTGCATCATGTCCACGGTTGACCTGATACCAGATAGTTTTCTTGCTTCCATCGTTGTAAGCCACTACAAGGGTGACGAGTCTTATCCTTCCATCGAATGAGCTATCAAGAGGATCGGTTTTTACTACAGCTGTGTTTTTCCCGGCTTTTACAAGGCCTGTGACATCATAATACATCATGTAGTCACTTGTTACCCTGTTCACGTGGTCGTTAACCTGAACATGCCCGTTTCCTCCGTTGTAAGAATATGTGTACGGAACGTTCAGAGTTTCAGTTCCTAGGTTTTTGCCGTTAAAATCCACTTTTGCCTTTCCCTGATAATTGTTTTGCATATGCCCACAGTAAACATTTGTGAGCAGCATCGCCCATTCGACATTGGCATTATCCGGTACAGTAAAAGTCTTTTCTATAGTATTGGATGCTTTTGCTTCCTGGTCTCCCATTCCGTAATAGCTATCACAATATACCCCACCGCTTACTGTTCCGCTGTGGGCGGAGGTGAGGGGGATTCCACCTACGTAATTATCGGCCGAGCAGACTCCACTGCTCAGAACCATTATTAGCAACACCAAAATAATTTTTCTGTTCGTAGATCTTCCTCCTGTAAATAAGTTAGAGAAAGAATTCCAGAACTCTGTGCACAATCGGTTCCCATTAATATATAACAGGAATTTTAGCAGTTGTCAGTAAAAATAGGGCCAGATAATTTCTGCGGTATATGGGGAAAAAATACCCTATTACTCGATTTGATGACAAGTGAGATTAAATATATTCCTGCTTCTAATGAGACTCTCTTCCACAGATTTTCCAAAATCTTTCCTTAAGGGTTTTCCCAGTTAATAGTTGATTATTATTACAAATAATCTTTTTAGTAACAATTTTTCAGATATATTAAGCTTTCTAAATGCTTCTTAAAAGTACTTATACTTAATTTTTTGTGTAAATTGAATAATAATTTCACAATAAATCAGACATCCTAGAAGATTATCCAGCTGTCCTGTGGTATTTTTACGTCTTTTGTTGCGATTTTTTTAATAAATCATATCAAAACTGTGGAGCCGCCAAAATAATTAGCTGTTATTATATAAATGGGCTTATTTATCTTTATCATAATTTGAAAATTAATTTAATAATTATTAATATTCTTTAGTTTAATAACAAATATTAAAAAATTTTTCATAATATATATTACAAAAAAATAATAGACAAAAAACACACATGATATTCTTCAAATAACATGCCCAAAAAATGAAAGTACTTGAGAGAACTTTCATGCCAAAAGATTTACAATAGGCATCAGATTATCAAATCCTGAATCTGCTCCATTATATAAAAACCAGTACATAATTGTAAGAGAACAGTAAAGAATACTTTTTTTATTTTGGAGCTCTATCTAACTAATTCATTTATATTTCAAACTGCAATAAACCGATTCATTTTTTAAGGCATAAAGTATGAATCTATGATTATTGACCTTTTACGAAATTCTAAAGAATCAATTCCATATTGGCCTGCTTACAGAATTCTAAAAAGTGATCTGAATTAGCTATATGCGTAGCCAGATTATGTCCCTGCTCGAAAAAATGAATTCCAGCCTGGATTTCAGCCGAATGTTTCAGGTGCTCCCTGAGAGTATTGATAGCTTTGAAAGGTAAGCCAGCGCCGATTTTATAATTCAGATAAGAACATTCAGTTCTCTTTTTCGTTAAACAAATTTTATCTTTTCTTTATGCTAAAAGGTAGGATTTAATTTACTTTATCTATCTTCCAATCGCTTACTGAAATACTTTATTTGAGAAGATATATTAATGATATTTTTTAAATACAAAATGCCACTAATTCGAAAAATTAATATACACATACTATATAAAGTAATACAAAATTAAAAATTCGTGAGAATTTATATTCTTTGAAGCCTGAGAACTGATTATTATTGGTGGTTTTCAGAGCTTGAAGGTTATTCAGAAAAGCACGGCTTGAACCTGGAATATCTGGAAAAGAAGCTGGTTCAGTATGTTATATGTGTTATCAAAGGCATGGGGTTTGAAAAGGTTTTTCCTGTATACTGCAGGATTTTTTATATTTTTTATATGTATTACTCCATGTCTGGCAACTTATAATTTTGAAGGTACTCCTGAACAGGACGAACTGGTTGAAGTAACATCAGGTACGGTAAAAGGAGGACTTTATGTTGATGGCGGGGAAGGGCTTGGCCCGACTCCTTATGTGCAGGAATTCAATATTCCCGGAGATTCGGTAACATGGGCAAAGATATATGTGGGTATATGGGGGGGGAATGAAGAAAAAACCGGTACTCTGGACATTAATGTGAATGGAAATAGTTTCGAAAGCGTGGAGCTGGAAGGTACGGGAGATAAGGGAGATAACGAAGACCAGAACCCTTCTATATACTGTGCAGGTCATGGGATTTACTGGGTGGCTTATGACATGGGGACTGCTCTAAGTACGGGACCTGTAAAGGTAGAAGCCGAAACAAGCGGGGATATCGACGGCAGGATCTATGGAATAGTCCTTGCAGCAGTATATGAAGATAAAGAAGGACAGGATACAAGGTACTGGGTTGAAGAAGGAAACATAAACCTCCATGATAAAGGCAGGAGTGAAGAAGCGTCCTCAACCCACGATGAAGCATATGCTGATTTCTCGGGAAAAGTGGATGTGGACAGGTATAAGACTGCAAATCTTGCTGCCGTATACCTCTGTGGCAGTCCGGGGCTCGGAGATTCCCTGTACTTCAATGATGAACAGCTTTCTGACGGAGAAAACAGTAACGATATTGCAAATTCTAAGAGTTATTTCGATTTAAAATTCTTTGATGTACTTGATTTTCTTGCAGAGGATGATAACGAACTCAGGTTTCAGAGGGATGATGAAGACTATTTACATCCTGTGTTTGCCGCACTGAGTCTGGGAACGGAAGAAGAAGGAAGTTCTGACCTTATAGTCTCAGGAGTTACTCTACCTGTACTTTATGCAGGGCAGGAAAACATCATAAAGGCAAATATCAAAAACATAGGCCGGGATTCTGCATATGGCTTTCAGGCTGCACTTTACGCTGACAACGAAATAGTCTCAACCGCTTCTGTGTCTTCACTTTCAAGCGGGAAAAGTAAAACCATTGATTTCAACTGGAAACCCGGACGCAGTGGGGAACATGTTCTGAAGGTATCTGTTGACTACACTAACAGGAAAAAAGAACTCTGTGAAATAAACAACTGGAATATTCCTTTTCTTGCCAATATTATTGATTTGACTCCTCCTGAGATTGAAATTGACTCTCCTCTTGACGGCAGTTCAGTAAGCTCAGGATACCTGAAGGTCAGTGGAACAGTTGAAGATACCAGCCGGAACACTACAGTAGATGTTAACGGCCAGAAAGCTTTGCTTGCAGACAAAAGATGGAGTGCAGACATACCTGTTGCCCCCGGACCCAATAAAATAGTTGTTTCTGCAGTAGACGGAACAAACAACACCGGAAAAGAGTTCATTCTTGTTACAGGAATTTCTTCCGGATCTGGTAACAATGAATCCTTTGTGTCCGGTGGTGAAAGAGAGCATGTTAACCGGAAAGTTAACGCGGAACCGGTTAGCAGTACAATCCCGGTTTACCGGAGTGATATACATAAAAAGGATGCCGTGTTTCCGGGGTTTTATGGAGAACTCGGACTAATTTTTGCGGCTTTGTTCCTGAGAGATAAAAAAAGGGGAAAACAGGTATGAGCAGAATCATGAGCAGAAAATGTTTTTTTCTCGCCTTTACAGCTTTTTTCCTCACATTGTATCTGGTAATGTGCCTTACCCCTGCCTCGGCGAATGAAGACGACTGGGACAGCCTGATAGTTACCCTCAGTCCTGAAAACTCCATTGTCTCAAAAGACGTATACATTCTGGAAGCATTAAAATTCGACGGGTACGGGATGGTTCTGGTCCAGGTTTCAAAAGAAGATGAAAGACTTGGAGATGCCGTACTTGAGAATAACAGTACTGCCTGGTGTTATCTGGATAGCAACAATGTAAGGCTAAAAGCGTGCAATGTCACAGACCAGAAAACTCTTCCAATGTTTGGAAGCCTCTGCTCTCCTGAAGCAGAAATCGTATTTGAAACAAAAAAAATTGTTGAAGATGATGTGGTTCTGGAGCTTGATCTGGAAGCGAATAAAGACGAGTACTTTCTTGATGAAGATATAATTATTGATATGGAGCTCAGAAACGTAGGAGAAGTGAAATCCGACAGAATAAGGCTTGATCTGGATTCTGACGGGCTTCTGGTCAAAGAAGGAGGTCCGGAAATTATAACGCTCGATAAGGGTTCAAAAAAGTCCTGTGAACTCAGGCTCAGGTTTCCTGAAAGGCTAAAAGAATCATATAATATTACTGTAACTCTGAACTGGGAAGATAATTCCGGTAAGCATTCTCTTTACCAGGATGTAGAAATTGAGCTTATAGAGCCCTTGAAAATATACAAAAGTGCAGGTTTGGAAGCTTTTTCAGGGAACCCCGTGTGTGTTACTATTTCCGTAAAAAATATCCAGAAAAGAAAGGTCAATGTTTCACTGCTTGACCTGCCTCCAGCAACATTTACAGTAACCAGCATTTCCAGGTCAGATGGTGATGGCATGGGCCCGGAAAGTCCGGATTATTTAAACTGGAATTTTGTACTTGCTCCGGAAGAAAAAAAGACCTTTTCTTACTATATAAAATCCGACCAGCCTGGAGCTCACAGAGTGCCGCAAGTCCATACATACTCAAATCTATGCGGGCAGACCTATAATGAATGTTCCGATTCCGATAATATAATCACTATATTTGAAAATATTTCATACCTGCCATACAGAAACGAAACTCATACAGAAGTGACCATTTCTTCAGGGGTTGATCTCTCATCTTATCTGGACAAAAACGGATACTCTCTTCTGGATATTCGGGTGGAAAATAAGGAGCTTGATGCATTTATATTCATTCCAAAGGGGACAAGGCTTCTTGATAGCCATAAAGAGTCCATTCAAGCAATAACAATAACAGAGGTAGACCAGCCTTCACTGCCCGCATCCCTGCTCCTTGCAGAAAAATGCTATGGACTTGAACCTGAAGGAGCTGAATTTGATCCTTTCTGCAGGCTTGATCTTAGCCTGAGTGACTCGGTAAAAGGCAATTTTCCTGCAATTTACCGCTACTGTGGAAGTAATTCCATCTGGAATCTAACTGACTGTATTGTGAATGAAAATAGAATATCAGCAGACATTTCGGATTTTTCGATATACGCGGTTCTTGCAGAACCTCCACAGGAAATAAAATTGAATGTTAAAATTGTTCCTTCATAATTTCATAAACCGTTTTTATAGCTCCACTAACATTTTAAGGTTTTATTGGCCATTTTAGAGATTTATTAACAACTTTTATTTTTAGATTATGATTGTTCCGTCATTCAGCTTCAGCACCTTGTCCGCAGCTCTGGCCATTTCAGGGTCATGAGTTGTAACGATAAAACTGATATTCTGCTCTCGATTTATGTTTTTCATGAGGTCCGTGATTTTTCTTCCGGTTCCTGAATCAAGGTTTCCAGTAGGCTCGTCTGCCAGAATAATTCTCGGGCTGTTTGCAAGCGCTCTTGCTATGGCAACTCTCTGCTGCTCTCCTCCGGATAATTCGGAAGGTAGATGGCACATTCTATCCTCAAGACCTACAAGGTTAAGAAGTTCAGATGCTCTTTGTTTCTGCCTGGAACGACCTACTCCATTAAAGTGCATCGGGTAACAGACATTCTCAAGAGCATCCATTGCAGGTATCAGGTTAAAAGCCTGGAATACGAATCCTATTGTCTGCCTGTGCAGCCTTACAATGGCGGGAGAATTCCTGTAGTCCACTTCGTTTCCTTCTATAAAGACTCTTCCAGAACTGGGCTGGTCAAGACACCCGACAATGTTAAGCAGAGTGGACTTCCCGGATCCGGAAGGTCCCATAAAGGAAACAAATTCTCCCTCTTCAATTTTCACATTTATATCCTTTAAGGCTTCCACACGCAACCCGGAATCAAACACGTAACACTTTGATAGATCTCTGGTTTCGACAATATTCATTTCTGTCCACTTCCTGTTTGTACTCAGTTCCTGCAAAAATCATCCGTATCTCTTTCCAGGATTTTCAGGCTCTTTGAACTCGAGCAAAAGTATTGCATTCGTAGCCATGAGGTAATCTCCATTATCCTGAATACTGGCAAAATTCCCATTAGAATCAAGGTAATTTCCTACCGACCTTTCATCCAGGGCTATCTGGACAGTTTCGTTTGTCTGGTATACATTCTTCCAGCTTTTTCCACCCGCAAACAGAAGCTTTATGATGTCTCCGATAACCGGAATACTCCCGGTTTTTTCATTGAAAAAAAGCCTGTTTCTGGCTTCTGTGCCTGAACTATAGCCTCCTGAAGGAGAAACTGTTATCAGCCGTGCATTTTCAATATTTTCAGGGCAAATATCTCCTTCAAAGAAAGTGGTTGTTGTTGCCATATCAGGATCGATCCCGTATTCTGCATACAGCACATCACAGCCTTCATTAATCCAGTACTCTGTCTGTGGTAAATCCGGGTTTTCATAAACGAGCAGAAGCCCTGCGCCCTGTACACAGAAGGTTTTTTCGTCACCACCAGCATTTACAAGCGATATAGAATAGTTGCCAGCCTCCGAAATATCTTCACTCAGGTCATAAACGTCAGTTCCCGAAAAAAAATCGTATCTTGAGACGAAACCTTTTGTGTCCGTATACCTTTTTTCTTCCAGTAAAAGTACAGAACTTCCGGAATGTACAAGAGAAGACTTAAACTCCGGATATATGCCATCAAGCCCCTGTTTGCTCCATGTCCAGTAAATATAAGCTCTTGCAACCTTTATGGAAGAACCTTCCGGAGGATTGACACTGAAGTTAACAGTATAGCTTTCACCTGATTCGAGCTCTCCACTGTATCTGCTGTCCCCAAGAGAAAAATCAAGGGTTCCACAGTGCTCATCATGAATGACTGTCTGCAGGTTTTTATCTCCGGCATATGAAGCTGAAGCCGGCATAATAAGCAGCAGGAGGTTAATTAAAAGTACAGCTGATTTCAAATTCATTGTTATTCTCATCCGACTCGGTAATACGGTTATTTTCATCTACATTCACATTGAGGGCGTGTTCCCCCTTCTGAGTATCAATCCTTATATTTTCAACAATTGAGGTCTGACCTTCAAGTTCCGGGATGTTCAGGACAGTAACACTTTCCCCATCAAGGTAGAGGTTTACATCAAAATCCCTGGCTGAAGCTTCTCCATTATTCGTAATTTTTACAGGAATTGAATAATCGGTTTTAGCTGTTTTCTGGGTTTCTTCAACACAGCCGCTAAAAGTCGCTATTATGAGAACGACCAGCAGGATGAGAAAAATGGGTTTTTTTCTCCTGATGCTGAAAAGAGCGATAAAACCCAGAAGGATTGTCGAAGCTGAAGAGATCTCTTTGTTCTCTATTTTTACAGGCTCCCCAAGGGAAACCGACAGGTCGGGTGCGGACCTGACCAGGATATTCAGTTCACAATTATTGTTTTTGTCACTGGACTCTTTTATACTGTTTTCAGGGTCCAGAAAGAGTTCAAGCCTGTGCTCGCCTTTAATACCGGACCACAAAATGCCTGACCTGTGTATTCCAGCTGCCCCCATCTGGATCGGGACCCGGGAGATCTCATTTCCATCTACCAGGAAAACAGCAGTACAGTTTTCCTCACAGATTCCTCCGGGATTATTAATTGTAAGGGAAATTTCCACAGGTTTCCCATCAATCAGCTCTTCTTCAGAGACTCTTATCTCCGGGTAAAGGTCAGGAAATACGGATTCGGTATTTTTAGAAGTAAGGACCAGGGCTGCAAGGACAGGATGAAGGTAGTCTTCCCCTTCCTGGTCGTCTATTTTTCCGTCTCCGTTAATATCAAATCCTCTTACAAAAACTGCGGAGTTGTCTGCCTTCAAATAATTGAGCACATCAATGTGTTCCATATCGAAATAGCTTGAGGCTGCGCCTTTGTCTCCCGAGCTATCAAAGCTGACCTCATTTGCGATATCCCTTACATTTTCTCCGCATTTCTCGACCAGGTATTGAGGCGGAACCCCGGGTATTTCTCCGTTGAATTCAATATAATCAGGAAGACCTTTTGACCCTGTAAGATACACGACTGAAAGGTTTGCAGAATCTATATTGTTTAAAGCCTGCCCTGCGCTGAAATTAACCTCTGCCCTGTCATTTACTTCCTTTATGTTTTCACTCCAGCCTTCCCCATGAAGGTTTATGTTCCCTGTCAGGAGCTGGTAGGAGACCATGGGAGCTTTCGGGTTTTCACAGGCAGCAGCAAGCACTGTACCATAAATCCTCCCGTCCATCTTTTTTCCGGGTTCTCCTGTGCTTGTAAGGATTTCTACCGTATTTTCACCGTTTTTAATAAGATTGCCTGCATCATAAGCCACCCAGTAAACCCCGTGGCCTGCACAGAAAACATTTTCGTTTTCATCATTGATTCCTTCAAGATGTAGTTTTTCAAGCCTTTGCCCGTTAAACTCAGGCTGGACCCAGCCTTCATCACTATCCGTACCACCCCAGACTCCAATATAAAGGCGAGCCCAGAGGACAGAACCTTCAGGAACATCAAAATTCTGGGAGTATGGAGAAAAACCAAGTCCATGACCTCCATCCATGTAGAATTCTCCTCTGAATGTGCCCTGGGCATCAGGAGCAAAGGGCATGCCCTCATAAGAATAGCTGGCAAGGGCGAGATCTACTGATGCCAGCAGAAAAATCGGGATAATAAACAGTACAATTATCTTTGCAGGACTTATTTCCATAGTCTTTCACTTCATTCCAGAATGGGGTCAACTTGAGCAGGCCTGGATTCCGTTTATTCTGGGTAGATTTTTTAGAGAAGGTAAAATAATTCAGGATAACTTAATATCATTATAGAATAATTACTGAAATTTAAAGGTTATTAAATATTACTATTTTTCGTTTCTGTATGAGAAAATACAATACAGGTCATATGATTTAGAAAGAAGTCAGTTGTTTTGACTGTCATTATTCTTAAACAAAATATTGTAATAAATATTCATAGATATGCTTTTAAACTGCTCTTCAAAAAAAGTATCCATGTTTATTGAAATCGGGAAATGAAGTTAATATTAAATTTAATTCAAAAGACAGAGTTAATTTTTCTTTCAGCAGATAAAACCCTGGATTTTAAGAGGATAGAATTAAAAATTAGTAATAATCAGTAACATCTCGAATCAAAAAATTCATATTTTTTAAAAAAACTTATATAATCAAAATTGTTCATTATATACTGGTTAAAACTGAATGAAAAAATTATCCTGATTACTCTGATTCTCTGAAGATTTCATACCCTTTGTCAAATAGTTGGGGTTATAGCCACATATTTTTGGGTTTGTGGAGAGCTAGAGTAAGATAAAAATTATGACGAAAAGAATCGAAGGAGGAGTACAGGGTGAAAAGAGGTTGGGAACTGGATGAGAAAAATAAAACAAAAAATGAGTACAAATTCAGGAGAACAAAACTCAGCAAAAAAAAGAATATGCTTTATAAGCTTACAGGCCTTTGCTGCCTTCTTTCAGGCTTATTCTGCCTGCTAATTGCACCTTCCCTGGCTCAGGTCCCCGAAAACAATGGTTATGCCGGAGATAAGCCCCTGAAAACGTACATTCATGACACAGTTAAGGGAGATCTTTACTATACTGCAGGGAGCAGCTATTACAGTGGAAAAGCCTATCCTGGAGACACATATAAGGTAAACCATAACTTCGATCTTCCTGAAGGAGCAACCATTAAACTTGCCAGGCTCTATAATTACTGGACCTGGAGTTCCGAGGGGATGGAGGGGAGAAACCCTGAGATGAAACTCAGTTTTGACGGACAGGAGCTTGAACCTGACAGGGAGTACAGCGACAGGAAAGGTTGGGGAAGCTATGATTATCCCTCAGGAACCTGGGCTTATGATGTGAGTTCCTGTATAACCGGGTCCGGTACCTTTACTACGGAAATAGAAAACATAGGCCCGGATGCATCCTGTGTTTGCATTGAAGGTGTGGGTTTGCTTATTGTATACGAGGACCCTGATGGAAGGAATATAGAATACTGGATTAACGAAGGAGCCGATGAGCTTAATTCTCAGATGGATGAAAACGGCAGCCCACTTTATTACACGGCCCCAAACCAGACAATCTGTGAAATGCTCAGGCCTGCTTTGCAGTTTCCCATCCGCAGTGCGACCCTCTGGACGATCACGCAATCAGGAAACTGGGAGAATAACACACTCATAGTGAACGACAAAAAATTTACCGGAATCTGCGATGGGAAACCCTATCCCGATCTGGAAATTGATGAAAGGAATGTAACGGACTGCCTGAAAGCCGGAGAAAATATCATTCTTTTCCAGGCAGCAGGCGATTATGTAATATCTTCGGGGTCTTTCCTTGTTGTTGAAAAAGACCTGCTCGCAGAAGAATCGAAGTCATCCACAGAAGAAGCTTCCGAAAAATCCGAGGAAACAGGTAGCACCCCAGAAACATCCGGAACTGAATCTAAAAAAGCCCCAGGGTTTGGGTTCGTTTTTGCTCCTGCTCTTTTAACAGGAAGAAAATTGGTATTGGGACTAAGGGATAAGAAAGCTGGAAAATAATGTTAAAAAATAATATTGTGATTCCGGGTAAATTGAAGACTCGATTCTAAAAAAACTGGATGACAGTTTCAGGTTTTTTTCAGAATAGAATTTCCCGTTAAACCGGGACTGTACCCCCAAATCCCACATAGCTGAGATAGAGGCCTCCTGCCGTAAATAGTGCCGTATATGCAAGAAAAATATAATCATTTCTTTTTAGCCTCAGTTCTTTTACATAGGTTCTCTGCCTGTTTGCCCTGAAACCTCGCGTATCGGCAGCTACTGCGAGCTTTCTTCCCGCCCTGAGTATATTAACCACCAGAGGAACAAGGATATATTTCATGGCTTTTGCTTTTCTGAAAATTCCTCCTTTCAATTCAAGCCCTCTTGCCTGCATTGCATTGAGGATTATGCCGCTTTCTTCGAGCATTGAAGGGGCAAAACTGACTGCAGAAGAGAGCATAAATGCAATTTCATACGGAAGCCCTATACTATAATTTTTTTCTCCTACTCTTATTTCGAAAAAGCGGACAAATGCGGAAATCAGTTCTGAAGGATGAGTGGTGGCAAGCAGCAGCATTGCGGCACTAAGTCCGGTCATAAAACGGAAAGACTGATACATCCCGTAGAGAGCCCCATCGGCATAAAAGTAGACTCCTTCTGTAAGAAGCCCCAGTACCGGGAAGGATGGAGAAATTATGGTAAACAGCGGCTCTTTTGCCCAGTAATAAAAAAGAGCCTGAGAAAAGGTAAAACTCAGCATAATGCTCCCAGAAACCAGGAGGATGGCCTTTATCCTGCTGATAGGCGGTTTCAGAATGAACCAGAAAGGCAAAGTTGAGATAAAAAGCAACACCAGCAAGTAAGGAGTACCTAGAACAACACTCAGCACCGAGACCCCGAAGAGCCAGAGCAGTTTTACTCTCGGGTCCAGCCTATGGAGCAGACTGTCTTTTTGTTCATAGCGAAAGAGGCTTTTCAAGGCATAATCCTCCGTAAAATTCTATCATACAAAAATTAATAATAGTCAAACTATTTCTTACTTTTCATAAGAGTTTTAAACTATAGTGTGTATGAAATAACGCGATAGTATGGATCAACCAGAGGACACAGATGCACTTGTCAGGTTTGAAAACATTACATATAGCTATCCCTATTCAGATTCCAGAGTACTTTCGGATGTAAACCTTAAACTTGAAAAAGCAGAGTTTGTACTCCTTGCAGGTCCAAGCGGCTGTGGAAAAAGTACTCTTGTCCGCTGTCTTAACAGGCTGGTGCCCGAGATTTCTGGAGGAAAACTTTCCGGGCGTGTCATTATTCGGGGAAAAGACCTCAGGGAGGAAAAAGTCCATAAACTGGCCCTTGAGGTGGGAATGGTATTCCAGAACCCTGAAACTCAGCTTTTTTCCCTTACAGTAGAAGATGACCTTGCTTTCGGGCCTGAAAACCTGGGGCTTCCAGGAAAGGAAATACTTTCCCGTGTAGAAAAATCTCTCAAAGCGGTAAAACTGGAGAAACTGAGGGATCATTTCATCTTCACACTCTCAGGCGGGGAAAAACAGAGAACTGCAATAGGAGGAAACCTGGCAATGGAGCCGGAAATCCTTGTCCTTGACGAGCCGACGTCGGACCTGGACCCCTCCGGTACCCGGGAAGTACTTGACCTGCTCAGGCGACTGAACGCGGAAAAACGGATAACCCTGATCCTCATAGAGCACAAGCTCGATGAAGTTTTCGAACTGGCTGACCGCATGCTTGTAATGGATGAAGGGAAGGTTATACTTGACGGAAAGCCCTTTGATATCCTGTGCCGCGAAGAAGGAAAACTCAAAAAGCTCGGGATTCATCCTCCCCAGCTCATAGAAATCTCTCGCCTCCTGGGATTCAACTGCAGGACTTCAAGCCCCCCCTATGAGAACATCCTGAAACGCCTGGCTGAACTTCTGATGCCGTCCACTGGTGAGCTCCAGCCCGAAAGCAGGAAAGAGGCGAAACCCAAAATTCCTCCTGCCCTTTGTCCAGAGGAGAGCCTTTCTCACGTTCGGATAGAAAAGCTCTGCTTCAGACGTGAGGACGGTTCTGAAACCCTCAAAAACGTAAATCTTGATATAAAATATGGAGAGTTTCTTGCCCTTCTTGGCCACAATGGAGCCGGAAAAACAACCCTTGCAGGTCACTTAATGAGATTCCACAAACCTTCTTCCGGGAGGATTCTCCTCAACGGAAAGAATATAAGCAAATACTCCACAGCTCAGCTCTCGCAGCAGATAGGGTACCTTTTCCAGAACCCGGATTCACAGATTTTTATGAATAGCGTATTTGAAGAAGTTCGATTTGGGCTCAAGAACCTGAAAATACCTGAAGAGGAAATGAAAAAACGAGTAAATTCTGCCCTTGAGATGATGGAACTTTCGGTTTACAGAAACAGACACCCCCAGGCTCTCTCACGGGGACAACGGCAACGACTGGCAGTAGCTTCCATTCTCGCCCTCGAGCCGGACCTGCTTGTCCTGGACGAACCGACTACGGGGCAGGATAGGGGGCACATACATAAGTTTCTGGATAAAATCAGGGAATTGAACAGACTTGGAAAAACCGTTATTCTCATAAGCCATGATATGGAGCTTGTAGCGGAGTATGCTGAAAGGGTTATCGTGATGAAGCAGGGAGAAGTTTTGCTGGACGGCCCGGCAGCAGATGTATTCTCAAGCCCTGAAGAGCTGGATGCAGCCGGGCTTATTCCTCCTCTCCCTGCAAGGCTCGCTCTTGATCTCAGAAAACAGGGATTTGATGTTCCCGGAATGCTTACAGTCTCAGAACTAAAAAGCTTCCTAAGAGCTCACAATGTGGAAATTCGCGACTGAAAGAAATTAAATAAAAATGAAATGACCGCAAAAAAAGGCAGCAGAAAGTAAAGAAAAGAGGTAACTATTCAGGTTATAGTTAACGGCGCTCCCTTGAGCGCCGCTATAATACCCTCCAAAACAAGTAATCCGTTCTTTCTAATTGTAGAGATGTAAGCTCTCATTCTGCAGAAAGCTTGCGCTCCTTGTGTTGTTCTGAAAGTTCCTGATATCTTTTGCTGTAGTTTCATCATCCTGATATCTCTTTCTGCCTGATTATTCTCAAACGGAACTTTCAAATCTTTCAGGAATCTCAGGATCTTTTCTTTGTGTTCTATAAACCTATCCAACAGATTCCTTGCTTTTGTCTTTGGATTCTTTCCACGTTTTCCTTGTTTTTCAGGATTTAGAGATTGTGGATTTTCCTCAATCCCTTTCATGATTATAGCATCAAACCTTTCTTCCAATGCTTTAATTTGCTCAAAGTCCAGTTCTTTGACTTGCTCCTTACATTCATCAGTATACTTTTTCATCTCAGTGAGTAATTTATTCATTTCTTTAGCCCACTGCTGTTTATAGTTCTCTTCAATTCCAGTAAGTTCTCTCTGTAAATGAGCATTACAGAGAGCATGATCACAGTCATAAACGTTGTAAGGTTTCCATCCGTCGTGAACTGCTACTCCCTTAAACTCCGGAAGAATTCCCATAGCGTCTATTGCTTCTGCTCCTCTTTTTGAGTGAGGTAAATAACAGGTGTATTTGTCATTAGAAGCTACATGAAGCCAGTGTCTTTTTCCTTCGATTTTCATACCAGTTTCATCAAAATGGACAACATAAGAAGTCATTAATTTCTCTCGAATAATGTTTTCAAAACACTCTAAATTCTGGAAACATTCTTTTTCTGCTCTAATTATCGTAGCAGGACAGATTTTTATTCCCATAATATCCTCAAAAAACTCAGAAATTCTTTCATAGGGGATAAAATGGTGATTTTTACAGTAAATAGCTGAAGCTAAAATATTTGGACCATACTGAACTGGATATTTTACTGATTCAGGAAAAACAGCTTTATTTATTCTTCCACAGTGAGGACAGGTCTTAATCTGGCTTTTGTGTTCTGTAACAATCAGGTTTACAGGAGGAATATCAAAGACCTGTCTTTTCTCATAGGCTTCAACTTCAACATTCTCAAGAGTATGGCCACATTCTTTGCAGCAACTCAAAGAATGTTCTATTACCTACTCAGGATCATCAACCATTTCAAGAGTTGTTCCAGGATGACCATCTTGACCTCCAGGTTTCTTTCCGCTCTTTTTACGGAGACTCTTGGGATTAGGTTTCTCCTTGACAAAAAAATCAGTAGAAGGAGGGCGACTGCTGTTACGACTGTTTTGGTTTAAACGAGATTCTAAGGCTATCAACCTTTCAGTAAGTTCTTTAATTTGAGTTTCAAGACTCACAATGTAAGCAATGACTTCAGGGTTTGAAGCACACAAAGCAAGAATCTCTTCACGTGTAAGCATGATAACGAAACAAAATAGGATTCAATTTATATCCAATTTTTCCTCGAAAAGAGGAAAAATTGTAGCCTTTAAAAGGCTGCCTGAATAGTTACGAAAAGAGATAAAATTTGGAGATATTAAAGGGGAAAATGGGATGCAGATAAAGGCGTTTCTTCTAAAGCCTTGCTCCGCTCATTTTTACAGCGGTATCATAGCCAAGAAGTCCCCCTACCAGCCCTCCTGCGCATGCCAGGGCCAGCTGAATCCCTATGTACCAGGGAGCGTAAGATATTTTCCATTCAACCGGGGCATAGAGAAGATAAAATAAGAGGGTTGAGACTCCGCCTCTTGAGATTCCGTAGATAACTGCAGTCAGGCGCCTGTCTGCATAATCCATCCTGAATATAAAGACCAGGAGGTCAACAACGACACCTTCTGCCAGGTAAAAGCCCAACCACATGATGTGAGACCCCCAGACAACCATGCTGATGAGCAGGACGCAGGTAAAGAGCAGGGTTGCTGTTCCCGGCTTTCGGACCAGTTGCAGGGCGACTATCATGAGGACGACAGTGGGAATTGCAATAACCAGCCCGTCAAACCAGCCAAGATTGACCAGTTTGCTAAGGTAGCGGAACACTACGGCAATAACCGAAGCGAGAAGCGCTATTGTGATCAGGTCAATGGTTGAAAAGAGGTCAAGGACTCCAAATCGTTTTAGTGCAGCCAGAACACCGAAAAAGACCAGGAGACTTACCAGAATCGTAATATAAGTACTCCAGGAGGGTGGCGGTATGATAGTAATACTGTGTTCACTTTGTTGCGTCTCTCCCGAGTAAACCGCAAGAATCTTGAAAGTAATCCTTTTTTTGTACTCGATTGAAGCAGGAGGTTTTACATCAAGAAAAAAGCTTGCACTTTGCCCTGTTGACAGTTCTCCGATTTTAGCCGTGATTTTCTGTCCGTCTTCTGTTATATTGTATGGCTGAGGAGACATCCCTATATCCAGATCTCCCGGAACTTCAATAAACACAGTTACGTTATACAGTGGTTCAGTTCCCTTATTCTCAAGGTTTAACCTTGCCCTTTCCCATGAGTGTCCAGCTACAAGGACATCGGGCGCCTGGTTTCGGTCAAGTGGAATTTCCAGGCTACACTCAAGGGGAGAGACATATGAACCTGAAGTTTCCTCTGATGCAAGGGCTCCTGGAGTAAAGGAAGCTGTAAGAACAAGTGCAAGTATTGCTGAGAGAATCCATTGATGTTTCATTTTTACCTCTTTTTCATCTCAAATTAATTTTCACTTCCTGATCTCATCTCCTTCTGAACTTCAGGGCAATTGCAATGCAGGCAAGAAGACAGATAATAATCACCGGAAGAGGGATATTTGCTTTTTTTCCGGTTTTTTGCTCGTGGAGTTTGAAAAACTCGCTGTTAGCTTCCGATTCCGAAACGAGGACTGCGATACAGGGATGGATATAGCCCTCCTCCCCCCTTTCGAAGAGAAGGATACTTTCTGAATTTTCAGAGGACACAGAACCCGAATACAGATCAAAATACTTGCCCTGAGCGGACTTTCCTATGTCACTTCCGATGCTTGCAGAATCAAAGTAAAGCTCGTCTTTTTCTCCTTCAGTGCCTGCCACAAGCATTGTATAAAGGGTCGCATTTTTTCCGGGGTATGTATCTTCAAAAGCAGTCGTTACTCTGTCCTTCTTATTTGTATACGATAGCGCATAATTGCCTTCATTGATCCAGAACCTTACTGGAGAAAGAGAGCTGTTTTCACAAACAGCGGCAAGAGTGATCCCATAGGGCCCTCCCCCGGGGTTTTCTGAAAAAACCGAAACTTCATTCAGTCCAGTATGAAGAGAACTGCTGGTATTGAGACAGTAAAGGGCTGTCCCCCAGGCTGAAACGTAATCAGGATCTTTCATTAAGGCAAGTTCTTTGCCGTTTACCGTTACTTTGATACTGTCCCCGCTGTCATAGTTCCAGACAGGAACATAGAGCCTAGCATACCTGACTTCCCCGGAAGGCAGCTCGAAATACTCTAGATAGGGGTTTTCACCGGTATACCCGTGCCCCCCACTAACATATACTTCTCCTCTGACAGCTCCTTCTGCAATTGTATAGGGAGGAGTTCCATCCCCATACCAGCCTCCATTTCCTGAAAATAAAGAAAACAGGAGTAACAGACCTGCTCCAAGAAGCCCTGTTATTAAGATTTTGTTTCTGTTCTCCAAAGTTATTCATCTCCTGGAGGCGCTGAAAATTTGTTACTAAAGCTTTTGTTATTAGAGCTGTTTTAAGGCTCTTACAGGGTCCATTTTTGATGCCCTCCATGCAGGATAGAGCCCTGAAAGAACGGATACAAACAGGGATATCAGAAATCCGGCTGCAAGAATCCTGAAATTTAAAGCAGTCAGGTGTTCTATACTTCCTATTTCAAGTTTTGACAGTAACAGGGCCCTCCCGATTCTGTCTATAAGAGTTGAGAAAATAACCCCAAAAAGATCTCCCAGAATACCTCCCAGAGCTCCTATAAACAGACATTCGGCCAAAAACATCCGCAAAATGTCAGACTCTGAAGCTCCGAGTGCTTTTGAAATTCCTATTTCTCTGGTTCTTTCGTAGACTGAGACTACCATTGTGCTTACAACCATCAACCCGCCGACAATCAGGGAAATGCTTGAGAAAAAAGCAAGGACCAGAGTCACCCCTTTCATTATCCGGTTGACAGCGTCTATTTCGTCCTGGGCATTTGAAGAAGAGAGCTCAAGTTTTTCTATTTGTTCTCTTGTTTCGGCGACTTGGGAAGAACTCTCAACCTTTACGAGCACTCCGTCATAGTACTCTTTTTTGTTGAGTTCTTTTGCAGACGCGAGACTTATGAAGGCTCCAGAATCAAGGTTGTTACCTGTGGGTTTTAAATAACCTACAGGGGTAAAGCTTACTTCCTTATCACGAGGCTTTCCGTCCTCTCCGTAAAGCCGTAGCCTTGATGTTAACGGGGTTCCAATTGTAATTCCATCCGTTTTCTCCAGTTTTTCCCATAAATCACTTCCAAGTACGACCTGGTTTTGTCCGCTTTCGAACCAGCTCCCCCCGGCAAGTTCAAGCTCATTTGCAGTCCTGTAGTCCTCCTGTATGCCGGACAATTCGAAATAGTTGCCTGAAGGACTTACATAAGCATCTTTTATATACGGAGAGGCTAGTTTCCCTAATTTCTTTATTTCCTCAACTTTCGCATCACCAATAAGGACGAGTCCATTTTCTCTCAGACCCGGGGAAACTTCAATCAAAGTAAGGTCCCTGGACTTTTGAACCTCTTCAACAGCATTAATACGAAGCCCTTCCCCGAAAGAGACCACAGATACTACCGTTGCTACACCGACTGCTATTCCAAGGAGTATAAGCAGGGTCCTGAGCTTTTTAAGGCGTAACTGCCGTATTGCCATTGAGAATTCTTCTATCAAACGGTTCACCAGTCCTTATTTTTACATTCCTGCCTGGGAAAGGGAGAGGTTATTATATGCAACATTAAAGAAACGTAAGAAAGATGCGAGAAAATAATTATGGATTCAAATATTCAGTGCTACGGATTTATAGTTAAGTAACATAAATTACGAATATATATCCTTTTTGATTTTTACCTATATTTTATTAAGTTAAACGGGGGAATAATATATTGTATGTTATTCGTAAATAGGAGTGGCTAGACTGAATTACCACATGCCTGCAAGCCTATTAGCTGAAGAAGTCTCAGAGTACCTGTCAGGAAAATATGACTAATTAAGGAAGCAATAATACAAATTATTTCGAAAAAACTGGTAAATTTTTATTACAAAACAATTTCGATGACTATAATTAGTTTGACTATACATGTGTTTAACATATGCAGATTGGAATAGTAATTCATAACTTTCAGCTTATGGATTCTCCCAAGACAGTCGAAAATATTCTTACGCTTCTCTCTGGAGATAATTGTATAGATGCCTGTCTCTGCGGAACCATGGGAAAAATTGCGGCGATTGATGCCGGCATGGAAAATCTGGTTGAAGTTGGCAGGTTGATGAAGCCAAGCACCTGCATAGAGCATTTCTTCAGATCAAAGGACCTGGTCTGTCTCCTTAACCACGGAAAGGAACTGACTACCGGCCGAACTTTTGGAAGGATCGTAGTTTCGCATTTAAAAAATCCTGAAGAAAAGCCTCTTATTCAAATTGAAAGGCCAGGCCGCCCTGATGGTGAACTCATCCCATGGAACAGGGTTGCTTTGCCCTATGCTGAAAAACTATCCAGCCTGCTTAATATGAAGATTTCCCGGCCTCCATCGCCTGTAAACACTATAGAAATCAGCAAGTATGGAACCCGGGTCCTGAGAAGAATATCGACCTTTCCCGGGGCAAACATAATGGTTGAAGGGATCGTGGTCGGAAAAGCCACTTCTTCTGAAGTCGCTCTCATCTCGGAGAATGGTTTTCTTACTTCAATGGAAGGGGGAATTATAAAAGAGCAGGGTATTGAGATCCTTCATAAGCATGAGGAAAGAGTGCCTGTAGATCTTTCTATAGCCTGGGTGAAAACCGCAACTTCCCGAAAAAACTCCGACGACTTTTATGATTCAATGGAAGGAAAAAATGAATGGATGGCGAAAACTGCCTCTTTGAAAAAGGGTTTTTCACAGGAGAAACTTTTGGAAGGTGGGGTTAAGGTTATTCTTATAGACCACTGCGCTGAACGTTCGTTAGATATGATGAAAGGTGCAGGCTTTGTAATTACTATTGGAGATGACACCACGGAGATTGCAGGAAACATTTTCTCCAGATTTGGAATCCCTATCCTTGGAGTTACAGACGGTGACTGTGACGAACTTGCTACGGAAGTGAGATATTCTCCTGGTTCCCTGCTTCTTCATTTAAAACAGGGAAAAGATGATGAGTTAGGGAAAGAGATTAAACAGCACATCTTTTCAGGAGAACAGATAGCCTGTTTTGAAAATATTGATGATCTGAAACCAAGAATCATAAAACTTGCAGGAGATCTCCTGGAATCTATTTCAGAGTACTGAATTAATTAACACAAAAATCGGAGCTAATGAAAAAGCTACAACCGGTTTACAGAATCCAGAATTTTCCCGGATTGCTGTTTTTGAAATCTGCAAAGTTATATTTTTTCTAGTCAG
Source organism: Methanosarcina soligelidi (assembly GCF_000744315.1). Classification (NCBI taxonomy): domain Archaea; kingdom Methanobacteriati; phylum Methanobacteriota; class Methanomicrobia; order Methanosarcinales; family Methanosarcinaceae; genus Methanosarcina; species Methanosarcina soligelidi. The sequence continues at coordinate 2,884,393 of NZ_JQLR01000001.1, forward strand.
ATAACTCTCTTTTTGTAAGTTCTCTTTTTTGTAAGTTCTCTTTTTTGTAAGTTCTCTTTTTTGTAAGTTCTCTTTTTTGTAAGTTCTCTTTTTTAGGAATGATTGAAATATGACTTCAAGTTTTCACTTGGTAATGGTTCTATAATTGCACTTCCCAACATCATTAATGGCAATATAGGGCATAAGTGTTTGAAATTAAATTTTCACCATTCCTTAGTCAGATGTCTTGTTTTTGTTAAATCTCTTTTTTGTTGGTTCTCTTTTAGTCAAATCTTGTTTTCAGTCATATCTTTTCTAGATATCTATTTCTAATAGTACTTAATTAACACAAAAGGCATAATAATTAATATAATGTTCAATATTATTATGAAAAAAAACAAAATCAAATATCTTTAATATATGAATGTCGTTAGGAAAATATTTCAAAATGAATTGTAAAGTCTGAGTTTTTGATTTGAGGCTTCAGGACAAGATCTCGTGCAAGAATAGTCTCTGAATTGTTCATAAATAGATATTGAAAATACTGAGGTTTGCGGATGAGACTTATAATTGTGTTACTCATTGTCGCTCTTATTATTTCGGTGCAGGCTGCTGCAGGCTCTTCAAGTATAGGGGTTGGAGCAAGCCCGGGAAACCTGAGTTTCAGGCTCGCTCCAGAAACGTCTGCAGAGCAATCGCTATATGTGATAAACACAGGAAACGAAGCCGCAACATATGGGATTTTCGTTGAAGAGGGTGCCTGTGAAGATTGGTTTACATTTTCCTCAACTTCTTTTGATCTGAAAGCAGGGGAATACAGGGAAGTTAAAGTCAAACTCAATGTTCCTGCAACAGAAGAAACAGATGTTGAATGCAACATAAAAATTCCCTGTACCGTATCAGGAAAAATCGTGGGAGCCGGAATTATAATCCCTGTCCATATAGAGATTTCTGCCTCAGAAGTAAACTATTCAGAGGTCGGCTCTTCTGGTACCAGTTCCTCGGGAGGAAGCAAAAGTTTTTCCGGGTCTTTCAATAGCGCAAAAGTGAAAGAAATATCCCAGCAGCTTGTCGAAAACGCCAGCAATCTGGTGGTTGATTCCAGACAGGATATCACATCTGCGGGTGAAAAATTGAAAAACTCTACCAAAAACTGGGAGGAAACTGCAGACAAAAGTCTTGATAATGCAACAACCAGCCTTGGAAAAGTAACCAGGAAATTCGAGGATACAGGCAGAAGGATTGAGGATAATACAAAAGAGAGATTTGAGGATACTAAAAAGAAACTTGAAGAACTAAATAAAATTTACAGGGATATTATTCAGTACATTGATAATTTCATTAAAATCCGCCTGACAAAAATATTAAACTGATTCAAAATATGCCGGGCAAATCTCACAAATTGACTTTTTGTTATGATGAAGTCGTTCTGTATGTAATCGTTCTCGATATGGACCCGTGTAGACCCGAAGCTGTGGCCTGATTCTTGCTTAACTCAGAAGCAACTTAATAGCCATTTGAGAAATAGATCGAAAATAGAAAGATTAAAAGAAAGCAAAAAATCCGAGAATTTCAGGTGCGGGAGAAGGGATTCGAACCCCTGAACGTCTGCACGAACAGATCTTGAGTCTGCCACCGTTGACCGCTTGGTTACTCCCGCGCTTTTCGGAAATCCAAATAGGTAAAGTTATAACTAGCATATAAAGCTAATCCTGTGAACGAACCAATCCTGCTAATTATTACGAAAGCGGGTAATTCCGGATACTTTTATTTCAGCTTTCGGCTACAAAATATCGGCTTCAGGCTTTAAGTTTATTCCTGTCCGGAGGGTTTATTTTTCTTACGAGCTGTTTACATGCACCCAGTCGAGGTAATCCTGCTCGCCTTTAACCTCCCAGAATTCGATAGCAGGCAGGTCATAGGTGTGTAGGAACCTCACGGTTTCAATGATCTCTTCCAGGCGGGAAGAGTCGGTCTTGGCGAACAGGGCTACTTCGTTCTGCTCCTCCACCTTTTCGTTCCACCTGTAGATTGAATATATCGGAAACATATTTACGCAGGCTGCAAGCCTTCTTGCGACCAGCTCTCTTGCAATTTCAGATGCATTATCCATGCTCCCGGCTGTTATATATACGATTCCGATCATGAAACAGACACCTCATACAAAGTAGTTATAATCAGAAATATGCTGAGCATATGCTGAGTCTTATAAACTGAGCATTATTCATTAATTGCTCATTATTATCTATTGCCTCCGGGACATAAAATATAACCCCCGATGCTGAGATCTTTATATTATATGTGGCTGTTTACATGCGGCCGTAAACTGGCCTGCCATAAAATAATCTTGATGTAAAAGTTACCTTGACGGAAGAATAAACCTGCAATTCCATGTACCTTTTTATATAATTATGATGTATTATTACCCGCAGAGTTCAGTGCTATATGCAGAGAAACTAAAACCTATTTATAACAGAATAGACTACGGGGTGTAACAGGATTAATTATTTGAATATCTAAATTATTTGAATGTATGCCGGCTCCGGACAATTGCTGCTTAATATGCAGCTGGAGATTGCATACCGCGATAGAAGTTGCATATCGCGCTGGAAGTTCACTTGCGGCGTTAACCTCTTTATTAAAGATGTATTCTATATACTGTTATATTTCTTAACAACTAATCAATCGTCATTAAATCTGCTGCATTTATCTGTCAACATTCAACCTGTTAACATTTATCTGTTAACTTTAATCTATTAACACTTATCTGTTAACATTTATCTATTATCATTTATCTGTTGACGTTTAAGTGGAAGTTATACCCAAGCTGTAAAGACTGATCACCAGATAAGTTTATTAAAATAAAAATCACAAACGAGAGCCTATAATGGTTCGGCTTAATAATTTCGGAGAATTTCCTTGAGCGGCACAAGCATTGTACTGGGTATTTTTTTAATGTACTGGTTCCTTGTCTCCATTCTGGACAGAAGGGGCATTCTGGAAAAGTATAACATAAGCACTTTTGGGCCTCTCCCCATCCTTATGATAAGGACAACGAAAGGTCTTAAGCTGCTGGACATACTTGCCCGCCCGAAACGCTACTGGAGAATTTTTGCAAATATCGGGATCCTGATGATGTTTGCAGGCATGGCTGCTATGTTCCTGGTCATTGTCATTTCAGACCTTGCCCTTTATACCTCGTTCCTCAACGACAGTGTTCCCGAACCTGGAAAATATAATTCCCCAAGGAATATCTTTCTGATTCCGGGTGTAAATGAGTTTATTCCCTTTACCTGGGGTGTAATTGCCCTCATTGTCACGCTTGTGGTGCACGAATTTTCCCATGCAATCCTGTGCAGGGTTGAAAACATCAGAGTCAAATCTATGGGAATTCTGTTCGCCCTCGTCCCCATAGGAGGTTTTGCGGAACCTGACGATGAGCAGCTATTCGGCAAAAAAGAAGAAGTAAAAAAAGAGCTTCCTCTGACAGCCACAATTGAAGAAATAGAAGCCTGGGAAGAGAGGGAAAAGGAAGAAAAAAAGCTGAAAGAAATTCAAAACGGAGAGGCAGTTTCCCCTGCACGTGAGAAAACAGGGAACAAACCTGAAGTAATTGCCACAAGAACCCAGAGAGCCCGTATCCTTGCCGCAGGAGTTATGGCCAATTTCTGCGTTGCTTTTATAGCCCTGCTGCTCTTTTTTGGGCCTGTGCTGGGAGCAATTGCTCCCCTGAGCGATGCCATGATAGTTGGCATAAACGAAAGTTCTCCTGCCCAGACTGCAGGGCTTCAGGAAGACATGGTGATTACGCGGGTAGATGATACAAATATCACTACTGGAATGGATTTTCTTTCCTATCTTGAAACCGTTGAACCAGGAGACACTTTACGAATACATGCCTCAAAAGATGATACCGTTTCAGTCTACGAGTTAAAAGTCCCTTCATCTTCAGAAGAATGCCTCAACGGAGTGCCTGTAGGAGGGATTGTTGAAGGAAGTCCTGCAGAAGAGGCAGGAATCGAAACCGGAATGACAATGATCCGGATTGATGACACACAAATGCGAAGTATTGCAAGTTTCGTAGACTTCATGGAAGGGACAGAACCAAACCAGACCATAGAAGTGGAACTGCTCCCCTCAACAAATTATACCGGCGACCTCACTGAAAACGGCACTGCTGTCTTTAGTGTTCTTCTGGCCCCCCACCCTACGGGCGGTGACATCGGCTTCCTTGGAGTATCATATGGAGGTGAAGGAGTTCTGGAATGTCCTGCGCTTGGAATGTCCATCTGGATGCCCCAGGCAAAGTTCTATCTTGAAGCACTCAAACAGATACCTTCCCTGCTTTCCGAGCCTATAGGCTGGATCATCCTTTTCGGGCTTCCGATATACGGTTTTGCAGGTGAGGGCTTCCGCGGCTTTTCAGGCACGATTGCACAGTTTTACCACCCTGTCGGATGGGCAGAGCCCCTTGGAGTCGGGATTTTCTGGATAGCAAACTCCCTGCTCTGGATTGGATGGCTGAACTTCTACGTGGGCCTGTTCAACTGCCTGCCCGCGGTTCCGCTTGACGGAGGACATGTATTCAGGGACTACACCTATTCGCTTATGTACAAATTTACGAAGAACGAATCAGTATCTGAAAGGATCTCAAATTCAATTACGGCGAGTTTCTCGATGCTGATCCTGTTATCATTCCTCTTCATGATATTCGGGCCTTTCGTAGGGCAGTTGATATGAACAGTGATCTGAAAACCGCAAAAATGTAACAGCATCCAGAAAGCATCAAAATATGAACTCAAATTAATTATCCGATAATCGAAAAGCCGGAATTAAGCTTATTTTTCCGGCTCTTTTGGTTATTCCGCTTTATTCTGCCTTATTCCGCTTTCCTGGCGATTCGATTTTTACTGGCTTCTGATACTGCTTATTTTTTTGTCACAGGTTTTTATGCTTAATGATTATTTTCTGGTTTACTTAAGAAAAAAATTTATAGATTCACAGAAACTCACAGGACTTTAGGACTTTAGGACTTTAGGACTTTATATCTTCAACAAAACTACACCGGTCATTTTTCAAAGATTTAAACTGAACGACAACACTATAAAGTAGTTAAGACAATTATGTTAAAAAACAATTTTAATTACCTGTTAATTTAGAAAAATCCGTTAATTCAGGCTATTTGAATTTAAAATATATCGAGACTGAAGATGTGATAGTATGGAAAACTTGCCTACCGGAGTGGAAGGACTGGATTTACTTATGGACGGGGGATATCCCAGGGGAAAGAGCATTCTTGTTACCGGGCCTCCGGGTTCTGGAAAAACTATCCTCGGGCTTCACTTTCTTCACAGGAGTTGCCAGGACGGAAGAAAATGCATACTTGTTCTTACAAGAGAACTCACTGAAGACGTACTCACTCAGGCACACAGTCTCGGGATTGGCCTTGATCCTTTCATTGAAAGCGGGCAGCTCAATATCAGGAATATATTCGAAGACAAAATAAACAAGATTAAAAGCGTTTCCAAATTCGGAAAGGGGCTCTGTGCCGTGGACACGGACATAATCGAATACTTAAGTTCCATGTCTACGGAAGTTGATGTTGTGGTTATTGACAACATCGGAGTAATGGCCATAAATCATGATATAAGGGAGTTCGCAGATGAGTTCAGTTCAATAAGCATTATCCTCCTGAAAAACGGATGTACAAGTCTCTTTGTCATGGACGAGGACTCTTACAATACTACCCAGAGGCTTACGGGCTATATGGTTTTCGGGCTTATGAGACTCATTACACAGGAAAACTTCATTTCCGGGAAAACAAAACAGTATCTCTATATTGAAAAAATGAGAAACACACCTGTGCCTGTCAAATATTCCCTTTTTGACATCACTTCGCAGGGGATAAGGGTTATTTCAGGCATGAAATCTCCGTAAATCTCGGGGATTATGAATGAAAGGGAGATTTTTACTGAAAGGAAATAAAAACATATTATGCTGCTTTTATCAGGAATTCGCAGCAGTCATTTCTGTTTCCAATGGTTTTCAGGGCTTCAAGCCTGCAGCCTGAATCTACTTTCAGGGTTATATTTGAAAATATTTTTCGGGTCAGTGTGCAGAGGATAGGGTTTTTGCGGGCTTCTTCCCCTTTCCATGGGCATCTGGTTCCTTTTACTATCCAGATCTTATCATTTTCTCCCATAGTAGAATAAAAGCTCCCGCCAAGCTGGTTCATTATTTCTGCACAGACATTCCCTGCGTAAGCCAGATCCATTTCCCTGTTTTCGAAGTGGTACATCTCAAGAAGTGTCTTTTCGACCATGCCTGTCATCTGGTTTATAATGACCTTTTTCTCTTCATTGGATACGGACTGGAGCAGGGTAGGAATTACGGCAGTGAGGATGCTCTGCACTCTGTTTTTTACTTCAAGGCTGTCCCTGTCAGCAACCAGCCTGTCGTGAAGGTATTTGACTCTGAGGAGAGACTTCACTCTGGTTTTCAGCTCAAGCCTGTTTATGGGTTTTGTGAGGAAGTCATCTGCTCCTACCTCAATCCCTTTTATGCGGTCTTCAAGTTCAGAAAGAGCGGTAAGCATAAGTACCGGAATAAACTGGGTCTCGGGGTTTTCCTTGAGGATTTTGCAGACCTCGTAGCCGTTGACTTCAGGCATCATAACATCCAGAAGGACGATATCGGGTTTTTCTTTATCCACTATCCTGAGAGCTTCTTTTCCCCCGTAAGCACAGAAAACTTTGTAAGGTTCAACCGCAAGATAGGCTTCCATCAGCTCGACATTCTCCCTCATGTCATCCACTATGAGGACTTTCGGCCTGTTATTTTCATTCAACAAGGCTTCCTCCTTTTGTTTCATGAATTTTAATCCCTTCGGATGTGATTTCAAATATCGACATATCAGGGGATATAGGAGTGCTGCGCATCTTGGATATGCACAGGTAGCGCTCCATTTTCCCCAGATAGGCGTTCTCTTTTACCAGAAGGCGAATAGTACCGTAGACCGAATATTCAGCTAGCTGGTTGGTCAGGTTGTGAGCTGATTCATCCATGATCAGGAGGGTGGTACAGCTTTTTTTTCTCACAAGGTAGTTCAGCCCGTCAAACTGGTCCCTTAACTTTTTTTTGGGAACTCTCAGAGCAAAGGTTCCCAGGTTATCTATGACAAGGCATTCTGTTCCGTCGCGTATGAATTCTATAAGGTTAGGGAGCTCGATATCAAGGCTTTCAGGTTTAAAACCGTATCTTGTCTGCCCTATGATTTCCGAGCGGCTCTCAAATATGTTTTCTATGACAAGCTGCCCGCTTTCATAGTAAGGCTTAATGTCATGCCCCAGCAATTCTGCCTGGTAAAGAATATCTTCAGGAGTTTCTTCAGTTGCGATCATCAGGCATTTTCTTCCTTCAACACAGCTCCTGTGAAGGAAATGGATTCCATAGATAGTTTTTCCACTCCCGGCTACGCCTGTTATCAGGGTTGCTTTATTCCCGGGATAACCTCCGCTCAATTTTCTATCAAGCTCCTCTATGCCTGTTGAAACTCTATCCATTCTGATAAGCCCTCATTATTTGTTTAAATAATTCTTAACACATTACCATTTTAGTGGGCAAAAATGATTTGATATCTGTTTTGATAAATTTGTCCAGAAAAATCTACTTGCAGGATCTTTAATTGAATGAATATGACTGTATGATATCGGAAATTTTCTGCATATATTAAAAGAACTTTTGTAATATAAAAGTTATGTCTGCATTTTATAATTATCCTTTTTAGTAATTTTTGAATTTATTTCGACTCATTTGGACATAAATCCTTTAATTTCTCTCAACTATACATATTTATTTTATCTGTATGGCTTCATAAACATTTTCATAACAAGGCAATTTTTAATTTGCCCTCCTTTTTTCCCTTTTTCTTATTTTTGAGAGAAACCTTTAATATGGATAGTTGCTATCAATACAGCGGCACCGCGGGCTCGTGGGGTAGCCAGGATATCCTAATGGGCTTCGAAGTAAGATTCTTACGAAGACACCCATTGACTCGTGTTCGAATCGCGGCGGGCCCGTTAACCTGTTTTATTTTACAAGTAATGTTTAATTCTGCTTTATTCTGCTTTTCAGTGAATTTGAGGGTCGGTTATCCGGGAACGTTTTCCTCAATTTGTCTTTACCGGTAATGAAAAAAATGAATCAAAAAAGAGGCGTAAAATGGGAAAAGAGAGCGAATATCCTCTGGAAGTAAAATGGATAGATGTAAAACATAAAGGGAACCTGGAGGATGCTTTCCAAATCCGAAGAAACGTTTTTATAAATGAACAGAATGTGCCGGAAGAAGAGGAATTTGACGAAGCGGACCTGAAGTCTCATCATGCAGTCGTGTATGCGGATGGCAGTCCGGTAGCCACAGGGAGGCTTTTTAAATCTGAAAAATACTGGATTATTGGAAGAATTTCAGTCCTTAAAGAACACCGGGGAAAACAGGCAGGAAAGCTCGTTGTGGAAAAGCTTCTGGAAAAAGCCGCTGAACTGGGAGCAAAAGAGGTGCATATCCATGCACAGACCCATGCAAGCGGGTTTTACGGGAAGTTCGGCTTTGTTGCTTATGGTAATACCTTTCCTGAATCCGGAATCGAGCATATTTCCATGGTGAAAAGACTGTAAGTTCTCAACCAGCTAATCAGATTAAGAGCAAACATGGTCTGAAGTTCATCTCATACGGCAATTTCTTAACCAGCCAATCAGGTTAAGAGCCTGTCCGGTCTGATGCTCATATTATGTCGTACCGTAAAATTCCATTTTACGGATAATTACTTATTCGAAAAATAAAATTAGATATTATGACCTGGTACGCAATAGATGCGATAGATAGAGCTTTTTCACGGACAAAAAAAGCTCTTTTAGAACCTTTTGATTTCTGGAAATGGGTAAAACTTGCAATTATTGTTTTTTTCGTTGGAGGTCTCGGGTCCAGTTATGGAGGTCAGGGAACTAACTATAATATGGGCTCCGAAGATTGGGGGAGCGATGTTCCTGCCATTGTGCCCGGTGATGTGCCTGCGTCCCCGTATGACATATCCTGGACAGGCCTTGGCTATGTTCAGTCCATAGACCCATTAATAATTATAGCTGCTGCAATAATTCTCTTAATTCTTTTCGTTATCGTCTTTTCTTATATTTCAAGTGTCATGGAGTTTGTTTTTGTAGAATCTCTGGTAAAAAATGAAGTAAAGCTCCGGGCTTATTTTAAAAAGTTTATGGGGAAAGGCTTTAATCTCCTTCTCATACGTCTGGCCATAGGTCTCCTTTTTTTCATAATTTTTGTTCTTTCTCTGCTGCCTTTTGTCTCAATATTCGTTACAGAGTCTCCTGATTTTTCAGTACCTGCTCTTGTAGGTGGGATACTGTGGATTTTTGGCGTAATTATCCTTCTTGCCCTGGTAGGGGCAGTCATAAACTCTTTTTTAAGCCTTGCAATCCCTGTTTCCATTTACAGGGAAACCGGGATTCTCACATCTTTCAACATGGTCTACAGGAATTTCAGGAAAAACTGGCAGGAAATTCTGGTCTACTGGCTTATAAGGTTCCTTCTGGGAATCGGGGTTGGTTTCCTGGCATTGATCCTGTTTATCGTGCTGTTTCTGGTACTGATTATTGTTTCCCTTGTTATTGATGGGATAGCCTATTATATCCTCTCCACTTTCGTTTCTGAACCATTGATCTGGATAATTCTGGCTCTTTTTGTCCTGGCAGAAATCCTGTTTACATTTGCATTACTGATGATGCTGAGTGTACCGTTTGCAGTTTTCCTGAAGTACCACCTGCTGACTTTCCTTGAAAAGTGGTTTGACGGGTTAAATATTCCGTTTTTCGATAAGCCCGCAGGAGAACCGGGGACAGGTCAGGGAGAGATCGGAACAGGTTTAAGCAGTTCGGAACAGAATTTACCTGAGCAAAATTCATCGGAACAAAATTCATCAGAACAGAATTCATCGGAATGGTATTCACCGGAAAATGAGATGCCTGAGTCATCCAGACCCGGATCAGACAATTCAAACGGTTCAGACGGTTCAGAAACACCTGCCAGCCGTGATTTTTAACCCTTAAAGATGTTCGGGTTCCGCTCTCCCGGACTTGCTCAGGAATATTTTATAAAAAACTCCGGGTAAACCCTGGAATCTCCTCTTTTATTCTCTTTCCTTAACTGAGTTCAGAATCTCAGTTTTTTAAGATATAATATAGCATCCTGATACTAACTATACTTGGTAAACACCATACGGGTCTCTCTGTATCCGAAGCATAAACCAGGAGTTGATAAGTATGAAACAGGAGTTCATTGAGAAATATTATCTGGGCAAGGAAGTAGAAATTGACATCGGGGGAAACACAACATACCGGGGAATCGCTGCTGAATGTAATGATGGAGTCCTGAGCCTTAAATGGACTATAAAAGAAGAGGGTTACACGCATATTGAAATAGAAAAAATTGCTGTAATGTGGAAAACCCTTGGCAAGTAAGAATGTGTTAAAATAAATTATATCATAAAATAATGGTGCAAAAAGATACCACAAAAAACAGTATTGTAGAAAAATATCGCAGAAAAATAGTGATAGCAGGAATATGAAAATATACCGGGTTTCATTAAAGTTAACAGGTAAACTCAAAACAAAAGCAAAGAAAAGAACTCAGGTTCTTCTAAGCCCGAATATTATTCCTTTTATCAGGTTTTAAGGAGGTTTCTGTTATTCCTCCTTCTATTTTTCTTCCTTCTATTTTTCTTACTTCTATTTTTCTTCCTTCTATTTTTCTTCCTTCTATTTTTCTTACTTCTATTTTTCTTACTTCTATTTTTCCTCCTTCTATTATTCCTCCTTTTTGTCCTCTGTTTTTAAATTGCCTGTAGCCTGAATGTAAAAACAATGCTTTTCTCAACCCTGAAAAATAATTGCATCTACACTGAATACAGCCGACTTCTCAAGCTCTTCTGGCAGCTCTGCCCGGGCAGGTTATGTAAGCAGGTGCGGTTAAACTGGTGAAAGATATACAACCTGGTGCTTCGACCTCCCCTGATCAGGCTCATTGCTGGAGAGTCGCATCTCTGCCGCAATAATTTCGAAAATTCAGACTATTTAAAACCATTTATCTTTGTTTTAATAAAAAAATTAATATTAAAAACCTTACTTTTTATTGTTAAGAATTAAGTATCAAAAACTAAAGTATCAAAAACTAAAAGATTCTATTTTTTTTCTGTACTTTATATAAATTTTTTTAAAAAAGTAAAGCTGCCAACTGAGTTATATTTTTCATAACATTATAAGTTTTGAAACTGTTCTCTTATTTAAAGTTATCTCCTATATTCTGAGAAATAACGCCCAATGATGCCCATTTTACACAGAATAAGTATTTATACAACTATACCAGTTATACTATTGATAAAACATAATACCATTAAACAATAGATTATGGTTTATCGGGGGTAGCATTGAGCTTCTGGGGATTGGGAGTAAGCTCCAGATGATAGTACAGCTTTTGCAACAGGTGCTTGAGAATGCTGAACTGGTAGGTGGGGTTGAGTTACAGAACGGACTTGTTTGCATTTCTGGAAGATACGTTTGCGTTTCAGAATGAATTTACAAAGCACAGGTTCTGACTGGATAAACGAAACTAAAAACGAAGATTGAAATGAAGATTAAATACGAAGATTAAAAACGAAAATAAAAACGAAGACTAAAAGTGAAAAGTAAAAATAAAAACTGAAAACGCAAACCGAAAAAGCAAATCAGAAATTATAAAGGGTCTAAACAAAACTGGGATTAATCTAAACATTTTTTGGAGTGGGACAGAATGACGCTTTCTAACCTGACTGAGGCTGAAAAAACGATATTGATGGATGAAACCGTTACTGATTTAAAACAATCGTTAGAAACTGCCATTAAAAGTTTACTTGCAGAATACGAAACAGATCTTGAAACTAACCTCAATATTTCAAAAGTTGAGGTGAACTTCATAGTAAAGCTGGACGGGGTTGAGGTCTAAAGTTTATTACTATGGGATTTAGGTTGCGGTAATGTAACTGATAGTGCGAGTGACACATATATTTTCTTTTGGGGTCTCTTTTGGGGTCTTCTTTTGGGAAGAGCAGAAGTGAATCCGCACCGGCTTTTCTTTCTTTTCTTTTAACCTGAATTTGCAGATTACCTGTCTGGAATTTTTTTAATTTTTGCATTTTCTTCACTGAGCCCTGCCCAGATTACTCTATACTTCAGGTGTTCGAGTACGGGATAAAAGAGGCCGCTGTCAAACCCGAAATCCTCAAAGATTTTTACTGCATCAGCATACGTCTCTGCTGCGCCGGGCTTTTCAAGCTCAAGATTTATTTTCTCAAGCAACTGCCTGTGAATTATGTAATTTTCAAGAAGCACGTAGTCTCTGTAGTCTCTGTAGTTTCCAATATTTTCATGCTCTTTTCCGGAATCTCTGTACCCTTCGAATTTTTCCCGAACTTCGGATTTTTCAGGTTCCTGTATTTTTTCAAATCTCTCTTCAAGAACCTTTTTTAAAGCTTCAAGCATAACTCCATTTCTGGCTGCGATCTTTTCAAGATTAATAATTTCCCCTGAGAGAGGGATTTCTATTTCGTGTATCCTTGACCTATCTTCTGCAAGTTTTTTTTCCTCGTATTTTCTGAGCACCTGAGTGACTTCGTTTGCCGGGATCTTCCTGTCGAAGAAAATGACGTCCTGTGCAGGAAAATCTTTTTCGGAACATTTGAGTTTCCTGTTAATCAGGAGAATAACAGGTTCTTTTACCTCTTTGAGTTTCTCGACTTTCTTTTTAAGGTATTCGGGAGTCCAGAAGCCAACAATTTCTGCATATACTTTTATCCCGTTCTTCTGCAGGGAAAAATCCGGTACAAAAGCGAACCTGCCTGCTTTCAGTATTGCAGGTTCTCTTCTCACGTCCCAGCCCCCGAAACTTAAGCTTGCAAATTGCTGTTCAAAAGCGCTATCAAAGACTTCACTTGCAGCGTCTGTTTCTACTTCCTGGGCTACGGATTGCCTTTCTACAGGCTGGCCCTCGTACCCTGTTTCCATTCCGGTTTCAATTCCATATCCTTTCTTTTCTTCAGCAAACTGATAGTCGCGAGAAACACTTTCAGGATAGCCGGACACTTTCCGCATGAACCTGAAAGCTTCTTCAGAACTGTCAAGAGAAAATTCAAGGATCCTCTTTCCCTGATAACCTTTATGCAGAATGCCTGCCTTCAATCTCCAGCCTTTTGTTTTGAGGAGAGCGGGAAAGAGTTTTGCAAAAGAATTCCCATACCTTTCCGACATTCTGAAAAGTGACGCAGGCCCATCAAGATGAAGATGAACACTTTTTAGTTTTTCAATTTCTTCGTTTTCGTCATTTCTTTTGTTTTCTTTTCTCTCACTTTCTTTTACTGGGCTTTCTTTTCTCTCATTTTCTTTTATCAGCTTTTTTTCTCCCTCAGTTTCTTTTATTCCACCTTCTTCCTGCGCATCCTCAAGGGAATACATAAGCCCGAACCTGAGGATTTTCCAGAGGACTCTCTGAAAATCTCCCTTTATCCAGATATCAAGGTCAATGGCACGGAAAAGCAGAGTCTGGGTAAGGGAAATGTTGTACTGCCTGAGGAGTTCTGCAGGGGCAGGAGGGTCGAATTCTTTAAGAACCTGGTTTTCCTCAAGGTCTGCCCACAGAGATTTTTCAAGGTCTGAAACTGAAACTAAAAGGTTTTTTGCAGCTATTTGCAGCGCCTTTTGCCTTTCTTCAGGAAAAAGAGCCATGCCCCCACAGGCTTCAAAGACAGCTTCCCTGGCTCTGGAAGGGTCAACAGCCGAAGATGTCTCAACCACAGCCCGCCTCCCGAGGAGCTGCGAAAGTCCCCTGATAAAGCGGTAGTTCATCTCTTCATAGCCTTCGAGTTCCGTAAGGAGGTCACCATATGTTTTTCCGACATGCTGCCTGAAAGTCTCTATAAGTAGCCCTGCAAGTTCAAGGTTTTCAGAGTCAAAAACCGAATATGCAGGCCTGATCTTTCCTCTGGAGATGCGGGTTACTAGGAGGTCAGATGTCAGCACGAGAAACACCTTCCTGACTTTTGGCTTCTGCCTTATCGGGTTTTTTTCTGGTTGAAACAGCTTCTTTTCTTCTCTTTGCAGTCCCTGTTTCCGTGGTTTCTTCAGCAATAATCTCGTAGAGCACGGCTTCCTTCCCTTCTTTTTGCCTCAGTATCCTTCCAAGCCTCTGGACGTATGCCCTTTTGCTGCCTGTCCCGCTTGCTATAATCCCTATATTTGCTTCCGGGACATCGATCCCTTCGTCAAGTACCTTTGAGGTAACGACAGCCCTGTACCTTCCTTCCCTGAACTTTTCGAGAATGGAACTCCTCTCTTTTGAAGGAGTCCTGTAAGTAATGGCCGGGATAAAAAAAGAATTGGAAATCCGGTGCACAAGCCGGTTGTGTTCTGTGAATATGAAAATTCTGTCATCTCTGTGCTGTTCCAGGATTTCCCTCAGTTTCTCAATTTTCGAATCACTGTTAAAGGCAAGGTCTCTTGCTGCATTTCTCGCCAGGAGGGCTTTTCTGGCTTCAGGATCTCTTCCGCTTTTCATAACCAGTTTTTGAAAGTCCTGCGGACTTCTCATTATCATTCCGGTTTTTCTGAGGTAATCAAGAAATACGGAGTATTTCTTTTCGTATTCTTTCTGCTCTTCATCGGTGAGAGCAACAGAAACCCGTTTTATCGTATAGGGGGCGAGATGCCCACCTGCAAGTTCAGATACCTTTTTTTCGTAAACTTTGCCTCCGACAAGCCGGTTGAGTTCTGTATGCAGCCCATCTTCCCTTTCATATGTGGCTGTGAGCCCGAGTCTGCATGGAGATGCGGAAAACTCTGCAATGCTCCTGTAACCGGTTGCGGGCAGGTGGTGAACTTCATCAAAAATAATAAGACCGAACCTGTTCCCAAGGGTTTCGGCGTGAATGTAAGCAGAATCATACGTGGAAACCGTCACCGGAAAGATTTTCTTATCTCCTCCCCCAAGCTTTCCGATCTCCATGGAAAAGGCTTCTTCAAGCTCTTTCTTCCACTGTTCAAGCAGGTCAAGGGTCGGGACGACCACAAGGGCAGGAGTATTGCAGCCCGCGATTGCCCGGATACCTGTAAGTGTTTTTCCGCTTCCTGTTGGCAGGACAAGCACTCCCCGTTTCTCATTTTCTCCCCAGGAGATAAGTGCTTCTGCCTGATAGTCCCTTAACTTCAGCTTCTTTCCTGAGGCTTCGTAAGCTGCTGCGAGGTCGGGACAGGGAAGAAGGTCAAGGACTGAGTCTTCAAAATCGATCCCTGAATCTTTCAGATAATTAATAATATCTTTGTAGTACATTGCCGGAGCCCTGAAGCTTTCGCTCCTTTCATCCCACACAGAGTTCGGGACCCTGACATTTCCTTTTATAAGAATGGTTCCCTGCTTGAAGCTGATTTTGAGCATTGTTTATTAAGAGTCCGGACATTATATATAATATTTCAGTTATCGGCAGGCTCGCCGGCTGGATTTTTCTGGCATTGAAACGAAAATCTAAATAAATTTTTATACTTAATATTTACAGAAGAAGCATAATGAAGAATAACAAATGGCTTTATTGCTTAAATATGATTACATAAAGTAAAAGAATTACATTTTTACCGGCAGCTTAAAATAAAAAAATTAGAGAAAAAAATGTGAGAAAAATAAGTGAATAATAAAAAGAAACAGAAAGAATAGGTAAGAAAGGGGATTAAGTGAACACAAATTCAATCTCTTCGGGAAACGGCACATCGGAAGATGAGGAAAAGCCCTCCCCTGAGCCTCTTGAACTGGAAGCCCTTTTCCATAAATACGGGATTGAACGCAGCCATGCCGACAATGTGGCACGAAATGTTCTCGAGCTTTTCGATGTCCTTGCTCCTGTACACGGGCTCCGCCCTGAGTTCCGAAAGCTTGTGGAAATAGCAGCTCTGGTCCATGATGCAGGAGTGGCTACGGACCTGGAAAACCATCATAAGGCAGGAAGAGATATCCTGCTCCTGCACCCACCTGCAAATCTGCCCGAGAAACTATGGCAGGTTGTTGCCTGGACGGCTTTTCTGCATAAAAAGAAAATCGGGGAAAAGAAACTCAGCAAACTCGCCGAAAAAGACTTCGGAAATATGCCTGAAGACCTGCAGGTCCTTACCCTGAAAGTAGCCTCCCTTGTAAGGCTTGCCGATGCCCTGGACTACAGCAGGATGGGAAGCAAGCTCGGGCAGGTTAGTTATGGAAAACAGAGCATACGGTTTGAGATCAAGGGCAACGGGTCAGCAATTGATGCCGAAAGAATGCGTAAAAAAGGCGACCTCTGGCACCTCCTGTACAGTACGAAACTTGAATTCGTATCTGAGATAAAAAAATGATAAAAGAATATATGAATCAGGAAGATATGAGCCAGTGCTGCTTCCGTATTACTCATTATGTTTCAGTAATCTGCCATGTACCGGCAATTCTACAATATCTCAATAGTCCCATAACATTTCAATAGTTCCACAACATTTCAATAATTCTACAATATTCCAGTAATTTTACCATATACAAATACATTATCCAGAGATACTATTCTGAAGGATTCAAAGGGTGATAATCACGGGTCATCTTATACTTGTCAGGCATGGAGAACCTGGCCTGAAGCCAGGGGAAAGGCTTTCGGGCTGGATTGACATTCCGTTAAGCAGGAAAGGAATTGAAGAAGCTCTCGAATGCTCTAAAGCGCTTGAAAACATAGAAATAGACATTGCTTTTGCATCAGACCTTGTCCGAACACAGGAAACCCTTTTCATCATACTTTCCGGCCAGAAAAAAACAGGGGTTGTTGTATACGAGCAAACAGATGCTAAAGTGATTCCGGAAAAGTTTGACTGGTATTCCTACCCCGAAAAGCTCGGAGAAGACCTTATCCCGGTTTATACGACTCCCGCTCTGAACGAGCGTTATTATGGCAAACTTCAGGGCAGAAAAAAGCAGAAAATGGAAGAAAAATACGGTGCAGAACAGGTAGCAAACTGGCGCTGGAACTTTGAACCGGGGCCTCCGGAAGGGGAAAGCCTGAAAGCCGTCTATGAGCGCACAGTTCCCTATTTCCGGAAAAAAGTCATGCCTGCCCTTGAAGAAGGAAAAAATGTGCTGATCTGCGCCCACCAGAGCAGCCTGAGGGCTCTTGTCAAATACATAGAGGGCATTTCTGACAAAGATATCAGGGAAGTAAGGTTGTCCACTGGCGAGCTTGCAATCTACCATTTTTCTGAAGGAAAACTTGTCAGGGAAAATGAAGAGCTCGGACCTGAGCTGAAAAGGAATATTTAATCCCCTTTTTCGTTTTTAATCCCTAATTTCTTTTCAGTTCTTTTTTAATCCCTTTTTTCTTTTCAGTTTCTTTTTCAGCCTCTTATCCCGGAAACCGGCCGTCAGATCATACAGTAGAGGAGACCAGGAGACATCCTCCAGCTTGCCCGGCTGCCTGCTCAAAATGCACAGGGAGAAACTGGTCTTCCTGAGCAGGCAGAGAGGGTGAAAAGGGCTGCGTACTGTTGCACTTAAAGTGCAGCTGAAGGGAAAATTCATGATTTTTCTGTCCAGGACACAATCAGGAGTCAGATGTATCCAAGCGGCAGGATATAAAGAGGTTCTTCATTTGCTGGCAGTTTGAGGACTTTTTTAACATCATCGTCTTCAAAAGCCCCTATGGCACAGGTTCCTATTCCAAGTTCCACACCCAGGAGGTAGATGTTCTGGGCTGCATGTCCGGCTTCCATGTTAGCATAACGGATACCTCTTTTTCCGTATTTTCCTGTCATCCGCGGGTAGACTGCGGAGATTGCAAGAGAAACCGGAGCTTTGCTGACCATTGGCTGGGAAAGAGCTGCTCCTGCAAGCTTTTCTCTCATATCTCCTGGAATTTCCTGAGTGAGGGCATGCTCTTCTGCAACGTACCTGTAAATCCCGGGTTCAAGCCCGTTTCCCTCTCCCACTACAGCATGGATTTCAAGAGGATAAAGAGCTCCTGCGGAAGGGCATGTCCTTAAACCTTCTCCTGAACTTATTCCCTGGGCTGCCCAGAGAAAACGGGAAATGACCTCTTCAGGCAGCCCTTTTTCGGCATATTTTCGGACTGATCTTCTTTTTGCAAGCAATTCCTCTATCCGGCTTAAACCTGAAGCTTCAGGTTCAGGCAGCTTGATCTTCATGGGCAGGTCTGTAAAATCATTCGTTACCATAATATTCCCCCTTAACCTGTTTTTTAAACGCGGTTATTGCTTTTTTAGCCTGAATGAGGCATTTATACACTGTCAGATTAGATAAGGTCAGATGACAGTTCAGATGACAGGTCAATAAATAGATAATTTTATGCATCCTATCTAATAAAAAATTGCCTGCAATTGAATATGTTTTCCGGAAAAACAGAGCATTCCGTTTTGAATCAGATTTCAGAGCTCGAAAAAAGCAGCTTAAAATCCCGGTTCAAGAGCCCGAGAGGTAAAGGTTACTGAAAAACATTATTTTTCGGGTATGGAAGAATAAAGTCTGGTCTCAGGGTTTTAAAGTCTCACGGTTTTAAAGAGTGTTTTTAATGCGAAAATATATATAAAACTCTCCAGATTTATCTTATTGCAGAATTAATTGTAAGATAACACAACAGGGGAGTAAAATATGGCTGACAAGAATGACAAAGTTTCTGAAAATGTCCCGGGACCTTATTACTGTGACTACAGCTGCATCGCATGCAATTTATGCGTGGACACCGCACCTGAGAACTTCAAGATGAAGGAAGACGATTCAACTGCTTTTGTGTATAAGCAGCCTGAAAATGATGAAGAAAAAGAGGCATGTGAAGAGGCATTGGAAGCCTGCCCGGTTGAAGCTATAGGCAATGACGGCTAAACCTGACCTGTAAATTTAAGCAAGTTTTTTTAACATTTCTTTATTTAGCTTCTATTTTTCAGTTTATGTTTGTTTTAATTTATATTTATCAACTTATATTTATTTGATTTTATATTTCTTTTACTAAATATTCGATTTAATTTATATTCGATTTAATTTTGTGTTTTTTTAATTTTATATTTATTTTGATTTATATATTTTTTGATTCTATACTTATTTTGATTTATATATTTTAACTTATTTTTAGACACAATGCCAAAATCTAGTGATAACCATAAAAATCAAAAATCACTAGATTTTGAATATGGCACAATTCTTTGAGCATGACATATTGACCTGTGCCAGAAGAGCTTGGATATTGAGTTTGATCGAAAATTGAATTCTGCAGGGGAATTCAAGATTTCAATCAAAAAATGTAGAAATCACTAGATTTTGGAACTGAGTCTATTTTTATTTTATCTTATATTTGTTTAATTTCTCTCTGTTTTTGCCTTTTCCCGATCAGATTCTTAAATTCTCAGTCAATTAGACCTATCTCGGAATATATTCTTGACAAACCCTGAAGGGTTGAATATCCCTTTCTTGTAATAATATAGTCTCCCCTCTCGCTTCTCTGCAGAACCATGCCTGTATCAAGCAGTTTCTGCAGATGGAATAACAGGTTTCCTCCACGAAGCCCTGTGAGTTTAGAAAGTTCGGAAAAGGTCTTGTTCTCACCCGAAAGCGCCTTGAGCATAAGAAGCCTCTGCCTGTTTGCTACTGGCTCGCAGACTTCGGACACTATCTTTTCAGGCTCTATTGCACTTATGTCTCCTTTTTCGTCCATATCTTCCCTGTCTTCATATATCTGGAGGGAACGCATAATTTTGACCTGCTTTTCAAAAAGATTGCCGGCTTCAGAAAAGCACCTGCTGCACAGGGGGCTTTTTGCCTCTTTTTTTAATTCTTCAAGTTTATCCCTGTACATTTTTATAGTCGCAGCTTCGATTTTTGGCCTGACAACAAGCCCTGCAGTTTCCTGCAAAAGCTCTTTGAACGTAACTTCACAAAGCTCCCTCATCCCGCAGTTCCGCGTCATCTGACTGTGCATCCTTTCGTTTGCATCCTCGCAAAGATAATCTACCATCGGTTTCATAAAATTTTTTCTCATCTCTGCAAGCATTTCATCAATATGCTGCTGGTTAGCTCTCTGCAAAAAACGTGAAAAGTCGTTTCTGAGGGATGTTACTTCTTCTTTAATTGAATGCAGCTCTTCTATATAATGAAGCTCGGAATCTGCCTTTGTAGTCTCCACTCTTATCAGCCTCAAAGTCTGTTGTTAGAAAAATAATGCAAATACGATTTTGTGTATATGATTTTGTGTACGCAATAATTCAATGAATGAAACTCCAGTTCCCAATTATTTCTTTTTCATTTTTGTTTTTCTGATCCCATTACTTTTCTAACTTCTGTTAAGGTCATTTTTCTATACAATCTCAAACTTGTACATAATAATAACGCTCAGGTATATAAATATATACAGCGTTCTGAAAGCCGGTGATAATAAATGGAACTAAAGGACCTCAATAATTTTGTACAGGCTGCAAACGAAGAACAGCTTAAAGCCTTCGGCTTCCTTGGACAGTGGATGATGGAGAACGTCCCCAGATACTGCACCTGTGCCTCAAAATGCAACCAGAACTGTGAGCTTGCAAAAGCACTGGGTGAAGCACTGACGATAGCCGGGCAGAGGCTTCAGGGACAGTAAAAATACTTTATTAAATTCTGCTCCTTTAATTTTTTTATATTCATTCTGGTTTCGGGATTACTTACGTAGTTAGCCGTTTATAGAGTAGAGGAAGCCTTTCCGGAAGAATTCGTGCATCATCGATTATTGTGTACCCGAAGTCGGAAAATATTTTGTCAAGGTAGTCTCCGGGGCTGGAATCAACAGTAATGCAAAAGAAGTGAATGCCCCGATTATTTCCTTCCTGAATGGCTATTTTTGTGTCTTCTTCAGCATATTTTCCCTGATATGCCCCTTCTCCGTAGCAGGTATCATAAGGCTCTCCATCCGAAAGCAGGATAAGGATCTTTGTTTCTGAGCTGACCTGGTCTAATTTTTTTATGGAATGGCGGATTGCAGCCCCAAGCCTTGTATTAGCTATTGGCTCCAGCAGGCTTATTCTTTTTTCCACATCACCTGATAGTTCTTCGTCGAACTCTTTAATAACGTAATACTCCACGCCTTCCCTTGTATGGCCGGAAAATGCGTATATAGCATATCTGTCCCCTATGGTTTCAAGCGCCTGAGCCATTATTATCAGGGCATCCTTTTCAACATCTATAATGCTCCTTCTTTGCACACTGCTTTTTCTTCCTTCAATGCCCCGTTTTTCCCCAGCACTCTTTTTTTCCCAAATTCGAGACTCTTCCTGTCCAAGCCTTTTCCGCGTAGAGGCACTTACATCTACAAGAAAGAGTGTGGCGACATCTCTTTTGCGTTTATCCCTTCTAACATAAAGTTTCTCATCAGGATTAATTCCGCATCTTCGTTCTATCAGAGCATTGGAAAAAGCATCAATATCAATCTCTGTTCCGTCCGTTTGACCTTTCAGCCTCTGGAAAGATTCCGGTTTCATTCTGGTAAAAACATTTTTTATGAGTGCAATTTCGTTGCGGTAACGGTCGTAAGCACCTGCGTAATATTCGCCTGAACCGCCGACAGGCTCTATCTCGTTTACAGCACACCAGTTTGACCTGTAATCATTTATCACACAGTCCCATTCGTCATACCTGCAACTGCTAAGTGCTTTCCAGTTCCTGTCCGATGCACAGGGTTTCTTTTCCAGTTTTTCTTTTTCAGTTTCTTCTTTTACAGGTTGTTCTCTGCTAATTGCAGAACTGCTTTCATTCTCTGGAATAAAGCTCCTGATCACATTCCTGTGCTCATCCGGGTCAAGAGAGCCCTTCGAATCAAATATACCAGACCCCATACCCCTGTATTCAATATTCTTTAACATCTCGTATTTCCGGTATTCCAGCGGGCCAAGAATACTCTCAAACAGGCTGTATATGGCAAAAGTAGCTTCCAGAGAGGTTAAAATAGAGGAATCTGGCTGTAAAACCCTGCCCTGCAATACAGTGCGGATTTTATTAAAAATAGGTCCGGTATCTTCAGCGAGCTCAAAAGGAGGGTTATGCAAGGTTGAAAGCCACAGCAGGGTTTCCATGAGCTTCTCAAGCTCTCCTTCAGGAGCTGGCCTTGAAAGCAGCATCTGCTGTCTTATGGATTCAAGATCCGAACGCACTCCCCGGTAAAGGTCCATTATCAGGTACTCAATTCTTGCATCTTCAAGTACACCGAATATGCTTGCTGCCAGAACCTTATTGGGAAACATGGATATTATGGCAGAAATATTGACCCTTTTCCCTGATGATATATCCCCTGAAAATTGGCTTTTCTCTTCAGCCTTTCCAGATTTTTCAATCCTCTCAGCTTTTCCAGACTTTTCAATCCTCTCAGCTTTTTCAATCCTCTCAGTCTTTCCGGGCTTTTCAATCCTCTCAGACTTTTCAACCTTTTCGATTATTTCAGCCTTTTCAGTCCTTTTAGCCCTGAAACTTTTATTAGTCCCATATTTTGCACTTATCTTGCCTATCAGTTCGTCAATTAATTCCTGCGAAGATTCCAGAGAACTGAACCTGGCATGGCCTACCTCATGCATTATACTTAACTTATATATTTTGAAATTATCCTGGAAGTTTCCATATTTTTTGATTCCGGGTTCAAGAAAGATGGTCCTGCCTGAAATAATGGGGTTCACAGAGCCGGTTATGGTATAACCCGGGAGCTCTTTTTTTGAACGGATATTAAAACTGGTGCCTGAAAGTCCCATTGCATAATACCTGAGTATATTTGCAACGTTTTTAAGGGCAACTCCTCCTGTAAGTTCGTCAATGAAATCATTTGAACTTCGGGACTTTAAGGAAAAGTAAGGCCTCCCAAGAGAGGCATTGTTTTTAAAAATTTCAAGCCCTTTAAGAGCCCACTCTTCCAGTTCATAAATGTCAAGTTCGGATAGGAGCAGGGCTGAGTAAGTAAAATAATCTACAGAAAGATTTCTATCAGTATCATATATTTTTGTCCCTATATCTGCCCATTTCCTTATGTCCCCGATTTTTGATTTTTCAATAATATCGGGCAGGTTTTCAAAAAATTTTCCTGCAAGCAGCCAGTCTTTTTCAAGCAAAGGTTCTGCTGTTTCAAGTATTTCAGCATGGTAAGAAGCAGGTATTTTTCTAAAAGAAGTAACCGAATTTTTAAAATAATCCGAACCGGAACTGGAACTGCCTTTCGAAATGCCGGTTCCCGTATCCGCCCAGGTTTTGAACTCACTGCCTGAAAGCAGCCTGAGGGCAGGAGGTGAGTTTTCAAAGTAACTGCCAGTACAGCCAGGATTTATAAGCGCGATTTCGGCTCCGATATCAAGTAAAAGATTCCTTTCCTCAGAATTAAGAGATTGAAGGTGTTTTTCCAGCCCTTTAAAGCTGCTTTCATAAAAGCTCTCAAAAGCCTGTTTTTCAAAAGAGAGCAGAGTAATTCCCTTTTCAGCCCACTGCCTGAGTTCGTTGATTTTCAGGTACCTGAGGGCTCCAGGGCTCCGATTAAGGAAAGTAACAGCTGCATCAGAGCTTATATCCGTGATTTCTTCAGCTATTGACACCCAGGCTTCAAAACCTCTGCTGTCAAGGTTTGCCATTGCTGCAGGAGCATTTTTAAATAATGCAGGTGCAGCAGCAGCCCTGTCTGAACAACTCGGAAAGGTTTCCATGCAGCCTGCGAATTTATTTAACGCTGTAAGAAGCTCTTTTTGTCTCGGGGGTGGAATGGCGGAAAACACATCTTTTGCTTCATCAAAAATATCGGCGGCGATCTCCCACCGAAACTTCAGCAGACTATCGGTTATGCTGTAAAAAAGCCTGAGCCCTTCATGAGAAAGGAGATCCAGCATACCAGGGAGGTGCTCAAAATATACTTCAGCAAGCCTAGCATTCAAGCCTGAAAATCTCTCTCCGAAGCTTATGAATTCTCTAAAGCCCTCAAGACCAGCGGAACCACTGGAAATGTCCCCGGAAAATGAAGTGGGGGCACTATCAGCAGAAAACTTATCCGAAACCACTGCATTCGCCGTATGATTGAAGTAAATAATTGCAAACTGATTGCTTTTTTCAGCAAGGGAAATTCCGATTTCTGTCCATTTTTCCAAAAGGGGCAGTCCTTCTGGACCTTTTTTCTCAAGGATTACAGGCGAAGAGTTAAAGAAACCCTCAAAACAGGAAAAGCTTAATTCTGAAGCTTTACTGGCAATTGAGAGCCATTTGCTGAACTCCGGGTTTATCTGAACTTTTTCTTCTCCACGGTCTATCTTCTCAGGTCCTATCTTACCCTGCTTTATCTGATCCTGGTCTGTCTGCTCTATCTTTTCAGGTTCAGTCTTAGTCTGCTTTATCTGGTTCTTTGTCTTTCCTGTCCTGTTCTGATATATCTGACTCTGCTCTTGCTGGCTTATCTGATACTGCCAGTTTTTCTGGCTTATCAGGGCTTTCCGGGATTCCGGGGGCTCTGTGAGTTTATAGATCGCAGGTGCCGCTTTAAGATAGGCTGCCTGAACTCTCTTTCCTTTTTTAGTGATAAATTTCCCGGGGTGCAGCAGGATGTTCAGTTCAGCCCGGTCAAATTCTGCAAATTGTCCAGCAGCCCTGGAAATATCTTCAGCGTCAGGTTTCGGAAAATTCGACCTTATCAATTCATAGAGGTCTTCCTTAAAGTATCCTCGAAACTCCTCCTGAAACCGGGGTTTTTCTGCATTGATTTCCCGATAGCCTTCCCCGGCGCTTTTACGGGATAGCTTATCCTGTTTTTCTGTATAAGAGGACAATCTGCTTATCACTCCATTATTGCAGAGATGATCTCATCAAGGCTGACCTGCAGGTCCGGGTTGTCCGTGATAGGCCTGACCATTGCTATCTGGCACGCCTTTGCGGGCTCTATGCCTTCACGTATTAGTTTTCCGGCATAGATCAGGAGCCGTGTGCTGACACCTTCTTCCAGCCCGTGGTGTTTGAAGTTCCTTATTCGCGCCCCGATCTCTACCAGGTACTTTGCCATTTCCTGCCCAATGCCGCTTTCATGTGCCACAATCTGGACCTCAAGGTCCGCAGGCGGGTAGTCGAAATCTATGGAAATAAACCTCTGGCGCGTACTTTGCTTCAGGTCCTTCACAACACTCTGGTAGCCCGGGTTATAGGAAACTGCAAGCATAAACCCGGCAGGGGCTTTCATTATCACGCCCAGCTTATCAACAGGGATTATTCTCCTGTCATCGGTGAGAGGATGGATAACAACAATTGTATCTTTCCTGGCTTCAACGACCTCATCAAGGTAACATATAGCTCCGCTTTTCACTGCTTTTGTTAAAGGCCCGTCGCTCCATTCAATGGATTCCCCCTTTATCAAAAACCTCCCCACAAGGTCAGTTGCAGTAAGGTCCTCATGGCATGCAACAGTAATCAAAGGCCGCTTCAGCCTGTATGCCATGTATTCCATAAAACGAGTTTTTCCACACCCGGTAGGCCCCTTAAGGATTACCGGCAGCCGGTTTTTGTAGGCTGCCATAAAGACCTCTACCTCATTTCCCACGGGAACGTAGTAAGGCTCTTTATCAACAAAACATTCTTCCAGAGGAATTTCCCTGAAAAACTGGCATTTATTGTCCATATTTATCTCCCATCTGAATACAGTTATTTTATTTTTTATTGAATATATTTGCTTTGATGTTTCGAACCATTGCATGTCCGCGGTTCAAAACCAGACCCCTTAAAATTCTTCAAAAATAACTGTTATTTTTCACCTATTCACGATGCACAGATATAAATTGATGGAAAAAATTAAGAAATTGAGGACCGGTTAATTATGGAAAATACCCATATCAATAGCCTGGTTTGCCAATTATTTTCTTATACTTAAAGGCAGGTTGCGGTTTCCTCGACGCGGTGCAGGGAAGGAAAACTGAAAAATACCAGATCCGGGTTCTGTATAGATAAAACAGCTAACAAATAGCGTCAAAAAACGGACCTGAATGTTTCAGTTTACTACTTCCTGCGGCGGGGAGAACTTTTCCCCAGAAAACTTTTGCTCAGAAAATATTACCTCAGAAAACTTTCTCTCAGAAAACTTTCTCTCAGAAAACTTTCTCTCAGAAAATTTTTACTCTTTATTCGCTGCGGTTGTCAACGTCTACCTTTGTCAATGTCTACATGGTTGCAACAATTGAAGTTTCACAATAAAAAAGTTTTACAATAAACCTATAACCCATGCAAACAGATATCCTAGTATGGCAGTCCCGAAATACCTGAAACGCTATCTCAGGGTGCAGGGAGATGAAATGCCTGCCCTGTGCCGGATAACAGAGAGAATTTCAGTCGAATTTGATCCTGAAATGGAACTTGAAGAGCTCCGGAGAATCCATGAAGCAAGCATCAGAGAGTACAGGAAACTGCGGGAAAGCCTTGACATAGAAGCTATGGACTCCCTTGTTTATGCAGATAGCCCGGACAGGCTGAGGATGTATACGGAAAGTTTCCTTGAGATCCCTAAAGCCAGCACGTCTTTGCTTGACCTCAAGATCACAATTGTGGGCAGGATGCTCAGGAACTGTTCCTGTTGCGGATGGAACTGCGGGGTCAACAGAGAAGAGGGTGAAAAAGGCTTTTGCAGGCTGACAGATTCTTCTTATTACTCCTCCGAATTCATGCATATGGGAGAAGAGCCCGAACTCGTCCCTTCACACACTATTTTCTTTTCAGGCTGCGTCTTTGCCTGCGTCTACTGCCAGAACTGGGAAATCTCCACATGTCCGAAATGCGGAACAAAGGTTGAGCCCAGGAAGCTTGCAAAACTGATAGACTTAAGGCGTCTCCATGGGGCTAAAAATGTGAATTTCGTAACCCCTACCCCT
This sequence comes from Methanosarcina soligelidi, assembly GCF_000744315.1. NCBI lineage: Archaea > Methanobacteriati > Methanobacteriota > Methanomicrobia > Methanosarcinales > Methanosarcinaceae > Methanosarcina > Methanosarcina soligelidi. The sequence goes on from NZ_JQLR01000001.1 coordinate 2,911,357, forward strand.
CACACATACACTATCCTCAAAACCATCAGGGAAACCTCACAAAACAACCCGGTTATCTGGAACTCAAATATGTATCATTCCCCTGAGATTGCAGAAATTCTGGAAGGAGTGGTGGATGTCTACCTCGGGGATTTCAAATACGGAAACAATGACTGTGCCCGTAAATATTCAAAAATAAAGAATTATCTCGAAATCGTCCAGCCGAACTTCAAATTCGCTTACGAAACAGCAGAAGTCCTTCTCAGACACCTCGTCCTCCCGGACAACCTCGAATGCTGCACAAAACCGATCGCAGAATGGGTTGCAAAAAATATCCCTGAGACCAGGTTCAACCTTATGTTCCAGTACATGCCCTGCTACCGTGCAATGGAATACCCGGAAATTGCCCGCCAGCTCACCGCAGAAGAAGAGGAGAAGGCAATTGAGATTGTAAGAGAGGCAGGTATTGAGGATTTACTTGTCTGAGTGGATTTTAAAAAAGGAGAAGTCTAAGTTCAACCCACGTTCTGCAGTATTTTTTAGAAAATCGACATTTTCCCTGATTGCGTTTTTGAAACAGATTAAGTAATTTTGACCATTGGTGTAACTTGATGATAATTAATTGATATCATTTTTAGTCTCTAAAGCTCCTATAGTTGCTTTTACCTCATGCATAAATGTCCAATTACCCGACGTTAGTTTCAAATCGATAACAAAAATAATTGTAACTATTCAGGTAGCCTTAACGAGGCTACACATTTTTCCTCGTTCCGAGGAAAAATTGGATATAAAATGATTCCTTTTTAGCTTTATGAAACGTGATGAGATTCTTTCTTACTGTGCTTCAAATCCTGAAATTATTGTAGCTTACATTGAGAGTTTAGAATCTCAAGTTAAAGAACTCACTGAAAGACTTGTAGCCTTAGAATCTCGTTTAAATCAAAACAGTCGTAACAGCAGTCGACCTCCTTCTACTGATTATTTTGTCAAAGAGAAACCTAATCCCAAGAGTCTGCGTAAACCAAGCGGGAAGAAACCTGGAGGTCAGGAAGGTCATCCAGGCACGACTCTTGATATGGTTGATCATCCTGAGTAGGTAATAGAACATTCTTTGACCTGCTGCAAAGAATGCGGATCTACCCTTGAGAATGTTGAAGTTGAAGCTTATGAGAGAAGACAGGTCTTTGACATTCCTCCCGTAAATCTAATTGTTACAGAACATAAAAGTCAGATTAAAACCTGTCCTTGTTGTGGAAAGTTGAATAAAGCCGTTTTTCCCGAATCAGTGAAATATCCGGTTCAGTATGGCCCTAATATTTTAGCTTCAGCTATTTACTGTAAAAATTACCAGTTTGTTCCTTATGATAGAATTTCTGAGTTATTTGAAGACATTATGGGAATAAAAATCTGTCCTGCTACGATAATTAGAGCAGAAAGAGAATGTTTCCAGAATTTAGAGGAATTTGAAAACGTTATTAGAGAGAAGTTATTAGCCTCGCCTGTAATCAATTTTGATGAAACTGGTATGAAGATTGAAGGAAAAAGACACTGGCTTCATGTAGCTTCTAATGAAAAATACACATGTTATTTTGCTCATACAAAAAGAGGAGCAGAAGCAATAGATGCTATGGGAATTCTTCCGAAGTTTAAGGGAGTAGCAGTTCATGATGGATGGAAACCTTACAACGTTTATGATTGTGATCATGCTCTGTGTAACGCTCATTTACAGAGAGAACTTACAGGAATTGAAGAGAACTATAAACAGACATGGGCTAAAGAGATGAATGAACTGCTCACTGAGATGAAGAAATACACTGATGAGTGTAAAGAGCAATTAAGAGAACCTGATTTTGAGCAAATTAAAGCATTGGAAGAAAGGTTTGATGCAATTATCATTAGAGCGCTTGAAGAAAATCCGCATTCTCTAAATCCTGAAAAACAGGGAAAACGCGGTAAAAATCCAAAAACAAAATCAAGGAATCTGCTGGATAGGTTTATAGAACACAAAGAAAAGATTCTGAGATTCCTGACAGATTTGAAAGTTCCATTTGATAATAATCAGGCAGAAAGAGATATCAGGATGATGAAACTACAGCAGAAAATATCGGGAACTTTCAGAAAAGCAATGGGAGCGCAAGCTTTCTGCAGAATTAGGGCGTACATTTCTACAGGAAAAAAGAACGGTTTACCTGTTTTAGAGGGTATTCGTGCGGCGCTCATAGGAGCGCCGTTAACTATACTCTGAGCAGTTACAAATAATTATGACATCTAAAATTTTACTGCGGAAAGTTGGCTTATACTTGCCATATTCCCTACAGCAAGAGCATACTTTTACATGCCTGACTGAAATTAATGTCTAGGAAAGCCTCATTTTTCTTTTTCTAGCTTACTGAAGTGGATATTAAACTTTGTCCCTCTGTCTCTTTTAAGTTCAATAGAACCTCCGATCTGTTCAACAAAAATGTTTACGAGCTGCAATCCAAGAGAATTACTATTCTGAAGGTTCACTAATTTCGGAATTCCCCGGCCATTGTCTTCTACGGTCAGGATGAACTGTAAATCTTTTCCATTTGAGTAGCTCGGTACAATTCCTGAGTTTCCGGAGTTTTTAAATTCTTTTTCGTAATTCTTCATCCGGGAAAGACTTACTCGAATTTCTCCCCCTTCTCCAGGTAGAAAGGCGTGTTTCAGAGAGTTTGAAACCAGTTCGTTGACAATAATGCCAAGAGGTACTGCGGTATCTGTTGCCATATAAACCTGTTCGAGTTCCAGTCTCAGATTGACCCTTTCAGTTCCTACCCGGTAGGAACCGAAAAGTCCTTCAGTAAGTTTCCGAAGATAGTCTGAAAAATCAATGATATGTGTTTCTCCTATGCAGAGTTTTTGATGGATCAGAGACATTGTAGCTATACGATTCTGACTTTTCCGAAAGACTTCAAGAATTTCCGGATCGGTGGATTTTTCAGCTTCGAGACTTAGCAGGGATGAGATCACCTGAAGGTTATTTTTTATCCTGTGATTAACTTCTTTTATGCGTACATTCTCAATTTTTTCCAGAGAAATTGCTGCCAGTTTACTTACGGTGATATCACGAATAAATCCCTGTACTTCTCCGTGCTTTCCAGAACCCGACGGAGTTTTCTGAATAACCTGCCTGATCCACTTTATATCACCATCTCTGTTCCGTATGCGATACTCGATTTCGGCGGGTGCAACCGGGTTAGACAAAGCTGTTTTTACATTCTTAAAAATTAGAGGTAAGTCTTCAGATACGATTATTTCTAACCATCTTGCTTCTCTGGATAGAAAATCCTTTTTATCATAACCGGTTATGCCTTTCACATCTCCATCAATAAATACCGGTTCAAAGTTCTCATTCGCCCTGAACCCTATAAAGCCTTTTATATTCTGTACGAGTAAACGGCAGTCATTTTCATCATTCAGCAGCGTCCTGCCCGAAAGTTCACTTTCGTTTTCCTCTCTCCATAAAAACGCTGTTTTTTCCCAAGATGTGGATTTTGCTTTTGTTTTCTCTTCTCCTTTATCCATCAAAAACAAAGGAGTCAACAGGATGATTATACTTAATGAATGTCTTGAAACTGTACCAAACATTGTGCCGCAGGACTCTTCTATTACATTCCTCTTTCGATCCAGCACTCTCCCTCCCTCTTCGTATTTTTTTTGACACTTTGTTGGTGTAATTATCATACTATTCTAATACTTATTCTTATAAGTAATTTAGTATTGGTTCGATTTTCATACAATTGTTTATATTATAATCAGTTATATGATTTAGTGATGAAAGAACGGTTCACTATCTCAATGGATAACGATTTAGCATCATGGCTTGATAGATTGTGTGATGAAAAAATATTCAGCAGTAGAAGTCATGGTATTGAGTTTTGCGTTATGCAAATAAAAAAAATGGATATCGAAAAGGTTGTGCTTTTACATTGGGGTAAAGAAGAAGTGGAGCCGGTTTTCTTATCTAAAAAAAATGTTCAAATTCTTTCCAGGATATCTGAAAAATTAAATCTTAGTCTTGAAGATACGCTTGGTGTACTTATATATAAGGAATTGGAAAATTTGAGTAAAAATATTGTGGAATCGGAAAAAGGGGAAGGAACTAAAGAGCAAAAACTTAGAAAAGTTTTTTTTGAATAAAATCTTATTCACATAATTAAATTGGGGGTCGCACCTGTTAGTCCTTTATAGAAGCATAGTTCTTTCTCTACCTGTGTACCACAAGTTTGAGGATGATGTCATTTTAGTTCTCAAGAAATTTATTCCACACTCAAGTTTTTGATTACTTTCATCATGCTTGATTAGTTCTTATATTGCTAGATGTGATTTTATTATCATATAGAGGGGTTAATAATGTTTATAAAAATACATTGTCCGATTTGTGATAGTGATATGTACCATGACATCAGGTTATCTGCTCTGGAATATCTGCATTTCGAGGGAGAAAGGGAGGCTTGCAGGTATGTGATTGAAAATATCGAGATACAGGATTCTTTAACCGAAGAAGAACTCGTAAGAAGTATCCTGAAGAGCCTGCAAAAAGTTATCTATGACGGAATTGAAGTAGAAAACCTGATAGAAGTTTTGGAAGAAAACTACGGAGTTACAGAAAGCTGCTGCATGGGGATTATTGAGAGAATCCAGCTTGAGCTTGGCATGTATTGTCCAGATAGAAAAAGGCTCTATTTCGCTGACCCGGAAGAACCGGGAAGTTACACGAAGAAAAATACTCTCTATTTTTTGTTAGATTCTTGTTCCCAGTTTATCAGGCTATGAATTCATAACTCCTCGTCATCATTACCTTACTGAGTTGTGAATCCAGAACTGTAAAAGACTCACAAAGTAAAATGGATAGAGATTTAGACACAATCTCATATCCGTGCTGGCATAAAAGATTTTGTTTTATCATCCCTAAATCTTTTTTGGATTTGATTTCCTGATTTTATGGCATCCTTTTTTGTATTTTACTTTTAATAGCCAAGGCTCTCACCGGTTGTCTCAGTCACCCGGCCTTCTCAAAATCAAAATGAAAAGCGAAAAACCTTTTTTGTTTTTTCTTGCCTGCTACAACTAAAGAAAATAAAGAGAGGGAATAATTTAAGATAGAAAAGACTACCCGTAAATTTGAAAAGACTATGAAAAAGAGCAAGAGTTAAAAAGATTAGCAGGTATTCCTTAATAGAAAATCTTCAAAGAAAATGACTCAGATAACCGAAATTTTCATTAAAACACTAATTGTGAACAGATCTCAGGCTAAAAAATGAGTGAAAATAACGTTAACCGAACCGCAGTTAAGAAACAGGACATGAAGCTGCAAGCCGGATTTACAGAGGAATAAAAATGATTACAGGTGAACTGAAAAACAAAATCGACCGTATATGGGACACTTTCTGGTCCGGCGGGATAGCAAACCCCCTCGAAGTTATTGAACAAATTACTTACCTGCTGTTTTTACGGAGGCTGGACGACCTCCACACGCTGGAAGAAAACAAGTCAGCCCGCCTCAAACGCACTATAGAGCGCCGCATTTTCCCCGAGGGCAAGGATGAAAGGAACCTCCCCTACGAAGATATGCGCTGGTCCCGTTTCAAAAACTTCACGCCTGCGGAGATGTTTACGGTAGTCAGCGAACACGTTTTTCCTTTCCTGCGAACACTGGGAGGGGACGATTCCACCTATGCAAAACACATGGAAGGTGCCCGCTTCACGATTCCAACGCCTGCTCTCCTTTCAAGGGTCGTGGACCTTCTCGACGACGTACCGATGGAAGACCGAGACACAAAAGGCGACCTCTACGAATATATGCTCGGCAAGATCGCAACTGCCGGCCAGAACGGCCAGTTCAGGACTCCGCGCCACATTATCCAGCTTATGGTGGAACTGACTGCACCGCAGCCGACAGACATCATATGTGATCCCGCATGCGGAACTGCCGGTTTTCTGGTATGCGCCGGCGAACACCTGCGCAAGCACCACCCGAATACCCTGCACGACGAGAAGCTGAAAAAGCATTTCCACGAAAGGATGTTCCACGGGTTTGATTTCGACAACACGATGCTCCGCATAGGCAGCATGAATATGCTCCTGCACGGCGTGGAAAACCCGGACATCAGATACCGTGACTCTCTGGCGCAGGACTACGCGAGCGACGAAGAAGCCTATACGCTTGTGCTTGCAAATCCTCCTTTTGCCGGATCGCTCGACTATGAGAGCACTTCAAAGGAACTCCTGAAGGTTGTCAAGACCAAAAAGACAGAACTGCTTTTCGTTGCCCTTTTTATGCGCCTCCTCAAGCCGGGTGGACGGGCTGCTGTTATCGTTCCTGACGGCGTGCTTTTCGGCTCAAGCAAAGCCCATAAGGAGCTCCGCCGGATGCTTGTTGAGGAGCAGAAGCTTGATGCGGTTGTTTCGCTTCCGGGCGGCGTTTTCAAGCCGTATGCAGGGGTTTCAACTGCTATCCTCTTTTTTACGAAAACAAATTCAGGAGGCACGGACCACGTCTGGTTCTACGATATGCAGGCGGACGGCTGGAGCCTTGACGATAAGCGGAGCCCGCTTTTGAGCGAGGATAAACTGGGTCCTGTTCCGTCAGCAGAGCTTTCTGAGGACGAGCACGCGAAAAATAACCTGCCTGATGTCCTTGCCCGCTGGCAGGAGCGCAATTACGGCGAACTCAAACGTGCCAGGACAGAACAGAGCTTCTGCGTGCCAAAAGCCGACATCGCAGCCCAGGGTTACGACCTTTCCCTGAACCGCTACAAGGAAGTTGTGCATGAGGAAGTGGAATACAGAGCCCCGAAAGAGATACTTGAAAGCCTCGCAAAGCTGGAAGCTGAAATTCAGCAGGGGATGACAGAGTTAGGGGAGATGCTGGAATGAATGGAGTCCAGACAATTTCGCTCGGCGAGATTATGGCGAAGAAATCTGGTTCAGTAGACCCTTCAAAGTTCCCGGGTGAAGTCTTCGACCTTTATAGTATTCCTGCTTTTGATAGTAGACAACCGGAAGTGGTGGCCGGTAAATTAATCGGTTCAACCAAACAAATTGTTGAGCCCGGTGATGTCCTTCTTTCTAAAATAGTTCCACACATTCGCCGCTCATGGGTTGTCGGTGAAAAACAAGGCCGGAGAATAATCGCGTCCGGTGAGTGGATTGTCTTTCGAAGTGAAAAAATATATCCAAATTATCTTCGGCATGTTTTAGTTAGTGATCCTTTCCATTCAAAATTCATGAGCACAGTTTCGGGTGTAGGGGGCTCTTTACTAAGAGCACGCCCAGCGTTTGTAGAGAAGATCAAAATCCCACTTCCCCCTCTGGAGGAACAAAAAAGGATTGCAGATATTCTGGACCGTGCGGAGGCTCTTCGAGCTAAACGTCGAGCCTCTCTTGCTCAGCTTGATGAACTTACTCAAGCTATTTTCATAGATATGTTCGGTGATCCTGTAGCTAATCCTAAAGGATGGCTACACGCCAAGCTTGGAGACGTAATATTCAGTGCCTCGGATGGTCCTCACGTCAGCCCAGAATATACAGAAAATGGAGTACCGTTCCTTTCAACGCGACATGTGCGAGCGGGAGAAATTACTTGGGAGGATTTGAAATTTATTAGTAAAGAGGACGCCGAAATTCAGTGGAGAAAGTGCAAACCTGAAAGAGGTGACATCCTCTACACGAAGGGTGGAACCACAGGACTTGCAGCGACTGTAAAAACTGATCGACTATTCGCCATCTGGGTCCACGTATCACTCTTGAAGCCTGACCCAGAGAAGGTCGATTCTCTATGGTTAGAATCAATGCTCAATAATGAGTTCTGCTACCAACAGTCACAGGTACTGACACATGGAATTGCGAATCGGGATCTGGGCTTGACCAGGATGGTTAAAATCAAAATCTTCCTCCCACCTCTTCACCTCCAAAAAGAATTTTCCCACCGTATTGATACCTTGGAAAGGATGAAAATTGTGCACAAAGCCTCGCTGGCAGAATTGAATGAGCTTTTTGCCTCTCTCCAGTACCGGGCTTTCAGGGGCGAACTGTAAATGAAAGCCACTGAAGCCAAACTTCTTGATTTTCTCAGAAAATCCCCTCAATTTGTAATTCCCATATACCAACGCACTTACTCATGGACTGAAAAAGAGTGTCAGCAGTTATGGGATGATATTCTTCGTACAGGCAGTAATGACGATATCTCAGCTCACTTTGTTGGCTCTATTGTTTACATAGAAAAAGGAATCTATCATGTAACCAATCAGTCTCCTCTGCTCGTAATTGACGGTCAGCAGCGTCTAACCACAGTAACCCTGCTGATAGCTGCCCTTGCCAGAGCTCTGGAAAAATTGGATGAAGAAAGACGTGAACCTCTGGAAGGGTTTTCACCTCGAAAACTGCGCAATTATTATTTACTCAACCCTGAAGAAGAGGGAGAAAAATATTACAAACTTATCCTTTCACAGACTGATAAGGATTCGCTTACCTCTATCGTCTCCAACAGAGAACAGCCAAAAGAGTACTCTCTGCGGATAACAGAAAATTTCAAACTTTTCGAGTCATGGATTGCCGGATGTAAAGAAAATCTAACTTCTCTGTGTAAAGGGCTGGCAAAGCTTATAGTGGTTGATATCGCACTCAATCGCGATCAGGACAACCCGCAGCTTATTTTTGAAAGCATGAACTCAACCGGCAAAGAACTTGGCCAGGCCGATCTAATCCGCAACTACATCCTTATGGGGCTGGAACCGCAATTACAGACAAGGCTTTATGAACAGTTCTGGCGGCCAATGGAAGTGGACTTCGGACAGGAAGCTTACAGTGAGCAGTTTGATGGCTTCATGCGTCATTACCTGACCGTTAAAACTGGAGAGATCCCCAGAATAGGTGAAGTTTATGAAGCTTTTAAGGTTCATGCTAATTCCACAAAAACGGCACAGGCAGGAGTAGAAGCGCTTGTAGCAGACATCCGGACCTTTTCCCGCTACTTCTGCGCTATGGCACTCGGAAAAGAGACAGATCCGGATTTGAAACTTGCTTTCCACGACTTACGCGAGCTTAGAGTAGATGTAGCTTATCCATTCTTGCTCGAACTTTATCACGACTATGCAACCGGAATGCTGTCAAGAGAAGATTTTGTTGCAGCAGTTCGGCTGATCGAATCCTATGTGTTCCGGCGTGCTATCTGTTCTATCCCTACAAACTCGATGAACAAGACCTTTGCAACCTTTTCCAGAGCTCTAAAAAAGGATCGTTATCTCAAAAGCATCCAGGTATACTTTTTTCAATTGCCATCATATCGCCGCTTTCCAAACGATGAAGAGTTCAGGCGTGAATTGAAAATCCGGGACCTCTACAACTTCCGAAGCCGCAGCTATTGGATAAGACGTTTGGAAAACTACGAACGTAAAGAACGTGTGCAGGTAGATGAGTATACTATCGAGCATATAATGCCACAGAATGAGAATCTCTCCACAGACTGGAAAACAGAACTTGGCATAGAGTGGAAACGAATTCATGAAACGTGGCTTCATACTCTTGGCAACCTCACACTCACTGGCTACAACTCAGAATATAGTGACAGGTCTTTCGCAGAGAAACGTGACATGCCTGGCGGTTTTAAGGAAAGCCCGCTCAAACTCAATAAAGGACTTGGTCAGCTCGACCAGTGGAATGAAGAGACAATTAAAGAAAGGGCAAGCAGGCTGGCAGAAACAGCTCTTAATGTATGGGCAATGCCAAAACTGACTACCGATACCCTTGAGGCGTACAGGCCAAAGGCTACAGCATCTGGTTACACAATTGAAGATCATCCATACCTGTTAACGGGAACAGTGCATGAGCTTTTCGAAGCCTTCCGCAAGGAAGTATTAGCTCTTGATCCCTGTGTAACCGAGGAGTTTCTCAAGCTTTATGTCGCCTATAAAGCTGAGACTAACTTTGTGGATGTGATACCACAAGCCAAACGGCTGATCCTGTCGCTCAATCTACCTTTTTCTGCCATAAACGACCCAAAAGGGCTCTGCAAGGACGTTTCCGATGTCGGTTGTTGGGGAAATGGAGACGTAAAAGTCGGCCTCGGATCACTGAATGACCTGCCCTATGTAATAGGTCTGGTGCGGCAATCTTTCGAACACCAGATGGATAACGGAGGATATTAATGACTAATTTTGCCTTTCTCGAAGCCGAATGGCCTTCTCTGTATGAGGCAGCCGAAAAAGCCTCAAATGCAGTCTATCCTGACCCTCGCACTGCCTGTTTTTACGCTCGCAGGGCTCTGGAGCTGGCTGTGCAGTGGATGTACAAGCACGATTATTCCCTGCTTCTGCCGTATCAGGAAAATTTGAGTGCTCTTATCCATGAGCCAACATTCAAGAAGGTTGCGGGAGAGGCAATCTTCAACAAAGCGCGGGTCATTATCCGACTTGGAAACCAGGCTGTTCACAGCAATAGCACAGTCCTGCTGCATGATTCTTTAACAGCCATAAACGAACTTTTTCACATCAGCTACTGGCTTGCCCGCACCTATGCAAGAAAAGAAAAGCCTGAGCCAGGGCTGAGCTTCAACCCTGACGAACTGCCGAAAACAACCGTACCCAGGCAGACAATGGAGCAGCTCCGGAACCTTGAAGCCAGCCTCCGTGAAAAAGACGAAAAACTCTCTGAGCTTCTCTCCGACAAATCCGCACTGGACGAAGAACTCAAACGCCTGCGTGCCGAAGTCGCAAAAGCAAAAGAAGCTTCAGCCCTGCTGACGGACACCCACGATTATTCCGAAGCTGAGACCCGGAAAAGCCTGATTGACCTCCTGCTTAAAGAAGCCGGCTGGCCCCTCGATAAAGCTCAGGACAGGGAATTTGAAGTTTCGGGTATGCCAAACGAAAAAGGGATCGGATTTGTAGACTACGTGCTCTGGGGTGACGACGGCAAACCCCTTGCCCTTGTCGAAGCAAAACGCACCACAAGAGACCCTCGGGTCGGCCAGCAGCAGGCAAAACTCTATGCCGACTGCCTCGAAAACCAGTTCGGGCAAAGGCCTGTGATCTTCTACTCAAACGGGTACGAGACCTGGGTCTGGGATGACTCCATGTATCCTCCAAGGCAGGTCCAGGGCTTCTACAAAAAATCCGAACTGGAACTCCTCATCCAGAGGCGCAAAAGCCGAAGGCCTCTCTCTGAATCTGAGATAAATTCCGCAATCGTCGAACGCTACTACCAGACCAGAGCCATCCGGCGCATAGGGGAAGCTTTTGAAAAGGACAATGACAGGAAAGCCCTCATAGTAATGGCAACAGGCGCAGGCAAGACCCGAACCGTAATCGCGCTCTGCGACCTCCTCATGCGCTGCAACTGGGTAAAACGCGTGCTTTTCCTTGCAGACAGGGTAGCTCTTGTCAACCAGGCTGTAAACGCTTTCAAAAAGCACCTTCCAGACTCCGCCCCTGTGAACCTTGTCACGGAAAAGGACACCGATGGGCGGGTTTTTGTTTCCACCTATCCCACAATGATGAAACAGATAGAAGAAATAAACAGCGGGCAGCGCCGCTTTGGAGTAGGGCACTTCGACATTGTAATTATCGATGAAGCCCACCGCTCCGTTTTCAAAAAATATAAAGCTATTTTCGATTACTTTGATTCTCTGCTTGTTGGCCTTACTGCAACCCCAAAAAACGAAATCGAACGCAACACCTACAGCCTCTTTGACCTCGAGCCCGGTGTCCCCACAGACGCCTACCAGCTCGAAGAAGCCGTAAAAGACGGATTCCTTGTCCCTCCGCAAGCTGTTTCAGTGCCCCTTAAGTTCCAGCGCCAGGGGATCAATTACGACGATCTCTCTGATGAAGATAAGGAACAGTGGGAATCTCTTGACTGGGGGGATGAAGACGGAGAAATCCCCAATAGGGTAGAAGCCGAAGCCGTCAACAAATGGCTGTTTAACAGGGACACCGTGGACAAAGTACTTTCCCACATGATGGAACGTGGCCTGAAAGTCGCTGGCGGCGACCGCCTTGGAAAGACCATCCTCTTTGCCAAAAACCAGGCTCATGCCGAGTACATTGCCGAGCGGTTCAATGCAAATTATCCGCATTTCAAGGGTGAATTCGCCCGTGTAATCACTTTCAAGACCGAATATGCCCAGAGCCTGATAGACAATTTCTCGGTCAAAGAAAAAGCCCCGCATATTGCAATCTCAGTGGACATGCTCGATACCGGGATCGATGTGCCTGAGGTTGTTAACCTGGTATTCTTCAAACTGGTGCGTTCCCGGACAAAGTTCTGGCAGATGGTGGGGCGAGGCACAAGGCTCTGTCCTGACCTTTTCGAACCCGGAAAGGACAAACAGTTCTTTTACCTTTTCGATTACTGCCAGAACCTTGAGTTCTTCAGCCAGAACCCTGAAACCACTGACGGTTCACTGGGAGATTCGCTTGGAACGCGCCTGTTCAAATCACGGCTAGAACTGCTCTCCGAGCTGGACAAAAAACTTAAAGCTAACAGCGATTGTGGCGCCGGTGCAGAAACCCCCGAAATATACGGCGAGCCAGAAACAGAAGTAGAAGTTCGCTTTTTGATTGCCGAAGCGCTTCACAGTGAAATTGCCTCGATGAACCCGGACAACTTTGTCGTGCGCCCAAAAAGGCGTCTTGTCGAGAAATACTCAAAGCCCGAAGCCTGGTTGAAGCTCTCCGGTGAAGACCTCTCCGAACTTTCCCACGAAGTCGCAGGCCTGCCTTCGGAACTGCAGCCTGAAGTAGAAGAGGCAAAGCGTTTTGACCTCCTTGTCCTGAACCTGCAGCTCGCTCTGCTTCGTTCAGAACCTGGTTTTGAGCGCCTGCGTGACAGGGTAAGGGATATTGCAGGTCTTCTGGAAGAAAAATCTGCCATCCCTATGGTACGCGACCAGATGCCTCTGATTCTGGACGTGCAGACCGATGAATGGTGGGAGAATGTTACAACTCCAATGCTGGAAAAACTTAGACGGCGTCTCCGTGACCTGGTAAAACTTATAGAAAAACACAGCAGAAAGCCGATTTACACAGATTTCAAAGACGAAATGGGCGGCGAAATCAATGTGGAATTGCCTGGCTTTGCTGCATCCGGAAATTTTGAGAAGTTTCGTGCCAAGACCCGGGCTTTCCTCCTGGAACATCAGGACAATGCTGTCATACATAAGCTCAGGATGAACGAGCCCTTGACTGCATCTGATCTTGATAATCTGGAAAGGATACTCTCTGAAAGCGGGTTAGGAGGACCGGAAGAAATTGCCCGTGCTAAAGAGATTTCAAACGGACTCGGCCTCTTCGTGCGCTCACTGATAGGACTTGACAGGGAAGCTGCAAAAAAGTCACTGGCAACATTCCTGCTGGGCAAGACACTGACGGCAAACCAGATAGAGTTCATAAACCTGATCATTAACCACCTTACCGAACACGGGGCAATGGATGCGTCGTTACTTTACGAATCGCCATTTACTGACCTTACACCACAGGGTCCAGATGGGCTTTTTACCTCGGTGCAGGTGGATGAGCTGATAACAGCACTGGAACAGATAACAGCAACAGCGCTTGCTTCTTCGGGTTTGCAACAAATTATTGCTTAAGGTTTTTGAACTGCTTCAGGGGTTATGAGCAAATAGTCTACACAGTGCGTATATGATTAAGACTGATATACTCGGTTTGCTGATTTGCGAGGAAAAGACTCCAAAATTATGAAAATCTTTCCTAGCTAAGAGAAAATTTGTGCAAGAAGCTCTTGCACAAACTTATAATTTTTCCACTAAAATACGAAACCTTATATTCTATTCGCATATTATTGGAATTAATGCATTTTTCAAAGACCGAACTCCAGATTATCGCAGAACTCGCAAAAGGTAACACCTCAATAAGCGCCGTAGCCGAAGCTCTCAAAAAAAGTGAAAAGCACATTTACCGAATCGTACAAAAGCTTGAAGAAAAAGACCTTGCCTCCATCTCAGCAGGGAAAATCATCCCGAAAAAAAGCACGTTGATGGTCAGGCTTACCCGAGTTCTCGATTCTTACCCGAACTTAATCCCTCTTCTGGCAGATTCCGGAATCTCAATTCTCATCTCTCTTCTTGAAGCAAAAACTGTAGATGAAATCACTGAAGAAGCGGATGTGAAAAAGAGCACTGTATATGCTTTCTTGAAAAAAGCCCTGAAAATAAGCCTGGTAAAAAAGGATGGGGATCTTTATGCACTCAATGAAAAGCTCTGGGGAGATGTGGCTGACCTTCTAAGGGAAATAAGGGATGTCGAAAGGCTTCTTGATCCGCGAGTGCCCTATAACTCGATAATATACTACAGGGATAGGGGTGAGGTCATCTATTCCAATAAGTATGATAGTGATTCCGGGGAAAAAACAGGGTTCTCGGTTTTTGAAAAAGAGGGGATTAAGATCCTTTTGCCAACAACCTATTACTACTATTCGGAAAAAGAGCCGGAAAAAGAGCTTACAAAAGAAGATATCTTCCGGCATGCGCTTTATGTTGCGGAAAAAGAGCCTTCAGTCAGGCATTTCATATTCCTTGCACTGTTCTATTGTAAGTTTGAGGGAGAATTAAAGGATATTAAGCACGACATCGTTGAAAACCTGAAACTTGTCCTGCAGGGGGAAAGGGTCAAGGGATATCCTTCTTTTGAAGAAATAAAGGAGAAAGCGGAGATTTATGGAATTGAGATAAAGGAAAGGAAGTAACATGATAGAAAGTGTAGAGGAAATTCAGAAGCTTTTTAAGGAAATTGATAACTTCTTGCCCAGAACTCCTGAAACTGAAAAACTTGCAATTTTTGTTATCGGCGGGACCGTACTTCTGGAACAGGGTCTTAAACCTGCAACAAAAGACATAGACCTCGTAGTTCGAAATGGTCATGAGTTTAAGCTATTTGAAAATACTCTCAATATTCTTGGTTTTAAAAATACAAAACCAACTTCTGAATACATCCATTTAAACATTAGTCAGGTCCTTGAGCGAGAAGATTTCAGAATAGATCTTTTTCAGACAAGTGTCTGCGGAAAGTTTTCGGTCACAGATTCGATGATAGAACGAGGCAGAGAATATTTAGTTCTGGACAAACTTGCTGTTTATCTTTGCTCCAATGAAGATGTTTTCCTGTTCAAGACAATGACCGAAAGGAGCGGGGACATTGAAGACTGTATTTCTCTTGCAAAAAGAGGAGTTGAATGGGAAATAATCCTTGACGAACTTAAAAACCAAATAAAATTAAGTGGACAGAATGTATGGATAACGTGGGTTGGAGAAAGACTTGACATACTTGCAGACGAAGGACTCTATATTCCAATACTTGAGGAAGTGGAAAGACTGAGCGAAGAATATTATGAAATGAATTAAGAAAATACGGGAGTTGAACAGAAAGTTAAACAAAAATTTAATTTTTGATTTAGCATTATGTGGAAATGTTCACATACTTTATATACGAATGTGGCGAAAACTCCACATTAACCGAGAAAAATCAGACACATAATAGCAAATAATTTCCAGTAAAATAAGAAATTATTTAAATTATTCGTATTTTAATAGAAAATACTGGTAAAACTGTTTTTGTTAATTTTGTTACAGCAGATTGAATTATTTTTGCATTTTGGGAAAGCCGTTCGCTTCACAGCGCTTTCGACCGGTGAGAGCCCTGGTAACTGAAAGCCAAATGAACCCCGGTTTCAAGGCACTTATGCACGAAAATATTGGGGACCTGAAGTTTGAGTTTTTGAATCGGTATCATGTAAATAAAGGTAGGCTGCCGTGAATAATAATATTTATAATCTCATCAAATGTATTCACAGAACTGATGGTAGACAAATTGGCTACAGATAAATCCAGTGTGCCTATTGAACACATTTTCCAGATTCACAGATCACCCTGCAAAACCGTCCTTGCAATAACCGGCGGCGGGGCAGAAATTATTGGGGAGCTCCTCCGCCACGGCAGCGGCTCTGCAACTGTACTTGATGCTGTCGTTCCTTACAGTACAGATTCCATGGACCGTTTTCTCGGCAGGAAGCCTGAAAAATACTGCTCTGAAAAAACTGCGAGATTAATGGCAATGGTCGCTTACCAGCGAGCCCTTGAACTGTCTAAAGCAAATGAGTTTGCAGGCCAGGAAATAATAGGGATTGGAGCGACCTGCAAACTAAAAGCAGAAAACGAACGGGAAGGCAGGAAGCACGAAATCCATGTTGCCATCCAGGCAGACTGTAAGACAGGAGTAAGTTCTCTTGAATTGACAGCAGACAGGACAAGGGAAGAGGAAGAAAAGATTGCTGCGCTCCTGATTTTCAATGTACTTGCCCGTCACTGCGGAGTTTATGAGATAGATTTATCGGACGTGATTGAAACAGGGGAAGGAAAAAATGAAGAGGTTATTGAAAAATATGAGTTTGTCTCCAGGCCTGTTGGAGATCTCCTGAAACAGCGGAAGATTAGTCAGGATAATAATTATGAAACCCTGAGCATGGCCAGAATCAATTTAAAAGAACCAGAAGCCTTCGAAGAACCCGGAGAGCCTGAAGAGCCCGAAAAGATCAGGCTTGTGTTCCCCGGATCTTTTGACCCCTGCCATAGAAATCACGTCCTTATGGCAAGACTGGCTTCGGAAAAGCTTGGGGAGCCCGTCCACTTCGAAATTTCGTTGACAAATGTGGACAAGCCTCCCATAGATTTTATTTCACTGAACCAGAGGCTTGATTCTTTAAGGATACACAAAAAAGAAAACTTCATGGGCGGCATTTGTCTGACGAATGCGCCGCTTTTCCTTCAGAAAGCGGACCTTTTCCCGGACAGCACCTTTATCATCGGAGCAGATACTTTTAACAGGCTGTTTGACGCGAAATATTATGGAGGCACAGTCAACATACCTGCCATTTTAAAGCATTTTAAGGAGAAGAATATACGCTTTATGGTATTTCACAGAAAATCAACTGAATTTTGCATCAATCCTGATGTCCCTGAATTTTGCGAGATTGTATCCCTGGATAAATACGAAGATGATGGAACATCTTCTACGGAAATCAGAAGAAAACGTGAAAATGTGTAACGGAAAAACTGTATGAAAATCGAGTTTATTCCAGAACCAGAATAGGGTTTATTCCAGCATCCATTTCCAGACAGAGTTAATTATTATTCTTTTATTTTCTCCGTCCTTCCCTTCTATTTCCATAACCTCTTCGTCATCCATGGTAAGGATGAGCCCCTCGTTAAGCCCGAATTCTTCCATGGCTTCCATAAGCCCGAGAACCTCCCTTTCCCTTACTGCAGTACCCCCGAAGCAGAGGCAGACCTGAACTGCAGCCGTAACTTTTTGGCTTTCTTTTTCGGCTATAAGGAAATCACATTCTCTTGTGTTATGGAAATAATAGACCTGCTTTCCCTTTCTGAGAAGCTCAAGGAAGACAAGGTTTTCAAACCTCAGCCCCAGGCTGTCAGGATATCTGGGGAATACTGACTTGAAAAAGCCTGTGTCCCCGGCATATACTTTGCACGGGATATTGCTTTCTCTCTCATTTTCATTTTCACCTTCTTTCCCGTAATCCGGTTTTTCGGATTTATGCCTGAACATGGGGACCCGGTACAGTAAAAAAGCCTCTTCAAGGTAGTCCAGATAATTTCGGACAGTGGCTTCATCCTTGATTCCGCCTGCCCGTTTCAGAGTGTCAATTGAATATTCCGATGCCATATTCGAGATCAAAAATACTGCAAGCTTTTTCAGCCCTTCAGGGTCCTGAATAGTATGCCTTTCAATAATTTCTTTTTGCAAAGTTTCTTCAAAATACTTCCTGGAAAGCCTGAAATCTCCGCTTTTGATGATCTCCGGAAAGCCGCCGTTTTCAAAATATTGAAGGAACAGGCACAGCATTTCGTCACACCTTGATGGAGTAAGGAAATTGGGTCTTGGTACCCTGAGCCCTTTAAGGGTGAGATATTCTTTAAAGGAAAAAGGCAGCAGCCTGATGATTTTAATCCCATCTGCAAAGCGCGAAGAAATTTCCTTAGATATAATACCGGCGGAAGAAGATGTTACAAATACGCGTGCTCCATCATTTTGAAGGCTGTAAACCCGGTCTCCCCACCCGGGAAGGTAATGGATCTCATCAAGGAAATAAGAAACAGGCACTTCAGGTCTTTCCTTATCATCTATATCTTTTCCTGCAAGTCCTTCCTCATCTTCAGGTCCTTTTATGCAATACTCAGCTGCTATTTCCTTGATTTCCTGGAGGGTTTCGGGTTTCAGGTCTCTAAATCTGCTGTCCTCGAAATTGATGTAAACCTTCAAACCCTGCAAAGAGCCTGCAACCTGCCTCAAAAAAGATGTCTTGCCTGTATGAAGAGGGCCGCAGATAAAATTGACCTCACTCCCATCCAGACAGGGAGAAAACGGAATGATGCGGGGGATTATGTCCGGGCAGTTTTGGAAAAAGGTTTGATTGTCAAGAACCAGGGGAAGGAGTTCAATTCTCTGCATGTGATCATAATAATTTATGAAGTGAAACTATATAGTTATTCTGGCAGATTTGACCTTTTAAATGGACGGACATAAACCGGGCATTTTTATCGCTAGCATTATTTTTTAGATTTTTATCGTTATATTGTTTCTTTAGATTTTTATCGTTATGTTGTTTTTTAGATTTTTATCGTTATGTTGTTTTTTAGAAATTTTAGCAGGATAGTCATAAAGCATTTCAGTCTTTTTTAGGCTCATATACCGTTTTCTTTTTCCCGCATCTTTTGCATAAGAAATATTTTTCTCTTACATTTGAAGAGTAAATATTCAGCCCTCCACTTCTTTCCCACTTATGAACTCCCAGGAAACACAATATGTTTTTCCGTTGAGTTTTTCCTGAAAATTTATTATTTGTCATATCTTTTATATCTGTTTTATCTGCTATTTGTTATATCTGTTATATCCGTTACATCTGTAATTTGTACTATCTGTTATATCTGTAATTTGTACTATCTATGCCGCCTGTTCAGCTTATAACAGGTATTTAATACAAATTCAAACTTCACCTTTTTGATTTTTCACATCTACATAAAATTCGGTAAATCCGCAATCCAGACAAACATACACTTTAAATTCGCGCATTGGGCCGGTAAAATAGCATTCACTGTCAGACTCATAACCTATACGTTCTCCAATTATGTGGCCTGGATCGAGATTTTCGCTTCCGCATTTCGGACATTTTCCCTTTTTCATTTTGCATTACTCCACGCATACCGAAGGATAAAACCTGAAAAACAGCTTTTCAGTATAATTAAAAAAATCCATAGAGATTATTCAAATTATTATATATATCCTGAAATGAAAACATATAAAGAAATAAAGATAGATAGTCACCAAATCGGGGAATAAGAAGTTATTGAAAGTGTCGAAGTTATTGAAAGTATCGAATTTATTGAAAACGCCTTTAATACCCTGATTTGATGACTGAAGATTATATTTTCTTTAATATTCAGTAATCTGCCGGCTAAGCTACTGGCTCAGCCTGTATTACTATCTGCAGCCACAGAAGTTCTGGAAACATTTAAAGAATTTTATCTTAAAGAAACACCATTTTAAGTTAAAGAAACTGTAGCATCCACACATATTATTTCCCTCCACTATTTACTAAACGGTTCTTGATCTTTACATATTAAGAAAGTGGGTTCTTAAGGTTATGCAAGTTTTTTCCTGCTAGATTATCCATTAAACCTAACCCTTTATCGACCCCCCCGTCTGGTGTTTTACTCACGGCAACTCTTTTTGAGAAATTTTAGATCGATTTTCATTCAGAAAGGAGCAGATTTAATCGTGGTCGCCAGAGAGTATAAAATAAATAGATATTGATAAATTATATAAATTCACAAGAATAATATTTTCTTATTATTGGTAGACTTGGAAAATCCGCGCAGAAATGCAGCCCGAAATCAAGCTTTCTTTTCCTTTTAATTTAAAAATTATAACCCCAGGAAATACCCGGAAATATCAGGATATTGTTATTCAGCATATTTCCCAGGCGGAAATAAAGGTTCAGGCACATCCAGATCCCCTTTCAGAACTAAATCTCATTAATGCTCTCAAATAAGGCTATCTTGCCCGAAGAAGAGAATACAACACTTTTAAGATACATACAATTTAACTTCAGCTTTTCCTGCAGTAATGAAAAAAATTGAAGAAATTTTTAAAGTAGATTTCTAAGTAAAAAATCCTGTAAAATGACTTAGGAATAAAGAAGATATAATTTCATGATTTTTGTTCTTGATATTGTCTTTAGCAATGACCATGAAGCCATTCCCAAAGTGAATATTTGAAGTTGTATTTTTACCATTCCTTAATCATTTCTGAAAAATAAAAGTTTAGCATACCAATTTGATTAAGCTGGTTTAAACATTTTTTAGTTTAAAATATGTGGAATACAGCCAATTTTTAAAGAATTATACAGGAAGCCTGTAAAAAGAGTCTAAAGCCTGAAAAAGAGTGTATTATGACCAGATGTTATCAGTAAAAATAAGCATAAGCCATAAATTCAAAATATAACAACCCCGGGGACGTGTTCATTATATTTTGAAAGGATGGCTATGAGAAGATTTGTTCAGCTCAGGCAGTTCATTCTGCTTTATTTAACTTCAGAAGAACCAGCCAAAGATGCTGAGGGTTGTCTTTGAATAGATCACTGTTACCTTGCTGTAATAGAGACTGAAAAATCCCATTATATTTTCCTCCTGATTTTATTTGTATATGTCTTTAGTTTATTATCCTGTTTTTTCTGTACATTAGTGGAAAGAATGGAGTTTTTGAGTTAAAATTAGTCATTTAATAGTATAATCACTCCTTACAGTCAAACTCTTTTATCAACCCCCACAATCATATTCTACTCAGTACAATTATTATACATGTTAGTCCGGTTTCACTTCCTGTTTACAGGGAATACAGACTAAACTTTAATTGCCTGAGAGTATAAATAAATATATACTCGCTGGATATATAAAATCAACAGAATTAACGATACTTATCATTAAATAGTCCTTGAGATTTTGGAGAAATAATGCTGTAAATAAATGACTAACTTCTAAATTTAAATTGCCGGTGATAATTTTAACTGTAAATTCCTGAAATAAGTTTTTTATTTGCCTTTTATGCAAAAAAGAGAAAAATAAGGTTTTTAGTGGAAACTGAGGGATTATAAACCCTTTTAACTCAGACAAAAAACTTTAGAGATTTTAAAATCAGCTGAAACGGCAGATAACCCTTTCTAATTATAAACTATTTCAATTGGTTTTTTTTCTTGAAAAGTCCTTCTTCGTTAAGAAGATTTATAATTAGCTATAATATAAATAAGCATGAATTCTTATTTTATATAACTGCCGTCTCCTGAAGAAAAGCCTTTAAATTCAAACTCCCAGCATTCCGATCAATTCTTTAGCCCATTTTAACTTCTTTTTCTTAATCGGATTTACACACGGGTCTTCAAAATCAAACCCTGCAAGCCTGACACTTTTAGCCCTGAAGTTCTGGGCTACAAAAACGCATCGGTCCCCGTCACTGAACCCGCCGAAATTATATACTTTATCGAAGGGCTCTGCCTGGGTGGTCGCAATAAAGCGTTTGAACCTGGGAACGTATTTTTCCAGCTTATCCAGGTTGTCTCCGTGGGCGTGGATAAGGACAATAGAGCCCTGCTCACAGGCAACGATCTCTTTTTCTAGATCAGATTCGGAATTGCCGTCCAGGTCAGTACATATGACCTCAGGCACCCGTCCCATGTCCATAAAAGCAGCAGAAGCTCCGTCGGCTGCAATAATAACAAAAGCGGAAAGATCAATTTTTGAAAGTTCAGCCCTCAGCCCGGGAGCATTTCCACAGGCCAGGACTGGCTTTTCCGAAATCACAGCTTCGAGTTCAGAAAGGCTGACAGTATTTTTCACAGTCAGCATGCTGGAAAGGAACCTGGCTGCCTTTTCATCACCTTCGCGGTCGAACCCGAAGTCCTTAAGAATTCTTTCATATATCGGCTCCCAGGCAGCAAAGTCCATATGTATAACTCCTTTCCTGTTTTTCGTTTCTGAGTTTAGATTTCTTTCTTGAGTTATGTTCCTAAATAAATTTCTAAATTATTTCTTTGCAATTCCCATTTTCATGGCAATGCCTTCCACATCCCAGTCCTTTACAAGGTCTCCGGAAACATTGACCCCGCTGCCGATATCAAATACATCGGCTCTAACCTCTTCTGCGATGAGGCCTTTGAGGGTTTCAACGAGCTTCAATACCCTTTCGTCTTCAATCCGGACAGAAACCTGAATGTTTTCGTCCACAACAAGGTCAAGCTCTTTCCTCATGTCCTGAAGCCTGCGGATTACTTCCCTTGCATACCCTTCAGCTTCGAGCTCGGGAGTAAGGTTTGCATCCACATAAACAGGACCGGCATCGGACTCGGCACTGGCTGTTCCTTCAGGCAGGGTCTCTTTAAAGTTTGCCATTTCCGGAGTAACCTTAACAGTGCTTCCATCAGCCAGGGTAAGCTCGAATTCGCCTGCTTCGGCAAAGGCTTTCTTTAGAGCAAAGCCGTCAACTTTCTGCAGGGCAGGGACAACCTTTCCGGCGTCCCTCTTGAATACAGGTCCTATCTTTCCGGGATCAGGAATAACCTCAAGCCCGAGTTCATCCCAGCTCTTGCCCACGCCTGTGAGCACAATGTCTTTGGAATTTGTCTGGTCCATAAGGACAGAACGCAGCCTTTCAACAGCTCTTGCTGCATCCTCGCTTTCAGGGGAGACAACAATTCTGGAAATGGGCCACCTGAGTTTTCTTCCTGCCTTCTGGCGGGCGTTTGAGGCAGCTTCCACAATTGAGCGTGCGGTGTTCATGGCTTCTTCAAGTTTGGTGTCAAGGTAAGCTTCATTGACCTTCGGCCAATCGCACATATGGACAGATTCTGGAGCTTTCGGGTCCACGTTCCTGATAAGGTTCTGGTACATCTCTTCAGCCAGGTAGGGCATGAAAGGCGAGATCAGTTTTGTAATGGTTACATAGACCTCGTAAAGCACACAGTAAGCTGCAAGCTTGTCAGGGTCGTCAGCCTCGGTCCAGGTTCTCGGGCGGATAAGCTGGATGTACCAGCGTGAGAGGTCTTCGAGAGTAAAATCGAGGATCTCACGGACTGCTTTGTGCAGCAAGTACCCGCTCATGGCTTCGTCCACAGATTTTACCACGGACTGGGCTCTTGAGAGAATCCACCTGTCTTCTTCGCGCAGGGCATCTCTTACGGAATCAAGGCTGACCTGCATGGGGTCAAAGTTGTCAAGTGCCATGTACGGCAGCGGGAACCTGAAAACGTTCCAGAGGATGTTGATAGAACGGTGGATGGTCTCAACTTCTTCCAGATTAAACTTGAGGTCGTCCCAGGGCGCACTTGAGGAGAGCACGTAAGCGCGCAGGGTATCCGCCCCGAACCTGCCTATGATATCCAGAGGTGAAATTACGTTTCCAAGGCTCTTGGACATCTTCTTTCCGCCGGCGTCAAGGGTAAACCCGTGCATGAGCACGCTCTTATAGGGAGCCCTTCCAAAGCCGACCATGCTTGCTCCGAGCTGGGAATAGAACCATCCTCTTGTCTGGTCATGCCCTTCGGTAATAAAGTCAGCAGGCCACCATTCATCAAACTGATCCCGGGTCTGCGGGAACTTGAGGGTTGCCCAGGAAGCTACAGCCGAGTCAAACCAGACGTCAAAGACATCTTCAACACGCTTTTTCTCCCCGCCGCACTCACAGGGTACGGTAACTCTGTCCACATAGGGGCGGTGAAGTTCTATATCGCCGTTTAATCCTGCCTTTTCCAGAAGTTCTGCTTTTGTACCTATTACCTCGAGCTTTCCGCATTTTTTGCATTTCCACACAGGAATTGGAATTCCCCAGTAACGCTGCCTGGAAATGCACCAGTCACGTGCACCCTCAACCCAGGTCCTGAACCTGGCTGAACCTGCCCAGTCAGGGTACCAGTCTACCGCATCAATTTCTTCGAGCATTTTTTCCTTGATTTCGGTAACCTTGAGGAACCACTGCTCAGTTGCAAGGTAGATGATGGGGGTCTTGCAGCGCCAGCAGTGCCCATACCTGTGTGTGACCGTGCCTTCGGCAAGGAGCCTGTTGCGGGCTTTGAGGTCTTCGATTATAATGGGGTTTGCTTCTTTAACGTTCTTGCCGGCATATTCCCCTGCTTCTTCGGTATATGAACCGTTTGAGCCAACGGGACAGAGGATAGGGAGCTTATGCTTTGCTCCGAGGTTGAAGTCGTCCATACCGTGTCCGGGCGCGATATGTACACAGCCTGTATTTTCCACGGTTACGAAGTCTGCAAGGTAAACACCGTGCTTTATCTCGTTCTGGACAGGCACGAGGTCCCCGACAGGGCTTTCGTATTCGAGCTTTGTTAACTCTTCCCCGAGCATAGTCTCAAGCACTTCAAAGTCCGTATACCTGCCCTGCTTGAGGACGTTTTTAATAAGTTCAGTGGCTGCGATAAGGATTTCTTCCGAGCCGTCCTGCCTGATTGCCCTGAATTTGGAGTACTCGTAAGCAGGGTGAACAGCCACTGCCACGTTTGCAGGGATTGTCCAGGGCGTGGTTGTCCAGATGACTATGAAAGTGTTTTCTTCGCCTTTGACCCTGAATTTGACATAGATTGAAGGGTCAGTCCTTTCAGAATATTCGACCTCGGAGTCTGCAATTGCAGTCTCACAGCGCGGGCACCAGTTTACGGAACGCTTGCCCACTTCAAGGAGATCCTTTTCACTTGCCTGCTTGAGAGTCCACCAGGCAGCTTCGATATACTCGTCTTTTAAGGTCATATAGGGGTCTGGCCACTGGAGCCATACTCCGAGCCTCTGGAACTGCTCGGTCATTGCCTGCTTCTGCTTGATAGCGAATTCCTTGCATTTTTCAATAAAGTTCTCTACCCCGAAGCTTTCAATGTCCTTTTTGGACTTGAAGCCGAGAACGCCTTCGACCTTAACCTCAATAGGAAGGCCGTGCATGTCCCAGCCAGGGCGCTCAAGAATGTAGCGGTTGTTCATGGAATAATAGCGGAGAATGGAATCTTTAATGATCTTGTTCCAGGCAGTCCCCAGGTGAATATGTCCCGTGGTGTACGGAGGACCGTCAACGAAAAAAAGTCTTTTTCCGGTCTTGCGGTGCT
Source organism: Methanosarcina soligelidi (assembly GCF_000744315.1). Taxonomy (NCBI): domain Archaea; kingdom Methanobacteriati; phylum Methanobacteriota; class Methanomicrobia; order Methanosarcinales; family Methanosarcinaceae; genus Methanosarcina; species Methanosarcina soligelidi. The sequence goes on from NZ_JQLR01000001.1 coordinate 2,936,548, forward strand.
CACGGGTTTTCCGATAGGCATCGCTGTCTTCCCAGAACTGCGTTACTTTTTTTTCTATTTGTTCTGCGTCATATTTGGCAGTGATTTCTTTTATCATATGGGAGTCTCCCTGATGAAAGATAAATTGAGGTAAACCGTCTATTCAATCCTGTTAATTTTTGATAAACTGCTAATAAGTAATTATGACAGGCTGATGATGACAGCATTTATACTCACAGGCTTATATTGACATGACTGCCATTAGCCGGATTTATGAGTGATTTTCAGGTAGATTACTGGTCAGTGAATAATAAATATCTGACTAATAACAAACTTCTGACAGGTAAGGTACCAAATATATTAAAGTATATTTAATGTCCGTTACCAGCCATGTATAATAATTAACTCAGTCAAATATTTGACGTACAAAAATCCTTACCTGAAAAACAAACCTGCGATTTCAGGCAGATAAAAAGGCCTGATGTACACCAAATCAGTTTATTCAGTATTACTGTACTTAATTTAAGCTTTTTGTGACCTCAGAAAAGTTAATCTATTGTTTTCCGAATTTCACATCTCCCGAGCACGTCTCGCCGATTCTCGTCTCGCCCGATTCTCGTCTCGCCCGAGTCCCGCCTCGGGAGGGCGGTGTCCTTTTCGCTCGCTTTGCTCGCTCAAGAGGACCAATTTGGAAGGAGAAAGGACTAATTTGGAAGAAAAAAGGGCTAATTTGGAAGAAGAAACGTGAGGTTCATAAAGGAGTTGGAGGATCTTTATATACTTGACTAGAGAAACCCTCATTTTTCCTGATTGTTCTTTTCCCGCTCGGCGAAAGAGATAGAACTGTTTCAAAAAACAGGATTTGATCTGCCTGCTCTTTTTTTCTTTCTACCCGGGTCTGTATAAAGTCTGTATAAAATGGTTCTTAAAAATATTCCTGAAAGGGCTTTTATTCCTGAAAAAGGATAGAAACATATGCAGATTAAGATACTGGGGTGCGAGTCTTTCGGAGCACGGTCCCTTGCGTGTATTGTGAAGACCGGGGAGAGAAAGATCCTTATCGATCCCGGAGTTGCCCTTGCTCGCCTGCGGTACGGTTTGCTTCCGCACCCTGTGGAGGTGGCAGCTGCCCTCAGGATCAGGGAGAAAATTCTTGCGGAATTCGAGGGCACAACAGACATAGTAATCAGCCATTACCATGGGGACCACATGCCCATGAAAGTCGAAGACCCTTATCAATTGCCAGTGGAAGATCTCCCCGATTTAAAAGGGGTCAGGTTCTGGTGCAAAGGTCCGGGAAATATTTCGGGGTTGTCCCTACAAAGGAGAAAAGAGTTTTTTCGCTATTTAGGGCATTCTCTTCCTGCTTCTGAAGGTGTCAGTTCTGAAGGTGTCAGTTTTTCGCCCGCTGTACCTCACGGGACGAGAGGTAAGGGATTTGGCACGGTGATGATGACCAGGGTCTCTGAAGGAGATAAAGTGTTTGTTCATGGTTCGGATATCCAGCTTCTGGACAGGGAGGTTGTCATGCAGATACTTGCCTGGAAGCCTTCAGTTGTTTTTGTTTCCGGACCTCCTCTCTACCTCTCCCATCATGTCCCAGAAGCTTCTAAAGAGGCGCTCGAAAATGCCCTTCTGCTTGCCGAAAATGCAGGCACCCTTATCCTTGACCACCACCTCCTGAGGTCTCTTGAGGGCTACAGGTGGTTAAAAGACCTCGCAGGAATGGTAAAAAATACAGTTGTATGCGCCGCGGAGTTTATGGGTAAAAAACCTGAATTGCTTGAGGCGCAGAGAAAAAACCTGTATGAAGAAATGCCTGTGCCCCGTGGCTGGCACGAAGCTTATGAAAAGAGTGAAGCGGGTGTTGAGGACTATCTATTGTGAACTATTATCATAAGATCCATTATCACAGGATCCTCTTAAGATATTGAATACATTGACCCTTAAGGTGCTGAATACAATGACCCTTAAGGTGCTGAATACAATGACTCTTCGGGTGTTAAATACAATAACTCTTAAGGTGTTCAATATAAAGCCCTTCAGGTATTGCACTGTCTTTAATGATTCTCGTTTGCGGATAAATCACATTCTCTGCCTGTATCTTAATTCCTTAAACCTTATCCTGAATTCTGTTCCCTCATGCGTATTAAGTTCAATGCTCCCTTCAATCTGGTCCACAAGGTTAATTACAAGCTGCAAGCCCAGAGAATCAGTTTCCCGGAAATCAATTTCTTTAGGGAAGCCTCTGCCGTTATCTCTTACAACAAGTGAGAAACAGTTCCCTTCACGGTTTCTTTCCTCTTCTTTTTTAAGGCAGACGCAAATCTCACCGCTTTCCTTTTTCTGGAATGCATGTTTCAGGGCATTTGAGACAAGTTCATTGATAATAATACCCAGAGGGACAGAAGTGTCCATGCCAAGGAAAATATTATCAACGTCAAGTTTCAGGCTGATATTTTTATCACCCACGGAATAAGCCCCGAAAAGGTAATTTGCAAGGTTCTGGATATAGTCTGAAAAGTCCACGCTTATCATGTCTTCGGACTGGTAGAGCTTTTCGTGGACAAGAGCCATGGATTTGACCCTGTGCTGGCTTTCCCTGAAAGCCTCTATAACCTTTTCGTCGCTGAAATTACCTGATTCGAGATAGAGAAGGGTTGAGATTACCTGGAGGTTGTTTTTAATCCTGTGGTGAATTTCCTTTTTGCGGATTTCTACCATCTGCAAAAGGGCTTCTTCGGCTTTCTTGTGCTCGGTTATGTCGAGGATAATCCCCTGCAGACGGATCTCACCTTTTTCATCTCTCTGAATAAAGGTCCTTTCATCCACCCAGCGTACTTCTCCTGACTTGGTAAGTATTCTGTATTCTGAACTGTAATCTTCACAGCCGAATTCAATATTTCTTGCAAGCTCACGCTCAACTTTCTCAAGGTCACCGGGATATACTATATTCCCGTAAAGGATTTTTCTTGAAGTAAAGTCTTCCACTTCATATCCGAGCCTTGTAACGTTTTCCGAGACAAATTCTATAGGCCAGCCCTCTTCATACTTCCATAAAAAGACAATAACAGGGCTGCTGTTAATTATGCTCTCAAGCTCTTCTTTTAACCTGTTTGAGTGTTCAAGTTTCCTCGCATATTCGAGAAGAGATTTTTCCGCTTCCCTTCGCTGTGTTGTAACCCTGTCAAGCACCAGGCGCGTCTCTTCAATTCCGTCCGTAAGGAGCTTGAAATCTCCCTGCCCCTTGACCTGGATAGGCCTCTTGAAATTATTATGCTGGAAAGCCTTCAGGACAGCATTAGAGTCATCTATAATCATATTGAGGGTTTCGGAAAACTTATCAAGAGTGTCCTCAAGCTCCCTGAACTCTCCCTGGACATCCACATTAACCCTTTCTTTTAATTCCCCTTTTGCAAGGGCATTTGTGACTCTCATAGTTTCCCTGATAGGGATAACTACAGCATTGAGAATCTCATTCAGGCCTTTGGGTATTTCCTGAAAGTCGATTTCCACATCCGTATCAGCTCTGACTCCGAGTTCCCCTTTTACGGCGTCCTCAGCAATGCTCTTGAAGTCTTTTACGATCCTGTTAATCGGCTCTGTTACGGACCTTGCAATCATATAAGCAAGGGCAGCCATGAAAAGGATCGAAACCGCAGATATGATAAGAAGCCTCTCTCTCAGGTCAGCTACTCCGGCAAGCATTTCTTCTTTAGGAACAACCAGAACAAAAGCAAAGTCCCCGGTCTCTACAGGCTCGTAAAAAAGGATTACGGTTTTTCCTGTTGTGGGGTCTGCGGTCTCAAGGTGTCCACCAATTCCATTTTTTATATCCCGGGAGGCTTTTTTGAGCTCTTCCCCTCCAAAATCATAAAGGTCTTTTTTCCCTATCCAGTCCTTATGTGTAGGATGAGAGAGAATGACCCCGCTGTTGCTTACCATAAAAGCGTATCCGGTGTCAAAAGTCCTGACCTTGCTTACCACCTCATCCACGTATTCCAGTGAAACATCCACCCCTCCAATCCCTGCGAACTCTCCGTCTTTCATGATCGGAGAAACGTAGCTCACCATAAACACCCCTTCATAAAAATAAGGTTCCGTAAGCACGTCTTTTTCCGTAGCTTTCGGAAGCTGGTAGTAGTCCGAGCTGTCGTAATGAAGCAGGGGGGCAACTGAAGCAGTCCCGTTCATTTTATTCCAGTAAGGGACAAACCTGCCGGTTTCATCGTGAGCAGGAGAGTTTGTATATTCGGCATCTTTCCTGTCAAAGGCATCGGGCTCAAAAGCAACATAGGTCCCCAGAAGGTGAGGGTTGTCCCGGAGCAGGTTTTCCAGAATCAGGAGGGCTTCATCCCGGTCTGCGGTTTCATAGCTTTCCATTATTGTTGAAATCGTCCTTGCGATGGCCAGGTTGGCTTTCATATCCGCATCGAACTGATTTGCATAATTGGAAGCCATTTCAACCGACTGCTGGTATGCCAATTTTTCTTCCTGGGTCGTGACAGTGGAAATGATCACAGCTGTGGAGGCTGTAAGGATCAAAAAGACTCCCAGCACCGTGTAAACAATCATTTTCGTTCTTAAGGGGGTGTTGCTAAACATTTTAATCCTCAATATTTTTCCTCTCGTTTTAGCTGCCGAAAGGGGGAAAATAGAGCATTTTTTCACGGGCCCATATTCTGAAAAAAACAGGAACGACCACTTTTAATGATTTAATTTTATAAGAACTTGAAATATTTAAAAACTTCTAAAAAACTTCCTTAAGGGCTAAAAAATTAAATTAAGTAAAATTATGTAAAATTAAGTAAAAATAATGCAGGAGTTTTTCCTGCATTGCCATTCAAAATTTATACTGAGTTTTCACTCACTTATACCGAGTTTTCACTCACTGCAATTTTTTCTTTCCCTGTCTCCGAAGCTCCCTCTTTCTGAGAGTAGAACCACAGGGGGATGTAAAGGGCGAGTACCACGAAACCGACTATTGTGGAAGCCCAGCCCACTTCAAGGCTGTTGAGATAAACAATCCCTATCAGACAGAGAGGCAGGTTAAAGAACCCGAAGAAAGCAGCAACATACTGCCAGCCCCCTGGAGCTTTGAAAGGTCTCTCAAGCGTCGAGAAGCGCGGGTCGAATTTTGCTTTCACGTATGCAAAAAGGCTGATCCCGTTAGCACAGACATATCCTATTGCAGAAGCTGCGAGGATGGCTGCAGGTGTCCCGAGGAAGATGAAACCCATGTTAAAGAGGGCAATAACGATCATTGCATTGACCGGGGTTCCGTAAATGTTCATCTTTCCGAAAAACTTGGGCAGATTTCCTTCTCCAGCCATGGAGTACATGGCCCTTGAAGCTCCCAGGAAAGCAGTCTGGATAATAAGGATCATTGCCGCAATAAGCATGAGGATGGCAAGGGATCCTCCTATTGAACCCAGAGTCATCTGAGCCATGGGAAGCATGGGAGAGAAAGGCTCAGCAAGGATTCCTTCAACACCCAGAGTCCCTGTACAGGCAGCCTGGACAAGGATAAAGGTCACAAGGCAGATAGCTCCGCAGATGAAGAGGGCTTTGGGCACATCGGACCTGGGCTGCTTGTATTCAGGCCCGTAGATAGCCGCAGTTTCCCACGCGCAGGCGCTCCACTGTGCCATTGCAAAAAGCCCGAGAAGGATAAGTATGTGCTGTACATCCCAGCTCCAGTCAGTCGGAAGCCAGGAACCTGTTATATTGCTCATCTCGAAGTGTCCTGTTGCGAAAGGTGCAAGAGAGATAATTATAAGCGGGGCAAGCGAAAGAACCGCAAGGATATACCCAAGCGTTGCGCCTCCTGAAAGCCCGCGGTAGTTTACCAGGATAAGGAACAGAAACACAGTTGCACCGGATACAAGATACATGGCAAGGTCAGGCACTCCTGCAAATGCAGGGATAAGCCCTTTGAGGTAACTTCCGATAAGGATTGAAAAGATAGCAAGCACAGGGTTCCAGGCAAACCAGTAACTCCATGCACTGAAACCTCCAAGTAACTTGCTCTTTTCATATCGTTTATTTTCATCACTCGCTCTAAATACGCTCTGGGCAAATCCAGGAAGTCCGGAGGCCCTTGGAAACATTGTTGCAAGTTCTCCGTAGGCAAAGTTCTGCATGAATCCCTGGAAAACAGAAAGTGCCCAGACAAGGATCGCAAAAGCCCAGACATAGCTTGCAAAGTAACCTATAGAAGGCAGGATCAGCACAGGAACACCGAGAGCAATTGCAAGCCCCTGTTTCCAGTCAATTGTCCGCTGAAGCCCCCCGGATTCGTTATTTTCATCGCTCATTTTACACACTCCTCTACTATTTGTTAGTTTAGCCTGATGATTCGCACAGCTCCTGCAGAAAAATAAGCCTGCAGAACTGCAAGCAGAAAAACGGATACAAATTCGGAAGATATTCAGGAGCCGGAAAGGGAGACTGTTCCGGTTTTTCTGCCGAAGCATCCCCGAAAAATCTCCTCTTTTACTGAAGAATTTCAGGTAAGACAGGCTCCTGATTCTTCTTTTTCTGGCTTTTTTGTGAGAATCCGGTTCTCTTATTCAGTGTGTTTATCTTGTCTGTTTCCTGAATAGATTGCAGGAATTTATCTTTACATCGAGTAGTTTCTCGATATTCATTTTAGCGGCAATTCCCTTTGCAGCACCAGGCACTGAAGTGATCACGCCTATGTCGAGTTCCTCACGGAGTTCGCGCATAACATATTCATCCGCCAGGTCCATGGTTTCTACATTTAGCTTCTTTGCAACGTATTCCTTTGCCTCTTTAATCTTCATGTTCTTTGAGAACTGCATCCTTGCAACAAGGTCTCCTGCTGCTCTCATTCCTGTCATACCTGAAGCCATTATGTGGGAAATCGGCATACCCAGAGGGTCGCCGACCCCGATCTATATGCCGTCTACGCCTGCAATCTCGACCATTGCCTTGCTTGCCCTTGTAACGGCATCAATCGGAGGAGTTTCAAGCATGGGAATTCCGCCGACGCCCATGCCCATGTCAACATGGCAGGGAATTGAAGAAGCCTGAACTGCTGCTTTCATAAAGTTGACAGCGCGTGCAAGGTTCCATGGAGAGGTCTTGCTTGTGTTGGTGTTGCACACAGGCCCGAAAACGTTTGCACCTGCTTTTGCAATAAGAGGAGCCTGCTGGTGTGGCCAGAGCCCTGCAAGTGTAACCCCGTCATACTGGAGGTTACCGTGCATACCAAGTACACATTCGCCAGCCATGCCTGCTTCAATGTACATGTCAGGGAACTCTTTCCTCAGAGCCTCGATTGCATGGAGGGTACCGTACATGTCAGCATCGCCTGCGGCAGCGGTGGTGTCAAAGTTAACGCCGTCTGCTCCCGAGGCAAAGAGTTTCTGCATAACCCACACTGTGTCCCTTGTAAGGTGCGCGGCTGCATGTTCCATGGAGTCCCAGGCTTCCTGGATCTTGAAAGCCTTCATGAGGTCTCCGGGGTTTTCGAAAGGTCCGTCAGGAGTGTAGTACAGCCCCATGTTCGGCATTGCACCGTAAAAGAGCGGAATGATCATGTTCTGCTGGCAGACTTCCATTGCCTGGCACTCGTTTGCTACGACAGGCTTTACAGGCTTGTAGCTGTAGTCGATGTGACCCAGTTCCATTGTGTCAGCGCCAAATGCCCTTTCGTGCATCATGCACCCGACAAGACGGCTGGAAGGTATACCAACACCACTGTTGCCCTGGTCACCGTCAAGCCTTAGTGTGCCTATGTCGTGTGTGACAGGGACTTCCATGCCCTGCTCGACACTGACGGTTTTGCCGGGCATCATCAAAATTTCTGCAAGCTTGTCGATTTCATCGCCGCTGAGGTCGGGAATTTCACCGAGGTCAGAGGCATTCGCCATTCCTGCCTCAAGCTCCTCTATGATCTTGTCCTTAGTAAGGAAGATCCGTTTCCCGTCTCCCATCCTTAAAGCATATTCGGTTGCCATTTTTATTCTCCGTTGCTTTTATGAGATTTCCCGGACTAAAATGAACCTGGATAATCAAAATGTATAATTTAAATTAAGCTGCAATTTTAACAAAACAACTGGACTGCAATCAGGGGTTCAGAGAAGCAGTTCTTTTGCCTTTGCTACAGCTTCGCTTGCGTTTTCTGCATAGCAGTCTGCGCCTATTTTATCAGCCCATGCCTGGGTCGCAGGAGCGCCGCCTACCATCACTTTAACACGGCTGCGCAGCCCTTCTTCTTTAAGAAGTTCAATAACCTCTCTCTGGCCCTGCAGGGTTGTGGTCATAAGGGCAGAGATCCCTATCATGTTTGCATTAACTTCTTTTGCTTTCTCGACAAAGTTCTTTATGGGAACGTCCCTGCCTATATCGTGGACTTCAAAGCCTGCAGACTGCAGCATTGTTGAGACGATTGATTTGCCTATGTCATGAACGTCTCCTTCTACTGTCCCATTTACAATGACTCCGAGTTTCTTTGTCGCTGCCCCTGCAGGCATATCCGCTTCAAGTACTTTGACTCCGGCAGTCATTGCATCGGCTGCCATCATCACATGGGGCAGGAAGAGTTTCCCTCTCTCAAATAAAACTCCTACCTGGTTCATGCCGGCAGCAAGCCCATTTTCGATTATTTCCGCAGGCTCCATAACCTGCTTTGCTTTTTCAACTGCAGCAAGTACTGCATCCTTTTTACAGGAGATTATTGAATCCGAAAGCTCCTGAATAAGTTCTTCTTTAGTTGCCATTTTTAAACCTCCAATTTCGCCAGAATCTCTCTTCAGTATCCGGACACCGTTACTGAGTCCTGATTTCTGATTGTACATATTATATTTGTAAAATTATATAGCCCAGCCCCTGATGTTTTTTCTTAAAGGTATGGAGATGGCACTTCCCCTGTGTACTGTATAGGCTGAAAGGAAAAAGAAAGTCTCTTTAGTAAAAGATCAAAGGACAGGATTTTACGATAGTGTTGAAATATTCAATGCCAGCAAAAACAGGCTCTAAAACAGGCTCTATATCAGGAAAACAGAATAAAAACAGATAAGTTCTGCATAAGTTCTGCATAAGTTCTGCATAAGTTCTGCGTCTGACCCTGCCTTTCCATATCTTTAATGGATTCATACTTAAATAAATTCATACTTAAATAAATTCATACTTAAATAAATTCATACTTAAATAAATTCATAATTATTTGGTATGGGATATCGAATTATTTTTTCTCTCCCAGCACGCAGACCCTGATTGTCCCGGCACTTGTCCGAAAATCCGTACAGATATCCGGAGCAACATATTTTTTCTCAAAATCTTCCTCTTTTTCTTTGAGCTGGCAGAAATACTCACCTTCAAGCCGGAACTTTTTGAAGACCACACATGTTTCACAGAGGCATTCGTCTTTTTTTCCTTTTCCGGTTTCCATGCCTCCTCGAGCACAAAACATCCCTGCACCGCCCGGATAAGAAGAACAGTATTTGCAGAGGCAGGCTTTCAGGTGGTGGTATGAACCGCAGATGCCAAAATACCTTCCATATTCTTCTCTGGCTCCCTGGATAACATCTTGCCTGTTCCCAGAGAATTCTTCTACTTCTGAAGTTCCTATGTTTTCTATATTTTTGGATGGTATCTCCGAGACCAGAATACTCCCCCTGTATAAAAAAGGATGAATTTATAAGATGTCAAAATATATTGTATATTGATAGAGGATTTTATAAATACATTTTCACCTGTGCTGTAAGGGTTCTGGAATATAAAAAAATATCTGGAGGAAGAGGGATACTATGGGATTCAATCAGGTAGCTGAAAGCGATGAAACTATTATTGATGAGGTACTGGAAAGACAGCGAATTCTAGAAACTGTGATAAACAACAGCCCTGTAATGGCTTTTCTCTGGGCCCCGGAAGAAGACTGGCCCGCCAAATACGTATCGGAAAACGTAAGCCAGCTGGGGTACAGTGCAGAGGACTTCCTTACAGGCAGGATAATGTATGGAAATATTGTTCATTCCGAGGATATAGACAGGGTAAGAAAAGAACTCACCACATGCTGTGAAATCGGAAAAGACGATTTTGTCACCAGATATAGGGTTATTACAGGTAGTGGGGAGATCCTCTGGGTAGAAGAAAAAACCTTTATCCAGAGAGATGAAAAGGGAAGAGTGGTTAATTTTCAGGGCATTGTCAGGGATATCACCACAGAGATTAAAAACGAAATAGCACTGCGCGACGCCCTTGAGAGCCAGAAAGCCCTCATGGAAAAACAAAAAGCCCTGCTTGAGAGGCAGAGAGCGCTCGAAACAGTGATTAATAACAGTTCTATGGTAGTTTTCCTCTGGAAAGCAGAAAAATACTGGCCCACAATTTATGTATCCGAAAATGTCCGGCAATTCGGGTATGCTCCGGAAGATTTTATTTCCGGGAGAGTCCTTTATGGAAAAATCGTCCACCCTGAAGACCTTCTTCTCGTAGAGCTGGAACTCGAAGAGAACTGCGAAGAAGGGGGAAAAGAGTTCAACCGCCAGTACAGGATCCTTACAGCCTCAGGAGAGGTGCGCTGGGTGGAAGAAAAAACCTTTATACAGCGCAACCAGGAAGGGCAGGTAACCAATTTCCAGGGCATCATAGAAGACATAACCGACAGAGTAAAGCCCTGAAGATTATTTTTCTTTTTTCATATTTCCCTTTCGGGTTCGTCTTTTTCTGTTTTTTCCTTCCGGTCTGTCTCCTTTATATTTTTAATTTCTTTAAACCGGCTTTAACAAAGAATAATTATAAGAGAAAAGTTACTGAAGCGAACGATATGTATAAGATATAAGAAAATATATTTATATATATCAATAAAAGTGGTTCATTGTTCTATGTGCAAAGTGCATTTATCACATGCCCTGAATAAGAGCTTTAAACATAATATACGTGATAATTATATTTGATGCCGATGCTTTATTAATTACATTGTAAATATACAGCCGGAGAAGGCTGTGTCCAGTTGAGGTGCATAATATGGAAGACTCTCTGCTTGACCTGATTTTTTTATCTGAAAAAAGAAAGAATGTTATTCTTCTTTTGCTTGAGGGACCGAAAGATATCAATACGCTCAAGAAAACCCTTAAAGCAAGCGCAACCTCAGTCCAGCCCCAGATAAAAATGTTGAAGGAAAAGCACCTTGTAATACAGGACAGGGATGTTTACAGGCTAAGCGAGATTGGAAAAATTATAGCCGAGAAAATGAAACCCCTTCTGGATACTATTTCCGTGCTGGAAGAAAACGCAGATTACTGGGCTGACAGAGACATGAGTAAAATTCCTCCATTTCTTCTTCGCCGTATTGAGGAACTTGGTCACTGCATTACAATCGAGCCCAAAATAGAACATATGTTCGAATTGATCCCTGAATATGTCGAAAACGCTAAAAAATCTAGAAAATTCGAAGCTCTGGTTTCTTATTTCCATCCTCTTTTTCCTTCTTTTTATCTTGAGCTTGTACAGAAAGGAACATCTGTGTCCCTTATCCTTCCAGGACCAATCCTCAAAAGATGGGCTGAAGAGGATTACAGGGAGCATACCATGAAGTTACTTAATATGGAAAATGCAAAGCTTATGGTCTGTAAGGATTGTGAAAAGATTCCCACCATTATAGCTGCAGACAATTTCATGGGAGTAGCTCTTTTTCCCAAAGAGGGGACATTTGACCGGAAGTTTGTAATATCTTTTGAACCCGGTGCTCTTGCCTGGGGCAAGGAACTCTATGATTACTACGAGAAGAATTCCGAACGTGTTGAGAGTATTGACAGTTATATCAGTACAGCCTGAAAAAGGACATCAGCGGAAAAGGAACTGTACAGCGTAGAAATGGGTTCAGTATGAAAAAGGACTAAAACCGGAATGATTTTTGCAGAGCCAGCAGATCTTTTAAAGAGCTGGAAATAATCTTTAAAGCCTGTGAACGATCTTAGAAAGGCTATATATGTTTTTTATATATTTATTTTATATATGCTTTTATATGTGATTTTACAAGCGGTTTTATAAGCAGTTGTCACTGAAAATTATATCAATTCTTGAAATGGTTTTATGGAAATGGTCTTAATTAGCGAGTCTAACCGAGCATAAAAACAAACTATGCAGATTTAAATATTCGCCAGGAAAATGAAGAAAAAAAGAAATCTCAGTATTTAAGCCTGCATTGATTTTTCTGTGTATTTTATCCGAAGAAGAGATAAAAGTGCAGACCCTGAATCATGCCAGTTATATGCTCCCGCTTATTCGGTTATCCAGATCATTTTGATTATCCAGGTCTGACATGAGCTCAGGTTTGCCATTTCCCAGGTCGCCATTAGGACCACTTTCAAATTCGCAATCCATACCTGAGATCCTGAGCTCTGTCTGACATGGTAGTCCGCTAATCAGGACTTCTTCTCAACAGAATATGCTTCTGGAAGAGTCCAGCCGCTCTATTCTTTAATTTGCTTTGTCCATACTTCATTTCCTGACGGACAGTTTTGATGAATTCCCAAACCCATTTATTTTTTATCGACACATTTTTTGACAGGCATCCCGCCGGACACCTTTAATTTATATAAGGAAATTTCAGTGGATTAAAAGAGTTGTGCATTGTTTTAAGAAAGTTCCCAAACTCATATCCAGCACGCTCATATCCACTTTAAGGTTCTTTCTGGCGTATTAAAGTTTTATACGCTTTCTTTCTTTGAAGCACGGCTTTATTTTTCGGAATAAAGCCTTCCCTTCTTTTCAGCCTCAAATCATTCAGGTTGAACCTCTTTTCCTGACACCTCCCTTTTATATATCTTATATTATATAGCCCAACCTGTAAAGTTTCTTCAGCTGGCCAGGGCTCGAGAAAGAGTCATTGGAAATTGCCTTTTTCATGAGATTTTTCAAAGGCTTCAAAAATTTCTCAGCTAAAAATTGTATATATTTATCCGAACTAAATATGCACATATTATCCGAACTAAATATGCAGATATTATCTGAACAAGATATGTAGACATTATCTGAATAAAATATGAAGACATTATCTGATCTAGATATGCAGATATTATCTAAACAAAATTGAAATTGAGATAAAAGCGAATCATGCCTGAAGTAAAAAGGAATTGAATCTGAAAAGATCAGATTTTAAACTGGCGAACTAAATTGTAAAGGTAGATTAGAAAGATAAATACTTTAAATTTTAAAATATGAAAAAGAACAGGCATTAATTTCGAACAACTCAGAAAAAGCAGAATAAATCCGGATCAATAACCTGAAACTACAGATAAATCCTGAAAAAAGTATTGTCTTTTGAGAATAGTTTTTGAGAGCCCTGAAGAGAATAGCATTCCCACCTGCTACTCTCCCGGGACACTCGTAATGCAATTGCAGAATAAGAAGCAGTAACGAAAGCTGACCGCCATTAGATATCAGCTATCGGCCTGCTTCTTTTTGTTCCTCGTATTTAATTTTCCGGAACTGATTTTATTCCTTCAATGGAGGTTTCTCATTTTAGGTTCTCATTTTTAGGTTCTCATTTTGAGGATGCGACAGCATTTATTCTTGCCATTTTTTCCGGCCGATACTCCGGCCAATTTTAGATTATGCACATTTTTACCGCGTTAAATGTGCTTTTACCGTTTTGTTTTTCTGCGCCTGAATAGTTTTATTGTCTCAATAATATTTAGCCCAACCTGTAATGCCCTGTCAAAACTCTCATGTAAAGGAAAGAGTAAAAGGATAATCTTCTCACGCAGGAGTTTTTGATGTCATTAAATTTTTTGAAAGGCTTAAAATCCTCGAAATTGGAGGGATTGTTTAACAGCAATTCCAGTTAAACTGGCACTCAGTTAATTTTTAGTCTACCGGAAATACGAGACATAACATATTAATAAAAGTTTATTTATAGTAAGAACTAGCAATGAGCTCCTCTTTATGTGATACTATATGGCTTTCTGAAAAAAGAAAAAACCTCCTCCTTTTGCTTATGGAAGGACCAAGGGACATTGAGCAGATAAAGACGTCACTCAACGTAAATTCCAAAGCAATGATGCCCCAGATAAAGATCCTGAATAAGCAGGGGTTAATTCTCCAGAATGGAAATACCTACGAGCTTTCTGACATCGGGACACTGGTTGTAGGGAACATGCTCCCTCTCCTGAATACCCTTGAGGTTATCGAGGAAAACAAGGAATACTGGGCAAGCCGTGATGTGAGCGCCATACCCCACGACCTGTTCATGCGCCTTGGAGAGCTTGGGGAGTGTATGGTGATTGAACCTGACCTGAACCACCTTTTTGACCTTCCGAGGGAGTTTACGGAAAACATTATGAAATCCAGGAGCATCCTGAGTTCCCTTTCATATTATCATCCCCTTTACCCTTCGCTTTATTCAAAACTTGCAAAGAGCAAAGCCGAAGTTGAACTCGTACTGACAGAATCCGTGTTTGAGAGGCTGAAAAATGAGACCCCCGACGAGCTCAGGTCTCTCCTCGAGTCCGAAAACACAACCGTAATGGTCTGTGGAGAAAGCCTCAATATTCCTACCATCGTCGTTACTGACCGTTTCATGTACCTTTGCCTTTTCGACAGGCAGGGGAAATATGACCACAGAAAGGTGATGAGCTTTGATGAAAGTGCCCTTTGCTGGGGCAGGGAGCTTTTCAAGCATTATAAAAAGTCAGCCAGAAAAGTCACAGATATTTAATTCCCCTTCAAATTATTTAATCCCCCAGAATTTCCCCGGATTTTTAAAGCAGCTGGTTAGCGTCCCATGCTGAATCTTTCCCAGAACCCTGATTTGCGGGAGTCCAGTAATATGAGGTTAAAAAATGTCCCCCTGAAACCCAAGCTGGTTATTTTTATTGTTGTTGGAGTTTTCCTTATCCTTGCCGTATCCACTGCTGTTATAATAGGGACCGTGACCTCTCAGGAAGAAAAGCTTGCATATGAGAAATCTATCGAGATGGCAGGCAATTATGCAAATCAGTTTGATGCACAGATGGAGGCAAACCAGGCTATTGCAAGGACACTTGCCTGCACCATGGCTGAGTACGGATCCCAGGACAGGGAAGAGGCAATGAGCATTATCAAAAGGATACTTAACGAGAACCCACAGCTGATAGGCGTCTATCTGGGTTATGAGCCGGATGCTTTTGACGGCAGGGATAAAAACTATATTAATGCTCCAGGGCACGATTCAACAGGCAGGTTTGTACCTTACTGCAACAAAATCAATGGACCTGTGATCATCGAACCTCTTGTCCATTATGATTCCTCTGATTATTACCAGCTTCCAAAAACAACCGGAAAAGATACCCTGACAGAACCTTATTTTTATGAAGGAATATTCATGGTAAGTTATGACTCCCCTATTTTTAAAAACGGGGAATTTGCAGGGATAGCAGGTGTGGACGTCCCTCTTGAGTACGTGGACGAGGTAGCAAGCAGTATACGCACTTTTGATACCGGATATGCTTTCATGGTAAGCAATACGGGAATTTTTCTCTCTCATCCCACACAGAAAAACTGGATTGGAGAAAAAAGCCTCTCTGACTTTGATGTGGAAGAGATAAAAAATGCTGCATCTGACATCCGCGAGGGGATAGGAGGGCATGTTGAAATTAAGGACCCTATAACAGGCAAAACCGTGATAATGTTTTACGAGCCCGTAAAAACAGGAGATTTTTCTTTTGTGCTTGTCGTTCCCAAAGAGGAAATGCTTGCCGGAGTAAAGGACCTGAGGGACCGGCTTCTCATCATCTCTGCCATCTCAATCGTGTTTATGGCTGCTCTTGCTCATATGATTGCCAGGTCAATTACAAGACCTATTGATGATATTGTTGATGATTTCAAAAATATCGCACAGGAGGCTGTTAAAGGGAAGCTGGATGTGAGGGCGAATACCGATGTGGAAGTTGATTTTCAGGAGATACCTACGGGGTTGAATGAGATTCTTAAAGCTGTTGTTGTCCCTGTGCGGGAAACCATACGGGTCACCAATGCCCTTGCGAAAGGGGAGTTAAAAGAAAGGGTTAATGTGGATGTCTAGGGAGAGTTCAGGGAATTGGGGGACACTCTTGATAAGTTCTCCGAGACCCTCAATATGATTATAGATGACTCCAATGCTGTCCTGACAGCTTTTCAGAACTATGATTTTAAGCGTGAGATCTCCGTGCACGGGCATGGGGATTTCAAGCTCCTTACGGACGGGATCGAAGAGACTCGAAGGGTACTCGACCTTATCACCATGCAGAGGAGAGTAGCGGAAAAAGCCCTGCTGGATTATGCAATGGAGCTGGAACATTCCAACAAGCTTAAAGAAGAGATGGAAAGGGTCATTAACAACAGTCCTGTAATTGTGTTTTTATGGAAATACGAACCAGGCTGGCCTGCGGAATTTGTCTCGGAAAATGTTAGCCTTTTAGGATATGAAGTTGAAGATTTTATTTCAAAGAGAGTTTTCTATGAAAATATCATACATCCGGAAGACCTTCAAAAGATCCAGGAAGAGCTTGCCAGAAATGTGGAGTCAGGATGTAATCTCTATAATTCGGAGTACAGGGTCCTGACCAGATCCGGAGAGGTCCGCTGGGTGGATGAAAGAACGTTTATCCACAGGGATGAGAGATGCGAAGTCCACCTCCAGGGAGTTATCCTTGACGTAACCGAACACAAAAAAGCTGAAGAAGCCCTCCTTCAGATAGAAGAGATCCATAAGAAAGAGATCCACCACAGGATTAAAAACAATCTCCAGGTAATCTCAACCCTTCTCTATCTCGAATCAGGCAATTTCAGCGATGAAAAGGTAATCGAAGCCTTTATAGAGAGCCAGCACAGAGTCAAGTCAATGGCCCTCGTGCATGAAAAACTCTACCAGTCCGAAGATATGGTAAGTGTGGACTTTGCAGATTATATCAAAGACCTCTCAGACTACCTCTTCCATTCCTATTCCGTGGGCGATGGAAACGTAAGTCTAAGGCTTGATATTGAAAACATATTCCTCGGAATGGACACTGCGGTACCCCTGGGCATTATTATAAATGAACTGGTTTCAAACTCTCTTAAACATGCTTTTTCCAAAGGAGAAGACGGAGAGATTTGCATCCGGCTGCACAGAAATGAAAGGGGTAATCTTTATACAGAAAATTATAATAATGCAGAAGCTAAAGTGGCTATGAGCGAGAAAACAGACTTTAATGGTATCAGCAGATTACAGGAAGATAAAAAAGCAGAGGACAGAAAAGCAGAGGATAGGCTCACTCTTATTGTAAGGGACAATGGCAGAGGCTTCCCTGAGGGTCTTGACTTTAGAGATACGGATTCCCTCGGGCTCCAGCTTGTGACTGCACTTGTTGACCAGATTAACGGAAGCATAGAACTTGATACCAGCAGGGGAACCGGGTTCAAAATTATTTTTCAGGAGCTGAAGTATAAAACCAGGGTGTGAGAATGGCAGAAGGACGAATTTTGATTGTTGAAGACGAACATATCGTTGCTATGGGAATAAAGCGTATGCTAAAAAGCCTGGGATACACGGTTACAGGTGTAGCGTCATCCGGAAAAGATGCCATAAGCAAAGCCGAAAGTACATTTCCTGATCTCATATTGATGGACATAATGCTTAAAGGTGAACTTGACGGCGTGGAGGCTGCAAAAGAGATAAAAGAGCGCTTTGATGTGCCCATAGTCTATCTAACTGCTTATTCAGACAGCAATATTCTTGAGAGAGTGAAAAAAACAGGGCCCTCCGGATATATCGTGAAGCCGTTTGATGAAAAAGACCTTCACAGCAATATAGAAATAGCTCTGCACAGGTCCAGGAAAGAAAAAAAGGACATTGAAGAAGGGATTGAAGGAGAAATTGAAGAAGAGGAAATTGAAGGAGAAATTGAAGGAGAAATCAAAGAAGTTGAAGAGAAAAAATAAGGTAAATTACCTTTTTCCCTGTGGGGTTCTTCTTTCATTCAATAAGTTTAATTAATTCTATAAAATTTATTGGAACTGCTTTGCGGGATTTTTTTCTTCCGGCAGTCTTTTTTATCTGAAACTATTTTCCCGGTTAAAAATTTGAATAGCTTTAAAATATCCTGTATCCCCTGTCATTACCTGTCAGTCCTGCCAGGGACAGGGGTCTTAAATAATCTGCTTCCTTCTGTCAATACCGCAGAGGGGAGGCTATATAGTTCCTGGAATATAAAAACGGTGTATATGAAGAAAATCCGGGATGAATCTTTATTTGGCCAGGAATTTATATTTGTTTTTATTAGTTGTAATACAGGGCGTTTTTTGAGAAGAGGATAGGATTTTGTATCCAGCTGATGGAAAGATTGATAAAGGTACTGGTTGTCAAATGAGCAATTTCAGCAGGGAAAACCGGGGAATAAAAACGATCAGGATGCTGGGATACAAAACGAAGGTGTAGTGAATGCCAGAAGGACGAATTCTAATTGTCGAAGACGAATATATTGTCGCTATGGGAATAAAGCGCATGCTTAAGAATCTGGGGTACACACTGGCAGGCGTTGCTTCCTCTGGAGAAGAAGCCATTAATAAAGCGGAAAGCAGCTTTCCTGACCTTGTGCTTATGGATATAATGCTTAAAGGGGAGATGAACGGGATAGAGGCTGCAAAAGAGATCAAAGTACGCTTTGGCATCCCTGTGGTTTACCTGACTGCCTGTTCGGAAAGCAAAATAGTGGAACATGCCTGGAAAACGGGACCTTCTGGATATATCGTGAAGCCTTTTGATGAAAAAGACCTGCAAAAGAGCATTGATGTGGCCCTGCGCAGACAGAGGATGGAAAAAAATGAGCATGGAAGAAGTTCCCTTAATGCTGAAAATCCCTTAAGAAACCCTGAACATGCTCCCAAAAAAAGTGAAAAAACGCCCGAAAAACTTTCCGAATCCGTTAAGTGCACTGAACGGCTTTGAATGCAAAACGATATTTAAGCAAAATAGATATTTAATATACTTAAATACTTAAACATGCTTAAATACTTAAGCATACTTCTTTTTCCTTTTTAAAAGCATTTCAGGCTTCTAATATGGTTTCAAACCTTAAAATGATTTTCTGGCTCAACCCGGGCATTCAGGTTCCAAGTTCTTTTTCAATGGCTTCAGCTACCGTTTTAAGGACTTTTATTCTGGAGTGCCGCTTGTCATTTGATTCAACGACAATCCAGGGAGCTCCAATGGTGCTGGTTTTCTGAAGCATTTCATTGACTGCGATTTCATAATCGTCCCAGCGGTTCCTGTTCCTCCAGTCATCTTCCGTGATTTTCCAGCGTTTCTCCGGGTCAGTAAGCCGGCTTTCAAAACGTTCCAGCTGGGTTTCCTTATCTATATGCAGCCAGAACTTCAGGATAATTGCTCCTGAGTCATAAAGTATTTTTTCAAATTCATTTATCTCCCTGTAAGCCCTTCCCCATTCTTCTTCCGTACTGAACCCTTCCACTCTCTCTACAAGGACGCGCCCGTACCAGCTTCTATCAAAAATGGTCATGTGCCCTGCCATGGGGGTTGCACTACAGAAGCGCCAGAGGTACTGGTGGGCTTTTTCATAATCATTTGGAGAACCTACAGGCACGACCCTGTAAAGCCTCGGGTTAAGCTCTTCAACAAGGCGGTGGATATTTCCCCCTTTTCCTGCAGCATCCCAGCCCTCAAAAACGACAACTGTAGAACGTTTTCTTTTTAACAGTTCGTACTGAAGGTTTTCGATTTTTTCCTGAAAGAGCTTTTTTGATTCTCTGTACTCTTCCAGAGTAATACTTTTTGACAGGTCTACCTTTTCCAGGACTGAACCGTCAAGGGCAGGGAGCTTTTCTTTTGCCATGTCCAGGTATTTTATTGTCTGCTCCCCCGGTGTGCGCGTTACTTTTTCAATGCATTTCTCAATCGCACCGGCAACCTTTGACATTATTTTCAGAACTGCAAAGTTCCTGTCATTTGCCTCAATTATTGTCCAGGGAGCGTAAGGCACATCGGTTCTTTCGAGTATCCTTTCAACAACAGGCAGGTATTCTTCATAGCCTTCAATAAATTCAAGGTCTTTCCCGTTTTTATCTTTATATTCTTCAAGAATGAGAGGTATGCCTCTCTTTTTTATTTCCTTAAAGCGCTCCTTCTGCTCTTTTTCACTGATATGCAGAAAGAATTTGAGTATCAGGTACCCGTCATCCGAAAGCTGTCGCTCAAAATAGGTCAGTTCTTCGAGCGTTTTTTCGAGAGCATCTTCATTTTTTTCCTTAGCAAATAGCTCAATTACTGCCCTGCTGTACCAGCTCCGATCAAAAATTCCTATTCTCCCCCTGACAGGGATCCTGGACCAGAAATGAAGCAGGAAAGGCTTTAGCTCTTCCTTATAGCAGGGCCTCCTCATCGTATGGAAATCAAAGCCTCTCGGGTCCAGGGGAAGTATGAAACGGTTGATGTCCTCTCCCATTCCTGACGCGTGCCAGCCTTCAAAAACAATTATAATGGGTATTTTTAATTCCCATGCCTTCCGTTGAAGCTCACCCAGCTTAACCTGAAGCGTTTTCATACTCTGCTTGTATTCCCCATTAGTTATTTCCCGGGAAAGGTCAACATTTTCAAGAATTCTTTAGCCCCCTGCTGTTCTTAAAGTGATGGTTTTCATTTCTCCATATCGGGAGAAATATTAGACAGACGAAATAACTGATACATATCATTTTATTATAAAATATATTTTATTTAACATATAGTGCAAAGTTTATAATTATATCCAATTATTTTCATGCCTATCTGCCTTTCAGGCCAATGATAAATGTGCTAAATTAAGATTAAATGTGCTAAGTTAAGATTATTGCACTGGTACAAAACATCTATTACAAATATCTAATGTAATACTCCCGCCAATTATTTAAATTTTTAACACAGATTGAACGACACAATTTCATAATTTAGTGATTTCTCATTTTTTCCTTTCTTAAATCTTCATTTTTCTCTGCTAACCGTCCAAATAAACTGTAATAATCCTTGAGAAACAATTTCTTTGGCATGAATTCCAAAGAATTCTTTTATTCTTTTAATTTTTCACTTATTTTTTGCCTAAAATCGATACGCTCCGCTACATAATCCTTAATTCCTCTCTCAAAATAGATTACTAAAGCTTAAATGGATTAAATAATCTGAACAATTCCAGAAATGACTTTTGTGGTTTCTTGAGCAAATTTAACCTTCTCATTTGAGTAAGTTTAATCTGGTTCTCAATTCCTTTGTCAGTCCTGAACTGCTTCTTGTTGTCGGTTTTTAGACTTTTTGAATAATAGCTTTCAATAGGGTTATTTGTCGCTGGCGCTCCTGGAAGATAATGGAACAAAGTAAGATTTAACCAGTGTTTATTGATCATCCACAATCTTTTTTGAATCGTTTCATCATATGTCCTTATATTTTGCATTAATTTATCAAAGTTATCTTTTGCTTTTTCAAGGCTATTAAGTGGGAGATTTTCCTTTTTTCGTCTTCTTTTAAGCTTTAATTTATGTCTAAACTGGTTAAATTCCTTTTTTGCTTTTTTACTCCATTCTTGATGTTTTTCTTCATTAGTAATTACGTTGAGTTCTTCAGATAGAAGTTTTTCCAGAAATTTAATCTCATTTTCTCGATTGTAGAATATATTCAATAACCTGTACTTCAATAGTTCCTGTTCAATCGTTGTATTCTTTGGGAAATCACTAACTATAAGCTTGTTTAAGTGCATCAAACAATATTGATGGACTAACTTATCCCCAAAAATTTCCTTTAATATATCAGGGTATCTCTTATCAAAATCCGTAACGATAAACACAGGCTCTGATGGATCAAGATTTTTCTGCAGAAACTCCTTAATAGTTTCTGGATTCTTATCTTCAAAAAGTTCATCTGCTATCGTTGTTTGAGTTTTTGCATCCAGTAAGGTTAAACGGTATTTCTGACACCTTCCTTCTTTTGGATGTTGTTCGTCATAGTGTACCATATGTATATTTTCTGAAAATGGAACAGTTTCCTGTTCCATTTCTTTGTAGAATGCTCTTAAAATAGTGCTTCTTGATATTGGATAGATGAATTCCATTATATCAGAAATTCCA
This sequence comes from Methanosarcina soligelidi, assembly GCF_000744315.1. Taxonomy (NCBI): domain Archaea; kingdom Methanobacteriati; phylum Methanobacteriota; class Methanomicrobia; order Methanosarcinales; family Methanosarcinaceae; genus Methanosarcina; species Methanosarcina soligelidi. The sequence continues at coordinate 2,958,601 of NZ_JQLR01000001.1, forward strand.
TCGTATGAAACGTTATGGTATCTGAGTAACTTGAAGAAATCATTGAATGAATCAAAAAGTAAAGCTTTCAGATCTCCCCAAAAACTATAATCTTCTTCGTATGTACGACCACAATTTGAGCATTTATATCTACCAATGTTGATTTCTCCAAGACCTTGTTTAGTATGGGGGTTATAGCCATTATGAACCATTGGAGTATTACAAATTGAACAGACTGGAGGAATTTTTCTACGAAAAATTCCTTGTGTAGTGTATTCATAATTGTTTCCAAAACAACCAAAAACGTCTAAAAGAGCAGGGAGCTCCGAAAAGTTATTAAGAGTAAGGTTTATAGTTACCATTGTTTGTGCCGTAACATCATTACATAATTATAGAATTATAATTTTGTGTAGTGATGTTACACTTACTTTTATCACTAGATTTTGGAACTGAGTCAGATTGAACAATGTGATAATAAAAAGAGTTGAATAAAAAATACAAAAAATAATAGAGATTGTCTGAAACATCAGGGATATTATTTGAGACTGAGATGATCTGAGACGAAACAAATTAACATGCGCTTAAAATTTTTGTTTAAGAACATTTTCTATCTGACAATAAAGAGCAATTTTTCAGCCATTAAAAAGCAGTCAATTTATAAGGATAATGCCCAAACTTAATTTTATATATTAAACTTAAGGAAAAAATAGTAAAACTGAGTATTAATTAACCAATATGCTTTTTACAGCTATTTTGACTCGCCTGGTCTACACTATTGAGACTAATAGTTAAATTATAAATATAGTTAGATATTAACATATCAAACCTGAGCTTTTTTTAAATATCTTCAAAAAAACAATATATTCTATATATTATATATTTTATATAATTAATCAATTTCAGATCTCAAAATATTCCAAAAAAAATACATTAAAAAGATTATATATTATAATGTGTGTTTATAAATAATTACCTATATTCCCATATATAACACATATAGAAATATAATTTTTTATAATCTGTCATAATTTCATTCTTTTTCCCCTGTTAAAAGATTATACTATTTAAAAGACGTAATTCAATATATGTATTAATAATACTTTAATTCATTTATAAGCATTATAATATATACTTACAATAAGATTAATAATTAATGTTATTAAAAATTATCTTTTTTAAAAAATATTTTGAATTAGATATCATAGAATATAGAATTAATTTATAATAACTATTATTGAATATGTGTAATTAATATCAATATAAGTAGAATGACGTCAGCTTTTAGATATATTAAGAATTATAGATATAATTTTTTGCACATAACTTACAAAATAAGAATATATAGTTTATCAAGTAGCTAAAAATTAAGCTAATATTAATTATAGATATTTTAAGAGATTTAATGTAAAGAAATATCTGAGAAATAAGCTATAGGTTATTATATATTATACTAAACTACTACTTTTACAGGCATTTTGAGCAAAAATATCAAACAATTATGTACATATTTTGAATTATTATGCTATATTTATAATATATTTTTTTGATCAGATAGTGTAGACTATTTTGTTCAAAGTAGATCAAAAACGCATAGAATAAAAATCGTCCAAAGAAATTTTTTAAAATAATTATGGAATATAGCTAAAAATAACTGACTATTTGCAAATATAACCCTTAATACCTCTTAATAAAAATCCTATCATAACTTGTTCTTATAATATGTAGGAATAATCAGGCATATTTTTCAGGATTGTTTTTCCTTACTATTGTTTCGTAGTTAATAGGGCGGTTATCGGTCAAATATGGCGTATTCATATAGTCCATGGAATAACCGAGTTCACAAAATTGGGTGTTTCGCATAAAATTTCACCTCTGATAAAATTCATTCACATATGGTATAAGAATAAATTTTTCATTATATCCTGTCTGTTATGGCAGGTCTTTCTCAAAGTTCGGCTTTTAAATCAAGAGCAGACGTTATGCATAAAGATAATTATAAGGAGTGTTTAATATTAAAAAATTCAGATTTTGTTTGGAAACATAAATTATAGCATCTAGAAGCAGTTAAAAAGTTAGGCAAAATTATAAATTCAATAAATTAATTTCACAGAATTCCTTTTATTTTTTAATTTATTTGTATAGACTCGATAAAATTAACTAACAAAATATATTTTTTATAAAAAAATAATACAATATCAGGGTATTTTTATATATTATGATTTGTACCATGACCTCTACACTATTCAAATTAAAAACATGCTAAAACATATAGATAAAAAATACTTAACAATCATAAAAAATATTAAAAATAGCATCTATAAAATATAATAAGGCAAAATATAGAAGGATATAAAAATATTTTGTAAATAATTTTATCATTATCAGTTTTTGAAGCCACTACTCAAAAACAAACAGCAACTAACGGTAATATGATAATAATATAACAGTAACACAGTAATTATGCATAGCGAAACGATATCTCAAGAGCTTTTAATTTTTGCTTTAAATCAGGAAGGCTCTTTTCAATTATATTCTCATTTTTCAGTTATATTCTCATTTCTTAGTTAGATTATCCGTTATTGCCAGGCAGCTATAAACAGTTTTTTATTCAGCAGCGGCGGGACCTGTTAGCGAAATCTGATTTTCAGAAGATTTTTTCCTTACAGGAGTTTAATAATTAACTGTCAGAGAGATTTTTGTTAAAGGAAATTTTTGATGACGCAGATTTTTATTCATCGAGTATCAGAGATCTGCCATTAAAGGAGAATTAATAGTGAATTAATAGTGCGAATTTGAATTATAAACAGTGAGAATTTGAACTATAGCACATGTTTGCCCTGAACAAATTTTTATTACATAGTTATTACATGGCAAATCTGGGAATTAATCTTTTAAATTTCAAGTAACTTAATATTAATTATTATATTAAACTAAGTTTTTTGTCAGTGTTCTACCTGAGAAATACCACAAAAGATATTTTTATACAAGTTTTATGTAACAGAATCAGAATTCCAGTTTCAAATTAAAAATTTCTTCAAAAAGTCCATATTTTTTGCGGGCCCGGTAAAGGTACTGGCGGATCGGAGTATTATCTCTTGCCCTGGCAAAAAGAGCTTCTATTTCTCCTTTTGAAAAAACAGCCTCCAGCTTTTTAATAGGTATGGCTTTAAGGTCTTCCCAGCTGTCAACCACAGGGTTGCTTATAGGAATCGGGATCGGAAGCAGTGAGATCTGAGCCTCATCCACCCAGTTCCAGTCGGAATCATAAATATTTGCATAAAAGGCACCACAGGAAGCACATTTTGTTACGACCAATATATTTTCTTCGGCAGTGTGATAGCTGAGGCTCATGAGAATGGAGTCACAGCCTGTGCAGTTGCCAATCTCGTTTTTTTCCATGCTGTATGCAGGTATCCGGTTTTCTTCGATGTAAAGTGCTTTTTCATTGAGGTCGTACTTATATTCCATGTCGTCCGCTCCTGAAGAGGCCGAGCCCCTGAACGCAAATTTTTTTATTCCAGGATGGTGTTAATTCCTCTTTGATTTCTGTCTAAGGTCGTAACCCTATTAATATTAATCGGGTATAGATACTCTTCGTTTTTAAGGAGTATTAATAAAAAACAGAACTTTTTTGCATACTTTTTACAAATCATAAAACTAATTGATCACCAACATAAATTTCTGTATGAGTGACACCGGGTGAGAAAATCACTATGAGCAAAATAGTAACAAAAATAAGTTACACAATACCTGCATAGTTTTTCCACGTTTTTGACCTAAATTTTAGTTATAGTTTTTAGTTTTGGTGAAGCGTTCTTAAGCAACATATCCAACAATCTACTTTTTCTGGATTCAAAATTTATACAAACTATATGTTTTCCTAAAAATTACTTTTGCAAGACTTAAGCCAGCTTATTTGAGTATATATCAGATTTTTGTTTTTAATCGTCTCTCATCCAATAAGAAAAACTTTTGAGAATTTATTCAACGATAGATTTTTAAACATCTTTTTTATATGTAATGGTTTCACTTGAAGAAAAAGATTTATTACACCATTAAGAAAAAGTGAAATCAAAAATCAATAGCATGAAAAGGCTTTGCTACTTCTAGCAGAACGCAGAACTGATTTGAAAAATGTCCTGGACAAACAGAAAAACGGATTTTGCGTTATATCAATAATATAAATTTAATCGATTTTGGAGTATTGAACACAAGTTTAATATATATGATTGTAAGAAAATAATAATGTTATTAAGTAAATATATTGTGTAAGTATTCAAATTTCCGGCAGAAAATTCGAAGACTTTTTCAGCTCTGACAATAAGAATAATACTTTATAAAACAGGGCAGCTAAAAATGGAAAATATGAAAGGATAGATCTCCAGGTAAGCCAATTCCGGGAGAATCCCAGGTGCAAAGACGGTGTGAATGGATGATAAAAAGTGATATATTGAAGAAAGAACATATCATACACAGGGTTGAAACTTGAAGCACCTAATATTGCCTGAAGAGCAGGAGCTTTAATATCCATTTACATCAGGACGAATAAATTTACAAACCTATATATAGAGCTATAACTGAGATAGTTTACTACATCAGTAAAGGTGGTAATTATGGTATCCATCCGAGCTAAAATTAAATCCAGATTAGAGAAATTCCTTGAAGTTGATTCCAATGGATATCGAAGGGCTATACTGTGTATCTTCATCAAGGTAAAGAAAGCAACTATTGACGAGCTTCATGAAATGCTTTCAAGTAAATACAATGTATCAAGAAATACAGTAGCATCCATGGTAGGGTATATACATTCAAAACTTGGAATACTGAGAGCACATAAGGAGTCCTATAAAACCCCCATGGTTTATCTCCTGAGAGAGGAATACATAGACCTGATTATGAAAATAGTTGCATCGCCTGAAAAGACAATAAATGACTCCACAGCCTGAAAAAATCAATATTCCGGCATTTCTCATTTTCACGTGGTTTCTGATAGACAATGTCAATTGTAAAAAACGCACCCAGAACAGCAACTACCATTGTTGTACGGTCAGACGCCAATACCCGTGTAAGCCATTCAAGGGACCCTTATTACAACCTTATGCGGCGTATTTTTCAGGAAGACGCCACTGCTGTCCGGGGCCGGAAATTTCTTACAATGGTTGAAGAACGGCAGGCGGCAGGTAATGCTATCCGGACCGATGAATGGAAGGCTGTTCTCGAAGAGCTGCAGATAGGTCGTGCCTCCTTTTATGCAATGAGAAACAAGCTCCTCGGCGCAGGGCTCATTTCCATCAAAAATAAAGAGTATCGACTTTCAGGCCAGTTTTCAAAAGACCTTATTGATATGGCACGCTGGTGGTGGACCGCTGTCCTTGAGCAGCCAGAAGAAAGTCTTTGATCTGTACCAAAAGAATTACTTATTTTAACCTGAGATTATTTTTTTAACCTTAGATAATCTTTTTTAATCTTAGATCATCTTTTTTAACTTGAGATTATCTATTTAAACCTTAGATCATCTTTTTTAACCTTAGATCAACTTTTTTAACCTTAGATCATCTTTTTTAACCTTAGATCATCTTTTTTAACCTTAGATCAACTTTTCAACCTTAGATTATATTTTGCTCATTCTAGAAGGCGCAGGAGAGTTATTTTTCAATAGATTTAACTTTCAACAGAATTTCATATCAGATGATTTTTTGCCGCACATTTGACATATCTGCAGGCATCCAGCCGAAAGCTATATATATAAAATCCTCCTTTAGAAGATACGCTTCAGGGCGCAAGAATCACGCCCCACAGCGAAAAATCATCGAAGCCCGGTAGTGTAGTGGTCAATCATGCGGGACTCTGGATCCTGCAACCTCGGTTCGAATCCGTGCCGGGCTATACACACTTTTATTTACACTGTTAAATCCCAAACTTTAAGCAATTTATCTTTTTTAAACTTCGCCTGGTTTCTTAAAATCTTTTGATATTCTTATGACTTTTTTGCGTTCATATAGTTTTTTTTGCTGCATTTACTCTCTTCTGGCTTTCTTTCTCTTTCTTATGATTTTTTTATTTTCTTATGGCTTTCTTTCGCTTTCTTATGTCTTTTTTGTTTTCTTTTGCTTTTAATTATCTATTCGTTAATTTGTTGTATTTTTCTTTTTGTGCCTTGCAGAAAAACATGAATGTTGCCTGCAAGTCTCTGTAAAAAACGAAAATAATTTGTGAGAATACAAAAATATTTTGGAATTATACCTAAATAATTTACATAGTTTAACTAAATATTTTTCTTTTGATATTTCGCAAAAGTTAGGTTTAAACTTATCAAGAAATCAAAAAATAGCCTTTAAAAGCGGTTTTTAGAGGGTAAAATGCATTTTAATCATCATTTCACCTTCACAATATGAGTAAACTGGTGCATATACTATCAAAATAATATTAGTTTAATGAGATAACTATTTATAGTAAGTATATGTAATATAATACTGAAGTAAAAACATAATACAATTATAAAGTAAAACCACAAAACAGCTTATAGCGGGGGAAAAACATGAGAATAAGAGTAGTCAGTACAAGGGAAGAAATCTTTACACTTAATCCGAATGAGCGTCTTGTTCACCTGGCTTTCAGACCATCAAACAAAGATATCTTCGGACTTGTTGAAACCTGCCCCAGGATTGAGGTAGTACAGCTACCTAAATCCTACAAACGCACGGTATCAAAGTCCATAGCCATGTTCCTTCAGATGCAGAGGGTTCAGCTTCTTGAGGGAGATGTCTGGGGTCACAGGAAAGACATAAACGAATACTATGCAATTCCTTCCTCGGTTATTGAAAAGATAAAAGATATGAAAACAGAAGGAAAAGCTGCTGAAGAAATAGAGAGAAAAGTTTCAAGGGAAAGCAAACTGAACCCTGAGATGGTTGCTTATATTATGAATAAGGAAATACCTGCCTGATCTGCACAGAAAAGGTATGATCCCTGAGATCTGCTGGAGATTGGAATGTATAGATAATCGATTCCGCACTACAAACTACAAATATACTCTCCAGCAGGATCTCTTCTTCAGCAGTCCTCTCCTGAAAATCCAAGAAATTTCAACATTTAATTTAGATCAATTTACAAGAATACTCTGTTTTAATACGGAAAACTAAATTTCAGATTTAAATCCTTTCTATGTTTCAGATTTGGATTCTTACTTTTTCAGATTTTTGCTTCATCCCGGCCCTGAGAACCCTTATTAACCTTATATAATGGTATTATACAGCCGGTTTTATAAGTTCTCTTACGCTGGTGGACTTCAATGCACGTAGGTATGACACGAGAACTTTTAATTGTTTATAGCCCTCTCAACCAGTTCCATCTGCCCGATACTGTCTTCTCCCCACTTCTGTTTTGTTTCTTCACTCCAGTGGAGCCTATCTTCTCCAATCATCGATTTTGGAATTGTGAAAACCTTTGCTCTCGTATTTCTTGGGGTGTTGCATCTTAGCCATTTATACTGGTTAATATCTGTATCATATACCAGACAATAATCAAGTCTGTATGCGCCCGGAATATCTGAGGATTTATAATAAATCTGTTTCAGGCCCTCTTTTGGCCCTTTTCCCTGTTTTCTATTTTTGCCAGCTATTTTCATTTCTTCTTTTCTTATATCTTCCAGAAACTTTAAACTCCTCTCGACTTCACTTTTAAATATAATCAGATGCCATTTCAAAGACAGTGGATAGCGTTTTCTCATAAGCTCATTTAATTCGTCAATCAAAGCAGAATCATCTATAGTGTTTTCAATTTCTTCCATTAATTCTTTCATTCTTCTTAGATTAGCCTTCTGTCTTGCTTCACTGGTTGCCATATCAATCGCCAACATTTAAATTATAGTTTAACTGTATATGCAACATTAGGTTCTTAAATTTTTTCATAGTTATGGCCAAAATAAATCCGAATTTTCAGGGACGAGAAATTGAAATAAGAAAAAAAGGAAGGAAAAGACAGCTGTAGAAAAGAAAGGAGGAAAATAAGTTAAATTAAGTTTATATTCCTTAAAAGTTTGAAATCAAATATACTGATCCTTTTCCTGTATTATTCTTCACCTGTACTATCCTTTTCCTGTACTATCCTGCACCCTGTAAAACTTTTCCTTAAATAATTGTTGAAACCGGATTATGTTTTCAGGTCCAATTTAGGACGCTGGTTTTCACTTCCTGCCTCCATACTGTAAAAAGCTATGTAATTATTGTTTTCAGTGCGAGCTTTTATTAAAAAACCGGTGTTTACATATTTTCCGCCTATGTACTCATTTATGAGATCGGTTACATCAAGCTTGTAATATTTGTTGTCAGGAAGAGTGCTGCTCTTAAGAGTTACCGTGGCATACGGAGTACTGCCCTGAAGGACTCCGTTTTTATCGTACCAGTCTCCTCCGGGATTTTTCCAGGCAATTCCTCTGTCTCTCTTATTCCAGCTCACATAATCAGGGTTCCAGGCAGAGGCAGGCCTGTAAACCTCTATTACGGTATCTTCAGGTCTTGTTTTTCCTGCGGGATAATACCAGTAGAGGGAAAGAGTTGCATTATCAATTTCTGCTGAGGTTTCGTACTTGCTAAGGTCAAACCACATTGCATCCCTGTACCTGCCCGTACTCATCCCGCCGATATCAATAAAAGAAGTATTCTGAAAAACAGCTTCTGGGGAAGCTTCACGAAGGCGGTTATCATAGACCTTTCCTGCTGCCTGATCTCCTGCTGATCCGGATTTGGAAGCATATTTCGTGTTTCCGTAAGCCCCGATGTTAATCCTGCCCCCGTTGTCCTGAGGTTCGGCAGAATAGTCCGAGAGGCTGTATCCTGCATCTATACAGGGAGAATTTATACCGTCATTCACCCAGCTTTTCCCATTCCACCTTCCCGTATTTGATTTAAGATGGTAGTCATGGTTATTCCTGTCAGCATACCGGGGGTCTGCTTTTATATCGGAAGATGAAACTTGGACATTTTTGCAGTTTCCAGCTTCATTTCCGTAGAAGCAATTGTTCTGCAGGACAAAAGAATGTGTACCTGTTAATTCGTTAGACACCCCACATCCACTTCCTCCTGAAGAAGATCTGGAGTTTGTAATTATATTGTTTCTCAATGTAAGTACGTAACCTGAGCCTGAAGGCGCTGAAGAATACACATTTTTCTGTACGATTCCAGCTCCGTAGACTCCGTCAATCACGTTGTTCTCAATGAGAGCGTTGAATCCGTCGGAAATTATTCCACCTATTATGATGCTGCTGGACTTTGTCCCGGTATCATATATCTGGTTATGGTGAATGTGGAGATCTGCCGATGAGTCAGGGTAAGATCCTGCTCCGAAAATCCACATCCCCACACGGGCAGTTTTGTATATCACGTTATTATAGATTTCAATATCGTCCATAACGGGAGAATTATACTTCTGGATTTCAATTCCCGCTCCTCCAGAACCGTCTGATGTGATTATGTTGTCATGCAGACGTGCTCTATTGGAATTGTAAAGCCTGAGCCCACTGTTTGTCCTGCAGGTTATCGTATTATTATAAGCCTCGATATCCGAACAGCTGCTGGCATAGAGCCCGTCGTGTCCGAGCCGGTATATAGTGCTGTCATGGAGCTTTATGCCCGAACAGCTGTCTGTTTTCAGGCCGTCGCCGTGATTGCTGGTCAAATTCATATTATATACATTTATGTTCTGGCAGTTTTTCAGGTGGATAAGGTTGTGGTAACCCTTTCCACTCTCTACATTGGTGTTTCCTTCCCTGTTTCCGTCTATCGTAAAACCCCGGATAGTAATATCATGGCTGCCTGAACTTCTCTCCTTCATCATCGGTTTTTTGACATCCCAGTTAGCATTACTTACAAGCTTTATCTTCGCGCCGGAGTCCCCTTCAAGAATTGTATTGTTGCCTATCAGAAGAGTCTCATTTATTACGTATGTGAAAGGACCTTTGAGATGGACAGTTGTATATGCTGAGTTCTCAGAAACGTATTTGAGTGCCTGATTTATCTGTATATGGTCATCTTTTCCGTCACAATTATAATCGCCGCTGCCGTCTCCTGCCACATAGACAACAGGTGCAGAACCAGCGCTTGAAGCGCCTGAGAAACCTGACAGGACGAAGCAAATTACTAAAAAAATTATTACTGATTTACGGTTAAGCAGAATTATCACCTGAAATTAATATTAAGTAAATTTAAGATCTTAATAATCAAAAAATATAGATAGTAGTCAGAAAATCTCCATCCTGCAGACAGTGTCCACTGCCTGAATAATTGTTCTCCAGAAGAAACCTTAAAACGGATACAGACCCGAAAATACAATACTGGTTTTTGGTCTGGACAAATAATGCAGGATTTTTTAAAGTATTTAATTTTCCTGTCTGTACCGGATATCCCGGTTGCAAACAGTATCAATAACTTATATTGATCTCCCTAAGTTAATTATCCAAGTTATACTGTACTTTATACATTATATTATAAAAATATTTGCGGCACTTATTGATTTAAATTATAAAGATGTCTGAAAAAATCGGACTGATCTGGACCAATCATGTTACTGCTGGCTTTGCAACTACTGAAAATATTAAAGCCAGATTGATACGGATGAAAATCATTCAAATAACCAGTGATTCAGACTAAAGATCTTGAGCTATAAACAGGAGTAGAATGATTTTATTGTTTACATCAGGCCAGAAGTATATAGATATTAAATATGATAGCTCCCCTACACTATTTTTCTGCAGCTCAATTTTACAAAAGTTACCTTTGACTTTCTATTGAGTTACAATATTTAAATGAAGAACCACAGATTTTTTAAGCCAACTAGTGTAATTATATATATAAATAAGATTATATAATATTGAATACAATTATTATAACCAGTCAACGTTTTGCTACTCATTTTGCTAAATTTTAGCAAAGTGATGGTCCATGGAGGATCACAAAATCGCTCTATAGAAGTAAACTGAGCGGATGAAAGCCAGGAATAATAAAGTTTAACTATATGTTTTAAACATTTAGCTATGTGTTTTTTAAGTAGTTTCGTATTTTAAGATAAATATAAATAGGTTATATTTGATACGAAGGTAAACTTTGCGGATATATGGTCTTTGTCCAAATATCGAGGCTGATACATATTGAGCTGAGAACAGAGTATACGGTTAAAAAATATATAAAGTTAAAAAATAGAACTGTTAAAATCAGGCAGTACAGCTAAATTTACAGCTTAATTAAGTGTTATCAGGTGGGGAGCATACTTAATTAAGTGTTTTAAATAGTGTTGACACAAAGTTCTGTCTGGTTCTCTAATTGGGGGGAAATTGTTGAATAAGCAACTGAAAGTTTTGTTTATAGGAACCTATGTTCCAAAAGAATGTGGGATTGCTACATTTACATTTGATCTTTTAAATTCAGTCGCCGGAGTGCATGAAGATATACGTTGTGAGGTCATTGCGCTTAATGACCCGTCTGAAACCTATGATTATCCGGAAGAAGTCGTTTTTCAAATAGAAAGAAACAAACTCGAAGACTATCACCGGGCTGCGGATTTTATAAACCAGTCCGATGCAGATATCGTGTGTCTTCAACATGAATTCGGGCTTTTTTGGGGAAATGCAGGAGATCACATATTCACTCTTCTATCAGGGATAAACAAACCTGTGATTACTACACTGCATACCGTGATCCGTGAACCGCTGCCTGAATACCGCGCATCCACGGAAAAATTGATCCAGTACTCGGAAAAACTGGTTGTAATGAGCCAGACCGCAGTCGATATGCTGAAAGAGGTTTATAAAGTTCCGGACGAAAAAATAGAGGTTATTTTTCACGGCTTACCTGACTATCCATTTAATGACTGTGCCAAATATAAACGGATTCTAAACGTGAAAGGCTCCCCGCTTATCCTCACCTTTGGACTCCTGAGCCAGAACAAGGGCATAGAAAGTATGCTTGATGCTCTTCCCGAGGTCGTAAACAAATATCCTGGCCTCATTTACCTTATCCTCGGTGCTACCCATCCTGTGGTTAAAAAGCATAGCGGAGAAGCTTATAGAGAGTACCTGAAGAAACGTGTCTCCGAACTCGGGCTTGAGAAGAATGTGGTATTCCACGACAAATTCGTTGAGAAAGAAGAGCTCTGCAACTATATCCTGGCCAGCGATATTTACGCTTCTCCTTACCTTTCCAGAGAACAGATAGTAAGCGGAGCCCTTACCTATGCCATAGGCATGGGAAAGGCAATCGTATCCACCCCTTACTGGTATGCTCGGGAAATGCTTGCCGACGACCGGGGAATACTCGTGGATTTTGGAGATAAGGATGGTTTTAAAAATTCCCTTTTATACCTGATTGAAAACCCGGACGAGTGTAACAAAATGCGCAAAAAGGCATACGATTTTGGCAGAAAAATGACCTGGAAAAACATAGGTAAAGAGTATAACACCGTTTTTGCCAAGGCTTTGAAGAATTACAACACCTATCCCAGAATACAGAACAGATTTAACTTCCTTCCAGACCATCCTCCAGAGGTTAAGCTTGATTACCTTAAACTGCTGACAGACGATGTGGGCATTATACAGCACAGCAATCTGGGTGTACCTGCCAGGCATCACGGGTACAGTACGGATGATGTGGGCAGAGGGCTTGTTGCACTGACCCAGCTCATAGATAGTCAGGAAAAAGCCGAAGAGCTCTGGAAATTAATTACCACATACATGAGCTTCCTTGAGCACGCCCAGACAGAAACAGGGCACTTTCATAACTTTATGAATTATAAAAGGGAATTTCTGGATAAGGAGGGAAGTGAAGATACTCTGGGGCGTGCGGTTTACGGGCTTGGACACGTGGTAAGCTGCCCGTATATTTCAAAAAATATACGCACACTTGCACACACACTCATCAGCAAGTCAAAGCCGCATATGGAGAAACTGAACTATCCCCGGGCAAAAGCCTACATTATGTGCGGGCTTTATGAGATGCTCAGAGCAGGAGTGGATGCAGACGAATTTGAATCTACTTTCGTTTCCCGCAGGGACGCTGTCAAATCTATAAATGCCCTTGTGGACAGGGATACCTTTGAATCCATATTTACCAGCCACGCAGACTCCCTGGTTGAGCTTTACGAGAGCAATCATAAAGAGGACTGGAACTGGTTTGAACCCACGATCACATACAGCAATGCGAAACTCAGTGAGTCCCTTATACTGGCATACAACTACACCAAAAACCGGACTTACAGAAAAGTCGGACTTGCTACCCTGGACTTCCTCACCGAGATACAGTGGAAAGGCGACTTTTTCGATATTGTCGGGAATCAGGGCTGGTATTCCTGCAATGGTGAAAAACCGATTTTTGACCAGCAGCCAATAGAAGCCGGCTACCTTACTCAGGCTTATATTTCAGCTTATGAGACTGTCCGGGAAAGAAAATACCTGGAGCTTGCACGGTACTCCTTTGAGTTTTTCCTGGGCAGGAACCGCCTGATAACTCCCATGTATGACTCTTCTACAGGTTCGGTTTGCGATGGGCTCAACTGCGACGGGATGAACTGCAACCAGGGTGCGGAATCCGTAATCTGTTATCTCATGGCTTTAAACTCATTAAACAGGCATTCAGACAAAGCTTACGGCACACTATTCCAGCAGGCAGCAAGTGAAGAAGTTATGCCTAAAAGAAAGAGCCTGCTTTCAGTTAATCAGGCGGAGTGAATAATATGGCAATCTGGAAAGACCACGGAGAGCTGTTTGTAAGATATAAAAGAAATCCTATACTGACAGTTGAGGACTGGCCTTATCAGGCTAATTCTGTTTTTAACCCTGCAGCCGTAATAGTAGACGGTAAGACATTATTGCTGGTTCGGGTCGAAGACCACAGGGGATTTTCTCACTTTACTATTGCCAGGAGTGACAATGGGATAGACGGATGGGAGATTGATCCCGAGCCGACCTTTGCTCCTGACCCTGTAAACTACCCTGAAGAAATATACGGCATTGAAGACCCGCGTATAACCTACATAGATGAAATAGGAAAATGGGCTGTGGCATATACGGCCTTTTCGGATTCCGGTCCATTAACAGCTCTCGCCTTTACTGAAGATTTCAAGACTTTTGAAAGGATAGGACCTACCCTGCCTCCTGAGAATAAAGACGCCGCCATCTTTCCTGTAAAATTTAAAGATAGATGGGCAATGCTGCACAGGCCTGTGTCCAATATTGCAGGGGCAAAAGCAAATATCTGGATCTCATTTTCCCCTGATATGAAATACTGGGGAGAACACGAGGTTCTTCTTTACGCCAGGGACGGAGGGTGGTGGGACGCACGCAAAATAGGTTTATCACCTCAGCCAATCCGCGTATCTGACGGATGGTTAATTATGTATCACGGTGTACGCCAGACAACATCCAAAGCAAGTTATCGGCTTGGAATGGCTCTCCTTGACCCTGATGACCCCAGAAAAGTGCTCCACAGGTCAGAGGGCTGGATTTTCGGTCCACGTGAACTATATGAACGCAGCGGAGATGTCAATGATGTTGTTTTCCCCTGCGGATGGGTTCTTTTTGATGATGAGATCCGCATTTATTACGGGAGTGCAGACACATCCGTATCCCTTGCAACCGCAAAAGTCAGTGATGTTCTGAAGTACATCCATGAATGTCCTGAGGAGCAGTGTCCGGATGAATACTGTAGATTTTTTGAGGGCCACAAACAGGTTACTCCCAGATAAAATTGTGGGAATAAGAAATATAACCAAACATAAAGAAGGGGATAGTTATCAGAATTGCCATGTTATCTCCGATTGCCTGGAGTACACCGCCTAAAAAGTACGGTCCTTGGGAGGCAATGGTGTCCCTATTGACCGAAGGACTGGTAAAACGGGGTATTGACGTTACGCTTTTTGCAACAGCCGACTCTCACACTTCAGGCAAGCTTCATGCAGTGTGCCCAAGACCATACGAAGAAGATAAAAACATCCATGTGAAAGTGTACGAGTGCCTGCACATTTCTGAGGTTTTTGAGAGGGCAGATGAATTTGATATAATCCATAATCATTTTGATTACCTGCCTCTTACCTACAGCAGGCTTGTAGACACGCCTGTTGTAACAACCGTACACGGCATTTCTTCGAGAAGAATTCTTCCGGTCTATAAAAAATACAACAACAGCACCTTTTATGTCTCCATAAGTGACGCCTACAGGTGCGATGAGCTGGAATATATAGCAACAGTCCATCACGGAATAGATACAGAGAGCTTTCCTTTTAATGAGAGTCCCGAAGATTACCTTCTTTATATATCCCGTATTCACAGGGATAAAGGCACGAAAGAAGCGATAGAAGTTGCAAAAAGGACAGGAATGAGACTGAAGATAGCCGGCTTTATTGCTGACCCTGAGTATTTCGAAAATGAAGTCGCACCCCATATAGACAGCGAGCAGATCATTTACGAGGGGCACGTATCTCATCAACATAAAAAGGACCTCCTCTCACATGCCCGGGCTCTCCTGCATATGATCAATTATGAAGAGGCTTTCGGGCTCGGTGTGGTTGAAGCCCTTACCTGCGGAACGCCTGTAATTGCAATAAACAAAGGTGCAATGCCTGAACTGATTATTGATGGAGAAACAGGGTTTCTCGTAAACGGAGTCGAGGAAGCCGTAGAAGGTGTGCAGAAGCTCGGTTCCATATCCCGAAAAAAGTGCAGGGAAAGCGTGGAAAAACGGTTCTCTGTTGAGAGGATGGTTGAAGACTACATTAAAGTATATGAAACGATTCTGGAAAAATACAAACGCGAGGAGAAAAGGCCCTGGGGTTTTTATGAGATCCTTACCGAAAAACCGGGGTATAAAGTAAAGCGCATAACCGTCCTTCCTCAGGAAGAAATCTCTCTCCAGCGCCATGCCCACAGGCAGGAACACTGGTATATTGTCAGCGGAGAAGGTTTTGTAACTAAAAATACTGACCAGATAAGAGTTTTCTCAGGAGATTCTGTCGATCTTGGAGTAAAAGAAATACACCGCGTAAAAAACACAGGCGGTCAAAACCTTGTATTCATCGAGATTGCACAGGGGGATTACCTGGGAGAAGATGACATAGAAAGGTTTGAGGACAAATACGGAAGAGCGTGATTTTATCCTGCGCAGGGAGACAGCTGGAAAGGTACTTACCTTGGGTCCGGGAGCAGATACAGTTATTCCAGATCAATACCTGTTCTTTTTTGGCGGTAAAAATATCCTTCGAGTTCAGTGTTTAGTCTTTAGTTCAGTGTTTAGTCTTTAGTTCAGTGTTTAGTCTTTAGTTCAGTGTTTAGTCTTTAGTTCAGTGTTTAGTCTTTAGTTCAGTGTTTAGTCTTTAGTTCAGTGTTTAGTCTTTAGTTCAGTGTTTAGTCTTTAGTTCAGTGTTTAGTCTTTAGTTCAGTGTTTAGTCTTTATTCCTTCATGTTTTGGATATTCAGGTTTTCAGGAAGGACATTCAGAACCTTCATATGCCCGTCTAACCTGAGCTGCAATATCCTCTCCCAGCCTTTCAGATACGTTTCCTACAAAAAGGACAAAATAATCAGGGGGGATACATCCCAGGCTTTCTTCTCCTGAGAGGATAAGCCTGATAAGGTATTCAAGGTCATACCTTGAGAGCAATTTGATCCTTCTCAAAAAATCGTCTGCATCCTTTGAGAAGTGGTTTGCCACAGGTGGAAGGATAGAACGGTAATTAACACCTGACCCTGAACAGAGGTACCCTTCACACTCAGGTGCAAGCGTCTTCAATACTCCAATATCCGTTTCTGAAAGTATTCTTGCCATGTAATCGCTCACAATATATGTAAGTGGTTAAGTCCGATTTAGAGTTATTTCTGAACAAAAGATGATTCATGCTTCTGCTATTTAATTCATGGGGCTGCAGAACTTAATATTTTCAGGAGTTTCTTAATTCTCATAACAGGATATACATGTATCCCCTCAGGATACGCATGTACCCTCTCTTGCAGGCTTCCCAGAAAGAAAAAGAAAATGTTAAAGAAGAAAGCTCCCGAAACACAACTCCGGGAGAGTCGGGTCTCAGGTAGGACTCGGGCAGGATTACAGCTCAAGTCTCATAAGGTCTTCTGCAAGGATAATCTCGCCATCGCCATAACCTTTCAGGCGGTGCACTGCTTCTCTTTCATGTCCTCTCATCTCGGGATAGAAATGCGTCAGGCAGATGCTTCCGATCTCCATGTTGTATTCCTCAAGCATTTCGGCCAGCGTGACTGGAGTAGTATGGTTTGTTACTTTTGTGCCCGCGGGGAAGGAGCACTCGTGAATAAGTAGGTCGGTTTCAACTGCGAGGTCCATTACATCCCTGCAGGGCTCGGTGTCGCCAGAGTAAACAAATTCTCCATCTTCTGCTGTCACGCGGTATGCCAGAGTCGGGACACTATGGGCAGCGGCTGCACAGGTTATTTCACAGTCAAATCCTTCAGGTGTGAATTCTTTTCCGGGAGAGAGTTCTATAACATCCACGTTTACCCCATCCAGGATATATTCATAAGCTCCAAGCACTGTTGAAAACCAGTCTTCAGTCCCGTCAGGGCCATAAATCCTCATATCAGTCTTTCCTCTGAGCCAGTTCGCTTTCACGAGAGGGATCAGGTCAGCTACGTGGTCAAGGTGAAGGTGTGAAAGAAGTACGGTATCAACGTTCGTATGTAAGATTCCGGCATCGGGAAAACGGCTCAAAACACCGCTCCCGCAGTCAATAAGCAGAGGTTTTTCCTCAAGCCTGACCATTACTCCTGACTGTACCCGACCCTTTTGAGGGATCGCAACTCCAGTGCCAAGAAATGTAATCTCCATAAGGTAGAGAATAAACTTTAAATAATTTAACTTTATTTAAAGCATGTCTGCGTAACAAAGTTTTTGCGGCTCAAAATTGACTGATTTTTCCCCAGGCGCGAGGGTTGCCCAGCCAGGCCAAAGGCGTCGGACTTAAGATCCGATATCGAAGGATTTCGTGGGTTCGAATCCCACCCCTCGCATCTGTATTTTGTTGTTACATCTATCTCCGAATCTGTTGTTAGGGCACATGTAGCTCGAAAAAGTGTACACTCATGTATAAATGGCGCACACTAGTTAATATTTAGAAGTTAACTCCTCAAAAATAACCAAAAAAATAAGGTTATAGAAATTTTGACTCAGTTCCAAAATCTAGTGATTTCTACATTTTTTGATTGAAATCTTGAATTCCCCTGCAGAATTCAATTTTCGATCAAACTCAATATTCAAGCTCTTCTGGCGCGGGTCAATATGTCATGCTCAAAGAATTGTGCCATATTCAAAATCTAGTGATTTTTGATTTTTATGGTTATCACTAGATTTTGGGATTGTGTCGAAATTTTAGTAACTGGAAGTAACATTAGTTTTATTTGGCATGAAAGTCCATGATGAGAAAACTCATCACGTACTCTCTCCTTCCTTTTTCCCATAATTGCGATAATTCCACTAATTATTGTTATCCTTTCATCAACCTAGAATATCTCTGCCTCAACAATCTTTCTCTTTTTAACTTCTCCCTTTTGGTATCCGGTTTCATCTTCGTACATCTCATCGTTTGTGATCAGATGCCATATTATTGTTGCAATTTTCCTTGCTAAGGCAATAATTGCCTTAGGAATGGTTGAAATATGACTTCAAGTTTTCACTTGGTAATGGTTCTATAATTGCACTTCCCAACATCATTAATGGCAATATAGGGCATAAGTGTTTGAAATTAAATTTTCACCATTCCTTAGCATATCCAATTGTCTTCTTTTTCCTGTTAAAAAACTCTTTTAAGCTACTATTCTTCTTTCTTGCTGCTGCCTGAGCAATCTGAGTTAGAATCCACCTTGCTACTTTTGATCCTCTCTTAGTGATTCTTCCGTTATGGTATTTATCTGCAGTTTGATACACATTGGGAACTATTCCAAGCCATGAAGCAAGTTTATCTCCCGTTGGAAAATCCCTGAAATCTCCTATTTCAGCAATTAGAGTTGCCGCACCAAGCTCTCCAATACCTGGAACTGACATCAAAATTTTCATTTCCCTTTTATGCTTTTGATAAGCATAATTGAAAATTTCTCTTTCAAGAACTTCAATTTCTTCATCTAAATGTTTTATAAGGTTCAGACATATATGAAGCCTTATTGCAGCACTCTGTGATATTTCTCTATCTAGAATTTCCCTTATCTGAACACTCTTTTTCCGAACATTTGGAGAAAGCGACTCTATAATTTGATCAATATTTTTACCTGAAGAGATTCCTGCTAGAATTGCTCTACCATTTTTTCCAAAAATGTCAGTCAGAACATCACCCAGATGTAACATTTCGGAGGAAAGAATTGCATGAGCTTCATTTTTAATGTCCGTTCTTTTTCTTACAAGAGTTAGGCGAAGCCTGACATATGACCTGAATTCTCTATGCCTTTTCGGAAAAACTCTTGATGGTTGAACCATTTTATTCAACGCAAGTTGTGCAATTACTTCGGAATCTATTTTATCTGTTTTTTTATGTGTAAATGCTTTCATGTTTCGAGCATTTCCGACTATAACAGGCAAATGATCTATCAATGCCTCATAAATCGGAACCCAGAAATCACTTGTTGATTCACAGGCAACAACATCACATTTTTCAGAGGTTACCAAATTTTTAAGATCTAAAATCCCATCATCATCTCTGGCAAAACGATGTTGTTGTTTTTCACCGGATCTACTGAGTGTAGTAGCAATAACAAAACGTTTGTGAATGTCTAAACCACAAGATTTGTTTATTTCTCCGTCCAATTTACATTACTCTATCATTTCCAGGACAGTAGAATTGCTTCAAAGGCAATTTGGCATCCGTTATCAAGGTCACATCTGGGCCTTCGATGGCAATTCAATGGTTAGTTTTTTGACGGCTTCGGAGAACCAAAGTAAAAACAACCTTCCTGTCCAAAGGTAATGATGGAGTTCTATTATCAAAAAAGCTAAGTGAAAAGGACTTTCATTTTTTGGGCATGTTATTCCAAGAATATCATGTGTGTTTTTTGAGACGACCGCTCTCCTTCGTCGAGCGTGAAAAGACAGACCCGGTAAAACGAGTGATGTTGTATGGGTCGAAATTCATAGAAACCACTTACAGCCCCACGATCGGAAGTCCTGAAGGCGTAAGCGCGTCTAGCACCAGATGCGAAGCATACCCAGCCCCTGCAAAAAAGAGCCAGATAGTAACTTTATCTGCCGACCCTACAGTTATAAGATTCAAATAGATCTGATTAAGATATAGCAGCAAAATGGCCAGGAAAAGAAGAGAATGGAAAAACTTTCTATGCTGCTGATTTATGGAAGTAATATTGAAATTGAATGGTCAATCTTTGAAAACAGTATTACAGATTAAGATATAATCAGATTCTAGTGAGTGCTTAGGAATTCTATATCTACTTTCAAAATTTCCATCCGCATCAATAATGGCTGCAAATTTTTCATAATGATTTCAACCTTCTCTATCTATAGACATTTTGAATGCCTTATACAAATGATCGAATGTTATCCCTTTTTCTTCACAGATGCAGCAACTTATTATGTGGCGGACAAGCACATCCGATTTGAACTGTTTCCACCTTTTATATTCTAGTACTGACTCTTTCCATTCAGCAAGCAACTGATTCCATTCGGAAGATTTGAAATATTGATCAATTGAGGAATCGAGATCAAATTCAGGCATATAGGAACCAACAACGCCTTTTTCAAGAATACCATCATCAATAACCCCTTTTTCCCTAAAAATCAAGATGGGCATATCTATTTGAAAAGCCATGGAAGGTTCAATTTGACAGTAGGGACTTGTAATCCATTTTTGAGAAATATCGTACTGTGTATGCCCTGTCAGATTTGTATTAGGTTTACCAACTCCTTTTTCTATAAAACTTCGCCTAAATGCAACTGATAATAGCCCATGAGATTCATTTATTATCTCTCTTATTTTGATTAATGGTGCTGAAGTACTATTGTCGGTAATTCCTAGAGTTCTCGGCTTGAAGCCATTCTCTACTAAATGTCCTGCAACTTTGAGGATAAATTTTGTTTGTTTTTGATTGAATGGCTTTGCATAACTAAGAAACACTGGAATTTCCATAGAACCATTTTAAAAACTCTTTTGCGATTATGCGGAAATTTAAAATTAGATTTGATCCCATCAGCTTTTGATTAGAAACCATCATTTCACAAACGATTAAAAATTTTTCGTTTTGATATATAGAGGCGTAGCAATAGATAAAATAGTAAGGAATTCGATTTTGAAGGCCGATTATTAAAACATCTGTATAAAGGCAAGTTTAAATCTGAAGGGGTAAGACGATCATCTCATATTAAGTGAGTAAATAACCGAGCCTAATTGCTGGACAATAGAGATTTGAGTATTAATTCTTGCCAAAATGAAATTATAGTTTGTTTTGTTTGACTAATCTCCAATAGTGATATCCTAAAGCGGTCAACTTACAAGATTTTGAATTCATTGCAGCATAATACATATGTTCTTCATCCACAGGTTTTACAAGTCCTTCAGATTCAAAATCTTGTAAATCCTTGAATATCGCACATTTAAAAGCAATAGCCTTCTCTGAAGTAGGTTCATAAGAAGGATCCAATTTAAATTCATTTTCAGGCTTTGGGAAGTATTTGGGAATTCGTCTCAGCTTTTCAAGTGATATTTTTGGATTTATGCTCCTGATTGGTACAAATCTGGAAACATTTGTTTTGAAAATAGGCCTTTGTGCCCAGGCACTAAGAGCAGAATCTATGTAAGCATATATACTTCCAGCTGTGATATGTCCCCGAATATCTGCAGCTCCCCCTTGAAGTGCATCTATTAATAATGAAGTGAATACTCCATGGCCACCTATTTCATCTGCAGACTCGATGTCACGACTAGCTGTAATTACTGTCAACTCATCGCATAAATTGGAAATACTTGAGTTTCCAAGATTTGATTCCGCAAAGGAGCCCGCATGACAACAATCTAAGATAATGATTTTACTTCTAGCTCTTGAGTTTATTGCAAGACCAAGGATTTCGCTCATAGGTATTTCTTCATTATGTGTTTTAAAATCTGATGTAATAATATACCCACCTGTAGATTTTAACAAACCATGACCCGCGTAATAAAATAACGCAACATCACTATGTGTTTCAAAAAGTTCATCAATTAACCTTCTTGTTGTGGTAATATCCTGCCTGTCTGAAGGATTTGTAATTAATCTAACATCAAAATTGGGGGATTCATCTCCATTTTTTTTCAGTAGACTGGCCACACATACAGCGTCATTTACACAGCCCTCTAATGGATCGTATGGATAATTATCGATTCCTATAACCAATGCCTTTCTCATGATTCCATCACCTTATGCCCAGTCCCTTATTGCACCAACTATTGACTTAGTGTCCCATTTTACAATCCTATCAACATGCTTTTTTACAATTCTCGATGTTCTTTCTGATCCCCAAGTTCAACAGCAATTATAGGTCTTCCAAGTACTCTGCAATTTCAAGCTCTTTGTCAATCTACTTACTTTAAATCATATACATTTCTCGAATTCTTTGATAATCTCTTGAAGCTTTTCTATATTATGACCTTGGCAAATACGAGCCTGTTTTAACATTCTAAGATTGTCTGATGTGGACTTTAGCATCCATGATTCTTTTGCTTTGTCTAGAACTTTTGGTAAAACGTTTACTGCAGAAACCCAATCACAGCTTATACAATTAAGTTCGAGTACCGTAGCAAGATCCCAGTAGTTATTGGAACTGGCACCACCACGGCGAGCCACTGCAAAACTTACGAGCGGAGCTAGCTGTTCCGCCTTTTTCAAAGCTTCTTTATCGCCTTTCTCGATAAGTAGTGTAATAGCATTTATGCCCGGATAGTAATCACGAGGATCTGAATTGAAGCCCTCAACATAAGTAGAGATTGATTCGTCCAGGGCAGCTAAAGCTATAATGCTCCCCTTCTCTTTTGCTTCACGGTAGCGGTCCTTGTGTATGCGCCCTAATATACCAAGAGTCTCGGGATCGGGACCATATTCTTTCATAACCTCTGTGAGAAGTGAAACAGCTTTATCCCTATCTCCCGGTTTGTTTCGTCGATTTAGTGAAAAGGCCCACTGCTGACGTACAAAGATATTATTTTTTAAATAATCCGGAAAAGCTTCGCATAAATCCGTCATTTTGTTCCAGGCTTCCACACTGCGAAAAGAGAGCATCAGATCTAAGAGTATACTAGCTTGAGTTCCTTTCAGATCACCTAAATCTTCTTGAATCTCTAGAAGGGCCACACATCGTTCCTGATTAGATGGTTTTAATTTGGCCTTGTCAAGACGTTCATGGAATTCTTTGTCGTGGCTAACTCGTTCTCTAAAAGAGTATGTTACTTCATATGGCAGCTTGATAGCTGGAAATTTCGGGATCAATTCAAATAGTGGGCTGTCATTTGCTTGAGGACCGTTGATCGCTTGTTGAATACGTTTCATAAGTTCAGATTTTAGATTTTCAGCTGCCTCTTTTGATAAAATACCGTTTTTTAGGTTATAACCAATTGACCTAATCATGTCCACGTCAAAAGGTAAAGGATGTATTTTGGCGTAAATGGGCACTGTAGTAAATGGTTTGACGGCGTGACGGATTCCCAGTTCATAAAATACGTTCGGATTGGAAAGAGTTAAATCAGCCACAACATACTCTGAAAGTAATAGCCTGGCAAACATTGTAGTATGAATTATCCCCCCGGTTAGCTCTTCATCACCACGCAGTGGCTCCAGTCCCGCTTCCTCAATTGCTGGTTTTATGGCCAATTCGTATATTTTGTCAAAATCGATTTCAGTTCCAGTTGCCAAATCAGTTTTCTTGCCATAGGGCATAGCAACGAAACATATTGATTTGTAATTATTTCCGCTCATTAATTCACCCAGTCCAATAATTCCCTATGAAGGCAATATTTTCAATTTGCTGATGACTTCAGAGTTAAGAAATCAGCACTTGAAAATTACATTGGAAGCAAATAAGTCTTTTTTTATAAGGATGTGATACTTATGTTTAAAATATATAGACAAATTATTTTAGAAATATGCATTTTTGATTTTTATTAATAGCATACTTAGAAATAAGCAATGATTATTCAAGTTGAATATCACATTTGTTTGCATCTGGGCGGACCAGTGCAGCTTTGATCATTTCTATTTTTTGGTATGTGCGAACCATAATTTCATATCGGAAAATAGTTCTACAACTGACTCCAGAAAGAAAAAATGTTGTCTATCATATGATTTTATGCACAAGCATATAAACAAAAGCACTTAAAACCAGCCTGATTAAAGAAAAAACAACTGAAATCATTGAAAACGCAAGCATATAAATATTCAGAACCAGGATCCTCATAAAAAAGCCGGAAAAATCGGTATTGAGAAGCAGGGCAAAGGCATTCACCAGTAAAATGAAGAAAAAGATAGTAATCAGGCCTCTCCCTGCTCCTTTAAGGTCTTCTTTGCTCAGAGCTATGTGGGAGGAAATCGCAATTGCAAGAGCAAAATAAATCAAAAAACCGGGGGAAGCCAGATTTTCTGCCGTAAAAATGCTTTTAAAAAGCTGGATTGTCAGCATGAAAATATCCGCTAACGTCTGTGAATCGGGCTTTCCGGGTTCAAAAGAAAGATAATTTGAAAAAGTGGAAAAGGAATCTGGAAGGAAAAGGTACATTCCAAGAATAAGAGCTGCTGTTCCGCTGAATATGGGACCCATGCCTATGAAAAAGTTCCCTATATTCTGATAAAGGCTTTTTGAGTTCCAGCTGTGGTTGACGTATCCCAGTACTCCATCCCTGGGTTTCAGGGTAAATAGTTTGAATTCACTTACTTTGTGCTTGAAAAGGTAGCACATGAGAAGGTGGCCTGATTCGTGAATAGGAGTGCCTAACCAGGATGTAAGCATAATTCCTTTCATGCCGAAAATACTCTGGATATAAAAGTTGGCTCTGTACTCAAGTATCCCAAGGAGTATGCCTGTGAGGATCAGAGCACCTGTGACACAGAAAGTTTCGAACAGACTGAGTTTTAAGGCATCAAAAAGTATATTTTCCATTTATAGAAACCCGGATATGTTCTTTAAACGTAGCTATGGAATAGAAATACTACAGAAAGTCAAATTAAAAATTAAAATTAAAATTAAAAATTAAAATTAAAAATTAAAATTAAAAATTAAAAATTAAAATTAAAAAATGTTGAAATCATACTATTCTATGATGCCATACTATTCTATGGTACCATAATAATTTATGATACAAAAAATCAGTTCTGGCTTGCAACATCAAACCAGACCGGGGTTTTGTCTTCAGGGTCACAGTTATAGTTTATGGTAATTTCCTCATCTTTCTTTATATCTTTTATACAGACGTATTTTAAAAGGCCGTTGTTGAAGTCTTTCTGGTATTTTGCGTTTGGGGTGTACGAGTGGTTATAAAGGGATCCATAGCCCAAAGCAATCGCTGCTGCTGTTGAATCGGTTCCCCATGCGAAGTAATAATTGTAGAGCCGGGTAAGCTCAAGAGTATTTACTTCTTCAGGAGGAAGGACGATAACCGGACAGGTTTCTATCACTTCACCTTTTTTAAGATCTCTCTGTGCAAATACGCCTCTACCTTTTCCTGGTGCGTCTTTAACACTTATCAATGACATTTGATCAGGCTCCTGCACGTATTGTAAACTGCCTGGAACTATTGCATTATTTTCTGAAGTCAACTCATTTATAATTTTCTGTCAGAAGATTTTCATAAAAAGGTTTTTGTAAATTTTTGCAGGCGTTCCAAAAATATTGCAACCCTTTTAGAAGTCCATACTAACATTTTTGAAACCGCGGAATTTTTAGATAGCGGAGACAGCAGAGACAGCAGAGACAGCAGAGACAGTAGAAACAGTAGAAACAGTAGAGACAGCAGAATTACTATTGTTCCTGATGCCGGGTAAGGCAGGGTATTTCCTGGGCTTCTTCCCGAATTACATGTTCCTTTCTGGAGGAAATGGTTTTTTCGGAATTCTTTCTCCCGAGAAATCTCCAGTATCCAAGCCCTATCAAAAAGACAGGGTAAATGATTTTCCACGTAAAACCTGAGACCAGAAAACTAAGAGACAGGAGTGCAAGAACCGAAAAAACCCATTTCTGCCAGCCAGTTTCTGTTTTCCAGTAGGCGATAATGATAAAGGCATAGAGGAATACGAAGTTCTGGTTTACGAGCAGCATCATGGCTGACACAGGGATTTTGAAAACGTAAGTTCCGAGGATAAGTAATATTGACAGGACATACAGCCCCAAAAGGCTGGATACGGGGATATTCTTTCCTGAAAGCTTGCCAAAAACATCAGGGAAGGCACCTGTCCTGCCCCCGGAATAGAGCAGGCGGCTTGCAGTAAAATTCCACGAACAGGCGTTTGCTGCAATTACTATTACCATAAGCCATATAAGCAGGCTTCCACCGGGAGTAAAAAGGACAAGTCCTGAAAGACCCGCAGCCCCTTCCAGGGGGACACCTGAGGCACTTGCTCCTGTACTTATGAGAGCCAGGACAATATAAATCGAGGTTACAAGTGCAAAACTCAACCAGTAAAGTAAAGGCACGTTTTTCTCGGGTTCTTTTATCTCCCCGAGGGAAAAAGAAAGGTTTTCCCAGCCAATGAATGCCCAGAAAAGAAGTGCTGAGACATTCCAGACATTGCTAAGGTCTATTTTTTCACTGCCCCTGAAAACTTCACCGGCAACCTCTAGTCCCGAACCCAGGAAATCTAGTGTCATGGCAACTTAATTTTGAGTCATTATTATAAACTTTGAATCCCATCTGTATCTTCATTCATGGCAAAAATAAAACTTGAAGAAGATGAGGTGCAGTACCTCATAGACTTTGTTAAAAAGGGACAGAAAAGTGCACGAGAACTAACAAGAGCACGAATCCTGTTACTTGCCAACAAGAATAAAAAGAACACCGAGATCGTAGAGATATTGAATGTTAGTAGGAATACTGTTGGGCGAATCAAGAAAAGGTACTTGGATGAAGGTCTCCAAAGCGCTCTTGAAGATAAAACAAGAACTGGCCAGCCTATAAAATACACCGAAAAGCACACGGCTGAAATCATAGCGCAAGCATGTACCAAACCTCCTGATGGAAGAAAAAAGTGGACACTTGTACTGCTTACTGAAGAACTGAAGATGAGAGAAGGGTTTGAAACAATAAACAAGGAGAGCATCCGGCTTATTCTAAAAAAAGCAAAACTAAACCTTGGTTAAGACGGATGTGGTGCATTCAAAAGATAAATGCCGAGTATAGAGAAAGAATGTACAACATTCTCAACCTCTATGAAGAAAAATATGACCCGAAAAAACCTCTCATATGCCTTGACGAGAAACCAAAACAACTTCTTGGAGATAAGAGGAAAGCTATCCCAATGAAACCTGGAAGTCCAGAAAAATATGATTACGAATATGTCAGGAATGGAACCGCAAATGTATTCGTGGCAGTAGAATTTAAAGCAGGAAAAAGGGTGACTCAAGTCACCGAAAGAAGAACTATGAAGGATTTTGCACAATTCGTGAAAATTCTCCTTACTGAAAAATATTCTGAAGCTGAAGTCATCCGACTGGTTACGGATAATCTCAATATCCATAAAGAAAAGTCATTCTACGAAACATTCAGCGAAGAGGAAGCAAAAAAGATTCTGGACAAGATAGAATTCCATTACACACCAAAACATGCAAGTTGGCTTAATGCTGCAGAAATAGAGATCAATGTAATGGATATTGAATGTACAGACAGAAGGATCGGAGATATGCAGACACTTACCCACGAAGTGGGTGCATGGACAAAGAGAAGAAATGAACATGAAAGTAAGATCAACTGGAAGTTTACGAGAAAAGTTGCTGATGAGAAAATGTCCAAGCATTATGCACCATAATTAAGTTGCTAAGACACTAGGTTAAAAACTATAAGAAGGCCCGTAAGCAGAAATAATACAGCCAGAGCCGCATAGTTGATCATGGATACTGCTTTCATTCCTGCCAGGTTTGAGATAAACATTAATGTTACAAGAAGGACTGCAAACAGGGCTACTCCTGTCTCTGTCAGGCTGAATAGCTGCTTCATGTATTCGCTGCCGATAAGAGCAACAGCAGGAAGCCCGAAAAAGAAAGAACCGCCTACAAGATACGAGACTGCATACCCTCCCCAGGGACCCACGGCTTCTTCGGCATACCCTGCAAGCCCTGCAGTTGAAGGGAATTTCAGGCCCAGGCGGGCGCAGATCTGTATAAGAGGTACTGCAATAAGGGCAATCAGGAACCAGCCAAGAATCGCTTCATGAGCGCTGCCGGCATCGAGCGCAAGACCGGGCAGTGCCAGAATGCCTGTCCCGATAAGCATGCAGATTGCAAGTCCCAGTCCCCTCCTGAGCGTGATTGTTTTTTCCAGTTTTCTCATTTTTCCTCTTACATGTGTCCGGTAAAGTTCCAGCAAATATTATTAACGAATATTTATCAGCAAATATATTTTGTGCTACTTATATATATTCGCCACTACAGGTTAAGTAGAAATTGATTTAAAGGTTCGGTTTTGCAGACCTTAATAAGCCGTATAAGCTGCTTTTTCTTCCTTTTCTTTCTTCTTTGCGTTTTTCCTGACAAAACCGTAATACCCGATTCCTGTAAGAGCAACAGAATACAGAATTTTCCAGGTAAAGCCCGAGACAAGGAAGGAAATGGAAAGGAAGGAAAAACCCGAATACACCCAGCGCCTCCAGCCGGTTTCTGTCTTCCAGTAAGAGAGCAGAATAAAGCCGTAAAGGAAGAGGAAATTCTGGTTCACAAGCATGAGCAGGGAAGAAACTGAAATATCGAACACACAGGTTATCAGAAGCACCAGCACAAAAGCAATATACATGCTCAAGATGCTTGCCATGGGCTGTCCCCGTTTTGAAATTTTACCCAGAAAAGCCGGAAGTACTTCTTCCTTTCCTGATGCGTAGACAAGACGGCTTGAAGCAAAATTCCAGCAGGTCACATTGGCAATGATAACTACGCCCATCAGCCAGATAAGCAAATTTCCCGGAGGCGTAAATTTAACCAGCTCCACAAGCCCGGAAGCCCCGCTAAGGGGAATTCCGTCAGCATCTGCTCCTATACTTGTGGCTGCAAGCATCAGGTAAATAAAAATTGTCAACCCGAAGCTTAGCCAGAAAACCCGCTTAACATTTTTTTCGGGATTCTGTAGTTCTCCCAGCCCAAATGACATATTCTCCCAGCCCAGAAAAGCCCAGAAAAGCAGGGCAGAAATTTTCCAGACATTATAAGGGTCAGGAAAATGGACAGGACTATCGGAGCCGGAAATTCCCAAAACCATGCCTGTAATTCCTGATATGCCTTCAAATAGAGCATTTATTGAAAAAACCAGCCCCGAGGAAAAGAAATTGAAGTTATAGAAAGTAAGTGCTGCAATCAGGAACAAAAGTATGACTACCGCTGCGTAGTTGAAAAATGAAACAAGCCTGACTCCGGCAACCGTTATAAGAGTCATGGCTGTGATAATGAGAAAAGCCAGCAGATGCACTCCATAATCAGACAGGCCAAAGATATGCTGAAGATACTCTCCGCCAATGAGGGCAACAGCCGGTTCTCCAAGGATGAAGGAACCACAGACGAGAGCGGTTACTGCATATCCTCCCCATTCTCCTACAGCCTCACGGGCATAATGAAAAAGTCCCCCTGAATATGGGAATTTCTTTCCAAGTTCTGCACAGATCTGAATAAGAGGCATTGCAGCCAGGATAATCAGGAGCCAGCCGAAAACTACTTCCTGAACCGTTCCCGCATCGGCGACCAGACCGGGCAGTCCGAGGAGTCCCGAACCTATGACCATAAGAATTGCAAGGACCACACCTCGCCCCAGAGTTACTGTTTTTTTCAGTTCTGTCATGATTTTTATCCTTCAAGTTTAAGGATTCATACTTATCAACAGGTTTTACCGGCGGCTATGGGAATATGAAGTAAAGGTGAAGAGATAGAAAAAACTTTCAGCCCTATAACCTTTGCGTTTTTTAGGCTGCAGGTATTCTATTTGAGACCTGCATAAAGGTAAAATATCTAATAAGCCCGGAGATATCATTCCCAAGCAGGAATCTCACTTAAAAAATAATGTAAAATTTCAGGCCAGTTTTTCTGGCGATCTTACTATAAAGAGAATAAAAGTTGAAAAAAGGTGTTGAAAGCTGAAAACAGGAAGAAAAACCTTAAAAAAGCATTAAAAGTAATAAAGTAGACCTGGATTATGGCTGTCTATCTCCTTTTTTATTCTTTTTATCTCAATTCTTCTGGATTATCAATCCATCTATGTGTTATTTTTATCTAGGTTATCAATTAATCTATATGTTATTTTTATCTAGGTATCAATCCATCTATATGTTATTTTTTTATTCGGGTTATCAATTAATCTATATGTTATTTTTATCTAGGTATCAATCCATCTATATATTATTTTTTTATTCGGGTTATCTGGAAGAACTCCACTCCGGTTAAATAGAGGAGAAATATAACACAGGCAAAAAATTAATAAAGAAATATAACAATACATTAAAAATAAATTTAATAATTTGCACTACAAGAGAATTCGAAGTCATGGAGACCCCCACATGAAGCGAAAATTCCAATCAGGTAATGATTATCTCGTTCTGTATGACTGCGGCACTGCCTTTTTGCGATACGGGAATTCTTCTCCTGTTAAATGCGATTATTACGAATGTGGAGACTTTATAACTATCAGACTGGGAGGGGACACAATGCAGATGAGGATAGAAGAAGGAGGCATCAGTTCGTTTACAGGAGATAGATGGGAGGAAATTTATCCTTTTGATATTGCAGCCTGAACTCACTATTTTTAGTTCGGCGTGGAAGTAAATATCAAAAATGGAATAAATCCAATAGACTATTAAAATAATAATGTGACGTATTGTAGTATATTATATTATATTATATTATATTGTAGTCTATTATAGTCTATTATAGTCTATTATAGTCTATTATAGTATATTATAGTATATTGTAGCATATTACAATATATTTTATAATATATTATACTGATATAGATAAAAGGGAATTTTAAAAAAATTTGAAATAGAAGATAGAAACAGGGTTTTTAAAACCCTGAAAAACTACTTTTAACTGTTATTTTCATATCCATCTTCTGTTTTAATCTTTTTCTATGCAGATAAGTTCCTGTGCATAAGGAAGATTTTCTTTCATCCAGTCACAGAACTCTCTCCACTCATCAAGCTTGTGGTGGCGGCGCTGGAAATAAATGTTCCTGAGTTCGGCATAGTTTGTTATGACTGTCCTCTTCTGCATGTAAGCGCTCGGAAGGTCCTGAACAAGCTCCCTAAAAACTGCTTTCCGGTAAGCATTGTCCTCCTCGCTGTCTCCTTCACGCGATTTGTAAGCCTTGATAAGGTCATTCAGGTGTCTTATCTGTGTGTTCCTGTATTCGGTCATCTCATCAAAAGAAAAATCATGAGGAGCAAGGCCCCTGCTTGTAAGCTTATGCATTGTTGAGGTTGAATTCTTTTCCGTAAACTTGTATGTATCAAACTCTTTCCACCAATAAAGGGGAGCTGTGAGGTCAAAACAGACCGTAATGAACCGGAGAAACTTGCCGTGCTCGTTTCCTGCGAGAGTCAGGCGCTGGGCAAGGTTAAGGTCTTTTTCCCCAAGTGTACAGTTCCCTGCCTGATCAGGCTCGCTGCTGTCCATAAGGTGCCAGGAATTCATGGGGTTCCGCATTCCAAGAATCGCATAATAAAGGTTGTATGTGCCGTGTAAATCTATTTTTATCATAAAAGCGCCTCTTTAACCCGGTTTTCGTAGAATTATAAAGCCGGTATGGTTAACTGATTATGGTAAACGTTTGTAAACCTGCTTCTGGATAATAACTTACAATTCATTTTAAATATTTGTTGCGCAGAAAAAAAGACTTTTCATGGGTAAATTATTTAAGAGAAACAGTCACCCTCTTAACCCATGATTTATCCCTTCAAGTATGACTTCTCTGCAAGTTCCGGGTTTTTCCGTCTAACGATAAGTGGCAGTACCGTATATTTCCAGTACGATACTATTAACTCAAATAAGCTGCAAATCCCATGTAAAAAGAGACCTGAAACCTGTTCTTAATCCGAGTTATTTCTTAATTAAAGGAATGTCCTTAACCTTAGAACTGTCCTTATATCCCGAAAATAGAATACTGAAAATCAGGATATTAAAATGACTTCTGTAGAGCCTCTTTATATTGTAACCCTCTTTCTCACAGGCGCATTTACAGGTGTAATTTCTGGCCTGCTGGGAGTAGGAGGGGGTTTTATCATGTTCCCGGTCCAGTACTGGCTTTTGCAGGAAAACGGGCTTCATCCTGACATTGCCATAAGGATAGCTCTCGGAACAAGCCTTTTTGTAATCCTGTTAAATTCCATCAGTGTAACTCTGAAGTACCAGCGGAAGAAGGCTGTGCTATGGAGGCAGGCAACTCTTATGGGAATTTTCGGGTCGGTTGCCAGTTTCGGGGGTTCGGCTGTAGCATCTTACCTTCCTGCATCCGTACTGAGCACAACCTTTGGTATTGTGGTCATTATCGGAGCGGTCAGGACCTATAAAACACCTGCTGCAAAAGAAACAGAAGAGATAAGCACCAGGAAACTCTCTTACATCTTTGCCGGTATCCTCATAGGCTTTTTTTCCGGGCTTCTCGGAATAGGAGGAGGAGTAATTGGAATCCCCATTATGTTGATTTTCCTGCATTTTGACATGTTGAAAGCTGTAGGGACTTCGGCTGCGGTAATAATGTTCACATCCTTTGGAGGCTCACTTGGATACATAATCCACGGATGGGGCCAGCCTGGACTTCCGCCTTATTCCCTTGGATATATAAATCTTCTTAACTGGGTTCTGCTGGCAATTCCCGGTTTTTTTGCGGCAAGAAAAGGGGCAGATATAGCTCATATCGTAAATCCCGAGTACCTGAAGCATCTTTTTGTACTTCTCATGATCTACGTGGGGCTGGAAATGATAGGAATTCTCTGACGAATCAGGCCATTTCAGAACTTAAATTGTTGAGGATTATAATCTCTCCTGTTCAGGGACTCTCGATAGCTTTCATAATCTCTCTTTTTCAGGCGCTTTCAATAGCTTTTACAGGGTCGAGTTTTGAGGCTTTGCGCGCAGGATAAATCCCTGAGAGGATGTTGACGATGAAAGCAAAGAAAGCGGCATATACAAAATTGAGTGCTTCTACTTCAAGGGGCAGGGTCTGAAGCCCGAAATACATCTCCTGAGGGACCTCTATTTTATAGTTCTGAAGCGCAACAATTGTAATATAACCCAGAACCGTGCCGAGGACCAGGCCTATGGCTCCGAGAACCAGTGACTGGAAAATAAATATCACCATTATGCTTTTTTGCGAGGCTCCCATAGCTTTCAGGATTCCTATTTCCCTTGTCCTCTGGGCAACAATGGTAATAAGGGTGTTTGCAATCCCAAAGCCTGCAATCCCGTAAATGAGGAGGTAAAAAATATTTACAAAAACCATCTGGGTTTCCAGAAGCCCGAGGATTTCGGCGTTTGCTTCACTCCAGCTTACTGCATTCAGCCCGGTTTCCCTCTCAATCGAAGATGCGATAACGTTTGCCTGGTAAGGATCTGCAACCCTTACCCCTATGGTGCTTACTACTCCGGGTTCATTGAAAAAGTCCTGTACTGAATCCAGTCTTGCATAGGCTATGGTTTCATCTGCAGCAGTACCGGTATGAACCAGGCCTACCACCTTAAAGGAAGTTGTCTGCGATCCTGGAAAAACAACGTCCACCCTATCCCCTATATGGACCTCAAGATTTTCCGCAAGCCTGTCACCGAGAAGGATTCCGTACTTCGTATGGACAAGGGTCAGGAGGTCTCCTTCTATAACGTCTTTATTTACCCTCATAACGTTCTCTTCGGATTCAGGGTTAACTCCCTGAAGTGAAACACCTTCGGCATTGTCCCGATATTCAAGCGCAGCCTGGCCCAGGTATTTGGGGGATACGGCTATAACCCCTTCTTTTTTAGCAATTAAAGCTGAGGTGTACCTGTAAAGATGGATGAACTCTTCTCCCTCATCCTGAGGACTGATAACGATATGGGGGTTATTTTCGATGCTTGACCTTACAAGCTCGTCCTGAAAACCTGAAAGCATTGCCATCATCACTGTGATAACGGCAACTGCCAGAGCAACGGCAAGTATAGCAAAAAGGGTCTGCTTTTTTCTGGATAATATCTGCCTTAAAGCAATTTTCAGTTCATACATCTGGATAAACTCCCTTATCTTACCAGACTGCCAGGTTTTCAGGAACATCATACCTGCAAAGTTTCAGGCAAGTTC
Organism: Methanosarcina soligelidi; assembly: GCF_000744315.1. Classification (NCBI taxonomy): domain Archaea; kingdom Methanobacteriati; phylum Methanobacteriota; class Methanomicrobia; order Methanosarcinales; family Methanosarcinaceae; genus Methanosarcina; species Methanosarcina soligelidi. The sequence continues at coordinate 2,993,056 of NZ_JQLR01000001.1, forward strand.
AACCTTCTCAGCATTTCACTTTTAAGATTCCGACTTCAGGGACTTTAAGTGATTAGATTTTTTCGGATATTCGGGGCTCCATAAATTTCGAATAATCAAACAATGAAAAGTATCTGATTTTCCAGGCATTCCTGAAATTTACACTTCTGTATTCATTTTTAGAGGGCTAATATAAATCTGTTTCTGGCAACGGGAAAAAAGCACAATATTTCAGGTGCAACTATACTCTCATCACCTTACTTTTCCCAATGTTTGATAATGAGGAGCATTTCTTCCAAAAATGCAGGCAAATTTTGCTGATGGATATTTTTAAATAGTATTGAATCGTCTCGATTACTACATTTTTGATGAATTTTCATCAATCCAAATACGAACTATCTTCCTACTATAATCAAATTTCACCTGCCGGTATATTATTAACTCCTGCTTTAGGACCCTGGAGGAAAAATGGACCCCGAAAGAATTAAGAAGATAAGGTTGATGGACCTTGAATTCCGGGCACTTCACAGCAAATTGTTTGAAGAAATGTTTTTTAAAAAAATAGCTGCATCCAAAAACGCCGAACTTAAAGAACTCAGCAAAAATCAACCTGCTGCCCTCATGATAATCGGGCTGGAAAAGGAAATTATGCCCTCAACTATAGGGATATATATGGGCATGGACCGCAGCAGCCTTTCAAGGATGGTGGATTCTCTTGAAGAAAAAGGGTTTGTCCGGAGAAATAACGACCCTGAAGACCGCAGGAAAGTCCTCGTTTCCCTGACTGAAAAAGGGGAAAAGTGTTCCGAAATACTGAATAAAATAAGCGAGGAGATGTCTGTGGAGCTCCTGGGGTTAGCTGGGGAGCAGGACTTCCGGGATTTTGAAAATAGCCTTGAAACAATGCTTCGAGTTTTGAGGAAAATTGATTCCTCAATATCAAATGGTAAATAATATCAAGTGCAGTAAAACCCGAATCCCGGATAAAATATACTGTAATCCGTAACAAACCTGACTGAAAAACATACCTAAGTGAAAAACAGCCTCCTCAGGGGGATTTCTTATAAAAAACGTTTTTGAAAAAATGGGATTTTTTATTCTGAATAACCGTAAGGTTACAATGGCCCTTGTATTTTTGCTGATCCTTCTTTCCCTGCAGGGTGCCCAGTATATTGAAATGGCATCTGGAACCGAGACCCAGGTATCAAAAGATTCGCAGCTATACAAGGACTATGACCATCTTTTCCTGAAAACTTTCAGCACGGATAGCATCATATTGATGGTTGAGGGAAATGATGTGGGTACCCGGGCTATCATGAAAGCTGCCGACCTTCTCGAGCAGCAGGTCCTTATTGTTCCCGGAGTCACCACAGTTTCAAGTCCTGCTTCCATTATAAAGCAAATTAATTATGCAGAGTCGGGGAGGTTAAAGATTCCGGATTCTGACCGTGAAATCCGGGAAATGATGGAGAGATACCCGGAGTATTTCAAAAACCTGGTAATTGATAAAACCCATGCGCTCATAATTATTCAGATAGAAGGGGACAGCACAAACCAGCAGCAGGAAGACATGATCAATAACATAGAACTCGCGCTGGAAGGAGCTGAATTTCCTCCTGGCTATAAATTGACTCTTACAGGCAAGCCTTCCCTGATGCTTGACATTCAAAGTGAGATGGGGACCAGTATGGGCACTCTTCTGGGAATTGCCGGGATACTTATGGTGGTCGTACTTTTACTTGTGTTCAGGAATGTCAGGTGGGGACTGCTTCCGCTCCCTGTTGTATTGTTAGGAGTCCTTTTTACTTTCGGGGTCATGGGGTATCTCGGAGTGCCTATGACAATGGTTTCAATGGCAGCTTTTCCAGTATTGATAGGCATTGGAATCGACTATTCTATTCAGTTCCACAACAGGATGGAAGAGGAGATCCGGGCAGGAAAAACTTCTTCTCAGGCTCTTGTATCTACGGTCAAGAACACAGCACCTGCAGTGTTGATAGCTCTTGTAATGACAGCTCTCGGTTTTATCTCTCTATTTACTTCTGTTGTCCCTATGATCCAGGACTTTGGAAAACTCCTGCTCATAGGTGTAATCATGTGTTACATTTCTTCACTCTTTTTCGGGCTGATTACCCTTTACAGTTTTGACTGGATCTCTCGAAAGAATCCGTATGGATTATTTATGAAGAAATTAAAAAAGAGCAAAGCGGACGATAGTGAAGATCACGGGTTAGAATCAGACTCCAAAAATTCTGAATATTCTGGATATGGTTCTATTTCCGTCACTGGAGAGCGTGAACCTGGAATAATTGAAAAAATCCTGAGAAAAATCACTGGTCTTACGCTCAAATATTCTACACTGGTCCTTATATTTGCCCTTTTTACCTGCTGTGCAGGGCTTTATGTTGACCAGTCAATTCCCATCCAGACAGACACCAATTCCTTTATCCCTCAGGACATGCCTTCCCTGATCAATTATAAAAACATGCAGAATATATTATCGGGGTCTGGGGACCACCTGAATGTTATCCTGAGAGTAAAAGATACAAGTGATCCGGAGTTGCTGAGGTGGATAGATGAGTTTTGCCGGCACGAGGTTGAAAACAGAGGGCATGTTCATAGTGCCTCAAGCATTGTAGATCTCGTAAAAGAACGAAACAGCGGGATAATTCCCGAGACTTCGGAGGAAATTCAGGCGATATATGACGAAATCCCCGCAAGCCAGAAACAGCAATACATAGAAGGAGGTCAGCTGCTTCATATCGACCTCGATATAGGAAACGCAATGGCAGACCTTGAAGTTGCAGGAATTAAAGAGCTCAGGGATATTATCCTGCAGGATATACAATGGTTGCAGCCGCCTCCCGGAGTTTCGGTTACGGTTACGGGAAACTCTGTAGTTATTATTGATATGCTTGCCGGGCTCACAACAGGCAGAAGTCAGATGACTTTACTAGTGTCATGGCAACTTAATTTTGAGTCATTATTATAAACTTTGAATCCCATCTGTATCTTCATTCATGGCAAAAATAAAACTTGAAGAAGATGAGGTGCAGTACCTCATAGACTTTGTTAAAAAGGGACAGAAAAGTGCACGAGAACTAACAAGAGCACGAATCCTGTTACTTGCCAACAAGAATAAAAAGAACACCGAGATCGTAGAGATATTGAATGTTAGTAGGAATACTGTTGGGCGAATCAAGAAAAGGTACTTGGATGAAGGTCTCCAAAGCGCTCTTGAAGATAAAACAAGAACTGGCCAGCCTATAAAATACACCGAAAAGCACACGGCTGAAATCATAGCGCAAGCATGTACCAAACCTCCTGATGGAAGAAAAAAGTGGACACTTGTACTGCTTACTGAAGAACTGAAGATGAGAGAAGGGTTTGAAACAATAAACAAGGAGAGCATCCGGCTTATTCTAAAAAAAGCAAAACTAAACCTTGGTTAAGACGGATGTGGTGCATTCAAAAGATAAATGCCGAGTATAGAGAAAGAATGTACAACATTCTCAACCTCTATGAAGAAAAATATGACCCGAAAAAACCTCTCATATGCCTTGACGAGAAACCAAAACAACTTCTTGGAGATAAGAGGAAAGCTATCCCAATGAAACCTGGAAGTCCAGAAAAATATGATTACGAATATGTCAGGAATGGAACCGCAAATGTATTCGTGGCAGTAGAATTTAAAGCAGGAAAAAGGGTGACTCAAGTCACCGAAAGAAGAACTATGAAGGATTTTGCACAATTCGTGAAAATTCTCCTTACTGAAAAATATTCTGAAGCTGAAGTCATCCGACTGGTTACGGATAATCTCAATATCCATAAAGAAAAGTCATTCTACGAAACATTCAGCGAAGAGGAAGCAAAAAAGATTCTGGACAAGATAGAATTCCATTACACACCAAAACATGCAAGTTGGCTTAATGCTGCAGAAATAGAGATCAATGTAATGGATATTGAATGTACAGACAGAAGGATCGGAGATATGCAGACACTTACCCACGAAGTGGGTGCATGGACAAAGAGAAGAAATGAACATGAAAGTAAGATCAACTGGAAGTTTACGAGAAAAGTTGCTGATGAGAAAATGTCCAAGCATTATGCACCATAATTAAGTTGCTAAGACACTAGGTGTTTTCCTGGTATTTGTGGGTCTCCTGGTTGTTTACAGGAACATCGTAAAGGCTCTTTCTCCCATTATCCCGATGCTGGTGGTAATCGGATGGTCAGGCCTTGTCATGGAAGGGCTTGGAATTGCCTATAACCCAATGACTGCAGTTATGGGTGCGCTGATTCTTGGAGTGGGCTCTGAATATGCGATCCTTATGATGGAACGTTATTTTGAAGAAAAGAATGCTGGAATGAGCCCTGTGGAAGCTATTTTCCAGGCTTCTTCCACCACTGGCACTGCCCTTATCGCTTCGGGAGCCACAACAGTTTTCGGGTTTGCAGCCCTTATATTTTCACCTTTCCCCATGATAAGTAATTTCGGACTGGTGACTGTCATAGATGTCCTCCTGGCACTGGTTGTAACCTTCGTTATTTTCCCACCCCTGATAGTCCTCATGGACAGCCAGGGAGGAAAAAAGCCCGGAATACTGGAGAAAATTGGGGTTTTCATGAAAAACCTGAGGGCAAAATATTCAGTTACCTGAATGGCACGGGTCGGATAAACTCACCGCCCGGAGAAGAAAAGAGCATGAAATCAGACTTATTCGCTGCCCTGTGAACTTATCCCTGTGAACTTATCCCTGTGAACTTATGAATCGAGACCTGAGTGCCGGATAAGTCGTGATTCAAGCTCTTTTTTCTCGCCTGAGTCCTGTATCGGGAAGAAGGAGTCCTGTTTGCCCGAATTCTGCTTCAGGAGAACGGGGTCCTTTCCGGCAGAGTTGCGGCTCTACAGTACTCTTTCCTTTTCGGCAGATTTGCGTCTCTTCAGTCCGCTGTCCTTTTCGCTTCGCTCAGGAGGACGAACTGAATACTTATTGCAGTGAACTTCATTGAAGGTTCCGGATTTTTCTATCATTCTTTCGACTCTGGATGTCACCAGACAGGCCTTTGAAGGTACTATATAAATCAAGTACAGAGCAGGTTCAGGAATTAAGATGGGTTTTATATTGTGTTCAATTTTCAGGTTTGACTTTTAAGACCGGATCGATAATGTCGAAATACTTATATAGTATCTAATATTAGTTGATTTATCAACTGTATGATTATCAATTATATGATTTTGTATAATTGTAAATTCAATTTATTCGTGGAGATTTGTTTATTCATGGTAGTTTGTTATAGTCCCGGAAGTTACAGGTTATTTTTCATGGGGATTGGCCAGGTACGCTAAAAAGGAATGGTAAAAATGGATGAGGCAATACTGAGTAAGATAATTCTGTTATCAGTGGAAAGGGACGCTCTTGCTAACCTGATTTTTGAGCAGACCTTTCAGAAAAAAACAGCAGGCAAGTTCAGGGAACTGAGCAAGAACCAGCCCATTGTAATTAAGATCATGGGAATTGAAGGAGAAATTATGCCCTCCACTCTTGGAAAGTATACAGGAATGGATAAGAGCAGTTTAACAAGGATGGTTGACGACCTGGAAAAGAAGGGGATCGTTTTCAGAAAAACCGACACCAATGACAGGAGAAAAGTGCTTGTTTCTTTGACTGAAAAAGGGCTTGACTATTATAATGACTTAAGCCAGATTACCACTGAAATATCTGAAGAGTTGCTTCAGTTTGTCGATGATGAGGACATTGAGAGTTATATGGAAAGCCTTGAGACCATGGTAAGAATCCTGGGAAAAATAGAAGCAAGCAGAGCTGCCGGCTTAAGGTGACAGTATAGTAGATGGAGAGTTTAATAAATAATATTCTTTAAAGACAGCAAAATTCTTGAGGGAATTTAAGAGGTAATAGAATCGCTGGATAATGAAATTTTCAGTTAGATCAGATCCCGGAACATTAAGAAGGAGGAAGCCTGAATGACTCTTAAGCTTATTGAGAACCTTCAGAAATTGGGTTTTACCGGCAACGAAGCCAAGGTTTATTCGAGTCTTGTCTGCCTGAAACAGGCAAAGGCAAGTGAAATTGCCGAAAATGCGGGAGTTCCGAGACCCAAGATATATGGAACTCTCAGAACGATGGAGAAAAAAGGTTATGTCAGAATAATCGAAGGTGAACCAACCATTTTTTGCTGCATCCAGCCAGAAGAGCTCATTTTAAGGTTAAAGTCGGATTTTTTGCTCTTTTTAAGGGAAACTGCCAGTGAACTGAATTCCCTGAATCCCGGAAACAGTGATTTTGTTTCTGAAGGTTTTTATAGAGAAAGGATTAAGGTCTGATAAGATAGAAGTCTGATAAGATAGAAGTCTGATAAGATAGAAGTCTGATAAGATAGAAGTCTGATAAGATAGAAGTCTGATAAGATAGAAGTCTGATAAGATAGAAGTCTGATAAGATAGAAGTCTGATAAATAAGAATGATTGAAATTTGGAATGCCTGAACAAAAGAATGATTGAAAAAATGAAAGGCGAATAGTAACTATTCAGGGTATAGTTAACGGCGCTCTCTTGAGCGCCGCTATAATACCCTCCAAAACAGGTAATCCGTTCTTTCTAATTGTAGAGATGTAAGCTCTAATTCTGCAGAAAGCTTCCGCTCCTTGTATAGTTCTGAAAGTTCCTGATATTTTCTGCTGTAATTTCATCATCCTGATATCTCTTTCTGCTTGATTATTCTCAAACGGAACTTTCAAATCTGTCAGGAATCTCAGAATATTTTCTTTGTGTTCTATAAACCTATCTAGCAGATTCCTTGCTTTTGTTTTTGGATTTTTTCCACGTTTTCCTTTCTTTTCAGGATTTAGAGATTGTGGATTTTCTTCAATTCCTTTAATTATGATAGCATCGAACCTTTCTTCCAATGCTTTAATTTGCTCAAAATCCAGTTCTTTGACTTGATCCTTGCATTCGTCGGTATACTTTTTCATCTCAGTGAGCAATTCATTCATTTCTTTAGCCCACTGCTGTTTATAGTTCTCTTCAATTCCAGTAAGTTCTCTCTGTAAATGAGCATTACAGAGAGCATGATCACAGTCATAAACGTTGTAAGGTTTCCATCCGTCGTGAACTGCTACTCCCTTAAACTCCGGAAGAATACCCATAGCGTCTATTGCTTCTGCTCCTCTTTTTGAGTGAGGTAAATAACAGGTGTATTTCTCATTAGAAGCTACATGAAGCCAGTGTCGTTTTCCTTCGATCTTCATACCAGTTTCATCAAAATGGACAACATGAGAAATCATTAATTTCTCTCGAATAATGTTTTCAAAACACTCTAAATTCTGGAAACATTCTTTTTCTGCTCTAATTATCGTAGCAGGACAGATTTTTATTCCCATAATATCCTCAAAAAACTCAGAAATTCTTTCATAGGGGATAAAATGGTGATTTTTACAGTAAATAGCTGAAGCTAAAATATTTGGACCATACTGAACTGGATATTTAACTGATTCAGGAAAAACAGCTTTATTTATTTTTCCACAGTAAGGGCAGGTCTTTATCTGACTTTTGTGTTCTGTAACAATCAGATTTACAGGAGGAATATCAAAGACCTGTCTTTTCTCATAGGCTTCAACTTCAACATTCTCAAGAGTATGGCCACATTCTTTGCAGCAACTCAAAGAATGTTCTATTACCTACTCAGGATGATCAACCATTTCAAGAGTTGTTCCTGGATGACCATCTTGACCTCCAGGTTTTTTGCCACTCTTTTTACGGAGACTCTTGGGGTTAGGTTTCTCCTTGATAAAAAAATCAGTAGAAGGAGGGCGACTGCTGTTACGACTGTTTTGGTTTAAACGAGATTCTAATACCTTTACACGTTCTTCGAGTTCAGCAATACGAATAGATTGTTCTTCTATGATAGTCTCAAGCCTCTGGATTACAGAAATTACAGCTTCAGGACCAGCGTCATAAATGATAAGAATCTCTTCACGTGTAAGCATAATAACGAAAGGAAATAGGATTCAATTTATATGCAATTTTTCCTCGAAAAGAGGAAAAATTGTAGCCTTTCAAAGGCTCTACCTGAATAGTTACGGCGAATAATCTCTTTTTACAAAGCTATCTCTTTCTACAGATTTATCTCTTTTTACAAATCCATCTCTTTTTACAAATCCATCTCTTTTTACAGAGCTTTTTCCGGTACATGAGTATAACTTCTGATTTTTTTCTTTTCTATAGGACTTACGCACTTGAGATTTAAAATCAAGACCAATAGGCATTGATGTTGAAACCATAGTTTAGATAGTTGAAGGTTTTACGCCATCGTTTTTCAGTTCAACCGCGTAAGTCCTATTCTATATATTTGTGGACTCAAAGGAATTACTCTTTGACTTAAAAATGCCATTCTTTAACTCAAATAATTATAAAGAGATCATTCTTTAACTCAATGAATTATTTAAAGAGACTGTTCTTTAACTCAAAGGAGCTACTATTTATATTTTCAGAGAACTATCTGGAAACTAAAAATCTTAGATTCATAAATAGTTTAATAATATCCGGATAGAAATTTAAAGGTAGGAACGCATGCCTCTCAGCACCAACAGGAACATATGGCAGTTTCTGGCATTGACAACCATACTTTTTGTCTTATTTTTCGCAATTCTCTTCTATTTTGAAGACATTTTCATAGTTCTTATTGCAGGAGCAATCCTTATCCTGATTGTGGAAAAAGTAATAGAGATATTTAACAGGTGCATGGACAGGTTTCCGAACTGCAACAGAAAAACAGTTGGCTTGATCCTGCTTACAGGTTCGGGGCTTCTGGTCCTGTTTTTCCTCAGCAGCCAGGTTCAGGGCATTGGAGCCCTTATAGGGGACATAGGCAACATACAGCAGGACTATGCAAGCGGAGCCTCAGCCCTTTTTACCGAGCACGAGTCCGAGCTTTCAAAGCTTGCAGATTCCGGCCTTATAAAACCTGAAGACCTGCAAAAGATAGGAAACACCATCTTTTCCGGGATTACGGATCTAGTTTCAAAAGTTTCTTACTATTTCCTTACCGGAGTGCTGGTAATCCCTCTAATGTTTGGCATGTATTTCAAGCACCATAACAAGATAGGGGATTATATTCATGCTTATGCCCCTCCCGAACATGCAGATGGAATTCTCAGGGCTTTAGAAAGCATTGGCCGTGAGCTGGAGGATTTTTTCAGTGCTAAAATGCTTGAGTCGGCTATCATAGGTCTTATTTGCTGTATCGGATTTTATCTCGGAGGTCTTGATGGGTGGCTTTTTCTGGGCATTCTGGCAGGTTTTCTGAATATTATTCCTTATATCGGTCCTATCCTGGGAGCAATCCCTCCGGTTATTATAGGCTATATAGACAGCCTGATGACAGCCCTTTTTGCAGTAATAACCGTCGTCATTGCCCAGACTATTGATAACCTCTACCTCATTCCTTTCATGATCTCAGAAAAAGTAAATATTAACCCTCTCTTAAGTGTGATCCTGACCCTTGCAGCGTCCAAACTTTTAGGTCCTCTCGGAATGGTACTCGCAATCCCGATATATATTATCTATAAAATAATTGTGAAAGAGTCCTATGTAGAACTAATTAATATATACAATAAAGATTAATTCTTTTATATTCCCTTTCTTTTTTATTTTCTTTCTTTTTTATTCTCTTTCTTTTTTTATTCTCTTTCTCTTTTATTCTCTTTCTCTTTTATTCTCTTTCTCTTTTATTCTCTTTCTCTTTTATTCTCTTTCTCTTTTATTCTCTTTCTCTTTTATTCTCTTTCTCTTTTATTCTCTTTCTCTTTTATTATTCACATTACCTATTATATATCTTAAAACAGAAAGGCTTAAAAATATATAAAGAGTATTTGTAAAAAGATATTTGACTTAAGGAAAATCACAGCTTAAAGGAGCCTGAAATATGATTGAAGTAAAGGGTCTCTCCAAGTTCTACGGGCAAACACAGGCAGTAGACGGTGTTGACCTTTCTATAGGAAAAGGTGAGCTTTTTGGCCTTCTTGGCCCAAACGGCTCCGGAAAAACGACTATGATTAAAATGCTTACTGGGCAGATAAAGCCGACCTCAGGAACTCTGAGGGTTCACGGGATAAATGTACTCGAAGACCCTCTTAGAGTCAGGGAGCTTGTGGGCGTTATTCCTGAACAGGAAACTCCTCCAAGTTTTCTAACCGCGGAAGAGTATCTTCATTTCGTTGCAAAAATCCGGAAAATGGAACACTATGAAGAAGCCTGCAGTAAATGGTTTGATTTCTTTGACTTTGCAGACCAGAAAGACTCGTTATGCAAAGACCTTTCACGAGGCACAAGGCAGAAACTTATGTTTGCCCAGGCTTTTCTACATGAGCCAGAACTTGCCATTATCGATGAGCCTCTTATCAATCTAGATCCTGTAATGCAGAAGAAGGTCAAGGATTTCCTGAAGGGTTATGTGAATAATGGAGGTACGATTTTCATTTCCACTCATATTCTTGAAATTGCAAAAGAGATCTGCACAAGCATAGGGGTAATTTACAGAGGAAAACTGGTCTATACAGGCCGCCTTGACGATCCCGAACTTCAGAAAAGGAATTTTGAAGGCTTCTTCCTTGATCTTGTCAGCAGGCGGAAAGAAATTTCAAACGATATTATGCAAAAACCTACAACAGAAGTTCCTCTCCCGGTCTGAGAGCAGGTGTAAAAACAGTAATTATGAAAACAACGATCTGCAGGGATTTTATGTTTGACATTTTCAAAAACATGGTCAAAGAAGAATGGAGGATGCACTCAAGCCTTTTCGGGCATAGAGGTTTTGCCCTCTTTCCGGTCTTTATTTTTTTATTTACATTTTTTGTAAGCCTTGTCCTGCCTGTTTTCAGGGAAATAGTTACCGATACCCAGATAGCTTTAGGAATACATTACTTTTTCCTGCTTCTAGGGTGTATGATCGGTGCTTTCGGGCTCATGAGCCGCGAATTCATGAACCGACGCTTCGGGCAGGCAAGCCTGATCGCATATTCTTCACGCGTGCTTCCGGTTTCTGAAAGATTTATCTTTGCTAATTTTCTTGGAAAAGATATAGTATATTATTTTGTTCTCTATATTCTGCCTTTTGTTGCAGGTTTTTCTCTTGCTGCAGAATTTGTCCCTGCTGGGATATTCAGTATTCCTTCGGTTCTTCTGACGCTTGTTCTGACCCTTTCCCTTTCTTTTGTGATTGGTATTTCTACAGTTTTCTTCCTGTCCACAGTTTACGCTCATTCAGGAAAGATCTCACTTTTCTGCCTCTTCATTGCTTCCATTCTCCTGCTCCACATATCCGGAAACATGAACCAGAATGTCCTTTACAGCCTTCCAAGCCTCTCCTTTTTCCTTGACCCTTCAGTAAGCAAGCTCCTGCACTCCGGCATCCTGATTCTTGTCCCTTCAGCCCTGTCAATAATTTTCCTTAAAATCGATTTTCCACAGTCTCAAAAGAGTTTTTCAAACTCTTTTTCAAAACTATGCAGGCTTCTGGGTTCATACAGATATGCAGCCTTTGTTGCAAAAGATTCCCTTGACCTTAAAAGGAGTGAAGGAGGGCTTGGAAAAGTAATTTTCTCTTTTTTATTGCCTCTTACGCTTGTATGGATACTCCTGTCCGCTCTGGGAAGAGTAATGCCTGCTTTAAGTACACTTACAATCTTTGCTCTGGTGCTGGGTGTGCTTTCATCTTCAATGTATAACTGGCTTACCGAGTATGATATTTTTTCTTCTTACGCCTTTCTCCCCCTGAAAGTATCTGACATGATAAAGAGCAAACTGAACAGCTATCTTTTCCTCAACCTCATTCCGCTGGCAATCCTTACACTGCTTGCCCTTAAAAACGAACCCGGGTCCCTTATCCCATCAATGCTGCTTTTCCTTACGATTTCACTGTATATGGTTGCAGTACTCGTTTACCTTACCGGGCTTTCCCCGTCCACTAATCTCTACAACGCAAAGACCTTTGCCCTTTATACGCTTTCGGTCGTGCCTTTACTGATGCTTAACATAGTTCTTTCCATGTTTGGCCCTTATTATTCTCTTGTGGATCTGCTGCTGGTTCCTTTTGCCCTTTACCTCTTCGGGAAAGGTTTTGAGAAATGGGACGGTAACAATTGCCAGTGCTTTTAAGAACTTTCAGTTTCTGGAAGCCTGTATTTACTCCTGTACATGGAGTAATCACAGGTTAACCCTCCTCATAGATGTCTTTTTAAGCCTTGGAGAGAGAAGTAATAGGGGAAAACCCTTCAGAATTCTCTGATTCATAGCATGAGAAAAGGACAAAGCAAGATCAACAGCGGTGGGGGATATAGGTTACGATACCGTTTCTTTTTACAATAATGATGTTTTTAAATACAGTAAAAACGCTTCTTAAGGATCCAAAATTCCGATCCCTTCTGTACCTTACTACACTGACGCTTGCTTCAGGTACTTTTTTCTATCATTCTGTTGAGGGCTGGAGCTGGCTTGATTCTTTCTATTTTTCGGTAATAACACTGGCAACTGTAGGATACGGGGATTTTACGCCTCAAACAGACCTGGGTAAGATTTTTACTGTAATCGATATTTTTCTGGGACTGGGGATACTTGTTGGCTTTGTCACTCCGATTGGGGAATATTTAATAGATAAAAGAATGGAAAATATCGATAAGAAGATGCGAGAAAAAGAGAATTCTCAGATTAAAAATCAAAAGAACCCCGAAACTGAATATCAAACCAGAATTAATTTATCTGGAATAATCGGGAAGTTAAAAGGAAAAAAGTAAAGCCTATCCATTCCAGACTTTCTCCTGTGCCCCTGTGTTTTATCTTATTCTCAACCATCTTTATTCTCAACCATCTTTATTCTCAACCATCTTTATTCTCAACCATCTTTATTCTCAACCAGTTTTTCTGGAATTCTGGAATTAAGTTACTTTCAGATACTGTATAGTTATTGTAAATTGATTATGGTTACAGGCTCCGTAATTTGATTATGGTCACGGGCTCAATTCTAGTTGATAGTTGATTTACATAATAGTTTTTTGAATAAGTTAACATTCTGGTTCAAAACTTATATATTTATTTAAAACAGTATTCAGCATACTTATATAAAATATTAAGTCAGAGGTGTTTTAATGGCAAAAAATACAGCAACTGAGAAAGCTCCAAAAACAGGAGCAGAATGTGGAAAAACACAGGCAAAAGCTCCAGCACCAGCAAAGAAGAATGCAAAAGCTGACAGCAAACTATCCAAAGGTTCAAAGAAATAATAACAAACCGGTTACCTCATAAAGCCAACCCTCTCAGCAGTAACTTATCAAAGTTTAAAATTCAAATATTCTTAAAACTGGAAATACAGTAGGTTTAAACATCAAGAGTTCTAAAGTGACTGAAAACTGTATTTAAAAAACGATAACTAAAAAACGTAAATTAAAGCAATATTTAAAAATCAGTAAATTAAAAAGTAATTAAAGCAATATTTATAAATTGAGTACTGGAAAATCAATTAAAATTTTAAAAATTGATAAGCTGCTGTTTTTTTAAGTCAAACCACAGGGACCCGGACTGCTTATTTCTAGCAGTCAATTCTGGCAGTCCGGAAAACCCTGAAAAATTAGAGTGAACTTTTTTATCTTTTTATTTCCCATTTGAGCTTTTTATCTTTCTATTTCCCATTTGAGCTTTTTATCCTTTTGTTTTCCATTAAAACTCTTCTATTTGCCCCTTCTGGGAAATAATTTTTAGAATTTATTGCCTTCAAATCAGTTCTCTCGGCTGTTTATGCTCAGGTATAACCGGCAGTGGCATGGTATTGATCAGAATTGGGCTCTCGATATCTTTTGCCCTTTCGATCACAAGTTCTTTTCCTTTCTTTGTGAGAGCAAATAGGGGAATTGCAGCCGCTACCTGCACAAGAGGTTTTGCAAGTTCCCTTATATATTTTGAAGCACAGCTGATCACAATATCCGAGTTATCCAGAAGCTCCTGGGCTTCTTCCCTGCTGATGCCTGTTACGTGTACTGCAATAACGAAAAGGTCAAGCCCTGATTCGGATTCTATTTTCCTGACATTTTTTGCGGTCTTGGCATCTGCAATTGTAACTGCAATTTTCTTATAGCCAAGTTCAGCTGCTTTTCTTACTCCGCCTGCAGGATCTATGGTTGCGGTTGCAGGATCCAAAACAGTTCCTCCTCGTTCTTCTATTCCTCTGATCAGTGCATCTATAGGTTCGGTTTCGATTAAGCCGGACATCCTCCCTCCTATTCCCTGAACCAGCGCAGGATTGCCTGATATCACGGTTCCTGCTCCGTCACAGGCTGTTACGGTTGTTTCAAGGAAGCCACTGGTGAGACCGCTCATCATTATTTCTGAGGCTCCGAAGGCAACAACAGTTGTTTCAAATTCAAGCCTGCGGTTTTCCGTGAACATTCCCAGCTCGCTGATCCGGGCCTCCATGTTTTTCCTGATTTCATCAGGAGTCATCTTTTCAACTCCCCGCAGTTTGACAAAAAGAGGGCACCATTCTACTTCAGGGATTCCGACTTCTATAACTTTTCCGTCTTTTACGACTACTCTTGCTTTCCCCATCATTTCCATTATATGAGGCATTTAAAACCACCCTCCTGAAAAGAAACATTGTATTAAAAATTGTATCATTTAATATTGTGGTTCAATATTGTAATTTTTACCTTATTATTCCTGCTTAATTCCTGGATTTCTATCTCACAGGAATAGGATCTTTACAGGTTGATCTTCTCAGGCTAATAACATTGGTTTTATGACCTGAAATGAAACCTCAGATTTGTTCCGGAAGTGAGGTGCTGAGCAGGGATAGAAAAACAATACAGAAAGAAAGAGAGAAAAAGGGAACTGAAAGCGAATGAAGAAATAAGTAAGCAGGACTTAAAGCCCTGCCCGGTCAACTATTGTGTCTGCCACCTGTTTTGCATCCCTGAACGGAAAATCTGCTGGAGTAAGCAATTTGCCTGCTTCTCCTGCAGTAACTGCAAGGTCGCCTGATCTGCATGTGGTGTCTGCACCCGCAGGAAAAGCAGCGAGCAATTCCTCGGGAGTGTTTATGGGAAACTTTGCACCTTTTAAGCCTGCAACAATCTGTCCGTGAATGTCATCTCTTACAGTCATTTTTATTCCTCATATTTTTGTTTTTTTCTAATTTTGTCTTTCCTCTAATCTTTTCCTTTCTGCTTTTCCATTTCCCTGTTGCCCGATTTTCTGGTTCTGTGCAGCCTGATTTCCCCGGAGAACTCATTCTACAATCCTATATTGGCAGGTTATTGATATATACTTAATCGGCACTGGAATGTAGTTAATGCATTCCACTGTATTATCGTAATCCTGGATTACCTGATCTTCCAGATGGTAAGAAGCAGTGTAAAATTGTCAATAAATACCGAAAAACCGGGGTCAAAAATACCCGGACTTAAACGGCCAGCTCTGGAGTATCTTTTCTTTTCTGGGAGTCATTCTCTTCGGATTCCTTTCTTGAAGAATTTTGAAGTGGATAACCTTGAAGTGAGGAATAAATTTCGTTCAGGCCTTGAAGTATCCTGAATCCTTTTTCGGTGATCATATAGTCCCCTCTCTCATGCTGCTGCATGATCAGCCCGCTTTCCGTAAGCTTCTGGAGATGGAAGAGCAAATTTCCTCCTCTGAGGCCGGTGAGCTCGGAAAAAGCGGAGAAGCTTTTTGCTTCTAACGCTACCGCCCTTAGAATTTCCAGGCGCTGGAGGTTTGAGATCGGCTCAAGAATCTCGCTCATAACCGCTGAGGTTTTGAGTGCTGAGATATTCGGTTTCTGTTCCTGATTATCTGCGTAAATCCTCATGGAACGCATGAGATTGACCTGTTTTACGAGAAGGCTCGAAACTTCTGAAAAGCATTTCTCACATTTACTGTAAGGAGCCCCACACCTCAACTCTTCCAGCTTTTTTCTGCTATCCCAGATTAGAGCATCGTCCACCCTGTTTTTCTTTATAAGCCCTGCATTCTGTTGCAGGAGGGCTGTAAATGCAGAGGTACACTTTTGCTTTTCAGGGCATTTTTTCACCATATTTTTCTCAAGCCCTGTATCTATATCCTCGAAGAGGTGGCTGAGAAGAGCGTTTGAGTACTCCTGTCTTGAATTTTCAAGAGCAGCTTCCAGGCGCAGCCTGCTGGTGAATTCCATGACTTTTTTAATATCACTGTGCATTTCGGAAAGCTTTTCCCTTATAGCTTTTACTTCTGCCATTTCCTGTCCTTCGGATATTACTGAGTCCCCAGGAAGGCCCGCTTTTTTATTTCCATTTTTCATATTTCCATATTTTCCTGCTTTATTGTTAAAGTTTTTGTCATAACCTTTAAAGTTATTGTACTGTACATATTTCCTGAAAGCAAAGTAAAATATTAAGTTTTCTCCAGTAAATATTTTGAGCTTTCTTATACTGTTTTGATTGAACATTTCTGAGTGTGATCAAATCCACAAAAAAGATCAACAAAGAAATGAATTTGAGAATTAGCTGATGAAAAAAGATAGTATTTTAAAAAGATAGTATTTTAAAAAGATAAGATTTTGAAAGATATGATTAAAAAGATATGATTAAAAAAATATGATTAAAAAGATATGATTAAAAAAATAGGATTTTAAAAATTTATATTACGAACCCTGAAGTATCTTCCACCATGCCAAGTCCACTTCCTGTCTCCTGTAATGTTATAACCCTACCCCCGATTCCGAACTGAAAATCGACAACGTCTATAAAGTTCTCAATATACCTGAAAACCTGAAATTGAAGTTATTAGTGAAGCTGAAAGTCTCTTTGCAGTAGCTCTTTGTGACCATTAATACTTTACCATCTTCAGCAGTAATAATCCACCTTTTGTCACCCTTTTCCGATGGATATTCGTTAACTTTTACCTTTTTGAACCGATACATCTCCCTGGTTTCAGCATCGTAGATGTCCAGAGAGTTGTAGATACTGTACTCCATTCCCCCGATTTCTATATTGGGAATGTGGTTCGGTCTGTGAAAATACAGATTAAATAAAAGATAAAAATGAGAAAATCAAAAATACAAAAGCCTGGGATTACTAAAAAGTAGTAACGGCTTTAATGGTTTAAGCCGCCTTATTTCATTATTCATTTTATTCTTTTATTTCATTATTCATTTTATTTTGCTTTATTTTGATTTATTTTGATTTATTTTGATTTATTTAAGGTCCTTTGGCTGTTTGTGCTCAGGTAGAACAGGAAGAGCCATGGTATTGATCAGAATCGGGCTTTTGATGTCCTTTGCCCTTTCAATAACAAGTTCTTTTCCCTTCTGGGTAAGGGCAAAAAGAGGTACAGCAGTCCCAACCTGAGCGAGGGGCTTTACAAGGTCCCTGATGGGCTTTGAAGCGCAGCTGGTTACAATGTCTGAATTTTCTACAAGGGCCTGGGCTTCTTCCCTGTCCAGACCTGTAACATGTACCCCTATGACTATCAGGTCAAGCCCGAGCTCGGACTCAAGTTTCCGAACCTCTTTTGCAGTCTCGGCGAAGGCAACGGTTACTGCGATCTTTTTGTAACCGAGCTCTGCTGCTTTTTTCACTCCTGCAGCAGGGTCCATTTTTGCGGTTGAAGGGTCAAGCACGATCCCGCCGCGCTCTGTAATCCCGTTTATTATACCTTCTATAGGCTCTGTTTCGACAAGGCCGGACATCCTGCCTCCCATGCCCTGGACAAGGGTAGGGTTGTTGGAAATTACGGTCCCTGCGCCTTCACAGGCGGTTACTGTTGTGTCCAGTAAACCCCTGCTCAGGCCCGTCATCATAACCTCGGATGCTCCAAATCCTACAAAGTCTTCGAGTTCAAGCCTGCGTTTATCGGTAAACATCCCGAAATCACTGATCCTGAACTCCATATTCTTCCTGACTTCATCAGGGGTGATTTTCTGGATTCCGCGTATTTTAGCAAAGAGGGGGCACCATTTGACTTCAGGCTCTCCGACCTCGATAACCTTTCCATCTTTTACGACGACTCTTGTTTTTCCAAGTAATTCCATTATGTGGGGCATAGTTTCACCTTTAAGAGCTGAGCAAAAATATGATTGTTAAGAAATTCAAATTAGGAAAAAGTTACAGGTAAAGTTTGTGGTTGATTGCTTAATAGTTTATTGGTTTTGGAGGGTTCTAACGATTAATAACTGTATACATTCTATTATATATATCATATGCATTTTATAATACCAATAATATTTTATATTATTACCGTGTAGACGTAGAATGTCAAGTCAGGAATTCAATAACAGGTTAATTCTTTCATTTGAGCCGGAATTTTTCGGCAGAATAATTAGCCTGGTTAAGTTCATGATTCATCAACACAAGGAGGTATTGACCGGAGGAATAATTTCCTGTGGTCAGTAACATATTCTGTTTATAGAAGGCAAAACTTCTAATTTCCGGCCACTTACAGTGCCTGATCCCTATAAGGCAGCAGGAAAGTGGAGACTCTGTGTACAGTGTGTCCGCCTCACATAAATCGCAGAGAACCATTTGATAGGTTCAAAAATATTACGCACACGTAATAGAAATTTTTGAATAACAAGCATAGAGCCGACCTGATTAGATCATCCAATATTATCTAGTTAGATATGTCGGAAAAATGGTATTACGAACACGTAATATATAATTTTAATAAATAATGGGAAATATCGAATTACCCTATAGATCTGATTCTGTTTATTTCCCTCCAAAGATCCATCCCAGAGTGATACAGTGCTGAAGAGGCATCAGGGGACCCTATCCTTGATAACAGGAAGTCTCTTAACAGCCGTATTGACTCTGGGAAAAAACACACAACTAACCTGCAGAACTTGAGTTTACTCAGGTTCTAAAAATCCAACCCAAAGGTGATACGATGCTAAAAAGACAGCTAGGAACCCTATTCCTCGCAATATGCCTTACTTTAACAACCGTACCTTCTGTATTAGGCGGCGAGAACACACAGACTATAACTGTTACCGGAGATGGAAGTGGAGACTACAACTGTGATGGAGTGGACGACCACGTCCAGATTAACCAGGCGTTAGAATTTGCAGCAGCAAATCCGGGCACAACTGTCCAGCTTAAAGGCCCGTTCACATACGACATTGGTGACTCTCTTCTGATTGGAAGTGACACAACCCTTGCCGGAGATTCCGGTGTAACAATTAAGCTTGCCAAAGGGCTTCCTCTCTGGGGTAGTCGTGAGAGCAGTATTGCAGAAAAGAAAGCCATGATAATGATAAGGGGCGGTTCTGCAAGCAACGTTAAAATAGAAAACTTAACTGTTGACGGAAGCCAGAGTGACTATTATCCTGGCATCAGGCTCGGAACTTCAAGCTACAATATGGCAACCATAATAAACTGTAACGGACTGACAATCCAGGGCGTTACGTTCCAGAACGGTTGCAATGATGCGCTGCTTATTTCAAAATCAAGCAACGTAATGATAGATTCCGTAACTGTAAACAAGTGCGGCCATGACGGCGTGTATGCATACCACGTAAATGGCATCACAGTTAAGAATTCCAAGTTTATTAACCGGACCAACTCATCCGTCAGGTTTGATTCCGTAACTGATGGAGTAATGAAGAACAATGAATGTACAACATCAGGCGGCGGATATGCTGGTCTTGAACTGCAGGGAAATCTCAAAAACATAGAAGCATCTGGAAACTATTTCCATGACCTGCCAGTGCCTGCAGTAATACGTTTGAACACACAGGAAACAAATGTAAATATCCACGATAACAGAATTGAAAACTGTGGATAAGCAATTTCAAACGGAAAACTCTCAGAATTATCTGAGAGAAAATCTATTTTACTTTCTATATCTCAGGACTAGAAATAAAAATTGTTTGGAATAAAAGTTTCCATTCTTTTTCTCTTTTTATTCCGGATCACTGACTTTTGATACTGTCAGTGCCTGCTTATAGTATTCAATTGCTTTTATTACAGTTTTGCATGGACTGCTGTATATCGCCCTGATATTTTTCAATAACATCATCATGGCTAACTGTATACCTCTCAGATATTTTTCAATAACATCACCATGATCATTTCACCACTGAGAAGTGACTGGTTTCCAGGTTTTAGCTGTTTTAAAGTTCCATCCAGCCTGTTTCTAATAGAGTTTTCAACTTCAGCTTCTGTACAGGTTTTACGGGAAAGTCCACTCTTCTTCGTCAGGCGTTGAGTTTCCCAGGTTCTTAGAAAGCAGTATTTACACTGGCCATGAAATATAATCTGGAATATGGGACTTTAAATTCTGCTAGATGTTTTGTGAACTTCTATGGCATTATTTAATAAATATCATTATTTTCAAAAAGTGAGAACAGACCAAAACAGGGTGGACATAAGGTATCGTTTGAACAATTTACAGATCCACTATCCAAATTTAGCTAACGTTCCACCAAGGTTTCTAATATATTTAATTTTAATTATAGTATTAATTGCAAAGAATTACACTTTATTTTAGAAAGAATCAAAAGCATGTGGTCATAGAAGAGATTGAGGGAGATCCTCTCCTTTTAGATGCAATACTTCTTTTTTAGTGTATTTTTTGCGAAAATAACTATGGATGATAGGGGGATATGGAATATGAAAAATTATTTATTAGTTATAATGCTCGGCATTTTGTTCGCTGTATTAACAGGAACTGCCCTTGCACAGGATATGGAAGCAAATGACTCAGAGGTAAATATCACAGAAGCGAACGACACAGAGGCTCTTCAACAGGCTTTAGAACAGGATGGATTCATCGTACAGGAAGGTGATCTGGCCTATTTTGATTTACTCAGGCTATTGGAGAAAGGAGTATTACCTTCTGCATATGGAAACAATCCTACCACAAAATATCTGATCTATTTTGTTCCACCGGCACCTGGTTATGAAGTAGAAGAACGAATTAATCAAATAACCAGTACGCTTGGAGTGAGCGGTAACACAACTCCTTTCTGGAACCTTGGTCCTGATGAGGCTGTTGTTTTCGTGGGAAGAACCCCGCCGGAATGCAGGTACTTCAGTTATGATTATATGTTAATGCACAGGACAATTGGGAATGAGAGGAGATGGATCTTTGCCAACGTAGTAGATACGATAAACAATCTGGTTATCAAAACTGAAGGAACGCCAGATGGAGAGCCTGGAAATCCATTCGATCAAAACACGGTAATAATCATTACTGCTGACAGAGGTATTGACCAGCGCGTCCGGGCCGCTGCCGAGTCTTCAGGATATTCGGACAATATAATAAATACCCAGGTTCTTCCCTCGGCCATGCTGAACATGGGAATGGAGAATGATTCAGATACATTTGCCTCATTTGTCCGCCCTGCCCTATTCAATGATACCCAGGATGAAGAGAATTACATCAATAATACACCTGCAACTATTTTCAGGATCACTCCCAACAACACTACGGAACTTGACCCGTATGATTATCCGGAACTGAGGGTCCGTGGAACCGGGCAAACAGAGTTTGAGCTTATGGATGATCTCGAAGAGCTAAGGGTTGCGATTCTCGAAAGATATAATGAATCGAATGCCACAGAGCTTCCGACCAGTCAGGCAGTTCCTGTAGGGAGTGATGCTATTCAGAGAGGAGTCAACGGCGTAGGTCCTACCAACGATGCAGCTTATCTATGGACAGCAAACCAGACTATCTCTTCGCCGACACCTCCTTTCTTTGACACTTCGGAATACTATCCTTTCATTCGAGACCCTGCAGTTACTCTGGGCAATGATTCCGACGAATTCATAATCGTCTATGGGGTTAACCATGCAGCCACAGGAAAGGCGACATACTCGAACTTCGCAGTATATGGAGCAGATGTGTGGAACGGCGTTAGAGCAATAACTGATGAGGATTTCAACGGATCTGCCGAGGAATACCTCCCTGACAATCCAAATGCGAAATACCTGTATGTCTACAAGCTCGCCAGGAACTGCAGCGAAGATGATCAGTACTGCTATGAGGTTCCTTATGGTCAAGGAGTTCACGGTATAGAGCTGGATCAACCACTTGTTATTACCTGGAGGGCCTACTTGGAAAACACAACAAGGACCGGACCAGCTTACTCGGAGATTGTGTATGACCGGGCTATAAAGTTCGACACAAATGATTCTGGTAACATGAGCTCCTAATGTTAAGTAAGTTCAAGCTTTGATTAAGAAATTCAAGCTCTGACTGAATGTGTTACTTCAACACATTCCTTATTTTTTGGCTATAACGTCAGAGCCTTATATTATTATACCTTCTTGCTATTTAGAAAGGTTAAAATGAATAATTTTCAGGTTTTAACTGGTTTTTAGGACTCTTCTTAAATTCAGGAAATCCATCTTTTTTGCATACTTCACGGGAAAGGCTGCTCTCCTTCGTCGAGCGTTGGATTTCCCTGGTTCTTAGAAAGCAGTATTTATATTTGACTGTTCTGGGGAATAATATGAAAATATACTTAAAATTTTTTAGGTGCTTTGGGTATTTCTGTACTTTATTTTAACAAAGTAAGAACAGGTGAAAGCAGTATGGGAATAAGGAATCATTCGAACAATCAACAGATCAACTATCCAAGTTTAGTTAATGTTCCACCAAGGTTTCTAATATATTTAATTATAATTATAGTATCCATTGTAAAGAATTACATTTCATTTTTAAGAAGTATCAAAATCATACATGCTTATAAAGTATTTAAAGAGATTCTTTCTTTTTAAATGCGATTCTTCTTTTTTAAATGCAATTCTTTGCGAGAATAAGTATAAATGATAGGGGGAAAAGTATACGAAAAATTATTTAGTAGTGATACTACTTGCCGTTTTGTTCACAATGTCAATAGGAACTGCCCTTGCACAGGATATGGAAATAAACGACACAGAGGTAAACGACACAGAGGTAGATGACACAGAGGCTTTTCAACAGGCTTTAGAACAGGATGGATTCATCGTACAGGAAGGTGACTTGGGATTTTTTGATTTTCTCAGGTTATATGAGGAAGGAGTAATGCCTTCTGCATACGGAAATAATCCCACCACAAAATATCTGATCTATTTTGTTCCACCGGCGCCTGGTTATGAAGTAGAAGAAGGAATTAATCAAATAACCAGTACGCTTGGAGTAAGTGAGAATACAACTCCTTTCTGGAATCTTGGTCCTGATGAGGCTGTTGTTTTCGTGGGAAGGACACCGCCTGAATGCAGGTACTTCAGCTACGAAAATTTTGTGATACACAGGACAATCGGGAACGAGAGGAGATGGATCTTTGCTACTTTAGCAGATACGATAAACAACCTGGTTATCAAAACCGAAGGGACTCCGGATGGGGCTTCTGGAAATCCTTTCAATCAAACCACAGTAATAATCGTTACTGCTGACAGAGGCATTGACCAGCGCATCCGGGCTGCTGCCGAGTCTGCAGGATATTCGGATAATATAATTAATACCCAGGTTCTTCCCTCTGTCATACTGAACCTGGGCGTGGAGAATGATTCAGATACATTTGCCTCATTTATCCGCCCGGCCCTGTTCAATGACACCCAGGCTGGTGAGAATTACATCAATAATTCAACCGGTACTGTTTTCAGGATTACTCCCAACGAAACTGTTGAACTTGACCCGTATGATTATCCGGAGCTAAGGGTTCGTGGAACCGGGCAAACAGAGTTTGACCTCATGGATGATCTCGAAGAGCTAAGGATTGCGATTCTTGACAAGTATAACGAATCAAATGCCACAGAGCTTCCAACCAGTCAGACAGTTCCTGTAGGGACTGATGCTATCCAGAGAGGTATAAATGTCCTGGGTCCAGCTAACGACGCGTGCTATCTCTGGACAGCAAACCAGAGTATCTCTTCGCCTACACCTCCTTTCTTTGACACCTCGCAGTACTATCCTTTCCTCAGAGACCCTGGAATTACTCTGGGCAACGATACAGATGAGTTCATAATTGTCTATGGGGTTAATCATGCAGCCACAGGAAAGGCGACGTACTCGAACTTTGTAATATACGGAGCAGATGCATGGAACGGTGTCAGAGCAATCACAGACGCAGATTTCAGTGGATCTGCTGAGGAATACCTCCCTGACAATCCCAATGCGAAATACCTGTATGTTTACAAGCTCGCCAGGAACTGCAGTGAGGATGATCAATACTGCTACGAAGTTCCTTATGGTCAGGGAGCTTATGGTATAGAACTGGATAAGCCTCTTTTCATTGCCTGGAGACTCTATATGGAAAACACTACAAAAACCGGCCCAGCTTACTCAGAAATCGTGTATGATAGGGCTATAAAGTTTGATCCAATGAGCTCTGGTAACATGAGCTCCTAATATTAAGCAAGTTCAAGCTCTGGATGAATGTGTTATTTCAACACATTCCTTATCTTTTTGGCTATAACGTCAGAGCCTTATATTATTATACCTTCTTGCTATTTAGAAAGGTTAAAATGAATAATTTTCAGGTTTTAACTGGTTTTTAGGACTCTTCTTAAATTCAGGAAATCCATCTTTTTTGCAGCTTTTACGGAAAAGCCACTCGCCTGCGTCGAGCGTGTAGTTGCCTGGGGCTTTAAAAAGCGATATTTTCAACATGGTTGTTGTTTGAAAAAAAGAATCAAAAAATTGCTTAACGGAAGCAAAAAAGTTGAAGGGATCAGAGAATAAAAATTCCCTGACCATTTAAGTTAGTAAACAATGACTCCAAACTGCATGGATGTCAGATCTGAGGTCTTCTGTCAATGATTCTCTTTGCCTTTCCTGCGGTCCTCTCTATGCTACCTTTCTCCAGCAGTTCGACGTTTGTGCGAATATTCAGGACAGCTTTAAGTTCGTGCTGTACATGGTCCTGGACGGCTTTTAAGTCTTTGAGGTCGCCGGTAAAGGCATTTTCTTCGAGTTCAACTTCGATTGTGAGTTCATCGAGCATGTGTTTGTTGCGGTCGAGGATCAACTGGAAGTGTTCGCCTACCTGCGGGATCTTTGAAATTACGTCCTGGATCTGGGAGGGGAAAACGTTAATCCCTCTGACTATAAGCATGTCGTCGGCCCTGCCGAGCAGGCGTGAGATCTTTGTGGTTGTCCTGCCGCAGTCGCATTCTGACTCGAGGAGTTTTGTCATGTCGCCTGTGCGGTATCTGATATTACAGAAGCCTTCTTTGTTGATTGAGGAAATGACAAGTTCGCCTTTTTCGCCTTCTGAAACCTGCTCTCCGTTTTCGTCAAGGACTTCTACAAGAAAGTTGTCGCTCCAGATGTGCAGACCGTCCTGTTCCTGGCATTCGAAGCCGACACCGGGCCCGAACATTTCGGATAAGCCGTAGCAGTCGTAGGCTTTGAGGTTGAGCCTTTTCTCAAGCTGCTTGCGGGTGTTTTCCGACCAGGGCTCGCCTCCAAAGATTGCTGCTTTTAAAGATAGCTTGTCTATAAGGTCGAGTTCTTCTGCGGTTTCTGCAAGGTAGAAAGCGTAGGAAGGAGTGCAGTGGACTGCTGTTACCCCGAAGTCAATCATCATCTCAAGCTGCCTGGCAGTGTTTCCTGTTGCTGCCGGCACGATCATCGCTCCCATCCTTTCAACTCCGTAGTGGAATCCGAGCCCGCCTGTAAAGAGGCCGTAGTTCATGGAGTTCTGGATCGTGTCGCCCTTTGAAAGGCCTATCATTGTGAGGCTGCGGGCGATAAGGTCTGACCATGTCTCTATGTCCTTTGCAGTATAACCGACAACCGTTGGTTTTCCACTTGTCCCTGAGGATGCATGAATGCGTACTATATCTTCTTTTTTTGCAGCAAAAAGGCCGAATGGATAATTGTCCCGAAGGTCTGTTTTGCGTGTGAAAGGCAGTTTACGGACATCATCGAGGGTTTTTATATCATCAGGAGTGACTCCGGCTGCTTTGAAATTCTGCCTGTAAAAAGGAACATTGTCATAGACCAGCTTTACGCTTTTCTGAAGGCGTTTCAGCTGCAATTTCTTCATTTCTTCGGGGTTCATTGTTTCGTATTTCGGCTGCCAGTATTTCATTAACAGAACCTTCTTTTGATTTGTGAAACCATTCTCAGGTCATAAGTTTTAATGCATGAATGCCATGTCTCTACATGTCATGCTATATTAATTAATCTTATCAGTAATATAAAATGTTTGGAAAAATCCTTCTTTACTGTAACCCTTCCCACATATAAATATTGTTGAGTGAATTTCTATATCTGGAAGGGAAGAAAATCTGATGGTTTAAATTCTACCCTTTGCACTAACCTTTTGTATGTCGATAGGTGAAAAAACGCAATTCTGGATATTTAGAAAATCTGTGTTTTTATTATAAGTTTCTGTTCTCATGAAATCCTCACTCTCACGGATCCACTTTTCACAGGCTGATAATTGTCAGACCAGTAAGGACTCTGAAAGGCTTCTGGAAGTCTCATGCTAAAATGTTTTTACTCAGTGTCATTTCATTCAAAAGAACTTCATGAGCATCCGGACCAGTTAAATTAATGGCTTTAAGACACTTGGATTCTGGCACAGAATAGCCATATTTGAGTATTGTATTTTAACCATATTTGAGTATTGTATTTTAGCCATATTTGAGTATTGTATTTTAGCCATTTTTTAAGCATTGTATTTACCATATACCTGAAATTTATAAAATTTTATAACTTGTGGATATTTCGTCAATTCTTACTGGAAATTAAGAGATTTAAGGACGCCCTGACTCGGAAGTCAACACATCAATAACCTCCTAACTCTCTCAATAATAAAGAAATTTCTCCAGATCCGTATACTCTATAACCTCCTCATAGTCCTTATTTTTTTGATTAAAACGGGGGAGGCTATTAATAAATGAATTTATACTGTTATCATGTTTTAGACGGGAAAATAAAGCATTATCAAGTTTTAAACTGGCATCTTAATTTTTATTTAATTTCTAGAAAATAAGTATGTTTATATGTTAATTTCTCCTGTAGTTTTTGAGTAATTTTATTCTGTTATTTTTGATTACGGGGCATCCCGGATCATGTGATGAAAAAAACAGGAGGGAAATAAACTGAAAAATAATAGAAAGTACATATGGAAAATGACACTGTCTGTTTTCGCCACATTGATGATTCTGGCTTTATTGTCTTCAGCAGCCTCTGCAGCACTTAATGTGTACAAAACTCCCCTTGGCGCAGGAACTCCCCCAGCAACACAACGTCTAACCGGTGGGGGTAATTACATTGATTATACGGCGGTACCAGCTTCGAGTACTGATTCACGAATAGTACAGTTCAAGGACCTGTCTAAAGGTACAGAGACATATATCAGGTGGGACTTTGGAGATGGGACTCATCTGGAAGGAACGAAAATTACCCCACAGCTAAAAAATCCGGTACACAAGTATGCAAAGAATGGTTATTATATTAGCTGTCTGACTATCAAGTGCACTGGTTACAACGGAAAGCTATGGGTTCATAAAACTATTGTTACTAAATAAATTTGAAAACGTCGTAAGTCGACTTGATTATAAGTTGACTTAACATTTTCAATTTTTACGACCACCTCAATATAATTTATAATAACTACCCCAATAACATTTTTCAAAAACGTTTCTTCAAAACCATTTCTTCAAAACCATTTCTTCAAAACCATTTCTTCAAAACCATTTCTTCAAAACCATTTCTCAATAATCCTTATTTTTTAGCTCTTTACCCAGGAATCTTTATGGGAATTTTCTACTATGGCTTACCTGACAGTCAAGATGAAATTTATGCTACTGCCAATGAGATTTACGTTGCCATCAGTATAATGTTTAAACTTTATGAGCATTGACCCGTATCAATCCTTCCATATCAATCATCCTGCACTTCGATTATCTTCTATCTCAATCAGTCCAGTTAATTGTCCTCACTTCCACTCTTTTTTGGGCACTATAGTAAACTTTTCATATTAGTGTGGAGATATTAGCTATTTAAATAAAATAAAGGGGATTGCTGGATTTGGTTTCTTCTAAAACTACACCTGTTTTTTCTCTGGTAGCATTTGCAGCTATTCACAGCCTGACTGCTAGCCTGCCCTTCAAACGCCTGGTCATGAAAGCTGCCGGTCCCTGGGCAGAAAAACTTTATCTGCCGGCATACAGTCTTGTTGCAGTTCTGACCATATTGCCGCTTGCTTATCATCTCTATAAAAACCCGGGGCGTATCCTCTATAAAATACCTTCTCCCTGGCGCTGGCTCATGGTCGGCGGACAGTTTATTGCAGGTATTCTTGCTCCCCTGGCTTTTTGGAATGCACCGCACAGGTTTAAAATACGCTCGCAGCTGTCCGGTCCGCAGGCTTCAGAAGAAGGTTCCCTGAAGATAAGGGGAATTTACAGGTGGGTAAGGGATCCCTTCCTGCTCTCGGGACTGATCGTAATGCTGCTCACTCCCTTTATGACCGTAAACCTTCTTATCGTATACCTTCTGACCACTGTTTACCTGTTCCTGGGATCTCTGCACTGGGAAACAAGGCTTGTGGCACAGTTCGGTGATGAGTATAGGGAATACCAGAAAAAGGTTCACAGAATTATTCCAGGATTAAAGGGAAGCGTTAAGAACCCGGGTGATAAAGCATCTGAGTAAAAACTTCTGAGTGATCGAATAATCCTCAGTTAATAAATCTTTTTTATATTAAAGTTAAATATAATTGAAACCTAATTTTACGTAAACCCCGAAAATACAATAACCATACCCAGGCGAAACCTGCAGGCTGGCGAAACTTATGATAAAAGCAGGCAGTTCTTTTTTTCACAATGGAAAACGCGGTATTATCGGTGCTGTAATCTTACTCAAAGGAGTGCTTTACGCGGTCACGGTTTCCCATTTATTCCAGGAAGAAGGAGACCGTCCGATAATTGATGGAAAGAAATTTACTGTCACGCGAATTCTGAAAGATCACGGTGTCGTCCTTATAGAGCTTCCTCCTTATACCCCGGTTAAAATCACGGAATTTGGCATCCCGGCTGAGCTGGAACTGGCTGAGCTTATCAATGATACCCGTACCATCCATTATTGCCGGGTAGCTAACTCCGGGGCTTCATTACTTTTTCTGGGATTCCAGTGCCACGATATGCCGGCTCCAGAGGATAGCGGCTCTCCTATCGTGCAGGGAGGAAAGGTAATAGGAATGATGTCTTCGGAAACACTGGACACCTGCATGGGAATGGCGGTTTCATCTAAAATTCTCCGCAGCCTGGAAGTATAACGAAAAATCAGTTCCAACCACGTTGATGAAAGCCAGATTTCAATTATCCAAAGTTGAATTAAATTATAAAATTCTTCATAGAAATCAAAATAAAATAGTTTCTATCGAACATCACAGCCTTTAATTATTATGAAGGATATTTCTTTTTCATGACAGGTCCTGTTTACTTTCTTTTCCCTCTCGTTTATATCGTCCTTAACGCAGTTTCTTTTGCCCTTTACGGGATGGATAAATACAAAGCAAGAAAGGAAAAATGGCGCATTTCGGAACAGAGCCTGTTGATAGCTGCATTTTTCGGTCCAATCGGAGCGTGGCTTGGAATGGTACAGTTCAGACACAAGACGCAGAAACCCCTGTTCAGGTACTCTGTGCCTGCGTTTATTGGAGTTCACCTTCTGCTGGTTCTCTGGATAAACCTGGTTTAAGTATAAAGGTTTCATAAAGTCAATTTTTCAAAATTTAGGGTGGAAATGCTCTTAAGGTATCTGTTTTTTAATACATTTAAAAGAGTTTAGAAGTAACTGATGTACAGCCTATCAAATATTGATAGAACGCTTCTTCAAAAACATAGCCTGTCAGTGATGTCAACTATTTCCCACTCACACGAGAACCGCAATAATCTTATTTTAGAAATCTCACCCCGTCAACGTTTGAGTTTTGGATAAGATCAAAAAGCATTGAGCTGATAATACTGGATTTTCATTTTAAAGCTTCTTTGTATTTTACCATGAAGAATAGGAGAATAAGATACGTTATATCCTGCACTCTTTAAAGAAAGTAATAAATTCACTTTACCATAAAACACCCTTTCACATTAGAAGCTAACTGAGATGGAGGATGAGTACAGGAGCGGGAAAATGCCAGTTTTTCGGGTGAATGGTTCAAAAAAGATAATTTCTTTTTTTCCAGCACTGCTAAAATTATGTGTTCTCAAGGTTGAGAGTTTATATAGTCTCACTTTCGGTGCCTGTCTCAACGCATGGGTAATATCTCAGTTCACCATAACTTCATTGTCTTGATCATCTTCCAGGTATACAAAAAAGGATTTATCTGATGATATTTTGGACTCTGCCAGGCAAAAAACTCGTTAGCGACGAATAACATTATTGCACATATGGACGAAAAAAACAATGCATTTACTGACATTTGTATTTCGACAGGCGACATTCTACCCGCTCCTTTTAACTTTTTCGTGATATTGAACGCAATGTGATAGTAACATCCTCTTTAGCAGTTTCGGTATATCTCAATTTATATTAAGTTATTGGTTTTTGTGTAAAAAGCCTGAGTTTTTATCTCAGAGTTTTTATGCTTCTCTCTATGGAATTAGAAGTTAACGGAAACTTCCATAGTCTTTAAATAATCCGGAAAAAGTTAATAATCCAAAAATCAGAGGCTTTATGTATTGCTTCATGTATTATTTGAGCTGCTCACCTGGACAACTCCTCTTCAACCTCCTTACTTCCTTCTTCAAGTTCCTGTTTTTGCTGCTCATCAAACCTGAGTAAAAGTGCCTGAAACTCCCCTATATGTGTTTTTTCTTCTTTTGCCACATCCAGAAGGACACGTTTTATATTTTCGTTTTGCGTAAGGGCAGCCATCTGCTCATAAAGATTTATGGCATCAATCTCGGCAACAATCCCGGCTCTGAGTATTTCCTTATCTATATCTTCTCCGGATATTTTCTTAAGGTCTACAGGAATTTTAGATAACAATTATTTACCCCCTGCTTATCGTATATGAAGATATAATCATAAGTAATTTTACTGAATTCGGAATTCGGCAGGCTTTTCAATTATTCCGGCTCTTCTGACTATGTTTAAAATGTGTTTTTAAGGCAGTATTTTCAGCTATAACTGATCCTGTAAATAACATTATTTTTATCATCCGACACGAGCAGAGCTCCGTCAGGCATTACGAGCACATCCACGGGCCTTCCCCAGGACGCAAGCCCCTGAAGCCAGCCGTCGGCAAAAGGCTCATAACTTACAGGAGTCCCGTTCTCAAGCCTGACAAGGGAAACCCTGTAGCCTATGGGAATTTTCCTGTTCCAGGAACCGTGCTCGGCAATAAAGATCTGATTCCTGTATTCTTCCGGGAACATGCTGCCATTGTAAAAGGTCATACCGAGTGCGGCCACATGCGGGCCCAGTTCAACCTCAGGCGCTGTAAACTCCGAGCAGTCCCGGAGTTCTCCGTATTCAGGGTCAGGGGTATCTTTCCCATGGCAGTATGGAAAGCCAAAATGCATCCCGGGCACGGGCGCCCTGTTGAGTTCATCCGGAGGCAGATCATCCCCCAGCCAGTCCCTGCCGTTGTCAGTAAACCACAGCTCTCCGGTTTCGGGGTTCCAGGCAAAACCTACCGTATTCCTTATCCCTCTTGCAAAAATCTCGGGCTGGCTCCCGTCAGGCTCCATACGCATAATCGTCCCATAGCGTTCCTCTTCCTCTTCGAGGTTGCAGACATTGCACGGCATACCGACAGGCACATACAGCTTTCCATCCGGTCCGAATTTTATGTATTTCCAGCCGTGCGACCTGTCTGCAGGGAAATCTCCTCTAACAACTACAGGGTCGGGAGGGTTTTCAAGTCTTGCTTCGATATCATCGTACCGGAGCACCCTTGAAATTTCGGCTACATAAAGTGAACCGTTCCTGAATGCCACCCCATTGGGCATATCCAGGCCCTCGGCAATTACGAGTACATCATCAGCTTTATTGTCTCCGTCCCGGTCGGTCATGGCATAGACTTTCCCGGCACCCCGGCTTCCTGCAAAAAGCGTTCCTTCCGGACTGAGAGCCATGGACCTCGCACCTTCAACACCTTCGGCATAATAATCAATGGAAAAACCCGGAGGAAGTCCGATACATTCAATGCCTGTCCCGTTATCCCCGCATTCGTTAATGGGCACGGTTCTCAGGACAGCATAAGCTGAAAAAATAAGTATGGCAAGAGCAAAAAAGCCAAGTATTATCCTTGTCCCTTTCATTTTCCCCTCCATTTTTACTTAAAGACCCCGTTGTTTGAGAGCTGCTGGTCTGAGAGCCATTGCAGTGCTGAGAAGTTCCTTTTCGGTTTCAGGGCTGGAATAACCCTCCCCTTTCCAGCAGATAACGCCCTCCTGATCCAGTAAAAAAACGTATGCTAGCTCTGTATTTTCCATTCCGAGAGCGTTCCGGTAGCCTGAATAGTCCCCGTAGAAAGTGACCACATTATCATGTTTTTCTACAGGTATTCCTCCTCTCATTCCGGAATCGATCATCAGGGAAAGGACCTTCCAGCCTTTATTTATCATGGGAACTTCGTAAACCGTAAACCTTCTATCTTTCCCGAACTCCTGCTCAAAAGGTCGAGCCCATGAATCTATCATGCTCTGCGCACTTCGAATAAAAGCAATACAGACGAGCGTTACTTTTCCTTTCACCTCTTCCGGAAGATGTACAACTCTCCCTGCAAGTGATTTTGATGTTATTTCAGGAAACGGCTGTCCGATTATATCTTTTGCAGCTTTTGAACTTCCCTGCCCTGCTTTGATGAAATCCCCCCAATTTTTAGCTGAAATTAAAGTTTGAATCCGTTCAAATGGTTCAGGTTAGTGCCCATATTATATAATTTGCTGTACTATAGAAATGCTTTTTCTGGCGAAATGCCTTTTCTGTAATTACTTTCTTTGCCTGTAACAACATAGAGCATGAAATATTTAGAGTAGGGGATCTATTCTATTATCTGTATTATACGGGATATGCGGGGTGTGCATTCATACGGATATGTGGGGTATGCATTCATACGGATATACGGGGTATGCATTCATACGGATATACGGGGTATGCATTCATTTACAATTGGGGGTTATTGGGCTGCAGCACCTTAATGGTAAGCTTCTGTGTCTGGTTCGCCAGAATTAGCCGCTGTTGTCTCTCTATCTGAATATGGATGCCTGTATCATACCTGTTAACTTTACATTTGCGGTGACGGTTAATGAAGATAAACAGTGCTCTGGCTTTAACGTCGGCTGTCTTTCTGACAGCATGGGTTGCAGGTTTTGTATCTGTTGTATTCCACTTTATTCCCGTTACAATACCTGATCCTGCAATTCGTTATTTGCCGGCATACGATCTTCTTTTCATCGCCATTATCGAGTTACTCAGCATTATCTCTGTTTCCGGCTCCGTGTTTTTCCTGCTGGAAGCCCGAAAAATACTGGCCAGGTGGTATCTGGCAGCCCCTCTGTGCATTTCCCTGGCTTTGCTGGTTATCGCGAATCTTCTTATCTGTTTTAACGGAAATACGCTTCTCGAAGGCCCCATAAGTACGTCAGAAACTCTCTGGCTTGTCTTACTGGCTTTGCTGTCCCCCTGTTCGTTACTACTTTTCCTGACCTCATACGGGCAGGATAGTTTAACAGAACTATACATCGTGGTCACATCTGCAACAAGTATTTTTTCTGCAATTTTTCTTTTTTCTGTACTGAAGGGATTATCCAGCCCGGGAAGTGTTCAGTCAATAATGCTGCCTCTGGCTTTTTACCTGAATATCCTGTTGCCGGCTACGGGAATATGTTATTTATCGAAAGCAACAATGTACGGAGTAAGTGACAATGAAGATGAAGACGGAGATGGAGACAAAGACTATTAAATTGACCTTTTAAAAGGGTTCAGGTAATATTTCAGCCCCTGAATAGAAATTATAGTTACATAAGCCTGAAAAATTCATTTCCCTGTCCCGAAATTAATACTTTCACCCTACTTCCTCAAGCCTTTTTTATCTGTTCTATTCTATCTTATGTGATGCCTGCCTCCAATCCCAAAAAGAACAGCTCTGAAAGGAGAATTGTCTTTCATGTAGACATGGACAGTTTTTTTGCGTCTGTAGAGGTAAGGGAGAGGCCGGAACTGAAAAATCTGCCCGTAATTGTGGGTTCTGACCCTAAAGGAGGTTCAGGAAGGGGAGTGGTAAGCACCTGCTCATACGCGGCAAGAAAGTATGGAATCCATTCTGCAATGCCGATCTCTCAGGCTTACAGGTTCTGCCCTGATGCTGTATTTTTGCCTGTGAACATGAAGCTCTATGCAGGGGTCTCAGCAGGGGTAATGGAAATTTTGCGGGGATTTGCAGAAAAGTTCCAGCAGGTCAGCGTTGATGAAGCCTATCTTATACCCGGTTCAGGGGTCAGGAATTTTGAAGAAGCCGCCCTTTATGCTTTAAGAATTAAGGACGAGGTACAGAGGCAGCAGAAGATCACATGTTCTGTCGGGGTTGGGCCGAACAGGCTTGTTTCAAAAATTGCTTCAGGCTTTCAGAAGCCTGACGGACTTACCGTTGTCAGGCCAGAAGATGTCAGAGATTTTCTTTTTCCACTGCCGGTTTCCAGAATTCCCGGAGTTGGAGAAAAGACAGAGGAAACTCTTAAAAAAATGGGGATAAACAGGGTGGAAGAGCTTGCAAACTGGGATGTACAGATGCTTTCCGAAAAGTTAGGAAAAATGGGGTTCAGGCTAAAACAGCTGGCAAACGGTCTCGACTTTGAAGAGCTTGTAGAAAAAGAAAGCGTAAAATCAATAAGCAGGCACGGAACTTTTGCGGAGGATACAGATGACCCTGTGAAAGTTTCCGGTTCCCTGGACCTTCTTATAGAGAGCGTGCACGGCTCTCTCATGAAGCACAGTTTTCTTTTTAAAACCGTAACCCTTACGGTCCGTTTTGAGGATTTTTCCATCTATACGCGGTCAAGAACCCTTTCTATCTGGACTTCGGACGTTTTTGTGATTAAAAGGACAGCAATGCAGCTTTTGTCGGAATTTACAGGCAGGCGAAAGTTCAGGCTTGTAGGTGTCGGGGTTACTAAACTCAGGGAAAGAGATGAAAGGCAGACTTTGATTACAGATTTTCCTTAATTTCCTGTTCGGGTCCGGAAAGTTCCTGGATTTGACCTGAAAGCTCTCTTATGCTTATATATTTTATAACAAGAAGACAGATTATGTTTGATGGAAAGACAGGTCAGGACGGCACTTGCTCTCTTTCTTATTGTCGCACTGAGTGCAGTCATTATTTATGCTATTTTTCCTTACGTAGACTATCTTTTTGGAGGCTTTATTCTTTTTATTACCTTCAAGCCTCTATACCGTTTTTTACTCAAAAAAACCCGGCTTAACAGGCAGGTCTCGGCGCTTCTGGTTATAATTATTTCCATATTTCTTGTACTGATCCCTCTTTTTTTTCTCCTGAGCATGGTTATTATTGAGATCCAGCAGATTTTATTGAATCAGGAAGCTATTATGGCGACTATTGAAGTCGGAGACCGTTTTTTTAACAATTTCTTTTCAAGGTTTGGAATCTCTGAAAACATCTTCCAGATCAATTTTGAAGAAAGGGTAATGGACCTTGCCACTCAAATCATCAATTTCCTGAGTTTGCTCGTGGTCGGTTCAATTCAGAGCATCAGCCACCGGGCAATTGGTTTGCTTATAATGTATTTCCTGTTTTATTACCTTTTAACAGGAGAGGAATCGGATTTTATGCAAAACCTTTTTCTGGCAATTCCTTTCAATACAAAGAACACTGTTATCCTTCTCAATGAGTTCAGGAACATTGTCCGTACAACTCTTATCGCCAGCGGCGCTATTGCCGTAATTGAAGGCGGAATTCTGATCGTTTCCTTTCTTATTTTTGGAGTCCAGGGAGCTTTTCTCTGGGGGTCTATTGCAGCAGTCCTGTCTTTTCTGCCTGTTGTCGGAACACCCATTATCTGGATCCCGGCAGTAATTATTCAATTTCTCCAGCAGGACTATGTTGCAGCAGCAGGTATCCTCATAACAGGAATTTTTCTGAGCGTATCAGACTCCAGTTTTTTTAGGCCTGTAATCCAGAAAAAAGTAGGGAAAATTCATCCTTTTCAGTCTTTGCTTGGGATCTTCATAGGAATCCCGCTTTTCGGGCTTGTAGGAATTATCATCGGTCCCCTCTTACTGGCTTATTTTTACCTCACTGTAAAAATGTTTTCTGAAGAATACCTTTCTGATAAGGAATAAAATATACTGCGGTGTAAGCTGAAACCACCACATGGAAAGCTGGTAGAAGTTGTTATATTTGCGGAAATTTAAAAATAGTTTTTTCGGGTCAAAAAAAACATTGTCTCACGCCAGACTACAGTTCTTGGCACACTTCCTAGCACACTTCCCTTAATTTGTTTTTATCCCACGTATTCTACAGTCTTTTTCACGGGGCGGAAAAGCCGCATGAAATCATGCACGTCCTCAGGGAAGTCCGTATTAACTGAAAGCCCGAGTTCTTTTGCTTCTCTGGCTGAGAGAGGAGTGCTGTGTATCATTTCCCCGCTGACCAGTTTTTCGACAACCTCTTCAAGCCTGTCTTCTTTTCCGTCAGGCTGAATCTTACCTTCAAGGAGCTCTTTTGCAACGTTTCGTGTGAGCCTGAGGGCTTTTCTCGATATATCGCTCATAACAAGAGTAGAATCATCAGCGTCTTCTTTTTTAGTTTCTGCGGCATGGATCCAGGAAGGCGCCGGAAAGACTCCCCTTATGGGATCTCCAACCTGGGGGTCTATTGGCCCTATGACGGCATCTTTATCCATTACTATTTCGTCTGCTGCAAGGGCAATAATCGTACCCCCTGACATAGAATAATGAGGGATGAGCACACGGGTCTTTTTTGGGTGGTTCTTCAGGGCGCGGGCAATCTGGATGCTGGCGTGAAGCTGCCCTCCGGGGGTATGAAGGATCAGCTCAAGCGGATAGTCCCTGTATTTCCTTATCCAGCGCAGGACCTGCTCGGCGTCTTCTTCATCTATGGACTGATAGGCGGGAAGCCCGAATAAGGATATCATCTCCCGCCTGTGTATCATTGTAAGTACCTTATATCCGTGGTGTTTTTCCATGGCTTTCATTTTTGCCATACGCTGCATACGGATTTTTTTGAGTTGAGACTGCGGGTATATTATAGCATAAAGAAAGAAAAAAGCAAACAGAAGAAAAGTCAGATCCCAGACATCAAATGTTATACCGTCAATTAGAACCAGAAAATCCCCCTCAATTTTCCATTAAGAACTATCTGGGCTTCCAGTACAGATTTCTAAAGCACAGATTATTATATTCTGTTTTGATTTATTCTGTCTTAATTTATTTTAGTTTGTCTTATTTTAATTTATCGTGTTTTAATTTATCGTGTTTTAATTTATCGTGTTTTAGTTTATCCGCTCTTAATTTATCGTGTTTTAATTTATCCTGTTCAATTTATCCGCTCTTAATTTGTCCTGAATCTATTAATTTCTACTCTTAAAATTCCAGCTCCTTAAGTTCAGCTCCTCCAGCTCCTTTCCATCTTCTCATACAGGCCGAGCAGGTTGTTCCTCGTAATTTTGAAATACGGATGCTCAGGCCCGTACTCTTTTTCAATTATGTCAAGGGCTTTTTCGTAAAGATCGATTGCAGTTTCATATTCTCCCATACTTTCATGCAGGCCTGCGAGGTTGTTCAGGGTTGTGCCCACATCCGGGTGCGATGGTCCAAGTGTGAACTCATAGATTTTTAGAGCGCGGGTGTAGAGGGGAAGCGCTTTTTTATGCTTTCCCATGATCCTGTACAGTTCGCCAAGGTTGTTCAGGGTCTTGGCAACTTCGGGATTATCCAGGCCAAGGATGCGCTCCCGGATTTCAAGAGCTCTGGTATAAAGTTCAAGGGCTCTTTCGTTCCTCCCTTTCTGGACATAGACCCCTGCAAGGTTGTTCAGGGTTGTTGCAAAGCCTGTATGCTCGGTTTTTCCCAGGTTTTCCATGATTTCAAGGGAGCGTGTGTAGAGGATAAGGGCTTTTTCATACTTTGTCGTCTGGAAATAAAGAAGAGCAAGGTTGTTCAGGGTCTGGGCTATCTGAGGGTGTTCTTTTCCGTATACCTTTTCCTGGAGTTTGAGTGCCTGCCCGTAAATTTCCTCGGCTTTCTCAAGTTTTCCCGTTTCCGAGAGAAGGACACCGAGATTGTTCAGTGTGCCGGCAGTATAAGCCAGGACCTTCCTGTTCTCCGGCTCCCTTTCTGCCAGCGTCCCAAGTAGTTCAAGGGACCGGGAAAAAAATTCTTCTGCTTTTTCCGGTTTTTCAATCAGCTTATAATAAAAAGCTGTCCTGTTAAGGGTCCTGATGGCTCCAAGGTTCTCAGGGCTCAGGAACCTTTCCTGAATTTCGAGGGCTTTTGTGTAATATGAAAGAGCTTCTTCCAGCCTATCCATAACAGAGCAGAGGATTCCAAGTTCGCTGAGAGTATCCGCGGTCTCGGGATGGTCAGAGCCAGGAATTTTTTCACGGATGCTGAGTGCTCTTAAATACAGCTTCAGGGAGTCTTCATGTTTCCCCATGTAACGATAGACTCCTGCAAGCCCGCTCAGTACAGCTGCAGTTCCTGAAGATTCAGGTCCGAGTTCTCTTTCTGCGGTGTCAAGCAGTTCTTCATATATGGGTAAAAGGATTTTCCAGTTTGCTGACCTGTAGAAGGGTTCGGCAGCAACTGTAAACCATTTTATTACTTCCTCAGGCCCCAGAAACTCTTTTGCATGCGTGAATGCTTCCTGTAAAACAATTTCGTCCTCAGGTGTAAGCAGTTCCGGGTCCAGGTTCTTTAACCTTTCCTCATACCTTTCAAACAGAACCCTGTGGTTTTCAATGCCGTTTTTAGCAGAAATTTCCTCTTTTTCAGAATCTTTCTCTGGATTAACCGTAATTTGCACCTCCTGAATGAAAAGCAGAATAATTAAGGTCTTTAGTGGATATTCTAACTGTAAATATCCGGATTGATCCTATATTAAGGGTATTATAGGATCTATTGAAGTATTAAAGTTGCATCGGAATATTATAGCTACAAAGTTACATCAGGGTATAACAGTTAAAGTTATATTGGGGTATTATAGTTATAAAATTATATAAAAGTATTATACAGCTACTTTTCTTCCTTTTAATCTCTCTTTGTTTCTGTACCTGTATTTCTGTACCTGTATTTTTGCTCCTGTATTATCCTGATATTTTCGGACCTTATAATTGATTTAATGTTTCATTTGCTTCTCATTCTTATATTTCAGACCTGCCTGTAGATTTTCTTCCGGGTCAATTTTCCTTCATTCTCTGGATATTCTCCGGATATTCTCCAGCTATTTACCCGCTATTTACCAGCTATTATCCTGTTTTTTGAGAAACATCGTTTTTCTTATTAAGAAAATAAATTCTATTTACCTGCTGATCTGGCTTTTTCTTGTCAA
This sequence comes from Methanosarcina soligelidi, assembly GCF_000744315.1. Classification (NCBI taxonomy): domain Archaea; kingdom Methanobacteriati; phylum Methanobacteriota; class Methanomicrobia; order Methanosarcinales; family Methanosarcinaceae; genus Methanosarcina; species Methanosarcina soligelidi. The sequence continues at coordinate 3,032,553 of NZ_JQLR01000001.1, forward strand.
TAGACAAAGTTTTTATATGTATGTAATACAATTACTGTTTAACTTTTAAAAATTAATACATTTTACCATATCTGGGGAAATTAAATAATATGTTTAACTTGCCGGCTGGTAAGTTTTTTGAATTTGGGGAAAACGACAGGGTACTTGATTAATTGTCTAAGGGGTCTGCCAAAAATACTTTTTATTTTTAGCTCTGGCGCTTTAAGGGACTTATGACCTTTATACGGTCTGGTAGCAGCATCTCCAGGAGATAACAGTCCAGACTTTGGAAGAAGTCCGTTAACCAGAGGCATCTGTATCTTGTCAGATCCCTTAGAATATATGAGGGGTCATGTAATGAAAAATATACTCGTGGTTGAGGACAGCGCTATAATTATGGAACTCATCAGATTCCTTCTTACTACTTTTGGGTATGAGAGTAAGGAAGCCAGGGATGGATTTGAAGCTCTCAAAATTGTTAAAGAAAACAGGTTCGACCTTATACTTCTTGACATACAGCTTCCGGGACTTGACGGGCTTGAAGTCCTTAAAGAAATCAAAAACCTCCCGGAAGTCTGCAGGACTCCTGTAATTGCTCTTACAGCTCATGCCATGCAGGGTGACGAGGACAGGTTCTTAAAAGCAGGGTGCAACGGCTATATCTCAAAGCCTATTGAGATTGAAAGGCTCAAATCAATGTTAGATTCATGCATTGGCGGGCATCCGGTACTATAAGGAATTTAAAAGGGGTCTTTTAAGGGGATGAGTGGATGGAAAATATTTTAAAGCCACCGTTCACAAAAAAATCTAATGAACTGATAATTATTCTGGTTCTGGGATTTATATTCACAGTTGCGGCTTCCAGTTATAACCTTTTTGAATCCATTGTAATATTTATTGAATCCTGCGATAGCGAAGGTCTGGGGCTTATGCTTGTTCTTTCAGTGTATGTCTCCTTCGGAATGGGAATTTTTTCCCTCCGTAGGTGGACGGAACTCGAAAACACCCTTGTACTTTACAGGGAAGCAGAATGTGATCTTGAAGAAAAAGACAGAATGTACAGGACTCTTTTTGAACAGTCCAGCGATGCTGTTATTATTTCGGACGGAAAAAAAGTCCTGGATATTAATAAAAAAGGCTGCGAAATTTTCGGTTTCGGACAGAAACGCCCTTTTAATGTCTCTCTGATGTCTTTTATTCAGGCGGAGTACCTTCCTGAACTTCAGCAGGCATTTAAAGAGACTTTCAGACAGGGTTCATCTAATTTTGAAATGAGATATCAGAAACCAGAAGGGGAAATTGTTGATATTAAGGTCAACCTGTCACTTATTGATCGAAAGGATAATATTGTTCAGTTGGTAGCCCAGGACATCACCTTCAGTAAAAACATGGAAAGATCCGAGCAGGAAAACCGGGAAAGGCTCAAAGCCATTCTTGACAATACCCTGTGTGGTATCCTTCTGATCGAATCTTCTTCCCGAAAAATTATTAATGCTAATCCTATAGCATTGAAAACTGCAGGCTATTCCGAAAAAGAACTCATAGGCATGACCTGTTACCGGTTAATCGGCCAGCACGGGGAAGAGAACTGTGCTGCACTTTCTCTGGACCAGGCCGGAGACCTTTCTGAAAGTATACTTCTTACAGCTACAGGAAAGACTTTACCTATCCTCAGAAGCGTTGTGCCCGTCTCAATAGGGGGAACGGGTTATTTTGTCGAAAGCTTCATAGATCTCTCGGACCGGAAACAGGCTGAGGAAGAACTCCTGCAGGCAAAAATTGCAGCTGAAAGCGCAAACCGTTCAATGAGCGAATTCCTTGCGACCATGAGTCATGAACTGCGAACCCCCCTTACTGCTATAATCGGTTTTTCTGAGCTCATGCTCGGAGGGTCAACAGGAGAGTTTGACGAACTCAATAAAAAGTTTCTCGGAAATATCTCCACCAGTGGAAAACATCTCCTTTCGCTCATAAACAGTATTCTGGATCTTTCCAAGATAGAAGCCGGTAAAATGGAACTTCAGCCTGATTATTTCTCCCTTCAGGATATTTTTTCCAATACTAAAAATATCCTCTCCCCTCTCGCTCTTAAGAAAAACATCTCAATGGACTTTAATGTGGAGCCGGGTTTCTTTGTTTATGCGGACAGGACACGCTTCAAGCAGATCATGTATAACCTGGTAAGCAATGCAGTAAAGTTTACCCAGGAAGGCGGCTCTGTTGAAGTTCTGGGGACAGTATCTGAAAAAGGGGTCAGGGTTTCAGTATCCGATACCGGTATAGGAATTTCTAAAGATGAAATCAAACAGCTCTTCAAGCCCTTTAAGCAGATTGATTCCACACTCAGCCGAAAATACGAAGGGACAGGGCTCGGTCTCGTGCTTTCAAAGAAATTTATAGAGATGCACGGAGGAAGGATATGGGTTGAAAGTGAGCCCGGAAAAGGCTCAACCTTCACTTTTGAGGTCCCTGTTAAGACCCTGAAATCCGGGGAAATATTCCGGGCACATGAAACAGCTGAAACGGCACATAAAACAGCCGAAACAGGTGAAGTAAATGCCATCGAGGGTCCTGTTATAACAGGGAAAGCAATTGAATCCGGGAAACCGGTTGAACCCATAGTTCTAAATGAACTGACCGAATCCGGAGCAGAAATTCCTGTCAAAATACCGAAAATGGAAGACATCACTATTGGTTTCAAATCCTGTGGTTCTGATGTCTCTGCTCCTCTTGTTATGGTTGTTGAAGATGACAGGTTGTCCAGGGAGCTTCTGTTTTTCACATTAAAAGAAGCAGGATATAGGGTAGTCCAGGCTGCGACCGGAAAAGAAGCTCTCTCCCTTGCCCAGAAATTAAAGCCTTTTGTAATCACTCTGGACCTTATGCTTCCGGAAATGAATGGATGGGATGTTCTTGAAAACCTGAAAAAAGACAGCGTGACTTCCGGGATTCCGGTGCTTGTCCTGTCAATAACCGAAAAAAACGACTGCAAGATGCTCTGGGGAGCATTTGACCATCTCGTAAAACCGGTTGAGAAATCAGTCTTGCTTTCAACCCTTGAACGTTTGAAAAAGAAATCACAAAAGGTCTCTCCAAAAATCCTGATCGCAGATGACCAGAAATCCATGCTGGAACTTATATCCTCTATGATTGAATTCGAGGGTTACGTTATCAGCCTGGCACAGGGAGGAAAAGAAGCAATTGATAAAGCATCCACAGAAATTCCCGATGCTATAATTCTTGACCTTAACATGCCGGATGTTTCCGGATTTGAAGTAATAAAAGCCCTCAAGAAAAACCCTCAAACCGTGGACATCCCTGTAATTGTATGCACTTCTAAAGACCTGAGTATGCAGGAAATGAAAATGTTAAACAGCAGCATTTCATTTGTTATGCAAAAAGAGGACTTGAATAAACGAAAGCTTCTTGAGCTGATAAGGAGTCTAGAGCCAGTGAACTGCGGAACATTTGCTTCTCCGGCATATCAGGAAGTTTTCCAATCAGATTCATTCAGGACTGAAGGGTGATAGTCTGAAAGCGATTGTCTGAAAATTAAATATTTAAAATAAATTAGACATTTAAAATAAATTAGACATTTAAAATAAATTAGACATTTAAAATAAATTAAATATTTAAAATAAATTAATTCTTTGATAATATTGATAATATAACTTAATCATCTGAAATAAATTAAACCTTAGACAACAGAAATAAACCGGGAAATTAATCAGAAGAAATAAATCAGGAAATTAACCGGAAGAAATAAACCGGAAAAAAATTGACCTGAAAAACCGGCTGGAAAAAGATTGGTTTAAAATGAAGGAATAAAAACTAAAAATCCTTAAAACCTGATTCCTTATTTTTTGTCCCGATTTCTTTACCAGGCGCCGTTGTTTTTCAGGGTAGCCAGGATATTCGTGAATTCGCTGTTGAACCTGCATTCACGGAAACTGGCAGATTCCAGAATGTTTTTCTTTATTTCCTGAAGCCCTATCAGGAGGTTAATGTCATCGCTGTATTCGAATTCTTCTCCAGACGCTGTGATGTTTTCTGCAAGGATTTCAAGAAACTTCGGATCAAGGTCATTCGTGATGTAAGTGTCCAGGATCAGAAGATCTGCAATTCTTCTGTAGAAGTCTATCAGTTTCTGGTAGCCGGGTATGGAGTAGTCCCTTGCAGTCTGCTTCTGCCGGTTAAGGTAAATCAGGTACCTGCAGATTGTGCTTATAAGGGTCTCAGTGATCTGTTTTTTAGGGAACTCTATCGGGAACCTTTTGAGCATCCTGGAATTCAGCTGGTTCTTGCTCTGCATATTTTCACGGTTCCATATCTCAGGAAGAGCTCTTGCTATTGAAGAGTTAAGCACAGCTGTGATGTAATGATAGAGCGTTGGGTCTCCAAGTACAACTCCTATTCCTTCTGAAAACACATGTTTTCCTTCAACATCATATGAAGCACGGAGACGGTAGTTGCTGGTGACAATTATTTTTGGTGTTTTTATATACTGCAGGAAACTTTCATCTTCCAGGCGGTAGCAGTCGGCAGAATCAAGGTTCTGTTTTCCGGTTTCGGAGTTCTGTTTTGCTTCCATCAGCTGATTATAAGCTATGGGAAACTTGGTTTTCAATTCCTCAGGCTGAATGATTCTGTATTCTTTCCTGATATTGTAGTCCAGTATCTCATAGGGCAGCATAAACCGGTACTGCTCGGATGGAATGGCGAATTCGCCGGAAGCTGAGCCATCCATGTAAGGGTACATAAGTTCCTGTTCTATGCTCACCTGTTCTACACTTATATTTGTTTGAGGGTTTCTGCAGCCGCTGGTCGCATCTATGCAATGTTCTTTTGAAAGGTCTGTTTTATACACCAGGTCATTTGCTGGGGGTACGCCTTCAAAGATATCTATAGAGATATCTTCGAGCGTTCTGGGTATTTTGCTCAGCCTTTCGACAATATCGTCTTTACTCCAGAACATATATTTCACTTCTTTTTTATATATAGGGAGTTCCGGGCAAATATCTTATTGTCATCAGTTACAATGCCAGAAAAATTTGACTCTTATTTTGAGACATTTAACTTTTGACTATGGGGGATATCCGGATCAAATCTAAAATATACCTCTTTATATAATAATTTATTCATAATATGAGCTAACGATTGAGCTACTAAAACAGGTTAACACAAAAACAAATCATAACAAGAGACATTATTCATAATAGTTTTTCTATACTTTAAAGGGAATTTTTTGAAAACAAAGGAAGATCTTAAGGGTTTACAAATCAGAAAAGGCTTTTAATGCTTTCCTTGCATTTTCAAGCATCTTATGGTTATTATTGAAATAAATATAGACTTTTTCACGTTCCAATTCCGTTATTTTCCTTATGGTTTCTTTTATTTCTCCCCGAGGATAGTTATAGCTGTACCAGTTTTCTCTTCCGTGCATCCTCATATAAACTGTTTTTCCGGGAAATATGCGGTTAATGTAATCGGGAGAGTCCACGGATACAAGGGTAACCCTGTTCAGAAACCTTCCGCAGAGCTCATCATTCCCGAGAAGCTCCCTATTCCTTATTTCCAGAGCAAACCTTTCGCCAAGCCCAGTTTTTTCTGCAAATTTGAGGGCTCTTTCAATCTCCTCGAACCTGGGAGGCGCCTGGAAAAGATAGAAATCAATTAAGTGGTCCATAGGTTTGAACAGTCCTCTAAAGTTCTCCCATATTTCAAGTGCACTCTCACTGAACTGGCGCCAGTGGGTTATGGACCTGTGTACTTTTACACTCCATCTGAGACCCTTGCCTTTTTCGCCCCAGTTTTTTATGTTGCCTGGAAAAGGAAACCTGTAAAAACTTGCATTGAGCTCTACAGAATTAAGACCTGAGTTCTCCACGAACCAGTCTAGGTTTTTCTTTTTATTCCACTCATAATACCAGCCGCTTGTGCCTACAAAAGCATCCATATAATCCCCTGCAGATATCTGGGCTGCTCACAGATGTATTTTTGGTTCAATTTTCCGGTAAAGCACGGAAGCCTTTACTTATACTGGATCCGGACGCCATATTCAGGTAACATTATATTCAGGTGACATAGAAGAGGTTCAAAACTCCATGGCATGTGCAGGTGGTAGCTATGAAAAAAGCCCTGTCCTCGATTTTTTCGGGTTTTTTTTCGTTTCCCCCGCACTGAATATTGCCCAAAAATTCCAGGATTTCCAGGATATTTTGCCTGAATTCCGCTCCTTTCAGCCCTCCGGTTCCGGGCTTCATCTGGTGGCTCTCAAAGACCCATCCCGGAACGCTATGAACAAGTTCCCGGGTGTATTCGGTAATGGTTCTGGGTTTTTTCCTCCCGAAAGCAGGACACCTGTCTCTCGGTCCAGGGCAGCCGTCAGGACAGATCTCTCCTTCCCTGGCATATGACAGAAATAACATGCCGTGTTCGGGGTAACTGCCTGCGATTACATCTTCGGGAAACACTGATTCAATATTATTGAAGTAACTCATAAGTCCCGGATCTTCAGGCTTGATAAACAGCTCACTTACAGGGCTTTTTTCCCCTGAAAAGCCTTCTTCGGGGCTGGATATTTCAGCAAGGTTTTCTTTATTTCTTTCGCCTTTGCATGCATCAAGTATCGGGAACTTCAGGAGATCTGCAAGCATATATGCAGCTGCATGAAAGGGAATTGCAGGAATAATATATTCGGGAATGCCTGAGCTGAAGAGGAAAGGAACTCTGTGAATGTCCATTTTATAGAAGTATGCCTCTGATTTCCCGGTTTCCGGTATATCATTTTCTCCTTCGCTTCCCTTCCCTGACCGTGAACCATTTCCGGTTTTCTTAAGGGAAGCTTCTGTTTTTTTCCTCAAAAGGCTTAAAAGCTCGCTTTCGGTCTCAAGGACCTGAGCCTCTTTTGAAGCCGACGCATTTTCGTCGCTGTCGATGACAAGCACAAAAGGAAAATTGTTTTTTCGGGCATACTGAAGAAAATCAGTGCCGATTTTTCCACCACCAAGGACCAGATAATAATTTTTTATCACCGGCAGTTTCTGGAATGTCTCAATTTTTTCATCCACAGGAAATTTTTTGCAGCCCGGAATTGACATGAATACCACCAGATAGTTTTCAAAATCTTAAATGTGTTATAAGTCAGAGATCTGTGTCTTTAATAATGATTACCCTAATTGGTTATAAATTGTTTACTTTAGCATGAAAGTGCTTCCAGATACTTTCATTTTTTGGGCATTTTATTCCAAGAATATCATGAGCGTTTTTATATAGATCCTTTCATCCTTTCCTGAAGAGTCTTGCATCCCCTCATGTAAGAGCCGTAAGAAATGTAAGAGTCGTGGGTGATTTTATTTCTATGTGAACTTATTTTTGTGAACTTGTTTTTGTTACACTCCATCATCAATTTCTATCTGTATATTAAATGTTTTTGATTATCTATTATGTTATATTGAATCTGTATATCGATTCTCCAGTTTAATAAATATATCTTAAAATAATCTATTTTTCGTATATATTTTTAATATGTGCCTATGACCATATTTAGCCTTAATTTGCAAAACTAGTTAACTTTTCAAACCAGAAAGTGCCAAAAACACATACTCGTACATTATGAATATATTTGACATTTGTTATGAAATATTTGCAATGTTAGCCGGAATTTTCAGTCGAACTTCCGTTTTTTAGCCAGTTATTTCTGTGTAAAATATCCTTTTAGCCTTTAAATATCCCGAAGGATCCCTTAAATTTTCTGGCATTTCTTCGGCAAACCAGTTGCCTCCGAGATACTTCCTGTGAACAGCAATGGGCTCATTTTCCCATACTTCAAAATGGAGCATACTCGGGTTTTTATTCTTCAGCCTCTGGATATAAAGCGGGCAGGAATTATCTATTCTTGCGGAGTTCAGCACCATTCCCACACGCCCGATCAAACTCCCTGGCTCGACTTCGTCTCCTTTTTTCATGGTAAAGCCTGCAAGCTCACCGTATTTGCAGAAAAGCCCCTTTTCGTGTTCAATTATAACATAATGTGTAGGGTTCCAGTAAGGCAGGATCTCAGGCGAGGTCATCAGACCGGTTTCTGCGACAATTCCGCCTTCAACCGAAAACACCTCTGTATTCACGGGGGCATAAAGGTCAATTCCGCAGTGGTATCTGTCTCCCCTGTCTTCCCAGAAAGATCCGGGTTCTCTTTTTTGCGGAATTCTTCCGGAAACAATTTTTTCCAGAATTATTTCTTCCGATGCCGTTTCTTCTGTAAGCTTTGTATTTAGGGACCATTGTTTCATGGGTTTTCAGTAGACTGCGAAGTTGAAAAGCTTTTCTTTGCAGCAGAGATTCCAGCATACACTTTTTTTAGAATGGTTTGTAGCCAGAAATTTCATTGACCAGAATTAGAAATTTCCTTAAATTCTCCAAAAAAAACGACTTTATAAATCTTATCTTTAGTCCTTAATATTATTGTAAATAGCCGGTCATTTTATTAACCCGGGCCGGTGTACCGGGAACCATTACTTTCTAAAGGAAAAATCCTTATCGTTATTTTTTTATACCTTTAACGCCATACTATAAATTGATCCATAAGGTCAGTCCCAGATCTATGAAGAAGACGTACAAAGAAAGTATGTAACTTAAATAGGTAATGACTTGACTAAGTAGTAACTTAAATAGGTAATGACTTGACTAAGTAGTAACTTAAATAGGTAATGACTTGACTAAGTAGTAACTTAAATAAGCATAACTTTACCGAGTAAAGAACTACATTAAATTGTGGATCGGGCCTTATGGGTCACAATACCCATTTAATATCTCTTTTCTATCTATTTTAATTTCGAATTTTGCTTCCATATTTTAATTCTAAACCGATTATATCTTCTCTTAGCTCCGGGTTTTTCGATTTTAATCGAATTGACGCTTCAGTTTCGGTGTTCAAAACCTGGAACTTATCAAATCTGCAGCCGGTTTTTTTCTGCGCAGGCATAAAATCGGAAGAAACTGTGTAAGAAAAAGGGTTATGTATTTGAAATCACAATCTTAGTTTATGGGACGGCTGGTAGAAGCTGTGGTTAACATTTCACTGCTGATTTTTGCAATAGTGTTTGTTAAGTTATGCCTCAGCATAATGCCTGAGATTACAATATATCCGTAGTCTCTGATACTTATGAAAATCAGCATGTGTTGAGCTCGAGGCTTTCTTCAGCCAGCAGGCTGGATTTGATTCCCATATGTCCGGAGAGGCTCTATAGTTTGAATTTACTGCCGAGTTTCAATGTAGTAATTGAGTTAAGTGTCGGGTTTTATTTTTGTTTTTTCTCTGGACATACTTCTTCTCTAAATTTTATCCTGAATTCAGTCCCTTCTCCTTTTTTAAGTTCTATACTGCCTCCAATCTGGTCTACCAGGATATTTACGAGTTGAAGCCCGAGAGACGAGGTGTTCCTGAAATCGATATTTTCGGGAAGGCCTGTTCCGTTATCGGAGACAATCAGCAGGAACTCGGAGACAGCGCATGTGTCCTGGTCTTTGCAGCTCCTGTTTTCACCGTTATGCAGCCTGTGAAGCCTGATATTAACTTCTCCGCCTCCTCCACCGGGAAAAGCATGTTTTAAAGAGTTGGATACAAGTTCGTTAATAATAATCCCCAGGGGGATTCCTGTATCCATTCCGAGAAACACATTTTCCATGTCCAGCTTTAAGTGAAGGTCTTTGTTTCCCACCACGTACGAACGAAAAAGCTCATTTGCAAGTTTCTGGATATATGCCTTAAAATCAAAACTTTCCACATCTCCGGTTTCTCCTGTTCTGTAAAGTTCTTCGTGGATAAGGGACATTGATATTACACGGTTCTGGCTGTCGTGGAAAGATTCTTTTACTTTTTTATCACTGAAATTTTCTGCCTGGAGGCTGAGAAGGGACGAGATGACCTGAAGATTATTTTTTATCCTGTGATGGATTTCTTTTTTTCTTATCTCCTCGGTTTTCAAAAGAGCTTTTTCTGCTTTTTTTCGTTCTGTGATATCAAGCATTACGCCTACGATCCCTATCACTTCGCCTGCCAGGTTGCTGTATGTGGCTTTATAGACAAGGAAATCTCTTAATTGTCCGTCTATTGCACATTTTATTTTCAATTCATTAGGCAGGCTTTTTCCTTCTTTCAACAGTATTTTATCATTGTATTCTGTTTCACGCAGAGTTTCTTCAGAGAATTGTTCCCTGAATTCCTGCATTGAATGCCCTATTATCTCTGTTTTTGGGAGGTTGAGAATTTTCCTGGAAAACTTATCATTGCAGCCCTGATAGATGCCTTCAAGGTTCCTGTAAAATACAGGAGAGGGTATCGCGTCAAGGAGTGTCTTAAGGAAATAAACACTGTTTTCAAGGTCCTTTTCTACTTTTTTACGCCTGGAAATTTCCATAGATAACTGCTCATTTGCTCTGGTAAGTTCTATGGTCCTCTCTTTAACGATCTCCTCCAATTTTTCTTTATACTGATGCAACTCTTCTTCCGCATACCTGCGTTCGATTACCTCTGCAATTATGAATGCAACAGAATTTAAAAAGAAAGTTTCATCTGCAGTAAACTTTCTTTTTTTTGCGGAATGGGCTCCCAGTACTCCAAAGGGCTTCTCCACATCTCCTATAATAACGCTCATTCCACTTGCAATATTATGCTCTCGCAGAATTTCCGGGGCTTCAAAACGGTTTTCTTCTGCAAAATTTTTTACGATAACGGGCACTTTTGAAAAAATAGTGTACCCTGCCTGGGACCATTTGCCCCCTTTCACAAAAGCAAAGCCTACATACCCGGGTTTCCATCCTGTGCCCGCTATAACCAGGAAATTTCCATCCGGCTTGAGTTCAAGGATTTTGCAGAATTCAAGGTCCAGAGTCTTTGCAATCAGTTTCACGCTTTCATCCAGAAAAGCCTGCAGACTTTCACATTTAAGGGCAATCCTTCCCAGAGTATAGAGAGCATCATACTGCTTTTCCTTGATACGCAGTTTTTGTTCCAGCTTCTTCTGTCCGGTTATCTCAAACCCGTAGATGTTTGCATAGTCCTCTCCAGGCACGGGATAAAAGGTTACGAGATAGACTTTTTTTCCTGCTCTAACTTCTATTTTTTCATGAGAAGTACCCTTGACAACTTTTTTAACGAGATTCTCTATCGAAGGAGGCAGTTTTTCTCCCATTCCAGTATCCCATTTTTTTAACAGGGCTTCGCTTGCGTTATTTGAATAAATAATTTTTCCATCAGCTCCTGCCCTGAGCACAGGATTTGGGTTCTGATATGCCAGCTGTTCCATTTTTCTCCTTTCCCCGAGATATCCGTTTAACACCCTTGACCTGAAAGTAAACATTTAATGGTATAAAATTTGCTACCGTTAGTGATCGGAAAAGTAACCCGCTAAGCGGTGATAAACTTATGCGGGAGGTCCAAAGCAAAGGTTTTCGTAGTTATTTCCTGTCTGTTTTCGTAGTTATTTCCTGTCTTTTTTATTATCACTCCATGTATAGATTTATTTGAATAAATTATTTCCTCCGGGTATTCTGGATGTTTTTTCTGTCAGATATCTCTTACTGAGCACAAAAGTTATATAAGTTTACCTGATAAATATTTAATGTGAGTTATTCATATTGCTCAAATTGTCAAACTCCCCTATTTCGCTTTCTATATAGATATGCATGGAATATAGTAAATATTTAGGATATCTATTTATATGTGGTGCATAGACTATATTATGTCGAAGAGAAACAGAAACCGAGACTGAACTAAAATAACTATAAATTAAAAACAAAGAAGGTGATAAAAATGGAAAAACTTAGAAATATAATTATCAAGAATGTGGAAACGTTCAACAGGGCATTTCCAGACAGGTTCTGCCATAGCCCAGACGTGATCTCAGCAATCTCATACGACTATAAGTTCACTTACGGACAGGTCGAAAACGAGATCGAGAAGATGGTCCACGAGGGCGTTCTTGATGCAGAACTTTCCGACTGGTACGGAATAAAGCTCCTGTAAGGACAAAACGCAAGAAAACACAGACCAGCGCATGACGAAATCTGGATCAGATCAGGTATTTGACTGCTGAACAGGGCATAATTGTCCGGGAAAAATCTGATCACTGAACCAAGTATTTAATTCGGATAAGAAACATTATACAGCGGGAACTTCAGTCGGAGTTTCTTAAGTAGCCAGTTCTTATTCCCTTAAACATTTTAATTGATGCGAATTTTCAGGTTATAATGCCATAATTTTTCAGAGCTATAATTCTTCAGAGCTATATTTCTTCAGATATTTTCAGTTTTCAGAGGCAAATTTTCAGGTCCTGAAATCCAGTTCTGGCTGCTTCATGTTCAGGTAATATTCAGGAGAGGGCATCTGGAATAAAAAATCTTCTTTTGATAGTATCTCTTTGCATGTTCTACGAGAAGGGCATGATATTCCTGATATATGGCCAGGTCTTCCGGCAGATTCTCCTCAAACAATGCCTTGATTTCTGAATATTTTGCTTTCTCGTCAGCCAGGCCAAGGTTACTCATTATTCTCCTGGTATACGCGTCAACTACAAACGAAGGTTGTTTAAAAGCGTAGAGCAGTATCGAATCCGCGGTCTCGGGTCCCACGCCTTTTAATGAAAGCAGTTCATTCCTCTCAGGATTTTTGCCTTCAAGTCTCAGAAACCATTCTGCAAGGATTTTCAGGCGTAAGGCTTTCTGGTTATAATAACCTGAAGGTTTTATGGCTTCTTTTAAGGTTTCAGGTTTAAGAGCGAGGATTTTTTCCGGGGAAAGTGAGTCCATAAGTTTCAGATTTATCAGGGCTCTTTCGACCTGAAGCCAGCTGGTATTCTGGGTGAGCAGGGCTCCACATACAATTTCAAACTTCTGGCTGTCTGATTGCGGATAGGTATAATCTCCCGGATGATATCCCTGCACAGAACCTGTTTTTGTGGGATTTGTTCCAATGCTGCCATGGAGTTCTGTTAAAGGCCACCAGCCCTGAGGACCGTATGAATCAAATAGAAAGTTGTAGATCTTCAGGATAACAGGGCCGGCGCCGTTTTTTTCAGCATTGGGGTTCTGAACTTTTTTTCTAAGCAAATTTTTCATTATAACATATTATGCCAGGGGAATCGTTTAAAAATATTATGCTTTGAAGTTCAGCTCAATTAACCTGGAATTTCCGTCCTTATTATGAAGCAGGGATAAGAGAAAAAATGTATTTCTCATTCTGCCTGAAGGGGCAAATGAGAAAATAACGGCTCAATATTACCTGAAGGGTTGTTTCTTCAGGGTCAATTCTGCACCGGGTCAAGCATGGCGCTCAGGCCTGTCTTTGAAGGCTGGGTCTCTTCCTTTAAGGAAACCTGATAATTTGAGGACCTCGACGCCGGAGAGTACTGGACTGCAAGCACTCTTATTACTCCCAGCACAAGCAGCAGTACAGCAAGGCTCAGGACATACTCGTATCCGAATTTCTGGGCGTAAAGGCCAACTGCAATTTCACGCAGGACTATCAGGATGGTGGCATCCGTAATATCAGTAAGCTTGATCCTGTCATGTTCATGATAATCAACAAAGGCTTTGAAAAGGTCAATAACAATAAAAACTGTCAGTACGCTTGTTACCATGTGATTGAATCCGCTTTCTAGAGACTCAAAGACAATAAAGCGAATCTCAAGCAGGGTTTTTGCCATTCCCACAATCAATGCAAGCAGCAGTACATAAAGGATGATTGTGGTAATCGCATCAGTAACCTGCTTAAATAATTTTAGACTATCCATTTTTTATCCTCTCCATATAAAACACTAACTAAACATTTTTTAGATTATATAGAGCTTTTTACATGAAATTATATATTTATATAAAAAGTATATATTTATATTTTACTTCATTCCTCTGCTTTTCTTCATTCCTCTGCTTTTCTTCATTTCTCTGCTTTTCTTCATTTCTTTTCCTTTCTTCATGCCGGCTCCAAAAACAGAGCTGAATCTTGCTGCCAGTTTTGATTTTTTCATTCATATCTGAGAGCGTCAACCGGTTTCAATTCGGATGCATTCTTTGCCGGTACAAGGCCTGCAATCAGCCCGACTGCTATGGAGACCAGGGTTGCAATAACTGTGCCTTTCAGGCTGAGGGCAAATTCAAAAGGAACGTTCATTTTTACTGAAATAAAGAAAAGAATCAGCTGGACAGCAGCTGTGCCCAGAAGGATACCTATCATTCCGCCTACAAGGCTGATCATTGCAGCATTGCAAAGGAAAATCATCATTATATCGCTATTCTTTGCTCCTATCGCTTTCATAATCCCGATTTCCTTCGTCTTCTCAAGCACGGAAGTAAACATTGTGTTAGCGATCCCTGTTGAACCGACAAGAAGGGAAATGCCTGCAATGAAGGCTAGAAATGATGTAAGTCCGTTAATCAATTTTTGCGTACTTTCGATTGTCTCTTTTGAGGAGCTGACATAGAAGTCCTGCTTATCTTCAGTAACTCTTCTTGCAAGCCTTAATTTGCGCTCTATCTCCTGAAGGGCTGCGTCATAATCTGCCTCATCATGGAGCTTGATCTCTATGTTATCATATACATCCTGCTCTCTTTCAGACAGGTCCTCTTCATTATTTTGCAGAGAGTAGACCTCCTGGTACGGCATATAAACACTGCTTCCAAAAAGCCCTCCCATACCTCCTAAAAGCCCTCCGTCCTTAGCCAGTATCCCCACTACCCGATAGGATTTTCCGTTTAAGGGGATCATCTGGTTAAGCCTTACCTCCTTTTCAAAAGTCCCTTTTGCAAGTTCGCTTGAAATAACCACAACTGCCCTGTCTCCGGGTGCCAGCATCCTGCCCTCTCCTATCTTCTTCTTTGTAATGTGAGGCCAGACGCCGGGATCAACACCATTAACCCAGACGTAAGTTGACTCGCTTCCGAATTTCAATTGCGCTCCCGTCTGGACGTTGACGTTTACATATTCAACAGCCGGAATGCTCCTCAGGACAAATACATCCTTTCTTGTGAGTGCTGCCTCTGTTTCGGGTTCGATTTCCATGGGCTCAGAAGTGAAGTTCTCAGGTCCCTCTCCGGTCCCTGCAATTGTTGCCCCGGATTCTCCCGGGATTTCTTCTGAATTTTCTTCATACTCCATATCTTCTTCAGAATAAATTTCAAAAGGAACTGAGGCTACTATTGTAATAGTATCCCCCCCAAGCCCCTCAAGGGTTTCCGTAACCTGTTCTTGAAAGTACTCCCCGGTCGTAACGATTGCCATTACCGAGGCAATGCCTATGATAACCCCTATTATGGTCAGCCAGCTCCTCAGCTTATTAGCTTTGACCATATTTAGGGCAATTTTCAAAATCTTTGCCAGTTTCATGGAACCACAGATCCGGGTTCAGGATTTATTCACCTGTTTTCTTTTCGTCTATCTGGCTTTCGCTGGTCAAATTTTCTCTGGCATTCTTTTCTACCACCTTTTTCTGATGCTGTTTATAAATAAAAAAGCCCACAGCACCGAGCAGGAGAAGGAAGAAGAGTTTATACGACAGTATGCCTGACTTACTGTTTTCGTCTGTCATCGAGGATCCTTTTGACTGAGTTGAAGAGGATGCGTAAAGTGAGATCACATTTTCCTCTACCTGCCTGATCCCGTCACTGGAGGTGTAACTGATTTCAAATTTAAGAGGCAGCTCTTTTCCAACAGTTGCAGGTTTCAGGTTGAAATCTGCAATTGTATAGTCCCCTTTTGCCAGGTTACCGAGAACCACTGAATTGCCGCCGTCAATCACGGTCCAGTTCTCCTGAAGCGGGACAGAAACCTTTACCGAGTTTGCACCATTATTACCTATATTAGATACTGAAAATGTGTAGGTGCCTGTGGGTCCCCTTTCCATAAAAGCGATGTCGAAATCCGTGGTCCCTCCTATGTAGATCCCTGCTTTGCTTTTGATTGTCTTGCGCTTCTCGTTCTCTACAGTGCCTGCTTCCGTTATTGTCTGAAGTTCTTCAATGTCGTCGTATGTCAGAATCATGTCCAGTTTATAGAGACCGGGCTTTGTATTCACATTGGTCAGAACCTCAAAGCTGACATTGGCAGTTTCTCCGACATCAATCAGGTTAACGTGCTTGACATTGCTCGAGCCTACGGGCAGGATCACGTCATTTGTGCATTCCCAGGAAAACATTGAGTTTTTTAAGGGGGAATTTCCTACGTTTTTTATGCCGAAAGTAAGTTCTGTCTTCTCTCCTGGTATCAGTTTCTCAACACTGATATATTCTATTTCAGCGTTTGATTCGCTGTCAATATCAATTTTTAGCTCCCTGTTAAGGGAAACTTTATTTTTCGTATCTGTTGAGTAAAGGTAAACTTTCAGGGGATAAGTGCCTTCATTGACATCGTTTTCAACTCCTACTTTGAACTTCAGGACTTTTCTGCGGTCATTTTCAGAGCGTTTTCCGAGTGTGCCTATCTTTTTTACAAGGTCTTCCCCTGAAAGAGCCTTAAAAGGGTAATCCGGCTCTATTCTCACAAAACAGTTCTCTACATCCTTATAACCTGTATTTTCTATAGCAATCCTTACTTCAAGCACATCTCCGGGTTTCACGGGATCAGGGTCCTGGTTTAACAGGTCAACACTCAGGCCTTTATCGAGGCTTGAGCTTGAATTAAAGTCACTCGCAGCCAGGGCAGTTCCGCTGCATAAAAGAAAACCCAGAAGAAAAATGAATATAAGGCTAATTTGTTTGTCACCCATTTTTGGATACCTCGGTTTACTCCGGTTTGTCGATTACTCCGGTTTGTCTATTTTCGAGAAATTTTAACAGAAAAACCATTTTGAATATGGAATGAAATTTGTCCAGTTGTTACTTTACCCGGTTCTCTCCTTAAACTGAATTTATTGTGTGGTTCAGGTTTCAGGGCTGATCTGTTCTTTGTTAGGGCTGTCCCTGACCATCTCTCCGTCCTTGAGCTGAATGTGCCTTCTGGCATACTGTGCAAGGTGCAGGTCGTGTGTGACCATAACTACTGTTTTGTTTTTTTCCTTCCAGAGCCTGTAAAGGATTGAAATCACTTCCTGACCGGTTATGCTGTCAAGCGCACCTGTCGGCTCGTCAGCAAGGATTATTTCGGGATCGCAGGCAAGTGCTCTTGCAATAGAAACTCTCTGCTGCTGCCCTCCTGAAAGCTGTGAAGGCTTATTCTGCATCTTGTCCGAGAGCCCCACGAGGTTAAGAAGTTCCTTTGCTTTTTTTTCCGCAATTCTGTCATCCATTTCCTGGATTTCAAGGGGCAGAAGAACGTTCTCAAGAGCCGTCATCCCGGGAATCAGGTTGTACTGCTGGAAAACAAATCCTATTGTCCTGCCTCTGAGGGCGGCAAGGTCAGATTCCTGAAGCAGGGATATATCCCTGCCTTTCAGGAAAATTTTGCCCTTTGAAGGGATATCAAGACAGCCAACCAGGTTCATCATTGTAGACTTCCCGCTTCCTGAGGGCCCGATTATTGCGGCAAATTCCCCTCTTCCAAGCTTCACGCTCACATTTTTCAAAGCATTGACCTGAACTTCTCCCATCTGATAAGTTTTCCAGACATTCTGGAAGGCAATCAATGTATTTTCCATGTTTTCTCCTGAATGACTTGCTTATTTAATATAACATGTTCTTTAAAAACTTATTTAATTTCGCTTTCTTTTTAGAAATTGTACTCTCTCATTAGAACTTAAAAAATAAGGCAATTACTTTAGCAGAATGAAGGTGAAGTATTCCCGGATAATTTCAGTTCAAA
Organism: Methanosarcina soligelidi; assembly: GCF_000744315.1. Taxonomy (NCBI): domain Archaea; kingdom Methanobacteriati; phylum Methanobacteriota; class Methanomicrobia; order Methanosarcinales; family Methanosarcinaceae; genus Methanosarcina; species Methanosarcina soligelidi. Next base: position 3,050,320 of record NZ_JQLR01000001.1, read on the forward strand.
ATTAATTTCAAAAAAGCCCTTACAAGACTGATATCATTTTTTTAAAATAATTCTTCTTTCATTGGGGTTTATTCAAAGTCAGTGTCCTCAAAGATAAACAGTTCATCAATTGTGGTATCCAGAGATCTGGCTATCCTGCAGGCAAGTTTCAGAGAGGGGTTATATTTCCCTTTTTCCAGAAAAACAATAGTTTCTCTCCGAACTCCCACTAGGTTTGCAAGAGCTTCCTGGGTCAGGTCATGCCTTGCCCGAAACTCTTTGATCCTTGTTTTCACCCTTTATCCTCCGCAGGTCTTTATTCCACATCGCCTTTTTGCATGAAAAACCACCTGAAAACATTTGCTGAGATAAGCATAAAGAAAAGCAATATGCCTAAAATTGCTTCAGCTGTAAAGTCAGCAAGGTTCAGGAATTCAATCCAGTAAAGTACTGTGATAAGCACAAGCGTAAAGAGCCAGGAATATGTAATTCCGTACGCTGCAAGCTTCTTTGTCCTTTCGTCCCTGTCTGGCAGATCCCCCTGCCTGAAAAGCCTGAATGCTGTAATAAGAAAAATGACCATTCCCATGACTATCAAAATAACCGGAATTGAAGAATCGCCTTCAAAAAAAACCGTCAACATTATCCCTGCAAGTAGAAGAATTATTCCTGAAATAAGCCTGTATCTGTACACTTTTTTTATATTTTTCATTTTATATCCCCTAATAACCCGGCTTTACTTAATGTGCCTTTGATCCTGTATTATTTAATGTGCCTTTGCCGAAGATTTCTGATTGAAACTATGATTATTTATGGAATATTTATGATTGTATATTTATGGATTATTTATGATTGTATATTTATGGAATATTTATGATTGTATGTCTTTTATTTGCAACATATTGTTCGGAATTACTAACATAAAGTTAGATTTAACTAACATATGTTAGATATAAATAACATATTTTGATATTTAAAACCTTGCAAAAAAGCCTTGTAAAAAGCCTTGCAAAAAAGAGGACTTTAGTCAGAAAACTTTAATTTAAGGTCCGGTTAATATCAGCAAAAAAATTCAGTAGTCTTCAGGCAAACTTCTGATCTTTCCATTAGCAAGACCATCATCAGGAAGATAAGGTATCTACGTAGAAATGTGTACAGTAAAGACACAGGCTCCATGAAAAAGACAATGGGTTTATATGGTTTATGTTTGTCTTTCCGCGTCTCTTGCAAATGTCCCCTGTCTGTATTCCTCAAAAGCCGCTCTTAGTTCTTCTTTTGTATTCATGACAATCGGGCCGTACCAGGCAACAGGTTCACCAATAGGTCTTCCGGACATAAGAAGAAACCTTACTCCTTCATCCCCTGCGGTTACCTCAATGGAATCTCCAGCTCCATAGAGGACCAGGGTTTCGGGGTATATTATGCAGTCTCCTGCAGGATGGAGGTATCTTTCTCCTTCAACCTCAAACGCACAGGGGTCTTTTTCCCTGTCAAAATAGCCGCTTCCCTCTATAACATATGCAAAAACAGTATGGTCCGGAGCTGTTATATGGAAAAACTTCTCCTCTGCCGGGACTGTAATATCCAGGTATTCGGGGTCGGTAGCTATTTCCTTAACAGGTCCCTCAACGCCGTTTACTTCTCCGCAAATAATCCTTACCTTCAGACCCTTTTCCATAAGAAGTTCGGGTATTCGGCTGCTTTTAACTCCCTGATAGCGTGGTTCCATCATTTTATGGGAAGACGGAAGATTTGCCCAGAGTTGAAAACCCCATAGATTCCCGCTTTCATCTCCCTGTGGCATTTCCTGATGGATAATCCCACTTCCAGCAGTCATCCACTGCACCTCGCCAGGCCGGATTACACCTCTGTTTCCCAGGCTGTCCTCATGCCTTATTTCCCCCTGCAGGACATAAGTAATAGTTTCAACTCCTCGGTGCGGGTGCCTTGGAAATCCCATAATGTACTCCTCAGGTTTTTCCGAATGAAACTCATCAAATAACAAAAAAGGATCGAACTCAGGTACATGCCGGAATCCGAAAGCTCTCTTCAGGTGCACCCCTGCCCCCTCAATGGTTGGCATACTCTTCCTTATTTTTCTTACTCTTCTGAGATTAGCCATTATAATTACCACCTCTCGAAGAATAATTCTCTGTTCTCTCATAAAAGTAAATTATAAAAGTAAAAGAGTCTAAATCCTCCTGACCACAGAAAAATGAATGCAGGCTGTTGTGATTACATTGCAATTCTGCCGAACTGCAATTCTGTCTGATAATAATTTCCTAATCTTTAATAATGAACAAACTCTCTGGAGTCTCTATAGTTCCTGTGATTGCACCCATACCGGTCCCCCTATGTAAGTATTGCAGTCGATCTATTTGATTTTTTGGAAAAATCAGGTTTCCAGTGATTCAGATCAGGCTGCAGTACTTGATTTAAATTATGTGGATAATTATATTTAAACTGTTCGAAGGTAAGATATTAATAAAATATGTAGAAAAAAACATGTAAAAATATATTCGATAATAAATATAAAAAGGATCTTATGTATAATGGAATCTAAAATTATATTATTAATTAACATTAAAGTCCATATATTAAAGATTATTTTCTTATAAGAAATAAAAGGTTGCTATGCAGGTTAGTCTAATTATTTTTTGCATAAAGAGATATTAAGAAAATTCGTTCACACTCAATAAGTGAAACAGCCCTCAGGCAGTACCCAACCTGCTTCTTCACCCTTTGTTGTAAGTAATCGAAAAGGATATTCGATTTTCGGCAAACTACGCCCACAGGCTTACTCAGAATAGCTATCCAATATTGGGCATCAATAAGGACAATACACCTCATTTTGTGGTCTTTGTTGCGTAGCACCTGCGAATCGGTCTGTATCTACACCTAGTCAGCGTAATTCAAGTTTGCATGAATGTGCACAGTTAGCCAATATGTGCCTCTGCTCTCATTTTTTTGTAGTTTTACCATGAAATCCTATATACTCTCATAGTATTTATATATACTTGACAAAATGAAACAATATATAGAGGATCTCAAATTAGCATTTAAAACCTTTAATCTAATTTGATATCCACTTCTTTAAAAGTATCTCCCAAATGAATTCTTATCTCCAACCTTATTTTGCATTTCTGTCAACACCAGTAGTTGATATGATATGAAACTCAATAGAGAGTAGAGTTTTCTACTCTGATTTCTTACTCTTCTGATATCGAATTTTACTGTACCTTTAATATATCCATGTATCTTTTCACATTCGGCTCTCTTTTTATACTGTTCATCAAAAGCTTCATCTCTCATGTTCTGGTTTCTCAGATACATTCCTACCTGCTCTTTCCTTCCAATCTCATATAGAAATTTGAGTTTGTTTTCCATTGGTGCATGAACATCTCCACCGATTCTCCATTTTTTATTTACCCAGTGATTGATTCTTTCCTCTTCACCTTCTTTTTTGATTACGGCATTTGAGGCATAGGAGATAATCGGTTTTGCATCCAGGTGATACCAAATGTCAGAATGATTAAGGAATGAATCATAACCTCCATCTGCAGAATACAAGTCGAGATCAGCGTTCATCTTCTTTAGAGCTTCAATATGGGTGATAAGTTCTGGAGAGTCACCAGCAACTCCCTTTGTATGAGTCATAAAAACAGGATAAGTTCCAACCATTGTAATATGCGCCTTATCCATTTTACATTCATAATGAGAATTGTAATCAGCATGTTTATCGTATCTTGAAGCTTCAAGGGGAGTGGAATCAATCTTAGCTTCCTTTGCTGATGAGAGTTTGAGGATTTTTTCACCTAACAACATCATGATCTCATTGACTCCTTCCTCTCCAAGTCTATACTTCACAAAATGATGAAGGGTTCCACCAGAAGGAAGTTTTATATGGTCATTTTCGTCATAAAAAGAAAGCAAGATAGCTTCTTCCTCTGTTAAGGAAGAAATGGTTTTATCATATGAAAGATTCCTGAAACACTTGACAACAAAGAGTTTTATCATAGAAGAAACACTGTATTTAAAGTGCCAACTTTTGTTGGTATAAAAAGTACGTTCTACGTGCTTTGCAATATCGTCAATGCAGAGGAAGTACAGGAATTGGCAAATTGAGGTGCTTTCTCTGCTAAAATAGTTATCCAGGGAGTCCTCGAAGAGGACTCCTTTATATAACATACTGTTTTTCCGCATGAGAACGACATATATGGCATAATTTAAAGTTGAAACTCTCGAATAAAGGAAAGTCTATCAGAGTTAGTGGAAAAAAGAATAGGTTTTTAAGTCAAAATCCTAATTTGAGATTCTCATATATGATTAAAAAAATGTGGTCAAAAATACATAGTCACTTTAGATTTTGTTCAATATGGGTTTTTGGAGTTGTACACAGCTTCATGGCAAAGAGATCTTGCCTATACCCATATGATTCCTTGCTTTCCTTGTATAGCCTCTAAATGATTAGGCTTTACAAAGTTCACAGGCTTCGCACAAATTGACAAAAGAACCAGAAATGTCAAATTTCTGCTATTTTTGAATTCAAACCACATAAACACCATCCATGTATAAAGGATTAGGACTTACGCGGTTGAACTGAAAAACAATGGCTCTAAACCTTCAACTGTCTAAACCAACGATTTAACAGCAAGGTCTACTGACAATGATTTTGAATCTCAAGTGCGTAAGTCCTAAGGATTTCAAAACTCTATTTTTAAACCAAGACTAATTTGACCTTTCTCTCCAGAGGTAAAGTTTGGTGTTTCTGAAACCTGTGGAGCAAATTCCACAAGTAAAGCATTAGAATTAGTTGAGGTGTAATGGATTATTGTAGTAACTGGTAAAACAGAAATCTGACAAAATTTTCCCAGCTTAACTAAACAACAAAAAATCTCTGTGTTCACGTAAAATTCTCGACATTGGTTCTTTTCGTTCTTTGATAGTGCCTTATATACAGGATACTCAACATAGGCATTAACAGGAAGAGTCCCATTAGTCTTATGTTTGAGAGTATCTCAGACCAGAAAAATTGAATCATAAGCTCATCGATTAATCCCAGCTTCATTTTAACTGTCTGCACAATTACTGGAATAGCAACACAAAAGAGAGGGAGCAAAGCAATTAGTTTCATTTCTTTTGTGATCTTCGTCCTGTCATAATCTATCGAAGGTAATAAGTAAATAAGCAAACTGATTGGGAAAACGATAATATAGGCTGTAAATTGAGGCAGCTGGTTATACGGAAAACCCATGTAGAATATTTTATCAGTTGTAGGATAGATTGCGGTTTCCCCCAGTCTCTGAACCGGAAGCAGTAAAGCATAAACCAACGAATCAGGATGAGATTCATAGATCATAAATTTAGTATATCCAAACACAACTACCAGAGTTTGATACACAGCAGCGATTAGTAAAGGTACACAGCACAAAACTTTTCTAATATCCTTCCTGCTCTGAACAATATTCTGTCCAATAGAGACTATCGGCATAAAAAACAGAACAAACATTCCTAGCGTTATCAGTAAGGCGACTACGTCTAGACCAAAGTTAATTCCTGTCCCTATCGATATGCCCAATGTTAAAACAAAAACAGCAAGCCATATATGTTGTAAAACGAAAAGAAGGGCCTCTAAAGGCATCTTCTCCTTAACTTTCAAAATGAAATGACTAACAAAATCCACTTAGATCACCATTTATAGGAAAAAAATAATAGTACTGCGATTCCGAAGTATGTTCACAATACCGGCTTTTGAATAGATCTACGGATCAATGAATTTCCCGCTAAGCAACGGACTTATTTTGGAATCGATACAATAGTAAAGAAAGAGATGCCTTTGAAGGCATCTTCTTAAACATAAACTCCGTTTCAGATTTCATCAACTTACATAATGTAATCATACAATCCATGGTTACATTTTGCAGTATTTCGGACACATTGAGCAGTATAGTACGCTACGTAGATATCCGAATCAAATGTATCTGGATTATTCTCTATCTCGTCCCAAATATAGTCAAAATACTGAGAACTAAAATCAGCATTATCCTTCACTGCCTGTTCTGGATCAGTCACAGTAATAGCCTGAGTATTGCTACTAACATAGTCACCAAAATCATACCCGCTGTCCCACTGATCAGATATATAAATCTCATACAGATCATGGTTATTAGTATTGAACAGATTCTCCACGAAATTCCCTATCTGATCAACTGCTCCAGCTGAATGGAACGGATTGCCAGTATCCGACAAATAGTGACTGGCAAGTCCAAAATCTTCATGTGCTTCCTCTAGAAGTCCATTAGCAACCCAGATTTGCGCAGTATCTGCAAAACCATCACATCTAGTTGGTGCGCCTCCGACATGCCAATCAGCATCCCAGTAATGATTATAGTACCGATATCCCGGAAGCTCAAACCAAGGATCATCCGGGTCATCAGCTGTATCACTTGCATAATTTCCATAAGCAGACCCGTCACAAGCATAGTAAGCAAAATCTTGATGATTAGAGCTTGCCCACTTTACCCCAACAGCCGTGTGTTCCCTGAAAGCTTCTTTGTCAATCATTGGACCCAGTTCACTCATGAAAGCGTAGTCATCCTTCGTTATTTTATCCGGATACCTGTCCCAGATGTCCTGCAGTCCAGCTTTATATTTCTCTTTTTCCTCCTTGGAAACATCGAAGTTATCAATATATTTCATTTTAATAGCTTGACTTTCAGGATCAGTAGCAGAAAAAGCAAGTCCCCTATATGGCATACGTTTCACTACATCCGGTAAAGAAGCCTGAAGCTCCAGGTAATCCGCAACTTTTTTCATTCCTTCTTCACCTAGCTCAGTTTCCAAAGCTTCAATCTTTAACTGAGCAGCATCTTTGGTTAGGTCGGTTTGCTGTTCTTCGGTGAAAGCCATTGCTGATGGTATCAATGCCATACCAACAAGCATTGTCAAAAGAAGTATTCCTATTGTAATTTTGTTCTTACTCATTCGTCTTTCTCCTAGTATTATTATTCCAAGAGGCAGAATCAGGTAAGCTTAAATAAAAGCACAGCTAACTTGATTGTGCCTCATAGGGCGTATTTTATGGAGTTCGGGGTGATTGAGGAAAACTACTTCCAAACTCCATAAATTCCTTGTATCTAATTCTTTATAAGTTTTTCTGTATAAATTCTCAAACCATTCGATTTTTGAACTAGTTTTGAATCTGAAACTAATCCTTGACCATTGATTGTTTGATGGTATGGAGAGAGATTCTAAATATATAGATTTTCTCCATATACATTCAATCTATTTTATAAGAACTTGAATAGTACAATATAACGTCCAGTAAGCTAATAATTGTGTTGATTTTGATTTTTAGTATTCTTGAACTACTTACAGCCCCAAGGCTGCGAGATTACTTCAAGGCTAGTACAATTTCACCCCGCTTTTCACAGGCTGTCCGACAATTACCTTAGGTAATCGTAGTTTCTGTTTCGGAATATATAAATCATTATATAATTTATTAAGAATATTTTGCTTCATGGCGTTTATCGAATCAAAGAATCAATTTTGGACTTTACCTCCAGATATTCGAGATCTTATTCCTTCAGATCATATCTGTTACTTAGTTGAATCTTTTGTAGATGAAATGGATTTCAGTGAATTTGAAATAAGGTATGATGGCTCTGGACATCCTGCCTACCACCCATGCATAATGTGTAAAATTTTGCTTCAGTCAATGCTTGATAGAGTTCGATCATCGAGAGCAATAGCTCGTAGTGTTCGAGAAAATGTAGTTTACATTTATTTGGCTGAAAATCCGCAGCCTGATTTTAGAACAATCAGTGACTTTAGAAAAGAAAATAAGAAACTGATTACTGAATTGTTCAAAAACACAGTTAAGGCAGCTAAGGATCTAGGAGTAATAGGTCTCGAGCAGTTAAGCACTGACGGATCCATGGTAAAAGCTTCTGCATCAAAAAACAATGTAGTTTTGGAAGAGGTCTTAAGGGTTATTGGAGAATATGTTAAGAATGAATTAAAAAAAAGCATTGAAATAGACAAAGTTGAGGATGAGCATTTTGGAAACTGCCGTGGCTACGATCAGCTGAATGAAAGTGAAAAACATAAAGTAAAAGCTGTAGTTGCGAAGTACATAAAGCAAGTAAACAAGGATAAATCTGATACTAGAAAAAAAGAGATTGAAGACATAATTAAAGAAGCAGTTGATGAATTTGAAAAAGATAGTATTGAGAAAGTGAGCTTGACTGATCATGAATCTCGGTTTATGAAAAACAAAAAGGGAACATTTGATCTGACGTATAATACTCAAATAACAGTGGATCATAAACTGGGAATTATTGTTGCAAATGAGATCTGTCAAGATAGAACTGACACTTATCAATTGAAATCACAGATTGAACTTGTGGAAGGAAATTGTGGTTTGTTAAAAGAAGGCACTAAAATATGTGCAGACAATGGATGTTATAGTGGAAATAACATACATTTTTTAAATCAAAAGAAACTGGATCCATATATCCCAGAGCACGAAGAAGCAACTAAAACATCAACAGAAAGCGTTGACGATATTAGATTCGTTACTAGTAATTTTAAGTATAATGAAGAAAATGATGAATTCATTTGCCCTGAAAATCAAAAATTGAAGTTTGTATATGAAGGCTATGACAAAGAAAGAAAAAATACAGACTTTACAAAGGTACTGAATGCAGAAAATGTGAGTTTAGTATAAACTGTACAAAAAGAAAGGATGGAATTAGACATTTAAAAATAGCTGATTTTTATAAAGAAAGAAAGCAATTAGCAGATAAAATGAAAACAGAAGTAGCAAAAAAATATACGGACAAAGAAAGCAGGTAGTAGAACCTGTAATAGGAAACTATAAAGAGAATCTTGGGTTTAGAGAATTTCTCACACGAGGATTAAAATCAGTCAGGAATGAATTTAATTTAGTATGTACAGCAATAAATTTAAGAAAGATATGGATTTACTTTAATCAAATTGCGGGCGGCCACCCCACCCTAAAGGATGGGGTATGCTTCGGGCCGCCCGCCCGGTTGTTCTGGTAGTTAGAAATCATCAAGTTTTCTTTGCTCGGATCTCATGAATCTATACAATTGAGACTCTTCACTCGGTTTTCCTTGCGATTCTTTAATGTAATGCTTAATTGTATCAGCAGTTACGTTTCCAACGGATCGATAGAACTTTCCATTTGACCATAGACTTCCACCCCAATACTGTTTTTTAAGATCAGGATGGAGCTTGAACAGTCTGTAAGAACTGCCTCCTTTCAAATATTGAATTACCTCTGACAGAGAATTACTTGGATGGAATTCCAGAAACAAGTGAACATGATTGTCTACTACTTCCATTGCATGTATTTTGTAGCCATTTTTAGTGCAAATGTTACTGAAAATTAACTCGCAATCTTTTTTAATTCGCTTATTGTAGAATATACTGTATCGATACTTAGGCACCAACACGATGTGGTAGGTAATCTGACCATAGCCATGGCTAAAACTGTGTAATTCCAACTGATATCACATCCTAGCCATAGATGGATGGCACCATCGGTGGCTATGGTGCCAAAAACAAGCTTATTTTACAAAAAAAGCAAGGATTAAGATATTTAAAGTGAAAAACGCAGAGGCGAGGGTTCACTTCATCCCCACCCTAAAGGATGGGGTATTCGTGACCCTCTGCGCTCCCTTAGTAATAAGAGTAAATCTATTTTCTTTTCTCCCGGTATCTGGTAAAAGAACCCTGTCTGTATTCTTCAAAGGCCACTCTCAACTCTTCTTTAGTGTTCATGACAACCGGCCCGTACCAGGCGACAGGTTCGCCGATGGGTTTACCAGATATAAGAAGAAACCTTACACCTTTATCCCCTGCAGTCACTTCAACAGAATCCCCATCCCCGTAAAGGACCAGGGACTCCTTATCTATTATACAGTCCTCTGCCTGGTCAAGGTATCTTCCCCCTTCAACCTCAAAAGCACAGGCACCTTTTTCTCTGTCGAAATGTCCACTGCCCTCAATAATATATGCAAAAACAGTATAACCAGGAACTGTTATATGGAAAAACTTCTCTTCTGGCGGGACTGCCACATCCAGGTATTCGGGATCGGTTACTATTCCACGTACAGGCCCTTCAACCCCGTTTACTTCTCCGCAAATAATTCTTACTTTCAGCCCTTTTCCCATGAAAAGCTCGGGAATCCGGTTGATTTTGATCTCCCGGTAGCGAGGCTTCATCATTTTGTGCGCAGCCGGAAGGTTTGCCCAGAGCTGAAAGCCCCATAAAGCCCTATTTTCATCCCCATGTGGCATTTCCTGATGGACAATTCCGCTCCCGGCAGTCATCCACTGCACTTCTCCGGACCGAATTATTCCACTGTTTCCCAGGCTGTCCTTATGTCTGATTTCTCCCTTAAGGACATAAGTGATGGTCTCAATCCCCCTGTGAGGGTGCCAGGGAAATCCCATACTATACTCCTCAGGTTTTTCCGAACGAAACTCATCAAACAACAAAAAAGGGTCAAACGCAGGAACATGCTGGAATCCAAAAGCTCTCTTAAGGTGTACCCCCGCTCCCTCGATAGTTGGTATACTCTTCCTTATTTTTCTTATTTTTCTGAGATTATCCACCATAATTACCACCTCTTGAAAGACATTTCCTCCATATGGAAACAAAAACCTGAGCCGCAAGTTCATTTGATTGAAGAGAAACAAATGGAGGTTGTCGTGATTACGTTGCAATCCTGCCAAATCATAGATCTTCCTGATAATAATTTCCTGATTTTTAACGATGAGTAAACTTCCTGGGATTTTTCTATTCCTTTGTTTATACCCATCTGATCCCCCCTATGTAAGTATTGCAGTTGATCTATTTGGTTTTGTTGGAAAAATATGATTTTCGGCGTTAGTAGTGTAGTAGAATTTGTTTATGAATTAATTGATTAACCTTGTTATATCAATAAACTAGTAACTTGATCTTAATCAGCAACTTTTTCTTCAAATTAGTCTATAAAGAATAAACTTAAGTACAATAAGATACATGTTATACAGTTAATACTCATCAAAGATAATTTATGGACTAATCGTTGAAAAAAAAGAAAACTAACTATACAGTAAGTCTCATTAATATTTTCCTCACAGTTCTATCGTAATGTTTGGGGATACAGCATATGGGTGTTTTTTCTATTAGGATAAGTCGTGATCTGAAAGCTTTTCTTAAGGAAGAGGATCTGAACGACTTAACGAAAATAGGATCGAATATAAAGCAATTAAATAGGAAAGATATTAAGAAAATTCGTTCCACACTCCAGAAGTGGAACAGCCCTCAAGCAGTGTCCAACCTCCTGTTCCACCCTTCTCTCATACCCGGGGACATAAGGGCAAGCTGCATCCTTAAAGGGTTAAGAGAGAAGAAAAACTCTTATTATATCCTAGCTACTGTAGTAGGACTTCAGGGAATCAACTCTACAGAATTTTCGGAAGAAGAGAGAGATGATATAAAGAAGAGTTTGATTTTTATCCTCAAAACTTCGGGAGGAGTTATTTCAGCAAGGGCTTCCATTAGTATCTCTGATTATATCTCTTCTGAAGATGCTTTTACCATGTTTAAGCTCCTGGACCATCCTGATGATACTACAAAGCATAATATTTTATGCTGGTTAATAAGAGCCATGGAGGATAAGGGACCCGATGCGTTTATTTCAATGGTAAGAAGTAGCTGTATGCCTGAAGATGTCCAGGAGGAGGCAATAGAAAAACTCCACGAATATCTAAGGCAAAAAGAAGCTGGAGAATACAACTTATTTACAATGCCTCTTTATGTCAATATTCCAAATCTCAGGGAATATTGTAAAGACCATTAAAGTACAAAACACAAAAAATTCCAGATTCATCTCATCGGCGAGTACAGAAGGTTTACGGAAGGAGGCGGAAAGAGACAATAGAATAATTCCAGGAACATCTCAGGCAAAAAGAAGTTGGAGAATGCAGCTTATTTAGAATCAGCTTCATGTTTACATTCCGAATCTCAGGGATGCGCTGAGAAGTAGCTGAAATTTTTCCCTTTTGAGTAATCTTTATCTATTTATTTAGTTTTAGATACCCAATAACCTGGTAACCCGCCCCTTTGAATGATTAAACGAGAAGTGAAGATGATTAATTATCAATTCAACAAGATTCCAAGAAGACTCTTTTTTATAGTCACCAAGAGCTTTAATTCAATATTAAAGCTGCTTAATTGACTTCTCGGCTTTTGAGTTTGCGGGGCAGGAAATTAAAGAAAACTCTCGGAATTCTTCGTGCCGGCTTCTCATGCGTAAATCATTATTGAATCAAGTCTTGCGGTACCTGCTTCTGTCCAGTAACTGCAAACATCACAGTACTGGGTCTTACCATCTGAGCGCATTTTTAGATCAGCGTTGCATTTTGGACATATTTTTAGATGTTTCATGATAAATCCCTTGAATTTTTGAATTTTTTATTTTTAAGTTTGATAACGAGTCTTAAGAGAAGAAAACCGGAGCCGCAGTTTACCGTATCCCCCAATACAGTCTCTTCGAATACCATGCTCCCCCAAACATGTCAGATTCGAAGAAGAATCAGCGGCCTCCAGGTTATTCTTTTGGTGGCAGATAATACCCCACTTTCCAATTCGACTTCCCAACTCCAGCATATACTAATAAGCTAAATTATATAAAATAAATTATATCAAAAATTATTTTCAAGCAAAAAATAGTTTAACGTAAAAAATTTCAAGCCAATCATCACTATTTTCTTGAATACGACTATCAATAAAGTGCAAAGTCAAGAGCATCTGGTATTGTGACTGGTTTAGTGATTTGCAGACTATCCCAAGAATAATGAAATTATGGGGATAAAGAAAAATGTGGCTGGTAATATTGGTCTCAGAAAGGTCTTCACGATCAGAGGATCGATTAATATTCAAAGTTCGATATAGGGAGATAATTTCTAGTTTTGGATCAGCTCAACAATAAGAAATATAATACCTTAAAAGTAAAGATCTTTTAAAGAAAGGTTCTGGAGCAGATTATAATGACCCTTGTTATTGCTTTTATTGGAAAGAACGGTGCAGTCATGGCAGGAGATATGCGCGAAATTACTTTTGAAGGGGAAAAGCCCGATAGAGAGAAGCTCGAAAAAGAGCTTTACAGCGGATCAATAGTTACGGATGAGGAAATGCAAAAGAAAGCAGAGGAGTTTGGGGTCAAAATAACGGTTGCGGATTGCAAGGAGAAAGTCTCGGAAAGAAACGGTGTCCTTGTAGGGGAAGTTTCTTCGGCTGAAGGCGGAGTCGTTAAAAAAAGAAGGCTGTATGCCTCGGCAGGAAATTTCGCAATAGCCGAACTGATCAATACTGAGATGACTCTTACTTCGCAGGGGAAGGGAAGCAATTTCATAGCATTCGGAAACGAGTTTACCAAACAGGTAGCAAACAAGTGTTTTAAAGATAACTGGACTAAAAAAAGCAATCTGCAGGATGCGGTGAAGATCCTCATCCTGTGCATGGAAACTGTGGCCAGAAAAACAGCTTCTGTGAGCAAACAGTTCATGATTGTGCAGACTGCATCGAATGCTGATGTTTTGAAAGTTGTGGAAAAGGACAGAAACTGCTGAAAAATAAATGACTGGTAAGATGTTTTCTGCCTTCTCTGTCCTCCTTCTCCTTATTCTGCTTATTCGTCTGCAAAAAGATCGACAAACTCAAATTTAGTTACATCAAAGAGCCCTTTGTCTCCCAGTTTAAGTTCTGGAATTACCAGAAGGGACATGAATGCAAGGGTCATGAAAGGCGACTCGAGGGAAGTTCCCAGCTTCCGGGCTTCTTCATTTAGCAGGTGGTAGCGGGACGCTACTTCTTCTCCTTCCAGGGTGCTCATAAGGCCCGCAACCTCAAGCGGGAGGTCAAGAAGGTTTTCTGCTGTCCCGACAGCGATGCCTCCTTTATTTTTTATCAGCCTGTTAACAGTTTCAACTATGTCCTCGTCTGTGGCACCCACTGCAATGATATTATGGCTGTCGTGGGCAATGCTGCTTGCAATGGCGCCTTTTTCCAGGCCTATATTCTTTATGAACCCGATACGGACAGGGTCATCAGAATACCTGCTCAGGACAACCATCTTCAAAATATCTCTTTCAGGGTCCGAAACAAGATTGCCGTTTTCAATTTTTGGCACAATAAGTTCCTGGCCTGTAACCAGTTCTCCGTCATTTGCAACTATTACCCTGATTTTTTTAATCCCCTTTTCTGTTGTTTGCTCCTGAATTGCTCCTGCAGGGGGTACGAGTTTTACATCGTCAATTGAAATTTTATTCCTGTTAAATACATTTTTAGCAGGAACTTTTTCCAGAGGGAAAAGAACCTTCCCGTTCTCGTAAACGCATTCCCCGTCTATAAATGTACTCAGAATATTGAAAGACTTCAGGTTATCCACAATGATGAAATCCGCAGGGTCTCCTTCGCGCAGCAGCCCTACATTAAGCCCGTAGTGCTCTACAGGGTTGAAAACAGCTGTCCTGATGAGGTTATAGATATCAAGCCCCTTTTCCTGCCCGCGCCGGATCAGCTTATCAATATGTCCTTCGTATATCAGGGTATCAGGGTGGGAATCATCTGTGCATAGCATGACATGATCCGGATATTCGTCTATCAGTGGATACAGGGTTTCGAAATTCCTGGCTGAACTACCTTCCCGGATAAGGATTTTCATCCCGAGCTCTATTTTCTCGCGAGCTTCTTCATATTCAAAACATTCATGATCTGTTGAAATCCCTGCCCCTATGTATTTCTGCAGGTCAGCTCCCCTTAAACCGGGCGCGTGTCCGTCTATAACTTTACCGTGTTTTCTGGCAGACTCCAGTTTTGCCATCACATCCGGGAATTCCAAAATCACACCCGGGAAATTCATCATCTCGGAAAGGTAATGCAGGTCATCCTTTGCCAGCAGGCGGTCAACAGCATTTATGTCCAGAACAGCCCCCGATGATTCGAAAGGTGTAGCAGGTACACACGAAGGCACTCCAAAATAGACTTTCAGGGGGGATTTTTTTGAATCCTCAAGCATAAACTCAATTCCCTCTTCCCCCATAACGTTTGCAATTTCGTGGGGATCACTGACAACTGCAACCGTGCCCTTTGCAACAGCCATCCGGGCGAAAACCGAAGGTACGGTCATGGAGCTTTCGATGTGCACATGGGCATCCACGAGCCCTGGCAGGATGTACTGCTCATTATCGTGTTCCTTTTCTTCTACACGAATGATCTTTCCGTTTTCAACGGTAATTTCGCCTTTGAACTGCCGTCTGGAAATAGCGTCAACAATAATCCCCATGTACTTTTTCATGAGGGTTTATTTCACCACAACAATGGATAAATTTTTCCAAAAAACCAGTATTAGGAACTTGGAGAAAAAGAATAAAAAAGGAAGATACAGGTTAATTGGTCGATTATCTTCATCAAATGCAAAAAACTATAGAAATATATAGGCGGTTTTTTGTTGGTTACGAACATCGATTTCGACCATGTAAAAGTAGCACGAAAAGATAAAAAAAGATACACTGTTAAGCCTTCGGGGATGACTATACTTACATGTCCGCCTGTAACTGGAAAATTTTTTATCCCCTGAAGACATAGCAGTACCAAAAAGGATAAGACAAAATGAAACCAACAAGAGTTCCTAAAAATCCCTGTTTTTCTTCAGGGCCCTGTGCCAAACATCCAGGTTATTCTATTGAAGAGCTGAATGATGCACCTTTTGGCCGGTCACATCGGAGCAAACCCGGCAAGGAAAAATTGGCCGAAGCAATTAAAAGAACAAGAGATATGCTTGGACTTCCTTCTGATTATCTGGTAGGTATTGTACCGGCCTCCGATACAGGCGCTTTTGAAATGTGCTTGTGGTCTATGCTGGGGTGCCGCGGGGTTGATGTTCTGGTTTGGGAATCTTTCAGTAAAGAATGGGCAACCGACATCACCAAGCAGTTAAAATTAAAAGATACCCGAGTTTTTGAGGCAGAGTACGGAAAATTACCGGATTTAGAGAATGTCGATTTCAAGAATGATGTCGTCTTTGTCTGGAATGGGACTACAAGCGGAGTCAAAGTACCCAATGGCGACTGGATTCCTGATTCCCGAGAAGGGCTCACGCTTTGCGATGCCACCTCTGCTGTATTTGCTATGGATATACCCTACCATAAACTGGATGTCCTTACCTTCTCATGGCAGAAGGTTTTAGGTGGGGAAGGTGCGCACGGGATGCTTATTTTATCTCCGCGGGCTGTTCAGCGTTTAGAAAGTTATACTCCTGCCTGGCCACTGCCCAAGATTTTCCGGCTGACCAAAGGTGGTAAACTGAATAAGGAGATTTTTGAAGGCTCTACTATTAACACTCCCTCCATGCTGGCTAATGAAGATTGGCTGGCAACATTAAAATGGGCAGAGTCTGTAGGAGGGCTTAAACAACTTATCCAGCGGACAAACGAAAACCTGGCGGTCTTTGAGGCGTTTGTTGCTAAAAATAACTGGATCCATTTCTTAGCGGAAACAAAAGAGATAAGGTCCAGCACCAGTGTCTGCTTTAAAGTTGATTTATCCGAAGAAAAGCTTAAAGAACTGATTAAAATGCTTGAGAATGAAAAAGTTGCTTATGACATCGGTTCTTACCGGGATGCCCCTTCAGGCTTGCGTATCTGGTGCGGTGCTACCATTGAGAAAGAGGATTTAGAATGCCTCTGTGAATGGATCGAATGGGCTTACGATTTGGTTAAATAATAAAATCCTTTAAATAATAAAATCCTTTTTTTATCAGCAAAGAAGGGTCCGCGAGAGATCGTTAATATCTTTTTTGCTGATAGCAAAAGGATGTTTTATCTCAAAATTTGTCTTACGCCGACAGATTTTAAATATCCCTTCAAAATCCTTTTTTCACACCTGATTTATCAGAGAAATTTTCAATTTTCTTACTTTTTCATCACACTTTAACTCCAAAAGCTTTTTATTTTTATTTGAATCTCACGATCAAGATTTATTCTCTTTATATTCTTTTTGAAAATAAGTTCGACCTTCTACGGAAATCAAGCCCGAACCTCAAAAATTCCGATTAATAATTAATACCACCTCTACAGTTATTCCCTTCATGTCCCCCAAAGCCCGATGGCAGTTCTGGATAGACCGCGGAGGCACATTCACAGATATCGTAGCCCGCAGCCCTGATGGAAAACTGATCACACACAAGCTCCTTTCCGAAGACCCTTCTCATTACGAAGACGCAGCCATGCACGGGATCCGCCAGATCCTTAGGCTGCCTCAAAACGCCCCTTTTCCTTCGGAAGAAGTTGAAGCCATAAAAATGGGCACAACCGTGGGCACGAATGCTCTTCTTGAAAGAAAAGGAGAGCGCACTGTTCTTGTTATAACCCGGGGGTTTGGAGATGCTCTCAGAATAGGGTACCAGAACCGTCCGGACATTTTTGCGCAGAAAATCGAACTTCCTGACCAGCTTTATGAGAGGGTTATCGAAGTTTCCGGCAGGTATAGCGCAGACGGGGAAGAGATTGTGCCCCTGGACCTTGAGAGTGCTAAAAAAGAGCTTGAAGAAGTTTATAAAGCCGGCATCCGTTCTGCTGCGGTCATCCTTATGCATTCCTACCGGTATCCGGAACATGAGCTTATGCTCGGCAGGCTTGCCACAGAAATCGGTTTTACACAGATATCCCTGTCCCATCAGGCAAGCCCGCTAATAAAATTCGTGAGCAGAGGGGAAACAGCAGTTGTTGATGCTTATCTCTCTCCGGTGCTGCGCAGGTATGTTGATATGTTAGAAGATAGCCTGCAAGAAAAAGGAAGAAAGGAAGAAAGAGGAAGAAAGGAAGAAAGAGGAAGAAAGGAAGAAAGAGGAAGAAAGGAAGAAAGGAAAACTCTCGGCAACCCTGAAGAAGTTAGTGAAATGAAATACAGTGCTGTAAATGGTCCAAAACTCATGTTCATGCAGTCAAGCGGCGGGCTTATAGACTCGGGAATTTTTCAGGGTAAAGACTGCATACTTTCGGGACCTGCCGGGGGAATAGTTGGGGCAGTTGCAACATCGGAAATGGCGGGGGCAAAAAAGATAATTACCTTTGACATGGGAGGAACATCTACCGATGTAGCCCAGTACAGCGGGGAATACGAACGCAGCCTCGAAACAGAGGTTGCAGGTGTGCGCCTTCGCTCTCCCATGATGAGAATTCATACGGTTGCAGCAGGCGGGGGCTCGATTCTCCACTACGAAGGGGGAAGGTTCAGGGTAGGACCTGATTCTGCAGGCTCGGACCCGGGCCCAGCCTGTTACAGGAAAGGCGGTCCTCTTACGGTCACGGACTGCAACCTTATGCTTGGAAAACTGCAGCCCGATTTTTTTCCCAGGATTTTTGGCTCAGAGGCAAACCAGCCTCTGGATTCCGAAATTGTGCGCAGAAAATTTGAAGAGCTTGCTGAAACAGTTTCTGCAAACGGGAATACCCTGAGCCCTGAACAGGCAGCAGAAGGTTTTCTTTCCGTAGCAGTCGAGAATATGGCAAACGCAATCAAGAAAATCTCGGTTCAGCGGGGGTATAATGTAAAAGAATACACACTCTGCTGCTTTGGGGGAGCTGGAGCTCAGCATGCGTGCAGGGTGGCAGATGCTCTCGGGATCAAAAGTATTTTCATTCATCCCTATGCAGGAGTCCTTTCTGCATACGGTATGGGGCTTGCAGACCAGAGACTGATAAAAGAACAGTATATCGGGGCTGAACTGTCTAAAGAGCTGGTAGATGAATTAAAATCTGTTTTTTCAGGGCTTGAAAGTGAAGGTAGGTTTTCCATGCTTGAACAGGGGGTTCATGAGGACTGCATAAATGTGATTTACAGGGCACATATGCGATATGCAGGTTCGGACACCCAGCTCTCTGTGGACTTTGCAGACAGCGCCGAATCTCTCAGGTCTGGCTTTGAGGAAGCCCATAAAAAACGCTTCGGATTTATAATGGAAGATAAGCCCATTGTTGTAGAAGCTGCATCTGTAGAAATTGTCGGGGTAACCGAGAGAGCCTCTGACCCCCTGCTTGAACCTGACAAAAATACAGTACCTTCGCCTGTCTCCAGGGTTCGGATGTACAGCTACGGAGGGTTGTATGGAACCCCGGTTTTTGATATGGAAACTCTCAAACCCGGAGCCTGCATAAACGGACCTGCAATTCTTACCGAAAAAAACACTACCATTATAATCGAACCTGGCTGGCAGGGTGAAATCACCGCTCGAAACCACCTTCTTCTTACCCGTAGAATTCCGCTTCCTGCCAGAACAGCTATAGGGACAGAGGCTGACCCTGTGATGCTTGAGATTTTCAATAACAGGTTTATGTCCGTAGCAGAACAGATGGGCTACACCCTGCAGAACACGGCTCATTCCGTGAACATAAAGGAGAGGCTGGATTTTTCCTGTGCGATTTTTGACGGCAAAGGAAACCTGATAGCAAATGCCCCCCACATCCCTGTGCACCTGGGTTCCATGGGCGAGTGCGTGAAGTATCTTATCCGGGCGCGCTCTGTGGAAATGACTGCAGGAGACGTGTACCTCATCAATTCTCCCTATCATGGAGGGACCCATCTGCCTGACCTCACGGTTGTTACTCCCATGTCAGGCAATTTAGGAGAGATTCTTTTTTACCTTGCTTCCCGGGGTCACCATGCTGATGTAGGAGGAGTTACTCCGGGTTCCATGCCTCCTGACAGCAGGACAATCGAAGAAGAAGGTGTGCTCAGCGAAGGCATGAAAATAGTTGAACAGGGAAGGTTTCTCGAAGAAAAATTAAGGTTATGGCTCGGTTCGGGCAAATATCCTGCAAGGAACCCTGACCAGAACGTTGCTGACATAAGGGCACAGGTAGCTGCAAATGAAAAAGGGCTTCAGGAACTGCACAGGATGGTAGAGGAATTTTCCCTTGAGACTGTGGAGGCCTATATGGGCCATGTTCAGGACAATGCGGAAGAAGCTGTCAGAAGGGTTATTGACAGGCTTGAGGACGGGGAATTTACGTATCCTCTTGATGACGGAAACGCAATTAAAGTGAAGGTTAAAATCGACCGTGAAAACCGGAATGCAAAGATCGATTTTTCCGGGACATCTTCTCAGCTCCCGAGTAATTTCAATGCTCCTGCCTCTGTCTGCCTGGCTGCTGTCCTCTATGCGTTCAGGACTCTTGTGAAAAGTGATATCCCTCTGAATGCAGGCTGTTTAAGGCCGCTTGAAATTATAATTCCTGAAGGTTCCATGCTGAAGCCTGAGCCTCCAGCATCCGTTGTTGCCGGAAATGTTGAGACTTCGCAGTACATTGTTGACGCTATTTTCGGAGCTCTCGGAAGCCTTGCAGCTTCCCAGGGCACTATGAACAATTTCACCTTCGGTAATGCTGATTTCCAGTACTATGAGACTATATGCGGAGGTTCCGGAGCCGGTCCGGGTTTTTCAGGAACTGATGCTGTCCATACCCATATGACCAATTCCAGAATAACAGACCCTGAGGTCCTTGAAACGCGGTTTCCGGTTTTGCTCGAAGAGTTTTCCATCCGGCAGGGGAGCGGAGGAGAAGGCGAATTCAGGGGTGGGAACGGAGTTGTCAGAAAGTTCAGGTTTTTGAAAGATATGGATGCAGCTATCCTTTCAAGCCACAGGAAATTCCCTCCTTTCGGGCTCAAAGGCGGTATGCCCGGAAAATGCGGAAAGAATACTCTTATCCGCAGGGATGGCAGGGTTATCGAAGCTGGAGGAAAGGCGGAGTTAAAGCTGAAAAGCGAGGACGTGTTTGTGATTGAGACGCCGGGTGGTGGAGGGTATGGCAGACCTGAAAACTTCAGGCCTGAAAAATAATAAAAACGTTTTAATGACTCAGTTCCAAAATCTAGTGATAAAAGTAAGTATAACATCACTACACAAAATTATAATTCTATAATTATGTAATGATGTTACGGCACAAACAATGGTAACTATAAACCTTACTCTTAATAACTTTTCGGAGCTCCCTGCTCTTTTAGACGTTTTTGGTTGTTTTGGAAACGATTATGAATATACTACACGAGGAATTTTTCGTAGAAAAATTCCTCCAATCTGTTCTATTTGTAGTACTCCAATGGTTCATAATGGCTATAATCCCCATACCAAACAAGGTCTTGGAGAAATCATCATTGGTCGATATAAATGCTCAAATTGTGGTAGTACACACGAAGAAGATCATAGTTTTTGGGAAGATTTGAAGACTTTACTTTTTGATTCATTCAATAATTTCTTCAAGTTACTCAGATACCATAACGTTTCATACGATGGAATTTCTGATGTAATGGGTTTCATTTTTCCAAGATCAAAAAGCACTGTCTTAAGAGCATTCTACAATGGAATGGAAAAGGAAACTGTTCCATATTCAGAAAATATACATATGGTGCATTATGACGAACAGCATCCAAAAGAAGGACGATGTCAGAAATACCGTTTAACCTTACTGGACGCAAAAACTCAAACAACAATAGCAGATGACCTTTTTGATGATAAGAGTCCAGAAACAATCAAGGAATTTCTACGGAAAAATCTTGATGCATCAGAACCTGTATTTATCGTTACGGATTTTGATAAGAGATATCCTGATATATTAAAGGAAATTTTTGGAGATAAGTTAGTTCATCAATATTGTTTGATGCACTTAAACAAGCTTATAGTTAGTGATTTCCCAAAGAATACAACGATTGAACAGGAACTATTGAAGTACAGGTTATTGAATATATTTTACAATCGAGAGAATGAAATTAAATTTTTGGAAGAACTTCAATCTGAAGAACTCAACGTAATTAATAATGAAGAAAAACATCAAGAATGGAGTAAAAAAGCAAAAAAGGAATTTAACCAATTTAGACGTAAATTAAAGCTTGAAAGAAGACGAAAAAAGGAAAATCTTCCACTTAATAGTCTTGAAAAAGCAAGAGATAACTTCGATAAATTAATGGAAAATATAAGAACATACGATCAAACGATTCAAAAACGATTATGGATGATCAATAAACACTGGTTAAATCTTACTTTGTTCCATTATCTTCCAGGAGCGCCAGCGACAAATAACCCTATAGAAAGCTATTATTCTAAAAGTCTAAAAACTGATAACAAGAAGCAGTTCAGGACTGATAAAGGAATTGGGAACCAGATTAAACTTACTCAAATGAGAAGATTAAATTTGCTCAAGAAACCACAAAAGTCATTTCTGGAATTGTTCAGATTATTTAATCCATTTAAGCTTTAGTAATCTAGTTTGAGAGAGGAGTTAAGGATTATGTAGCGGAGCGTATCGATTTTAGGCAAAAAATAAAGTGAAAAGTTAAAGGAATAAAAGAATTCTTTGGCATTCATGCCAAAGAAATTGTTTCTCAAGGAATATTACAGTTTATTTGGGCAGTTAGCAGAGAAAAGTGAAGATTTAAGGAAGAAAAAAATGAGAAATCACTAAATTATGAAATTGTGTCGTTTTAATTGATTTTTAATTTTTATGACAGTATTTTATCCAGCTGGTTTGACTTTGCTGCCTCTTTAATTTCCAGGGCTATTCTCCGTCCTGTGGAAAGGCGTTTCTGCATGAGGTCAGAGTAAGGGGAACCTGAAATGTAAAGGTTTGTTCCTGACACGATCCTGCTTGAAAGTTCGAAGACTTTGATATCAAGCGAGTCCGTAATAACTGCTTCGATACAGAACGCTCCTGTAATCCCTCCGAAAAGGGCAAGAGACTCTTCGACTACCTGTTCTCCAAGGGAAAAGATGCGCGACAGAATTGATTCTCTTGCAACGAGGGGAACATTTCCTGTAAGTACATATGTCGGGCAGATTCCTGACTCTATAAGTTCTCTCGGGGAGCCGAGCCTGAAAATCTCATCTGCGTTGGATTCTACCCTGCGGTCCATGCTCAGGAGCTCAAGGCTGCCTTTGCTCAGGGTATATCCGTCGTTCCGGATCGGGGAATAGAAATAATGGAGGTCGTAGCGGGTCCCGTTGATGTATTCATGAATTGTATACTTTTGAGTGTGGTCTACAAGCTCACTGAATTCCTTGTAATTCTTTGCAACAAAGAAGCCTTTTCCTCCTTTTGCTCCTTCATACTCAACCATTACAGGCCCTTTGATATCATGAGGATCATCTATTTTTTTGGGCATGTGAATGCCTGCTCCAAGGAACCACCTGCTTTCTTTATCCCTGTCAGATTCCCATTCTATTGAAGTCCTGTTTCCGAAAGTGGGTACTTCCATTCCGGTGAAATTTTCCCTGCCAAAATAATAAATAAGTGAACTATGGGGGATTATGATAGTATTTTTCTTTCTGAGTTCCTCAGCCCTGTTAATCAGGTCTTCGTAATTCTCGAGAACAAGGTATTCATCAGGTTTTGCCCTGGGAAACGCATCATAGAATTTGGGAGGTTTGCCAACGCAGATCCCGAGAGTCCTGAAACCTTCTTTTCTCGCCCCGTCAAAGATCTGGAGGCTTGAGTGAGAACAGATTGTTGCAATGGTAATGTTATCCAAGTCGTAATCTTTCAGAAATTCAAGAACCTGCTGTTTTGTGATCATAATTGCTCCGGCGAATATTTAGATTGGTATTAAGTCGCTTTTAAGATTAATATTTGGTGCCAGTGTATAACCGGTAATGCATCTGTGCTGGATCAATAAAAAGGTTCTCTATAGAAGGTATTGGACGGAAATGACAAGTAAAAGAGAGGATAAAAAGATATGAATAATAGAGAGTGATGGATGAAAAATAAAAAAATATGAAATAAAGAGAGTGATAAATAGAGAACAAAGGCTTGAAAAAATACCGGTCGATAAATAGAGAATATAAGGATAAGCATAAAAAATGAATGAAGATAAAAGGATAAATATAAAAAATACATGAAGATAACGGATAAGCATAAAAAATACATGAAGATAAAGAATAAACATATAAAACAAATAATGATAAAGGATAAGCAGTAAATCTTGATTCAAGAAAAATTTAAGGTAAAAAAGAATGAATAAATGCGGGGGGAATTGAACCGTTTTTCAGAAATCAGGGATGATTTAACGGGTGTGATGTTTCATCTTATTTTATCTCACGATCCTGTAAGTATATACAAAGTCTCCTCCGGCTTTCCCATCTTTATTGCCGTCCAGAGCAATTCCCCTCTCATCCATTATAAACCCTGATCCTGTTTCACTGCCAAGCAGAGTTATTGTTATCTCGGCTCCGTTTTCATCCATAGGATATTCGTTATAGGGACGGAACATCAGCATTCTCGACCCTGCGTCCAGAATCCCGTCCACAGGTTTTTCTGATGCGGAACTTTTTACTATTACGGTGTCATTCGTAATTGTTGCGTTATTCATAGGCATGTCAAACTCAATCCAGATAGGAGAGTCACGCCTGTAAGCAAAAGTCTGCCTGTCAGGATAAATTGCTTTTACTGCAGGAGGTGCGGGCCCGCGTTTGAAAGGTACTGGAATAGTTTTCAACGCGGGATAGAAAGACCTGTCATGCACGTACTTTTTAACTATACAAAAAAGTGCGGTCCCTGCAAAGGCATACACCAGTACTTTATACCAGTTTCTTCTCATTTCCGGGCCCCCGGAGTATTTATTCCACACCAGATTTGTGTCCGCAGTGTTTGGCCCTGTATTTTTTAATCGCATATATAGCAGTAACACCTGCAAGTGCGCCCACTATAGCAGTAACACCGGCAAGTACGCCTACTACTATTCTGTTGAATGTGATCATGGATGGTCCCTTACCTTCTTCATGTGCTTCTTTATCAACTACTTCTTTAATCTTAGCTGCTGGCTCTGGATGTTTAAACTTTCTAAGGAGGTATACTCCAAGTGCCCATTTCCCGTATTTTTTCGCTCTGTGCAGTAAAGACAAGCTGCCATGAACAGGCGATTTCATACCCAGATCAGGTTTTTCTGCCTCCTTCTCTGATTTTTTTGGTTTTAGCTTTTTTACAGCATAAGTAGTAAGCATTAACTTTCCATGTTTATGCAGCAATCCTCCAGTGCTCTCTTCATGCTCTCTGGTTCCGTAGTGCTTTCCTGACTTTAGCCAGTTTACCAGATAGGTGGCCAGAATCAACTTCCCGCACCTGCTCATTATTCCATTCGTTTTTTGCTCGGAAACCTGGTTAGAGTCTTCAGAAATGAACTTTTTCAGGATATACGCGCCCAGCAACAGCTTACCGTATTTGCTTAACATTTTATACCCCCGAATTTTCCTGACCGAAGAATCCCCTTTTAATCATCCTCCGGATAGAAGAGCAATTATTCCAATACTTCGGTATTTATCCTATATCTCACATAATATATAACGGCAACCATATAATTTCTATAATAAATTCTAATTGACATGCGTTTCATTACATAATATCTCTAACAAATAATCCCGGAGATTAATTGAAAAGGCACCATATCTTATTGAAAACTATCTTAATGGAAACTTAACCTGGATAACCGGAGTTTTTAAATTTCCCCGAAATCCGGAGTAAAAAATTCAGGTAAAAATAAAAAGATAAAGGCAGTAATAAAGTCCTGTAAAGTTATTTCACGAAAGCATTCTGTATTCTCAAATAGAGGCTTTAACCATGAAACAATCGATCGGAGCAAAACCACTTGCTTTTCCGACCCCTGCATGGGTTGTCGGTACCTATGACATGAATGGAAAACCCAATGCTATGACTGTAGCTTGGGCAGGGATCTGCTGTTCGAACCCTCCGTGCATCAGCGTCTCTTTAAGAAAAGCTACCTACAGTTATGCCGGCATTGTTGAGAATAAGGCGTTCACTGTAAGCATTCCATCTGAAGTTTTTGTGAGGGAGGCTGATTATTTCGGCATTGCAAGCGGGAAGGATGAAAATAAGTTTGAGTGCGCCTCTCTGACGCCGGTAAGGAGCGAGCTTGTTCCAGCCCCGTATGTAGGAGAATTTCCGGTAGTACTTGAGTGCAAACTTCTCCACAGCCTTGAAGTTGGGCTTCACACCATGTTTGTAGGAGAGATCATGGACATAAAGGCAGAAGAATATGTACTTGACGAAAACGGGAATCCTGATATCGAAAGAATAAAACCTGTTATATACGGGACAGGAAATAAAAGCTACTACAGTATTGGTAGAAATCTCGGAAAAGCGTTTTATATAGGCAAAATGTCCTGAACCTTTTAAAATAGATATTATCTTTACGGCAGGATTATTTCAGGGGCAGGACCATGCAGGGAGTCAGTTGCTCAGGTTAAGCGGGATGGTGAAAATAAACCTGCTTCCCCTGCCAGGCTCGCTCTCAACCCGGATTCTGCCTGCATGCATTTCCACAAACTTCTTGACAGGAGAAATCCCGGGTCCTGCCCCTGTCTGATCCCTATATTCGGGGTTTTCAAGCTGTGTAAAAGGCTGAAAGACCTTCCTGGTTTCCTCTTTGACATCCCTATACCTGTATTCCTTACAGTAGTTTCTGCTTCTATGTCTGTGAATCTGGCATTGATAAGCTTCAGGAGATTAGCATGTCAGTTAAGGACCAGTGTCAAAAACAGCCTGAACGATTCGGGTCATGAAGAAAGCCATCGGATAAAAAAGATAAACAAAGAGCTGGTAGATGGCTGTTTTTACTCTTTTCCAAAAGACTTTTTTGCGATAACTTTCCACCCTTTAAAATTTTTACCTTCAAATTCTTCTTTAACGGCTTCAAGGAAAGAAGGTATATCCAGCTGTTGCGGACATTTTTCTACACACTGCCCGCATTGCACACACTGTGAGGCATATCCCGGAACATCACCTCTTATTATTCCTCCGGGTTTTGCCGCATACATGAGTTTTGCTTCTTTCTCGTTTCCTGAGAGATAATAATTATCGTAGATCTCAAAACAGCCTGGAATATCTACCCCTGAAGGGCAGGGGATACAGTATCTGCAGCCTGTACATCCTGTTTTCATAAGCTTGCGGTATTTCTGCTCCACTTTTTTAACAAGCTGCAGTTCAGATTCTTTCAGCGAGTGCGGATAAGCTTCACCTGCTATTTTCAGGTTTTCTCCTATGTGTGCCTCTTCATTCATTCCTGAGAGCACGACAGTAACTTCAGGGCGGTTCCATATCCAGCGGAGAGCCCATTCTGCAGGCGTGCGTTTTATCTCTGCTTCATTCCAGATGTCCTGGATTTCAGAAGGCACAGGATCTGTCAGCTTGCCTCCCCTCAGGGGTTCCATAATTATAACTCCCAGCCCTTTTGAAGCTGCATATTCAAGCCCTTCTGTCCCTGCCTGGTTCTTTTCATCCAGGAAATTGTACTGGATCTGGCAGAAAGTCCAGGGATAGGAATCCACGATCCTCTTGAAATCTTTAATTGATCCATGGAAAGAAAAGCCCGCATTGATTATGCGTCCATCAGCTTTTGCCCTGTCAAGAAAACTGAGAATGTCAAGCTTTTCCATCTTATCCCACAGTGCTCCCACAAGCCCGTGGACAAGGTAATAGTCTATATAGTCCGTATTGAGCCTTTCAAGCTGGGCATTGAGGAACCTGTCCATGTCTTCCCTGCCTTTAACGGACCATGAGGGCAGTTTTGTTGCAATTTTAACCTTTTCGCGGTATCCATCAGCAAGGACACTGCCCAGGAAAGGCTCGCTTTCTCCCATATGGTAAGGCCAGGCTGTATCAATATAGTTTACCCCGTGATCGATTGCATCCCGGAGCTGCTGTCTGGCTTTTTCTTCATTTATTTTCCCTTCTTTGAGAGGGAGACGCATGCATCCGAATCCGAGTATTGAAAGTTCGTCTCCGTTTCCTGGCATTTTTCTGTACAGCATTTCCGGCACCTTACCGTTTTAAGTTGTTTCTCTGCTTTTAAAAGGCTTCTAATTTTTAAATGAGTCTGGATCTTAATCTTTCCCTGGTCTTTAAATAAGTAATCCTTTTTAACCTTCACTCTACTCTGAAAGTCTGTTTTGCAGCAGCTTTCCACGTTTCCAGATCAGGTCCCTCAAATTTGTCTGCAACAACTTTAAGCAGTTCTGGTATATTCAGGTGCTGCGGACATTTTTCAAGGCACTCCTTACACTGTATACATCGTGAAGCGTATCCGGGAATATCACCTCTTATTATTCCGCCTGCTTTTGCCGCATACATCAACTTTCCTTCATTTTCGTTTCCCGAAAGGTAAAGGTTGTCGTACACTTCAAAACAGGTAGGGATATCAACTCCGGAGGTGCAGGGCATACAGTATCTGCAGCCCGTACATCCTGTATTCATAAGTGTTCGGTATTTCTGTTCAACCCTGCTTATAAGCTGGAGTTCTTTCTCAGTCATGGAGTCCGGATATGCTTCATCTGCTGTTCTCAGGTTTTCTTCGATATGAGACTCTTCATTCATTCCCGAGAGCACAACAGTAATTTCAGGGTGGTTCCATACCCAGCGTAAAGCCCATTCTGCAGGCGTGTGATTTACTTCTGCCTCTTCCCATATTGTTTTTATTTCAGATGGCATCAGAGTGGTGAGCTTTCCTCCCCTCAGGGGTTCCATAACTATAATTCCCAGCCCCTTTGAAGCTG
Source organism: Methanosarcina soligelidi (assembly GCF_000744315.1). Taxonomy (NCBI): domain Archaea; kingdom Methanobacteriati; phylum Methanobacteriota; class Methanomicrobia; order Methanosarcinales; family Methanosarcinaceae; genus Methanosarcina; species Methanosarcina soligelidi. The sequence goes on from NZ_JQLR01000001.1 coordinate 3,078,930, forward strand.
CATATTCAAGCCCTTCTGTCCCTGCCTGGTTTTTTTCATCCAGGAAATTGTACTGGATCTGGCAGAAAGTCCAGGGATACGCATCGATAATAGTTTTAAAGTCCTCAACCGAGTCATGGAACGAAAAACCTGCATTAATTATACGCCCGTCAGCCTTTGCCCTTTCAAGAAAGTCCAGGACACCGAGGTCTTTCATTTTGTCCCATAACACCCCTGTAAGGTTATGAAGGAGATAGTAATCGATATGGTCGGTTCTGAGCCTTTCAAGCTGTGAATTTAAAATCCTGTCCATCTCTCCCCTGCTTTTCACAGTCCATGAAGGGAGTTTTGTTGCAATTTTAACCTTTTCGCGGTATCCATCAGCAAGGACACTGCCCAGGAAAGGCTCATTTTCTCCAAGATGATACGTCCATGCTGTATCAATATAATTTACCCCGTGATCTATTAAATACTGCACCTGGCTCTTTGCCCTCTCACGGTCAATCTTTCCTTCTTTTACAGGAAGCCTCATGCATCCCAAACCAAGTATTGAAAGCCTGTCTCCATTCCCAGGCATCCTTCTGTAGAGTATTCTTTTCCCCCCTTGTTCCCTCTCTTTTTGTTTCTCTTTCTGCTTTTTTCTCTCTTTCTCCTCTCTTTCTTCTATTTTCCGCTTCTTTTTGTTTCTTTTTCCGTTTTTTCTCTCTTTTTCCTCTTTTTCCCCTCTCTTTCTCCTTTTTTTCTCCTTATCTTTGAAAATGAGCCCCGGATGAAGTTCACAGCCATCTGATATCCGGCCAGAAGGCAGAAGTTCCAATCTGATCCTTTCCTACCGTGTATTTTTCCAGCATCTTTTCTATTCAGGTTCAGGTGACAAAGACGAGATATGTGCCGCTAAACGGCGTTATGTGTTTTTCAGGAGAAGCCTCCTTTTTCTCTCTCCATGTAAAGTTTGTAAATAGTGACGGATTTCAGTTCTCAGACAATCAAAGTACACCTAATTTCAGAGTCGTTTTTAGCTGAAAAATGAATACGGCTTTTCCCCATTTCCGCCATTATCATTTCTCATAATAATGTCTTAAAATTAGATTCCTATTTTAATAATCTATTTTAGATATATATCTAGAATAAAGGTTTTTAGTTCAGAATCAATGTTCTCATTTATGACTACGGGAGCGCAAAGGGCCACGAATACCCTGTAATTAACGGGCTGTCCTGTAATTACCTTTGTTAATATTATAAATCCTTATTTTTTGATTTAAAGGTCTTATCTGCTTTTTTATTATTTTTTATTACTATCAATATTATAGGAAGCCTCGACAGGGTTGGGTGGGTGCGCGCAGTTTGATTTCCTGGTTCACAGAAAAAAATGCATCAACGCTGATAAACATGCAAAATCCCGGAAGTAAAATACTTGTTAACGGACACAATTAAGTTTTCAAGGGAAAAACAGGGCACCTGTTATTTGGGATTGAGTCTAGGTGGATATGAGTTTGGGATATGTCTAGAAAAAAGTTTCTCAGATGCCCTGTTAATTATATTATGTTCGCAATTACATATAAAAATAGTGAAATTTTCGTTTTTGTTTTATCCGGAGACCGTCTGTAGAAAACAGGAGGGTAAAACGCGGCTATAAAATTACTTCTATGTCCTGAGAAAAAATCTAACTTCTAAATCCTGCTGATCTAACAGATAAAATCTAACTTCTAAATCCTTTTGCTCTGACAGATAAAAATCTGTCTTATTAATCCGCTGGATTAATATGGCTTTCATATCGGATGCTACATTAACGAAAGGTGTTTTATGAAATGAAATCTCAGGCAGTAATAACTACCTGAGAATGCTTGAATTAACTTTCATAGGACGTCATTCAAAGCTCTTGCAGCCGTGTAAACGCTTCCAACTCCGAAAATGTACTGAGTTATCCTCAATGCTTCCAGAACTTCTTCTTTTGTAGCTCCTGCCTGCATTGCCTGGATTGCAAGGACTTTTACACCGTCAACGGCACCATTAGCTGCATCAAGCGACATTGCAATAAGCAGTTTATATTTCATTGGCATCCCGCCTTCAGAAAATGCGAGTCCGCGCGTGCTTTCCAGAAGCTTGAAGAATTCAGGGTCCTTATCCATTATAACCTGCAATGGGTTTTCTGACAATTTATCATCTCCTTTCAGGTTTTTACCCAAAAATCCTGATCACACTTTTGGGCATGTTTTTTGTTTGTATATATCAGTCTGTTTACTTATTATTACTGTTTACTTATTATTACTGTTTACTTATTATTACTGTTTACTTCTCATTACTGTTTTCTTTTATTAAAAATTCGGTTTTCTTACAAAATATATCAGGATACAATATGTCGGAATGCAATGTGTCAGGATGTAATGAGTCAGGATGTAATATTGCATATTAAATTAAAAGCAATGTAAGTAATGGATTGCAAAAACAGCCAGAATTCGTGCAAAAAGGGTTTAACAGAGAAAAAAGTATTCCAAAAAATAAGATTAGAAGGGGGGGCATCTGTTTTTCGGTGAGGTGGGATTGGGGATAGAAAACCGGGTATTCTAAAAAAGTTTTTCAGATGCCCAATAAGTATATAATACTCATTAATATATAAAATTAAGTTTATGCTGCTATTTCTCAGCCATTTTTCGCAGTACTCAAATTATTTTTTACATTTAGCGGTATCCATTCTGCACTTTCAATTTGAAATGATTCGCTTCAGGCCATTTACTTCAACATTTATTAAATATTTTGAAATCAAAAAATGTCTGTAAAACTTTAAATACGGATTAGAAAAGGATTAGAAAAGGATCAGAGATGGATGAGAAAAGAAGGATTGGAAATGGATTGGAAATGGATTGGAAATGGATTGGAAATGGATTGGAAATGGATCAGAAAAGAATCAGGAGCCTCCTTTTTCGGGTCTAAATTCATAAGTGATAATCCCTTCTTCTGGCCCGTTCCCTTTAAGATAAAAACCGTTTTTTTCCAGAACGCGGATAGAAGACTTGAGGTGTGGATAAGTATTGGCTATAATGCAGTCATTTCCAAGGCTGGAAAGTGCCCATTCCCGCATTGACCGTACAGCCTCCGTTGCATATCCATTATTCTGGTAATCGGGAAGGACGGAATACCCTATCTCAAGGGTTCCATTTTCGTGAGCAAGAAATCCTCCGCTGCCTATCAGGACAGGCAGTTCAGGACTTTTCTGGTGCAGAAGCCAGTAAAAACTCCAGATTTTTCTATCTTTTGTCCTCATCCGTCCCAGGAATTCTTCGATCACTTCAGGAGTTATTTGATCAGGTGGCCACTCCTCAGGGACACGCGCATTGAGGTTTGAAGCAAAAGCAGGGCGGTCATGCAGTTCCATAAGATAGAGTTTAACAGTCGCAGGAACAAGAGACAACCTTTCTGTAACGATAGGAAAAAGGATAGGAGACATGCAACAGATTAAGGTTTTTTAAAAGATAATCTTTTTGGTAAGTTGAATTCAGATTGTAGGAGCATGAAACATGGGGGAATGGGCATCTGAGGGTTTGGAGTGGTTTGGGAGTGGGGGTTTAAAAACTGCTGAGTGTATGAAAAGAGTTTTTCAGATGCCCTGGTTTATAATAATAATTAATATTATATAAAATTATGGATATAATGTTCTTTAATTGCATTTTAATAACTCGTATGAAGAGAACCTGCAAAACCATAATTTGTCCAAAAACAAGCAGTATTTCATCTTTAATTATACAAGAATACCTTTTTAAGTGATTTTGTCATCTCTTTTAGGGGGAATATAAGGTGGGTAAGGAAAACATTCCATCGGGTTTTACAGATGCTTTCGACTTCAGACTTATGGACGCACTTTTTGGAAGAAGAGCACGCCGTTTTTTTATGGGGGCTTCCATACCGGACGGCTACTTTAAGTACAAATCAAAATATCACCCTCTGCCTCTCACAGAATGGGAGCAGATGGCTATCCTGTCCGCAGCAGCGGGCAACACGGGCTGGCATAACCTTATAATGCGCGGGGAAAGGTATGCACCCGCTCTTTCAAATTACGCTTGCAGCGCCGGAGGGCGCACATTTCCTTCCGCTGCCGGCTTTCATACAAGTGAACTCTTTTTTACCGACGATAATGGAGTATATTTCTTTGAAACACGTGATGCTCCTGAACTCGCATCACGCTCGGAAAACGGGACTTTTGATGCAGAGGAACTGATTAAAGCTCACAGGACAAGAGTCCGTAAAATTTCAGAGGGCAGGCTGAAAATCCCTCCTGAAACGCCCTATGTTGAAGCTCATAACACATGGGTGGTAAATCATCCCGGAACTACCCTGATCATTCCTGTGGCAGACCTGGCGCAGCATGTACTTGCCGGGATCTGTTACTATACGCAGAACGGAGTCTGTTTCTTTGATGATATCCATGGGGAGGAGATAGAAGGGCTTGAAAAGTTCAGCGGGCTTGTAGATACGGAAAACCCTTTGCCCCTGAGTTTTCTTGAACTGTGGTCTTTTTCGGAAGCAACTGCAGAGCTCTCTATTGCCTGTTATGCAGGCATGCTCATGCTGCAGGCTATGGGACTTGGTGGCTGGATGTTTAATGGTGTAGACCCTTTTACAATCCTTGGAGCAAGCGGAAATCCTGAAGTTTCCGGGCTTGGCTTCAGGTATGACACAGATGACCGATGGGCGCTTCCCAATCCTACAGGGCTTCCGGGAGTTTTTGAGGGCTATACTCCTCCTCACTACAGGGATATGCGCCATGCGGTTGATGCCCTTACCGAAAGGAAGTTTGGAAAAGGAGGACCTTTCAACCCTGACACTCCTGGCTACTATAAGGATACAGGGGCAGTCCGGAGCAGTGCTGTGCCCCATAATGAAGAGTTCAGGGACTGTGTCGCCCTGCAGGCCCAGCATATCTATGACCGGTTTGGGAAGTTTCCAGGTACAGTCCCGAGCATTTTTGTTATGCCTTATCTTCAGGCCCATCACCTTGACCTCGAATTTTATGACCATTTCTACAAAAAAGGAGCCTATCTGAAAACCCATAAAATGCATATGGAGCGCTGGCATCCTGATATTTAAAAAAGTATTATTTACACTTTTAAAAAAGTATTATTTACACTTTTAAAGCAGGTAAGAGAGCTATATCGAAATGGAAAGGCAACAGTAAAGATTACGGCTGTCCGTAAAGATGGCATCCTTTTTCCTGTAGAGCTGAATATGTAGCTTATTGAATACAAAGGTAAACAGGCTATATTTTCTATTGTTAGCAATATAATGGAATGAATCTTCCCTATGCTTGAAAAGGTCTTCAAACTGTAGGATGTGGAGATTGTTTCCTTAAGCTCCTTCAGTTTTGGAGTACGATTCCGGGAACCTGGTCTTAATAGATCAAAAAAGAAAAAAATGATGATTGAATATGAGGTCGCTGGTTTTTTGTTATCACCTCCTGAATGTGTTAACTTCAATCCTAAGCCTTAATTTGTCACTATCTGATCGATATCCTCATTTACTTCTTCATCTTCACTTACTTCTTTATCTTCATCTACTTCTTTATCTTCACCTACTTCTTCATCTTCACCTACTTCTTCATCTTCACTTACTTTTTCAGTATTCAGGCTTACTTCTTCTTTCCTTACAGGCTCCGAAATTGCTTTTTCAGGTTCGGAAACTTCTTCAACCACGACTTCTTCTTTCTTTCCAGGTTCAGAAACTTCTTCTTCAGTATTCGAGCTTTCTTCTTTATCTTCACTCACTTCTCCAGCGTCTTCACTTACTTCTTCAATGTAATTACAGACTGGCTTACAAACTGGTTTAGGTTCGTCGCATACTGGTTTAGATTCATCACATACTGGTTTGGTTTCTTCGCAGACCGTCTTCTTTACTTCTTTATTTTCTTCGCATGCCGGTTTACTAACTTTTTTTGGTTCTTCACATACTTTTTTGGGTTTTTCGCAGACTGGCTTACAAACTGGTTTTGTTTCTTTAAAAACAGGTTTATTTTCTTTACATTCTGGTTTAGGTTTTTCGCAGATTGGTTTTTCTACTGGTTTATTTTCTTCACATTCTGGTTTACAAACTGGTTTTGTTTCTTCGCAGACTTCTTCAGTTACATTGTCTGCTTCACTATCGGAGCCATTGTCTGAAACCTCAATGCCATTGTCTGTTACATCTCCTTCATCCATCTGGTCGACAATTTTCTGTGCTTCACCTATCATGTAACCTGCTTCATCAGCTGAAATCTTCTTGCATTCCTTCATTTTTTCGGCTAGATGAATGAAAGACTCAAGCGTACAGATGGCATTTTCATCTTCACCTTTTTCGTAGTAGCACATCGCCTTATCAAGGAGAGAAACCAGCCCTGTTCTGGTCTTCTCATGGCATTCATATGTACATTCCACATATTCCTTGAGAGCCTTTATACTATCAAGAGGAGTTGATTCAGAACAATTGTCCGGAACTTCGGTTTCATTGTCTGATCCTGTGTCATCTCCATTATCTGAGTCATTGTCAGGAACCTCAGTTTCATTGTCTGTCCCATTACCCTCATCAGTCTCATTATCATCGAGAGGTGGCACTTCAGATGAAGCGAGGGTAAACATGTAGATATCAGAATTTCCATTGCGCCTATCTTCCCAAACAATTCTATCCCCATAGATAGAAGGTCCTCCTCCATATATGACCCATAGATCATCCATAAATGGCCCATACACCGATCCATTTGTAGTGATCTGAGTTTCCCTTGAAGTAGAAAGATTGTACATGTAAATATTGCGCCTTCCATTGCGATCATCTACCCATATAATCCTGTCTCCATGGATCGCAGGGAACCCCTGATTGGATTCATTGGTAGTTATCTGAATTTCCGTTGAATTGGAGAGACTGTACATGTAAATGTCCCAGTTCCCATTTCTGTCGTCTTCCCATACTATTCTGTCCTCATAGATTGCAGGAAGCCTTTGATTTGAACTATTGGTGGTTATCTGGGTTTCTGTGAAAGTAGAAATATCGTACATATAGATGTCATCATTCCCATTTCTATCGTCTCCCCATACTATTATGTCCTCATAGATCGCAGGAGAAGCCTTATTATGCAGGTGGGAGGTTATCTGGGTTTTTGTGGAAGTGGAATTATCATATATGTAGATATGAAAATCTTCCCACACTATTCTGTCCTTGTAGATAACAGGAGAGTCACATCTATTATTGGTTATTCTGGTTTTATTAGAAGTAGAAATATTGTAAATGCAAATACTATCATTTTCTACCCACCAATTAATACTGTCCATCCACACGCTATAACTGTCTGTCCACACAACCCTATCCCCGTAAATAGCAGGAGATTCTTCATCTGAACTTTCATCAGTGACCTGGATTTCTTTGTGAGTGGAGAGATCGTACATGTAGATATCCCCGTTTCCTGAAGGATATCCATAAGAATTAATAGAATCCTGCTCCCAAACTATTCTGTCTCCATAGATAGAAGGATTGACCTGATCCCATCCATTTGTGGTGATCTGCGTTTCAGTTCCCGCTTCTTTATTACTGTCGTCTACAGGATATCCGGCAGAAGCAAGGGTAAACATGTAGATTCCGCCACTTGGGGGTACCCAAACAATCCTGTCCCCGTAAATAGCAGGGTAGAGGCCAGAACCCTCATCATGTACACCTTCAGCAGTCAACTCGGTTTGAGTGGAAGTGGAAATATTATACATGAAAACATGATCTCTCAAATCCCACAAATCCTGAGTCCACACTATTCTGTCCTCGTAGATATCAGCAGAACCAGTTCTTTCATAGGCTATTAAAGCTCCCTTGGAAGTGGAGAGGTCATACATATTAATCATGAGTTCATTTCCAACAGAATCTTCTTCTCCCCATACAATTTTGCTCCCGTAGATTGAGGGGTTCCACATCCTCACTCCGGGAGAAAGCTGAATTTCTGTGGAAGTGGAAAGATTGTACACGCAGATTGCGTTGTATACGGATAGATACGGGTAAGGTACAAATTCAGGATCATCTGTTGGTACTTCGTCCACCCATACTATTTTGTCCCCGTAAATAGCAGGCTCACTCTGATTTGATTCATTTGTGGTTATCCGGGTTTCCGTGGAAGTGGAAAGGTCGTACATATAAATGTCCCGGTTCCCGTTGCGCTCATCCTGCCACACTATTTTATCCTCGTAAATAGCAGGCTCACTCTGATTTGATTCGTTGGCGGTTATCCGGGTTTCCATGGAAGTGGAGAGGTCGTACATGTAGATATCCCAGTTTCCATTTCTATTGTCCTCCCACACCATCCTGTCCTCATAGATAACAGGATTTAACTGCGTTGAGTTATTGCTGGTTATCTGAGTTTCCGTGGAAGTGGAGAGATCGTACATGTATATGTCCCAGTTTCCATCGGGAATCCAATAATACGTCTGACCTTCCTCATTCCGGTTGTCTGCCCATACAATCCTGTCTCCATCGATATCCAGAGACGTTTGATCTGCTTCATTGCTAATGACCCTGGTCCCCGTACCCTCCTCCAGAATTGCAGCCGCATTCCCTATGGTAATTAAAAGTAAAACGAAAAAAATCCCACAACTAATTACCGTTCTTTTGTTTAATTCCATCGATTCTACCCCTAATACGAAATTTTTTAACTTTCTCTGGAATTCTTTCCAGAATTCGGTTATCTCTGTATTTTAATTTCTAACTCTCGACTTATGAAAAGAATTTTATTAAAAGTTATATTTTATGAGAGAATATAGATATTCTTCTTTTAAATGAAATAGAAATGTTTATTATTTAGTATTGTGAAATTGCGGAATAATGATGATAAATATAATATTTTTTGAAGCAAAAGTTTTCATAATTGCTAAATAGAAAATAAATTCTAAAATGTGTTTAAAATCAGGTTTTTAAAATGTGCAAGCTTTGCTCCTTAAGTTTTAACTTCCTGAATTGCGCCTTGGGATGACAGTGTTCTTTTCATGCCAAATTTGTCCCGTTAGACGAAGGAGAGCGGCTTTCTCAAAAACGCAAAAAGAAAAAAATGATGATTGAATATGAGGTCACTGGTTTTTTGTTATCACTTCCTGAATGTGTTAACTTCAATCCTAAGCCTTAATTTGTCACTATCTGATCGATATCCTCATTTACTTCTTCATCTTCACTTACTTCTTTATCTTCATCTACTTCTTTATCTTCATCTACTTCTTTATCTTCACCTACTTCTTCATCTTCACCTACTTCTTCATCTTCACCTACTTCTTCATCTTCACCTACTTCTTCATCTTCACTTACTTTTTCAGTATTCAGGCTTACTTCTTCTTTCCTTACAGGCTCCGAAATTGCTTTTTCAGGTTCGGAAACTTCTTCAACCACGACTTCTTCTTTCTTTCCAGGTTCAGAAACTTCTTCTTCAGTATTCGAGCTTTCTTCTTTATCTTCACTCACTTCTCCAGCGTCTTCACTTACTTCTTCAATGTAATTACAGACTGGTTTACAAACTGGTTTAGATTCATCGCATACTGGTTTTGTTTCTTCGCAGACTGAATTAGTTTCTTTACAGGCTGGTTCAGAAACCTGTTTTTGTTCTTCACAGGATGTTTTCTGTTTTTCACATACCGGCTTAGTTTCTTCGCAGACCGTCTTCTTTACTTCTTTATTTTCTTCGCATGCAGGTTTACAAACTTTTTTGGGTTCTTCACCTACTTTTTCTGGTTTTTCGCAGGCTGGTTTACATACCGGTTTAGTTTCTTTACATACTGGTTTAGTTTCTTCACATTCTGGTTTAGTTTCTTCGCATTCTGGTTTACATACTGGTTTAGTTTCTTCACATTCTGGTTTAGTTTCTTCGCATTCTGGTTTACATACTGGTTTATTTTCTTCACATTCGGGTTTAGAAACTGGTTTTGTTTCTGCGCAGACTTCGTCAGTTACATTGCCTGCTTCACTATCGGAGTCATTGTCTGAAACCTCAATGCCATTGTCTGTTCCATCTCCTTCATCCATCTGGTCGACAATTTTCTGTGCTTCCCTTATCATGTAACCTGCTTCATCAGCTGAAATCTTCTTGCATTCCTTCATTTTTTCGGCTAGATGAATGAAAGACTCAAGCGTACAGATGGCATTTTCATCTTCACCTTTTTCGTAGTAGCACATAGCCTTATCAAGGAGAGAAACCAGCCCTGTTCTGGTCTTCTCATGGCATTCATATGTACATTCCACATATTCCTTGAGAGCCTGTATAATATCAAGAGGAGTTGATTCAGAACAATTGTCCGGAACTTCGGTTTCATTGTCTGATCCTGTGTCATCTCCATTATCTGAGTCATTGTCAGGAACCTCAGTTTCATTGTCTGTCCCATTACCCTCATCAGTCTCATTATCATCGAGAGGTGGCACTTCAGATGAAGCGAGGGTAAACATGTAGATATCAGAATTTCCATTGCGCCTATCTTCCCACACTATCCTATCACTGTTAATAGCGGGATTATAAGCTGTTCCGCTATTGGAGACCTGAATTCCCTGTTCAGTGGCAAGGTCATATACGTAAATATTATAATAATAGTGGTATGGGTCATCAACGTAGTCACCCTCCCATGACACTTCCTCGTACGCTATCCTGTCACCGTAAATATCAGGACTCAATGGCTTTCCACTACCAATATCGGCTGTTTCCTGAGTGGAGATATCATACGCCATGATATTACTGGCATCATCTCCAACAGGAGTACACATCACTATCTTATCGTCATGGATAGCAAAACTGTAGAAACCAGTAATACTTACTCCTCCGTATCCACTGGTGGTTATCTGAGTTTCCTGTTGAGTGGAAAGGTTGTACAGGACAAGATTGGTGAAGTCGGCGAACTCCTCCAGTTCCTGCCACACGATTTTATCTTTGTATATATCAGGACCGGAAGGTTTGCCTCCATAAGCTATTCCTTTTGTTGATATCTGAGTTTCCTGAGAGGTAGAGATATTATACATGTAAATATCGGATTTTTCATCTCGAGTATCCTTCCAAACAATCCTGTCCCCATAGATTGCAGGATAGTACGCGGTTCCGCTTGTTGATATCTGAGTTTCCTGTTGAGTGAAAAGGTCATACATGTAGATATTGGATTTCCCATCACGGTCATCCTCCCACACGATCTTCTCCCCATAAATAGCAGGATTGATCTGACATGATTCACCGGCGGTTATCTGGGATTCCGTGGAAGTAGAAACATCGTACATGTAGATATCCCAGTTTCCAGTGGGATCCCAATATTCTGAATTTCCTCCATTACGTTCATCCTGCCACACTATTCTGTCACTGTAGACATCGGGATTTAACTGGTTTGAGTTACTGGTAGTTATCTGGGTTTCCACGCCTTCGGTTTCATTGTCTGATCCTGTGTCATCTCCATTATCTGAGTCATTGTCAGGAACCTCAGTTTCATTGTCTGATCCATTACCCTCATCAGTCTCATTATCATCGAGAGGTGGCACTTCAGACGAAGCGAGGGTAAACATGTAGATGTCTCTGTTTCCATTGCGTACATCTTCCCATACTATTCTATCCCCGTAGATACTGGGATGACACCATCGTACTGATTCATTGGCAGTAATCTTAGTTTTTGTAGAAGTAGAGAGATTGTACATGTAGATATCAGAATTTCCATTATACTTCTTAGCGTCCTCCCACACGATCCTGTCCTCATATATAGCCGAATAAGATGATGACGAACTGGGGACTACTCGAGTTTCAATGCCAGTAGAAAGGTCGTACATGTAGATATCTCCATTTCCATTTATCTTTTGACTGTTCCACACTATCCTGTCCCCGTAGATAGCAGGCGAGGATACTGATTCACTGGTGGTAATCTGAGTTTCCCTGGAAGTAGAGAGATCGTACATGTAGATATCCAATGGATTATAATCGTCTCCATTTCGAGAATCACACCATACTATCCTGTCACCATAGATTGCAGGATCGTACTGCCTTGATCCATTGGTAGTGATTTGAGTTTCTTTGTGAGTTGAGAGGTCATACATGTAAACATCTAAATTTGTATAACTACCATTGTCATTACGCCAATCCTGCCACACGATCCTGTCCTCGTAAATAGCAGGCGAGTATGCTGATCCACTGGTACTGATTTGTGTTTCTTTATGAGTTGAGAGATCATACATGTAGATATCAGAATTCATGTAAGTTCCATTGTCATTGCGATAATCAGACCACACTATTCTGTCTCCGTAGATAGCAGGTGTGGACTGAGATGATTTATTGTCGGTAATCTGAGTTTCCGTAGAAGTGGAGATATCATACATGTAAATATCGCCATTTATAAAGTCATGCTCATTTCCATTTCGCCAATCGGTCCAGACTATTCTGTCCCCGTAAATAGAAGGACCCTTCTGGTCTGAATAATTTGTAGTGATCCGGGTTTCCGTACCCTGTGTCAGCTGTTCTTCCTCAGCTGTAGTAATCTGGATTTCTTCGGAATTAGAGAGGTCGTACATATAGATATCCGAAGCGTCATCATAACTCACTGCATTTCGCCAATCGGTCCATACTATTCTGTCCCCGTAAATTGCAGGTTCTAACTGATCTGAATCATTTGTGGTTATCCGGGTTTCCGTAGAAGTAGAAAAATCGTACATGTAAATATCCCCGGTTTCTTCGGTACTTTTAGGAGTGCCACCTGGAATGTTCAGCCATACTATCTTGTCACCATAAATTGCAGGACCATATGCATCATCTATCAAACCGATGGTTTGTGTGGTGGAATTAGACAGGTCATAAACCTCAATCAGGTAGTTTCCTGTTCCGGTTTCAGCCTCATAAACTATCCTGTCTCCGTAAATGAGAGGATTCCGGGTCATATCTCCATAATACTCATCAGACCCTCCGTTCCAGCCCCACCAGTAGGGAGTAATCTGGGTTTTCGTGGAAGTGGAGATATTATACATATAGATCACCTGATCTTCACTCCACACTATTCTATCTTCATAAATATCCGGTGACATTTCATCTGATAAATTGTTTGTGAGCCGGGTTTCCGTAGATGTGGAGATATCATACATGTAAATATCTAAGTTTCCATTGCGGTCGTCCTGCCATACTATTTTGTCTTTATATATCGCAGGCTCACTCTGATTTGATTCACTGGTGGTTATCTGAATTTCTTGTTGAGTGGAAATATCATACATGTAGATATCCCAGTTTACAGAGGGATCCCAGGAATATCCGCTTCCTCCATTGCGCCAGTCGGTCCAGACTATTCTGTCCCCGTAAATAGCAGGACCCTTCTGGTCTGCTTCATTACTGGTTATTTGAGTTTTAGTGGAAGTGGAAATATTGTACATTTGAATATCCCAACTTCCGTTGCTGTCATCCTGCCAAACTATCCTGTCTTCGTAGATAGCAGAGTTCTGTTCCGAACCTGCAGATGTGTTCCCTATGGTAATTAAAAGTAAAACGAAAAAAATCCCACAACTAATTACCGTTCTTTTGTTTAATTCCATCTGATCCTACCCCTAATACGAAATTTTTTAACTTTCCCTCAAATTCTTTTCCAAATCTGGTCATAGGTGTATTTTAATTTCTAATTATGGATGTATAAAAAATTTAATTAAAGATTAAGTTTTATTAGTTAATATAAATATTCTTATTTTGGATAATATAGAAAAGTTTATTATTTTGTATTATAAAAGTTCCAAATAAAAATAATAATATAATATTTTCTGTAGCAAAAGTATTCATTATTGCTAAGTGAAAAATAAGTTTCAAATAATGTTTAAAATCAGTTTTTCAATTGCATGAGCTTTGCTCTTTGAGTTTAGTTTCCTGAACAGGAGAACAGCTTTCTCAAAACGCACAAAAAAGGAAAACGACAATAGAAATCTGTTTTTGCTATATTAAATTCCTAATTTTTTTCCAATATTAAAAGAGAACGTTAAAAACAGGATTGTTATAATTCAGAATAAACTTTTGTAAACTCAGCACCAATTGTAATCATAATTGAAGAATAATATATCAGGAGAAATAATCCAACTGTTGACCCGATTGCTCCATAAACACTTACAGGGTTGCTGTACAGGAAATAGAGGCTCATTGCATACTTGCCTATAGTTATGAGAATTACCGTCACTAGCGACCCTACAAACACAGGTTTAAGTCCAAGTTTTGTATCCGGCAGTACCCTGTATACAAGCATAAAAAAAAGTACAAGGATAAGGAAGCTGGCTGCTGACCCGGTATACTGGGCAACGGAAGGTGAAAAGGGAAAAACTCCCTGAAACAGCCTGGAAACAGTATAAAGCACTCCTTCGATAAGTATGCTGAAGACAAGGAGCCCTCCAATACCTATAACTATAAAAAAAGAGACGATTGCATTTTTTATAAAGTCTTTAATGGTACTGGATTCTACATGTTTGATATCCCAGGCTTTCTCAAGGAAGTCCTTCAACTGCCTGAAAACATTGCTTGCAGACCAGAGCAGGAGCAAAAAACCTATTAACGCTCCGAGTGAGAGGAAATTTACCTCAGGGGTGTTTTCGAAAAGCGCATACATCATATCTATGATGCTCTGGTCAACCGAACCCTGCAGATACTCGATTATGTTTTCCTGAAGACGGCTTGATTTTAAAAAAATACTTCCCAATGATATCGAAAATAGTATAAGAGCAGGAAGGCTTAACACAAAATAAAATGCCAGTGCGGCACTGTGAGTCTTTGCGTCATCCTCCATCCATTCCTTTACTGTTCTGGTAACCAGATCCAAAGTATACCCAGGCTTCATAATTTCCCCAACCAATGATGTGATTCATTTTATTAAATGTCTTTTATAACTGCCCATTGACCTTTTTCCCTGAAAATGAAAGAAAGGTTTCAGGAAGAAAAATAACATATACGCAAAAGTTGATTCCAGAAATATTTCAGAAATATTTCAGAGATTTTTCAGGTTATTTCAGGTTATTTCAGGTTATTTCAGAAATATTTCAGGATATTTCAGAGATATTTCAGAGATATTTCAGAGATATTTCAGAGATATTTCAGAGATATTTCAGAGATATTTCAGAGATATTTCAGAGGTTATACTTCTTTCCTTCAGAATAATAATCACCTTAAAACCTGAGCGTTCTTATTCAGAATATCTAGAGCTTTTTTTCAAAATTCTGGTTTAAAATTTTGGCTCAAATCTTAGAACTAGCTATCATTTATTTATTATTCTTCCAGATTCGAATCCAGCCCTTAAATAACTTTAAAAATCAGAGTGAACGTCTGATATTTAATAAAATGAGAAAGTTTGTAACCCTAAAGGTTTAATCTGGCTGTTTGGTCTTTTATGGTTCTCATAAATATTTTTGTTGATTCTAATAATTAAGTTAATCAATATGTAACTTCAATAGTGTTTCCGTCCTTATCCGTGGCTCTTATCCTTATAAAAGAAGGTAAAGAAAATATTGGAGCTTTGCGCGATACACTATCATAATTTCCTTTTTTATGGGATTTTGCTTCAGGAATTTTGTTATCAGTGAGTATTGACTTTCCTCTCTCAGAAACGGGACTTTTTTGCATTGGTTTTGAAAAAGAGCATATTTTTGGTACAGACATAATCCCTGTACAAATCCCTGTACAGGGGGTGGATTTATTATCATTTTTTCTGGTTCCGGAAAACTTGTCTCTTTTCATAGTCTCTACTCTTTTCTACTTTCTCCTTTTTAAAGCCAGCGATTGTTTAAAATATTTAATACTGACCTGTACTCCTTCACTTCATATAATCTTTTCTATTTTTCGACAGAAACGACTGAAAAAACAAATCTCAGGTTTTTAATTTTATATCGATGTTTGCAGTCTTATAATTTAATTAAATTAAAAAAGGGATCGGCATCTCTCAAAGAGAGTTTTTGCCGATTATTTAAATCCCAGACAAATTATGGTACGAGAGTCTTTATTGCCTGAGGGACATGAACACTGACATTCTGCCTGATGTTTTTCCTTATCTCGTCTACCATGCTTATCTCATCTTTGTCCAGTATCTTTGCGTAATGAATGACTGCAAAGTATACGATGATGAAAACTGCATACTCCCAGGCTGCTCCTGAAAGTGGAATTATTATTTTTGCAGCCAGCATGGTTGCGGTCATGACAACACAAACCAGGGTCAGTTTTCTGTACATTGAAGTGAAGGGGTGCATTTTCTGCTTCCTCCAGGCTCTTAAGGTCATTGAAACTTCTATGGATGCATAGGATACGGCAGTTCCTATAGCTGCACCTATCATGCCGTATTCAGGTATAAGCATGAAGTTAACAACTGCGTTAATTCCTGCACTTGCAACCGAACACCTCATCAGGAAGTCAGAGTCCCCGGAAGCCAGTAGGGTATGGTAGTTGAACCCGAAATATGAGTTTGCTATGAACCCCATGGCAAGGATGCGCAGGGCCGTTGTACCGCCTACATACTCCGCTCCGTAGAGTTTAGTGATAAGAAACTCAGGGTACACGAATATCAGTGCAAAGATCGGGAATGTAAGTAGGAAGCACCATTTGGTCATTACCGCATATATCGAACCAACAGGTTGAGTTTTGTTAAGGCCCCACAGCTTTGATGCTACCGGGACATACACATAGCCCATGGAGGCTATTACAAGGGACAGGAACCCAACAATAGGGTACACTGCGTTGTAAACTCCCACAACTTCAGCCGGTCTGAAATAACCGAGCATTATGGTGTCTATCCAGCTCATGAGGTTCAGCAGGGTTGCAGTTATCAGGAGCGGGAATGAATACCTTATCAGCTGTCTGGTGGGCTCGCTGAATTTAATTTTCCATTCGGGCTTTACCGGCGGCTTCTTTACAAAGTATACCGACATTATACTGAAAGTAAAGACCATTGAAATCAGGTCTGCAAATACTACTCCTTTAAGGGACGCTCCGAAGTATACGGCAGCTGAAGCAAATCCGAGCAGGGATAAAGGTCTTATGATGTTATAGAAGTACATGTTAACATTCGTGCGGTCGAATCCCCTGTAGATTGCTACTGTGAGGTTCAGGAGTATGGTGAACGGGATAGCAAAGACAAGGATCTTGACTACGGACAGAATCTGGCCCTGTGCATCAAATCCTTTTCCTGCCAGGCTTTCGAAGAGTGAAGGTGAGACCAGGATGGCTAGCAAACCAGCAATCAGGCCCATGAGTATTGCTGATATTATTAACTCATGTACCTTCTGTTCCTCCTGCCTGCCCCTGAAGAACGCAATATATCTCGGGACCCCCTCATTGAGTCCGAGGGTTGCGACAGCACCTGTGATCGATATCACGGTCAGCGCAAGGGAATATGTGCCGAAGTCGGCTGGCGAGAGGTGAGATGTCATTACTTTTTTAATAAGGATGTCGAGAAGCATCCCGAGGAAGGTCCCTGCAAGTATTACACCGGAACCGCCCACTATCCGGTTAACAGATTCGTTAACTGACATGAAGCTCCCCGCCTTAATTCCTGTTTTCCGGGGTTTTAGGGCAGGAACAGAGTTCTGATGCCCTGTCAGTTACGACTGGATAACTCTCAGTTAACCGATTAAAGTCCAGGAAGATTTTCTTTGCAGTCTTCAGTAGAGCTAAACCTGATTCTTCAACCGTGCACATCTTGCCTGATAGGGTGCTGGCATTTGATGAAATGTAATGGGGAGCGGGATGGATAGAAAATTTCATTTTAGGGTTCAGGGTTTCAAAGTCTGCTGTTTCAAATTCCTTAAAACAGCTGGAAATCTTAAATGTATTGTCGTTTCTGTTTCTTTGCTCGATTTCCTGCCCTGTTGCTTCAGGGAGAGCCAGGACAGTGTCTAACTGGGGTTTCTGATAAACAATCGACATGGTTCGCTTACGACCTTTTGGGTTGGATGAAGATAGGTCTTCGATTGTGCTGGGGCTGGAGTCCAGGCAGGATGTGATTGAACCACGGGCTGGGTTTCCCGCTGGATTCAGTTTCCGGGATTAAGTGTCTGAACACTCAATGATAGCTGGACTTCTTGCAGTACCGAGAAATTAGGGTTGGGTAGATCTTCTCAGGCAGCGCCCCATGCGTTGGATCGGGGTAGGGCTCCGATTGCTCGGATAAATAGGGTTCTGGCTCGAATCGAAACTGATTCAAAGCATAAGCATGGCAGTACCCTGTCAGGTTTTCTGCCAGATGGTTTTGGGTATTTTTACCGGTGGCATCGGGTAATGCTCACCGGCATCTTAAAAGGCAGCTTATTTTCCATTTCCGCGGATTTCAGCAAACCAGTTTTGAACCTGCTGCCCTTTTTTGCACAATAGCTGTTTAGGGATACGAGCCATTGCTTCAAAGAACCAGCAGCCGGCCTGGGTGCCTGTTAGCTGCTGACAGGCAATAGCGTGCGTTTTGTAAGCTTGATCTTTTTTCTTAAAATAGGAGAAGCTCCAACTTATTTAATTTCATTGAAAGTTCCCCCAAATTTTAGTAGGAGTACCTGCTCAACTAAGTATTTAAACGTTTCTATGCGAACGCCTGATTATCATTATCGGGTTAAACAGGTACCGAAGAGAAAAAGTCATTTACAATGTATTTTTCTGAATGTCCTGTTGAAGGCCTGATTCTTATGTAAATTTCATCATTCGGGCTCAGACCCTGGAGCCATATTAGGGCACCATTTCCGTAAATAAGCCTCAATAACACTCTATCAAAACCGAGAATTCTGATTTGCCTTTTTCGGACATCTCTAAACTTATTCCTCATGTAGGGATTTTAGGGAGCAGGAGGCGTTTTTTCTTACTGTTTTTTTGTTTGGAGGTTGGATCAAAAAGACTTCGTTTCTGAAAAGCAGATTAAAGCAATAAAGTCAAAAAAACATCACGATTTATCATTATTATTATTCTTCTTATCTTGAACAAAAATTTTCCATACAGTATTCTCTAAAAGGTTGTCAGATTTCAACTTTATACAGCCGAATCATTAAAAATCAACAGTGTTGAATAAATATGAGTTACGAATAAATATTGTCTCCTATCACAGAAAAAATAACAATTAGAAATGCATTGAGCTCCGCAGAATAAAATAACGATTATGAATGCACTGAGCTCATCTGTTCAGATTATGAAAATACATTTGTCTATAAAAAACAATGAATTTAAAGGAAAGAAAACTTGAAAAATAGTAAATATGGTGCAATATCAATGACGTATATTACACCAGATAACAAAAAACTCTGTCTCGACGGCTTTTCTATCTTTTAAGGTGAAAAAAGATCCATGGACATAAAACTGCTTTATGCCATTATCACCTTTACAGCACAACTGTAATGCGGGATACCGTCATAAAATCAGCGAGATTATCGCAAGTATAACAAAGATTATAACAAGCCATTTTGCGATAGTCATAGAAAAACCGGCAATTCCCCGCGCACCCAATATATATGCAATTAATGCTAAAATTAAAAATACAACTGCTAATCCGATTAGATCCGCCATATTTTACTCTCCCAACCTTCATTTAACTGATAAATTGATTATTAGATTAAAGGTATTTATAATTTGACTGTCAAAGTAACTCGGTTTTACGGAAAAAGATGTCCTTTATCCTGAATTCAGCAGATTGACATTTTAATTCAGTTGTTTTTGTTATTGTGACTTTTTAATAGATTGTTTCTTCACATCTTTTATTACATTAACAGTTTGTAAAGTGCAGTATCAATGACAGTTTAAAAGCAGTATTATAAATAGCTCTAAAAATCAAGAAACAATCTCAGAAGGTTTGGTATTTGCCCCTGCCATCCTGCTCAGGGGAATAACAAAAAGGGAAATTAAAAAAGGCCTGATAAATCTATGAAGTTCAAAATATATGAGATGTTTTAAAAAGGAGATAGGGCTGCACATAGCCCTGCCCCTTCTTCCATTCTTTTAATTCAACTTTGTTCCGCATTCACCGCAGAACCTGGTGCCGATGGACACTTTATTTCCGCAATTCGGGCATTTTGTGAGAGAAAGAGATGCTCCGCAGTTATTGCAGAATTTTCCTTCACCTGATGGTTTACCGCATTCAGGGCATAAAGTCTGCCTTCTCTCTATATTCCCTTTGAATACGCTTGTATTTTCAGCTTTTTCCCTCATTTCATCTACCATACGTTCCGCCCTTATTGCGGTCAGCTCAACATTTTCCCTTGGTGCGCATCCCACACAGAGATTGTCCTGCTCGTTCCAGTCGGCTTCGCAGACATAATGTTTGCACCGTGGGCACCTGAGGAAATGTTCTTTTGCTTCATTCTGGGCTATTTCAAAAGCGCCTTCCCACTCTTTACGCCATTCTGGGGACATCCCCTGCTTGCGGTCATTGAAGATGTCCACACCTCTTTCAATTGCATTTCCAACGCCGTACTGGCCTACAAGGTCAGAGCCAGCAGAAAGAGCTTTTCCTACCATTCCGAAAATGCCCGTCTTTTTATAAGTCCTGGATTCTATGAACCTTGTTTTGTAGCCATCCTGACAGATATCACAGTAAAAAGTAAACTGGAAACCTGATTCTGAACTGTTGTCTTCATAATTCCTTGTAAAAGGCTGGAGCTGTGACTTTCGAGATCCCATTTTTATCACCTTAGCGGTTTACCGCATTTGACACAATTCCTGTTTGTAGGAGGCTGTTCGGCCCTGCATTTGGGGTTGGGGCAGACAACAATAATCGGAGTACCGCAATAGCTGCATTTGTCCCCCAGAAAAGTCTCTTTTCCGCAGCTTTCACATATTTTCCACAGTAAAATGCCGCAGTGACCGCAGGCCTTTGCACCGTCCTCAAGAGGGTATCGGCATATCGGGCATCTAATGGGCCCAAGAGGATTTTCCTGGGTACAGAACGGGCAGAAATTGGAATCACGAGCGATCAATTTCCCACAGTATTTACACGGATGTTTATAACTTGCCATCTTTCTACAACCCTTTAATTCCATTTGCCTGGAAGATGCCCGGACAAATAAACTATTATTAATTATTGTATCGTAGTTTTTGAAATTTCCGGTAATGATATGTAAAATCTGGAATAATAAAAAATTTAGCATTTAGTTTTATTTAATTGACCTGTTTTTTCTCCGTTAGAAAAAATACGCTTTATTATATTATCAAAAAAATAATATTTTCGAAGATTCTATTATAAATTTAATATTCATCTATCTTTCTCGCCCGTATTGATAAAAATAAAACAGAACGGCGCCCAAAAGATTTTGTTTTAATCTTCTCAAGCTAAATTCAGTAGAATTTGAAAATTAAATGCCTTCTCCCAGGTGCCGGAGTTTGTTATTTACCTTACATTTCAGGATCAGGCAAAAACATAAACTGAATTTTCTTTTCTGAGAAGTCTTGTTTACTATGCCAGAACCTTTATGCAGTATTCTTTTTTTCAGCTCCTTTGCTTCTTTTCTGGCGGTGACGACAGGAAGGATGGCTGTATAGAATGAATTGCGGGTAATAAAGAACATCAACAGGATAATCAGAAAAATAACTAGTATCGTGTCACCGATGGGAAGTCTTAAGCGTTATATTGGATGATCTTCATAAGTATCATTCATGATTAAATATACTGTGACACTTACCGGAGATGAACGTAGATCTCTTTGTGAACTTGCTTCAAAGGGAAAACATAACTCTCAACAAATTCTCAATGCTCTGATTTTGCTTAATTGCGATAAAAGTGAATTGAATGTTAGCCATTCAACCAATGAAGAAATCTCACGTGTCCTGAATATTAGTATGAAAAAAATTGACCGTGTTAAGAAGAGATTTGTTGAAGAAGGTCTTGAAGTTGCCCTTAACGGGAAAGAAAGCGAGCGCATTTATACTAAAAAAGTTGATGGTGATCTTGAAGCCCATTTAGTCGCCCTTAGTTGCAGTCAACCCCCTGAAGGTTTTGCAAGATGGTCGTTAAGATTATTAGCCGATAAGGCTGTAGAACTTGGTTATTTCGAGGAAATTTCTCACGAAACAGTACGCCGTACTTTAAAAAAACGAAATCAAACCCTGGCAAAGGAAACAATGGGTAATTCCTCCAGAACAAAACAGTAGTTTTGTTGCGAATATGGAAATGGTTCTGGACGTTTATAAACGTCCGTTTGATCCACGAAATCCTGTTGTGTGTATGGACGAATCCCCAAAACAACTGATTGCAGAAACCCGGATCCCTATCCCCTGCTCAACAGGGAAGCCAGAAAAGTACGATTATGAATACAAGCGAAATGGAATGTGCAATATATTCCTTGCCTGTGAACCGTTGACAGGGAAAAGAATGGTAAAGATCACTGAAAGAAAAACAAAGAGAGATTGGGCTTATTTTCTCGAAGAAATAGAAGTTCAACATGAAAATGCAGATAAAATTACGTTAGTAATGGACAATCTAAACACGCACATACCTGGATCTCTCTACGAAACATTTCCACCACCAAAAGCAAAGGCGCTATGGGACAGATTTGAGTTCGTCTACACGCCAAAACATGGAAGCTGGTTGAACATGGCAGAGATTGAACTGAATGTACTTACAGGTCAATGTTTAAAAAGGAGAATGGATAACATCGAGTTTGTCAGAAAAGAAGTTTTGGCATGGCAAAATTACAGAAACAACAAAAATTCAAAGGTTAAATGGCAATTTACAACAGATGATGCAAGGATAAAATTGTCACGTCTTTATCCGACTATTGAGGATTGACGCGACACTAGGAGCTGCCGGGATTAGTGAAAAAGGTATGGAAGAATTATTGCATAATTCTTCTGGCCTCAATATAATACCTTTTCTCGTTTTCCTTTCCAAGGGAAAATGACTTCCGTGGAAGGATTCCTTTCTTCTTTATAAGAGCAAAAAACTCATTTCTTTTTAATGGGGGAAGGAAGAAACCAATGCTTTCCGGCTCTTTTCCGAGCTTCTCAACGACTTCAGGGTCATGTTCGTATTCGACAGCGTAATCGTCAATGATTTCATCAAGGGTTTCAACCTCAAGGTCATGTTTGGGCTTATCAAATATAAGGAAACCACGTCTGTTTTTTGTAACAAACTCGATTGAATGGCCGCCTTCCGGTTTATTCTCACATTCGGTACCTGAATTGAATAAAGATGACTCTACGATCTTTGCATCAAACCTTTCGAGCAGTTTTTCGGGATTTATTCCCCTGACAAGCCTGTGAATCGGCTCAAAGGTAAGGCCCGGGTCATGGATATTCACAAGCTCAACAAGTGCGTACCTTGCGGGATGGTTGTCCGGGACTGTCTTTTTAATTGTTTCCCAGAAACTCTTTGCAGCTGCAAGGCTGTGGTTCCCGTCCCCGGCAAGCAGGATACCAAGGGATTCAATCTTTTTCGAAATTTCTTCAAGCACATTTCTGTCGCTGATTTTAAAGCCCTTAATATGCCCGCCGTCTTCCATCAGGTCAAAATCATAGACCTTATCCCCTTCATAAACAGGACCTTCTGTGTTTCCTGGGAGAACGGAAAAGTCCGGGTCATCATACAGAATAAGGACGTGAGTAAGCTCGAGTTCTGCATTTTCTCTTATCTTGACTCTTGCAGGAAGCCTTTCTTTGATTGTTTTTTCAGTTGGCCGGATAAAAGAGTCAGTTCCGGTGTATTCGTATTCTTCCAGGTCAACTGCTGCAACCAGACCTGTCCTTTCCCTGCCGGAAAAATTGCGCTTTACAAGAATAAAGCAGGGACCGTGGTCAATAAGGATATCTCTATAGCTGTGCATTGCTTTATGAATTTCATCCACTCTTTTTTCGTCTAAAGGAAGGTATATCTCAGGATAAATAAGATTCAGAGCAGAAGGGGTATCTCCAACAAATTCTTCAACTCTTTTCCAGTAGTCCAGGTCCTGAGTGTGCTGGTCACAGGCAATTACTGCCCATTCTTTCCAGTTAGTCTCTGGAAGAAGAATGTTCGGAACGTGCAAAATCATGGCTAATAAAAAATAGAAAGAAGATATAAAGATTTCTAAACTCCAGATCTTGCAGGGCTCCAGGTAAAAAAAGGGGCGTTAAAAAATATAACCCGGATTAAAAATCCTTTCATTTCACAACTTTATATCCGGCGTTCTTCCATGCAGTCATGCTGCCGAGTACATTGTACACCATGTCATATCCGTTCTTTTTCAGAATCGAAGCCGCTATATTTGAACGTCTGGACGAATCGCAGTAAACAATTATCGGACTATTCCGGGGGACTTTATCCAGATTCTCTTCCAGATGACCTACGTATACGTGCCTTGCTCCTTCAATATGTCCTTTTTCCCATTCCTCGTCCCGCCTTACGTCCAGAATTACCATTTCCTCATTCTTCTCGATTTTATCTTTCAGGCTCTGGACAGATATCAGGTTCAGGCTTTCTACAGGCAGGGCTTTCATATACCAGGATGAAATTCCTCCATTCAGGAAACCTGCTATACTGTCATACCCTATTCTGACCAGATAGCTGACAGCGGCCTCAAGCTGATCTTTCTCTTCAAGTACGAGAAGTATGGGCTTATCGTAAGGGAGCACCCAGCCTGCATAATAAGGCAGTCCTTTAAGCCAGATTCCGTATGAACCTTTTATATGCGCTCCTCCGAAAGAATGCGGCATACGCGTGTCCACAACCATTGCCCCTTTTTCCATCTCTTTTACGAACTCTTTCGGAAAAAGCAGCTCCGGAACTGGAAGCCCTTTCAGCAAAGGAGGGCCCTGAAGGTTATACTGCTCCATTTTTTTAAAATAAGGGGGAAATTCAAGCTTTTCTTCAAGCTTAAACTTTATGAACTTTTCTTTATCAGTCCTCTGAAGAGCAGGATTCTGAATACGTTCGAGGCCCAGGGTACTGTATTCTCTTTTGGAGATGGCTCCTCCACAGAGAGAACCCGCACCGTGTGCAGGGCAGAGTATTACTCCGTCTCCCAGGGGAAGAATCTTACTAAAAATGCTCTCATACAGGTTTGCTGCCATCCTTGGAATTTCTTCAGGCCCGTAAAGGTCGGTTCTTCCCACATCACCTACGAAAAGGGCATCTCCTGTGAAAACCATTAAAGGCGCTTTTCCTGAGTCCGGGTCTGTGAGCGCATAGGACATGCTTTCATCGGTATGCCCGGGAGTATGCAGAGCAGTCAGCTTCATAGACCCGAAATTAAACTCCTGTTCGTCGCTGACAAAAATTCCGTATTTAAAATCTACTCCCTTACCGTGGTAGATCTCTGCATCCGTCAACTCCTTCAGTTCCAGAGAGCCAATTACATAGTCTTCATTTCTGTGCGTTTCAAAAATATATTTTATTTTCATGCCCTCTCTTCTGGCAATATCTAAGTATATCTGGCAGTCTCTCCTGGGATCGATAACAATGGCTTCATTTCCAGAACCGACAAAATAAGAAAGATGAGCCAGTCCCTCAGACTTGATGCGCTCAAATATCATAATTAACCCCGCAATTATATTCCCTTTTATTCGATATATTTACAATTATTTTGCAGTCGCCTTACGTACCTTTTACAGGTTATCAGGTCTCGACTTTTTTTAATTTGCCGTGCTTTTATTATACAACTGCATGCCTCATATGTTTTTTGAGGAATTTTTCAGGAAAAACTATTCGAAAGCAAACCCTTGTCCTTTCATTCCTGCTATAACCGAAAATTTCTGGCTGAAAATCACTTTCTTAAATAACGTTATTACCCGATATGTTTGTTCAGGTTTGAAGGTATGTTTTTTTGAAGTAATATAACAGATTGCTGGTTTTGAAATATTTTACGTGAAAAAACAATTCGCTTTCGGGTAATTTTTGGTATAATTAATTTAAAATAATTAAGAGTCAATTCTATATTTGTAACCAGGAGTGAATGGATGAACGAGTGAGTAATTGGTATGAATGAGTAAGTAGAAGAATGGCCCGAAAGCCACAGTTCCTGTTCCGGGAGATATGCTTGGGGGAGCGTATCTATGGAACAACTGTATCGGGGGCTACAGTCGGAACAATGGCTTTCGGGCGTTTTCTTACTCTACCTTTTCTGTTCTCCGTTTTTGCTGTTCTCTACCTTTTCTGTTCTCCGTTTTTGCTGTTCTCTATCTTTTCTGTTCTCCGCTTTTGCTGCTTTTTTCCTGCATTTTTTCTTTATTTCTCTTTTCCCTGCTCTCTTCTTTTTCCACCTTTTTACTATCCTGAAGTTTATATCCTGAAGTTTATACCATCCTTACTCCTATGGGGATAAAAGAAGCATTCAGTCGCTTTTAATCTCAATAAATTACAGGTTAAAAGAAGTTTTCAGTAACCTTCAATCTCAATAATCCTCTTTAGTCTCAAACTTGAGGAAACTTGAAGAGCTGAAGCGTTGTTTATAAACTAATATATGGGTGAGAGGATTTGAAAGGTTCAATAACCCTGGACGAGAATGAAGGAAAGAATTTTCATAAAGGGATGCGCGAGATTATGCTATTTACTACCGTGTGGGCAGGAAGAATATTGGCAAAAACCCTGGACATCTTCAGTTTTCCTGAACTTATGGACCTTCTGTGGCAGACCATGAAACCAAATACCCGAAGGCTAACCCGGATAGAGGAGCAGGAAGCCAGAAAGGTTTTTGGAGACAGTATAAATTACCGAAAAGTACGCATTGACGAAAACTCGCTGATCGCCTGGCTTGGGGCAAAGAGGCATAAATGCTCGGGCATGGGGATAACCTCTTTTCGCACCATCAACTTCAATAAAAGAATTAAACCTGCTCCCGGGAATTCGCATATGAAATGGCTTATCCATGAACTGGCTCATGTATCACAGATGGAACATATAGGCTCAAGATACATGATTGAGGCGTCTTATGCCAGAGCAACAGAAGGCTACGGATATATTCTTGGTGCAAATCCGCACTTTTGTAATTATAACCGGGAACAGCAGGCTTCGATTGTTGCAGATTATTATATTGCGCTGGTCTCAGGCCGTCCAACGGAAGCTTATGACCCGTATATTATAGAATTGCTGGCAGGAGATCTGTAATATTGTTCAACTTTTAAATAATGAAAAAAAGGAAATAAAAAAATTGGGGGCGGGATTCCGGAAGAAAGAAAAATCAGGTCCCGCCGGCTTTTTGTAATCTCAATTTTAACGTTTACTTACATTATTTATTCTGAGTTTATTCCGAATCTCCAATACTTATCGAATAATGAAAATTTTGTGCGTTTTTCGGAAGGATTTCAAGTTCCCAGTCTCCGATCGCTCCGGATACTACATATGTTTCAGTGTAATAACTGCCGGAACTTTGGTAGATATCGTGTTCATTATTTGACCATGATGGGAAATAATCCCCTCCAATACTTACATCGCCATTCATAGTTGTTTTTACAAGTGTCATGTCAACAGGGGTTGAATTATATTTCATACTCAGTTCAAAAGATGGGACTTCATCTCTTGGGGGGTTACGCAGCCATGAATCAGGACCGTATGAATAAGTGGAAACTTCAATTGTTATCGGATCTTCATTCTTGGTACTGAAGGTTTTAACATAAGGAACTGAGGGCTGATGCATAACTGTCAGGTAAAGCTCCAGCTGTGGCTCATATCCTCCATTCTCGCCTCCATTGACTTTCATTTCAATATACCGGTCATAAGTTCCTGTTGCATTTTCCGGTACAGGAACCCGGATGATCATGTCAGCAATTTCTCCAGGTTCTAATGTTGAGGGTGCCGTGATTTCTATTTCGTCGTCGTCAAGACCAAATTCATCAAATGAATAGCTGTAGCCGGTTACTTCCGGATCGATGGTTATGTTTTTACCTGCAACATTTTTGATTTTCACCGTATACTCGTATTCTTTTCCGGCCTCAACAGTATCGTCAATGTAATTTGTCTGAAGCTCAAGCTTCGGATAAACCGGAACCGAAATGGAAAGATACATTGAGTTGATATATTGCGGGTAGGGATCTTCTTCGGAATATACATCATCGGTAAAAGCTATGCAGGCTTCATAGTACCCGCCTTCTTCATCTTCCGGAATATTTACTTCAACGGTAAACTCCTGTTCTGCACCAGCTTCTACTGTTACGTTTGCCGGGAATACGCTTATCCAGCTTTCATTAAAATCAACGCTGTAAGGTACATCCACAACTTTTGGTTCTATTTCAAGGGCTTTGTTACCATTATTTTTAAAACTTACATTGAAGACTTCATTATCTCCCTGACGCAGGTACAGGTCATAGTAAGCGGGATTTATCTCATGTGTTATGGCAGAAACCGAAATTGAAAGGTACATTGCATTGACATACTGTGGATAATAATCCTCTTCGGAATATACATCGTCTGTGAAGGCTATGTAGGTTTCATAATACCCTGTACCCGCATCCTCCGGAATATTTACTTCAACAGTAAACTCCTGTTCTGCACCAGCCTCTACTGTTACGTTTGCCGGGGATATGCTTATCCAGCTTTCGTTAAAATCAATGCTGTAAGGCACAGATGCAATTTTCGGTTCTATGTCAAGTGATTTCTTGCCGTTGTTTTTAAAACTAACAGTGAAACTGCTACTTTCTCCCTGCTGGAGATACAGGTCAAAATAACCTGGGTTTATATCGTGTATTACAATTTTATTCGAACCCGTGGTGCTGGCAGGTCCGGCGGCTGATTTTTCCATATTTTCGATTTGAGCAAATGAAGCCGGTATCGTTGCCGCGCATAGCATTATCCCTAAAAACAGGGATATTATTTTCAAAAATGAGTTTTTACTCATAGTTCTACTCCTCTTTAAATTTTGACCCTTTATCAGTTTAATTACATTAAGAAAATTTAATATATAATCAGTTGATCTTTTTTTACATATTTTAAGGACTGAATACAGATGGCTGAACTCCAGAATTTCACATTTTTTGCTTCAGCCAGGCGTTTAGTCAGGATTTCAGTCAGGAATAATACTCCCTGTAACCAGTGCACTCAGATTCCCGAAACCTTCATGTCATATCACAGAAAGAGATGCTGTTAGCTACGAAATAGATCTGCAACCAGTTTGCTTTGTGTACAGCGACTCCCCATAACCAACTATCCGGCATCTGCCATTTTTACAGAGTGCAGAAGTTGCATAATTGATAGCTGTCCTTGTATAAAATACTTATTACATTGAGAAATTTTTCTTGAGTGTTGTAGAAAAAGAGCTGAAACAAATCCATACGAAAATGAATATAAAAATATCTTCAGAAAGGTCAATATATAAAAAAAATATATTATTAATACACATTTTATGAAAAATTATTCCTTAAATTACTCCCTAAATTATTTTTCTAAATTGCTCCCTAAGTTATTTTTCTAAATTATTCCCTAAGTTATTTTTCTAAATTATTCCCTAAGTTATTTTTCTAAATTATTCCCTAAGTTATTTTTCTAAATTATCTTTATAGATTATCTTTATAGACTATCTTTATAGACTATCTTTATAGATTATCTTTATAGATTATCTGTATATCTCATTAATAGATACAGCCTGCAGCTTTTACTTGTCCAATTTATTTATGAGTTATTATCCTTCTGTTTTAAGGAGTTTCGGGAAGAATTTCTCTTTTTTTCCAGAAATATCCATAATTTCTCACATTCTTCAGCTGTCAGACCTATCTGGTTGATTAGATAGTCTTCCGTCTTTTCATTTTTGACAGTATCTTTTAGAAGGTTGCTTATTGTATCTCTGTGGTGTCCTGTTATCCTTTCAATGCTTCTGATTCCATTTTTTTCTAGGAAAAGCCGGTATATCATTCTTATTTCTTCTTTAGACAGATGTTTGCGATATATAGCCGTGCCTATAGTATCCATAAAGAATTTCTCACAATGTTTGCAGTAATATCTCTGATGCCCTGTTTTATATTTTCCACGTTTGATTATGGCTTTTCCCTCAGCTTTAAGATAATATGAACATTTTGGATTTGGGCACACGACTTCATCTGTTTTTCTGATCATATATTTTCCTCCCTGGATCCCTTTTTGTTTTGGTTTTCCGATATGAAATTAAATTCAATATGAATATAATTACACTTTAATTTTTAAACGAAGATTTATTCATGGTTCTACATAATTTTTAAATAAATTTAAATCTGTATCCAGCGATGCATTTTTTACATTTTTTCAATTACAATAATAAATTTGCAAAAATTTTTAGAATTATTGATCTCAAATTATACTGCAATAGTGTCCCTTTCTGCAAGGAAGTACCATGATCACTTCAATTTTTGACCGATAATTCTGTATGATTAAGTATGATTTTTTGAACTGGAATAATTTAATTAATAAGTTATGGTTTTATTGATATATCTATTTTACTAATTATCATGTCTACCAGAAATAGATTTTTGTAAAATAAATTGATAAACGTTTTATAATAGTACAAAAATTGCCATAAAATATTTATTCTGTAATCTCCCGAATATCAAAGTATATCAATAACTCAGGCAAAAAATCAGGCAGAGGCATGTTTTTTTCAATAAAAACTGCAGCAGGAAACCTGCAGATAAATTCAATATAAAAGGAAGTTCAGAGTTTAAACCATAAAAATGAATTTACTCTTTCCACGGGGATTTGAAAGAATATTTAATCTGCCCTGCTAATATCCTTTTATGCCTGTAGAAACAAGAGAAATTTCAGTCACTGCTAAAGAAGACTGCGGAATTGTTGATATAACCGGAACGGTATCGGAAGAAATTGAAAAATCAGAGATAAAAAATGGAACAGTTACGGTGTTCTGCGTCGGGTCAACAGGAGCAATAAGTACAATGGAATTTGAGTCGAATCTCTCTAAAGACATTTCAGAAATCCTTGATAAACTCATTCCCCTGAATGAAGATTATCATCACCATAAAACATGGGGAGATTTTAATGGCGGCTCTCACTTAAGATCATTCCTGCTCGGTCCGAGCCTTACAGTCCCTTTTGTTGAAAAAAAGCTGACACTCGGGACATGGCAGCAGATAGTATACATAAATTTCGACAGAATTGAGAAGTTAAGAAAAATCGTGCTGCAAATTATCGGGGATTTTTAAAAAGCTTTATTTTTTAAGGAAACAAGTTTCTTTAAGTTAATGCTGATTCAACTCTTTTTAATTTATTTTTCTTTATATTTATTCTTCTTTATATTTATTCTTCTTTATATTTATTCTTCTTTATATTTATTCTTCTTTATATTTATTCTTCTTTATATTTATTCTTCTTTTTCTTTGTTCCTTCTTTTCTCTTTTATTCCTGTTCTTCTTTTCCTTTACTATTTCTTTTCTTTTTCTTCGTCCTCTCTTTTCTTTTCTTTTTTATTTTATTTTATTTTATTTTATTTTTAATATTGTAATTCTTCCTGAATTCTTTCTTTTAGTATATTTTGGGCTCAATCAACTTAATTATAAATATTACTATGTCGTAGTTAACAGTGTGTGAAAATTAATCCTGTTTGCAACGTATTTCCTCGGTCAAACCAGACTGTGAGTTTGTTTTGAAATTAAATATTCTGGTAAAAAGAATATTTTTGGGCTACTACAGATTAAAAAAGTTCAATAAAGTCAGAAATTTCAAAAATTTAAATATCTTAATTAAACTTTATAAAATACCTGTCGCGATTTAGAAAACAACACACTGTTTAGAAAACAATACACTGATGGGTCTGGCTTGTCTCTCAGATGAGGATTTTTTGCATTATAACCTGAAGAAGGAGGTTTTTAATCACTATGTAAAGAAAAAACGGTTCATGTTTTCGCATTAAGAGGTTTGATCCAATGAAATTTAATAAGTTTAAACCATATTTAAAATATGGACTATTTCTCGTGTTTATGATTTGTCTCGCCGGTACTGCGTATGCGGATACAAACCAGCCTGTATATTACAACTGGTGTGAAGGCAGCGGAAATGCTATAGTTGACAGTTCCGGGTACGGAGACCACAGTATTAATTATGGAAGTACAACCTTTACCCTGTCAACAGGACAGAAGGCAAGACATTTTAACGGACAGAACAGAATAGTGATTCCTGAGAGTAAAGAGCTCGAATTCACAGATCCTGATATAACATTTGGAGTATTTTTCCGTTGTAATTCCAGCAGTCCAACTAACTGTACATATCTAGTTTCCAGAGGCAATGACATATGCAGGATCAGTCTTGATCACACAAATTCAAGAATTGAGTATGAAATTTGTGCAGACGGTTATTCCGTTGTCGGTTACAGCGACTGTCAGGTCGAGCTCGAAGAAGATTATGAAGCTATTGTAACATATGATGGCTCTCATGCTCAGTTATACATTAACGGAATTGCCAGCGGAAAAGGGGTGGACTACAGGGCAGGTGTTCTGGGTTCAGGCAACAATACAAACAGCTGGACAATAGGATCGTCCCCTGATGCCGAGCATGGGTTGGACGGGACAGTATACGCGTTTTATGAATACGACAGAGCACTGAATCCCTCTGAAATCCTGGATCTATATGTGAAAGATATCCACAACATAAGAGACTCCAATCGGCCGGGAGGAATCGCTCTATCCTGGGACGATACAGGACATATTGATACGTGTTACAAACATCTGTCAATATTCCAGAAATATAATGCTACCTGCACTATCAATGTAAATAAAATAAATAACAGGGAGATCCCCACTCAGACTTTAGTAAATGAACTGGATGCACTTCATTTTGCTGGCTGGGAAATAGCTGCACATGGGTATAACCACACAAATTCAAGGCTATTTCTAGTAAATCATACTTCTACAGAATGGCTGGACCAGGAAATATACCCGAACATTGTGGAGATTACCCGTTATGGTTATCCGGTTTATACTCTTGCATACCCCTATTCAGACAGAAACCCAACCAGTGATTCTATACTAGCCCCTTATTTCCGGACGCTCAGAACTGGAGTCCCAAATATTATAAACGGCAATATAACTGAGACGCCACTGGCTTATTACAAATGGGATGATTCTCGGCTTCTATATGGGGTTGAAATCGATGAAAGCAGGGATGTTAGCCTGGAGTCTATAAAAGCTGGAATTGATTATGCGATAAGGACAGGCCATGTACTGGTGTTATACGGGCACACAATTACTCCAAACGTTACTGACAGATATCAAACTTCAACAGCGAGACTGGATGAAATTTTAAACTATACCAGCCGGAATGGAGGAGCATTTTACTGCATGGGAGACCTGGGTGACCCATCCTGGGTAAGGCCTGCCAGATTTTCCAGTGTAACTGCAAGATTCACGGTTTCTGCAGAGAGCATCCTGGCAGGGGAAAGTGTGACTTTTACGGATTACAGCGTCAACCAGACCATAGAACAGCTTGATTTTGGGGACGGTTCACCTGTCAGCAGTACTTCAAATGTCACTCATATATATACAGAACCGGGAACTTATAGGGCTAATCTGACGGTATCAAATGATGTTTCCACTCATTCAATGTTTCAGACTATTACGGTAATTCTACCGTCAGTTCCGGTTGCTAATTTTACCAGTGATGTCACGACTGGATACCAGCCGTTGAATGTAGCATTCAAAGACACATCATTAGGGCTTCCTGTTTCCTGGTTATGGGATTTCGGAGACGGAGATAGATCAACGATTAAGAATCCAGTTCATACTTATTCTGCTGCAGGGACATACCCTGTCCGGTTAAATGTGACAAATGAAAGAGGATCTGACAGTATCCAAAAAGTAAATTACATAATAGTGATGCCCAGGCCTCCGTCGTCTAACTTTACATCCAATGTGACACATGGAAATGCTCCACTGACTGTCCAGTTTACAGATGCCAGTACCGGGAACCCGTCCTCATGGAACTGGAACTTTGGGGACGGAGAGATATCAGATAATCAAAATCCAGTCCATACATATCTGGCAGCAGGAAGCTATACTGTCAGCCTTAAAGTAAGCAATGCCAACGGCACGGATTCAAAAAATGCTGTTATAACTGTGCTTCAAGGGGAAGACGTTGAAGATAATGGCCTTCCAATAGCAGATTTCACTGCCAGTGCAACACGAGGCTATGCTCCCCTTTCAATAACCTTCAAAGACCTTTCGAAAGAAGCAACATCGATAAGCTGGGACATTAATGACGACGGGGTTGAGGATTCAAACGAATCATGTTTTGTTTATAAATATTTCTCTCCAGGGATTTACACTGCTAAACTGACAGCTATCAATGAAAACGGTACAGATTCAAAAACCATCAAGATAACTGTAGATGAGAAGAGCGGAAGAGGTGGAGGAGGCGGCAGCACAGGCGGTTCTCCGGAACCTGCTAAAAACATTAAGGTAAAAGAGCTCTCCCAGGTCTTCATCGCAAATGGTAATCGTATAACGTTTGATTTCCCGAAGAACGTTACTGATGTTGTTTCTTTATGTTTTAATGCCAGAAAAACTGCAGGTAAGACCACAACTATTGTTGAAATGCTGAAAAATCAATCAACTCTCACTCCGGAAAAACCAGCTGGAGAAGTCTACAATTATCTGAATATCTGGGTTGGGAATGGAGGGTATGCGACCGAAGAGAACATAGAAAATGCGGTTGTATGCTTCAGAGTAAAAAAATCCTGGGTTGAGGAAAAAAATATTGATGAGTCTTCAATCGTCCTTAACAGGTACAGTGAGAAGAAATGGAATGAGCTTCCCACCAACCTGCTCAGGAATGATGACAGATACCTCTATTACACAGCAGAAACTCCGGGGTTTTCGCCCTTTGCAATTACAGCAAAAAAGATTGTAATTGAAATACAGCCTGAGACTGAAGATTCCATACAAAGCGGAAACACGGAATCAAAATTTGAAAAAGAGTCTGAAAAAGCAGAAAACAAAGAGGTTCCTCAGCAAGAAAACTCAGGTATGCCCGGATTTGAGATGATTTATTGTATTATCGGGTTGTCTGGAGTGCTCCTGTGTAAAAGGAGACAATATTGAATAAACCGTAAAAAGAAGGTGGTATTTAATAAATTGCAGCCTGATGGCGGGGTTAACTTGCCCTGCTATTAATTCGCTATTTTTTTCTTACTTTTATATGGGTTTTCATATTCTGTTTTTATAGTTTTCATATTCTGTTTTTATAGTTTTCATATTCTGTTTTTATCATAGAGTTCATAATTTAAAACATTTGAATGTTTGATGAGAGAAAAAGAACAATAAACATTTCTGTTTATCTTATCCCTATCTATTATTACTTTTTATAAATAATACACGTGAAAGATGTAAACTGGGAAATTAATCTTAACACTTTTTATCCTGCGATCTGCTGAAAATTTTTATACCCACATCTATTCAGTCGTTTTGGGCACAGCGCTTTAACTAAATAAATATTTATACTAAGTTCGATGTAGTTATATTGAGTAAAAAAGCGAAAAACCTTCCGATGAGGAAATATAAATTTTTAACAGTAATTCATGAGAAGAAATCCTGTATCACTTCAACCTGAAAAATAAGGCTTATTGATGTTGATTTTGACTACATTGAACAATAAAGGTTTTGAGGGGAAGAAAGCTGAACCTGAATGGTTGCTTATCCCCTGTACAGGAGTCTTCCTGAATTCAAAAAGGCAGGATATGCCCATATTCACGTTATGGAAAATGGGTCCACGAAGTATCATATAAAATTTTAAAATTTTAATTATGTTCTGGAGTTCAGTTTAACTCCTGATTTATTCAGAATTAATATAGTTTAACTGAAAAATATATGACGTAATTTCGAGCTGCAGATAATTTAAGGGTGATTAGAGTTGAATCGAATGTTAATTATTTTTTTACTTACAGTCTTCCTGGTACTTATACACGTTCCTGTTGCTCTGTGCATGGCAGCGCCAGTAGTGTACGTTGATGGAAATGAAAGTGGAGACTTTAACTGTGATGGAATTGATGATCATGTGCAGATTAATCAGGCCCTTAAATTTGTAGCTGAAAATCCTGAATATACAACTGTCTATCTCAAAGGGCCGTTTACATATGTTGTTGACAGTGCTCTTCTGATAGACAGCAATACGATCCTTGAAGGAGATTCAAATGCAACAATAAAGCTTACCAGCAGTGCTAACTGGGCCAGATCGCAGCCGATGATTAAAGAAAATAAATCTGGCAGCCACGACATTACGATTCGCGGTTTTACTCTTGACGGGAACAGGAAAGGAAACAGAAATGTAGTCAGCGGAGACGGCTACTATAATTTTATTCACCTGAGCGATTGTCAAAACATAAGCGTGTGTGATATGTATCTGACAAATAACCATGGGGACGGTTTAAAGGCTGACAGATGCTCCAATGTAAAATTCTGTAATAATAACGCATACATGCTGGGCCACGATGTCCTGTATGCTATTCTCTGTTCAGGCGTGGAAGCTTATGACAATATAATTATCTGCAGAACGAACAGCGGTCTGAGGTTATATAATACAAACCATGCAAGGTTCTATAATAACACTATTACCTCCGAAAGTTCCGGTGGTGCGGGTATTGAGATCCAGAAGGACGGATCTGACTTTGCAATGGATAACATTGAGATATATGCTAACACAATATACAATACCGCACTGCCAGGAATTCTGGTTTTCGGATCGGGAAGCTATTCTAACTCTTCGGCATATGTCCACATTCATCATAACCAGATTTACGATACTGGAACTGATTCAAACAATAAGTTGATAGGCGGAATCGTGTCCGAAGGGTTCAATGGGCTTATTGAAAACAACGTTATTGATGGGGCATACGGAAACGGTATTGCCCAGGATAAAACTTATTATCATTCTCCTGATGGTTCGGGATATGTCCTCACAGTAAGAAACAACATAATAAGCAATATCCGCTCATCAGCATCCGGAATTGCGGGATATGGGATACGCAACCAGCTCCCGGAAACACATTTTTTTGTCCTGCAAAATAACTCTCTATATAACAATTTAGGCGGCGACTATGCAGGTGTTGAAGCATCACCATGGGATATAGTTGCAGATCCTCAATACGCAGACAGGGATAAACATGACTATCACCTGAAGTCAAAAGCAGGCCGCTGGAATGGCAGCAGCTGGGTAATTGATAATATAAGTTCTCCCTGCATCGATGCGGGTTATTCTTTATCCGATTATTCTAATGAACCGGAACCCAACGGAGACAGGATAAACATTGGTCCGTACGGAAATACGAGATATGCCTCAAAATCAGAAATTGACATGTCAAATAACAGCAGTGATGACGATAACGGAAACAATGGAGATGAAGGAGATGATGAGAAAAACGATAAAGATAACAGTGGAAAGAGCAGCGGCGGTGGCGGCGGTACAGGTGGTTCTCCCGAAACTCCCAGAAACATTGAGGTAAAGGAACTTTCTCAGGTCTTCATTACGAATGGAAAAGGAGTAAAGTTTGACTTTTCAAAGAATGCGACCTGCGTTTTGTATATAGGTTTTGATTCAAAAAAGACAACCGGTAAGACAACAGCCACTGTAGAGATGCTGAAAAATAAATCCGTTCTGGTCTCATCCCCGCCTCCAGAAAATGTATATAAATATTTTAATCTCTGGGTCGGGAACAGTGGATACGGAACCTCAGATAGTATTGAAAATCCGGTAATATGTTTCAGGGTTAATAAGACATGGATACGGGAGGAAAAGATTGAACAGTCTTCTATAACCCTTAACAGGTATAATGATGAAAAATGGAATCCGCTTTTAACCAGTTTATCAGGGGAAGATGGCACATACCTGTATTTTACGGCAGAAACTCCGGGATTCTCTCCTTTTGCAATAACGGGCAGGGCGGCAGCAAAAGAAAACGTGATTGATATAATGCCTGAACCTGATATTGAAATTCCTGAACAGAACAATGAAAGTAAAGGGCCAGGAATTGAAGTAAAGCCTGAGCAGACGGAAAATAAAGTTACTCCTGAGAAAGAAAAAATAAGTATGCCCGGATTTGAGCTGATTTATTGCATTATCGGACTTCTTGGTGTACTGTGCAGAAGGAGATAATTCCACTGAGATGGTAGGGACATTGAGCCTTATCATCTATT
The DNA here is from genome assembly GCF_000744315.1 of Methanosarcina soligelidi. NCBI lineage: Archaea > Methanobacteriati > Methanobacteriota > Methanomicrobia > Methanosarcinales > Methanosarcinaceae > Methanosarcina > Methanosarcina soligelidi. The sequence goes on from NZ_JQLR01000001.1 coordinate 3,116,872, forward strand.
TGTTAATTCCTTACCTTTTTTAATTATTTATGTATCATATTTTATATTTTACATTCTATATTTTATATTTTATATTCTATGTTCTATATTTTATACTTTATATTCTATATTTTACATTTTTAGTAAGTTAGTCCAGAGATACTAATACCTGGAGTCCATTTCTACAGAAAACAAAATTCATGATAAATCCCCGGGAAATATCAGATTACTCTTTAGATTTTTTGAAGAGTTCTGGATAATTTTCTTTTAATGCTTCAAGTGCTTTATTTGGAAGCAGGTTTTCAGAGCCCTTATCATTTATTTTTATGGCTGGAACCCCTGCGATTCCTATATTTGGTTCTGTGAAAGACTTGTTCACAACTGAATTGGCTCCTATAGCTATTCCGTCGGCAATTTTTATATCCCCGAATATTTTTGCTCCCGGTCCTATGTAAATGTTATTTCCTATTTTTGGCGTCAAATTCTCATCTTCTGATCCGGCTTTGATTCCTATAACCGTACATACATGTATCCTGCAGTTCTCGCCTATTCTTGCATTTCCGTTGACAATAATCGTGCCCGGGTGGCTTATTGATAAGCCCGGCCCAAAAACATTTGGCTCTATATAAAACCCAAGGAAAGTTCTTAGCAGATGAAACTTTAAATACAGATAATAATAATAGGGACGATAAAAAATAGATTTTTTACAGTTTTTATAATACTCTATTTTCCTCAATAATCTCTGAAACACCCATACTTCATCTAAAAACAGCCGCGGCTTTTTCCTTTTTTTGCCCAGCGCAATTCTATCTGCTTCTAAATAGTATTCATATTCGTGTTTTGACCTTATCATGAATTATATTCCTGAATTTTATAATATTAATCTTACTTTAAACTTCAGACCATGGGATGAGTTGAACAGGCGCCTTTAATCCCCAAACTCTTTGAAACAGGATTTTAAGCCTTCGCCAGCTAAAATGACATTCATTTACTGGTATATAAATGGAATCCGTCTACTTCCTAAAACTTCAATTTAACCACGATGTTTACAGGTCTGACTTTTTACTTCAAGACTCTAAGCAGGATTCCCGTTACTTTAGTGGCGGGAGGAATGCGTCATCTTAACGACCCCTGCATGAGCATAGTTTCACACAAAATCTATAAATACATTTATGTGAATCTTGGGTATTATGGAATCTACTAAAACAATACAACTAAAAATTCTAAATCCAGATTTTGATTTAGTAGAAACCATGCAAAAATACACTAAAGGTATGAATTACACATCCAACATTATTTTTGAACACGGAAAAATAATACCTGCTATGAAATTACAAAAGATGGTGTATCCTTATCTCAGAGAAAAAATTGGATTGAAATCTCAGGTAAGTTGTAACATACCAAGACAAGTAGCAGGAACGTACAAAACAATAGTAGAACTGGCAAAAATAGGTATGAGTTATTGGCAGAAAGTAACGTATTCTCCGACATCCATGACATTATCATACAAGAGAGATTACATCATCTCAGAAAATTCGGTGAGTATCACTACTTTCAGTCACGGAAGAAAGACATACCAAATCCAGAATTACGAATATGTATTACCATTTTTTAAAGATCCGTGGAAATTTGAAGCATCCAAAGTAGTGAAACATAAAGACGGAGATTATTATTTCCATCTAACCATTTCTCAGGAATTACCTGAGAAGAAAATCGAGGACGCTTCTACTTTCATGGGTGTTGATGTAGGCATTAATTATCTTGCGGTTACATCTACCACTGACAAGAAATGCAAATTCTTTGCTGGCGGAGAAATAAAGAACCAGAGAAATGTCTACAAAAATATGAGAGCAAGATTACAATCTAAGGGAACTTTGTCAGCTAAACGTGTACTGAAACGGTTAGCAGGGAAAGAGAAACGTCTAATGACAGATGTTAATCATTGCATCTCTAAAGCAATTGTAAAATTTGCAGTTGAAAATAGTGTTTCTGTAATCGGTTTAGAGGACTTAACCGGAATAAGAGATCGTACTAATAATAAGTTGAGAAAGAAACAAAAATACCTCCATAACAGTTGGGCTTTCTATCAGTTACAACAGTTTATTGATTATAAAGCCAAAAATGTTGGAATAATAACAGAGTATGTAAATCCAGAATATACTTCTCAGACTTGTTGCAGGTGTAACCACATATCTAAAAACAATCGAAATGGATTAAAGTTTCGATGTACGGCTTGTGGTTTTGATCTTAATGCCGATTTAAATGGTGCTCGAAACATCGAACATAGAACACGTGACTATAGGTATATCTTAGAGTCACAGGGGTGTCTGTCAACCACCCATACGGATAGTATGATCTGAGAGAGAAATCAGGGATATCCATGCTTGTCACTTTAGTGACGAGTAGTTGACGTACATAGTTACATGACGGAATATGAGATAAGGAATAAAGTGCCCAGGGTTGATAAATATGATAAGATGGCTCCTGATGAATTATTGCGGATGGCGTTTCGTTATAATGAGTTGGACATGAAAGCGGCCGTTGAGGTACTGAAAGGAATAGAGCGAGATGCAAACCGCATTCGCTGTATTTTTCCCATCCAGTTAGCATAAGGTTGACTTTTTCTATGGCTTTGTAGAAAACCTTAATTAATTTTACAAACCAGAGTACAAAAAATTTTATAACATTTGAGGTTTTGCTATTATCCCTTATATTCCTTTATTTCCACTAATGATCATTAATACATCTTAGTTTATTAAAAATTTATTTATTAATGATTTAAAATCCATTTAATACTTTTATATCCCCTTATGTACTATTAGAACTATTAATAAGCTATTAATTACCAAACAAACTCCATTTAAACTTTAAAAACACAATAGATATTTATAATTTTATGAAGTTTTTGGAAATAAATCCTAATAAATTATAATTTTTTATTTGTAAGTAATATTATATCAGTTTATGAAGCTTGATTCGTATTCAAAGGCATTTTTCAGCACTAATTTAAAGGCTTTAAAAGTAATTTTTTGGTAAAATATACCATAATAAGCTATTTATTTGCTTTTATAGCACTAATATCAATTTTAGCAAAACCCCATTTAAATAAATTTTGAAGAAAGAGAATTTTGGCACAGAGAATATTAACTACATATGTAGTAGAAGATTAATATGTTTAATTAAATTAATAGTAATATGAAGCACTACAAAACTATCAGACTTTCTAAAAGTGTATTTTCAGACCTGAAAGCTTTGCAGAAGAATGGTGAATCGATTCCAGATACCATCAGAAGACTCAACAACGATTACTCTGATTGTGCCAAAGAAATTCAATACAGATATTCAAGAGATATAATGAATGATGGATCGTTTACTCAGTATATCTCTATCACCGCGTCTAATAAAAGTAGATATGGTTCACGATATACTGAGTATTTCATGACAATTGGAGAAGAAATGAACGATATTGTCAGGCTCCCAAAAGACGTCCTCGATGAAATCAGCTGGATGCCACAACATCCGGACGAGATATTCAATACTACTATTTTTACATTGATATCTATAGAGAAGGCTTTAATGGAATGGAATAAAGAAGACAAAAAACGCACATGATATTCCTGGAATAACATACCCAAAAAACGCTCATGATATTCCTGGAATAACATGCCCAAAAAATGAAAGTATCTGGAAGTACTTTCATGCCAAATTAAAAAAACAAAAATAAGAGTGAAAATAGCCAAATTTCCTACAGGGCATAAAGGCAGTGTACCGAAAGTTCTGTAAAATATGATTGACTCTGTATCCTTTTCCTTTCACCACAAAAAAAAGAGGATGCAGAGTCAATGGTTAATTTATTCCCACTCATAAAAGATTATCTTGTCGATCAGGAAGATGGAATTCGCCATTTAATTACGTGGTTTTTAAACCTTGTAATGGAGGAGGAAGCCCTCCTCCAAGCTGGTGCACAACGTTATGAGAGGACAGATTCACGTAAAGCCAGTAGAAACGGCTACAAACCCCGAACTCTCCTGACCAAGCATGGAAAACTCGAATTGTTAAAGCCTCAATTCCGTGAGTTTCCCTTTGAAACTCAGGTTTTTGAGAAATATTCAAGAGTTGAAAAGGCCATCTTAACCGCTGTAGCTGAATCTTACCTTCAAGGAGTTTCCACCCGAAGGGTGAAAAAGGTCATGACTGCATTAGGAGTAGGAGAAATTTCAGCCTCTTGTGTTTCCAGGATTACAAAAGAACTGGATGAGAAGGTTGAAGAATTTCTCTCAAAGCCAATAGAACATGAAATCCCTTACTTGCTTATCGATGCGACTTATTTCAAGGTAAGAGATGGACTTCATTACGAAAACAAAGCTCTCTTTGTAGTTGCTGGGATCAGGGATGATGGTTACCGTGAGATTCTTGGAACAAGATTAGCAGACAGTGAAGCCTCTATGTTCTGGGAAGATCTATTCGATGATCTGAAAAAAAGAGGGTTAAGAGGTGTCAAGTTAATTATTTCTGATGGTCATAAAGGAATACAGAAAGCAGTCCAAGAGTCTTTTATTGGATCAAGCTGGCAGATGTGCCACGTACATCTGACAAGACAAGTTCTCAAGAAAATGCCAAAAAAGAAGCAGAAAGAAGTGGCTGAGAAGATAAAAGAAGCATTAGTAGACCGTCAGAAGTTGAATGACCTGATTATGGAACTGGATAGTATGGGGTATGAAGGCGCAGCTGATACCCTTGAAAGTTTTCAGTATGATGCAATGAACTATATGCAGTTTCCAGAAAAACACTGGAAAAAAATAAGGACAACAAATATGATGGAGAGGACCAACAAGGAGCTCAAAAGAAGAAGCAAGGTAGTTGGAGCATTTCCTAACCAGGACTCAGTATTGAGACTGGTAGTCTCAATACTAATTGATATAAATGAAGACTGGATCACAGGAAACAAGTATATAGTAATGGAACAGTAATCAAAAAAGAAGAGTAAGGGGTAGAGAGTAGATTTTACAGAAAATTAAACACACTGCCGGGCATAAATCTATCAGGATGTAAATAGGACCTAAACTTGCTAATAAAGACTTATTTTTCAAGCTTCTTCTTTAGTCTCAATTTTCTTTCTGTTTTTTGAGCAGAGCCGCCAAACAAGCTGGCTGAGGTGCTTATATCTAACTATGGCTTGAAAAACGGTTTTCGGGGTAAAGGGACAAGGATTAAAATCCACTTTCTTTTCCAGTAATCCTTTTAATCTCAATCTTAATCACACACAACCTGTTAACCTTCCACTCCTCAAATTCAAACGGTCCCTTCTTTCCGTAATGCTCTGAAAGCACAGTAAGCCCCCTGACTTTTTCGCTATAATCTTCCAGAAACTTTGCCCTCCCGTGCCCGATAACACTCCTGTAGCGAACATTGTATTTGCAGGGGTCATTAGCAGTAATAAGTTCTGTTTCGGCGGCGGCTTCAAAACAGACCCTGGGGTTCTTTTTAAGAATTTCAATTTTCCTGCCTTTCTGGGAGCTGTGGAGATAGATAGCGTTTTCCTTATAGCCGAAAGACATTGGGACGATGTACGGCGTTTCGTCATCAGAGAGAGCGATGCGGATAAATTTTGCTTTTGAAAGGATGTCTTCGATTTGCTGCCTGTCAGATATCAATTTCTGGCTTCCCATTTTTTTCACCTGAAAGAGATAATTTGTGAAAAATTTTATAAAGCTTACTAAATTCTATAAAGCTTACTAACCTGATAACTTTTCATTTATATTTTAGATATTGCATCTAAAACAATAATTACATCTAAAACAATATTAGATAAGATAAAACTTGAAAAAAAGACATGCTCAGCTTTTATAGGCTGGTTTATTAATAATTCTTCTGCAATCGGTTTTCAGAATTTCTCCACGCTCCGATGCCGAATAGTCAGAAAACCCATGACAACTCTTAAGTATAAGATTCTTCTTCTACTCTCCTAATGTTAAGTTCTACCACAAAGTACACGGAATCCGATTTTCCTGTATCCGTAGTAACTGTAGTAGTGGTAGTACTATTTGCTTGAGCAAGAAAAAGAAATCATTCTGGCTCAAGTGTGCTGTTTTTGGTTATTATACTGAATAGTGCATTCTGTGCCAGTTTTGTTTCTTTCCGGGTGTTTTAAGATGAAAGAAATGAATGGAGCAGAAGTCCTGATTAAGTGTCTGGAGGACCTTGGTGTCAAACATATCTTTGGCTATACGGGAGCAGCAATACTTCCGGTATTTCATGCCCTCAGGCATAGTGATATTGAGATTATAGTTAATTCCAATGAGCAATCTGCAGCATTCAGCGCGGCAGGCTATTCACGGTCAAGTAACCGGGTAGGTGTGGCTATAGTTACATCCGGACCTGCCATAACTAACGCGCTCACGAGTGTTGCTGATGCTTATGGGGACAGCATTCCCCTGCTTGTATTTGCAGGGCAGGTCCCTGAGCATAAGATAGGCACCGATTCCTTTCAGCATATTAACGTAAGAGGTATCTTCAGGGATGCAGCCAAAAAGGTCATACAGCTCTCCAATGGTGATGACATAGAAACCATAATCAAGGATGCCTATTACTTTTCAAAGTCAGGAAAACCCGGACCTGTAGTCATAGATTTTCCTCTTGACAAACAGATAAAAAACCATGAGTATCATGGTATGGACGTCAAAAGGTTCGAGGGAAGTTATCATGATGATAGACATCTGTCTGAAGGCCAGTGTGAAAATTTTTTTAAGCTGCTGCTCAACTCCAGAAGGCCCCTGCTCTATCTTGGAGGCGGTCTGAATTCGGAGTCCGGAAGCCAGGCAGTCAGGGAATTCAATGAGCTTTTCGGAATACCTTCTGTCAATACACTTATGGCAAAAGGTGTCGTTGACGAAAGGCATGACATGAACCTGGGAATGCTGGGAATGTTCGGTACACCTTATGCAAACATGCTCATACAGGAGAACGACTTATTCTTCGCTATCGGAGTAAGATGGGATGACCGGGTTGCGGAAAAGGTCGGGTTTGCAATAGGTACTGACATAGCTTACATTGATATCAATCCCGAAAAAATGCATCAGATAAAAATCGAGCGCAGCCCGAAATTCACATTCATAGGGGATGCCGCCACAGCGCTCCGAGACCTGTTGAATTATGCCAGGAAGCATAATATCCGTCTTGATATTCGGGAATGGCAGATGCGTGCAAGATACCTGAAAAAGTCGTGGCCTCTGAATTACAACAGATCATCCGAATACATACAGGCTGCCGAGGTCATTTCAATGCTTGCAAACTACGTCGACAAAAGCACCAAAATAACTACTGGTGTAGGCAACCACCAGATACTTGCAGCTCAGTACCTGTCAATGCAATGCCCAAAATCTTTCATGACTTCCGGCTCCTTTGGCACGATGGGCTTTTCCCTGCCCACAGCAATCGGTGTCCATTATGCGAACCCACATTCAGGAGTTATAGCAATCGATGGTGACGGCAGCCTGAGAATGAATCTGGGAGAACTGCATACTATTGCATCACTGAACCTTCCAATCAAGATTCTCATGTTGAATAACAGAAGCGATGGTATGGTCCAGAACCTTCAGGATGCAGCTTATGAAGGAGTACGCACAGGAACACAAAGGCCAAAAGATGTGAATTTTGCAGAGATTGCAAGGTCATTTGGTTTCAGTTATGCAGAGAGGGTAAGCAACAGAAATGATTTGAATGTGAAAATGGAAGCATTTATGAGTGCAGAGGGACATTGCTTCCTGGAAGCCTGCACTGACAGGGAAGAGATCCTGTATCCCAGGGTCCCGGCAGGGGGGTCTTATAAAGATATGATCCTTGGCCCTTACATTAAATCAACTTGACATCTAAAAACTATGTTCTGAAGACGGAGGAGAAAGCGAAAGCAGAGTTTCAGTTACGGATAAAACAGTTCCGGATATTCAGGAAATTTTATTAATTTCAAATCCTCCGGTCTCACATTTTACCAGCTTCACTCTGCCTCCAGAACTTTCCTTATCCTGCTCCATCTCCACAATATACGTATAATCCGAGATCTGCGAAAGCCCGCCTGCTCCGCTGCCTCCGACTATCAGCGAATAGACCTTTGCGTTATACTTCTTTTTTGCCTCTTCCCAGCGAGCCAGGACAAGTTCATCAGAAATTTCGGACTTCCCGTCTGTAATAAAAAGCAGGTCTGCACCCTGAAAGTCTTTTTCGTTAAGGGATTTAAGGCCTGAAGCAAGCGCGGTATTGAAATCTGTTCCGCCGCCAAAAGTGTAGAGGAGGAAGTTAAGAAATCTCTCCGACATCTTTTTTCTATTGCTGAGCTCAATTTCAAGGTGCTGGCTTGTGGAAGCAAAAAGGATAACCTTCATATCCCGCTGTTGGGAGAGCATCAGCTTTGCCATTGCAAGCACTGCAGACTTTGCAAGGGTCTGGGGAGTCCCGTGCATTGATCCCGAGGTGTCGACGAGCGCAATCATAGGGCCTCTGGGTTTTATTCGGGGAGGGCCTGTGTAGTGTTTGCCAAGAAGCTGGTAGCTCAGGAGTTTTCCTTCAAGCATGTCAGCATAGAATTTTCGCTTCAGAGCAGGGTTAAGGAGCTTTGCGGCTTCCATGGGCAGCAGGTTATTTATCGAGTCCGAAAACCTTACAGTCTGGATCCGGTTTTTTCCAAAAGGAGAATAACGTATGCGGTCAGAAGGAGGGTCAAATTCCTGCCTGCCTATAAAATTTATTATCCTTCTCAGGTCAGGGTTTTTCTCAAAAAAAGCCGAATAGCTTTTCAACATCCTGAGCTGGACATAAAAAGGCTCTTTTTTAAGTTCTTTTACGGAATAACTCCAGCTTCTGCCAGGGAAGAGCAGGGCAAGGATATCAAACAGGTCCAGGTTTTCTTCCATTTCAGAGATGAACTCCTGCATCCTGCTGTACACTCCTTCCATTATCCCGTCAAGAAAAGCCTGGCTTCCGTCCTGCTGCATGAAGCCGAGGACAGCTTCATAAATATCGGGATTCCCGGAAAAAGAACTTGATCCCGGAGAATCTCCAGATGAAGAGTCATCTGAATAACTTTTTTGCCTCAGGAGGAAAGTTTGTTTAAGGATTTTTTCAAATTCCTTCAGGATGGCTTCTGTTTCAGCATTCAGTTCCTTTAATAATCCTGTTTCCGAATTCGGGCCTCTATTTTCTGAAAAGCGTTCCATAAGGTCATAAATTAAAGGAAGAAGAAGTTTCAAACATGCAACCCCGGCTCCCCTGCTTCGTTTTGCAATCTTCTGAAGCCTGGGCCATGGCCTTGAGTTTTTCAAAGTCAGGAAGATTGGGTAAAAAGCCCCTGCAAGTCCTATAAACTTTTCAGTATCTTTTATTTCATACGGCTGGCCAAAAAGAATTTCAAGTGCGATAACTTCAGATATTTTTTCACGCAGAGACCTGGGGATTGTCCTGGGATAAGCGATGATGCTTCTCAATTCCCCTTCAAGAAGAAAAGCCGTCTGTCTCTGGACTGAAAGAGAATCATGCCAGAGCCTGTTTCTTGAAAAAAACGAGTAAGACCCTGATGGGGCGCTGTCCAGAGAGCTCAAAAAACCGGTTTTGTCTTCCGTTCCAACACCTCAATAACTGACAATACATCAATAACTGACCAGTATCTGATATTGACTAATATCTTAACACCTTAAACAATATTTCGATACCAGTTTTGCTTTTTATCTGAGCTTGAATCTGGACCCGAGCCCTTTTATGAAACCTCCGGCATTGTTTCCCAAATCAGATGCCTGGACTTTTGCTTCCACTTTTGCGGCATGAGAGCCTGAGTGAGAAACTTCAGATAATAGCCCGGAAGATGAAGGTTTTACGGGTACGGATCCTGCAGCCCTACCTCCTTTATCTTGCAGGCTCAGAATATCACGGATTTCAGCTATGAATTCTTCCGTGCCTGAAAGCTCTGAGCTACCGGTATCATGCAGGAGCAGGGCTTCGTTTCTGTCAGCAGTCGAAAGCCAGATGTTTGCCTCCATCAGGTCCCTGAGCAGTTCTTTTTCTTCTTCCAGGCGCTTTTTTACTCTGTTTATTCTGTCAGCCAGGGCTTCGAATTCTATTTCGAAAACCTCTCTCTGGCTTTGAGACAGGGTACTTTTCTTTCCTGAACTCACATGAAGAGATTCGATTTCCTTCACCAGATTATCGTAAGGGTAAATCCTCGAATTCCCCTCCTGCCTGAGAGTATAGCTGTGGTTCGGGCAGGCAGCATGATGAACCTCAAGATTTTCCCTCAGTTGAAACTCTTCCCCGCAGCTGTCGCAGACTACTCTAACAGGGAGTTCGTTTTTCAGGGCAATACTAAGTGCTGTCCTCAAGTCTTCAGCATCCTGGCGGAGCTTTTCCGTATCTGTTCCTCCTGAAACGACGAGCTTAAAAACTGCTTTTCTGATGGTCTCTCTTTCTTCGGGGAGGTTCCAGAGCATGTGCTGGAGCAAAAGAGCCATTGTCCTGTCAACAGCCGAACACCCGCTGCTGCAGGCTGCAACTTTCAAGACCTGGACTATCCTTTTCCAGCGCCTGTCCGAAATCTCTATCTCCTGAAGCTGGAGGTTCTTCCTGAGTTCGGTGACGATTACCTCAACATCAGGGTCAACAGAAAGAGAATTTGCATTTTTGCGGAGCTCTTCGATTTCTGAGACCGGGATGCGTGCAGAAGGTCTGAAATCTTCGGGTTCTCTGAAAAGAAGATTTTTGAAGTTTTCATCGTCCTGGATATATGAGAGCCTGTACCTGAACAGGAAACGGTCATAAAGGGCCTCAAGACTTTCGTCTTCTTCCGGAAGTTCGTTTGAAGCCCCGAAGACGGACAGCAGGGGAACATCAACTATCTCTCTTCCGTTATGGTATTTTCTTTCATTCAGTATGGTAAGGAGGCTGTTGAGGATAGCGCTGCTTGCTTTAAAGATCTCGTCCAGCAGAGCAACATGGGCAGTCGGGAGGCATCCGTTTATATTTCTCCTGAACTCGTCTTCTTCAAGGGCTTTTAAGGAAAGGGGCCCGAAAATCTCTTCAGGAGTGGAAAAGCTGGTCAGGAGGTAATTAAAAAAGTTCCCTCCTTCAATTATCTGGCAGATGCTTCCTGCAAGCTGGGTTTTGGCCGTACCGGGAGGACCGAGAAAGAGAAGGTTTTCTCCTGAAAGGACAGCGAGAAGAGAGCCGTTAATCTCAGCTTCGCGTTCTTTAAAGTATCCTGCAAATTCTGCCTTTATCTCAAGAAGGGTCTCTTTCAGGTTCAAGCCTCCCGGTATTGTAATAGCCATATAACAGTATGGTAATATGGTACTGTAATAGTCATATAACGGTATGGTAGTACAACAGTATAGTAGTGTGGTTATGAAATAATTTTATTGATAAGATAATTCCATAATGAGGTAACGCTGGATAAAAGAGTTTTCGAAAGCTGTTTTCAGTCTTTTTTCTAAGTCTTTAGCCTGATCCTATTTTAAATCTTGCAATTTTCTTTCTCCTGCCAGTATCACGCCTTATTTCACATAAAATCCTGAGTTTCCGGGAGTCGGACTGCAAGTACAACAGCCCGCTGTACAGTACAACAGCTCGCTGTACATTTCTCTCACTATGCTTTGATAAAGAGGACTAAAAAATGGATAAATTATAATCATTTGCCGTAAAATCTCATACTCCATGCCGAAGGAAGGGCCATAAGAAAAGATGCAGAAGATTTTTGCTCGTGGTCATATGTAACGTGGTCAAATATAAAGAAGAAAATGAAAACGAAAATGAAAATGTAAAGAAAAAAATAAAAATGTAAAGAAGAAAATGAAAATGAAAATGGAAATGGAAATAAGAATAGGGAAATGGAAATGAGGAAATAAGTAAAAAACTGAAAATAAGTAAAAAGCCGAAAAGAATGAAAATAAAAAAGGTAAAAATTAGAAAACTGCATTAAAAAGGGTTAGAGCTGCACATAATGTGCAACTTCGCCAAGGTCTTCTTCTATTCTGAGAAGCTGGTTGTATTTTGCAGTTCTCTCGCCGCGTGCCGGTGCACCGGTCTTTATCATTTCAGCTCCTATTGCAACCGCGAGGTCTGAAATGGTCGTATCTTCAGTTTCTGCAGAGCGATGGCTTACAATTACTGTGTAGCCGTTTCTGGAAGCCATGCTTGCGGCATCAAAAGCTTCCGAGATTGAGCCAATCTGGTTAACTTTGAGAAGGAGGGCATTTGCTGCTCCCATGTCCACTCCTTTTGACAGCCTTTCAATGTTTGTGACAAAGAGGTCGTCACCTACAATGATTGTGTCCCAGAGTTCATTGGTAAGCGCTTCAAAGTCTTCGAAGGCTTCCTCATAGAAGGGGTCTTCAATAGAAAGGATCGGGTAAGAGTTTACAAGCTCCACATAATAGTCAAGCAGTTCAGGAGCAGCCAGTTTCTTCCCGTCAATGTTATAGAATTCCTCTTCATAAAACTCGGTTGCTGCGGCATCAAGACCTATTGTGACCTCAGACTCGGTATAGCCTGCTTCTTCAATTGCGTGTACGAGCGCATCAAGGGCTTCTGTGGACTCGCCCATTTTTGGAGCGTACCCGCCTTCGTAACCCACGTTAGTAGAAGAGCGTCCGTATTTATTCTCCAGGAACTTCCCGAGGGTCTGGTAAATCTCAGCCCCGATCTGAAGAGCTTCGTAGAAGGTCTCTGCGCCTTTCGGCTGAATCATGAATTCCTGAATTGCAAGCTCGTTTCCTGCATGTTTTCCTCCATTCAGGACATTCATTGTGGGCACTGGGAGGGTAAAAGCGTTGGAGCCGCCGAAATAACGGTAAAGCGGTATATTAAGAGAGTCAGCTGCAGCTTTTGCAACTGCCATGGATACGCCAAGAATGGCATTTGCTCCAAGGTTAGATTTGTTTTCGGTCTCATCGAGCTCTATCATAAGCTCGTCGATTTCCCGCTGGTTTCGCACATCAAGTCCAAGCAGTTCCTTCTGGATAATGGTATTTACGTTCTTGACTGCGGTCAGGACTCCTTTTCCTCCGTACCTGTTAGGATCTGCATCACGCAGTTCAAGGGCTTCATTCGTACCCGTGGAAGCTCCTGAAGGAACACTTGCCCTGCCAAATCCTTTAGGTGTAAACACATCAACTTCAACTGTGGGATTTCCCCTTGAGTCCAGGATCTCCCGAGCATGTATCTTTTGGATCTTATATTCTCCAGAATCCTGCTGTAAACCGATATACGACATCATTTCACCCTTTCTAATCTCTGACTATCTATACATATATTCTGTTATTTGAACTTGACTTTTAGTTGATCTATGCGTCAGTTAATCTAAGCGTTACATGTCCGAATTGTATTTAATTCTTTATCCGGTTCGGACGAATAATTTAACTGAGTGATGTGCCTGCATTTTCCGGAAGAGATATTCTTTTTCAGAGGAGACATTCCTTTTTTATTCTTCTACGACAATTCTATCTCAGGGCAGCAGTATGTAAGGAATCTCATTTTAAGGAATCCTGTTTTGAGAATTCACACATATCTTTTCAGAGCAAATCTTCCCCATTTAAAGGATAGAAGAGATTAATGCGCCTAAAGCCGATTATTTATTTATCTGAAGTATTTATTTCCAGCTTTCAAGGACATCTATCTCCCGGAACAACAGAACCTCTTTTTTTGTTTCCTGAATGTCTATTTTCTGCTTAAGAGATGTTTATTCCTGCAAACCCATGCTTTAAAGGTTTTGGTTAGAACTACAAAGTCTATTTTTTTCTGGAGATTTGTTCTTCAAGTCTTTTATACACAAACTCCATGAAAAAGGAACTACTAGGGTTAGATACCTTTTTTATCTGGTTACAGTACCCAATTTATTTAAAAAAATAATTTTATCTACATAAAATATATAAACCTGAAAGTATTATTCATTCTCGATGACCGAAGATTCTCCAGTTAATTTAACCGAAAAAGAGTATTCAATCATTGATATGCTCCAGAGCCTGGGACTCCCGAGGACAGAGGCCACCGCAATCGTATGTTTAAAAGACTGTAAAGAGCTCAGATCCCTTCACATCGAACTCGTTTCCGGACTCAGACAACCGGAAGTGAGTGTAGCCATGCGCCCTCTAAGGGATAGGGGCTGGGTGGATGAAAGGTCCGAAAAGAAGAATAAAGGAAAAGGCAGACCTGTAAAATATTACCAGTTAACTGTGCCATTCCCGAAAATAGTACAGACTCTCGAAGAGGAATTTTTAAGAGATAATACCGAGAAGATGATTGCACTAAAAAGATTACGGGAACTGGAAATCATAATGCAAAACTAGCCTTACTGCAGTTCTAATTCGGAACAATTAAGTTTGAATAACTGAAAAATAAGTTTCTTAAAAATGGAAATGGGACAATTTGCTAGATCTGTTTTCCATCATTTTCAGCTTAAACTGGCCGGTTCCAGAACAATACTATATTTATATCAATTGGAAAATATTATTCGTTATCAGGGATCTGTATAAAGCTCACGGGGGCAAACCCCTGCTCCGGATCCATTATCCTTCTGGCAGAAATTCCTTCTAACTCGAAAATAAATACTTCTACAACCATGAAAACTTCACTTTCCCCTCGCAGGCAACCCAGTTTAATGTCATCACCCCGGGCTGTCCCTGCATGAAGGTGAATTTTGGGCTCCCCGTCCTCCTGAAAAATGTCCCCGATCCCGAGAATCTCACGGGCGTCACTGAAGCCGGTCCAGACAGGTTCAGGAGGCCTTCTGTTTTCTTTCGGACCTGCAACAAGTTTTCCTTCCTTCAATGCACCCAGCAGCATAAACACAGCAGACTCGATCTTCTCAAGTTCTGCAAGTTTGATAAGTTCAAGAATCAGGTCATCCCCGTGGTCAATCCTTACGGTAAAGACCCTTCCTATCCTTCCTTTTGCGTACTCCATTATTTCCCCTCACTGATCCGTTATTTTTCCGTCCACAATTTTGATAACCCTGTCGGCTTTTCCAGCCAGCTCTTCATTGTGGGTTACCACAATAAATGTCTGATTATACTCTCTGTTCAGTCTGCGGAGAAGTTCATAGATTAAATCCCCTGTTTTCGTATCAAGGTTACCTGTTGGCTCGTCTCCGAGCACGATTGCCGGGGAACAGCTGAGAGCCCGGGCTACAGCAACCCTCTGGTTTTGCCCGCCTGAAAGTTCTCCTGGCCTGTGGTCTATTCTGTCTGCGAGCCCGACCTCTTTAAGGAGTTTTTCTGCAACAGACTTTGCTTCATCCCTGCTCTTTCCCGCAATCAGGAGCGGCATCATTACGTTTTCGAGAGCAGTAAAATCGGGAAGAAGGTGGTGGTACTGGAAAATAAAGCCAAGCATCCTGTTTCTCACTGCGGAACGTTCCTTATCCGACATCTTTGTTACGTCCCTGCCGTCTATAAGAAGGGTTCCTGAGCTGGGCGTGTCCAGCAGACCTATGAGATGCATAAGTGTGCTTTTGCCTGAACCAGAAGGACCTACAATTGCAACAAATTCCCCTTTTTGAATTATCAGGTTTGCGCTGTCAAGAGCGCGAAATTCAACCCCGTTTTTGTAAGTTTTGGTCAGGTTCTTAAGCTCTATAATTGGGATTTCGTCTGTCATGCTTTTCCTGCGATTTCAAAACTTCAGTCTTAAAAATAGAGGAGGTCTTAAGTAAAGAGCTTTTGGGAGCGGGATGGAAAACATATTAAAAATTAACTGCCTGTGTCCGGCAAATTCTATTTTAAAGCCTGAACCCTGCAGCACCTATCGTAATATCGCTGATCATTTTTGTTGTGCCCATTAATATATCACCATTATCGAATTGCACAGACCATAAACCTATCAGAGTACTGGTTGGTTATCGGTTTTTAGACTCTGGTCTCCGGTTCCATTTCTACTCACGAGATAAGCTGCTGTAAGAATTAACACGCAGCCCAGGAGAGTCGAAATATAAAACGGGCTTCTCAGGACAACCGTGTCAAAAAAGATTCCTGATACGGGTTCCAGAAGGGCAAGAATGCTGCCAGTCTGCGCTTTTATGCCTGAAATTCCCCTGAGGTAGAGGATAGCAGCGAAGGTTATAGTTATACCAAAGAGAAACAGAGTATCGAAATTCTTTAAGAATACTGAGGCAGGAGTTAAAAGTGCTGATGGCAACATAAAAAGAAGGCTTACTCCGGTCAGCCAGAAAGTCTGGGAGATCCCTGTATAGTCATGCCTCAGGTAACGGATCAGAATTATTGTCGTACCGAAAGAGATTCCTGAAAGTATGCCGTATAACAGGCCCTTTATGAACTCGGAGCCTGCACTAATGTTAAGCAGAATTTCACCGGGACGCGTAATAAGCAATACCCCCAAAACCGAAAGGATGAGAGGCAGGAAACTTTTACTGCTGCCCTTCTCGCCGAGAATTGCCGGAGCAAGCAGATTGACATATACCGGAGCCGTATAAAGGAGAAGGACGGCAGTGGAAATCCCGCTGTGCCTTATAGCAGATAGATAGCATATTCCTGTTACAGCATTAAGGAAACCCAGCAGTAAAAGATATTTTCTGTTCCTGCGAAGTCTGAGCTGTTCCAGGCTTCCGCTCAGCAGCAGGTAAAAGAAAATCATGAATACGCCGAATAAAAGCCTGCAGAATAAAACGGACCCTACAGACATATCCTGAACCCGGTCCAGAAAAACCCCAATGGTACCGTAAATGATGCTGCCTGTTATGACCTCTGAATATGGCTTGAAAGAATTTTCCTGAACTGGCACATTCGAGAAATAAAACACTGTGGATATATATTTTTTGGAGTAAGACCGGGTTTTCAGCGGGATTTTTTTCTGAACTCAGAAATATAAAAAGAAAGAAGGGAATTTATTTTCCCTGAGGTCTTAAAAGTTCTTTTTTCCAGAAAGGCAATTTTATGCTGGAGGCCAGTTTTTCCCCGAAGATAAATTTTCTGAGAAACACGCAGTTATCAAGGCTTATCACAATTGCTGCTGCAAGGATAAAGAAACATCCGATAAGCATTCCACTGTGTACATCGCTCCCCAGCACAGTGTAATCGAAGAATATGCAGGAAACAGGCTCAAGAAGGGTCAGGATACTGCCTGTGATGGCACTTACTCCTGCAACCCCTCTTATGTAAAACACTGCACCTATACCTGTAATCATTACTCCGAAAAGCATGAGGGTATAAAGGTTTTCTACAAGAACCTGTCCTGGCAGGGTGACTGCGAAAGGAGACAGGAAGACCAGACTGATCACACTCTGCCAGACCAGCTGGGTAAGCCCGTTGTATTCGTTTCTCAGGTAGCGGACGGAGATAATGACACCGCTGCTGAAAAGGCCGCCTACGAGCCCGAAAACCACACCTTTGAGATAGTCGCTTCCGAATGCAATCTGTTCAAAGCCGCCTTCAGGTCTTGTTACGTAAAATACACCTATGAGGCCAAGGAAAAGGGCAAAAATAGTTTTCTCAGTATTCTTTTCTCCAAGAAGAGCAGGAGCAAGGAAAGTCAGGTATATGGGATCTGTATAAAGGAGAAGGACGGCAGAAGAAGCACCGAGGTACCGGATTGCAGAATAGTAGGAAAACATCTGTGAAACATATAAGATTCCTAAAAGAAGAAGGTATTTTTTCTTCTTTTTTAACGCAAGTTGACTGAGGTTTCCGGTAATTGCAAGATAGCACAGTATAGCTGACAGCCCGAAGAGGACTCTATAGAAAATAATGGAGCCAACAGACATGTCCCTAAGATATTCCATAAAAATTCCGACGGTACCATAAATAACACATGCGGTGAGCAATTCAAGGTGATGTTTAGAGGCAGCAATCATGCTATATGAGGGGATACGAATGTATATATATTTTTAGTAAGATAACAACGATTCCAGTAGTATAACACTTTATAAAAAATTTTATACATTTGGTATGAAAATTATTATTATATTTCAGCGCAGGTTAACACTTAGCATATTCTTTTCGGATATATATTTCAGCGCTTTTTTAAATTGAGAACAACATGTTGTCTGCTTCCTGTCCTGTAGATTGTAAGCCCTTTCAATCCCTGTTTCCAGGCATAAATCAGAGCCTTCCCTATATCCTCTTTTCCGGCATCTACAGGCATGTTTATGGTTTTTGAGATCCCTGCATGGCAGTGTCTCTGAAAGGCTGCCTGTATATCGATGTGAGTTTTCCAGTTAATATCAAGGGCTGACCTGAAGAGCTCTTTTTCTTCCTCGCTCACTATTTTTGAATCTGTTATGTCCTGCAGAGTTCCGTGAGCATATACATGCTCAAGCAGCCGGTCGTAATCAGGTTTCGGAAGCTTTTGCTTGAAATGTGCTTCAAAAAAAGGATGCACAAGCATGAATTCCTTTCCAGCTACCCTGGCCCGCCTGTAAACCCAGCTGAAAACAGGCTCAATTCCTGCCGAGCAGCCGGCGAGGATGCTTATAGTGCCAGTAGGGGCGATTGCAGTTAATGTTGCGTTTCTTACTGGAAATTCCCATATTGAGTTTTCGTATTCCGGAAAAGGCCCTTTTTCGGCTGCAAGTTTTTCTGACTCCCGGATAGCAGCCCGGTTAATCTGGCCCATAAGTTTTTCTGCAAGCCTGAGAGCTTCTTCCGAGTCATAGGGCAGCCCGAGTTTCAAAAGCATATCATGAAAGCCCATGACTCCAAGCCCGATTTTTCGTGTCTTTTTTGTTGCCTCCTCAATCTCCGGGACAGGATAAACATTTACATCGATTTCATTATCCAGGAAACGGACAGCTTTTCGGACTGCTTCCCTGAGTGAGTCCCGGTTAACTTTTCCGTCCTCAACAAGTATGGAAAGATTAATGCTTCCCAGGTTGCAGGATTCAAAAGGCAGGAGAGGTTCTTCTCCGCACGGGTTTGTCGCTGAAATGTCTCCAAGTGCAGGTGTGAAATTGTCCCTGTTTATGTGGTCATAGAAAAGAACCCCCGGCTCTCCATTTTTCCAGATCCCCTCGACGATTTCGGAAAATATTTCTCCTATTTTTGTGCCTGTTTCTGTATTCCAGACCTCATCCATCCTTCCTTCGTCAGCCAGGCTCATGAAAGAATCGGTAAGCATGACAGAGATATTGAAATTACTCAGGACTCCTTCAGTCCGTTTTGCCCTTATAAAAGAAATAATGTCATTATGGGAAATATCGAGAATCCCCATATTGGCGCCTTTTCTTTTCCCAAAATGTTTTACAATCTCGGTAGCCTCATTAAAGAGCCGCATTAAAGCTACAGGTCCGCTCGCAGTACCCACACCTGAGACAGTAACAGAGCCGTCGGGCCTGATCTTTGAGAAATTAAAACCCGTACCTCCTCCTGTCTTCTGTATAAGGGCAGCAGTCTTGACAGAATCAAATATTTTTTCTATTCCGTCCTCAACAGGTATGACAAAACAGGCTGAAAGCTGGCCTGAAGGTGTCCCCGCATTCATAAGAGTTGGAGAGCTTGGAATGAAGGCTTTACTGAGAATAATGTCAAGAAACTCGGTATACTCTCCCCGGTTTAATGCAATTGCTTTCGCTACCCTCTTGCAGACGTCCTCCCAATCTTTCTCTCCTTCCTGAAGGTACCTGGATTTAAGAGTCTCAATTGCAAGAAGATCAAATTCTTCTCCGGTTTCAGACACAAAAATCGCTTCTCCCGCATATTCAGCAGTTTTTACTCACAGTTTTTAATGGAATTTCCTGTTATGCGTGAATTATTATACATTTCCTGTTACGCGTAACTTGTTATACGTATCCTGTTATGCGTGACTTGTTACGCATTCCTGTTACACGTTACCGTTGTTTTCTAAAAACATCTTATATTTCTTATTGGACGGTATTTTTTATCAGTATATCCGAAAATCCGGTTAGAACGTATAATCAGAAACAACAATAAGTTTCATTTGAACCGACTAATATTTTTGCAGTACTTGGTTTTCGCAGTTCTTGATTATAGTTTCCATTCTGTCTTCAATTGTTTTCATTCAATTTTTTCATATTTTGGCAATTATTTAAATCGGTTATTTTTCTTCTTTTTCGTCGTGGGAAGGGCTGCAACCCACTATAATATAAACCTGGAATTCTCCTATAGCAGGTACAAAAAATGAAAGTTAAAAAAGTATAAAAATGAAAGTTAAAAAAGGCACAAAAAACAAAGTAAAAAATAACAAATAAAAAAATAAAAATTTAAAAGAAGTGTTGAATGGTCCGGTTACTCAAAACTTCAGACCAGTTCAGCTTTTATGATTTTTACTTCAGTTTTCGGACGGTCCTGACGGTCAGTCTTTACTTTTCCCATGGCATCGACGACATCCATGCCTTCCACCACCTTTCCAAATACAGGGTGCATTTTATCAAGGTAGTTATTATTTACGAGGTTGATGAAGAACTGGCTCCCGCCAGTGTTTGGTCCTGCGTTTGCCATGGAAATAGTGCCCTTGTCGTTCCTGTTGTGCTTTGTGAATTCGTCAGGGATCTCATAACCTGGCCCTCCAGTGCCCGTTCCAGTCGGGTCTCCGCCCTGTATCATGAACTTGTCAATTATCCTGTGGAAAATTACGCCATCATAGAAGCCCTGGTCCACAAGTTTTGCAAAGTTTCCTGCCGTGATCGGCATATCTTCAAAAAGTTCGATAGTGATGTCACCCATAGTGGTATGAAAAACCACTTTCTTTCCCTTCCATACAGCCATTTCTGTTCCTCTTTCGGTCTTTTAATTAGATTTATATGTGTGCCTGTCTTTTTGCCGGCTTCTTTGCACTCTATGCTCGCCTTACATGTAAATCCTGCGCTCCTCGAGTTTCGCCTCGGGAGTAAGACGTCCTTTTCGCTACTCTCAAGCGACTTTTTCTGCGAGGTATAACCCGCATCTGAAAGCAAAAGGATTAATTTACGAATCATCGAAGTGAGCTTCCCCTGAAGGCTAATTCAGGACTTCACAGCATTCCATTTATTAGTTTTTGCCATGTTTATGTTGCTGGACCGGGTCTTTAAAGAGTCTCAGGCGGGAGTCTCAGGCAGAAGAGATTTCCTTACTTCGGGCACTTCAGGAGAAAAAAGCCAGTTGTACATAGTGTTTAAATTCCTGATTATTACTCATGATTTAAGGCGCCCGAATGCCCGGTTAATAGCGTATCTGAGGGGGAACTGAAAAGCCTGTATAAAAATTCAATAAAAATTCGTTCGTTGTTAATATAAGAATAAAATTATAATTCCAATTTTTGCGATTATTTAAAGTTTTTGAGTGAGAGGAGGAGATTTTACTCTCATACAGTACATTTTACTCTCATACAGTACAACCTGACATTTTATTTTCCAAACTTTCAGTATAACAGATGGCTTGATTTTACTGGATTTTAAAAAATCTATATGGACTTCAGGTTATTTTGACCTTTTTTCGGGATTTTTTGACATTTTTCCAGGATTTTTTGACATTTTTCCAGGATTTACACTTCTTCGATTATTTTATTCAAATACTTACATTTTTATAGACTGATTAGATTATATTATAATGGGAAGAAAGCAGGTAAATTTTGTCAAAATTCTTCAAAAATTGTTAAGATTTGATACATGCCACATAAATCGGTCTAAAAGTTCTGATGAACGCAGTGGAGTAGATTTTTATGAGCAGAGGTCAGGTTTTTAGCCTGTGGTTAGCCGCAGGCTTCTTCATCCTTCTGGCTGTGTATCCGGCTTCAGCTGAAACGGTTACGGATGGGACAAGTCCTGAATATGAAGAAGGAAAAATAAACTTAACAGAATACTCAGCGAATTCTTATAATGAAACCGAAAGTATTGAGACTGAGCTGGGGCTGGGCTTCAAATTTCTGAAATCCATGCTTAGCCTGCTTCACCTTAACCTGAATCTTATAAATGAAACTCTCAGTGAACGCTCTGAAGAATATCCTTTCCTGCAGCCCACAATAGAAGGAACATCTACAGGGATAAATGCTGTTAACTCAACTATTGATTTTGTGGATGATCCGACAAACATGAGTAAAGCAAATGCCACCATGCATACGTTTGACAGCGCCATTGAAGACCTGAACGCAAGCCTCGTATATCCACAGGATATGCTTGATGCTGCAAATGCAACCCTGGGGAGCCCTGAAGCCACAACACCGATACTTGAAGACATGTACAGAATAACCAGGGCAATGATCACTGTTTACGACCACATGGAAAATTAATAAATATTCAAAAAAATTTTAAAATAGGAATCCACAACTGTTAAAAAAGCTCAAAAACATAACGGCATGTCTGATGAATTAAATACACCATTTAATCATGAAATATATCTTTGCAGGATAAAAGAGGGACAGGTCCCTGGCTCTTGCCTTCATTCTGACAATTTTATTTCTGAACGACCTTTTCCTGCAAATACTGAAAATTTTTTATTGAACAGCCTGATGTTTTCCACGCAAATATCCTCAATCACCTGAGGCAAATAAGGATCTATTTTTATACTCTGGCTTTTGCGGTCAGGTTCAAGTCCTAAAATAAGCCGTAAAAATAGCATGCTTGCACCAGCAGCCCACGCCTGAGGTATGGATGAAGTCGGATACGACACTGGGAAATCAACTTCAGTCCTCTGGTAGCCTGCAAATACCTCAGGGAACCTGCTGTCAAAATATTGAGAAGCTTCCAGAAGGTTTGTTATTATCCGGTTTGCTTCATCCCTGTACCCATATTTTATAAATCCCTCTGCGATTAAACTGTTATCATGGGGCCATACCGTCCCGTTATGATACTCAATAGGATTATATCCCCTGTCGTGACTGGATAGCGTGCGAATTCCCCAGCCGTTATAAAGGTCCCTGCTCATCAGTTGTTTGACGATAATACCAGCCCTGTCATCTTCAACTATTCCGCTCCAGAGAAGATGCCCCATATTTGATGTCATTGAATCAATTTTTTCCTTGTTTTTATCCAGCCCAAGAGCAAAATACCCTCCCCTGTCCTCTATCCAGAAATCTCTGTTAAAACGCCTTTTTAACTCTCTTGCCTGATTTCTCAATTCTTCTGCAAAAGAGGGGTCATCCCAGACTTCCTCCGCCAGTTCGGCAAGCCTGATCTTCGCGTCATAGATATAACCCTGAAACTCAACCGTAGCTATGGGAGCTTCGGCAAGCCTTGAATCACTGAAAATCATACTGGTGCCAGAATCTTTCCAGCAGTGGTTATCAAGCCCTTCTTTTGATCTTTTCTTATATTCTACATACCCGTCGCCGTCCATATCCCCAAAATTGTCAATCCAGTAAAGGGCTTTTAGCGCTGGTTCCTTAAACTCATTAACAAATTCTTTATTGCCTGTCCATTTAAATACCTCGTGGAGCAGAATAAGGAACAACTGACAGGTGTCAGCAGATCCGAAATACGGGCTATAAGGTTTCTTTCCCAGTAGCGTTTTTTCTCCAAACCTTAGTTCATGAAGAATCTTTCCTGGTTCTTCATCCTTAAAATAATTATATTCTTTTCCCTGAAGATTTGCTAAATTTCTCAATGTATTGAACGCGATATCCGGAGCAATAAAACAGCACTGGTAAGATGTGATTAAACTATCACGGCCGAATAAAGCCATGTACCACGGCATGCCTGCTGCTATTACAGGTTTTTTTCCCGGGGCTATGTAAAATCTGAGTGCAGCTAAATCCATCAAGCTGTGCCCATATGTCCTGGATAAAATGCTGCAATGCCCGGTTAACCTGGGGACCCTGTCCAGCCATTCCTGCAGGGATTTATGTAAAAATATTTTATTTTCATCAAGATCTTTACATAAATATTCAGGCTCTATGATGTCATCTTCCCAGACAGGACGAATCGTCAAACAGGTCCTCCAGACCTCTTTTGCAGGAATATTAATATTGAAACTTATTTTTTTATTTTCAATTTGCGCTCCGGATTCACATTGAATTATAGTTTTCCTGCATATCCCGTTAGCCCGATATACAAAAATATGCTGATATTCTTCCGGATTAATCTCAATAACAGGTTTTGCTTCCGGATCCTGAGAACTTTTTAATTCTATGATGTCCACAAAGTCAGCATCAAGCTGTACTGATAAGGTTAAATCCACAGGTTCAGTTTTATAATTATGTATTATAATTTCTTCTCTGGCTCCGTTGCCTGCTGCACGTCTTCTAATAATCGTAATGGGGTGGGACTCAAATATGGATTCAAAAGGAAGAGTAGCATAATGAGTTGACCAGAAATAATTCACTTCCTTTGCGCTCAATATAGATAGATCCTGATCATTTATTTTCAAAATCAGCTCAGATAAAAAACGTGTATCCCTGAAGAAAAAGCCAAGACTGCGATTACCCTTCTGATGTATATTTCCAACAGGATCTGATATGATGAATGTTTCTCCGTTGACGATTCGTATTTCAGATTTTGTTTGATAGGTCACATTTCTCTCTCCGTATAACCCCGGTCTATCTGCCCCATTCCGTCTTTCCGAATACCGAAGAGCAGTTGCTAGTTTTCAACCTTTACTGAAGTTTGAGGGCAGTTTTTCTTTCCGTTCAGGTTTCTCTTCTCTATTTTGAATTTAATTAAAAAAATAAAATCTCCTTAAAATAAGTAAAAGGACATAATTATCTCCTTAAAATAACTCTTGCAGGAGCCCCATCAGCATTTATCTTTATGGGCAGTGCAACAAGTTCATACTCTCCCGGCTCTACATTCAGGAGATTCACCCCTTCAATAACCACAACACCGTTTCCTGCAAATTCTTTATGAGCAGGCTTATCCTGATCTTCGATACGGTCGATAGTAAAATAGTCAAGCCCGATCAGCTTTACTCCATTTTTTACAAGATGGCCGGCAGCCTGCTCTTCTATGTAAACAAAGTCTTTAGTGAGCTTATTTTCGGCTATGAGTTCCGAATTCCTTGTTTTAAACAACAGCCGGATATTGTCTTTTAAATTCACTCTTTTAAACTCATCAACAGATATTTTGTGCTCGTCCTTTATCTCTACAACCAGTGCCTTTCCCATTAAAGTGTCCAGATCCAGCTGATTTATTAGGGCCCCTTCCGAAACAAAATGAGCTGGTGCATCAATATGCGTACCTATATGGTTACTCATACATATTTTATACAGTTCATACCCTTCTTTCCCGATTGAAGCCAGTCTTTCCTTATCGAATTCAGGGTTCTCGGGCATTACAACCGTATCTTCAGTTATATCAAGGCTTATATCAATAATCTCTGTCATCCGTGATACCCCCACAGATACTCCACAATAAATACAGATGCCGACAAAAGATAATAAAATTAAGCGAATAATCTGAAATATTCAGTAAATTAATAAACTGGACTATTAAGTAAATTAATAAACTGGACTATTAAGTAAATTAATAAACTGAACTATTAAGTAAATTAATAAACTGAACTATTAAGTAAATTAATAAATTGGACCATTTATGGAATGGATTCTTTTTTAAGCACAGGAAGAACCTTTTCTCCAAAATCCCTGATGAATTTCTCCTGTTCAGAATTGGCATTATGCAAAATGATATTACTGAAACCAAGCTCGATATCTTTTTGAATCCATTCGATGTGTTTCTCAGGCTCGCAAGAAATCCTTATATGTTCGTCCAGGTCGTCGGGTCTTATATATTTTGAAGCCGAATCAAACTGTTCTGGAGTGTAAATCTCCTCTTCAACAATACTTTCGATAGTGTTGTTTTTCCACTGCTCATAAGCCCCCTGGCGAGCCTTTTCATCGGTGTTGGAATATGAAAGGTGGACCTGAAGGTACATAGGTTTTCCTTCTCCTCCACCTTCATGAAAAGCACCCACCATTTTTCTGAGTTTATTGTATGGCTGTGATACTGTCACCATTCCATCTGCCCAGCCACCTGCCCATTTTGCGGTCTCAGGGGTGAGTGCTGCCCCGATAATTTTTGGCATAGTTTCAGGCTTAACATAAAGCCTGGCTTCTTCTACAGTTATATAAGACCCGTAATAAGATACCGTCTCTCCTGAAAACAGCGCCCTTATTACTTCCACACACTCCCGCAGCCTTTCATTTCTTTCAAACTTGGGAGGGTACAGCTCCCCTGTTATTCTCTCGTTTAAAGCCTGACCGCTCCCGAGTGCCATCCAGAACCTGCCTGGGAACATTTCAGCCAGGGTTGCTGCAGCCTGAGCGATAATTGCAGGATGGTACCTTTGCCCGGGAGCGTTTACGACTCCAAATTCAAGTGAAGTAGCCTGCATAGCCGCTCCAAGCCATGACCATGCAAAACCTGTTCCTCCCTGTTCAGCCTGCCTGCTGCTCCAGGGCTTAAAGTGGTCCGAAGATAAAGCCCCGGTAAATCCGGCTTGTTCAGCCAGCTGAACCCAGTTTAAAAGCTCCCCGGGCTTGAACTGCTCATGAGAAACATGATATGATAACCCCACCATAAAAACCCTTTATTCCCAATTGCAGATAAAGGTAATTGAGGAAAGCAATAACCTGACTAAAGAATCATTCAAGTCACAACCTTTTTGCTGGATAATTGGTCAGGCATTGTTATACGGGTCCATTTTTTACCCCTTCATTTCTACTGGAAAAATTTAATACAGATTTTTTGTAATTTCAATTTTTGCCTTTAAAATTCATCAAACACCTGAAGATCAAAAGAAGTGTTTCCCATACTTGAGGGAATGTTCATCAGAGTCTATCAGTTTTTCTCAAACTGCATGGCACGACAGCGTTTCTGTATAGAAATGAACTGTCAGCTATTTCTTCAGCCCGTACCCCGGCAGAACTGATAAATTTACTCAAAATCCGCAGAACTCTTAATCTGTCACTTCTAAGTGGTTACTTTTTAAACTCCTGTCATCATCCGAAATCTTTTTATATCAAGTACAGCATTAGACATTGTTGTACACAACTATACGTCAGTGATCCATAATGCACGATTCAATTCTCCATATCCTTAACACAACAAAGACCCGAATCCAAACTTTTGGGCCTGATGCTTACAAAAAGAGATCGCAGCCGCAGTTCCGGAAAAGAGACTTTATTGCCGCTGTGGCAGCCTCACAGGCAGAAGGCAGGGTTCCTGTAATTGCAGAGGTCAAGCCTGCGTCCCCTGGAAAGAGTTTCAGGGAAGTTCCGCCGTCCGTGGCTGCTGATCTTGCACTGGAAATGGAGGAAGCAGGTGCTGTTGCAATCTCTGTCCTTACAGAGCCGGGAGTGTTTCGGGGTTCGCTAGAAAACTTGAAAGAAGTAAGGAAAACTGTGTGCCTGCCTGTACTCAGGAAGGACTTCATTATTGATAGAGTGCAGCTTGAAGAAGAGGGAAGCGATCTCGTGCTCCTGATAGCAGGAATCCTTGGAAAAGAGCTTGGAGCATTTGTCGAGCTTGCCATTGAAAAAGGATTTGAGCCCCTTGTAGAGGTGCACAGCAGGGAAGACCTTGAACTTGCCCTGGAAACGGATACAAAAATAATAGGGGTCAACAACCGGAATTTCGAGACCCTTAAAATCGACCTGGCTACCACGGAAGAGCTTGCACCCCTCATCCGGGAATACGACCTTGAACACGGGACCAGCCATCTTATCATAAGCGAGAGCGGGATGAACAGTCCCTCAGATGTCAGGCGAGTGATGCTGGCAGGGGCAGACGCTGTGCTTATAGGGTCTGCACTTATGGAAAGTGACTCGGTTTTCGACAAAACTAAAGAATTCGTCCAGGGCTTTTGCTGGCGTTAATAACTGCTTTTTTTCGATTTTCAGGAGTTTTAGCCTGCGAAAATAAGGCTAAAAAATCCTTTTTCACTTCAAAACCAGGTAAATAATTCTTTTTCATAAAATCACGACTAAATAAACCATAAATCAGGAAAATAAAGGAGTAATCAAATTGGCAGCAGCTATAATTTCAGAATTACAGGTAAAAGGAAAGTACGGGAAATATGGAGGGCAGTACGTGCCAGAAGTCCTCATGCCGGCTCTGGAAGAGCTTGAGGAAGGTTATGAGAGATACAAAAACGATCCTGAATTCCTTGCAGAACTCGACCACTACCTGATGGATTTTGCGGGCAGAGAAAC
The DNA here is from genome assembly GCF_000744315.1 of Methanosarcina soligelidi. Classification (NCBI taxonomy): domain Archaea; kingdom Methanobacteriati; phylum Methanobacteriota; class Methanomicrobia; order Methanosarcinales; family Methanosarcinaceae; genus Methanosarcina; species Methanosarcina soligelidi. The sequence continues at coordinate 3,144,910 of NZ_JQLR01000001.1, forward strand.
TCCTCTTTATCTTGCCCGGAACCTCAGCAGGAAATACGGGACAAAGATCTACCTCAAGAGGGAAGACCTTGTGCACGGAGGAGCCCACAAGTTAAACAACGCCATAGGGCAGGCCCTCCTTGCGAAATATATGGGAAAAACCAGGCTGATTGCCGAAACCGGAGCAGGACAGCACGGGACTGCAACTGCAATGGCAGGGGCAAACCTGGGGTTTGAAACTGTCGTCTACATGGGGGCAAAAGATGTCAAACGACAGCAGATGAATGCATACAGAATGGAACTCATGGGAACCGAGGTAAAACCCGTAAAGACTGGCTCAAAAACACTCAAGGACGCGATCAACGAGGCTTTCAGGGACTGGGTTACGAACATAGGAAACACACATTACCTTATAGGCTCGGTTGTGGGCCCCCATCCCTATCCCATGATCGTAAGGGACTTCCAGAGCGTAATAGGGAGGGAAGTAAAGGAGCAGGCAATGGAAAAAGAAGGCAGGCTTCCCGACACAATAATCGCCTGCGCAGGAGGAGGGAGCAATGCAATGGGGACTTTCTATCCGTTTATCGAAGACCGGGATGTCAGGCTGATTGCTGTGGAAGCCGGAGGAAAAGCTTTGAGATGCACGGAAAAAGCAGCTCTTCACTCAGCTTCCCTCTGCGCAGGAGAAGAAGGAATCCTGCACGGGGCAAGGACAAAGGTTCTGCAGGACAAAAACGGGCAGATCCTTGAGTCAGAATCCGTGTCTGCCGGGCTTGACTATTCAGGAGTGGGACCTGAACTGGCTTCCCTGGCAGAAAGCGGCAGGGTTACAGCCCGTTACGTGACAGACGACGAAGCAGTTGAAGCTTTTAACGAGCTGAGCAGGCTTGAAGGGATTATTCCTGCCCTTGAATCCTCCCATGCCCTTGCATACCTTAAAAAGGCTGCTGAATCAGGAGAACTCGGGGAATTTGTGGTTGTAAACCTTTCAGGGCGAGGGGACAAAGACCTGGAAACCGTACTGAGCCTGAAGAGAGGGATATGAAATGAAAACTGAACTTAAGGCGGTTCTTAAAAGACCAAAAATTTCCGAAAAATTCGATGAACTCAGGGAGAAAAAAGAAGGAGCTCTTATAGGTTATGTGATGGCAGGCGATCCCACTTTTGAGGCAAGCTCAGAGGTTGTAAAAGCCCTGGCAAAAGGGGGAGCGGATATAATCGAGCTCGGATTCCCGTTCTCAGACCCAGTGGCCGACGGACCTACTATCCAGGTAGCAGGACAGAGAGCACTTGCACAAGGCATGGATATTGAACGCTACTTCGCGTTTGCCAGAGCCCTTGAGGTTGATGTCCCTCTTGTGTGCATGACTTACTATAACCCTGTTTTCAGGTATGGAGTAGAGAAATTTGTGGAAAATGCCGCAGAGGCAGGAATTAGCGGACTTATAATACCCGATATCCCGGTAGAGGAAGCAGCTGACCTGAAAACAGGCTGCGATGCCCATGGACTTGACCTTATATTTCTGGTCGCACCCACCACAACAGAAGCAAGAATCCGAAAAATCCTGCAGAGGGGGTCAGGTTTCATCTACCTTGTATCAAGGCTCGGAGTTACGGGAGCAAGAGACGATGTTGCAGGTTCAACAAAAGAACTGCTGTCCAGAGTAAATACCGACATTCCAAAAGCAGTTGGCTTCGGGATTTCTACGGGGGAGCAGGCTGCCGAGGTTAGAAAAGCCGGAGCGGATGGTGTAATTGTAGGCTCGGCATTTGTGAGGATAATTGAGGAAGGAACAGACGTAAACGAAAGACTGGAAACCCTTGCAAGGGAACTCAAATCCGGTATGCTTGAAGCGAACTGAAGGCATAACAGGTGGATATGGGAGAGAGGAAAATGCAGAAAATAAAGGAATATATTAAAAAGCTTGAAGAAGGCTGTGATCTGAGTTCAGAGGAAGCCGAAGCTGCACTTGAAGAGGTTCTGAGCACAGCCGAAGACGGGGAAATAGAGACATTTCTGCTCGCTCTAAAGGCTAAAGGCGAGAAGCCGCAGGAAATAGTCGGTTTTGTAAGAGGAATGAAAAAAGCTGGAAATATGATCAAACCAAACACCCCCTTCAGGATCGTGGACACCTGCGGGACAGGAGGGGACGGGCTCAACACCATCAATGTATCAACTGCAGCTGCAATCGTAACTGCAGCAGCCGGCGTTCCCGTAGCAAAGCACGGAAACAGGGCAGCCACTTCCATGACAGGAAGTTCCGACGTGCTTGAGGCTCTGGGAATTAAAGTGGATCTTTCCCCGGAATATGTCAGGAAAACAATAGAAAAGATAGGTATAGGCTTCATGTTTGCTCCTGTTTTCCACCCTGCAATGAAGAGGGTTGCAGGGGTGAGAAAAAAGCTGGGGGTGAGAACGGTTTTCAATATCCTTGGTCCGCTGACGAATCCTGCAGGAGCAAAAGGGCAGGTTGTTGGGGTTTTTGATAAAAACCTCTGCGAACCCATAGCATATGCCCTTGCAGAACTCGGAACAGAACATGCACTTGTTGTGCACGGGGATGGAATGGATGAAATTACAAACACAGGGGAAACCTATGTTGCGGAATTAAAAAACGGAAAGGTTTCAACGTATACACTTACCCCGGAATCCCTTGGCATGCTGCGGGCAAGCCCGGGAGACACAAAGGGAGGTAGCCCAAAAGAAAACGCAAGAGACCTGCTGTGCATTTTTAAGGGGCAAAAAGGGCCTAAAAGGGATCTTATTATCCTCAATGCAGCTGCAGCCCTTTACGTAAGCGGGATTGTGGGGTCTATCAGGCAGGCAATTCCTATTGCGGAAGACGCAATAGACAGCGGCAAGGTCATGGTAAAATTCAACCAGTTCAGGACTTTTACCGGCGAATTTTATCAAATAGATAAAAAACAGGGCTTTATCCCGGGAAAAACAGCTTTGTCACCTTCCAGGGTTTCCATGTTAAGCCCGGCTTCCGGGGAACAGGCATGAGAAAAAGACTGAAAACCAGAATAAAAATCTGCGGGATGTGCAGCCCTGAAGATATGGAAATGGCAGCCCTCTATGGAGCCGATGCAGTTGGATTCATAACCGAAGTCCCTGTCGAAAGCCCGAGAAAAATTGATTCTGACACTGCAGCTTCCCTGATCTCAAAGCTTCCTGAATGTCTTGATTCCGTAATGGTCATAATGCCTGAAAACTCTTCGAGGGCTCTGGAACTCATCGAGAAAGTAAGACCCGATATTGTACAGATCCACTCAAATCTGTCTTCTGTTGAACTTGAGATAATAAGAGGAAAAACAGACATCCCCATTATAAAAACACTTTCTGTGCCTGCCGGAATGGGAGCTTCCAGAGTCCAGAGCCCTGTAAAACACCTTCTTGATGAGATCCGCAGGCTGGAAGAAAGCGGAGTTGTGGACAGCATTCTTCTGGACTCCGGGGTTGCAGGAAAAACCGGCGGTACTGGCTACGTTCATGATTGGGACCTGAGCAGAAGAATCGCGGAAGAAACTGAACTTCCTTTAATACTTGCAGGCGGGCTCAAGCCGGAAAATGTACAGGAGGCGATAAGGATTGTTTCCCCCTATGCTGTGGATACGGCTTCTGGAGTAGAAACTCTCGGAATAAAAGATGCCGTAAAAATAAGAAGTTTTATTGAAGAAGTGAGGTGTGCCAATGCTTTCCTTTGACATTGGGGAAGAAGAGTTTAAGAAACTTGTATCAGGGATTGAAAAACCGGGTCTTATCCAGCTTCTTGCAAAAGTGGATTCAAAATGTTCTCGTTCCTGTTCTCCTCTCGATCTTTATCAAATACTGAAAAAATCTGGATGTTCAGAAAGTTCAGGATACTCCTATCTTCTCGAATCCGTGGAAAAACAGGCGAGCAAAGCAAGGTATTCTTTTGTTGGAAACTCCCCGGATTCTCTTCTGACAATTAATGACAGGAAGCTTTCCCTTGAACTCCTTAACCCTAATGCCTCTGATTTTTTTGAAGAAATTGTCTCAAAAGTGAAAAAAGTATTCTCAGCCGGAACGGGAGAAGAAGTAGAAGAAGTAACTAAAGAAAACGAAAACAAAAACAAAAACAAAAAACGTGAAGAAGAGAAAACTGAAGAAGAGAAAACTGAAGTGCGAAAACTCCGACAATTCACGGCTCCTATCCCGGAAGGAAAAGACTCTTTTGATGCACTTCGCCTGGTTTTTCCTCCGGTAAACGGGATTGAGTTCCTCAATGAAAAGCGCTTTGAAAGGCAGACTTTTCTCGGAGGAGCTATCGGGTACACGGCTTATGATGCAGTTTATGACAGCTGGCTTGGGGCTGATAAGGGCTTTGAATCCGAAATTCCGGAACTTCAGTACCTTCTGGTCACGAAAAGTTATGTTTTCGACCACCTGACCGAAGAGGTCTATATCGTGATCACTCCCTTTATCAATCCAGGTTCGGATGCAGGAAGAATATATGAAGAAGCCCTTTCAGAGGCAGAAAAACTTTACTCAACTATCAGGGAAGTTTCCCTGTATGAGAGTACAGGAAAAACAGCATTTCTGCATCAGTTGGCAGGACCACAATCAATAGAATTAAAGTCAACAGAATTACAGCCAACGAAATTAAAGTCAGCAGAATTAAAGTCAGCAGAATTAAAGTCAGCAGAATTACAATCAACAGCGTCAAACTCAACAGGATTACAGTTGGAAGGGTCAGGTTCACCTTTACAGGTCTGCAGTTCTGACAGATCTGAGTTTGAAACTTCTGTACTCAGGGCAAAAGAACACATTTTTGCAGGGGATATCTTCCAGGCTGTCCTGTCCAGAAAATGTGAGTTCAGGCTTGAACAACCTCCATTCGAGCTTTATGCACAGCTCAGGGCGATAAACCCCAGTCCTTATATGTATATTTTCGAGTTCGGAGACCTGGCAATAGTGGGGGCAAGCCCTGAAACCCTGATGACTGTACATAAGCGTACAGTTATGATAAATCCCATTGCAGGCACATGCCCAAGGGGGAAATCCGAAGTTGAAGATGAAATACTGGCTTCCCATATGCTCAATGATGAAAAAGAAAGGGCGGAACATGTAATGCTGGTTGACCTGGGGAGAAACGATGTCCGCATGGTTTGCGAAAGCGGCTCCGTAAAAGTTTCAGGATTTATGAAAGTCCTCAAGTATTCTCATGTACAGCACATAGAAAGTACGGTTTCGGGAACCCTGAGGCCTGAATGCGACCAGTTCGATGCCTTCAGGGCAATCTTTCCTGCAGGGACCCTTTCAGGAGCTCCGAAAATCAGGGCAATGGAGATTATTTCCGAACTTGAAACAGCCCCGAGGGGGATTTACGGCGGTGGAGTCGGGTATTACAGCTGGAACGGGGACGCTGATTTTGCAATAGTGATAAGAACCCTGCTTATACAGGGGAAAAAGGTTTCATTACAGTCAGGGGCAGGGATTGTTGCGGATTCCGATCCTGCATATGAGTTCAGGGAAACAGAAAGGAAAATGGCAGCAATGCTTACAGCTATAGGTGGAGAAACTGAGCTCTGAGTGAAACAAAAAACTTCGGATAAAAGCTCCAGAAGGGATTTTCAGATGAAAATAGTTTTCATAAACAATAAAGATTCTTTCGTATGGAATCTTGTAGATTACATCTCATATTTCGAAAAAGATACTCTGGTTCTTCCTAACACGGTTACTCTGGAAGAATTGAAAGAAATAAAACCTGATGCACTTGTGATTTCTCCAGGTCCAGGAAATCCTTCTGACCCGAGGGACATAGGGAACTGTCTGGAAATAATCAGGGAAATGGGCAGGGAAATTCCTCTTCTGGGGGTCTGTCTCGGGCACCAGGCAATTAATGTGGCATTTGGCGGACCTGTACGGAGATGTAAGGTTGGGCCTGTGCACGGTAAAAGTTCAAGAATCAGGCATGCGGAGTCGGCTCTCTTTACAACACTTGAAGAAAAGTTTGAAGCAGGCCGTTACCATTCGCTTGAAATTGGAGATCCGGCTCCCGGAATAAAAGTTACTGCCCTTGCAGAAGACGGAACCATTATGGCAGTTGAACATTCAGAATTCCCTATCTACGGACTGCAGTTCCACCCGGAATCCGTACTTACCCCGGATGGGTTAAAAATAATAGAAAGATTTCTTGAAATCTCAAGGGACTTTAAAAAAAGGCAGCCGGCTGTTTAAACAGCCAGGTCTTTTTTTCTGCCTGAACTACATTAATTTAACTTAACTGAATCTAACTTAACTGAATCTAACTTAACTGAATCTAACTTAACTGAATCTAACTTAACTGAATCTAACTTAACTTAATCTAACTTAAATTAATTCAACTTTATACCTGTTAACAGCTTGTGAGTATTATTTTTCTTTTCCAGAAGCCTCCGTTTCAGGCTCTTCCTCAGCCTCTTCTTCGAAGAATTCTTCTTCCGTGAATTCCTCATTTGGTCTGTTCTCACCATAGCCTGCAGGCTGAAGGTTCTGCAGGTCTGAGAATTCGCTTAAGGTCTGGGAGATAAGTTGAGGGTATTTCACAATTTGTTCTCTTGGAATGAATCCGCTATCCTCTGAAAATTGTATAACTCTTTCCCTCGCATCTTTTGCTGAATTGCTCAGGTCTTCAAGCTGTTTCTTGCCTGCAAGATAGCCTATTTCTTCAAGCGACATGGTTGTCCAGAGGGTTACAACTTCCATCCTTTTTTCAACAGCCCCTCTTCCTATCTTCTCAAGAGCCTTCACGGCATTTTCTGCAGTTTCGGGCATTTCAACCTGTGCGGCTCCTTTTCCAATTTCCTGTGCGGCTTTTGAGAAAGACCAGAGAGCATTGGAGTATCCTTTTTCTACCAGAGAACCCGCAAGAGAATCAACTACCTCCACAGCACCGGATGCAACCGATCCAAAATTCTTCTGGACAGCTTTATTACCTATGTTCCGGAGGGAAATGGCGACTCTTTTTAAATCTGTTTCAAAGTCTGCGCTGAGCAGTTCTTCTGCGAACTCCCGGAGGTACTCAACATATTGAAGAGCGTCATATTCGTTCTGTTCCCTTACTGCTTTTTCTCCAGATTCTCCAAGTTCAATAGCTTTTTGTTCGTTTATTGAGAACATATTTAAACCCCTTTCAAGTAAAATCCTGTAAAAAATACCAGTTTTAAGAATTTAGTTATTTATATAGGAATACTCAGATATTAGTCTTCCTATATTTTTGGAAATTTGTAAAGAGTTTTAGGTTATAATTTTAAGAATAAAAGAAGACAGTGAAAAAAGGAAAAACTGGATGATGCTTTACAGGTTTAGTAACATTGTTATTTTACAGGTTTAGTAACATTGTTATAATACACTTATATACGCTTCAGGCAAATTTAACCCTTCATGAAACTCACGGTCCTTGTTGACAATAACACCCTTATTGACAGGTATTTCCTTGCCGAACCCGGTCTGTCCTTCCTGCTGGAGGACTCTGGCACCAGAGTGCTTTTTGATATCGGATACTCGGATATTTTCCTCAAAAACGCCCGGAAAATGGGGCTTTCACTTCTGGACCTTGATTACGTGGTACTCTCCCACGGGCACCTGGACCACAGCTGGGGACTTGAGCCCCTGGTCCGCTTATTCCTTGAAGCAGGGATAGAAAAACTTCCTTTCAGGTCTCCAGTTCTTATAGCCCATCCCCTTGTCTTCGAAAGCAAAAAAATTGAAGATATTGGTGAAATCGGAAGCCTGCTAACTCCTAAAAAACTCTCGGAACATTTCAGGATGCAGCTTTCAAGCACTCCTGTCTGGTTGAGCGAGAAACTGGTTTTTCTTGGAGAAATTCCCAGGAACTTCTCCTTTGAGAAGGGGGCAGCTGTCGGATATGTGCAGGACAGAGAAGGAAACAAAATTCCCGACCTCCTTCCGGATGACACCGCTCTTGCGTACAGGACCGGGGTAGGGCTTGTCATCATCACGGGCTGTTCCCATTCAGGGATCTGTAATATCACGGAGTATGCAAAAGAGGTCTGCGGAGACAGCAGGGTCCTTGATATAATAGGCGGCTTTCACCTCCTGAAACCCTCGGAAGAACGGATGCGGGGGACTCTCGAATACCTTAAAAAACTTAACCCTGCCTGCATACATGCGTGCCACTGTACTGACCTGAATTCAAAAATCGAGCTTTCAAAGGTTTGCAGGCTTGAAGAAGTAGGAGCCGGGCTGCAAATTGAGTACCTTTAACTATTTTTTCTTTTTCCACAGGCTTGATTTAAAGGAGAATGGAGCAGTTCTGAAGATTACTGGGAATTTTTCCTCAAGCCTTTTATTCAGTTATTTATTCAGTTATTTATTCAGTTATTTATTCAGTTATTTATTCAGTTATTTATTCAGTTATTTATTCGGCTTTTTATTCAACATTTTATAAAGCTTTGTTATTCAGCCTTTTCTTCCAGCCCTTTATTTATTTTTTTATTCAGCCTTGTTATTCAGCCTTTTTTCAATTCTTCGCGGATATTTTCCACAGTCTGCCAGGACTGCCTGACGATATCGGGAAAATCTCCTCTGTGCTCTTTTCCCCATTTCAGCAGGAACCCTCTGGTCTTGGGATCCGAAGGATAGCCGCTTCCGAAATCTATGCACCATTCTCTTTTGAGCTCTTCTATCAGCTCGTCCCTGCGCACCTTTGCAATGATAGAGGCTGCCGACACCACAGGATAAATCGCATCTGCCTGGTGCATGGAGACTACCTTTATTTTCTTTGCATGGTCAGGACTTGTTTTTGCGTACTGCCTGAGCAGGTTTTCGGCAAAGCGTTCAGCTTTTACATCAGCGGCATCTGCATACACGATATCCGGCTTAAGCTGCTCAAGCACTTTTGCAAAGCAGACAACCATGATCTCGTTCATGCTCATTATTTTCCGGAGCTCGTCAATCTGAGAAGGGCTGACCTCAAAAATAAAATAGCCGTCAGCATGCTTTTTTATCTGGGATGCAAGCTGCTCCCTCTTTTTCGGCGTCAGCTTTTTGGAGTCCGCAACTCCCAGAACTTTGAGTATGTGGGCTTTAGACTCATCGATTTTTACGCCGCCTATACACATGGGCCCGATTACCGGACCTTTTCCGGCTTCATCAATTCCTGCGATCATCATTCTATGGTTATCTCCTGCTGAAGGAAGAGAGCTTTTTTACTTTATAAAAGTAGGCACAGGTACATTTTTTAAAGTATTAAATAGTCTTAATAGGATCCTCTGAAAAACACATCTCCATTGATTTAAGCTTAATGTCCTGGTCCATTTTTTCCTGTTCAGGTTCAGCTTTTGCAGATGGGTTAGGGAGATTTTTTGAGAAACGTTTATATTATGAAATTTCAACCAGTTAAAATGTTATATTTCATGCGTCATCGGTTAAGCGTTAGAAAATCACTCCCGTATGTGTTTTTATATTAATACCCTAACTATTAGTTTATCTATGTCTCCTCGTCCCCCACCTACTCTTGAAGACTCTCTTCGGGAAATGTTTCCCGAAGATTGGTTGAGGCAAACTGCCAAAGAAACTGGTCTCATAAAACGTGAGCGTAAAATTGACCCTGTCATCATCTATTGGGTTTTAACTCTCAGTTTTGGTGTTCGTTTGCAGCGTACACTTGCCAGTTTGAAAAGAGACTATGAAAAAGAAGCAAATAAGACCATAAGTGATAGCAGCTGGCACTATTGCTTCACACCAGAGCTTGTTGAGTTTCTTCATCAGTGTGTCATTCACGGCATAGAAGAGCTTGCAAAAGATCCTGGCAGAAAACTTAGCAAAAAACTCGAAAACTTCCAGGATGTTCTCATCCAGGATAGTACAATTGTTTGTCTTCACTCCTCTTTAGCAGACAAATTTCCAGCAGCAAGAACAAGAACAGTAGCTGCTGGAGTAAAAGTAGGAGTTATGGTAAGTGCAGTTGCTAACGGACCTAAAACCGTTGCTTTATACTCTGAGAAAACAGCTGAGATAAAAACATTGAAAATAGGTCCCTGGATCAAAGACCGTATTCTTCTTGTTGATCTTGGTTTTTACAAAACTCAGATGTTTGCAAAGGTTGAGGAAAATGGAGGATATTTTGTTTCAAGAATAAAGAAGAATATGGATCCAGTTCTTGTTTCTGTTGAAGAGGGACTTTCTAAGACAAAAAGCAAAGAATTCGTGGGAAAACCTGTTAGTGAATGCATTCAGCAACTTTCTGGAAAAGATGTTGATGCAGTTGTGAAAATATCATTCAAAAGAAGAGCATATAAAGGCAAACAAAAACAGGATGAGATGCTTGTACGTCTTGTTGCGGTATATAATGATGAGGATGAAAAACATCACATATATATCACAAATATTCAGAAAGATATTTTGAATGCAAAAGACATTGCAAAATTGTATGGGGCAAGATGGGACATAGAACTGCTGTTTAAGGAGTTAAAAAGCAAATACGCTCTTGACGTTCTTGAAACAAAGAATGTGCAGGTAATTGAGGCTCTAATATGGACAGCAATGTTAACACTAATCGTTAGCAGAAGAATTTATTCTCTTGTAAGAAACTCAACAGCTCATCCTGAAAAAATGGCTCAATATACGCAGTTACGTTGGAGCACAATATTTGCAGAGAATGCATCAGATCTGTTGACAGTAATTCTGAATAGATGTGGAATTCAAAGAACTTTTGAAACGATAATGAGTGTATATGAAAGTCAAGCATTGGATCCGCATGTAAACAGAGAAAGGTTCAGAGAAGAATGGTTTGAATAAGAAATGGAGAAATTAGACTCAAAAAAAAGTAACAGGAGAAGGAAATAAATCCTTAACCGATGACCAATGAAAAATAATATCATTGGGAATATGATTGTTGGAAAATATTCAGATCATGAATAAGAAAAATATTCAGATTATGAATAAGATGATTAAAAAATGAAGTATTTGGTAGAAAGTAATTTAGGAAGGCTCAGAAGAAGATAATTTACGAGGCTTCCCTTTCAGTATGCTTGAAAGGAATAAAACCTGTGCATTCTTCATTCCCCGTTTTTGCGGTGTTTCTGGAAGCAGATGTTTCATGTTTTGAAGCTACCTTTGAAGTTATCTTTAAAGTTACCGGCTGCTTGATTTCTACTTTTCTGCTGTTTCTCAGGAAATCAAACTCTTTTGAAAGCATGACCATCACAACTGCTGCCATGAGATATTCCGTAGCCGGTGATGCAGCCCAGACACCATTCAGGTCAAAGAAATGGGGCAGAATAAAAAGCAGGGGGAAAAGGAAGATGAAGATCTTTCCAAGATGGATGAAGAGTGCTGCTCTGACCCTGTTGATTGACTGGTAATAAACCGCAGTGAGCAAAACTGTCCCTTCAACAAGCAGAGAGAACATGAAAATGTCCATTCCCTGAAGTGTGGCATCGAGCAGCTCGGAGTCGCTCTGGCTGAAGATCTGGACCAGGCTCTCAGGGAAGAGGTATATAAGCGTAAACCCCAGAGTTCCTATCAGGGTACATGAGAAGATTGTCAATTTCAGGGTTTTTAACACTCTTTCGTAATTACCGGCTCCGTAGTTGAAGCCTATAATCGGCTGGACTCCGAGAGCTATGCCTTCAAAGAGCATGTAGAATATTGAAAATATGTATCCTATAACGCCATATGCTGAGACTGCAAGTTCCGAGCCGTACCTGAGAAGCATGTAGTTCTGTACAAAAAGCATAAGAGCAAATGACATCTGCATGACAAAGGACGGGACACCGGCTTTAAGGATCTTCAATGCGGTAGCAGTTTTGACTCTCATGGATTTTATCCTGAGCCTGAGCTTTGCCTGGCTGCTGAGAAGGTGATGAGTAAGCAGCACCGCCGGCAGGATAAAGGAAAGGACTGTTGCTGTGGCTGCACCTGTCATTCCCATTTCCATGTGCATGACCAGAAGGTAGTCAAGCACAATATTTGCAAGCACTCCTGCAACCATTATTTTCATGCAGAGCCTGGGCTTTCCATTATTCCTTACCAGAGGGTCGAGGGCAATTGCAAGGATCATAAAGACCGAGCCCGCGAAGATTATGTGGAGATATTCACTGGCTAAGGAAAGTGCAGGTCCGTTTGTCCCGAGCAAGCTTATGGAAGTCCTGCAAAAAATCAATCCTCCTGCTGTAAAGACTGCTCCTGCAATGAGGCATAAAGGAAAGGCGTTATTCATAATTTCCAGGGCTTCCCCCGTTTTTCCTTCTCCAAGTCTCAGGGCTATCAGGCTGGATGAGCCTATTCCTATAATTATTCCTGCTGCAATTATAGCCAGATAAGGGGGATATGCGAGGGTGATTCCTGCGAGTCCATGGCTTCCAATTGCATTCCCTATAAAAAAGCCGTCAATAATTCCCTGAATTCCGGCGATAAGCACTCCCACAACTGCCGGGAGGGCGAATTTACAGAACAGATTTAATATATTTCCGGACTTCATTTCTTCATTGCTGATCATGCCATGGCCTCCTCAGGCTGCGGACCTCTACTTCATGAAAATACAGACATGTCTTCAATCATTGTAGACAGATAAAAGCCCGGGCTTTTTCCATCATGAACCTCTTCAAATCGAGACGATTGAGAGTATTCGAGATGATTGAAAGTGTCTTTTCCGGTTTCCAGTTCTTTTAAAAATTTAACAGCACCGATCAACCTTTTAAGCGGTTGAGGGGGTAACATTTTCCGTCCCTGTGATGCTTCAAGAGAACGATTTTAAATTGTTACAAAGTAAATTATTACAAAGTAAATTGTTACAAAGTTCCATCATAGTTATACCGGCAAATCCGGATTCAATCCAGACAGGAAATTTTCGATAAAGTCTCCTTGATAAAAATTCCGGACAGGAATTAATGCGTAAAACATTCAGATTAAAATTCTGAACAGTGATTATGTGATCTATAAATATTGATAACAAGCTGATGTTCAGATTTTTAGACTGAATAGTTGATCTTTCAGCTTCATTTGTGGATATTTAAACATTAATTACTATTTATGCTATATTTATACATTCACATCCTCTTCTCTTTAACCAAGTTGTTCATTCAGAGACAAAAAACATATACGATGACCTCTATCGGAGATCTGTCCTCATAAAAGAATGGAGCCTCCTTATCTGCCTCATAAAAGAATGGAATCTCCTTTAACCTGATCTCCAGATTTGTTATCTAAAATATACCAAAAAGTTAAGGTGAGGAAGAAAGATCAGAAATAAAGAACAGATAAAAGAGAGTAAGCTTTACTCTTTAATTTGTAATATGCTGCCCTGTCAATGTTATGTATTTTCGGATTGCATATTGTAGTCAGATTTTTTTAAAAGACCTTTCCAGGAACTATTTCAAAAATCCAGAAATAATTCAGGAGACAATTAATCCAGGAGACAATTAATCCAGGAGACAATTAATCCAGAAGACAATTAATTCAGGAGACAATAATACTCCTGGCTTCTGATTTCTGAGAGTCAGGAATTTGTCTGTTTGCTTTTGAATTTTTTATCCTCAACTTTCTGTAGTACACTTAGAAGTACTTCTCTTGTTATGTTTCCTTTCTTCATAATATAAGAAACGTTTCTATTGAGCAGATCCTTTTCTTCAAACGTTAGTTCCTTTGCAGTACATACGATAACAGGTATATCTATGGTCTCTGGATTTTCTTTGAGGACTTTGATAAGGTCAAAACCTGTAAAATGAGGCATCATCAGGTCAAGAATGATTATATCGGGATGGCCGTTTCTAATCTTATCGACTGCTTCTTTGCCTCCATATGCACAGACAGGTTCGTATCCTTCCTCTTTGATAATGGAACTGAAAAGCTCGACTATTGTTGGTTCGTCGTCCACGATTAAAACCCTGGGGGATGACTTTGCATTTATTGCCCCTTTTACTTTTTGCAGGCTTGATAGGAGGCGTTCTTTTTCCACAGGCTTTATCAGGTGGTCAACTGCACCCCATAAAATGCTGCAGTTTTTTTCATCATTCATGGAGATAACCAGGATAGGAATATCGGACGTTGCAGAATCGTGTTTCAGGTTTTTGAGGATATCCCAGCCGCTCACTCCGGGGAGCATTATGTCAAGAGTAATTACTGAAGGTTTCAGCTCACGTGCAAGCAAAAGAGCCTCCCTCCCGCTGGAAACGGTAACAACTCTGTACCCGGCCTCCGAAAGTGTGATAGTTAAAAGTTCTTTTGCCATTTCGTCGTCTTCAACGACCATCACAAGGTTCTTTTCCCCTGAATCTCCCGAAGGCTCTATAATTTCCGGAAGCCTGCTTTTATTGTTTGCTTCTGGTTTTATGTTTTCTTCTCTTTCGGGCTTTTCAAATGCTGGTTTGTCTGATACATGGTTTTCAGGTACTGTTTTTTCAGCCGGTGAAGAGGCTATTTTTTTGGAAGCATCCGGATTATTTATCCTGGTTTCGGAAGTTATTCCGCATTTCAAAGGCAATTCAAATTCAAAAGTCGAGCCTTTTCCGGGTTCGCTTTCAACCCACACCCTGCCTCCATGAAGGTTTACGAATTTTTTCACCAGCGCCAGCCCCAGTCCTGTGCCTTCGTAATGGCGGTTAATACTCGCATCTATCTGCCTGAATGGCTGGAAAAGGAGCTTCTGGTTTTCCTCTGAGATTCCTATCCCTGTATCAGAGACACTGATCCTGACAGAATCTTCAGTCTTTAATGCTGAAACAATTACCGAGCCTCTGTCGGGGGTGAATTTTATGGCGTTGCTTACAAGGTTGTAAATGATCTGCTTGAAACGCACCCTGTCGGCATAGACTAAGATTTCAGAATCTACATTGTATTTCACTGAAATGTCCTTCTTCAGGGCAAGAGCAGAGGTTACGGCTCTTGTATCATTAAATACCTCGGACACAGAGAACATCTCAAACTCAAGTTCCATTTTTCCTGCTTCAATTTTAGAAAGGTCAAGAATGTTATTTATAAGAGTCAGGAGATGCTTTCCACTGTTAGCTATATTATTGAGAAACTTTTTATTCTGCTCACTGAATTCCCCGCTCATTCCGCCCAGCATTACGTCCGAAAACCCTATTATCGCAGTAAGGGGCGTCCGCAGTTCATGGCTCATGTTAGTCAGGAACTCGCTCTTGGCACGGTTTGCGCTCTCTGCAGCCAGTTTTGCCTGCAGCAGTTCTTCTTCAGTTTTTTTGCGTTCCGAAAGGTCAATGAAACTTTCTATAAAGTATTCATTTTCCCCTATTTTTACAGGGACAACACTCTTCAGGACGGGAAACGATTCCCCTTTTCCGTTGAGAAGCATCCTTTCAGACTTATCTACTGACTGCTTGAAGTCTGTTATCGGACATTTCCCTTCCTCAACAGGGCAAATGAACTTATGACAGACGTTTCCTGTGAGCCTGTGCCCTGGAAGTCCTATTGCTTCTACTGCTGCTGGATTCGCATCTACAATTTCGTGCGTGGAGGCATCTACAAGCAGGATACCGCAAAGTGCATTGTCTATTATTTTTTTGAGCCTTTCCCGGCTTTCACGTTCATTTTTTTCAGCTTTTTTGCGTGTGGTTATATCCCTTGCAACACACTGTATTTCTCCTTCCTCAAGGCTCAGGAAGGAAGAGCTGACCTCCACATCAATAACCTTTCCATTCTGCTTCCGAAATTTCATTTCAAAACATGCACTCCCGTTTTCGAGGGTTGTTTTCAGGGCATCTCTAACTGCCGGTAGATCTTTTTCAGACAATAGAGACCCAATTGAGATATTATCAAGCTCCCTCACACCCAGTCCGAAGGCTTCACGTCCTTTTTTATTGAGGTCCAGGACTTTTTCACCGTTAAGAATTATGATCGCATCATTTGAATGTTCAAAGAGAGCCCTGTATCTTTTATCTTTTTCTTTGAGGCTTTCTTCTGTCTTCTCCTGAAGCACCAGAGCATTTTCAAGTTCCATCCAGCGCCTCAGGGAAAAAATTCCAAGAGCAAAAGCGAGATAGACTGAGAGAGTGAGAAGACCCCCAAGTTTCCGGGGATTGTATTCTTCAACAAATAAAACAATGGATTCGAAAAGGCCAAAATACGAGGCAAAGAATGTGAATAAGAGACCGACAGCTAGAATAATGAACAGTTCATTCGATTTTTTCCCAAATAGACCCTTGAAAAGATCTGGCATTATATAAACCCCATAAGTAAAGATAATACTCTTGATTCCAGTTTTCACTTCACGCACTGAATTTTTCTACAACAGATTTGAACCTCTGGATGTCGATAGGCTTGGAAATATAAGCACTGCACCCTGCTTTCAGAAACTTCTCCTCATCTCCACGCATGGCATGGGCTGTAAGAGCAACAACAGGGATTTCCTCTGTCTCAGGGTCTTCTTTTAATATTTTTAGTACCTCTGCCCCATCAATCCCGGGTAACTGTATATCTAATAATATTAAGTTTAATTTATTTTTTTTACAAAGTTTTAAGGCTGTAATCCCATCATAAGCTTCCAGTGACTCATACCCGAATGAGAGCAATAAAGTCCTGACAAGTTCCATAATTAACGGATTGTCTTCAACAACAAGTATATTTTTCACAGGCAACGGCCTCCGTATTATTTTTCCCCCTAACTTTCGCAGCCTTACATGAACTTACATGCATTATTTTTTTACCGGAATAAATATTCCCTTAAAAGAAATTCGTTAAACTTACTAATATTTATTGGTATATTTAATTTAGTTATTTAAATAAGTTTCAGTATTAATTCAAATAAATATATTTATATTGCCATTATCGGGGCATGGTGGTCTATGTACCACCGTAAAGTGAAAATAAATCGCAGGATGAACCTGAAAAATTCACTCGGCGTGAGTCTCAAAAAATTAGCCCGGAGAATATCTTAAAAAAGAATTTAGAGAAGGTCTCAAAAACAGTTATCCAGCGTAAATCTCAATAACAATATCCAGAATATATCTTAAAAATAGTCATCCAGGGCAAATCTTAATAAGATGGGCTTACAGCAGTTTTCACTATATTACTATATTGATACTTAATATATTGATATATTTCACTAATAAACACTTTGTTAATATTTTTTTACCATCTGTTTTTTATGCGAAAAGCACGTTTACGCTTTTACTTTAAGGTAGAGAGTTCTTACTCAACTCCAGAGGAGCAGGGGTAGTTCACAATCTTTCTGAACGAATTGCTTAAGCCCTTTTTTGCAGTGATTTTTATTTGCAGTTATTAAAGTTCCTGTCCGACATAATAAAATTTACCTGAAGATTTGATTCACCTTTAAGATTCGATTTGTCTGAGGCTTCGATTTACATATGAGATTGGATTTGTCTGAAGAATTCAATCTACCTCTAAGATTGGATTTATTTACCTTTAAGATTGGATTTGTCTGAAGAATTCAATCCACCTGAAAATTAGATTTAGTGAAGATTCAATTTATCTGAAAAATACTGCTGATCATCATGTCTGCTAAAATACCTGATATATATGCTAAAAATTTAATCTGTACTCCCCCGGAAATCCTTTCTCCTGCTGGAGATCATGAAGCCCTGCTTGGAGCGATAAAAGGAGGAGCTGATGCTGTCTACCTTGGGGTCGGCGAATTCAATGCCCGTCAGGGAGCTAAAAATTTCACCATTGATGACCTGGAAGCTGCCGTTGACCTTGCACATTCGCACGGAGTCCGTGTATACCTTGCCCTGAACATCCCTCTCAAACAAAAAGAACTTCAGCATGCCCTTGATATTGTGGACCGTGCATACGCAGCCGGGATAGATGCAGTTATCCTGCAGGACCTTGGGCTTCTCAGGCTTTTAAACGAAATCTATCCTGACCTGAGCCTTCACGCAAGCACGCAGATGACCATCCACAGTAAAGAAGGAGTTGACTTTGTAGCGGGGCTGGGAGCAAAAAGGGTGATAGTTTCAAGGGAACTCACCACAGCTGAGGTAAAAGATATTGTAGACAACTCTGGAGTGGATATTGAAGTCTTTGTCCACGGAGCCCTCTGCTATTCCTACTCGGGCAAATGCCTCTTCAGCAGTTTCCTGCACGACAGAAGCGCAAACAGGGGAGCCTGTGCCCAGCCGTGCAGACGGAGGTACAGGTTTCTGGTAAACGATAGGGAAATTGACGAAAAATATGTCGCAGGCAGCTATCCCATAAGCTGTGCCGAACTTTCCACCCTCACAGGGATTGAAGACATAATAAAAACCGGAGTTGTAAGCCTTAAAATTGAAGGCAGGATGAAAAAACCCGAATATGTGACTGCAAGTGCTGCCGCTTACAAAACCGCAGTTGAAAAGATCTGCACCCCCGGAGAAAAACCGACTAAGGAGGAGCTTGAAGCAAGGGAAAACGAGCTTGCAAAACTTTTTTACAGGGGATTTACCAGGGGCTTCATACTGGGGGAAAAAGGGGTATCTCATCCCAAATACAGCTCAAATTATGGGGCGTTCCTTGGGAAAGTCCTGGACATTTCCCGCTCAAAAGGAAGTACAAAACTTACAGTCCGGCTTGAAGAGAATATTCAGGTAAAAGACGGCATAAGCATCTTTACAAGGGAAAGGATGCTTGGTTCTGCAGTAACCGGAATTGTCACTATTTCAGGCGAGCACGTAAAAAGTGCAAAAAAAGGCGAGAAAGTCGGGCTTGAGATAAGTTCAAAAACAGGCAGAGCAGTCCAGAGAGGAGATGAACTCTACCTTACAACAGACACGCAGCTCCTTGATACCCTCCAGAAAGCAAAACTGAAAACTCTCCCTGTAAGCCTGAAAGTAAAAGCCAGAAAAGGGGAGCAGTTTACGGTTGAAATCAGAAAGGAAGACAAAAAAAGAGAAGCAAACGAAAAAGACAGCAAAACCGAAGAGACCTCTTCTGCGGAATTTGCTGATGATTATATTGTCCAGGGAGCCGAAAAAGCGCCAACAACCGAAGAGCAGATAAGAAAAGCAATGGAAAGCCTTGGAGATACTCCTTTTGAAGCCGTATCTGTTGAGATAGAAGCTGATGAAAATATCTTTATCCCTGTCGGCGTGCTGAAGAATACGAGGCGGAAGGCTGCTGATCTACTGCTCGAAAAAATCCTGAAGACAAATAAAAAAGAGCAAAAATGCCCTGACCTGGAAGGTTTCAATCATCTGTGCTCTTTAGAAGGCGATGCCGGGAGTAAAAATGAAGCAGCCCTGATAAGTTCAGTCGGCATGAAAAAGGAAGGGAGAGGGTTAAGAGACACAGCTTCAAAGAAACTCCTTCTGAGCGTTGAAGTGCAGAATATTCCTTCTCTCTTGCAGGCAGCCTCAGCCGGGGCTGATATTGCTTATATCCCGATTTCTTTCTTTGAAGTACTGATGTCTCCCAACAGTGCTGATAGGCTTGAGGATTTGAAAGCAGAAAAAACAGAACTGGTTTTCAGGATCCCCAGAATTACGCACGATCGGGAACTGGGGGGATTAAAACCCCTTCTGGAAAAAGTAAGAGACGCTGGTTTTACAGTGGCATGTTCAAATCTGGGAGCATCACAGCTTGCAAAAAAGCTTTCCATACCTTTTGTTGCCCAGAAAGATCTCAATATCTTCAATGCCTTTACTGCAAGCACCTTCTACCAGGCAGGTGCATACAGGGTAACCCTTTCGAGCGAACTGAACCTGAGCGAAATAAAAAACGTCTGTGAGACGCTCCAAGCATGTGAGGTTTCAGGCCAGACCGAAGTTTTAGTTTACGGCAGGGAATTGATGCTTATTACGGAAAATGACCTCTTAAAGCCCCTTGTTGACAGGAAGATGATAAGAAAAGAAAGCGAGGTACTCCTTGTCGATCAGAGTGGCTCCGAATTTCCTGTCCAGCGCCTTGGCACCAGAACTCTGATCTATAATTCGAAGGTACTTGATATGCTGAAGTATGTTAAGAATATGAAAGGGTACGGCGTGGACGTGCTCAGGCTTGACCTTTCGCTCAATACCCCTACCGAGGTAAAAGAGATTACAAAAGTGTATAAACAGGCTATTGCAGGAGAAGAGGTAAAATTGAAGCCTGCAAGAGGGATTGAATATACGACAGGGCATTATTTTAAGGGAGTTTAATTACCCGAATTGTGCCTCGCCCGAATTGTGCCTCGGGATCACAGGAAATCGGAGATTTCCTGGGAGTTGCACTGCAAGTGCAACAGCACGAAGTCTATTTCACTCGCTTCGCTCGTTCAACAACAGGGAAACGAGAGAAATCCCTGATAGAAAAAGCCTGTAAGGATTGAGGAATAACTTTCTTTACTAAGAACCCGAAAAAAGAAACCTGTTTGCTAGTTGCAGCACAACTATCTCAAGGATAAATAAGAAAAATATTTGTAATACCTGACTGATATGTATAAGTGAATGCTTATATACTTATAATTGAGAGGTAAATTTGTGAAAGGTCATATCAAAAACATGGCTGAAGTTCTCAAAGCCCTTGGTGATGAAAAAAGACTAAAAATAATAAAAATATTTGCTTCTAATAATAACGAAACCTTTTGTGTTTCTGATGTAGCTAAACAACTTAACATTTCTCAACCTGCCACATCTCAGCATATAAAGGTTTTAAAGAATATTGGAATACTTGAAGAAAATCGAAGAGGTTTTAGAGTCTTTTATAAAATTAATTCCGATGTGTTGGCTGAATATAGAAAGGACATAGATGAATTATTTAAGACAGCCTTTGAGAGATGCCAATATAACTTTTCTTGTGACAAATGTCCTTATAATAATAATAATAATAATAATAATAATAATAATAATAATAAACATCAGTAAGCGGATATTGCTTCTTGATTATAAGTATTCGAGTGTTAATGAATATATAATGTCTTGACTATAAGTATTTGCCTATAATCTTATAGAGAATGGAACTATAATTATATGAACTGATCCGTAAATATCGCAGGCTCGTGTGTGGCTCAGCATTCCTATCGCGCTTTCAAGATTAACAAAAAGGAGATTTACAAGATGTTGTTTTCAATCGTCGTTCATCAGATGATCCTTTTCTTCAGTATTCTTCTAGTCGGAAATGTGGCGGCTAAGCAGGGTGTTATCCAGGAAAATTATCTACCGGATCTTGCCAAACTGGTTTCAAAGATCTTTCTGCCTGTGCTGATCTTTTATATGACCTATGCCGGAACGACAAGGCAGATGGTCTGGGAGAATGCCGCAATGATCGGTCTTGCGGCTCTGTTTTATGTGGTCATTTCAGCCGTTACCTGGATTATAGCAAAAGGGCTTCGCCCGGCCGGCGACAAAGCAAAGGTTTTTCAGTTTGCGTTCATTTTCGGAAACACCGGATTTGTCGGTGTACCGCTGCTTATAGCTCTATTTCCGAAGGACGGCATTTTGTATCTAGCGTTGTTCAGTATTGTTGATCAACTCCTGTTCTGGACTTATGGGGTGTATCTTGCAACTGCATCCGATAAAAAAGCGAAAATAACATTAAAGAGCTTTGTGAACCCCAACATCGTTGCAATTGCTTTGGCACTCATCTTCATTATGATCGGTGCAAAGCTGCCGACAGTCATTGATGATACACTTCAGACGATCAAAAACGCGGTAGGTGCTATGGCCATGATCTATCTGGGCGCTTTGATCTTCTACTCCGACTGGAAGACCGCATTCAAAACAAAAGATCTGTATTTCGGCATTGTTGTTAAAATGATCATTTTGCCGATCCTTTTGGGCAAGCTCCTGTTGATGACGGGTCTGCCGAATAACATGATCTGGTCCATGATCATCCTGATGTCCCTGCCGACGATGACGGTCGTGCCAATGATCGCAAAGCTATACGGACACGAAGGTGCCTACGCCGCTGGGATAACGGCTGCAACGCTGGCTGTAAGTATAGTGACGATTCCCGTGGTGGTGTTTTTTACAACGTGACTTACGGAAAAGTAGATTCTTCTATACTTACTACATTTGCCTTAAATTTGGAATAAATGCATTATGAGAAACTTTCTATCTGTATTAATTCTTTAAAAAAACTTATGATGAAAAAAATAAGAAATGAGATTATATTTATAAATATTTATTTATAAAATATTCACCAAACTTGGGCTTAAAAACTAAATTAAATTTGGCAAAAAAATGAACAGTGAGAATACCAACAATCAATTAAATGAGAATAATACTTATGAGGATCTCATGAGCAAAATCATAAACATGGGTTTCTCTCTCATTTTCACGGGCACAGCAATACTCATGGAAAGGTAGATCCCTCTACACTTGCTACGAGTAAAGGTCTCCGAGTTCTTAAATGGTCATTTATAGGAATGATGGTAACAGCGATTCTGCAATTTATCATTGTTTTTATGTCTGGAAGTGTTGCCCTTCTTGCGGACACAATTCATAATTTTGGGGACTCTGCAACTGCAATTCCCCTTGCAATAGTTTTTTTGATGGCTTGACCAGTCTTGCAGTACTTATAGGAGCAATAGGAGTATGGTTAGGATATCCAATAATTGATCCCCTTATTGGTCTGCTGATTATAGTTGCTATTCTGAAAATAGTTATTGATACAAGTAAGCCTGTATTTATTCGTCTTCTTGATGGTGTTGAGCCTGAGACCATCGATAAAGTAAAAAGTATTGCTGAAAGCGTCGATGGGGTTTGCGAAGTCACGGATCTCAGAGTTCGCTGGATAGGGCATAGGCTTCATGCAGAGATCAACATTTCTGTTTCGCCTTCGCTTTCAGTTGAAGAAGGGCACGAAATTGCCAATAGAACAAGAGAAAAGCTTCTGAAGAGTTTGCCACATATTTCAGGTACTAATATTCATGTAGATCCCAGCACAGCTCCCGGCGAATGCTTCCACTTTGTGCCCGTTTTACAGAAGGCAGCCACTAATAAAAGAACCTGATTTGCATAAAAAATGAGGTTTATGAGAAAGTATTGAGGTTCAGAGCATTATTTTTTCTTTGCACCATTGTGTAAGTTTATTTGGAAAATATTATAAAAAAATACAATGTTCTATGTGCTCTATGATTCAATGAGACCTACAAGCTTCATATACCATGCTGCTGCAGTGTTTACTCTAAATTTTAGCTATAATCTTGTTGATAAAAAATAAATTAATTACTAAAAAGCAGATAAACTTACAAATTATCATAAATTTATATGTGTTTATAACACGGTTGACTATTTTCTCAAGATCGCCTGAATTTGATTACTCTCAATAATTTACTTTATAAAGCCGTCTCTGCGAGGCATATTCTGGAAATAGTAATAAAAATGAGTGATTTTTTGCTAAAAATATGAATCTTCCAGTAAAGACTTTTTCATGCTTTTTTGTCCCGCTCGACGCAGGAGAGTGGCCTTTACCAAAAAGCAAAAAGAAGATAATGGACAAACAGTGATCTAATGCCCTATCTATTTCAAGTATTTTATGCTCATCCCTTCAACTATTTTCTAATTTTTATGAAGGGCTGTCAGACAAGCTGGCTGGGGCTTCTATAATATATTGATTCAAAAAGGTTCAGGAGGTTAGGGAATTTTTATCCTTAACCCAGAGCCTTTCTGATTTTTCCCATTTTGGTGAGAGTTGAACATACAAGCTGCGAGACTTCTTCATCCATGCAGTTTCCTTTCGTTCCTGCCTGCAAAAGGTCTGGCTGCATCATTTCGAGCAGGATGCGGTACGAGGGTTCTGGCTGGACTTTAAGGCTGAAAGTGTCGCGCAAGACCTCAATGTCTTTGCGGATTTCTTTCAGGCAGGCTTCCGGAAGGAAGCGGGAAGCTACATTGAGGTCCAGGTAGCCGGATGCAAAGCTCAGGTCACTGGCAAGGGAAGGGAAATATTTCTTAAGCAGCCTTTCACAGGCTTCTTCTCCCAGCTTTTCCCTGGCTTCTTCAAGGGCTGTGCCCGTGCCTATAAACTCCGGAGGCAGGCCTATTGAATAAAGCGCACCTGTGAACTTAATAGCCCGTGGGAGGTTCAGGTCTTCTGCAGGCATACTCGCGCTGAGCTCTTTTCCGACATCCTTCCGGCAGAGGCATACCAGGCCTGAAATATCGGGAACATTCCTCGAATAACCTCCTGTCCCTTTATGCATAAGGCGGTCCCGCTGCTGAGGTAGGAGGCCTGCAAGCTGGTTTATGGTGCAGGACATTTCACGGATAATGCGGTTATACCTTGCCCCGAAAATTCCTATAAGGTTTACAATCTCTTCTTTTTCTTCGCCGGAATAGATTTCTGGAGATTCCGGAAGCCTCTCTTCTGCAAGGCGTACCAGGGCTTCAGCTTCTCCTTTATCGTGGCTGTACCTGACAGCTGACTGGAGGGTGATTGTCCCTATGCCCCGATATTCCCTGAAAAAGTTTTCAGCATTTTTCAGGCTCAGGTGCCCTCTAAAAGGCAGAGTCCCTGCTCCGAATATGATGCCTGTGCTGGTGTCAAGTTCTAAGTCCAGTTCGGAAATCCCGCTTATGGCGTATTTGCATGAGAGCGTGCTTGCCACGTGTCCGAAAGAGAGGGCAGAATCGGATTTGCCCAGGAATACCCTGAATTTTTCCGGTGCAGCTCCAAACCGTTTTTCCCAGGAAAGGAGTGTGTTTTCTGCAAGTTCTTTTGCATGAAGCAGGGCAGGAGCATCCTCTATCAGGGGAATTATACGCGGGACCTCCATTGCAACACCGAATTCTTTTTTTGCAAGTTCGCCCACATCTACCATGTGCTGCTGAGCGTCAAGAATTTCCCCTACCGTGCCTGTCATTGGGTGAACAAATTCGTTAATTGCCTGCACATCCGAATATTCAAGGGCTCCGTGGTTGGCTTCGGCAATGGACATCATGACCATAAGCTGCCTGAACCGGTTTTCCTGAGCTGCGCTCGGAGCACGCGGAGTAATGAAAATGTCTTTTCCGGGTATAAGGTCCGTTTCTTCTATGAATCTGGATACTATCTGGACGTTCTGGTGGTAAGGAGTTGCCTTCCCTTCATAATCCGGCATATATTCGTCACAGCCGAATACCACCGCAGCTTCAATGGCTTCACCGGGTTCTTCCTGCGTGGAGATATATTTTGATGCAGAGTCCGGGTGCTGCGTGCACATTACTTTCGGATAGGTTGCTTTTTTGCTCATGAAACTGTACCCTCGCTGCCTGACAGGGGCAACTTCTAAATTTCTTCATTTTTCAATTCTTTTTATCGGCTGACATATTAATTGTCAGTTCTGCTATATTGTCAACCTTCAAATAATTCCAAAATGGCAGCGGTAAAGAACGTTTACTCAGTAATAAACCTTTTCGTTGACAATAAGTTAACGTTAAAATCTGAAGTTTAAATCTAAAGTTTAAAACTATTCTCTGTATTTCATCAAAAATAGTAATCCTGTACCAGAAAAATAACAGTGCAAGAAAAAGCCCGTCTCTGAGCTCCCCAAACTTCCTGCATTTTCTATTCAGCGGTTTTATCTATCTTCAGGCTCCTGATATGTTCTTAGTTAGTATAGGCTTCGATACTGATACCTATTTCGAAACTGTCTGCTATATATGATTTACAATCACATAGAAAAGAGTATCTTAATGATAGCGGTATTAAAAAGATATCTTTCTTAAGAAAAATAAAAGGTATAAAAAGATATCTTTCTTAAGAACAATAAAAGGTATAAAAACTGCAGAAAAAAATTGAATAAAGGGAAAGCTGGAAGCTAATAGTTTAAACATATATGAGGTGAAATTTTATGTTCTGTAATCAATGTCAGGAAGCGCTTAACGTAATAGGGTGTACTAAAAACGGCGTATGCGGCAAAAAAGGGGAAGTTGCAGACCTGCAGGACAGGCTTTTATACGTCCTTAAAAGCGTCTCTTATTATAACCTGAAGGCAAGAGAACTGGGCCTTAATGAGGAAACAGCCGACAAAATTGTACTTGACGCTTTCTTTGCAACTCTTACGAACACTAACTTTGACAAACAGGCAATTGAATCCTATATAAAGAAAGGGTTTGAGATCCGTGACTCCATTAAGGCAAAACTGCCAGCCGGAACTCTGCCTGCCGAAGAAGACCTCCCTGATGTGGCAAAGGTCACCCCCGAAAACATAACAGGGATGGATGTCGCTGTCCACTCCACGCAAAACGAAGATGTCCGGTCTCTTAGAGAATTGCTGACATATGGAATGAAGGGAATGGCTGCATATGCACACCACGCCTATATCCTCGGGTATAAAGACGAAGAGATCTTTAAATTCATTGAAAAAGGGCTGGTTGCCACAACAGACGACACCATAGGTGTGGATGACCTTATCGGCCTTGTTCTTGAATGCGGGCAAAAAGGCGTATCAGTACTTGCACTGCTTGATAAGGCAAACACCGAGACCTATGGTAGCCCCGAGCCGACTGCAGTCAATATTGGCGTAAGGGGAAATCCGGGAATCCTCATCAGCGGGCATGACCTTCTGGACCTTGAACAGCTCCTTGAGCAGACAAAGGGAACAGGAATCGATGTCTACACTCACGGAGAGATGCTTCCCGCAAACTCATATCCTGCCTTTAAGAAGTACGACAATTTTGCGGGCAACTATGGTAACGCCTGGTGGAGACAGAATGAGGAGTTTGAAAAGTTTAACGGCCCAGTCCTCATGACCACAAATTGCATAATCCCGCCAAGAGAGTCATACAGAAACAGGATCTACACGACCGGGGTTGTGGGCTTTGAAGGGCTTCCACATATCCACGAAAAAGAAGACGGAACAAAAGATTTCACCTCCCTTATAGAACAGGCAAAAATGAGCAAGCCCCCTGAACAACTGGAAAGCGGGACAATCATGGGAGGCTTTGCACATGAAGCAGCCTTATCGGTTGCGGATAAGATCATAGATGCCGTAAAAACAGGAAAAATCAGCAGGTTCATGGTCATGGCAGGCTGTGACGGAAGGCACAAGGAAAGGGCATATTACACCGAGTTTGCAAAAGCCCTTCCAGAAAACACAGTAATCCTGACCGCAGGCTGTGCAAAATACCGCTACAACAAGCTCGACCTGGGCGACATCGGAGGAATTCCGAGAGTTCTCGACGCCGGGCAGTGCAACGACTGTTACTCGCTTGTGGTAATAGCCCAGAAGCTTGCAGAAGCCTTCGGGCTTGAGGACATAAATGACCTTCCTATCTCTTACAACATTGCCTGGTATGAGCAGAAAGCCGTACTTGTCCTGCTCGCCCTTCTGAGCCTCGGAGTGAAAAACATAGTCCTCGGCCCGACCCTTCCGGCTTTTGTCTCTCCGAATGTTCTCAAGGTACTGGTTGATAACTTCAATATCAGACCCAACACAACTGTAGAAGAAGATATGAAAGTCCTGCTGGGTTGAGCGGGTAAAAGCATTCCTGAAGTTTGAGACCGACAGATCTTTAAAGAAAAATCCAGTTAAAACGCACACCGCCGGAAGTTATCCGGAAAAGTAAGATGCTTTTTAAAGCCGGCATCTTACTTAATATTCTTTTTGAAGTAACAACATCAAGCCATTTCGCCCTGTTTATACGAGTTACTTTTTTGTTCTGCAATATCATCTGCCGTTGCATATGGGTGACAGTACCTTTCATTTTCTTCGGTATACGATTTCAGGTAGATTCTGGATTTGATTTGAATGGAGTGTACCGGGCAATAATTAAGACATGCATAGCAGAGATAACAATTTATGCCTCTCTGCCATACAGGTTTTTTATCAATCATTTTTATTTTTCCGGATAAGCAAACCTTTTCACATATGCCGCAGCCCGTACATTTTGAATCTGAATAAAAATAATCTTCTGTGCCCCTGTGCTCAGAATAAGCCAGTCCTAAACGAAGCGAATGTTCCAGTAAGTAACCGGCAGGAGTGAGCTCAGAGTATTCTTCCCGGCTGTTTTCTTTATTCACGATTATTTTCCGGATTGAATTCAGTCTGATCCGGACCCCGGATTCAAGATTTTCAATCATCTCTTTTGTTACCGGGTGCCAGTCTTTATCTCTCGGATCATTACAGGCCATGTTTATAGAAAAACATGAGTTCAGAATTTTGCCCTGTTTTTTCAGAATATTATCTATCTCAACAAAAGCTACGTGCTGAGTTCCCGCCCTTGTAGCTACTGCAAATATATAGCTGGCTGATTTTAGATTCAGTTTCTTAAGGAACTTCTTTACAGGAATGGGGATTGTCATTCTATGGATAGGGAAGACGAAACCTACTGTTTCTGCGTTTGTTTCTATAATGTCTTTCTCCAGAAGGCTTACAACAGGGATCAGATCTGTTTCTGGAACTCTATTTTGTAATTCCTTTGCTACATATAGAGAATTGCCGGTTCCAGAAAAATAATAAATTTCCATTTCTCTTCCATTTCTCCTTTATCTACTATATTTGCCTGTTCTTGCCAGCAATGAATAATTATTGAATAGGCGAAAATAGCGCTTATTTTTTAAAATATGATATTTTAAAAGCCTTTATATGTATTCTGCTGTCTGATGGCAAACTTATCTGAAATTAAAAGTTTAGAAATATTTATTTCTCCACATATCTTCTTTTAATCACTTTTCACTTTAAAGTAAATTTAAGTTTATCTCTTTTTTTAATAAGGAAATTTCTTTGCCAGTAACTTACAGAAATGCCTGGTAAATAAACAACTGACGCAAACTATTGATAAAATTAAATTACCAATATTTAATAAAAGAGGTGCCTTTTTTCTCCGGGACGAAATGAAATGGAACTTTTATTCCCGATTTTTTCAAGAATCCATTTACAAAATATGATGTTTAAGGTATTTTAACAACTTTATACGGATCAAATAGAATTATTAATCGATTTAAAAACTTAAAAAATCTTATTTTTTCTTTCAGATTCTTAATAACATTTATTTTCTTAATTAAACCAGTATAAGTTGTTTTCAGATATAAGTATATTTATATTTAATCTGGGGAATTTTAGAATTGTCAAGCCGCAAGATGGCGGCAAGACGGTTTGAATATAAATTGATTTCAGCAACCGGCAGATAGCCGGAAAGACATTTTGGGGCAAAACAGAACAAATCGGTGTTTTCGGAAAAGTCAGGAATGTCTGGAAAAATCATCGATTTTCCATATCTAACATCAATAAAAGATCAAAATAAAATAAAGGAGTGGATGGTAGTTGAAAATAAAGAAAATACTGAGCGTATTTATAGCAGTCTGTTTTTTACTGTCAGTGACAGCTGCATCGGCAAGTGCGGGATATGATGAAAAGTACAAGAAGGACGATAAGAGGGACAATAAGTTTGATAAGTTCAATAAGAAGGACCCTAAGAAAGACGATAGGTTCAAAAAAGTAGACAGTGCCAAGAAGAAGAAACTTGATAAAGAAAAGAACAACTGGAACAAACAAAAGGGTAAATTCGACAAAGAGAGGAAGCACTGGAATACGAAGAAACACACCCAGGCATACAAAAAATGGTACATACTCTATATGAAATGGTTTAATGCTTACATGAAATGGCTCTTCATGTATAACAGCTGGTTCGGCGGCTGCTATAAGGTGTGCTAATTATATAAAGGCAGAAGTTAATTAAATCTAGTATAAAAAATAAAGATTTAATTCATTATCATATACCCCTCTGGAGTAAAGAAACTATGGCTTCTTTACTGTGGAGGAGTAAAGGGGTTACGATTCCATTCTCTGTAAGGAGTAAAGTAACCCCTTAGTTGCTTTTATTCTCAAACACAGAGGCCTTAAATACAGAGGCTGGAATAAATTTCAGAAATAATCCTGAAAATTCCAAACTATTTCCTGGATACCCGGAGTTTCAGGGCTCTTTTTCTATAAAAATTACAAATCAGAACTCTTTCTCTATTAAAATCACAATTCAGGGATCTTCTTCTATTAAAACCACAATATTCTCTCGCCCATTCTTAAACTTCTTAATCAATCCTCTTTTTTCAAGTTCTGACAGGAGAAGGCTGACTTTTACCTCTGAATACTTCAATCTGCCCCGCAGGTCTTTCTGAGTAATCCTTCCCTTATTGCCTCTAATTATATTCAGGACATCATTCAGTTCCGGAGTGAGCGGCTCTTTTTTAAGAGCATTGGTCTCAATTACAGAGTTTTCTCCGGATTCTATTACCGGCTCTATCATGGACGCTTCTCCAACCGGGTTAAAGCCAGAATAAGTGGGCCTGGTGAGAGCCTTTACCAGGAGCCCGGAGATGTTAATTTTTCCCTGCTGAGACCTTTTTTCATTTCTTTTTCTATACTTTTTAGTTATTTCATAAACTCCCCCGAGAAGAAAAAGTACAATAGCTACTACAATAGCTACTGGCAGGAAAAGTGCAATAGCTACTGGCAGATAACTTATAATTGACAAGATGTTTTTTGTTTGCCCGCTGGCAACCGCACCATTTGAATTCATTTTAGCCGCGACTGTTTCAGTTGCCCTCTTATCTGAAACCGGATAAAGAAGGAGATCAAGAACGTAAGTTCCTTCATCTTCAATCTCGATGGTTGTTTCTTTCGAATAAATCAGACTATTGTTCTCGTAATAACTGGCTTTTATAGTATAGTCCCCAGGCGTTAATTCAAAAGAATAAGCGCCGTCTTTTGCTACTATTGATTGAGGTGGATTGGAGTTTACATCAATTACAGTATCATTTACAGGCTCAAGGGTATCCCACGCATATGTCACTCCATGGACTGTTGCAATGGTGGTGTTTTTGTCTTCCATGAAGGGCACCCCAGAAGCGAGCCCGGATAACCCTAAAACAAGTAAAACACCAATGCAAATGATGTAAACCCTCAGATTCATTTCCCCCTGAATTCAATATGTAAATTGGGTCTAGGGGATTATGTGCTAAAACTGCAAGTATGAAATTTCTTTGCATCAATTCAAATACAGGGCACTGTCGGATTCAAAATTACCTGCATTCAAAATACATGTTTTAACATCCTTTTTTTGAACCTGCTGTTTTTTTGTGTAATACGGCTTGTCCCCTCTCCCTCATTCAATAACTTAACCCTGGTGTTGTTATTACTGTCACGTTTAAATTGTCTCTTTTAGCACGGGCTATTTCAGATTCAATATTATATTGATTCTCAATTAGAAATAATCATAAGTTTCTGTTATGATAAGGTGTTTAACTGATGTCGATTATAAATAATGTTTATGTAGGGATAAGCTTGATAAACTTAACCCAGGTTCACTGATATTCTTGCGCATGCCTGCAGCTCTTTAATTTTATAGCCTTCTCCAATCCCCATTCGATATTTACTGTATTCTATTGAGTTTATGAATTCATTTCGTTCATATTATTTATATTTATATGAAACATATTATGATCTGAATTTATAACATCGTAAAAATACAATCCAAAAAACCTGATACGAATTACGAATTAATGCAGGTTATATATTACCAAAAATTTTAATATAACTTAATTATAGAAACTTTTCTTCATTAGATTCTGGTAAGGATAGAGCGGATAAAATTCTTTGAGTATTCTATGCTCTAAACAAAAAAAGAGGGAATAAAATAGCATCCTGATAAGTGAAGTATCAGTGCTTAAAAAGGACGCATATTTTTATGTTTGAAAATTCAGGTTTTCGAAAATTTTCTTCCTTATTTCAAACACAACCTTATTTCAAACACAACCTTATTTCAAACACAAATACCTATTTCCATTATAGCCGTCTATGTATCCTTTTTCGTAGCCTTTTCTGTAACTATTTTTATAGGATTTTTTCCAGCTATCCTTAAGGACAGGCGCGGGAATTTTCAGGAGGTTTTCCATGCTGCCGTATTGTTTACAGTCTTTGTCGCTCTGTTTTTTGCCATCTTTATATCCCTTATTGTAACCGTCTTTATAGCCTTTGTTATTAGAAGCTGCGGTTGCTGGCGCAGCTATCACTGACAGCGCGAAACACAGTACCAGCAATATAGCAAGAGTCTTTTTTATTTTAGTGAGTTTCTTATTTTCCATAAACCCTACTCCCGGTTCAATTCAATGAAATGGCAATTCCATTCTATTAAATGGAATTGCTCATAGATAGGGGATCTATTAATTGCTGATTTAAATATTGATTGGATTAAATATAAATATACTTATCATAAAAAAAGGCTTAAAATAGGTTAATTTAAAAAATAAGTATTTCTAAACTTTTAATTTACTGTAGGAGCCTGAATAATGTATATTATGCTCGCAAGTCCACCGATGATTATTCAGTGAATTACGGGTTTTTCACTCTATTTTTGAATGCTCCACATATTCTATCACCGACCCGTCTGAATGTCTTACCGTCATGTTCCTGCCTGTCGGAACTTTTGAAGGTCCCCGGATGATTTCTGCTCCATTTTCTTCAAGAAAAGTTTTGAACTTATCGAGAGAATCAACAAGAAACGTAGCCTGTGTATTTCTGAATGGTTTCAGAGCGTCTTCAGAGCCAGCTATAAGCAAAATATTACTTATCTGAGCCAGTTCCACGCCTGTTTGCGGGATTTCAAAACGCATAGCAACAGGAGTTCCTAGGAGTTCCTCGTAGAATTCGAGAGCGGGATTAAGGTCGGCTACATAGAGGCGGGAGAGGATTTGAAGTATTTTCATATTACTAACACGTTCAATGTCGTGTAAAAATCTTTTGTAACGTATTTGAAGGCAGTGTGCCAATTTTTCTGTAAAATTACAAATTTAAGAAGTTTTTGAGTCAAAAATTCGAGGTCGGTAAATTAGTTCCGCATACAGTCTCCAAAAAATTAACCTGGAATTTACAACAAATTCGCGACACTGCCATATTATTTGAACAAAATATTATTTGAACAAAATATTATTTGAACAAAATATTATTTGAACAAAATATTATTTGAACAAAATATTATTTGAACAAAATACAATTAGATAGAAATCTTATTTAAGTTGAGCTGTTTCAGCTGCGGAAACCAGGGATTTCATTCTCCTGTGTACCAGTTTTTTGTATTCGATTAACCTGTAACTCCAGTAATACTCCCGAATTTCGATATCTTTTATTCGTTCTTCTTTTTTAATTACTGGCTTTATATATCCGAGTAAAAAGGCCACTCCTGTGTAATGCGGTCTCTTTAAAGTGTAATTCAATACATTTAGCAGTATTAATACCGGATTTTTATTTAAATAATAAGCCATGTATCCGTTGTACCTGTATCCTTTCCACAAGCCTTCGGCACTGCTTGTTAATCTTTTTTCTACCATCTGGATTTCGTTAAACCTCTGGATTTGCCAGCCTCTGAGTATGGCTTTCACATTTGAGATCGAATCCGCAGAGGGTTCTAAGGAAAAGCCATCAGTATCGAAAAAACATTCTTTTGACCATACTCTTCCTGT
This sequence comes from Methanosarcina soligelidi, assembly GCF_000744315.1. NCBI lineage: Archaea > Methanobacteriati > Methanobacteriota > Methanomicrobia > Methanosarcinales > Methanosarcinaceae > Methanosarcina > Methanosarcina soligelidi. The sequence goes on from NZ_JQLR01000001.1 coordinate 3,178,169, forward strand.
ACCTGAAGGGAAGTTTTCAGCCTGCCCGGAAAGCTTTAATTTTCCGTCAATTTCATGGTATAATCCCCCGCTCGCAATTCCCAGTTTTTTATTGGTTTCAAATTCTCTTATTACTTTTTCAAAATATTCTTCTTCAAGTATGGTATCCGAGTCTATTGAAGCGATAAAATTATAGTCAATATTGTTCCTCTCGCAATAACTCAATGCGAAATCAAACCCGGTTTTATACACATAAGATACGTGAAAAATTATGTCTCTGGTATGGGGAGGCAAACGTATGGTTTTTATCCAGAAATATCTGGACACAAGACTGTGTATTATTTTTGGAGAGCTGTCTGTGCTTCCGTCATCAATAATTAACCAGAGGACAGGCTTTACAGTCTGATTAATTACGGATGCAGCTACGTCTTGAAGAAGCTTGTCCTCATCTTTTACAGGTGTTATCAAAACATACACAGGTATTCATTCCCCCTCAATAACTAAATAAAGTTAGAAGGATATATAGTTACTGTGTTAACAAATATATCTCTTCTTAAACTTATTTTTACAGGGAGTACTGGAAGCATTACAATTATTTTATGTAAAATTTAATAATCGCCTCCGGAATGAATCAGCAATAAAGTTATATCCTTCTACCCCCTAGTCCTTATAGATATTTTTATGCAGACAGTTAAATACCTTGCACGAAATAGCGGGTTTTTGTTTCTTAACGGCATTGCAACAAATATTCTAAGTTTCTTCGCGATGTTATATATCGCCCGTCACCTTGGACCCGAAGACTATGGAATATTTTCTTTCGCTTTTGCTTTTATCTATTTCTTCAGTTTTATCCCTGATATGGGAGTTCATCAGATACTTGTAAGAGAGGCTGCAAAAGAACCTGGAAAAGCTGGAAAACTTATAGGCAACGGGACTATAATAAAATTTTTTCTTTCATTCGTTGCCATAATTTTAGCCTTTATTCTGATAAACCTCATAGGATTTCCTTCCTCAACAAAAAATGCCCTTTATATAGCATCTCTGGGCCTCCTGATAAGTGGGACAGGAGCTTACGGAATCATATATGAAGCAAAACTGAGAATGGAATACTCTCTGTTATTTAACCTTGTAAGCCGGGTCTGTCTTCTGTTATTTGTTTTCCTTGCAGTTGCTATAAACTCAACGCTCAATACCTTTATTTTTGCCTCTGTTTCAGCCACTTTCGTGCACAACTTGTTAATGGTATTATTTTCAAAGAAATTAGTTAAAGTATCATTTAATCCTGATATCACTTTAATAAAACAGTTATTGAGGGAAGCTATTCCAATAGCAATTGCTTCGGTCTTTACAGTGGTATATTTCAAGATCGATGTACTCATGCTCTCGTTTTTGCGCGGGGATGCTGAAGTAGGCTTTTATTCCGCTGCCTACCGCCTTACGGATGCTCTTGTCTTCCTCCCATCCGCTTTTACAACCTCAACCTTTCCTTTAATGTCCAGGTACTTTAAGGACTCTTTTAACTCATTCAGTTTCGCATATGCCAGGACATTCAAGTATCTTTTTGCTTCAGGTTTGCTAATTGCAGTTCTGGTAACCTTTGCTTCGGAAAAGATTATCCTGATCTTTTACGGCCCGGAGTATCAGAACTCAGTAATTGCTTTGCAGATCCTTATCTGGGCAACAGCCATCACATTCATAAGTGTACTTATCAGTTCTACCTGTGTTTCAAGCGGAAACCAGCAAATAATCTCAAAAACAGCTATTTTAGCCGCTCTCCTGAACGTATCCCTGAACCTTATCCTGATCCCTTCAACAGGTTACATCGGCGCTGCTGTCGCCACGGTACTTTCAGTACTGGGGTCAATGGTGTTTGGTCTGATCTGGGTCCATAAGAACCTTTTACATGAAAACCCGCTCAAAGGAACAATTTCTCCCATCATAGGGGCAGGCGTAGTTTCTTTATTCATTATCCTTCTGGAACCGTATGCCGACATCATGTTTCTCAGTGCTGTTTCAGTCCCTCTTTTTGCTGCAGTCCTTTATACCACGGGCTGGATAGACTCCGATGATAAAACTATTTTTTTGAAACTATTTCCTGCATCACGCCTTAACTCTAAAAAATTTTAATTTTAGTGCATTAGACCACAAAATCAACCCCAAAACTAATATTATCAGCCTGTTTTAATTACTCACCTCCCGCGTTACCCGGCTTTATACCCCGAGCCGAAAAATATTAAGAAAGGTTAGAAAAATGTTGATCCTCGACTACCCTTATGTCTCTGAATTTCTAAAAAACACTGCTGCAGAGCTTCAGATCCCCGTTTTAAAAAATGAAATGGCAGCCGGAATTGATACAGAAAAAAAGCTCAGGCTTCTTGAAGAAGCTGAGTTTATCGAATTCATAAAAGGAAAAGGCGAATATGCTATTTATTCCAGTTCCGAAAACTCCATTGGCTGGATCTCGGAAAATCTCGGGTTTACCGGGCTGCCTGAGAAAATACAGCTTTTCAAAAACAAAATCAAATTTAGAGAGCTGCTGGAAAGGATATATCCCGACTTTTATTTCCAGGGCATTGAGTTTGACAAGCTGGACGAAATCCAGACTGAGGAAATAAAAAAGCCCTTCATAATAAAACCGGCGACAGGTTTTTTCAGTCTGGGAGTTTACAAAGTTTCAACTGATGAAGAGTGGGACGCTGTCCTTGAGCGCATAAAAATCGAAGTCGAAGAAATCAGGGGCCGTTATCCTGTGCAGGTTCTCGATACTGGAAAATTCATTATCGAGGAAAACATCGAAGGAGAAGAATTTGCAGTTGATGCTTACTTTAACAGCAAAGGGAAACCAGTAATCCTCAATATATTAAAACACATCTTCTCTTCTGAAAATGATGTCAGCGACAGGGTATATTTTACCTCAAAATCGGTTATGGAAACTTACAGGGAAACCGTTGAAGACCTCTTAAAAGAAATAGGAAATCTTGCCAGGCTCAGGAGTTTTCCCCTTCACCTGGAATTCCGGATAGGGTCAGACAGGAGAATCCAGCCAATAGAAGTGAACCCTATGCGTTTCGCCGGCTGGTGCACAACTGATATTGCATATTTTGCTTACGGGATTAATACCTACAGGTACTTCCTGGAACAGCTTGAGCCAGACTGGGATAATATTCTCGAAGGCAGGGATGAAAGGAAATTCTGCCTTGTGATTTTGAATAAGACTCCGGACATTGATTCGAAATCCGTAAAAGCTTTTGACTATGAAAGACTGCTCTCCGACTTTGAGAAACCACTGGAGCTGAGGAAAGCTGATCATGAAAAATACGGGCTTTTTGGTTACCTGTTTACGGAAACAAAGGACAGCAGCTGGAAAGAGATCGAAAGGATTCTGAAATCGGATTTGAAGGAATATATCAGTTTCAAGGAGACTACACCCGCGATTCTAACACCGGAAGGTCGGGAATTATTCAGGCCATAATAATCAAAAAAGAAAAGAATGGGTATATCTTTCGCTTATGATAGCAATGGCTCCGATTCAGTAGCATTCATTTTTAAGCCAGGGTAAGTCTGGCTCGACTGTGTCCACTTAATTGTTTAACAAAGGTTAATATGGGTTCACTCGCTGATCCAGGCTTTTGCTTCGGGAAATTCTTTATTCCTGTAGACTCTTACAGAGCCGGGAATAATAAATTCGAATATTTTCACGGCATTAATTATCCATTCCACATCTGAGATAACCGCAATTCTTTCAAAGTCTGTGATATGCCGAATTCCAATCGTGGCATCCTCAAACATAGCTTTATCGGTAAATCCCTCGAACCTCTCATTCAATTGATACAGGAGGCGAATCTTTCCATATTTCTTTACTTTCTCTTCTATAGCAGGGACAAGCACTTTTTCATAATCTTCTCCGGTTAGCACTCCACTTGCGGTAACTGCTACGACATTTTCAGGAAAACCAGGTATGAGCTCTATCATTTCACTTCCCCTCTTATTCTATTTATTTTAAAACAGTACAGAGCTAATAAATATTATTATTCTAAATGAATATAAATCTTGACGCGAAACAGGAAAGTTCACCTGTAATCAAAAAAATGAAAACTTATTTTTATTTTATCCTGATCGCACTTTGGGGAAATATGTAAAATGGATTCCGTGAGGCAAAAAATCTATTTATCACTGAAGGTCCAATCCTTTTAACGTAAAGGGGAAATGGGGTACCTGCTCTGGAAGACAATGTCATAGAAGTAAACAACCTGGAGTATTTTTTCGGCGAGATAAAAGCAGTCGATAATATCAGCTTTACTGTCAGGCGAGGAGAAATCTTCTCCTTTCTCGGGCCAAATGGAGCCGGGAAAAGTACTGTAATCAATATCCTCACCACCCTCCTGCCTGTTCAGAAAGGGAGTGCAAAGATTGCAGGGCATGATTTGAAGCATGAGCCTGAAAAGATCAGGGAGTCCATAGGGATTGTTTTTCAGGAGCTCACACTTGACAGGGACATGACAGTAAAGGAGATTCTGGAATATCACGGAAGGCTCTATTCCATGTCAAAGGCTGAGAGGCAGGAAAGAATTGAAGAACTGGTCAGCCTGGTAGAGCTTGAAGGGAAGAAAGATACTCTCACCAGACACCTGAGCGGAGGGATGAAACGAAGACTCGAGATCGCAAGGGGGCTTATGACGCAGCCGAAGGTGCTCTTCCTGGATGAGCCTACAATAGGGCTTGACCCTCAGACCAGGATAAGGATCTGGGACTATTTAAGGGATATCAATCATCAGGGCACAACTATTTTTTTGACCACGCACTACATGGACGAAGCTGACCAGCTCAGTGACAGGATCAGCATCATAGACCATGGGAAGATAGTAATTACAGGCAGGTCCTGGGAGCTAAAAAACACACTTGGCCAGGACCTCATTTATTTGGAAACGAGTGACAACTGGGAAGCTGCAGAGCTGTTAAAGGACCTCGACAGTGTAAAAGGGATCAGGGAAAAAACGAAAGGGATAGTGGTTATGGTTAATGTTGACGGGACCTATCTGCTGCCCGAGGTAATGGACAGGCTTCGAAGCAGAGGGATCAAAATTAAGGCAGTGAACCTGAAAAAGCCTTCAATGGATGACGTTTTTGTCCATTATACGGGCAGGGAATTGAGAGACAGCGGTGCGGAAAAAGGAGCTGTCGTGATCCCCAGGAGCAGGGGGCGCTAAGGATGCATACCGGGTTCCTTACCATTTACTGGCGCGATATGCTCAGGTTTATCCGTTTCCGAGCTCTCCTGTTTTCATCCCTTATCCAGCCCGCACTCTGGCTTGCATTTTTCGGGATTGCAATGTCAAACAATTTTGAAAGGCTGACTGCAACAATGCCGGTAGTTCCGGGTGTAAAAACTGTCGGTTACCTGACTTTCATAGGGGCAGGCGTTATTGCGATGACTACTCTTTTTACAAGCCTGTTCGGGGGCACTGTCCTTCTTTTTGATAAAAACTGGGGGCTTATGCGTGAAACATTCTCAAGCCCGCTGCCAAGGATCCATGTTATCATTGGTATAGGCCTGTCCGGCATGACCAAGTCCTTTATTCAGGCAGCCGTAATAATGGTTTTCGGGCTTTTACTGGGGGTTGAATTTTTCGGGGGCTATGACCCGGTGCAGATCCTTTACTCTCTTGCTGGAATCATTGTTTTTGTAGGCACTTTTTCCCTGGGATTTCTTTTCCTTTCGGCTGCAATAGCTATAACCATGGAAAGCCCGGAAGGGATGCAGGCAGTAATTACCCTTCTTACCATGCCTTTCTTTTTCACAAGCAACGCCCTTTATCCTGTGGATTCGTTTCCCCCTGTGCTTCGGGCTCTGTCCACCATCAACCCTCTAACTCACCTTGTCAACGGGATCAGGTATTTTGCAATAGGAAGCGACTTTTCTGCAATCGGAATCCGCTATACTTACACTCAGGGAGAGATACTTGCGTCCTATATCGCCCTGCTGGCTTTTGCGGGGATAATGTTTATTATTGCGAGATGGAGGTTCAGCAAGGTCACAGTTACATAAGCCGGGACAGATGCTCCACATGTCCCACCCTCATCCCTGAAAGCGCGAGAATATAATACAGATATTTCAGTTCAGGCAACTCCCATCCTGGTTCCTGATCAGAAATTAATATCAGGAACAGTGTTTCCAAAAACATTATCCTTTATTCTGTTAAATATTAAGCAAAGCGATTTTTATGAAATTGATGGGGCAAACAGCCGTTGTAACCGGCGGGGGAAAAGGAATAGGAAGGGCGATATGCCTGGCACTCGCAAGAGAAGGAGCCGACATTGTAATTGCTGCAAGGACAGAAAAAGATATTCGTGAAACTGCCCGGATGGTGGAAAAGGAAGGCAGAAAGGCTCTTCCGGTGAGTACGGACATCAGAGTAGAAGAGGATGTTGAAAACATGATTTCAGAGGCTGTAGATGCTTTTGGAAGGATTGACATCCTGGTTAACAATGCAGGGGTAGCATACAGGAAGTATATGGTGGAAACATCAACAGAAGAATATGATAATATTATGGATACTAATTTAAAAGGCATGTTCTTCTGTACGAAATATGCCCTTCCATATTTTCTTAAAAGAGGAGAAGGCAGGATAATAAATATATCTTCAGGCGCAGGAAAACATGGAATACCAAAACTCTCCATATACAGTGCTTCAAAATTTGCAGTAATCGGTTTTACTGAGTCTATTGCTTATGAAATAGGAGGAGGAGTCAGGGTATATGCAGTCTGCCCTTCAAGCGTTGATACTGACATGTACCGCTCTCTGCATTCGGATAAGCCTGCCCTGAAACCCGAAGATGTTTCAAGGAAGGTTCTTGAACTCTGTTTGCCAAAAAACCCCCTCCCTTCAGGCTCTACGGTTGAGGTTTACAGGTCTCCTGTGAGAGTTGTTTAAGGTCTCCTGTGAGAGTTGTTTAATTATTACATTAATTATCTCAGCTTAATTCATATTTGTTTAATATTTTGCTTTACCGGATTCTGTTTTTTATGTTTAAAAAAATAAAGATTCTTTAAAATCAGGGTGAAATCATGTTCAAAAACCGTAAAGATGCAGGGGAGAAGCTGGCTCAAGCTCTTGAAAAATACAGGGAAGAACACCCTGTAGTTCTTGCCATTCCGCGCGGAGGAGTTGAAGTGGGACTTCAGGTTTCGAAAAGGCTGGGAACTGACTTTTGCCTTGTAATTGCAAGGAAACTGCCTTTTCCTGACAATCCTGAAGCCGGATTCGGAGCGGTTGCCGAGAACGGCAGCACGGTTATTATTGAAAATGCAGGTTACTGGCTCGCCGGAGAAACTGTTGAACGGATCAAAAAAGAACAGATCGCGGAAATAGAAAGACGCATAAATGCCCTGAGAGGGGGAAAGCCTCTACCTGATATTGCAGGAAGGACAGTCATCCTGGTTGATGACGGAATTGCTATGGGCTCCACCATGAGGGCAGCCATAGAACTCTGCAGGAATAAAAAGGCAAAAAAATTGTGGTTGCCGTACCAGTAGCTGGAAAAGAGATAGCAGATGTAATAGCAAAAGAAGCCGATGAGATCGTCGTGCTCGAGACTCCTGCCAGTTTCAGGGCTGTTGCTCAGGTTTACGAGAACTGGTATGACGTCTCGGACGAAGAGGTGCTTGACCTGCTGAGGGAAAGGATCAGGGAAAAAGAGATGAAGGAACACGATTTTGATCTATCAGAACCGGGCACCTGACAGGAAAAGAGTGAAGAATGAAGCTAGTGTCGCGTCAATCCTCAATAGTCGGATAAAGACGTGACAATTTTATCCTTGCATCATCTGTTGTAAATTGCCATTTAACCTTTGAATTTTTGTTGTTTCTGTAATTTTGCCATGCCAAAACTTCTTTTCTGACAAACTCGATGTTATCCATTCTCCTTTTTAAACATTGACCTGTAAGTACATTCAGTTCAATCTCTGCCATGTTCAACCAGCTTCCATGTTTTGGCGTGTAGACGAACTCAAATCTGTCCCATAGCGCCTTTGCTTTTGGTGGTGGAAATGTTTCGTAGAGAGATCCAGGTATGTGCGTGTTTAGATTGTCCATTACTAACGTAATTTTATCTGCATTTTCATGTTGAACTTCTATTTCTTCGAGAAAATAAGCCCAATCTCTCTTTGTTTTTCTTTCAGTGATCTTTACCATTCTTTTCCCTGTCAACGGTTCACAGGCAAGGAATATATTGCACATTCCATTTCGCTTGTATTCATAATCGTACTTTTCTGGCTTCCCTGTTGAGCAGGGGATAGGGATCCGGGTTTCTGCAATCAATTGTTTTGGGGATTCGTCCATACACACAACAGGATTTCGTGGATCAAATGGACGTTTATAAACGTCCAGAACCATTTCCATATTCGCAACAAAGCTACTGTTTTGTTCTGGAGGAATTACCCATTGTTTCCTTTGCCAGGGTTTGATTTCGTTTTTTTAAAGTACGGCGTACTGTTTCGTGAGAAATTTCCTCGAAATAACCAAGTTCTACAGCCTTATCGGCTAATAATCTTAACGACCATCTTGCAAAACCTTCAGGGGGTTGACTGCAACTAAGGGCGACTAAATGGGCTTCAAGATCACCATCAACTTTTTTATTATAAATGCGCTCGCTTTCTTTCCCGTTAAGGGCAACTTCAAGACCTTCTTCAACAAATCTCTTCTTAACACGGTCAATTTTTTTCATACTAATATTCAGGACACGTGAGATTTCTTCATTGGTTGAATGGCTAACATTCAATTCACTTTTATCGCAATTAAGCAAAATCAGAGCATTGAGAATTTGTTGAGAGTTATGTTTTCCCTTTGAAGCAAGTTCACAAAGAGATCTACGTTCATCTTCGGTAAGTGTCACAGTATATTTAATCATGAATGATACTTATGAAGATCATTCAATATAACGCTTAAGACTTTCCATCGGTGACACGACACTAGTGTCGCGTCAATCCTCAAAGATTAAAGAATTTGAGTAGCTATAACCGACTATATATGACATTTTACTGCTGACGCGACACTAGAAACACGGAATTCAGGTCCAGTTCTTATCCGGTCCGATTCTTATCAGGTCTGATGCTTTCAGGTTCAATTCATTTTAATATACAGTACATTTTTTTCTTAAGCCATGGATGGTTTTATCAGAAATTTGGGAATAAACTCATTAAGATAAAAAACTTGTGTTTTCTTGAAACCGGGAAATATTCTATCTGCAAAATACACCCTGCAAAATACACGTCCTGCAAAATACACGTCCTGCAAAATACACATCCCTGTTTAGCATGAAAACTGCTGGAAAAACATCAACCAGAAGCAGGTAAAGGACAACTACAGATAAAGCCCGACTAAATATTACACTTCTCGCATTTCTTATAAAAATAAGACCTGATTATACTTCTTTTTGAAAAATCGATTTTTATAAATCGTGATCGAGCGATAACTTTGTAAATTGGACAAACAGGGAACAAAGGAATTCTGTAAGGATCTCCGCATCCGGAAGAAGAAATAAGAATATATTAAAAATAGGCATATATAGATCTATAGATTATATAGAGCCGCCTGAAATATATGGAAAATATAAAATATAATGAAATGGTCTGGAATACCATAAGATTTATTGACTTAAGAAAAACACATGCAGACTCCATAAATCAAGCACAAGTGGATGATGTCCAAATTATCATGGCAGTTATAGCATTTTTGGAGTTAAAATCTCTGGAGTAAGGAAAAAAATGGATTTACTTGTCATAGCAATTATACTTGCAGGCTTATACATGGCCTGGAACATAGGGGCAAACGACCTCGCAAATGCTATGGGGACTTCAGTCGGAACGGGTGCCCTGACAATAAAGCAGGTCATTATTATTGCCGCTGTGTTTGAGTTCCTGGGTGCCGTGGTCTTCGGAAACCGGGTTACCTCAACAATTGCAAAGGGGATTGTTCCTATTGATATGATCAGCAGCATTCATCCGGATATCGTGGTTCTGGGGATGCTGGCCTCGATTCTTGCTGCAAGTTTCTGGGTAACTCTAGCAACTTTTTATAACCTCCCTGTCTCAACCAGCCATTCCATTGTCGGTTCTGTGCTCGGTTTCGGGCTGATTGCAGCTTATAACGGAATTATCTCTTTTTCTGATATTCACTGGACTGTCCTTCTGAAAATCATTGCCAGCTGGTTTATATCTCCGGCTCTTGGTGCGATCTTTGCGTTTCTGATATTCTCTATAATAAGGAGCCTTTACCTCCACAGGGCTTCGGATATGCCTGCAGTTGAGAAAAAATTCTTATTCTTACAGATCATAACTGGCTGCTATATCGCATTTGCGCACGGGTCAAACGATGTAGCAAACGCTGTAGGTCCTCTCTCTGCCGCACTTAACGTACTGGGAGTAACAGGAACCGGAGTCCCAATATGGGTACTTGTAATGGGCGGCCTCGGCATGGTAATAGGCATGGCAACCTGGGGCTATAAAGTGGTTGAGACCATAGGGTCAAAAATCACGGAACTCACCCCAACACGCGGCTTTTCCGCACAGTTTGCAACTGCATCGGTTGTTCTGCTGCACAGTTACAGTTCTCTCCCTATTTCGACCACCCATACTCTTGTAGGTTCGGTTATCGGCGTGGGACTTGCAGGAGGGCTTGCAGCCGTTGATCTTGGCGTGATATGGAGGATTATTTCTTCCTGGATAGCAACAGTCCCCATAGCTGCCCTTACATCGGCAATAATTTTTGTGGGGCTCGAGGTGATATTTTGATGAAAGACTACATCCGTTCCGTACTCGACGTGGTCGCAGAATCTCCTTTCGTCCCCCTGGAAACACATGCCAGAAAAGGAGTGCTTGCAGTAGAAAAGCTTTCTGAAGCAATGGAAGCATACTGTACAGGAAATCAGGCACTTCTTGATGAACGTACTGAAGAAATCGACGTACTGGAGCACGAAGCAGATAAAATAAAACAGAAAATCAGAGCAAGCATACCCTCTTCCGTCAGGCTGCCCGTAAACAAAAAAGATCTCCTTTCATTCCTTAAACAGCAGGACTCCATAGCTGATTTTGCCCAGGCTTCAGCCTACTGGATGACCCTGCGCCCCTGCAAAGACCTCCCGGATGAGATCAAGGAGGGCTTTCTGGAACTCATGGCAACCTCTTTGAAAACAGCCAGGATGTATGACCGGCTTGTAGGTGAGCTTTACAAGCTCCTGGCTACTTCTTTCAGTAAAGAAGAAATCAAAGAGATCCTGCAGCTCGTTCCTGAAGTGGAAAAACTGGAACACGATGTGGATGTGCTTGAGACCGCTCTCTTAAAAAAGATCTTTGAACACGAGTCTGCCATAGGAGGAGCAGGAGTCTGCCACCTTATGGGGCTTGTCGAAAGGATAGGAGGCATTGCAGACAAGTCTGCAAGTGCTGCTGATAGGCTGAGGTCCATGATCCTCAGAAGGTAAATTTCTTCTTACCTTTTTTATATCTAATTATTTATATTTAATTTTTTATATTTTTTTAATTATTAGCAGTATTTATTTTGCTTCCCTCTGTTTCGGCTTTTTGATACGGATCCTCCCCTTGTCTAGCGGAAAAGAAAAAATTCGATAAAGCGAATAATGCTTTACTATTTAAAGTATACAATTTAAACTATCAAACAAAGCGAGAGAAGAAAATCTTTATTATCCTGCTCCGTTTTCGGGAATTTTTGCTGGAAAAATCTTGAGACATTCGATCGAAATAAATTTATTTATATTTTCATATACAGTTCTAAAAGAGGATGACAATGAAACTTGATACATTAATACGCAGTTTTCTGATAGCCGGTTTAATATCTCTTATTGCATTACTTCTGGAATCGGCTTATTACGGGCTGCAAAACGAGGTTTATTCAATTACCACTCCCTTTTTCAGTTCAGTTATAAACAGCCCCTTAAATATGGCAGTACTCGGTATAATATTCGTATCCACTTTCGTGATAGTCTTAAACTCGTTGGGTAAAAAAGAAAGGGCATAAACACAAAAATAGTTGGGAGAAAACGGGCAGGAAACGGGTAGCTTAAAACAGGACAGTCTGCCCTTTTATAAGTAATGCTACAACAAGTGTAACAATAACCCAAGCTCCCTGCCGTATAATTTAATAGCAGATAAACACCCTGCGATAATTCCTGCACTATCCCAACCAGATATAGAGCTCATCCCAAAACCAATTTTATTCTCAAATAATGAAAGTTTCAGACTTATAGCTCATGATTCGAAAATCGATTGAGTATCCTGAATTCAAGATTATGAGGAGCATTTTGAGTTTTGGGATCAACTCATAATTTCGAACCTGACTATTAATTTTTATCATCGTTTTCTTCCTCGTAAATGAAAACTTCTTCAATTGCAATGTTAAAATATCTGGCAATTTTAAAAGCTAAAATGATAGACGGGTTGTACCGTCCATTTTCCAGAGAACCTGTTGTTTATCTGGAAACCCCAAGTGCTTCAGCAAGTTCTTGCTGCTTAATTCCTTTATTTAATTGTGTCGTTTTCGGAAAAACAAAAAGATATTTTAAACCGGTCAGGATGCCGGGACAGTTGCGATACTCACCGAATTTTTTGTTTCTAAGAGGATTTTTATACACAGAAAGAATATGCAGAGACCTGAAGACATGGAATTTCTACGCATAGAAGAAAAGAGATAAAAACAGAAAAGAAACTAGTGTCATTAATAAAGCAGCCAGCAGCCTAAAAATAATCATTTTCGATAATGTTTTCTAAGAAAACATTCATTCGGATGCAGAAATTTCATTTCATAATAAGCACAATTTCATAATTTGTGACACTCATTATACACGGAATTTAAAACGCTATCGAGGAATAATTAATGAAAAACCCGTTAAAAACAATAAGGGAAACAAAACCCCTGGTTCACCATATCACTAACTGGGTAACTATTTACGACTGCGCAAATATAACAAGAGCCTTTGGCGCGCTCCCTGTAATGGCGCATGCACCTGAAGAATGTGCTGATATGACAGGGATCTCATCTGCGCTTGTGCTGAATATAGGGACCCTTACTTCAGAAATCATAGATTCCATGCTTCTCTCTGCTGCCGCTGCAAATGAGAAAAAAATCCCTGTTGTGCTCGATGCGGTCGGAGTCGGAGCCACCAGATTCAGGGATGAGATGGCTGCAAAAATTCTCGGATCCGTCCGTGTTGATATAATCAAGGGCAATTATTCCGAGATTGCAAAACTCGCAGGCGAAAATGCTGAAACTAAAGGTGTTGAATCGACCTCTATCAGCGCTGACCCCGAAAAAGTTGCAAAAGAATTTGCAAAATCAAGCTCTTCAGTCGTGGTAATGACAGGAAAAGAAGACGTAATAAGCGACGGGAACAGAACATTTGTTGTAAAAAACGGGCACGAGCTTATGGGGTCAATTGTCGGTACCGGTTGCATGGCTGCATCAATCATTGGCTCTTTTGCTTCGGTCAATCCGGATTACTGCGATGCCGCCAAAGACGCCTTATGCTATTTTGGAGCCGCAGGAGAGCTTGCAGCTAAAAAGTCAGAAGGTCCCGGAAGTTTTAAGGTAAACCTGTATGACGAAGTGTTCAACCTGTCGGACGAAAAGGTACAGGATATGATGAAAGTTGAAGAGCTGTGAACCCAATAGACAGCGAAATCGGATAGACACTGAACCTGAAGAAATGAAAATCGGGTAAAAAACGGATCTGAATAAAATACTGAAACCGAATAAAGCGCTGAAACTGAAAAAGTATTTTACAAGAGTTATATTATATAAGTTATTTCATATAAGTTATTTTATATAAATAATTTCACATAAGTCATATTATATAAATAATTTCACATAAATTATATTATACAGATTATTTTTAAACACGCATCTTGAATGAGTTGAAACTCAATGGAAAAGAAAAACTGCAACCCGAAGGAAACTTCCAGCCAAAAGGCCTCAGATAAGAATCACCTGACCTGGAAAAATTCTCTTTTAAAAGATATCGATTTTTATCTTGTGACAGACTCCGGGCTCTCAAAAAAAGGGACTCTGTCTGATGTAAAGGAGTCAGTTGAAGCAGGCTGTAAAATTGTCCAGTACCGGGAGAAATGCAAGAGCACAGGAGAGATGATCGACAAAGCAGCCGAAATCAAGAAAATTTGCAGCGGGAGAGCAATTTTTCTTATAAATGACAGAATCGATGTCTCTCTGGCAGTCGATGCGGACGGAGTCCATATAGGCCAGGACGACATGCCAGTTGAAACTGCAAGAAAGATCCTGGGCGCAAATAAGATAATCGGTCTCACAGTCCACAACGTCGATGAAGCGATCAAAGCAGAAAAAAGCGGTGCGGATTATGTAGGTCTTGGCTCCATATTCGATACTTCTACGAAGAAAGATGCAGGAAAGGGGATCGGACCTGCCAGCATAAGGGAAGTCAGGAACGCAATAAAAATTCCCGTGGTTGCCATCGGTGGAATTAATAAGGAGAATTGCAGAAGCGTTATTGAAAATGGAGCTGACAGTCTTGTTGCAATTTCTGCGGTTGTTTGCAGCGACGATGTAAAAAAAGAAACCAGAGAGTTCATTGACATTATTCGGGAGATAAAAGGTACTGGCAGCAGTAAATGATCACCTGATTGAAACATTTCAGAGTATTTATTGATACATTTCAGAGTATTATTGATACATTTCAGATACTCTGAAATTTTTTCCAGTTTTTCTCTTCCGTGCCGTGCAGATTTTTTGCGGACTGAAAGCCAGAGATAATAAGTATCTCGACCCCCAGTGACATTTTTTAGACTCATAATTTACAATAGCACATTCGCCAGCCTGTCCGGAAGCCCTGCCCGAAAACCAGTTCTTAATAGCTGTTGAAAGAGAACTATGAGCAGAATATGTTTACCTTAAAACCCCTGGTCACAAAAACAAACTTGACAACCAGATAATATGAGTTTTTAATTCACATTTATTCCTTCTTTTAACACTGATTCCTAATTTATATTTCTTATAATATTATATTCACTGAATAATATTATATAATGATAAATTTAAACTCATTTTTGTCGGCACATAATAAGGGAAGGGTAAATGTGGGTCAAAAGAAAGAAGACGAACTACTTTTTATAAAGTTAGGAAAAGGGGGATGGGATATATGGAACAACCTGTTGATGCTGATTCCAGAACAGAGTTAAAAGTACCTCAGGAACCAAAAGTACCTCAGGAACTCTGGTGGTCGGTCCTTCTGGAAGGAATTATTGCTATTATTGTAGGTATATTCCTCTTATACGAGCCCATAGCAACCACCATTCTGCTAATACAAATTCTGGCCATTTTCTGGCTGGTAGAAGGAATTTTTTCATTTATACGGGCACTGGTTTTTACAAGGGACGGAAAATGGAAGCTGCTTTCGGGTATCCTGAGCATTATTGCGGGAGCTGTTATACTGATGTATCCTGTAATCAGTCCTTACATCGTTCTAAGATTACTTATAATCTTTATCGGAATCTTAGCTCTTGTTAATGGTGCCGTGATAATTACTTCGGCACTTAAAGGAGGGGACTGGGGTACAGGAATTCTTGGTGCGCTTACCATAGTCCTGGGATTGCTCCTGTTGACCAATTCTCTGGCTGGAGTCATTATTCTGCCATGGATATTTGGAGTTTTCTTTGTTATCGGGGGAATTGGAGCAGTTATCTGGGGAATTAAAATGAGAACCTGAAGAATGATTAAGTAGATCTTTCTGCCGCTGACAGGGATATGGCAGTTCCTGAGTTTGCAATCCACGTTAGAAACAGCTAACCTGTAAAAATGTGCTCAGGATGTGAAAGGTGTTTCCGGTATACTGACCATACACTTTGTCCGGCAGGAAGACAGTGTAGTGAAAATCAGTGATTATGATCGATCTTGTGCCCTTTACAATTAATGAAACAAAACAGAACCTGCTGTATGTAGAGTTGCAGCGGCTCATGACGCATTTCAGCCAGTATATTGGTTTACTTTTAACATAGATTGCAAAAAAACCGACAGTTGTAGAGAATAAGCCAGTATATCTTCGAACAATTCATCTTTTAACGGTTTCTCTTCAAACAATTTATCTTTTAACGGTTTTTCTTCGAACAATTAATCTTCGAACGGTTTTATCTTCAAAGGCCGCTTTTTGTAAATTAAACAGATAAATATTATTTTTATCAAACTATATCTGACATTTATATCTGTAGTTAAATGTTTATACTATCAATCAGTATTAAATATTAACTCAAGTTAAGATATGTATAAAGTAAGAAAAATATAAACATTTTCTGATAATTGATAGGGGTCAAAATAATGGGAAAAATTAAAAAAGAAATCAAATCGACAGGCACACTGTCTCGTGAGGAAGTCAAGCAGCAGGCAATCCCTGAAGCAGGAACGAGTACGAATGCTAAATTTAAAGTTGCTGAGGAATCTGCTGATGTTGTCCGCCTGATATTGCCACAGAAATTGAAGGGAGCCGCAGGCAGGAGTGTCGGATGCGACGGTGTAGGAGGTTGCGGGTTCTGCGAGTGTAACAGCAATATCGGTGACCAGGTACAGATAAGGGATCAGGCACAGATTAAGAACAAAGAAAAAATTAGGGATCAGGTACAAATCAGGAATAAAGAACAGATTAAAAATAAATTACAGAGATGAAACCTTCAGTTTATAATTTTGTCTGGTCAGCAGATGACCCGGACAAAGTAATGATTTTTAATAGCCTTACCACGGCACTGGCTGAAGTGAGAAAGAGCCGTATAGATTTGTTGAACGTTCCTCAGTTTGATTACGCTCTCCTGCCAGAAAACGAAAGACAATTCGTTGACGAGCTGCGAAAAGGAGGATTCGTTGTTGACGACACTGCTGACGAACTGAGAATGGTTAAATTTAATTATAACAGCGACAAGTATGACAGCCCGATAGCCAGACTGGTTATCGCTCCCACTTTAGCCTGCAATTTTGCTTGCTCCTATTGCTTCGAGCAATCGGATAAAAGCCAGAGCGAGAACAGCCATCAAAACGCTTTCATGCCAGAAAAGATACAGCAGGATTTACTCGACTATGTTGAGGGGATAGCAGAGGCAGGAAAAGATATATTCGTAACCTGGTATGGCGGCGAGCCGCTCCTGGCAAAAGAAACTGTTTTTGATTTATCACAGAAAATAATCGCCATTGCGGAAGAGCATAAAGTCGGATATTCTGCCGGCATGGTTACCAACGGCTATCTGCTTTCGGAAGACCCCGGCACAGTGCGGAATCTCCGGAAGAACAGGATTAAGTTTATTCACGTTACCCTGGACGGGCCCCGCGAAGTGCATAACAGCCGCAGAATGCTTAAAGGAAGCAACGGTCCAACATTCGACCGGATTCTTGAAGGAATCAAGCTCCTGAAGGCAAACGGTCTTGAGACATATATTCGCGTAAATATTGACCGCTCCAACATTGACAATGTTAGCAGACTCCTCGACGTGTTAAAGGAGAACGACCTGAGTGATGTATTCATTTACCTGGGCCATGTTATACCCTATACCGCAGGATGCAGGTCGTATGAGAGTTCCTGCATGCTTACCGAAGAATTTTCGGCAACAAACCAGGCTTTCTGTAAAAACTTAAACCTGATGGGATTCGACGCTGGCAGAGAGTCCTTTTATCCGAGGTTTGCCCGCGCCTGTGACGCCAACCGGGCGAACGCTTTTGTCCTGGACCCCGACGGCGACATGTACAAGTGCTGGACCGAAATAGGCAACAAAGCCGCAAGCATCGGAAAAATCGGAGACCTGGCGCGGCAAAACGAAGAGAAGGGAAACCGTGAGATCCATTGGCTTGCCTGGGAACCTTTTGAGTACACGGACTGCGTGAAGTGCAAGATGCTGCCGATCTGCATGGGGGGCTGTGCCCACCAGGCTATGTTCATTAATTCGGGCAGACCTGAGTGCAAGGAATGGAAATATGGTCTGGAAAATTACGTTCGGGCTAGGTTTTCTTATTTGAAGGCTCAGAGAGCAGCTACCGATAAGTCCTGCTAATGTGTCCGAAAATGGCTGTATTAAGGGGTCGCCTGAGACTTTAAGAGATTTGCAATATCTTACAGGAAATCCGGGGAACCTGTACTCACGAATTTATTCAGGGAGGACTCGAGCCCACGAATAGCCTTGTAACAGGCTAAAAACCCACCCTTTCGGAAGAAAACGATTCCATCATTTTTTTATTATTGATGTCTTCGGATCATACTCACGCGACCTCTTCAAAAATCCTTTTCCCAGTTTCCTGTTTTAATGCGCTTTTTTCATTACGAGATCCATTCTACGCCAAATAAATGAAGTCAAAGTGACCGCATAAATTATAATATTTGATTTTATAGACCAATCTGTCCTTGTTAATTTGGCTTTATAAGTCTGGTTGAAAGTGGAGCTATGGAAAGTAAAGATTTCATAAGGACAGAAAATTACAATCTCAGGCTGAAACCTACAGGAGCCAGGAAGATGTTAATAAGTTTTCCAATATACTGAACAAAAAAGTAAGTTACCAAGGGAAAGAAAGCACCTGGAGTTATGTTATCTTTTTGAAGGTAAGGGAATTAGCCCATTATCTCACTAGCAAAAAGGAAAAACTGGACTTTGTTAAACCTGAATATGGGATTGAGAGGATTGATTCCTATGACATAAGGCAAAAGATTCTGAGTATTTCTTATGTTGACTGGAAGAAACTAAGGTTTTCCAAGGCACATTGCATTATATGAAGCAAAATGCTATGTCAGATAAGCCGTTTACTCTTAACTCTCATGTTCTAGATAGAGTGAATAAGTGGTAGGCTTTGGTTTCAAGTCAAAGGTAAAATGTGTATGTTTTTACTGTAAAATGTAAAAATGTAAATTTACAGGTAAAATAGAAAAACGATATCAAGAGAAATTGTAAATTTTGCATCTTTTAGTAAAATGGCATCAATGGAAGTTGTGAAAGAGTTGTAAAATAGCAATTATTTTATACCTTTTAGTAAAATTCACGGACGTAACAAAAAATAAGTGAAAAATTAGAAGAATAAAACTCATCACACATTAGAAAATACTTACATATATTTGTCAATTAAAACTTTAAGTTCTTCTCTATCGACTAGTTTAATACCATTAGCATTCCCTAATTCCATTGCAGATTTTGTAAAGTAGCTATTTGTTACAACACTACAAGAAGTGCACTTATGAAAAGCCTGAGAGGCTACCACTTCTTGGACTGCTTTATTTGAGACGTTTTCTCTATAGTTTTTAGTTTGTACAGCAGTTCTCTCACCAAACTTGGTTATTATAAGGTCTGCTCCTTGATCACCTGATTTTGGAGTTTGTTCAACTAAATATCCCATTTTTTCATAAAGTGAGCCTATGAAATTTTCAAACTCGTAACCATCCATATTGTCA
The DNA here is from genome assembly GCF_000744315.1 of Methanosarcina soligelidi. Taxonomy (NCBI): domain Archaea; kingdom Methanobacteriati; phylum Methanobacteriota; class Methanomicrobia; order Methanosarcinales; family Methanosarcinaceae; genus Methanosarcina; species Methanosarcina soligelidi. The sequence continues at coordinate 3,197,596 of NZ_JQLR01000001.1, forward strand.
ACATCATTAATTGTGAATCTTTCATTTGCATCAGAAATCAGACTCACACCAAAGATTTTAGTACTCATAAGTTCTTTAAATTCATCTAAAGTTAGATTTAACATTTTAATCTCTACTAGAGATGGATTTGTGATCTCAAGCTCTAATAAAAGCATAAAAAACATATCCATATTAGCATCTATATCATTTTTAGACACTTTTATAAACTGCTTTATTAATTGTGTCTCATTTGAAGGATGTGGTGCTAACATTTCTTTCTTAAAATTTACATAATTTTGTTTTTTTATAGCACAAGTAACAAGATCTTCCAATACCTTAATATCGTGAAATCTTGTCCCTCTTTGAACTAGAAGTTTGTTTAGCTTCTCAAGGTCTGATTTCTCAAAATGGGTATCATATTTTTTCGCGAACTCGTAAATCAGCCCAAAATTATATGTTGATTCAAAAATGTGAAAGGAGTCACCCATTCCTTCAAGAGAGATGATATTTGTAAAATAAGATTTTATTGCTTCTTCAATTTCATCAGAGGTTCTTTTTTGGGATAAATAAAGCAATCTTTTAAATTCATTTATATGTTCTGGATAATTATGTAGGTAGGTTGATAAAAAATACTGGACAAACTCCTCAAGTGTAGCTGGATTTTTATTTAAAATTACTTTAAATTTTTCTTCCAAATTTTGTTTCTCTTCCATTAATTTATTATCAATTTTTCTCTTAGCCGCTTCTCTTTTTTGAAGGTTTACTTCATCAATAGCTTTTACTTTTTCAAAGCAAGTTTTAGTTTCTGAGTGTGCACCCATCTTACGATAGGTATTTCCTTTATTAGACCAAGCTCTTTTAAAGTTGGGGTTAATTGAGGTTGCTCTATCATAGTATTTTATAGCCTCTCCATATTTTCCTTCATTTGACAGTGTACAACCTTTATGGAAATATTCACTAGCCACAGTGGATGCACAATTGTGATTAAACGAAATCGCTAGATTATAAAATATTTTAGCTTCATTATGTTTTCCTTCACCTGATAATCTCCAGCTAATTTCCATTAATGTGGTAGCGACATCATTTGCATACATTGGATTAGCTAAGATCGCTTTATTGTAAAATTTTATAGCTTCTTCATACTTCCCTTCATCTGACAATCTATAACCTATGCTACTTATTTTCCTAGCTGCATCGTCTGCATATCTATGATCTACTGAGACTGCTCTACCACAATATTCTATAGCTTCATCATATTTTTCTTTTAATGATAATTCCCAACTAATATTAATCAAATTCCTAGCTTCATCTTTTTCCGAATATAGTTGAGTATATAATTTAGAATCAATATTTTTTACTTTGGCATGAAAGTACGTGATTATTTTTTTTCACGTACTCTCTCGTTCCTTTTTTCCCACAATTGCGGTAATTCCACTAATTATTATTATCCTTTCATCAACCGAGAATATCTCGGTTTCCACAATCTTCCTCTTTTGAACTTCTCCCTTTTGATATCCTGTTTCATCTTGGTACATCTCATCATTTGTTATCAAATACCATATTATCGTTGCAATTTTCCTTGCTAGAGCAATAATCGCCTTTGCATATCCAATTGACTTCTTTTTCTTGTTAAAAAACTCTTTTAACTTGCTATTTTTCTTTCTTGCTGCTGCCTGAGCAATCTGAGTCAGAATCCACCTTGCTACTTTAGATCCTCTCTTAGTGATTCTTCCGTTATGGTATTTATCTGCAGATTGATATACATTAGGAACTATTCCAAGCCATGAAGCAAGTTTATCTCCCGATGGAAAATCGCTGAAATTTCCTATTTCAGCAATTAGAGTTGCCGCACCAAGTTCTCCAATTCCTGGAACTGACATTAAAATTTCCATTTCCCTTTTATGCTTTTGATAAGCATAATTGAAAATTTCTCTTTCCAGAACTTCAATTTCATCATCTAAATGTTTTATAAGGTTGAGGCATATCTGAAGCCTGATTGCAGCACTCTGGGATATTTCTCTGTCCAGAATTTCCCTTATCTGAACACTTTTTTTCCGAACATTTGGAGAAAGCGATCCTATAATTTGCTCAACATTTTTTCCTGAAGAGATTCCTGCTAGAATTGCTCTACCATTTTTTCCAAAAATATCAGCTAGAACATCACCCAGATGTAACATTTCGGAAGAAAGAATAGCATGAGCTTCATTCTTAATGTCTGTTCTTTTTCTTACGAGAGTTAGGCGAAGCCTAACGTATGACCTGAATTCCCTATGCCTTTTCGGAAATACTCTTGATGGCTGAATCATTTTATTCAATGCAAGTTGTGCAATTACTTCTGAATCTATTTTATCCGTTTTTTTATGTGTAAATGCCTTCATATCTCGAGCATTTCCAACTATGACAGGCAAATGATCTATCAACGACTCATAAATTGGAATCCAGAAGTCACTTGTTGACTCACATGCAACAACATCACATTTTTCTGATGTTACCCAATTTTTAAGGTTTAAAATTCCATCATCATTTCTATCAAAACGCTGTTGCTGTTTTTCACCGGATCTAGTCAGAATTGTAGCAATAACAAAACGTTTGTGAATGTCTAAACCACAAGATTTGTTTATTTCTTCTCCCAATTTATATTACTCCATCATTTCCAGGACAGTAGAATTGCCTCAAAGGCAATTTGGCATCCGTGATCAAAGTCACATCTGGGCCTTCGATAGCAATTCAATGGTTAGTTTTTTGACGGTTTCGTAGAACCAAAGTAAAAACAACCTTCCTGTCCAAAAGTAATGATGGAGTTAAATTCTAAAAAAGGTAAAGAAAAAAACTTTCATTTTTTGGGCATGTTATTCAAAGAATATCATGTGCGTTTTTTAAAACAATGCATAGCTTCTTGATATCTGCCCATGTTAAGAAGTGTGTTTCCTTTGTTATACCAAGCATATACATTTTTTGGATTGGCTGAGATTGCTATATCGTAACACTTTATGGCTTCTTCGATTTTTCCCTCTTTTGACAGTCTACAACCCTCATCCAGCAATTTACTTTCGTCTAACTTCTCCAGTTCTGAGTTTATGAACATCCTTAAAGATTCGTTACTAATTTTACTCTCATTTTTCTTAGTATGAATCATCTTTTTTAGATCTTGGAGTTCACTTCTTGAAGGTTCTCTTTTATATTTTTGAACAAACTCACGTATTATTTTATAATTTACAGGTTCTTTCAGTTCACTTATTACTTCGCAATTTTTAGTTTCCTTCAATAATCGAGTACTTTTTTCATCTTTTCTCTGACCAAAAATATAAATGAGTATTAATACTCCAATAAAAAAAATTAACACTGAACTCATAGACAAACCTTCGCTTGAATAAATTTTAGTGGGATAATATGAATATTATTTATATATTATCTTTTTTCTGGAAAAGAGTGGATTTTAAAAGAGTATTTTTAACAAATTTATATAAGTATATCGAATTATAGGTACATTTTGAGCTGAGAAGAACAGGTGATTTAATTTTATCTAGGTTTTATAAATAGGAAGAATATTTAATCTTCAAATTATGTATAAAAATAATCTATTTGTTCAGACAAACGCTGAAACTTTCTTTCCGCAGATGTCTTCAAAAAAATAACAGTTTTCTTGCTATCGTTTTTGGAGAATTATTTAAAAAATTTGCAGTAATTATCTTAACTGAAACTCATGGAAATGACTGCTGGAAATTTTCAATTAAGGCAAAAAGCCGAAAATTTTGGAAAATTTCAAAAATAAATGTTGGAGTAACCAAGGCTAATTTCAGAAAAAACGATAGCAAGAAAAATTGTAAAAATTGAAAGGACATCTGTGGAAAGTGGGCTGAAAAAGAAGAATCAATTTTTATTAAGTAATATTTTTTAAAATTTTATGTTTGCAAAGAACTTACAGCTACGTATAAAAAATAGTTTTTATTTAAACATCTATATAAAATAATACTTGATTTTTTATTAGGGGAACTTTCTAACCTGACTTTGACAGTTAGATAAAAATAAGTGCTCCCTGTTTTATGTTCTTTGGTCAAATGAACATCACAAAACAGAGAGCATTTCCTACAATTCCTAACAAGAATGTGTTCCTATTGGCTCGATCCTTGCTGTCCAACTTTTTTATGAAAAGCTTAACTTCTGTGACATTTTTGGCAAATATAAAAGCAAGGGCCTTGATCTCAATAGTTTACTAATTGGTTTGTTAAGCTACAAACTTACTGAGAATTTTAGTATTAAAGAAGCTGGCAAATGGTTAAATCAGAAAGAGATTCTCGATATCTTAAATCTTGAACAGTTTCATGAAAGAGTTCTTTACAGAACTCTTGAACTTTTAGGACGTAACAGAGAGGAAATTCTCTCTGATATTCTGGATTCTCTGTTTTCTGTATACGCTTTTGAAGAGACAGATGTAAACCTTGATTGGACGAGTATAGTTCTTTTCGGAACTAAATCCAACCTTGGTAAATACGGGTATAGCAGAGATTACAGACCTGATAAGCCACAGATAACCGTTGGAATTAGTGAATTAGCTAATCCCATTAACATTCCTATTGGAGTTACAGTGAATAGAGGAAACGTTCTTGATCTGGAGCATTTCTCTGACACATATAACCAGGTAAAAAGTAAACTTAAAAAAGGTTCTCTTATTATTTTTGATAAAGGAGCTAATACCACTGATAATCTCAAGAGTATACAGGATGCTGAGATGGAATATCTCACTGCCATGAAACTGAATACAAGTGACGATAAAATAATAGAGAACTTTTATCTGGAAAAAGCAGAACTAATAGATTCCGAAAAAGGTATATATGGGATAAAAATCGTCAAGCCTAGCAGCATCAAATACTTCTATTTCTCTGAATCTTTACAGAAAAGACAGTTAGAAGCAAAAGCAAGAGCTGTTATGAGGAAGTTAAAGGAAGCAAAAGAGATTCAGAAAGCTGTAGTAAACAAGAAAAAACTTCCTAAGAAGTTCAGAGTAAATAATGAGTTAATTGAGATTGATTACTCTTTTAGAACTAAGCTCGAAGAGCTTAGTGATGAGGAAGCTATTGAACTCCTGAAAGCTTCACTAATTAATGGAAGAGAAGGATTTTTTTTGTCTGAAATCAAACAGGAATTTGACACTTGAAGATGCATTGATAACATACAGAAAAAAGGATTCTATTGAGAAAATATTCCATTCGTTAAAAAATGAAATCCAGATTCATTGGTCATCGGTTAAGGAATTTTTTTGCCTGAAAGCTATCGATTTTGCACCAGAAGCCTATCTTAAATTTTGGTCGATTTACATGAAATCGATATCCTGTTCATGCCTATAATGAAATTAAATATTTGATGAATGTCGTAGGAATGGAGGCAATTTATCACGATTCTTCACTTAACCGAAGACGCATGAAGTCTTATCGTAAATCATTATCTTTGCTCTGCGTAAGTGCCGCAAATTGCCACTAAAAAATAATTTTCTGGTTTTTATGGAAATTACAAGAAAAATTAAAAGATGCTTGTAACTATCACTTATCCAGAACCTTCTGGTTATACTCTCCACCCCGGCCGGGAACACACTTCATACCCCGGGTTCTTTTCTAAACATTCTTACTGTTGCGTCAACAGGATGGTAAGCATTGAATTTTTGATGGTTTAGCTGGCATATCTCTCACTTTAACATTATTATTATTTAATGCACGAATTAACTTCATAAACTATGAAGTCCAATTAGACTGGGGGATAACTATGAATAAACTTATGAAAATAGTAGTTTATATTCTGGCCGTAATAGGGCTTGCTTGCATTGTAAAGCATACGCGGATAACATACTGCAAAGATGGTTGCTGCCTCTGTAATTCGTTCAAATCAAAGGTAGAAGGATCCAAAACGAAAGTGGAGGGAGTTAAAACAAAAGTAGAGGGAGTCAAGACAAAAGTAGAAGGAGCTAAAACAAAAGTACATGTGTTTAAAGCAAAGGTACATGGATTTAAAACAAAAGAATCTGAAACAAAAGAAGAATTTAAAGCAAAAGAAGAAGGCGAAAAGAGAACCGGCACAAGGTATGGTTCTAATCCGATCCAGTACTGATAAAGTATTAAGGTATTAAACAAGTAAATGTTAAACAAGTAAAGTATTAAACAAGTAAAGTATTAAACAAGTAAAGTATTAATAAAGATATAAATTTCTCTTTTTTAAATTTTTATTCTCTTTTTTAATTTTTCATTTTCTTCGTGGCGACATATAGTACATAGCGACATATAGTACATATAAAGAGTATATAATTGATTAAACATTATTAAAATTTTAATTGAGATTTAGTTATGCCAGTAAGATTCTGAATTTTGATTCTGAATTTTCTTAGGGCATCATGTGTGAACGGTACACAAATCTCTGACAACTCTCGTAGTCGCCTTTGCAGTATTTAGATATCACACTGGCAGGTAATTTACCCTTTTTTGGAGCAACTTCGCACGTACAGGTTTCACTATCCGAATCTGGATTTACTATTATGAGATAACGGCAATACACTCAAAACACCTCTAATATATTACTACCTGAATTATTCATACATACATAAAAGAATATCTCTGCCTGCGCCTGAAATTTAACGGCTTGATCCTGGAATTTGATGGTTTGAGCATGGAATTTAATGACCTAGCCTGGAATTTAATAACCTGGTCCTGAAATTTAATGGCAGGAGCCTGGAATTTGATGTGCTGAATCTTTACTTTTTTCCATTGCTGTGTTTCAGACAGGCTCCTAACTGGCAGGGCATTACCTGCAATTATAAATATCATTTAATTTTATAATAATTGCAGGATAACTTGCATATGGGCAAATAAGAAATGGGATGGGAATTATGAAAAATAGGGATAATTTATGCTTAACTGTCTGTGCTTCAGCACTCCTGATCTGTGTTCTAATCATCGGCTTATCTGCAGCACAGACATCAGGCGAACAGAACGCTTCCAGCGAAGACTCATCTTCGGAGGATGAATTTCCATATCCGCGCGGGACAGCCCCTCCATACGGGATGATGGGATGGGAAACCGGCACTCAGTTTTTAGAAGATAATGCCACGCTTGTCCACCTCGGATGGAGCACCTATATAACTCCACAGCAGTTCGTCGATAACGTTAACAGGGGAAAACAGCTCGGAATTTCAAAATATCTGGTAGTCACTGGAGGCCCTCAGATGGAATCTGAAAGCTTCTGGGAAGAAGTCAGGGGTATGGGTGTTACTGATGATGATTTCTACGGCGTGTACTTCCCTGACGAGGAAGGAAGCCCTTCAACACTTATCAGCATGTACACGGGTATGAAAAAATACTTCCCGGATGCCGTTGCCGGCGATTACCTGGGCGACATGCAGACAGGGCCTGATGATGAAGAATTTATTCCGGGGCTGGATGTCTGTTACTTCACCAGCTACACGAAATTCCATCCTGAACGCCCGCACGCCTGGGTATACGGCAACCTCATCTCCAATGCTCCGGACTGGAAAAATGCGGGAAAAACAGTATACCTAACAACAGAGGCGTTTGGTCAGGCTCTTGAAGTTAATGCTCGCGACCCTGACCTGAATACCACGAAAAAAGTGGCTGACCGTCATGAAAGCCAGGTTGTCATGGGAATTTTAGGCGGGGCTCAGGGTGTTTTTTCATATGCATATAAATATGCGGAAGGGACCCCAGGCTATACAGGATGGGAAGGATTTAAGCCGAAATACGAAGAGGTCTGGCCCTGGATAATGAATGATAACCGGACACTTCTGGCAACCGACGTGACCAGCGGCAGGACAAATATAACTTCGGACCCGGGGGGAACAATTTCTTCTGTCACAGCTTACATGTTTACTGATGTGGATGGCAGAATACTGGTTGGATCGTCAAGTATGCTGGATTTTACGGAATCGAATGGTACGGCAAACGATGCAACCATTACCGGCGTGCCTGAAGGAAGGTATGATGTCTTATGGGAAAACAGGACGGTGAATGTTACTGATGGGACCATCAGAGATGCCTGGGAACCATACGAGTATCATTTTTACCGGTTGCAGAATGATACAGGTACTGAATAAGCTCTTAATACTGCCAGGGGTTCAGTAGAATAGGTTTATTCTCTCAAAAGGGGTTAGCAGGTTCCATTCCTGCTGACTCTTCTATTTTGCCTGCTCTTCGATATCTTCTAACCCTTTCTGCTAACTCTCCAGATTCTGCTATCTGCTTAAAGGCAGAGAGTTAAAAGTAAAGGCAGAGAGTTAAAAGAATTTACTCCCTGTTGTGAATAATTTCATAGCTAACCTTTCCCCGGTTTATGCATTCCCTGACAAGCTTCTCTCTCTGGGAAAGTGCACCGGTTTTTCCGGACTTGACCTCAACAAAGACCACCTTATTCATTTCCCCTTCGGAAAGCCCGTCAAAAACAATAAAATCCACAGGAGTCCCGAGAAACCTTGCATCTTTGGGGTTATATTCAAAGTCCGGGAAATAAGGGATAAGGTGTTCAGTGACTTTGCCGCGGATAACGGCTTCGCTTTTCTTTATCGCGTCCTGGCGGATTTTTTTCTCCTCGTCGAGCTTCCATGTCCTGAAAAGAGTATCAGCTTTTTCGGAAACCTGGCGGTCCATTTCCCTTGCCTGCCAGGACTCATACAGGTCTCTTGCTCGTGATTCTACCCTGCCCTTCAATTTAATGTATTTAAGGAAAAGGTAAACAATAAGGAGGGCAAGGAAAAGGATAAGGGTTGAAATCATCCAGTCGGTCACGGTCATTTCTCCGGAAAAAGTTGTTCACATGAAATAAAAATAAATTCATCTGAGAGGAGAGGTCAATACATAAATCTCAGGGAATATATTTCAACGAATAAATCTCAGACTCTATAAATGACTATAAATATTTAAAAGTTCCAGAAGGATTTCCATTTTCCAGGCATACATCAAAGTTGTTACATCATCAAAGTTGTTACATCATCAAGGCTGTTACATCATCAAGGATGACACACAACATCAAGGTATTACACAAATACCGTTAGCTATAAGCAGAATACATTTAATATAAGATAGAGGATATGGTGGAGATTCAGCCTGAAAACTCTGGGAAAGAAGGCTTCAGTGAGATTATAGGGTTGCGAGAAGAAATTGGAGAAATTCAGTCCGCAATTGCTGATTTTGAAGTTGGGAAAAAGCTTAACATAGCCATAATAGCCGGAACTCTTGCAGGAAAGACAGCTCTGCTTGGTGAGATAAGGAGGTTAAATTCAACCAGATCAACAGGGATCACTTTATCCAGAATTGTCCGGGACAGAAAGGAAATTTCCCTGCCTGATGATGCTAAAAGGATTGTGCTCTTTGACAACTGCCACTTTTTTTACATGAAAAAAACAGGCGGTTTTGATGTATTTTATGAGTTTCTGAAAATGATAAGCTCTCAGGAAAGGCTGTTTATAACTACCTGGAACCTTTATTCCTGGAGATATTTAAACGAAGCCTTCAAGATCGGGAAGTACTTTCCAGTACAGATTTTCGTCCCTTCCTTCGAAAAAAAGAATCTCAGGACTTTTATCCTCAAAAGATACGGAGAAGCAGAGATCAGATTTGATGACGGTAAAGATTCCGAAAAGGAGCCTATACTGTACATAGCAAAATACCCTCTTGACCTGGCTTTGCTGGGCAAGAAAATGCTCATTCCCGTTATAAAAATAAATACCTCTTACCTTAAGGGCCGCTTTCTTAAAAAAGAGGAGATAAAATCTGCAGAGGACCGGGTATTTGAAAAGATCTATCTCGAATCAGAAGGCAACCCCGGAGTTGCATTGAGGATCTGGGAACTCGGGATTGACTACCCCCGGATAAAACCCGAATACATAGGTCAGTTTTCATATGATATAGAACTTGAATACGAAGAGTCTTTTGTTTTGAGCCTTATTCTTTCGTACCAGAGCCTGAAGAAAACCGAAATCATCGAAATGATAGGATCTGTTTTAAGGGCGGATGAAATTCTCTTCAGGTTAATAGCTCAGGAATTGGTTATTAAAGATGAAGCAGGTTCTTATCGCGTCAGGCCTGAAGCTCTTGGAAGTGTTATTGCTTATCTGGAAAAACTAAGGCTGGTGTGGTAAATGGTAGACGGGGAGTCAGGAAGGGAGCAGCTTCTGGAGGCAATAAGGTCTATTGATACTGAAACTCTCATCAATATGATTCTTGTTATTTCCATTGCTTATATACTCAGCACAATAATTTCTGTCATTCTATCAAAAATTTCAGAAAAAATGAGCAGAAATGGAAGGATAAAAGCAAAAATGCTAATTCCTGTGATAAAGTTTGTAATATATATCCTGGCATTTTATTATATCTCCAGAGAAATATTCATAATTTTCGGGCCTGAACTGTTTCTCCTCACAGGACTTATGGGCGCAGCCATCGGTTTTGGAGTTAAGGACCTTTTTGCTGATTTTGTAGGCGGAATCGTGATTACTTTTGAAAAACCCTACCAGATAGGGGACAAAATATCTATTGGAGAATATTACGGGGAAGTTACTGACATAGGGCTCAGGGCAACAAAACTGACCACACCGGACGACGATACCGTTACAGCCCCAAACAGCCTGATATTCAGTGAAGCTGTTGCCAGCGCCAATGATGGGGCTTCGGAAATGATGGTCGTAATAGACCTGTATATAGAATCCGAATCAGACGTAAAGACAGCAATGGAAATTTTAAGGGAAACGGTTGTGAGCTCAAGGTATGTTTATATCTCCAAAAACAGCCCCATCACCCTGCTTCACAAAGCTCTTCCTTTTTATACCAGGTTAAGAGCCAGAGCATATGTTAATGATCTGAGAGACGAGTTCAAGTTTGAATCCGATGTTCATACAAGAGCCTGGATGGAATTTAAGAATAAAGGGATCAGGGCTCCTCACCTTCATATCCTGAGCGTCCCGCCATCAGAAGAGCGCGAATCAAGTGACTCCGTAAGAAACGTCCGGTTCAGGACAAACAGGAAAGAATCCGAATTCGACATGGATCAGGGAAATTCTGACCTTTAAGCCTGTTTTCATCTATCAGTTCGCTTTGTGTCACTTCATTTTACTTTAATAATTCTTTAAACTTTTAAGTTTTAAAATTTTAAGTTTTAAAATTTGTAACTATTCAGGTAGCCTTAACGAGGCTACACATTTTTCCTCGTTCCGAGGAAAAATTGGATATAAAATGATTCCTTTTTAGCTTTATGAAACGTGATGAGATTCTTTCTTACTGTGCTTCAAATCCTGAAATTATTGTAGCTTACATTGAGAGTTTAGAATCTCAAGTTAAAGAACTCACTGAAAGACTTGTAGCCTTAGAATCTCGTTTAAATCAAAACAGTCGTAACAGCAGTCGACCTCCTTCTACTGATTATTTTGTCAAAGAGAAACCTAATCCCAAGAGTCTGCGTAAACCAAGCGGGAAGAAACCTGGAGGTCAGGAAGGTCATCCAGGCACGACTCTTGATATGGTTGATCATCCTGAGTAGGTAATAGAACATTCTTTGACCTGCTGCAAAGAATGCGGATCTACCCTTGAGAATGTTGAAGTTGAAGCTTATGAGAGAAGACAGGTCTTTGACATTCCTCCCGTAAATCTAATTGTTACAGAACATAAAAGTCAGATTAAAACCTGTCCTTGTTGTGGAAAGTTGAATAAAGCCGTTTTTCCCGAATCAGTGAAATATCCGGTTCAGTATGGCCCTAATATTTTAGCTTCAGCTATTTACTGTAAAAATTACCAGTTTGTTCCTTATGATAGAATTTCTGAGTTATTTGAAGACATTATGGGAATAAAAATCTGTCCTGCTACGATAATTAGAGCAGAAAGAGAATGTTTCCAGAATTTAGAGGAATTTGAAAACGTTATTAGAGAGAAGTTATTAGCCTCGCCTGTAATCAATTTTGATGAAACTGGTATGAAGATTGAAGGAAAAAGACACTGGCTTCATGTAGCTTCTAATGAAAAATACACATGTTATTTTGCTCATACAAAAAGAGGAGCAGAAGCAATAGATGCTATGGGAATTCTTCCGAAGTTTAAGGGAGTAGCAGTTCATGATGGATGGAAACCTTACAACGTTTATGATTGTGATCATGCTCTGTGTAACGCTCATTTACAGAGAGAACTTACAGGAATTGAAGAGAACTATAAACAGACATGGGCTAAAGAGATGAATGAACTGCTCACTGAGATGAAGAAATACACTGATGAGTGTAAAGAGCAATTAAGAGAACCTGATTTTGAGCAAATTAAAGCATTGGAAGAAAGGTTTGATGCAATTATCATTAGAGCGCTTGAAGAAAATCCGCATTCTCTAAATCCTGAAAAACAGGGAAAACGCGGTAAAAATCCAAAAACAAAATCAAGGAATCTGCTGGATAGGTTTATAGAACACAAAGAAAAGATTCTGAGATTCCTGACAGATTTGAAAGTTCCATTTGATAATAATCAGGCAGAAAGAGATATCAGGATGATGAAACTACAGCAGAAAATATCGGGAACTTTCAGAAAAGCAATGGGAGCGCAAGCTTTCTGCAGAATTAGGGCGTACATTTCTACAGGAAAAAAGAACGGTTTACCTGTTTTAGAGGGTATTCGTGCGGCGCTCATAGGAGCGCCGTTAACTATACTCTGAGCAGTTACCTTTTTATTTTCAATATATCTACATTGCATTTAAAATATATAACTATTTCCATAATTATAAAAAATATATTCTTTTAATTGAGAGAAAACTTTGTGATCAGGGTTTATGAGCAGACAAAATGCATGAAATTCCAATTCTGGTTGATTCTCTAATAAAGCAAAATTATCAGCACTGCAAAGTGCTCTTATAAAGTTACAAAAATTATGTTTTTTAATTTCGCTTTTCTTAACATTATCTTAACAAACGTGTTCAGGATAGATTTAAGCAGACCTCCGGCGACACAATTTCATAATTTAGTGATTTCTCATTTTTTTCTTCCTTAAATCTTCACTTTTCTCTGCTAACTGCCCAAATAAACTGTAATATTCCTTGAGAAACAATTTCTTTGGCATGAATGCCAAAGAATTCTTTTATTCCTTTAACTTTTCACTTTATTTTTTGCCTAAAATCGATACGCTCCGCTACATAATCCTTAACTCCTCTCTCAAACTAGATTACTAAAGCTTAAATGGATTAAATAATCTGAACAATTCCAGAAATGACTTTTGTGGTTTCTTGAGCAAATTTAATCTTCTCATTTGAGTAAGTTTAATCTGGTTCCCAATTCCTTTATCAGTCCTGAACTGCTTCTTGTTATCAGTTTTTAGACTTTTAGAATAATAGCTTTCTATAGGGTTATTTGTCGCTGGCGCTCCTGGAAGATAATGGAACAAAGTAAGATTTAACCAGTGTTTATTGATCATCCATAATCGTTTTTGAATCGTTTGATCGTATGTTCTTATATTTTCCATTAATTTATCGAAGTTATCTCTTGCTTTTTCAAGACTATTAAGTGGAAGATTTTCCTTTTTTCGTCTTCTTTCAAGCTTTAATTTACGTCTAAATTGGTTAAATTCCTTTTTTGCTTTTTTACTCCATTCTTGATGTTTTTCTTCATTATTAATTACGTTGAGTTCTTCAGATTGAAGTTCTTCCAAAAATTTAATTTCATTCTCTCGATTGTAAAATATATTCAATAACCTGTACTTCAATAGTTCCTGTTCAATCGTTGTATTCTTTGGGAAATCACTAACTATAAGCTTGTTTAAGTGCATCAAACAATATTGATGAACTAACTTATCTCCAAAAATTTCCTTTAATATATCAGGATATCTCTTATCAAAATCCGTAACGATAAATACAGGTTCTGATGCATCAAGATTTTTCCGTAGAAATTCCTTGATTGTTTCTGGACTCTTATCATCAAAAAGGTCATCTGCTATTGTTGTTTGAGTTTTTGCGTCCAGTAAGGTTAAACGGTATTTCTGACATCGTCCTTCTTTTGGATGCTGTTCGTCATAATGCACCATATGTATATTTTCTGAATATGGAACAGTTTCCTTTTCCATTCCATTGTAGAATGCTCTTAAGACAGTGCTTTTTGATCTTGGAAAAATGAAACCCATTACATCAGAAATTCCATCGTATGAAACGTTATGGTATCTGAGTAACTTGAAGAAATTATTGAATGAATCAAAAAGTAAAGTCTTCAAATCTTCCCAAAAACTATGATCTTCTTCGTGTGTACTACCACAATTTGAGCATTTATATCGACCAATGATGATTTCTCCAAGACCTTGTTTGGTATGGGGATTATAGCCATTATGAACCATTGGAGTACTACAAATAGAACAGATTGGAGGAATTTTTCTACGAAAAATTCCTCGTGTAGTATATTCATAATCGTTTCCAAAACAACCAAAAACGTCTAAAAGAGCAGGGAGCTCCGAAAAGTTATTAAGAGTAAGGTTTATAGTTACCATTGTTTGTGCCGTAACATCATTACATAATTATAGAATTATAATTTTGTGTAGTGATGTTATACTTACTTTTATCACTAGATTTTGGAACTGAGTCCCTCCGGCAGGAAAAATATATTTTAATTGATTTTTGACCGGAAAGATTCTTATTTCGTATTTGGGGCCCAGTTTTGAATACTTCTAAATATTTAAAACTGGAAAATGGTTAAAAAATATTAGAATAAAGACACTCAATTTTAGTTTCTAATGAGTTTGTGCCTGTTTTTTTGAATTTTAAATTGCCATATCGGTCTCAGAATTAGGAGTTTATAACAGGTAATATCCATTTTACCAAAATTGTGAGAATAGCAAATATAATAATAAGCCAAATTACCCAACCGGGTAAATTTTCGGGTGTGTCAACCATAATAACAGATATTTCAGAATCATATAAAAAGACATATAGATAGATGACTCCAACTTACCTTTTTCGAATCAATTTTGAGTTACCTGGAAAGGATAAGGAGAAATTTTTCACCTCTTATTAACGATCTATTTTCTGGCTAGTTTCTTCAGTCCATAATTAACTTGACAAAGTCTCTTGAATCTAAAAATTTCCCTGAAAGGTAAAGGATCGCTCAATCTAAAAAAGCCCTGAAAAGTTCCCCTTCTAAATTTACAAAATCAGAGGTTTTTCAGTTTCGCTTTTCTTAACTTTATCTTAACAAACGTGTTCGGGGTAGATTTAAGCAGACCGCCGGAAGGTAAAATATAATTCAACTGGATTGCATTGAGAAAAGATTTCGTTTGTGTTCAGCAGTTTGTTTCTTATAGCTACTTCTTATTCTTAATTTTTCAGAAAAAATAAGAAATGTATATATATTTTACTCCAGTTAGTAAGAATCAAATATAGTAATTTCATACTTCTGCTTGAAAATCAGGTTCTTTGTTTTTTCTGTAAAGCAGGGGGTTAACTCTCTTATCTTTTGAAAGTAAGAGAAACCTCAAGTTGGATTGATAATGATTTATCTCTGCCAGAATGTCTGTTAAGATTCAAGAAGGTGAACGAAAATGAGTGAAATTGACTGGGATTCTCCTGAAGGTGCCGAAAGGTATGACCGAAACTGTGATCACCAGTTCCAGAAAGGACATGTACTGATAGAAATGATGGGAATAAAGAAAGGCGATTTCGTGCTCGACGTTGGCTGTGGAACAGGGAGACAGGCCCTGAATGTTGCTGGAATTATTGGACCGGCTGGCAAACTCACGGGGATCGACCCTTCTTCATATCGGATCGAGCTTGCACGAAAAAAGTTTGAGGTAGATTCCTCCGGCAATGTCCGTTTTCTGGTAAGACAGGCTGAGAATCTCCAAGACATACCGGATAACTCGATAAACCATGCATATTTCTGCTCCTCATTCCACTGGGTTGATGATAAGAAAACCGCCCTTAATGAAATATTTCGGGTGCTCCGGCCAGGAGGCAAGGTCGGCATGACAACACTTGACAGAAACAGCCCCAACACGATGAAGGCACTGATAGACCCCGTTCTTGCAAAATTTGGAATTGAAAGGCGTCATGAATGGCACAGGGGTATGAAAAAAGTAACTTCACCTGAACTCCACGATCTACTTTCAGGAGCAGGCTTTACCAGCATCTCAATAGAGCCAAGAGCTGTCCCACGGAAGTATAATTCTCCAGAAGAGTTTTTGCAGCACCTGGAAGAGAAGGACAGCTCCAGGGGGATTTTAAAAGACATTTCCAACGAGACCCGGGAAAAGCTCAGACAGGAAATTACTGAAGAATTCAGGAAAGCTCAGACTCCGGAAGACATTGGTTTTGGAAACATTACGCTGTTTGCAATCGCAACAAAAACGCAAGAAGGGATTTAAAGGGATATAAAATAAATAACAGAGATTTCACCAGGTCTTTCACGGCTTAGAGATTATCCGAAAAATAGTTACCTACTATAATTTTACAATATTCAATATTCAAAATCAGAATGGATGCTCTGATGTGAATGGATACTCTGATATTATAAATCTATTACATGCGTCTTCGGTTAAGTGAGGAATCGTGACAAATTGCCTCCATTCTCACAACAGTTCTCATAAATTTCAACATGTTGTGGACTGGAACCATGTATTGATTTCAGATAAATAAGGTGAAATTATAGGTAGGTGTATAGTACAAAATCGATAGCCTTCAGGCAAGAAAATTCCTTAACCGATGACCAATGAAATCTATTATGGTTTTTCAACACTCATGTTGACTTTTCGGATCGGCTATGAAATGAAAGCTTTTCTTGACACTTTATTCACTTTGAAAACACCACTTTAATCAGAAAAACTCCCTCAAAGGAAAAAGAATCGCTTAATCTAAAGAAGCCCTGCAAAGTGCCCCTTATAAAGCTGCGAAAATCACGGGTTTTTTAGTTCCCCTTTCTTAGCGTTATCTTAACAAATGTATTTGGGGAAGATTTAAGCAGACCGCCGGCGGGAATAATATATTTAAAAAAAAGATAAGAAATAATGATAAGTTTCAGCATTTTTTCATAATAATATAATGCTAAAGTACGAGGCATGTAAATAAGTCATTGGCTATAGAACCTTGCATGCAGCAATGGAGAAACGCTTCTCAGAAAAGTAAAATGTAGATTTTAGGCGTCTTTTTTCAGACACCTTTTTTAGATACCTGTTATATCAGGCGTCCTTATCGATACCTTTAAATCAATACTTAAGATAGCCTTTCCGCTCAAGCCATTCTACCTGGGGCCTGGTGTATTTCCAGGTAACTTCGGCTTTGGAGTCCTGAACTTCCCAGGGATTGGCTATTACTACATCACCTTCGCGGATCCACATTCTCTTTTTTTTAGAGCCCGGAATCCTTCCCATGCGGACAACTCCGTCCATGCACTGAAGTGTCACTCTTTTCGAGCCGAGTAAACTTGCAACCGTTGCCAGAACTTCATTTCTGTCCTTGCGGGGGACTCGTACTCTTGATGTTTCAGGTTTATCTCCTGAATTTACTGGTTTATTTGATCCCGCCTGTCTCTTTCTTACAATACTTCTGTAGTTTGCCAGGTAATTCCTCCTTTGAATATTTCTATTGATTTATTAAGTTTTAAATTGAATAATTCGTACCGGTTCTGTTCTCGATGCTGGTTTGCTCTTATCCTCCTGCCTTCATCAGGCAGAAACAGGTAAAGAAATGAAGAGAATAAACCAAAATAACAAAAAGAAAAGATGAATCAGGCATTAATGTAAAATTAAATTACAAAATTAACAATGCCTGATGCAGATTATCTTCAGAATTTCCTGTGTTTAGGAAGACATTCCCTGCAGTATACTGGTCTGCCTTCGGTAGGTTTGAACGGTACTTCAGTTTCAACGCCGCAATCAGAACAGGTAACTTTTGTCATTTCCCTTGGTCCGCTGTTACCGCGGAAACCTCCGGAATTTCCCCTGAAATTTCTGTCATTAAAAGCCATTTTCGTTTCACCTCCACTTGTAGTGGATATTTATAAGTGGATATTTATAGTTTTAAAAACAAGATTGTATATTCCCTAGATTAAAAACGAAAATAGGTTTTTAATAACAGATCATACGTCTCTTTATTTTCAACACATACAACATACAGTCAAGTTACATAAAAGTACCTATATAAAAAAATTACACTCTCTGTTTCCAAATGACTTTCAAATGACTCTCAAATGACTCTCAAATGACTCTCAAAAGGGAAAATCCTCTTTAAATTAGTTTAAAGAGACTTTACAGAGAAGGCAGCAGTCCACTTATTGATAATATACCTTTTAAACCATAATTGCTTGAAAATTTTCACTATCTTTGAGATGGCTGTTTTTAAGTCGAAAATTACAGATCACATGACTTATTGGCTCTGTGAAGTAATCCTGCTTAAACTGCAAAAGGTTACAGGTAAAAAGTATATTTCGTATCCAGGGTAGGCCTGAGAGAGACCTAAAAAAAGTAGAAAAGAAATAAGTGTTGATGTAATTCAATTACACAAACAATATTCAGTATCTGCGGTTTTCTCTGGGAGTCCTGTGGTTAGGAAGACAATCCCTGCAGTAAACCGGTCTTTCTGGATCTGGCTTGAAAGGTACCTCTGTCTCAACATTACAGTCAGAACAGGTAGCTTTGTGCATTTCTCTGGGCGCGCCGAAGTTAGAATTTCCTCTGAAGTTTCTGTCATTAAAAGCCATTTTTGTTTCACCTTGTTTTAGTTTTTGCTGTTTGTTTGAAAATAAGATTGTATAGAACTCTTTGATTAAAAACAAAAATTGGTTTTTAATGGCAGATTATTATACGTCTCTTTATTTATCAACACACATACGTGGCACTTAATATATATAAATCTATTTATGAAATAAGATATACAGCGAAATTATATGCGAGTATATCCTGAATGAAGTTGTAACAATCGAAGATTAATATTTTTATTACAACGGGAGCGCAGAGGGTCACGAATACCCCTTCCTTTAGGTAGGGGATGAAGTGAACCCTCGCCTCTTCGTTTTTCTCTTTAAATCTCTAAATCATAGCTTCCTTGTATAATAATCGTAAATCGGACCGGAAACCGAGGCAAATTTCAATCACTTATGTTCATGAAACCTTGTTAGAGGATGCTTAATTATCTGTCCCCGAGTAACCGGGCGGGCGGCCCGAAGCATACCCCATCCTTTAGGGTGGGGTGGCCGCCCGCAGTTTGATTTTTGAGGAGGAAAAATTTGTTCTGGGATGATGTTTATAAGGGCACGCCACCATGGGATCTCGATCACCCTCAGCCTGCTTTTGAAGCCCTCATAAAAAATGGAGAAATCAAGCCTGGCCGAGCTCTTGATATAGGGTGTGGCAGAGGCGAAAATGCGATAATTCTGGCTATGAATGGCTGTGATGTCATCGGTATAGATCTTGCTGAAAACGCCATCTCCGATGCAAAAGCGAAAGCTACAGAGCGACATGTTAAGGTAAAATTTGTCGTTGAAGATGCCTTACAGATGAACCGGCTTTTCGAGGAAGGCGAGTTCGATGTCGTCATAGATTCCGGATTATTTCATGTGATGATGGATGAGCAGAGACGTGTTTTTGCGCAGCAGGTGCACAGGGTGCTGAGGGAAGGCGGCAAATATTTCATGCTCTGTTTCTCTGATAAGGAACCGGGAGAATACGAGCTGCCCAGAAGACTCTCAAAGGCTGAAATAGAGAGTACTTTTTCACCTGTTTTTGATATAACCTATATCAAAGAAGCTGTTTTCGATTCACTGCTCAGTCCGAGTCGCAGAAAAGCCTACCTTTTATCGGCTACAAGAAGTTAATTGGGAAAAAAATTTTTGCTAAAACACCGGTAAATTGTACAGTTAACCAGCTCTTCAAATGTACTCCTAATTTCACAAAGATCAGATAGATTCACAAAGATCAGATAAATCCGCAAAGATCAGATAAATCCGCAAAGATTAGATAAATCTGCAAAGATTAGATAATACTGACCAATTAAACAGGAATATCTCTTTTTACCCACCCAGTGTAATATCCTGTTTTTGATAAAATTCCAGTGCTTTGAATAAGTGTTCTGGCTTAAAGTCCGGCCACATTTCGTTAACCACATATATGTCCGAATATACCGTTTGAACCGGTAGCATTCCACTGAGTCTACATCTTCCTCCCCAGCGAATAAGCAGGTCTACTCTTGGAATTTCTGCTGATGCAATATTCTCTATCATTTTTTTACCGTCAGGGGAGTTATCATATGCATATGTTAAATCCCAGTACCAGCCATAATTTATCAAAAAATTTATCTTTATTTTACCTTTTCCAACTTTGGTTCTCTTTGTATATTCAAGCAATTCTTCTGGAAATATATCCGAATTAGTATTCCCCACCACAAGTATTTCAGCATCACGTTTTGCAATTTCCTGAACTGATTTTATACAGGCATCTGTAAACGCTTTTCTCTGAATTTGAGGCCTTTTTGTATTATCCTGAGTAAACCCAAAAAAAGTAACTTCGCCTATTCCTATTTTTACGCAAATATCGTATACTTCCAGGCCCGGGATTATTCCACTGCTGTATCCTTCATGTTTTTCCAGCCCTCGAGCCAGAGCCCATCTCCTGTTGCCGTCCGGTATTATAGCTATGTGCCCGGGCAGTCTTTTAAATTTTGGTATATCCAGAAAATATCCCCCTATTTCTTTGCTTAAAAATGCTATAAATAACCTTCACCGGAACCGGACAACAAAACCTATGAAAAATATGATTTAACTGTATGGCGATGAAAGAAGATTTTTCATATATCGATTAAAAAAGTACTTTTAACTAAAATATCAACTGCCTGTGCATCCCGCTAAAAAAATATTTGGTATTAGTCGGGTATCAGGAAGATTATTTTAGTTTATCACCAGAGTTATACTAATCATAAACCCGCTCAAAACTTCAAACCATCGTCTGTTATAGTGATATTATTGTTTCCGATAAAAATGGTATCGTGCACGTTCACGCCGTTTATGGTTTGCCTGGGAGTATCGTTTATTTCCACCTTACGGTCAGTAATAAAGATTTTCTTACCTTCTGCATAAAAAGTTCCGCTTACTGCAACATATCCATCTTCTGTAATTCTGGCATTAAAAACGACATCGCCGTTTTCTTTTCCTGTTAATGTGAGGCCTTTTTCATTTTCGATTTCTCCCTGCAAGTCAAAATTTTCGTTAATTTGGGTGAACTCATTTCTATCGATTTTTGCAATAAGTTCGGAATCTTTATCCCGGATTTCAGCTGTTAGAATCAGACCGTCTTCGGAGTTTTCCAGAGTAAACAGGGGAGTTCTGTCTCCGGTGTCCCTGTCCTGATACGATACCGTGTACATCTGGTCTGCGTACACATTTGATCCAAAAATCAGCATATAATCTTCATGAGTCATGTGGTTTCGCCTGCGAATTTTTACACATTTTACTGGTATGATTATATAAAACGCTTCTCAACAGGTTTTTATTGCAAAGAATTGAATACAGTAGTAATTAAAGGACTTTGATTAAAAGATGCTCTTTTTATGATTCTTTCCATGATTATTTGTATGATGTGTGATTCACCTGAGAAACGTTCCTTTGATCCAAACAGTCTTTGCTGTGAAAAAGATCCCTTACCTGAAATTAAATCCAGTTGCAAAATCCCCTTTATATCTGACAGTTATCTATTTTCTTCAGCCTTTTTTAATTCTTTAAAAAGCCACCGAAATACTGAGGCAGGCTGCAACAATGTGTCAGGTTAAAGACTCACCAGTGTTTTGAACCCCCCATATGACATGCGCCTGTAATCAAACAGATCATATTCGCTGGTTTCCATCATTTCTTTCATTCTCGGGTCATTCATAACTGCTTCATTTACTTTGTCTCTCTGCTCTTTTGATTCGTAGACAATCCATGAGAAAATTACGGTTTCTTCTTCAGAGGCATTAACTACTTTTTTAAAAGAAACCAGTTCTTCTATGTCCAGGTCGTCCCCTATACATTCGTAATACTCTAAAGCGCCAAGATCTTTCCATATCTGACTTGATTTTTGGGCAATTTCTCTGTATTTGTTTACCTTGTCTTTAGCGATAGGAATCAAAAATCCGTCCACGTACTTTTCCATATTTTTTCTCTCCTTTTACTTTTGTATCTCGTATTCTGAATTTTTTCTTATTTTGAGCTTCATGGAAATCTGTATCAGGAGGTACAGTTTGTCCCTGAGAATTTTTTTCTTTTTTGCCTTAAAGGATAATTTTACAAAAATCTTTATGGATCAGTTTATAAGAAAGGTTCGATTTATAAGAAAGGTTCGATTTATAAGAAAGGTTCGATTTATAAGAAAGTATCAGCCTGTAAGAAAGTGTTAGCTTTTAAGAAATATACTGCTCTCTTAAAAGTTATCCCGGCTGGCAGCCTGAAGATAATTAACAATCAATCATGAAAAGTGTTCTATCTTTATCTGTAAAAACCCGGTATGTTTCTATTTATAGCTCCCTGTAAAAAACATCTTCGCTAAACAAATATCTTTATTAAATTCTTTTGTTCTACTATTTCAGGTATATTCAAACTCTTCCTGTTCCGTCACAGTTTAAGCAGCTGTTAAACCCTTCTCCGCCGCAAAGGGGACATTTTTCCCATCCCATTTCGTTTTTAATCTCTTTCCATGTCCTGCCTGCCCCTTCACAGTTCCAGCATTTTTCTTTTCCAAGACCTTCACAGTTACGACAGATGTCGCTCATAATCTACCCCCAATTTTCAGTAAATACTGGTGTTTAAGGTTATACGCATTTGAGTTAAGATGCAGTTAAAACTATGATTATTTTTATCATTGCCGTTCAATATTAAAGTTGTTTGGAAACAATCTTCCTGATGATTTCTTTCTTTTGTGAGTATTTGAGGAATATTTGAAGAATATTTGAGGAATAAATCTGCTCTTTTTGTAATACATACTTATAACTGAACTTTTATGCCCTGTAGAGTCAGGAAAATCAGCACTATATCATCATTTACATGTCAGCTGTCCGCAAACAATCAAAAAATAATATAGAATTATAAGTCAATGACAATATTAAAAAATTAATAGTGATCTTTAATAGTCAAGACAGGTATTTAAAGGCAGATATTTAAAGGAAGGTATTTAATGTCTATAAATATATTAAAAAGCTAATAAATGTGTTAGAAAAAGCTAATAAATGTGTTAGAAAAAGCTAATAAATGTGTTAGAAAAATAAATAAATTAAAAAATTAATAAAATTCTCATGATTTAAGAAGGAGATTAGATAATGACAGATTTTCCCATTTCTGTCTTACCTGATCTCCTAAAAACACCCACCAGCTTTTTTATCATGCATTGTATTCAGGCAGAAGCTTCCTTGTTCAGGATATAGCCTACCATTCCCGGGTTAAGCTTGCTTTCCCTTGCAACCTTTTTCTCAATTTCCTCTGCGGTTTTTCCTTCGTTCTTCATTTCTTTTATTTTCTCGATCACTGAGGACGGAATTTCGTAATATTCGTTTATATCTTTCCTGTGTCCCCACACATCTCCCTCAAGGAGCTGGACTCTCTGCATCTGAAGGAACATCTCTATGGACCTTGAAACTGTACGCATGTATGATTTGGGTAACTGGATAACCTCAATCTTCGGGCAGGTTTCAACCAGTCCGAAGATGTCCTTGTTAGACGGCCTGAAAGCCAGGTGAACAATACGCTCATTCGGATTAAGTGTAAAAATTTCTTCCCTTGAACTGACAACTCTTATTCTCATATTTTTTCCCCCACTCTAAAGTTATTTCTTGATTAAAGTTAATCTTTTAAGTTGATTTTCTTTTAGGTTATTTTCTTTTAGGTTGATTTTTGTATCTAATTTCTTCAGATTTAAGATATTTAATAAATTCTACTGTTCATTATGAATTCGAATCTATTTATGCAGACGCCACGGAAGAAACTTTATCTTTCTTGACTTTTCCCTGAGCTGCTGAAAGACATTCAAGTGTGCAGTATATTGCTTTTTCTTCCACTTTTTTTAAGACTACAAACTCACTTCCACAAATTGGACAGGTTTTTCTTACATACTCCATATACATCACCACCTGTTTTTCTCTCCCAACTGTTAAGTTCTTTTTTGATTGTACTTTGATATTAAGTAGATCTACTTCTTATAAATAGTTATCTCATTGAACTAATATTATTTAGATAGTATTTCGTGACTACTGGTAATATTAGATTTGTTGAATCAACTAAAGAAACAATAGGCTGGAGAATAGTGGTTTTCAGATTTTTCCTGTTTTTCACTTCATTTAATATCTATTATACTCACTTTCATTTTGATATTTCTTCCAATGATTGGGTTAATTATCTTCTTCACTGATTTTGTAAGTTTCAGGCTTTAATCAGTGCCTCTATAAAATTAGATTTGATCCTGTAGCTTCATGAGTTCCCTGAAAGACTTTCAGATAAGAAGCATAAACAGTCCTGATAGGGCAGTGGCAGGACGAAAAATGGTGATAAAAAAGGTGAATATTTAATCGAAGATTTAACCGGAGATTCACAGCAATTTCTATCCTCATTTTCTACTGTTTTTTAAAATGATCAGATTTTCTTACTGGTTGTATTCCAGTATTTATGTCATGTATATATTTTTATCTCGCTTTCTACAGAAATCCAGTCCATGCCATGTTATTGGACTGATAGTTTTTTCTGGTAATTTGACAGTTCTTTCCCGGAAGCATGGAATCTTAACATAAGCTATAAGAATCTTAACATAAGCTCTAAATATCTTTGCTTTCCATGATTTATCTGATTTTCATGGCTGACAGATCACACCCTCGCATAAGAAGTGAAAATATCGCCGGAGCACTTTTATTTGCTGCAGGAGTGCTGGCTTTCATGGGAATAATAACGGCTGAGACTCTTTATCCCGGATACAGTACAGCCCAGAATGCAATAAGCGATCTTGGTGCAACCGTGCCCCCTGACAGTATTATTATAGAGCCTTCTGCAACCATTTTCAATACTTCAATGTTAGTTTCAGGACTTTTGATTACTGCCGCTGCTTATTTTATTCACCACGCATTCAGGAAACAGTCTGTTACTTTACTGACAGTTCTTTTTGGAGCAGGCGTGCTGGGCGTGGGGGTCTTTGATGGGAGTTATGGTGATATCCATGCCATTTTTGCCCTTCTCGCTTTTCTAGCAGGCGGGTTATCAGCAGTTGTGAGTTCCAGGATACAGGGGGCGCCGTTGAATTATTTTTCAGTATTACTTGGAGGAATCTCACTTTTAGACCTTATTCTTTATTACATCATGCTGGATGCAAGCCCCTTTGCGGTCCTGGGCATCGGTGGGCTGGAGAGATGGATCGCATATCCAATCCTTCTCTGGGTAACTGGTTTTGGCGGATACCTGATGGGGTATTCACGTCCATAAAATCATTAAAACTATAATCAGCTAAACCTATAACAGAAATTTGATTTTCCGGTGTCTCAATTAACTTGAAGCTTTATTTGAAAATTCAAACACCTGGCTACTATAAGTTATATTTTTTTGTAATTTATACTGCATGTTTTATTTTATTCTGGTTAATAATAATTATTCGAATAGCGTATATTTATTATGCGTCTGGTTCAGGTACTTATTCCTGTGGGGAAGAGGCAGCCTGTGCTGGCAGTTCTGGATGACGAGGGAATAGACTATGCCGTATGGGACGAAACAGGAAGAAAGGACTTTGAGGCCCTTGTTCAGTTTCCAGTTCCTCCTATTGGCGTGGAACCGGTGCTTGAGAGGTTGCGCAAAGCCGGGGTCAGCGAAAACACTTATACAATCGTCCTGGCGCCTGAAACTGTAGTCTCGACCCGCATCGAAGCTCTGAAGCAGCGTTATTCCGGATCCCGAATCTCAAGGGAAGAATTAACTGCACGCGCAGAGGACCTTGCACCCGAAACTTCGACCTATATTGCATTTCTTGTCCTGAGTACGGTTATTGCAACCGGCGGTCTCCTGCTCGATTCTGCTGCAACAATTATCGGGGCTATGGTTGTGGCTCCGCTTATGGGGCCTGCCATATCTGCGAGTGTAGGGACTGTCCTCGATAACAGGAAACTTGCTTCCAGAGGGATAAAGATGCAGGTGGGAGGGCTTCTGCTTGCAATTGCGATAGGTGCACTGCTTGGAGTACTTCTGAAAGAATCCATACTTTTGCCTCCCGGTCTCGATATTCGTGAAATCCCACAGGTCGCCGAAAGGACAAGCCCTAACTTTCTGTCCCTTTTCCTTGCCCTGGGGTCAGGCATAGCAGGCGCTATCAGTATAATACGGGGTTCAGGGTCTGCTCTTGTAGGGGTTTGCAATTGCGATCGCTCTTGTCCCTCCGGCTGCAACTTCAGGGCTGGGAATCGCATGGGGGCTTTCCGGAGTGGCAATTGCAGCTGCCGTGCTTGTGCTTGTTAATCTGCTTGCAGTTAACATCTCAGCTCTGATCATGCTCTGGATTTCCGGTTTTCGCCCGGAAGGAACAGAAGCAGCCGGACGTGCTCGTTCTTCTGTGATATCGCATACTGTTTTCCTTGCCCTTTTAATTGCCTTACTTTCCGTAGCTCTCGGGCTTGTTACGTATACTTCCTTCCAGGCAACCCTTGTAGAACAGGAAATAAACGGAGAAATGACAGCCATGTTTCAGGAACCCGAATATGCAGAAATGGGTCTGACACTTGAAGGGGTTACAGTTGACTATATGCCTGCAGATATCCTCTTAAATAAACCTGCAAAGATCTCTGTTCTTGTAGGCCGTAGAGCAGGCCAGGAGGTCCCTCCTGACATAGCCCGCAAAGCGAACATGCGCCTGACAGAATCTACGGGCAAAGATATCATGATCAGAGTTGGCTTCGTAGAAGCACAGAGCTTCCCATAATTGTCTTCTTATAATTAAATTCTAACTTTTATTAGTCTGTATTTTTACCTGAAAATTCTAGCTTCTTGCTGCTGCCTGTTTTATTTCACCTTCAATTATAATAATATATCCAGAAAACGTATTTTTGTTATGCGTCTGGTTGAGGTACTTATCCCGGAAGGAAAGAAAGATTCTGTACTGGAAGCTCTCGACAGCGAGGAGATTGACTACGCAGTATGGAACGAGACCGGAAGAGGAGACTTTGAAGCTGTTATCCAGTTTCCCGTGCCTCCTGTCGGAGTCGAACCTTTGCTTGAAAAGCTGCGCAAGGCAGGAATTAGCGAGGATACATATACGATTGTCCTGTCACCGGAGATGGTGATTTCGAAGCGGATCGATGTCCTGAAAAAACGCTTTCCTGACCAGCGGATTTCCAGAGAAGAGCTCATTGCGCGTGCAGAAGATCTTGCCCCTCCTGCCTCAACATATATCGCATTTCTGGTGCTGAGCACGGCTATTGCAACTGCCGGGCTCCTCCTCGATTCGGTTGCCACAATAATTGGAGCCATGGTTATAGCTCCTTTAATGGGACCTGCAATCTCTACAAGTGTAGGTACAGTTGTTTATGATCGGAAGCTTATTACTCGCGGGTTAACTCTACAGGTGGCAGGCCTTTTGCTTGCAATCGCAGTAGGTGCCTTTATCGGCTTTCTGATCACGGAATTAGGCATGATGCCGCCAGGAATAGATATCCGCGAGATTTCACAGGTAGCTGAGCGCACAAACCCAACCTTCCTGTCTCTATTTCTTGCTCTGGGATCCGGTATTGCAGGTGCCATAAGTATCATAAGAAATGCAGGGTCTGCCCTTGTAGGGGTTGCGATTGCAGCTGCCCTTGTCCCTCCCGCAGCAACTTCAGGGCTTGGGTTTGCGTTTGGGCTACCTGCAGTAGCGATTATTTCTGCGGTTCTGGTGCTGGTAAATGTGCTTGCTATCAATATCTCCGCTCTTATCCTTTTCTGGCTTTCAGGCTTCAGGCCCCTCGGATCTTCGGCTGTAGGCAGAGCCCGTAAAGCTGTGGTCTTGAATATTCTGGTGCTCGGAGTAGCAATAGCAATACTTTCAACTGTACTCGGGCTTGTAACCTATGTATCCTCACAAACCGCGCTTATAGAACAGCAGGCAAAAGCAGAAGTATCAGTTATGCTTAATGAATCCGAATATGAGGATATGAGACTGGTCACTGAGAGTGTAGATGTCAGTTATAGACCTGCGGACCTGATTTTAAATGAACCTGCAAGGGTAACAGTCATTTTATATCGCAGGGCAGGTCAGGAACTGCCCCCGGGTATAGCTCAGAGGATTGATGACCGCCTGACAGAGTTTACAGGCAGAGAAGTCAGGGTCAGGGTAGGGTTCATAGAAGCTCAGCAGACCACTTGAAAACTCTTTATAGCTCTAAAAAAATTGAAAAAATCAGCTCATCAATAGTGTCAGACTTTCAATAGTGTCAGACTTTCAATAGTGTCAGACCCTGTTCACATCCTTTAAATAAACAACATCGTGACATAACTTTTTGATCAAATTTTTCTCGTGGCTTACGACCAGTACTCCGATATTCCTCTCTTTAACTATCTCCAGAACCGTGTTCCATATCTGAGCCTGAGTAATAGCGTCCAGCATCGTGGTTATTTCATCCGCTATTAAAAATTTAGTTTCAGACCCCAGAGCTCTTGCAAGTGCAAACCTCTGAAGCTCTCCTCCCGAAAGCTCATTTGGCCAGCGGTTAAGCCAGCCTTTTTTTATCCCGAATGAGTCCAGAATCTCCTGCGGAACGTTATGTCCCTCATTTAAAATATCTTTCATTTTCCATTTCGGGTTTACAGCCTTTTCCGGATGCTGGAATATGAGCTGGACAGGGTTATATCCTTTTGATGGAATTTCTTTTCCGTCGAGGCTTACTTTTCCCTGATATTTGTTTTCATAGCCAGCAAGGATTTTACACAGGGTTGATTTTCCACTTCCGCTGTCTCCTACAAGGCCCAGAACCTCACCGCTTCTTAAAGACAGACTTACATTATCTAAAACCAGACTGTTTTTTTTGTATCCGAAACTTATATTCTCGCATTTAAGATACATTATTGCACCTCACAATTCCTCCATTGACATTTTGAAATTGAGGAATGCCTTTAGAGCAGAGTTCGTTCTTTTTTGAGCACCTGTCGTAAAAAATACATCCGTCAATAACTTCATCCTGCATTGGCTGATGCCCTTCAATTGCCTGGAATTTATTCTGGGGAAGTGCATTCCAGAGTGCCCGGGTATAAGGATGCCTTAAGTTCTCACCATCGTTTTTGAAATCTGCAGCATTGGCTACTTCCAGGACTGTGCCTGCATAAAAGACGGCAATTTTATCGGAAATCTTTAGCGCTGCCTCTATATCATGAGTTATAACTATTACTGCACAGCCTTTATTTGCCATGTCTTTTAAGTAATACAGCGTCTCATTCAGAGTCTTTTCATCCAATCCAGGGGTGGGTTCGTCTGCAATTACAAGCTTTGCAGAGCCTATTACTGCAGTGGAAACCAGGACTCTTCTGGTCATCCCGCCTGAGAGTTCATGAGGAAACATTCTTTCAACATCCGGTTTTAAGCCGTATCTCTGAAAGATTTCCCTCTGGAGCTTCTTCATCAATCCTGCTTTTTCTTCCTCCACACACCCTATTACCTGATCTGAAACCCTCATTAAAGGGTCCAGATAAGTTACGGATTGGGGAACCAGGGCTATTTCTTTACCCCTGATTTCTTCTTTCTTTTCCTGAGTAAGCTGCATGCCATTGTATTCAATTTTTCCATTAAGTATCGCGTTAGGAGGCAAAATTCCTAAAATAGCATGGGCAAGAAGGCTTTTCCCGGAACCGCTTGATCCCACAACAGCCAGTATTTTTCCTCTATAAGCCTCTATACTTAAATTGGAAATTACTTTTAGCTCGGTCTGTCTGAGCCCTGAGGTGTACTGGATAAAGGAGAGTGAGAGATCTTTTACTTTTAACAGGGCTTCAGTTTTCCTGCTTTCTTCAGCATTATTCTTAGCTTTATTTTTCATGTTCCCACCTTTAGATTGAAATTTTCACATACAACTCATTCATGAGCAGTTTTCGGATCAATTATTTTTCCCAGATTGTCTCCTATCATGTCAAATGCCAGAACCACAATCAGGAGTGATAACCCTGGGAAAAATGCAAGCCACCAGTATCCTGCGGAAAGGTATTTCATAGACTCTGATAAAATGATACCAATTGCCGGTTCGTGAGGGGAAAGCCCAAATCCAAGGAATGTGACCGAAGCTTCGTGCAGAATAGCATGAGGAAACATCAAAATAGTGCCAAGCAATATCTGCGGAATTAAATGGGGTAGAATGTGTTTTGTGGCTATCCACCATTTTGATTTTCCAAGGTTTTTCGAAATATGGATGTATTCCTGGGTCTTGAGCTGCTTGATCTCTGCTCTGACCACCCTTGTCAGGCTTGTCCAGTGCGTTAACGCAACACCCATAATGACTCCATAAGCTCCTCCTCCGAGTCCTATGGAGATAAGAATTATCAAAAGAAGGTGAGGGATCGAAAGAAACAGGTCCACCAGCCAGGAAACAAAGGAATCTACAGCTTTCCCTGCACTTGATAGAAGGCCCAACACTACAGCCAGTACAGTACTGATTGTAGAAGCAAAAGCTCCGACCAGAATGCTTAAACCAAGCCCCTTGACGGTACGTATAAACATGTCCCTTCCCATCCAGTCTGTCCCAAACGGATGTTCAGCTGAAGGGTTAAGGTTTTTAGAGCCAAAATCGGTCTTCAAGGAATCTTCATCCATAGTGACACTTGAAACCACTATCGTAAGCAGCAAAAGTGATGTCAGACCTATAATCAGCAGGGTCTTCTGTCTCAGGTTCAGTCCCCGGAATACTCCTTTGTTAGCTGTTACAACAGCAGTGCTCATAATCCAGCCTCCTCTATAATGTTCATACTGTTGCCTCCTGCTGTTTTATTCTGGGGTCAACGAATTCGTAAATAGTGTCAGCAATCAGGTTTCCGCAAAAGACAAATATAGCACTGAAAATGACTACCCCTAAAAGCAGAGGCACATCAGATCTCAACCCTGCTGCTACTGCTGCCTGTCCGATTCCAGGATAGGAGAATACCTGCTCAACAAGAACTGCTCCTCCGAACAATTCGCTGAACCCTAAAAATTGCAGAGTAATTGCAGGAAGTGCAACGTTTCTTATCCCATGTCTTAATACCAGGTCCAGCCCTTTTTCACCTCTTGCTTTTGCGAATAACACATAATCGCTGGAAAGAACTTCGATTAGTTTTTCCCGGGTAAACATTGCAATCTGGGCTACTCCCAGTAAACTCAGGGTCAATGCAGGGAGAATTAAATGCTGTATCCGGTCAAAAAAAGTTACATTTTCAGCCGTAACCCCTATGGGTACACTCAGGCCTATCGGGAACCACCCCAGACTTACAGAAAATACCATTAGCAGAACCAGTGCCAGCCAGAATGTCGGGGTGGCTGCCAGCACGTAACAGTAAGTTTTTATTGCTCTGTCAATCCATGTGCCCTTATTCATTCCTGCCACTATGCCCAGGATGAAGCCCAGCACTCCTGAAAACAGCCATGAAGTTGCCATAAGGACAAAAGAGGCCATAGCTCTTTCTTTAATCACATCGGCAACAGGCATCCGGTAAATCAATGATACCCCAAAATCCCCTTTGAGAATATTTCCTGCCCAGTTCAGGAATTTTTCCTGCGGAGGAGTATTGACTCCCCAATATTCTTCAAGTTTGGCTTTATGCTCTTCACTGACTGTCATTTCTCCTATATAGGCTCTAACAGGGTCTATGGGCGAGTATTGAATAAGCATGAAACTTACAAAACAAACTACAGCAAGAAGACTTACCAGCCTGAGTATTTTTTTTCCTGCAAAACTCGCTATTTTTTCGGTATCCGGCACACTCTTCCCTCATTATTGTTACTTGATAATAAACTTACTTCAGGATTATTGCAATATTTGTTATTATTTCAATTAATATTCTTATCCATAGGTTGAAATAGATTCTCCAGGTATCTTACATTTGTACTCTCAGTTATGGCTGTAAATAAAAAACGCACATGATATTCTTCGAATAACATGCCCATAAAATGAAAGTACTTGAGAGCACTTTCATGCCAAATAAAAAGGGGGATTCAAAGCGCAGTTTATTAAAGTGGCAGAATCTCTCACTTTAATCAGCATTTATTTCTAATCGCCATTTGCTTTGAACCATTTCTCTTTTTTTAGTATCACTCATTTCTGAGCTGTATCTGTTGCACTTGTCCTTGTCCACTCGTAGATGTTTCCTAAAATATCTGACCCGGCATTTTTCTCCGGGGTTCCCATATCTATGGTTTCATCCACCGCGTAGAGATAGTCCATTGTTACAAGCCACAGCCATGTTGCATCCGCGGAAGGCCCAAAACCGGTATTTCCATCGTATGCAGCTAACTTCCAGTTTTCAATAGCCTGTTCCTGGTCTGAAGTTCTCAAGGCTGTTTCCAGATACCCGTCCACAAAAGGGTTGCTGTAAAGGCCAGGGTTTCTGTATGTATCATCGGCTTCTTTAGTATGGTATTGCTGGTACAGATTGAAAGTATCTATACTGCTGTAGGCGTATAAAACCGCTGAACTGTACTGGTTTGCGTATATTTCATCCCAGTTTGTGCCGACAAGGTTTATTTTTATACCTAATTTTTTTGCCTGCTCGCTTACGGCTACTGAAAGAGCCTGCCTTGTCTGGTCAGAGGAAGAGTAATACAGTTTAAATTCTGCTTTAGTTCCGTCTTTTTCCCGGATTCCGTCGCCGTCTGTATCTTTCCAGCCTGCATCTTCAAGTATTTTTATAGCTTCTTCAGGTTTTGAGTCTTTTATCCTGGCTTCGGGGTTTCCAAATGTTCTCTGGTCTACTCCGGTGTATTCCACATCCCCTTTTCCGTATATTACTCCGTCAAGTATGGCTTTTCTGTCAATTCCCGTGTTCAAAGCTTTCCGGACTGCGATATCTGCAGTTACATTGTTGCCGATCGTGTCTCCAGTAAGGCTTTTTTTGCCGGTATTGTTCTGCATGGGGAAAGAAACTCCGAATGCCCTTGAGGAAGGAAGCGAGATTATATCATAGCCGTTTATGGACTGGTTTGCATGGGTAATATCGATTTCAGCTATGTCAACATTGCCGGACTTTGCAGCTGCAAATGCAGTATCCTTGTCCAGGAATAACATGGTTATTTTTTTGAAGTACGGCTTCTGTCCATAGTAATTGTCATTAAGTTCAAAGATCGCCTGCTGACCTTTGTCCCACTGTACCAGTTTGTACGGGCCTGAACCGATCGGGCTGGCTCCATAGGTTTCTTTTTTATAGGCATGCTCAGGCACAATCCCAACATACCTGAGTCTCCATATGAAACTGGACTGGGGCTCTTTTAAATTGAATTCAACAGCCGTATCATTTACTGCCCTGGCATTTTCAAGGTTACTCATGTCGAGTTCGGAATTACTTCCAATTGCAGTATTGAATGTAAATGCAACGTCTTCAGCTGTTAGCTTCTCTCCATCCGTGAATTTGACATCATCTCTTACATTTACAGTCCATGTCTTCCCGTCAGGACTGGCAGAATAACCTGTAGCAAGGTCATTTATGATACCGCCTTCATCATCTGTTTTGAAGAGGGTGCTCTGTATTAATGGCTCAAAATTCACATGACCGCATCCCCATCCGAGAAGAGGGTCAAACCCTGTTTCCGGTTCTCCTGTATGCGAATACACATTTACTACCAGTTCATCGGAAGCCCTGGAAGTCGAGCTGGCTGATACAGAACCTGACTCTGAGCCTGATGCAGAACCCAGTTCGGAATCATCCGTTGGGCTGGATACGCAGCCGGACATGGAAGTGATAATACCAATAATTGTTATAATTACGATTAATGTCCCCACAGACAGATGTTGCTGGTTTTTCTTGATCGGAACTCCTCCTGATATATTAGTATCCTGAATACTCTCGACTGAAACTCATAGCGGTTTTCTATGAATCTTTATTGAAATAACGAGAGTTTTTTGAATAATATTTGTACAGGAAATCTGTAGAAGTGTTACTTTTTCTTAAAGTAATGTTAAATGGAACTAAAACCAATTTTTTCTATAAGTACTTTACCATAAATATGTAATATTTAATCTAAATTTTAGAAAATTTAGTAACACTAAATATAAATTCTTAATTCTTGCTGAGTTTTTTGGTAAGTATTCTATGAATAAAAAATATAATTTTTTATTATCAAAAGCAGGGAGTATCGACAGTTTAATTTTTATCTCAGTATTAAACGATTTTGATCCTGTCTATTGAATGAAGATAGTCTCCCCGAATAACCTGTAAAAATAAGAGGATTTGAGTGAATACTCAAATCCCTGTTTAATCTCATGCACGTTTCCATTCCAGAATGCTGCCAAAGATATCTGCCCCATGGGGCTGTATTTTTGGAGTTCCGATATCAAGGTCTTCATCCATTATGTAGACATAATTAATGGTCGCCATCCACATCCAGGAAGCATCCCCTTCTGCGGAGAATCCTGTTGTCCCGTCCCATGCAGCCAGCTGCCAGTTTTTGTTGGCTGTTTCCTGGTCAGGACTGGTTATGGCTGTCCTCAGGTACTTGTCCACAGCAGGATTATTGTACATTATTACGTTGTTACGGGTTGAGGGATCGTAGCTCTTGCTGTAGTATCTTAAGTATATGTCAGTCGGATCCAGTGATCCGTAACCCCAGACATTTGGAGTCGAATAGCAAAGGGTGTAAATTTCATCCCAGCTCTTACCTTCAACTTTAATATTTATACCCAGTTTTTTAGCTTCTTCATCCATCGAAACCGCCAGTGCCTGCCTTTCCTGGGCATTTGCAGGATATAAAAGGGTAAATTCGGCTTTCAGGCCTTTTTTCTCAACAATGCTGTCTCCGTCAGTATCAGTCCAGCCGCCTTCGGCAAGGATTTTCTTTGCTCCTTCTATATCTCCGTCTTCGAAAATGGCTTCTTTATTACCCCAGGGCAGTTTGTCCACGCCTGTGAATTCTTCTTTCCCCTGTCCGTTCAAAGCACCGTCAACCAGTGCCTGCCTGTCTATCCCGATGTTCAGAGCTTTTCTTATTGCAGGATCAGAAGTCACATCGTTTCCAATTACGTAGCCATTTTCGGTTTTCTCTCCAGTATTCGGGTTCATCGGGAAACTTATTCCACGGGCATCAATAGACTCCAGAGAAACTATTTTCATTCCATCAACTTTCTGATCGGCAAATGTGGAAGGAACCTCAGCCAGATCGATCTGTCCGGATTTAGCTGCCGCAAAAGCAGCATCAGAGTCCATAAAGAGTATTGTCAGCTTTTTAAAGTACGGTTCCTGTCCGTAATAGTCCGGATTTGCTTCAAAGATTACCTGCTGCCCTTTATCCCACTGTACAAATTTGTATGGTCCCGACCCTATCGGGTTGGACCCGTAAGTTTCAGCGTTGTAAGCATGTTCAGGGACAATGCCAAGAGCTACCAGTTTATTGATGAAGGTGGACTGAGGGTCGTTCAAGTTAAATTCAACGGTATAATCATCGACTGCTGTGGCTTTTTCCAGCACGGACAAATCCGCACTGCCGCTAGCATCTGCTGCCGTATTAAAAGTGAAGGCTACGTCCTTAGCTGTTAGAGGTTCTCCATCATGGAATTTCACGTCGCTCCTTATTTTGACAGTCCATTTCAGTCCATCATCGCTAATAGTATAATCCGTAGCCAGATCGTTGATCAGATTTGCCTCACTGTCCCTTTTGAAAAGCGTGCTCTGGACCAGTGGTTCGTGGTTATAGCCCCATCCGGAGATAGGATCAAAGCCGGTTTCCGGCTCTCCGCCATGGGTCCCTACGGCTGCAACCAGTTCGTCAGACCCTGGAGAGCTCAGTTCTTCGGACCCCTGGAGCGCCGTTTCCCCGGCAACCTGGGAAGTCTGTTCTGTGGGTTTCGAATCTGCTGCAGGGCTGGACATAGAGCTGACAATAATGGCAGCTGCTATAACTATGATTATTGAGCCTATGAGCAAATACTGCTGATTTTTCTTAATCAAAACTCCTCCTTGTTTTTTATTAAAATCTGGAATTACTTTACAATACTCCTTAACCTGTATTTTTCCCGATTGTGAAATGTTTAATACTACCTTGCATTAAACAATTATAATTATGTAATACTTTTTTAACGATTTTTAAGACAAACTGAATTAAAACATTTTTGTATATATACTTTCCTAAATGAATGTAATACTAAAATGTATACTTTATTTCTAAATGTAATACTAAATATGAATTTTTACTCAAATGTGGGTTTTTATCATCTACAGTAATAGGTTGTTGAAAATGAGTCAAAAATTTGAGAATTCAAAGGATCAGAATTTAAAAGTCTAAATTTTAAAATTCAAGGATTTAAAATATTAAGACTGAAATCCAGGAACCGATACGCCAAAATTAAAAATCTCAAACTCAAAGCATCAAACTGCCAGAAAGTGTCATTTATATAGCAGTATCATGTTTTTACACTGGATAGAAAAAAATAATGAAAAATTTTAGTGGAAAAATTGTAATGGAAAAATTGTAATGAAAAAATTGTAAAGTCATTAAATATTTCGTGGAGCATATATGCCTGATATAGAAATAATAGATCTTAATCCTGAGAACATTGCTGACTACGGGGTTTGCGGATACAAAGATTTTAAAAAACACCTTGAGTTAAGACGGAAAATCGACTGGTTTAAGGAATATTATTCTAAAGGGCTCAGGATAAAAGTAATTTTTTCAAGAGAAGGCGGTTATCAGGGCATGCTTGAATACATTCCGGGAAAATATGCACACCGCCCGGTAGATGCAGAAGGATATATGTTCATCCATTGCATTTTTGTCGGATTCAAAAACGAGTTTAAAGGGAAAGGCTATGCTTCTTCTTTGATCGAAGAGTGCATTAAGGATGCAAAAGAAGCAAACATGCAGGGCGTTGCGGTTGTTACAAGAAACGGCTCATTTATGGCTAAAAAAGATATTTTCTTAAAAAAAGGATTTGTACCTGTTGATGAGGTTGAACCTGATTTTGAATTACTGGTTTTAAAATTCAACCCGGGAGCCGACGATCCGAAATTTAAAAATATATCGCTGGACACGGAGAAATATGGAGAAGGCCTGACTGTTATCCGTTCAGCCCAGTGCCCATACTCAGTAAAAAACGTGGATGCTATTTTGAAAACTGCAAGGGAGAAATTGAAAATAAAGGCTAACCTGATTGACCTTGAGAGTTCAGATGAGGCTCAGCATGTGCCCTGTGCTTTCGGGACCTTCTGTATTATTTATAATGGCAAGGTTATCAGTCATCATCCAATCAGTAATACAAGATTTGAAAACATTATGAGAAAAATAATCAAATTTAAATAGTCCATACCAGATTTCAAAACCCGTCCACAGATTTAAAAACAAAAGTTTAATAGAAAGAAAAGCATATTTTGAGATGTTTCCAAACCACTAAAAAACCCTTTTTTTCTTGTATTTATAAAGGGTTTGATAATTTTCCAGTAAGAATTTTAGCCCCAAAAAAGGGCTCATTTCAGGCCTTTTCTGGCCAAATAACGGAAATTTTTGCCCTATTCGCGAGCAAGATCCACTAAAACAAGGATTGAAACAATATTGTACTAGGGCACCTGCAAAAAACCATATTATTCGCGAGCAAGATCCACTAAAACAAGGATTGAAACTTTAACTGTTTAGTTGCTTCCCTTGCGGAATCCCAATTCGCGAGCAAGATCCACTAAAACAAGGATTGAAACTCTATTAACCCGCTTCTCTTCTTATTTGCAGCTTCAATTCGCGAGCAAGATCCACTAAAACAAGGATTGAAACCACTCGTACTCGTTCCCTACATCAATTGTAGCAGCCAATTCGCGAGCAAGATCCACTAAAACAAGGATTGAAACTAAAAATTAAAGTCACGCATGTACGTGCTCCTAAAGTATTCGCGAGCAAGATCCACTAAAACAAGGATTGAAACAGGATATTCAGAGTCAAGGTGCTGTAGCTGGAGCATTCGCGAGCAAGATCCACTAAAACAAGGATTGAAACTAGTACTGTAGATGCAATAAGGGCTAAACCTGTATCTATTCGCGAGCAAGATCCACTAAAACAAGGATTGAAACTTCAAGAGGTAGAAGAGCAGGAAGAACCAGAACAGATTCGCGAGCAAGATCCACTAAAACAAGGATTGAAACCTCTGTGAAAAATCCTTTTCTCCAAAAACGTTCTTATTCGCGAGCAAGATCCACTAAAACAAGGATTGAAACTATGGATCTGCCAATACATCATTCGAGTTTTGGTGATATTCGCGAGCAAGATCCACTAAAACAAGGATTGAAACATATTAAACCATATTGTAGGTGTTTTACCTTTCAATTCGCGAGCAAGATCCACTAAAACAAGGATTGAAACTACGCAGCATGATAGGAAAAGTGAAAATTCCAAATGATTCGCGAGCAAGATCCACTAAAACAAGGATTGAAACTACTCCCTTAGTGTAGAGGTCAATCACGGAGGGCCTTGATTCGCGAGCAAGATCCACTAAAACAAGGATTGAAACAAAAAAGTAAAACATTAAGAAGAGCACTCTTCAGATTATTCGCGAGCAAGATCCACTAAAACAAGGATTGAAACCTTTATCAGGAGTTCCTAATAGCCCGTCTGTAATTTATTCGCGAGCAAGATCCACTAAAACAAGGATTGAAACTTATTCAGGAGTCGCAGGGAGAAGAGCCCGATACCTATTCGCGAGCAAGATCCACTAAAACAAGGATTGAAACTTTTTCAGTTTTGCTCCATGCTTTCAGTTTTGGTAATTCGCGAGCAAGATCCACTAAAACAAGGATTGAAACAACAGTCCTCACAATAAAAATCATCACCGTACCAAAATTCGCGAGCAAGATCCACTAAAACAAGGATTGAAACGAAGCGGAATAATTAGCAATTGCTTTTGCTACACCAGATTCGCGAGCAAGATCCACTAAAACAAGGATTGAAACATCCAGCCTCTAAGTTGAGTATCAAGCTGTTTCTTATTCGCGAGCAAGATCCACTAAAACAAGGATTGAAACATTTCTCAGCCGGGTGTCCTGCTTCAACAAGTATCTCATTCGCGAGCAAGATCCACTAAAACAAGGATTGAAACTCCTTGGCTACTTCAAATTCAGTTTGTAGTTTATTAAATTCGCGAGCAAGATCCACTAAAACAAGGATTGAAACAAAACGTTATCCCACTTTTCTTTGGTGATTCCATAGGATTCGCGAGCAAGATCCACTAAAACAAGGATTGAAACTCAATCACACATTCTTTAAAGTCTTCTATCGTAACTTTATTCGCGAGCAAGATCCACTAAAACAAGGATTGAAACTAAAGTTAGATGTACGTGGCGCATAAGATACACTTCATTCGCGAGCAAGATCCACTAAAACAAGGATTGAAACGTTTTATAGTTGTTACTACTATAATAATCACCTCTAATTCGCGAGCAAGATCCACTAAAACAAGGATTGAAACTTCATTCCTCGAAGCTACAAACACAACAAATCTAAATTATTCGCGAGCAAGATCCACTAAAACAAGGATTGAAACCCTCGCTCTTGCCGGATGGGACGTAAATGAAATCATATTCGCGAGCAAGATCCACTAAAACAAGGATTGAAACAAAACTCCTGCTTCAATCTGTTCGGGGGTTGCTACGTATTCGCGAGCAAGATCCACTAAAACAAGGATTGAAACCCTCGTTTCTTTTTTTTGAAAATCCCAGATTATGACGTATTCGCGAGCAAGATCCACTAAAACAAGGATTGAAACTTCTCAGGGAGCGCGGAGGCACAGCGAGAAGACCATTCGCGAGCAAGATCCACTAAAACAAGGATTGAAACTTAAGAAGTCTGAACCTGTGGAGCAGTTGAAAAAATTCGCGAGCAAGATCCACTAAAACAAGGATTGAAACAAATTGGCGATTTCTTTAGAGTTAAAGGTAAGAATTCGCGAGCAAGATCCACTAAAACAAGGATTGAAACACATAGTCATACATGCTGTCATAGAGGTTCACGTATCATTCGCGAGCAAGATCCACTAAAACAAGGATTGAAACTAGCTATCTTAGCTATCTTTTCGGCTCGTTGGAAATTCGCGAGCAAGATCCACTAAAACAAGGATTGAAACCATTCAACGATATTTACAAGCCTAGTGTAATCCCCTATTCGCGAGCAAGATCCACTAAAACAAGGATTGAAACAACCTTCTACAAGATAATCCAGCCACATTTTTTTAATTCGCGAGCAAGATCCACTAAAACAAGGATTGAAACCCACCTTGTAGGTAATAATCTTTCCGATTACTACATTCGCGAGCAAGATCCACTAAAACAAGGATTGAAACTTCCAAGAGCCGTGTAACTGCATGTTGCGGCTTTCATTCGCGAGCAAGATCCACTAAAACAAGGATTGAAACTCCCTCCTTAAGTTGTCACCGTTCCGAGTCCAAATTCGCGAGCAAGATCCACTAAAACAAGGATTGAAACTTAAAAAAATGTTCTTTCTTGCAAATCCGGTTAACTATTCGCGAGCAAGATCCACTAAAACAAGGATTGAAACGTTCTCCTGATTCGTTATCTATGCGATGTAATACACAATTCGCGAGCAAGATCCACTAAAACAAGGATTGAAACTTATGGTGATCCAGAGAAGGATATTCCGGCGAAAGAGATTCGCGAGCAAGATCCACTAAAACAAGGATTGAAACTATTCATGCTTCAACTTCCTGCGTTCCCTTGCTCCAATTCGCGAGCAAGATCCACTAAAACAAGGATTGAAACACCCTGGGTCTTCTGAATGGTACTGGACAGGTTCAGATTCGCGAGCAAGATCCACTAAAACAAGGATTGAAACGGGTATATAGTATGTTGTAGTAACGTAGGAGGAAAATTCGCGAGCAAGATCCACTAAAACAAGGATTGAAACAATAGTGTATCTGTGACACTTACAACCGGCACTGAGATTCGCGAGCAAGATCCACTAAAACAAGGATTGAAACTCGTGTCTTCTATGTCGGAAAAATAATCCTCATCGTATTCGCGAGCAAGATCCACTAAAACAAGGATTGAAACTAATTCCAAGATCACCATGCCAGATGGCTCTAATCATTCGCGAGCAAGATCCACTAAAACAAGGATTGAAACACGTAATTGATGTATAACGATATACATTTTCCTTATTCGCGAGCAAGATCCACTAAAACAAGGATTGAAACAGATTGATCTTACCATCTCCTATTATTGTAAGCAAATTCGCGAGCAAGATCCACTAAAACAAGGATTGAAACTGTCTCCTCCAACGTGCATCACTTCTTCATACACTTTATTCGCGAGCAAGATCCACTAAAACAAGGATTGAAACTCAAGAAGAGTAGTGCATTAAAACATCTAGAATCCAATTCGCGAGCAAGATCCACTAAAACAAGGATTGAAACTTTTTATTTGGCATGAAAGTCCATGATGAGAAAACTCATCACGTACTCTCTCCTTCCTTTTTTCCCATAATTGCGATAATTCCACTAATTATTGTTATCCTTTCATCAACCGAGAATATGTCTGCCTCAACAATCTTTCTCTTTTTAACTTCTCCCTTTTGGTATCCTGTTTCATCTTCGTACATCTCATCGTTTGTGATCAAATGCCATATTATTGTTGCAATTTTCCTTGCTAAGGCAATAATTGCCTTAGCATATCCAATTGTCTTCTTTTTCCTGTTAAAAAACTCCTTTAATCTGCTATTTTTCTTTCTTGCTGCTGCTTGAGCAATCTGAGTTAGAATCCACCTTGCTACTTTTGATCCTCTCTTAGTGATTCTTCCGTTATGGTATTTATCTGCAGATTGATACACATTAGGAACTATTCCAAGCCATGAAGCAAGTTTATCTCCCGTTGGAAAATCCCTGAAATCTCCTATTTCAGCAATTAGAGTTGCCGCACCAAGCTCCCCAATACCTGGAACTGACATCAAAATTTCCATTTCCCTTTTATGCTTTTGATAAGCATAATTGAAAATTTCTCTTTCAAGAACTTCAATTTCTTCATCTAAATGTTTTATAAGGTTCAGACATATCTGAAGCCTTATTGCAGCACTCTGTGATATTTCTCTATCCAGAATTTCCCTTATCTGAACACTCTTTTTCCGAACATTTGGAGAAAGCGACTCTATAATTTGATCAATATTTTTACCTGAAGAGATTCCTGCTAGAATTGCTCTACCATTTTTTCCAAAAATGTCAGTCAGAACATCACCCAGATGTAACATTTCGGAGGAAAGAATTGCATGAGCTTCATTTTTAATGTCCGTTCTTTTTCTTACAAGAGTTAGGCGAAGCCTGACGTATGACCTGAATTCTCTATGTTTCTTCGGAAAAACTCTTGATGGTTGAACCATCTTATTCAATGCAAGTTTTGCAATTACTTCGGAATCTATTTTATCTGTTTTTTTATGTGTAAATGCTTTCATATCTCGAGCATTTCCAACTATAACAGGCAAATGATCTATCAATGCCTCATAAATCGGAACCCAGAAATCACTTGTTGATTCACAGGCAACAACATCACATTTTTCAGAGGTTACTAAATTTTTAAGATCTAAAATCCCATCATCATCTCTGGCAAAACGATGTTGTTGTTTTTCACCGGATCTACTGAGGATAGTAGCAATAACAAAACGTTTGTGAATGTCTAAACCACAAGATTTGTTTATTTCTCCGTCCAATTTACATTACTCCATCATTTCCAGGACAGTAGAATTGCTTCAAAGGCAATTTGGCATCCGTGATCAAGGTCACATCTGGGCCTTCGATGGCAATTCAATGGTTAGTTTTTTGACGGCTTCGGAGAACCAAAGTAAAAACAACCTTCCTGTCCAAAGGTAATGATGGAGTTCTATTATCAAAAAAGCTAAGTGAAAAAGACTTTCATTTTTTGGGCATGTTATTCCAAGAATATCATGTGTGTTTTTTGACTGTATTTATCCCTCCTTTCTATTCGCGAGCAAGATCCACTAAAACAAGGATTGAAACCAGAGCCGAATAACATCCTCTACCAGTTCAGTAGAATTCGCGAGCAAGATCCACTAAAACAAGGATTGAAACTCCGTCTGACACTGGCATCCCGCCAGGTGATTTTGCGATTCGCGAGCAAGATCCACTAAAACAAGGATTGAAACCATGAACAGTATCATCCGATCCGACGAAGCCATATATTCGCGAGCAAGATCCACTAAAACAAGGGTTGAAACTATCACCAATGATATAACATTCCATGCAAAAATGAAATTCGCGAGCAAGATCCACTAAAACAAGGATTGAAACACTATTGTAAAAGGGGAAAAAGAAAATATATTACATATTCGCGAGCAAGATCCACTAAAACAAGGATTGAAACTTTTCTCACATATATCCAAGCACTCGCTTGTAAACTTATTCGCGAGCAAGATCCACTAAAACAAGGATTGAAACCGTGCAGCATCTAGTATGGTTTCATCATCGTATTTTCTATTCGCGAGCAAGATCCACTAAAACAAGGATTGAAACATTTGATCTTTATACCATTTCAATGCAGAATTATATTCGCGAGCA
This sequence comes from Methanosarcina soligelidi, assembly GCF_000744315.1. Classification (NCBI taxonomy): domain Archaea; kingdom Methanobacteriati; phylum Methanobacteriota; class Methanomicrobia; order Methanosarcinales; family Methanosarcinaceae; genus Methanosarcina; species Methanosarcina soligelidi. The sequence goes on from NZ_JQLR01000001.1 coordinate 3,241,231, forward strand.
AGATCCACTAAAACAAGGATTGAAACCTAATTTTTCCTCTTTAAATCCACTTGGGTCTGTAATTCGCGAGCAAGATCCACTAAAACAAGGATTGAAACTGGTTGCCTGTCCTTGCCCGTCAAGAACTGTATTATTCGCGAGCAAGATCCACTAAAACAAGGATTGAAACTTGTATTGTATCCTGCCGTCCCGTACGGATTATAAATTCGCGAGCAAGATCCACTAAAACAAGGATTGAAACTAAATATTGACATTGTGTACGGATGAAACGAGAAATTCGCGAGCAAGATCCACTAAAACAAGGATTGAAACTTTGAAGAAAAATTAGCAGAAGGTTTTAGCAGAGGTAGATTCGCGAGCAAGATCCACTAAAACAAGGATTGAAACTTTCATGTCAAAAGTGGAAAGGGTGCTATCTGAATTCGATTCGCGAGCAAGATCCACTAAAACAAGGATTGAAACGTTACAAGTAGATTCTTGCAGCCTACCTCTTCGGCGAATTCGCGAGCAAGATCCACTAAAACAAGGATTGAAACTTGATACATAGAAATTTCCTCTACCCTTGTATGGATATTCGCGAGCAAGATCCACTAAAACAAGGATTGAAACCACACTGAACGAAATGATAATGGAGTGAATATACAGATTCGCGAGCAAGATCCACTAAAACAAGGATTGAAACTTGCAGCCCATTTCTCTACAGATAAAAACTGTCAGATTCGCGAGCAAGATCCACTAAAACAAGGATTGAAACAAAAAAGAAATGAAAGGAGATTAAGTTTCTCGATAAAATTCGCGAGCAAGATCCACTAAAACAAGGATTGAAACTGTATAAAGCAAGTAGGCAAAAAATAGCAAATTCGAATTCGCGAGCAAGATCCACTAAAACAAGGATTGAAACAAATCATACGAAATGTGATAAATTCCTGTTTCAGAAAATTCGCGAGCAAGATCCACTAAAACAAGGATTGAAACAACTAACGTTCAGAAGATTGAGATGAGTTGTTTTTATCATTCGCGAGCAAGATCCACTAAAACAAGGATTGAAACTGGGTGCAAAGATGACACAAAAAACCGGAGAATAATTCGCGAGCAAGATCCACTAAAACAAGGATTGAAACCCAATACAGTATAACTGTTGTTGGTGTTTTGAACAAATTCGCGAGCAAGATCCACTAAAACAAGGATTGAAACTCCCACATCCCTACTGCAACCATGTCTGAACCTGCATTCGCGAGCAAGATCCACTAAAACAAGGATTGAAACAATTCACTATTTGCAAGCCTATTTACATTATCAGGTAATTCGCGAGCAAGATCCACTAAAACAAGGATTGAAACCAGTCGTTGAGATGGAAATCTTTCCACATTTCTGATTCGCGAGCAAGATCCACTAAAACAAGGATTGAAACCTCTGTGAAAAATCCTTTTCTCCAAAAACGTTCTTATTCGCGAGCAAGATCCACTAAAACAAGGATTGAAACAAATTTCACCTGCCAGCAATCCTTATCATTATCCCATTCGCGAGCAAGATCCACTAAAACAAGGATTGAAACTGTAGTGCTTGCCTTCAAGAGTGTTGATATACGGAATTCGCGAGCAAGATCCACTAAAACAAGGATTGAAACTTATGTGGATAAGGACTTCCGACTCCCCCTAGTAAAGAATTCGCGAGCAAGATCCACTAAAACAAGGATTGAAACATATCTCCTCGTTACGTTTCCTCCACATTCAACATATTCGCGAGCAAGATCCACTAAAACAAGGATTGAAACCATTCAGGTGTTTATTGTGGCGGCTCTTGTAGTATTCGCGAGCAAGATCCACTAAAACAAGGATTGAAACTCGTACATCTGAAGTTTTTTGAACCAAATTAACCCCGATTCGCGAGCAAGATCCACTAAAACAAGGATTGAAACTTTTGTTTTCAAGTTCGGCTGTCATATGACCACCTGTATTCGCGAGCAAGATCCACTAAAACAAGGATTGAAACACATCTTAAAAAACGCATTTGATAAATATGATGGGGATTCGCGAGCAAGATCCACTAAAACAAGGATTGAAACTTCCGTCGATAATTACCAGGGCACGGAAGAGGACTGGATTCGCGAGCAAGATCCACTAAAACAAGGATTGAAACTGTATGTACATGTCTCCGATCCTCATACTCAATAACGATTCGCGAGCAAGATCCACTAAAACAAGGATTGAAACGCATCATCGTTTCCGGACCCGAGAGATATGATATCCATTCGCGAGCAAGATCCACTAAAACAAGGATTGAAACTTCACCATATTTGATAAAAATACGTTAGTATGTTAAATTCGCGAGCAAGATCCACTAAAACAAGGATTGAAACATGCCAGTGTTGCAGCTTCCGTGCGGGTTTGTGTTGAATTCGCGAGCAAGATCCACTAAAACAAGGATTGAAACAAACACAATTGAAGTTATTCCTATCGCTATATTCTAATTCGCGAGCAAGATCCACTAAAACAAGGATTGAAACCAGGAAAAGGTATCCGAAATACAGGTATTACAGGTAGATTCGCGAGCAAGATCCACTAAAACAAGGATTGAAACCATAACAAATTCGATATTCATCTCTCGATACTTATTCGCGAGCAAGATCCACTAAAACAAGGATTGAAACTGATAGGCATATAATTGATGTTTTGATAGAAAAGATTCGCGAGCAAGATCCACTAAAACAAGGATTGAAACTATAGAATTGTAATTGCAACAGACGATGAAACACATTCGCGAGCAAGATCCACTAAAACAAGGATTGAAACTCCGTTATTGCCTCGTTTTTACCAATTATCCCTTTTAATTCGCGAGCAAGATCCACTAAAACAAGGATTGAAACAGATCGTACTGTAACTGCTTTACCAAATCGTCAAGGATTCGCGAGCAAGATCCACTAAAACAAGGATTGAAACAATTACCTATATTTCCACTCCAAAATCTGGTCTAATTCGTGAGCAAGATCCACTAAAACAAGGATTGAAACAAGTGGATACATGCCCCACATGACCCCATTGAACCATTCGTGAGCAAGATCCACTAAAACAAGGATTGAAACTTTCGACTTCCCATCTCCTGCTCCTGATGTCAAAATTCGTGAGCAAGATCCACTAAAACAAGGATTGAAACCGGGACTCTGAGGTGATCAAGAATGACAAATGCACTATTCGTGAGCAAGATCCACTAAAACAAGGATTGAAACTTATTTTATGTTTTAAATTCCAGATAACAATTCTGAGGTCGAGAAGTAGCTTCCACTAAAACAAGGATTGAAACTTGAATCGTTCGTTCGGTTTTCTGTGATTTAAAAAGTCGAGAAGTAGCTTCCACTAAAACAAGGATTGAAAGTTGTTCTTTGAGTCCCTAAACTTTTTTAAAATTCTTCTAAAAAACAGCACCAGTAACTCTAATTCGGGAAAAAACCGAATTCTTCGCGGCTAAGTATATCAGGATCTGTAGACGACTGAAAATTAATAACCATTTACGGAGGTACCTGATATTCAAAACCAGACTCTAGCCAAAATACAACTGAAACTATACAGCAAAGCGAAGAGAAACCCCGAAAAGAAGTTTAAGAAACTTAAAAAACTGCTTTTGAAAGATGAGATCCTGCACACAGCCTGGAAGAACCTTAACAGGAACACAAAAAGCACCGGTTTTGAGTCCCTCACTATCCAGCAGGTAGAGGCTTCAGGGGTCGACAAATTCATTCGATCCGTAAAGAAGGAGCTTGAAGAAGGCCGGTATACTGCCGATGAAGTAAAAAGAGTCGAAATTCCAAAGAGGAATGGAGAGAAAAGGCAGCTTGGAATTTTAACCCTGAGAGACCGGCTTGTCCAGGGAGCTGTAAAACTTGTCCTTGAGCCTATTTTTGAAGCTGATTTTGAAAACTGCTCTTATGGTTACAGGGCATACAGGTCTGCAAAACTTGCAAGCCTTGAGGTGTACAAGTGGCTAGAAGCCGGTAGTATACATTATTTGAAAGGAGATATAGAGGACTGTTTTGACAGCATCCCACATGATAAGCTCCTGAAGATCCTCAAAACGAGAATCGAAGACAAATTAATACTTTCCCTGGTCGAGAGCTGGCTCAAAAAAGGCTCACAGGCAGGCGGTTCAGGGAAAGATTCTGGAAAAGGGCTACTTCAGGGCGGGATAATCTCTCCGCTTCTTGTAAACTTCTACCTTGACCAGTTCGACAACCACTGGGCTGAGATAGGGCTCAAGAATGTTGAAGGAGATTCAGTTGAGCATCTTGTTCGTTTTGCAGATGATTTTGTGGTCCTTTCTAAAGAATGGATCAATCCGGACAGAGTTAAGGCAGTTATGGCTGAATTAGGCCTTGATTTAAACAAAGAAAAGACCTATGTCGGGACTGCCGCAAATGGGTTTGAATTTGTAGGTTTCTACTTTGAGGAAATTGAGGAGGAAAACGGGGCTGGGAGCGTTATAAGAGTTATGCCTACCGAAGGGTCCATTGAGAAGATGGTCGAGAGTATTGAAAGCATTGGAAGTAATGTCAGAAGTATAGATAGTACAGCAAGAATAGAAAAAGCCCATAAAGACGATGAAAACAAAGTTCAGGCCCTGGATAATTTAATAAAAAATATTTGTGATGTTGTTGACCCCTGGATGAGCTATTACAGGCATACGGATTATGCTGCCGGGCTTGAAAGAATTGAGCAGAGCTTCAATGAAAAGATCCAAAAATTTATATAAATATATATTATGTTTTTATTTTCGTAGAAATGCTTCTCAATAAATATCAAAATGTATTTATGTTAAAACTAACATGAACAAAATTGAAAAAGATATTTTTAAAAATTTCGTTGTATTTCTCATGACTCCGGAAAATATTAAACTTAAAACCCTTGAAATGACTTTTGAAGGCGCAGGGGAATTCAGGGGAGATGCAAATCAGATCCGTGGTTTCTTTGCGTCAAAATTCAATGAATACGACCTCCTCCATAACCACAATACCGACAGGTTTTGTTACCGCTACCCTCTTGTGCAGTACAAAGTTCTTGACAGGATTCCTCTCGTGGTCGGTGTAAATGAAGGAGCAGAAATCTTGAAAGGTTTATTTGACAAATTTGATACGGTCACTCTTCCTTACGAAAACTTTGAAATCACTGAAAGGTCCATGAGGATCAAAAAACAGGACTTTGGGCTTACAAAAAGCATTTACTTTTACGAATTCCTAACCCCCTGGCTTGCCCTTAATAAAGAGAATGAGGAAAAATTTCTTGAGACCAGAAACCCCGAAGAGCAAAAGGAAATGCTAAGAAAGACCCTGGCAGGAAATTTGCTCTCGATGTCAAAGACTTTTGGATATACGGTTCCTGATACCATAAAATGTGATGTAGATATGGAGCTCAGGCTTTCAAAGTACAAAAAAATGGATTTTACTTCGTTTACAGGTGGATTTATAGCTAATTTTTTGATTCCGGATTTCATGGGGGTAGGAAAAGGGGTTGCGAAGGGGTTTGGGACTGTGAGGAAAATAAGGATGTAAAGAATTTGAAGGTTTGTAAATACTCCTCCTGAGAGAGGCAGAAAACTTTAATTATGGAGGTAAATTGTGGAAGTAAAGGAATTTAGAGTCAGGTTCATTACACCCCTACTTATTGATGGAGCAAACAAATACTCTGTTGATAGTGCTGGTCTTACAGGAAAGGCTCTCAGAGGGTCTTGGCGTTTTTGGTTTAGAGCTGTAATAGGGGGTATGTATAAAGAAATAAGAAGTGAGGAATTACTCTTTTTAGAAAGTAGAATATTTGGTTCGGCTGATACTAAAGATTCAAAAGGTAACAAAATTGGTGCAAAATTTAGGATGATCATTGATAAAGAAAACGAGATTCCGGACGATAGTATAAAACTTGGATTTAATAAACCCTGCCGTAATTGTAAGGGAAAAGGGTGCTATCAATGTAATTTCAAAGGGAAATCTAATAATCCAGCAACGAGTCAAGGTTATCTTGAAAACTCATCTTACAGAATACAGATTATTCCTCGCAGTACTATGTCTGAAATGGAGGTAAAGGTTCTGTTTTCCATTATCTGGGTATGGGGTAATCTAGGCGCTGTAGGGAAAAGGGAAAGAAGAGGATTTGGTTCTCCAGTTATCTGTTCTAATAGCAAAAGAAATCCATTTTTATTTCGCTTAAATGAAAAAACAATCGAACTTCCACTAAAAGAAACTTTTGAGGATACTTGGAAAATTGAAGAACATTTAAGAAAAGGACTGAATCTGATGTGGAATGTTTGCAGTTTATGGGTTGAAGAAAATAGTTTTGTGCACAACGAAAAATTATCTGCATCTATCTGTGGAGCAAATAATCCAGTGAATTCTCCTTTCTTTTTACTGCGAAGCTGTGGACAGATATTTATTGGGAATGCTGGTTTCATTGACAGAAATGATGCAATTGCCAAATTTCACGGGGATTCGGAATGTAATGGATTAGGATGGGCAAAAGGCACACACCGTATGGCTTCCCCTGTGTTAATAAGATTTCATAAAATAAATACGGAAAATATCGAAAAACTCGTACCCGCAGTTAGTTGGTGCCAGCAAAAAAAAGTCGAAAGGCAAGACACAAATGGTTGTGCATTATCGTACCTCAAAAACATGCAAATAAATGGTGAAAGTATTTTTGTCTATAATCTGAATGGAGGCACTTTATGAACGAACTGATCGAAAAAATTAAACATTATGGAGATGAATTCTGCCTCCTTAGAGTTTCCATTGGTCCTGTTCAAGAGTTCATAAGTGAAGCAAGAAAAACAAGGGATCTTTATATAGGAAGTCGCTTGCTTTCTTTAGCTACATTCAGAACCATGAAACCAATATTTGATACATATGGTTTAGAAGCCATAATCTATCCACATATAAAATATTCAAAAGAACGTTTGTCTTCTCTTCCCAATATATACATGGCAGTAATTCCGAAATCCGAATTCCATGAAACAATTTCCCAGATGGAAATAGGATTACAGAATTTTTGGAATGATATGCAAAAAGAAGTCAACAGGAAGTTACCTCCTGATTGTAAGGGGTATTACAACCAGAAAATTAAATCCCCCTTTTATATGAACTGGGTGGCAGTTCCTATAGTAATTGAGGAACTAAACAGTGAATATAAACCAAAAGTAAAAGAAATTATTCATTTTTTCAATGAAAGAAAAGTAACAAGAACTTTTGATTCATGGGAAGGAAGTTATATTCAAAAATGTAATCAATGTGGCCGTAGAGAATATCCACAGGAGATTTATTCAAGCGTCCAAGAAAAATTCAAAGCAAGAATACGAGAAAATGAAATACTATGTTCAATTTGCTTATTGAAAAGACTTCTGAATCCAGATGACATAGATGTATCTCCCCAAAAGTTTGACTCTGTAATGGACGTTTCAGCAGCAATTGCAAAAAAATTAATCGAACAGAACAAAAATGAAAAGCATGAGATCAAAGAATTCACAGATAACGTCAAACGAATTGGAAACGTTATTGATAACACTTATAAAAATGGGGAGTGTTATTATGAAGACTATTTAAATTATGATTTTTTCAAAAAGGAGTATGGGATACCCGATAATCCAGATTTCAGGAAGCTCTGTGAGGATACTAAAAAAAGCCTGAGTGCAGCTTATGAGTCTCTTGGGATAAAAGAGCCATCAAAATACTATTCAATTTTGATGATGGATGGCGATAACATGGGGAAACTCATGTCTGGAGAGGTAAAACTTACTTCAGGAGATATTCTTAAAGATGCTGATTTTACCCTCAATTATCAGAAAAAACTCAGTGAAATTCTGGCAGATACCGGATCAAATACATCCGAGTTGATAAAAAGTCAAGAGGAAGGTAACGGTAATGGCCTTTGCGTATATTCTGGAGGGGACGATCTCCTTGCATTTCTTCCTCTGGAAACTTCTCTTTCAACAGCCAATAAAGCCAGATCCTGTTTTATCAGTGAATTCAGGAAATCAAACATAAAACAAACTTCCAGTGCCGGAATTGTAATCCTTCATCACAAAGATCCCCTCCGAAGAGGTTTAGAAGAAGCTCGGAAAAATGTTGAGGAGGCGAAAAAATCGTTTAAAGACAAGGACGCCTTCTGCATTACACTAAGACTATTTTCAGGGTCTGTTGTTACGTGGGGTTACAAATGGGAAATCAGAACTCCGACTCTTCAAAATTTAGACTCCGTTAAGGTTCTGGATGTTTTGCGATATTTTGTTTCATTTATGCTCGAAAGTCCAGAGAAAAAATTGAGTCCGAGCTTTGTTCGTGACTTTATGGAAGAACTTCCCTCTTTTTATGAATATAATGAACGTAAATCTACATGGAAACTGAGTGAGGAGATGTTTAAATCCGAGTTTTGGAGGTTGTTAAAGCGTCACATGCCTTCAGAGTCTAATTTATGGAAAGTTGAATTCAAAAAAGGAATTCTTACTCTGGACTTACTTGCAGAATCATTTATTTACATGGCAGACCCTGAAAAGAACAACCAAGTTAAAAATACAAAAGAAAATTTTGAAAACTTCCTCCAAATAGCTCTTTTCTTGGTAAGAGAGCAGATAGGAGGTGATTTGAAGTGATCCAAATAAATCTCAATCCCCTTGACACACTTTTTTTCAGGGATTCACGCTCTTTCGATGCTGGAGAAGAAACAACGGCAGATTTTAATTTTCCTTCCCCTCTAACGTTTTATGGAGCAATCGGAAACGCTGTACTTGAAAATACTCCCGAAAATGAAAGAAGGAAATTTGTTCATGGGAAATATGAACATCCGAAGCTTGGAAAATATGATGAAAAGCTTGTGGATACTCCTTTGAAAATCAAAGGTCTCTTCCTACAAGAAGGCGGCAGAATATATTTCCCTTCTCCAGAAAATCTCTGGGTTGAGGCAACAAAACGTCCCTATGTGCCTCATGTGCTATTACCATATGAAAACAAAGAATGGCTATGGGACATTAACGATGAAAAATTAAGACCACTAAAAATGCCAAGGTCAGATGATAAAATATTAGATCTTAAACCATTAGGTGAATACATCCCTGCTGAAGAAATGTCCAAATACCTGGCAGGAAAACTTAATTTTCGTTCAACTCTTAAATCCAAATCAGAAGATTCTTTTTTTGCAAAAGAAACCAGGTACGGCCACGCGATTTCAAAGTGCTCGAAAACACCTGAAGAACATTTTCTTTATACTGCCGTCCACCTGCGTTTCAAAGATCAGCTTAGGAAACGAAACTATGTACAGTCTGGTTTTACGGTGTTTGTAGAAGGTATAGAAGAATTGGACCTACCCAATAAAACAATATCTCTTGGAGGAGAAAGGAAAAAAGTTTCAGTTAAATGCGAAAATACTATGATAATTCCGGAACAGCCGGAGATTTTAGATGAAATCCAATGCAGGAAAAGATTTTTCATATATTTTGCAACTCCAGCAATTTTCAAGAACGGATGGCGTTTAGAACTGCCTTCTGAATTTAGTGATGCCACCCTAGTCGGAGCAGCTGTTAACAAACCACTCCATATAAGTGGGTGGAAAAGTGGGTGCAAAACCAACGAAGATGTGTTGGGAGGAAAACCAAGACCCATAAAAAGAGCTGTTCGTGCCGGTAGCGTTTATTTCTTTGAGGCAGAATATTGGAGCAAAGAGAAATTTAAAGAGTTTTTTGATAAATATCATTTCGGAGCCAGTTTATCTGACGAATATCCAAGTGCTGGTTTCGGTATAGGATTAATTGGGTGTTGGTAAAATGATACAAGATAATAAGCTTCCGGATAACGAGCTTCCGGAATATGGAATTATGTTTGTTAATGTAGTTACACCTCTTCATAATGGTTCTGGAGAAGGGTTGGGGTTTGTAGATAATCCGATTTTACGAGAAAGAACGACACAATTCCCTATCATCCAGGCATCCTCAATAAAGGGCGTACTTAGAGATTCATATGAAGAAAGGGGTTCTCAATGTGTTGAGCTGCTTTTTGGCCCTCCCCCCGGTAAAGGAGAGAAACATTCCGGTGCAATTTCTTTTGGTGACGGGCAGATTCTTGCATTTCCTGTAAGATCCGTTAAGGGATGTTTTGCATGGATAACCAGTCCCCATGTACTTTGGCGCTTTTACGAAAAACTTTGCTTGATGGGATTAGAAAAGCAGTTTCCAGAACTCACTGAATCAATGACGCAAGTTCGCTCAGGTCTGAACAATGCTCTGATATGTCCTTCTGGAAATAACGAGCTCTGCCTGCAAAAGAATAAAATTTTCCTTGAGGAATTTCCTGTTACTTGTGTGGACTCTGATGAATTCGAAAACATTGCAAAGGTTATTGGAGAAAAGGTATATGGGAATGTTAAAGATAGTTTCTTGAAAAGTGAATTTGAAAAGAAACTTGTTTTATTAGATGATGATACATTCAGATATTTTATCACCAACGCAACCGAGATAGTTCCAAATATTAGGATCGGGGAAAACGGAACTACAAAAGATGGTTCACTTCGCTACACAGAGTATCTTCCTTCCGAATCTATCATGTATAGTACTATGATTTATGAAAAGTCCAGAAAAAAAGACACACCCTTGAAAGCAAAAGATATTATGGATTATTTTAAGAAAGACTTCCCAGATCAGTCAGCAATTCAAATTGGGGGAGATGCGACTACCGGAAAAGGAATTGTTAAGCTTTCTTTATTAAACCTTCCACCAAATGATATCGTTAGCAAACAAAGCTAATGAGGGGATTAAATGATAGTTGATAAAAATCTTGATCATGGGAGAGCAGAGTATGCATATAGATGCGTTAAAGATATCGAAAACAAAAGCGATGAAATTGAAAAAAAGTATCATAGCGCAGTCCGCTCTTCCGGCGCTTTAATCCAAAAATCAGGACTGATACAAACTCTATCATTTTTCATCAGCAAAACAAAAGATGAGGAAAGTGGTAGGGAAAATAAAAACTATACTCACTATGAACTTCTTGCAAAACATATCTTGACATGGATTCTGGATAGTAGTGGAAGCATAGAACCATTGGAACTTTATTTATCTCTTCTGGATTACACGGATGAGGAAATTATACAAAAAACCCAGGAATCTAAGGCTCTTATACTCTGGCTGAAAAGATTCGCAGATGCAATGCTTGCAAGTGGGGAATAACAATGGTGCTGGAGAATTCTCAATGGAGAAAGAACATCAAGCATGTGAGAGAAATCTCTACTTCCATAGATGTAAATCCAGCTCTCATTTTTGACAAGTATTTTTTATGGGGAGCAACTGGTGATGGTTTTCCCACTCTAAATAATGAGGATAATCCAAGAGACAAGGAAACCTGTAGATTTAAACACATTAAAAAAATAACAAAATACAAAATTCCCCTAAGTACTGCTCAGTACAATCTTCTGAAAAATAGAAAGAACTCCCTCCCAAAAACACTGCCATTTTCACTTAGTACCAATACCAGAGTTATAGTCAATCATGGGGGAGAATCAATTCTCGAAAATTCGATTTCCATTCATCCATATTATGGGTTTCCCGTAATACCAGGGTCTGCAATAAAAGGTGTTACTAGACATTATTGTGAAGAGTTTGAAGATCTTGATAAGGATATTGTAAATATGATTTTTGGAAACTCTCCTGATGAAAAAAACTCCCAAAAAGGGAGTATAATATTTTTGGATGCATGGCCTAAAAATTTAGATCGAAAATACATGTATGATTTTTTCGAAATGGATGTTTTCACTCCACATTATCAGGACTATTACCAAAAGAAGAAATTGCCAAGTGACGATCAAAATCCAGTTCCTGTTTACTTCCTTGCAGTGAAAAAAGGGGTTGAATTTGAGTTTGCAATCGCTCCTGCTTTAGGGCACAGTAAAGGAAATTTGGAAGAAGATCTTAAACTCGTGAAAGAACTCGTTATAAATTCGCTAAAAACATTTGGAGTCGGTGCAAAAACTGATTCAAGTTATGGTTATTTTAAGTAAAAAGGTGATTGGATGCCAAGAATAATAATTACAACCTGTGGAACAAGTCTTTTTAAATCATGTTGTTGGAAATATGGGGAACTTTGTAAAGATTCTCTCTCAGAGATGAAAGATGAACAAGAAAGGATGGGATATGAATCGGTATGTAACAGTAAACTGAAACAGGCTCTGAACGATGGTATCGATTTAGCTAAAGAATTTGATCCCTCTGCGTGGGAAGATTTATACTTGAGAGATCTACCTGCTGAACTCGCATCACTAAGGGCTATACAGCTTTGTTTGGAAGGCATCAAAAGTAAACCACCTCTTGGAGAGGATGACAAGATTTTAAATTCAAATCCTCATCCCCGGCTGCGAAAAACAGAAAATGAACCACCTCTTGGAGAAGATGACAAAATTGTTTTACTTCATTCGGATAACGAAGAAGGCAGATACTGTGCAATGATATTATCAAATATCCTGAAAGATTACGACTTGCTTTCAGATGTACAAATTTGCGAACCCTGGGAAGTCAAAGGACTTGACCCAAGCGATTTATATCAGTTTGAAAAGGCTTTAAAACATCTATGGAAAGATCTAATCTCGAAATTTGACGGTATTAATGAGTATATTTTCAATCCTACTGGAGGTTACAAAGCTCTTTCAATATTATTTGGAGCTGCAGCATATCATTTCTCAAAAGTTAGGGTATTCTATCTACATGAAAATACAAGTTATAGCGAAATTTCCGAGATTTGGTTTGACTCAATAGGAGAGCCTAGTGAATGGTTAAACGCATGTACACATGATATAAAAAATCCCAAATATAAACCCAGCCGTGGTTCACCTTGTCCTTTTTGAGAGCGATTAAATGACAGACATATATAATGAAATAAAGGAAGCAGAATACGTTAAACGAATAAATGATATCTTAAAAGATATCTGGCCTAACATAATTATATTTGAAAATTTACCTATAATTCCAGAAAACGCGCCCCCAACTCCCGAAAGTGCCTATATTGCAAGAAAACTTGCATTTGAAGATATAAAAGATCATCAAGAAAAAAATACTCCTATTCCCATAAAGGATTCGTGGCAACACTACTGGTTTAAGTGTTGCACTAGTGACAAATGTGATTTCATTTTTAAATTTTTAAAATCTAAGGGTATAGACAGAGAGAATGATCTAAAGAAAATATGTAGTTCTGAAAGTGAGTTATTTCACGCATTAGATAATGATGCAGAAACAAAACAATTTTATATCGATTTATGTATTGGCTACTTACTTAAAAGATACAATATATTTGACTCAAAAGAAATGTGGAAGAATTCGCCAAAAAAAAATCCTATAATTCGTTTACAAATAAGTTTACCACGTTTAATTGCTTCAATCCTTGTTGGGTCTATAGTAATTGCAACATCAAGTGAGATTTATAAATTTGTAAGCAGTAACCAACCATTTTTGCTTTTATTATATTCACTCGCTTTACTTGTATTATCTTATGGTTACCTAACTTTTGAGTGTCTAAAAATAACACAAGGTACTATAATAACTCAGATAGCAAAGAAAAGAGCATGTTATGTTTTAAAAATGGGCACTTCCTATTCGCTAGTCATTTCATTTGTGTTTCTAATAATTGGTTTATTTCAGGTCTCTACGAATTCTGAAACTGGTTTTGAAACATTCTTTTCTTACATTTTAAGCTATACCTCCCAGTTATTTTTCTATGCGACATTTTCATTATTTATAGGAATAGTTGTCCAGTTGTTATGGGAAGAAAAAACAGTTTCTGAGCCTTTTTGAAAGATATAGTTTTGAAGGACTCGTTAAAGCAAGGATTGAAACCAGTTGAGGGCTCAGGAAGACCGGATACTTCTCCAAGTCGAGAGGTAGCTTCCACTAAAACAAGGATTGAAACTGATTTTCTCATTTTTTTATTTCGTACATAATTTTTGTCGAGAAGTAGATTCCACTAAAACAAGGATTGAAATGCAGACGAAAAACGCAAATAAGAGAACAGACAAATTCATTCGATAACAAGATCCATTAAAACAAAGATTGGAATTCTATTTCTTCAAATTTTTCTAAAGGGGTTAACCAGAATGTCTAAGAAAATCGGCAGAAATGATCCGTGTCCATGTGGTTCAGGTAAAAAATATAAACATTGTTGTTTAGGTAAAAAAGCAGCCGATGCGAATCTAACTACTTCAAAATCTAAAACTAGTCCAAAATCTGAAGCTCAAGTCATTAACCGGTTAGCCATTATGAGGTTTGAACAGAAATTGCAGGATAATCCCGAGGAACTGGAAAAAATTGGTAAAGAACTTGAAAAATATTCCGGTGACAGGGATGTGGACTTCAAAGAGTTTATTCAAAGAATGTGGAGTATTGATAAAGTAAAAAAGATGAGCACTTCAGAAATAATTGAAAAGTTGCAATCAATGAATGTTGATTTCGAAATAGAACGTTTTAAAAAACAGGCTCAAAATCATATCTCTGCAATTCAATTAGCAGAAGATCATTATTATACACAGGATTTCCATGCCCCAGGTCTGGATGAAGATTTCATCTGGCTGGCAATGATAGAGTTATGGAACCGGATAATCCCGGAGAAATACAATTTAGAAATGATCGATGATTTGATGCAGGAAGGCTACGAAGACATTGATAAACAGAATTACGGCGGAGGACTGGAAAAATGGGAAAAGACCTGGGACATGATAATAAGTATTGTTCCTCCTCATATAAAGTCCGTTACTGAAGCCGATAAATTCATTCCGGATCTGACGCAAAGTATTTTTAATTGGTGCCAGGATTTTGAAATTGAACTGGGCAGCGCAGGGATGAAAGATAAATCCTTTTACGCAAAAAGGATAAAATACTGCCAGGACTTCTGTCGGCGTTTCCCAAAATCGGATAAATCGATACTGGAAAATATGCTCAGAGCAGAAGCTGAATCATACACTGAGCTTGGGGATCTGGAAGCAGCAAAAAAACTATTACAGGAGATAGATTGAGTTACAGGAGATAGATTGAGTTGTTTTCAGATGGTCTCCGAAAGGTTTTGCAAGTGTAAGATAAACGCTAAGTTAACTCTCAAAACCTTGATTTGATTACTCTACTTTCCCTGCTAAAAAAGTAGAACTCTCTCCAGGATGAAGCCTGAACTCGCTTTCGAGTTCATCGTTTTTTCTTATCCTGGCCCAGCTGTTTTATCCCAAAAGTATTTCACTCTTTTAATTTCTTTTACTTTTGTGCGAAGTACGCTTCCCCGGACCCGCGTTCCATATCCCCATTCTTTGAAGTTAAGTTCGCCCGCATGGAATATGCTGGTGACGGTTTATTCAATCTTTCATACATGAGACACACAGGGAAGTGGTTTGAAATTTTTCAAGACCTGTCCGTTGATGAATGTTTGGAGACGATCAGGGATTTTCCCCACTTCCAGCCATGAAGAAAAGACCATTCATCGGCCGCAGATTAAGAAATTTTCTTATTATGTGTTACAAAATTTAACTGATTCGGGACAAAAATCCCCCAAAACCTGAAATAGTGAGATTAAGATAATTTATCCGGGTGAAAATTTTATGAAAAAGACTTTTGAGAAGGTGTACCAGCTAAAGCTTTCCATAAAAGGCATTACTCCTCAGATCTGGAGGCGAATCCAGGTGCCGGAAAATTATACTTTCCTGAAACTTCATGATGCCATTCAGGCGGTAATGGACTGGGAAGATTACCACCTGCATGAATTCGAGATGGTAAACCCGAAGACCGGGATGCTTGATAGAATCGGGACTGAAGGAGATGATTTTGAAGCTTTTGGAGGGCCTCTCGTGTCGGAAAAGAAAGCAAAACTCTCCGATTATTTTACGCTGGAAAATAAAGAAGCTCTGTACATCTATGATTTCGGGGACAACTGGCAGGTGAAAGTTCGGCTTGAAAAAATCCTTCCTCGAAAAGAAAGTGTAGAGTATCCCATCTGTACTGCAGGAAAAAGGGCAGCCGTCCCCGAAGACAGCGGAGGGGTCTGGGGCTATGAAGAGATGCTGGAGGTCCTGAAGGACTCTGAGCATGAGGAATATGAAGATACTGTGTTATGGCTGGGGGATGATTTTGACCCCGAATACTTTGACCCAAAAGACGTCTCTTTCTGAACCGCAAACGCTTCCGAACACGGATGTACACCACAGTTTGAGGTTTTTTTCTTTTTTCCTGTTTTGAGACTTAATTTGAAGATCTGTTGAAAGGCAAGGCTGTTAACATTTGAAACCGTTAACATGTGAAATGGTTAACATGTAAAGCCGTTAACATGTAAAACTGTTTAAATGTAAAGCAGATATGGAAGATGTGGAATATGGCAGACAAGGCTGATTGTTTCTTTTTAATCAAAAAAGTAGGGTGAGATTTTCATGAATGCAGTGCCATCAAAAGGGAAATTTCCCCGGAATTGCAATACTGACAGAGAAAAAATAGTCGTTTTTCTGAAAAATTGCGTAATCGACAAAAAACTGGCCACAGATGAAGTTGTTTACCTGCTTGAAGAAGGAAAGCTGGAAGGTGTCTACTCCGACGAAATTTCCACTAAAACAGGAACTGAGGAACGAGCTTGATTTCTACACTCGAGATTGGTCAGGGTAGAAAATTTCTTCCTTAAAACTAAAACCAAAACCTAAAATAACCCCTAAAGTTATTATTAACAGGGTGAAAAATTATTATAAGTGAACTCGAAACGCCTGAATGTTGCCCCAGGTTTGACCCAGCCCCCTGGGATGGAAAACTCTTCGAATGGAAGAATAAAAAGTTTATCAAAGATTCCGTTACCACTCAGAATTACATGCCTCTTAACTTTGGAGAAGTAATAATGAGGATGAACGAAAAAGTTGCAAGCGCTGGAGCGGAAATGCCTGACTGGCTCTGCCTTTCGGATCACACTTCGGAAAGCAGTATGGACATTTATCTGGCTGTTGATAGAGAAGTAGCCGGAGCTGAAAACGTAACCCTGAGTGGAAAGTTTCTGACCAGAGCATACGAGGGAGATTTCGAAAAAACAGGGGAATGGTGTGCGGACTTTGAAGGTTACGCAAAAAGCCAGGGTCTTGAAATTAAAAAATGGTATATGTGGTACACTACCTGTCCGGCCTGCGCTGAAAAATACGGAAAAAATTATGTGGTGGTTGTTGGAGAAGTGCAGTAAATCTTTAACAATAAATAGATATCTAACAGACTGTTTATTTAAAATCTGTCCGTTTACTGGAACTAACTATTTATTGCAAACCAGACTGTTCATTGCAAACCAGACTGTTCATTGCAAACAGGACTGTTTATTGTTAACTAAACTGTTTATTGCAGACCTGATTGTTTATTCAGAGAACTTCAACTTAAAAACGGTTAAAACTATTTTTTTCAATATTATAGGGCCGGCATCAGTAACAAACTGCCTTTTCGTTCAGGTGTCATCTCTCTGCTGTGTGATGACCGCTTTCATGATGAGATCTTTTTGCCTCTTTGCGAACTTTCATAAACAATAAGGTACAATAATAATTTGGGGGAATTATTATGTCTAAAACCATGAAAATTGTAGGTCTAGCCTTAGCAACAACAGGACTCGCTTATGCTGTAAAAAAATTCATGCATAAGGAACATCGTTCAGACTGGCATAAAGTAAAAGTAGAAGGAGAAGCAGAAAAAAGAACCGGTACAAGGTACGGTTCTAATCCGATTAAATATTAAATCGAGTATAAATTTAAGTTTTTTAATAAATTTGAGTTTTTTACTTTACTTTTTTACTTTATTTTTATTATTTTACTTTTTTTTCTATTTTTCTTCATCTTCCTTTTTACTTTATTTTAATTTATTTTGTATTATTTGAGTACCAGTTAGATATCTGGACTTAATCTTAATCTTAATCTTTAGCCTTTTCTCTCGAGGGCTGCTCACCTGGTTCGCAGGCTTTCACAATTTATCTTTTTATACCTTATCAACCTGGATATTGAATGCAGCAGAATTCCGGTAAAAGACATAAAGATCCCTGTGAGAGTTAACAAAAATACCCCGATCGCAGACCCCATATCAAAACTTCCAGCCGGATAAGCTGCCATTATAAGATTAAGGCTCATATTCAGCCCTCCTGCCATAAGAATAAAGCCTGGCAGAGTGAAAAAATATAGAGGCTTATCAAATTCCATACCGTTAAAAGTTGTAAATAGATTACTCATTCCATTTCTTATGGGGTTTACCGCCGAGCGGCTTACTTCACGCATTTGAGCTACGTTTTGAATCATAAAATCGCCTTCCAGATATTTGATAATTGTTGAACACCCTTATTGGACCAATTTTTTTGGGATGAAGATACTTCATAATATAAAAACCCATCTGAAAGAAAAGACCAGAGTAAAAATACATAGGCTGGAAAAGCAGAGGAGTATGTAAAATATGGAAATTCTTTGCCCTTAATCCATTTTAAAAATTATCAATAAACCGGAGCTTTTCCTTAAGAAAAGTGTAACTGCTCAGAGTATAGTTAACGGCGCTCCTATGAGCGCCGCACGAATACCCTCTAAAACAGGTAAACCGTTCTTTTTTCCTGTAGAAATGTACGCCCTAATTCTGCAGAAAGCTTGCGCTCCCATTGCTTTTCTGAAAGTTCCCGATATTTTCTGCTGTAGTTTCATCATCCTGATATCTCTTTCTGCCTGATTATTATCAAATGGAACTTTCAAATCTGTCAGGAATCTCAGAATCTTTTCTTTGTGTTCTATAAACCTATCCAGCAGATTCCTTGATTTTGTTTTTGGATTTTTACCGCGTTTTCCCTGTTTTTCAGGATTTAGAGAATGCGGATTTTCTTCAAGCGCTCTAATGATAATTGCATCAAACCTTTCTTCCAATGCTTTAATTTGCTCAAAATCAGGTTCTCTTAATTGCTCTTTACACTCATCAGTGTATTTCTTCATCTCAGTGAGCAGTTCATTCATCTCTTTAGCCCATGTCTGTTTATAGTTCTCTTCAATTCCTGTAAGTTCTCTCTGTAAATGAGCGTTACACAGAGCATGATCACAATCATAAACGTTGTAAGGTTTCCATCCATCATGAACTGCTACTCCCTTAAACTTCGGAAGAATTCCCATAGCATCTATTGCTTCTGCTCCTCTTTTTGTATGAGCAAAATAACATGTGTATTTTTCATTAGAAGCTACATGAAGCCAGTGTCTTTTTCCTTCAATCTTCATACCAGTTTCATCAAAATTGATTACAGGCGAGGCTAATAACTTCTCTCTAATAACGTTTTCAAATTCCTCTAAATTCTGGAAACATTCTCTTTCTGCTCTAATTATCGTAGCAGGACAGATTTTTATTCCCATAATGTCTTCAAATAACTCAGAAATTCTATCATAAGGAACAAACTGGTAATTTTTACAGTAAATAGCTGAAGCTAAAATATTAGGGCCATACTGAACCGGATATTTCACTGATTCGGGAAAAACGGCTTTATTCAACTTTCCACAACAAGGACAGGTTTTAATCTGACTTTTATGTTCTGTAACAATTAGATTTACGGGAGGAATGTCAAAGACCTGTCTTCTCTCATAAGCTTCAACTTCAACATTCTCAAGGGTAGATCCGCATTCTTTGCAGCAGGTCAAAGAATGTTCTATTACCTACTCAGGATGATCAACCATATCAAGAGTCGTGCCTGGATGACCTTCCTGACCTCCAGGTTTCTTCCCGCTTGGTTTACGCAGACTCTTGGGATTAGGTTTCTCTTTGACAAAATAATCAGTAGAAGGAGGTCGACTGCTGTTACGACTGTTTTGATTTAAACGAGATTCTAAGGCTACAAGTCTTTCAGTGAGTTCTTTAACTTGAGATTCTAAACTCTCAATGTAAGCTACAATAATTTCAGGATTTGAAGCACAGTAAGAAAGAATCTCATCACGTTTCATAAAGCTAAAAAGGAATCATTTTATATCCAATTTTTCCTCGGAACGAGGAAAAATGTGTAGCCTCGTTAAGGCTACCTGAATAGTTACAGAAAAGTTTACTTTTCTGAACTGAAAAACAGGCTACTCGGTTGTAATAAAGGTGTGGTTAACCGTCTAACCAGGCGTCATTTATAATCAGCCGGTTTAACTCCCAGCCACATTATAAAATAACCTCACCATAAAGTAACCAGATTATGAAATAACCACATTATGAAATAACCGCACTATGAAATAACCACGCTATAAGAACGTGAATTATTTTTTCTCCTGACCTTTTCCTGTATTTTTCCTGCTTTCTTTGCCTCTTCGCTCTTTTACCTGATCCCGGTTTTTCTCATCACCTTTTTCTTCTGGCTTTTCCCCTGCCTTTTTACTTCTCCTGACCTTTTCCTCTCTCTTCTCTCTTCCCTGCTCTCCTGTTCTCTTTATTATCTCAGTTGTAGGCTCTTTCCGCGTCCAGACGCTCTTCCTCGGTTCCGGCTTTTTCTCTTCCATTTCTTCTTCCTCGTCTTCGAGGCCGATTCCGAGTTTGGAGCTTACGGCATTTCTGGCTTTTCTTGCGTCTGCATGTTCCGGATCGATTCTGATGGCTCTCTCAAGGGCTCCAAGGGCTTCTTCGTCCTTATCCAGTCCTGAAAGAGCAACACCTTTACAGTACCAGGCGTCGGCAGAATCTGGCTTTATTGTGATAGCTTTATTACAGGGATCAAGTGCTTTTTTGTATTTGCCAAGCCTGAGGTGGACCATTGCTTTTCCGGTCCATGTCTTTGCATTATCAGGGTTTATTTTGAGAGCAGAGTCATAGGCGATTATGGATTCAACTGGCCTGTCCAGGCTGTAGAGAGCAAAGGCTTTTCCCTCCCAGGCTCGTGCCATATTTGGTTTTATTTTCAGGGCGGCATCGTAAGCCTGTATGGCTTCTTCGTATCTTCCAAGGTCAGAAAGGGCAGAGCCTTTCGCGTGCCATGCACCTGCAAGCCTGGAATTGAAAGCAAGGGCTTTTTCAGAAGCTTCAAGGGCTTTTTCTTGCTGACCGAGCCTGCAGAGAACTGAAGTTTTCAGGTTCCAGGCTTTGTCGCTGTCAGGTTTTATTTCAAGCAGCATGTCAAAAGCTTTCAGGGCATCTTCTTCTCTGTTAAGCTGGAGGAGCACGAAACCCTTTTCATAAAGGTAAGACGGGTTTCTTGGGTCTATCTCAAGGGCTTTTTCAAAGGCTTCCAGGGAATCCCTGTACATTCTGTGCTTCAGGTACACCGAGGCTTTTCCCGCCCATGCGCCTGCATCATCAGGGTTTTTCTCAAGGGTTTTTTCATACTGTTTGAGGGATTTATTCAGGCGGTCATAGACTGTCTCACCAGCATTATCAGCCCTTTCCGTAGCTTTTCTTCCTGTCTTTCCGGTTTTACCTGTTTTATATGCTCTATCAGGTTTTCCTGTCTTTCCTGCCCTGCCTGTTCTGCCGGGTCTATCTACCTTTTTTCCTCTATTTTCATCAGAATCATTTGCCATAGTATCGGTCCCATTTAATTGTTCTGGAGTGGTATTTCGTAAATGAAAATCAGTAATGCCCAGCCTCCCCTGAAGGGCGTATTCTCTGGTTTATATTTCGGGAAATCTTATTTCAAACTCCGTTCTCTTATTTTAAGCTGATCCTGTTAGTCATCTAAATAATAATTCTGAATTACTGATCAGAAACTTAATCCTCAGAAAGGACGAACCCCTTTCACATGTATATCTGATCTCTTCATCCTTTTTCATTTAAATAGTATTCATTAGACTGGAATTTATTGCTGGTAAAATAGTCACCTCAATGATAATCATATGAATCTTACATGAATCCCGGCAGAATAGAAGCTTTTGTTCTGAGCCCGGGCATCAGGATCATTAAAGGTATTGACAAAGTACATGCAGTTACGGGAGGCTTTTATGAGAATGGGCAGATATCTAATTTTATCAAGCCCACAATTGGTGAAATAAAAGAACTGGTCCTGATTATGTCGCGCCCGTGTACCGTACTGGCCGGAAAGAAATAAACAGGTTTACTGAAGAGATGCCGGCAAAATCTCTTTCCTGGTACTGCCGATACCACCATATTTTTCTGGCTGATGCAGCTAACTTTTAAAATACTAAAGTTTACGATGGCAGAATACAGGTTGATTTGAAAAGAAACAGGCACGTTAAACACGATTATTATTTGAACAATATTCTCCTATTCATTATAAATTAATTTTTTTCAAGACAAAACATTATTTAATTTTATTATATTAATGACTTTATACGGGCACTTATGTCCATACATGTTTTATGTTCCCTGTCCGCTGAAAACTATGGAAATTATTAATCAAAACAGACTAACGTTTTCATTAAAACGAAAGAGTTAAATACATCACATGTATAATATATATCATCTGAATAATAACTCAGGCGGGTTTCTGGCATATTGCCCGTGTGAGTACCAGCAATACAACCTCCGTGGCAGGGAAAAGGGTTCCACTCCTTACCTTCTCCCTGCCAGCATAAACTTTTTTAATAATATTTAATAAATGATCTTTGAAAAGGAGTCAAAAAGTAATAATTATCTTCTGGATTAAATATTTGCAGAGATCCCTAGATAGTTGTTTTAAGTTATTGGGTTTTATTACCTGCAGGCTATAAAAAGTTAGAACTGGAAGCGAATCAATCAAATATATTTTTCTGAAAGACAGACATGTAAACGATCCGCGTAAATAGATAGAAATAAAAAATCCGGAAAAAGTAGAGAAAAAAATAATAAATAAGGTTTCGGGGGCTCTCCCTTTTACAGGCCTGAATAAACTTTTTTCTGTATCTCCTTTATTTCGTGAAGTTTTTCTATATTTTCACTGGTCTCTGCAATATCTGTAAATTTAAAGCTTTCAAGAGCCATTTCCGCAACAATAGGGGAATTGGTAAGGGCTTTTTCTTCAGCCTGTATTTTCAAGCTTTCAAGAGCCCACTGGCTCTGGAGTGCAGCCTCACGGAGACCCTTCTTTAAGGCGATCTTTCCCGTTTCTTCAATAGAAAGGGCTACGGAACTCAGGGCTTCGTCAAAGTATTTTTCTGCAGCAAGCCCGCCTATTTCTTCAAGCAGCAGAAGAGTGTTGATGGTTTCGGTTTCCAGTTTTTCTGCAGCTTCTTTTTTTCCTGCTTCTCCAAGACAGGTTACTGCATTAAGCAGAGCTTCTTCCATACCCTGTCCCGCTGCAGCAGCTCCTATGTCTTTTAAGAGCAGGGAAAAAGCAAACAATTCTTCACGGTCTTTGTTTTCAGGATATGAAAAGTTCCATATTTCCATTAAGGTTGTGGCAGCTACTTTTGAGCCCGCTTCCATAGAGTTTGATGCTGCTACTTTCCCCAGTTTTCCTGTTGCTACTGTTGCTCTGTTCAGAGCCATCACATGTCCTTTTTTTGCAGCTGCTTTTGCCAGTTTTCCGAGGGCAAGGACTGAACTGATCGTAACAAGTTCCATACCTTCCTGTGTAGCCGCCTGTGCAATATCCGAAATCGACAGGATAACTCTTGCAGCATCTGCCTCTTCATTTTCAGAAATGAAACCTTCTGCAATTCCTGTAAGGGAATCAAGGGCCTGGAAAACTCTGCTCTCGTTTCTCTCCTCAACTGAGGATATGCCTGCATCGACCGCCTCTGCTTCGTTTAATGTGATCATTCTTTTTGCCCCTTTTTGTCAGTTTATGTCAATTAAACCTTTAATCCTGTTTTCCTGCACATTTCACACCGTTAAGTTTATTTTTTGCTGCAGGTGTTAATTTATATATTTTACACAGCAATAAATTCTTAGGCCGGATTGAACTGTTGCAGGGGTATTTCCTGGCTTTACTCTATGAAATCCGATGATTATTATTTTTGCTATTTTGTAATGAAGATTCTTAAATTGAGAAACTTTTAAGATATGAAGCCGCTGATCGGCTGAAAGGCCATTTTTTTATCATGGGCAAAAAGCTGTTTAAAGTTCAGCAAGCATGTTCCGGTAAAAACCATGAATTGAAATTATGGATAAAATTTTACTGAAAAAATTTTACTGAATAAATCTCAAGAAATAAATTTTAATTGATAAAATTTTGCAGAATGGATCTTATCGGATAAATTTCACAGAATGAATTTTATTGAATAAATCTTACTGTAAAAATCTTACGGGGAAAATTAGAATTAAGGTTTGATATCTGTTTTTTAAGGCAATTTTCTCACTCAAAGGATTCAGCTTCATGGATATATTCAGACCCATTAAAAGTTTCAATAGAAAGCTTTGTCATGAGCATATAGCTTACAAGAAACTTTTCCCCTGGTTCAAGCATCATGGTTCCAAGCGCATTGGAAGCCTTTATAATAATATCCTCAAAGTTTCTGAAGTCTGTATCCGAGAAATGCTGGCTGGTAAAAATAGGAGTGTGCTGAAAAGGTCGGATCTCTCCCCTGTGCTCCATAAGGTGTGCCAGGGTGCCCTGGAGTTCTTCAGTAAAAATGGTCGGCTCCATCTCCTGAATGGATGAAAAAATGCCTGATCCTGCGGAAAAGATCCCGCCGTTTTCCGGAACCCTGATTATTTGCTGCCCGGATGTCTCTTTTCCTATGGCTCCTATGGCAAGAGTAGACACAAGGGATTCCCTTTTCAGGTTATGGAGGGAGGCAGAGTTTGTAATCTCTCCGAGGTATGCAACTGCAATCCTGACTGCTGCTTCCATCTCCTGTCCGACTGCGGACTTTCCGACTGCACAGAGAGAGTAAATAATGCTCAAACCGGCATTAGACATTTTCTGCTCTCTTGCAACCTCAGCCATCCTCCCCAGCGATACCAGGGAGATCAGAACTCCAAGCTCCATTTTTTGAAGAGCAGCGGCGTTTCCAATATCTCTTATACTGAT
Organism: Methanosarcina soligelidi; assembly: GCF_000744315.1. Lineage (NCBI taxonomy): Archaea > Methanobacteriati > Methanobacteriota > Methanomicrobia > Methanosarcinales > Methanosarcinaceae > Methanosarcina > Methanosarcina soligelidi. The sequence continues at coordinate 3,266,105 of NZ_JQLR01000001.1, forward strand.
TATGGTCCTTTTTGCGTCAGGCTCAAGCCCCTGATTTATATACTTTGTTCCCTGATCTGTTAAAAAATCTATAGACCTCAATACTCCCAGTTCATTATTATCTTTAACAGAACTCAAGCCAAGGTCTATTGCCCTGGATTCGTTTAAAATAGACATTCAGAACACCCCATTTAGATTTCTTATTATCAGGCAGGTAATCCCCGGTGTGAGATTGCCTTACGGCATTCAAACCCTGCTCTCGTAAAACAGGTCAAGTTTTTCAGATGCTCGTATGAGTTTTCGCCTGGAATGCTTCATTCGGGACTCGAAATACTTATCAATCGTTATTGGTAAATCTTCTCTTCCCTCTGAAATTCTTATTCAGCTTTTCTTCCAGTTTGTTTAGATCCAGACTCTCAAAATGCATGAGAGCTACTTCAGCTATGATGGATGCATTCATGAGATAGCGGTCTTCTGCATCGAATTTAATCGTCTCAAGGGAGTAAACCGCCTGAAGCAATGCCCTTTCAAGCCCCTGCCTGTCAGCGGCTTTTCCGAGATCCCCAAGTAAGCGGGCACTGGTACTGGCAGTTTCTTTAAGGTTTTTTTCAATTGCACCCTTTCCTATTTCCTGTAACAGAAGCTCGACATTCAATGTTGCATCTTCAAATTTCTGGTTTGCTGCAACTTTTCCTGTTTCCCCAAGTAAAGCTACCGTACTGTTTGCGACATCTCCCAGACTCTGATTTGTTAAGCTTTTTCCAATCTCCCCAAGAGCAAAAATGATTGCGATTATTTCTTTTCTGGTCTTTGTAAAGGCTGCGGTATTTCCCATTTCCCCAAGACACGAAGCTGCAGTTTTTGCCGGGATTTCCATCTTCTGCCCGGCTGCCGCCTTTCCAACTTCCCCAAGGGCAAGTGCAATGTTGACAAGAGCATTTTCCATTCCCTGTCTGCAAGCTTCTTTTGCAACAGGAGAAAAAAGTAGAATGGTATTCGTAACAACTATCTCTTGCCGTGCAAGAGCCGATGCTACCCCGATCTCTTTCATGTATTCAATTAACTTCCTGGTATCATTTTCCAGTCCTTCATTTGCATATCTTGCTGCAAGCCCTGACAGGTAGTAAAGGATCTCGATTACACCGGCTTCATCTTTTTCTTCCACCGAAGCCAGCCCTATCTCTAAGGCTTCTTCTTCGTCAAGCGGTAGAATCCTTCATGCCCCCAGATTCTCTTTTGATTATGTATGGATATGTGAGGATATTAGCTTTGTCATAAATGGATAAGAAAGGTGCTGAAGAATTCTACTTTTTCCTCTTTTAACATATAATGAAAATGCCTGACCCTGTGAAATACTGCCTGATATATTTTTCAATGACATAATAATCAGAATTTCTCATTACCAAAAGTTTTAAATAGAAATATACGGTAGTAAGATACCGGTTGCTTACGAGTAAATCAAAGCCTCATTTCACACACACACGAGAATCGAAACGATTACTCTAGAAGGATAGGTTTCATCCCTTCTTCCTGTCCGTTCCTGACGTTGACTCGTGAGCAACTAACTTCCTTCATTTTTTCTTCAAAACTTTCTCTGGACCTGAGACTTAATCACAATCTTCCTGTTCTGCTTTTTCTCGTAATCATCAATTCCCTGCAGATAGAGCCTCAATTCTGCAAAGCCAGATATTTTTTAAATTGGAAGCCAATATTAAAGGGATAAAAACAGGATTCTGGAATAGGGGGAGCTGTATGGAAGATTCAACGCATATTCCATCAATTACAAAACAGGAAGAAATTGTCACACAGATGTGTATCTGCCCTGACTGTCCTTCATGGGTTGAAAGCGGGGAAAGAGGTGGATTCTGCCTGGACACGATATCGAAAAGCAAATACATAAGCGAAAAAAATGGATGCATATGCTCAGAATGTCCTATTGCAAAAAGAGTTGGGTTCGAGAATTCGTATTATTGTATGAGGGAATCGTCAGAGAAATAAACCAGTAACCTGTTTTCCAGGCCCTGAATAAGTTACTATCGGAAAGCGAAAGAAGGAACACCATAAATTAATTAGTGGGAAATAACTGATTCGGGCTCAAAAGCCCAGATCAGCTGATTTATACTTTTTTCTTAGAATACAAGTCCCAGGTCTTCGAGCTTCTTCCTTGCTCCGTCATATACCTGCATGTATTCTTCAGTTGGGGTAATTGTCTTTACGTCGTAGCATTCCTGGAAAGTCTTTCCTGCTGGTGCAGTTGCGTAATTCTTCTCATAAAGCGGCACAAGAGCATTGAGGGCCTTGTTAACTTCTGAGATTTCCATACCTGCAGTTGCCCTTGCTACTTCTCCCATCATCCTTGCTTCCATACCTGTTGTCTTGTCAGTCACTACACCCTTTGCGGATGCCACACCTGATAGGATTTCCCTTCCAGATGCCGTGTCTGTAATAGACTGTGCTGAAGCTTCGAGGAGACACATCTCAGTACACGGACCTGCGCACGGGTAGTACTGGTTTCCTGAGAGCATATCCGTAAACTCTGAAATAGTTGCACATGCCCATCCTGCAATGGTCAGAGTTTCCCTTGTGTTGGTCGATCCCCAGCGGATGTGGACAGGCCCGTCAAGGTGCCAGCTTGCACTGCTCATAACAAAAGCGTTGATGTGTGTTGCAATGTCAACAATTGTTGTTTCTTCAATGCCGCCTGCGTATCCTCCGAAGATCGGCATCTGTTCGTCCATGATAATGTCGCTGTTTCCTTTGTAGTGTGCGATTACTGCAATGGCATCAAGGTCGATCTTGAGTTCGTTGAGCTGTGACACTTCGTGGCTGTCTGATGAGATCTGGCCTCCCATGCAGTCAGAGGATATATTTCCCTGAGCTGACAGGGAAGTCTCTGGTCCCTATATGCCCATTCCCGGGCGTCCTGCCATAGCGCATGCCTGCTTTATAAGGCGTGTTTCTGTCTTTGCTGCGAGGACTTCGTAGGGGCTTCCTGGAATCGGAGCTTTTCCACGTACTGATGTCATTACACCGTCTACGATTGTGTCCACTTCTCTCTCAAGAGCGTAGCTCATGTGTACTGGCATGAAAACTTCTTCAGAGATTGGAGACCCGGTAGGACCGCCCTGAACGATTGGCTTCCTCTTGTCGCCAACACTTCTCTTCCTTACGTTTACTGCGTCCCTGCCAGTACCGAGTGTGAATTCTTTCTGGACGTTGTTGATTGCGTCCCAGATTTCGTCTTCGGTATACTTTACGATCCTGTGAGTGTCCGTACAGTAGATACCACACTCAAGGAGCATCTCAAATCCTGCCTGGAAGAGCTTCTCCATCATGCCCTTGTCTGTTGGGACAAACTCTCCTTTGAAGTCAAGCCCGTACTTCTGCTTGAGCTCCATTGCTTTCATAGGGATCTTCATAAGGTCCCAGTCGTCCTGGGTGCACTTCTCTCCTACTTTTGCCCTGTCGTAGAAGTCGTAGCAATCAAATGATTTTCTGAATGTCATGTGCTTTTGCCTCCCAGGTTTATTTCATAATGTTAAGTGCAACTTTTGCAGCTTCTGCAGCATTTTCTGCGGTTGCGTCCGCACCGATTTCATCAATCCATTTGTCGGATACAGGTGCTCCTCCGAACATGCATTTTACGCTGTCCCTGAGGTTTTCTTCCCTGAGCCTGTCCATGAGGTCTTTCTGGCCAAGCATGGAGGTGGTCATAAGGGCTGAGCCAACAAGAATGATTTTCTGCCCCTTGCGCTTTGCAGCCTCTTCAATAACAGTCTCGTTAAGGACGTCTACTCCAAGGTCAAGGATATCAAACCCGTTTGCTCCGAGCATGGTTGTAACAAGGCGGTGACCGATATCGTGGATGTCTCCTTCTGCAACAAAGGTGATTGCAAGCCCGGTTCCTTCCTCTCCTTCTACTCTGGTCTTCTCAAGCTCGGGGGTAAGGATTCCCATTGCGCTGCTCATGGCTTTTCCGGACATCATGATCTGAGGCAGAAAGATCTCTGCAGCTTCGAACTTGTCACCGATAATCTTCATTCCTGGGGAAAGGCCCTTTGTGATAATGTCAAGAGGGGAAATTCCTGCATCCAGGGCTTCCTGAGTCAGCTTTGCGCAGCCTGCGATGTCCTGAGTTACGATCGCATTGGTTAACTTGTTAAATATTTCAGTATTTGTCATCCCATAATCACTTCTTTCTGTTTTCCAGTCCTTTTTTGTACAGGAAATTTCTCTATTAGCCGGCTATCGGAATCTCTTTACCGTTTATTAATATAAATAAATTTCTATCGAATCTAATAACTATATATAATTTACCCCCGAGAAATGCGGGAAAATGGATTCACATGTAAATAATATTCGGTGAATATAAAAATAAAATAGTATAAAACCTGAAGTAAATAATTTTTTTGAGAAATTGAAAAATAGCCGCAGGCCGTGCAGATCTGGTAATAAAGCTTCGCGTTAAAAGAGTTCACCTGAAATAGGCGAGAAACATGATGAATGATGCAATGTTCAGCAAAAACCCGAATACACTTGCTGTAAGCCCTGCCTGTGCAGTTGAGTCCCTGCTTTCTTTGAGGCGTGATCTGGCAAGGACAATCCCTGCAAGGGCAAATGGTATTGCAAAGGATGTAAGGAACAGGCTGCCTATCCCGACCCAGAAAGAAAGAGAAATAAATACGCTGATCAGCCCGAAAAAAAGGCTCAAAATTCCTTTAATGCCAGAATCCCCGTTAATACTGTTTCCCCCTGTTGCTGCTTCTCTCCCTGTTGCAGTATGGTTAATCTTAAAATCCCTTAACAACGGATATATTGTTTATGTGTTCGAGGCAGGTACTTTTTCCAGGACAGGTTTTTGTTTTTCACTCCCGGTAGCTTCCGGATTTATTCAATTTTGACTCCAACCTTTCCGCCCTCAATTTTCCACTCATAACGCTTCAACTGCAGTGAATCATTAAGGCACTCACCTGTCCTGACATCGAACTTTCTGCCGTGGCAGATGCACGTCAATATAAATTCTTTAAGCGTGCCCCTGTCCATAGGGCATTTCGCATGAGGGCAGAGATTTGTGAAAGCATGAATTTCGCCTTCAGCCTTAAGGAGTAACACATTTCTGCCCCCTGGTTGAACGCGCAGAAGATTTCCTTCTTTCAGACTGTTTTCTTCAGCTGCAAAAAACCAGGGAGGCTCAAAATCAGAATTCGAGTTTTTTTCAGGTACTTTTTCAGAAGACATATCACCAACCGCCAGAAACCGGAATTGCGAGATTAATTCCATTCCCGGTCTCTTTTAATCCCGGAATTCTTTTCTTTCCAGTTAATCATTGGACTGGCCACGTATAAGTTTTGCTGAACTCAAATAAAATGAAATTAAAGAAATAAAGAGAATAAAAAGCGGACTGAGGCAGAGGGAGCAGAAAGAATAAAAAGAAAGGAACGAAAAACGAGTAAAAAAGAGAAAAAAACGAGTGAAAAGAAGAACGGGTGAAAAGAAGAACGAGTAAAAAAAGGAGAAAAAGAACAAGTAAAAAAGATCGAAAAAAGAACAAGTAAAAAAGAAAAAATTAGAGAATTTCGATTTTTAATTTGACTCGGGTGCTCGACTCAGGTGCTTAATGGAGATTCCCATCCTCATTGAGGATTTTCAAAAGCTCTATTATCGAGTACGCTGCCCTCGTAATGCCCATACTTCTCCTGTCCGTATCCGTGCCTGCAATATACAGGTTTTTGACCGGAGTCCGGATATCCGAAAATTTTCCATTAATTGTGACTGCGGCTTTTTCAGGAATCATGATCTGCTCATGCTGCATGTCAATGTATTTTTCAATATTGGGAAGGGCGCGGAAAATAGTGTCATAGGCTTTTTTAAGCTCATGTTCTTCTGTCTGTTCCGAGTCTATCACAAAAGAAAAACCTACAAGCTGCTTATCTTTAGGGGCAAGGGAAGGGTCATAATTGCTGATAGGCATTGCCCAGTAAGCAAAATCCTTGAACCATATCTCAGAGCCCGTATATTTGAATTCGGGAAGCTCCTCTTTTAGCCCGAGCCAGATTGTAAGGCTTTTGGTGTGAACAATCCCTTTCAGCTCTTCGATATAAGCTTGCGGCAGATCCTTAATGAGTTCCGGGAGGTCGGTTGCAAAGCCTGTATAGATAATCAGGTCAGCCAGATAAATATCGTCTGCTTCCACTCCATAAACCTTCTCGCTCTCTACCAGGATGCCCGTCACTTCGCATTCGGATTTTATTTCCACGGTATCGGGGAAGGAATAAAGAATTGCATTTAAAAGGGCTTTCAATCCTTTTCTCGGGTATCCCTGGGAATAGTTTACTTTGTTTGTGGCAAGCCTCTCAAGAGATGTGAACGGCTGGGCAACTTTATCCACACGGGCCTGCAGGGAAGCATGAAGGTGATATGGGAGGATTGATGAGAGGATAGACTCAGTTGACTGTCGTTTTTTGTGCTCGAACTTGCCTATCATAGCATCAAACTGCTCCTGCGTAATGCTGTCCCTGACAAAACTGCTGCCAGAGAGAACACGCTGTGCAGAGGTATCTTTCATCGACTTTCCCGAAAGAAAACCCGAGATCGTATCCACAAAGTCGTAGGTATCTTTACATAGGTTCTTTGGGAGAAAATCATAAACCGACTGGTCCGAAAGGTCTATCCCGAAAGATGAAAGAGTAAGGGCTTTCGTGAGGGTCTGTGAAAGGATAAGCCTGTCTTTCCTTGGGAGTACATCAAAAGTCACGAAGTCCTTCAGGTTCGAAGGAACTTTGGTTAAACCGTTTTCAGTTCTTACATAATAATAACCGTAGTCCTCAAACACAGGGAGGAAGTCAAAATAATTATCCATCAGTCTTGGTAGTGGTCCCTCTATCAGATGGGTTATTGCATGTGCTCCGGTGTCAACCTGATAGCCGTCTACCACATAGCTGTTGCAGTTCCCCCCTAGATGCTCTCCTTTTTCAAGAACAAGGACTTTCTTTCCATGCTTTGAAAGCGTCAGCGCAGCTAGAAGCCCGCTTACTCCAGCTCCGACAACAATTACATCATATTTCTTCATTCCCTAAACTACCTCTATTTTTTCCATGAATCGTTTAAGTTAATGCATTAATGCATCATATGATCTTAACTCACAATATTCTCTGTATGTGCCGAACATATTTTTAACAAAAATTATCTTCAAAATTTTAATAAATTATTTTAAACAGGGGGTTATGTTTGGAATTCTTTTATATGTAATTTATGATTCAAAGAAGATAACTTGATATCTTCTTTCTATCTGTAGAAGTAGTATAGAGAGAAAAATAGTATTTAATATTATTCCGAATGCTGGAAATTTTCATAATTCGGCTTTTTTCCTGAACTTTGTCTTAAAAGTTTTCCTGAACTTTGTCTTAACAGATTACTGATCTGAAAGTTTTTCAGTGCTTATTTTTCTTCAGGGCGCAAAACAGTAAAACTTATTTTCTCAGGATATGCTCATAAAAAGTATATTTTTGTATTTTGTTGTAAATATCATATCAGGGAGAGTTGCCGGTTAAGAGGGAACTATCTGGATTTAATTTAATATTTATATGTTTCTGTAAGAATCCTCTGAATTAACCGATTGATTACTGATGTTTATTATGTGTATGTTAATGAGGCTTATTGATGTGTATATTACTGATATTTATTGATGTTTACTGATGTGTGTATTTTAGTGAGGTTCTGATGCTATGACTGGGAAAGAAGATGAATACGAATTCGAAAAAACAGAAAAAAGCTCATCACTCGATGAAGAATCTACCGGTTCGGAAGTAAATGAACAGAAGGAAAGTTACCTGGACATAATTAACATCATCGGGTCCTTAATGCAGGATGAAAATTATTCTCTTAAAAACGAGAGCATTCTAACCATAAACAAAATATTATCTTTCCTCAATAAGGAAATATACGAAAACAAAAATTTTACTGAAGCATGGCTGATTAAAGGCACGGTCCTCTATAAGACCGGCAAATATAACGGCGCAATAGATGCCTTTGACGGTGCTCTGGAAAGCATGTCAGAAAAGACGTCGGAAGAAAAACTGGATACATGGATAAAAAGCTATGGTATCAACTATAGATATGCACTGAAATTCAAGGCATTTTCCCTGTGCAAACTTGGAAGGTACAGAGAGGCTTTAAATGCACTTGACGAGATTTCAGCTATTTATCCTGAAGATCCCGAAATCGAATCACATAAAAACATGCTTCAAACTCTTGAAAACGAGAGGCTGATAAGAAGAACAGGTAATACCCAGGATCAACCCCCAAAACATCCCGGCATCTGGGAACGCAGAGGAAAATCTTCTTATAAACTGGGCAAATACGAAGAAGCAGTAAAGGAATTTGACAGATGTCTCGAAAGTAACCCGAAAGATGCAGATATCCTGCGGAATAAAGGTTCTGCTCTTTACATGCTTGGCAGGTATGAGGAAGCTATAGAGGCTTTCAATAAATCCCTCGAGCTCAATCCCCGAGATGCAGATGCCTGGAACTTAAAAGGTTCCACTCTTTATATGATCGGCAGGCCTGAAGAAGCTCTTAGAGCACTTGATAAAGCACTTCAAAGGAATCCAAATATATTTGAAGCCTGGTTTAATAAGGGGTCCATTCTCTTTGAACTTGGAAAGTATAAACAGGCGTTATCTGCAGTGGAAAATGCCTTACGAATCAATGCTGAAGATATAAATGCCTTAACCCTCAAAACTTCAATCCTGTCCGGACTCAAACAGGATGAAAAATAACAGGACTCTGTACTATAAACAGGACTCTGTACTATAATTTGGACTATGTATTATTATTATTATTATTATTTATATTCTGGATCTCACTTGCCATGAATTCAAAGATAATTGAACCTTAAATTTTTCTTAGTTCTGCAATTTTATAGAGGCGGAAAAATGAAGTACAGTACCGTTATTTTCGATTTTGACTACACACTTGCAGATGCCACATATGGTATTGTATCAAGTTTCAACCACGCATTCAGCAGGCTGGGCATTCCCGAACATGACTGTGAAAGCATAAAAAGAACTGTAGGTTTGCCTCTGGACGAAGCATTTGTACAGCTGACGGGTCATAAAGATGAAGTCCTGATAAATTGTTTTAAAACTTTATTCCGGGAAAAAGCCGATGAAATCATGTTAAAAAACACCAGGCTTTTTGAGGATACTGCAAGCACACTTCAGCGGTTAAAATATAATGGAATTTATACCGGAATTGTGACTACAAAATATCATTATAGAATAGACGAGACATTAAACCTCCACGGCATTTCACACCTTGTAGATGTTATTGTGGGAGGAGAAGATGTTAAAGTTCCAAAGCCTTCTCCCGAAGGGCTTTTACTTGCAATTGGCAGCCTTAACTCGAAGATGAATGATGTGCTGTACATTGGGGACAGCCTTGTTGACGCTAAAACAGCTCTTGCAGCAAATGTAGATTTTGCTGCGGTGACCACAGGGACGACAAACGAAAAAGAGTTTTTACAGTATCCGTGCATAAAGGTATTAAATAATTTATCAGAACTTAAAGAGCTTATCAAAATCTGAAGGTTTTATCTTACTTTCTACAGGTTTCATCAGATTTAAAATGTTTAATTGAGTTTAAAGAATTTATCAGAACTTTTCAATCGAGAAGATAAGTGGATATAAACACATTCATAAAAATTCTAACAGGGCTTTTAAAGACTTAATTCTTCAGTTAAATAATAACTCTTCAGTTAAATAATAACAATACCATTTTTTTAATCAAAAACTGGTGAATCAGAGGTAATCCAGAGTGAAAATACACTGCATCCAGCACGTCAGGTTTGAAGTCCCTGGAACCATTAACGAATGGATTGAAGAGAAAAATCATCTCCTGTCAACCACTCATGCATACGAAAGCGAAAACTTTCCGGAAACCGGTTCATTCGATCTCCTTTTAGTCATGGGAGGGCCCATGAATATTTACGAGTATGATAAATATCCCTGGCTGAAGGAAGAAAAAAAATTTCTGGAAAAAGCCGTTTCGGAAGGAAAAGCAGTTCTTGGAATCTGTCTTGGAGCCCAGCTGCTTGCCGATGTCCTCAAGGCAAAAGTGTTTAAGAATGACTATAAAGAGATAGGATGGTTTCCCGTATCTGTTGTTAAGGATGGAAAATCTGAACTTTCTATCCTCGAAGGCATGCCCGAAAAATTCACTGCATTTCACTGGCACGGAGATACTTTCGGACTACCTGAAGGGGCAAAGCGGCTCTTTGAAAGCCAAGCCTGTAAAAATCAGGGGTTCATTTACGGGGACAGGGTAATAGGTCTGCAGTTCCATCTGGAAATGAGTGAACAGTCCATAAGGAATGTGATCGAAAACTGCAGGGATGAATTCGTAGAAGGGAAATACATCCAGAGAGAAAACGAAATGCTGGACAGAAAAGATTACCTTACAGAATCAAAGAAATTAATGTTCAGGCTAATGGATAATATTGAAAAAGCTATTATGCTCTAAATAGCCTTCTCGTCTTCCCTGAAAAAAGGCGCTCCTTTTTTCTCCCTGTCGGTTTCGGGAAGTATCTGAAAAAGCAGCAAAAACAATGAGGTGCCTGATAACAAAAAACAGCTCCAGGTACGCTTTATGTAATAATTCCAAAAAATTCTATTCGAAAATAGTAACCCTGAAATCAAGGAAAACTAATTTCCCTTCCTGTCTCCCTCGCCTTTCAGGGCCTCTCCACGATTACTCTTTTGCAGGTTCACACACCCTGCACTTCCTGTCTTTTCACCTTTTCCAGGTCTTTAAAAGCCCTTTTTCCAGCAACATCTTCTTCAGGGTTTCTTTAGATATGGAAAGGGTGTATGATGAGTCATGTTCCATGTTCCGCTGCTTTAAGCCAGGGCCATTTTTCTACAACGTCCTCTGCCGGGCCGGCCAAAATGGAACTTTTATCAACCTGTATGACCTGCCAGGAAAAGCCAGAGAAAACGTGGGCTTCCCGACATCCAGGATGATCTTCAGATGACTGGTCGGAACCATGAAGAAAATACCCGGTTCCGTGCTTGCAACATTTTTTGCATCTGAGCTTAGGGTACACATCCACTGCCCAGAAAGCATTTTGAGGTCATACCCAGTACAGACTGATCAGCGTTATTAAAATGAAAAATACACTGAACGTACCGATTATCACCTTGTTCTGCTGCATCATTTTGTGGTGCTGTATGATTTCATCTTGTTGCATATGAATCTTCCAGGCCAGATATCTTCGATAGCTACTCTTTTTGTCAAATTGACAAACCGGAATCCGCTATCCTATTTATGTGATTCAACAATAAAGACCTTTCTATTTCATTCAGGAAAAGAGCTTTTTTAATCACCTTTGCCGTCTTAATATATTGAAAAAGAAATCCCTGCTATTTTTCAGGCTCTCAATATATAGGAGCTATACTGCTTTTTTATTTCAATGCCACATTATATAAACTGAAGAAACCTATTTTCATGAAAAGGGAATCCAGAGTGGGAACGCGATGCCAAAAAGGTTAAAAGTTGCAAACCCGGCCCGTTGCATAGGCTGCTATTCCTGTATGATGGCCTGTGCAAGGACGTGGTACGATACCATATCTGTAAAAAACAGCCGGATTGACATCCAGACAAAAGGCGGGATAGAAACTGCTTATGCTCAGATTGTCTGCCATGCCTGTGTGGACCCTCCGTGCATGAGAGCCTGTCCTCTTGGAGCACTGACCAAAAGGAAAGGAGGAGGAGTCAACCTCAATAGAGAAATCTGCGACGGCTGCGGAAACTGTATGGAAGCCTGCCTTGTGGGAGCTATTCACCTGGATGCTGAAAAAAAAGCCGTAATCTGCAAACACTGTGGCGTATGCACGAAATTCTGCCCCCATGATGTCCTGGAAATGATTGAAGTAGATGACAGCGGAGAAATAAAGGTTACTGACACAGGTCCGGTTGAGGAGACAGGCCCGGCTAGCCCCACTGCATCTCATAAGGAACTTTACGGAAAAGAGGAGTCCGGGGAGGAAAAATGACAACAGAGAAGTACGCCATTTCAGGTCTTACAAATGTACTCTATATTGACCTGAGCAGCCAGAGCTACCATATTGAGGAAAGGCGGGACCTCTATGAAAAGTATCTGGGGGGTATTGGAGTTGCTACAAACCTCATGCTTGAAGAGTATAAAGAAGGAACAGGTCCTCTTGGCCCTGAAATGCCAGTAATCCTCAGCACAGGCCCCCTCTCAGGCGTATATCCGACCTGCACAAAAACTGTTGCATTATTTCGTTCCCCCCTTAATGGAGAACTGGGAGAATCCTATGCAGGCGGCCACCTTGCAATGTCCATGCGTTATTCGGGATACGAAACTATTGTCATCAAAGGTGCTTCCAGGTATCCGGTTTATGTGGCAGTTCACGACGACAGGGTTACATTCAGGGACGCCTCGTCCATATGGCACCTGTCCTCGGCAATTGATGTGGGGAAAATCCTCCGCGAAGTCGAGCCCGGAGCAGGCAGGCGCAGTATTATCAGGATAGGGCCTGCAGGAGAAAGAGGAATCACGTATGCGAGCGTCAATGTTGACACTTACCGCCACTTCGGGCGTCTGGGGCTCGGGACTGTTTTTGGGGCAAAAAAACTCAAAGCTCTTCTTATTTCCGGAAATAAAGAAATAAAAAGCCCTGATCACAAAGCCTACAGAAAAGCATGCAGCATGCTTTATGATACAATAGTGAAAACCGGGTTGACTGAGAAATACCACAACCTCGGGACAAGCGAAAACATCCTTGTCCTGAACGAACTCAAAGGTCTTCCAACCCGGAACCTGCAGGAAACCTCTATTGAAGGCGTGGAAAATATCTCCGGAGAAAACTTTGCAGAAAAATATCTGATCCGCAGGGTATCATGCGCAGGCTGCCCTATAGGCTGCGTACATATTGCCATGCTCAAACGGCCTTTCTCAAAAGCCCATGAATATGAGACCCTTAACGTATCTTATGACTTTGAACTTATCTACGCGCTTGGCTCAAATCTTGGAGTTACGGATCCTGAAGCAGTGCTGGAACTTATTGATGCCTGTGAAAAAGCCGGTGTTGATATTATCAGCATGGGAGTGGTGCTTGCATGGGCTACTGAGATGCTTTTGCGGGGGAAAATTTCCACTGATGATACGCTCGGGCTCAAACTGTCCTGGGGAGACAAAGCATCTTATTTGCGCGCAATAGAACTGGTGGTTCAGGCTCCCAATGAATTTTATTCCGCTCTTGGAAAAGGTGTGGAATATGCTTCAAAAATCTATGGGGGGGAAGAATTTGCTATCCGGATAGGAGGGCTTGAGATTCCAGGCTACCATACAGGGCTTGGGAATACACTCGGGCTTACTGTAGGTTCTCGCCATTCCCATCTTGACAATGCAGGCTATTCAGCTGACCAGAAAGCATTCAATCATCCAACTACGGATGAGAAGATAGTTGATTACATAATTAACGAAGAAGACCGCCGCAATGCCCTTAACTCCATGGTTTCCTGCCTCTTTGCACGGAATGTCTATACATATGAAAATATGGTTCTGGCTCTCAAATGCATTGGAATAGACAGGACAGAAGCAGAGCTGGAAGATCTGGGAAAGGACATCTTCAGAAAAAAATACGAGCTTAAGAAAAAATTCGGGTTCAGTTTTGAAGACATCGCCCTCCCTAAAAGGTTTTTTGAAACTGCCACCACCACAGGAAAGCTCGAAGAAGACAGGGTCAGGAAAGCGATAGAAATGTATAAGGAAAAGAGAGGGATTTTATAATCTTCGAAGCTGTCAGGGGCCGGGAGGCCTTAAAGATAAAGGAGATCTCTTCAATCGCCCCCGAGCTAAAGATTCAGGGGTTTTACGTTTCTTCCTATAGAATTTTACTTTAATGGTCCAATATATTTTAATGGTCCAATATATTTTAATGGTTAAATATATTTTAATGGTTAAATATATTTTAATGGTTAAATATATTCTAAGGTTGAATATACTTTAAGGGCAAAACATACTTTGAGGGTTAAACATTCGAGCTCTCAGATGCTGTAAGATCGGTGTTTGTTTTTACCTTATCACCAGTTTTCTCTTCAGGGTTTTTAGTTTCGATTTTGGATGTTTCTTCAGCTTTTCTTTCAGGCTTTTCCCTGACCCAGCGGTCCATAACTTTGCAGGTAACGAGATCCCCTGCAACATTCACAGCCGTCCTGCTCATATCAAGGATCCTGTCCACTCCCATTATAAGTGCTACTCCGCTTGTGGGAATTCCTACGCTGTTAAGGATCATTGCAAGGACAACGATTCCCACCCCGGGTATTGAAGGCGTTCCTATTGAGGCTGCAACAGCCATGGTCATTACTACAAGGAGCTGGAAAGGCCCGAGGTCTATCCCGAAGACTTCAGCCAGGAAAATTGTTGCCACGCCCTGATAAAGAGCAGTCCCGTTCATGTTTATGGTTGCTCCTAGAGGGACAACGAACTGTGAAATCGAAGGTTTTACTCCTAACCTTTCTTCTGCTGTTTTTATGGATAAGGGCATGACTGCAGCCGAGCTGGAAGTTGAAAAAGCAAGGAGCATAACGTCCCGGATAGCTTTCAGGAATTCAAACGGGTTATACCTTGCAACAAGAGAGACAATAAGAAGGTTCAGGAGCATGAGGAGCATCAGGCTTGCAAGAACCGTACCCACATACACAGCCATTCCCAGAAGGGCTTCAATACCGAGCTTGATGGTGAATTTTGTAAGAAGCCCGAAAACTGCGATCGGTGCGAGGGTCATGCTCCATTTTACCACTGTCATGCATACAGCCTGAACTGAGGTGAGAAAGCTTACCATTGGGGTAGATTGTTCTTTGTTCAGGGATACAAGGGCAATGCCTATAATTACTGCAATAATCACAACCTGCAGCATTTCCCCGCTGGCAAGAGCTCCAAGAGGGTTAGAAGGAAGGAGGCCTCCGATAAGCGTTGAAGGCAGGGTCAGGGCAGAAGGGTCGAATCCCGGGCCAGTAGATATTGTCTGAGTCTGGCTCCCTAAAGCGCTCTCAACTAGATCTCCACTTATAAACTTCCCGGGGCGGATATAGAAAGCCATTCCTATCCCAATAGCGGTTGAGATTGCTGTTGTTATTACAAAATAAGTAGCTGTTAAAAGCCCTGTCTTTTTAAGGGCGCTCATGCTCTGGCTCGAAGCCACCCCCAGAATTATTGAGGCAAAGACAAGCGGGACCACGATCATCTTCAGAAGACCCAGGAAAATATAACCCGGAAGGGCGATCCATTCCCCTATAATTTCCGCATAAACCGGGTCAACGTATCCTCCGAATGGCCCGAGGAAAAGCCCCATCAGAACACCAAGCCCCATAGCTATGAGAATCTTCAGCCAGAGCTTCTTTTCAAGCAAATCGCGGAGCTGATTACTCAGGTTTTTCAAAGAGTTATTTCGCCTGAAATCCAGGGGGTAATAAATACGCGTAATCCCTTCAGTAATTTCCTGGCGAAGAAGCTTTGTTTCCTCTGCGATTTCCTGAGCGAACCCCCTCGGGTTCGGGATATAACGGTTTTCCTTCTCTTTCATGGGGATCACAATAAAATCGTTAGGGGTTCAGCGTTTACTTCTTCCTTTTAAGTCTCAATTTAATTTTCCGGCTATAATTGTACGTTTTTCGGGCTAAATTGTTCTTTTTTCCGGCTAAATTGCACATTTAATTCAATAAATTCAATATGTACATTTGTATAATACATTCTCATTAAATTATATAAAAGCTTAGAAAAATACATAGCAACTTATCAGGTTGATCCAATTCTCCAGTATGAGTTTCTTTATAAATTCCTTTGAAGGAGATAATAAACGGGTCAGGGGATATAGCGACAAAACTGAAATAAATGACTGTTTTTAAGAATATGTGCGATCAGGTTCATTTTCCACTTTGAAATTATTTTCTTATAAACCTTCTTAAATTTTGATTTTCTTCTCTTTTTACGGATCTGAGGGTTTTGCTTTTATGAACCTGTTGACTTTTTCGGAAAGGCTGTTTGCCTTCTTTCATCATTTTTTGCAGAGTGTTTAACCCATTCCTCCCTTACAGAGATCAGTACAGAGATCAGTACAGAGATCAGTAACAGCACCCTTATTAGAAGTCCTGAAAGACAAGCAGGATTTAGCATTTATGACAATTTCGGAAGTTTTATTTACCTGCTCTAAGTGTATAATAAATGTATAAGAATCGATATAATTTTATTATTTAATATTATCATGTCAAAAGTTTAGTCCATTATATATTTTTCATAAGTTATAAAGTGAGAAAGTCAAACAGAATATGGCGCATCGAAATAAAACTCATATTCAGAATAAATTATTCAAAAAATGTATTCAGAATAAATTATTCAAAAAATGTATTCAGAATAAATTATTCAAAAAATATATTCAGAATAAATTATTCAGAAAAAAGCGATCAGGGTAACAATTGTTACCTTGATGGGTAATAAGTGTTACTTAATATCGATTGTTTATATTTCTTAAGATATTCTACCAGAGTATAAAAATCATTTACCAATGCCAGATACTTTGTAAAGTGTATATAAATGTAGTTTTCTGGTCAGGATAGACGTGGAGTTTACTTTAAAAAGGGTGTTTCAGGTTGAGTTTACTTACTATTTCCAGTTTGTACGTTGATTTTCCTACTGACGATGGGCTGGTCAGAGCGGTAAATGGGGTAGATCTCTCTATTGCTGAAGATGAAGTTCTGGGACTTATTGGAGAATCCGGCTGCGGAAAAAGCGTTCTTGGGCTTTCTATCATCAGGCTTCTGCAGGAAGACGTGATCTTCAAAGGGGATATACTCTACCGTGGAGAAAATCTGTATCTGATTGATAAAGAAGATATGAGGAAACTCCGGGGTAAAGAAATTGGCATGATACCCCAGAACCCCGGAAGTTCCCTTAACCCCGTTTTGACGGTAGGCTCTCAGATAGCTGAACCATTAATGCTTCATAAACACGTAAAAGGCAGCCTGGCTGTCAAAATGGCAGAAAAGCTCCTTGAAAGAGTGAGGATCGGTGATCCCCAAAAAAGGGTAAAGGATTATCCTCACCAGTACAGCGGGGGGATGAAAGAGAGGGCAGTAATAGCAATGGGAATTGCCAGTGAGCCCCGCTTTATTATCGCTGATGAGCCCACTAAGGGACTCGATGTAACCGTAAAAAGAAACATAGTAAAGCTTCTGAAAGAGATCTCTGAAAAAAAGACTATGCTGATTATCACTCATGACCTTGGAGTTGCAGAGAAAGTATGCGACAGGATTGCTGTAATGTATGCCGGGGAACTGGTGGAGGTCTCTCCTGCAGCATTGATGTTTGAAAAACAACTGCATCCCTATACAGGTGGGTTTTTTAACTCACTTCCTTCCAGGGGGCTTAAGCCTATAAAAGGCAGCAGCCCTTCTTTGATCGATCCCCCGCAGGGGTGCAGGTTCCACCCACGCTGTAATTATTGCAGTGACAGGTGCAGAACCGAACACCCCCCCATGATCGAAAAAAACGGCAGGCTTGTGAGGTGTTTCCTTTATGCTTGAGGTTTCTGGCCTTAAGAAAACATTTACTTCAGGAATCATCTCCAGGACCAGAATCAAAGCTCTTGACGGTGTATCCCTTTACATAAAAAAAGGAGAAACCCTCGGAGTGGTGGGGGAAAGCGGGAGCGGAAAGTCCACTCTCGGACAGTGCATCCTGAGGCTGATCGAACCAGCGGAAGGAAAAATCATTTTCAACGGAACAGACCTGACAGCACTTGACAATAAAGCCCTGAACAGCATCCGCCCCAGTATGCAGATGATATTCCAGGACCCCGACTCCTCCCTTGACCCCAGGATGACCATAGGGCAGAGTATAGCCGAACCTCTTAAACTTAAAGGAAACGGCGAGGAAATGGTCAAAAACAGGATCAATGAGCTTATCAGGAAGGTCGGGCTGGGGCCGGAACATGTCAGCCGCTTTCCTCACCAGCTCAGCGGGGGGCAAAACCAGAGGGTGGTTATCGCAAGAGTGCTTGCCCTTGAACCTGTTTTTATTGTTGCCGATGAGCCGACAGCATCCCTTGACGTCTCAGTGCAGGCGCAGATTTTGAACCTTTTGAAGGACCTGAAGGAAGAATACGCGCTTACCATGCTCTTCATATCGCACGACCTTGAGCTGATGAAACACATGTGCGACAGGGTAGCTGTGATGTACCGCGGAAAGATCGTGGAAACCGGAAAAATAGATGATATTTTTCAGTCTCCTCTTCACCCCTACACAGAGCTGCTGTTAGTAGGAGATACTGATGTCGAGGTTGACAACAGTGGATGCGGGAAAGCTGTGGAGACTGCATGTTCTTACTATCAGGAATGTCCCTCAAGATCAAAGATATGCCTTACGGAAAAACCAGAGTTGAAAGAATTAACAAACAACCACCTGGTGGCATGTCATCATGCACTTAAAAAACGTGTTCCTGAATCTTATCGGGATGAATGTGAAGACAAAACGGATGCTGTCATTATTCAGCCTCCTGTATGATATTATTACGGAACTCCGGAATAATGACATTTCAGGAATGCAGTAAAAAATGTGGAGAGGATTCTATGTACTTGAGTAAAAGAAACCGAATTACATTTATGGTCATGCTTTTAGTCATGGCTACAGTCCTTGGGTCGCTGTGTATCGACCAGGATAGTGAAGAAAAAACCGCATCTGCAAACCAGACAAAACCATCAGGCCAGGAGAGCACCCTCAGGTATGCAGCTACTTTCGGTCCTGAAGGCACTCTTGACCCTGCAGTTAAATGGACTGGCTGGTATCTGCGAGAAGCCGGAGTATATGAAACCCTTTTCAGTTATGATGAAAACATGAACCTCCAGCCTGAACTAGCTACAAAATACGAACAGGTCTCGGATACCGAATGGAGGATTTTCATAAGGGAAGGGGTAAAGTTCCATGACGGCACGCCCCTGAACGCAGACGCTGTTATATATTCACTTAACAGGGTTCTTGATGATAATAATACAAGAAAAGGAGAATACGACTTTATTGAGTCCATAAGCAAATACTCTGACAGCGCAGTCACAATAAAAACAAATTCTACATATGCACCCACCATAGCAAGCCTCACAGACCCCGTAACTTCCATAGTCAGCCCGGGTACAGATCTGAATATCGCACCAGTCGGGACCGGTCCTTTTAAATTTGAAAGTTATACCCAGGACGTGAGCCTATCCCTGAAAAAGAACGACAACTACTGGAATGGTACAGCCGGGGTGGACAGGGCCATTATCTATTTTGTCACCGATGAAATGACCAGGCTCTTCAAGCTGGAAAGCAATGAAGTGGACATTGCTGACGGTCTCCCCCAGTCCGAAATTGCCGGCCTCCACAATAACCCTGAATATAAAATATACTCCACCCCTACCTTAAGAACCTACTTCCTGTATGTAAATATGAATAAAGAGCCTCTGAATGATGTAAAATTCAGGCAGGCACTGAACTATGCCATTGACCGCCAGCAAATTGTGGACACTGCCCTTGAGGGTGTTGGCGGGACTCCTGCAAAGAGCTTTTTCGGGTCCATGATGAGCTGGTCCATAAACGACAGGATAGACATGGTCTCAAGGGACGAACAAAAAGTCAGAAGTCTCCTGACCGAAGCCGGCCTGGAGGACATTAATGGGGACGGCTGGCTGGAATATGATGGAAAGCCTTTCGAACTGAATATAAAGACCTACACTGGCCGGCCTCAGCTTAAACCCGCTGCCGAGGTGATTGAAGCCCAGTTTGAGTCTGTAGGGATAAAGACCAGCGTCACCATCCTTGATAAAGGGGCACTGGAAACGGACCTGAATAACAAAGACTACGACCTTTCCCTCTATGCATGGACAGTAGCTCCTACAGGGGACCCTGACTACTTTGTTTCAAAGCATTTTGAGTCTACAGGAGCTGAAGCACAGAAATTGAGCTACTCGAACCCGGAGGTAGACGAATGGATAAAAGCCGGCCGGCAGACCATGAACCAGACAGAAAGAAAGGAGTATTACGACAAAGTTCAGGAACAGGTACTGGACGAATGCCCTGAAATATTCGTATTCTACCAGAACTCCCTTGTTGGAACAAATAAGAAAGTGGCAGGGTTCAAACAGTACCCCAATGAGATCACTTTCCTGACCAAGGACATATCCATAGATGAATAAGTTTCGGTGGTCCCGGAGTTTTTCCGGGGCTTCAGAATAAAGTATATCCACAAAAAACAGGAGGTCTGGCATGTGATAGAATTCATAGCTCGAAGGCTTTTACTCCTTGTCCCTGTCCTTTTACTGGTATCTGTGATCAGTTTTTCTATAATCTATATCTCTCCCGGAGATACTGCAGAAAACGCCATTATGAACCCGGGGGGAGGAGTTGACCGGAAAGCCGTGGAGGAGTTCAGGGCTAAAACAGGGCTTGATGAACCTGTACATATCCAGTATATTAACTGGATGGGCAGAGTTCTCCGCGGAGACCTGGGAGAGTCGTACATGACAGGTGTAGGAGTATCTGAGGCTATTTTCAGGTGCTTCAAAGTCACCCTTAAGCTTGCAGTGGTCAGTATGCTGGTTTCCCTTGTGATTGCACTCCCTCTTGGAATCATCTCTGCCGTGAAAAAGGGAACTGTTATTGATGATGTCTGCAGGCTTTTTGCACTTGCAGGCGTTTCCATGCCCAATTTCTGGCAGGCTTACCTCCTGATAATAGTTTTCGCACTTACACTGAAGGTTCTGCCTTCGTCAGGATACGGAGACGGAGGGATTACTTATCTCTTCCTGCCTGCTGTTACCCTCGGGACGGGTTATGCAGCTGTAACCATGAGACTGATGAGATCAAGCATGATCGAAGTGCTTCAGCAGGACTACGTCCGGGCAGCCAGAGCAAAAGGAGTTCCTGAGCATATGGTTATTTTCAGGCACGCTTTGAAGAACTCCCTCATCCCCGTGGTAACGGTTGCAGGCTTGAATTTTGGGTACCTGCTGAACGGTTCTGTCATAGTTGAGACAATCTTCTCGTGGCCAGGGATAGGAAATCTCATAGTTTCATCCATACTCAGCAAGGATTACCCGATGATACAGGGCTGTGTGCTCTTCATTGCTGTGATATTTGTGCTGGTCAATTTTGCAGTGGACATATCCTACGCTTACCTCAACCCGAGGATCAGATATGAAAACAAAAATTAATAAGAAAAATCCTGGATTCTTCCTCAGTGCAGGGATCCTTGTTTTTTTCATACTTGCAGCGATTTTTGCAGGGTATATAGCGCCTCATGATCCCGAAAAAGCCAATCTTGAACTTCGGCTTAAAGAGCCCTGCAGGGAGTTCCCTCTGGGTACAGACCATATGGGACGCTGTATATTGAGCCGCATCATTTTCGGCGCAAGAATATCCCTGTCTGTTGGGCTTCTGGTAGTAAGCTCTGCCCTGGCACTTGGCCTTGCCGTAGGGAGTCTATCTGGATATTATGGAGGGTGGGCGGATGAAGCAGTTATGCGGATAGTTGATGCTTTTCTGGCGTTTCCAAGCCTTCTGCTCGCTCTCGGCATAGCAGGGCTTTTCGGGGCAGGGTTCACGAATCTGGTCATAGCCCTTATTGTTGTGGACTGGGCTGGCTATGCCCGCCTGGCAAGAAGCTCTGTAATATCAGTAAAAGAGCAGGATTACATCAAAGCTTCAAAAGGGCTTGGGGTGGGGGATATGCATGTGATTGTGCACCACGTAATCCCGAATATAATATCTCCGCTGATAGTAATGGCAACCATAGGAATGGGATATGTTATACTGTCTGCAGCAGGCCTCAGCTTCCTGGGCTTTGGGGTACAGCCTCCAACCCCGGAATGGGGATCCATGCTCAATGAAGGTAAGACATACATCCGGTCTGCCCCCTACATTATGGTTTTTCCCGGAATTGCCATCATGCTTGTGGTCCTGGCTTTCAACTACCTTGGAGATGAATTAAGAGATCTTATTGACCCGAGGACGCGGAAAGACATCGAATGACAGTATTAAAGGATAATTTCACTATCCGGTGAACACGCCATTGTTCCAGACCTCTCAGAGCAGCTACCATGAAAAAGCATGAATCATTAAATAGCAGACAACTTAACAGCAGGTTTCTCCAGACCATGACCATAAATGCTGCAAACGGGTATGTATCAAAGATAAACGGCTTCAGCAGGAACGCATCCCTGTTCCTGGCATACATTTTCATGCTCTCTTTAAGCCTGGGAATCTATGAAGTAATCTTCAATCTGTATATCCTCAGGCTCGGGTTTAAGGAAGACTTCCTTGGACTTATGCTCTCACTCGTTTCCATATCCACCGGACTCTTTGCAATTCCGGCAGCCACTTTCTGTGACAGGGCGGGCAGAAAAAATACCCTGTTACTTTCATGCCTAATGCTCCTGTTTTCGTTTGCAGTTCTGTACACCACAAGATCAATGTTCCTTCTGGCTTTTTTCAGCATTCTCTATGGGGCATCCTCGTCACTAAAAATCGTTACAGCATCAACGTTCATGGTTGAGAACTCCACAAGCTATGAAAGGATGCATCTGTTTTCGATGTACTACCTTCTGTACACCATAGGAGTTATGCTGGGAAACCTTGCGGGAGGGACTTTACCTCAGGTCTTTATTAACTCCCTTGACCTCGACCCTTCAGGCCCGGAGGCTTACCAGCTTTCTTTATATGCATCTTTAGCTGCAGTCCTGTTTTCCCTGTTCCCTCTGGTATTTATCAAAAATAAAAAGACCGGGCTTGCAGAGAAACCAGCTCTATTTTCTACTCTTTTTTCAGTTTTAAGGTCAGGAACTATCCGAAAATTAATTGTGGTAAACGGGCTCATAGGCATGGGCTGGGGGCTGATCCTGCCTTATTTCAATGTTTACTTCGATGTTGTCCTCGGAGCCGGTTCTGAGCAAATAGGGGTTATCTTTTCCATTTCCCAGCTTGTAATGATGTTCACTCTGCTATGCGTCCCCTTACTTACTGAAGGGTTCGGAAAGGTGAAGGTTATATCCCTGGTCCAGCTTGCTTCAATTCCTTTCCTTCTGCTCTTCACCTCCACGTCCATACTTGCAGTAGCCGCATTCGGATACATCATGAGGACATCTATAATGAATATGGCAAACCCGATAATGAGCAGTTTCAATATGGAGATTGTCAGCGAAGACAATAGAGCGACAGTAAACAGCCTGGTCTGGATGAGCTGCTATACATTTGTGGGCCTGAGCACCTATGCCGGCGGTCTGATGATGGCTCGCGGTTATTATACCCTTCCGTTCTTTCTGACCTGCGGCATTTATGGAGTGGCCGCAGTGCTTTATTATGTCTTCTTTGACAAAATGGAAAAACAGCAGAAGGTTTCAGGTGCCGCTTTATGATTTCCACCCAATATGGGATTAATAACAGAAACCAGATTAATAACAGAAACCAGATTAATAACAGAAACCAGATTAATAACAGAAACCAGATTAATAACAGAAACCAGATTAATAACAGAAACCAGATTAATAACAGAAACCAGATTAATAACAGAAACCAGATTAATAACAGAAACCAGATTATAATAATCAGAGACAAAAAGAGTAATCTGGATCCAAAAAGGATAATCCGGGGAAAATAGAATAATCTGAATCCAAAAAGGATAATCAGGGAACATAAATTAATATTCCCTGATTTCATAAATTGTTTATTTCAGGAGTCTCTTCTTTGCAAAGAATACCGAAGCAAGGACGCCGAAAACCGCAAAAATACTTTCGAATCCTGGCGTTCTCCTTCTGATCCCGGCTGTCTGCTCTTCTCCTGTAACTGATTCTTTTTCTTCATCCTGAGCCGGAGTAACTACTGCATTACCGAGTTTTTCTCCGGTAATCGCATATCTGGAGAAGCCGGGCGTCTCTGCAGTGAAATAGTAGTATTCTTCATCTTCATAGTTCATTTCCGTAGCGAGAGGGTTCCATTTCTCATTGTGGAACCTGTTTATCTTTATGGTGGAGACGTCAATATTGTTTTCCTCGACCCAGCTCTTCACTACCCTGAAGTTGATGGAAGCTCCCCTGATATTACTTTCACTTTCGAACCTTTCATTTCCTATCCGGATATTCATAAGCCTGTAAACTTCTCCTTCGGGTTTTTCTTCCGGACCTGCGTCCCCAAAGACTTCAACCCTTACAATGACATTTCCTGAATACTTCTGTGAAGTAAAACTGAGTCTCAGTATGTCGGAAACAGGGTTATTGAATTTGAAGCCTGTTAGGGTTCCTGCAACAACCCTTTTCTGTACACTGTCCATACCTGTTACTCCGGGACTTACACCTGATGGGACGTAGTTTGTGGAACTCTTGTGCGTGGTCTTTGTGGAAGGAATAACCGTAAGGGGCAGATAGTCAAATGTCCCGTTTTTGATTTCACAGGACGAATCCGCAATTCCGTCCCTGTCAGCATCAGTGCAGTTTTCGGAAAAGCCTGTCCCGCTGGGGTTTGCCCAGTAGTTGCCTCCCAGGTACGGGCCTCCGACTATGCTTTTTCCTGCTGTTTTACTGGTGTTCCAGGTATTGTTTGCCTCGCTGCAAAACAGGGTGTTATTTACGTTGTTGAAGTAGTTATTGTAAATAGTGTTGTTTCCGCTTGCTGGACTTTCCATGCTCCTTAAAAGACCTGTGTGAGGAATAATTTCTTCCAGATCAGGGTCAAAGGCAATTCCAGCAAGGCAGTTCCCGGTCACTATGTTGTCACAGATAAGGCTGTTATTTACATCATAAATCACCAGTCCGTAAGAATTTCCTGACAGGGTATTACCTGTAAAATTGCCTTCTCCAGCAGCCAGAAGCCCAAGGTAACTTCCCTCCACCGTGCAGCCTGAGACCGTATATCCGTCCCCAGCTCTTTCTTCGTTATTGATAACCAGGATTCCTCCTGAAATGCAGTTGTTTGCGGAACAGCCGCTTATGCTGACGGTCTCGCCAGATATGGCAACAAGCCCTCCCAGGCAGTTTTGAAGAGTGTTGTTTGCAAGTGTTGCATTTACTGGTTCGATAAGAGACACCCCCCATACAGAAGAGCAGTCTTTAACAGTATTGCCTTTAAGTTTGAGGTCCTGTAAATTGGCGAAATAGATCCCGTATCCCAGGAAATCGGGACCTCCGCTGACAAGAGGCGAGCTGACAAAGGAGGGATTTTTAGATGAAGGCAGCAAATATATGCCGGTTACATTCTGAACGGTATTGTCCATGAACTCCACACCTGAAGATTCCATAGCATAAATTCCCACAACCCCTGTATCCCGTACCAGGTTTTTCACAAACCCGACATTCTGGCATTCCTCAAGATAAATTCCTGCGATGTCCTCGTTGTCAACAATATTATTCTCAAACCTGAGATCCCAGGAATATTCCGAACGGATTCCAACACCATAGCCACCCCGGACCCCGTAAAGCTTCGAGTTTCCAGGACTGTTCTCTTTTATGGGGGTATTTTCTTCTTCTTTAATAAGCTCTGAATTTACAGAGTTAATCTCCGAATTTGCAGAGTTATAGAGCAGGTATCTGACGCCTGAGTCCCGGATGAAATTGCCGGTGAGCGTGCAGTTGCGGGAACTGAAAATATAAACCCCCTGTGTGGAATTTTGAACAGTATTATTGTTAATTGATATATTCATTGCTTCATCAAGCTCAATTCCTGAATATAGTGAATTATCAATCCTGCTGTCCGAGACATTGACATTATGGGAATATGCAATCCTGACTCCAAATTCGGTATTATTTATAGTGTTGTTTTGCAGATTTGAGCTCGTGTTATACAGGTAAATCGCATATGTGTTATTCTGCAGCACAAGGTCCTTAATTTTGGCATTTCCGCAGTTTATGCAATAAACAACTCCAGCATCAGTTCTTATTGATGGGTTTTGAACCCCCTCCAGATAATAAATGGGTTTTCCGTCTACAAGATTGCTGGTATCAATTGTGTTTCCGGTTGTGTGATTCAGATCGGACTCATCGCTGTGGAGCCTGAAGTTATACCAGTTCCCGGACATATTGTTGTTTGCAAGTGTGCAGTTTTCGAGATCATAGAGGCGGAATCCGTATTTTCCTGAACTTGCCGTGTTATTTCTCAGGACAGTTCCAGTGGAATAATACATACTGAGGCCGTAATTTGTGTTTGAAACCATATTGCCGGTCAGGGTACAGTAATCAGAGGAGGTAATATAGAGCCCGTATGGGCTGTCTGATATTTCGTTGCCGGAAAGAGTGCAGCTGTTGGACTCATACATATAAATGCCGTCGTCATAAGTATCTGATATCCTGTTGCCGGTAAGATTACAGCCACCGGAATAATAGAGGTAGATACCGTCCGTAGCATTTGAAATTGTGTTGCTGTCCAGAGTACTGCCGTTTGATTGATACACGCATATGCCTTCATAAAAAGTATCTGAGATGGCGTTAGCTGTGAGAATGCAGTTGCTGGAACTATCCAGATGTATACCGTAATGGTCTGTGTCTGAAACCGTATTGCCTGCCAGAGTGCAGCCGCCTGAGTTATACAGATTGATTCCTTTCCCGCTATCATAAGTACTTACATAAGTATTTCCTGTTATGTTTGACACTGTATTGCCGGTAAAATTGCAGTTGCCGGAATTATACAGGTAGACCCCGTTTCCTAAAACGTTCGAGATTGCATTGCCATCCAGGGTACAGTTGCCGGAGGACAGCAGGTAGATGCCGTAAGAAGATGTATTTGAAACGGTGTTACCTGCAAGGGTGCAGTTACTTGAAGTCTGTATATAGAACCCCTTATCTGCAGAATTCGTAACCGTATTATTGAGCAGGCTGCATCTGCTCGAACCCTGAATCTGAACACTGCAGCCATTTCCTGAGAACCTGTTGCCGTTAATGTTAACCCCGGAGACCCCGCTCATATAAATTCCTGTAGGATATGACCCTGCAATGTTGAAACCACTTATTGTGACATCGCTGGCGCTTATTTTGAAGTTGTGGCTCAGTACACCCAGGTATTTTACAGTTGTGTCCTCAGGGTTTCCTGAATATGAGAGAATGCTCAGGTTTGAGACATTAACATTAACGTTTTCGGTATATGTCCCGGGATAGACAATAATCGTGTCTCCGGACGTTGCATTATTAACTGCATCCTGAATAGTTGTATAATTTCCGTTGCCTTCTGTATCCACATAAAGCACGGAAGGCGAAGATTTTGCGGATGCGCTGCCGTTTATTACGATAAGCAAAAAAACCAGTAGTGTTAAAATTTGTAAGCTATTTTTTTTATATAGTATACCCATTTTTTAAAGTCTCCTCACATATGAATTACATCAGTATAGGGCTGATTGTAATTTTATTTCAGATGAAATATCTTATAAATTTTTATATATTGTTGCAATATTTGTGCAGTACTGATATAAATAATTTGATGCTTAAAGGAAACTCATGCCGATATATGTCTACTGCTGAGTAAAATGTGTTAATCGAGGGCTATAAATGAGAAGTAAAATCATAAATTTGCAGAGTAAGAGGAAAATGCATATGAAAATCAAAAATATCAATTTGCAGAGAAAGAACAAATTTCATTAAACAAAATTTCATTAAACAAAATTTCATTAAACAAAATTTCATTAAACAAAATTTCATTAAACAAAATTTCATTAAAGAAAATTGCATTAAAGAAAAGTGCGTTAAACAAAATTGCATTAAATAAAAATGCATTAAAAAAACATTAAGACGCATTGAACAAAAAGTAAAATGCATTTAAGAAACAGTAAGCAAGGAATATCTGGGAAAGCTCTGATTTCAGGATAAAGGCAGCAACAAGCTATTTTGATTTTTAATTAACTGGCTATTCGATTGAGATTGAGGAAGTCCGGAGGGGGCAGGAAAATGAGTGTTTACAGCAATGGCATTCTTATATTCAGGTTCAGAGACGAACGACTGGAGATGATGCTGGTCCACCCGGGCGGGCCAATCTGGGCAAAAAAAGATTATGGCGTGTGGTCGATACCTAAAGGGCTGCCGGAAAAGAATGAAAGCCCTCTGGACACGGCAAAAAGAGAGTTTAGAGAAGAGACAGGTTTTGAGGTTGATGGGGAGTTTATAGACATGGGAGAGATAAAACAGTCCGGCAGCAAGATAGTTCATGCATGGGCTCTTGAAAAAGACCTGGATGTAACTGATGTCGTGAGTAATACTTTTACGCTCGAGTGGCCAAAAAATTCCGGGAAAATACGGAAATACCCCGAAGTCGATAAAGCAGGCTGGTTCGATATTGAGCTTGCCAGGAAAAAGATAAGAAAAGGGCAGGCGGGTTTTATTGACAGGCTTGTGGATATTTTACACTATTCTCAAAAGGGAGAGCGTTCAGGAATGGAAAAAAGGTACAGGCAAACTACACTATTTTAAACAACGATAATTATTCCTTTGATTTCCCTGCTTTCCTTTGCTTTCCTTTGCTTAATTTTGCTTAACGCTCGATTTCGTTTTATTTCGTTTTATTTCGCTCTATGAGTTACTGTCCACATTATACTTTGAAAGTTCAAATCCTCTGGAATTCAATACTTATTTCTGTGGACCTTGTCCTCGAATATACATTGCCCAGTCTATCAACACGGTCCCATACAACGTCATATGAATATCTGGCATAAGAGAACGGATAATTCAGCCAGAAAAGCAATTTCCTGAGATGCGATAGATCCCCATAGCCCTCTACCCACATGGATTCGCTCAAAAATCCCTTCCAAATATGGGATTTTTGCATCTGTTTCCACCGCCTGAACATATGGGCTATTATGAATAAGAAGCTACAGACGACTGCAAATTGCCTTTTTGTCATTTTTCACCCTCCACGACTAATAAACTTTATAAATTTATAAGCTTTTTACTTTTTATAATCGTAATAAACTTCATTAAATAATCTCAATCAGGACAAATTTTCCGGTATTTAGCCAGGTAAGGCTTCAAATCATCTTTTTTGAGATTAAAATTACCTGCCGGAAAATTATCAATCTTTTTATAAAGATAAGGGAATCTTCTTTTTGATAATTTGATATGTTTAAATAAGTCTTCTTTCTCGTATAAATTTTTGCTTCAAAAAGGTCTATAAAGTTTTCGAGCGTTTTTTCAGCCGATTTCAAAACTATAAAAGTCGAAATTAATCCATTTACGGAGGGATTCATAAGTTTGAATCTCACTTCTCTCACTAATTTTATGTGTATAGGGTATCTCGAATTTTTTGTATGCGAGTGTGGAGATACTGCATAACCGTTAATTTTAAAGAGTTGCCTGACCCAAAATAAAGTGTTTCTTTTCCAAAAGTTAGGTGGTCCTCTAATAATCAGTTGATATTTTCCAGATATTCATACATCCGTGGCCTACTCTCGCTTTCTGCTTAATGCACACTTAATTTCCTGCTCAGTTAAGCTCAGAAAACAGGTTCAGATGAACAAAAATTATTCAACGATAAAATATCAACCAGCTAATGAGGTATAACCTAAAAACTATGCATATCAGGTAGTCTCAAAACCATTTTTAATTCTACAATTGGGTAATGCCCTTTCAATTTTTATTTCATTTCAACAAGAAAAAGTAAATTTTCATAGCTCAACATAGCGTATTTGCCATTCTCGCTTGAATTCTCCCCTTATTCCATCCTTTACTTTCTCCTCCAACTATCATTTTCAGCATTTCTTTCAGGTTTTTCCCTTGTCTTTTTATGAAATCTGCTATTTTCTTTATATTGTGTACAGTGCACATCATAACAAATTCAATTCCTGTTTTCCTTTTCCCCCTCAGCAGAAATTCCCTAAACCCTCTATCCTGTTTCATCTGTCCAAACACAGGTTCTACGGTAGACATTCTTTTCTGATACTTTTCCGTACCCTCTTCTGTGTTCAGTTTAGCCCTCATATCCTTCATTAAATGTTCTCGAGGATCTCTTGTTATTGTTCTTTTTCCACTCTCAGTACATGCATTTTTCAACACACACTGAGAACAATAGCTACAGACATAATACCTTAAATCAGGCTCACCTTTCCTCTTTTGTATTCTTGAAAAGGGAATTTCAAAAGCAGCAGGACAATAATAGCAGTCTTTTTCTTCGTCGTATTTAAAAAGAGATTTCCTGAACTTCCTGGTTTTTCCTTCTTTTTCAGCTTTATAGTAGTTGTCAGGAATGTAAGCATCAATGCCTTCTTCCTGTAAAAATTCCAGATTCTCATATGAAAAATAACCTGCATCTGCAAGCACGATTGTTGGTTTATATCCCAGTGTATTTTTTACGTTCTGTATGATTGGTTCTACTTGATGCAGGTCGTTTTCTTCGTTGACAACGTCTGCTGCAACGATAATTTGTTCCTTTTCATCAACAGCAACCTGACAGTTGTATGAAGGTTTCTTGCTCCCATCTTTATGTTTCATAATTCGAGCATCGTTGTCTGTGATGTTTACTTTTTTCAGCTTTTCTTCATCAAGCTTCTTCTTAGCGTTTTTAATCTTCTCTAATCTTTTCTTCTTGTCAACTAGCTCTTCTGGAATCTGATATGGTGTTGAGTCACCATAAATTTCATCTTCATACTTATCTGTCTCAATACTCTCTTTTAGTATCCGATCTATTTCTTTTTCGAGAGAATCCGAACTCTTGCTTTGTCTTGATGAAGCATTTGCCTTGATCTTTGTTCCGTCAATCGAGATACTGGAACCAATCATATCCATTTCTTTACAAAAAGTGACAACCTGGGAAAATATCTCTTTAATAGGACCAAGGTGAGTTGAACGGAATCGACAAATAGTATGAAAATCAGGTTTTTGCATGGCTGCCAGATACATAAATGCAGTATCAGTTTGAGTCATTTGTTGCAGTTTACGTGAACTTCTAATGCCTATAAGATAACCATAAAGTAATATTTTTAAAAGAATTATTGGATGATAGGCTGGGCAGCCTTCCTTAGAATAAGTGGATTCAATAGCAGTGATATCAACGACATCTACGATGTCGTTTAGTACTCGGGCGAGATGATTTTCAGGAACAAAATCTTCCAGGTTTAATGGAAGTAAAAACTGCTGCTTTTGATCGTATTTTCTAAACATGGGAAACACTGGAATTTAGTTTTGTAAAAAAGATAAAGATTACGGGTTTCTGACCCAAATGTGCGATCAGGTATAGTTTTGAGACAACCTGATATTTTTACTTTTGACCTGAAACCAATACCTTACACTTTCCTTTCCAGAACATAGCTATTAAGAGTAACGGCTTATCATTTTACTTCGTATGATGCAGAGTACCTTAAAAAAGATAAAAATGTATTTTAAAGTAAAATAGGCACAGTAGGACTTAAGGTTTCTGGCTTCGCCGGACTGGAGGGGAATAAATTCGCGGTATGGAAAGGATTTAAGCCTGATGTTTTCTATTTGCTTCAGAGTTGCTGAGATTACATCTAACCTCAAGCCCATTGGCATTCAAATTAATGCTCACGTTGCCAGAGCCTTTACCCAGTTTTCCCCGTTCCATTTTCTCCAGTGCATCATTATCATTGCACGGTTTAACAGAAGTTCTTCTCCCGGGTCAATGAAATCATTTCCATTCTTAAGCCCGTGTTCGAAAGCATATCTAAGGCGTCCGGAGTACCATTCCAGAAATTTTAAGGATGCTTCGAATTTCGATATTCTCAGATTATGCATAAAAAAAGCGATACAGATCTCTTGTAGCTGATCCTGTCTCGGCAGCCAGATATAGTTAATAGAATTATTTCCGGGATAGAGCAAAACCTCAACTTTTTCAAAAGCGGGATTATAAACAAAATCCCCGGACTGGAATACCCATTTTTTCTGAATTTCCTTCGCAAGTGAGCACATTCTTATATATTTCTTTGATGTATCCATTTAACCAACCTCATAATATATTATGAGTATCAGGCTAAAAGGAGTAGCCGAGCTGTGTGAAAGTATTAACTTCAGATTGTTTATATAAAACTTCAGGTGATTTATATAAAACTTCAGATGGTTTATATAAAAGGTGTTGTTTTTCAAAGTAATCAATAAATTTGCGCCTGACCTGTCAGAGCACCATCAAAGGCTTTTCAGGAGAAAATCATCAATCATGAGAATAAAAGTTTGTGGTATTAAAAGGGTCGAAGATGCTGTTATGGCTGCATACTGTGGAGCTGATGCCATTGGACTGGTAGTGGGACGGAAGCATAATTCAGACGATTTTATCGACAAACATCTAGCCCAAAAAATTGTGAGAGAATGCCCGCCTTATATTTCACCGGTTCTGGTTACGGAACTGGATGACGCTGAAGAAATCTCTGGTCTGGTGCATGAAACAGGTGTTACTTCTGTCCAGTTGCATTCTGATTGTACGGTTGATAGTATCATATCACTGCGAAAAACCTTCCCTAATATAAAAATAATCAAAAACTTTCACGTCATCGGGCCAGGGGTTATTCATGCTATGAAACCCTTCGAATCTGTGGTAGATGCTTTCATCCTGGACACTCTTGATTTAGCCAATGATAAAGTGGGTTCAACAGGTTTAGTCCATGATTGGAGCATTAGCAGAAAAATTGTTAAAGAGGTGTCACGACCAGTTATCCTGGCAGGAGGTTTGACTCCGGAAAATGTTGGAGAAGCTATACGGGTTGTAAATCCATATGGTGTAGACGCCAGTTCCGGGCTTAAAGACTCCAATGGCTTTAAAAATGAAATGAAAGTGATTAATTTCGTACATCGTGCAAAAAATGAATTTTTCAAGGTAAGAAATTTATCTTTAGAAAATTAAACCTGGGCTTTAGAAGAAAAATTAATCTTTGGAAGAAAAACTAACCTTTAAAAGAAAAACCAGGCCGTAAGAAGAAAATTCAGGGTTTTTTAGCTGTTAACTTTTGCCTGTTTTCAGGTATTATTGGTGGAATTATTAATCAGATTATTAGTGCGATTTAAGGTTATTAGTGCGATTTATCATAATTTCTAGCCTTTTTCAGTGTCTTGACATGTGCTACTCAACATTACAGGTATCATGATGTATATTATCACATTTTCTTTTAGTATTGGTTATGATGCCAGGAGGTGCTTCCATGCATACCATACGATTAGTGCCGAAGCTACGGCTGCTGAAAGTGTCATTAGTGTCCCGCCCCAGTATGCAGACTGTGCAGCCTCAATTACGCTGGTAAACCACAGAACAGCAAAGACCGCGCCCACGATGATATTTAACCAGCGGTTCAGTGAATCTTTCAAGGTAAGGGATAGGAAAGCCATAATCATTGGAACCAGCATTAAGATTGCAAAAAATAATATCATACCAGGGCTTATTTTCTGGCCTTCTGCCATTCCTGCCATTAATTGTGCTATGATGCCCGGTTCCATAAGCACTATTATCTGATGAGCCAGAAAGGCAATTGATGCAAAAAGCCAGAGCACTGAAATCTTTATCCTCCAATCTTCCAAAACTTCTGCCTCCTTAGAGATCTCTTAAAGTAACTTTATCTTTTACTATTTTTTCCCTATCATAACTCTTCTACTTTCCGCACGCAATTTTTATTTTATTTGAAACTTAATTTACTTATTATGTCATACAGGATGCATGGGAAATTGTAACAAAGAACGTTCAAATCAGATAAAAGGTTGTTATTTCAGTCGAATACCCTGTAGCTCACAGCGGGGTACGCCAGCGTAACTCTGATTATAGATTGTTATTGAAAACACGAGGATGTGACAGAGACGCTGCAATCAAAAAATTTAACGTTTCAAAGGTAATTGTACCTTTACTTATGTATACTCTAAATTGAAAGGCGATTATTGATGGAAAAGCGATACTTGAGGTATTCTGATGGTCGATATGAAGCAGACATTGATATCACTGTGGAAGCCTGGAAATCAATGCTTCAGAATCCAAAAATTTTTGGACCTAAATATTTGGATATGATTTTGAAATGGTACTACGAAATTGATCATCGAGCTACAAGTCAAGCAATAATGGCAAAGTATCCATCTGAGTTGAAAGGTACTCCATACAATGGATACGTCATTGGTTTAACTAATAGAATTATCAAGTATCTTAATCGATTTGAAGTAATCGGAACTCAAGGTAATGAATCAAAATTCATTGTACCATTTGAAGGGTGGTATGAAGACTACAAAGAGGGTAACCATTTTGTTTGGAAGGTAAGAGATGAATTAGTCCAGGCAATAGAAGAGCTTGGTCTAGTAGATGAAAAAAAGTTTCCATCTGAAGAAGAAGAGCTTAAAAGTTGCTCTATAGAAAACCGGAAAGATGGTAAAATTATAATGCGTTATACTACTCAATATGAACGAAATTCAATAAATAGACGTAATGCTATTAGAATACATGGAACTGTATGCCAGGGATGTGGATTTGATTTTGAAAAGGTATATGGTGAAATAGGGAAAGATTACATTGAAGTTCATCATATAAAACCGCTTTATGAAGGGGGAGGTTCCGTTCCAATAAATGCTGAAACAGATTTAATCTGTGTTTGTGCTAATTGTCATCGTATGATTCATAGAAGAAAGGATAAAGTCCTATCTCTAAAAGAATTACAAAAATTACTGTTAGCAAACAAAAATTAATTGTATTTTGCTGAGTGTTTGTATTTCCATTTCTCAAGAATGCATAGTGTACAGGTTATCCCAGTCCTTCAAGAGTTAGATTCAAAAAAATAAATCCGGAATAACATTCAATGAGATAACTGGGTATCTGTAACATGTTTTGTTTTATGAGGGAACTCCTTTTCGAAATTCTCAAGTTCTTCCTCAGTGACCTCAAAAGAACCTGATGCGAAAAACTTTCCGGATACCTGTTTCAGGCTTCCGCTGTAGAGTTCCAGTGCCATGAAAGCATCGAAGTTTTCAGCGGAAGATGTCTGAATATTATATTCTCAGGTATTTCTGAAACCGAACCTGTTATAATATTCCGGATTGCCAAAAATGAATATAGCTTTATATCCCAGTTGCCTTGCTTTTTCAATAGTGTTGTTCATCAGTAAAGAGCCAATACCTTTTTTCTGATATGAAGACAGTACTCCGAGAGGGCCCATGCACAGGACTTCGAATTCATCGTTCTCGTCATTGACCACTTTTGCCCTTGAATAGATTATATTGCCCACGATCGTGTCGCCATCACATGCAACATAGTCCAGTTCCTTTACAAAATCAGGTGATTTTCTCATATTGTGGGCGATAAGGTGTTCGACACACCCTGATTGATACAGATCCCAGAATGCTTCTCTTATCATATGTTCCACATTTTTAAAATCGTTCTCTTCTTCCGGACGGATTGAAATGTTCATTATGATCTTCCTCTTTTTCAAAACAAGAATGTGAATATTTTTAAAATATTTTTCTGCTTTGTTTTTTGTCTGTTTTCTACTTTATTTTTTGCCTTTATGTTTCCGGTCGCAAAATAAGGTCTTCCCTTATGGGCGAAAAATGAGAGAAAAAATGAGAAAGAAAATGGAAGAAAAATTAGAGAAAGAATAACAGAAAGAATAACAGAAAAATATATACTGAACATTCACAAACTTTGGAACATGAATTTCGGATTTTTAGTTTTTCCGGGTCTCGAAGAACTGGATCTTACAGGACCCTGGGAAATAATATCTCTCTGGAGCAAATTTGGCCAGGGGCCTGAAAAGTGCCTGATGGTTGCCGAAAATCCCGGACCCGTGGTCTGTAACAAGGGAATGTCAATAAATCCTCACGCCACGTTTGCAGATTGCCCTCCACTTGATTTTCTCCTTGTTCCGGGCGGTGAAGGCACGCGCAAAGAGGTGGATAACCCATCTCTTATTCAATTCGTTGCCTCGCAGGCTAAGAACTGCAAAGCCGTGCTTTCCGTCTGCACAGGCACATTTTATCCTCTACCGCGCCGGCTTGCTCACAAACAAACGGGCTACCACTCACTGGGCTTCACTCCCCAGATTACGAGAACTGGATGACGTGGAGGTGGTGGAGGAACGTATTGTAAGGGACGGAAATATCTGGACCTCTGCAGGCATTTCTGCTGGCATTGATATGGCGCTCGAATTTGTCGAATACATGACGGATGAAAAAACGGCAGGCAGAATTCAGCTCGGTGCCGAATACTACCCTTCCGGCAGGTCATATGCTATGATGCATAAAATTCCGCAGGCTCCTGAGTATTTGAGGAAAAGGGACTGAACAGCCCTTATCCTGCCAAGACTTTTAGAAACCTTTCAAAGCCTTAATGCCACGTCACTTGAAGCGGCTTCCTGCGGGGGATTCCATAAGCTTTATACTGCGGGTTGCCAAACATCATTGCGTAAGCAAATTTTCTTCCTGCAGGCAAATTGAGCTCTTTCTGCAGAGGCTCATAGAACATGGAAGCAGCTCCAACAAATCCCGCCCAGCAGGTCCCGATACCGAATGCAGGCGCGGCAATATCGAAATGCGTGAGTGCGATAATGGCATCAATGGATGCAATCGGACTTTCTTCGGGAATATGGGCGAAAAGCAGATGCGGGGCATCCCGGCAAATGACATCATATCCCTGTTCCCATGCCGAAATGAGCGCAGGTACGTAGCCGCTCATGGGATGTGGTGTGTTCAGCAGGGTTTTCATCCATTCAATAGTAAGCCCGGCTACTTTTTTCACTTTCTCAGGGTCATGGACAACAATCCACTCCACAGGCTGGCCGTTGGTTCCGGACGCTGCGTAGCGGGCTATACCCAGGACTTCAAGAATTTTCTCCTTTGGCACGGGTTCCCTGGTAAAATGCCGGATAGACCTGCGTTTCTTGAGATAGAAGGCTATATCCTCAGGAGGGATGTTGCCAGCACCTTCAGGCAGGGGGACTTTTTCATCAGGGCAGAGGTTAAGGACAAGAGCCTGGGAGGGGCAGAAGGCCTCGCAGTGCCCGCAATACATGCAACGCAAAATGTTTTCTTCCGGCACGTGTGGAAGATGGGACTCATCAGCCGGATTGATGATATGTGATGGGCATACGTTTACGCAAATGCCGCACTTTGTGCAGAGGTCCTGATCAACAATAATATGAGCCATTGTATCAAATCCTGTAAGGAAAATTCCGTTAAGAGCAAATATATTGACCAGCCAGCATTTATTACTTCTCTTTGATTCTCTGCCTGTGAAGTTTCATTAATTTTGCTTCATTAATTCTATTACTGCCTGGCCAAATGATAAAAAGCAGCATACTTGCCTATATTTGTCTATTCCAGGGAAGTACCTATTTACATAATCAGCAATGAAGTTCTGAACTCAAAGAAATCCCTGTTCAGAACTCAGAGAAATCCCTGTTAAGAAGAGAAAACCTCGACTTTTCGGTTTCGGATGATGTAATTAAGGAGTTACTTATTGTTTTATATAGTTTAGAAGTTATCCGCATTTCATAACTCCTGCAAAGTTGATTCACTTCAACTTATTTTGCGATGATAACAAGTTCTAAGTGTTTGAACTTCAACCTTTTTATAATTATATTTTCATAATAGCCAATTAATGGGCCGTTTTCTCAAGCTCTTTCATCCAGCTTCTCAAAAAACGTTATCATATTTTCCATACTTTCTCGATAGCTGTCAATTTCTTCCTCATCCAGCCTATCAAGGATCTCTGAGACTTTAGCCTGAATTGCTGCATTTAACCAATTCCTGTATTCTTTACCGGCTTTGGTAAGGGATAAAATAGTTTTTCTGCGATCCTCAGGGTCTCCTTTCCTGAAGATGAGTCCCTCTTTTTCCAGGGAATCAATTATTGATGTCAGACTTCCTCTCTGAAGATCCAGATACTCCCCAAGGACAGAAGGGATTATTTCCTCATTTCTTCCTATGGCTATAATAGCTCTTTTCTGGTTTTTGTTCAGGTTATAGGGGCCATAGGTAATCTCATGGAAAATCTTTGCAAAATTCTTGTGGAAGAGATTAAGGAGGTCAAACTGGAGTTCAGCTGCTTCTTTTAGCTTTTTCGATTTCATATAATTTCATACCATTAATTTGTGTATATCTAGAAGGATGACTATTCCATGGCTGTAGGTCAGAATTTGTTTGTTAGAATGCATTCTTTGAATTCATATAGTTTATAATTATATCGTTTAAATCAGACTATTATAAATAATATTGTTCACATTTAAACAATATGATTTCAAACTAAAAATTCAGACATTACTATAGGGCCCATTCCAAAACCAATTTTTTCGTATGTCGGCAAGAACTTTCAAACTATTTTCTTAATCAGTAGACCCGCAGATAATTCAAAATTTGAAATAAAAAGACACAATTTTGAGTTTTGAGATCAGCTCATAATCCGATATTAAGGAATGGTAAAAATATAATTTCTAGTATTTACTTTAGGAATGACTTCACAGCCATTGCTGAAGACGATATCGAGAACAAAAATAATGAGACTATATCTTCTTTATTCCTAAATGGAATATGAGACTTAAAATCCAAAAAATGGAAAGTTCATTTATCTCTCATTAAAAATGCTTATTTTCAAACTTATGCTGCCTTAAAATAAAATCCTGCGAAATGTGCCTTGAAAAATAGAACTTTCATGGTACTAAACAAATTAGCGGAAAGAAAAAATTGAAGAAACTTTTCAATTACCATGGAAGTTTGCTTTTCACTTATTTTTGCCTCTATTTAAACAAAATTTTCCAGAATGCAACATTTCACTCGATAATAAACCATGAACAGGGTTTAATAAACTAGAACAGGGTTCCTTTCTATTTTCAATTGGAATTTTTGAAGAAATTATGATTTACTGCCTGTTCAAAAATCAGTAAAAAAATCATGTTTTTAACAGTCATAGTTTAACTTTCAGACTGTAACCTCACAAGGTTAATACAAAGTAATTTGTTTTATCAATTTAATCTTTATTCTTATAGTTAGAATACAAATCTTTTTATAGGCATTTGATCATTATTTCAAACAAAGTTAATTTGATTTTTAGTAAAATAAAGTTGAATTCAAGTAATTTTGTATTATTTCATGTTAATAAAAATAAACTAAATTCTCAATTCTCTAGAACGAAAATCATCCCTGGATACAAAATAAAGACAAAAGTAAATACAAAAACTGGAGGTAGGAAATATAACACATATAAAGAAATTAGGTATTGGATTTGGTGCTTTGCTTCTAATATTACTCTTTGTAGTCTTCTCAACCGCAACTGAACAGAAAACAAACACAACAGCTACAGATACTAAGATAATAATTATTGATGCCCTTGGTAGAGAAGTGACTCTTGATAAACCCGCCGAAAGAATTGCATATACACATTACTCGGTTGCTGAAGTCCTCAAAGCTGTCGGAGCCTGGGATCGAGTTGTAGCAAGAGACGGGTACATATCTGATGAGAAGTTTTATCCGATTCTGGATAAAATTCCTGCAATATGTCCGGTCAGAAATCCTATGGATATCAACTATGAAAAAACTATAGAAACCCAGCCAGATATTCTAATCCTGCCAAAATTCGAATGGTATGGCACTACTGAAGAAATAATCAATGCGCTTGAACCTGACATACCGGTTGTTTTCGTTGATACACTAAATCCTGACTCATTCTGTGATACTATTAAGATAATCGGAATGGTTACCGGGAAAGAGGAAGAAGCTCAGGAATATATCGAGTTTTACAGCGGAATTTATGATCCTATAGTAACTAAAACTTCGCGGATAACCCAGGAAGACCGCCTGAATGTGTTTTATAAGGCTTTTTCCGACACTCCTGAACAAATAAAAACCTATGGGAAAGAAATGCCCGGTGGAAACGAGTTCTTTAACGCTGCCGGTGGAAAAAACATTGCAGGAGATCTGCCTTTTGCTTATGGAGATGTCGATAAAGAATGGGTTCTTGAACAGGACATCGATGCCATTGTAGTTATGTGCTGGGACCAGCATTACCCTGACACATTCGGATATGCTGTCAATGATTCGGAACTGGCTTCTGAGAGTGGTAAAGAAATTCAGGAAGAAATCATGCGGCAGGACGTCTTTGCACACACTGACGCTGTAAAAAACAAAAAAGTATACCTGCTTCATAATGAATTGCTTTCCACCCCAAGAAATATCATTGCTATAGCTTACATGGCCAAGTGGTTCTATCCTGAAGAGTTTCCTGATCTCGACCCCGAGGCCCTTCATCAGGAATATCTGGATAGGTTCATAAAAGCTGACTATAACCTTTCTAATGCCGGACTATTTGCCTATCCGGCTTAACTGCATTTTTAACAGACAGGAGAGTGACAACTATGAAAGAATTTCCGGAAATTATAGTCCCACTAACCAGAATATATGAAATGTCCCTTGCACCCGTTAAGACAAATGCGATGGTTGCGGGAGTTGAGCTTGCAATCTTTGACCAGCTAATCAAGCCTGTCCGGGCAGAAGAACTTGCTGAAAAATGCGGATTTAATGCCAAAATGACGGCAGAATACCTCAATTTACTGGCTGCCTGCGAACTTGTGATAAAAAAGGACGGGTTCTACCAGAACAGTCCAGAAGCTGAGCAATATCTGGTCACCGGCCGCCCTACCTACTATGGAGACCTGATTTTATTTGAGTATGAACGTCTGGCCATGAGTCCAAAAACGATAGCTGAAAGGGTCAAAAATGGGCCAGCCTTTACAGAAGAAGGAGGAATGAATTCTGAGGAGTTTTGGATAAGATACGCGCGGTCAATGGCAAACTGGGAACGTTCAGGAACCGCTCAGAAGGTAGCGGATATTATCTCAGCATTGCCGGAATTTTCTTCGATGAAGAAAATGCTTGACCTGGGAGGAGGTCCAGGGCTGGTGGGAATTGCAGTATTATCCCGCCATCCGTCAATGGAAGGTGCGGTGTTTGACCAGCCGGCTGTAGTTAATGTCACTGGGGAGTTCATAGCAGAGTATGGACTTTCGGATAGAATAACAACTATCGGAGGCGATTACCTTAACGACCCGCTTGGCAGTGGTTATGACCTGATACTTGCCAGCTGTACACTTAATTTTGCCAGGGACTGCATGGATAAGATGGTGAAAAAGATTTATGATGCACTCAATCCGGGAGGAACCTTTGTAAGTCTTCATGATGGGATATATGACGAGGGCACAAAACCGTCTATCCACGTCCTCAATATGATGCCCAGCGCTCTTTCAGGGTATAATTGCAGTCTTAGAAAGGGACTTATCGTAAACTCGATACTCAATGCAGGATTTCGGTAGGTACGGTCACAGACAATTAACTTTGATGCAGGTCCTTTAGATATTGATATCGCCCGAAAAAGTCCAGAACGGACAGAGGACTAAGCAAGGATAGAGGATCAAACGGGTTGACAGCGTATGGATTATGACTTACAAAAAAACATATTTCCAGAAGAAACAGGCCATATTACAGAGAGGTATTATCACTTTACACATAAAAAAATCCTTTTTATCTTTGCCTTATGCCTGCTCATTATTGTCAGCGTCGGGATCTCAGCTGCGACCGGGGCTGCCGACATCTCTTTTGGGGATGTGTATGCCTCACTTCTTAGCAAAATATTTCCTGATATTGTAGAGAGTTCCTGGGTAGCGGATGTCTGCCTCTGGAAACTCCGGTTTCCCCGAATTTTTATGGGACTCTTTGCCGGGGTTGCCCTCGGAACAGCAGGAGCGGCGATGCAGGGAGCTTTGAAAAACCCTCTTGCTGATCCGTATATGCTCGGAATTGCGTCAGCAGCAGGATTTGGGGCGGCGATCGCTATCGTATTTGGGACCGGAATTTTTGCAGGCAAGTATCTTATTGTCGGGAACGCCTTTTTCTTCTCACTGATAGCTGCAGCGGTCATTATCGCCGTTGCGGAGAAAAAAGGAGGCTCAGCAGAAGCTATGGTCCTGACCGGGATCGCTGTGATGTTTTTCTTCCAGGCCCTCACGACATTTGCAGAATATTTTGCAGAAGCGGAAGCAGTAAAGTGGGCAATGTTCTGGATGGTAGGGGACCTCGGAAAAGCAAGATGGGAGGATTTTCGTTTTGTTATTCCCATTATAGTAATACTTGTTCCTGTACTCATCTGGAAGTCCTGGGACCTTAATATAATAGGGGCAGGAGACGAGAGTGCAAAGAGCCTTGGAATTGATGTCAAAAGGTTCCGGATCCTTATCATGGCAGTCTCGTCACTTCTGGTTGCAGGAGTTGTCAGTTTTGTTGGAGCAATAGGGTTTATCGGGCTTGTCTCGCCACATATCTGCCGGCTGATCATTGGAGGAGATAACCGTTTCCTTATCCCTTCATCCGGGCTAATGGGAGCAGTTTTCCTGATAATCTCTGACTCTATTGCACGTACTGTTCTCTCACCTGCAGTTATTCCCGTAGGGGTGATCACGGCATTCCTTGGTGTTCCTTTCTTTGTGTATTTGATCATGTACGGGAGGGAGTACTGTTGAGGCTCTCTATCGACGGGGTCAAGCTCTCATATGCTTCAGTGCCTGTGCTACATGGGATTTCAATGGAGTTTTGCAAACCGTGCGTGGTTGGCATAATAGGGCCGAACGGTGCCGGAAAAAGCACGCTGCTCCGCTGCATCAATAATGTTCTTAAGCCAAAGAGCGGGTGGGTCTGCCTTGACGGGCAGAAGACCCGTGACATGGACGCGGTAGAAATCGCTCGAAATTTCGGCTATGTGCCCCAGGAGTTATCTACCACCTTTCAGGCAACTGTTTTTGATACGGTGCTTATGGGCAGGCGTCCGTTTTCGTCCTGGAGGATCAGTAAGGACGATGTTGAGATTGCTGCTAGAGCTATCAAGATGCTGAACCTTGAACAGGTTTCACTCCGTTACAATTCGGAACTCTCCGGCGGCCAGCAGCAGCGAGTAATGATCGCACGAGCACTCGCCCAGAATAGCCGGGTGCTCCTCCTTGATGAACCGACTTCCAAACTGGACATAAGGAACCAGCTTGAAGTGATGGATATCATCCGCGCCCTTGTAGAAAAACAGGAGCTGCTTTCTATTCTTGTAATCCATGATCTCA
This sequence comes from Methanosarcina soligelidi, assembly GCF_000744315.1. Lineage (NCBI taxonomy): Archaea > Methanobacteriati > Methanobacteriota > Methanomicrobia > Methanosarcinales > Methanosarcinaceae > Methanosarcina > Methanosarcina soligelidi. The sequence goes on from NZ_JQLR01000001.1 coordinate 3,309,154, forward strand.
ATCTTGCTTCCAGGTATACGGATAAGATCATCATGCTCAAAGGAGGGAAGATATTCGCAGCAGGGGATCCTGTTTCTGTCCTGACACAGGATAATATCAGAGCGGTCTATGATGTTGAGGCTGCTGTGGTGCTCGAGGATAATCTGCCGCATATCATTCCGAAAAGACCGGTATAAACCTTAATGTTATGAAAAAACGTTCAAGATACTGGAAAGATTATATGAAATGAGTAAAAGTTCATAATTAAACAGAATCTTACATCTCAATTTGGCCTGAGAGTACCCAATCTCCATGATTTTCATGGAGAACAGGCATAATGTATTTTATAAATCCTTTAAAAAGTTTCTTCAAACAAATGATAACCTATAGTAGGGATGTGCTACAAACAAGAGAATTTTTTGATGTCTTCAGTCGAAAATACCCTCATAAATGATTTTCCAGTTTATGTTTCCACACACCAGTCCATCAACTGAGCCGAAAGAAGCTGTATTGCTGTATCACGGTCAATGCCATAAACGTCCTGATAAAATGACAATATCCATTCGTTAAGGTCAATATCCTCGAATTTTTCAGGGTATACCGCCTTTGCGATAACCATCAGGTCGAGGGGATATTCCAGGCGCTTTGCACTGTTTCGAGGAGAGTAGGGAAGAGAGACGACTCTGTGGTTTTTCACAGCCTGGAGTTCGCGAAGGTTTTTGTAATACGGAGCCTCATACAGTTCCTCAGGAGGAGCATAGTGTGCTGCAGTGCCGATTACAATGACATCGGGGTTCATCGCCAGGACCTTTTCGGTACTGACAATCTCAAAGGAACCCAGGTCGGAACGTAAAGCGTTTTTTGCATTGACAACGTCCTCGATCATATACGACTCTGTAGTTTTCAGACCCCAGGCGATGCCGACTGATGTCTCTGTACGGTGCATGGGGGAGAGACCTAATACCAACACATCAGGTTTTTCCTCTTCAGAAATATTCTGTGTCCTTTTTTTGATCATTTCCTGTCTGGACTCGAGGCAAGAAGCAATTCGATCGGCTTCTTCCTCCTTTCCAAAAACCTGTCCTATGATGTGGATCTCATCCGAAATCGCTGTCGGATTAGAATTTTCATAACAACTGGGACTATAAAGAACGACAAGAGGGATTCCGAGAGATTCGATTGTCTGGATTGTCTTCTTCGCATTATCATCCTCTGCAGAAAGAAACGAAGAGTCCCCTAAACGAATGATGACAATATCGGGCTCAACAGAGGCGAGGGTCTCGTAGTTCATAGCCACACCGTAGTCCATTACCAGGGGGAGAGCTTTAACATCTGGAGAAAGGGCAAGAACAATGTGTTTGCCCCCACTCACAGTAACATTAGTGCCGTTCTCATCAGGATAAGTAAAATCTCCTTCGTACTGGAGGCCTTTTGAACCAAGACCAACCAGAGTATTATTGACGTTGAGGACCACCATTACCTCCTCTACAAGGCCATCTGAGACGGTAACTACCCGCTCGATGTTGACCGGCACCTTTACCTCAACTCCCCGGCTGTCGGTTACTATCCGGTACTCGCCGCCGGTAACGGGCTTTTCCTCAGTAGTCTGCATGGGTGCCTGTGTGCATCCTGTAATAGCCGTCACAAGGAGAAGAATAAGGCTCAGAATAATCAGGGATTTCTGCTGCATCTACATTCCTCCCGCCGGATTTCACAGCCTATCATTTTACAGTCTGATATATCATTCAAGTTAATCACGTTCGAGATCATAGTCTATTCTCCTTACCGCATTTACTCTACATGCTGATTGCAAGCATGCTGATCTGGGTATTTTCCCGGCATTTTTCCGGCTTGCCTTAGAGATCTGGCCTGTGACCACGCCTCCGAGGATGGGGTGAAGATCGGAGTCTCATCCCGTACCTTCGCGACAAGATGTGTGGTGACATCAGGCATCCTGAAATAAAATTCAGGGGCTGAGTCCAGGTGCCAATAATTGGATAAATGGTTTCAAGAGCAGCGCCAGTGATGGCAGGCGTTCCTCTTATCTGGAAGAAAGAAGAATTCTGGGACGCGAAGATTCCGAGAACTACAAAAAATTCAAACTTTTCGTGGCTCGAAAAATTACATGTCTTCTCGCATCCCGGTTGGAGAGGAAGCCTTTTTTGGGAAACCTTTATTGAGATCGATGCGGTCGTCTTCCAGTATGTTATTTTTGACTGCTTCTGCTACTATTAATTTTATCAGTTTTTCCTGAACTGGATCATATAATTATAACCAAGATCTGTCAGGTCTATCTTTTCAAAACCATATTTCGTTATTATGTTTTCCAGTTCTTCAGGTGATAAACGCATGTGCAGCGGCGGACCAAAAGACATTTCTTCTTTTTTGCATTCGATAATTGCCAGGCGCCCATCAGGTTTTAAAACTCTGTGGATCTCATTGAATATCATATTACTGTCTTTAGCCAGATCAAGAGAATGCAGCACGGTGGAAATAAAATAAACATCGATACAGCCTTCTTCGATAGATAATGGTTTGGTAATATCAGAAACTATTCCCACGATATTCGTTAATTCTTTCAGATCAACTTTTTCTGTCAGATCATCAATAAGATCCTGCCACTTTTCCAGAGCATATACTATCCCGGAATTCCCGACAATTTTGGAAGCCCAAATTGAATAATCTCCCGGTCCACAGCCCATGTCAAGAAAATAGTCTCCGTCTTTCAGTTTCAGCTCGTTGAATATTAAATCAGGGTCATGCATCCAGAAACTGCTTCGGCCATGCCTTTGTTTGTTTTCCCTACGAGCGGGATCAGGGTCACATTCTTTTTTACAGATTTTTATGTTCTTCATATCCGCATTTCTCCGCAAGGGTCTGTAAGAGATGCTGAATTTCAGTGTGACCTGCCATAATCTCTTCACCCCTCAGCCCTGCAAGTGAAAGAGCAGGGTCTGCCGGAACAGCTGCAATGACTGTATGCCTGTTGCCTACGGTTTCTCGCATGAACTGTTCGTTTGATTCGTCGACTTTGTTTAGAATAAAGAATATCGGTTTGCGAATGCTGCTACTTAAATCGGCTACCTTTTCGGACAATTTAAGGGATTCGTAAGAGGGATCAATTACCATGAGAACAGCATCTACACTCTTTTCAATACCCCTTCCGAAATGTTCGATGCCTGCTTCAGTGTCAACAATGACAACTTCGCCATTGTTCAACCTCAACTTTTCGATAAATTCTTTTACCAGCATTCCCATTGAACAGGCGCATCCTTCTCCAACTTCGTGTATCTTTCCTATGGCAAGGAGTTTCGCCTCCCCGTTCTTCGAAATATATGCTGCAGGAATGTCAGCAAAACTTAATTTCTCCTCAAAAAAAGAGACAGAATCCCAGTCAGGTGCTGCTTGCATTATTTTCTCAAGGACAGCACTTTTGCCGCCGAAATATTCCATGAAATCTGGAGGAAGACCGACTCCCAGTTGCCTGTGAAGACCGAAGTTCGACTCATCGGTATCGATAACAAGAACGGAATTTTCATTCTCTACGAGAGCCTTTGCAAGGAGAGCTGCAATGGTACTCTTACCACTTCCTCCTTTTCCACATATAGCGAGTTTGTATGCATTTTTATTACTCTTCATATTTTATTCTCCAAGATTTCAACAAGTTCTGTTCTGTTCATGTTTTCACAGTATTTCTGAATTAACACATCTTTTGTGGTACAATAAGAATACTAATAATCCTAAATAGTATATTTAGTATTCTTATTATAAGAATACTAACTACTAATTAACAAATTCTATTTATATCTTATGATTTGAAACCCACATCCTAAAATCTAGGAGGAGAATGTGATCCAGGCAAAAAAAGCTTACAAAAATAACCCTCTCAATGAGATATGAATGCAAATGTCACCTAAATATTGCAGGTTTTGCCAGACATGTTTCAGCTTGTCAGGCTTTAAAGTAAACCTGAAGAGCAGACTCTTATTGTATCATACTTGCTGACAAAATTTAAATTTAGATCAAGTCTTTTTTAACTGGACTGCTTCCGCAATATATGTCTTTGAAGAAGAGAATAATCAGCGTTTATTGATTTTGAAGAGATTTGAAGCCCATCAAAAGCATTCTTTTTTATGCATCACTGAATAATTTGATGAGTAATGCCAGAGCTCAAAAAAACTTATAAGTCTCTTATTTTTGAGTTGCCGATCAAAACCTGAAAGCTAGAGAATCGTCACCAAAAAAGGATCCGGGATGAGTCGCACCAGCTTAAACGGTGATCTTTTCTCTGTCTGTGAAGCCTGAGTCATGCGACCATTGCATGGGCACAGAATAACAGGCTGGATACTTCTCTATTGCAGTATCTATCAAGTTTTACAGCAGATTTTCATCTGCCCATTTATCAAATACCTTCAATTGCTCTTCAGTATGGAAGTAATGTTCCCCGTGTTCCAAGACCTTAACCTTTGATTGATACCTGTCTGCAAATATTGAAATCTCGTCCAATTCTGTCAGTTTATCGTCAGAACCATACAGAATAGCAGTTGGTACTTTCCATTCAAAACGAATCGGGTTTTCTCTCACGTAGCAATAATAGTTCCATTCCAGCACCTGCCCGTTCGGCAATCGGATTTCATGTTCTGCTTTCAATCTTTCTTCACTTACCTGGAAACTTTCCATCATCTTGCTTATGATACGTTCCATATCGACGATAGGCGAGAGAAACAAACTCTGCTTTATGTTCAGGTCGTGATAGGCAAGAAGACTGAAATAAGCCCCCATGCTGCACGCAAACAGGTGAATGTCAGATGCAAGTGACTTTGCATATTCGTAAATAGCAGCCAGATCACTTACGCAATTTTCTGGAATACAGGCATATTCCTCATCCACACGCTCACCGTGCATGGGCAGGTCAAAGCTCAGTGCCTGGTAACCTTTTTCAACGGCTTTCTGTGCCATCATGGAAATTACGGTATCCTCTTTACTGGAAAGGTTGCCATGGACTTCAATTAACAGCTTTTCACTCTGTTTTCCCCACAGGATGGCAGGAATACGAATTTTATTATTTAATATATAAAAATGTCTTTTATCCATTATCTCACTTATCCATAAGGAAAGGATATATTTTATTCGAATTCTTTCAATTACATTTTCGATTACATTCTCAATTACATTTTCGATTATATTTCTGGTCTTTAAGCAGGGTCTCAAAGAACCTGCAAATCCCCCAAGCTATGAAGCAATTCCGGTCAGCAATAGATGGTCAGCGATAGATTCCGATCAGTAATAATATGAGCCTTTATCTGTAAAGTTTCATTGATTTTTCTGTACGGGCAAAAATTAAATAGACTTCAGCATTAGAACTCTTAATAAATGGATGAGAACATGGATGCCGAAGAAATCAGGGCTATCTTCAGATTTTCAGCCCTGGAAAGGGATATGATTTCCAGTTTTGGAATCCAGGGAGACCTCTTTCTTCCTTTTCTGCTTTCACTGAAATCCGGCGGCTCATGGAGTTATGCTACCGAAGAAACAAAAAGCATGGCAGTAAAAGATGTGATCACCTATTATGATGAGGAAAGCAAAACCGGCTATACCCTGGAAAAGATATACTTTTTTATCGACCCCGAAGTCCTGGCTCAAGAAGGAGTAGTCCGAAGGCTCGAAAAATGCGGGACAAAAGAAGAGCGGGAACTGGTTGAAAGACCTTACATAATAGCCCTGCAGGCGAAAAGGATCATATTTGCAGAAGTAAACCCGGGAAGCAGGAAGATAACTGTCAGGGAGCTGGAGAAAAAATGCATACAACTGAAAGGTACGCCGGCATACAGTGCAGCTCACGAGCTGGAGCATCTTAAGAAAGGAGAAGTTGAAGGGATTCCCCTATGGAGCTTTGAATACGTTAAAGACCAGTAAAGACCTCTGGGACAAAAATAAGCATTATGATTATCATGTTTGCAGCGGTCCAGTGGTAATTAAGAGCCCAATAAATAATTTGCAAACAGGTAAAACAATATATCGGATTAACAAATGTTATTCGCTATTAGATTAACAAATGTTATTCGCTATTAACAGTCTTCTGGCTTGCCTGTATTCTATAAGTTCTTATTCCTAATCCGATTAGTAAGTAAAGAATTGAAGTAATAATCCCAATGATTGGTGAAATAAGAATTTCTTTTCCTGCTGCAATGCTGATAAAACCTGATATAACTAAAGGATTTATTAGTGAATCCTCTACCATATGTAATACAACCCCCGGCCAGATCGATTTTGTTACCCTGTAAAGCTCAATGAACATCACCGACCAGAGTATCATTGTTATAATCATAAAAATGATAATTATAGCTCGGCTGACAGGTAACACTGCTTGAATATCAGTTTCGGGTAAAAAGACCAAAAAATATGGAAGATGCCAGATTCCCCAAACACTGCCAACAGTGAGATAGATCTTCCAATCATTAAAGTTTAATTTGACGAGCTTTGGAGTTAGATAACTGAACAAAGGGGTCCCATCAAAAATATTTTTAATAAAATTAAATAACAGGGTACTGGAAAACACCAGAATAAAAGGTCTGAGGTCGAGGGTTGATGTGTCAATCCAATCTGTTATAACTCCGATTATCAGAACAATTGATGTTACAACAGGAAAAACCAGAGCTGCAATAAAATACCACTTTATGTTTCCTTTGAAATTTGGCTTGAAACCAAGATCATTCCAGTTGCCCCTTGAAAAAATAGTTATTGTAATTGCAGCCAGCATAGGTGTTACCAACCATATTCCCATACCAGGAGAATCACCTTTGGGCTGCTCGGTAAGGACAGAGCCTACAAGAACACCTATCCACCCGCTGAGAATAACAACAACAATAAACACAACAACATTACGAATAATTTTGTTATCCATATAACTCTCCACATAGCAAATATTTATAATTTTCATTAAGAAAGATTTGACAAGTTATACCTAATTATGCTATTCTTGTATAACTTAATTGTCCAGGATTGTTAAATTCATGTACCTATCAATAAAATTTCCGGCTTTTGATTGCATTAAGTAATTTCATTCGATACACCGCTAGCTTACTGCAGAGATGGAAAACTTCCCCATTAGTAATAAGGCTCTTGAGAGAACAATTAGTACCCGTACAACCATATCAGGCCTACCAAACCACTTTTGTCCCTCTCGACTAAGGAGAAATACCTTTCCTAAAAAACCAGAGAGAAGAAGTGAGAACAAAACAGTAAGTAAAAACTATTGAAAAAACTGTGACAGAAAACAGAAAATGAACAAATCAAATTCTGCCTGAAAAATATATAAATTTGAATCTCTTTTTCACCCTGTTTTCGTCTTCATGTTTTCACTCAATTTTTTTTTACTCGGGTTTTTTCTTCATATTTTTCTGTTTTTTTGCAGGGCTTCCGGTCGGAAGCCAGAAATTAAAAAAGGCACTCAGGGACTGAAGAAAGTATTTCTCCGGATGGCACGCCAATTTCAGTCCTCAAAGGCCAGAAGAAAAACTAAAACTTCCAGCCCCGGGTATTCAAATTAATATCAATCGATTGGTCCTAAAAAATTAATCCAAAACCATGACTGAACCGGAAGCGCCAGATTACTTTTGCCTGATAATATTCTTGACCCGCCTGTCCCATTCCGTGGACTCGAAAAGCTCTTTCAGTTCCGGAGAGTCCTCGATAAAGCAGAACCCCCAGTAAACCGCAGGCAGAAACTCTCGCTTCCACTGTTCTTTTTTCTTTTTATCAAGGAACTGGTAGGTTTCTGAAGATGAGAGGCGGCTCACGAAACCGAGTACTTTGACAAGGTCAGGGATGGTCTTCTGGGCAGAACCGAGTTTAAGGCATTTCAACCTGTAGCTGTCTATTTTCCTCATGTCGGGCTCAAATCCCAGGGTCCTCAGGATTTTGTTTTTCTCGGGAGCAGAGATTCTTCTGCCGTTATATTTGAGGGAATTCAAAGCCTGAAGTTTCAGGAGCCATTCGACTTCCCCGAAAACCTTGGGCTTATGCTGCCTGGAAAGATCTCCCAGCCTGCGGTCTTCGTAGGCTTCACGTTTAAGCTTATTTATTCTGGCTGAAAGTCCGGAAAGCTCTTCTGCGTCCATAAGTTCCCTTACTCTGAACCGGAGGGCAGCCCTCATGAGTTCCCGCTTTTCGCGCTCAAAGGCTCCAATGTCCTTTTCTTCGGTAAGGGCAAGCAGGCGCGAAAAATACTTTGACCTTATGGCGGTCGGAGGGAGCCTTACAGGCATTTCCTGTATCCGGGCACCTTTTCCTTTTCCCTTTGCAGGAGCACTGAAGTCAACCTTATTGATCTCTATTTTTCCTTCCTCAATTGCCCGGGCTGCGTCTCCTTCAGAGAAAAGTTCTTCGAGGCGGATTTCAGGCTGGAGCATCTGGACCTGGTCAACTTTTTCCCCATTAAAAACCCCTTCTCCGAAACGCTGATAGAGTGAGTCTATGCTGTCCGATATCTCAAAGATGTTGCCCTTATTCTTTCCGGAAACCGGAGAAAGCCTCGTGACCCTTCCTACCTGCTGCTCAAAGAGCCTCATGCTAAGAGTGGGTCGCAGCAGGATAAGGGATTCAAGAGCCGGAAAATCAAAACCTTCAATCAGCATTCCCACCGTACATAAAATGTAGGGGGGCTTTTCAGCATCCCTGAAAGCTGCTAAAAGGGAATTCTGTTCATCCTTTGGCAGTTCCGATGTTATAAAAGCTGTGTTTTTAAATTCCCCTTCAGGGGTATAATTATCAAAATCAAGAGGTAAAACAGGGTCAGGGTCCTTTTCAAGCTTCTGGACCGGGATTTCTTCGTTAAAGACCGAAGCGGTAATTTTTGCGTGAAAAGCATTTATTTCTTCCCCTTCAGCTCCGGCACCGTAGACCTTCTTTCGGACAGGGGCACAGAAAATAAGGGTCTTTGAGTTCTTCTGTTTTATCATCGAGTCGTAGACATCTTTTGCAAGCTGTGTCCTTTTAATTACCTTTTTTAATTTGTCAGCCGTACTGCAGTCAAGGAAAAGATCCTGTTTATCAAGCTCGTCCAGCCCTTTTTCAAAATCGAATATCTCAAAGATATCTTCCGAGCTTTCTGCAATGGTATACTTTAGAGGTGCAAGCTCATTATCAAGGATACATTCGGGCAGGGTCTTTGTATAAACCTCCCTCATGTCCCCGGCAATCTCGTCCACGAACTTGACATTTCCTACAACACCCTGGAAAGGAGTTGCAGTCATCCCCATGATTCTGGTCCGTTCTCCCAGCTCGTTGAGAAAACTATTTCCTCTGTTGTTGATGAAATTGTGGATCTCGTCCACTATTGCAAGGTCGGCGTATTCGAGAAGCAATTCTTTTATTTCAGACGCCTGTTTCCCGAGCAGTGTCTGCAAAGAAGCAAAGAGCACAAACCCCTCTTTCTCCTTTGCGGATTTTTTTAGAGCTTCTGCAATCTCTTTTCTTGAGATTTTATGTTCGGAGGAGAGGAGCGCACTACTGGGAAAAAGAGGCTTCTCTCTTTTCCTGTCGTAATAAGTCTGGCTCAGGAGAGGATTGTTTTTAGAAATCAGGAAAAGTACAATCTTTCCGTCCTCGTAGTATTTTCTCATTATGTGTTTTGCAAGAAAAGTCTTGCCCCAACCCGTTGGAACTTTGATATAGCCTCTCTGATGGGTTTCGAAATACCCCAGAATATCCTTAAAGATCCTTTTCTTATCTTCCCTCAAGGGCTCTAGCTCGACTGTTTCCATGCCGGCTGCGGCTTCATTTGAAATTGTCATCAGTACGCGGTCCTTATAATTTTAACTTTTGAGATTTTGAATATTTTCTAAAACCAGAAAGCTACCTTTCAAAGAGTTTTCCGGAAAACTGCATGCTCCATGCACAGGAAACAGTGCATGCAACTGGAAAGATTCTGAGAATTAATTCCCCTCACTGCAAAATAACAAATAAAAATCTTCAGTCAAGAAATCTGGACTAAATCCGGACCGTCCCCTTTCGTCCTGAAATAGAAATTCGTTCTGAAACCGAAAAGAGTATGTCCGAAGTTCTTTGAATTAAAAGGAATCCCTTTTCAATAATAAATAACTACGGCAATATAAGAATTACGGCGGTATAAGAGTTATTATTATATATAGTTCTGGAATTATGCCTGTAAACCATAGTAACCATAAATATATAACGTAACCATAAAAATATAACTGTTTTGAAAGTAAATGCTTTAAAGATTTAAAGGAAAAGTTAAAGGAAAGCCCATTAAAGAGGGCGCCCTTTGAATTTTCCATACTCCCTGAAAGGAAGGAAAACCTTAACTCAATTCTTTAGAGGAACTTTGGCCTTGCGGAAAGGTATTTTGCAAGCGGCAGTTTCCTGTAAGGTTTGCCGGAAGTCTCTTCTTTTATGCGGGCATTGAGCTCTTCCGGAGTCATCTGCACTTTCTTCGGCTTTTCCTGTTCGGACTCCTCACGGATGGTTACGTTAATAGTGCCTTCTTCCATTTCCTTATCTCCTATTACCACAACATAAGGCACCCATTCCCTGCCGGCTTCCCTGATCTTCTTTCCTATGGACAGGTCGCGGTCATCAACATCGACCCTGAAGTCCAGTTTCTTTGCAACATCTTCGGCAAAGGCAATGTGCTTCTCGGAAATCGGCACAATCCTTACCTGAGTTGGAGAAAGCCAGACAGGCAGCATCGGGACCTTTCCCTCTTCGGTTTCCATTGCAGCTTTTTCAAGGAGGGCATAAATGCAGCGCTCGATTGCGCCGCTTGGGGAGCAGTGGAGTACGGTCGGCCTTTCCAGCTTGCCGTCAGCATTGACATAGGAGATATCGTACCTTTCGGCATTTTCCACATCAATCTGGACAGTAGAAAGTGCGCTCGCCTTGGCAAGGGCGTCCACGAAGTTAAACTCGAATTTGAGCACGAAGTAGAAGAACCTGGTGTCCCACATCTCCACAAGCACAGGCTTGTTAACGGTTTTTGCCATGTTGACCACAAGGTCTTTGTTTGCCTCGTAAAAGTCCCTGGTGAAGCGGATGGCAACTTCATAATCGTTAATATGGATCCCCACGTTTTCAAGCACGCTGATGCAGAGGTCATACTGTTCCTTGAACTGGTTTACAGCCTGGTCCATGTCCTCACAGAGAGTGTGCATATCAGGCATTGTAAAAGCCCTGAGTCTCCTCAAGCCCACGAGTTCTCCGCGCTGTTCTTTTCTGAAGCTGTAGCGGGTCATTTCGATCATCCTGAGAGGCAGGTTCTTGTAGGAGATCGTCATGTCGTGGTTCATAAGGAACTGCCCGAAACAGGCTGCAAAGCGCAGGAACATATGTCTCTTGTCAGACTCGATCGAGTACTGCCTTGCCGGGAACCTGTCAAGATATTTCTTGAGGGTCGGGTGGTTCATGTCGTACATCAGGGGGGTTTCAACTTCCATTGCCCCGAATTCGGTTGCGACATCAAGCACGTAGTTTTCAATGAGGGACTTGACAAGCCTTCCTTTGGGATAATAGCGCATGTTCCCTGAGTCTGACCCGGGTTCATAGTCTGCAAGCTCGAGCCTGCGCATGAGTTCAACATGAGGAGGGGCACGCTCAACTGCCCTGCTCTTGGAAATTTCGTAATTCACAAACTGCTGAAGTTTGGGGTAGGGTGTCAGATCAAAGTTTTCGACTTCGTGAAGTTCTCCATCCGGAGTCAGGATGCGCCAGTAAGACCTTGCAGTGCCTTCAGCTTTCAGGGCTTCGGAAACGACTTCTTCTTTTTCCTCGACTGCCATAACTTTACACGATGGTTTTGCTGTCCCCTCGGGGCGGATGCTTCTGGAAAGTTCGGAGAGAGGATGTCCTTTGCAGCTTACGGTAAAAGCTTTGTACCATCCGAAAGGAGCTCTTTTTACCTCGTATTTAGCCGAGAGAGCTGTTTCCATACCTTTTAAAACCTGAACTGCAACTTTCGGAGAGGAAAGGTCAGAACTCAGGTGGGCGTAAGGATAAAGCATTATGCGGTTTGTTTTGACCTGGGCTGCAACTTTTTCAATTTCAGAGACAGCCTTTTCTATAGCTTCTTCTGGATTGGCTTCATCTACACTTTCCACAGCCGTAAAAGCGGTGAGGGCTTCCTCAAGCCTTCCCGACTTTAGAGACTCTTCAATTTTTTCAGCAACTGGAGTTTGTTTTTTGGTTTCGTATTCAATATAATCAGAGTGAATGAGCAATAACTGCATTCTATCACCTGTGTTTTCTAAGCCGAATATGGATTCCGAATTAACCTCGGTTTCTGGTCAAACAGAGAATCAAACAGTATTAATAACCCAGTATTATACACCGTACTGTAACCCAGTACCGGGGTTTAACATTATGACCTGATTTTAAGGCTGTTTGAGGTCTGTACCTGTCAGTAGATCCTGATTAAAGGAAGCAAAGAAGAATATATGACAGTCCTAACATCCTGCAATGATATAAAACAATCCCTTTCGTTTCATTGATGACTATTTTTCAATCAGTCCTGCATGATTCTGCTGGATTCCATAGGTCAGGGTCAGCCCGGGCAACCATTTCCGGGTGGATTTGCTCCTGATAGACCCTGTAAGCTGCAACGAGCGCTCCCAGAAGGATTGGGGCTGCAAAAAAACCTGCAATCCCTCCCACGAATGCCCCTCCAAGGAAGGCGAGCATAAGCAGCATCGGATGGATCTTTGATTTCAGGCTGGTCAGGTAGGGCCTGAGAATAAGCTCAGGAGGACCATAGATTACAAGGGAAGAAACAATAAAGAAAAGTGATGCACTTTCAACTCCCTGGTCAAAATAACGCACTATAGCCAGGGGCACAAGCACCATGTATCCGGCAAAAAGAGGGATAACCGAGGCTATGAAAATCAGGGTTGCAAGGGCAAGCACATGGGTAAATCCGAAAGCGTAAAAGACGAAAACCGAAGTCACGCTGACTATCAGGGCGGAATAGGCATTTCCTATAAAAACCCCTTTCAGGATAAGGTCCAGATGAGCAGCATAACGGTTTACAACAGGTTGATAGTCTCCGGGAATTACGCCGAGAAAAGCACAGTAAAGCCTGTCCCCATCGGCGAGCAGGAAATAACAGAAGAATATCGAAATTAAGAAGTTAATTACGAAAAGTCCTATGCTCTGGGCATATGCGATCAGTCCTATGCTGCCGAAAGCAGGGAGAAGAGACGTAAAAAGGTTCCAGATTGCATTATTTAACCTTTCGACATAAGCATCCGGGATTTGAAGTGAATGTATGAACTCCAGAATTCCATTCATAACTGAAGCCTGGTTTTCAATAAACCAGGAGAACTGGTTAAGGATCTCAACAATTCCTGCCCCTATAATGAATATTATAGGGACGAAAATACAGAGGCTTGCGACCAGAGCTCCTATTTTTCTATACTTACCAAACTTCACCTGGATAGGCCTGGCAATATAAGCAAAGACCAGTCCCAGCACTATTCCATCTGCCAGGGGTAGCAGAATAAGTAAAGCAAAGAACAGAAGCACAGCTAATGCAATAGTTGCTCCTATTTTCCATCGGCTGGCAATAATCTGGCTGACTCCGTCAGGTGGGTAGTTAAATCTCATTCTTCGGTTCCATTATATGAGTGGATGATAGTAATTTAATATGAAATATAATAAATTATTTCAGAGTTAAATTGATGACAGTAAACGGTGACTTGAGTTTGACTGAACAAAGCTGAATAAAGTGTTATTAAGCTCAAAGTTAAATTCAAACAGGACAACGGGTCATTGTCTAGAAGCTTAGCCAGTTATTCCGGATTCAGGCCCTGTAATCGGCAGAGAATATCAGGCATTACCGGGAAGTATCCAGGGTGTCCTGTCTTAAAGGGCAGGGCAAGATAACAGTTACAATATGGAAATATAATTAGAAACTATTTAAAAATATCACAGAAATGTTTAATAACTATGAATTCAGACCTTTTCAGGACAGCCAGAATTTTTATTCATCTATTTAACTATTTATTTATTTATTTATTTGTAACTATTCAGGGTATAGTTAACGGCGCTCTCTTGAGCGCCGCTATAATACCCTCCAAAACAGGTAATCCGTTCTTTCTAATTGTAGAGATGTAAGCTCTAATTCTGCAGAAAGCTTCCGCTCCTTGTATAGTTCTGAAAGTTCCTGATATTTTCTGCTGTAATTTCATCATCCTGATATCTCTTTCTGCTTGATTATTCTCAAACGGAACTTTCAAATCTGTCAGGAATCTCAGAATATTTTCTTTGTGTTCTATAAACCTATCTAGCAGATTCCTTGCTTTTGTTTTTGGATTTTTTCCACGTTTTCCTTTCTTTTCAGGATTTAGAGATTGTGGATTTTCTTCAATTCCTTTAATTATGATAGCATCGAACCTTTCTTCCAATGCTTTAATTTGCTCAAAATCCAGTTCTTTGACTTGATCCTTGCATTCGTCGGTATACTTTTTCATCTCAGTGAGCAATTCATTCATTTCTTTAGCCCACTGCTGTTTATAGTTCTCTTCAATTCCAGTAAGTTCTCTCTGTAAATGAGCATTACAGAGAGCATGATCACAGTCATAAACGTTGTAAGGTTTCCATCCGTCGTGAACTGCTACTCCCTTAAACTCCGGAAGAATACCCATAGCGTCTATTGCTTCTGCTCCTCTTTTTGAGTGAGGTAAATAACAGGTGTATTTCTCATTAGAAGCTACATGAAGCCAGTGTCGTTTTCCTTCGATCTTCATACCAGTTTCATCAAAATGGACAACATGAGAAATCATTAATTTCTCTCGAATAATGTTTTCAAAACACTCTAAATTCTGGAAACATTCTTTTTCTGCTCTAATTATCGTAGCAGGACAGATTTTTATTCCCATTATGTCCTCAAAAAATTCGGAAATTCTTTCATAGGGGATAAAATGGTGATTTTTACAGTAAATAGCTGAAGCTAAAATATTTGGACCATACTGAACTGGATATTTAACTGATTCAGGAAAAACAGCTTTATTTATTTTTCCACAGTAAGGGCAGGTCTTTATCTGACTTTTGTGTTCTGTAACAATCAGATTTACAGGAGGAATATCAAAGACCTGTCTTTTCTCATAGGCTTCAACTTCAACATTCTCAAGAGTATGGCCACATTCTTTGCAGCAACTCAAAGAATGTTCTATTACCTACTCAGGATGATCAACCATTTCAAGAGTTGTTCCTGGATGACCATCTTGACCTCCAGGTTTTTTGCCACTCTTTTTACGGAGACTCTTGGGGTTAGGTTTCTCCTTGATAAAAAAATCAGTAGAAGGAGGGCGACTGCTGTTACGACTGTTTTGGTTTAAACGAGATTCTAATACCTTTACACGTTCTTCGAGTTCAGCAATACGAATAGATTGTTCTTCTATGATAGTCTCAAGCCTCTGGATTACAGAAATTACAGCTTCAGGACCAGCGTCATAAATGATAAGAATCTCTTCACGTGTAAGCATAATAACGAAAGGAAATAGGATTCAATTTATATGCAATTTTTCCTCGAAAAGAGGAAAAATTGTAGCCTTTCAAAGGCTCTACCTGAATAGTTACATTTATTTATTTATTTTGCATGAAAGTACTTCCAGATACTTTCATTTTTTGGGCCTGTTATTCGAAGAATTTCATGTGCGTTTTTTATCTGTATCCAAAAACTGTTTGTTCCATTATAGAATATTTGGATTTAGGATAATTTTCAAAAATATTCATCGATTCTTGTTCTATAGATTTCCAAAGAAAAGAAAAAAATTTACTTCCTCTTTGCATTTACTTCCTCCTTGCATTTACTTCCTCCTTGCATTTACTTCCTCCTCGCATATGTTATTGCACCCAATATCCCTGCAAACGCCCAAACCGGACTTACAAATGGAGTAGTTTTTGATTCCTTAGTAGTGTTGGATCCTTCTTCCTGCTCACCAGCTCCTTCTCTGTTACCTGATATTTCAGTATCTTTTGTTTTATCCACTGTTTGATTTTCTTCCTCCCACTTACCTTGAGTTTTCAACTCCTCGATTACTGCATCTCTATCTGAAACAGGATGTTTTCCTGGGTCACCAATGGCGACACGGAAAAGCAGTTCGTCGAGATTTTCATCCTTTAGCATCAAGAGTGACGATTCTTTCAGATTAAAATCGGCTTCAGTTTCGGTCGAAACATTTGTACCGACTTCGGTTCTTATTTTTATTACTTCAGTGGGCAGAGGATTGTAAAGCCATTCCTCAACTTTAACTGTAATAATCGAGTAATTGTAATGAGAATCAATTTCTGTTACCGTGCCGATTATTATGCGGTCCGAATTATTTATCTGGTACGGAATTTCAGCAGCTTCTGATATAAATGAAGCAGCTGCGATATCTGGAGCTGCAAGAAGCAGGATCAAGGTGAGAATATAAAGCGAATTCAGTTGTCGCATGAGTAATCTTGTCCTTTATTTTTCATTTAGAAAATATTCATATTCAATACACGCCTGCAACTTTTAAATATTTCTTTTAAACCTTAGTTGCATAGAATCCAGTTGCATAGAATCCATTTGTTTCAGGTCGTTTGCCTGAGATAATTTAATCAATCGAATTGTTACTGTACAAGCCCATAAGTTGTTGGAGCATCCTTTGGAGAACTTCACAGTGAGATAGAGACTGGAGACTTCGTAAAAAGGGCTGATAGCTTATAAAAGTCTAAGGGAAGCTGGCGCAGAAACGCCAAGACTATAACAAATTCTGTATCTTTTAGTATCAACAAACTAAAAATATCGTCATCGAGGAAATCCAGAAATGAATTTAGAAAATATTTTAGTAGTCGCGCAGAAATTCAAGCTTGATGAAATTGTAAAAATGTCAGAAGACTCAATTAAATAATTTGAAAATAAGAAAAAACCAGGCGGAAAATGGAAATCAGTTCGTCAAATGCCAAAAAGAATAGCAGTCAAACGGATGAAAAAAGAATTCTTCGAATAAATCTGCGTTAGCTACCTCCAGAAAAAGTAAAGTAGAAAAATTGTATTGAAAAATGAGAGGTTTTACGCCGATCATTCAGTATAATAGATTTTACGCCACCATCCAACAATAATATCTCCCGGTTGTCCGAACCGCCAGAACTTTCAGTTCTCATGTGTTTCAATTCAAACCTTTAGCTTTTCATCAAGGTCGGGAACAATTTTGTCGAAATACCTGGTTACCACACAGGATTCCATGCACTTTCCGCACCTTATGCAGGCTTCACTTACAAGTGGCTTCCCTTCTTTTATAGAAACCGCCCCGACAGGGCAGGCTTTTTCACAGATTCCGCAGCCAGTGCAGCGGGAAAGCCTCACTAGCTGTTTTGCAGTTTCCTTAAAAAGCTGGACAGCCTTTTCTTTCGTTTCCGAGCTTACAATCAGGTTTCCATTAGAGAAAAACTTCACAGTCCCGGTTCCGGTTTTTACCAGTACCATGCCCAGCTCTTCCGCATAAACAGTCTTCCCGAGAACGTTAATGAAATCTGCGACTTCTTTTTCCTTTATGCCTTTAACCCCTGCTTCTACGGAAAAACCTCCGGCTTTGCAGGGAGAGATCCCTGAAACGACTTCGATTTCAAAGCCTTCGGCTTTTTCTTTCGCAAGGACAGAGATCCCGAGCTCTTCTGCCAGCCTGAGCATTTTCGGAGGCAATTCTTTCCAGCGCCAGAAACCATGTTCTATGAACTCTTTTGAAAGCCCGCGTGTTTTCGCCCACTCAAGCAGAAAAGCGTTCCATCTGGCATGCATTTCAGGGTGCAGTTCTTCCACCCTGGCATATTCGGCAGCAAGGGCAGATGGGCAGAGCCAGCAACCGACCCTTTCAAAGCCCAGGTCATAGAGCGGATTATATGAGAGCCCCCTCCAGTGGATGTAAAGCCAGACTTCAAGTGCACGCCAGTCCCGGATGGGGAAAATATTTAGCTGTGCAGGGACGAAGGGATTTGTCTCACTTGCTGCAATCCTCGCCCTTGAGAAAGATTCGTGTTTCCGTTTTCCGTCTACTGTCAGGTAAGCTACCGCATTTGAAGTTTTCTTTTCCTGAAGGGAGCAGTTTCCTTTTTCTGTTTCCAGGTCTCCTGCCGAAGCCAGTTTGCAGACCTTGCAGCACCAGCGGAAGTCCTTTGCAGGAGGCCCGAATTTATCTACCTGCTCCCAGAAAGCAGATCCCGAGTTCATTTCTTCAAGCGGGACTTTCATCTCCCTGCAGAAAGTCCGGGCGAAATCCACAGTTTCCGGAAATTCTATCCCTGTATTCAGGAAAAAAGCCTTAAACTCTCTCTGTTTGAGGGCAGCCTTTGCAAGGTCAAGCACAACGAGGCTGTCTTTTCCCCCGCTGAAAGACACATAGACCGGTAAATCCCTGTACTCATTCCTTGAAACAATCCCGCGGATGGTGTTGATGGCATTTTTCCCCAGAGCCTGCAAATGTTTTCTGTTAGCTTCTATGCATGTCCCTAAATCCGGGTTTTCGGGGTGCAGGGAAACCTCACTGCTGTCAACCTTTCTGACTCTGAGAATTTTTGCTTCGCTTTCGGATTGAGCGGGCTCTGAAAAGCCCTTCAGGGCTGAAAATTCAGCTCCACTAATGTAAGAAACCCCGTAACCGCTAAGGCTGCCCGCGGTCACAAGGACAAAATCCCCTGCTTTTATATCACCAGCAAAAGAGTCAATAAGCTCAATAGGGATGTTTTTTCCATTGATATGTCGGTTTGTTTTTCTAATTTTGACTTTTTTGCCCTCTGCATATTTGAGGAGGATTTTTGCTCCATGGAGAGAAGGCTCAAACCGGTAATCCATTCTGGATAGTTCGAAACTGAGAACTCCGAAAATGAAACCATCCACAATGACCTCATCTGTTTTGTCTTCTCCAGGGATTTTATTCAGAAGCACAAGCCTGCCTTTAATAGGGTTGCAGCCAAATGATGAAATCAGCTGCCCTGCCAGGACTTCATGTTCATAAGGGGAGCAGAACCTTACATCGGCAGGCTGGGAAAGATGAAGTATCTCACCTTTACTGCCGCAGATGCCACATTCTTCCCCTATGAGGGGCAGGTTGCATTTCCTGCACCAGAATATGTAATCGTCTTCATATTCGAAGCGCGGAGAGGATTTTTTCTTTGAAACATCCGTATCATGCCATTTTTGAGAGCCTGAATTCTTTTTTTCGGAGGGTTTCTCTTTAAAATCCCTTAAATCCCGTGGCCTGTTTCCTGCCCCTTTTTCACGGGTGTGCGGGCTGTTTCTGTCCTGACTGTTTTTTTTCGGGCTGTTTTTGCCCGGATTATTTCTTTTTTGTTTTTGTGAGCCGGAAGTCTGGTTTTTTTCTTTTTTCTGATGCATGGAAGCCCTGACCGGTAGTTCAAAGGTAGTTCGAAGAAACGGTTAAGTATCTTATCGTTCAGTTTTCTGCAAGGATGAGTTTATCAATATATCAATATTTTGAGAGAAAGCAATATTTAATAGAAGAAAATCTGTAAATATTTTAAAAATGTACTGTCTTTGATTTCTACTGAACTATATGAATTATTAATGGAATAATTAATGGAGTACATGAAGTATTATAAACTGCATGGAATATTATACAAAATGATCTGCCGTAATATATATCTGAAAACTTATATTTAAACTGTTATATTAAATGCTTTATATGAAGCATAAGTATATTAAATTTCCTGTAATCACCAGAGCCTTCTAAAATGGATTAAGGCTTTCAGCGAAACTCTTCTGTTAGTCAAAAGCGGCTTTTTAAACGAATGTGATAAGGTATGAAATATGATGTTATTGTGGTGGGAGCCGGTCCTGTGGGCTCTACTGCTGCCCGCTATGCGGCAATGAACGGGGCAAAAGTCCTTCTTCTCGAAGAGCACGCTTCAATAGGATCACCTGTGGGATGTACAGGGCTCCTGAGCACCAGAGCTGTTGAAGAGTGTGACCTCAAGCCCTCGGACGAATTTGTATTCAATTCCGTGCGTGGGGCTTTTGTTTACGCTCCTGAAGGTCAGTGCCTGCCTGTTGATGGAAAGCATACAAGGGCATATGTTGTTTCCCGAAAAAATTTTGACCGCGCCCTTGCAGTAATGGCTGTGGAAGAAGGCGTTGAGCTCTCCCTAAAAACAAGGGCTGTAGGGTTCGAAAAAGAAAACTCTGAGACTGGTACAGGGACAACAGGAGAAAGTGGTAAAAAAGAAACGGGCTCTCCCGTAAAACTCCGGATAGTCAAAAACGGCAAGCCTGGAACCGTATCTGCTTCTGTGGTCATTGGGGCAGACGGAGTAAAAAGCCGCATAGCCAGTTATGCCGGGCTTGGAAGACCTGCTCGTGTGCTTCCGGGAATCCAGGTAGAAGCTCCATATGCCTCGGAAGACAGTGATTTTGTCGAACTGTTCCCAGGCTCTTCAGCTCCGGGTTTTTTTGCCTGGACAGTTCCCCTTGATGAAAAAATCTCGCGTATAGGGCTTGCAATAGACCCCGAGCTCGCTTTCAGGAACGGATATGGTGAGAATTCCCCCCTTTATTATCTTGAAAAATTATTGCGCTCCAACCCCCACATAAAAGCAAGATACTCCGGAGGCATGCTCGACTTTGTGGTTGGCGGGATCCCTGTAGGTCCTCAGGATAAAACATATACGGGGGGAGTCCTTCTTGCAGGCGATGCCGCAGGGCAGGCTAAACCCACATCCGGGGGAGGAGTTTACACCGGGGCTTTTGCAGCAAAAATCGCAGGAAGAGTCGCAGCAGAAGCAGCCCTTGAAAATGATACCTCTGCAAACAGGCTTTCGGAATACGACAGGCTCTGGAGAAAGGGGCTTGCAAAAGAACTCGAAATAGGCATGAAAATCCATGATTATATGGGAAAGCTGGAAGACAAACAGTTGAATGAACTCATAGGCTCTTTGAATACCCCGTCAATCCTGAACACGATCACGGAATACGGAGATATGGACCATCCCTCGATCCTCATGAGAAAGCTGATGTTTTCGGGAAATTCCTTGAGGCTCATGAAAGCCTTCGGGACATTTATAAAAACGCTCTTTTAAACTGATCCGGAGTCCTGATTTTTACTGTAAGGGCTATAAATCCCGGGAATCCCTTATATTACAGGGGTAAATGTGGGTTCAGGTTCTAAACTTCTTGATGATGTAAAAATGCACCTTTGCACATGTTCTGCAGGGCTCAGGCTCACTCCTGATATGGAAGCGTTCCTGAAAATGCCCATGAGAGAACTCTACGTCTCCCTGCCCATTCATATGGATGATGGTTCCATAAAGGTTTTCAAGGGTTTCAGAGTCCAGTATAACGAAGCCCTGGGACCTGCCAAAGGAGGGATACGTTTTCATCCGCATGAAACAATGGAGACTATACGCGCCCTTGCAGCCCTGATGACCTGGAAATGTGCCCTACACAGGCTGCCTCTGGGAGGAGCAAAGGGAGGAGTTGTCTGTTCCCCAAAAGAGCTTTCACACCGGGAGCTGGAGCGCCTTAGCAGGGCATATATCCGCGGAGTTTACCAGATTATAGGCCCTGATAGGGATATACCTGCTCCAGATATGTATACAAACCCGCAAATTATGGCATGGATGATGGACGAGTACTCGAAACTCGCAGGAAAAAATGTCTTCGGCGCAATTACAGGCAAACCCACAAGTCTGGGAGGTTCTGCTGGCAGGTTTGATGCAACGGCTAAAGGCGGCCTGTATGCGGTAAGGGAAGCTGCAAAAAAACTGGGGATAGAGCTTGAAGATGCAAAAGTTGCTGTCCCAGGGGTTCGGAAACGTCGGATACCACGCTGCTTACCTTGCAAAGAAACTCTTCGGCTGCAGAGTTGTGGCTGTAAGCGACAGCAAAGGAGCTATTTACTCCGGAAAAGGGCTTGACCCTGAGGATGTTTCCGGGTATAAGCATTCCACAGGTTCCGTGCTGGGCTATCCGGAAGCGGAAAATCTCAGCAATAAGGAGCTTCTGGAACTTGATGTGGATATCCTTATCCCGGCTGCCCTTGAGGACTTAATAAGCATAGAAAATGCGGAAAAGGTAAGACCGAAAATTCTCGCCGAAATGGCCAATGGGCCCACGACCCGGGAAGCAGAAGAGTTACTCATTTCGAACGGGGTCCACATAATCCCTGATATTCTTTGCAACGGGGGAGGGGCCATTGTTTCTTATTTTGAAAATGGTCCAGAACGAGTCCAGCATACAGTGGGACGAAAAGGAAGTAGAAATGCGCCTAGAAAAAAAGATGAAAGAAGCGTATCATTCGGTTTTCTACTTTGCCGAAAAAAACAATGCCGGCATGCGGCAGGCTGCCTATACACTAGCTGTTGGAAGGGTTGTCGAGCCATGCAGCTCAGGGGATGGATCTGAGTCCTGTAATAACAGACCTGAAAAGGAAAAAGGGATAAAGAAAAGTTCGGAAAGCAATGAATAAAGGTATAAATACAGGTATTAATGGGTAAAGCAGCGAAAAAGGACGGTGATTCGAGCGTACAGATGTAGCAATTGTGGATATCTTTACAACCCTGGCCTGGGAGATTCTTCACAGTCCATAGCTCCTGATACGGGGTTTGAAGAGCTTCCTAAATCCTGGAAATGCCCGAGGTGCGGAGTTTCCAGGGAAATGTTTGAAAAAGTGTAAGTTTTAAGTTTAAGTTTAAGTTTAAGTTTAAGTTTAAGTTTAAGTTTAAGTTTAAGTTTAAGTTTAAGTTTAAGTTTAAGTTTAAGTTTTAAAGATACCTGACGCCCAGATAAAGGGGCTAAGAATTATTAACCCTTGCAACCAGCATCTTCCAGTTCATTAAGACGGTTTCTTTCAAAGTTAAGGACTTTTCTGATTATTAACTTTTTTGACCCGAGTGAGAGTTCATCATTTTCAGGGTATTTTTTCTTTACATACTCATAAAGTTCCGGAACACTCATTTCATCAAGTTTCCTTTTGAGCTGGTTAAACTCTTCCATAAAAAACACCTCACTTAAAACTCACTTATAGAAATCGAAGTAATATTATAAGTCCTGTTATAAATCACATTATATAACATATCGATAAGTACATCCGAATTTATTTCAGATACAGGTTTTCAGATGCATGTCAGTACTGATGTTTTTGATTGATGTTTTTCAGTCGTAGTGTTTTTAATTATGCTTTTCAGTAATAGTGTTTTCAATTGATGTTTTACGGTAACAATGATTTTGATTGATGTTTTTCAGTAATAGTGTTTTCAATTGATGTTTTTCAATACTAGGGCTTTGATTGATACCTTACATTAATAGCGTTTTCGATTAATACTTCTAATGTCCTGTTTTTATAGATTCATATTTATTCAGAGCTGTAAGTATTTCTTACCCGCCTGCTGCTCAGTCTTATTTAATTTCTTTTAAATTTATATCCAAAATATTAATATGTCAATAATCTTATCATACATGTGACTACCGAATAGGATTTCGTGGAAACTATTTAGGAAAACATGAAGCTCTGGACAGACAATCCAGATCCCGGGGAATAAGTCGAAAGCAAAAGGAACAGCACTTGGTGGCAGGGGTGGTAATATAAACGTTGACATAAAAAAAAGTGAAGCAGGAATTGAGTGGATGGAAGAATTTCTTTTAAACAGCCCCACCCCTGTCCTGAAGATCGAAAAAGAAGGGGTAATTACCTATTCTAATGAGGCAGGGAAGCCATTGATTGAAGAATGGGGGAGCATCCCTGGCGGGAAAGTCCCTTTAAATATCCATAAAATTGTACGAAAAGCAGCTTTCAGAAGAAAGTCAGAATGCCTGGAACTTAAAGCAGGCGAAAAAACTTATCTGGCTACTTTTGTCCCTTCTGCTGACGGTAAATACACTGTTCTCCATACATCAGACATAAATTCATCTAAAAAAATGGAAAGAAAACTATCTTTGATAGACAGATATTATGAAGCTTTTACCAGGGTTGC
The DNA here is from genome assembly GCF_000744315.1 of Methanosarcina soligelidi. Lineage (NCBI taxonomy): Archaea > Methanobacteriati > Methanobacteriota > Methanomicrobia > Methanosarcinales > Methanosarcinaceae > Methanosarcina > Methanosarcina soligelidi. The sequence goes on from NZ_JQLR01000001.1 coordinate 3,333,091, forward strand.
GGAGCTGTCACTTATATGCACAGACCTTCAGACATTGCTGGACGAATCCTTTAATTTAATTATTTCCACGCTTGATGCAAAATACTGCAAAATTCTGAAACTTTTAAATGATGGAAACTTTCTGGTTGAAGCAGGGGTCGGATGGAAGCCGGAAGATACAGGCAAGGTTATTAAAAGGGAAGAGTCTTCGGTAGCAGGATATACTGTTCTTTCAAAAAAACCTATTAATATAGAGGACCTGGACAAAAAAGGTTCAATCGAAAGAATGGGACTTTATGGGTATTCGGAAATTACTCACGGAATCAGTGTCCTTGTAGGAAGCCTCGAAAAACCGTATGGAGTCCTTGCAGTCCACAGCACCAGAAAAGAGAAATTTACAAAAGAGGATGCCTGTTTTTTGAAAGGCATTGCATCCATGCTTTCATTAGCCTTTGAAAGGAATAAGGTGGAGAGCACACTTCTGGATAAGGTTCTTTTCCTTGAAACCCTTGTGGATACGATCCCTGCCCCTGTGTTTTACAAAGACAGGGAAGGGATCTATCGCGGATGCAACGACCTCTTTGCAAAAATGATCCTGGGGATACCAAAGGAGAAAGTAGCAGGATGCTCTATAGATGAGTTTCTCGAGAAAATTCCGCAGGAACTGGGAAATGTTTACAAAAGAACGGACAGGCAGTTGCTTCAGAGAGGGGGAAGCCTGATTTATGAATCCAGAATAATGTGCTCTGATGGGTTGCTCAGGCAGTTTCTTATTAACAAAGCTGCATACCGAAATCTTAATGGGGATATGGAAGGTCTTGTAGGGGTAATGCTTGATATAACCGGGCAAAAACGTACAGAAGGTAGCCTGTTAAAAAGTGAAGAGAGATACAGGCTGGCTGCCGAGCAGACAGGTCAGCTGATATACGAATTTGACCTGAGAAACGGCTATGGAGAATGGGCAGGCGCTGTTAAGGAACTTACGGGCTACACCTATAATGAAATGCAGAATTTCAGTTATTATGACTGGCTTGAGCACATTCACCCTGATGAGCGCAGAAGAGTGCAGCAGGAATTTAAAAAGTGCTGGAACACAGGAGAAAAATTCAATGAAGAATTCAGGTTCCGTCGGAAAGATGGAAGCTATTTTTCCGTGGAGAACAAAGGTGTCTATCTGAAGGACGAAGAAGGGCTCGTATGCAAAGCCCTCGGGGTAATGAAGGATATTACAGAACTCAAACTTTCCTCGCAAAAACTGAAGGAAAGCGAAGAGATGTACCGGTCATTTTTACAGAACTTTAAAGGGATAGCATTTAAACTGGACAGGAATTTTACCCCTCTATTTATGGAAGGGGCAGTCGAGGAAATAACCGGGTACACAGAGAAAGACCTCATATCCGGCAGGATAAATTTTTTTAATCTTCTTGATCCGGAAGATTTTTCATTGCTCGATAATTGCAGGAATAAAATGAGTTCTGTCCCCAATTCTATTATGGAGTATGACTACAGGTTCAGGAGAAAAGATGGAACTGTGAGATGGGTCCATGAGTTAATCCATAATATCTGCAATGAGAACGGTGAAACAGAGTTTATACAGGGATATGCTTATGATATTACTCCGAAGAAAAAAGCTGAGGAAACCCTTGCAAAAGCCGAAGCAATAGGCATGAGGGAAATCCACCACAGGATTAAAAATAACCTTCAAATAGTTTCGTCCCTGCTGAGCCTTCAGGCTGATAAGTTTAAAGACAGGGATGTAATTGAAGCGTTCAGGGAAAGTGAAAACCGTGTTGCTTCCATGTCCATTATTCATGAAGAGCTTCACAAATCCGAGGATACCACAAGCATAGATTTTGCAGCCTATTTGAAGAAATTGACTTCCGAACTCCTTTATTCCTACAGGATCGGAAATGAGAAAGTCCATCTTTTCCTTGATGTGGACCACACATTCCTTGGAATAGATACTGCAGTCCCTCTAGGGATTATTATTAACGAGCTCTTTTCAAACTCGCTGAAATATGCGTTTTCCAGAGGTGCCGACGGCGAGATCAGTATCTCTCTTTGCAGGCTGCCTGAAATATCAGGATCTTTTATCGAATCCAGCAGCTGTATTGGCACAGCAGGGCCGGGAATTCAGACAGGGTTTAAACTTGTTTACTCGGACAGCGGGGGTTGCTTCCCGGAAAATATCGATTTTTATAATCCCGATACCCTTGGTTTGCAGCTTGTAAATGCCCTGGTAGAACAGCTCGATGGAACGGTTGAGATTGAAAAAGGAGATCAAACCAGGTTCACTATAAGGTTCGAGGACAAGGGATTCTGAGGAAAAACTGAATGGTGACATATTTCTGATGCTGTCCGTCACCATATATTAACTATTATTTAATATATTAACTATTATTTAACTGCATTATTTAACTATAGGATTTTATAATCATTTTTTTGAGTTTTTCTCTGTCAATTAAACCTATACCATTAGCTTCAGCTAATTCAATGGCAGAGTTTGTAAAATAGTTATTTGTAACTACTAAACCTTCGGTACATTTGTATAAAGCTTTAGACGCTACAACTTCCTGTACTGCTTTATTCGAAACTTTACTTGAATAACGTTTAGCCTGAACAGCGATCCTTCCTTTATTTCCTGATAAAATAAGGTCTGCTCCCTGGTCTCCAGATAAAGGAGTATGAATTACCGAATATCCCAATCTTTCAAAAACAGACTTTAGAAAACCTTCAAATTCATATCCTTCCATTCCATCTATACTGGCTAATATTACATTTATATCTCTCAATCTGTTTTTTCTTAATTTTTTTTGTTCTGACCATTTTTTTAAAACTTTCAAAAACTTCTTTCCTACGATCAGAAAAGAGACCACAAGTACCTTTCCAGCGACCAGAAAAGCGACCAGAAAAGCGACCAGAAGATTCTTCTTGGTCTCTTTTGGACGAATCATTTGTTTTTCAGGCTTCCATAGAAAAGCAAAATTTAAAAATGCAACTGTTATCAAAAGGAATAATATACTCACTATCGGTGAGCTTACTATTATTAATAAACCAGAGATTAAACTAATAGATGCTATAGCAAGATAAGTTATATACAGAATAAGGTGTAATAATTTTGGTTTTGTCGGAGCTATTAGTCGGCTAACTTCTAATTTAAAAATAAGGATCGCAATAAAAAAACTAATTATACTCAATAAAAATAATTCTTCTAATAAAAAGCCAAATCCAAGAAATATAAATATTGATCCAAATATAAAATAAGCTATTTTTGAGAAAATATTTGAAAATTTTGGTTTTTGCTGGACTACAGGAATACTGGATACCGGGTAATCTGCTGGAGTATTATCTTCTAATGAAATTGGTACTGCTCTTATCTCTGATGGAGTAGTTAAAGTATCAACCTCTGCAATGGACGATGGATTTTTCATTTTTCAGCCCTCTGTATAAAAAGTAAATATAAAAATAGAGAGTATATTAAAAAGTTTTCCATTCCAGCAGCAAGCTAGCGAATATTCGACAGAAATACTAATGCTCTTTCTTTCCTGAAAAAAAACTTGATCGTAGAATGAATAGGATACCTCAGCCGTCCAGTATTCCCATCAAGTATATCTTATTCCCATCAAGTATATCTTATTCCCATCAAGTATATCTTATTCCCATCAAGTATATCTTATTCCCATCAAGTATATCTTCATTTGCTGTTTTATTGTCAGGTAACTACAGCTTTTTCCCGCCATAAGACCTGACATGCTTCCAGGCTTTATGATGCTCGGGAAATAGGTCCTCATCTATGTATATCGCGTCGTTGTCCCTATTATACAGCTCTCGATCTTTTCCTATCGGGCAGACCTTGATACATATTCCGCAGGGTGAAATGTAACGTTTGTTAAGTTCAGCACTGTATGAGGAACATGCTTTCTTATCTGTCAGTGCGTCAGGGTAATCTTCCTTTTTAAGAGCGTTCGACGGACACATTTTTACACAGCGCATACAGCGAGTGCAGAGCTGAGTTTCCAGCATTGGGTCTGAAGGAAGCTTGGCTGTGGACAGGATTGAACCGAAACGGACCCTGGGACCGTACTCCGGTGTAAGTATCGTGTTGTTTACCCCAAAGTTTCCCAGCCCGGCAAGGAGAGCGGCGTGCCTGTGAGAAAAGAATGCAATGGGATTTTCGAGAAGTACCTGAATGCCCCCATATCCGTCTCTGGGCACGAAAACGGATGGGTATCCTTTGGAGGTCAGGAAATTGGCAAGCCGATATGTGTACTGGTCCAGCAGGGAATTTACGGTATTATACAGTTCGCGGTAATATATTGAGGGGGACGTCTCCAGTACCGGAAGAGGGATCGGCAGTCCGATAACTATTACTGATTTTGCTTCAGGATATATGGACTGAGGATAGAATTCTTCAGGCATCCACGGCAAAAACGGAGGATTTTTCCATCTCTCAACACTGGCAACCCTAACCATGGGTATGTCCATACTTTCGCATTTCTGCAGGAGAGCTTTTTTCAGATCTTCAGTCGTGGATATCCCTTCTTTATGATTCCTTATCCCTACAGGGAGATAATTTTCCCACAATTTGAACATTTCCATCCATCTATATTCGGGATGGGGATTGTTCCACTCGACAAAGGAGAAACACTTGCAGACGAAAGAAAGGAAAGAATAGAAAAAATCGCTATTACGTTTAAGCAATAAGTAATGACAAAGTCTCATATAAGTGAAAAGTTAAAGAAAATAATATGATAATTGGAATAATAATAAACACCAGCGAACCTGAAACAGTGTGGAATGCATTTAGATTCGGCACGACTTCATTGCTTAATGACCATGAAGTGAAAATCTTCCTTCTGGGAAGAGGAGTGGAGTCAGAGAATATCAGGGATGAGAAGTTCAATGTTCAGGAACAAATAAAGCTTTTTATGGGGAACAGTGGCAAAATCTTCGCGTGTGGAACCTGCCTTAAAGCAAGGCAAATGGTGGGAAGCGAGGTTTGTCCGATCTCCACCATGCGTGATCTTCTCCATATAGTTGAAGAATCTAACAGAATTTTGACATTTGGTTAAGCTGATTCCGGAATCGAAGGCGTAATTTCATGGCATATTATGCTGTTCCTCTATGATTAAATCCCTCATAGATGCCCAGTCAGGAATTTCATTTCATATTTCTACTTTTTTTGAGGGGCGCCGGACAGGCTGGCAAGTTTCCGATATTATACAAATTTAAATCCGGTTTACGGGGTAAAAGGAAACCTGTGCTAATCAACTCTCTCGCTTTACTGAGTCATTTTTTCCTGCTCGATGAGGGTCGTAATTAAGTTTCTGGGCAAATTTTTTGATTATATCTCGGTACTAAAATATAATTAATTGGATAATTATTTATATCATAACCATGATGTACGTATCGCTGTATAATCCAGATAATATCAGTTTTTGATTGCAGTTTCACAGGGCATTACCTCAGAATCCTCTTTTTTAAAATGTTTTTCCGGGCTTCAGAGGGAACCTTAACTGCTTGAAAAGGCTGAGTATTAAAATAACGAAGGCTGTCAGAGTGGGCTGTGGTTGAAAATAAAAGTTACATATATATTCTGAGCACAGAATCTTGAATGTTTTCCAGATAATGAATGTATTCTAGATAATGAAAGTATTCAGGAAACAGGGTTAAAAAGAGAGAGATAAAATGGTTAGAGATTCGACAGCATGTGACCCGTTTCTAACATGTTTTTCCGATAAAGTGTTGTTTAATACTTTCACCCTGCTATATAACTTTATTAATAAAAAGTCTGCGTGTTGTTATGCGTGTTGAATATTCGGGATATCCGGGCAATTGATTACAGGAAATTCAATGCCTGCTGGTGAGAAAAACAGACATAATAAATTACATAAAAATGGCAAACAGGATCAATCACAGAATTAATCCATTAATCCATTCAGTTCTTTCAATTATCATCCGGTTAAATCATCATCCGGTTAAATTATCATCTGGTTAAATGTGCCATCCTGCACGGAACAGCTTTCTTTAAACACGTATCCGGTTTCAGATGTTTTGCCTGATTTCAGGAACTTAACCCAAACTTTTTAAACTCCAGCTTTATCCCAATTACGAAGAAAAAACCCGAGAGAAGGAAAATGAAAAATATCATAATCAAAGGGGCACGGGAACACAACCTGAAAGACATTACCGTGGAGCTTCCGCGGGACAGGTTAATTGTAATTACCGGTGTGTCAGGGTCGGGAAAATCAACCCTCGCCTTTGACACTATTTATGCCGAAGGTCAACGGCGCTATGTTGAGTCGCTCTCTGCTTATGCGCGGCAGTTCCTCGGGCTTATGAACAAGCCGGATGTGGACAGCATTGAAGGGCTGTCTCCGGCAATTTCCATAGAACAGAAAACCACCTCTAAAAATCCCAGGAGTACGGTGGGGACTGTAACAGAAATTTATGACTACCTCAGGCTGCTTTTTGCAAGGGTTGGGACTCCCTACTGTCCTGTTCACGGCATAAAAATCGAGTCCCGGTCTCCGGAAAGGATTGCTGACAGCCTCAGCAGGGAATGTGAGGGAATGGTTACAATCCTCGCACCCCTAGTCCGTCAGAAAAAAGGAACTTACCAGCAGCTTTTCAGGGACCTCAACAGCGAAGGGTTCACCAGGGTAAGGGTGAACGGGGAGATCCACAGGACAGATGACGAAATCTCCCTTGACAGGTACAAAAAACACGATATTGAAGCTGTAATCGACAGGCTGGACCCTTCCGAAGACCGGTCAAGGCTTGTCGAAGCCTGTGAAAATGCACTTCAAAAAGCCGCCGGACTCCTGATTGCTGTGGATTCGGAAGGAAAAGACCATCTTTACTCTTCTAACATGGCATGTCCTGTCTGCGGGATGGCTTTTGAGGAACTCCAGCCCAGGATGTTTTCTTTCAACAGTCCTTTCGGGGCTTGCGAAGCCTGCAATGGGCTCGGGTTTAAGATGGAACTTGACCCTGACCTCATAATTCCGGATAAAAGCCTGTGCATTGCTGACGGAGCAGTTGCTGTTTACAGGAACTATCTTGACGGCTACCGGAGCCAGCATCTTGCTGCTGTTGCAAAACATTTTGGCTTTGATGTATTTACTCCTATCGAAGCTCTTTCCGAAAAGCAGTATAACGCTCTTATCTACGGCTCGGATGAACGCATCCAGTTTAGCATGAGCATGAAAAATGGGGATGCACAGTGGTCCCATAAAGGCACATGGGAAGGTCTTCTTCCTCAGTCCGAAAGGCTTTACAGCCAGACCAAGTCCGAGTACCGGAGAAAAGAACTTGAGAAATTCATGCAGGTCCACCCCTGTCCTAAATGTGAGGGCAAGCGCCTGAAAGAAAAGGTTCTTGCAGTCAAAATCGCGGACAAGTCAATAGTGGATATTACAGACCTGTCCATTTCCCAATCAGTCCGGTTTTTTGAAGACCTGAAACTCCCACAAAAAGAACAGGAAATCGCAAAGCAGGTGCTTAAGGAAATTCGTTCCCGCCTGGGTTTCCTTGAACACGTAGGGCTCAGTTATCTCACCCTTTCCCGAAGTGCAGGCTCACTCTCAGGCGGAGAAGCCCAGAGGATCAGGCTGGCAACCCAGTTAGGCTCAAACCTTATGGGCGTGCTCTACGTTCTTGACGAGCCTTCTATAGGGCTGCACCAGAGAGATAATGAACGGCTTATTGAGACCCTTCAGACTCTTAGAGATCTCGGGAATACTCTCATTGTGGTGGAGCACGATGAAGATACTATCCGGGCTGCGGATTATGTGCTTGATATTGGTCCCGGAGCGGGGATACATGGAGGGTATGTGGTAGCCGAAGGAACGCCTTCGGAAATTGAGAAAAATCCGGAATCTCTGACAGGCAAATACCTGTCCGGAGAAAAGCAGATAAAGCCTCCTGCTATTCGCCGACAGAGCGATTCCTTTATCCGTCTGAAAGGCTGCAGGGAGAATAACCTGAAAGATGTGGATGCAAATATCCCCATAGGGCTCCTTACTGTGGTCACAGGGGTTTCAGGTTCAGGAAAATCCACCCTTATTTACGATACCCTTTACAAAGCCCTCACGAAAAAGATCAACAAATCAAGCGTAACTCCCGGGGAATATGACGAGCTTATCTTTGATTCCGAGATTGATAAGGTAATTGTTATCGACCAGAGCCCCATAGGCAGGACTCCACGCTCAAACCCTGCCACCTATACCAAGGTCTTTGATGCTGTCAGGCAGGCTTTTGCCGAAACTAAGGAAGCAAAAATCCGGGGATACAAAAACGGGCGTTTCTCTTTCAACGTAAAAGGAGGGCGCTGTGAAGCCTGCCAGGGAGAAGGGCTGATTAAAATCGAGATGAATTTCCTGCCTGATGTTTACATCGAATGTGAAGAGTGCAAGGGAACGCGCTATAACAGGGAAACCCTTGAAGTAAAATACAGGGGCAAGTCAATTGCCGAAGTTCTGGACATGACTGTGGAAGAAGCAGCAGAGCATTTTGAAAATGTGCCAGCGATTAACGGCAAGCTCAATACTCTCGTACGTGTAGGCCTTGGATATATCAAGCTCGGGCAGAGTTCCACAACCCTTTCCGGAGGGGAAGCCCAGAGGATCAAACTCACAAGGGAACTCTCCAAAAAGTGTACCGGAAAGACGATATACCTCCTTGACGAGCCCACGACAGGCCTGCATTTCCATGACGTTAAAAAGTTAATTTCAGTCCTTAACGGGCTTGTTGCAAAAGGAAACACCGTTGTTGTAATCGAACACAACCTGGATGTTATCAAATCCGCAGACCATATAATCGACCTTGGTCCCGAAGGAGGACACGCAGGTGGGGAAATTATTGCAGCAGGTACACCTGAGGAGGTTGCCATGGTTCAGGAGAGCTATACAGGGAGATTCCTTGCTCCCAGAATTCTGGCAAACGCAAACCTTTATTTGGAACCGGGATCACAGCCTGTAGAGGCTGTTTTTGAAGAAGAGGAAGATTTCGGAACCGATTTCGAGGAATTAGAGGAAGAATCGGATGAAAACCTCGACGAAGAGCCAGAGGAATTTGACAGAACAGACGATACATTTGAAGAAAAGATTCTTCAAAAAGTTTGAGAGGCAGTACTCTGGAAAATTTTCCTGAAAAATAATATTTTTCCTGAAAAATAGTATTCTTCTTGAAAATAGTATTTTTCTTGGAAATAGTATTTTTCTCGAAAATAATATTCTTCTTGAAAATAGTATTCTCCAGATGAATAATACCCTGATAAAAAATAGAATCCGATGAAATCTGAAACAAGATTTTAATGGGACGTGGTTCAAAAATGATCGACCTGGAAGCTCTTCCGCATCTGCCTGGCTGTTATCTCTTCAAGGATGAGGAAGGGATTGTACTTTATGTTGGGAAAGCAAAGGACCTCAAAAAAAGGGTGAGCAGCTATTTCCAGAAAAGGGACCACGACCCTAAAACTGCAAGCCTTATGCAGTTTGCCAGAGGCCTTGATTTTATTGTTACGAATACCGAGGTAGAAGCCTTTCTCCTCGAAAATACCCTGATCAAGAAGCACTGGCCCAGATACAATATAATGCTCAAGGACTCAAAACGGTACGCCTGCATCCACCTCACGGGAGAAAAGTTTCCCAGGATCAGGATTGCGCGTAAGAATACCGGAGAGGGAGAGTTCTTCGGACCGTTTGTCTCTGCCAGAGAACGGGACTATATTTTTGAGGTTGTAAGAAAAACATTCCAGCTCAGGACCTGCAGGAAAATGCCTTCACGTGCCTGCCTGCGCTACCACATAGGAGCGTGCAGCGGTCCCTGCATTAGCAGTGTTTCCGTTGAGGAATACGGAGAGAAAGTAAAAAAAGCCATTTCTGTCCTTAAAGGCAATATCAGGGAACTCATAGAGTCCATGGAAACAGAGATGAAAGAAATGGCTGCAAAACAGATGTTTGAGCAGGCAATGGAACTCAGGGACGAGATTGCAGCCCTTGAATACCTCCAGGAAAAACAGAATATGGAGAGGCAGAAAAAGTATGATGAGGACATCCTGAATTACATCGTCAGGGACAATAACGTTTACCTCATGCTTTTTAAGGTTTACAAAGGTACCCTGGAAGACAAGCAGGACTTTGTCTTTGCTTTTGGGGAGGATTTTCTGGAAGAGTTTCTCGTACAGTATTATTCCGAGAACGACCCTCCTGAAGAACTGATAGTTCCGGAACCGCTTGATGAGTCTCTTGTAGAGTTCCTGGCACATGTGAAGGGAAAGAAAGTGAAAGTAGCGGTCCCGAAACAGGGAGATAAAAAAGAGCTTCTTGACCTTGTCCTTAAAAATGTTGAGATTGGATTCTTCGGGGACAGGAAAAAGCTTGAAGCCCTGCAGAGTAAACTTTCCTTACCAAAGATCCCGAATGTTATTGAATGCTTTGATATTTCCCACCTTTCAGGCACGGCTACAGTCGGTTCAATGGTGCAGTTCAGGGGAGGCAGGCCTGATAAGCATAATTACCGCCGCTTCAAAATAGAAAGCGTGGAAGGGATTGACGACTTCGCTTCCATTGCCGAAGTTGTGCGGAGGCGTTATTCCCGACTGCTTGAGGACAAACATGAAATGCCTGACCTGATAATTATTGATGGGGGAAAAGGGCAGCTTTCTTCAGCTTTCCAGGAACTACGGAAGCTCAGGGTAAAGGTTCCCATTATCTCAATAGCCAAACGCGAAGAAGAGATTTATGTCCCGGGACTCAAGTCTCCTCTTCCTATCAAAAAAGATGAGAAAGCATCTCTTTTTGTCCAGGAAATCAGGGACGAAGCTCACAGGTTCGCTATTAACTATAACCGCCTGTTAAGACAGAAAGCATTGATACAGAAATGAGTCATTGGTACAGTAATCAATACTGTAATCGACTCCGCAAATATATTAATCAATTCCATATGCTTAAGAAGGTCATAATTCTATGAAAGTTTCCAGCCAGACAACCGGGGAGTTAGCTGAAAATAAGTTTGAAACAATATACGATGAACGGTACTGGGAAAGCCCTCCTTTTAAACTTGTTTCCGATTTTGAACCCAAAGGTTCCCAGCCTGAAGCAATAGAAAAACTTGTGGACGGACTGAAGAAAGGAGAGCCGTTCCAGACCCTTCTCGGGGTGACAGGGTCAGGTAAGACCTATACAGTTGCAAATGTTATAAACCAGATCCGAAAACCTACTCTCGTTATTGCCCACAATAAAACCCTTGCTGCTCAGTTATATAATGAGTTCAGGGAATTCTTCCCTGAAAACCGCGTTGAATATTTTGTCTCATATTACGATTATTACCAGCCAGAGTCCTATCTCCCAGCAAAAGACCAGTATATTGAAAAAGATGCAATGATAAACCCGAAAATCGAACAGATGCGCCTTGCAGCCACAGCTTCCCTGATGTCAAGGCAGGACGTGATTGTGGTGGCATCCGTGTCCTGCATCTACGGTCTGGGAAATCCTGAAAACTTCCAGAAGATGGGTTTTGAACTTAAAGTTGGGGATAAGGTTCACAGAAAGGAAATCCTTGAGAAACTGATCGACATCCAGTTTGAGAGAAACGACCTTGAACTCATGCCAGGGCGCTTCAGAGTAAAAGGAGATACAATTGATATCATTCCCGGTTACTTTGATGACATAATCAGGATAGAACTTTTCGGGGACGAGGTGGACCGGATTTCCGAAGTGGACAAGCAAACCGGGCAGAGAAAAGAGGATATGGACTATTTCTTCGTCTATCCTGCCAGGCACTATGTTATCCCTGAAGAGGAACAGAAAAGCGCAATCCAGTTTATTCTTGAAGAACTTGAAGAACGTCTTCCCGAACTCGGGTTGCTTGAGTCCCACAGGTTAAAGCAGCGCACGCTCTATGATATGGAAATGATCCAGGAAACCGGCAGCTGCAAGGGGATAGAAAACTATTCAAGGCATTTTGACCATAGACAGCCTGGAGAGAAGCCTTTCTGCCTGCTTGACTATTTCCCGGATGACTTCCTTCTGGTTATTGATGAGAGCCACCAGACGATTCCGCAGCTGCACGGGATGTATAATGGGGACAGGTCAAGGAAAAAGAGCCTTGTAGATTACGGTTTCAGGCTTCCAAGTGCTTTTGACAACAGGCCCCTTAAGTTTGAAGAATTTGAAAAATACATGAAAAATGTGATCTTTGTCTCGGCAACACCTGCAGACTACGAGCGTGAACATTCTTCCCGGGTCGTGGAACAGATCATCCGCCCGACAGGCCTTGTTGACCCTGAGGTTGAAGTGCGTCCCCTTGAAGGCCAGGTCAGGGACGTTATGCAGGAGATCAGGAAAATAGTGGAGAGGGGAGATCGCGCCCTTGTGACCACGCTTACCAAAAAGCTAGCAGAAGAACTAACTGAATTCCTGGCGAAAAATGAGATCAAGGCACGCTACCTGCACTCGGATATAAAGACCATTGAAAGGACGGAAATTATCCGCGAACTGCGCCTCGGCAAGTTTGATGTCCTTGTTGGCATCAACCTTCTCAGGGAAGGGCTTGATATTCCTGAAGTTGGTTTCATTGGAATCCTTGATGCAGACAAAGAAGGTTTCCTCAGGAACTCAAAGAGCCTTATCCAGATTATAGGCAGAGCAGCACGGAACTCCAGCTCAAGGGTCGTCCTCTATGCCGACAACATGACCGATTCCATCAAATCAGCAGTTCAGGAAACCGAGCGCCGCCGTTCAATGCAAATAGCTTACAACGAAGAACACGGCATTGTCCCTACAACCATCAGAAAACCAATTCGAGAAAAAGTTGTGGATATCACGGATACAAAACATATTCCGAAAACCGATATTCCAAACGTGATTATCGAACTGGATGCAGAGATGAGGGAAGCTGCTGACAGGCTGGACTTCGAGCGTGCAATCCAGGTCAGGGAACTTATAAAGAAGCTGGAAAAAGAGATAAAAGCAGTGTGAAAAGATTGTTTGAGAGATGGCTGAACATCTGGGAAGTCAGCTATCTCATCTTTTCACTGGAAAACAAATTCTTTTTGTCATATAACCATATGGCACAAGTTCATGGGATCGGGCTTAAGACCCCTTTCCTCCGAGAAACATCTCAGAATAGTCTGCTGACTTGCCGGTGCTTCCTGGGCAGGTAAAAGTAAGTCCTTTTGGTCCCAGGATGCAGGACAGTGGTTTTGCTTTTTCGAAATCCATCTTGCCTTCTTCGTCAAAAAAGTCATCGTCAACTTCCAGGTTTACGACTTTTCCTATGATGAGGGAGAACTTTTCTCTCAGGATCTCCTCTACAAGGATACATTCCGCCCAGGCAATGCACCCTTCAACACCGGGAACCTTAACTTTTTCAGAAGGACGGGTCTTCAGCCCGGCCATTTCAAACTCGTCAACCTCCGGCGGATAATTCCGGGAGCAGACCATAACAGCTTCTTCCATTCCTGCACGAGGTATATTTATAACAAATTCTCCTGTTTCACGGATGTTCATGAGAGTATCTCGCTTTATCCATGAAGCAAGTATTACTTCCTCTAGGGGGCGGAGGATTGGAGTTATATTGGACCACGGAGCTACATTCCGGACCCCATTCTTCGAGATAGTGGAAATAAGGGCAACAGGAAGGGGAAATATCTGTTCTCTTTTACCTGGCTTTAATTTCATTTTCTCACCTTACTAATTTAATTAACCCTTATAAGTCATCACATATTTAATACTATATGTTATAAAAATTAAATATTTTATTACTTAAATACAATTTCAGTAAAAATAAATGTCTACTATATCTGACGGGTTATAAGGTCAAAATATACAGTAAGGTCAGATATACAATAAGGTCAGAATATACAATAAGGTCAGAATATACAGAATCAATACTCTTCGATTTCACAAACAGAATAAATGCACATAAAAAACGTTAACAAGAGTATTAACAGCAAACTCTGACAGTGTTTATATCCGTTTGTCTCTTTCACACCGGTTAGCATGTTACCGGGTCAGCTATTCATAAATGCCACATTCCTATCTAGATGCGGGTTACATAACCAGCATAGCATATGCAACAGGTATATACTGCAAATGTGTTAGATAGAATTCCGACGCCGAAACCGTAACATTAATAAGATTCCACTGAATTTCGGTATCAATATTCCCCTCAATAACTCTATCGGTTGCATAAATTATAGATTGATTTTCATTGTTAACAGCAGAAAAAAATACTGCGCGAATGACTTTGGAGGAATAAATTTATTTTATTTAAATCTTTCTTTTATTTTCGTATTTTCGTGAGTTCAATATTTGATTATCACTTTTCATAGTCAGAATCGCCGGAGTCTTCATCTTCAAATCCTTTCTCATCTCTTTCTGAATATCCAGTTACTTCTATTCTTCTTGCATCTTATCTTTTCCTATTCTGCGTTCATGAACTTCTTTTCTATTGGGGCTCTCCTGCCTGTTTCCTATGATTTTTTTGCATTATATTTTGCTTAGAAAAACAGGCTATGAGTATTAAATTAGAGAAAGTAAAAAGATTAACCTCAGATTGATCCTGGAAATATGAGCAAATGATCATAATTCAGTATCAAAAGCCATCCCCAGTCATCCCTTATTTTTTTAAAATATTGTCTATATTATTTTACAGAACTTTAATATCAATAATTTTAATAATTTAATCACATATTAAACGGCTATAGATGTTGATTATTACATTTTTTGTATCTATACTGTATGAAATATATTAAACTAAATAAGTTTATCTCTTTATAGATTAATAAAATCACATTCATTTTATTCTCTAAAGGAGGTTTTGACTGGTGAGGTTAAAGTTTATAATTGGAACATTGATATGTCTTATTTCTTTGACAAATACAGCTCTAGCTATTGATCTTAATGTAGCTAATGAGCCAGGAGCTACTAGTGTACAAAAAGTTGTTGTAAGTGTTTCAGGTAATGAAGCAACTTTTATTGTGACTCCACTGAAAAATCTAGAAACTTCAGACCCAGATGATTATTATCCGCAAGGTTGGTTTGATTTAGTAGGACTTCCTTCTGGTTTAACAATCGATATTACAGATCCATATTCTGTAACAGATGTAAATGGCAATCCTATTTCTGGTTATAAATATAAGGAAGATGATAATATTGGTGGTGGTTTTACAGACGAAAATGGTGTACAACTAGACTTTACCACAGCTAAATTACCAAGACCTGGGGCTAACCAAGATATTTTTACTACAATTCATGTGAAATTTTCGGGGACTCCTGAAACGTCATATTATGGTGCTCATGTTGCTTGGGGAGTAAATGTAAATGGTATGTCAACCAGCAGTGCTAAATTCTCGAATGGGAATGTTGAAGTTCCTGAATTCCCCACAATGGCCCTTCCTGTTGCAGCAATACTGGGTCTAATGTTTATTTTCGGGCGCAAAAAACAAGAATAAAAGAGTAATTTTTAGGGCGCGAATTCCCTTTAAAACTAATTTTTTCTTTTTTCTCTTTTTTTTGAAATCCCTCTCCTAGGTTTTATTCTTCGTAAAAAGATTATTCAGAGTATATATCAGGCAAAAGGTTAAAAGATTTCAATCTGAGTACGAAAAAAATGAGTATGAAACAAATTCTTTTTTCTGGAATATCTTCCTGAAAGCTCATTTTAGTAATATCCACCATACTTTTCATTAATTTCCCTTGCAGTATTGTAAGCATCATAGAGGTTATAAATCCAGAAAAGAGGATAAAGAACGTAACCTACTAAAACTACTGTAAGGAAGCCGAAAATCGAGGCAAGAATTATAAAAATGATCCCTTTCATTATCTGCCCATTGTAAATTTGTCCGAGACCCGGAATAAAGAATGACAGTACAACGGCGGCACCCGGATTTTTTCGTGGTTGAGGCATATTTCACACTCTTATGCAGGCTTCTGATTTTTGGTTATCTCTTTACTTGAAGATACCTTTACTTATTTGATACTAAATATATTTGTTTAATAATAAAAAGGTGAACATACTAATTAAACATAATAAGCTACAAAGAAGCGGTAAACAACCTTAATTTCGTCTATTTCTCCGGTCTCCAGTTCAAAATCCTTTTGATCGGTTCTGTAAACTTTTTCTCCAAAGTCTTTGAATGTCGCTTCACATCTAATGTTTTCGGGCAGCTGGGTTTCAAAGTTTTTACATTTTTCGCAGATCTCTCCAGTAAGGTTTTTTGTTTCTTCGGGACTGAAGGTCTTTTTGTTTTCAGGTATGTAATTTACTTCAACCGTCAGTTCTTCTTTGCTGAGAAGGTCTGCCCAGAAACCGGAAAGTTCTGTACCTTCTATCCTGTAGTCCTGAAGTTCAAAGCTTCTGGTTATGGTGTTCTTGATCTTGCCCTCGTTCATATGCTTAGTTTAGAGAGTGGACCTATATAAACTATCTCAAAAAAGAAAAACAAAAATAAATTATTACTAAACAGCAAACTTAAAAGTGTCCTGTAAATATCCTGAAGATTCAGTTATGCTTTTGATCACACGAAAGAAATTTTTATATCTGTGATTTCGGAATTGCTGCCAATTCGTATTGGAGGACCCCATGTGCCGAAACCGGCTGAAACAATTATTTGACATTCTCCCTTTTTTAAATAACCCCAGCTGTTTTCGAATACACGTTTAGAGATTAAAGTATTGGGAAAAAACTGTCCAGCGTGCGTATGCCCGGATAACTGTAAATCGATTCCATTTAGCTGTCCCTCCTTCAGATTAATGGGCTGGTGGTCTAGCAAAATGATCGGAAGAGTGTGATCTATGCCATCTACAAGCCTGGACAGCTCCAGTCGCTTTTTTCCATTCATTCTGCCTGCCACCCGGTCATCTCGACCAGCTACATAAAAATGGTTATTTACTTTTATGCATTTGTCAACCAGTACATGAATGCCAGCCTGTTGCAGATATTCCACTGCCAGCTCATTATTGCCGCCAATGTATTCATGGTTTCCAAGAACTGCATACACGCCGTATCTGGATTTCAACTTTTTCAATATCTCCGGCATTTTATTGCTGGCAAATAGCCTTACATCTTCATCTATAGTATCTCCGGCAAGAAATACGACATCCGGATCAAGTTCGTTAATTCTGTTAACCATCTCTTTGAGGCGATCTTTATCAACAACCAGACCAAGGTGTATGTCGGATACCATGACAGCATGGAGCTCTGGTAAATCAGGTACTGATTTTTTGATTGTGATATCGTAGTGTACGATGCGCGGATGACGCGCATTCCAGGTTCCGTATAGCAAAAGAAGAAAGACAAGAAGCAAAACTGCAAGTCCAAAGTAAAATGAGGGGTATTTAATTATCCGAGTAGCGGGGAAGATGAGACTGGTTAAGAAATGAAGAACGTCAATACCAGCCCATATCAGGAGCGAATAATAAACAGCACCAACCCAGTAGTTTCCCGTTACAGCAAAGAGATCATTAACGTATCCGGGATAAAACCTCTTTCCTAACCTGCCTGCAAAAAGCGATATCACAAGAAACGCATAACCGCTCCAGTAGAACAAAGAATAAGGCTCTATAAGGCTCTGTATTGATTGAAAAAAGCGCAAACCTACATAGTAATTTCCGGCAGCATAGATTGAGACAAAAATAGTAAAAATAGCGGGAAAAAGTAAACCTGTTTTTCCGTTATTCCCTCTTTTGTCTGTCATCGTATACGGTCTTATTTACTGCTTTATTTAATTTTCCGGCAAAATATTCTTCTAATTCCAGTATTCGTCTAATTCAAATATTCTTCTAACTCAAATACTCTTTTGATTAAAACCAATGCCTGAGAAGAGGCATCGATCATTAAGATTTTATTACAGTTTTCAGTATTTTTGTTTTTATGTTTTTGTTTTTAAATTTTCTTAAGCATGAGAGACATGATTCCTGGCTTTGAAGGGCTCATTGTCTGTGGCATAAACATATCCATTCCGCCTGATCCGAACATCTCCTGGTTCACCCGATCAGTTATTTCGTCAAAAATCATTTTATAAGCAATGCAGTGCGGGTCAACAGCTTTTATTTCCCCGTCCGTGGGCACCAGAGCGTTGTAAGGGCACCCACCCCTGCAGTATTTGATATGGGCGCATTTGCTGCATGCACTGTCCACAAATTCCTTATATTTATGCATGAGCTTCCAGGCGTCAGATTGAGCAAGGTCTGCCATGGTCGGGCGGTCGTGAACGTTTCCCATGACATATTCTGGCATGCCTACAAAGCGGTAGCAGGGGTATATGCCTCCGTCTGGGCCAACCGCAAAAGTATCTCCCATGCAGTCTACGAAGGTGCAGACAGTGCCTCTGCCTGTGAAAACGCATTTGCACATATGGTCAATATTCATGACTTCAATCCTGCCCAGGTTTTCGAGGTACTTATCAAGAAGGTAAATTAAAAGATTCCCGTATTCCACAGGGTCAAGTGCCCATTTTTCCGGGTTGTCACCTTTTAAAGACGGCAGGCAGGGGTGCAGTTTAAGTGTCAGGTCTTTTTCCAGGTAAAAATTGAAAATATCCTCTTTGAATTTCACGGAATGGGATGTGAAGGTTGCGATGAATCTCACAGTAAGCCCGTGATCCTTTGCAATTTCATAGCCTTTCATGGTCTTTTCATAGTAGCCCTTTCCCCTCTGAAGGTCGTTAAGCTCCTGAGGGCCGTCCAGACTGGAACCGATAGGGACATTGTACCTGGCAAAAATCTCGGCTATTTCAGGTGTAAGTTTCCAGAGGTTTGTCTGTATGGCAAAAGCAATATTTCTGGGACTTAAACCTTCAGCAAGTAACGGCAAGGCTTCCCTGTAAAATTTCTCTCCTGCAAGGAGCGGCTCTCCGCCATGAAAAGTAAAAGTAACGGAATCCTGCCTGAATATTTTGAGCCATTCAACCACCTCTTTAATGGTTTCGATGCTCATGATAGGAGATTTTTCTTCCGAACTCCAGCAATAATTACAGTTAGCGGGACAGCCAAGGGTAGGGATCAGCATCACATGAAAAGGCATATTTAAAGCACCCTTTTTTTAAGCTTCTTTAAATTATTAGTAGTTTTCTAAAAGTAGCCCCTTACACCCGCCAGATAGTAAATATTTTTTCTCTGATGATTTTCAGTATAATTCTGGATATCTCTAATTCTGGATATCTCTACTTAATTTTCTTCAATCCCGTTTGACGCTTATCATTTTCTTTTTGTAACTGCTCAGAGTATAGTTAACGGCGCTCCTATGAGCGCCGCACGAATACCCTCTAAAACAGGTAAACCGTTCTTTTTTCCTGTAGAAATGTACGCCCTAATTCTGCAGAAAGCTTGCGCTCCCATTGCTTTTCTGAAAGTTCCCGATATTTTCTGCTGTAGTTTCATCATCCTGATATCTCTTTCTGCCTGATTATTATCAAATGGAACTTTCAAATCTGTCAGGAATCTCAGAATCTTTTCTTTGTGTTCTATAAACCTATCCAGCAGATTCCTTGATTTTGTTTTTGGATTTTTACCGCGTTTTCCCTGTTTTTCAGGATTTAGAGAATGCGGATTTTCTTCAAGCGCTCTAATGATAATTGCATCAAACCTTTCTTCCAATGCTTTAATTTGCTCAAAATCAGGTTCTCTTAATTGCTCTTTACACTCATCAGTGTATTTCTTCATCTCAGTGAGCAGTTCATTCATCTCTTTAGCCCATGTCTGTTTATAGTTCTCTTCAATTCCTGTAAGTTCTCTCTGTAAATGAGCGTTACACAGAGCATGATCACAATCATAAACGTTGTAAGGTTTCCATCCATCATGAACTGCTACTCCCTTAAACTTCGGAAGAATTCCCATAGCATCTATTGCTTCTGCTCCTCTTTTTGTATGAGCAAAATAACATGTGTATTTTTCATTAGAAGCTACATGAAGCCAGTGTCTTTTTCCTTCAATCTTCATACCAGTTTCATCAAAATTGATTACAGGCGAGGCTAATAACTTCTCTCTAATAACGTTTTCAAATTCCTCTAAATTCTGGAAACATTCTCTTTCTGCTCTAATTATCGTAGCAGGACAGATTTTTATTCCCATAATGTCTTCAAATAACTCAGAAATTCTATCATAAGGAACAAACTGGTAATTTTTACAGTAAATAGCTGAAGCTAAAATATTAGGGCCATACTGAACCGGATATTTCACTGATTCGGGAAAAACGGCTTTATTCAACTTTCCACAACAAGGACAGGTTTTAATCTGACTTTTATGTTCTGTAACAATTAGATTTACGGGAGGAATGTCAAAGACCTGTCTTCTCTCATAAGCTTCAACTTCAACATTCTCAAGGGTAGATCCGCATTCTTTGCAGCAGGTCAAAGAATGTTCTATTACCTACTCAGGATGATCAACCATATCAAGAGTCGTGCCTGGATGACCTTCCTGACCTCCAGGTTTCTTCCCGCTTGGTTTACGCAGACTCTTGGGATTAGGTTTCTCTTTGACAAAATAATCAGTAGAAGGAGGTCGACTGCTGTTACGACTGTTTTGATTTAAACGAGATTCTAAGGCTACAAGTCTTTCAGTGAGTTCTTTAACTTGAGATTCTAAACTCTCAATGTAAGCTACAATAATTTCAGGATTTGAAGCACAGTAAGAAAGAATCTCATCACGTTTCATAAAGCTAAAAAGGAATCATTTTATATCCAATTTTTCCTCGGAACGAGGAAAAATGTGTAGCCTCGTTAAGGCTACCTGAATAGTTACTTCTTTTTAACTTTTTTGCGGGGCAGTTTTTCAGTTAGGACAATTTTTCGGTTAGAACAGTTTTTTAGTTATGAGAGTCTTTTAGTTATGACAGTTTTTTAGTTATGACAGTTTTTTCTATCAGATCCCTCGAGCACGATTCCTTCAAACCTGCATCTTGAAATTTTCCCTTCACGAAAAGCATAAAGAAAAATCTTGAAAAGCGCATAAAGCCTGAAATAAAAAGCCAGCACGACTGGAGAGCGAAAGCCGCTTATATATACCAGTTTCTTATCATCCCTGATAGAATTGTCAAGGAACATTACTGTTCCGTCAAAGTTCTCTCTTTCAAGCGTACTCCCTCTGGGGAGGCGGGGTCCCAGCACAACTACATCCTCTTCCATGCCGTCCGGGCCTGTTGTGCCTTCAATGAAGCCGTAATTAAAGATCGTGGGTAAGGGAGAAAAGAAAGCTCTTTCGTAGCCTTTGTCTGTTTTCTGGTATTTCCAAAAACTGTATTTGGGAGTTTCTATTACTATTTTCATGGAAAATTTCCTGTATATAATTCGGAAGCAGCCTTCTATAATCACTTCTGTCTATCTTCTTTTCCATCCATTTAAGCCTTTTAATTTTGAGCCGTATATCACTTATTCGTTTTCAATCAACTACTATTAAGAACTTAATTCTTTTGTTTAAAATGCTCATCAAAACCAATTGGATGAGATTGAATAAGAGGGACTTCAACGGTTTTTGGAAAAATTATATATTAAATCGACTCTTCTCAAAAAAGAGAAAATGGAAGAGAGTGAAATCTTAGAATATTTTCCGAAAAAATATCTGCCCAGGGATGCACAAATAGCTGTGCTTACAGGCATAGAAAAAGCGATTAAACAGGGAAAGAAATACATTTTAATTCAGGCTCCTACTGGGGTGGGAAAAAGCGCTATTGCTTATACTGTGATGAAGTATTTTGGGGAGGGATATGTCTGCACAGCTACAAAATCACTGCAGGATCAGTATCTGGCCGATTTCCCAGATCTACTGACGGTGAAGGGCCGTTCCAACTACATATGTAAAACCAGGAATGATGGAAAAACCTGTGATCTTGGAGCCTGTGTGGTTCAGGACTTAATGTGCTCTCGAAAACCTGGGACAAAAGAGACAAAATATCCTGCTTATTATTCTGAAAGAGACCATTGTACTAAATACTGGACAGGACCCACCGGGGATCCGGAAAGATGTGATTACTGGATAGACAAGGCAAAAGCCCTGAATAATTTTGGAGTGGTCCACAATTACCAGTATCTATTGCATGAGGCTAATTTTGCAGGGGATTTCGTAGGAAGAAAGATCCTGATTTCAGATGAAGGGCACAATATAGAAGCTATGATTATTGCGTTTATCAAAGTGCCTATCGTATATGAAAATTTAACTTTAATTAATAAGTTTCTAGGCGATTTTAAAATACAGTTCGTGACTCCCGATTCTGATATGGAGAATGAGCAGAAATTAAGACTACATGCGGGCTGGTTAATGAAGCTGAGAGAAGCTGCTATATTGGCAGAAGAGAACATCAAAAAGCTTGCTAAAGAGGAGCTGGATATAAAAATAAATCTGGAACACAGTGTGGCAACTGCTAATGATCCTGAAATACCCGACATTCAGGAAAAGATCAGGGGTAAAATTCAAAGACTCGATGACCTGAATATGGACCTGCAGAAAGTGAATAGTCTAAGGATGAGTAAAATTGAGCCATTTTTAAAGGATATTTCTAAGAATCTGGATAACTGGGTAGTCAAAGAGGAATTTTTCGAGAAAGGAAGTGGTTTAAAAAGTATAGAATTCCAGCCTGTCCGGATTAGCCAGTATGCATACGACAGGTATCTGAGACTGGGAAACATCAATGTCATTATGTCAGCTACGATTCTAAATCCTGCCGTGGTAGCTAACGATTTAGGTATTAATCCCGCCGAAATCGAATATCTAGAAATCCCGCCTGTGTATCCCAAAGAAAAGAATAAGGTCTTTAACCTGGGGATTGCAAATTTTAAATATTATAATGACGAGACCCCGGAAGAGGAAGAGGAATTTTATAAAGAAGTGGTAGAAAGAATTGATATGATCCTGGAACTGTTCCCTGAGGATAAAGGGATTATTCATTGCGCTACTTACAGGATTTCAGATTTTATCGAGAAATATTCTGCTTATAAGGATAGGTTGATTTTCCATAATTCGGCAAACAGGGAAGAAAAGTTGCAGGAGCACCTGTCCAGAATTGGAGAAGGAACTGTTTTAGTCTCTCCTTCCATGACCGAAGGCGTGGATCTGAAAGATGATCTTTCCAGGTTCCAGGTCATGATTAAGGTTCCTTACCCTGATCTAGCAGATACCAGAATATCAAGGCGTAAAGAGCTAGAAGAAAAAATGAAATTAAGACCGCTTTCATATGTTTATAAGACTGCAATTGTAATCATTCAAGCAATCGGACGATCAGTAAGGACAGAAACTGATTATGCGGTAACTTTCACACTTGATACAAGATTCACGTCCTTTGCAATTCAACAACCCGAGCTTATGAGGCTATTCACCAGGCATGTTAGGAATAACAAAGAAATTTCAAAGCTTGAAGGTATGAAAGGTAAAGATGCATTTTTTCTTAATAAACTGACAAGGAAAATTTTCAGAAAAGCCGAACATAGACAAAAATCAAGACACATAAAACGAATGTTTAACTGACCTTTTTTAATAAGTAGAAATGAAGTAAATTACGCGGTGGTTCTTGTTACCTCTTAACATACTAATAAAACTCTATTCAGTTCCATAGGTCTTTTGAGTCAAAAACTCCAGCTATAAAGCTGAAGTTAATAATACTGAAATGCAAGGGTAAAGGTCAAATATGAAAATATCTGAAAAACGAGATTCTTGAACAATTAAGTGGTCTGACAAAGAGGCTGAAAGGACAAAATCCTGCAATCTTTTCTATAGAGGTTTATTAGATGAGTTATCGAAACAGAGTAACCCTGCGAGATTCAATGAAAGGAATAGTGGAAGAGCCCCTACTTCCCCTGGTTCCGAAACGCTTCGACTATATAGGTGATATTGCAGTAATTTCGATTCCCCCGGAATTAGGGGCTTATAGAGAGGCTATTGTTTCAAACATTCTCTCTATGAGAGGCAACACGAGGGCAGTGCTCAACAAGGTTAGCAAACTCGAAGGGGAACGCAGGGTAGCTCATTTTGAACTTCTCGCCGGGGAATCCGCAGAAACATTTCACAGGGAAAACGGCTACACATACAGAATGGATGTGAGAAAGGTTTTCTTCAACCCCAGGCTCTACTGGGAAAGAGCACGTGTAGCTTCAAAAGTCCTGTCTGGAGAGTCTGTTTTGATTCCTTTTGCAGGCGTGGGTCCTTTTGTGCTCCCTTCTGCTGGAAAGGAGACAAAGGTCTGCGCAATCGAGATAAATCCTGAAGCCTGTGCCTGTCTGAAAGAAAATGTCCGGTTGAACAAACTTGAAAAACAGGTCACGGTTATCCAGGGAGATGCCGGACTTGTTCTCAGCAATCCGGGTTCTCTGGAAGCTGAGGGATTCAGGGTTCCGGAAAACGGCTTTGACAGGGCAATTGTACCAACTCCTTACGGTATGGACCATTTTTTAGAAATGATTTCTTGCTTTATAAAAAAGGGCGGACACATTCATTTTTACACTTTCAAAACCGAGAATCAGATCCCGGAATTAATTGAAAAATACAGAAAAATGGGGCTTAAGGTTGAATTTTACAGGCGCACAGGAAATGTTGCTCCGGGAGTTAGCAGGTGGGTTTTTGATTTGATTAAAAAATGAAAACCTGGGCTAAAATAATAGGCTCAATTTTATTTCATTTCCACAATCTTAATCTCTTCCTCGTTCAAATCGTAGAGATGATAAACCAGCCTGTTGATTTCCGCATCTGTAGCTTCAATCCGGCGCTGGATCATCTCTTTTTCTATACCAAGCTTGGAATTATCAAGTTTTTTGTTCAGTTCAAGCATTTGTTTGACAAGTTGTACCATTTTATTATGCTTGGCCATATCTTCGGGATTGGAGGAATCAATTGGATAGACAGGGAGATTTTCCATGTATTGACGTTTCCATCTGAAAAATCCCCCTCTGATAATAGAACTAACATTAGAAAACATAAAAGTCCATAATCTTGAGTTTAAAATGCCTAATAAATAAAGTGAATTACTTCCCATAATATACGAGGTTGTATCAGAATATAATCCATTATTATCCAGAGTGAACTGTCCGGTTGTCGCTATCTCTGCATACAATATTTTTTCTTCTTCAAACTCTCTATAATAATCGCATGATCTTAATTCCCACCAATAATCTCCTTTATCATACCTGCTTTCACCGTCTTTTGTGAAAGGTTCAAGGTGATTTGCAATGGATGGGTACTTTTCTTTCAACCAAATCCATTTATTTTTAATATTTCCTGAATTTTTATTTGTCCAACCTTTTTCAAACAAAATGAGATATTGCTGTGGTTTAAGGTCAATATATCTCTTAATTTCACGCCCTGCTAAAAATGGTTTAATAACTTCTGCATTCTTTGGATCTTCAGCAATCAATCGGTCCTTTGTGGTTTCACCAATAACAAATGCCTCGTTTAGACCGGTCTTAATGCCGTAATATATTTTCTTTTCAACATATTCTCCAAGAGGCACGCCGGATTTCATGAGCTTATCCAGAAGCAGCCTGGTATTTTGATCTACAAGTGACCATCCATTATCATCGAGTGAATCTTGATTGATAGAATGTCCATTCTCTTTGACGTATTGCGATAAATCCGAGAAGTCCAGTGTAGCGACCTGGACAACCTTAAAACGCTGCTTTGGCGCTCCTTTTGATACTCTTAATATACAGGGGTATGTTGTCGCCTTTTTAAAGACTGGAAGGTCACCAAAATCAATGATTTCTTCAATCGGCTTTTTACTCAGCCATGCACGAAGAGGTTTTCCATAATTAGCTCTCATCCATTTATTTGCAACGATATAAGAGAACTGCCCATTCTCTTTAAGAAGGGAAATCCCCTTCTCTATAAAATAAGCATAAAGATCAGCGCTTCCGTGATATACTTCATATCGGTCTTTGAAATATTCTTTCTGTCCTTTCAAAAGTTCCTGCCGGACATACGGAGGATTCCCAATTACAGCATCAAATCCACCTTTCTCAAAAACTTCAGGAAATCCACTGTTCCAGTCAAAGGGATTAATTCTGTATAAATCCTCTTCATTATCAAGAGTAGATGGAATATTCTCATAGATATCCAGACCAATCAATGAGTTTCCACACTTTATATTTTCGTGCAGGGAAGGCAGTACCCTTTCCTGAGTGATTGTAAGCTGCTTCGAGATGCGCTCACCTTTTTCGCCTTCCAGCACCTTCAGGAGAAGAGAAAGTTTTGTGACCTCTACAGCCTGCTGGTCGATATCAACACCAAAAATATTATTCAATAGAATTCTCTTTTTCTCTTCCGATGTCAAACGCCAGTCAGTCTCACTCATCTGGTATATCGGGAAATCATAGTCAATTCCTGCATGCCTGTTCTTCTTTTTTCCTTTTTTCTTTGGAACAGGTTTTACTGGCAGGAGTTTTTGTACTTCTCTGTCAGTTGCAGTTTTTCCTTCCTTTATAAGTGGAACAAGCTTTTCCATATACCAGCTAATGTGCCAGTCCAGAAGATACTGGTAAGCACCTATTAAAAAAGAGCCTGAACCGCACGCAGGGTCAAGAATTTTTATCTCTGAGACTTCATCCGGTGTTTTGCCTTCAACAAGCCTTCCAACAGTATTCCTGACAATATAGTCCACAATATATGTAGGAGTATAATATACTCCACCCGCTTTTTTAACCTCGGGTTTCTCTTCAATCTTTGCTTGATGAGACTCTGTAAGCCTTATAACCTTACCTAAAAATTGCTCGTAAACCTGCCCGAGAATGTCAGCAGGGAACACGGAAAACTCATAAGGACTCTCAGGATAATAAAGATGGCTTAAAATCTGCTTGAGTATTTTATCATCGATTTTTAGGGAGAGTGTTAAAATATCTGGCTCTTCCATCCAATCTTCTTTTCTGAAGTGGAAGAGTCCGGAATTGTATTTTTCGTCTGCATATATAAACAGGTCTTTCAGGTTTTCATAAATCTCTTTACCCTCAGCTTTCTTTTTGAGCTGCCCATACTCTTCTATGCCCCTGTCTTCACAAATTCTCAAAAAGATGATTCTGTCAATGATTTTTTGCACTGCAAGGTTTAGCTCCCTCACAGAAAGTTCATTGTTTCTAAGTGCAATATTCTTGGCAAGGATATCACGCCATTCTTCTATTTCAGTCAGGAATGCGTCATCAATCCCTGCTGTTCCTCTTCCGCCTTTCCTGTTCACCAGACTGTCTGCAAGGTCGTCAAATTTTCCTGTAAGAATTGACCTTTTAGAATACTTAGATTCAATTTCATCCCATTTTTCGATATAATCTCTGTAAGTGTAATACTCTATTCTTCCCATTGATGATTTATCGCTGGGAGAAGGTTTCTTTGTACAATCAAACACAGTAAATTCTTCAAAATCTGTCAGTATGCTTAATGGCAACTTTGCGCTCCAGGCATAACGGCGAAGTTGATAAGCAGGCTCGGGGTTTTCCTTAAGATTTACTGCTGGCTTTTTCGCCTCAACAAAAAATTTCCGGACACCACCTATTCTAAAAGAGTAGTCAGGCGCTTTTGTCTTCCCGCTCACCTTTATAGCATCTTCGTGAATAACTTCTTTGTATCTATCATCAAATGCCTGTGTATTATCCACATCCCATCCTAACGCCTTAAAAAACGGATCAATAAATTCTCTTCTTACCTGTGTTTCATTA
Source organism: Methanosarcina soligelidi (assembly GCF_000744315.1). Lineage (NCBI taxonomy): Archaea > Methanobacteriati > Methanobacteriota > Methanomicrobia > Methanosarcinales > Methanosarcinaceae > Methanosarcina > Methanosarcina soligelidi. The sequence continues at coordinate 3,360,698 of NZ_JQLR01000001.1, forward strand.
TACGAAAGAGACTTGTATCTCTCATAATAGTTATCAAAACGAGTGACAAGCTCAATTATTTGAGGGGGAGCAGACATGGTATCACGTTGGGTATGATAAAAAGAAAATATTGGTTTTCTAATACTGTAAAGAAGAAAGAAGTTCTAGTATAAGTTGATTTTTAAATTATGTAAAGAGCCGATTAGAGATAATAATTGTATAATAGATCCCAAAACTTAATATTAAGTTATCAAAAACTATCAAAATAATCATTCTCAAAAATAGAAATGAATGAAGAAATTTGAGAATTAACAAAATCACAAAAAAATTATTTTCAGTCTTTTTCTTTTTTCTCTTCTTTCCGGTAAAGGCCGCTCTCCTGCGTCGAGCGTGACAGGAACGGTTCGGTATAGCTGAATACTGCTGTATGGGTCAGGAGTTTTAATTAATCTATTTGAACGAAGAGAGCGGGCAAAATGGACGTCGTGCTGGGTTCAGCTCATTGATAGTTTACTCTAAGTCAGCCTTCAACAGAGTCTTCATCCTCAAGCCCGAGATGTTTCATAACATGGTGGTAGTGTTCAGGGGACAGCCTTGAATAAAAAGCTCGCTTGACCACTTCACTGAGTGCCGGGTGGATATCCATCATTTGCATCATCGGTTTTGCGCTCCTTGATGCCGTGTACATGAGAGGAATTATCTGGTGTATCAGGACCGAGGCATGGGGTCCTATAATATGAGCGCCCAGGATTTTATCTTCCAGACCGTCCAGAATTACCTTTACGAAATAATCCCTCGTTTCCATAGCAGATCCCTTTGCAGTGTCTTCAAAGAGTTTGAAGCCTATGATTACTCTTTTTTCCCCAAATTCTTCTATCGCTTCCTTTTCTGACATCCCTACCCCTGCAATCTCAGGATAGGAAAAAACTGCGTGTGGTACGGCATGATAGTCTACCTTTACTTTTTCCTGCATTATAGCGTTCAGGTAAACTATTCCGGATTCATAGTTTCCAACATGCTTGAGAAGATATTTTCCGTTTGCGTCCCCGAAAGCCCAGATATTCGGCTGTGAGGTTTCAAGATACTCGTTGACTAAAATCCAGCCATGGGGGTCTGTTTTAATCCCTGCCTTTTCAGGGTGGAGAATATCATTGTTCGGGGCTCTGCCTGTTGCAACGAGGATCTCGTCTGCAGTAACTTCGGTTTCTTCTCCCGAGCCCCTGTCCTTTGCAATAACTGTTTTTTGCCCTCCCTTTTCTTTTCTGACCTCTATCGCTTCGTGATTTGTAAGTATGCGCATGTATTCTGACATTTTTATCCTGGCAAGTTCGGAGACCTCGGGCTCTTCCTGGGGGAGGAAATGCTGATTTCTGCCTATAACTGTTACTTCAGCTCCCATAGCAGAAAAAAAGTGCCCGTACTCAGCCCCTATGTAACTCCCTCCGAGAATGGCAAGGCTTTTCGGACATTCGTTGAGCCCGAGCACGGTATCACTTGTAAGGTAACCGGCTTCTTCAAGTCCTCTAACAGGCGGGACCGCAGGCTTTGAACCCGTGCACAGAAAGATCATTTCGGAATGGAGGATTTCATCCCCTGCCTTCAGGGTGTAGGGAGAAATGAATTCTGCAGTCTCGGGATAATAATCAAGATAATCATTCTCCGTTAGCCCCTGCCTTATCATCTCTATGTCCTCACCTATTCTTTTGCGCATCCTCTCCATGATAGTTCGGAACTCGATATCCTTTATTTCGAGTTTGATCCCGAAAAGAGGAGCCGTTTCAAGATCCCTGACAAGTTCTGCAGGGTAAAGCAAAAGCTTTGAAGGGATACATCCCCGTGTAAGGCAGATCCCGCCAGGTTCGTCTTTATCGATAACAGCTATCTTCATCTTAGGATTCGAATCAATTATAGAGTTTACATAATTCATCCCGGAGCCGGTACCTATTACAATCAGGTCATAATCTTTCATCCTTATACCCCTCAAGTATGTGTGAAATCAGATCCTGCCATTTCTGGTCTGTTAACTGCAATATTTATTAACTGCAATAGTTATCTGTCTGTTTTGCTAATTACATTTATTCCCGGTTCACGAATATTTCTTCATTAAGTGAGCTCAATCCAGAGAAATTATCCAGTTTTTCCCGTAAAATCCAGACTTGCAAAACATCCTTCCGGGCGTAAGTAATAAAGTAGAAAAGTAGAATGTATTTTTAAATTTGGTTTAAATTTAAGCAATTGCCTGAGAAAGAACAACTGTCTATTAAGAAAAACAACGACCTGTGAGAAACAATAACTATCTGTCACGGAAAAATAACTGTCTATCACGGAAAAACAACTATCTATTTATAAAGAAAGACCTATTCTAACTAGCTTTTCAGGAAGAATAAAAAACAACAGATGTCCTAGAATGAACAGAGCTATCCCCCTCCTTGAGAATGGGTGTTCCTATCATGGAATCCCTGTGATGCATGTGTTATATCTCCTGCTTATTCTAATAGCCCCTTTTGCAGGAGTAGACCTTCTTCTCGTTCTTTCTCTCGGAGTTTTCCTGTTGCTGAGATTTTCCGGAAAGTTTCTTTCCTGCAGCAGGGATGCAGTCTGCCTTTCTTTTTCCTTTTCCCTGATGCTGCTTGTTTCTGCAGTTTCTAAAGACCTTCCCTACACGTTTCCGTTTTATATAGTTCTTGCCGCCTTCGCAGTCGCAGCAGTGGGAAACCATAGCTCCTTTTTTTCAGAAAGAGGTTTCACAGCTGACTTTGAGTCTGAAAAAAGCAGGAGGAGGCAGAGAAGATTCTCAATAATATGGAGTTCTATTTTTCTCGCGCTGAGGATTATTGCAGCTTTTGTTGCAGCAAGCTGGATTGTTTACTGGCAAAATCTTCCGGTTTCGTACAACTTTATTTTTTTCATAGCTGTTATTGGAGCGGTTACGGGTTCTCTTTTTGAATCCATCCCTTCAAAGATAGACCGTAATATCCCTGTGCCTCTGGGAGCAGGGATGATGATGTGGATTTTCGAGGAATTCAGGTACTGGGTTCCTCCCGAGAAAATGCTGGTAGCCCTCGTTTTCTCCCTTTTCCTCGGTGCCCTGGCTTACAGGGCAAAAATTGCCGATGTTTCTGCCCTTCTCAGCGCAGCCCTGCTTGGGGTCCTGATTATAGTTTTCAGCGGGCTCCCCTGGTTTTTGCTCCTGCTCACTTTCTTCATTCTGGGCGGCGGGTTTACCAGGTACAAGTATGCATATAAAGAATCCATAGGGATTGCACAGGCTAAAAACGGGATCCGAAGCTATGAAAACGTGTTCTCTAACAGTACGGCTGCTCTTGTCCTGGCAGTAGCTTACGGCGTCTTTCCGGATCAGAGCCTTCCCATTATTTATGCTTATATGGGTACTGTTGCAACTGCCACGGGTGACACTCTTGCAAGTGAAATAGGGACCACGGCAAAAGGAAAGCCAATAATGATAACAACCCTCAAGCCTTCAGAACCAGGATCTGACGGGGCAGTTTCCCTCCTTGGTGAACTTGCTGCAATTTTTGGCTCTGCAATCATAGGTGTGCTCGGATACGCTCTTGGAATTTCCAGCGATCTTTTTCTTTCCGTCCTCATTACAACTGCGGGAGGCTTTTTCGGGACTAATATAGACAGCCTTCTCGGAGCAACTCTTCAGAAAAGAGGCCTGCTCTCAAACAGCGGGGTAAACTTTGCTGCAACCTTTGCAGGAGCGGGGGTTTCGGCAGCAATATATCTCCTGGTATCCGGATTTTGATTAAAATCTCACAATGATACTTTTTTTATACGTTAAAATTTTTCGTTATAATTTTTACTTCTTAAAGGCAACCCTTTATATCTCCAGGAGTATATCTTTATCCGGGTAGGGTTATTGCAGTGTCTTTTCACACATATTGATTTTCAATAAGGATAGCGGAGATCTTACTTCTAATTCACAGGAAGGTGACCAGATGACAGGACCCGAATATGAAGGTAAAAAAATTTTGCTTGTTATTGCCCAGGAACAGTTCAGAGATGAAGAGTGTTTTGTCCCAAAGCAGGTATTCGAATCTGCCGGAGCAAAAGTTACGGTTGCGGCCGAGTCTGAAAATACTGCAAAAGGAACGCTTGGAGGCACGATCAAACCCGATATCAGGATTTCCGAAGCCAGAATTGATGATTATGATGCAATTGTCATTTCCGGAGGAGGCGGTTCAAGAAAATACCTCTGGGACAACCATTACCTGCGAGGACTTGTAAAGGAAGCCGACTCCAGGAAAAAGGTGGTTTCTGCAATCTGCATTTCTCCTGTGGTTCTTGCAAGAGCCGGAGTGTTAAAAGGCAAAGAGAGCACTGTTTTTAACAGTCCGGATACCGTAACCGAGCTTGAGAAGTACGGTGCTGTCTATCAGGACAGGGATGTTGTAGTTTCGGGCAGGGTGGTGACAGGCAGGGACCCAAAGAGTGCGGAAGCATTCGGAAAAGCCGTTCTCAAAGCCCTGAAAAAAGCGTGATACCTCAATCTCTGCATTGTGAAATACTCGGAAGTAAACTGCCATTTCATAGTAAAGCTGTTATTTCATAGTAAAGCTGTTATTTCATAGTAAAGCTGTTATTCTCTGGAAAAGCTGGTGACCTGTTATGAACGCAGAACTTGAAGCCTTACTGTCCTATCATCAGACCAGCAAGCATGGCTTTAAAGCCTATGCTTCAGGCCCTCGATTTCTTGATATGGAGATCAAGCCAGACCCTTTTCTCAGCTACAGAGGAGCTCCGGTCCTTAAGCTGGATACCTGGGATGAGAAAAACATCAATACCGAACTTCTTCCGGGCTATGAACAGGCATTCTGTCCTGAGAAACTGGAACCTTCAGGGATCAGCCGCAGAAGCATTTCTCAGCTTTTTTTTGACAGCTTTGCCCTGTCGGTGTGGAAGAAGGCAGGAAGCGCCAGGTGGCCTCTCCGCATCAACCCCTCAAGCGGAAACCTTCACCCAACAGAGGTTTACCTTATTTCCGGTCCTGTTCCGGGACTTCTGAAAAAACCTTCTGTCTGCCACTATTCTCCTCTGCCGCATGCACTCGAATTAAGAGCTGAATTTTCCGGAGAAACGTGGAAAAAATTAAGTTCCGGCTTTCCGGAAGGCACATTTTTTATTGGGCTTACTTCGATTTACTGGCGGGTCGCCTGGAAATACGGAGTCCGGGCTTTCAGGTATGCAAACCACGACCTCGGACATGCTATTGCTGCTCTAAGCTTTGCTGCATCAGGACTGGGCTGGAAGACATGCCTGCTTGCGGATATGGCTTCCGAGGATATCGCAAAAGTTCTGGGCATTTCAGGAAGGCAGGGGCCGGAAAAAGAAGAGCCAGCCTGTCTTCTTGCAGTTTATCCTGCAGGAAAGGAATGTATCTCCGGCAAAGTTTCCTCATCTGCGATTCCGGATTTTGAAAAGCTTTACTGGGCTGGCGTTCCTGACCGGCTGAGCCCTGCACATGTGGAATGGGCTGGCATTGAAAAGGCTTCGTCAGTTACAAGAAAAGGAAATACCAATCATTTCGGTGAAAAACAGGCGGAACCGAAGCCTGAAATTCAGACTTCGGGTTTATCCGGGGAAGTCCCGGATCACGGAACTCATTCGGACCTGGAGGCGGCTCCTCTGCGTAGAGTGATTCACATGCGGAGAAGTGCTATTGAAATGAATAACAGTGCTTACATGGAAAAAGAGGATTTTTATGGCATGCTGAGGAGAACACTTCCCGATAAAAATCCTGTTCTCAATACCCTTCCTTTCGGGCCATTTTCACATCTTCTCCTCTTTGTAAACCGGGTAAAAGGGCTTTTCCCCGGACTTTATATTTTCCTCAGGAAATCAGGTGAAAAAGAGAAGCTTAAATCCAGGTTCAGGCAGGATTTCCTCTGGGAGAAGCCTGAGAGCTGCCCTCACGAACTTGAGCTTTACATGCTTGTAGAAGAAAACCTTTACGACTTTGCTGCCCAGCTTTCATGTTCTCAGAGAAAAGCTTCAGATGCCTGTTTTACTGCCTGCATGCTTTCCGAATTCGAAGAGCCTCTGAAAAAGTTTGGCTCCTGGGTCTACCCTTGCCTTTTCTGGGAATGCGGAATCCTGGGGCAAATCCTTTATCTTGAAGCAGAAGCCCGCGGTTTCAGGGGTTGCGGGATAGGGTGTTTTTTTGACGACCCACTGCATGAAACCCTTGGTCTTAAAGGACTTGAGTACCAGGACCTCTATCATTTTGCAGTAGGATCACCACTTCAGGAGATTGGTGTTGTGACTTTCCCCGCATACGTAAAATAACATATTATTTTTTCGGCTCTGGAAGACATAATGTGTTCATAATGTGTTCGTAATGTGTTCATAATGTGTTCAGTCTTTGGAGACTTCCGGGACCTTTGTGACCATCACTTTGTCTATTCTAATGCCGTCCATATCGACCACCTCGTATCTCAGCCCGTTGAATTCCATATGGTCTCCTGTTTTGGGAATTCTTTGCAGGATGTACATGATCAGCCCGGCAATAGTCAGGTAATAACCCTGATCCTCTCCTGGAAATGAATCAACTGATAAGACATATTTTAATTTATTAACAGGAGTATCCCCGTCAATAAGCCAGGAGCCGTTTTCAAGGACGGTAATCTGCTCTTCTTCCGACTCGCCAAGGGAACGGACGTCTCCAACTATAGCTTCAAGGATGTCATGCAGGGTAATAATGCCCTGGACGCTTCCATATTCATCTGTGATCAGGGCGATGTGCATGCCTGTTTCCTTGAAAGATTCGAGGAGTTTCAGGACTGTTATAGCTTCAGGTGCAAAGAGTGGTTTGGTGACTGAGGCCCTGATATCAACTTTACCGCTTTCAATAAGCCTTGCCAGGACATCTTTTACGGAAACTATCCCTATGACATCGTCCAGATCCCGTTCATATACCGGAAAATTTGACCTTCCGCTTGCAATCATTTTCTTCAGGTTCTCATCAACAGGGTCGTCCAGGTCGAAAGCGATAATGTCAGAGCGGTGGGTCATCAGTGATTCAACCCGGCGGTCACCGATGTCAAAAACACCTTCTATCATGCTCATCTCGGCTCTTTCAAACACTCCTGCTTCGGTCCCTTCCTCAATCATGATCTTGATTTCCTCTTCAGTTACTGGCGGCCCGATTATCTTCCTGACTCTCAACAGCCTGAGGACAGCATCGGTTGAATAGCTCAGAACAAGTACAAGAGGCCTTGCCATGAGAGAAAGAAAAAACATGGGTTTTGCGACACGGGAAGCAATTGTTTCCGCATTATTGAGTGCAAGCTGCTTTGGAACAAGTTCACCAAAGATTAAGGTCAGATATGTGATTATAAGCACTACAAGAGTAATGCTGAGGGTGGCACTGTATCGAGCAAGAGCCGGAAAGTCCCGGAGGTAAGTATCAAGTTCTCCTGCTATCGTGGCTCCCCCGAATGCGCCTGCAAAGATGCCTACAAGGGTGATTCCTATCTGTACCGTAGAGAGAAATGCGGTGGGTTCATTTGAGAGTTTGAGTGCAGTCTCAGCCCCTGCATCTCCTTTTTCCGCTTTTTGCCTGAGGCGGATTTTCTTGGCTGAAACTAGTATCGTGTCACCGATGGGAAGTCTTAAGCGTTATATTGGATGATCTTCATAAGTATCATTCATGATTAAATATACTGTGACACTTACCGGAGATGAACGTAGATCTCTTTGTGAACTTGCTTCAAAGGGAAAACATAACTCTCAACAAATTCTCAATGCTCTGATTTTGCTTAATTGCGATAAAAGTGAATTGAATGTTAGCCATTCAACCAATGAAGAAATCTCACGTGTCCTGAATATTAGTATGAAAAAAATTGACCGTGTTAAGAAGAGATTTGTTGAAGAAGGTCTTGAAGTTGCCCTTAACGGGAAAGAAAGCGAGCGCATTTATACTAAAAAAGTTGATGGTGATCTTGAAGCCCATTTAGTCGCCCTTAGTTGCAGTCAACCCCCTGAAGGTTTTGCAAGATGGTCGTTAAGATTATTAGCCGATAAGGCTGTAGAACTTGGTTATTTCGAGGAAATTTCTCACGAAACAGTACGCCGTACTTTAAAAAAACGAAATCAAACCCTGGCAAAGGAAACAATGGGTAATTCCTCCAGAACAAAACAGTAGTTTTGTTGCGAATATGGAAATGGTTCTGGACGTTTATAAACGTCCGTTTGATCCACGAAATCCTGTTGTGTGTATGGACGAATCCCCAAAACAACTGATTGCAGAAACCCGGATCCCTATCCCCTGCTCAACAGGGAAGCCAGAAAAGTACGATTATGAATACAAGCGAAATGGAATGTGCAATATATTCCTTGCCTGTGAACCGTTGACAGGGAAAAGAATGGTAAAGATCACTGAAAGAAAAACAAAGAGAGATTGGGCTTATTTTCTCGAAGAAATAGAAGTTCAACATGAAAATGCAGATAAAATTACGTTAGTAATGGACAATCTAAACACGCACATACCTGGATCTCTCTACGAAACATTTCCACCACCAAAAGCAAAGGCGCTATGGGACAGATTTGAGTTCGTCTACACGCCAAAACATGGAAGCTGGTTGAACATGGCAGAGATTGAACTGAATGTACTTACAGGTCAATGTTTAAAAAGGAGAATGGATAACATCGAGTTTGTCAGAAAAGAAGTTTTGGCATGGCAAAATTACAGAAACAACAAAAATTCAAAGGTTAAATGGCAATTTACAACAGATGATGCAAGGATAAAATTGTCACGTCTTTATCCGACTATTGAGGATTGACGCGACACTAGGGCAAATTCTGACATGGCAAAAATGCCATTAAGCGCGATGAGAACAAGGATAATGATAACTTCAGGGAGATAGGGCATTTTTCAAATATTAGACGGATTATAATTTAAAGCTATTTACAGAACAGGAGGCAAAAAGAAACAGGCCTCCTTATTTCAGTAAATCTGTACTTTTTTCAGTAAATCTGTAATTTTTTTGTTATTTTCTCTTCAGGTTTTCAATCTCTTTTTTCTTTCCTCTCCTGAAAGCTGTCCTTCTGACAAACCCGGGCTGTGAAGGAGGTACAGGTATCTCACATCCTGATCCCAGTTCGCATTCTACTACAATTCCGCGGAGAAGACGCCCCAGAATGTCCGACCCTGTTATTATGCGTTTTTCTTCTCCCCAGTATAGAATCAGGTCCTGGTCGATTACATCGTCTTCAGGGTATTGCGGATACACTTTGAACTGCCGGATCACTTTTTCAAGCCTGGTTTCAGGAGATTTTACCACTACAGGGAAATGGCAGTAAATGAGCGGAAGAAAAGGCCCTTTTTTGTAAACCGCATCCCTCAGAAAGCCATCAGCGTCGAGTACCATCACAGGTTCATTTTCCGGGCTGGTAATTATTACCCATTTTTTTCCGGATGCTTCGATTTTCTGGAGAAAAGGGTCAGAAGGTTCCCTGTTAAAAGGAGGAAAGACAGGGCGGTTATTTTCCACAGGAAGAGAAATGATGCTCCTCGAGTCTATTATGGAGCCCTCGTCAGAAATGCTGACATCGTCTATGGAAAGGAAGTTCAGGGCTCCTATCCCTTCAAAAGTCCCTATATCTGTCTTTCCTGACTCGATATGTTTTTCGAGCATAATTCGCATTGCCTGTTCCCTGAACAATTCGAGTTTTTCCCTGCCCAACCACCAGTCAAGGACAAGCGCTGTCGGCTTTGCCACAGGATAGAGAAGCATCTGGTAAAAGCGGACAAGAGGGGTAAGCTTTGCCCCAATGTCAAGAGCATTCCTTGAGAAATAAGCCTGGGGCATGATCTCTCCGAAACAGGTAATGCCAAAGGTCGAAAATAGAAATGCAAAAGTCCCTGCCATTACGGAATCAGTAAGCTGGGCAATAAGCACGTTTACGCCCACGTTTCCCCATAGCAGGGTGGTAAGCAGAAAATTTGAGTCCCTCCGGACCTGCAGGATTTTAATTGCGTTTTTATTATTCGCTTCGGCTTCAATTTCAAGCCTCAGCCTTCCGAGGCCGAAAATACCGATTGTTAGCCCTGAAAAAACAGCAGACTGTGTCAGGCAAATTACAATCAGTATCCAGGTAATGATTTCATTCATTGTAAGTCTATATCCTCTGTAAAGTCTATATCCTCTGTATAGTTTATATCCTTTTTAATATCTGTATAAATCTATTCGAACCCTTAATCAATTAATCTCTTATAAACTTAATCTCAATTACCTGGCTTAATATCATTGTTACTGTCAAATTTACATTTTATTACAGCTTTTACATTTTACAGCAAAAGTATACATATTTTTACTTTTGACCCGAAGCCATTGCCTCCTATTCATTCACTCTTCCCAGAACATGAGCGTCAGAGGTAAATAGTTTATCTGGCCTGGGACCTGCTTAATATAACGCAAGGCTTACTTAGAAAGATAGGAAATAAAATAGAGAGATTTTAATCCAGGTAAACATTTTGTAAAAGAAAAACTTATATCTTAGTTAAATACGAGAAGCTAAAGCCTTAATTATGCAAGCTGCCTGTATGGTTTGTTAAAACAGAAAATCATTATTCAATCCCAGAAGATACTGTCTCTTCTTTTTATAGGCCACAGTTTTGTCCAGTATTTGCAAACAATGCAGTAAACGGTCTTGTCATCTGAACTTACTTTCAGCTTAGCATGGCATCCTGGTAAAATTTTAGTTTTCTCATGAATATTTTCTCATGAATAAAATCTCTTAAATTTTCATCATCAATTTCCGTCATCAAATTCCATTATCAAATTGATAATAATTCTCAAAATAAGTAATGTAAGAAGAAGCCCAGAGGTGCTGTATCTACTGTATCCCCCAATACAGTCTCTTCGAATGTTATGCTCCCCCAAGCACATTGATTCGAAGAACGGACCAGCAACCCCCAGGATATTCTTTTTGTGGAATGATGTCCCATCTCCACTTCCCAATTCGACTTCCCAACTCCAGCATATAATAATAAGGTAAATTATATTAAATGAATGACCCCAAAAATTGATTTCAATCAAAAATTAATTTGACGTAACAAATTTTAAAGCCAGTATTAGATCTTTCCAGAATTAGCTTTTCTATTTATTGAACGCTTGCAGGCCAGAAAATTAACATTTACATAGCAGAAAATTAAAGATCTGGCTGATAGCGAGCAAGCCTCAAAAAAGAAGCAAAAAAATAGAAAATCTTGAAGTAAAAAACAGAAGCCAGTGCAATCTTTCTTCTTATTTCTTTCTGCTTTCTTCTCATTTCTTTCTGCTTTCTTCTCATTTCTTTCTGCTTTCTTCTCATTTCTTTCTGCTTTCTTCTCATTTCTTTCTGCTTTCTTCTCATTTCTTTCTGCTTTCTTCTCATTTCTTTCTGTTTTCTGGGCAGAGCCGTGGGCAAGCTGGCTGGGTTTCCGGTGCTATATAATTTTAAAACTTTTTTCTGAGAGATAAAAGATATTCTGGCCTGTGCGGCGTTACTCTTTATATGATTTCCTTCAGGCCTGTGGAGAAACGAATTCGTGTGAAAAAATCAGGTTGATAATTTAAAAGTTGGTTTAAAAGTTGGTTTAAAAGTTGGTTTAAAAGTCGGTTTAAAAGTCGGTTTAAAAGTCGGTTTAAAAGTCGGTTTAAAAGTCGGTTTAAAAGTCAGTGTAAAAGCAGGCCGAATTGTATAATCTTTAATTACAAGCAGGTTATACTAAGGTTCTTAATCAGTTGGCCCTGACAAAGAAGGACATCCCGGAGCAGGGATTGCTTCTAAAGACAGCCCCGAAATATCAGAACCTTCCGGAACCTCAGGCCTTTCATATAGAAGATTATTATCCTTCCGATCTGTGATTAACATGGTAAAAGAAATGAAAAAAACCGGAGCACCTGATGAAGTTCCGGAAATATGCCGCACTAACGATACTCCTGACAGAGCTGCAGAAAAACGTGTCGTACTCCTTATTGCGATACTTTCGGGATTCATTACTCCTTTTGATGGTTCGGCAGTGAATATCGCCCTGCCCACGATCGGGAAAGAGTTCCATATGGACGCAATTGCTCTTTCCTGGGTTGCGACCGCTTATCTCCTGTCCTCGGCAGTGTGTCTTGTGCCATTCGGAAAAATTGCGGATATTTACGGGAGAAAAAAGGTTTTTCTATACGGAATTGCTATCTTCAGCCTTGCGTCCCTCCTGATGACCATGGTCCCTTCAACAGAAATGCTTATCAGGGTGCGGGTTTTGCAGGGAATAGGCAGTGCCATGATATTCGGGACCGGGGTTGCTATTCTTACTTCTGTTTTTCCGCCCAGGGAGCGCGGGAAAGTTCTCGGGATATATGTAACTGCAGTCTATCTCGGGCTTTCTCTTGGCCCTTTCCTCGGCGGCATTATGACGCATTATCTCGGCTGGAGGAGCATCTTTTTTGTAAATGTCCCTCTAGGCTTTATTACCGTTCTTCTAATTCTCTGGAAGCTGAAAGGCGATTGGCTTGAGTGTAAAGGGGAGAAATTTGACCTGGCGGGCTCCATTATATACGGTGCGGCGGTCGTTGCCACAATGTACGGTTTTTCAATTCTTCCCGACATTGAAGGGGCTGCCCTTATAGCAGCAGGATTTATCGGAATTATTATTTTTGCACTTTACGAGATAAGAGTGCCTTTTCCTGTTCTTGACATCAGTCTCCTGACAAAAAACAGGGTTTTTGCCCTCTCGAACCTGTCCGCACTTATAAACTACAGTGCAACTTATGCAGTGACCTTTCTTCTGAGCCTCGACCTCCAGTACACAAAAGGCTTTACTTCACAGCATGCAGGACTTATCCTTGTAGCACAGCCTGTCATCCAGGCGATGATTTCTCCAGTTGCCGGAAGGCTCTCAGACAGGATTGAACCGCGCATTGTTGCATCTGCAGGGATGGCGCTCACTTCTTTCGGGCTCTTCCTCCTGATCTTTCTTCAGGAAACTACCCCTATATGGTATCTGGTTATCTGCCTGGTGGTGCTCGGAACGGGTTTTGGGTTCTTTTCGTCCCCAAATACCAATGCAATCATGAGCGCGGTCGATAAGAGATTCTACGGCGTTGCATCAGGGATGAACGGAACTATGAGGCTTCTTGGGCAGATGCTCTCCATGGGTATTGCGATGATGATTTTTGCGGTTGTTATCGGCCCGGTGCAGATCACGCCCGAGTATTATCCCAGATTCGTTTCGAGCCTTCACTATGCATTTATACTGTTTACTATATTCTGTATTATTGGAGTATTTGCATCTCTGGTGAGAGGAAAAACAACTCAGGCCCAGCATAATTTGTCGGAAGGAAGTAAAAAATTGTAAGGTGAACAGAGCCAGGGTATATCTCAATTTTATATACTATATCCGACATTTTCAGATAAGGAGTTATAAAATCTAATATCTGGCTGGCTCATTCTCTACTGTCAGATATCATGAAATGTCTGCCATGAAATGTTTTACTTGATTGATTATACCATAAACAAACAGCTAACATACTTACCAGGGGGTTTGTTAAGTGAATCTATTTGGCCAGAAAGACAGAGGAAACCATGTTTCAGGAGTTGACAGGGGCAAAGTCATAATGTACGGGCTCAGTACCTGCGTATGGTGTAAAAAAACAAAGAAATTGCTCACAGACCTTGGAGTGGATTTCGATTATGTTTACGTGGACAGGCTCGAAGGAAAGGAAGAAGAGGAGGCTGTTGAGGAAGTAAGGCGCTTCAACCCTTCAGTTTCTTTCCCTACTACTATCATAAACGATGAAAAGGCAATTGTGGGCTTTAAGGAAAAAGAAATCCGGGAAAGCCTGGGCTTCTGAGGAGGTGTTGGGTTGAAAGGAGAGGAAGATGAACAGGGCGTATCCGAAGAACAGGTGGATATTGTCTATAGGCGGCTGAAAGATCAGGTCGAAAAGTCAGGCTACCACCTTAACCCTGAAGTGGAGTTCACAAAGGACCTGGTACGTGGTCTGCTGGAGAATGAAATACGCTACGGCTACTGGTGCTGTCCGTGCAGGCTCTCTGCCAGTAACCTTGAAGAAGATCTGGACATTGTCTGTCCCTGCTACTACAGAGACCCGGACCTGAATGATTATGGAGCCTGCTACTGTGCGCTTTATGTTTCGGATGAGGTTATCCGGGGGGAAAGAGAGGTTGAATCGATTCCTGAAAGACGCCCTCCAAAGGAACAGAGAGAGGCTGAAAGGGCTGAAGGAAAGAAGAGAGAGGAGATGATGGATAGCATGGAATTTTCAGGGAAACTTTCAAAACCGGTGTGGAGATGTAAAGTCTGTGGATATCTCTGTGCCATGGACGAGGCTCCGGGAGTCTGTCCTATCTGTAAAGCCAGAAAAGAAAGGTTCGAGCGGTTCATGTAATTACCGCATTTCTTTCTTTTTTAATTATGAAACGTTTCCTCTGTTTGTTTTATAAGTTACCGGGTAATTTTTTAAGAATACTTCTTTTCTTTTGTCCAAAGCTCATTAAAATCAATATATAAACCAAGATCTGAAAATTTCTATTTCAGGTAATCTCACATAATGGTAATTTTTCCAGTAAGTTTTTAACCTTCTATCCATCCTTTTTTTATCCGGGTAACTTTAATTCGGGATGACAGGCGGAAATTATAAATTAGCTATTATTCAGTACCAACTTTTGTAAATAATGTATATAAATAGTAAGATTTAATAAGCTTTGTTTTTAATGATAATATCGTTCCAGGAATATTCAAAAATAAAAATTTCTGGTCATAAGGGGCAGTTCCTGGAAAATGCAAATAGAGAAAAGTTCCCCTTTAGGCGGTTTCAATACATGAACAAACTGGTTAATGTTGATGATTTTTTAATTTGATCCGTAATCATAGATGCCGTTGATGACTGACGGTGACTTCTATAGGCTACGTAAATCATAAATATTCGTTGAATTTGAATCTAAAATTTATATTAATGTAAACATTTAAAATTCAAAACTGTAAATATTATATTTTGTATTAACTGATCAATTGAGTTTCAGCTTATAAGGGTGGTTCCAGAATTCCGATAAGCGGGATTAATATGGGTCTCAGTATTTCCGGATTTTTGCATTCGAACCTGTACATTTAAACCGGGAAGCCAGCAGTATGAGATGAAGACCTGCGTGTACAGATAATTGTATGGTGAGGGGGATTTCTATACGATTAAGTCAAAGAGAGATTACGAGTTCTATCTCGAAGCAGACCGATTAGCCCTGGGAAAAAACTGTAAAAAACCCAGACTGATCGGTGATGATATCTGGAAGTTTCAGAGATTATTAAGGCAGGCTGAGTATTACAGCAACTGCCGGAATTCATTACTTCATAAACTGTATTTAAAATATATACTTTTCAGGTTCCACAGGATGAGCATTCGCCTTGGATTCAGCATTCCGATAAATGTTTTCGGACCCGGGTTATGCATAGCCCATAGAGGGACTATCGTTGTAAACAAAGGTGCCAGGGTTGGAGAAAACTGCAGGATACATGCCTGTACCAATATAGGGTCCGGAAGGGACAATATTTTTCTGGCGCCTAAAATCGGAAATGGCGTGTATATAGGGCCGGGTGCCAAAATCTTTGGAAGTGTTGAGATTGCTGATAATATTGCAATCGGGGCAAATTCCGTGGTAAACAGGTCCTTCTATGAGAGGGGAATTTCAATTGCAGGAGTCCCTGCAAAGAAAATAAGCAATAAGGGATCTGATGGAATGGTAATTGCCGCTACAAAAACCGTTTCAGTCCCTGTTTCACAGGAAACTATTGAGCGCGCCGGTGTAGCTGAGTAAGTTAATCAATTTTTCAGACTGAAAAAGCAGCCCCAATTAATATTTAGCGGCACTCTTCCGGGGATATTCATTTCTACTTTCAGCCATGCTTTTTTATTATTCACTTATGATTCCTCTTTTAAACTGCCGTGCAATTTATTCCTTTTATCAATAGTTTTATCCATTATTAAAAAACAATAACGAATGGGGGTAATATTTATGGAAACAATGGAAGCGATTCTAACCAGAAGAAGTATACGGAAGTATCTGCCGGACCCGGTAGGTAGGGATAAGATTGAGATTATTCTTAAAGCAGGAATGAGTGCGCCATCAGCAGGGGATGAACAGCCCTGGCATTTCATTATTATTGACAGGCACGACCTGCTAGAAAAGATTTCGGAAATACATCCTTATGCAAAGATGTTAAAGAACGCTCCTGCTGCTTTGCTCGTCTGCGCAGACCCTGAAGCTCCCCGGTTCAAAGATTTCTGGGTTCAGGACTGCTCGGCGGCATGTGAAAATATGCTGCTGGCTGCCCATGACCAGGGGCTTGGAGCTGTCTGGATAGGAATTTACCCGGCTGAAAAACTTGTCACCGGGATTCGGGAGCTTCTTAACATTCCTGAGAACATGATTCCGTTTTCTGCAATTGCAATAGGCTATCCTGCAGAAGAAAAGTCCGGAAGATCAAGGTACGAAGTCTCAAGAGTTCATGACAATTCCTGGTAAAACCTCCATAAAAACAAATCCGATAAAAATCAGATAGCAAATTGGAGGTTTTTTTCTTATGTTTTTACTTTTTAACTCTATCTGAGTTTTTCTAAGGGTTTTTATCTATTTATAGCAGTAAATCGGAATATATTATTCAGAATATTTCGATATTTATAGTCAGTTTAATAAATATATTCTGTTACAAATATTCTGTTACGAATCGTTCTGTTATTATATGGTAGAAGGTGAGTTTATGAGAAATAAGCTGTTATCTCTGCTTGTTTTATTAACAGTACTCTTCTCTGTCCTGCCTTTTTCGGCAGGTGCTGCAGAAGAAAGTTATCTTGAATATACCAGTTCAGGAAATGTTTTCGGCGGTGGAAATGACCTGCAGGTCGACCAGGACATCCAGGGAGATCTGGTGCTTGCAGGGTCGACAATCAAAATAAACGGAAATGTCATGGATGATTTCATCGGTGCCGGCGGAGAACTGACCGTTAACGGGGATGTTTCAGGAAATATCATAGCATTCGGAGGAATTATCCGCGTAAACGGAGATGTAGGTGGCGACCTGGTAGCGGCAGGAGGGCAGATTTTCCTCTCTCAGGACAGCACGGTTGAAGGGGATGTCCTGCTGGCAGGAGGGGATGTAAACCTTAACGGGGTCGTAAACGGAGACGGCTCTGTCTCTGCCGGAACTCTACGCACTGGGGAGGACTTTGAGCTTAAAGGAGACCTTGAACTTGAAGCCCAGAATTATCCTTCTGACCTCGAAAACGACGTTGGAGGAAACCTGAGTGTTACAAGGACAGCGCAGGAACAGTATGCAGGCGAATCCCGGGGTTTCGGCATCTTTTCCTTTATCCTGGGGCTTCTGGCGGCTCTGGCTCTGGGCTTTATCCTTATCTACACTTTCCCGGTTTTTATAAGCGAAATTTCGGGGGTTGTGAGGGACTTGACGCTGAAAGCCGGAATTGTGGGATTTTTACTCCTCATTTTCGTGCCTGTGCTTTCTCTAATCCTTTTATTTACAGTATTCGGATGGAGCCTTTCGATCCTGCTGATCCTTTTCCTGGCACTTGCAGTACTTATCGCTACTGTGCCGGTCAAACTGCTTGCAGGTACAATTGTCTACAATAAAGTCTTTAAAAAAGAAGCCGGGAAAATGGTATATTACCTTCTCGGAGCAGTTATATTTGCAATTGTGTATGAAATTCCTTTCCTTGGTTCATTAGCAGGTTTCATTGCAATGCTTATAGGGCTGGGAGCAATCGGAATCTGGCTTGCAGGGAAGGCAAAGCCTGAAAGGTAATAAGAGTAATAGAAGAAGCAATAAAAGACAAATAGAAAAATTTCCGTGTAACCAGGTTACATTTGATGAAAACTATTATCAAGGAGTGGTGGGATCAAGGAGTGGTGGGCGTTCTTCCACCATATCACTTTTTTTGCTAAAAGTATTGAGCTTAAAACAGTGCATGTTTACATACATTGCAATACCCGTTCACCTGCTCAGGTAATACTTTTGGCACCCAACAGTGTAATTTTTTTGATTAAGCTTTATTACTATAAATATCCTTATTTTATACATTGAAAAATTTATCCACTGAGTATTGACTATTTTTCAGGCATGAAATCAATAATGGTGAGTCCATGATTACCCATAACCGTTTTTTCGTTACTGTTTTACTGCGGTAGAATGAAGGTGGAGTTGCTTTTTATGAAATGAAACAGCCTTTGGAACCTCTTGACTGCGAAGAAAGGATTTTGGGCTTTTTGAAGAAATCTTCAAGTTATGTAAAAACGACGATATAATACTCTATCCAGTTATGTTTTTGCAGACTTACTGTGCTCCAAAACTCGGAATTGAACGCTTAATCATTACCACTGCGAGAAATTATTACGGTTCTTCTGAAGATATTGTGGCTGTAGCAGTTGAATCTCGTTTCAACGGCGTTTTCAGCAATATGGGAATTAAATACATGCAGAACCGGATCCCTGAAAAGAAAAACATATACTTTGTGGGAGTTTTCCATAAGAAATTCGGAGACTCTTCCTCCTCAATACACGTCTGTCTTATGGCCAGAAAAATATGGAACGAATACTGCAATTCGATACCTGAAAAGCCAGAGGACAGCCCCGAAACCGTTGCATTCAGGCCATTACTGTCCCCTTAAGTTATCTCTGAATTCGATTGCTGGCGATTTGCTGCCTTATGGAACCGGCAGAATTTTGCAAGCATCCTGAAATAAGCCGCTATCCAGAAATAAGCTGCTATCCTGAAATAAGCCGCTATCCTGAAATAAGTTGCTGAAAAATGCTTGGTTTTTCCTCCCCAGCTGCCTGTTATTTTACTTAATTGTCTCAAAAATCATTTTGACACAAAATAATTTAACATAAAATTTCAGGATGTGTAAGGAGCTTTTTATGCAATATCTGTTACTTGATGCGTATTAAAAAATTAGATACCATATAATTTTTTAATACGATTGAAATTTCAAAATAGGAAAAATTTTTGGGGTCAATTATGATATATATTACTCTGTTATTATACATATCTGGAATATGGGTAACAGGGTTTTCTCATAACCTGTGGGCTGGACCCCAGGCAGGGAGTTGAGAATATGGGCTCAGAACCTTCCACCTATTTCGGAACTCAGATTTATAAAGTTCCGAAAAGCGGTCAGGTCAAATTAAAGAAAATAAAGTATTAAACAAAACAAAGGTCTGGAATTTTAAAGAGGTTGTAACAATGGAAAAAGAAGCATATCTCACATTTGAAGACCACGAAGATTTTCGGAGAGTTGTTGAAGAAGCGCTCCATGATAAAAAGGAATCAATTGCAGTATTTACAAAATCTTAATACAAAATCTTAATACAAAATCTATCCTGAATAATGCCGATCTGGATAAGGTCCGATGCCGGCATTTAATTAGCTTTAAAAGGCGACCTGCTTCGTCTCTTTTTTCTCCATTTTATTATTCTCTTCGCAATCCAGTAAAATAGAATCATTTTAAGGATATAAAGAGACGCTAAAAACGCTATCATGTGACACTCATGTGACGCTCATTGTTATGGCAGGTATGGAATCGCCTGCTTCGTCCGGCTTTTTTCATTGCAGTTAAATATCTTCACATAAATATAATCATTGCGAGATGTTTTTTATTTATTCTGCTTTCGATCAATTGCAAGAAGTTCCTTGAAAGTCAAACATATCATAACATTTTTACAGATATACCTGCCGTTTTTGTTCCAATAAATCAGGCTTATTTGATATAGTACCGGTTTTAAAGGGCATTTTCACCCATATACAGGCTGAAAGAACTGTAAAAAATAAAATGAGATTTTACTGGCTTCACCTGCCTAAAACTGGCTTTACCTGGCTGAAATATTCATCAGATAATTCAGGCAGGCGTAAAAAGAGTAACTGGATATCAGGACTATTAAAGTAGCCTGCAACAGAAAGCCAGTCTGTAAAATTACCTTTTTAATTCCCGGTATTCAGGATAAATCGCCATCACAAGGTGAGTGCCCGATTGCATCCAGGTATCTTTCAATCCCGAGCCTTTCAATGAGGTCTCCGAGCCTCTCTCCTTCAAGCCCTTCGTTCCTGTAATAATCAAAGGTTTTTTCAAGGACAGAGAAAAGCTGCTTTTCCTCTGCAAGCTCAAGAATTTTTGTACCCTGTTTGGGGCGGAGTCCTGCTTTTCCTCCTGCAAAAACCGTACACCCGGTTTTTTCTGCCCTCAGGGCATCTTTTCTGCAGGCTGCAATACATGCCCCGCAGAGGATGCATTTTTCTGTATCTATAGAGGCTTTATCCTCAACGACTTTTATTGCTCCCATTTTACACGCCTTTTCACAGCGCTTGCAGCCGACACAGTTTTCCTCCAGGACTTCAGGCTTTACCGTGCCCATTATGCCAAAATCATTATCTTGCGGCCTTACACATGCTGCAGGGCATCCGGTTACTGCAATTTTGAGCTTCTTCGGGACTGCTTCCCCGAAATACTTTTTATCGATTATGCACGCCAGTCTTTCGCAGTCAATCAACCCGTTTCTGCAGACCCTGTTCCCCTGACAGGCTACCACGGCTCTTACTCTTTTTCCGGCGGAACCGCCTGAAATGCCTTTCTTTTCAAGTTCATTTCTTGCAGCTTCTATATCTTCAAGTTTTACAAAAGGGACCTCAATCTGCTGCCTTGAGGTTATGTGGACATAGCCGGAACCATATTTCTCGGCTGCATCTGCAATTGCACGCAGTTTTTCAGCATCCAGGTTACCGCTCACGACTTTCAGCCGCATTGAAAACATATTTTCCTGTCTCTGAGGAAGGAAACCTTTACTTTTTATCGAGGATAAATCAATCTTTTTCTCAGCCATATAAGTCACTTCACTTTATGAGGCATGATGGACGACCTATATAAATTTTATGAATTATATATATTAACTGAAAAGATTAAAGGAAAGAAAATAAATCCAGCTGTACAAGTGCCATGTATATCCCTGTCCCTGCAAAAATGCTGAGCATTGCGTTTCTTTTCCAGAAGTGAAGCCCTGCAACAACTCCTATGGTAAACAGTTCCGGAAACCCGTAAGGGGCTGAAAACCACTGAACGTCTTTTAAGCAGTAAATAACCAGCAGTAAAAGGATCATAGGAGGAAGGTTTTTCTCAACCGTAGAAAGCATTGCCGGTGGTTCCCTTGACCCAAAACACAGGAAGGGGAGAACCCTTGTGGCAAAGGTTGCAAGGGCTATTACAGCAATGGTTACAAGCATCTGGAGGTTCCCGCTCATCAGCTTTCCTCCGTGGAACTTTCCTTGACTTTAATATTTGCCACTTCTGCCGTGTGGGTTTCACCCTACCCATTATTTATACTTATATTTTTTTGCGTTAATTTTTCCCTGCTCATAAGGATCAGAGTCCCAAGAATAATCGAAATCAATAACATGTTTTCAGGGCTGAAGAGGATAAGGGAAAGAGTTCCTGCTCCCACTGCTGCTATGAAAGGGAAGCGTACCCTGGAACTGAAATACTGTTCTATTGTCAGCACCACAAAGAGAGCTGTCAGAACAAAAGCCATACCCTCAAGGTTGAGGTCCAGCAGGGAACCAAGCAATGCCCCGAGTACGGACCCCGTAATCCAGTAAAGGTGGTCAAGAGCTGCAATGTAAAAGTAAAACCTCGATTTTGACCCTCCTTTAGGGACTTCTGTCGTGGTCAGAAGTGCATAGGTCTCGTCCGTTAATGCAAATATAAGGTAAGGCTTGACTTTCCCGACGTCGGAAAATTTTTCCAGCAGAGATAGGCCATAAAACGCATGCCTGAGGTTAAGGAGCAGAGTAGCTATAACAAATTCCGTGAGTCCTGCCCCTGCAGCAAGTAAAGCTACTGCCAGAAACTGACCTGAACCGGCATAAACCAGAAGGCTCATGAGAAAAGCGTAAATCCAGTGGTATCCTGCGCCGTCCAGCAGGAAACCAAAAGCCATTCCGAGAGGGATATATCCGAGAAATACAGGAACTGTGGTTTTGAGGGCACCTGTGAAAACATCCTTATCATCTATTCCGTGCCTGTTTACCCTGTTTTGAGTCATACTATATCTTCTGCTGTCTCTTTCGTAGAATGTTTCTTGAAAAATAAAAAACGGAAAACGTGTTTATTATATTTAAAGATATTGAATAAATATCACAACCGTTAATGGATTATAGCAAATATCGAGGATTTTTCATTAAATTGATTTACAAATTATAATAATTTCTAATACATTTCAAAATTAAGGGATATTAAAGATTATTAATAGAATAATGATTGAAATTCGGATAAAGACTGAATACAGAGTGGATTGAAAAAGAAGTAGTCATTTGACTCAGTATAATTCCGATGAAAACCTCATTTCGAGAGAAGTTTTGAACCTGAGTAAACTTCGAAAAAGCTGCCTATATTGATATATAAAAAACATCATATTTAATTACATGAAAGTTCTCCAGCGACTGAACTTTTTTATTCTGCTGGTTTTAATCCTTTTTACTTCATATATCAGGTACTTCACCGATTTTTATATTTTTGAGGACCGGTCTCTGCTTGACGCTCTTCTTATCTCTTTAATTATCATTTTTCTGGCTTATGTAATAAATTCCCTTGCAGGAAACCTTATCCTTAGAAAGGTTTCTACCGCCAGAGACAGGTATACTCTGAGGAAAACCGTATCTATCCTTGTTACGGTCCTTGCTTTTGCCTCCCTTTTTGCGATCTGGGTCGAGAGGACAAGCACTCTGCTCATAGCCTATGGGATTCTGAGTGCAGGAGTTGCAATTGCGCTTCAGGACGTTTTACGAAACCTGGCAGGAGGGATTCTGATAATTCTGTCCCGCCCATTTAAAGCCGGGGACAGGATACAGGTCGGGGACAGCACCGGCGATGTGCTTGACATAGGGAGCTTCAGTACCGCAGTTATGGAAATAAGGGAATGGATAGATGCAGACCAGTACACAGGCAGAATTCTTCACATCCCTAACAGCTTTGCCCTCAACCAGACGATAAAAAACTACACAAGGGACTATTCTTTTATCTGGGATGAAGTCAGGATTCTGTTAATATACGGCAGCAACTGGAAAAAAGCCGAGGAAATTGCCCTCCAAACTGCAGGCCCGGTGGTGGAGGAGTTCGAAAGACTGGCACAGACAGAACTCCTTCTCATGGGAGAAAAGTATTTTACCACAACCTATGATGTGAAGACCCAGCTTTATACAAAGCTGCAGGAAAACTGGATAGAAATGCGGTTAAGGTATGTGGTAGCGCCCAGAAAAAGGCGGGCGGTCAGTCACCTTTTAACCACAAATATTCTTGAAGCTCTGGAAAAAGAAGAGGACATTATGGTAGGAACTGCAGTAGGTATTGATTTTATGAACTCTCCGGAAAAAGGCCAGTGAAATATAAAATTTTTAAAATTAATTCCTTTCCGGAGACCCGAATATTTTTAGGGGTTCTTTCCTTCCAGAAAATTCAGGTTCTTCAATACAATGTATAATATAAAAGGAACAACCAGTTATAACTGGTATCCGTAAACATGTGATGTCCATAACCTTAAAGAGTTTTTAACTTGCCTGTTTCGGGGGATTAAGGCAGTGGGATGGTTTTTCAATACATGGAGTGATATTGTAAGGGTTCTGGTTCTTGGAATTGCGGGGTATATTGCACTTATATTTTTTTTAAGGGTTTCCGGAAAACGCACTCTTTCCAAGCTTAACGCATTTGATTTTGTAATTACGGTCGCACTCGGGTCTACCTTCGGGTCCTTCATTTTGAGTAAAGATATTTCCCTTTCAGAAGGGTTAACGGGTCTTGCAGTTCTTATATGGCTGCAGCATATGATTTCCTGGTTAACCGTAAGATCGGACTTCATTAAAGGGGTTGTAAGGGGAGAGCCAACCCTTGTTTATTACAATGGAGAGTATCTTAAAGACGCTATGAAACGGTCCAGGGTCGTTGAAAGTGAGATTGAGCAGTCTGTACGGAATGAGGGGCATGCAAATCTGGAAGATGTGGGGGCTGTAATCCTTGAAACTGATGGAAGTTTCTCAATAATAGGCCAGTCAGAAAAAGAAGGGAAAGAGCTTAAGATTACCGGGTTAAAAGTTTAAAATTTTAGTAACTGCTCAGAGTATAGTTAACGGCGCTCCTATGAGCGCCGCACGAATACCCTCTAAAACAGGTAAACCGTTCTTTTTTCCTGTAGAAATGTACGCCCTAATTCTGCAGAAAGCTTGCGCTCCCATTGCTTTTCTGAAAGTTCCCGATATTTTCTGCTGTAGTTTCATCATCCTGATATCTCTTTCTGCCTGATTATTATCAAATGGAACTTTCAAATCTGTCAGGAATCTCAGAATCTTTTCTTTGTGTTCTATAAACCTATCCAGCAGATTCCTTGATTTTGTTTTTGGATTTTTACCGCGTTTTCCCTGTTTTTCAGGATTTAGAGAATGCGGATTTTCTTCAAGCGCTCTAATGATAATTGCATCAAACCTTTCTTCCAATGCTTTAATTTGCTCAAAATCAGGTTCTCTTAATTGCTCTTTACACTCATCAGTGTATTTCTTCATCTCAGTGAGCAGTTCATTCATCTCTTTAGCCCATGTCTGTTTATAGTTCTCTTCAATTCCTGTAAGTTCTCTCTGTAAATGAGCGTTACACAGAGCATGATCACAATCATAAACGTTGTAAGGTTTCCATCCATCATGAACTGCTACTCCCTTAAACTTCGGAAGAATTCCCATAGCATCTATTGCTTCTGCTCCTCTTTTTGTATGAGCAAAATAACATGTGTATTTTTCATTAGAAGCTACATGAAGCCAGTGTCTTTTTCCTTCAATCTTCATACCAGTTTCATCAAAATTGATTACAGGCGAGGCTAATAACTTCTCTCTAATAACGTTTTCAAATTCCTCTAAATTCTGGAAACATTCTCTTTCTGCTCTAATTATCGTAGCAGGACAGATTTTTATTCCCATAATGTCTTCAAATAACTCAGAAATTCTATCATAAGGAACAAACTGGTAATTTTTACAGTAAATAGCTGAAGCTAAAATATTAGGGCCATACTGAACCGGATATTTCACTGATTCGGGAAAAACGGCTTTATTCAACTTTCCACAACAAGGACAGGTTTTAATCTGACTTTTATGTTCTGTAACAATTAGATTTACGGGAGGAATGTCAAAGACCTGTCTTCTCTCATAAGCTTCAACTTCAACATTCTCAAGGGTAGATCCGCATTCTTTGCAGCAGGTCAAAGAATGTTCTATTACCTACTCAGGATGATCAACCATATCAAGAGTCGTGCCTGGATGACCTTCCTGACCTCCAGGTTTCTTCCCGCTTGGTTTACGCAGACTCTTGGGATTAGGTTTCTCTTTGACAAAATAATCAGTAGAAGGAGGTCGACTGCTGTTACGACTGTTTTGATTTAAACGAGATTCTAAGGCTACAAGTCTTTCAGTGAGTTCTTTAACTTGAGATTCTAAACTCTCAATGTAAGCTACAATAATTTCAGGATTTGAAGCACAGTAAGAAAGAATCTCATCACGTTTCATAAAGCTAAAAAGGAATCATTTTATATCCAATTTTTCCTCGGAACGAGGAAAAATGTGTAGCCTCGTTAAGGCTACCTGAATAGTTACAGAAAAAGATGTATAACAATCTGTTGTTAAAAACCAATTTTTGTTTTTAACCAAAGAGTCGTATACAATCTTATTTTTCAGCAATAACCAACAACTAAAAACCAAAGGTGAAACAAAATGGCCTTTAATGACAGAGGAAGTAGGGGAAGAGACAGCCACCGCGGAGGTTTCGGAGCTCCAAGGGAAATGCACAAGACAAAATGTTCTGATTGTGGTGTTGAAACCGAAGTGCCTTTCAAACCTGATCCGGAAAGACCGGTTTACTGCAGAGAATGTCTTCCTAAACACAGGAAACCAAGAGAAGACAGATACTAAGTGTTATAGTTTAACTGAGTTTATATCAATACTCATTCTTTTCCACTTTTTTAATGTAACTTAGATCCAGAATATACTTTTTCATAATCCAGAAATTTTGCAGATTGATAAAATCTTCTTCGGGACAATCAGTTTTACTTTTATCGATAGGTTTTGCCCCGGGCTATTTTCAAGTGTTATCAGTATTTTTTTGACTAGAGTGGTTGTTTTCGAATTAAAGTGAAAAACTGTTAACTGAGTCATATTTTTGGAGGGTCTATCCGGAACTGGACCGTCAAATAAGAAATTAAAAATCTTTGCCCATAAACAATTCATTTTAAATATATTTTTCCTGCCGGCGGTCTGCTTAAATCTACCCCGAATACGGTTGTTAAGATAAAGGTAAGAAAAGCGAAATCGAAAAACCCGTGATTTTTGCAGCTTTAAAAGGGGCACTTTGCAGGGCTTTTTTAGATTAAGCGATTCTTTTTCCTTGTGGGAGATTTTTCTTATTCAAGCGACATTTCATCCAGTATGTGTTTGATATCTGGCTTTGCTTCGGGAATACCCTCTTTAACAGATAACCAAACCACTTTCAGATTAACTCCAAAGTAAGCGTGGATTAATTTGTCCCGTATGCCTGCAAGGTCTTTCCACGGAACAAAAGGGTATTTTTCGCGCATTTCATATGGGATATTCTTTGTTGCTTCGCCAATGATTTCCAGAGCTCTGATTACTGCAAACTGTGTTTTGCGATCTTCGGCAAACTCTTCAAATGTCCAGCCGTTAACAAATTCTTCTGCTGCTTCCATTGCATCGTAGATGTCCTGGACATAGTCTTTTGCTTCGCGAATTTCAATCCCTCTTCAGACGGCTTCAACTTCTTTAAGGATATGTTTGCCAATATTCGGCTTTAACGCATCTTTCATAACAAGGTCTACCTTAACGCCCAGAGCCTCCGAAAGGTAGTTTTCAAGGTTGACAAATTTAAAAATAGTAGGGGTTCTGGAAAACTCAACGAGTACGTCCAGATCACTTCCGGGTTTCTGCTCTCCCCTTATGTAGGACCCAAAAATTCCCAGGTAACTAACGTGGTATTTTTCTTTAAGTTCCGGGAGCATTTCATGAAGTTTTTGGATATAGATTTCAGCTTCTGTTGGGTTTTTCGGCATTATTTTCAGACTCTATCTGGTCTCTTTTGGTACGTTATAGTATTCTGCAGTTGTAGTATTTATAATTACTAAGAAAGGTGGCAGAAATTTCCAGTCTTTACGTTCAATTCATTTGAAATATATTTTTCCTGCCGGCGGTCTGCTTAAATCTACCCCGAATACGGTTGTTAAGATAAAGGTAAGAAAAGCGAAATCGAAAAACCCGTGATTTTTGCAGCTTTAAAAGGGGCACTTTGCCGAGCTTCTTTAGATTTAGCGATTCTTTTTCCTCATGGGGAATTTCTGATTCAAGATACATTTTTCAAGTGAATTATGTATCAAAAACCTCAACATTAAACCCTTACCCATACAAATATTAAGCAAAAACCTCATAATCGGTCTTATGCGGTTCAAAATTATCCTTGAGGAAGACGAAGATGTAGGGGGATTTATTGCCAGCTGCCCCGGTTTGCCAGGCTGTTTTTCACAGGGAGATACTGTAGAAGAAGCTATCGAAAACATTAAAGAAGCGATTCAGGCTTGCCTGGAATCCCTTGCAGAAGACGACTTGCAGGAATGCATTGGAAAATCCTCCTGCAGAGTTGTTGATGTGGTTGCTTAAATGTTTGGACTTCCTGTAATTTCCGGAATGCAGGCAATCAAAGCTTTTTCTAAAGCTGGCTGGCTCCCACACCGGCAGGTAGGAAGCCACGTTGTCCTGAGAAAGGAAGGATCAAAAGTTACGCTTACTGTCCCGAATCACAAAGAACTGAAGCCGGGTCTTTTAAGAAACTTGATTAAAGCTTCCGGGCTCACGGTAGAAGAATTCGAAGCTCTTTTAAAGTAAACTTATTTGATTTGATTATTTTTTCCTGCCGGCGGTCTGCTTAAATCTACCCAGAATACGTTTGTAAAGGATACAGAAATCAAACATCTTTTTTTCCATGCTCAGATAGATACTGTTCAACCGCACGTTTTGAACTGTGCCATGTTTTTCCTATTTTTACAGCGTCCAGAAGTCCCTGTCTGGCCCTCAGGCTGAGATATTCCTGAGAATAAGGAGTTACCATGGCAAGTTCTTTTAGAGGCAGCAGTTCGTCCTTTCCTCCTGAGATGGAGAGATAGAGAGTCAGGTTTTCGTCTACAGCTTTTGCTATGAAATTGGCAAATGATCCCAGATTTCCAGCATCTGCGGCTCTAAGGGACTTGTAATATTTTTCCCTGTCCTCTTTTTTGAGCACGACAGGAGGATAATCCCTTGCAATCAAATATAAATTTGTGAGGAGCCGGGCTACCCGTCCGTTTCCATCGCTGAATGGATGAATTTCAACAAACCTGTGGTGCAGTAAAGAAGCTGTTTCAAGGGGATGAGCTTTGCTTTCAGCTACTTTTTCGATAAGCTCATCCATCAATTTCACTATCTTCGACCAATCGGGCGGAGATTTTACTGCGCCGGTTATCCTCACATTTCTGGTGCGGTATCTGCCTGCATCTTCAAGTATGCCTCTGGTTACAATTTCATGGATTTCCTGAATTATGATATGGTCTATTGAACGTTTTTTCTTTGCTAACTCTTCCATCCGGTCAAAAGCTTTTGCATTATTGCTCGCCTCAAGGTGCTCTCGAAGAGATTTTCCTCCGATAGTCAGCCCTTCTTCCAGGACAAGTTTTGTTTCCTGGAGTGTTAGCGTATTCCCTTCTATCGCGTTCGAGTGGTAGGTGTGCACTAACCTCATCTCTTCATGGAGCCTGCCTAAAGCGTCTGCCGGAATGGGCCGCATGGAGTTTAGCTGCTTCATTTTTTCATTTATTCGTGCAAGAAGTTTTTCTTGAATCAGGTGAGTATCGGTATCTTCCATAATTCTACATATCCGATATGTATCCATAGTTTATATCGGTATCGGCAAATTTTTGAGCTATCCGATATTAAGAGCACTTATACTCTTGTAGCCGAGCTGGTTTATCCAAGAGAAAGGTATTTCAGACAATTAGCTGTAAATACATGAAATTGGCATTAGTCAAAAAAGTATCGGTATTGGCAATAATTGTAATGATCCGATATACTATTTCTCAATACATCATTTATTTTAAAATATATTTTTCCTGCCGGCGGTCTGCTTAAATCTACCCCGAATACGGTTGTTAAGATAAAGGTAAGAAAAAAGAACCAAAAACTTTGATTTTTGCAGATTAGAAGAAAAATCTACAGGACCAATTGTTTTTATTTTAACATGTCTACTAATCTATAGAATATTTTAGAAATTTCAGTTTCCGATTTACCTACATTTTTATAGAATGTATGTATAAATATTCAGATCATACATATCAAAAATTTTTTTCAGCTACTAGAAGGCACTAGAATGGTTTTAGGCAATAGAAATGAAAATTTATCAGAATTTAAAAAAGGTAAACTGAGGTCATTTATTTTATCGCTTATCTCTCCAATTACAAATTCATTTAAAAGAATTTACGAAATATGCATAACCGAAATTCTGGAAGTCAGAAATAAAATTTTAAAAATTGAAAAAGGAACCATAAGTGAAGAAGCAAAAAAAAATATTGAAAAGGATATATCTGAACTGTATTTGAAGCATGAATTATACAATATAAGAAAGGAGTCTTATCTGACTTATCATGAACAGAAGGACCTAATTGATATTTGCGCAAAATGCCTAACTGCCTGTTCTTCTTTTAAAAATCGAAGTAAACTTTTCGATGAGCCATCCAATGATTTTGTTAATAAATCGATAATAGAATTGTCTTATTTGTCGAGTGAGTTAAAGAGATATGACAATGAAGAGTTTATTCAACAAAGAATCCAAAAGTATGATTACTTGTTCCAGAAATCTTCTTTTCCTCTAGATAACTCACAGAAAAGAGCAATAGTGACTGATGATACACATAATTTAGTTGTAGCAGGGGCTGGTTCTGGAAAAACCGAAGTTTTGATCACAAGAACTGCTTATCTAACGGAAAGAGCACCAGATAAAGTTGACGCAAAAAAGATACTCATTCTTGCTTATCAGAATAAAGCTGCTGAAGAGGTTAAAAACAGACTTAAAGATAGGTTTAGTATTGAAGAGGCGGAAGTCAGAACTTTTCATTCATTGGGAAAGAAAATCTTGGAAGAAGGGAGCAAAATTTCTGGAAAAGAAACTCCCAAATTGAAGTTTTCAGGTTCTAATTTTAACAAAGAATTTTCAAATTATATTGATCATTTATTCAACCTTAGAAAAACAAACGGAGATTTCCAGAAGAAAATTGTAGACTATATGAGATTATACCATGACAATGAGGTAATAAAGAGCCAGGAAGACTTTCAGAAAAAAGAAGAGTTCTACAAATATATGGCGAATTTAACATATACGGCTCTTGACGGAACTGAGGTCAAAAGTGAGGCTGAAAGGGCGATATTGAACTTTTTCATTAGTCATAACCTGAATGGAGAAAGAGTTAAAATACGTTATGAAGACCCCGCTAGATGGATGATGTATACTGATTCTAACGGTAATAAAAAGTCTCCAAAGCCCGATTTTTTCTTTCCAGATTATGATATTTACCTTGAGCATTGGGCAATAGACAAAAATGGAGGAGTTCCAGACTGGTTTGAAGGTAAAAACGCGTCAGAAGAATACAAACTTGGGATGAAGAGAAAAAAAGAGAAGTTTGCACAGCAAGATAAATATTCTCTTGTAGAAATCGCAAGTTATGAATTCAAGGGAGAAAAATTTGAGGAAATATTAATTGAAAGAATGACAAAGGCATTAAAAATAAAGTATCCCAATAAAGATTTTAAATTCACCCCTATTCCTTATGATCAACTTATCAGTAGAGTGAACTACGGATGTAAAGAGTCTGTAAGAGGTCTTTCTTTCAACATTAGCCGATTCATAACAATTGCTAAAACGTACAATCTGCCTCCAGAGAGTGTTAAGCAAAGGTTACGAAGCGAAAGATGGTCTGCAAAACAAGAAGCTTTTGCCGGGATTGCATTAGATATTTATGAGCTTTATGAAAACGAATTGAGAGCTGAAAACAAAATTGACTTTGCTGATATGATCAATCTTGCTGTAAAAGAACTGAAAGAGAATCAGGAACTATACAGAAATTCTTTTGCCCAAATCTTAATTGATGAATATCAGGATATAAGTGCTCAAAGGTATGAGCTTATACGCGAACTCATGAAGAAGAATGGTGGGTGTAAACTATTCTGTGTAGGCGATGATTGGCAGAGTATAATGGGTTTCTCAGGTTCTGATCTCGACTTTTTTGTTAACTTTCCTGAGTACTTCGACCATCCAGCCAGAACCGATCTTTCTGTAAATTATAGAAGCTGTAAGTCTATAGTGGATACAGGTGCTGAAGTTATAAAACACAATAGAGGTTCACATATCGAAAAAAATACTTTTGCTAGGAATACCACTGAGAATCCTATAAAAATATATGTCTCAAAATATAACCGAAGATCAACAAATCTGTATTATTCTCAAATTGCCA
This sequence comes from Methanosarcina soligelidi, assembly GCF_000744315.1. NCBI lineage: Archaea > Methanobacteriati > Methanobacteriota > Methanomicrobia > Methanosarcinales > Methanosarcinaceae > Methanosarcina > Methanosarcina soligelidi. The sequence continues at coordinate 3,392,318 of NZ_JQLR01000001.1, forward strand.
GTCATTGTGTTTATTCAATAAAGCATTATCTTGATGACGGTTATGAACCAAAAGATATTCTACTTCTATCAAGAATTGGAAAAAATCTTAAGATGAAGAATATGTTAATGGAGTACGCTAAAACTCAAGCTGTTCCTATTTCTTTTGATGGGAGTAAAAATCCGAATAAAATACCTTTTATGACAGTGCATAAAAGCAAAGGTTTGCAGGCAAAAGCTGTTTTCCTGCTCGACGTGGTGGAAGACTTGTACGGTTTTCCCTGCGAAATAGAAAATCCAGATATTTTCGAGCCAGCAATTCTTTCACGTAAAAGAGATAGATATGAGGAAGAAAGGAGACTCTTTTACGTTGCTGTAACAAGAGCTATGAATGACCTGATAATTTACACTCGAAAAGATTCGGTAAGCAAATTTATACATGAAATTGAAAACAAGGTTACTTTTTATGAACTCAATAACTGAATTAAAGTATCAGAAATTTTAATTCTAAAAGATTTATATCTATTAAAGCTAGGCATTCTTTTACTTAAAATGTAGTTTGTTTAAAAGCTAGCGAATACGATTTAAATATATTTTTCCTGCCGGCGGTCTGCTTAAATCAACCCCGAACACGTTTGTTAAAATTAAGTTAGAAAAGCGAATCAAAACCCGTGATTTTTGCAGCTTTAAAAGGGGCACTTTGCAGGGCTTTTTTAGATTAAGCGATTCTTTTTCCTTGTGGGGGATTTTTCTTATTCAAGCGACATTTCATCCAGTATGTGTTTGATATCTGGCTTTGCTTCGGGAATACCCTCTTTAACAGATAACCAAACCACTTTCAGATTAACTCCAAAGTAAGCGTGGATTAATTTGTCCCGTATGCCTGCAAGGTCTTTCCACGGAACAAAAGGGTATTTTTCGCGCATTTCATATGGGATATTCTTTGTTGCTTCGCCAATGATTTCCAGAGCTCTGATTACTGCAAACTGTGTTTTGCGATCTTCGGCAAACTCTTCAAATGTCCAGCCGTTAACAAATTCTTCTGCTGCTTCCATTGCATCGTAGATGTCCTGGACATAGTCTTTTGCTTCGCGAATTTCAATCCCTCTTCAGACGGCTTCAACTTCTTTAAGGATATGTTTGCCAATATTCGGCTTTAACGCATCTTTCATAACAAGGTCTACCTTAACGCCCAGAGCCTCCGAAAGGTAGTTTTCAAGGTTGACAAATTTAAAAATAGTAGGGGTTCTGGAAAACTCAACGAGTACGTCCAGATCACTTCCGGGTTTCTGCTCTCCCCTTATGTAGGACCCAAAAATTCCCAGGTAACTAACGTGGTATTTTTCTTTAAGTTCCGGGAGCATTTCATGAAGTTTTTGGATATAGATTTCAGCTTCTGTTGGGTTTTTCGGCATTATTTTCAGGCTCTATCTGGTCTCTTTTGGTACGTTATAGTATTCTGCAGTTGTAGTATTTATAATTACTAAGAAAGGTGGCAGAAATTTCCAGTCTTTACGTTCAATTCATTTTAAATATATTTTTCCTGCCGGCGGTCTGCTTAAATCTACCCCGAACACGTTTGTTAAAGTAATGTAAGAAAAGTTAAATCGAAAAAGCCGTGATTTTTGCAGCTTTATAAGGGGCACTTTGCAAGGCTGATAATTTTCACTTATCTCCTTCTTCGGTTGTATCAAGAATCAAAAACTTAATTACCCGATCCGCAGAATCTATATAAGATTTAAACAGCATAAAACTAGATACATCAGTTCGGAAAGGCGTGATCATGCTTATCCAGTATATCCAGGCAGCCCTTGAAAAGGCAAAATACGAAATAATCGATGACGAAGAACCTTATTATGGTGAAATTCCCGAACTTGAGGGTGTATGGGCTACGGGCAAGAATCTTGAAGAATGTCGCAGAAACCTGGAAGAAGTTATCGATGAATGGATCGCTTTCAGGTTAAGAAATGGATTTCACCTGCCTGGATTCCGTAAGCTTTCGAATTACATCTAAATATCCATGAAGACAGATTGAAATGAAAGTACGTGAGGTCATAAAGCTTCTTGAAGCCGATGGCTGGTATCTGGTTGTAACAAAAGGTAGCCACCGGCAATACAAACATCCTGCTAAACCAGGCAGGGTGACAATTGCAGGTCATAGTGGAGATGATCTTGCTCCAGGGACATTGAACAGCATCTTAAAACAAGCACAATTAAAAGTGGAGGACTAATCATGCACCGTTTCCTCGTTGTAATCGAAAAAGCAAACAACAATTATTCAGCGTATTCACCTGATCTGCCAGGCTGTGTGGCTACCGGTTCCACGCGAGAGGAAGCAGAGAAAAATATCTATGAAGCCATTGAAATGCACGTGCAGGGACTGCTAGAGGACAATCTACCGATTCCAGAATCAGAATCCTTTGCCGAGTATGTGGCTATTGCTGAAAAGCCCTCTACAGGTTCTGAAATAGTTTGAGTTATTTTTCTTACTTCAAATCTCTTTTCAAGTAACTTTAAATATATTTTTCCTGCCGGCGGCCTGCTAAAATCTTCTCCAAATAAGTTTGTTAAGATAAAGTTAAGAAAAGTGAAATTGAAAAACTTCAGTTTGTTATTTTGCTCTCATTGCTAAAAAGGTAGAACTATCTCCAAGATGAAATCTAAACTCGCCCTCCAGTACGTCTTTTTCTTTAATTTTTACCCAGCCACTACCAAAAACATGGTCGCACTCCTCATTTCCTTCAAAGGTGAATTCAAATCTTTTGCCATCGGCATATTCAACGATTCTTCCGTCGATATCACCATAAACTAAGCCAAACTGAAAATGCCCCATGTTGTCTGGCTCTATCATAATATAAGCCTGAACGTCCATATTGAAATAGTCCTCATCCCATTGTTCCATCTCATAAATGTGCCATTCCCCTGTGAAGTCCATAACTTTGACTTTCCTTTCTTGCATAAAAACATCACTATACAGCATCATGAACTTGAATATTTAGAAGGTTATTCATTCAGTTAAATTGCAAATTCAGAAGGAGCACTTCGCAGGGCTGGATTTCAGATTAAAGTAATTCTTTTCCGTTGAGGGACGTTTTAGAGTTACGGTGAAATGTAAAAACTGGACCGCCAAATAAGAAATGAAAATCTTCCCCATCATCAATTCATTTAAAATATATTTTTTCCTGCCGGCGGTCTGCTTAAATCTACCCCGAAAACATTTGTTGAAAAAAGAGTTAAGAAAAGTGAAATTGAAAAACCCGTGATTTTTGCAAGTTTAGAAGGGGCACTTTGCAGGGCTTCTTTAGATTAATCGATTCTTTCTCCTCTGAGGGTATTTCTGATTCAAGCGACATTTTTCGGGTGATTTGTGGATAAAGGAAATCTGTCCAAAACTGGACCGCCGGATTTGATATGAAAATCTTCCCCAGAACCAATTCAATTGAAATATATTTTTTCCTGCCGGCGGTCTGCTTAAATCTACCCCGAACATGTTTGTTGAGATAATGTTAAGAAAAGTGAAATTAAAAAACCCGCGATATTTGCAGCTTTATAAGGGGCACTTTGCAGGGCTTCTTTAGATTAATCAATTTTCCTTTAGAGAACTGTTTTCTAATTAAAATTAGAAATTGAATGAAACATTTATAAAATGTTAAGTTAATGTTTAAAAGATCTATATGGATTCCTTTACAGATATACATAATCTTCTTGATAATCAACCATATAAATTTGGTATCTGTATTTCAACTTTCATATTTCTGTCTTCATTTGTATCCAATTTATTTGATATTGACATAGGCAAACTTAGATCTGCCTCTTTTCTAATTATGATATACGGAATAGGCATTTGGATTTACGATAATCATGTTAAAGCGTCTTTGAAAGATGATGTCTATAATGAATATTATGGTACACAAGAAGCTGATTTGTATTATGAAAAGTCTAGGCGAAATTTGAATGCTATTTATTTCCTTCTTTCCATATTTACTATATTTTTTATATTCGCATAAATCCCAAACCATATACAAAATGTTTCTTTTCTGTTGAAGAGTTTAAGATCTAATGTTTAAATATGTAGAGCCTTTCCCTCAGTCTGCTCTTCAATAAATCTATGTGCTTCAAGAAACGCTTCGTTAATTTCATTTACTAACATCGATGTTGCCTGTAAAAGAATTAAGTTTTCTGCAGTTGGTCTTGAAATTATAAGAGTTGAATTAATTAGATTCATCGATAAAGCCGTACCTGAACCCGGATCAGCTAATCCGGAGTCACTTGGTCCTGCAAGAAGAATCTTTTCTTCATCGAATTCAGATATTCCTATGTTGAAAAAAGTTCCTTTTGAATCTGCATGAACGGCATTACTAGCCATCTTGTAATAAGGACGCATGTGGTTCACACCAACAGATTTTTCAATGTCAGCAAAGTTTGGTCTGGGCTTATTTAGCTCTTTTGAAGCCCACCCATAAGGATTTTCAAAAGATCTTCCATACTTTTTAACAAAAAAATTCGTAACTATTCAGGTTATAGTTAACGGCGCTCCCTTGAGCGCCGCTATAATACCCTCCAAAACAAGTAATCCGTTCTTTCTAATTGTAGAGATGTAAGCTCTCATTCTGCAGAAAGCTTGCGCTCCTTGTGTTGTTCTGAAAGTTCCTGATATCTTTTGCTGTAGTTTCATCATCCTGATATCTCTTTCTGCCTGATTATTCTCAAACGGAACTTTCAAATCTTTCAGGAATCTCAGGATCTTTTCTTTGTGTTCTATAAACCTATCCAACAGATTCCTTGCTTTTGTCTTTGGATTCTTTCCACGTTTTCCTTGTTTTTCAGGATTTAGAGATTGTGGATTTTCCTCAATCCCTTTCATGATTATAGCATCAAACCTTTCTTCCAATGCTTTAATTTGCTCAAAGTCCAGTTCTTTGACTTGCTCCTTACATTCATCAGTATACTTTTTCATCTCAGTGAGTAATTTATTCATTTCTTTAGCCCACTGCTGTTTATAGTTCTCTTCAATTCCAGTAAGTTCTCTCTGTAAATGAGCATTACAGAGAGCATGATCACAGTCATAAACGTTGTAAGGTTTCCATCCGTCGTGAACTGCTACTCCCTTAAACTCCGGAAGAATTCCCATAGCGTCTATTGCTTCTGCTCCTCTTTTTGAGTGAGGTAAATAACAGGTGTATTTGTCATTAGAAGCTACATGAAGCCAGTGTCTTTTTCCTTCGATTTTCATACCAGTTTCATCAAAATGGACAACATAAGAAGTCATTAATTTCTCTCGAATAATGTTTTCAAAACACTCTAAATTCTGGAAACATTCTTTTTCTGCTCTAATTATCGTAGCAGGACAGATTTTTATTCCCATAATATCCTCAAAAAACTCAGAAATTCTTTCATAGGGGATAAAATGGTGATTTTTACAGTAAATAGCTGAAGCTAAAATATTTGGACCATACTGAACTGGATATTTTACTGATTCAGGAAAAACAGCTTTATTTATTCTTCCACAGTGAGGACAGGTCTTAATCTGGCTTTTGTGTTCTGTAACAATCAGGTTTACAGGAGGAATATCAAAGACCTGTCTTTTCTCATAGGCTTCAACTTCAACATTCTCAAGAGTATGGCCACATTCTTTGCAGCAACTCAAAGAATGTTCTATTACCTACTCAGGATCATCAACCATTTCAAGAGTTGTTCCAGGATGACCATCTTGACCTCCAGGTTTCTTTCCGCTCTTTTTACGGAGACTCTTGGGATTAGGTTTCTCCTTGACAAAAAAATCAGTAGAAGGAGGGCGACTGCTGTTACGACTGTTTTGGTTTAAACGAGATTCTAAGGCTATCAACCTTTCAGTAAGTTCTTTAATTTGAGTTTCAAGACTCACAATGTAAGCAATGACTTCAGGGTTTGAAGCACACAAAGCAAGAATCTCTTCACGTGTAAGCATGATAACGAAACAAAATAGGATTCAATTTATATCCAATTTTTCCTCGAAAAGAGGAAAAATTGTAGCCTTTAAAAGGCTGCCTGAATAGTTACAAAAATTCTTTACATTGGTAGTATTTTCTTCTTCTTCTTCAAGTGGCTCATAATTTAATTTCTTTGCATGTACTTTATATTGCCTCATTGCATAATAGGATTCTATATATCGATAATTGAGATATTGTTCTGCCACTTCATTACCGTGCTCTTTTATGAACAATGCAGTAACTGCAATTTCGTGAAGACTTCGCCATCGAGCATGTGCACCAGATGCATATCCATGTTTCATTAATATGGCAATTTCTTGACTAACGAGACAAGCTTTAGCATGGAGTCTGGTTAATGCCAAAAAAACATAGTCATTCTCTTTTTCAGCAATTGTCCTCATTTCTTTGTTAAATTTCGATCCCATTTGTCGGGAGTATATTAAAAGTAAATCCAGTAAATCCAAGGGTTTTTTCCAAAAGTTATTTACTCTTTTCTTAAAATTCTCTATTTCGTCATTATTTTCTTGCAAGGTGTCTGAGGCATTGTTTATAATCTCTTCATGAAACTGGTTTATTGCTTCCTTAACTTCTGAGGGGATACTAAACAGATCTAAATAGTCCTTATTTTTCTTGTTATTTGTATTACTATCATCAGTTTTCATGTTGTGATCACTCACTTCACAAATTACTTATGTTCTGATTTTACGGCATCGACTCAATCAAAGCCTTTGTATAAGCCTCAGCAATAATTTTTTTCACAAATACAAAAAATAATTCTTAGGATTTAAAATATATGAAATCGTTGGCAATTTTAAAGAAACGCAGTTTTTAGGATAAACTACTATTTGTGAAATTATTCTTTTAATTCCTTTGTGACTATTGCCAAGATATCTGTAATATGAGACGGTATCGGAACCCCAAAAACAGCCAAAAACATCATTGGTATAACGATATCTATAATTCCTTTTGCGGCATAACCAACAACTATCTCTTTAGCTACATCTTTCCCAAATGCCTTTGTGGGATTCTTTACTTTATCTAGTAGGGATCTGAGTTTAGATATACTTCTTTTTGACTCTTCCTTTTTGTTTTTAGGTGCAGAAGAGCTATCTATTTCTGTAATTAAAACGCTTTCATCTTTGAGTAATTCTTCAAGGAAACATTCAATAGCTTCAGAATCTCCTTTTTTCGTCATTTCAAGAAGCTTTTCTGAAAAGATCTTTATATTTTCTCCTTCTCTTCCTCCAATTTCAGTAGAAAGCTTGTCCAGCTTTTCAAATCCTAGATTTAGTTCTTCTTGAATTTCATCTAATTTATTTAGAATTGTAGTCGTTTTTTCGTCAACTTTTTTATCCACTGAAGCAATATCTTGCCTAATTTCATCAATTCCTCTCTTTACAGCTTCCTCTTGAACCACTTTTATAGTAGGGATTTCCCCTATTACGAAACTTAAAAGTTGGAATTTTTTAGTAAGATCTGTCTCTCTCCTCATTAACTCAATTTTACGGAGAAGGTACTCATTTTCAGAATGACTTCGTACTTTTCCTTTAAGAGAATACGAAATATCTTCTATGTATTCTGCCATGTCTGCAGGATTACTTATGTCCCATTTCTGAACTTCTCTACTGACGGCGCATGCAATTTCTTCTGTATCAGTACCTTGAGATTCCCGGCACGCGGTCTTTGCTTTTGCTTGGATTTCTTCGAGGAGGGATTTTAGTTTTCTGTCAAGTATTCTTGAGCCTATTATCATTACTTTTGTAGCAGAAGGTGCTGTTTTTTCGGTCTGTTTCATTAATTCAGAGGCTTGCTCACAGTACTTCCTGTAAAAATCTAACTCATTTTTCTTTGTTTCGAAATCCATACTTTCAAGATCTTGGACTTCTCTTAATGCATTTGCAAGGTTTTCAACTGCCTCAAAAAGTAGTTTTTTATTCTCTGACCCTTCTATTGCATTTTTTGCTTCTGTAAGATATTTCTCAAATTCATCTTTTGCCTGCTGCTTTTGGGCGTTGATTATCATGTAAAATGAACGGTAAAATGGTAAACAAAAACTGGAAGGATTTCTTGAAACAGTCTCGAGGGATGCTTTTTCAAAAAATTCGATTGCTTTTTCCAATTCTTCTACATAGGTTTCTTCACCTTCTGATTGAGATGCCTTAAAAATAGAAATTCGTCCAAGAGAATGGTTCGCATTGGCTTGTACAATACTGTATCTGTCTGATGTCAAACTTTGTAAATCATCCCAAATCTGTTTTTTGTCAGTTACGTGTTGAAAAATATACCCAAAAACACGTGCTGCTCCCCCTCTAACGTGGCTGTCGTCAGACGAAGTTAGACTATGTAAATCTTCCCATACCTTTTGTTTGTCAGGCATATTCTGAAAAGCAGTCCCTATTACAACTGCTGCTCCCCTTTTCACAGTTTTATCTTCATCTAATGTAAGCTTAATTAGATCTTCCCATGCCTGTTGTTTGTCAGGTACAAGATGAAAAACTGATCCAAGGGTACTCGTCGCGCCCCGTCTCACATTACTGTTTTTATCTGAGGTCAATATGTGTAAATCTTCCCATAATTTTTCTTTCTCAGATATATGTTGAAAAACTAACCCAACAGCACTTGCTACTGCACGCCGCACAGTGCTGTCTCCATCTGTTGTTAATCTGTGTAAATCTTCCCATGCTTGCTTTTTGTCAGGTAAATATTGAAATGAAGTTCCCAATATCCACACTGCACGACTCCTCACATCACTATTTTTATCTAAGGTCAATCTGTGTAAGTCTTCCCATGCTTTCTGTTTGTCAGACATATATTGAAATGCAGTCTCCAATGACCTCACTGCATCCTTTCTCACATCATCATTTTCATCTAGGGTTAATCTGTGTAAGTCTTCCCATATCTGTTGTTTGTCAGGTATATATTGGAAAGCAGTCTTCACTACAACTGCTACTCCCTTTTTGACATCAGCGTTTCTATCTAAAGTTAATCTGTGTAAGTCTTCCCATGCTTTCTGTTTGTCAGGTGCATATTGTAGAGCAATCTTCATTACGACTGCTACGTCCCTTCTCACAGTCTTCTCTTCATCTGCTGTCAGCCTGATTAGATCTTCCCATGCCTGTTTTTTGTCAGGTACATGTTGAAAAATAGTTCTTAGTGCCTCTATGGCCTCCAGTCTCATATAGTAATCTTTATTCAAAAATAGTCCACGTAGATCAGGCCATATTTGTTTTATGTTAGACATGCTTTGTAAAGCAATTTTTAGAGTTCCGGCTGCCTCTCGTCTAACATAGCTGTTTTTGTCTATAGTTAATCTTATTACATCTTTCCAAGCCCTTTTTTTGTCAGGCGCATATTGAAAAACAGTTCTTAGTGCCTCTACTGCTTCCCGTCGCACATAGTTGTTCTGGTCTGAAATTAATCTATGTAAATCTTCCCATGTTTGTTTTTTACTAGGCGAGTATTGTAAAGCAGTTTTTAATGCTCCTGCTGCTTTCTCCCGAACAAAGCTATTTCTGTCTAATGTTAATTTATGTAAGTCATCCCAAGCCTGATTATTATCAAGAAGTAATCCAAAACTATTACATAACTGACCCACTGCTATTTTACGTTCTTGTGGATCACAGCTATTACACTTTCTATGAATTTCCTCCTGATCAATCAATGTTTCACACCACTAATTCCTTAACATCCCTAAATTATAAATTATTCTTTTTATCCAACTCAGAGATAATATAGAAACTTTTACAAAACGGCGAATAAACTTATTCTACTTTTTATATTTTATTTCTTCATGGAAAGGCCCGTGCTGCGCACGGTGACAATAATCATTAAGATACTTATTCCTGTAGCTCTAAAAAAGTTACTTAACTAACTATTTTGAAACCCCATATACAAAAAAACACAAATTCAGAACTAAACCAAAATTAAACGAAAAAAAGAAAAGTCTGCCCTCTTAAAAGAGAGCGGATAAATTGAAGACCTAAAAAATTATTTCCCCACAACTTTCCTGTACATCCTCGCCTGGAACCCGTGATACTTCGCAAACCCTTCCGCATCCTTCTGATCAATCGTCTGGCTGTCAAACGAAACGAGATCCTCAGAATAAAGCGCATTTGGAGAGCTGCGGGCAAGGATAGTAAGTGCGCCTTTGTAGAGCTTCACTTTCACTGTGCCTGTGACCCTTTCCTGCGACTTGTCGATAAAAGCGTTGAGGTCGGCAAAGAGGGGGTCGTCCACAAGGCCTGCGTATGCCATTTCGGACCACTGCTCTTCAACGATCTTCTTGAACTTCAGTTCCCCGCGGGTAAGGACGAGTTTCTCGAGGTCGGCGTGGGCTGCCAGAAGCACGGTTGCAGCCGGGTGCTCGTAGTTCTCACGTGCTTTTAAGCCGAGCACGCGGTCTTCGATCATATCTGTCCTGCCGACGCCGTTCTCGCCTGCAATTTCGTTCATCTTCTTGACAAGGGCGTAGCCGCCGAGCTTTTCGCCGTCAATTGCGACAGGGACACCGGCTTCAAAGTCAATGTCAACGATCCTGGGCTCGTTCGGCGCATCTTCCGGGGACTTTGTCCACTCGTAGATCTCTTCCGGCGGGACAAAAGACGGGTCTTCAAGCCTGCCGCCTTCGATGCTGCGGCTCCAGATGTTTTCGTCAACGCTCCATGGTTTGGACTTTGTGGCTTCGACAGGGATTCCGTGCTCTTTTGCGTAATTGATTTCCCATTCGCGGGTCAGGTTCATCTCACGCATGGGGGCAATAACGTCCATGTCGGTCTGGCGGAATACGGCTTCAAAACGGAGCTGGTCATTTCCTTTTCCCGTACAGCCGTGGGCAAGGGCAACTGCACCTTCTTTTTTGGCTGCTTCCACCACTTTTTTGGCGATCAGAGGGCGGGCTACGGACGTGCCCATGACATAGCCTTCGTAGTTTCCGTTGGCTTTTATCAGGGGGAAGATGTAGTCCCTTACGAATTCTTCCTTTGCATCGATCGTGTAGTGCTTGTTGCTGATCTTCTGGGCTTTCGCATCAGCCTTCCTGATTTCCTCTTCGGGCTGGCCGACGTCTACCGAAATTGTAATTACTTCATCGTAACCGTACTTTTCTTTGAGGATGGGAATGCACACAGAGGTGTCAAGCCCACCGGAATATGCAAGTGCAACTTTTTTTACCATGCTTTTACTACCCCTTATCTGGCGGATATATGATAAGAACCAAAACGATTGGCGCGTCAATTAAATAACAGGCTAATAAATTAATATATTAATGAACTGGTCTGCTAACGGATCGATATGTTATTTTGATATGTTAATGAATCAATGAGTTAACAGATTGATCTGCTAATAGATCGATTTGCTATGGGTTAATAAGATTAATAAGTTTAATAATTTTGGTAGCAGTAAGTTTAATCCTGTAAATTTGACAGCTAACAGCTGGTAGATTCAAAAACTAATTATTGTTTTGCCGGAGGACGGGAAACCGCCCCGCCAGCTGCGATTCAAATGAAATTTTCCGTTGCACAACGGTTTTTTAAATAATACTCTTCAACAGGCACTCATTTAAGAGTTACCTGCTGACAGTTTTTTTTCTTTACTTTACCTTACTCTTCCTTCTGTTCCATCTCTCTATGATACTCGTTGATGGATTTGATAGTAAGGTCCTGTCCTTTCTTCATGGTCTCAATAGCATCAGCCGCTGCAACCGCAGCCTGGATCGTGGTGATGTACGGGACCTTGAAGTCGACAGCCGCACGCCTGATCCTGTAGCCGTCTTTGCGGGACATCTTGCTTGTTGGGGTGTTAATGATGAGGTCGACTTCGTCCCTGCGCATCATATCGATAACGTTCGGGCTTCCGTCATGCACCTTCTTAACTGTGTCCATGAAGATGCCGTGCTGCGCAAGGTAGTTCACAGTTCCCCTTGTGCCCATGAGTTCGAGGCCTGCTGCCTGAAGTTTTCTCGCAGCTTCCACAAGTTCGGGCTTGTCAGCGTTCCTGATTGAGAGGAAGACTTTTCCCGTAAGGGGCAGGAGGTTATCGGCTGCAAGTTCTGCCTTGTAATATGCCCTTCCGAAGTCGTAGTCAACGCCCATGACTTCTCCCGTACTCTTCATTTCAGGTCCGAGTACAGGGTCTGCTCCCGGGAGCTTGTCAAAGGGCAGGAGGACTTCTTTAATCGAGACATGTTTTGGCTTTGGCTCGTCAGTGTAGCCGAGATCTTTTAAACTGTGACCTGCAATCACTTTGGCTGCAATCTTTGCAAGCGGGATTCCGACTGCTTTTGAGACGAAAGGAATTGTCCTGCTTGAACGCGGGTTTGCTTCAAGCACAAAGACCTTTCCGCCTTTTTCTGCCATCTGGATATTTATCAGACCCTTGACCCTCAGGCCGAGAGCTATCTTCCTTGTATAGTCCCTTACCTGGTCAAGGACCTCCTTGGAGAGCGATTGGGGCGGAATTACACAGGCAGAGTCTCCTGAATGGACGCCGGCTTCCTCGATGTGCTCCATGATTGCGCCGATCAGTACGTCTTTCTGGTCGCAGACCGCATCAACATCGATTTCGCAGGCTGCTTCAAGGAAGTCATCTATAAGGATCGGGTGTTCCGGTGAAACCCTGACTGCTTCTTTCATGTAGCGTTCGAGGTCGATTTCGTCGTAAACGATTTCCATTGCCCTGCCGCCTAGCACATAGGAGGGGCGCACAAGTACCGGGAAACCGATCCTCTTTGCAACCTCGATAGCTTCCTGCTGCGAAGTTGCATATCCTCCTTCAGGCTGCGGGATTCCGAGTTCCTGCATAAGGAGGTAGAACTTTTCCCTGTCCTCGGCAAGGTCCATATCTTCGGGGTCTGTCCCGAGAATCACAGTGTCAAGGTCTGTCCTGCGCTCCAATTCCTTTTTCAGGGGGAGCGCAAGGTTAACCGAGGTCTGCCCTCCGAACTGCACAAGGACACCGTCAGGCCTCTCACGTTCAATAACGTTCATCACGTATTCCATTGTGAGGGGTTCAAAAAAAAGCTTGTCCGAAGTGTCAAAGTCAGTAGACACGGTTTCAGGGTTGTTGTTAATTATATGTGTCTCTATGCCTTCTTCCCTGAGCGCGGTTACTGCATGGACGGTACAGTAGTCGAACTCTATTCCCTGCCCTATCCTGATGGGACCTGCACCGAGGATGAGGATTTTCTTTTTGTCTGTTGAGTTTGTCTCGCAGGTATCTTCGTAAGTAGAATAGTAGTAAGGAGTTGCTGCCTCGAACTCGGCTGCACAGGTATCTACCATCTTGAAGGTGGCTAAAATTCCTTCTTCGTGCCTGAAGTCGCTTATCTGTTCCCTTGTTTTTCCGGTCAGCTCTGCAAGGCGGCTGTCAGGGAAGCCCATCCTTTTTACTTCGCGCAGGAACTCAGGGGTCAGTTCTTCTGTCCTGATGTGCTTTTCCATCTCAACGATCTTTTTCATCTTTGAGATAAAGAAGGGGTTGATGCTCGTGAGTTCGGCAATCTCCTTTATCGACATTCCTCTCTCAAGCGCATGGAAGATTACAAAAAGGCGTTCACTTGTTGGGGTCTTGAGGAGAGTTTTTATCTCAGGCTCGTCCCAGCGTTTTATCCCGAGTTGAGAGTCGATGTCAAGAGACTTGAAAGCCTTCAGGAGAGACTCCTCAATTGTCCTGCCTATTGCCATGATTTCTCCCGTGCTTTTCATGGCCGTGGTCAGGGTCTTGTCTGCGGTGGTGAACTTGTCAAAAGGCCACCTCGGGATCTTTGTAATCACGTAGTCAAGAGCCGGCTCAAAAGAGGCAGGTGTGCTCTTTGTGACGCTGTTCACGATTTCGTCAAGGGTCATCCCTATTGCGATCTTTGCAGTTACGCGGGCAATCGGGTAGCCTGTTGCTTTGGACGCAAGGGCTGAAGACCTGGAAACCCTGGGGTTTACCTCGACAATTCTGTAGTCGCCTTCTTTTAAGGCGTACTGGATGTTGCACCCTCCTTCGATCTTGAGGGCGCGGATGATCTTAATGGAAGCACTCCTGAGCATCTGGTGCTCTTCATCACTCAGGGTCTGGGACGGGGCGACTACTGCTGATTCTCCAGTGTGCACGCCCATGGGGTCTATGTTTTCCATGTTACAGATGACGATACAGGTATCGTTTGCATCCCTCATGACCTCGTACTCGACTTCTGCCCAGCCGAGAACGCTTTCTTCTATAAGCACCTGGTTAATGCGGCTGCGCCTGAGCCCGCGTTCCGTGATCTCAAGGAGTTCTTCTTTTGTGCGGGCAATTCCACCGCCAGCGCCGCCAAGGGTGTAAGCCGGGCGGATAATAAGAGGGAGACCGAGTTCTTCAACGACCTCTTCGGCTTCTTTTAAGGAATGGACTGCCCTGCTAAGAGGCACTTTCTCTCCTATACTTAGCATGGTCTCCTTGAAGAGTTCCCTGTCTTCCGTGTTTTTGATGGCTTCAACAGGAGTTCCCAGGATCTGGACGCCGTATTTCTCAAAGACGCCCATTTCTGCAAGTTCACTGGTAATATTAAGGCCGGTCTGCCCGCCAATGCCTGCGATTATCCCGTCAGGGCGTTCCTTTTCAATGATTTTTTCTATGATCCTTGCATCGAGAGGCTCGATATAGACCGAATCCGCCATTTCGGGGTCGGTCATAATGGTTGCAGGGTTTGAGTTTACAAGCACAACCTGCACGCCTTCTTCTTTTAAGGACCTGCAAGCCTGGCTTCCTGAGAAGTCAAACTCTGCAGCCTGCCCGATTGTAATCGGCCCTGAACCTATAAGCAGAACTTTCTTTATGTCTTCACGTTTAGGCATCAGAGACCCCCTCCGAGGACCTTCACTACCTTGCCGAAGAACGTTTCCTCGGTATCCAGAGGACCTGCCTGTGCTTCAGGGTGGAACTGCACACTGAAGATGTCGAGGTCTTTGTGGGAAACCCCTTCAACGGTTTTGTCGTTTGCGTTAAGGTATTTTACATAGAGCCCTGTCCCTTCAAGGGAATCCGCATCGACAGCATATCCATGGTTCTGGGAGCTTATGAAGATCCTGTTTTCAATAAGGTCCTTTACGGGCTGGTTTCCTCCCCTGTGCCCGAATTTAAGCTTGTATGTCCTTGCTCCCATTGCAAGGGAGATAATCTGGTGCCCGAAGCAGATCCCTGCTACCGGAATCGTGCCTGCAAAAGCCTTTACGGCATTGATAGCATCCGTTGCTTTTTCCGGGTCTCCTGGACCGTTTGAGATAAATAGCATGTCAGGCTCGTAGCCTGCGATTTCTTCTGGTTTTGTGGTTGCAGGAACCAGGGTCAGGTCAATTCCCCTTTTATGCAGGTTGTTTATGATGTTCCTCTTTATGCCGAGGTCGACCACAACTGCATGTTTGGGTTTGCCGCTTCCTTTCCATGCTCCGGCTGCTCCGGGAATAAAGCGGGGTTCTTTGCAGGTTACGCGTGCAATAAGTTCTTCGTCCGTTACCTGCGGAAAGTTCCTCGCCATATCAACGGCTTCTTCCCCATCGTCACTCCCTGTGATAAGGGCTGCACGCATGGTCCCATGCTCCCTTGCCCCTATTGTGAGCATACGGGTGTCCACGCCTTCAATCCCTGGTTTTCCTTCATCCTCTAAAAATTTGTGGATAGAACGGGTGGATTTGTAGTGATAGGGTTTTTTGCAGGCTTCCCTGACAACAAGCCCCTCAGCATGGATGTTGTCGGACTGGAACCTCTCTCCGCTGACCCCATAATTCCCTATCAAAGGGTAAGTAAACATTAAAATCTGGCCCTTGTAGGAAGGGTCAGTCAGAGCCTCCTCATATCCTGTGAATTGAGTGGTAAAAACGAGTTCGCCGCAAGCTGTGCCTTCGGCACCAAAACCGGTGCCCTTAATAACTGTTCCATCTTCTAATCCTAGTACTGCTTTCATCATCTGAACCTGCGAGTAAATGTCATAAGACATGTATAAGTGTTGCGATGATTGGAGAAGTCACTTTATAAACATACAATTTTATAATCGTCTTTTTTTATAATCGTCTTTTTTTATAATCGTCTTTTTTTATAACCATCTTTTTTGATAACCATCTTTTTTGATAATCGTCTTTTTTATAACCATCTTTTTTTGATAATCATCTTTTAGAATACCTTTCATATAATACGAATATTTATATATATTCTTTCTTAATTATATGTTAAGCAGTTGGGAAAATTATCTTTGGAAATTTTATTTTTTAAGAAATTTTCTTTAGACAAATTGATGATTAGTCAATATTGTAGTCAATACTTCCCTAATACTCCCCCACTACTTTCTCAATATATTATTTAGGTGGGTTATTATGGTGATATGTCTAAAGAACTTCAAGAGTAGAATTAATAAGGGAAGTTCATGTAAAAAAACAATCTCTACAAGCGTATTTTTTGTATTACTTACGCAATTGGAAAGATTTAGTGTTTAAATATTTAGCAGTAAATTATATATATGATTTCTTGAAAAGTAGTTATGCAAAATAAAACAGTCTTTTAAACGACAGTCTTTTTAGACTTCTACGATCTGAAAAGCTCAAATAAGTTACAAATTTTTTGTAAAAATACAATGATTTGTAATACTTTATATGACCTGCAATAATCGATGAGTACAATTGATAGTATAATTGACGCTTTAATATTTTGGCACTTTGATATGAAGCGTGTTTTAACACTTTGTACTGATTACAACTTTTAAAAGATTTACAATTAATGGTCATAATCTGTATTTTCATAAAGGCTGGTAAGTTTATAACTTTGGCAATGGTATAGAATACACGGAGTAATTTTAAATACCCGGGATAGTCGAAATAATAACTATTTATTATTATTTTTACATGTATTCTAGAAAAAAATCTTCGAGTAAATCGAGGTATAATTTGTGAGTGAAATAGCTAAAATAGAAATCAAGAATCTTACCAAGATTTTTGGTAAAAATCCTCAGGAAGTGTTATCCCTTCTCAAGGAAGGACATACAAAAAACGAAATTTTTGAAAAAACAAAGCAGACTGTCGGCCTTAACAATATTAATTTTGATGTGTACGACGGAGAAATTTTCGTGCTCATGGGGCTTTCAGGGTCCGGAAAGTCTACTCTTTTGCGCTGTATAAACCGCCTGATCAATCCCACAAGTGGAAAAATCTTGATTGATGGACAGGATATATCAGTAATGGACGCAGAACAGCTCCGAAAAGTCCGCAGGACCAAACTCGGAATGGTTTTCCAGAACTTTGCTCTTCTTCCTCACAGGACCGTACTGGACAACGTTGCATATGGACTGGAGATCCAGGGAGTACCTAAAAAGGAACGGTATTCCAAAGCAGTAGAGGCAATAAATACTGTTGGACTGAAAGGTTATGAAGATAGCAAAATAACTCAGCTCAGTGGGGGAATGAAGCAAAGGGTAGGGCTTGCACGAGCTCTTGCAAATGACCCCGATATTCTACTAATGGACGAGGCTTTCAGTGCCCTTGATCCTCTTATCAGGAATGAAATGCAGGATGAGCTTCTATCTCTTGAAGACAAGCTGCAAAAAACAATCGTTTTTGTTTCACATGATCTGGATGAGGCACTTAAGCTGGGAGATCGTATTGCTTTGATGAAAGACGGGGAAATTGTACAGATCGGAAC
This sequence comes from Methanosarcina soligelidi, assembly GCF_000744315.1. Lineage (NCBI taxonomy): Archaea > Methanobacteriati > Methanobacteriota > Methanomicrobia > Methanosarcinales > Methanosarcinaceae > Methanosarcina > Methanosarcina soligelidi. Next base: position 3,409,914 of record NZ_JQLR01000001.1, read on the forward strand.
CCCGGAAGAAATTCTTACCAATCCGGCAGATAACTACGTGTCCCAGTTTGTAAAGGGTGTAGACCGCTCAAAAGTCCTGACTGCAGAAAACGTAATGTGGAGGCCTGAACCGCTGGTATCTATAAATTCCGGACCCAGGGTCGCTGTGCAGTTGATGAAAGAATATGGAATTTCTTCAATCTTTGTGGTTGAAGGAAAAAATAGACTCTTGAAGGGTATAATTATGATAGACGACGCTGTAGAAGCTCTAAAATCAAAAAAGAATTTAGAATCTATCATCAGGGAAATCCCTTCCATACCTCTTGATATGCCCCTCTCCGAGATCATTCCTTTAATTGCAAACAGCAGTTATCCTCTTCCTGTAGTTGACGAAAGCAGAAAACTCAAGGGAATCATCATTCGTGGAACCGTTCTCGGAGCTCTTGCAATGTCTGAAGATGTGCCTGAAGAAGCTTCAGCAGGAGAAGGAGAGCCTGTTCAAGACAAAAATAAGGAGATTTTAGACAACAAAGGACAGCAGGAAAACCCCGCTTCAGAGAAGGGACTTTCTTCCGAAGTGGAAGATATTAGTCAAAAATCTGAAAATGTGGAGGTTAAAATGTGATTTTCTCCAAAATTCCTATAGGAGATTACGTTGAGATTGCAGTCTACTGGATCGAGCTCAATCTTGGCTGGCTCCTGGACATTATAAGCGATTTCCTTGGTTTTATGATTACTGGATTCAGGGACTTTCTGATTCTTTTCCCACCTCTCATTTTCGCGCTGCTTATTGCTGCCCTGGCTTATTTCACAGGCAAGAAAAATCTAAAACTTGCGGTGGGAACTTTTATCGGTCTCCTGTTGATTGAGAATTTGCGACTATGGACACTTTCAATGGAAACACTTTCCCTTGTGATCTCCTCGGCATTTCTGGCACTGGTTATAGGAATTCCCCTGGGAATTCTCGCTGCTAAAAGTGATTTCTTCTTTAACGTCCTGAAGCCGATCCTGGACCTTATGCAGACCATGCCTTCTTTTGTTTACCTCATTCCCGCCCTGATCTTCTTCGGGCTTGGAAACGTCCCGGGCATGATTGCAACCCTTGTGTTTGCAATGCCTCCTACCATTCGTTTGACCAATCTAGGAATCCGCCAGGTTCCTCGGGAGCTTAAGGAGGTTGCGGATGCCTTTGGGTCAACACCCTGGCAAAAGCTTGTTAAAGTTGAGCTGCCTGCGGCCCTGCCGACAATTATGGCAGGAGTTAACCAGTGTATTATGCTTTCCCTTTCAATGGTAGTTATAGCCGCCATGATAGGAGCAAGAGGTCTTGGTTACCAGGTGCTCTTCGGGATACAGAGGGTTGACATAGGCCTTGGCTTCGAAGCAGGGCTCGGAATTGTTATTCTTGCTGTGATCCTTGACAGAATAACTCAAAACCTCAGTCCGAAGTAAAGATTGGGTATCTTTTCCATTTATCGATTCACAATGTGTTTATATCGATATACTCTTTCCCAGGCCGTTTGGGAATTTTATATTAGACACAACAACGGCCAGATTACAACCATAATAAATTGATTGTGTTGTGGAACTGGTTGTGTCATATTGAACAATGCAAAGGTGAAAAGGTGAAATTAAATAAGAAAAAACTGAAATCATTATTTATAGTCGGGCTTGTACTTGGCCTCTTTATTTTCGGGGCAGGTTGTGCGGACGATACACAGGAAGGCACTGAAGAAACAGCAGATGCTGCTGAATACAATCAGCCAGTGGAAATCGGGTACGTCCTCTGGGATGGAGAAATTGCCAGTACCAACGTGATCCAGCAGGTTCTCCAGCAGGCAGGGTATACTGATGTGGAGATAATTGCAGTGGATGCGGGACCCCTTTATCAGGGTGTGGCTTCCGGAGAATTCGATTTCACAACATCAGCATGGCTCCCCCAGACCCAGGCGAACTACTGGGAAACATACGGAGACAGGATTGACTCTGTCAGGGTGAACCTGGAAGATTGCACAATCGGGCTTGCTGTCCCGACTTATGTAGAAGAGGTCAATTCCATTGAAGACCTGAATGATAATAAAGAAATGTTTAATGGAGAAATCATCGGCATCGACCCGGGAGCTGGAGTCATGCAGATTACCGAAGATGTAATCGAAGCGTATGACCTTGACTACACTCTCGTCTCTAGCAGCAGTGCAGGCATGACCGCAGCTCTGCAAAGAGCCATAAATAACGAAGAGCCTGTTGTTGTGACGCTCTGGTCCCCTCACTGGGCTTTTAACCGCTGGGACCTCAAGTACCTTGACGACCCCCAGGGATATTACGGAGAAGCAGATAATGTTGAGACTCTTGCAAGGCAGGGCCTCGAAGAAGATATGCCTAACCTTTATGGTATCCTTGAAAGATTTGCCTGGACCCACGAGGATATTCAGTCTGTTATGGTAGATATTGAAAGTGGAATGGCTCCTGAAGAAGCTGCAGCAAAATGGGTCGAGAACAATCCGGAAAAAGTCAATGAATGGATAGGAAAAGAAGTAGAAGAGTAAAATTCCCTTCTTCCTATTTTTTTACCTGATTTATAATTTCTACGGTTCTTTATTCATTTCTATTTCTACAATTCAATTTTTGAAAATGACCGACTTACCTTCGAGTGAATCCGGGGTAAGCGTGGATTTGTTTTTTAGCATTTCTCAAAAATGGTTGTTGTCTTGCCAGCGGTCTTCTTGAATCAAAACTCAAATAAACAATAGCATTGGCGTTCTTTGGGAAATTAAACTTTACAGGGTTTCCGTTTGTAATGAAGACCTGAAAAAGTTCCTTGACCTCAACGTTTTTTGCAGGTACAGGGGATCCGCCTCAACCACCGCTGCTGCCGCCCTTGCTGCTTCCTCCACTGGACTGACTATCATCGCCAGAACTACTTTCCAGCACAGTTATTGTAGTAAACTTCGAATCTGTACCATCCGGGTTGTTTACTATCAGACAAGCTGTATAGTTTCCTGGTGATAAATAAGTGTGAGCTGGATTCTGTTCTTTTGAAGCAGCTCCATCACCAAAGTTCCAGTTCCACCCCGTTGTGTTTTCGGAGCTGTCGGTAAACTGAACTGAGAGAGGTGCAAAACCTTCACTGACATTGCTGCTGAAATTAGCTACCGGAAATACTGATTCCGGATCCGGGATGATTGCAATTCTACCAGGAGTCTCGATATTCACTGTTGCTGAGACAGTATCGTTTGAGGTGTCAATTACAGAGAGAGTACTGTTACCAGAAATGTTGCTGTTTGCCACATACACCGTTTTTCCATCTGGGGTTACTGCAAGTCCTATAGGACTGCCTCCTACAATATCCATTGTAGCTATAATAGTATTGTTTGAGGTACCAATTGCAGAGACGAAACCATCGTCTGTGCCAGCAGCATATCCCTTCTTCATTCCTGCCACATATACCTTTGTTCCTGTAGGATTGACAACAATTTCATCAGGAGAATTATCTACATCCACCGTAGCTGTAACAGTATTTGTAGCTGTATCAACTACAGAGACATAATGACCCCAGTTTGCCACATATACCTTTTTTCCATCCGGGGTTACTGCAACTCTAGAAGGATGATTTCCTACATGTACCGTAGCTGTGACCATGCTAGTAGCTGTATCAATTACAGAAACAGTACCCTCGTAGCTTGGATAACTGCCTGAATTCGCCACATACACCTTTGATCCATCCGGTACGACAGCAACTCCAGTAGGGCTAATTCCAACAGGCACAGTAGCTGTAACAGTGTTTGCGTCGGTGTTAATTATAGAAATATTATTGCTGCCACTGTTAGCCACATATACCTTTTTTCCATCAGGACTGATTGCAACTCCATAGGGATCAGATCCTACTTTCACAGTGTCTATAACAGTATTTGTTGCAGTATCAACTACGGATACATTAACACCCCAACGGTCAGGTACATATGCCTTTTTTCCATCTGGCGTGACTGCAACTCCTTCAGGCATTGAACGTCCTACTTTTACTTTGGTTATAACTAATCCTGTGGCTGTGTCAATTACAGAGACAGTTCCACCTATAATGTATATAAACGGCCACGTGGATGAAACCCTTTTTTCAACGCTTATGTTTGCAAGTTTGGAATTAGTATTGAATCCATTGCTAGCTGTCAAATTAACTGTATAATTTCCTTGAGCTCTGTACACATGTACAGGATTTTGTTCTGTGGAATCTGATATACCATCATTATCAAAGTCCCAGTTCCACGCAACTGCGTTTTTCGAAAGGTCTGAAAACTTGACAACAAGGGGTGCAGGACCATTAGTGACGCTGGCTGTAAAGTTAGCAGTTGGAGTAACTGAATTTTGCAGACTGGACATAGATACAAGAGGCAAATAGTCAAATTCATTCTCATAGATATTATAAGGCAGGTCTCCGATCCCATTCCTATCCAGATCCACGCAGATCTGGGAGAATCCGGTCCCATCTGGCTTTGCCCAGAAGTTTCCTCCAATGTAAGGGCCATCGGCAATGTTACTGCCTGAAGCAAGTGAACTGTTCCAGATATTTCCCCCTTCGCCAGGTCCAAACTTTACGTTTAGACTATTGTTAAAATAATTATTGTAGATTCTTCTACGGTCATAATTTCCCCTATTAAAAATCCCACATTCTGTACAGGATGTTATTGTATTGTTGATTATGTCAACAGTACAAGCGTCACCTAAAATAATCCCTACATCACAGTTTAATATTGTATTATTTTCAATTCCTGAACTTGACATCGAAAGCCAAATCCCACAATCGCAGTCAGTAATCCTGTTATTACGAATATCTGCTCCCTGATCCCCTTCGGAGATGCCAGTGGAACAATTTGAGATCGTATTACCTGATACTGTATTATTTCCTCCACAGCAGGAAATATATACACCCTCTTCGCCGTTAGAAATTTTATTTTCGGCTATTAAATTGCCTGAAATCTCGGATCCCAGAAAAATAGAACCGTTTTCAATGATATTACCTGTCACATTATTCATATCGCCATGAAAGATGATTTTTAAATTGCTTGGCATGTAGGATCCCAGAAAAATAGAACCGTTTTCAATAGTATTACCTGTTACATTATTCCTCTTGCTATAAGCAAAGATTGCATTTTTATGATTCATCTTACTGGCTCCTGTTATATTTAAACCACTGATCGTTGTGCTATTAGCTGTTATCAGAAAGGTACTTACACTTTCATTTAGCGGTTTTACCTGCGCATCACCATTGTTTGATTCTGACTTGATAGTTAGCCCGGTTATATTGACAAGAACGTTTTCAGTATAAATTCCAGGCATCACGGTTATTGTGTCCCCTGGTACAGAATTATTCACAGCTTCCTGAATTGATCTGAAATCAGCTCCAGAACCATCATCCACTGTAATTTCCTTTGCTGATGAAGTAGCTGAAATAGATATTATAAAAATAAAAATTAGAACTATTAAAAAAATTAGTATTTTCCTCATTTATTTCCCCCATTCTATTATAAGATAATCCCTTATTAATATTAATATAAATCTTATTAATTAAATATAATATATTTTAATTTCCATAGTTATTTTTGATTAATTATTTTCAGAAATAAAGGATGAATTGAAACGAGCTATGTAGAAATATAAAGGTATTTCAAAAGAAGGCATAATAGTGGAGCTATGATGATTCTGGCTATATGAGAAGCGTTGGAATCGAAGAAATAGAAAAGAAGAATGCCATCAGCATAATACGTATCAAGTTGATACATATAACTCTGGACTTCCGTTTGTATCTTGATATTATTACTATTATTACTATTATCACTATTATTATTACTATTATCACTATTATTACTGCTATTACTACTATTATTATTCATTTTTCACTATTTTACTATATTACTATTGGGGAAGTGCTTCGGGATAAATTTAAAACATTATATATTACAAAATATCATTCCTTTATCATGATAATTTTTCAGATTAAAATTCGATTTAACTAAACCACTTCAGAATGCGCATGATGGCAATTCTCATTCTGAAAACTCGAATTTTAATATTTCTTACAGCTGTAACATGAGGCAAAAAAATGGCAAAAATGGCGAACTCGCTCAGAGACTTTGATAGACTGGCAGAGGAGAACTCTAAGAAAGCCAGGATTTTTTTCCAGATGGGAAGCTATGAAGAAGCTCTTGCTGCTTATTGGGAGGCGGAAAAAGCATGGAAAAAAATGGCAGATATTCTTTTTGAAAAAGGAAAGGAGGACAGAGGAAAGGAATTTTGCGAAAAGGCACAGGAAGCCAGGTCCTTTTGCGGAATGTCTCTTTTTAAGCTCGAAAGGTATCAGGAGGCTCTGGACATCATTGATTCCTTTCTTGAAATTAAACCTGACAGCCCCATAGAATGGTCAAACAGAGGTTTTGTGCTCTCTGCCCTGGGCAGGAATGAAGAAGCCCTGGAGTCTTTTGAAAAGGCTCTCTCTCTTGATCCCGGATCTCCTAAAATCCTGACAAGTAAAGGAATAGTTTATGCAAAGATGGGTCTTCCAGAAAAAGCACTGGAGACCTTCGACAGAGCCCTGGAAACCGAACCCAGACAGGCTTCGGATTGGGCATGCAAACTTCCAAGGTTTAGTTTCTTCTCCAGAAATAAAGCCCCCATTATGAGACCTGACAATGCTGAGACCTGGTACTGGAAAGGAAACGTGTTTCTGGAACTGGGGGAAAAGGAAAAAGCCCTTGAAGCCTGTAAAATGGCTCTTGAAAGCGACCCTGACCACCTGAATTCCCTTCTCGCCGGAGGAGACCTTCTCTGTGAATTTTCCGAATACGGAGAGGCTTTCAAGTGCTATGTACATGCCCTGAAACTCAGCCCTGGAAATGAAGCTGCCATGAAAGGAAAAGAGTTTTGTGAAATGAAAATTAACGGGTAATTATTAAAAAGAATGAATGCAACAGGCCCTTTTAAAGTCTGGCTCCATGCCTTTAACGAAAACGATTTAATGTGGCTTTCAAGGCTATTTATTTATACTTGCCTTGTCGCATACTAATATTGCCTTTCACAAACTAATTAATATTGTTTTCTGGAACTTCTCTGTGCAAAATCGCTGTACCGCAGGCTGGATTTGATATCGTTGACTCTTATTATTACTGTAATTATTACTGTATTTATATCCAGTTCCAGAAAACAAATTCATAAACCAGGCGGACATATAGTTAGATACATTTTGTGATACCTTGTAATGAATACGGTATTCTTTTACTTACAGGTTTCAATTAAAAATTTACATGATTCAATTAAAAATTTACGTGTTTCAATTAAAAATTTATATGTTTCAATTAAAGGCGCAGGGATAACTGCATTCCTGCAGACGGTAAAATATGAGAGGTTTGAGGAGAAAATACTGATGGATTTTATATCTAATTTATTTGGCAGAGATAAAAATCAGAGCTTTTTAGAGGCTTCCAAACAGGGGCAGACAGAAAACGTGGAGAAACTTTTGAGAAGCAATAAAGTTGACGTTAATTATCAGGATGCGTACGGCAAGACTGCTCTGATTTCTGCAGCTGATAAGGGATACAGGGATGTCATAGGACTGCTTATTGAAAGCGGTCCCAATCTTGATCTTCAGGACGAAAACGGCAATACCGCTTTAATCTCTGCAGCTAAAATAGAACGGGGTGACATTATTGATTTGCTCGTTAAAAATGGAGCTGACCTCAATTTTCAGGACGAAAACGGCGAAACTGCTCTGAAATTTGCGGTAAAAGTAGGGTACAAGAATATTGCTGATCAGCTTATTGATGCCGGTACCGATCTTAATATTCAGGACGAAAACGGTGAAACGGCTCTGATTTGTGCTGCAGATAGAGCGCACAGGGACATTGCCGAACTGCTCATTAAAGCCGGTGCTGACCTGAATATTCAGGACAATAGCGGTAAAACAGCTCTGGTTGCTGCAACAAAAATCGGACATAAAGGTATTGTTGAACTGCTTGTCAATGCAGGCGCCGACCTCAACCTCCAGGATAAAAACGGAAATACTGCCCTGATTTATGCAGCAGATAGGGGGTACAGGGATATTGTAAATCTGCTTATTGAAGGCGGTGCCAGCCTCAATATTCCGGACGAAGCCGGACTTACAGCTTTGATGTTTTCGGCACAGACAGGGCGCAAGGACATCGTTGAGCTTCTCATCAAAGCAGGCGCGGATATTAATATTGAGGACAAAAATAACAAAACTGCTGCGGACCTGGCGGCAGAGGTAGGTTTTGAAGAAATTGTTGATTTGCTTACCAGCGTCCGTACATATTCCAGTTCCTGATCTGCCTTGAATGCAAATCTCCTTCCACATTACAATGAAAAAAGAAGGAAAGCCCTCGTATAATTGATATACCATCGTGACAATCCATAGAGCTATGACCAGCAGCAAACCAGGAGATTCCGTTTCAGCTTCGCATACTTCTGACAGTGCAGCCAGTGAAAACCATAAAAAAATACCTGCCGGACAGCTTACTCCTGTTTACGAATCAGCTACTTTCTCAAGCCCTTCTCTTGACCAGTTCAGGGGAATTTTACCTGACTTCAATAACAGGCTCTCTCCCGAAAGAGACCTCGGGCTTTCTTCTTCAGGGGTTTCCCGCCTGAGCCCTGAACCCCTTCCAAGGCTTGTTTCGGACTCTGCCCTCGGGCTTGTCTCCTGTTCTCTTTCCAGCCCTCTCACAGGGCTTAAAGCCGAAAACCCCGAAGTTCCTGTCGGGTTGGGGCTTGAGATTAAGCCTGACCTTGCAGGAAGAACTCTTTCAGGAAATAAAACTGATTCTCTCACCATTTGCGCAGACCTTCCTGTGGGACCTGTCAGGAGCAGGATGACCACTCTCAGGCCATCTGAAAGCGAAACAAAAGAGCAGTGAAGTGGAAAAACAGAAATAAAGAGCAGGAATAAGAAAAAGAGAGCACATAAGAAAAATAGAGTGTACAAAAATAGAGAGCACAAAAATAGAGAGCACAAAAATAGGGAGTATATAAGAAAAAGAGAGAGCACAAAAAAATAGATAATATAAGGAAAAATTAGAGCGTAATCTATAATTTATTAACCAGGCCAGTAAACTGCTCTTTTTTATACTCTTTTATTAATTTTCTATCTGTTTCCTGAGTCTTCGATTTTTAGGTCTGTCCTGTTGAATCAATATAAAATAGTTGTTTTCAGTGGTTAACAGGAAACTGGTTATTTCACAGACATTTACCTGATAGACACCATTATCCCTAAAAGGCTTACAGCTATTGCAATAACAGTTATAAAAACAATAAAAGCTGAACCATTGTACTCAAACCGATCATTGTTCTTATAGTTCATATGATTTAATATGCAAGCATTACTTAAAAATGCTTGTAAGTTATCAGGATCATGGAGAATTATAAAGTAGCCAGCATGAGGTTATGTAAAAATTATATACTGCATTTACCGCACTTTCATGATGCATCTTTATTTAACTTCATCTCACTGCATCTAATTTAACTTCATCTCACCGCTTTTTTCAGTGCCTTTTCAAATTTATCGAGCCCGAGGTCGGCTTCTTCGTCAGTCATAACAAGGGGGGGAGAGAAACGGATTACGGAGTCTCCGCAGGGAAGGAGCAGGACTCCATCCTTAAAAGCCTCCCTGATTATTTTATCCCTCCTGACAGGGTCTATGGATTTATCCGGTTTTACGATTTCCACACCTGTCATGAGTCCGAGACCCCGGACATCTCCTATGCAGGGGAAATTTTCCTGAAGCTCCCTGAGGAGGTGCCGGATATGAGCGCCCATTTCCCGGACATGGTTTTCTGTGTTCTCTTTTTCCAGGAATTCAAGGGAAGCAAGGGCTGCGGCTGAGGAAAGGAGATTTCCTCCGAAGGTATTTGAGTGGACTCCGGGAGGCCAGTCCATGAGCTCATCGTCTGCAAGCATTGCGCCTATGGGAAGACCTGAACCCAGGGCTTTTGCAAGGCAGGTAATGTCAGCCCTTACCTCAAAATTTTCCATGGCAAGGAAAGGACCTGTCCTAAAACAGCCCGTCTGGACTTCGTCAGCCACGAGAAGAACATCGTTATCCGTACAGATCTTCCTTACCTCCTTATGAAACTCTACAGGAGGGACTATATATCCTCCTTCTCCCTGGATCGGTTCAACAAAAACTGCGGCAGTGTCTTCCGGGCTTAGCTCTCTCCGGAAAACCAGGTTTTCAATCTGCTTTGCACATTCGATCCCGCAGGAAGGATAATCGAGGTTCAGAGGGCAGCGGTAGCAGTAGGCATAGTCAGTGTGTACGGTACGGATGGTAGGGAAATGCTCTTTGTGCCTGACTTTAGAGCATGTAAGGGAGAGGGCTCCGAGTGTCCGGCCGTGAAAAGCATTGTAAAAAGAGATAAAGTTCTGGCGCTTTGTTTTCCAGAGGGAAAGTTTCATTGCAGCCTCTATAGACTCAGCTCCGCTGTTGCAGTAAAAGACTTTTGAGTAACCAGAAAGATCCCTCAGCTTTTTTGCAAGTTTCAGGGGGGGCTCGGCAAAAAAGTCCCCGTATCCGCAGTGGACCATTTTTTCAAGCTGTGCGGAAATTGCAGCTTGGACCTCGGGATTTGAGTAGCCCGCGTTCATGACAGCAATCCCTGCAACAAAATCTATGTACTCTTTTCCATCAATATCCCTGACTACGGAACCTTTCGCCCTGTCAACAACCAGAGGATAGGGGCGGGACACACATGCAGACACCATGCTGCAGTCCTGCCCTATTATCTCCCTGGCTTTCGGGCCGACAGTATCGAGCAGCCCGACTTCCTGTTCAAAAGAATTGAATTCTGTTTCCAGTTCTTTCATTGAGTCTTCTGGTCCTTCCGTTTTGCCGGTATTCTTCCATTTTTCAAGCTCTTCCGGAGTCCTGTGATTCAAAAACCTCTCCCCTTCCACTTTTATTCTGTATCTATCTGGGCTTTTTGTAGCCTGCCGCTGTAATCTATATATACGGCTTTTACCTCGGTGAATTCTTTAATCGCCTCTGTTCCAGCTTCCCTGAAACCGTTCCCGGTTCCTTTTATGCCCCCGAAAGGAAGATGGACTTCGGCACCTATAGTAGGGGCATTAACATATGTGATTCCTGCTTCCAGTTTTTCAATTGCCCTGAAAGCGGTTCTAACATTTTCAGTATAAATCGCAGATGAGAGACCGTACTTGATGTTATTTGCAACCTCAATAGCCTCGTCAAAATCCGAAACAGTGATTATGCTTAGCACGGGCCCGAAGATTTCTTCCTGTGCAATCCTCATTTCAGGACTGACATCCGTAAATATGGTCGGTTCGAAGAAATAACCGGGAAGACCCGGATCTATCCTGTTCCCTCCAACCAGGATAGCTGCACCTTCTTCCTTTCCTATCCTGACGTACTTTTCTATTTTCTCAAGCTGGGCTTTATTAATTACAGGCCCCACGTCCGTTTCAGGCAGGAGCCCGTTTCCCACCCTGAGAGACTTTGTTTTTGCGAGCAGCCTTTTTATGAATTCATCCTTTATTTTTTCGTGAAGGATCAGCCTGCTCGTAGCTGTACAGCGCTGGCCTGTTGTCCCGAAAGCTCCCCAGACCACGCCTTCAAGGGCAAGCTCAAGGTTTGCATCATCCATTACAATAACAGGATTTTTTCCACCCAGCTCTAAAGAGACCCGCTTCATGGATTTTGCACACTCTTCCATGATCCATTTCCCGGTATCAAGGCTTCCTGTAAATGAAATTGCTCTTATTCGGGGGTGCTGGACTATTGCTTTTCCGGTACTTCCTCCAGGTCCGGGAACGATGTTTATGACTCCTGGAGGCAGGCCCGCCTCCATCAGGATTTCTACAAGTTTTATGGTAAGCAGGGGCGTATCGCTTGCAGGCTTGAACACGATCGCATTCCCTGCAATAAGGGCTGGCATGATCTTCCAGCTGGGAATCGCAATAGGAAAGTTCCAGGGTGTTATCATGCCCACAACTCCTACAGGCCTTAGCACGGTCATGCAGAACTTGTCCCTGAGTTCTGAGGTCGTTGTTTCCCCAAACATCCTTCTGCCTTCCCCTGCAGCGTAAATGGTAATGTCTATTGCTTCCTGTACATCACCCCTGGTCTCGGGCAGGACCTTTCCCATCTCTTCTGTCATGAGTCTGGCAAGGCCTTCTTTTCTCTCCTGCATTATGCGCGCTGCCCTGAAAAGGACCTCAGCCCTTCCAGGAGCCGGAACTTCACTCCATACCCTGAACCCTGCCTCTGCAGCCTCAACTGCCCGGTCCACATCTTCGATTCCTGCGACCTGTAACGTGGCAAGGTTTTCAAGAGTAGCCGGATTGATGTCATCAAAAGTTTCTCCGGTTGATGAGTCTACCGACTCCCCACCTATCAGTAACTTATACTCCCGAATCACAATACCCCTCTAAGAACAATGAGTATAATACCACATAAATATATCCAGAAAACAGTTTCGGCCGGACATAAATATTTTCAGGCCTTTCGACTGTAATCTCAGTTAAAGCCCTGGGGAATAAAGTATTAAACTGACCATAGAAAAAAGAAAGGAGAGGCTAAAAATGATAATTGGCTATTAAAAATGATTATTAAAAATGATTAATAGAATAGCTGAGAATGAATGATTAATATTGAGCTTATCCCAAAACCAATTTTATTCTCAAATAATGAAAGTTTCAGAATTATAGCTCATGATTCGAAAATCGATTGAGTATCCTGAATTCGAGATTGTGAGGAGCAATTTTGAGTTTTGGGATCAACTCATTGAAGGATTAATATTGAAGGATTAATATTGAAGGATTAATATTGAAGGATTAATATTGAAGGATTAATATTGAAGGGTTAATATTGAAGGATTAAAATAATTAATTTGATTGAAGCAATATAGTCTGACTGATTAAGGTTATTGATTTCACTTAATTTATAATCTTAACATCGGACCTGTTATTAACGATCTTACAGATCTGCTGGGAAAGTTCGGAGTACTGAGCCTTGGGGTCTCCCCTTTTCTGGACAAAGGAATCGGCGCCGTTTTCGATTGCCTGGCTCATGATTTCTTCTTTGCCAACTCCGGTAAACAGGATAAAAGGAATATCGATTTTTTTGTCGCGGATAATTTTCAGGAATGAGATGCCGTCCACACAGGGCATGTCATAATCAGAAACTACCACGTCATAGGAACGTTCGTCTAACTTTTCCAGAGCCTTCCCTGCAGATTCTACGGTATCAGAATTTATATCATGGAACACTTCCAGGAAGGTCTTTGATAGCTCCAGGAATACTGGATCGTCGTCTACAAGCAATACTTTCATGGGGGTTTTCTCCGCAAGTTTATGACTGATAAAATTTATAGTTACACTATGTAACCAGGAACTTTCGAGTTCCTCCACTATTGTAAGAAGCTTTGTAGTTCAGTTGCATTTTTAGTAGTTTCAGAAGAAACTTAAATATGCCAGGCTAAAGTAGTATGTCATACCCATATCCCCCTTTTGCAAGCTCAACCCCGAAAGAAAGGAATTAAGTCTTTTGATATTGTATGATTTTGAAATAGCATTATAGCATACTTATCAACTGAATTTTTATGTTATAAGTAAGAAGATCTTTTAGTTAATATAAAAAGTTAACTTACATAGATAATAAGTGAACAGGTTTTAAGACCTGTTTTATCGCATGTCAGCAAAGAAAACATCCTTTCTTTTAAAAAATTTATTAAAGATGCGAAAGGATTAAAAAGAAAACACAGGAACGAAAAATTAACAAAAAATTAACCTTAAAAGAGATAAACTGGAAGAAATTGCAGGAAAAATAGAAGAAAAAGAATAGAAGAAAAAATAACAAAAAGTAGCAGAAAAAATAGAAGAAAAAATAACAAAAAATAGCGGAAAAAATGGGAAAAAAGATCAGGGATTACCCCTGATTAATAAAGCTATCTATCTCTCTTTTCAGCATATGGCTGAGGATCTTTCCGTCAACCTTTCCTCTGAACTCTTTCATGACAATGCCCATAAGAGGGCCAAGGGCTGCAGGGCCTTTTTCTTTAATGAAATCTCCTTTCTCCCGGACCATATTTTTAATGAAATTTTCGATTTCTTCGGGATCAAAGGCGCTCAGGCCGAGATTTGAAATCGCCTGCTGGACTGTTATTTCAGGCTCCTTTGCAAGTGCGGTCAAAAGATCCTGGATGGCTTCTTTTGCGATTTCCTGATTTGATATTGCTGCAAAAACCCCACTGAAGTGCTCATCCGTAAGGTTGTCAGTTTCAGCCCCGTTTCTTCTGATCTCAGGGACAATTCCTACAAGTGTCCTGGCAATCAGTGTTGAATTAACGTGTTCATTATCGCTGTAGGTATCCAGTAAAGCCTCGAAAAGAGGAAGGTATTTCGAATAAGCTATCTTTTCAGCAAGTTCTTTATTCAGGCCGCTTTCGGAAGCAAACCTCTTTGCCCTTTCCGTAAGGAGCTCCGGGACTTCTATGGAATCAAAGTATTCCTGCGAGATCTCTATCTGAGGAACATCGGTTTCAGGGTACATTCTTGCTGCACCTGGCAGGGGACGCATGTAAGCAGTGTTTCCATCAGGCAGGGCTTTTCTGGTCTCCTCGGGGATTCCCTCGATAGCTTCTTTTGCTCTGAGAATCACCGCTTCGATTGCAAGCCTGGATTTTTCGGGCTCATCCGCAACCATGATAATTGCATCGTCCGGGTTTGCACCTATAGCGTCCCTTAAAGCCTGCACTTCCTTTTCTGTTATCCCGTAATTAGGAAGTTCGTCTGTATGGAAGATTCCCCCAACACCTGCAGTTTTTGCCCTGTCCGAAAACTCAGTCCCGAGCCTTCTTCCAGGCTGGACCTCCCTGCCCACAAGCCCGTTGAATTTTCTCAGGCGGGCAGCCAGGATCGCTCCCTTTTTTATACCTTTCTGCAGGACTTTGGATTTGGTATCCACAAAAAGCCCTGTTGCATCATAGATTTCTTCGCAGACAAAGGCTTTTCTTTCAAGAAGTTCCTGCCTGATAAAGAGAAGGTTTAACTGCCTTTCAACTTCCCTGCGGACAATGTCTTCTATAAGGTCCAGGGCCTGAACCCCTTTGATTTCAACCCTTGCGCCTCTGGCAATTGAGATATTGACATCCTGCCTGATTGTGCCCAGCCCTCTCTTTACCTTCCCTGTAGACCTGAGGACCATTCCTATATATTCCGCAACCTCACGTGCATGCCTTGGGGATTTAATATCGGGAGCGGTGGCGATTTCAACGAGAGGGATTCCAAGCCTGTCCAGAGAATAAATGATTGAGTCTCCGATTTCCTCTATTTTCTGGGCAGCTTCCTCTTCCACACAGAGGCTATCAATTCCGCACCGACCTTCCGAAGTCTCAATATTTCCGTCGCTCGCAAGAAACGCAGTCCTCTGAAAGCCGCTGGTGTTTGACCCGTCTACCACGATCTTTCTCATCACATGCATCTGGTCTACGGGTTTCATATTGAAAAGCTTTGCAACCCCGAGGGAGATGTCCAGAGCTTCCCTGTTGAGTTCCCCTGGCGGTTCCTCATCGTTTTCGACAAGGCAGGTAGTGTCATAAGCTTTGTAAATATACTTCCTTCTGATTTTGGTCTGCTCCACCGCAGCCCTGTCTTTCTCTCCCATCTCACTTTCCGTAGCCCTGAGGTACCTGAAAAATTCAAAGTCCGAATCCTCGATGTCCCTTATAAGGGTCGGACACCTGCAAAAAAGTTTCTCTTTAGAATCCAGTTGCTGGTGAATTTCAAGCCCGGCTTTCAGCCCAAGTTCACTGTAATCGTATTTTTCCATGATTTCACCCGAATCTAAGCAGGAAGCGCCGTGATCCTTTTAACTCTCTCTGGTTTTCCATTGATTTCTTTAATTTCCCTCAGCTTTACCCTGGCTTTCCTTAACTTTTACTTCAAATCTAGCTCTCTTTGCTCTCCTTTTACTTTTAAGTCCATCGGCTGGCTAATCGGCTGGCTATTTCCCTCTTCTCTTAACCCTTTTTCTGCGCCTTGTCCATTTCTTAGCTCTTATTAGGTGCTGCGCTGGCAGTTGTCAATATAATAATATTAACAAGAAACTGAATGTAAAAGGTGTGGTAGAATGTATAAAGGTATCTCTGTATATAAGAGTAAAGTAGTTAATGGGTTTATTTAACTGAAAAAGAAATTAACAAAAGAAGATAACAAAAGAAGATAACAAAAGAAGATAACAAAAGAAGATAACAAAAGAAGTTAACAAAAGAAGATAACAAAAGAAGATAACAAAAGAAGATAACAAAAGAAGTTAAAAGAGTGAATAAAAAACGGCTAAAAAGTAAATTGAAAAAGAAATTAATATTAACTGTCACATTTAAGCAGAGAAAGTTTCTGGACTTAAAAGGCAGAATTTTGCACCACATATTCTTATTTTCAGAGAAATAAAAGACCTGGCCTTAAAATTTGTACATAAAATAAAACATACACTAAAATGTTACAAAGAAGAATCTTTAAATCTTTTCACTGTTATTCAGAATTAGCTAATAATTTTGAGGGAGACGCTATGAAAGCAGACAGTGAAACAGAAAAAGCAGTCATGGATGTTCTGAAAAAATTTGCCGAGAGTTATGCAAAACACGACCTGGAAAGTGCAATGTCTCTTATTGCACCTGATGACGATGTCGTTATATACGGCACCGGTGCAGATGAAAAATTTATGGGCTCTGAAGCTATTAAATCCCAGTTTGAGCGCGACTGGTCTCAAATTGAAGAACCTGGTCTCGAATATAAATGGATATCAGTTTCCGCGGTTGGCAATGTAGCATGGGCATCTATGGATGCCGTTTTCAAGGCGAAGATTGACGGGAGAAAAACTAAATTTTCTTCAAGGATTACAGAAGTTTTTGAGAAACGCGAAAATAGATGGCTCATAGTGCAGGGACATTTTTCTTTCCCGGACCAGAGCCAGTTTTTTGATTAAATGCTTTCCTGGCAGGGATCAATTGAACTTCTCAATATAATTGAATTCCCAATATAATTGAATTCCCAATATAATTGAACTTCTCAATATAATTGAACTTCTCAATATAATTGAACTTCTCCATGCAATTGAATTTCTCCTGTATTTTTGTAACTATTCAGGTAGCCTTAACGAGGCTACACATTTTTCCTCGTTCCGAGGAAAAATTGGATATAAAATGATTCCTTTTTAGCTTTATGAAACGTGATGAGATTCTTTCTTACTGTGCTTCAAATCCTGAAATTATTGTAGCTTACATTGAGAGTTTAGAATCTCAAGTTAAAGAACTCACTGAAAGACTTGTAGCCTTAGAATCTCGTTTAAATCAAAACAGTCGTAACAGCAGTCGACCTCCTTCTACTGATTATTTTGTCAAAGAGAAACCTAATCCCAAGAGTCTGCGTAAACCAAGCGGGAAGAAACCTGGAGGTCAGGAAGGTCATCCAGGCACGACTCTTGATATGGTTGATCATCCTGAGTAGGTAATAGAACATTCTTTGACCTGCTGCAAAGAATGCGGATCTACCCTTGAGAATGTTGAAGTTGAAGCTTATGAGAGAAGACAGGTCTTTGACATTCCTCCCGTAAATCTAATTGTTACAGAACATAAAAGTCAGATTAAAACCTGTCCTTGTTGTGGAAAGTTGAATAAAGCCGTTTTTCCCGAATCAGTGAAATATCCGGTTCAGTATGGCCCTAATATTTTAGCTTCAGCTATTTACTGTAAAAATTACCAGTTTGTTCCTTATGATAGAATTTCTGAGTTATTTGAAGACATTATGGGAATAAAAATCTGTCCTGCTACGATAATTAGAGCAGAAAGAGAATGTTTCCAGAATTTAGAGGAATTTGAAAACGTTATTAGAGAGAAGTTATTAGCCTCGCCTGTAATCAATTTTGATGAAACTGGTATGAAGATTGAAGGAAAAAGACACTGGCTTCATGTAGCTTCTAATGAAAAATACACATGTTATTTTGCTCATACAAAAAGAGGAGCAGAAGCAATAGATGCTATGGGAATTCTTCCGAAGTTTAAGGGAGTAGCAGTTCATGATGGATGGAAACCTTACAACGTTTATGATTGTGATCATGCTCTGTGTAACGCTCATTTACAGAGAGAACTTACAGGAATTGAAGAGAACTATAAACAGACATGGGCTAAAGAGATGAATGAACTGCTCACTGAGATGAAGAAATACACTGATGAGTGTAAAGAGCAATTAAGAGAACCTGATTTTGAGCAAATTAAAGCATTGGAAGAAAGGTTTGATGCAATTATCATTAGAGCGCTTGAAGAAAATCCGCATTCTCTAAATCCTGAAAAACAGGGAAAACGCGGTAAAAATCCAAAAACAAAATCAAGGAATCTGCTGGATAGGTTTATAGAACACAAAGAAAAGATTCTGAGATTCCTGACAGATTTGAAAGTTCCATTTGATAATAATCAGGCAGAAAGAGATATCAGGATGATGAAACTACAGCAGAAAATATCGGGAACTTTCAGAAAAGCAATGGGAGCGCAAGCTTTCTGCAGAATTAGGGCGTACATTTCTACAGGAAAAAAGAACGGTTTACCTGTTTTAGAGGGTATTCGTGCGGCGCTCATAGGAGCGCCGTTAACTATACTCTGAGCAGTTACGTATTTTTAACCTTTATTTTTTATTTTGCTTATGAAAGGAAGTGAAACAAAAAACAAAGTTGGAAATAGTCAGAATGTTATATAAGAATAAAAGATCGAAAATATTGGAAAAGTCTGGAGTTAAAATAGAAGATTAAAAATTGTTAAAATTTTAGGATAATATTGTTGATTTTCAAATTATTTCATAGAATATTTTATACAACAGTTGAATAGAGACTGCATTTTACTGAAATTACATAAACTTCATTACTAACAAACCAAATAAACCGATAAAGCAAACGACCAGGAATAAATGCATCAATATTCCCAGCATTATTTCAGAATTTACGTCGCGGTCTTTTAAATATGGAATATTCTGTTTCAAAGCGGATAGGAAATTCCCAAGAAAGTCTGCCATAATTAATACAATAATTTTTTCCCATATATAGAAGTATAGTTTTGAACTGATCGCAGGTCATCCGAAAATAACTGTTCTTGCTTTCTTTAACATCATTTTCAAAAGAAGCTCCAGAATTAAAATTTGCCTGCTTTGCATACTTACCGGACGCGATGCTGTTATATTTCTTGCGGGGAAATAAGTAAATGGGATTCTTCATGGGAAATGTTAGTTTTAAGAAAATAATGATTGCAACCGATGGCTCTGTCTGTTCCAGGATGGCTGCCAATCATGCCATAGAAATAGCACGCCTGAGCGGAGGGACTGTTTACGCAGTCTATGTTGTATCAACGGATTATTTTTCTTCTATGGCGGTAGACCTGGACTGGGAAAGAATGCGCGAAGTTTTGAAAAAAGAAGGTGTCCAGGCTGTAAACTATGTAGCAGGAACAGGTGAAATGGGAGGAGTAAAGGTAGAGCCTGTCCTGCTTGAAGGGCATCCGGCAGCCGAACTTATCCGCTATTCCAGAGAGGAAAAAATGGATATCATTGTCATGGGCAGCCTGGGAAAAACCGGACTTGACAGGCTCCTTCTGGGCAGCGTTGCGGAAAATATGGTCAGGCACTCAAAGATACCTGTTCTGGTTGTAAAGGAAAAGTGCGTATCTGAAAATTGAACATAGAAAAGTGTGTATCTGGAGATTGAATATAAAAGCGCTTTTTAGGGGACAGGAAGCAATTATCTGACTTGAACAGCGCCACTGGCTGTAACACACCTTTCTTATCTTTATAGTTTCTTCAAACATTATTTTCTAATTTTCCCTTTTATTTTCTGACCTTCAATATCCCTCTGTTTTCTTTGCAGGGCGCCGGGATAAATGGAAGAGAGCTCTGAAACCTGAGATTAAAAACAGGCTTTCCGGGTAAGAAAGTATTTTTTCAGCCTTCTCAGCCCGGTCGCAGATTTTTTAGAAAAATGTAATAAATTTAGAAAAGGATAGTAAATCCGGAACCTTACAGATTTCGTCAGATTTTCAGCCCTCAATCTTCTTTTTAACTGCTGCAGCAGTATTTTCCGGGGAGTCTGTTTCCCAGAGCTTCCTGACTTTTGCGCTCTTGAGTACAGGAATGAGAGAATCGATTTTTGCCTGCACGGCTGCAAGCGCCTCTTCATCAGTACACGGAGGCTCTATACCCATAAACTTCTGGGCTTTGAGGGTTTCCGTTTCCCTGAAGACTGCGCGGTCAACTCCTTTCCTTGAGCCGGTTTTCAGGGACTCGATCGCATCCCTCCACTGGGTTGCCCAGGGAGTATCAGGAATTTCGGTGTGGTGGACATCAGTTCTTTCCACCTTTATGGCATCAAGGTGGCAGGCTTTCACACAGGCTCCGCAGTACATGCAGTATTCCTCGGCAAAAGCTATCTTGCGCGGATCTTCAGGGTCTGTCGGCACGTACCAGAGATCCGAGGGGCAGACATTAAAGCAGCCGCGACAGCCCTGGGGATCACATTCCTTCAAATTAACCTCGATAAGGCTCAGTTTCCCTTCCATGGGCTTCTGGAGGTCAACAGCTTCATAAGGACAGACAGCCTGGCACCGGGCACACTGGGTACATTTCAGGTCGTCTACTTTTACTTTTCCTTCCACCTTTGGGGCTTCACAGGGGCGTTCCCCTTTAACCTTTATTGCTTCTTCAGGGCAGATATCCTGGCAGAGCACACAGTAGTCACATCTGTCAGTATCAACAAGAATTTGCTCAAAAGGTACAGGGTTGTCAGGAGTGGGTTCGCGCTCAAGCAGAATAACCGCGTCGCAGAATTTAGCACAGATCCCGCAGAAGTTGCATTTTTCGAGATCAATTTCAATCTCACCTTCCACACCTTCTTTAAATGGAGCGATCTCTTCCTTTTTCGGAAAAGTGAATTCCACTTCTATTGCGTCCTGCGGGCAGGCTCCTTCACAGAGGAGGCAGGGCAGGCATTTTTCATTGATATTTACAAAGGTATCGTATTTAGGGTACTGTTTTTCATCAGGGACCTCTCCAACCGCTTCAAAGGAAATGGCATGCACAGGACAGAGGTTTGAGCACATCCTGCAGAACGTACATTTCTCAAGGTCCATCATTACAGCAGGGGCATCAAGCCCGGTTGCGATCTCATGCAGCGGGCCCATTTCAAGGGCTTTTGTAGGGCAGATTTCCGCACAGATACCGCAGCCATTGCAACGCTTGTAATCGTAATCGAGGATTTTGAGGGACTTCTCAGTAGCCTGAGTGTAAATGAAATGAGTTCCCTGAATGTCCATACTGGTTGTGACCGTGATCTTTTCCTGTTCCTCACCCTCGCTGTCCCCGGAAACTGCAGCTTCAGGCTCTTCAAATTCTAAATCTTCAGAATCCAGACCCGAAACCTCGTTTTCTCCTATTTCAGGCTCTTCTCCTTCTCCGGTACCACAGCACCCGTTACATACGTGAATTTCCTGGTCCGGGCATTTTTCAGGACATTCTCCGGGATGTTCCGGAAGTTTCTCGCTCATTTAGCCACCTCCTCGAGTCCGGTTGCGGTGTATTCTTGCTTGAGTTCACTCCCTATGGGCCCTATTTCTTCAAGTTCCTTTACAAACTCGGTAATCGTGTTCGAGAAACGTTCTCCTTCTGCAGCCGAGATCCAGAGTGTCCTGAGCCTTTTCGGGTCAAGCCCTATTTCCTTTATGACCTCTTTTAAAACGTCCATGCGCTTTTTGGCATCAAAATTTCCGTGAATATAATGGCATTCGTCCATCCTGCAGCCCGCAACAAGCACACCGTCAGCTCCGCCTTTGAGGGCTTCAAGGACGAACTCCGGGTTTATCCTGGCAGAACACATGGTACGGATAACCCTTATGTTTGTCGGGTAATGTATCCTGGACATTCCGGTAAGGTCTGCACAGGCATAACTGCACCAGTTGCAGAGAAAAGCGACAACAAAGGGGCACTGGGACTTATGGGATGTCGCAGCTCTGACCTGCGCAAGAATCTGCTCATTTTCAAAGTTCCGCATCTGGATTGCACCTACCGGGCATGCAGCACTGCAGTCACCGCAACCGTAGCACGAAACCTCGTCAACGACAGCCTTTTTATCGACAATGCTTATCTTTCCGAACTTGCAGACTTCAACACATGTCCTGCAGCCTATACATTTATCAGGGTCAACATGTGCACCCATGGGGTCAGCTTCAAGTTCTCCCGTGCCCAGGAGCTGCATAACTTTGGAAGCACAGGCACTGCCCTGGGCTATGGAAACCTGGATCTCTTTGGGTCCCGAAGCGCAGCCCGCAAGGAAGACTCCGCTCACCGGAGCATCAACAGGGCGCATTTTCGGGTGTGCGCTTGCAAAAAAGCGGTCAGGGCGCCGGGCAAGGTTAAGCATCCTGCCAATTCCTTCTGCGGCTTTGCTCGGCTCGTACCCTGTGGAAAGCACAACAAGGTCGTGAGCTTCTTCTTCAACTCTGGACTCAAGAGTATTTTCGTAGCGGACAACAGGCCTTCCGTCTTCGCCGGCGTAGACCTCAGCGACCTTTCCCCGGATGAAGTCCACACCCATCCCCTGCGTCCTGGCGTAATATTCTTCATACATCTCCCCTGCAGCCCGGATATCTATATAGTGGATCGTGATATCAGTACCAGGGTAGCGTTCCTTAACCATCTGGGAATTTTTAAGGGCTGCCATGCAGCAGACTCTTGAACAGTGTTCGTTGCCTACGGTTTTGTCCCTTGACCCGACACACTGAATAAATGCGACACTCTCTGGAGGCTGACCTGTTGAAGGCACAAGGACTCTCCCACCTGTGGGTCCCGCGGAGTTCAGCATCCTTTCAAGCTGCATATTCGTTATGACATCAGGGTATTTTCCAAACCCGTATTCTTTTTTCCGGGAAGCATCAAAGAGCTGGTAGCCTGTTGAAACAATCACTGCCCCTGCTTCGAACTCTATTTCTTCGGGTTTCTGCTCGTAGTCCACAGCCTCTGCAGGACATGCAAGCTGGCAGAGTCCGCAGCCTACACAGTGGTCAGGGTCTATAAGCACTACCTGCGGGACTGACTGCGGAATTGGCATATAGATTGCCCGGGACTTCCCAATCCCATAGTTCATGGGGTTTTCTATTTCTACGGGACAGACCTCTGAGCAAAGGTCAACACAGCCTTTACATTTGTCTTCAAGAACGAACCTGGGTTTGCGTGTGACCCTAACATGGAATTTTCCAACGGAACCTGAGATATCTGTGACCTCAGAATATGTATAAAGAGTAATGTTGGGGTGGTTCTGAACTTCAGTCATTTTGGGGGCAAGCACGCAGATAGAACAGTCGTTTGTCGGGAATACCTCATTCATAAGAGCCATTTTGCCCCCGATTGTGGATTCCCTTTCTACCATGGTTACGGGAAAGCCGGCTTCTGCGAGGTTTAAGGCGGCTTCTATTCCTGCAACCCCTCCGCCTATGATAAGGACATTTCTGCTGGCTTTAGAGCTTGTCGCGCTCAATTCCCTCAGGAAACGGGCTTTTGCAACTCCCATCCTTATCAGGTCAAAAGCCTTCTGGGTCGCCATCTGGGGGTCATCCGCGTGTACCCAGGAGCACTGCTCCCTTATGTTTACCATTTCCATAAGGTAAGGGTTGAGGTCGGCTTTTTCCATGACATGCCTGAATGTTTTTTCGTGCAGCCTTGGGGAACAGGCTGCTATCACAACCCTGTCGATTTTATTATCTTTTATGTCCTTTATGATGCCTTCCTGTCCGGAATCGGAACATAGAAACTGTACTTCCCGGGCAAGCACCACATCTTCCAGTTCACCTGCCATTTCTTCAAGGGCTGAAACATCAATTACTCCTGCAATATTCAGTCCGCAATGGCAAATGTAGACTCCGATTCTCATGCTTGTTTACTCCTGATATCCATGAATAGTCCTAGAGTTTGACCTATGGCATATATTTTGTTATATGATTATAATATAATTTGTAAGTTAAAAGTTCAGAATTCTGATTCTGCAGAATATTCTGCAGGATTAACAGCCGTGCAGAAAAATAGTCACTGAACAGTTCTGGCCCAGCAAATTATCTGCACATCATGGAAAAGCTTTCTTTCTGGCTTTTCAGTAAGTATGATTTCGGTTTATAAATCTCAATATAAATTTTCTCTCAAACAGGATAAATATGTAGCCGTTTTATACAAAATCAAAACCTTTATTTGTAAAAGTTGTGGAAACCTTTGACCTGCGCCTTATAATAATGGATAGAGAAGCAGTAGTTTTTAAGTAATTTTTCCGGCAGTTTCCGTGATAATTTCAAGATATGCAAAACATGATTTATATATTACAGATGCTATTTATGTTACGAATATTATAAATATATCTATATTAACTTTCCGATTAATCTCAAGCTTTATGTATAAGTTTCCGGTGAACCTGAATAAATAAGGAGCACAGCTCAATAGCTTTTATACCGCTTACTAATTGATTTATAGTTTGAGAACTTAATTCGTAATCGATCAATCAGTACCGAATGTTATCAAATAATTTCTCGTATATGAGGGAAACTCCTTTGGGAATAGATTGAAATAGTATTTAAGGAGCTTTGAACAGTTAAATATATAGCAATTGTAAGAACAAAAATATTCCTGACCATAGAACTATACTTACGTATACGAGATCCTGTAAATAACCAGTATCACTCCTACAAAAACAGGAGGGAATTCTACATGAGTGAACACGATGAATTAAAAGATAAGATGTACGAATGGACAGAAAAATATGCAAACAAGGCAGGCTTCAGGCTTAATCCGGACAAAGAAGCCCTTGACTACGTCCTTGACGGGCTCGCTTCAAGGGTAGAAAGGTTCGGCAGGCGTTATTGCCCATGCAGGATAGTAACCGGGGATGAGAGCGAGGACAAGAAAATAGTTTGCCCCTGCGTATACCATAAGGATGAAATTGAAAAAGACGGGAACTGTCACTGCGAACTTTTCTTTAAGCCTTCCTGATCCAGCTGCTATATCAGACATTCTCGGAAAGCAGGTGTCAAATACAGATGGAGAAGGCGGGAGAGGAAATACCTGAAAGTTTTTCCTTTCTTTCAGCCGCTCAAATCATTCACTCACATCATAATACTGTCTTTCAGCCTGCAGAAAGTGTGAACTTTACTATTGTTCCCAGGTTTCTGGAAACAGTTAACACTGTAAATTAAGATTAACATTGAGAATTAAAAAGCAATAGTTTAAGGTAGATTACATTCATCTCTTTAACTAAATATATTAAAGCATGATATGCAGGAATTCAAACACCTGATGTTATCAAGTAGCGTTTCCTTCAAACCGGACCTTTTTAAAGAGGAAATATTCGGTTAACCCCATATGCCTGTGTGGCAATAATGACATATGGCTAATCTGCCATCCTCTTTAATATAATTAAATTCAAGATAAATTAAATCACAAATTTGACTCAAGGGTGACCTGTAATGACAAATGCAATGGAACTCTATCAGATGCTTCCAAAGACTAACTGCAAAAAATGTGGAAAAACCTCATGTATGGCTTTTGCAGTTGCCCTTATGGCCCGCGAGCTGACACCCGAGGACTGCCCGCCCCTGAAAGAGGAACCCAAATATAAAGAAAGTTATGAAAAACTCAGCGAGATTTTCAAGCCTTCGGAAGGAGCAACCGAAACCGGACTTATAGTTCATGAAGACCTCTGTTTTGGTTGCGGGAACTGCGTGGTTGCCTGCCCTCCGAATGTAGCAAATGACCCCTACGGAGTGGGCTCGGGAAAAGCCCCAACGAATCCTGGCAGGCTTGTCCTGACCGTCGAAGATGGAGTTGTGAAAGCCCAGAACCTGGGGGAGTGCCGCAGATTCGGGAAGAATAAGATCCTCTGTAATGGCTGTATAGTGACCTGCCCTGTAGAGGCAATCGAGTTTGTGTGAGGCGAGAGGATGGAGAAAAACTATTACGTATGCACAGGCTGCGGGATGCTCTGCGATGACATAGAAGTAGATGTTGAAAATAATAAAATAAATAAAGTCTATACTGCCTGCAGGATAGGGGTAGCCCACATGAAAGACGGGAAGGAAAGTGCCGCTTTCCTGGTAGACAATAAACCCGTAGACGAAACAACTGCTATCAGCGAGGCTGCAACTATCCTGAAGAATGCAAAAAACCCTCTGATTTTCGGTCTTGGGACTTCCAGCAACGAAGCCCAGAAACTTGCGATCGAGCTTGCAAAAAAAACCAGTGCAACTCTGGATGATGCTTCTTCATTTAGCCTTGGTGAAGTAATTGAAGCTCTCCTTAACAACAAAACCAAGGTCTGCACTCTTGATGATGTAAGGAACAAAGCCGATGTTTCTATTTTCTGGGGAACAGACCCCTCGGACTCCCACCCGCGTCAACTTTCTAAATACGCCTATTTCCCCAGGGGGACTGAAAAGCAGAGAGGCTGGGAAGAAGAGAGGACTGCAATTTGCATAGATGTCCGGAAGTCCCATACTGCAAAGATCTGCGGGAATTATTTCTTCCAGATTCCTCCGGGAGGAGATGCCGAGTTTATTGACGCCCTTATTGCAGCGCTTGCCGGAAAGCTCCCAAAAACCTCTTACAACTTCCCCCCCAAGAGAATCCTTGAGCTGGCAAATATCCTCAAAGGGGCAAAATTCGGCGTCGTTTTCGTAGGGCGTGGTCTTGTCTATTCTCTGGAAAACATCGAACATTTTATCAGGCTCATGAACGCCCTGAACGAAAAAGCAAACTTCCATCTCGTACCCATGATAAGACAGTACAATACGCGGGGCTTTAATGAAAACCTCTTTAAGGAAACCGGGTACGTGAACAGTGTAAAATTTGAAGACGGAACTGTGAAACACGGGCCGGAATATTCTGTCGTTGAATCTCTTAAAGAAAAAACAGTTGATGCCGCACTTATCATTGGTTCGGACCCGTTCTCAATCCTTCCCAGGTCTATTGCAAAGAACCTGCTTGAAGTCCCTGTGATCGTGCTCGACCCCTGTGAAACCCTCACATCCAGAAATGCAAAAGTTTACATCAGCACTGCAATCGATGGAGTAGAGTCAGGAGGAAGTGCAATACGTATGGACGGAGTGAAGGTTGACTTTAAGCCTGCCGTTGAGACAAAACGCCCTTCGGATGAAACAGTTCTCAAAAAGATAATGGAGGCTCTCTGATGGATTTCGGATCTTTTCTTAAAGCCCCTGAAATAAAGGTAAAGATTGTAACCTACAGGGATATCTTTCAGGACAAAGCCATGATTGAAAACCGGTTCGGGGAAGAGTACAGGGACCGCTCTGCCGTAATAAAAATGGACCCTGCAGACCTCAAGCAGCTGAATGTGAAAAAAGGCGAAACCGTAATCCTGAAAAACTCTTTCGGAACAGTTGTGGTCAAAGCCGAAGAATCAGGATATGAGCCATCTCACAGAGGCATTGCGTATATGCCTAAAAGCCCATGGTCAAATATGCTTGTCTCGGACGAAACCGGCGGTACGGGAATCCCTAAATTTAAAGACATCTCCGTGACCGTCACCAGTGCGAAAGGGCAAAAACTGACTGAACTTGGGCTTTAACTCTGCTCGGGTTTTAATTGTCTCCTGACAGGCTTAAGAAACAAAAAAGCCTTTAAAGGGAACTTAAAAACGGAAATTTTTTTCTTATTTATCTTCTTCCCTTTCAGTTTTTTCTCTGGCATGAGGATGAAAGCATGGCTGATGTATTCCTTAGATTTACCCGGACCCTGAAAAACGGAACTGTTTTTTATATCTTTGACGGCTTTGAAAACGTAAAATCCAGATGGGAACTGCCCTGCGAGTACCTGTCAGGTTCTCATTTTGCAGCCTGGAATGGAATTCTGCTTTACTCTGAAGGGAGTAATGTGAAAACCTTAACTCCGGGAATTTTAATATCAGAAAACGAATACAGTAAACTGATGAAATTAATTGAGATCGGAAAAAAGAGATTGAGTGAAATTCAGAGCAAAATAAAGTAGCAGGTTGAGATTAAGTAGAAAGTTGATCTTAAAATCTATCTTTGACGATTAGCCTTAACCACCATAATAAGCCGTTACTGCCGGCCTGACGCAGAAATGTTTATCATTCGTTCATTTATTTTCTGGCTGAGATCACAGCAAAACTTCCTGTCCCGGACCCCTTTTGCGGAAGTTCTATATGTTCTATTTTTTCAGGCTGCATATAAAGTGTCTGGCAGATTTTAATTTCTTTGAACCCGAGACCTGTAAGCCAGGCTGACACTTCTGCGCTTGAAAGGAATTTAGCCTCTGAAGAAAACTTGCCTTCCTTTTTCCCGGCTTCATAAAAATCTCCATGAAGGCTGTCTCTGTCAAGTATTCCTGCAACGATTTTTCCTCCGGGTTTAAGAACGGCTGCAGCCTCGCGGAGTGCCTGAACCGGGTCTTTAAAAAGAGAGAGTGCAGCCACGATCAAAACAAGATCAAAACTCTGTCTTTTGAAAGGGAGGGTTTCTGCAACCCCGAGTACCATCTGGATGCCTCTTTTTTCTGCAATCTCTGCCATTGCCCTTGCAGGTTCGAGTCCGTAAGAAAGCCCGAGAGAAGCTGCAAACCTGCCTGTTCCGGCCCCGACCTCAAGAGCCTTAAGGTTTTCCGGATTCTCAGGAGTAAAGGTCTTCAGGGCAAGAAGCTCAGACTCATATGCAGGTTTGTATTTCTCATACCAGGCATCGTATTCTTCTGCATGCATCTCAAAGGCTTTCCAGGGCTTTATCAGGATCCCTCCAGATGAAAGATTCACTCTACTGTTTTTCGTATGAAGCTTTTTCCTTATGAAGCTTCATTTTTTATATACTGTAATCCGTATCCTTATGAAGCTTCGATTTATACTGTTATCCTTATCCTTATGAAACTTCAATTTATACTGTTATATTTTCCTTATGAAGCTGCTTATTCTCATTTACTATTATTTTGTGCTTTCTTTATACAGGAATATAGCAAGCAGACAGAATATCCCGTAAAGCATTTCAAAGCCAGGAATAGAGCTGATCCCTTCCTGTTCGGAGTTCTGCTCTGCCTGTGAGCCTGTAGTGCTCATGCTTTCCTCGCCTGGGGCTGATTCCGGCTGTATCTCAGCTACATTATTTTCCCCGACATTTATTGTTATAAGTTTCGTGTCCGTGCCGTTCTCACAGGCTGCGGTCAAATTAACGGTATAGGTTCCCGGAGAAGGGTATGTATAAACCGGGGTCTCATCCGGGGAATCAATGACGCCATCGTTTTCAAAGTCCCAGGTTCTTGAAGTTGCGTTTTCCGAAAGGTCAGTGAACTGTACAGAAAGCGGGGCATAATCCTCCGGAGTATTGATGCTCAGGTTTGCTGTTGGAAGGACAGGTTCCGGGGGCTTGTAAGCTATAAGAGGCAAAGGATCAAAGTAATCACTGGTTTCAAAAAGGTATTTCTCATCAGCAATGCCGTCTCCATTGTTATCAGCTGCCGTTTCCGAAAAGCCTGACCCTTCGGGTGTTGCCCAGTAATTTCCTCCGATGTAAGGCCCGCCTACGATATTTTCACCTTTAGTCCTGGACTTATGGTAAACATTTGAAGTTCCGTTATTTGCCTCTACATTCAGGGTGTTACTGAAATAGTTGTTATAAACGAGATTCTTATCGCTTTTCGGACAGACAAAAAGACCGTGAACCTCGTTTAAAGAAATCTTGTTATTGGAAAGTGTGTTGCCGTCAGAGTTTCCTATGTGAATGCCTCTGCCGTTTTCAGAAGCATTATTTCTGGAAAACGTATTGCTGTCAGAAGACTGGACCAGGATGCCGTAATCTTTGTTTCCAGCAACTGTATTTTTAGAAATCCTGTTATCCTTCGAGTTCAGGAGATTGATCCCATACCCACATTCAGAAACTTTATTTTTTGAAACTGAGTTGTGGTTAGACTCCTCAATACTGATCCCTCTGCCACCTTTGATAACTATATTATTTAAAATATCATTATTCAAAGAGGATTTCAGGTATATTCCCCTGAAGTCATTAAAAAATGTATTGCTGTCAATAAGGCAATTAGTGCACCCATGAAGGCATAAGCCCGAACAATTAGCTCCGGCTCCCATAATCGTGAACCCTTCAAGTGTTATATTATCTGCCTCTATCGTGAACACATCGGCAGTCGGGTTGTAACCCTCGATTACAGTATCCTCAGGGTTGCCTGATTCTGACCTTATTACAAGGTTATTCGTTGTTACAGTAACGTGATCGTAATAACTGCCTGGCTTTACGATAATCACGTCACCTGGAAGCGCACTGTTTACAGCTTCCTGCAATGAATCTCCTTTCTGGACAAAAATCTCAGCTGCAGTTCCTGTGCCGGTAATTGACAGAAGAACAAAAAAAGCTGCAAGTAAAATAATTAATCTGTTTATTGTAACTTCTCCTGCAAAGACAGTATGATTGATAATAATGAAAAACCTTACACCTAATATAAATAAACTTGTTTAAATTAGCACTTGATTAATATAAATTAACATATAAAATAGATATAAATCAAATTGAAAACGGCGCAGTTACCTGTAAATGATTCGGAGTACTTTTTAACAGGGTTTCTTTGATCCGGGGATTGCAATTCCACCATCAAGACACTGTCCGATTTCCGACATTTCACAAAGAAGCTACCATTAAACAAAAAATAGAAAACAGAAAGAGGAGTAACTTCATTCCATTACAGCCGGCAGGACTGAGTATTCATAATCTCTGACTTCCTGCAGGCAATAAATAAAAGAAAAATTAAGATGAAGGAATTATTCCTCCATCCAGTCTTCTTTAATTCGGTTGAATCGTTCAGTTTCAGGCTGTAAACTGAACTTCATGCCCGGTATATTTTTCATTATTTTTCATTTTTTGAGCGGATTTTTTTATGCAGTCTCGTTTTCGTAAGTATCCGTTTCTGTCTCGCTGATAGTTGTTTCCGTTGTGTTAGTTTCTGTTGTGTTAATATTCGTTTCCGTTTCATTTTCTGGCATTTCCGGCTCGTCATCCGTTAAATTTTCAGGAATTACGGGCTGCTCTGTATCGGAAACAGCTACAAGAGGAAGATAGTCCGCATAGCCGCTGTTTGAAATATTAAACTCCCCATCGGCAATACCGTCTACATCGGAATCGGCTGTTGTCTGAGAGAAGCCTGTCCCATCAGGTTTTCCCCAGAAATTGCCCCCCAGATATGGTCCGCCTGTTATGCTTGTGCCTTTGGTTTTTGTTGTATTCCAGACATTTCCGACACTGCCCTGCTTAACATCCGCATTAACATTATTGTTTAGATAGTTATTAAAGAAGGTGTTATTGTTGCTTGTCGAAGTCATATGTAAGCCGGAAACACCGTTTGAGACAATATTATTGCCTGAAAGCGTGTTGTCATCGGAGGTGCTCAGGTGAATACCCCTGTTGCTGCTCGAAGCCTCGTTTTCCAGTATATCGTTACCTGATGAATACGCCAACAGAATTGCATATTCTCCATTATTCAAAACCGTATTATTCAAAAGGGCGTTCCCGTTAGACGTCATAAGGTAAATACCCCTTGAATTTTCGGATGCTTCATTGTTACTGATATCGTTATTATTTGAACCTGTGAGGTATATGCCATAAGCGCGGTTAGAGTCTGCTTTATTGTCGCTAAGTTCGTTACTGTTGCTTGAGTTCTCCAGGACGATACCGTGGTCATCGCTTTCGCTTGCTATATTATTGGAGAACACATTCCAGCCAGAGCGAAGCAGGTAGGCTCCATACCTGTTTTTCAGAGCTGTATTGTTTACAAGTATATTGTAGTTCGAGTCCTGGAGGTTAAGGCCTCTTCCTCCTTCCTGAATGTTGTTATTAACGATTGTACTGTTGTTTGAGAAAGCCAGGTCTATTCCGAGTGTATTGCCGGAAAGCACATTCTCACTGATATTGCAGTAAGTGGAATTAAGTAAAGATATCCCGGAGGCATTGTTCTGTAAAACCGTGCTATACAGTATACTGCTGTTTCCTGCAGACGTTAGCAGAATGCCGTTTCTATTGTTTGAAACTTCATTACCCGACAGTTCACTTTCGCCCGACCTTAACAGGAAAATACCTCTGCTGTTGTTTAATGCTTTGTTGTCTGCAAGGTTGTTGCCGTTTGAATCCCTCAGATAAATCCCATAGACAAGGTTTGAATCCGCTGTATTTCCTGTAAGGCTGTTGTTGGTCGAACCAACGATGTGAATGCCGTTATCCTCATTTGAGCTTACAGTATTATTCATAAGGCTGGTATCACTGCAACTTTCGAGGACAATTCCATGGTCGGCGCTCCCACTTACCTGATTATTCGAAGCTGTGTTCGCTTCGGATACAAGGAAATAGATCCCGAACCTCTGCTCTGAAACATTATTTCCTGAGATTGTATTGTAGTTTGACCTCTCAACATTGACCGCTCGCTTACCCGCTGCTGCCGTATTATTGAGAATAAGGTTATATGTAGAGTTCTTGAGGTATATTCCGAGAGCGTTATTTAAAAATTCATTATTTTCAATAATACAGTTATTTGATCTTATCAGATAAACGCCGGCACGGTCATATCCTGCACCATTTATGCCGAGCCCTGTAATTGTTACGTTGCTGGCTTCAACATAAAAAACATCTTCAGCCGGACTGGCTGCTGTCACTATCGTATCTTCAGGATTCCCGGAAGCCGACCTGACAGTAATATCACCTGTCGTTATCCTGAGATTGTCAGCATAGTTTCCAGGGCTTATGATAATCTCATCACCCGAGACTGAGCTATTCAATGCGTCCTGTATCGATTGTCCGGGCTGGACAGTAATTTCAGCTGCAGCTCCTATACCCAAACCTGATGAAAAGACTACTAAGGCTAAAAATAGAGCAAATACTCTGTTTATGTTCATCCCCCACGTCAGATGTTATTTATTATTCAGATTTATATATCCCATGTTGAAATAAACATGAAATAATATAAATCTATTAGAAAATAATGTCAGAATAATAGCGATAAAAGTGCATAAAGAAAAGAAAATCGATTCGAGTCTGTTTAAGTAAATTCCATACCTTCTCTTTTTCAATGTTTGAAATCAGCTTTCATAATAACAATCTAACAGTTGCTCCTTCACGAACCAGCCTTAGATTTTATTTATCACAGGCAGGCATGCTCCTGAATAATACCCTATCTCACTGAAATTGTTTCACTTTCAGATTTAAGATATTTTTCTCCTATTCCCTGTGAAAAGAAGATTTTGGAACAAGATAAGTCAGGAATATGAGTTAGAAAGTGAGGTTGAAACAATATGAAGAAAAAGGAAGAGAGTAAAAGCAGGATAAAAATAAGTAAGTAAAAAACAGAAACAAAAAATGTGAAAATGCATAAAAAAATAAAGTAAAACGGGATGAAGATTGAAACCTCCATCCGTCATTTTTGAGATTAAATCTGCTATATTTCTGTTTCAATTTTTTACTTCCGCCTGTACATGAATGCCGCAGAAAGGCTTACTATTCCGCAAACAATTTCAAAACCCGGCATGGCTGTTTTTTCTTTCTTATCGGATTCCGGAGCAGGTTCCAATCCCACATCTCCTGAAAGATCATCAGAGTTGACAGGCTCATTTGCAGGCTTATCAGCTTCTGTTTCAGTTACAGTCTTTTCAGTAGAAGCGTTTTCTTTACCGGTTATCGCGAAGAAAGTATATCCCGGAACATCGGCTGTAAAGTACAGGTATTTGCTGTCTTCTTTCAGCAGGCTGGCCGGAATCTGTTCCCATTTTTTGTCGCTGTATCTGTTAAGGGTGATTGAATCCTGATCTATATTTTTGTCTGTGACCCAGGATTTATCAACCTTGAAACCGATTTCGGGATTCTCGATGTTACTTGAGCTTGCAAACCCGCTGTTCCCAACCCAGACATTGAAATACCTGTAGACTTCCCCATCTGAAAGGTTGGAGACAAGTGTGGATTTGTTTTTCAACTGCTCGGCAATCGTGGTGGTCTTGCCGACGGTCTTCTTGGAATCGAAGCCTACATAACAAACACAGGTTGCATTCTTGGCGAAATCAAACTTTATGGCTTTTCCATTGGAAATGAATACCTGTGAGAGTTCTTTTACTTCGACGTTCTTTGCAGGCTCAGGTGAACCTCCACCGCCACCGCCACCACTGCTTCCGCCACTGCTCTTTTTATCTACAGTTATTGTAGCGGTTTTTTCAGCTGTGCCGTTTGCATTGAAAGCAGTCAGTTTAGCTGGGTAAGTCCCTCTGTAGTTGTACGTATAAACAAAGCTTGTTTCATTTGAGTCCTCTACTCCGTCACCATTAACGTCCCAGCTCCTTGATACCGAGTTCTGGGAAGTGTCAGTAAAGAGCACCGTAAGAGGGTAGTATCCCATGGTAACATTAGCTGTAAAGTCTGCTACAGGAAGAACTGCACTTCCATTTCCTTCCTGTTCAGGCTGCAGTACAGCTATGGCAGCAGTCTTTGAAGCTGTACCATTCAGGTTATTTGCTCTCAGGGTAACTGTATAGTTTCCTGCTGTCGAGTAAGTATGCGTTGTATTCTTTTCGGGTGAACTGGCCCCGTCTCCGAAGTCCCAGTTCCATCCGATTGCATTTTGTGAAAGGTCGGTAAACTCGACTGTAAGAGGAGCATATCCCTGGGTAACGTTGGTGCTGAAGTCCGCCTCAGGAAGCACAAGGTAAACTTCTAAAAGCGGGAGATAGTCTGTTAATTGATCTCCTTCATATATGATATCAATAATGCCGTCCCCGTCTGCATCATTATTTTTGTATATCTGGGAGTGGTCATTATACTGTACAGGATCAGCCCAGTAGTTTCCTCCGATATTGGACCCACCTGCAATGTTTCTACCTGAAGTTTTTGTTACGTTCCAGGTACTCAGATTGTTATTGTTGTCCGCATTCACTGAATTATTCAGGTAGTTATTGAAAATAAGGTTACGAGTACTCTGACGGCATAAGTACACACCGGCCCTGCTGTTCAGATATACACGATTGCTTGAGATATTATTGTTTGTTGAGGAATTCAAAGAAATTCCATACGGATTATTATAAGCCTTATTTCCTGAAACTTTGTTGTTGCTGGAAAGCGAGATCATTATCCCATTTGAGTTATCAACATCTACATTATTATTATATACCTCATTTTCGGAGATAGTGTTCCCGTTTGAAGTCATTACATAGATACCTTTAGAATTGCCTGTAGCGATATTGTTGAACAGGGCGGTGTTGTTCGAATTCACAAGGTAAATCCCGTAAACACCATTTGAACTGGCAACATTGCTGCTAAGGTTATTATCGGTACCTGCATTTTCAAGATAAATACCGTGGCCTGTATTTGAATTCAAGGTATTGCCTGAAACCTTATTTCCGCTGGATCCTGAGGTTATATAAATACCTCTGCGGTTTTCGGAAGCGATATTATTGGACACGTTATTGTTGCTGGCGCCCCCGAGAATAATACCATTGGTGGTACTGCCGCCGGTATTCAGTGTTGCTTCATTGCTGATAATATTGTTGTTACTGCAGTTCTGGAGAACTATGCCGCCATTTAAGCTTGAATGCACCTTATTTCCTGAAACCGTGTTTGCGCTTGACGTATAAGCCAGGTAAATGCCCCTATTATTATCGGATGCAGTATTGTTGACAACATTATTGTTGTTGGAATATATCATGGCTATTCCATAGTCGTTTTTTGAAACAGTATTGTTTCTCAGGACATTATTATATGCAGTGTTCAGGTGAATTCCATGAGTGAGCGTGTCTATAGAGCTGTCAGAAATTATATTATTTAAGATTTCATTTCCTGAAGAAGTATAAACCTCAATACTATTATTGGTACTGTTAAACACATTATTACTTCTCAGGAAGTTTTCGTTTGAGTTTGACAGAATTATCCCGTACATTCCATTTGAGTTTAATCTGTTATTTTCGACAGTAATATTTGTTGCATACTGCACGTGTATACCATTGTCTCTACTCAGGTTTACAGTATTTTCCAATACCCTGTTAGCTCTGGAATCAGAAACATAAATTCCATATCTCTGATTCAAGACACTGTTGCTCAAAACATCAGTGTAATTGGACTGTTCAATATTGATAGCTCTGCCCGTGCCTGGGTTATTGTTTTTGGTGGCTATATTATTGCGTACCAGAGTGTAATCCGAACCCTTCAGATATATCCCCAGTGCATCATTGTGTAATATGTTGTTCTCAACGTTACAGTTGTTACTTTTATACACATAAATGCCTGCTTTGTCGTTTCCTGCTCCAGTAATATTCAATCCTTGAATTGTTACGGTATTACTGTTCCGTATAGTGATTACATCTTTGTTCACGTCAGCAGGTGCGATCACCGTATCTGCCGGATCTGCGGAAGACTTGATTAAAAGGTTAGTTTTTCCGTTTATATCGACATTTTCCGTATACGTTCCGGGGTCAACGATAATAACATCGCCCTGATTCGCAGCGGTAACAGCAGCCTGTATTGAATCCGTAGAATTAACATAAATATCAGCCGCTGCCCCTGCACAGGAGCTCAATGTTAATATGAGAGTGGCTAGTATTAAAATTCTTATTCTGTTTATTCTAATTCCTCCCGTCATAGAAGAAATTTTTCAAATATACTTCCTACAATTAGTTAGACATTAACTGCGAATACAATATAAACATATTGGTGATAATTAATATTTTCAGGAGGAGATAAAGTTATAGGACTACGCAGAGTGAAGTTATTTTATTGAAATAAAACTGATATAAGATTCAGACTGCATTCCATGACAAAATTAACAGGATATCCAGCAGAATATTGACGGAATCAGCATTCAATTACAATTGATATAAAGATTAAAGATTATAGCATTGAATATATGGGAATTATACTGCAGAGTGAAGTTAATCATAAATTTGGAGGTAATATACGGCGTTAACAAAATAAATTAAGTTTAAAAGAGAAAAATTAATATATTTTAAGTGTTTTTGATTGAATTCGAATAAACATTAAAATAAAAAAGAATAAAAGATATAGAGAGCTATGCATACATTGTAGTGCAGAAAAAAGAAGAAAAGTAACATACAGTAATAAAAAGAAATCTATTCTAAAAAAAGAAATTTATTCTAAAAAAAGAAATTTATTCTAAAAAAATTATTTAAAATTATTGCAGGCCTTTATTACAGGCGTCTTTAAACGGTTTTTCAGTAGACTATCTCCTGTTTTGTTCTCATATTGTATGCCCTGTATTCATCTGCTTTCTTATCCTGAAGATAGACATATTCATATTCTGGAGATTTGAGTCTCTTTTTGTATTCCTCCTCCGCTTCTGCCTGGCAGCGACTGCATGCATAGATAGGGACTGAAACTCCGAATATCCTTGTGTCGTTTATGCTTCTGTGAGCACGCGAGTCTATGGTTACATAACCCTGGCAGTCAGGGCACATTTTGATTGTTTCTTCCTGGACTTCCTGAATCATATCGGTATCGTAGAAGATCTGTTTTTTCCGGCGGTAAAAGTCCCCATGTTTTGCGATCTCTTCTTCTACAAGCCTGTCCCGGTTTTTCCAGTTTTCCAGCTGAGTTGCAACAACTCCTTCCAGTATCTGCCTGTCCCTTGCAGCCTGCACAAACATCCCGGGCTTGAAATCGGGCTCCATTACACAGGAATAATCAAGCCCTGCCATGGCAAGGATTATTCCTGTATTTACATAAGGCAGAGCACTCTGGATCGCATAGCCCCCTTCAAGAACTGCCATATCAGGTCCAAGTTTTTCATTCAGTTTTGCATAGCCCTGTGCGGAAAAACGCATGTTTGCGAGAGGATCTGTATAATGGTTGTCCTGCCCTGCAGAATTGAGGACAAGCTCGGGTTTGAAGTCCTCGAGGATGGGCATCACCAGAGAATCAAGAACGTAGAGTATGCCCTCATCCGGAGTCCCCGGAGGAAGAGGAATATTTATTGTCCTGCCCAGGGCTTTCGGGCCTCCCAGTTCGTTCGTAAAACCGGATCCTGGATAGAGTGTCCTCCCGTCCTGGTGGAAAGAAATAAAAAGTATGTCCGGGTCATTGTAAAAAATCTCCTGTGTCCCGTCCCCGTGATGGACATCGGTGTCCACAATTGCGATCCTGCGGATCCCGTATTTTTTTCTCAGGTACTCTACAAGGATTGCTTCATTATTGATATTGCAAAAACCGCGGTTTCCGTGAGCAACTGTCATGGCGTGGTGGCCCGGAGGGCGGACGAGGGCGAAAGCGTTTTTAACTTCTCCTCGCATGAGGGCATCGGCAAGTACAAGACAGCTGCCAGCCGCAATCAGATGTGGAGTTGTAGCCTGAGCTTTTATGTCCGGGACACAGAAATGGACCCTTGCAATGTCCTTAAACTCCGCAAGGCGCGGCTTGTACTCTGCTATCTGCGGGAGATCCATCAGCCCTTCTTCAAAAATCTGGTCCCGGGTATAGAGGAGACGTTCCTCCCTTTCCGGGTGGGTTGGGGAAATTGCCCAGTCAAAAGCGGGGAAGAAAATAAGACCTGTTTTTTTACATTCTGTCCTGTTCATTGGAACCAGATGTTCCTTTTCGGGTGTATTTTCTGATTCCTGCTCTGAAATTTTTGCAGTCACTGTAGCTTCCTCCACCCTATCAGGCTCAATTTCCTCTATTTTTTGTTCTTCTCTCCCGGATTCAGTACTTTTTCCGGCTCCGCTTTTGAGTACATCCTTAATCTTCCCGATCCCGAGTTTCATGCCTTTCCCCTCCTGCTCCATTCTGGAATGAGGCCTGCCGGGATCTGCATACTTACGTCAAAAAGCCTCCCCACAGTAAGCCAGCCTTCCACTATGTTAAAAACTTCGCTGCTAACAACTTCGGCTTCTTCCACGTACTCGGAAATCCCAAACCTTTTTGCACGGTCCCTGAGAAGTTTTGCTGCAAGGGTTTCGGCTTCTTCCGAACGCATCCTGTTGAAATTCCCGATATTCGTAAATTTAAGGCTTGCAATCTCTCCATCTTCGGCTACCGAATAGACCTTCTGCTCGGTATCAATGCGCAGGTTGAGAGTAAGAGTAGGCCTTGCAACAGCTGCCCCGATAGCATTTCCAACCTCCGAATGGGAGGGAATAACCGGTTTAGCATTCAATTTTTCCGCAACCCCTGCAATCAGGCCTTTTGCCCCGCCGCCTATTCCGACCACATTTTCAGGCCTTTCTTTTTTCTTCTGCAGAACTTCCCATATTCTGTAAGCAGGCTCCTGTTCCCATTCAAGAAACATCTCTCTCACTGCCTGTGCAATCATTTCTGCGGTTATGTCCACTATAAGGGACGCGGTTTCCAGTACAGATTTACCAAGACTGGAAGCTACAGAAGATATTGCCTCATTTGCCCTTTGAGAATCTCCTACTTCCACAAGCCTGAGAACTCTCAAAGCATCCGTAGGGGTTGGCTCTTTTCCTCCCATGCAGTAAGCCGGACCCACCCTTTCAGGCCCTATGCTTATCGTCCTGAGCCCACTGTCTGTTTCTTTAACCCTTACAATGCTGTCTCCTCCTACAGCTATCGAGCGGACAGCAAAAGCCCGGACATGGGTCAGGAAATCTCCCAGCCTGGCACCTTTGGAAGCGATAAGCGGTTTTCCAGAGAGGATAAGGGCAAGGTCTGTAGTCGTCCCGCCTATATCCACCACAACGGATGTTTGCCCTTCAGGGGTAATGGCAAGGGCTCCTATAGTGCTTGCAGCAGGGCCTGAAAAAATAGTCTCCACAGGGAGTTCCACTGATTTTTCAATTGGCAGAGTCCCTCCATCAGCTTTAAGAATAAAGACAGAAGCCCGGATTTTTCTTTCCTCCAGGGCTTTTTTGATCTCAGAAACGAATTTCTGGTAATGCTCTCCTGTAGCGGATGCCAGCATAGAAGTAGCGACCCTTCTTGGGAAATTCAGTTTGCCTGAAACTTTATGACCGAGTTCCACTTTACAGTCCGGGTGCATTTCCCTGATGATTTCTTCTATCCTGAGTTCATGAGAAGGGTTTCTCTGCCCGAATTTGCTTACCACAGCAACCCTTAAAAAGCCCTGATCCCTTATCCGGCTTACAGTCCCCCGAACCTCTTCCTCGTCTATGGGCTGTATTTCCCTTCCCCTGTAATCCATAGCTCCCTTAATACAGAAACTGTCGGGAAAAACGTAACTTGCGGGGTTAACTCCAGGGCCCGGGATGAGCAGTAAAGCTACCCTCTCGGTTTTACCCTCTGCAATAAGGTTTGTTATTACAGTTGTACTGAACACCACCCTCTCAAACTGTTCCGGGGGAACTCCTCTGCTAACCTCATCAAGGGCACCGAGAAGAGACTTCAAAAGGTCTCCTGGCTCCGTGGGAACCTTGGCTGTGCTGTATACCTCTCCGTTCCTTATAAGCACCGCATCCGTGGTGGTGCCCCCTACATCAATTCCTATTAGCATTCACAATTCGCCTA
Source organism: Methanosarcina soligelidi (assembly GCF_000744315.1). Lineage (NCBI taxonomy): Archaea > Methanobacteriati > Methanobacteriota > Methanomicrobia > Methanosarcinales > Methanosarcinaceae > Methanosarcina > Methanosarcina soligelidi. The sequence continues at coordinate 3,450,455 of NZ_JQLR01000001.1, forward strand.
TCCTCACCTGAATGAATATATCTTCAATTATTTCACTTTAGTAAATTTATAATAAATGTGGCTTGTAGCCAGTTTCAATTGATTTAGGTATAGAAATAAGTGTGTACTTTGTTTCCATAAAGTGTGTACTTTGTTTCCATATTCGCAGTCCTGTAAAAAATCTACAGGATATTTATTAGGGAATAACCCCGAAAATATCCGGGATGTACCTATTCTGTCTGATGTCCGGATACCTGTGTTTTTATGCCATTTTATGCGCAGGGAAATGCAGCCTCCTGCAAACCAGACTAAAGCTTATAATCACGGTACAACCTTAATGCTATAAAAAAGCGTGAATCAATAAATCCAGTAAGAATTAAGAAATAAAAGGGCGCCGTCCTCGCGAAGAGAAATCTGAGAGTTCTGGAGTGAATAAAGAAAAAGTCCAGAGAACTTTCGGGCTCCTCTGAACTTTTCCTTTTGTCTCCAACCCTTGTTCTTTTACCTCAGTGTGAAACCTTTTCAGGTCTCACCCCAACCTCTTGGTGGAGATTTCCGTTATTTCAGGAGATCTCATGTTTATCGCGATCAAATTCTGTTTCTTTCGACCAGTGCCCTGCAAGGAAAGCTCCGGACAGGTTATGCCAGATACTGAAAATAGCACCCGGCAGAGCTGCCGCAGCAGTGAAATGTTTTATCGCAAGAGCAACGCTGAGGCCCGAGTTCTGCATTCCCACCTCGATTGCAATGGTTCTTGCCTCTTTCTCACTGAATTTCAGAGCTTTTGCAGCCCCGTAGCCTCCTGCAAGCCCGAGACTATTATGTAGAATCACAGCAAGAAGAACTAAGGGACCGCTCTGTTCAAGGTTTTCACTATTTGTCCCTATAATTATGGCAATAATTATTACTATGGCAGCAGCTGAAATGGCAGGAAAAACGTCCCTGACCGCCTTTATTCGTGATTCAAAGAAATAATTGATAGCAAGCCCGAGCGCTACAGGTACAACTACGATATTTATCACACTTACAAGCATGCCTGTAACGTCGACCTCCACGGTCTGCCCTATAAAGAGCCAGGTAAGAAACGGAGTTGCAAGAAAGGCAATCATGGTGGATACGGACGTAAGCACTATTGGAAGTGCAACATCGCCTTTTGCAAGGTAGCAGATAACGTTTGAAGCAGTGCCACCCGGACAGCATCCAAGCAGGATCACACCCGCCATAAGGTCTGCAGGCAGATTTAAAGCGATGGAGACTGCCCATGCAGCAAGAGGCATAAGGGTATACTGCATAAGGGTGCCCAGTAAAACCACATGAGGCCGCTTAAGGACTTCAAGGAAACTGTCAACTGAAAGTGTAACTCCCATTCCCAGCATTATCAGGCTTAAAAAAGGTACTATGAGATTATTATGGGGAGCAAAATATTCAGGATATAAATATGCTACTGCAGATAGAAGCACCGCCCATAAGGAAAATAACGAAGTAAACTTTTTAAGCATTTTTTGTACACCGTCTCATCAACAGACGTTTGAGTTATAAACTAACTAAGATTGTTATTTAAATAAATATCTATATATTCCCAATAAATAATAAAGTTGTAATTAATTTCGAAATTGCATAAACAGCAGGAAAATTCCATTTTAGTTACGATTAAAAAGAAAAATATGAGTTTTAAACAAACTGCAAGGCTTATAACAAAATCAGGTTTTAAAAAACTCAAGTTTTTAAAAAGCTCAAGTTATTAAACATATTCTATAATTTTAAAAAAATTGTGGGCTTTAAAGAAACTGTAAGATTTTGATCATCCTTCCGGAAAACGGTTCTTTAAGCTCTATTTATTAAGAGATTTTTCCTGAATTTCTTATTTATTACTTTTCTACTTGCTACCTATATATACAGGCTCTGCGATACAATGCCCCATGAGACTGGATGCATACCTTGTAGAGATGGGACACTTCAAGTCCAGGGGACGAGCAAAGACTGCAATTCTTGACGGAAAAGTTAAAGTTAACGGCATTGCGGTCACAAAAGTCTCAAGAGACGTCTCAATTGATGATACAATAGAAGTTGCCGAAGGCCTGGACCAGCCACAGGGATACTTCAAACTCAAATTTGTTCAGGAAGAAAGCGGGGTCCTTAAACCCGGAGACAGGGTTCTTGACCTCGGGTCGAGTGCAGGCGGTTTTCTCCTTTTTGCTTCCGAGATTGCAGACCATGTAAAAGGCATAGAGTTCAGCAGGGATTTCAGGAGCGAACTTGGAAAAATCGCATATGAACGGGAAAATGTGGAAATAATATTCGGGGACGTGTTTACAATACCTCTTAAAGAGCTCTCTGAGGAACCTGTCGATGTTATCCTGTCAGACATGACTCTCGAACCCGAGGACTCAATTAAAGCCCTTTCCAGAATGCTCCCTCTCCTGAAAGAAGGGGGAAGGCTGCTTCAGGTAATAAAAATCCCAAAAAAGAAAAACCCGAAACCTATCCTGAGCAGGATAGAGAATCTGGGACTTGAAATACAGCAGGTACTCAGCTCGGAAAAACAGGAAATTTACGTGGTTGCAAAAAGACCTTTCCTTGAAGGAAAAGAGTCAACTGAAGAAAACGAATAAAAAGGAATTTAAGCGGATGGCTGCTGAAGAAAAAGTCGGCCCCTCTCCGGAAAAAACCAGCTGTACGGATATATGCGTTGAAAGTGTGTACCCTGATGAAACCGGACTGAAAATCTATGGGCACGGAAAACCTGTCCGACTTTTTGTCGCAGGGCTTCACGGAGACGAATGGAAAGACACAACAGAAATCCTGATGGGAATAAAGCCGCCTGAAAAAGGGACTCTTGCATTGATCCCTCTCGTAAAAAGAGGAAAATATATCTCAACTCTTGACCCGGATTACTACCCCGGAATGGGAAAAGGCATACTTGAAGCCGTTGAATCCCTGAAACCTCAAATCTATATTGAACTTCACTCCTATTCCGGAGAGAATTTTGAGAAACTCTCAGGAAGGGACAGGATGGATAGAATCGGAGTTCCTGCTTACAGCGTACTGAAAGAAGGAGTTCTGCTGGGTTCGGTTTCTCCCTGGATCCGGAAGAAGTATTTCCCAAAAGAAGCTCTTTGCCTCTCTTTTGAGATTCAGAAAGAGAATTTCAGGTCAGGGGAGTTTGTAGCCGGTATTCTTGAGGTTCTTAAAGAGGCAGAATCAAGGGACGGGTTCATCGAATACTTGAAAAAGGAATTTCCTGAGCAGGCAAAGAAAGCTATCGAAGATTACCGCCAATTTTACGGGGAAATCTGAAAATTTGCCGGAATGAGAAGTTACAGAAATGAGAATTTATCTGAAAGTAATATAAGAGAGTTAAATCATTTCTGAGAAGGAACTCCCGAAGAAAAAAGAGTAAGCTGCAGTTTTTTCTGCAGCCTGCCTGAATAAACAGGTAGATTCTTTTTCAATTATTAAACTGAAAAAGAATCCGGCTTAATAAGATTCAGGTTTATCTGTGCATGTTTAGTGCAGGTGCAGACATCCCTTCATAGGTGCTTGCCCTGTGCTCGGGTTTGACGTCCTGCATATCCGTACGCTGGGCGCGGAGCATGCTGTCCACACGGAGCACCATTGTCGCAGCTTCTGACCCTGCTTTGATGGAATTGACCTTAACTCTCAGGGGGTCGATGATGCCTTTTTCAAGCATATCTTCGGCAGCGCCCGTAAGGACGTTCAAACCTGCATTTTTGTTGTCAGCGTGTTTTGCACGCAGGTTCACAATGGTATTAATGGTGTCAAGACCTGCATTTCTTGCAATCGTTCTCGGGATCTCTTCAAGAGCCTCAGCAAAAGCTGCAATTGCCATCTGTTCACGTCCGCCTACACTGGAAGCATAAGAACGGAGAGAGAGCGCAACTTCCATTTCCGAAGCCCCGCCGCCAGCAACTACCATGCCATCTTCAACGACGCATTTGGCAACCTTGAGAGCGTCATCAACTGCCCTTTCCAGGTTGTCCACGACATGCTCTGTTCCGCCGCGGAGAACGATTGAGACTGATTTCGCACCTTTGCAGTCCCTGAGGTAGGTTTTGCCCTGCTCGTCATCCCTGTCCTGCTCAAGGAGCCCTGCATGCCCGAGTTCTTTTTCAGTAAGTTCTTTTATATTTCTGACAGGCCTTCCTCCCGTAGCATCTGCAAGGTGCTGCATGTCTTCGTTCTTCACCCTGCGGGTTGCATATATGCCCCTGTTCTGGAGGTAAGCTGCAACCTTGTCATCCATGCCCTTGGAACAGAAGACTGCATTTGCCCCTGCCCTGATTACGTAATCCGCCATTTCAAAGAGGGCTGCATCTTCCTGCTTCACAAAATTTTCGATATCGCTTACAGTGCTGATCTGGAGCTTGGCTTTGTTTGCTGTCTTTGCAGTCTCCATAGGAGCATCAATGAGAGCGATATTCGGGTTTACGATCTTCAGAGGGGCTTTTTTATCAAGAGCAACCTTGTCGATCACAATGCCTTCCACGAATTCGGTGTCTTCAACAAGCCCGCCAACATCTTTAGAAAGGATGATATGTTTAAGGTCGGCTTTTCCGTCCTCATGAATTGCAAGAACTGCGTCCACACAGATTTCTGCAATCAAATTGCTGTATTTTTCAGAAGCCTTGCCAGTAATGGATGTCCTGGCAGCTTTGATAAGCAGCTCCCTTTCTTTTGCTGGGACTGCAAGCTTCTCAAAAACCTCAACAGCTTTCTCTGCTGCAAGCCTGTAACCTTTAACGACTACCGCCGGGTGGACACCCTTTTCAATAAGACTTTCCGCTTTTTCCAGCAGGGCACCGGTGAACACAACAGCGCTTGTTGTCCCGTCTCCTGCAGAATTTTCCAGAGACTGGGCAACTTCCACAATCATCTTGGCTGTAGGATGCTCGATGTCCATGTCATGTAAGATAGTGGCACCATCGTTTGTGATGGTGATATCTCCCAGAGGGTTTACAAGCATCTTGTCCATTCCCCTGGGTCCGAGGGTACTCTTAACTATGTTTGCTACTGCCTTTGCGGCTGCAATGTTCATGCTGAGTGTGTCTCTTCCCTTTGTCTGTTCCTTTCTCGGATCTATTATAAAGACTGGCTGGCCACCTTTATCCATCTGAACGAAACCTCCTGAAATAATGGTATGAATTGAAGGACAAATAACTGATAATGCGAAAGACATTCCGGCTCGGTTTCTTAATCTGAAATCTCGAAACCAGACACTTTATTTTGCGCAATTTCTTTGACTCGCAGGTAGTAATTTATCAGGAAATAACTGATAATACTTCTATAAAAATATACCGGTCAGGCCTGTTATTTTACAAAATGAATGCTGTTTCCGCTTACTGTTATCCTTTGAAGTAAAAAAGGCAGTATTCTCCTTCTCACAGAATCAATCTTTAAAAGAAGATATTGAGAGAACGCTGCCTTTAAGATATCAGGTTTTTATCAGCTTTTTCGGCTCTTACCTGCGGGTTTTTATATTAATTCAGCAAATTCGCTACGAATTATTCAGCAAATTAATTATAAATTTGCCTGCGAAACCCTTCACTTCTGTCTGGATATAATTTTTACGGACCCGTCTTTTTTCCCTATGTAAAGTTCAGTAACATTACTAAAAATTCCGTGCTCAACAACTCCAGGAACCGCAGACAATTGAAGGGCAAGAGCCTCAGGATCTTTTATAACGCCAAATTCGACATCAAGAACAAAGTTTCCATTATCCGTTATAACGGGACCATCTTTTTTTACGGCAGACCTGAGTCTGGGTTCTCCCCCAAGTTTCCGGATCCTGTTCACTGCAGGTTCTTTTGCAAAGGGAAGGACTTCAACAGGCACAGGCTTATCAAGCTGCGTACTGGTTTTAGAGTCGTCGGCTACAACTACAAACCTTTTTGCAGACACGGAAACGATCTTTTCCCTTGTATGAGCAGCCCCGCCTCCTTTGATGGCATAAAGGTTGGAGTCTATCTGGTCAGCTCCGTCAATTGCAATATCCAGTTCAGGGTCCTGAGAAAGGGTGGTAAGCCTTATCCCGGCATCTATTGCCAGCATTTCGGACTGGTAGGAGGTAACAACCCCGAGGATGTCGAGGCCTTCCTCCTTTACCCTGCGCCCCAGCTCTTTTATAGTATATGCAACTGTCGAACCCGTACCGAGCCCTACAACCATCCCTGAGCTGACAAGCCCTGCCGCAGCAATTCCTGCCGCCCGTTTTTCCGGAGAATCAGTAGAAGTATTTCTTTCCGTCATATTGTTTTCCGCCTTTCAGCTCTAAAAAAGTTAACTGAAAAAGTTAACATATTCAACAGATGTTTTCAGAAACAGTAAGTCCTTTCAAGTTTAAATGAAAAATTGGAGGGGATCAGGGAGAAAGTCTTCTCCTGTCCCTCGGGAAGAGTACGGTATCCCGGATATTATCAGTCCCCAGCATGGTCATGACAAAGCGTTCACAGCCCATTCCCCATCCTGCATGCGGAGGCATCCCGTATTCGAAAGCTTTGAGGTAGAACTCAAAACCGTCAGGGTTTAAACCCTGGGACTCGATCCTGTTCTTAAGCAGGGAAGGAATGTGAATACGCTGGGCTCCTGAAGAGAGCTCCATTGTGCGGTGCATCATATCAAAGGACTTGCTGAATTCAGGCCTGTCTTCGTAAGGCATGGCATAGAAAGGTTTGATTTCCGTGGGCCAGTCGATGATGAAGTAATGGGACTCGCCTGTGGTCTCGTAAACGTAGTCACCGACGGTGTGCTCTCCGAGTGTGCCCAGGTCATCTCCCCAGTGCATTTTTTCTTCACAGCGGCTGTTTATGATCTCTATCACTTCATCATAGGTGAGCTTGAGGAAAGGAGTCTTCGGAACCTTCAGGTCAACCCCGAGTACTTCAAGGGAGGATTTGCAGTTCTCGATTACTCGCGTGTAAACATAAGCCACAAGGTTTTCCAGGAGCTCCATTACATCAAAGTGGTCTGCAAAACTGACCTCCACGTCAATGGAAGTGGCTTCGTTTAAGTGCCTGCGTGTATCATGTTCTTCTGCCCTGAAAATCGGCCCTATTTCAAAGACCCTGTCAAACCCGCCGCTCATAAGGATCTGCTTGAAAAGCTGTGGGCTCTGGTTGAGAAAAGCTTCCCTGTCAAAATAGGTTATCGGGAAAAGGGCAGTTCCGCCTTCTGTTGCTGTAGCAACGACCTTTGGAGTTGCGGTTTCTATAAAGTTGTGTTTTACAAAGTATTCCCTTATAGCCCGGAGGGATTCGTGTCTTATCTTGAAGACCGCAGTTGTCTCTGCTCTTCTCAGATCGATGAAGCGGGAGTCAAGCCTTGTGTCGAGTTCTGCTTCCACCTTTCCGGTGGTGTCCATTGGAAGAGGAGAACCTGAGACGTTCAGGACATTGATCTCGTCAGGGAGAAGTTCATAGCCGTTCGGTGCTTTTTCTTCAAACTTGACAGAGCCGGTCACGGAAATTACGGACTCGCGGACGAGCCTTCTGGCTGCATCAAAGAGATCTTTATCAATCTTTTTCTTTACAAGTGTGACCTGAGCCTTTCCTTCCCTGTCCCGGAGCACGACAAAACAGATCCCTCCGAGGTCTCTGACCTCATGGACCCAGCCTGCAAGGGTTACTTTCTGACCGTTCTCAACCTTATCCGGTCTGACATCGGCTGTATAATGCGTTCTGAGATTTGCTAAAGACATAAATTCACCTTAATTAGGGGATAAATTAAACGTAAATATAAGAATGAAGCTGAAACGTAGGTGAATAGTCATAACTCATTATTAATGTATTTGTTGCACCGCCCGAATTTCGCTTCGGGAGCACGAGGTCCTTTTCGCTCGCTTCGCTCGCTCAAGAGGACTGATTTATAAAGAAGCAGTATGAGTTGACCTTAAAAAGACTAATTTGCAGTTGCATCGTAGGCTGAAATCCAGAGGGACGACTATGGGATTGGTAATGCTTTTGCTTCTCCCGGAGTAGTTTACTGAATTATTGGTTTGATATTGAAGACCCGGTTGTGGCCGAGGAGTTATTTTATTCCTGAGAGGGTTGATTTACAGATGATTAAGTTCAGGTTTTAGGACTGGGTTAAAGAGATAGAAATCAGAAAAGAAATAAATAAAGGGCCAAAATGGGATACAGGCATAAAAGCTGTGAGGTTAAGAGGAGAAAAATATTATGAGAAAGAAAATATTAATTTTTTTAATAATTCTTGGTGTGTTTTTTGTTGCGGGTTGTGTTGAGAATGAGGGTTCGGATGAACCTGAACCTTCTATACCTTTAGAGGAAGTGGATAAAGGGGGAGCGGTAGGAGCCGAGGAAACTTCCAGTGGAGCAAAATCTGATATAGCTAACGTAGAGATAAGGAATTATACATATATACCCCAGAATATTACTGTAAAAATTGGGCAGACTGTAATGTGGACTAATAACGATACTGTCCTTCATGACGTGGTGGGTTCAGGTATTGAATCAGATTACCTTCAGAAAGGAGAGAAATTTATCTATACTTTTGAAAAGGAAGGAACTTACCCGTATATCTGTTCAGTACACCCCTGGATGGAAGGGGAAGTAACTGTAGAAGCTATAGGGGCCTGAATACGAAGAGTTCCTTATATGAATTAGTAAAATAAAAAATCGATAAGGAAAATGACAGCATTAATCCACATTCTGATCTTTTATAACTTGACAGAACTCCCCTCCTGAAGTTTTATTTTTTTACTTTCCAAACTTGTTTGATGGCTCTCAGAGGATTATATATGGATAGGACGTAGAGTTTTTATTGGGCCATAAACAACCCTATGATAAAGGAGTGTGACTGACAATGGGTGAAGTAGATATCAGTGAGATTGATCCAGCGTGTAAAAGTGCGCCGACAAAGACAATGAAAGAGGAAGGGGTAACAAAAATACTTCATAATATTGATTCCTTTGTAGCAACCGGGATAGTACCGAAGGACTGGAAGCCAGATATGATTTTTGAAGATGAAATTGTCTGGAAAGGATGGCTCTATGCCCTCCAGTATGAGGAAAACAAAAACGGTGAGATAATTAAACACTATGTCTGCCTGTATCCAAATGACTGATGCTCTCAGGACCTCTAAAAAATCCTTTTTGAGGAAAAAACACACCAAAAATACTGTCAAATTAAGAGGCGTCCCGAATTGAACCCTATTTTTTAATTATCGGTTTTAATTATCGGGAAACAACTTAAAATTTTTATATTTAGCTGATTCATCCTTATTTAATTCATATTTATATAAAGAAGCGTAAAACCTGAGTCTTTAGCTCAGGGGTTTTTACACGTCTTCCTAAACACCAGATCCTGAAATAGGTATCAAATTTGATTTTAGTCAACCCAAAAAAATTCTTTTTTCGAGAAATTCCATGTCAGTATTTGACTCGAGCCCTGAGATTGAATAGAAAATAAAACTGAACAGATTTTGGAAATTATTATATGACCTTTTGCTGCATATTCTACATGAATGTAAATTAAGTAAATACCTATACTGCTTAAAAAAGGATTAAGTCTCAATTCTAGCATTTTTAATGAATTATAATTAGATTTTTGAAAATATGTAGTTTTACCAGATAGGTATATATAATAGGACTGAATTCAGAGGTTCTGAATATAATAAGTATTAGAAATTTCACTGTAAAAGAGGAATAAAAAATTATACAGATTGTACACCTATCAGATATTCATTATTCGGAAGCGTACTTTGTCCCGGAAATTGCCGAATCCATGCTGCAAAGCATAAACCAGCTGAATCCGGACATTGTAGTAATTACAGGCGACCTGACAGAAAACGGGTTTTCAGCCGAATATGATGGAGTAAAGATGTTTATTGACAGGATCGAGTGCAAAAACAGGGTCCTTGTCCCTGGAAACCACGACTCCAAAAACGCCGGATATCTGCACTTTGAAGATCTTTTCGAAAACCGGTTCCAGACCCGGAACCTTGGAAATATGACTATTGTGGGAGCTGATTCCTCTCAACCTGACATTGATGACGGCCATCTGGGAAGAGAAAATTATGGCTGGATCAAAGAAGCTTTTTCAGGAGAAAATTTCAAGGTATTTGCCCTGCACCATCACCTTGTCCCTATTCCTCTTGCCGGCAGGGAAAATACTGTCCTTGTCGATGCCGGAGATGTACTTGACCTCCTGAACAAATGCAGGGTAAACCTTGTACTTTGTGGGCACTGCCACATTCCGCATGTATGGAACCTGAACAACATGCTTGTTGTAAACGCGGGAACTTTCTGCTCTTCCAAGACCAGAGGCAAAACCACTCAGTGCTTTAATCTGATCCAGGCAGAGAACAGCAAGAAAAACGGAAATGGAGAATCCGAAAAAATTGAAGACGGCGGTTGGAAAGTCCGTGTTTCAAGGGTTTTCCCTCAAGGAAATATTGAATTTATTACAGAAACAGTGATGTGAGGTGTTTAAAGCACCTCCTTTTTTCCTCCAATTTCCTCCCTTTTTTCCCTAATTCCCCTTATTCTCCCCTTAAATTTTTTATTTTTCCTTTAATTTGCCTGTTCTTCCCTTAAACTCCTTAGTATTCCTCTAATTTTTTGATTACTCCCCTAATTTCCTCATTTTTCCTTTAAATTCTTAAATGCGCAGCTTTTGAAAAACTGCCATTTTTAATTGTGGAGGGTATCTTCAAAAAAGAATATATGACAGTTTGAGAACCTCCGGATCGTGATATTTTCAGGATAACAATTTTTCTTTATTTTTCGGATCTGCATATAAGTTATGATAAAAAATATATATTTTTCAAAATAAGTAAAGGTTTATTGAACAAAAACATAGGATTTACCAGCTAAAAAGCAAAAACCTTTCATGAAAGACAGATAAAACAATTTACTATTTTATTTCATCCTGACCTGCCATTTAACCAGATTATCCACTTCAGTTTTCTCGATCTCTTTTCTCTCAGCCAGGTCATGCAGTATTTCAAGGATTTCTTTTTCTCCGACCTCAAGACCATGCCTGTCTTTAAGCTCATATATTATCCGGGAGACATCAATAGCCCCATCTTCAAGAATCCTTTTGGTAAAACCTGCCAGATCCTCATAACGAGCCCAGGGATAAATGATCCAGCGCCACCTGATGATCTTCTGGCCATAAAAATCCGGAACAAAAGAAGAGCATGTTTTGTGCTGCAGAACCGCAGTTCTGATTTCAGAAGCGTTCAGGCTCTGCACATAACCGATAGAAAGCTTCAGGGTATCTCCGGTATCGGTTACGTCATCTACAATAAGCACCTTTTTCCCGCTGATATCAACAGAGAGAGGAAATCGAATTCTCGCTTCTGCCTTCATTTCAGCACCTCTTAGATAGTGTTCGACCTTTATGGAGGTCAGGTCACTGAAAAGCAGGAAGTCAGAAACCAGCCTTCCGGGGACATATCCTCCCCTTCCTATAGCAATTATAAGGTCGGGTTTGTATCCTGAAGCCTTGATTTTCCGGGCAAGAAGCCTGGAAATGCGGTAAACATCTTCAAAGCTTATAAGCTCACACTTAAAAGATCTCTTTTCTGCAGGAGAAAAGGTTGATTTCCTGGGTGCTTTTTCTCTACTCAGATAAACCGCCTTCTTTCTTCACATAAAATATCGTTTTATCTGTTATTTTATTTACCATCCGTATCGATGTTGTAAAGATGGGATCAATATTATACATGAAAATACATATTATTACCTGAAAATATTTGAGTGAGGGAAAGCAAACAGATATGGCAAATAAGGGAGAAACAGGAGAATTCATGAAATAAGGACTTTTCAGGAAGAACAAACTTAGATCTCATCTTATAATTCCTGTTTTTCTGACACCTTATTATATTTAATTTTCTGGCAGAACTATAACAAATGAAATAAAAAAGAGAATATTTTAAGCAGCTATTATAGTAAAAGTTGCGTCTTAAAAGTGGCTGCAGTATAAGAAGCAGAAGATTGTGGAATAGAGGCTATACTGTCGAAAAGGAGCTTCAAAGCTATGCTTTCAAAAGATCACAATAGCATAATTCAGGAAGGTCTGGCTTTCATCGATGAAGGGTTTGACGAAGGAGTAAGCCGGGCTCTTGCCTCTCTGACAGAGATAGGCAAAGGCTACCTCAATGAGAGAAAGGAACTGGAAGCCGAGCAAACGGTAGCTTCCATAAAAGAGATAGGAAAGGCTGCTGCCCTTCAGGGAATGGAAAATGCGGCAGTCAGTGCTATAAGGTCTCTGGATAAAATACTCCAGTGCTCGATGAAGCAAAATATGGAAAATACGACTGTCAAGGTCCTGCTCTCCTTCGGAACAATAGGAAAAACGGCTATGGAACAGCACCTGGAAACGGTTGCAAAGCTAGCAGCGTCAATGCTCGGGAAAAGCGGAAATACGGCAGCTCTCATGAACAGAGAAAAGGAAGCTATCGCGGTTACAATAGGGCTTGGAGAGATCGGAAAAGCGGCTGCCAGAACGAAATTTTCCGATGCTTCGGAAAACGCTGCCATATGTGTCTCCTGCCTCGGAGACACCGGAAAGCTGGCTGCTCAGAAAATGCTTGAAGAAGCTGCCATCGGAGCAGAGATTATGCTGGAAGAAATGGCTGCAGCGGCTATGGAGGAAAGCCTCCAGAACGCTACGGGAAGCATAGCATCTTCTATCGAAGAGATAGGAAAAAGCGCGGAGGAAGAGGAAATGGAAAGTGCCGTTTTTCAGGCTGCTTCAGCCCTCCAGACAATTGTGGGCAGCGCAGGCAACAGGTACCTTAATGGTGCCTCAATTGCAGCAAAGGTTGCACTTGAGACTTTTAACGATTTTGATGTTATAAATAATGAAGAAAGTATAAAGAAAATAGAAGAAATAAGAGAAATTATGAGGTCACTGTGGGTGAATGCGAAATAATTCCTGGACTGCCGTGATAACATGCCCGGTCAGAATTAATGAGAGGTGCCGCATTTCAGGACAAAAATATGAAAAGGGGGAAAATCCCCTGAAAATTCAAGACCATGTGAACTTGCCTTCAGAACCTTATTTCTGTAAACCTGCACCGTATTTACTGCGGCGGGAAAATAACCCGGTCAGAAACCATATATTCATAGAAGGCGCTTCCCTGTTCAAGATCACCCCTGTACTCAATTGTTGCCTCATCGGGCTGGAAAGACATGAAATCAACAAATCCCACAGGCTCTTCCTGAGATGACCTATCAAGCTGGATAACACTTTCTGCATTTATGGAGATATTCAGGTCAGGAGCCGATATTTGAAGGCTGGCTGGTCTTTCCACGGTCTGCTCTTTGACTTTCGCTTCTGTCCAGTCACTTTCGCTGATGATTACTTCGTCACCTGAGTATTCTGCAATTACCTTACCTTTATTTTTGTCTATCAGGGTCAGGTGCTTATATTCATAATCATCACACCCATCAGATCCTCTTACCCCATAGAACACAGTCTGATAACTGTCAGTTGTAAGTTCTGACCAGCTCCACCCATGAAGCTCCCATTCCCATACAGGCTGGTCCCTTGTATAGGGGGTCATGTGGTCAAAGTACCCGTCAGCCTGCGTAACTCTATATTTTTTGCCGTCAAGCATAACACTGCCGTGAAGTTTTCCATAAGCATATTCGTATGTGGTAAAATTGACGGGATCTGTTGCACTGTCGATCGTTTTTTCTGCGAGAGGTTTGAAAAACAGGTCCAACTGAACGTTGTCGTAAGCGTAATCCAGATTGTATCCTTTAAACGCCGAACCGTAAAATTTCCTTAAACCTTCAGGGTAAGTGAAATCAAGGTATGGCTTATGAAACCCGATATAGGTTTCTATTTCATCCCTCGGCACAAAAACCAGGGTATAGTTGTCAGAAGGCTCCTCCCCATAAGGATAAAGCCCATAGAAAGTTACCATATTCGAAAGCTGCGTATCTGATTTTGAATCATAAAAAAACGTTGGAGATTCCTGGTGAACAAGTACGGTAAAAAAAGCAAGATTTTTCACATCTCCATCTTCCCCAACAAGCCTCATATCCCCATTCTGGTACCACCATTCCGACATAAAGCTGGCATCGAAATCAGTATCGTATTGCGCGCCTTCAGTGTAGTCCGGAAATCCTGTATTTCCTGAATGCCCGCTGCTCGGTTTCGCTCCTGATACGCCTGTAAAGCAAATTAAAAGGAGCGACAAAATCACTATTTTAAGATATTTCGGGTTCAAATAACTCTCTCCTCTGTTTCTTATTCCTGTTACTGAAGCCCGTTTTTGAGGCGTCCTGTGACTTTAAAAATCGAGGACACAAATAAAACAATATCAATAAGTAAACAGTTTGATAGGTAAAAATTTTTTCTATCTACAATAGTTTTTTTTATAACGTTTAATTTTGAAGGTATTGGAAAAATAGATGAGATGAAAAAATAGTTGAAATGAAAGAATAGTTGAAATGAAAGAATAGTTGAAATGAAAGAACAGTTGAAATGAAAGAATAGTTGAAATGAAAAAGGTCACTCTAAAAACAAATACATGAAAACTGAACCAGCATATTCCGACTTCATAAGAATATGCTGGTTCATGAGAACATACTGAAGAGCTACCTGCCAGAGTGGATTCAATTTTAGGGACAATATTTCAGTTTGTCAATGACTGGATAGGAGCCGGAATTCTTCCCCCCCGCTTTATGAAAGTTTCTGAACTGAAATTGCTTACAGGCATAACAGGGGCACTGCCGAGCAGCCCGCCAAATTCCACAGAATCCCCAACTTCTTTTCCGGGTGCTGGAATCACTCTGACTGCTGTTGTCTTTTTGTTTACTACCCCTATAGCCATTTCATCAGCAATGATTGCAGAAAGGGTAGTTGCAGGAGTATCTCCCGGGACTGCTATCATGTCAAGCCCGACTGAACAGACACAGGTCATGGCTTCGAGTTTTTCAAGAGAGAGAGCTCCGGCTTTTACCGCTTCAATCATGCCTGCATCTTCACTTACAGGAATGAAAGCCCCGCTGAGACCTCCCACAGAAGAAGAAGCCATTGCTCCTCCTTTTTTTACTGCATCATTAAGAAGTGCAAGGGCTGCAGTCGTGCCATGGGCTCCACAGCGTTCAAGGCCCATAGCTTCCAGAATTGCTGCAACACTGTCCCCGATAGCCGGAGTTGGAGCAAGCGAAAGGTCGAGAATCCCGAATTCAACGCCGAGCCTTCTTGAGACCTCTCTTCCGACCATTTCTCCCATGCGCGTAATTTTGAAAGCTGTCCTTTTGATTGTCTCGGAAATCTCCGTGAGGTCAGGGTTTTCGAGCTCGCAAACAGCTGCATTAACCACACCAGGCCCGCTTACGCCCACATTAATAACACATTCGGGTTCCCCAATTCCGTGAAAAGCTCCTGCCATAAAAGGGTTGTCATCAGGAGCATTTGCAAAAACCACGAGTTTAGCACAGCCTATCCCGTCTCTGTCAGAGGTCAGTTCCGCAGTCTTTTTGATTACTTTTCCCATAAGGCCGACTGCATCCATGTTAATTCCCGCCTTTGTGGTTGCAACATTAACGGACGAGCAGACCTTTTCTGTAGATGCAAGAGCTTCAGGAATGGAATTTATTAATTTCAGGTCCCCGCCAGTTTCCCCTTTATGGACAAGGGCACTGAACCCGCCGATAAAATCGACACCTGCTTCTTTTGCAGCTTCGTCCATCGTCTTTGCAATAGATACAAAGTCCCGAGACCTGCAGCTTTCTGCTGCTATCGCTATGGGGGTCACAGAAATCCTGCGGTTGATGATAGGGATCCCGTAAAGGCTCTGGATTTCATTTGTCGTCCGGACAAGGTCTTTTGCCCGCGAGGTTATTTTCGCGTAGATATTTTCGTTAAATATCTCAATATCAGGGTGGCTGCAGTCCCTGAGGCTGATCCCCATGGTAACGGTCCTGATGTCCAGATGTTCCATCCTGACCATCTGGATTGTCTCCAGGATTTCTTTAGGGTTTATAAGCATGAAAAAAATCCTCCCTTCCTGAAAAATCAGATCCTGTGCATGAAACGGAAAGCGTCTTCATGCTGAACTTTGACCTCAACTCCAAGGCTTTTGCCTTCGGCGTCCATAGCCTGCTGGAAAGCTGCAAGGTCAAAGTTTTCCTTCGGGGCTTCTGCGAGCATAATCATTGTAAAGATGCCCTGCATGATGGTCTGGCTGATGTCGACAATATTCACGTTGTAACTGGCCATTACAGTGGTGATCCTGGCAACAATTCCTACTCTGTCACTGCCAATGACCGTGATAATAAAACGGCTTGATGTCATGAAATATCTCCTGATAAGCCTGCTTGTCTGCAGGTCGGTGTATGAAAACTGTAAGCAAAGAATTTTGTCGAGATTGAAGACCTGATAGATAATAAAGTAAACTGTTAGAGTAGAAACTCCATGCTGGTATAAAACTGTTAAAGCAGAAGGTTCAGACCGATACATGTGTTGATCGTCTCAGCTAAACAAATGGATGAAATTATATAAAATTATATGAAAATAGATAAAAACATATGAAGACAGATAAAAATGCACAAAAATATATGAAATATATAATAATATGTGAAATATATAATAATATGTGAAATATATAATAATATGTGAAATATATAATAATGTATAATAATATATAATAATGTATGAAAACAGATAGAAATGAATGGAAAACAAACAAAACAGGATCAGTCTCTTATTCAGGAAAAATTAATGCTCAAATCAGGATTCCACCATAAAACAGAGCCTGATCACTCGATCTACAATCCCCTGAATATTTTCCTTTCCCCTGATTTTTACGGAGAAATCAGCGTATTTATTATACAGAACCAGCCTTTCTTCAAATAGTTCTTTAAGGCTTCTATCCCTCAGGCCCACTATACCTCTTCTTCTTGCATTCGGTATTCGCCTTGCGATGCTCCTGAAAGAAGCGTCCAGAAAGACAACTTTTGAGATGTTTTTTAAGTAGACCATGGATTTTTCGGAATAAATTACGCTCCCTCCCGGGGAAATAATACAGTTATCCACCTGCCCAAGACCCAGAATAGCTTCTTCCTCAAATCTGAGAAGAGCAGAATCGCCCTGTTTATCAATGAGTACCTGGAGGGGCATTCCAGTTTTATCTGTGATCAAACGGTCAACATCAATAAAAGTATAATCCAGACGTTTTGCAAGCGCTTTTCCTATGGTACTTTTCCCCGCTCCTGCCATACCGATTAATGTTATGTTCATTACCACACGCTTCCTGCCCATAAAATCAAGAACAAGATGCCGAAAATTTCAGATATGAAGATCGGCAGTCCATAATTTCAGGACAGAATATAATCTTCTGCTATATAAAAGATACAACGTGAATATTTTAAAGAAAAAGAAAATTCATAGGACGCACTAAAAATACTTCACGCATATCAGAAATAATTAGTCCATACTTACGAAAATTGAGAAAAAAAGCATCGGGCATAAAATGTTATATGGAATTCCAGGAAATTATTTTTTGATAAACTGTTCTGTTCTGCCTGCAGCCTGGAAGTTCCGACTATAAATATTTTTTTCAATTTCACTGGAGGAATGAGTGAATACAGACATATACTCAAGGAGAACAATTCTGCTGCCTGAGATATAATGCCTGAAAAGGCTTCTGGTTGTAAGCTTATCCACCTGTTCAAGAGAAATAATTGCAAGGTACATAAGAAACCTTATGAAAAACACAAGGTGAAGAACAAACATTTTGACCCAGGGGCTGTCAGAACTGATTGCCATCCCGCAGATCCAGTTGCAGAGCCTGAGGGAATGAGAGAGCAGCCTGATTTTGTAAAAATGAAAAAATAGAGCCAGAACTACAAAAAGAAGCACAGATCCTGCTAATAAATTAATTTCCCGCGCTACCAGATCCATATGAGTCATTAGTCTTACATTTTAATATTATTTGAATATATCTATATTTCAAAAAAGAGGAAAAAATAGAGGGATGCCTGGCAAATAAAGCGTCTGACTGGAAAAGTTTGCCAGCATGTACCCCTCAACCGAAAAAAAATCAATTCTCCGGATCCGTGATGAAATCACACCTGCCAGCCCCTACTGGCGGGAACAAAAACGGAAAAATCCGGGCCCTGACGTTAGCAGGAGGAATAACTGCCTGTAGACATTTATCCTAGGACGAACTTATATTTAACACTTTTCTAAATATTCGTAACAAAACATAGTGTCAAAAATATAAAAGATAAAAATCAAGAAGCTGCTGTCATGACCTGCTGAACCCGTTTCATTCCCCGGCATTTTCGATTACGTGTTTGCCCCTTTCGGCAGGGACAATTGTCAGTTCAGCGCCCGAAAACTCTTTTTCAAGAGGTTCACCCTCAGCGATTCTGTCCATTGTAATTGCAACTGCCGCAACTTCGGAATGGGGCTGGCTTCCCACGGCCACGTTCCAGTCAGCGAGCTGATAAATTTCGGGAGGAACTTTTTCCGCACCCACAACAATCATTAATTTGTCGCACTTTTTAAGCTCGTCAGCAAGATCCGGAAGGTTGACTCCGTACATGGAAAGGTGGCAGACTTTACCTCCTCCTTCTTTCCAGTTTCTGATTTCCTGTTTAAAGCTGACATTATTTTTAATGTAAAAGTTTCCACCCCAGCGCCTGACCACATCTTCAAGGCTCTGCACAATCCCGGAGTCATCAGAAGCAAGAAGCATGCCTTCAGCTCCAAGCATCCTGGCAGTTAAGCCAACGTGTGTGGTAATCCTCTTGTCCCTCTCAGGGCGGTGCCCCAGGCGCAGTAATACAATTCTCTTCATGTCCGGCTAAAACCCTGACAAGGTATTAAAGGGTTTCACTGAGCTTTCATTGAAAAAAAGAAAAAAAGAGAAAATTGTTCTTACAGAAATATTACTGGAACCCATAAGTTCCAGGAATTCTTCTGAGAAGCATGCCTTCGACTATTATCGGGTTTGTCCTCTGTGCCGTTGCCAGTGCATTATCAAGTTTGATCTCTTTTTCGGCATATATGGTGAGAATCGGATCTCCTTTTTTAACCTGTTCTCCTCTCTTTTTGTGTATTGCAACTCCAGCTCCCTTGTCATTTGGAGCTCCTGCAAGCCTGGCAATCTCAATTATCCATTTGTTGTCGAACTCCATAACATACCCGTCCGTAGAAGCAAAAATATCAGCAGTGTACTGCCCTGTCTGAATATCATCGGACTTGATGTTCGGGTCTCCTCCCTGGGCTTCAATGATCTGTTTCATTTTCTCGAGAGCTTTTCCACTCCTGAGAGTTTCAAGTGCAAGCTCTTTTCCCTGATCTCTCGGAGCTGCCCCTCCCATTTCAAGAAGAATGCCTGCGAGAGCCGCGCTCTTTTCAATAAGGCTGTTTGGACCTTCCATGCTCTCAAGGACTTTCATGGCTTCCTTTACTTCCAGAGAAGGTCCTACTCTCCTCCCGATAGGAGACGAACCGTAAGTAATAGCGCACTCAACATTCATTCCAAGTCTGTGCCCGAGGTTGATGAGGTCTCTGGCCAGTTTCTGTCCTTCCTGAACTGTGGGGACCTTCGTGCCCGGCCCGACAGGGATATCCATTACCACATTGTCTGCCCCGATGGCTCCTTTTTTTGCCATGATTGAGGCAAGCATCTGGTAATAAGGGTCAATGGACAGGGGATATTCAATTTTGATGAGCTTATCATCTGCAGGCGCAATATTTGTAGCTCCGCCCCAGACGAGTGCTCCTCCTACCTTTTCGGTTATCTCCTTTACTTCCTGCGAGCTGAACTCAACAGGAGAGAGCACTTCCATAAGGTCGGCAGTCCCGCCTGCACCCGTGATAGCCCTTGAACTGGTCTTTGGGATGAGCAGCCCGTTTGCGGCAACTATGGGGACAATAAGGAGAGAAATCTTGTTTCCGGGAACCCCACCTATCGAGTGCTTGTCCATAATAGGGTGCGTATCGAATTCGATAGTGTCTCCTGTATCTATCATTGCCCTTGTCAGCCATTCGACTTCGTCATCGGTCATCCCGTGGATATATGAAGCTGTTATAAAGGCAGAAAGCTCGACATCGCTCAGGTTTTCATCAACGATATCGCTTACAAGCATTTTGATCTCGTCCTGTACAACAGGCTTTTTGTCCAGCATTTTTTTGATAACGGCTGCGGATTTTGAGCGAAAAGAAGGGACAACTTCTACCGGCTTATCCCAGTCTTCGAAATGTTCATAAACTTCAGTAAAGACACCAAGAGTTCCCGGAGGAACCATGTCATCAGTTGTGTCCACAATGGCAGAAAGGCTTTGATGCCCCCGGATGCGGACCCTATCTCCGGGGTTGACTCCCAGTTCTTTCGCATCGACAATATTCAGCAACACTTTGTGCTGTCCAATTTTTATATTATAATGTTCCAGCTTCAACTGCATCAAATAACACCATCCTTTTCATTCTCAATATAATTATGATTATGTCATTGTAATTTATTTCGCCCGGACCAGATATTCTGCTGGCTTTTTCAGCGCCGAAAACTAACAGAAAATCTGAAAATATGTGGCGGGAAAAGATCAAACGTAGCACATATGGAGTAAAGGACATGGGAAGTAAGGTATGATATCAGATGATATTCACATTATCAGATAAGATATCAGACTAAATACAGAACTTACCAGACATATTAACCTTGTTATTATTCTAAGCGATTCTGTGAAAGCAAAAAGAAAACTGAAAGCATGCAGTGAAAAAAGATTAAAAATTAGAGTTTAGGGAGAAAATTTGAGGAAATTTTCATTTTCTCTCCTGTATAAGCACCACACCTGCAAGTACAAAGAGTATCCCTGCCAGTTGCCAGCCTGACACTATTTCCCTGAAAAAGAAGAAACCTGCAAAGGTAGCCACTACAGGCTCTACTGTCGCTACTATAGCCGCCCTGCTAGATTCGACTTCTTCAAGCCCTTTTGTGTAAAGCAAATAGGCAAGAACAGTGGGGAAGAAGCCAAGACCTATAAGGTAGGTCCAGAAACTTCCCGTAGAGAAAGCCTCTCCTGAAGTTTCAAAGCTAACCAGAGGCAGGAGGGCAAGGCTGGCAAAAAAGAAAGTGTAGGCTGTGATTGTTACAGTATCGTACTTTTTAAGAGCAACTTTTCCGAAAATACTGTAAAGGGCATACCCGAAACCTGCCCCCAGCCCTGTAAGGAGCCAGGGCAGAGTGATAGAGGGAGAATTTCCGAGTTCAGGAAGGTAGCCGGTTACAAAAGCACACCCTGTGAGGGTAAGGCCCAGAGAAAAAAGTTTTTTTGCATCCAGGCTTTCCCTGAAAATAATCCTGGAAAGTATTGCAACAAATGCAGGGGCTGTATACAGGAGGGTGACTGCAATTGCTATAGACGTCTCTCTGATGGTGATAAAATAACAGAGGTTAAAGAAAACAATGCTGAGGATACCTGTCCCCACAAAATAAAGAGAATCCCGGAATCTGATTTTCAGCAGTTCCGGTTTTGTAAAAAGAAGGTATAGCAGCATGATAACAGCCGCTGAGAACACCCTCATGGTTACGATCTGAAGAGTAGAAAACCCTAAACCGTAGAGCTCCCGGACAAAAATTCCTATTGTACCCCAAAGGGAACCACTCACAGCAATAAGTAAATATGCCCGTTTTTGCATTCCTTAACCTCTTCTCCAGATCTTCGGTTTAAGATACCTTTTTTAGAGACTCTTTTTCATTTGAAACCTTGTTTAACGGAATTTCATTTGAAATCTTTGTTTAGCGGAATTTTAGATGGAATATTCAACTGAAAGCAGAGCATATTTGAATAGTTATTCCTCAAACCAGAGAAAATTCAGAATGAATTATTTTTTATTGTATTTTTTACAGACTTGACCTTTCAGGAATATCAGCATTGATAAGACGCCCAAGATGCCCGATAAAAAATTCAGAGTAATTCCTGATTAAACAATAAAATTTATGATCTGGTAATGGTGCAGAAAAAAGAGAGGAAAAGAAATTAATAAAAGTAAGCGTGCACTTAACCCCGGTCATCTGATCCTGGATATGCGGCCCAGAACTTTAGCTACAATCATTGAAACCACGCCTATTAATAATGCAGTTAAGATGACCATAATAAGGTTTTCCTGTTCAGCAAATTGGAACATAAAATAGAATAAAATAACTGTGAATACTCCTCCAATAAGCAACAGAATTGCTGCCGGTACTCCCAATGTCTTTTCGGTATCCTTAGGCATAAATATGGTTCCTCCTGAGATAATTACAGCAGATTATCGTTACAACGAATTATCGTTTAAACAAATTATCATTTAAACAAATCATCTTTTAAACAAATTATCTTTTAAACAGATATTCATTCAAATAAGTTTTTAACTTACTGCTTCCAACTTACTCTTTATAAGTAATCAATAAGCTCATTAATCATAAAAGCCCGAATTCAACAAAGAATCAGGTATCTTTTATATAAGTTAGCGGAAAGAAGCGGTTCTTAATTTAGTACAGTAGCCAGAGATAAGAATATATTAGTAAAGGGTACCTTCACAGCCTTAAGCATACCGATTCTCAGGATATTACAGGAGTATCGGGCTGCTTAAGAATTATGTGCTTTGTATATACCAGATCTGGCAGAGATACGCTTTTTTCTGGTTCTAAATAAATTTAAAGTTTTTGATTTTGAATCCTGGCTGAACTGAACTAAAAAGAATTCACTTTTGAAATAGAAAGTTGCCTGTCGTATGCTTTTGAAGGAGCATGGACTTTTGAAATAGAAAGTCGCTTATCATCCGCCTTTGAAGGAGCCTGAGCTTCTGGAATATAAACCTGGGTACGGCTATTAAAAGAAAAAGGTTTGAAGGGTAGTTTATTAAAAATTAAGCTATTAGAGGAACTCGAGGCATAGAGATACGTAATATTCCCTTGCAACCTTTTTAAGCCAATCCGGAACCAGAAAATACCTGTCAACAACAAGTTCGTTAAGATAATAAAGAGACTCTTCTGTTTTGCATTCGCTGAGCCTCTTTATAGCAGTCCTCCTGGACCATGCAGACCGTTCTTCATCAAGGGCTTCAAGATAAAGCTGGTATTCTTTGCTATCATCCATCAAAGTAAAATTATCTACCAAAGAATATAAATATTTGTATCCGGTGACAGAAGCCGTAATATCCGAAATTATATAAAAGATTTTTTTGCGCAAACTGCAGTTTAACTGCAATTGTATATTCACGAAGACAGAAAATTTATCAAATTTCTGGAAAAACGTCCATGCAATAAAATTTAAAAACTGCAGAAAAATCAAAAAAATTAGTAATTTTTAAAAAGAGGTTAATGCAAGCTAAAAAATAGTATTCGGAAAAGAAAAATAAAAAGGGAATTCCCTTTTGACAGTGATCAGCTGTCGGTAATCCCCCACCCAAATGTTCGGTCTGTGCTACAAATTAGCGAACAGAGATATAATATCAGCATAAATAAAGTTTTCGAAATTCTTCTGAAAAGCTAAAGTTATTAAGAACAGTCGTTGAAATTCAGGAAGAGCTTCCTTAAAAAAAGTACAGTACGTCTGAAAAAACAGATTACAGCTATAAAAAAGTTATTTCAGCCGGTAGGCTGTAAAAATAAAAAAAGAGAATTCCCATGCAATGATCAGTTGATGAGAATTCCTGCACAAGGTTCTTGTTTGTTTCTGTTCGCTACGCTTACTAAGTAAGTAATCATTCGTCAAAAAAGATATATATTTACCGGAATTGAAATTTCAATCCTGGTGACGTATTGGCTCTCGTTGAAATGTTTAATGTGATAGATAATTTTAAGAGCCTCATTAATTTTTTTGCAATCATAAATTATTTCTAATGATTTGATGAATAAAAGGGAAAACAGGGAAAAACTGCTGCTTTAACGAAGAATTTACCTGAAAGGAGAATTTACCTGAAAGGAGAATTTACCTGAAAGGAGAATTTACCTGAAAGGAGAATTTCTACCTCTAATAACTTTATCCAAATGCTCATGGATTTATTGTACTTATCTGTCCTAACTACTTATTTACACTTCTATATAGTTTTAAGCTTCAATCCTGCGGTTTAATTTTCTATTAACGTACACATCAGACCTTCGGAATATCCGGCATAAAATCGAGTATTTTGGGGCTCGCATGATAAGATATTCAGCATGATTACCTTGTGCTTATAGCTTTCACAGGGTCCAGCTTCGCTGCCTGCCTGGCGGGATAAATTCCTGTAATAAGGTTCAGAAGGAAAACTGCGAGAATTATAATAAGGATGTCCTGAGCCCGCACGACAATAGGGATAAAGGACATGCCAGCGTAAACATCTGCCTGCGTTGAGGGAATCTCATACTGTCCTATTGCCAGGGATATGAGAACCCCAGCAAAAGTACCTACAAGAGCTCCCAGAAGGCCAAGAATCCCGCTCTGGAGTATGAAAATTCTCTGGATACTTAAAACCGGGGCGCCCATAGCGCGGAGCATACCTATCTGGCCTGTCGCGCCTATTACTGAAAGGTTCAGGGTGCTTACCACACCAAAAGAAGCTATGACAATAATAAGCCCGTATACAACGTTATTCGATGTTCTTTCAATAGCAATCGTGCGGAGGATTGCAGGGTTTGTCTCTGTCCATCCCCTCGCATTATAACCGAGTTCTTCGATCTCCTCTGCAACTTCACGGTCCCTGTTAAAATCAGAAAGCCGTACCCAGACGCCGTTAACCACATTGGGGACATCATAGAACCGCCGGGCAGTATCAAGGGATGTATAGGTCAAAGACTCATCCAGAGGAGATCTCGTATGAAAAATCCCTACAACCCTGAGAGAGAGGGGATTTGCGTTCGGAAAAGACACAGCTATGGAATCCCCAAGGTTAACTTCGAGTTTTTCCGCCAGTTTTGAGCCTATAACAACAGTATTTCTTGAAAATTCCAGTTCCCTGAAACTGCCTTCAACAATATCTTCTTCAATAGAGCTTATTTCATTTTCCTGTGAAGGAACCACGCCCCTTAACTCGGCGTTCAGGGAATTGTCCTTGAACCTGAAAGAAGCCTGCCCTGTAAGGAAAGGGGAAACTGCGGTGACTCCCTCAATCGTACCGATCCTTTCCATGAGAGTCCCGTAAAGATAGATATAATCCTCGCCTTCCTGAGGTGAGACCGAGACATGCGGGAGTTTGTCAACGGTAGTTTTATAAAGTTCTCCTGTAAAACCCACCATTAGTGCCTGGGAAACCGTAAGTACCATTACAGCAATGGCTATAGCTCCTACCGAAAGAAGAGTCTGGAATTTTCTTGCCCGAATCTGCCTGAAGGCGATAAAGAGTTCATAATTCATGAGATTCACGGATTTTTGAGATTTATTCTAATTTTCACTGAGATTTATCCTTATTTGATTAATGCAGCTTTTTAATAAAGCCGAAAACAATGAAAAGACCTAAAATTCCGGCAGTAAACGAAAAGCCCGGAATGCCATTACCTTCATTTTCATCCGGAGTTTCACGCCCTGCGTCAGGGCTTACCTCACTTGCATTTGCCGGAGGGAGGTCAGACTCAATAATGGTTTCCCTGCGTTCGATAAGGTCCCCATCGTTGCCTGTGAGTTCGATTTCAAGCCTGTAGACTCCTTCTGTAAGCCTTTCTTTCCAGGCAACTTCAACTGTCTCGTCGTCATCAGTAAGAAGCACTGGGACTCTTTCACGGGCAGACTCTACGAGCACAGAACTGTTATGCCCTGAGCCTTCCTTCACTTTATAAACGGTGAAAACCAGGCTTCCTTCAAAAGGCACCTGGGAACGCCCAAAAACAGTTGCACTTGCCCCGGTCTCGTCCTCATAAATATCAGTAATTTCGGCATCATCCCTGGCAGTGAAGTTCTCGGTTGAGCTTATAAATCCCCGACTGGGGGAATAGACCTTGATCTTTACTCTACCAGAGTACTCTTTATTGTTTTCAAGAAGGGTGCCCCAGGAAGCAGAAAAGGTTTCCGGAACGCTTGTGAGGGATGCCTTTTCGGTTTTTGTCCTGTATACCACATCATGCCCGTCTACAAGCATGTACTCAATATCAAAAAGTGAAGCCTGCTTCGGGGAAATTACAACAGCAATCCCTTCGGAGTTGGGGACAAGATCATCTACCTGAAGCCTTAAGGCCGAGTTGCTTCCGTAGACAAAATTATATTCGGATTCCGAAAGCACCTCCCCCTGATCCAGAAGCTTTGCTTTCAGAGTATAAGCCCCTCGTTCGGCATTCCTGACATTCCAGAAGCCAGCTTTCGTAACTTTTGTGTTTGCAGGAAAACTGCCAGTTGAAAATTCCTGTGTACTGACGACCTTTTCATTTACACCTGATTTCATCAGAGACATTTCAAGGGTCAGGTTCTCTTCCTCCTGAGAGGAATAAAATGTCACATCAAAGGACTCTATATCGCTGTAAAGTTCGTCTATGCGGGCTGAGCCTGTTCCATCTACCCTGGAAGAGTCTGCTGCTGAAGCAGGAATTACTGAAAGAAGAAGTAAAACAAGTAAGAAAAGCACGGCTTTCATGATCTTTTTTCCCCGATTCGATAACAAAAAGATTGTTTTGATCTTATTTAAAAGAAATGTAGCCGGATAAATTCATTTTTTCATACGGGAAGCTGCGGATAAATCGAAAAATTATGGCGAAAAAGTGAGAGAAGTAAGGAAGTAAAGCGTAGTAAGGTAAAAAATGTACGGAAAAAATGGTAAATGAATAGTAAAATGGTAAATGAATAGTAAAATAGTAAAAAATGTGTGATAAAATGTAATTGAACTCAAAGATAAGGAGAAATATAAGAAAACAAAAATTGAAAAGGAAAAAAGGCAGAAAAATCAAAATTTCGCTAAAGTTAACTAAACAAAAGCTGCAATGAATCCGAAACTATTTATTCTTTAGTTGAAGTATAAGATGACAATTATTAAATTTAAACAAGTTTACTTGATTTATATCTGCAAAAGCAAAAATCTTACTTTGATTTTAATAAATTGTCAGTTAAAACCATTACTTGTATTTGAATTATAAAAAGCCTGTTTGCGCAGAAGGTATGGTAAAAATGGAGAAAAAAAGCCTATTGATCCTGGGAACCGCCTCTCATGTTGGAAAAAGTTCAGTCGTAACTGCCATATGCAGGATCCTGTCCAGAAGCTACAGGGTTGCTCCTTTCAAGGCTCAGAATATGAGCCTGAACTCCTGGATTACAAAGGACGGAAAGGAGATAGGGATTGCACAGGCAATTCAGGCAAAAGCCGCAGGCACTGAACCCACTGCAGATATGAACCCTGTTCTCCTGAAACCAAAAGGGGACTGCGTTTCCCAGGTAGTCCTGCTGGGCGAACCCTATGCTGACAAAAGTGCAGGCCAGTATTACGATTCCATTGAAGAGATGCACGCAGTGCTTAAAGGAGCCCTTGAAAGGCTCTGGAAAGAGCATGACATTATTGTTATGGAAGGAGCCGGAGGAGCTGCAGAAATCAACCTTTATGAGAGGGACATCGTGAATGTGGGTACTGCAAGGCTCACACAGGCCCCTATAATCCTTGTAGGAGATATTGAAAGGGGAGGCGTGTTTGCAAGCCTTTACGGCACTGTTGTCCTTCTGCCTGAAGATGTAAGGAAAAACGTCAAAGGGTTTATAATCAACAAGTTCAGGGGCGACATAGAAATCCTGAGACCCGGACTCAAGCAGCTTGAGGATAAAACCGGAATCCCTGTGCTTGGGGTCCTTCCTCATTTCAAGCTCCGCATCCCTTCCGAAGATTCGGTCTCTCTCGGAGATAAAGAGGATTCAAAGGCAGAAAAAGAAATAGAGGTTGCAGTAATCCGCTTGCCAAGGATCTCAAACTTTACGGACTTCGAACCCCTTGAGGGGCTCGTAAAAGTTAGGTATGTGGACATCAACGAAGAACTCGGAAACCCTGATGCGATCATGATCCCTGGGACGAAAAACACTGTTAATGACCTTCTTGACCTCAGAGCAAGTGGGATGGACAAAAAAATTCAGGCTTTCAAAGGAAAAGTCCCTATCTTCGGGATCTGTGGCGGTTACCAGATGCTTGGCAGGACTATCTTTGATTCCGGAGTAGAGAACGGAGTCGAAGCCGAGTTTGAAGGCCTGGGACTTCTGGACATAGGGACCAGATTCGGGGAATATAAAAAGAGAACTGTCCAGGTAACAAAAAAAGTCAATGGTTACGGCCCTATCCTGAAACCCATAGATGGTGAAGAGATAAAAGGTTATGAGATCCATATGGGAGTTACGGATTCAAACCGCACCGTTTTCGGAGACGATGGAGCTATTGATGAGAACGGTCTCGTAATCGGCACATACCTTCACGGGCTTTTTGATAACAGGAATATAAGAAATGCCCTTGTCCGGTATCTTTATGAGAAGAAGGGCCTGGAATACGAACCAGATGAGGCAATAAATGAAAACGATGCTTACGAAGAGCTCGCAAATGTGGTTGAGCGGAACGTTGACATGGAAAAGCTCTTCGAGATCGCAGGAGTCTGAAACAGACACGCAGAGAAATAAAGCATAAAAAACAGTTTTTGAGCAGGTTCTGCGGAAGTATGGGGAATAGCTGGAATAAAAAATGGAACCTAGTGTCATGACCATTTAATTATTTCACATAATACTTTGACATTTTCTCATCTGCATTCTTCCTTGTAAACTTCCATTCAATTTTCCTTTTGTGTTCATTCCTTCTCTTTGTCCATGAATCCACTTCATTTTTAAGCGTCTCGATGTCCCCGATCCTTCTTCCTGTACATTCGATATCCATGACATTGATCTCGATTTCAGCAGCATTGAGCCAGCTTGCATGTTTTGGCGTGTAATGGAACTCTATCTTGTCCAGAATCTTCTTTGCTTCCTCTTCTGAGAATGCTTCGTAGAATGACTTCTCTTTATGGATATTGAGATTATCCGTAACCAGTCTGATGACTTCTGCTTCAGAATATTCTTCTGTGACAAGAATCTTCATGAATTGTGCAAAATCCTTCATTGTTCTTCTTTTGGTTACCTGAGTTACCCTTTTTCCTGCTTTGAACTCTACCGCCATGAATATGTTTGCTGTTCCGTTTCTGACATACTCATAATCATATTTTTCTGAACTTCCAAGCTTCATAGGAATGCTCATTCTTTTATCCCTGAGCAGTTGCTTAGGCTTCTCGTCAAGACAGATAAGAGGTTTTTTAGGATCATAATCCTCTTCATACAGACTAAGAATGTCATACATCCTGTCTCTATATTCAGTATCGATAGTCTGAATACACCACATCCGTCTTAACCAAGGTTTAGTTTTGCTTTTTTCAAAATAAGCCTGACACTCTCTTTACCTATAGTTTCAAATCCTTCTTTTTTCCTAAGTTCTTCAGTAAGCAGGGAAAGAGACCATCTTTTGCTTCCATCAGGGGAACTGCTGCAGGCTAAAGCGATTACTTCTGCAACATGTTTTTCAGTGTATTTTATAGGTTGACCAGATCTCGATTTGTCAAAAAGAGCATTGGGGAGACCTTCATCAAGGTATCTTTTCCGTATATTCAAAGTGGTACTCCTGGAAATACCTAATATTTTCACGATTTCAGTGATTTCTGTTTGCTGGTTTGATAGAAGGAGAATACGGGCTCGAGTTAGTTCTCTTGCGCTTTTACGTCCTTTTCTCACAAAATCCTGAAGGAAATTTACTTCATTATCTGCAAGTTGAATCTGTAGCATGAAGGTATAAAAGTATTCAACGTTTATAATGATGACTAATAATTAAATGGTTGAGACACTAGGGTAACGTACAATGCTTGCAGAGGCTGACTTTCCTCAGGACCCGCTCAATGTATAATAATTTTTATCCTATCTATTTATTCATTGTGAATTTGTTCTCCTTAATTAAAGTAAGACTGATTGATAAGACCAGTTTATTTATCTTAAAAACCTGAATAAACACCGATTTTTATAACCCCCCTGAAAACCGGGCCGCTTTAAAACTTTTATATTCTATCAAATTGCTGCTAAGATTAAAGTCATTTTATTTCAGCGTCGGTCCTCCCCGGCTGTATTGGGTTGAGTTAAGGACAGCAAGCCAGTCGAAGTCGGTGAGACTTCGAGGAGTTAGTGAGAAATAGGTAGGGTTCTTTATGCTTCCGGAGCGGGGCTGAAGAGATGCAATCTCCGAAGCTGGAAGCCCTCTGCCTGCATGAGTTGGAATAAACCTTGCCGGCTCTGGAACAGAAGTAAGCCACGATTCAAGAGTACCGGCTTCAGGCTGACCGATTTCACTGGTATAAGAAACGCTCACGGCAGAACCAATTACCGCATAACGATCGCCAAAAATCTTATTGAGGTGAGATCCCACCGGCCACCATGCCAGCAGGTCAGCTCCAAGTTGCCATTGTGCCTTTCCTCGCTGGAGATGGTTATTGTGTGCAAAAACCAGCACTTTACCCCGGCCACGTTCACGGGACACGATGTACTCCAGATTATTCGCCATCATCGCGTCACGGATGCCGAGACCTTCAACAAGTCATCTCCCTGGCTCCAGCTTTCTCGCCAGTGCGGCATGATAGTTCAATAACTGACGCGCCACAGATGCATCAATATATATTTTGATACTGAGTATTTTATCTCTTATAAACTTGTTTTACTTATTTTACTTATCTGAGATCACTAAATTCAGGCTTTAAAAGTAAAAGTTTGCAGTATGAAAAACCGATAATTATATTAATGAGCCAGTTCAACACTTTTATTTCTCTTAAAAACGTGTCGGTTATTTTTCGGGAATTACCTATATGAAAAATCATTCAGGGATAAACAGCAGATGTTTAAATGATGCCGATTTTGGAAATAACAATTATAATATCTTTTCTTCCATCTACCCGGATAACACAAATTCAAAAAGAAAAATAGTATAAAAATTTAGATAGTGTTACTGGAAGAGAAGTTTAAGCAAAAATTTTAAAACTAATAAAGTAACATTAGTTAAAAATGCTTTTCAAAGATAATTAAAGAGAATTTCATTTATAAAAATTACTTCTATGGTCTGCATGAAAAATCAGGCAGGCATTAAAGGAGGATTCATTTTGAGATATGCTTTTCAGAGGAAAACCCTTTTTATGGTAATTCTGTTTTGTGCTGCCGCGGGAATCCTGATATTACCCGCATCTGCTGATGTTACTCACTGGGAATTATCTCCTGCCTGCCCCCGTGTAGGGGATGAAATCACAATTTCAGGAGAGGCATCCAATAATGAAATAATTGAAGTAACTATTTTACATGAAGAAATGGTCCCTGTTTCAGGTAAAGGTTACAAATATCAGATAAATAAGCTGTTCATTCCAAAAACAATATCAGGAGGTGAAAACTCCTTCAAAGTCAATGCCACCGGAGAAGACGGCGTTAAGGTCAGAGACATAAACGTAAGGGTTAAGAAATTCAGGTGGTTTACGAGACACTCAAACGCCCTGGAAGGCGAAGCCTCACTATCTCAATCAAAAATACCGTCCTGGATGAGTTATTTCGTGAAAATTGACGGAGATGTTGTAAGCAAAAAAGAAGAATCTGATAAAAACACGTGTAAAAGTAATTCGAACACCGGACAGGCAAAAAATGGACAGGTAAAACTCACATTCGAGACCTGTTACGAAGCTGCACAAGCTGACGAAAAAGGAAATTTCAAATTCAACTATGATACTGATTCGCTTCCCGCAGGCGATTATATAATTACCGTGGGAAGTATGGAACAAGAATTAACCCTGAATCCTGAAAAAGAAAAACTTACCCTTAACCCTGAAAAAGAAAAAGGATCAAAGCAAAAAATAGGCAAAATTATTTAAAAAGTCTTTCTTACAACCGATGCCTCGTGTCCAGTAAAGATTGAGAAGAAAGACCAGAAAGAAAAAAATGCGGCTCCATAGAATTCTCAGTCTATGGAGCTATAATTACTTCCTTCACCATTTCAAATTGGCAGCGGTTCGGTGAGACATCTTTTTCCGGTCAGACATCTTTTTTATCTAGAAAGCTCCACTTCATTTCCTGAAAAGCTTGCAACTGGCAGCTTCTGAGCGGAAAGTAAATAGCCGTTTTCAATGCTCGATACCCTGAACTTCATATCAGCCATTTTTCCCTGAGCCCTGATTTTTACGGTGCCTCCTTTTTTAAGCCCCAGCATGCGGGCCATTTGCAGATTAAGTTCTACAAAATCGTTGTTGTCTTCAAGTCCGTGCCACATAAAAGGGGAAAGAGAATAAACCAGTGAAGCTGAAAAAGATGCTGGGCTGGGTTCTGTACAGGTTTCCGAAAATGACCTGTAGCTTTCCTCCTGACCGGGTTTGCACTTTAAGCAGGAGGTTTCAACTTCAGGAGGTTCATCTGAGATTAAATAAGACTCAAAAGATGCCTTTAAAGCGAAATCGCCTGCTTCCTTTATCCCGAAACTCTCGTAAACCTCTTTCTGAACCGACTCGAAATCAGGCTGTTTTCCAAAAGCCTCCGCCAGGCTGGAAAGGATATCGAAACCGATAGTTGAGTTTCCACCTGCCGAAAGCAGCCTTCCTTCCGCATTGAGTACCGTACCCTGTTTGCGGTAAAATTGTTCGGATGCAATTACTATATCGGCAAGCCTGAAAAATTCTCCCTGCCTTGAAGTCTGAACGATCAGGGTGTCCAGCTTCGAAAGGGTCAGGACTGTGGCCTCCCTGTCAGGTGCAAGCTCAAGAAGATCGGATTCCAGGCAGAAGAGTGTTTTTATTTTCCCGGAATCTATGTCCTGAAGAAGTTTTTTCAGAGTGCGCTGTTTCCTGTTTGCTGCAAGCGTCTCCATCCCTGTAGAATTCACAAAGGGCTTGAGGAATAGTATTTTCGAACCTGAAGCTTCTGCAAGATCGATGACCACTTTCATATGCTCAGGGTCAGAGTAAGGGTGAATATCAGCTATGATCACGGATTTCGGGGAAGGGCACAGGGATTTTACATACTCTGCCGGCTTCAGGCAGAACTGCTTATCAGCAACAGACAGCTGCCTGGGCCCTATGCAGATAACTTCTGCTCCTTTTTCTTTTGCCCTGAGAATCCTCCTGAGAAGCAGGGGATATTGAGAATAAGGATCAACAAAGAGAGTTATCTGCCCTGCATTTTCAACTTCCTCCAGGGATATACTCCGGTTAAGTGCATTGTGCATCCTCGCCGGAAGCGACGAGTAGACGTCCATCCCGGTTTCCACATCGAGACCAAAAACGCCTGCAAGGGCTGAAAAAACTTTCTGTTCTTCATTTGTTGTATTACCCACGGAGAAGAAAGCCAGGCTTTCTGCGGGTGCAGCTTTCAAAATCCTTATCGTTTCCGAAATAGCATCTTCAAGTCCAGAGTCCTGCCCCTTTACTCTCGAAGCCTGAGGTCCGGCATAATAAAGCGGAAGTTTCAGCCCGAACCTGCAGAGTTTGCCTGCATTTACAGGTGAACTCTTACGGAAGTCCACAGACACCGACGACTCTCCGTTTTCGGAAATATTTTCCCTGATATAAAGCCCGCAGGCAAGCCCGCATCCGGGACATATGCTTGAATATACGTTTTCCGGGCACACCTTTTTCCCGTCCTTCATCTGCATGAACAGCCACCTCCTTCTTTGTCTTCATTGTCTTCGGGCTTAAGGGCAAAGAAAGGCGGAGTCCTGTCTGACATACCCGGAAGGTACCTGTATTCTTTCTGGACAGGAACAGCAAAACGCTGGTAAAGGCGTGTAAGCGGAATTTCAGCAGGGCAGACATCTTCACACTGCCCGCAGCCTATACAGGAATCCGAAAGGTGAAGGAAACGCACCATATGGAAAAGGGACATTTTGTAGCTGTCTTCAGGGGAAGAGTAAGCAGTACATTTTGAATCCTCACCGCAGGTGCAGACAGGACATACTGCCTTACAGGCTTCACAGTGGATGCAGTTTTTAAGCCCTTTCCGGAAATACTCGAAGCGCTCTTCTCCATTTTCAATAGGGGTAAATACTTCAGCTTTCCTTTTCTCGCTCATCCCGAGCATCACTCTGTTAACTTTTTCCCGGGCAGAAATTCCTCTTTCTTCAGCCTTTATAAACTCGGCAAAACCTGCTTTAACTGCTTTTTTCAAGAGTTCTGCCCCTTTTTCTGTCATAACCTCTACAAAAGTGGCTTTTCCTGCTAGCTCTCCTGGTATACCCCAGTTCCCGCATGCCAGGTCAGCATTAGTGGGGATTTTCACCTGACAGTAGCGGCAGGAGTCTCTTCTTCCGAGGTCTTCGGCTTCAAGGTCATCAATAGGGACTGCGTGTTCTTTGCCGTCTTTCGTGAAGAAAACAAGCTTTCCCTTTACAATTTCTTCTCCTGCAATCTCTTCAGGATCAAGCCTGTAGACAGTCTCAAGCATTTTCC
Source organism: Methanosarcina soligelidi (assembly GCF_000744315.1). Taxonomy (NCBI): domain Archaea; kingdom Methanobacteriati; phylum Methanobacteriota; class Methanomicrobia; order Methanosarcinales; family Methanosarcinaceae; genus Methanosarcina; species Methanosarcina soligelidi. The sequence continues at coordinate 3,484,829 of NZ_JQLR01000001.1, forward strand.
TGACTTTTTCCGGGTGCATTGTCCCCCCGCAGTTAAGGCCTATTACGTAAGTATTCTCAGACGAGAGGACATTCCTTTTCGCCCTCTCAATAACTGCTCTTACATCACAGGGTTTTGCTGGCAGGGCTATTTTTCCGAAGCAGGTCTCTGGCTTCAGGTACCTGGCAAGGTTTACAGGCACCGAATGCATGGAGCCTGCTGATTCCAGGACTTCCTGCACGTCCGAAGTAAATACAGGATAGGCTTCGAATTCGCTGACCTTTTTCAGGACAAGCACCCTGTCCACAAATCCTGTCTCAAGGGCAGCTGCGAGCATAGCTGTTACAAGCCCTCCGGAAGCCCCGCGAGACCTGACATCTTCGGAGGCAGCCCAGCCAAGCAGTTTATCCCCTGCTTTAACATCGGAAGCATCTTTTAGTCCTGACATCTTCAGGCCACTCCTTCGGGTTTTAAAACACTGGGACCAAGCTGCCTGACCTGTTCCGTAACCATGCGGACAACCTCGGCAAACTTTTCGCCTTCAGATGCCGAGATCCAGTTGAGCTGCAGCCTTTCCTCTTCAAGGCCGAGCTCTTTTAACATTGAACGCATGAAATTGAATTTTACAAGGGTTTTTTCGTTTCCATTTATGTAGTGGCAGTCCCCGAGGTGGCAGCCCGTGATAAGCACAGCGTCCACTCCCTCAAGGAAAGCTGAAAATACATGTACAGGGTCTATCCTGCTTGAACACATTACACGGATTATGCGCATATTTGCAGGCTGCTGGAAACGCCCGATTCCGGCCCCATCTGCGCCAGCATAGGAACACCAGTTGCAGCAGAACATTACAATTTTGGGCTCCCATGCCTCAGATATTTCGTTTTTGTCAGGTTCCATTAGCGGACCTCCTCAGAATAAGTAAAGACATCTTTCACCTGGGCAAGGAGCTGGTCATTTCTGAAATGCTGCTGGTCGAGTGCCCCTGTCGGGCAGCTCATAGCACAGGCTCCACAGCCTTTGCAGAGTGCAGGGTTGACTGAAGATTTCCTTGCCATGTAAGAAATACCATGTTTTTCGAGCAAAACCTCTGTCAGGCTGATTGCCCCGTAAGGGCAAACCTTCTCACATGCTCCGCACCCCACACAGATTTCGGCGTTGACTTTTGAGATATCAGCACTAGATTCGAGGGACTCCCTTGAGAGGATAGTACATGCCCGCGAAGCTGCAGCCGCAGCCTGGGCAATACTTTCGTCTACAAGCTTGGGAGCCTGGGCTGTTCCGCAGAGGAAGACCCCCTCAGTTGCGAAGTCCACAGGTCTCAGCTTTATATGGACTTCCAGGAAAAAACCGTTTGAGTCCAGAGGGACTTTAAACATGGGAGCAACCTTCCTGTTTGAATCGGGAGCCACAAGCGGAGCACTCAACACTATAAGATCTGCCTCAATTTCCAGGTCAAAACCTGTGATCTCATCGTACACACGGACTTCATTTTCTCCTATCCAGGGCAGCCTGTTGTCGGAATAAGCTATAAACCGGATGCCTGCAGCTCTTGCTCTTGAGTAGAGTTCTTCCCATGCCCCATAGGTGCGCATTTCCCTGTACAGCACGTGTACGGCAGCAGATGGGTCCCTTTCCTTGATGCGGAGGGCATTTTTAACTGCAGTTATGCAGCAGACCCTGGAACAGTAAGGTCGTTCTTTATTCCTGCTCCCTGCACACTGGACCATTACCACGTGTTTTGCCCTGAAATCCCCTTCGAGCTCTGCTTCAAGTTCGGACTGGGTTACAACGTTTGGAAATTCTCCGTAACTGAAGTATCCTGAAGGTGAAAGCTCTTCGGCTCCGGTTGCAAGGACCGCCACTGCAAAATAAATTTCCTGTTCTTTACCTTCTCTGTCCCTTACCCTGCCTTTGAAATTTCCAACCGAGCCGCTGACATCAACAAGCTCAGAACCTGTAAGTACCTTGATAAGTGGATGAGCCCTGACTTTTTCTATGAGAGGGATAAGGATTTTCTGAGTCTTCCTGCCGTCCTGAAGGGCTGTTATATTTTTGAGAAGCCCTCCTGGTTCGGGTTCTTTTTCCACAAGCAGGACTTCAAACCCGTTTTCTGCAATCTCGAGAGCTGAATGCAAACCTGAAATCCCTCCTCCTAGCACGAGTGCATTGTGCCCGAGAGAGAGTTCCTGCTTATAAAGTGGAGTAAGGTGCCTGACTCTCGAAACCCCCATCCTTACGATATCTTTTGCTTTCTCAGTGGCTTTTTCAGGCTCCTGCTGATGGATCCAGGAGCAGTGTTCCCTTATGTTCACAAGCTCAAAGAGGTAGGGGTTCAGCCCTGCAGCTCTGCAACTCTCCTGGAAGAGGGGCTCGTGAGTCCTCGGGGTGCAGGAGGCGACAAGTACCCTGTTCAGCCCATGCTCGGCAATCATTTCCCTGATCCTTTCCTGGGCATCTTCAGAGCAGGCGTACATTTCTTCCCTTGCAACCGCTACATTTTCAAGCTTGCCTGCATAGCTGGTCACTTCAGGGACATTGACAAAGCCGCCTATGTTAGTGCCGCAGTGACAGACAACCACACCAACCTTTGATTCTCCTTCAACTGTTTTTTCTGGTGGGAACTCCTTCTTGCTCACCAGAGTCCCACGGGCAGGAGAGAGAAGAGCCCCGGCTTTTGCAGCTGCCCCACTTGCCTGAGACACGGTATCAGGGATATCTTTCGGACCCTGCACCGCTCCTGCAGCGAAAATTCCGGGCCTGTCCGTACTCATGGGGTTTTCTATTGAAGTGTTGACAAATCCGGCTCCTGTAAGCCCTACTCCTGCAAGCCTGGCAAGTTCTTTTCCTGATTCCGAAGCCCCTATGCCTATCGAAAGGACTATCATGTCGAATTCTTCATGGGCTATGCTGCCGTCCTCTTTCTCGTAAGGTATCCTCAGTCCACCCTTCAGGGGATCGGCTTCAACACAGGAAGGGCGAGAACGGATAAAACGGACTTTTTTCTCGTTTTTTGCACGCTGGTAAAACTCTTCAAAGCCTTTACCGAAAGCCCTGATGTCTATATTGAAAATTGCACATTCAATTTCCGGGTCATGTTCCTTTGCGATAACTGCCTGTTTTACGGCGTACATGCAGCATACCGAGGAACAGTGTTTTTTCTGCAATTTCTGGTTTCTTGACCCCACACATTGAATAAAAGCGATCTTTTTAGGTTCTTTTCCTTTTGAGGTCTGGAGGTGCCCGTGATAAGGTCCTGATGCATTCAAAAGCCTCTCAAACTGGAGGGAAGTTACAACGTCAGGATGCTCAGACCTGTAAGCCTCAAGCCCTTTCGGATTAAAAGCCTCAAAACCCGCAGCAAGGATTACGGCTCCTGCTTTGAGGGAAAGTTCCTTATCTTTTTGAGTGTAATCAATTGCTCCCCTTTTGCAGACCTTTGCACAGTTTCCGCATTTACCTCTCCTGAGATATATGCAGTTTTCAGGGTCAATTGTCATGATTCTGGGAACAGCCTGCGGAAAGGCGAGGTAAATAGCTTTCCTCGGGGCAAGACCTTCGTTGAACGCGTCCGGGACTTTTTTGGGGCACTTTTCAATGCAGTCCCCGCATCCGGTACATTTTGTCTCGTCCACATACCTTGCTTTTTTCCTGACTTTTACGGTAAAGTCTCCGGCAGCCCCGTTAATGGCAAGGACTTCGCTGTATGTGAGCAGTTCTATATTCGGGTGCCTGCTGGCTTCCACAAGTTTGGGAGAGAGGATGCAGGCTGCACAGTCCGAAGTCGGAAAAGTCTTGTCAAGCTGGGCCATTTTTCCACCTATAGTCGGCCCGGACTCTATAAGGTAAACTTTATACCCGCTGTTTGCAAGGTCAAGGGAAGCCTGTACTCCTGCAATCCCTCCCCCGACTACAGCTACTGCTCCGGTTATATCCGTTTTCATGCTTTCAGCTCCTGCAGATGTTTTTCAGATAATTCTGCTTCAGCACAGTATTTTTTCAATGTATTCCGGTGCTTTAAGCGCTTTTCAGCTTTTACCAGCCTTTTAGCTCTTTTTAGCTTTTTTAGCCTGTATCCGGCTTTTTCCAGCTTATCTTAAAGGCAGCCTGAAGCTCATACGGGCACTCCACCCTTTTGAGAATCTATTCCTTCACCGAGTTTTTTACCCGGGAACTTATTTTCAGCCATTTCCCCAAGCTTTGTATAGAATTCAGAATTTTGAGTGCGGTTTAAGTAAATGCCCAGTTCTTCAGGGGAATATCCGAGAGCAAGCCCGAGGAGCTGAGAGTAATGCAGTACAGGAATGCTGAACTCTTTTCCTTGAAGGCCTGCAAGCTCATACTGCCCCTGGTCAAACTGAAGGTGGCAGAAAGGACAGGCGTCCACGATACAGTCAACATCTGCTCTCTGCATGTGCTCGAGCTTTTTTTCCATAAGCCTGAGAGCCACGTCCTGTACGGCTGAGCGGGCTCCTCCCCCTGCTCCGCAGCAGGCTGTTTTGTCCTCATATTCTATGCTGCGGGCTCCTGTAGCCTCTACCAGTTCATCAAAAAAAGAAGGATTCTCCACACTTCCAAGTTTTCTTTCATGGGACGGCTTTATCAAATGGCATCCGTAGTGAACTGCAACCCTGAGGTCAAGCGGGTGAGTGATTTCGTCCCGGATTTTTACGGGGCTTACTTCCCTGAAAAGGTATTCTACTATATGCCTGACCTCAATTTTCCCGGCAAATTCCTTTCCGATTTCCGAAAGCTTTTCGTTGACTCCTGCTTTTTCGTCGTTATCTTCTTTCAGGATCCGGTTTGTGTCTGCAAGTGTGGCATAACAGCCGTTGCATACGGTAAGAAGATCAGCATCCAGGGCTTCCGAAAGGCAGAGGTTGCGGCTTGCGAGAGTGAGCCAGGTCTTTTTGTCAAAGGACTGGAATACTCCAGGGGCAGGACAGCAGGAAGCCCCTTCAAGTTCTTTAAGGGAAATCCCAAGCCGCTCCATTACGTTCCTGGTGGCGCTTTCAATGCCTGGATAGCGGTTAGGGGCGATACAACCTAAAAAGAGTGAAAGGTTACGTTCCGGGCTATCTGTACTGTTTTTCGTCATGTTTTTCAGCCTCTTATCGCAAATTCGTATTTCAGGTCGGAGAAGACTGGTCAAAACCTGCAAGCCTGTCAAACTCACAGGCTTTAATGAGCTGCCTTACTTCTTCAAGGGCTTCCGGGCAGGAGTGCACGGTTCCAGGCAGTTCATCCAGTTCCAGCTCTTTCCGCTTTTTCCTGTTCTGCTCATCAATCGGAACACCATGCCCGGTACGCATTACGTACTCAGCGATTTTTTTATGAGCTGGAAGCATGACGCCGTTCTTTACGGCAATACTTCGGAGCTTAAGTATGGTGTCCACGGTTTTTACTCCTTCTGGGCATCGTTCTTGACACCTGAAGCAGGTAGTGCAGTACCACAGGTGCTCGCTGTTGAGCACACGGTCCCGCAGCCCCATTGCAGACATGCGCAGAAGTTTTTTTATGTTGTACTCAGGCACAACATCAGTCACCGGGCAGCCTGTGGAGCAGCCCTTGCAGTTAAAACACATCAGAATTTTTTCCGCTCCGGCTTCTTCTTTGATTTCTTCGAAAAAAGCGGGGTCGGATTCTGAGGTTTTTATAGGGTGTTTCATAGGTTTATCCCTGATACTTTTCTTCGTTTTTGAATTGATAGATAATCTCAAATCTGGATAATTTTTCAGCTTGATAATTTTTCAGCTTAATAATTTTTCAGGTTTCAGGTGATTCCTCAAATGCCCATCCATTTTTGAGAGGCATTACCGAATGCGTAAATTAAATGCGTGAATCATTATATGCATGAATCTCCATTATCTGAAAAGGCAGGTTAACCGGGCTTTTTACCCCCAGGTTAACTTAAAATGCCCGTGGGGTAATAATAGAATAATATATTTAAACGTTTCGCGTATTTATCATGATAAATAATTAAAAAATATAACGGGAAAAAATATTTAACAAATGAAATATTAGCCGTTACGGACCTATTTAACGAAATTACATGAAAAAATAGATGCTGAATAAAATAGTATAGTTAGAATGAGTAAAAACTGGAAAAAGAGTGCTCCTTTTCGCATCACTCCAGAGTGCCAGAAGATAAAAAATTACAAATGCTTTGCTAACAATTAAAAAATATTGAATAGATAATAAAACCAGGAAAAAATGGAAAATAGTTTACTGGCCTCAGAACATACGGACCTGTCTGCCAAGCCCTTCACGGACAGCCCTTTCATAGACCAGGTGTGCGGTTGCTACATCCTGGATTGCAAGCCCTGTGGAATCAAATATCGTAATCTCTTCCTCACTGGTCCTTCCGGGCTTGAGACCGACCATCACTTCTCCGAGCTGGGCATGGATATCATTTTCCGAGATATAGTGTTTGGACAGGGGGACGTTCACTTCCCCGGAATGGAGAGCCTGGATCATGTCGTCGACAATAACCTTGGCACGGAGGAGAATTTCGGGGTCAAGTTCTTCTTTTCCCACTGCATCTGCGCCTATTGCATTTATATGAGTGCCTTCTTTGATCCAGCTGGCTTTTACAATTGGTTTTCTGGAAGGGGTTGTTGTGACAAGGATATCGCAGTCGCAGACCTTTTCAATGCTTTTTTCATAATGAATTTCGCAGGGCACGATATCTGCCATATCCCGGATAAACTGTTCACAGCTTTCCTTTGTCCTGGAGGTAATCCTGACAGATTCAGGCTCATAAACCTCACAAAGAGATTCAAGCTGGGTCCTTGCCTGGTTTCCTGCGCCTACAAGCCCGATTACTTTCGAGTCTTTCTTTGCAAGGTATTTTGCGGCAATTCCACCGGCTGCACCTGTCCTGATATCTGTCAGGTAGGTCCCGTCCATGATCGCTACGGGGGCTCCGGTCTCAGGGGAAATAAGAATGATCAGCGCCATTACTGTGGGCAGGTTGCGCGTGGGGTTTCCGGGGTGGACATTTACAATCTTTACGCCAGTAATGTCCTCTTCTTCAAGGTATGCAGGCATTGTACGCAGGTCGCCGTTGTAAGCAGTATAGTAAAGATAGGACTTAGGCGGCATCTGCACCTTGCCAAGCCCGTGCTGCCTGAAAGCCCTTTCAACTACCTGCATATCGGAATGCATGTCCATAACACTTTTTACTTCTTCCTGAGCCAGCCACAAAACTTCCATATTACAACCCTCAATCGGAGCCATAAAGATACCTCACATTCTGAATATAAGCTGGCTTCCGGTTGAAAACCAGACTTAAATTGAATAAACCGGAATAGAAACCGACAGACAAACAGGCAAATTAACTGTCGGGTAGCAAGATTGCTATTTTTATTTGTGCAAATATGTATATATAACATATCTTCACTCATTTAAAGAACTTCCTTCGTGAAATGAGAATTATGCAAGAGAGTACTGCCTCTTTTCCCGGGTCAGACCCGAAAGAAAAATTGTTGAAGCCTGCCAGAGATATCCGGAGTATCCTGCGCTGGGGCTATCCTAAATTCGCAACTATCCGTTTTGTAGCTGAGCATTCCAGGCTAAGCGCAGAGGAGCGGCACATTCTCAGCAGAGTAATTGTTTCCCCGGAAAAAGTAGTCTCGAGGATCAGGAAGAAAATAGCCTGTGATAGCATAAATAACAGAGACCTTCTGCTTGATGGGTACAATGTCCTGCTGAGTGTCGACAGCCTCCGCAAAAACGAACCCATGTGGTTCTGCGACGACGGATATATCAGGGACACACGCTATTATTTCGGCAAAAAAAACCAGGCTGAAGATCTCGAAGAAGCCCTTGACTCAGTCCTTGAATTTTTATCAGAAGCCAGCCCGAAGTCAGTAAGCTTCCTTCTTGATTCACAGATTAGCCGGAGTGGAGAACTTGCAGGTTTCATCCGCCGCAAAATTGAAAATTACGGGATTTTGGGAGACGCATACACATCAAAAACTGCGGATTTTGACCTGAAAAGAGAAGGAGGAAATTCAGAAAAAAACCTTATCATTGCGACTTCAGATGGAATTATAATCGATTCAGTTCGGCAGGTACTTGATATCCCTGCCTGCCTTATGGAAAAAAAAGGAATTGAGCCTCTACGGCTTTACTGAATCCTGGCTTTGCCAGCCTGAGCGGACAGGGATTATTAATTTATTACCAGGCGTCCTGTCTGAAACATTCTGCCTGCCTGTAAATTTTTTCAGCTTCGGCGTACTGCCCTTTTTCTTTAAGCAGATCTCCATAACCGGAAAGGCTCCCAAAATGCCCGGGGTTGAGTTCAAGGGCTTTTTTGTACTGAACTTCAGCTTCATGCCTGTGCCCGAACCTGGCAAGCAGCCCTGCATATTCGCAGTGAGCTTCAACGTCTTCAGGGCTAATTTTAAGCGCATACCTGAAGTGCACTCTTGCCCCATGGATGAGTCCGTGTTGTGCAAGCAGGCGGGCATAATAAAGGTGGAGTTTAGAGCTTTCAGGGTCTGCTTTGAGAGCTACTATGTAATAAGTTTCGGCCTCGATTGGCTCCCCTTTTTCCTCAAGCAGACGTGCATAGCGGAAATTTGATTCAACGTGCTCCGGGTCGATTTCAAGAGCACGTGCATAATGGAGGCCTGCTTCGGTTTTCTGTCCGCGCCTGTTGAGCAAAATTCCATACCCGCAGTGCGATTCGACATGATCGGGGTCAAGAAGAAGGGCTCTTCTATATACTTCTTCGGCTTTATCCAGCTGGCTGAGCCTGTAAAGCAGGCAGCCATAACTGCAAAGGGTTTCCACATGGTCAGGATTGAACTCAAGAGCTTTTTCATACTGAATCCGTGCTCCGTCCAGCTACCCTGCCCCGGCAAGCATAGATCCATATCCGCAGAGGGCTTCTATATTTCCCGGGTTTTCTTCAAGAATTTCTTTGAATTCTCTGGCAGCGGATTCCATAAGCCCCAGTAAAGAAGCCGTTTTTCCTGCCACCATATGGGCTTCTTCCCGCATTTTACCTGAGAAAAGAGAAGCAGAAGCCCTTGAGACTACATATTCTTCCCGGAACATCTTATCATTGCCGAAAATAAAGGAGAGTTTCAGCAGGGTCTCAGGTGAAAGCAAATTCTCATGTGAAAAAGAAATGACAGACTCAGTTGCCTTATCGAGATCACATTCATCTTCAGAGACCTTCTCGATTACATGAAAAACCAGCTTGTCTACGGCATCCATTTCCATGCTCAAAAAACCTCCTAAAATTTATGACCAGATTCAATTTATTTGGCAGACTATAAATAATTAGTTATATTAAATGGATACAATAAATTGGAAAAGATGGATTTCAAAATACAAGGTATCAGAGCAAACCGAAAAAATAAAAATTAAAGAATAGAACAGCGTTTGACCGACAGGATAATATATTCAGAAAATTGGGAAAGATTTCCTCCCGCATCCCATGCTGCGAATAAAAACACATGAATTTAATTTTTACTTACTCACTTACTTACTCACTTACTTACTTACTTACTTATTAAACCCTGTTCACATACAGACTGTACCTCGGCTCGATATCATACATGCCCTCCAGCTCCTGTTCGGTCAGGAAACCTCTTTCAATCAGTTTAGTGAGGGTTTTCCTGTCAACGGATTCAACCATATCCCAGAGTTCCCGCTCCTGAAGATATGATTTCAGCTTTCTTATCTTCCAGAGTTTCCAGTCCACTCTTTTCCTCTTAAGTTCCACATTTCCTATTCTCAGGATATCTATTCCTTTCTCGTCAAAAGTATTCAGAATACGGTTCCTGAGTTCTTCCCGCCGCTTTTCAAGAACAGATATTGCCGAGACCAGCTCGTCATATTCAAGTGCAATATCTGCAAGATCCATCTCTTCGGGATCCTGTTCGCTTATGTCAAATTCTACCGTCCAGCACTCCTCCTTTTTATCCCTGAATTTAGACGTGATTTTTTTGCAGGGGTCTTAAATGTATCTTAAATAATTCTGTATTCTTTTCAATCAAGTATCTTTATGACCAGATAGTGTATGACCGGATTTTTATGACCGGATTTTTATGACAAGGTTGCTGTCAAATTTTCTACAATCAGGTTGTCTATTTATGTTTAAGCGTATACGCACATCGGATTTATAGATGCACCCGCAGAATATAGCTATAAAAAGAGTATAGCTATACATATACAGAGATTTATACTCTGATAGATAACAGCAAATCATATCTCAGTTATACATTCAACTGCTTATACATAACACATAAAAATTTTCAGAAAGTATATAAAGCAGGAATGATTAAAAAGGATTATCAGGGGGAGTTTATTGTGACCAGCCTGAGAAAAGCAAGAAAAAAGCAAGAATTGCGCCTGATTATGCCGGAGATAAATGGGATTCTGGAATCCGAACCTGCTGTGCTCAGGATTGATCCCGAATTAATTATGCTGATAGGAGATATACATGGAAACCTTGATGCCCTTGAGTTTATTATAGCAATGAGAAAAAAACTGGGCTGTAAAAAAATTCTCTTTCTGGGAGACTATGTGGACCGCGGAACGGAGGGTACGGAAGTCCTCATAGAGCTTTTCCGGATGAAACTCGAAGAGCCTGAGGATGTCTTTCTTTTGAGGGGAAACCATGAAAGTGCTGATATGAATATTTATTACGGCTTTTTTGAAGAGATAGATTTTGACAGGGATTTTCTTCTTGAGATCAGCAGGACATACGAAAGGCTGCCGGTAGCAGCATTGGTATCTGGACATACTTTCTGCGTACACGGGGGAATCAACGGAACAGAAAATATCGATACTATCACAAAGGAAGGGGCATTTCCTTATCTCTGGAATGACCCGTCTGAACGCCCGGGGCTGGTCACCTCATCAAGAGGTTCTACCGTCAGGGAATTCGGACCTGATATCGTTGAAGGCTTTTTAAAAGTGAATAGCCTGAAAAGAATCATAAGAGGGCATACAGCCTTAAGGACCGGGTATGAATGGTGGTTTGATGGGAAACTCCTTTCCCTTTTTTCCTGCCCTGATTATGTTGGACTTGGAAATGCTGCTGCTTTCGGAATGATGAGAAGAGAGGAAATAAAAATAATTACTTTCGAAAGCTGAGACCAGTAAAATGAAAATTTGGCTGTGCAGGTAAAACTTAGTGGTCTGAAAGAAACTTTGAATAGTAGAAAACCACCACCCTGAGCCACTCTTTCAGACAGAATTTTTATGTTTTGCCGGCTGTGAACTGCTTTTAAGTTAAGAAAGAAATATATAAAGTTTAAAATTCTGAGGACGGATGCTAGACTTATGCAGCGAACGTCTTCTTTCAATAGTACTGAAAGATGTTTCAAACTGCCTTTTCTGACTGACCCTATTTTCGGTATTATTAATCCGGAATAATCCAGTTTCGGTATTTTTTGTTAATCAAGAATAATTCCGGTTTCCGCATTTGTTATTAATCCAGAATAATCCAGGTTTCTGTCATTTTGCTCCCGATATCCGGGTCAAGCTGCATGGCTTTCATGTACTGTATTTTAGCCTCGTCGAAACGCCTCATTTTTCTCATAAGCAGCCCGTAGCTGTAGTGGAGAGGAGGATAATAGGGGTTCAGGTTAAGGGCTTTCTTATATTCTTCCTCTGCTTCGGAGAAGCGCCCGAGTTCCGAAAGGAGGTTTCCATAGCTGTAATGCCCCTCGGCACTTTCCGGGTCAAGGCTGAGAGCTTTTTTATATTCGATTTCAGCCTCATATCTCCTGCCGAAACGGGCAAGGAGGTTTGCATAATTGGAATGCACTTTTGCATCATTCTGGTCAAGGGCAAGGGCTTCCAGGTACTGTTTTTCAGCTTCCGAGACTCTGCCTTCCCTTGCAAGAAGGTTTCCGTAGTTGAAAAGAGTCCTCCTGTGCCTGGGGTTAAGGGAAAGAGCTTTTCTGTATTCTTCTTCGGCTTCTGAATAACGCTCTAGGAAGGAGAGAAGAACTCCGAAATTGTGGTGGAGGCTCGGGTCTTCAGGGTCAAGCTTCATTGCAAGCCTGTACTCTTTTTCAGCATCCCTGAGTCTTCCAAGCTCAAAAAGCATATTTGCATACCCACCTCTGGCAGGAACATAATCGGGATTGCCGGCAAGAGCTATCAGGTAACGGTCTTCTGCTTCCCTGAAATACCCGTACTCGGTAAGGAGGTAAGCGTACCCTGCATTTGCCTTTACATGTTCGGGTGAGTTTTCAAGTACGGTTTTATACTCATTTTCTGCATCTTCAATCCTTCCAAGCTCTAAAAGAAGTTCAGCATAAGCACATCGCGCATCCGCATTCCCGGGGTTTTCTTTCAGGACTTCAAGGTAGCTTGCTTCGGCTTCAGGGGAAAAGCCAAGCAGATGTGCCGCAGTACCCAGCGCATAACAGGAATCTTCGCGGAGCTTTCCGGAAGCCTGCGTCAAACAGACCTTTGCAAACACATATTCTTCCATATGCATTTTTTGCTTCCTGCAAGCACTGGACAGGTTGAGCAGGAGTTCGGGGGAGAACGATTTTTCTTTCGAATTTTCCAGAGCAAAATCGGCTGCACAGGACAGGTTGTTCTGGTCAGACCCGATTATTCCAATTACTTCGTACACAAAGTCATCAATTACTTCAAAATCCATACATCCGGCACCTCAGAAGGGTAGTGTTTTTAATGGGGGATTGTCAGTGTAACATCCAGAGTATAGTTTTACATTTAGTTGAATATATTAGTGAGTGAATAGTCAGTATCACTATCCGACATAATATTAGTGTTTGAATAGTGCATAAGAGAATCAGTATAATATTACAATTATCATATAACACTCTATCCCTTTGTAACTTAAAATAAAACAGTAATTGGATCGAGAGACACTGTTTTCCTAAAAAAATAAATTCCACAAGATAAAAATCGAGCATTGCAAGACAGAAAAGGTAATAAAAATAAAATAGCAATTATAAAAACATAAAAAATGATACGATTTAATAGAATGGAAAAGGAAACACTAAATAAATAAAAATACGATTGGAAAAGAAAAGCACATCGAATGATAGTAACCATAGTTAAGGATAAAAATTAAAAAATTTCGAATAGGGTATAAACCAGGAACTAAAAAATAACCAGCCGTATTAAAAGAATAGTGATAGTCAGCTAAATTATCCGATCAAAAAGCAGTCTGTCATTAAAAAAATAAAAGTCAATTTAAGAAGAGAACCTGAGAAGACACGGAGAAGTATAATAATCAACGAAAATTAAAAGAGATGAGATCAGGCGTCAAAAGTTTTAGACCTCTGTCCTCTGGTAGATCTGTCCTCTGGTAGATCTCTGTACTCTGGTAGATCTGTACTCTGGTAGATCTCTATCCTCTGGTAATATTCCTTAAATTTGATTATTTTTAATTTGATTATCTTTAATTTGATTATCTTTAATTTGATTATCTTTAATTTGATTATCTTTAATTTGATTATCTTTAATTTGATTATCTTTAATTTGATTATCTTTAGTTATTCTGAGCTTTTCCTGAAGCCAAAAGACAGTCCCATGACCAGCCCTGCACCAGCTCCCATCAACATTCCGAGAACCAGCCCCATAACCTGAGAACTCATAGACGGTGCAAGGATAAAGTTTCCAAACAGTATTCCGACTGTTGCGCCCGCCCCGATTCCTGCAGGCATCCATCTTCCGGGAGACTGTTCTTTTTTCCCGGATTTTACCACATTTTTTGCGCTATTTGTTTCTTTCATTTCTCTTACTTAATCCCATTTCATTTATTTAACAGGTTTCTTCATTCCTGCTTCAGTCCTGCTTCAATCTCTTTCTTCAATCCTGCTTCAATCCGGTTTCATTCATCTATTCTGTTTCTTCATTCCTGCTTTCTGCTTGTATTTCACTTAATAATCCTTAAAGCAAACAGAAAATAAACTTATATTTTACCTCAGGGTTGAAAAACAGATTCTGAACCTGAATAGAATATTTTTTAATCAAGAAAACATGTTCCTGCATGAAAACATATTCATACATAAAAAACTTTTATTTATTGTTCAGAAAAAACAATATATGAGAAGTATACTCTCCTTATTGCTTAAAAGCATGAGATAATCGTTTGCACCGGCAAAAAATAGATATCCAATAGCCTTGCCGCGGATATCCGATAATTATTACTATAGATAACCAGTAATCATCACATAGATTCAATAACTATCGCCACAGATGATCAGTAATCATCACTATAGATTCAATAATTATCGCCACAGATAAACAGTAACCATAACCACAGATAACAGTAATAATTTAAATATCCCTGAAATTGATCATCATGTTTCTCAAACTCTTTTCTCTGTTTCTGATAATTCCCGTTGTGGAGATTTATCTCCTGCTCAAGGTAGGGGAAATAATCGGAGCTCTCAATACCGTTCTCATTATTTTGATCACCGCAGGCATCGGGGCTTACCTGACAAAAAGCCAGGGTTTCAGGGTGCTCCGTCAGATCCAGGACGCAACCATGCAGGGTTACATGCCTGGAAACGAACTCCTTCATGGACTCTTTGTATTAATCGGGGGCTTTGCCCTTCTGACCCCTGGCTTCCTGACAGATACCATAGGGTTTTCCATGCTTATTCCTCAGATCCGGGAGATCTATGTGAGAATAGCAAAAGGGATCATAAGGAAAAAGATACAGCAGGGCAACATCCAGATGAGGATGTATACTGATTTCAGATGACCGCATTCAGAAATGACAGTATTTCGGGTATGTAACATACCGGTAATCAGACCATACGGAGACGTTTCAGGACAGAATCAGGGATCGTCCTATAGTTTCAGAACAATCATTATGGAAGAACCCCGAACACGTAAAGAAGCGCAGGCGCCAGAAAAACCGTAATTAGCCCGGCGATTCCTATTGCAAGTCCGCTCATTGCTCCTTCGGTTTCTCCAAGCTCTATTGCCCGGGTTGTCCCGAGAGCATGAGAAGAAGTCCCGATCGCGATCCCGACTGCAACGCTATCTTTTATCCGGAAAGAGCGGCAGATGAACGGACCCAGTACAGCTCCTATAATTCCGGTTATCGAAATTGCAGCCACTGTTATTGCAGGCATGCCACCTATCTGTTTTGAAATCTCTATTCCTATGGGCGTGGTTACGGATTTGGGAACAAGAGAACTGGTTATGACATTATCAAGTCCCAAAAGACTTGAGAAGATCAAAATGCTTGAAATGCCCGCAATGCAGCCTGCACTTATGCCTGCAATTATAGGCACGGCGTCATTTTTCAGGAGCTGGATTTTTTTGTAGAGGGGAACGGCAAGGACTACAGTTGCAGGTCCGAGAAAGAACGAAATGTAATCTCCACCTACATTATAGGTCTCAAAATCTATCCTGAAGTAAAGAAGGACGAGAATCACAAGCGCAATGCCCACAAGGAGAGGATTGAAGACGGAAAAACGGGTTTTCTTATAGAGCAGGCTGCCTGCCTGAAAAGCAGCAAGGGAAAGAAGAATCCCAAAAAGAGGCGTGCCCAGAAATTCATTCAAAAAATCGGCCTGCACTTCAGGTCACCTCTTCTGTCTTCCTGTCGGATGATTTCGCTTTTTTATGCACCATGACCTCTTTTCCACTTAACTTTTTGACAAATTCAACTGTCAATCCCGTAACTCCCAGGATTATTACTGTTGAGATAATGGAGACCCCGAGAACTGCAGTCCATTTACCTTCAAGCACGGCAAAGCATGTTATGAGGCTGACCCCTGCAGGGAGAAAGAAAAAAGCCAGGTTATCGAGTAGAAAATCGCTTATCCTGTCTATCATTTCAAGCCTGACCACACCTGCAAGCAGGCCGAAAAAAAGGATTAACATGCCCAGGATATTGCCGGGAATGGGCAGCCCGAATGTTTTTTGAAGCAGCTCGCCCAGAAAATAAATGCTGAGAATAATTGAAAATTGTTTTAGCAAAAGCTCATTTTCCTCCTTAATTGGAAATGGACTAAAGAAATTGAATTATAAATACCTTCTCGATAAGGAAAAGTTGTTACAGTGTACTCAGGATTACAGGCCGGGAAGTTAACTCAAAGAATTATCCGGATTCCTGGAGAATAGTGGGATTCGCAGTGCCGGATAAAAATGAAAGCTTTTGTAGGGCACACAATAAATTCATATCAGGCGAACTCCTATTTTCCTTGGGTGTTCTGATGGGAGAGAACCGCTTAGTATACATGGACCACGCAGCCACCACTTTCATAAAACCGGAAGTGGTTGAAACTATGCTGCCTTTTTTGAAAGACCATTTCGGGAATCCTTCTTCCCTGTATTCAATAGGCAGGGAAGGAAAAGAAGCTGTGGAAACTGCGAGGGAAAAGCTTGCAAAGGCTCTTGGAGCCAGCCCCGAAGAAATTTACTTCACTTCAGGGGGGACGGAGTCTGACAACTGGGCTGTTAAAGGAACTGCTTTTGCCAGGCGTAAAAAAGGGAAACATATTATCACCATACCAATCGAACACCACGCCGTGCTTTACCCCTGCAAGTATCTTGAAACTAAGGGATTTGATGTAACCTATCTGCCTGTGGACGAATACGGACTTGTAGACCCTGCAGAACTGGAAGCTGCAATAAGAGAAGACACTATCCTTATTTCGGTCATGTACGCCAATAATGAAATAGGGACAATCGAGCCCATATCAGAGATAGGGAAGGTTGCCGGAGAGCACGGGGTTCCTTTCCATACCGATGCCGTACAGGCAATAGGCAATTTTTCTCTTGACCTGAAGGGGAAAGACAGGGATGTGAATATGCTCTCACTTTCCGCGCATAAATTCTATGGGCCAAAAGGAATAGGGGCTCTATATATTAGAGAAGGGACTGAAATTGACAGCTACATTCACGGGGGAGCACAGGAAAAAGGGAAACGGGCGGGGACAGAAAATGTTGCGGGAATTGCCGGAATGGGAAAGGCTATAGAGCTTGCGACTGCAAATATCGAGAAGCATGCTGAAAAGATAAGAAAAATGAGGGACCGTTTAAGGAAAGGAATAATGGAAATTCCCCACTGCAGGCTGAACGGGCACCCGGAAAAGCGCCTCCCAGGAAACCTGAACTTCAGTTTTGAGTATATAGAAGGGGAGTCCCTGCTGCTTATGCTTGACCAGATGGGTATTTGCAGTTCAACAGGCAGTGCCTGTTCTTCTGGCTCTCTTGACCCTTCACATGTGCTCAGCGCAATAGGGGTGCCCCCGGAAATTGCCCAGGGCTCTTTGCGCCTGACTCTGGGAGATGCAAATACCGAAGAAGATGTCGATTACGTACTCGAAGTCCTGCCTCAGGTCGTTGAAAAATTAAGGGCTATATCTCCGTTCTATAAACCATCAGGTGCATGTGAAAAATGAATACAAAGAACGTAAGTGGGGGAATTTTGTGTATAATAAGAAAGTAATGGACCATTTTATGAATCCGAGAAACGTGGGGGAAATAGAAAATGCGGATGGCATCGGAGAAGCAGGAAACCCTCACGGGGACCAGATGAAGATCTTCCTGAAAATACGGGACAACAGAATAGAAGATGTAAAGTTCAAGACTTTTGGCTGTGCAGCAGCAATAGCTTCCAGCAGCATGGCAACTGAAATGATAAAGGGCAAAACCCTTGAAGAAGCCTGGGAGCTTACAGATGAAGCTGTAGCCGAAGCCCTTGAAGGGCTGCCTCCGGGAAAACTTGAATGTTCGGTAGTTTCGAGGGAAGCTACCCACAGAGCGATCAATGATTACCGCAAAAAGCAGGGGCTTGAACCTCTGGAAGAAAAGACCTGAAAAAAGGTAAAGATCCTCAGGGCTAAACTCTGCATGATCACCTTTCCGAACTCTTTTAGCCCCGGATATTTCAATTGAAAATATGATTTAACCCATATCGCAAACTTGATTATAAAAGTATCAGATCATACCCTATGAAAAAAATAGGGATTGCAATTACTGATCCTGAAGACTGGACAACCCGGGCACTCATCAAAGCGGCAAAAGAAAAAGGTTTTTCCCCTCTTGTTTTTGACCTCAGGGGTGCGGAAGTCAGGATAAATTCAGGCATTTCTGAGCCAGCCTCCATTTTTAAAGCAGGTGAAGTTCTGCTCTCAGACCTTGATGCACTTATTGTACGGGATGTGGGTGCAGGGGCTTTTGAAGGGGTTTCATTCAGGTTTGACATACTCAGGGAACTCGAGGCAGAAGGGGTCCCGGTTATAAACTCTCCTGAAGCCATCCAGAATGCGGCAAACAAATACCATGCTTCTTATCTTCTTGCAAAAGCCGGGCTTCCTGTACCCGAAACTGTAGCTGTCCAGAGTCTGGAGGCAGCATTAAAAGTAATATCAAAATTCGGGGACGCTGTTATAAAACCTGTTTTTGGATATAAAGGGAAGGATATTGCAAGGGTAAAGAACCGGGAAATCCGGTTTTCAGACCGAAAGATTGAGCCTGCACCTGTTGAGGAAATTCTTGAAAAGCTGCTTGAAGAGAAAGGGATGCTCTATATTCAGGAATTTATAGAAAACCCGGGGAGAGACATAAGGGCTTTTGTTGTGGGCGGCACTGCCATAGGAGCTATTTATAGAAAAGCTGCTGCTGGCTCCTGGGTGAACAACCTGAGCCAGGGAGGAAGTTCGGATAGATGCGTTCTTACCGATGAGCAGGAAAAAATTGCCGAAAAAGCTTCACTTGCGCTTGGGACGACATTTGCAGGCATTGATATTATAGAAGGCACGGAAGAATCGGAAGAAAACAAAAAAACCGAAGGCACGAGCAGTGAAAACAGGAAAAGTCCAAGGATACTTGAAGTCAACGGAACACCTTCAGGAAAAGGGATTTTTGATGCCTGGGGAATAAATCCCGCAGACCACATTCTGGAACACCTTAAAAATATTTTATGAATTAACTATAAATCTGATTGGAGTTAGTATAACATATTTTAGAAAGAGAATTCATAAAGGAATTATCAAACCCGTAGACTGCTGATTCAGCCGGCGGACCCGTAAAAACGATAAGAGCTGCTTTTGACATAAGCAGTCCGAAAACGATTATCCTGAGGACAATCGGTCAAGAAAAAGTTATTGAAATTTTAAAACAGATCCGGATTTCCAGCCGGGAAGACCGCACAGAAAACATTAAGATATAGGTTGCCTTTGAATAGTCAGAGGCAAAAGATGAGTGAATACAAACAGTGTATAGTTACCCGGGACGACCTGAAACTTTCTAAAGGCAAATTTGCTGTACAGGTGGCTCACGCTGCCCTTTCTGCAGCTGAATGGGCAAGTAAAGGCGACCTTGAAAAATGGAAAGAAGGAGGGCAAAAGAAAATTGTCCTGAAAGTCCCGAGCATTAAGGAACTTTATGAGCTTAAAGAGAAAGCAAGGCGGGAAGGGCTCCCTACTGCTCTTATACAGGACGCGGGCCTTACTGAGATCCCTCCCGGAACCGTTACAGTGCTCGGGATAGGGCCGGCAAAAGAAGAGCTTATAGATAAAGTTACAAAAGACCTTAAACTCGTTTAACTTCAGGATTTCCGGGTAAAAAATATAGTCAAGTTTAAAAAGCCAGCAAAGGATATCAGAAGAGATGTTTTCACAGACAGGAAAAAAATTCTGCCTGCTGTTATATACAGGAGGACGTACATGAACAGGTTAGAGATTTCAGAGAAAGAGCTAGCCTCAATAATTGCTATCCTGTGTATATTCCTTTTACTGATAATAATAACTGGATTTCTCTTTCCGAACACTGCTGACAATATTACAGACGAATTGAAAGAATATCTTGGGCTGAGTTCCGGGGATGAAGCCGAAGAGGCATTCATACCGGATATAGCTTCTTTTACTTCCCCGGTAATACCCTCGTATTCCACTTCAAAGAAAGAACTTACTCCTATTCTGAGGACTCCGTTACAGCCCGGCTTCTCTCTCAGCAGTAGCTATCAGACCTCAGAGCTTTTCCAGGGTGGGATAGGTTACCTGAGAGTGGGAATTAAAAACGAAGGCAGAAACCCGATATTTATTGACAGGTACGGAGTTTCGGTTAACACTTCCAGAAACAGGCTTTATTCCGAAGACTGCGGAGTTTTGCTTTCCCCGGGAGAGGAGCAGATACTAGGGATAATCGCGGTGCAGGTTCCTGATGAAGAAAAAGCCAGATTCAGTATTGTACTCTGGCTTCTTGCCTCGACGTCAGAAGGGAAATGGCACGAGTACGACCCCTATTACCTGAACGGGTTCACCACCGATCTGAAGACAATGCCTGAAAAACATAACCCGAAATACCGGTACAATCCTGATTATTACTTTAAAACAATAAATGGACTGGTGGAGTCCTCCGAGCCTTCCGTGAGAACCAGAGCAGCCGAAACAGCCCGCTCATATCCCGGGGCTTATAATATGTATCAGGTCTGTGCCCTCTTTGACATGGTAAAAGAAGAAGTCGAATACGTAAGCGACCCCAGAGGGAATGATATATGGGAGCCAGCCAATGTTACCCTGCGAATCGGTGCAGGAGATTGTGAGGATCAGGCAATTCTTCTCTCTTCCATGGTCGAAGCTATCGGAGGCACAACAAGAATTTATCTGACAGATAACCATGCTTTTACAGCTGTTTATCTGGGCAACGGGACCGATTCAATCGAAGGTGCGGTTAAGGGAGTGAGGGCTTATTACGGAAATGTCGACGTAAACTACCTGACCGATGAATATGGTTCCTGGATTATGCTCGACCCGACTTCCAGCCTTTATGCAGGCGGACTCCCCGGAAAAACGGCCCAGACAATGATTCGGGGATTGGAAGGAAACGAAACTAAAAGAAGCTGGACATTTGTAGACACAAGGCAGGTAAAAGTGATTGACATCAGCACCAGAGCGATTTAATAATTCCATAGCACAAATAAGGTAAGTTTTGCATATCGGGCAACACGCAGGAAAGGATATTTTTAAAAACTGTTGACCTCAACAGCCGATCAGCATGTTTTACCCTTTTACTATTATTCAAAAAAACGGCTGTTAATATGATTCAAAGACTTGTCCAGTTTACCAAACCTATTCAGATTATCAAACCTATTAATATTATTAAAGGAGTGTTTATAACCTATGGAAGTCCCGGAAATTGAAAAACAGATAGGAATAAATCTTTATTCTACCGATACCACAGGTCTTGGAGGGCAGCTCCGCCAGGAGATAGAGGATTTCATTGTAAAAGAAATAACAAACCGTGAGGAAGGCGAGGAAGGAAAATACCTCATTGTTGAAATTACAAAAAGGGACTGGGACACGCACCACCTGACCCGGACTCTCTCAAGGATCCTGCAGGTAAGCCAGAAAAGAATCAGTGTTGCAGGCACGAAGGACAAAAGAGCTCTTACCACACAGAAAATCAGCATATTTGATACCGATGCATCAGAAATAGAAAAAATTCACCTGAAGGACATAGAGCTGAAAGTGCTCGGACGCTCCCGGAAATCCGTAGAACTTGGGGATCTGTGGGGAAATGATTTCAGGATTACAGTGAGAAATATTGAGAATTCCCCGGAAGAGACAGATGCTCTGCTCAAAAAGACCACTGATCAAATTCTTGCTCAGGGAGGTGTCCCCAACTTTTTCGGGATTCAGCGCTTCGGCTCTGTCCGTCCTGTAACTCACCTGGTAGGAAAAGCCATTGTTGAAGGGAACTTTGAAAAAGCATCCCTCCTTTACATTGCCGAACCTTTCCCGGAAGAACCAGAGGAAACAAAAAATGCCCGCCAGTTTGTCAAAGACACCCTGGATTTCAAAGAAGGGCTCAAAACCTATCCTCTCCGTCTGGGCCACGAAAGGGCTATGATGAACCATTTGATAGCAAATCCTGAAGACTATTCCGGATCTTTCCGCGTGCTTCCGCAAAACCTTTACAGGATGTTCGTACACGGGTACCAGTCCTATATTTACAATATAATCCTCTGCCGCAGGATAGAAGCCGGCATACCATTGAACCGGGCGGTTGAAGGGGATATAGTCTGTTTCAGAAACGAAGTCGGGCTTCCGGATTCCTCAAAGACCGAAAAAGTTACTTCCGAAACCGTAAATGCCATGAACCGCCTGCTAAAGCTCGGCAGAGCCTTCATAACTGCCCCGCTTCCGGGTTATAATACTGAGTTTGCATCCGGGCTTCCGGGAGAAATAGAAAACGAGGTTCTTAAAGAACTTGGAGTTTCTCTTGAGGGCTTTAACATAGAAGAATTCCCTGAAATGAGCTCAAAGGGTACCAGAAGGGAAGTTCTCCTGGAGGTCAAACCGAAGTTTGAGGCTGGAGAAGATGAAGTGAACCCCGGAAAATCAAAGGCAGTTCTTGAGTTCATGCTGCCGAAAGGGAGTTATGCTACAACCGTTCTGCGAGAATACATGAAAGTGGACCCTCTGCAGATGAGTTGAGAAACTGAAAACTCAAAAAAACCGGCAGGGCTGCAAAAAATATGCTGCAGTAAAAACTGACAGCTCAAAGCTCTATACCTTACTTTTTTTGGCATGCGGACCAGGTGCTTCACGGCACTCTGACCTTCTTATATACAGGGCACGCAAAAAGGCTTTTCGTCATGAACCTGTGCCAGAAACGGTTTTGTTCCTGTATAACTAAAAACAAATCAACGTAAAAAGCGTGTATTGAAATTAAAGAAAAAAATATTCAGGCCGAAAATGATACGGCTGAATCTGATATAAACTATTAGATTTTATTACAGACTGGAACCTGCCCCCTTTTCCACCAGTCTTCCATACATGTTTGCGATAAAGATTGTATTTGTAAACATGAGTGCAGGCAGCCCCACAATTACGATTGAGAGAATTAGAAATATAAAACTAAGAGCATACTGTTTCAGGACTGTCGTAATATACTCTCCAAAATTGTTCCTGACAATATTCAGGATGTCAAATTCAAAGAAGGATTCAATAGTCTGTTTCCTCATAAAATTAACAGCGAGTAAAGGAATCACAAAGACCCCCAGTAACACGCTGACGAGGTTTCCGAAAATTTCGCTGACATAAGTTGCAGCATACAATATAATCGCATATACTATGTAGAAAGGAAGCGCTTTCAGAAAAACTATAAACCCGAGTTTCAGGTCTTCCATAAAATCGAGTTTTATAAGGCCTTCATATCTGCCTTCAACAAACTCATTGATAAGCCTTACAGTGTAACCGAAGAGTGCAAGCCATCCTATAACTGGAATTATTAGCAAAAGTGCATAAAGGAGCCTTGCTGGCGTTTTAAAAGGATATTTGAAAGCTTCTGAGAAACTGATGGTTTCTATAATGATCACCAAATATACTGCTATTTTTCAGATATATAAAACTTTGTAAAAATAAGAGTAGAGAAATAGATAAACTTTAGTAAATAAATTTACAGAGAAAGTTAAAATTGAAAAAAGAAAAAGAGATTTAGAATTATAAAAATCTGTTTGAAAATATATCGTAAACAGCTGGATTGATTTGTGAAATTGAAAGCCTGGATATGAAGGCCTGGATATGAAAGCCTGGATAAGGGATTATTTCTAACCCCTCCAGATCTTCTCATCAGTGTCCTGAAAGGAAAAACTTACCGGTTATTTTTTCTTTTTCTCTTTTTCAAGCGTTTTCTTTGCTTTTTTATCACCTGAAGAAGCTTTCTTCTGCAGTTTTTCCATTTCTTTCCGAGCCTTAGAGTTAGAAATCTGTTCAAAATCTTTCTTATCCATTACCATATGACGATCTTTCAACAGGATTGCTGACGCAACCTCGCCACATTATTTTTGCAGCTTATAATTAGTCAAATATTACAGTAAGTCAGGAAATTAAATGTATAAACTATTTAATGATTTTGACAGAAAGGTTTCGAAAGGAAGGAAATACCTTGGAGAGGAATACATAAAAATATTCAGCAAAATAATAAAAATATTCAGCAAATTAAGAACTCAAAAAATTAGAAAAACCCACATAAAAAGTTCTTAAGAACTCAAAAAGTCCTTAATTACATCTAATTGAGAAAAATTTCCGGGACATGAATTAATAAGTCCCGGTTTTTCTCATAAATATCACGCAAAAAGAAGAAAAGTGTTAGGGTTATTTTTTCTTCATTTCCTTTGCCAGCTTCTTCTTTGCGTCCTTGCTGCCTGCGGAAGCCATTTTTTCCAGCTCCTGCATCTTTTCTTTCTTAGCTACCTTTTTCTTATCCATATCTTTTTTAGACATTGCCATGGTATATACCTTCATAGAATTTAATGAAACAGAAATATCCGCAAGGTACGATGCCAGTTCAGTACCCCAGCAGATACCACATTAACCCATTAATTTCATTTTTAAAACTATTTATCAGTTTCCCGAGAAAGGGAAACTGGCGTTTTTATAAAGTTCCTGAGTCATCCAGCAAATGCTGTCCTTAATCTGACTACTGGACTTCTCTTTCCTTCCTGTATTTACACATTGCCCTGACGAGCCCTTTAAATGGAGGAGACGGCCTGCCTGGTCTCGACTTGAACTCAGGGTGGAACTGGGAGGCAAAGAAAAATCGTTTTCCTGGGATTTCGGCAATTTCCATTCTATTTTTATTTTTGCCGGAAAACACTATGCCAAAGGATTCAAGCCTGTCCACGAATTCGGGGTTTACCTCATACCTGTGGCGGTGACGCTCAACAATATAATTGGTCCCATAGAGCTTTGTGGCAAAGGAGCCTTCTTTCAGGATAGCATCATAGTCCCCAAGACGCATGGTGCCTCCCATATCCGCAACTCCGGTCTGTTCCGGGAGGATATCAATCACAGGGTAAGGAGTATCTTCATCAAACTCCGTGCTGTTTGCGTTTTCAAGGTTTGCCACATTTCTTGCAAACTCAATTACCGCAAGCTGCATACCCAGGCAGATTCCAAGGAACGGGATGTCGTTTTCCCTGGCAAATTTAATTGCAAGCATCTTCCCTTCAGTCCCACGGCCTCCGAAGCCGCCTGGAATCAGGATGCCATCATACTGTTTTAGTTTTTCAACTTCTGCCAGGTCTTCTTCAAGGGTCTCAGCTTCAACCATGTTGACTTCAACCCTGCACGCGTTATCAATTCCTCCGTGCTTTACAGCTTCAAGGATGCTGAGATAGGAATCTTCGAGATTTGTATATTTGCCCACGATTGCCAGCTTTACCTCGTCGGTTGTGGACTTCATCCTTGCAACCATTTCTCTCCAGCCACCATCATCAACACCGGACTCCAGCCTCAGGTGCTTCATAAGCTGGGTGGTCAGTCCCTGCTCCTCGATCTCAAGAGGCACTTCGTAAATGTCGCCGGCATCATGGGCGCTGATAACCAGCTCCTGGGGAACATCACAGAATAAGGCAATTTTTTCCTTGGCGCTTTCCTGGAGGGGAGTCTTTGACCTTGTAACTATCACTTCGGGGCTCAGCCCAAGTGCCCGGAGTTCTTTCACCGAGTGCTGCGTAGGTTTGGTCTTCTGTTCTCCCTGCAAATCTTCCATTACAAGGGTCACATGGATAAAAACAATGTTTTCAGAAGGTTCTTCCCTGTGCATCTGGCGGACTGCTTCAAGGAAAGGCATGCTCTCAATGTCTCCTACAGTCCCTCCTATCTCAATAAGACAGACATCAGCCCCGCTCCTTGCTGCAACTTTTCTTATTTTATTTTTGATCTCATTTGTAATGTGAGGAATAATCTGGACGGTTTTTCCGAGGTAGTCTCCCCTCCTTTCTTTGGCGATCACTTCCTGATAAACCTTGCCAGTTGTTATGTTGTGGTCCCTGGTGAGTTCCGTGTCAAGGAACCTCTCGTAGTTTCCGAGATCCAAGTCAACTTCGCCTCCGTCCCTGAGCACAAAAACTTCCCCGTGCTGGTAAGGGCTCATGGTACCTGCATCGATATTGATGTAAGGGTCGATCTTGATAGCCGTAACTTTATAACCTTTATTTTTCAGGTTTCTGCCGATGGACGCGATGGTGATGCCTTTCCCAAGCCCGCTCATCACCCCACCGGTAACTACGATATACTTCATGGGTAAGCTTCCTCGATAATTTTCTAATAAGAATTCCGGACTGAATACAGTCCTGTAAATGTCAGATTAAAAAGTACTTAGAAGTGTAACTTATACAATTCCTGATTTAATTCTTGTGTACGAACACAATACCAATATCTTCATGATATAAAAATTACTCTCTGATTCTAAAAGAGACAGCACTTGGAAATGACAGAAAGTAAAGAGACATAACTTAAAAAGGACGGAACGTAAAGAGATAGAATTTAGAAAGGGCATAACGTAAATAATAAAAACAGTTCCATGTTTTTAGAATCAAACCGGTCCAGACTTAAAAAATTAAAAGCTCAAAAGAGCCTGAGAATAAACAAAAGGTTCGGACAGGTGAGTTAACTGAGCATCTTATCAGAAACCTTTTGCTTAATCCAGAATTTGTTTCACAGGGTTTTACTTCAAGCTATTTACATTAGCTGAACCGCGGAACATTAAGCCCGTAAACGGTACTTAAATTTCGTCCATAAACTTTAGCAGGATGTAGGTCGTACAGGTCACAAACAGAATCGAGAACAAAAGGGATTGGGTAAAACTTACATCGAACTGGAGGCTCTCTGGCAGCAGGAAATAAAGAAGGAATGAAGATACAAGCAGTAAAAATCCTCCCAGAGCCAGAATAAGGGGAAACCTTTCGTTTTCCCCGGTGCCTTTTCTGGTCCGTTTTCCTGAAGAAGCCGGGAATCCTCCCCTGAAGTTCTTGAAGGCTGAAGCTGATATTCCGCCAAATCCGCTTCCTCCTGACATCCGGGAGCGGGAAGCCTTTTTTGCTGGCTCTACTACGAAAGGTCTTGAGGGTCTTAACTCTTCGCTCTCTTCTTCCCATTTATCAAGCTCATCTTTTTGGGGCTCCTGAGTCTTTGCCTCAACTTTTCCGAGCTGGACAGGAAAACTTTTCTTCTTTGAGCCGTAACCTGCGGTTATAAAAATCTGACCATTTGTAAGTACCCTGCCGTCCTGCGGAATTCTTGCGACTGCAGAAACATATTCTTTCTGAAGGACATAAGGGTTGTCCCGCAAAAATGTAATCTGCCCTTTCAGCTCGTCACTGACGGAAAGGTGAATATGTGTTGGGGATCCGTAGTTTGTGATAAGGATTTCAAAGGTCTGTTCTCCGCCTGGATAAAGAGGGATTTCAATATTTTCTTTTTCAAACTCAATTGAATTTATTTCCTGCCGATTGATAATAACGTTCTGGAATATCTGCTCCAAGTTCACCCCTCACATCAGTTCCTGAGGTCTGCAGGAAGCAAGTTCGGAATCCCTTCGTCTATGGGGTAATGCTCTTTACAGACAGGGCAGTAGAGGGTTCCTGATATGACCTCTTCTTTATTTTCTTCAACAACGTTCAAAGTCAGGTCGCCCTTACACACAGGGCAGGCCAGAATATCCATAAGGTCTTTTTTCACAAAAATTCACCATCAAAGCCACTTTTGCGATAGGGGAGACAGAGTTTTACTTTTCGCAGGAATAGTTAAATGTTTTGTTTTATATTTCCTGCTTCTTATCTTCATAATCCCGGATATGAAAAACTTATCCTTGTATTTACATTTAATCAGGGTATATCCGCCAGAGCCATTTACTTATATCTTTGCAGACTTCATGTTCGCCCACAGGTCTCGTATCCCTATTTTTGACATTTCTAATTCCAGTGATTTTGTATTCAGACAGTGATTTTTAACTCCTGACCAGTGGAATTATCTGTAGAACTGGCTTTTCCTATCTCTACCCTTTGATCTCTGTAATACTGGAAATTTAATGTTTTCAATGAATCATTCTTCAATTCATCTTCCTATTTTAATGTAATCTAAGTACTTACAGCTAACCTATCATTTAATAGTCTATTTGTGAGTTGGGTTTTAGATTTCTGCAGAAAGTTATAACTTTAGATATATATTAACGCGTTGCTTTTTTAAAGAAAGTATATAAAACAATAGCTTTTGATATTCTGAATAATTTATTAAACTGGAAAAGTTGAGATTCAGAGAAATCATGTTAACCCGGGTTGTCGCACTTTTTGGGTTTGAAGACATCTTAAAAAAATGAAAACTGGATTTTCGAGCAATCTCAAAAATGTACAGATAAAGGTGTGGGATGTAGAATGAAACAAACGGCATTTGAGAAAAGCATCGACCCAGCAAGTCAGAAAATGCTGGAGAAAGCGGAAAATGAAGGCATAGAAACTGCCTGGGACAGGTATGAAAAGCAACTGCCTCAGTGCAGTTTTGGGCAATTGGGGATTTGCTGCAGGAACTGCAATATGGGACCCTGCCGGATAGACCCTTTTGGGGAAGGGGCTGAGAAAGGGATATGCGGCGCTACGGCAGATATTATTGTTGCCCGGAATCTCTTAAGAATGATTGCTGCAGGAGCAGCAGCACATTCGGACCATGCCAGGGACGCAGTGTTGACTTTTAAGAAAATGACTGAAGGAGAAGCAGGAAGCTACGGGATAAAAGATAAAACAAAACTGTTCTCTCTTGCTTCAGAATACGGGATTTCCTTGGAGGGAAAAAGCCCTGAAGAAGTAGCAGGAGAACTTGCCAGTGCCCTGCTTGCGGAATTTGGAAAGCAGGAAGGCCCTATACAGTATACACGCCGTGCCCCCGAAGCAAGGCTCAGGCTGTGGACAAGTCTCGGAATAGAGCCCAGAGGAGTTGACAGGGAAATTGTAGAATGCATGCACAGGACGCATATAGGAGTGGATAACGATGCAACTCATATACTCCTGCATGGGTTGAGGACCAGTCTCTCGGACGGCTGGGGCGGTTCCATGATCGCAACCGAGATACAGGATGTCCTTTTCGGAACACCTGAACCGAAGAAGAGTACTGTAAACCTCGGCGTGCTCTCCCATGACAAGGTAAACGTGATCATCCACGGGCATGAACCAATCCTCTCGGAAATGATTGTGCAAGCTGCGGAGGACCCTGAACTTCTTGAACTCGCAAAAGAGAAAGGGGCAGCAGGAATCAATGTTGCCGGAATTTGCTGTACGGGAAATGAAACCCTGATGCGCCATGGGACCCCTATTGCAGGAAACTTCCTTCAGCAGGAACTTGCAGTGGTTACAGGTGCTGTAGAAGCAATGATAGTGGACGTGCAGTGTATAATGCCAGCCCTGGGAAACCTTACAGGCTGTTATCACACGAAATTCATATCCACATCGCCTAAAGCTGATTTCCCCGGAACTGTGAGAATGGAATTCCATGAAGAAAGAGCTTATGACACCGCAAGGGAGATTGTGAGAACAGCTGTAGAAAACTTTCCTAACAGGAATATCGAAAAGGTAAATATTCCGGAAGAAAAGCAGGAGTGCATGGTCGGCTTCAGTGCGGAGGCAATCCTTAAAGCCCTTGGCGGCAGCCCTGCTCCACTCATCGATGCGATTGCCGGAGGTGCGGTGAAAGGGATCGGAGCAGTTGTCGGATGTAATAATGTAAAGGTCCAGCACAATTACGGGCACGTGAACCTTGTAAAGGAGCTGATAAAAAATAATGTCCTTGTGGTTACCACGGGATGCAATGCAATTGCCTGTGCTGAAGCCGGGCTCCTTGTACCTGAGGCTGCTGCCCAGGCAGGGGATGGTCTTAAAGGAGTCTGCGAGGCTCTCGGCATTCCACCTGTTCTGCATATGGGTTCCTGCGTGGATATCAGCCGAATCCTGGTGCTTGCCTCGGCAATTGCAAAGAGCCTGGGAGTCGACATAAGCGACCTGCCTGCTGCCGGAGCAGCTCCGGAGTGGATGAGCGAAAAAGCAGTGAGTATAGGAGCTTATGTTGTTTCTTCAGGAGTGTTTACAGTACTGGGCACTGTTCCACCTGTCCTTGGAAGCCAGGCAGTCACGGCTCTTCTGACAAAAGGCCTGGATAATGTTATTGGAGCAAGCTTTGCAGTTGAGCCTGACCCCTTCAAAGCCGCAAACCTGATGCTTGAGCACATTGAAGGAAAAAGAAAAGCATTGGGCCTGAACTGAGGGAGGAGGAACGTAATGAAAGACGTGATCATCCTGCCGGAACGCTGCATGGGCTGCCGCTCCTGTGAGGTTGCCTGTGCTGTTTCCCATTCAAAAAGCAAGAACCTTTTCCAGGCTTTAGGAGAAGAAAAAGTCCCGAAAAAACGCATCTCTGTTGAATACATCCACGCACTTGAAGCCTCAGTTCCTATCTCCTGCCGTCACTGCGAGGATGCACCCTGCGTTTCGGTTTGCCCCACAAAAGCTCTTTCCAAGGACACAGTAACAGGTACTGTAAATCACAATAATGAGCTTTGCGTGGACTGCTGGAAATGTTCTACTGTATGCACCCGTTTTTCGCCCCTGTATCTCTTACTCCTTGTTTCAGGGTGCTGGAGCTCTTCCATGTCACACAACTATGGAGTAATCGACAGGCAGACTGAAGAAGGGACAATTGTAAGATGTGATCTATGCGGGGAAAGGGAATTACCTGCATGTGTTGAAGCCTGCCCAACACACGCTCTTGTATTTCTGGATATAAAGAGGCATCCGGAAACAAAGGCTTTTAGCTATTTCTGAAAACTCCAGGGCAAATTAAAAAATATACTGGAAAACATCATTTATGGTAATGGGTTTTCCAGGTTTTATTTTTCGTCGTGAAACAGTAAAGTAGCCGGATATTCTCTCAGATGGAGTACAGGGTTTCTGCTGGTGCCTGGTTGATGCTACTTACCTGCTGATAGATTTCTCCAGAGGCGATCAGAAAGGTTTTTTCAACTTCTCCAGCAAACGAGTAGATTCAAACGAGTAGATTCAAACAAGTAGATTAGTCCTTCCTGTAATCCTGGTTCTTTTTTTCTGATAAATCCTGAAAGGAGTTTGATCTCTCTTATCCGGTTAGCCTCCATGAATGATACTATATAAAGGATTATCGTGATATTAATATAAAGAACTGAAAAAGGGAGTCAGGTATGAACAGTAATCTTTACAGAAAAATAATGGTCGCAACAGATGGCTCGGAAAATGTAAAAAAAGCTGTCAGTACCGCTGTTGAACTTGCAAAGCTTAGCAGGGCAAAACTTTATGCAGTATATGTTGTTGCTGCCGGTGGAGGGTATACGTTTGGCCATCCCAGAGACCTTGGATGGGAAAGAGCAATGAAAGAGCAGTTAAATGCTGAGGGGGTAGAAGCGACAGCTTATGTGGAAACTGCCGGAAAAGCTGCTGATGTGGATGTTGAACCCGTTATTCTTGAAGGGGGCCCGGCAAATGAAATTGTCGATTTCGCGGAAAAAAATAATATCGACCTCATAGTACTGGGAACACTGGGAAAGACGGGAATTGAGAGGTTTTTACTCGGAAGCGTTGCTCAGAACGTGGTGAGGCATTCCAGAAAAGCCGTACTGGTCGTAAAAGAATTGGAAACAGAGTGATGAAGCATACGTACCGGACACAAAAACAGGCGGCATATGCAGAAACTCCATGTGTAAAAACATAAAGCGAAAGGTTTCCGGGCAGGAGCTCCGAACTTTTTCGGGATAGATTGATTTACCTGCCCGGTCCAAATGTCTTTCAATGATAGAACTCTTTCTCAGCGTACTGGATTTTGCGCTTCCTGTGCTTGTAATGATTTTTGTCGGGCTTGTAGGCACCAGTGTACTTGTAGAGCTTGGCCTGATGCAGAAATTTTCAAAACTTGCAAGCCCTGTTTTTGCCTATAC
Organism: Methanosarcina soligelidi; assembly: GCF_000744315.1. NCBI lineage: Archaea > Methanobacteriati > Methanobacteriota > Methanomicrobia > Methanosarcinales > Methanosarcinaceae > Methanosarcina > Methanosarcina soligelidi. Next base: position 3,516,518 of record NZ_JQLR01000001.1, read on the forward strand.
GAACCTTCCTGAGACCTGTGCTTCTTCTTTTGTCGTGGCAATAGGGTCTGCAGATGCCGCAAACAGCATGCTTCTTCAGGCAAAAAAAGAAAACTGCATCAACGACAGGGAAGTCCTTCTATGTTCGATGATGAATGCGACACCTGCCTATTTCAGGGAACTTTTCACCTATCAGATCCCTATAGTGCTTCCCGCACTCGGGCTTGTGGTCGGAGGATTTTACTCTCTTGTATTTGTGTTCACTGCCGTGGTAAAAGTTCTGCTTATTGCGGTTGCGAGCAGGATATTTCTTAAGGGCAATTCCTGTAAAGCCCCTGAAACCCGGAGCAGAGAAAAAGTGTCCCTGAAGACTGCTTTTGAGCGTGCATTCAGGAAAGAGTTCAGGCTCTTTCTGAAGATAGCAGGAATTTACCTTATAGCAACCACGGTTATTTTCATCCTTCAGGAAAAGGGAGCTTTCGAAATTTTCAGTGTGCTTCCTCTTGCAGAGCTGTTTAAAATCCCGCCGGAGACAATTGTCCCTCTTACAAGTTACGTAGCGAGCCCCATTCTGGGAATTTCCCTTCTCGGACCCATGATCCATTCGGGAGAGATGACAGAGGTACAGGCAATGATCGTACTTATGCTGGGCAGCATGTTCATGCTCCCGATTTTTGCTATCCGCAGCCAGCTCCCGAGGAAGGTAGCTATTTTCGGGACGCGCCTTGGAGTTCAGATTGTTGCATATTCGACATCAATAAGTATACTTGTAAGGTTTGCAATTCTGCTAATACTGCTCAGTATGGTTTCCTGAAAATAACAAATGGGTTTTAAAAATAATTGTCAAGTTGTATCAAATAAATATTTTCTCAAAAGAGCCTCAGGATATAAAAATGTTAAAATAATTAAGTGAAGATCACAAGAAAGGAAAGACAGATGGATAAAACTGAACTAAAGTTTAGTTGTATATACTTAAAAAAATATTAAAAGCAAGTTAGTGAACGGGGTTTTTTGAAGGAGGTTAAAATATGTTGGATTTAATTATGAGCAATAATATTTGATTTTGAGCTTGGCCCGTTCACCAAGCTCAACAGAGGAGTAAGCAATATATAAAGTTTTTGGCACAAAAAAATACAATGCCTTTTTGTACCATAAATAGAAAAAAAATACTAAATTTTCAGATATTCTTTCCTTATATGACTAATTAAACAGAAAATGATATTAATATGAACAGGAATGTCATTGCCTGTCCTGGATGAAAAGAGAGAATAAAAGAAAAATTGATTAAAAATTAAATTAAAAGAGTTATGTAATTTCATAACCATTATCTTTTTGTAATAATACTAATCCTGGCATAAAAAGATTCCAATCATTTTAGATTATACTAAAAAGAGATTTAAACGATAATTGCCACACTATAATATGAAATAAATATATACACACAGAATATTAGAACTGGAAAGAAAACATAGCCATCATGAGCCTTCTATAGAAAAACGGATCTTATAAGGCTTAAAAGAGAATAAAATTGAGGGATATGGCATGAGAGAAGAAACTTTTAAAAAAATAATGGTTGCAACCGATGGTTCCGAGCTTGTAAAAAAAGCAGTTGAGACTGCCGTTGAAATAGCAAGGCTGAGCGGAGCTAAACTTTACGCTGTGTACGTTATAGTTGCAGCAACCCGTTCTCCGCGAGACTTCGGCTGGGAAAGAGCTGCTATGGAGCATTTCAGGAAGGAAGGCGAACAGGCTACCCGTTTTGTGGAAGAGAGCGCAAAAGCTGCCGGAGTAGAGGTGGAATCCGTACTGCTTGAAGGGAACCCTGCAGATAAAATTGTGGAGTTTGCAGAACAGCAGGGCACTGAAATGATCGTAATGGGGACACTCGGAAAAACCGGACTTGACAGGTTCCTGCTTGGCAGCGTAGCCGAAAAAGTGGTGAGGCATTCAAAGACACCTGTACTTGTGGTAAGAGAAGAAAACCCCTAACAGAAATAAAAGCTGATAGATAAGGAATTAAATAAAAAAAGAGGGCTTCAGAGTTTAAATCTGAAGTTAGCTGAAATCTGAGCCTTTGAAGACAGAAAAAACTGACTGCAATGGCTCAGATATTAAAAATACTGTTTTATCCGATTACACTCAGACCGGAGACCCGGATAGAGGGCGTGATTATGCCACCAACTTTCCTCACGTCCAGGCCTGCACCTGTGATGTTCTTAAGGAGCTCGAAAGCATTGCCCGAAATCATAATAGATTTTACAGGCTTATCCAGGGCTCCGTCTTTGATTGTAAAGGCATTTCTGGCTTCTACGGAAAAGTCCCCGGAAATCGAGTTTGCGGTATGAGCGCCGATAATTGTGTTTACGAAAATCCCTGAGGAAGTATTTGCAATAACGTCCTCCTGAGGATAATCGATTATGAAGTTCCTGAGCCCCACCGAAGGAGGGCTTGTATAAGATGACCTTGAACCGTTTCCTGTACTTTTCACACCGGCTTTTCCTGCCGTGTAGCTGTCATAGAGGTAGGACTTAAGGACGCCGTTTTCAATAACTGTGGTGTGCTGAGAAGGAACTCCTTCGTCATCCGAAGCTGAGGTTTCTATGCCTGCTTCAATCAGCCCATCGTCGTAAATGCACAGTTCGGAAACAGCAATTTCATCCCCGAGCTTTTCTATCAGGCCGGAACGTCCTTTTTGCACATTGTCAGCGTCAAGAGAGGGAGCGAGGGCTTCTTCAAGAATGTCAGAAAAGGCAAATGGGTGAAAAATAACATCGGTTTTCTGGGGCTCGATTTTTATTCCACTTCTGGATTTCAGGGCAAGGTCAGAAGCGTTTTTCCCGAGAACAAAAAAATCAATATCAAGAGACCGGGAAACAGCAAAGTCATAGGCTGTAGAGGTATCTCCGTTTACGGTGATAACATCGACAAAACCGGAAACTGCTGTTGACTCCTCTTCTATTTCTATCCCGTTTGTGTTCAGGATAAGCCTTTTGCTCTTAGAACGGGTAAACCCTCCAGAGGTAGGAAGCGTGCCTGGAGTCTCTTTTGTACCTTCAACGAGTTCTACGGCATAGCCTATGCATTCCTCGAGTTTGAGAGCCTCAACTTTTTTGTCGAAAATGCCTGAGACCTGAGGGTATTTCCCGTTTGAAGGAAGTGCTACCCAGTCAGGGTCACTTTCCCGGACACGGGCTTCTGCAACCGCAATCTTTACGGCATTCTCGAGTTCTGCTACAGAATTGGTGCTGGAAAAGCCCACTGCTCCGTTTACTATAGCACGAATTCCCAGCCCTTCAGAGAAACGGTCCTTTGCGCTTTCAAGGGCATCTTTTTTGAAATTGACGCTTGTAGAATGGTTTGCAGCGTAATAAATTTCGGCTTCTTCGGCTCCTGCCTGTTCTGCCATTTTCAGGGCTTTTTCTGCAAGCTCGTACATCTTCAGGCACCTCCTACAAGTGCTTTCGAAATGGCAATATGTGGGGACCCGTCAGACACAGGTACAAGCTGTCCGGCTTTTCCGCACCTTCCGGCAGTCATTTTCAGGTCGTTGCCGACCAGGGTCACATGGTTAAGGATTTCAAGCGTCTTTCCTGAAAGAGAGACGTCCCTTAAGAGCCCGGTAAGCTCTCCGTTTTTTATAAGGTACCCTTTTTCGGCATTGAACTGGAATATACCTTCTCCGGTGTTTACCTGTCCGCCTCTTGACCCTATAAGGTACATGCCGTCCTTTACTTCCTCGAGCATCTCTTCAAACCTGGAATCTCCGTTGTCAATGAATGTGTTGCTCATCCTGACAACAGGCATGGAATAACCCTGAGCCCTGCAGTTTCCCGGAGTTCCTCCAAGTTTGGCTGCTGTTTCCCGGGAGTGGAGATAAGAGTTAAAAATTCCGTCCTTTATTATCTCAGTCCTTTTTGACTCCGAACCTTCTGCATCAAAAGGATAATATCCAAACTCATGCAGAGTCGGGTCGTCAATAATGTTAATAAGCGGAGATGCGATCTGTTCTCCTATCCTGTTTTCAAGAATGGAATCACCTTCAAGCACAAGGTCGGCTTCTGAAGCATGCCCCACGGCTTCATGGGCAAATACGCCTGCCAGCTCCTGGTCAAGCACCACAGGCATTTCCCCGCCTTTAGGTGTTTTAGCTTTTAAGAGTTCAAGCGCGGTCTTTCCCGCTTTTCCGGCAAGTTCGAGAACATTTTCGTTTTCAAAAAGCTCATAACCGTACCCGAAACGGCTTTCCCTGCCTGCCTGATAAACGCCGTTTTCCGAAGCAACGGCAGAGACTGCAAAACCGACATTTAAAAGCTCATATTCACATTCCAGACCTTCGGAGTTCCGGTAATCAACTTTAAACTCAGACTCGAGATACATTACCTTTGTACTGTGAACACCTTCAAGCTTTGCGTGTTCTTCAATACTCTTCAAAAGGCTTACTTTTTCTTCAATTGCAATATCTCTAGGGTTAGTCCTTACCTCAGGAAGATCCCTTACTTCAGGAGAATCCACGGCTGCAAGTTCTACATCTTCTTTGGGGGTGCTCGCATTCATAGAAAAAGCAAGTTTTGAGGCCGTGTCGACCCCGCGTTTAAGGTTAATATCCCCTTCAACAGCCGTATAGCCCCAGGAACCTCCGCAGAGGGCCCTTATTCCGGCCCCCTTTGTGAAGTTTCGGGATATTTCTTCTATCTTTCCGTTATCCAGGACGATAGAAGTGGAACTGCCTTCTATCACCCTGCAGTCATAAAATTTAATGTCCTGCATAATACTATTCATGATCAGTTCCTGCACCCGAAGAGATTAATAGCCTGTACGGAAGCGGGTGATACTTCCGGGATGTCGAAACTTAGTTTTGTAATATTTTTGAGTTTTTCAATAATTGTATTCTTTCTCGGACCCACAAGGCTGTGTTCCATTACTTCGGCTATTGAGGAAACAGGAATGATCTGGATCTTTTCCCTGTATGCCTTTTCAACAAGAACATCTGCCTCGTTGGCTTTGGGTATGATGACTTTCTTCATGCCGGCCTGGGCTGCTGCCTCGATCTTGTAGGTGACACCGCCAACAGGCAGGACATCTCCCCTTACAGAAAGAGAACCGGTCATTGCGACAGTCTGATCCACAGGAATCTTTTCAATGGCAGAAATTACTGCAGTTGCTATGGAAACCGATGCACTGTCTCCTTCCACACCTTCATATGTCCCAACAAACTGAATGTGGACATCATGGCGCGAGACATCCGTGCCTGTCATATTCTTGATAACTGCGGATACGTTCTGCACAGCTTCTTTTGCAATAGTCTTGAGTTTACCTGTGGCAATAATTCGCCCCTCTGCTCCGGAAAGGGCAGGGGTGACTTCGGATACAATCGGAAGTACGATTCCCGAATCTCCGCCCATAACTGCAAGCCCGTTGACTCTTCCGACAGCGGAACCTTTCCTGAGGAAAGACTCATATTCCTTGCGCTGTTCGAGGTAGCTGTCTGCAAGCTGCTGTTCTATGGACCTTGCAATCCTCTTCGCTGCAAGAACATGCTCGGAAGTTGTAAGCGGAGCGCCTTCGGAATGGGCAATATCGCCTGCAACACGCACAAGCCCTCCGAGGTCACGGAGTTTGAGGGTAAGGTGGCCTTTCCTGCCTGCACGCCTTCTGGCTTCCCTTATCACTTCTTCTACAGCTCCCTCGTCAAAGTGAGGGATGTGACCGTCTCTCATGACTTCCTGGGCAACGAAGCGGACAAGTTTCTTCCGGTTTTCATGTGTGTCTTCCATGGAGTCCCGCATGTAGACTTCATACCCGTAACCTTTTATCCTTGACCTGAGTGCGGGGTGCATTTTCTGAACAGCGTCCAGGTTCCCTGCAGAGACCATAATAAAGTCACAGGGTACAGGCTCGGTCTTAACAAGAGCTCCGGAGCTTCTTTCGGACTGCCCGGTAATCGGGTATTCCTTTTCCTGAAGCGCGGTCAGGAGGCTCTGCTGTGACTCAAGCCTGAGAGTGTTGATTTCGTCAATGAAAAGCACACCTTTGTGGGCTTTGTGAATGTCTCCGGCTTCTACCCTGTCGTGTGCAGGGGTCTCAAGCCCTCCGGACTGGAACGGGTCGTGCCTGACATCACCAAGCAGAGCTCCGGCGTGGGCTCCGGTTGCATCGATGTAAGGTGCGTGCTCCTTATCATAATTTGAAACCGCCATTTTCGGAATCATCATTTCCTCTTTGGGAAGGAACTGGCGGGTTAACATGAGAATCATTATGCCTGCAATAATACCCCAGAGAAGCTGAGAGACGAAATAAGAATAGATAATAATACCCACAACAAAGAGCATCATAAGCATGTTCCGTGCCTGGGCTTTCTTTCTTGCTTCCATCTTGTGAGCCATGACAATTTCTCTACCTTTTCCGGCCGGAACCTCTCTTATCTTGGGGTTATTGAGATCCTCAAGATTGGGATATACAAGGATATCCTTGAGCTCCTCTTTAGGAAGAAGTTCTGCCATTGCTTTTGCAAGCAGGGACTTTCCTGTACCTGGAGTCCCTATCATCATGATGTGACGCCTCTGGCTGGCGGCCTTCCTCACGACCTCCACTGCGTGTTCCTGACCCAGCACCTGGTCAATAAGGAGCTTGGGGACCTCTATATTTGAAGTGTCTTCAAACTGGAAGCCGATGTCAACATCTTCATCTATATCTTCATGTAACTCAGACTCGGCCATGACCTTGTTAGGCTCATCCTTTGTCTGGTCGGCCGCAGACGGATCAACTTTCGGAACAGGCTCTTCCATTTTATGGGCCTGCCTGTCCATATTCTCCGAAGATCCGTCTATGTTCTGATTATTATTATACACCATGGTTAGCTCACATATTCGAACGTTATTTGATAGACGTTATCTGATCGAGATTATATACTTGACGCTTTTGAAAAAACAATAAATCTGAGTAGAATAACGGGAAAAGCGGCTGTTACAATAACAGATTCCTGAAGTTACTGTAACCCCATCCATACTTCGGCTAATTATATAAACTTACTGTATATAAAATTAACCTACCACTGTACATACAGTATATAGAAGCCTTTCATTATATACTATTTGCTGGTTAATATTAGATCCGAAGTTCTGGACGGAAAAATTAAATATCAAATTAATGCACAGGAGAATTTGCAGGATATTTTTTACATGAATATGCGATATCCCCTATATAAATATCACCTGACCTGAAACTCTGTATTGAGGAGTTCATCCAGTGCCTGACAATCGATATCGACAGTTATTTAAAAAACAGGAAGGAATTCTCTCTCATGGCCAGAAGCAAGGTAAAAAATCTTCTCCTTCTAAAGCAGATTCACAGTGCTGTAAGCCAGATCAAGAAAGGAAAACTGGATAAAGCTCTAGAGACTCTGGATAAAGCCGAAACATCTGCAAGGCAGTCGAAATCAACAGATGCTCTCTATTATATCCTTTTTACCCGTGGGGGCATCCTCTATTCGGCAAAAGAATACGACCAGGCTCTTGAAGCTTATGAAAAAGCCCTTGAAGCTGGTTCAGATCTCCTGAAAACTGACCCGGAAAATGCTGATTACCAGCATTACATGGGTACAACCCTGAGCAATACTGGAAATCTCCTGAAAAAGAAAAGCGAAATTGATAAAGCTGACGAATATTATTCTCAAGCCCGAAAAATTTATTTCGATCTGATCAAAAAGGACCCTCAGAATGCTGTATACCAATCTTATGCCGGAGAAAACCTGAACAATTACGGTGAACTTCTTATGGAATCCGGCTCCCTCGAAAAAGCCTGTGAAATCCTGAGAGAAGCTATTGAAATTTACGAAAAACTTTATAAAGAGAAGCCCGACAACCTCGGTTATCAGGCAGAACTTTCAGTCGCGCTCAGCCAGTTAGGAAGTTGCCTCAAACATCAGGTGCCTGAAGAATCTGGAGCGGCAAAAGAGAAACTTGAAAAAGCTCTGGAATTGCAGGAAAGTCTGCTGGACCAGCAGCCTGAAAATGAGAAGGTTAAAGAAGCCATCGCCCTGACAGAGGAAAGACTGAAAGGGCTTTAAAAGTCCTTCAAAGGTTTTTTCCGGAAAACAGCAGCATGTGAACATAAAAGAGAACCATCAGCCCGACGACCACCCCCCATATAAACTGAAGAGTAAAATAAGAGTAAACTACAAGTCCGAGAACAAATAAAGTGATCAGGATATTTGCAAGCCTGACCTTTCTCTTTGTTCCGGGGTCGTGAGGAGTTCCGGCTTCATCCTCGTTCAGGTCGCATTCGGTGAAATAACGTCTTTCCTGCTGCACAAGGAAGTAAATCCTCAGGATAAGGATATCAATGATTATACCCCAGAGAAGCTGACCTATGTAAAAGGTATAGAAAAAGATAGCCACGAGCAGGATTCCGATTAAGATAATTAAGAATTTTTCATACCTGCCTTTTCTATCAGCCCGAATGCCAGTCCTGTATAAACTTCTGTCCATTTTCTCTTTCTCTGTCTCCCGATCCATACTGCCCTGCCTGTAAGTACCCCTTCAATGTAGATGAACAGTAAAATATCCAGAAAACGCGCGTTTAAGAAGATATAAAACTCCAATATCTATTAAAACTTTAATACCTATTATATTTATTATATAGTTTTTAATAATATATAAAAAGTTGGAAAAAGAAAGGAACAGGAAGAAAAAACGAATTCGACAACATAAGCTATAAGGCAATAAAAGCCCTCTTTTTAATATGCCTGAGAAGCCCGATAGACTGAGAGAAGAAGCAGTAAAACATTTTAACAGAACAATTGACCTGATGCAGGAAGGAAAGCCCGAGGAATCCCTTGAAGCGCTCCAGAAAGCTGAAAATGCCGCACAGGAAGCAAAAAGCGAAGCTATCCTGTTCCACACCTTAAAAGCGAGGGGTCAAATCCTTCAGTCCCTTGGCAGGCTTGAAGAAGCTCTGGATACTTACGTTTTTTCCTTAAAAATCAGCTATAAATCACTCTTAGAAGACCCGGCAAACGAACTCTATACAGACACCATCCGTCTTAACCTCAACAATATCGGAAACCTCGGCAACATTTTTCAGAGAGCTGGCAACTTTATCCTATCGAAACAATGCTATGAGACCGGACTTGAGATCTGCCAGAAGCTTCTTGATTCCCACCCGGAAAACACCTTTTATCAAATGTATGCAGGAAATACCCTCAACAACCTCGGAGAACTCCTCTTCAGCAAGGGACAGTTAGAAGAAGCAGAAGAAAAATACGAAAAAGCCCTGGAAATATATGAAAAGCTCCTTCAAAAATACCCTGAAGATACGGAATATCTCTCAGATAAAGAAATGACCCTTAATAACCTTGGAATCCTCTTTTCTCAAAAAGGGCAAAAAGAAGCAGCAAAAAAGAACTTCAAAGAATCTCTTGAAATCCTGGAAATCCTGAGCAAAAAAGACCCCAGAGATCAGAAGCTCAAGGAAGAAATTGCCCTCAGGCGGAAAAAGCTTGAAAAGGTTTGAAACATGATTTCTGAAGCAAATTGAATAATCTTCAAAGAAACGTTTCTCTTTTTACATACATGAATTTTTTATTTATCAGAATTTATAAAACAAACATTGTCTCCATCGAGCGTAACAAAAAAGACACGAAATAGCGAATATTGTTGCAAGGGTCAGAGCTTTTTTTGATTATTTTGCTTTCTTACTAAAACTTACTGTTATAATATTTTAATTAGTCCTCTTGAACGAGCGAAGCGAGTGAAAAGGACAGCGGACTCCCGAGGCGCAATTCGGGGAGTAAAAAGGACAGCGGACTCCCGAGGCGCAATTCGAGCGAGACGGGACTCGGGCGCTGAAAACTCTCTTATTGCTGATATTATGTGAACAGGTCGAAAATGTTCCCGAGCATGCTGCTGTCAGCCTGGTAGAGTTCTGTGTATTTGCAGTGCTTGCAGGTGATGTGGGTGAATTTTTTATTCTGAATATCGAGAAGCTTGCTGATCAAGCCACCTGTTGTGCGGATCTCACCGATGTCGTAGGAGCTGTTTCCGCATTTAGGGCAGACGAAGTTAATGTTTTTGCTCATTTTTCAGCCTCATTTTTATTCTCATTTTTATTCTCACTTTTATTCTCACATTTATTCTCACATTTATTTTTAGATAGTTTGAAGTATGGAATAGCTTTATTTTTACGCTATTTAATGTTATTGCAGAACTGCAGGTGCAGGAGAGATTCCTTAATAGGCTTACAATTTTTAAGAAATAAATATATTAGAAAAGAAAACCAATACAGCGTTACACACATGAAAGTAAAAGCTATAATTACAATCGCCCTGATAATCTCGGCTGCTTTAATGGCTGCAAAAATCTCACCGGGAGAAGACTCGGAGCAGTTCGGGGAAGGGAATTACATCCATATTGACACTATGGTGATTGAATTTAACAGGACGGATGCGAATGTCCAGATAAAATACCATCTGAGCCCTTTTGCCCAGGTTTATATGTTCATGTTCGGGAGCAAGCATCTGGAGCCAAAAATAAAGGATATATTTTTTGATTTTGAAAATATAGAGGTCCGCAGGATAGGCAGATCCAGTGCATTAATCCACGTAAACGACATTTCCAGACATGACGATGAATACTACCTTCACGACTCAAGAGAACTGGGAATACAGCCGGATATACTCACCCTTGTTTATCCCGACAGGACAAGGCAAAATATAGAATATGCCAGGGCTACTCCAGACATATTCTATGTTTGAAATTATAGTCCGGATTCTCAATGGCGGTCCTGCCTTCCACTAATTCAATTTCATTTATGATTTGTTTATATGATTGATATGATTTATTTGTACGATTTATAGGATTTATTTGTACGATTCCTTTATTTTGTTTCTTTAGATGGTTTCTTTATACGATTTCTTTAATTCAAGCTTCTTATTTTTCTTACATTTATTTGCGTTTATTTCTTCCATTCTCCGAAATCAAATAGCTCAAATAGGAAACTAATGATAGGAAATATCACATAAAGGATATAAAGTAGATGTTTCAGGAATATATATTTAGTAAAAGAAACCCAATTTTCTTTGATAGCAATGGGAAGATTCACATTAAAATGTCTGAAATGCGGAAGGGAATACGGACAGGAATACAGGCTAACCTGTGATAATGACGACTCCCTTTTGAGGGCGGATTACTTTGAAAAAAAGCTGGAACTTAGAGACCAGCCCGGAATAGGGAGATTCCATTCCTGGCTCCCTGTACAGGAAGAGCTTACCACAGAAGCGGGGCCAATCACTTACAAAAGCGAAGCTCTCGCAAAGGAACTCGGGCTTTCCAACCTGTATATAGGGTTCAGCGGGTACTGGCCCGAAAGAGGGGCATTGATTAAAACCTGCAGTTTCAAAGAACTGGAAGCCCACCCTACAATGCAGCTTCTCAAAGAGTCCGGCGGAAAAGCCATAGTTCTTGCCTCTGCAGGCAACACCGGGAGGGCTTTTGCATATTCTTCGTCCCTTACAGGCACGGACGCTTATATAGTGGTCCCGGATTCAGGCGTTTCGAGCATCTGGCTGCCTGAAGAACCTGCTGATTCCATTCATCTTATCAGCATGACTCCGGGTAATGATTACACCGATGCTATCAACCTTGCAGGCAGGCTTGCAAAACTCCCGGGAATGGTTCCCGAAGGAGGGGCAAGAAACGTTGCCAGAAGGGAAGGGATGGGAACTGTAATGCTTGATGCAGCCGTGACCATAGGAAAAATGCCTGACCACTATTTCCAGGCTGTAGGGAGCGGTACGGGAGGAATGTCAGCATGGGAAGCTTCACTGCGGCTCAGGGACGACGGGCGTTTCGGCTCAAAGCTTCCAAAACTCCAGCTTGCCCAGAACCTCCCATTTGTTCCCATGTACAATGCCTGGAGGGCAGGAAGAAGGGAAATCATCCCTGAAATTGACATGAAGGATGCAAAAAAGCAGATAGAAGAGACATATGCTACCGTTCTCACCAACAGGGCTCCTCCTTATTCCATAACTGGAGGGCTATATGATGCACTTGTCGACACGGACGGGATAATGTATGCCATCACAAGAGAAGAGGCTCTTGAAGCAAAAACCCTTTTTGAGTCCCTCGAAGGGATAGACATCCTGGAACCTTCCGCAGTTGCGGCTGCTTCCCTGTTAAAAGCTGTAGAAGCCGGAAAAGTGGAAAAAGGCGATGCCATTCTCCTTAATATTGCAGGCGGAGGTTTTAAGCGGCTGAAAGAAGACTTTACGCTATTCCAGGTTGAACCTGATGTTACAGTCAGCAGTTCTGAAGTCTCACTTGATGAACTGAAGATTTGAACTTCCATTACGTCCGGAATCAAATTTCAAAAAACATAACAAAAATCTGTGTAAATCTGTTAATAGAAACCTGTAAGAAAAACAGGCTCATAATACTCATAAGCATAAGCACGGCAGAAGGTATAGGCATGTTAAACCCGGAAGAAGAAGTAATAACACTCATGAAAAAAGCAGGAATTGACCTCGTGGCAACCCTGCCCTGTGACAGGATTAAAAATCTGCTTCCCCTGGTCTCAAAAAATTTTCCAGAAATCAAGATGACAAGGGAAGAAAACGGGGTGGGAATTTGCGCCGGGTTCTATCTTGCAGGCGGAAAGCCCTTAATGCTGATTCAAAGCACAGGGCTGGGGAATATGATCAATGCCCTTGAATCCCTGAACGTGACCTGTAAAATACCCCTGCCTGTCCTGACGAGCTGGCGTGGCGTTTACAAAGAAGCAATTGAAGCCCAGGTTCCTCTCGGAGTCCACCTGCCTGCTATTCTTGAAGGGGCAGGGCTTGCATACACAATAATCGATGAGGTTGAAAAACTCCACCAGATTGAAAATGTAATCAGTGACGCCTTTGAAAATTCCAGGCCCCATATAGCCCTGATCTCCCCAAAAGTCTGGGAAGCTTCAGAGTGCTGCGCCTGGCAGGGTGCAGGAATGCCAGAAAAGCCGGAGGTTATGGAAAGGACATGCAGTATTTTCCTCAAAAAAGAGGTCCTCAAGCCGGTAATGCTGAGAAACGATGCCATCTGCGCAATAGCTTCAGAGCTTGATGACGAAGTTACTGTAACAAACCTGGGAGTCCCCTGCAAGGAACTTTATGCCTGTAAAGACAGGGACCTTAATTTCTATATGTTTGGCTCAATGGGGCTTGTCTCTTCCATAGGTATGGGAATTGCCCTCCGTTCCGAAAAAACAGTTGTCGCTTTTGACGGAGACGGAAGCCTGCTTATGAACCCAAATGCCCTTCTTGAGATTGCAAAAGAATCCCCGAAAAACCTCATTATTATTGCCCTTGATAACGGCGCCTACGGGTCTACAGGTTCCCAGGAAACCTGCGCTCTCAGGTACATTGACCTCGAAATATTTGCAAACGCCTGCGGGATCACAAACACAGCCAAAGTAAATACCAGAGAAGACCTGATAAAAGCATTCAAAAAGTTTAGAGACATGAAGGAGCTGGCTTTGATCCACGTAATCCTGAAGCCGGGAAATACAAACGCTCCAAACATTCCACTGAGCCCCGAAGGTGCCGCAAAGCAATTCAAAGAAGCCCTTGAAGCAAAAAAGAATTAAAAGGGTTTGATTCAGGCTTATTGAGATTTGATCAGGGGTTAATCTCTCAAGCCTTATTCTTTAACCCTTTATTCTCTCCAGCTTATTTTGTCAACCGGTTCTGTGAGCCTGAACCTTCCCGTAAGAAGCTGTTCTTTAAGTTCCTGTGCGGCTTTTACTGCCCTTGCACGGTCAGACTGGCGCAGAGTTACCTTGATATCTCTGAGACAACCTCCGGCTTCACATTTGACAGTACCCAGGTTTGCCCTGAAGGCTTCCCCTCTGCACCTTGAAATACAGAGCCCGCAGTTAAAGCAGAGTTCAGGGTTATGTTCAGCTCCGTTTTCTTCTTTGCTTACTGCGCCCATTGGACACGCCTCAGCCACAGGGCAAACCTTGCAGTTAATACATTTTCCTGGATCGTACTTTACTCTCAGGTCTGCGTTATCCCAGACGTCCCCGTATGTTATATCGCAAAGGGGAATCCTGCCCGCTACGTCCACCAGTTTGAGCGGGATCTGGCTGTCCAGTTTAAGGATATTTTCCAGCATACTCCTGGAAAGTACAGGGATAGGGACAGCCCACGTATTGATAATTTCAGGGCCTCCAGAAGTTACAAAGCCTCCCATGTACTCAGGGACCATATCATGAAGATCCGCAAAACCGGTAAGGTTGGGGTTATCAGGAACGCTGCGAGTGCCCTGGCCTGTGACAAAACCTTCAGCCCCGTTGATCAGAACTCTTGTCCCGATCCCTATTGTCTCGAGTCCGGGGTCGTTTTCAATGGGGTTCAACTCTCCGCAACCGCAGAAAGTCATCTCCCTGAACTCCCCTTCAAAAGGCAGGGCATGGAAAATAGTGTTGATAGGGTCCTTACCGGGATTTACAAACGCTCTGTAATTTTTAAATGCATGTCTGGTTGCATAAAGACGTGCAAATGGGATTTCAGAAAGGCAGGTATCTACGGAGAAACACTTGCCTTCATTTGTGGTTACGTCAACGCGAATGATTTTTCCTTCAACCATGTCCCGGAAAAGATGCCCACCTCCGTAACGGGGATCTGAGACACTGTGAGCTGTCCCGAGTACTATAATGTCAAGGACACCGAGCCTTTCGTTGGGGCACGGCCCAACAACTGCCGGCACACCGTTCAGAAAAACTTCAGAAGCTTTTATAAAAGAGTCAGGTTCTGAGACTTTGAATGAGAAAACTGCATAAGTTCCGCTCATGATTCCGCGGGTGGCGGTGGTTACAACATCGACATCTTCGAGCCCTATTTCTTCTCCTGCCCTGATCCTGGAGCTGATTTCTTCAGCTGTAAAGACTACGGCTTCTCCGGCATCAATTTTTGCCTGAATTTCCAGGATAGTCCTGTGTTCTTCTATATTAGCAGATGCTCCGTTCATGTTACCCTCAGCGCAGATAACGTATTCATCATATTTTAGATGGAATGATGCCATCTATTTACCATTCATTTAGAGACAGGTTAACTGGATGCAGAGTACATGGGAGTGTATTCAGCCAGATGGGAAAATTGGTGTTTATTCGGAAAACTGATGATACTCAGGAAATCGAAGCACTATATTAGAAGAATGAGCAGAATTAAAAGGTGAACAAAATCAGAATAAGAAGAATCTAAAGGGTAAGAAGAAAAGGCTTCGTTTTTTAATTTCTAATACACTGCCCGGTTAATTAAGCTATAAATATAAATATAAATATAAATATAAATATAAATATAAATATAAATAAGGGTGCCGGGTGCCAGTTCATTTTTTAATAATTTTCCCATAGGAATCTTTCAATTTCTTGAAAGTTAAAGGTCTGCCATGACCTGGATAAAATGTCCTGCACCCCGAATCAATCAATAACTCCCAGCTCTTTAAAAGTTTAGGTACATCATCTGCAAAAGGAGGGAAAATTGTCCCTGGGATGACATTAAAAAGAGTATCACCAACGAATGCAACCTCATTTTTAATAACAAGACTGATAGAGCCTGCAGTATGGCCTGGAGTTGAGATGATTTTTGCGTGAGGGACATACCTGTCCAGATCATATTTATCATTTACAACAATATCAGAACTCACAGGCTTGTATCTTGACTTTGATAACATGAAGGTGTTTCCTATCCGGGAAATGATTCTTGAGAACCATAAAGTGCCCTCAGGAAAGGGAGTTGTACCCTTTTCCAGGCATTCTTTTTCCTCTGCATGAACAAGAATTTTTGCCCCGCTCTTTTCTTTTATTTCGGCAAGGCAACTCACATGATCATAATGAGTGTGGGTGAGGACTACCAGAACTATATCGGTAAAATTAATGTGGTTTCTTTCAAGAGCAATTTGGAGGTTCTTGATTTTGCCAGGGTGTCCCGCATCCACAAGAATTCCCTAACCTCCTGTAACTATAAGGTAAGAGTTTGAATGACCCATTGGGACAGTAATAATACTGTAAGGCTTATCAGTATCCAGTCTTTTAGTGTATGATTTATCACTGTCTGATCTATAAGTATCCGATCTTTCAATGTTTAATCTTTCAATATTTGGCCTGTCACTTTCTGGCCTATTATCATTCATGCTGCCACATTTTAGCCTGGTTGTTCCGTTTAAAGATATTGGAAATTCCCCCGGTGAATATGGAGAAACAGATAATTAGCCGTCCCTATTATTGAGTTTTTCATAAAATAGCTCTCTGCCCGGCTCTCCATTTACCTTTATTAAACAGTTGTATTTTCAACGCTTTCTTGCATTAATTTTTAGCATTCTTCACATCGATGGATAAATCGGTTACAAAACAGTGCAAGATATTTTGCTTTATCAGGACTCTATCCAGCAAAAAAAGCCTGAACCACCCAAAACTTATATAAATGATGATGCGTACTATGGTGTTGCACTTCCGTGCGAGAAACGGAAGCAATACACATTGTAGAGGGCTCGTGGTCTAGACGGTTATGACGTCGCCTTGACATGGCGGAGGTCCTGAGTTCGAATCTCAGCGGGCCCACTTAAGAATTTAGAAAAAACAGTCAGGACCTTTCCAGAGTTTTTTCTGGGAAGCGAAAAACGAAAATACTGCCAGTTCTTTTAAGATATGTTCTTGAAGAGGAACCTGCAGTATTAGATCTGCCTGCCCAGGTAGCTCAGTGGGAGAGCGCTGCCCTGAAGAGGCAGTTGTCCCCGGTTCGAATCCGGGTCTGGGCACCAAAAAAACAGGGAACATCAGTAGTGTAGCGGTCATCACCGGGCGTTGCCAACGCTCGAACCCGGGTTCGAATCCCGGCTGGTGTATAACTTTTTTAGTTATCCTTATTTCAAGTATGTATCTTGTTATAGGGAATATAAGACATCACATAGGGCTCGTGGTCTAGACGGTTATGACGTCGCCTTGACATGGCGGAGGTCCTGAGTTCGAATCTCAGCGGGCCCATATTAAATAATATTAATCAGGCAGTGAACCTGCATTTATCACGTTACTGCCATATCTGCCTGCCCAGGTAGCTCAGTGGGAGAGCGCTGCCCTGAAGAGGCAGTTGTCCCCGGTTCGAATCCGGGTCTGGGCACCAAAAAACAGGGAACATCAGTAGTGTAGCGGTCATCACCGGGCGTTGCCAACGCTCGAACCCGGGTTCGAATCCCGGCTGGTGTATAATTTTATTGACCATGTTTATGATCAAATCTTTTTTCCTTAGTTTTCCAATTATCATTTAACTTTTTTCTTTGATTTGTGTGCTTTTTGTCCGGATTTATCCACTAAGATTAATAAGCAGGGATATTCAGGTCATAAACAATTAAAGATATCACAATAAATGTCAGCTTTTAATAAGATAACCTGTTCCGGATCAAATATTATTAGTTATTAGAGAGAATAGAAAGTTTTGTGCATAGAAGGTTAATCATTCAAACGTAATCAGTTGCATTGTTAACAGATAAAAATATTAAGAAGTAAGGAAGAAATACGCCAATGTGATATGAAAACAAGACAATGTTAACCTAAAAGTTCGTTAACCAAAAGCTTAATTAAAACAAAAGATCATTATAATTATTGGATATACATCTCGAAAAGACAAGAGAGTTTGTTGGAAGAGATTATACCCACTAAGTTGCAACCTGAAAAATCGTAAGGAGATTTAACCATGACAGGAAAGTTCCAGAAAAGAAATGCAGAAAGGAAAGGCGTTAGAAAAGAATATGAACTGGAGCAGAAGTTAATAAAGGAAATCGTAGACGAAATTCAGGTAAGCGGCGGTGGAACACTAGAGTGAGTAAAAAAGTACACATAACTATTCAAGCTGGAGAGATTGTCGAGCAGACCGTAGAAGTGGCTGAAACAGCCACCTACGAAGACCTGCTTGATGAGCTGAACATAAATCAGGAAACAGTACTTGTATTAAATGGAGGGAATGCTGTTCCCCTTGATGGGGCTATAGGTTCTGATAAACTAACGATATTAAAAGTTGTAACAGGTGGATGATCTGCCCTTAAGGGCAGTGCCCCTTCTTTATTGAGACTTATTTTTCCCCCTTTTTAGAGAGATTTTAAAGGTTATTTTTCTGCAAGGTTATTTTTTTGAGGTTATTTCTTTGAGGTTATTTCTGTAAGAGTATTTCTTTGAGGTTATTTCTTTGAGGTTATTTCTGTAAGAGTATTTCTTTGAGGTTATTTCTGTAAGATTATTTTCTGTAAGATTATTTTCTGTAAGATTATTTTCTGTAAGATTATTTCTGCAAGATTATTTCTGCAAGATCAATTTTCTACAAAGTTACTTTTCTAAGTTTACTTTCGCAATATCAGTTTTCTGTGAGATCAATTTTCTGCGAGGTCTTCCTTTTATAGCAGTCATTAACAATGTGGGCCTTTCAGCTTCAGGTTTTAGATTTAACATTAGATCCAACCACGCGTTATCGACTTTATTAGTGGAATCAATAATCTCGGTAACCAGGAAAAATACCGATGAGAACCATATCGAGAACATCTGTAAGAAAACCCTGGAAAGTGAAGGAAAGAACATAATAAATAGGACATGATAAATTAAAGAAGAGAGTTTAAAAAACAAAGGAAAGGATCTAAGAAAGTAGAGAGAAGGGTATAAGAAAATAAAGAATGATTTAAGAAAGCAAAGAGAAGAAATCTAAGAAATTAAAGAAAAGAACTTGAAAGATACGAAAAAACTGAATATCATGGGAAAACAGAAAGAAGAAAAATTAAATAAATATATTATGGAAGGATTTGATTTCCATAATGGTGAATTCCCGAAAGGGCTGTCAGCCATTATGGACTAACCCTTTTGAGTTACTTACTTGGGAGTAAGAGGCACCTTTTTGCTCATAACCTTCAGTTTTTTAATTGCTGAGATCGTTGCCTGAGATTCCTTGTAGATTTTATCTTCATAATAGCTTATGATCTCATCAACAGGGGCTGCAAGGGAATATATCTTTATTGGGCGCCCTTTACCGGGTTTCTTTTCCGAGCGTACGTTGACCCAAGACTGATTGCGCATGAGCCTCATAGCGAGACTGACTTCAGGCTGTCTCAGTCCGGTACTGATTTCAATTTCACGGGATGAAGCTTCGTCAACATTCATAAGATATGCCATAGTTGTGGCAACGTTTCTCGACATCCCGAGATTTCGTAACGTTTCAATAAAAATGTGGTCGTTTTCGTCCAGCACTTTTACTTCATAGTCTTTCATGATAACCCCTTCATAGTCTATTTTATAATTTATTTTGTCAGTTAAAGAATTTGGAGGCAATTATAATTCAGACCTTAAAAGGTAGCTTTCATAATCACCTGTTAAAGCTAATTCCGACTTCAAAAGTTTTACTCCATATAAATATTTATATGGTAGTCTATCCCGTTTTAAAACTTTGAATGAAATAAAAAGCGTTTTTTCACAATCGAGCGGATTGTTTACGTTTTAAGTCCAACAACCGGTTATTAAAAACAAATACAGTACATTTTCATAACCGACCACCAGAGAACCGTTTTGTGAAATTGATGGGAAAATACGTACCGGTTCAGTAATTAAACCTGTATACGTATATAATTAGAAGGTTATTCATTTCCAACATTTAATAATGTACTCATACTATTTAAAGTTGTATATATTAAAAAGGAATTGAAAAACTTTCAACTACACCTGACATTAGAACTTATGAAAAAATAATTAATTATATGAAACATAATAATCCCATGACCCGGATAAAAACCTGAAGGCATCACAACAAAAATATTATAATTGCACTGATAAAAGAAATTGCAGGCAAAAATCCTGACAATAAAACGTCAAAGATAATTTAGAAATGTTTATATCCCGGTTTCAGACAGACCAGACAATTAGCCAGAAAAACGGGTGAATCTGAAACATTCTTCTCGATCTTTAAGAGGTCTTATCCTGAAAGCGCCCAATTGGGATAAAGTTAAAAAACTTAAAAGAGTTAAAAAATTAAAGATCTGTAAAAGGGAGAAAACTCAATAAAGAGCTTCATGAAGCCAAAATTTAAGGAATCTTTTCCAGGGTTAATTTCAGTTAATTTTCAATTATTGCTTTGATTTTCAATTAACTGCTTTGGTTTTCAATTATTGCTTTGATTCTCAATCAATTTGCTTTAATGTTCAATCAATTCCAGTTACTTTTCAATTAATTTTTTTGATTTCGATTAATATGCTTCACTTCTCAATTAATCTCCTTTATTTTCAAGTGAACTTGCTTCCCAGAGAATTTCCTCACAATACATTACCTGGGCTGCTTATTTAATCCTCACTGAAATACTTTCTGACCAGAAGAATTGTGCTTGAACCCGCTATAATAATCAGGAATAGAGCAATAACCATCCCTTCTGCTGTGAAGTCCTGCCATGAATGGACAGATACCCACAGCCCGCTTCTTGTGACAAAAGTCGAGAAAATTACCAGAATAAAAGAAACAAGGGCAAGCATAGGGAGCATGAAGCCGTACTCATCATTGCGGAACCGTAATTTTGCATGCAGATAAGCCGTTGCTGTAAGCCAGGGGATAAGCGAGGAAGTCTCGACCGGATCCCAGGTCCAGTACCAGGCACCCCAGCCAAGTACCTCATACGCCCAGAAGGCTCCAGAACCTATCCCCATTGTAAGGAAGAACCAGGAAACACGCATCCATCCGGTTGCAAATTCCTGCCACCTGCTGTCCCTGAGGATAAGACCTGAAATTGCAGCAGCAAAAGGAAGGGTAAAAGCTGCATAGCCAAGGAACAGAAGAGGGGGGTGTATGGCCATCCAGAAGTTCCTGAGCAAAGGGTTCATGCCCTGTCCGTAAGAAGCAACAAAAGGCTCTGCAAACAGATTCCAGTTTGTAACTTCAGGCACTCCTGCCCATGTTAGATAATACATTGAGAAAGGATTTTTCAATACCAGAAGAAGCAAAAATGCAGAAGCTACAAATAGGGAAACTGACTTCATAAGTGCAAAAAGCTCCGTCTCTCCGAGTACTTTTCCTGCTCGTGTGAAACGCGTGGCTGCAATCATTATGAAGATAAAGCCTGTCCAGACCAGAAAAGACCCTTCCTGACCTGCCCAGAGTGCTGAGAACCTGTACTTCAAGGCGAGGTCAGCGCTGGAGTGTTGAAAAACATAACCGTATTCGGTATCAACCCCAACTAAGTGATAAACAAGCAGGGATATCGCAATGATTATTCCTGCTCCTGCTGCAAATTCCAGTTTTTGTGAGAGGATCATAAATTTTTTATCCTGCTTCAAGAAGTAAAGCAGGGAAGTAAAAAAAGCAAGCAGCCCTGAAGCTCCGGCTATCCAGATGAGCCCCATTCCAGTATTCATACAATCACCATCTGCACACCCGTGTCATGCATTGTTTTACCAGCCCGGTTCTATTTAATTTCATTTTTCAGTTCTCGTTTTTATTTCCTCAGGAAGCTCTTTCGAAAGGACAGTTTCCGCAAAGCTCATTTTCTGGAGTGCTTTTTCCCCTTCCAGAGAACCCGAAATGAAAAGGATCAGAACTCCCAGCACCATCAGATAAAACCCTCCCCAGAGAGAGCTCATAAAAGGCACCTTTCGAATGTAAAGTTCCACGGCCCGTGCTTCCGTGTCTATGGATTTAGGGGCGATAAAAAGTTCTTCCAGAAGCCCCCTGCGGATATAGGTCTCGGTGTAGGACTGCTGCCATTTAAAGTCGCTTATATACCTTACCTGCCCGCTGTCAAAAGGCTGCCCCCATCTGTACACATCAAAATAAATCGTGCTTACGTAAGAAGAACCAGAATGACCGCCATAGGGTTCCCCTTCGACCCCGGATATTATATCAGTGATAAGGACGCTGTAACCCATAGGCTTAAAAGTAGCCATTTCTCCGACAGGTACCACTGCAGAATCCTCAAGGTTCATATTTGTGCTGAATATGATCCCGACAAGGAGCAGGACTGCCCCCAGGTGGATAATATGAGGCCCTGCTTTCCGGAGAATTCCTTTCAGGCTTTTTTCCTTTAAAGAAAGAAGTCTGTATACAACTGCAAAAAATGCCGCTATAAGGACCGGAAAAGAAATATTAACAGGCAGACTGGAAAACAGGGAAAATGCAGCCGAAAATGCGGACCCTGCAATTCCCAGCCCAAATACCAGGAGGCCTGCCTTTTTCCCTGCACTCTTTATGAGGAGGCAGAGGGTGAGCAGCATTACAAGGGCAAGAGTGGGCAGAGCTGCCCGCAAATTAAAATAAGCGGCATCAAGAAGAATTTCTTCTCCTGTACCGAGCCTGACGATAAAAGGGGTTAAAAGCCCCATCGTGATCAGGGCGGCAAGCAGGGTCAGCACCGAGACTGTAGCAAATAGAGTGTTTCGCAGTGTAAGAATATCATTCAGTCTTTTCATAAAAAACCTTGAGAGTGTGAATAAAATATACAACTTAATAAAATAAATACAATTAAATAGGGATAATATTTACTTAAGCCCATTATTTAAACATACATGAAAATAAAGGATTTCTGAAGAAAACAGCGAGAGTTTAATTACTCCATCTTTTGCTGGCTATGAAGAAAAAAATAAGATGGATAAGGGTGTGGGAAGGATTAACTTCTGCCCCGGAAAAAAGTAACAAGGAATTAAAGAGATGATACCACGATAGAGCTGATAATCAAAGCGTTCTGGCTGATGATCCCTGCTTACCTTTCCAATCCCTTCGCAGCTGTTTTCGGGGGCGGAAAACCGATTGATGGAGGCAGGACATATAAAGACGGGAGAAGGATCCTCGGAGACGGAAAGACATATAGAGGGCTCTTTTCAGGCATATTTTGCGGGTTTCTTGCAGGCTGTGTTGAGGTATGGCTGAGTTTCAGAGGGTTTGAGATACTGGGAATCGAAATGCCCGGATTCGGCCCGGATTATACAAGTTCGTTGATAGTTGTGCTTGCCCTTGCTTCAGGTGCGCTTTTCGGGGACATGTTCAAGAGCTTTTTCAAACGCAGAATGGGACTGAAAAGGGGAGCGTCACTGCCTCTCGTGGACCAGCTTGACTTTGTGGTCGGAGCCTGGGTATTTACATACCTTGCTGCCCCTGAGTGGTTCCTGAGCAATTTCACCCCGGGAATTATGCTTACAGTTATTATAATAACGCCTCTCCTGCATCTTACGACAAACATAATCGGATATTTTATAGGTGTAAAGAAAGAACCGTGGTGAAAATTTCCGGGGAATTTAATAATATCCTTACAGGAAAAATCTAAGAAAACACATATAGCATTAATAAGGCTGCAAATACCGGTGAGAAAATGAGCAAAACAAATTCAGAAACAGGAAATAATTTTGAACAACAGAAACAGGAACTTATCGCAGCCCTGAAAGCCTGCGGAGCTGTCCGTTACGGGGACTTCACACTTGCTTCGGGAAAGAAAAGCAAGTATTATATAGACATCAAGAAAGCCAGCACGGACCCGAAAACCCTGAAAATAATTGCCAGGCAGGCAGCCCTCAGGATAAAAGAAATGGATGTGGATACAGTTGCAGGTGTGGAACTCGGAGGAGTCCCTCTGGCAACCGCTGTTTCCCTGGAGACTGAACTCCCACTTCTGATTGTGAGAAAATCCGTCAAGGACTACGGCACAAAAAGCAGGTTTGTTGGAGACCTGAAACCCGAGGACAGGCTTGTAATGCTTGAAGACGTAACAACCAGCGGGGGCTCGGTGAGAGATGCGATCGAGGTTGTCAGAGAAGCAGGAGCCAGTTTAAAATACGTTATCACAGTAGTGGACAGAGAAGAAGGGGCAGGGGAAAAACTGAAAGAAGCAGATGTCGAACTTGTGCCTCTTGTAAGTGCAAGCGACCTGTTAAAATAAAGAAAGTGCAGTAGCACTTTCCTGAATCTCTATTTAATAAAATTAGGATCCTTATAAATTGAAATAATAATAACAGTAATAATATTGTAATATTATAATAATATTGTAATATTATAATAATATTGTAATATTGTAATATTGTAATAATATTGTAATATTGTAATAATATTGTAATATTGTAATATTGTAATATTACAATAATAATAATAATAATAATAATAATAATAATAATAATAATAATAATAATAATAATAATAATAATAATAATAATAACATTTAAAATTCACCTTCAAAACCTTTTATTGCAGCAGGCAGGCAGTCAAGAACTGATGCAAAACCGGAATGATGAAGGTTTAATACCACAGCGCCGACAATTTCATCGCGAGTTGCGCCTTCGTTCTTTGCCATCATGGCATGCATCTGCACACCTCTTGGGTTTCGGTTAGCTGTCTGGATAGCGATGTTGATTAGCTGCTTTGATTTAGCATCGAGACCTTTTAAAGCCTTTTGCGCTTCAATGAGGTCGTTAAAACGTGCTGCAACTTCCGGGCATTCGTTCTGGAAGATCCCATACGGATTTTGATTCATAGATGTCACCTTTTGAAGAATCTGGTTCATTTTTTATATTTAGTAGATCTCAGATAAATTAGATTTTATGTTTTTATAGATACTTGGAATGTTTCTACTTTTGCTTTCAGTTGATAATCTTAAAGTGTGATTATTCCAATTCTAAACTGATAAAAAGTATTAAGAGAAAGTTATTAAAGAAGATAAAAAACAGAACTCTAAAGAGAAATTAAAACTTGCAGGATTTTTATATAAATAAGAAGCTTAACAATGAGAAGATATTTATCAAAAGAAATAGAGAATTAGGAAATCCTTTATTGTGTTGCTGGCTAAAAATATCATTTATAAAAATGAAAATATTTTTAAATTGAAAGAAAGGTCTTGTGAGTTCCATAATCCATTACCTTTTTTTTCACGATATTTCCTCAAAGGTATTGAGAACAAATTTCAATTGAAAAATAAATTTTTTTGAACAAGGAGAATGAAAATGAAAATTTTGCTTATCGGCGGCGGCGGAAGGGAACACGCCATTGCCGAAGGAATTAAGAAAAGCAAGCATAACCCCATCCTTTATGCGTTAATGGCAAAGAAAAATCCGGGAATTGCCGCCCTCTGTGAGGATTTCCTGCTCGAAAAAGAAACAGAGGTTGAAAAAGTTGTCGAATATGCAAAAGCCAGAAAGATAGAAATGGCTTTTGTGGGGCCTGAAGCTCCCCTTGCAGCAGGAGTTGCAGATGCCCTCTGGGATGCCGGAATTCCCGTTGTAGGACCTAAAAAGGCCTGTGCTGTTATTGAATTTGACAAGGCATGGGCAAGAAATTTCATGAAGAAATACGGGATCGAAGGCTGCCCTGCCTATGAGGTTTTTACGGAAGAAGCTCCTGCACACGCTTTCATTGAAAAACTTGGTGACGTTGCAGTTAAGCCCTCGGGACTTACAGGTGGCAAAGGTGTAAAAGTCATGGGCGACCAGCTACCTGACATCAAAGCTGCCAGGGAATACACAAGCGAGCTTCTGGAAAAGGGACCCGTTGTTATTGAGGAGCGTTTCATAGGAGAAGAATTTACCCTCCAGGCTTTTGTTGACGGAAAGAACCTTGCCTTTTTCCCTGCAGTGCAGGACCATAAGAGGGCTTATGAAGGGGACCTCGGGCCAAATACTGGCGGCATGGGCTCTTACACAGATGCAGGAGAGATCCTTCCTTTCATGCTTCCGGAAGATATCGGTAAGGCAAAAAAGATTATGCAGCATACAGTAACAGCCCTTTGTGAGGAAACCGGAACAGGGTACCAGGGGATTCTTTACGGGCAGTTTATCCTTACATCCAGAGGCCCCAAAGTCGTGGAGTTCAATGCCAGGTTCGGAGACCCTGAAGCCATGAACGTTATCCCCCTTATAGAGACCGATTTTATAGAAATAATGTCTGCCGTGACAAAAGGAACCCTTGGCGACCTGCCTGTGAAGTTCAGCAGGAAAGCTACGGTCTGCAAATACGCAGTTCCTGCAGGCTACCCGGATAACCCGAAAAAAGACAGCGAAGTAATTGTAGGAGATATAGGGGAAGCTTCAGTTTACTATGCAAGTGTGTATGAAAAAGAAGGGAAAATTTACACCACTGCTTCCCGCGCCGTTGCTGTTGTCGGGTGTGCAGAAACAATAGAGGCTGCAGAGAAAGTCGCTCAGAATGCTCTTGAAAATATTCAGGGTGAACTTTTCTTCAGGAGAGATATAGGCACAGCGAGTCTTATCCAGAAAAGAATAGACCATATGAAAGAACTTAGAGGCTGATTGTTAAAAACTATACATAAGTGCCGCATCTAAATATGTGTAAATAAGTACTATGCAGTAATAATAAAGCCTGGAAATAAAACAGAGCCTGGAAATAAAGCCCAGATTTAAAGTTTGGTTTCAGCCAGAAGTTTAAACTCAGCCGTAAAGAAGTCGGGATTTGAGACGATGAAGAGAGATGTACTTTCTATAACTGACCTGTCCAGGGAGGAGATATACGAACTCCTTGAATCGGCAGCGGACCTGAAGAAAAAACGTAAGGCAGGAGAACCTACCGAGTACCTGAAGCACAAAAGCCTTGGAATGATTTTCGAAAAATCCTCTACAAGGACGAGGGTATCCTTTGAGGTTGCAATGAGCGATTTCGGAGGACACGCCCTTTACCTTAACTCCAGGGATATCCAGGTAGGAAGAGGCGAGACAATTGAAGATACAGCGAGGACCCTTTCCGGATACCTGCACGGGATCATGGCAAGGGTTATGAGCCACGACACCGTGGAAAAGCTTGCCAGATTCTCGACCATACCCGTGATAAATGCCCTCTCGGACCGGGAACACCCATGCCAGATCCTTGGCGATTTCATGACCATCATGGAATATAAAAACAGGTTTGAAGGCCTGAAGTTCGCCTGGATAGGAGACGGGAACAATGTCTGCAATTCCGCCCTCCTGGGCTCTGCAATCATGGGAATGGAGTTTGTCATTGCCTGCCCTGAAGGTTACGAACCCGGAGCCGAGTTCCTCGAGAAAGCGAAAGCCCTGGGAGGCAAATTCTCAATAACAGATGACCCCAAAACTGCCGCAAAAGACGCAGATATAATCTATACTGATGTCTGGGTCTCCATGGGGGACGAAGCAGAGCAGGAAAAGCGCCTGAAAGATTTTGGTTCTTTCCAGGTCAACACCGAACTCCTCGGAGTCGCAAAACCGGATGTAATAGTAATGCACTGCCTTCCTGCCAGGAGAGGCCTTGAAATCACGGACGAAGTTATGGACGGCCCAAACTCCGTGATCTTCGAAGAGGCAGAAAACCGCCTTCACGCGCAGAAAGCCCTTATCCTGAAATTGATGAGATAAAATTTCATCAATTTCTCCTCTATATTTCTCCTCTATGATTGAGAGGACTCATATGAAATAAATATATATTAGAAGTTATCGGGTTTTTTCACCTTCCGAGAAGGCTTTCAAGGAAAAAGTATAAGAACAAAGAGCACTACTATGTGCTGCTGAACATAAGCCACATCGTGCGAGAGTTGCCCAGCCAGGTCAAAGGCGCTGGATTCAGAGTCCAGTCTTGTAGGAGTTCGTGCGTTCGAATCGCACCTCTCGCACTTAATTTTTTTGATTAATTCTATGATTTATAAAGCTTCTTGTGAGTTGTGGCAAGATTAATCTCTTAAGCAACGGACTTAAGATCTGTTATCGAAGGATTTCGTGTGTTTGAATCCCACCCCTCGCATTTAAACTCTCTTTTAGTTATTTATTTTAATCCATTCTGAACTATTTTCTCAGATGCCTTTGAATCAGCATTCTGTATAAAAACTGAACCATAAGCTTCCAAAAGACTGTTTATCGCGAAGGAGTTCAGATATTCGAATCTCTTCTCTCGAACTAGAAGTGCAATTGAAAACGACCTGCTCTACACCCGTCCACACTAACAAATACTTTCTTAAATATAAGTAGGGTTTGCAGTTTACACATATAGACATTCTATAAAGAATTTGAATTAAATTATTTGTAAATATTGAAAGAATGTATATTCCACCCATGGGACTGCTTCCTTTCCAAAGTGCCAGAAATTTTTCGATAGAATGTGTACAATTGATGAAGCTCTGAGAGAAAAAACCGTCACCTGTATGCATGTAGTTATCAGTTGCATGAGGAACAGGTGGGTTGGTGCAGATGCCATTACTTGCACCTGCATTGAACATTAATCTATTAAAACAGCTTACTGAGACTTTTGACTCAGAAGCTTAAAAAAGATAATACAGTACTGGCTGAAAATAATAACCGATTTATAGATAGTGCTGTATTCTAAATTTATGAAACTTGAAGAGCGTCTGGAACTCTTTAAAGAAAAGATAAAAACAACGGATTTTCTGGAATGTAAAGGATTGGGAAATGAAATCCCATACTGGATATTTGATTATGAGCCTGATAAAGAGCTTCTAGTCAGAGACACAATTGAAAAGATGGTTACAGGCTTTGAGACCAAATATTCTCTTAAAATAATTGAGATTAACCTGTACGATCTGTGTCTCAAAATACTAAGTCAGAAGCTTAGTGATGAAAAAATAACCCAGTTTGAAAGGAAAAAGGGTTCAGACGCCTTACTTGAGAAGATAAGACTTATTCTTAACCAGGATGCTACAAAGAAAGAAATCTCCGAGATACTTCAGGGAAACTATGATATTATTTTCCTGACAGGAGTGGGAAATGCCTGGCCAATGGTCAGAGCTCATTCTGTCCTTAATAACCTTCATTCCGTTACAGGTAAAAAGCCTCTTGTGATGTTTTATCCTGGAAAATTCAGCGGGCTTGACCTGAGCTTATTTGGAGAATTCAAAAGCAAGAACTACTACAGAGCTTTCCGCTTGATGCCAGAGGCAATGTAAATTTTAGAAATTTGTTCGGGACTACTCTATGGAGAGTTTCAGGTTTTCAGATAACATCCAGAATCTTAAATTTAACTCACATAGAAACTCAATTCAAACTAATATTTATTCAGAGTGCTAAACATGACAGCCACAGAAATAAAAATAGAAGATTTATTCGAAAAAGATATCCGAAGAGATATCAACGGGGTAATAAAGGTTGATCAGGAAGACGAAAGGAGCGTCTATACCGAACTTGATGAGTATGTGGTAACAGGGGAGTCCAGAAAGCATTTTGATACATTTTTCAGAAATTATGCTGCAGCACTTGAAGAACCCACAGACAGAATAGGAGTCTGGATCTCAGGGTTCTTCGGTTCAGGAAAATCACATTTCCTCAAGATCCTTTCATATTTACTGGCAAATAGGGAAGTTCATGGGAAAACGGCACTCGAATTTTTCAGGGAAAAAATAACAGACCCCGCTATTTTTGCCAATATCGAAAAAGCCGTTACTACAGGCACCAAAGATGTTATTCTCTTTAATATTGATTCCAAAGCAAACACTGCAAACAAAGGCGACGAACAGATTGTAAATATCTTCATGAGGGCTTTCAATGATATGAGAGGGTACCTGGGGGATGTTTTCTGGATCGCAGACCTTGAAGAAGACCTTGAAGAAAAAGGGCTTTATGAAGCATTTAAAACCCAATTCGAGCTCATAAACGGAGATCCATGGGAAGAAAGAAGAGTTACCTATAGTTTTGAGCAGGACGATATTATAGAAGCTCTCGAAAACTGTGGCCACATGAGTAAGGAAGCTGCTACCAGGCTGTTTGAAAACGATGGAGCAGGCTATACTTTTAGCGTTGAGAAATTTGCAAATAAGCTCGATAAGTACTGCAAATCGAAAGGAAAAGACCATCAGATAATTTTCCTGGTGGACGAAGTGGGACAGTATATAGGAGAAAACAGCGAGCTGATGCTCAACCTCCAGACCATTGTGGAAGAACTTGGGACTAAACTAAGGGGAAAAGCCTGGGTTGCAGTCACTTCACAGGCTGATATTGATACTGTTACAAAGGAACACGTGAAAAGTTACGACTTTTCCAAGATTCAGGGACGTTTTAACACCAGACTGGGACTTACCAGCGCTAATGTGGACGAGGTTATCAAGAAAAGGATTCTGCATAAGAAAGAGGAATACAGGGACGTTCTGGCTTCTTACTATGCTGAAAAGCAGACAATACTCAGAAATCTGCTTGCTTTTTCAAACCGGGCTGAAATTAAAGTCTACAAAAACGAAGATGACTTTGTAAACGTATATCCTTTTGTCCCCTACCAGTTCAACCTTGTGCAGAAGGTCTTTGACAGGATCAGAGAAACAGGGTTTACGGGCAAACACCTGGCAAAAGGGGAAAGGTCGATGCTCAGCGCCTTTAAAGAGTCTACCGAGAACTACTGCGAAAACAATGTAGGGATGCTGATTCCTTTCCATGCTTTCTATGAGACTATTGAAGGCTTCCTTGACCCGATTATCGCAAGAACAATCTCCCATGCCCGGAAGAACGATTTTCTTAATGACAAAGACTGCGAACTTCTGGAAATCCTGTTTATGATCAGGAGTATTCCGGAAATTGAGCCTAACCTTGACAACCTGATAGTACTCTCCATTTCCTCAGTTGATGAAAATAAGCTCAAACTGAAAGAAAGAATCGTTGAATCCCTGCGGAAACTCGAAGACCAGAACCTGATTAACAAGTCCGAAGACAAGTATTATTTCCTGACAAATGAGGAGCAAGAGATTAACAAGGACATCAAAAGGGTAGAAATCGAAGAGCACCAGATCCTTGAAGAGATCCATACGATGCTTTATGAGCAGAAACAGGGGATCTGCCCGGCATCTCATAAGGACTACAAGTTTAACAGAGCTATTGATAACAGGGAGAAGACTGTCACAGGTGCAGACCTTACAATCAAATTCCTGACCCCTCTTTCAGACCAGTATAACAGTAAAAAAGGAAATCAGCAGTCCCTGAGCGGCGAGAATTTAAGCAATATAGATTCAACGGACACCTTGCTTTTCATACTTCCGGAAGACGAGTTGATCGACCAGATAAGGTCTTACCTGAAAATAGAGAAGTATCTCAAGCAAAACTCCTCAAACCGGAACAATGTGGAAATCCAGAATATTCTTTCCACAAAACAGCAGAATGCTAACAGTGCAAGAGCAAAAGCCCTGGAACTGGTCCAGAAAGGGGTCTCGGATTCAAGGGTTTTTGTTGACAACAAGGAAGTAATCCCTGAGAAATCCAGCCCTAAAGAGCGCATAAAGGAAGGGCTCGACTTACTTATACAGAACGTTTACAACAAAGCCGGATATGTTATAAAGGACTATGAAAACGATAGCGAAGTGCTCAGAGTCCTGCGCTCGGACGACCTTGAGAGGTTCGGAGTTGAAGGCAGTGAAATAAACAGGCTTGCATTAAAGGAGATGCTTGACTACATCCAGCTGAAGTACGGGAGAAGCGGAAGGGTCCTGTTAAGCGATTTAAAGGAACGCTTCATGAAGAAGCCCTATGGCTGGAAAGAAATGACGATTTCAGGGCTTGTGGCAATTCTTTACCTTAGAGAAGAGATCAAACTTCGCTACCAGTCCGAGTACCTGTTTAATGATGCGAGTGCTACGGCAAAGCACCTGACAAGAAGGGATGAAGCTGACAAAGTGGTCATAGAAATCAGGGAAAAGACCGGAGAAGAAGACCTCAAAACCGTAAAGAAGATCCTTTCCGACCTTTTCGAAAAACTGAGCCTGCCGGAAAAAGAAGGCGAACTCTACGAAACTGCAGAGAAAATATTCAGGGAAGAGCTTTCAGCTCTGCAGGTAATCGAAGGAAGATATGAAGAAGAAGGGAGCTTCCCTGGTAGAGCCCGGATAGAAGCCTACAGGAAATTCCTGAAAGAACTGACAGAAAACTCAGACCCTTCATCTTTTTTCAGAGCTGCAGCCTTACGAAAAACCGAATTTGAAGAGCTGCACGCCGATGCAGAGCCTGTGAAGAACTTCTTTAACGGCTCCCAGGTTGAGATCTTCAGGAGGCTTGCCCATAAGTACAGGGATTACTCCAGAAATATCCAGTTCCTCAGTAAAGAAACAAGAGCAGATATTGAAGAAGTTAACAGAATTTTGAACATGGAAGAACCCTACTCTCAGATCCGCCAGCTCCCAGTACTGAAGAAGAGGATAGAAGTTGCAATACAGGATGCCCTTTCTGCCCGGAAAAAAGAGATCAGAGATAACCTTGATGCTGTTACAAAAGAGCTTGAGAGGGAGCTTTCAGACGAAATCTTTTCTGACGATTTCAAGGAAACAGTGCTAAGGCTCTTCAATGTGATAGAAAGGACGATAGAAGATGCTGAGGACTGTGCTCTTGTCCAGAGCCAGGTTCAGATTATAAATTCTCAGAGGGTAGAAGCTTACAGGCAGATGGACCGGGAAAGGCAGACTATCCGGGAAGAGCAGAAGAAGAATGAATATAAGACAAGACCTGAGGCTTTAGATAATCCGGGAACTCCGGCAACAAAATCTGTGGACCACGACACAGGAGCAGAAACAAAAATTGTTCCTCCGGCGGCCCCTCAGAGAAATACTGAAGTTATCAGCAATATAGCATTTTTCAGATGTGGAAAAATGCTGGAAACCGAAGAAGATGTTGAGGAATATATTACACAGCTCAGAGAAAAATTGATGGGAATCCTCAAGGAAAAGAACATAAGGGTGTGAATTACACCCTCTTTTTAATTTTATTGAAACTAATTTATTGAACCTTTTTTATTGAAATCTGCGTTCGTCTGAATCTCAGAGATCTTTTTTGTCTCCATCTTCTATTGTAGATTCATCAAACATTGTAGATTCATCAAACCTAAATTTTTTCATTATCTTTTCCTTTATCTCGTCTGCTTTTGCAGCGTATTCTTCGGCTTCTTTTTTCATGCCCATGCTTGTGAGTAACTTTGAATATTCTGTAAATGCTACTGCCATATCTCCCATGTGTAAGAAATTTTCAGTTTCTTCATCAAGCAGTTTTACGTTTATGGGTATACTTTTTTCAAAGGCTTCTTTTGATTTATCATACTCGTCTGCCAGATGATACGCAATTCCCAGCTGGGTATATAATACACCGATAATTGACTGGTAATCAGGGTTATCGGGATCAGATACTGGATGCTTATTCAGGACAGAGAAGACTGATTTGTAGATCTGGATAGCTGCGTCGTAATTTCCCATGGATTTATGTAATATCCCGCAAAGGGTCCTAATTTCACAGACGGCTTTCCAGTTTTCCGGTTTTTCGGGGTCTTTTTCGTACAGGGCTTCATAGTAATCGCGGAGAAGGACCAGGTATTCTTTTGCAAGACCATAATTCTTTTCATGGATGAGTATAGTTGCTTGCTTCTGGAGGTCAAGAGCAAGAAGGCCTTTCATGAGATCTTTTTCGTTTTCATTCTGCAGGACCTGCCTGAAGACGTCGGCTGATTTTGAATACTGCTGTTTTGCAGGTTCCGGTTTTTCTGCTTTTTCATAAAGCAGCCCCATGTGTTTGAAGGAAAGGGCGAGTTCTTTTTTGTAATCTAAGTTTTCGGGGTTTTCGCTGGCAAGCTGGCGGCTCAGTTCTGTAATGCGCTCACGGTACAGGATTGCATTTTCATATTGTTTTTGCCCTGAAGCCAGGGATTCAAGGTCCCCGAGGGTCTGGATGAGATCTTCTTTGTAAACTGGAACGTCCGGGAACGTTTGTACCACATCTTCAAGGATGCCGAGAGCTTTTTTGTAGTATTTCAGAGCGGTTTCTGGCTCAGGGTCCGAATACTGTTTCCCTATGTAACCCAGGGTATTTGCAATTCCTACTTCATGGTCGATATCTTCGGGATAGGATTCAGACAGTTTTTCATAGGCTTCAAGGCCCTGTTCATAGTACTGTTTTGCAGTTTCCGTTTCCCCTTTTCCTGCGTAAAGGTGTCCGATCCGGTCGAGGGTTGCGGCTATATTTGCTTCGCTCACCTCATCTTCGGGGTCTCTTTCGTGAATATTCCTGTAGATATTGATTTCCTGCATATGGCATTCTTTTGCACGTTCTATGTCCCCTATGTCTTCAAACAGTTTCCCAAGCCCGGTAAAGTCGTCGGAAATTTCATACTGATAATGCAGGTCCTCCGGATTTTTCCCGGCCAATTCTCTGAGAATTTCAAGAGCTTTTCCGGCGTATTGAGCTGCTTTTCCAGAGTCCCCGGCTTCATAAAAGGCCCTTCCGAGCATCCGGTAAACCTTGCCCTGCTGCCGGACGTAAGTAGTATTTCCCGGACTTGCCCGCTGTTTTTTGGAGAGGAAATCAAGGGCCTGGAGGTAGCTTTCTTCGGCTTTTTCGATTTTCCCAAGTTTTGTGTACAGGTCTGCAGAGGTCTCGTATAAGAAAAGAAGATGAGCGGAGACGAGAATGTGTCCCGGTTCTTTTTTGAGGATTCCGGAATAGATTTCTTCTATCTGCCCAAATACCGTGTTTGCGGCTTCGAAGTTCCTGGATAATAGACAATAATTTTTAAATTGTTCGGTCAGCAGCTGCAGTTTCTTAAACAATTCCAGTTTTCCGGGAACCAGTTCAAATAATCTCCCGTAATTCTGCACGATTCTTTCGAAAATCACGGGCTCTTCTTCAAGCTTTTGCGCATCCAGGTGATAGGTCATGATATTTTCCAGGACTTTCAGGTAGTTCTGTATATACTCAGAGTTGTCCGGGACCCGGGCAATGAGCTCGTCATAAGCGGCAAAAATTTTGTCGAAATATTTTTTGTCCCTGTAAAAGTACTCCTCCATTTTAGAAACACTATCTATCTCGGAGAGAGCTTTTATGGTAAAACCAAATGAATTATAGACATAGTACTGATGGACAGGGTTTTCCGGAGCATCCAGAAAGAGCGGCACGGAAAATTCCATTAGCTTCTGGAACTCCTGCAGGGCTTCTTCATTCCTTTGTTCGGCAAGAAAAGCTCTCCCTTTCAACATAAGGATAGAGCACTGGTAGTCCGGTCTTTTTGCCTTATCTAAAAGCTTTTCGGCTTTTGCAAGGTTTTCAAATGCCTTTTTGGTTTTCCCCGTGTTGATCTGGACCAGAGAGGTTTCAAGAATCCGTTGTATTTTATCCGCAAACTGCCTGGACATACACGTAGATTACAATTCAGGTAATAAAAGATATCGTCCAGCCCGGCGACTTCCAAAAAAATAAGCATAAAGCCCGACCCCGCCAAAAAAACCGTACCTTCAATTTGAATTTCAGGCACATCAATCAAAATAAAGATCCCGAACAGGTCAAAACTCAAAAAACTTATAAACCCATCAAATATTATAAGTCATATAAATTTCTCAACCAGTTGAAAAATGAGATCGGGTTCTGGAAATATGGACAAATCAGCAATAATCGAATTCTCAAACAAGGTTCGGGACAAGTTAAACGCAGAAGTAAGAAGCCAGGCAGCCTATTACGGAATTTTACCTGAAGAAATCCATGCCGTGGAAGAACATGCCGATTCAGTTATCATTAACGGCAAAGTCTTCAATTCAAAAATCAAAAACCAGCGCTCTCAGCTTGTAAAGCAGATCAAGGAAAAAGGCTACGAACAGGTAATGGAAGAAGTAACTTATGCCTGGTTCAACCGCCTTGTAGCTCTCAAGTTCATGGAGATGAACGGCTGCCTTCCGGACCAGATAAAAGTTTTCACCTCAACCGACCCGAATAAACCCGAACCCGACATTCTTACAAACGCCCTGAAACTTGACTTTCTGAATCTTAACCGAGATTTAGTTCTTGACCTCAAAGCCGAAAACAAAGATGAAGAACTCTACAAATACCTGATTCTAAAGCTCTGCAATTATCTGAACAAAATAATGCCTTTTCTCTTCGAGAAAATCGAAGACTATACCGAACTCCTTTTCCCTGACAAGCTTCTCCATACCGGCTCTGTCCTGAACGACTTGAACTCAATTATCCCGAACGAGGACTGGCAGGAAGTTGAAATCATAGGCTGGATCTACCAGGACTATATTGCCCCCAAGAAAGACAAAGTCTTTGCCGACCTGAAGAAAAATATTAAGATTAGTAAGGAAAACATCCCTGCTGTTACCCAGCTTTTCACCCCCCACTGGATTGTCCGCTATCTTGTGGAAAACTCCCTGGGACGCCTGTGGATGCTCAACCGTCCGGAATCCAGCCTTGTTGACCGGATGGAGTATTACATAAAGCCGGAACAGCAGGAAACAGATTTTCTGAAAATCAATTCTCCTGAAGAGATCAGGATATGCGACCCTGCCTGCGGTTCGGGGCACATGCTTGTCTATGCTTTTGATCTGCTGTATTCGATTTACGAAGAAGAAGGTTACGCTCCCTCCGAAATTCCGGAACTGATCTTGACCCATAACCTCTTCGGGATCGAGATCGATAAGCGTGCAGGAGAACTTGCAGGCTTTGCGCTGACCATGAAGGCAAGGGGCAAAGACCGCCACTTTTTCAAAAAGCAGATCCAGCCCAATATCTGTATGCTGGAAAACGTTGCTTTTGAGCAGGGAGAACTTAATGCTTACATAGATGCAGTTGGAAGTGAGCTTTTCACCAATGCTCATAGAGCTACTCTGTCCCAGTTTGCAGAAGCCGATAATTTCGGTTCTCTTATAAGGCCGGCTGCAAAGAATGTATCGGATCTTTTACAATTGCTGGAATCGAAAAATCTTTCAGGTAACCTATCCCTTCTTGCAAATCATCAAAACGTTATGAAGGCTCTGAAGCAAGCAGATTACCTAAGTCCGAAATATCATGTTGTCATTGCCAATCCACCATATATGGGTGGTAAAGGCATGAATAACAGGCTGAGAACATTTGCTCAGGACAATTATCCAGATAGCAAATCAGACTGTTTTGCAATGTTTATTGAGCGTGGTTTTAATTTAACCCTTAATCACGGATACAACGCAATGGTTACAATGCAAAGCTGGATGTTCCTATCATCATACGAAAAGCTGAGAGAACGCTTACTGGATGAGGTAACAATTGATTGTATGGTTCACATGGCAAATATGGTGATGGGCATTGCTTTTGGAACGGCAGCAACTGTCTGGAACAAAACAAAGAAACCTGACTTTAGGGGTCATTTTTCGTATGTTTACTATGAGGATTTAACAGAAGAAAATAAACCAAAGCAATTTCCTATGCAGAATGACAGACTTGCTCGCGCCTCCGCCGCCGACTTAAAGAAAATTCCGGGGAGCCCGATTGCTTATTGGGTAAGTGAGAAGATCACAGATATATTTGAACACAATAAGAGACTTGAAAGTATTGCTCCAGTTAAAGTTGGATTGCAAACTGGTAGCAACGATATATTTGTCCGATATTGGTTCGAGGTTTCAGCAAAAAAAACGAGCTTCAGTATAAATAGGAAACATGATTTATCTAGAAAGTGGTTTCCTTATAACAAGGGTGGAGATTATAGAAAGTGGTATGGAAACAATGAAAATATCGTAAACTGGGAAAATGATGGCTATGAAATAAGAAATTTTACGGATCAAAATGGGAAGCTGCGTTCACGACCACAAAATCGTGAACATTATTTCAAGGAATCAATTACTTGGTCTTTTGTAAGTTCATCTTATTTTGGGGTTCGTTATTCAGATTCACAAGCGATATTTGATGTTGGTGGTTCCTCCCTATTCCCATCTTCTCAGAACAAGTATTTTTTAACCGGATTATTATGCTCCAAAATTTCTCATGTTTTTATGAAAACCATGAATCCTACATTAAACTTTCAGGTTGGCAACGTTGCTTTAATTCCTGTGATAGATAAATGCAATATCTCTGATTATGAAGATGTTGTTAAAAGTATTATTGAAATTCATAAATCTGACTGGAACTCCTACGAAACCTCCTGGGACTTCATCACCCTTCCACTTCTCCAACCTGAATTCCACCAGCCAACTCTCAGTGAAACCTACATCAAACTCAGAGCCTATTGGAAAGAAATAACTCTTGAAACACAGAGGCTGGAGGAAGAGAACAACCGTATTTTCATAGAAGCCTACGGTTTGCAGGACGAACTAACTCCAGAAGTTCCGCTTTCTGAAATCACTCTAACATGCAATCCCCATTATCGCTACGCTAACAACAAAACCAAAGAAGAACTGGAAGCTCTGCTCCTGACAGATACCATAAAAGAATTAATTTCCTATTCTGTCGGCTGTATGTTCGGACGATATTCACCTGAAAAGGAAGGGCTGATCCTTGCAAATAAGGGAGAAAAGCTAACTGATTTTAAAGAAAAAGTCCCTGAAGCTACTTTCCTGCCGGATGAAGACAATATTATCCCTATTCTGGACGATGAATACTACACAGACGACATCGTAGGCAGGTTCAAAGAGTTTTTGAAGCTTACTTTTGGAGCGGAAACGCTCTCTGAAAACCTGGACTTTATTGCAGGGGCACTTTCGAAGAAGAATGAAGCTCCTGAAAAGGTTATCCGGAATTATTTCCTGAAAGATTTCTACAGCGATCACGTGAAAATGTATAAGAAAAGGCCGATTTACTGGCTCTTTACTTCTTCAGAAAAAGGAAAAGCTTTCAATGCGCTCGTTTACATGCACAGGTACGATAAAACTACTCTGGCGAAAATGAGGATAGATTATTTGCTGGACTTTGAGTCAAAGCTTGATGCTCAGAGATCGCTTCTGGAAAAGGAAATTACTGAAAATTCTAAGAATAGTGGAAAAGCCGAGTCAGAACTTGCTAAACTTAATAAAAAGATTAATGAGCTCGTGAAGTATGATGAACTGCTAAAAAATAAAGCAGATCAGATGATCGAGATTGATCTGGATGATGGGGTTGTGGAGAATTATAAGAAGTTTGAGGGGTTGGTTGGGAAGATATGAACTTCCATTCCCTTATCAAATCCGGCGAATCCGAAACCCTTGAATTCAAAGAAAAATTCGATGACAGAACCGTAGAATCAGCCGTAGCTTTTGCTAACGCAAAAGGTGGAATGATCCTTATAGGGGTTTCTGATAAAGGAAACATCACCGGAGTAGATGTTGGAAAAGAAACTCTGGCTAAATGGGCAAACCAGGTCTCAGACAAAACCGAACCAAAGCTTATCCCTGAAATAGAGGTGCTTGAATTTGAGGGAAAGAAGGTTGTAGTGGTAAATGTCCCTGAATACCCTATAAAACCCGTATCTGTCCGGGGAAGGTGCTTCAAACGGGTAAATAAC
Source organism: Methanosarcina soligelidi (assembly GCF_000744315.1). NCBI lineage: Archaea > Methanobacteriati > Methanobacteriota > Methanomicrobia > Methanosarcinales > Methanosarcinaceae > Methanosarcina > Methanosarcina soligelidi. The sequence goes on from NZ_JQLR01000001.1 coordinate 3,555,662, forward strand.
AGCAACCGGAGTATGAATTCGCAGGAAATTGCAGAGATGCACCTGCAGTCTACAGGGATGAGCTGGGATAGGTTTCCAGCGGCTGGAAAGTCCCTTGAAGATCTTGACCTTGAAAAGGTCAGCAGATATATCCGAAAGGCAAGAGTATCTGGAAGAAAAGGATTTGGAGAAGAGGAAGACCCTATCCAGGTTCTCAAAAAAATGGAACTTGTAATAGATGGGAAGCCTACATGGGCCGCAGGACTCCTGTTCTGCAAGGATGGAAGGCGTTTTCTCTCCCAGGCTGTAATCCACTGTGGACGGTTCAAGGACCAGACTCTCGTAATTGACGACCGGCTGATTGAGGGTACGCTCTTTGAACAGGTAGAAGAAGCCATGGGTTTTGTCAGGAAGAATACCAGCGTTAAATTCGTAATGACTGGAAAGCCAGAGAGAGAAGAGGTCTGGGACTACCCGTTAGAAGCTATCAGAGAAGCTGTTGTAAATGCGGTTTGCCACAGGGACTATACAGCTCTGGCTCATATTGAGATCCGGATCTATGAAAATGAACTGATAGTATGGAGCCCCGGAGGTCTGCCTCTTGGTCTTACAATGGAAGACCTTTTCAAGCCTCATGCCTCGAAACTGAGGAACAAAGGAATAGCAGAAGTATTCTTTGACACCGGAATAATCGAGCAGTGGGGCAGTGGAATAGAGAAGATGCAAAATTACTGCAGAGAAGCAGGGCTTCCTGAGCCGGTTTTTGAAGAGTATCAGGGCTTTCGTGTGATTTTCAAAAAAGGGATTTTAAATGAAGAATATCTTAGAAATATTGGTCTTAATGAAAGGCAAATTAAGGCTGTACTCCATGTAAAGGAGAAGGGAAAGATTACCAATAAGGAATATCAGGAAATTTGTGAAGTTAAAGAACGGCTTGCGACAATGGAACTCAAAGACCTCGTTGAGAAAGGAATCTTTGAAAAGATAGGGAGTAGGGGAAGGGGAACCCACTACATTATAAATCCTGGGCTCAAGCCACAATAATACCGCATTAATACCGCAAAAACCGCATTAATACCGCATTAATACCGCAAAAACCGCACTAAATAACAAAAAAATATGGGATTGGGTTCAATGAAGTTTCAAAACTCCCAACTCCAGTGAATCAACCGATCCAGTCACCGATCCAGTCATATGACCAGGTTCAAAGATTGTTACTGGCACTTAAAGACGGAGAAAAATCCCCCTATGACCTCCGCAGTACTTTGAATATTAAGCATCGACCTACCTTCAGAGATAATTATCTCCACCCTGCCCTCAATGCAAGATTAATTGAAATGACGATTCCGGAAAAACCCACAAACAACAAACAGAAATACCGCCTGACGGCTAAAGGGAAGGCACTTATAGATAAAGAGGTCACGGAAAGCGAGGAACCAAATCAGAACTCTGGAAAAAAGAGTCTTTGAAAAGGTAGGGAGTAAAGGAAAGGGAACTCGTTAGATTATAAACCTGAGTTCAAGCATCAGTAATACTACATAAATATCTCAAAAGCTTCATTAAAGCCTCATAAGCCGCAAAACTAGAAAACAATAAGTTTGTAAAAGAAAAACAGCCCTAAAGGGACAATGAGGACATAACGAGGCATAAAAAGGGTAAATGCGCCATAATCGCATAAAAGATGCCAAACTAAAGATATTAAAAACCATAATCAATCTAACTTCGCCAGAAACAAATACGCCACAAAAATGCCGACGTCACAATTAGTAAATATGAAATAAAGCTGTATAGTTGGTAAATTGTTTATAGAGAATCCACTGAATATAACGAATCCAATGACAATCAGATCGGGTTTTTCCTTACTTGCTTTTTTATAGATTCCTTGAAGCTCTGTAGTACAATTTCGCACGCTTGATTTAATTTATCTTGGTAAACTTTTTGTTTGGACAATTGAATATTACCGTCAATTAAATAATGTGCTATAGTGTGACAAAATGTCTTCTTTTTGTTTTCGAGATCGTTCTCACTTCTTTTTTCGAAATATGGAGAGTTAAAACAAATATAGTCAATCATATTTAGGGTTATATCTTTTGTTCTCATGCAATTATCAGATAACACTACATATGGTTCAAATAACTCATATATCCCGTGAGCATATTCATGAAGTATACAGAATAGTATTAAATCGCTCCCTTTATTTAGGCAATTCTTGTTGACTCTTATCACAATTGTTCCATAATGACTCGATATTTTATCATATGTCTCTTTATCATATGTTGCTATTGAAGTAAAATAATAGTTAATAGAAATCCTTTTTTTAGATCGATCGAATAAAGGGAAAGATTCCAATTCGACAATATAAGGGAAAATAAGGCTTTTATTTATTAATATTTGTTCAGCTTTTTGTTTTGCGGTTTCAAATGTCTGGATTTTTTCTCTTTCTGGCATTAAGTATGTAGTACAGGCATCTTTTATTGTCCGTAAAAACAGTTTCATACCCTTCATTCCTTAAAATATTTACTATTGTAATATATCTTTTAATCATACAAATAATATTTGAAGAGTAGTTGCAGAATGGTTGTTTCTAAATGTACAACTCTCATTAAAAGCACGTCCTGTCCAGAAGACAACAATTTTTAACAATTTTAGCACAAGTATATGATGTTATGTAGTAATTAATTTATTTTGACTCTAGTATTATTTGCATGCGATATGCGACCGACCAACTTACAAAGTTAGTAAAATCTTTTAAAAATCAAAGAGTATTTCAGGAATAAAGTATCTAAATCTGTAGTTCTCAATTAAGCCTTTCCAGAATATTTCCAGAATAACAGCAGGATATGGATTTTCATGGTCAATGTAGAAAAAACCAGTAATAGTATACTCAAAAAATTTTCTCCTTCAGAACTGAAAGACTATGAGAAAAGAAAAATCGTTTTCTGGTACGACAGGGATAAAACTGCCTGGGATCAGGAGAAGAATGCTCCCGGAGAAGAGCTTGAAGAAATAATACAGATTCTGAAAGAAAACAACATCAAATTCCATACCCTTGACAATAATTACTTTGAAACCAAAAAACTTCTTGAAATTGAAGATATGGTATCAAATTATTTAATCTACTGTCCAGACAAAGAAAGATCACACGAATCTAACTGGCTTTTTGATATCCAGCTATATTCTTCTAGATTCGAAAATAGCCGGATTTCAGACATCAAGAGCGAATTTGAGATTGATGGACATGAGCTGGATGACTTCTTCACCGAATATGAGAAATTTTTCGGCAACCAGAAAGAAAGAGTTCAGCCTTTAAAGAAGCTCCACCAGAAAGACTGGCGCGAAAAAGAGTTCATTCTGGGCATGCTGGCTGTTTTCTCAAAAACGCAGGCTCCTGAGTTTAAGCAGATTGTAAGGGACATCATGCTTAAATCCTTGGATGAAGCTGAAAATTCTATCTGGGAGAATATATCAAAGTTCGGGCTGGAGGAAAATTTCTGGGAACTTTCTGAAAATGACTTCGGATTTTCGGTAAAGAATCCTACACTGAAGAAACTTTTCCTTAGCTTCCTGATCACACACATGAAGCGGTATTCCGGAATTTCCCTTTCAGGTTACGACCAGTATGTGAATAGAAAAGAAAACGAGTGTCAGATCTTCCTCAAACACTGGATGGACAGCTCACGGGATTCCAAAACATTTGAAAAATACACAAGAGATATCCTTGCAGAAAACGGCCAGGATCTGGAAAAGAACCTGCAGGCAGCACTGGATAAAAGAGATGCACAGACATATCTTGAAGCTGAAGCTGTTGAGACATTTGACAAAGCTCTAATTGTTCACATACTCAAATCCCTGAACAGTCCTGTAGATTCAACAGAAGAGGATTTTAAAAACTACCTTTCCTGGATCGATACCCGCCGGACAAAGCACTGGTTTTCAGAGTATGAGAATATCTATAACGCACTTGAACATGCAGTTAAGCTCTTCCAATTTTCTCTGAACTATTATGAAAATCCAAGAGCATCTAAAGCACTTGAAAACACTCCCAGCTTATACGAGTTATTCAAAGCGTATGCTGAGACTTACTACCAGATCGATTATCTCTACAGGAAATTTTACTATTACTATGACAAAGAGCAGGAAAAAGATATCCTTAAGAAGAATCTCAGGCCACAGGTTGAAGACCTTTACACCAACAAGCTGCTCGGAAAATTGTTATTGAAATGGAGTAGTCTTATTGAATCCGATCTTAAAGGGCAGTGGAAGATCGAGCTTGCAGAAAGCCAGAAGAGTTTTTACAAACAGCATGTAGCAAATAAGATCCTGCAAAAGGATGATCGGAGTAAAGTTGCAGTCATAATCTCCGATGCACTTCGCTACGAAGCAGCCGCAGAGCTTTTTGAAATCCTCAACAAAGATACCTGGGGACTTCCCGAACTCAGCTACATGGCAGGAGTTTTACCCTCATACACAAAGCTTGGAATGGCAAGTTTGCTTCCTCATAATGCTCTGGAATATAAAGGGAGAGAAATTTTTGTAGACGGTGTAAGTTCTGAGGGGCTTGAAAAAAGGAATAAAATCCTGCAAAGTAAATATGAAGATTCACTTGCATTTAATTATGAAGACTTCATGAGGTACAGCCGAGAAGAGGCAAGAGAACTCATCAAGGGAAAAAGAGTCCTTTACATATACCACAATAAAATAGATTCAACTGGGGATAAACAGTCCTCGGAAAATAGTGTTTTCAGTGCCGTTGAAGAAACAATTCAAGAGATCAAGAAACTTGTCAAGCATTTGAGTGATACTTTAAACACCACAAATATCATTGTCACAGCAGATCACGGTTTTCTTTACAGAAGAGACAATATGGAAAGTGTAGATAAAGTAGATACCTCATTATTTGACAAATCTCGCATAATTGACACAACAAAGAGATTTATCCTGAGTGACCAGGAACTTGCACAGGATAATTCACTGGATAACATACACAGCTTTGACATGCGCCATATTCTCGGGCAGAACCACACTCCCCTTTTTGCCTATATCCCTAAAGCAGATCTCAGGTTCAAGCTTCAGGGAGGTGGGCTCAATTTCGTGCACGGAGGAGCTTCTCCTCAGGAAATTGTTATTCCAGTTCTGACATATAACCATAGGCGGAATGAAAAGGCTATTGATAAGAAGGGTATCAAGCACGGTAAAGTCAATGTCTCGGTAATAAACGACCGGAAAAAGATTACAAGTAACAAGTTTAAAGTAAAGATTTTCCAAACCGAAAAAGTTACTGATAAAATGGAACCCCGCACCATAAAAGTTTCTCTATGGGATGTTAATGGTGGGCAGGAAAAAGTAGTCAGTGATGAAAAAATTATTATTGCCAATAACGAATCCGACGAGCCCGAAGAAAGACAGTACACTGTGATGCTTACTCTTGGAAGCAATCTCGAGAATAAAACATACTACCTCAAATTAATTGACGGAGATAAAAACGAAATCAAAGAGGTTGCACGGATTCCATTCGAACTTGACCTTCTGATTGGCGACTTTGATGACTTCTAAGTTGAAAAATAAATTATGCTCAAAAATTCGGGATAAAAAGAGTGTAGGGATATTGTAATTGGGACAGGATAAAAATGACCGAAGAATTTCTTGGGACAGCAAGCCTCGAAACCGACAGAAAATTAATCCAGCATTTTCCTGGCAGAGTTGTACGAAAAGACCTTACAAAATTGCTGAAAGTTGGGCATAACGTCCCTGTCTATGTGCTGGAATATCTTCTCGGCTCTTACTGCGCTGACGATGATGAAGAAGTGATTCAGGAAGGCATCCAGATAGTAAAAAGTATCCTGTCCCAGAACTATGTCCGGCCAGATGAAGCCGAAAAGATCAAGTCAAGGATCCGTGAGACGGGCTACTATACGGTTATTGACAAAATCACGGTCATGCTCAATGAAAGGAGAGATATCTACGAAGCTGAGTTCTCCAACCTTGGGCTCAAAAACATTGAAATTGACTCTGATTATGTCATAAAATACGACAAGCTTCTAGGCGGTGGAATCTGGTGCATGATCAAGATGGAATACTCAACAGAATCAGCTTCTTCGCCATTCATTATCTCTAGTTTAAAACCCATCCAGATCCCAAACGTGAATATCCAGGAGATCCTAGCTGAAAGAAAGAACTTCACCAAAGATGAGTGGATTGACGTTCTGATGAGAAGCATTGGGATGGAGCCTACCCAGCTTGAAACTTCCACAAAGTGGCATATGCTCGAAAGGCTTGTTCCTCTTGTCGAAAATAATTATAACCTCTGCGAACTCGGCCCGAAAAGTACTGGAAAATCTCATGTTTACAAGGAAATATCCCCAAACACCATCCTGATGTCCGGAGGGCAGACCACAGTTGCAAACCTTTTCTACAACATGGGCACCCGACAGATAGGGCTTGTTGGGTTCTGGGACGTTGTGGCGTTTGACGAGGTTGCAGGAATCCGTTTCAAAGACAAGGACGGAATACAGATCCTTAAAGACTATATGGCCTCAGGCTCCTTTGCGAGGGGAAAAGAGCAAAAGAACGCAAACGCTTCCATTGTTTTTGTTGGAAATGTCAACCAGAGTATTGAGTCCTTATTAAAGACTTCACACCTGTTCTCTCCCTTCCCGGAAGCCATGAACAGCGATACCGCCTTTTTCGACAGGATGCACTATTACCTCCCTGGCTGGGAAATCCCGAAGTTCAGGCCTGAACACTTTACGGACAGGTATGGATTCATAGTTGACTATATTGCAGAATTCTTCAGGGAAATGAGGAAGAGGTCCTACGCCGACAACATAAACAGATTCTTTAAGCTAGGGAACAACCTGAACCAGCGTGATGTGATCGCCGTTAAAAAGACCTTCTCAGGTCTTATGAAACTCATTTACCCGGATGAGAATATCACCAGGGAACAGGCGCAGGAGATCCTTGAGTATACCCTCGTTGGAAGAAGGCGCGTGAAAGAGCAGCTTAAAAAAATAGGAGGGATCGAGTTCTTCGATGTCAATTTCTCCTATATTGACAATGAAAACCTGAAAGAATCCTTCGTGTCCGTCCCAGAAAGCGGTGGAAACAAGATTATCCCTGCAGGTATCACAAAACCTGGTGAAGCCTATGCTGTTGGAGCTACCGAATCTGGTAAAATTGGGATTTACAAGTTTGAAGTTCAGGTAGTTGCAGGCTCGGGAAAATATGAAAAATCAGGTACAGGCTCAAATACTCAGACAAAGGAATCCATAAAAACGGCATTCAATTACTTCAAAGCCAATGCAAAATCCATAAGTCAGAGCATATCTGTAAAAGAAAAGGATTACTTTTTGCACGTCCAGGACCTTTACGGAGTTGGCATGTCAGAAGAACTTGCCCTTCCAGCCTTCATCAGCCTCTGCTCCGGCGCATTGGAAAGGTCACTTCAGGAACAGACTGCAATTCTAGGGAGTATGACAATCGGCGGCTCTGTAGGTATACTTGAAAATCTTGCTGGTCTTTTGCAGGTCTGCCTTGATGCAGGGGCAAAGAGGGTAATGATTCCAATTTCTTCTGCAGGAAAGATTGCAACAGTGCCACCGGATCTTTTCAGTAAGTTCCAGATTTCGTTTTATGAGGATCCTATAGATGCAGTGTACAAGTCGATGGCGCTGATTTAATTTATTGAAGTAAACTTCAGAAGATCGCAGGCACAAATTAACTCTATATTTTTTGCAAATGTGGAGACTTACTCATTTTTCTAAATGGCAGTAGGATTTTGAACTTACACACTTGAAATGAAAAAACAAGCTCAATAGACTTTATGGTTTAAATCATTATTTTGCATAGTTAAAGGTTTAAAACTATTGTTTCTCAGTTCAATTTTGTAAATCCTAAGAGATTAAGATTAGGAAAAAATTTTGTGAGAACATTTCTTAGATCTTTTCTGAACTCAGACCACTCTTTCTCATTTGTCAAGTCGTATGATAGCTTTATCGATGTAATATAGAGCGGCACACTTCTTTTTCCTTCATTTTCCAGGTTATAATAAAAAGTCCTTTGCTCTTTTAATTCAGTATCTGGGTAAAGGAGCATCGAACTAATAGCATCTTTTTTTGTCACATACGCATACATTTGGTACATATCAGCCTGTGACACTCCATATTTGCGTTTTTCGTCATCCAGAAGCTTATATTTAGTATCAATGATTGCAACATCTGGCCCTCTTTTAATAACAATATCCGGCTGTAGGTTGAACACGCCAGAGCCATCCTCAGAGCTAGCTAATTTACCGATATATTGCTGTGTTGAGACCGAAGTTTGCGGGCCAAAGAAATAATCTGGGTCCTCTTTTATCACTTTAGCTATGAATTCTTCAAAAAGAGTTTCCATAGGTATTAGAAGAGAAAATGTCTCCACATCTGAAGCTTGAAGAGTAAGCGTGGAATGGGAGAGAAATATCCGGCATATTCTGATAAACGGCTCGAACTTTCTGTTTAACCTAGTGTCATGACCATTTAATTATTTCACATAATACTTTGACATTTTCTCATCTGCATTCTTCCTTGTAAACTTCCATTCAATTTTCCTTTTGTGTTCATTCCTTCTCTTTGTCCATGAATCCACTTCATTTTTAAGCGTCTCGATGTCCCCGATCCTTCTTCCTGTACATTCGATATCCATGACATTGATCTCGATTTCAGCAGCATTGAGCCAGCTTGCATGTTTTGGCGTGTAATGGAACTCTATCTTGTCCAGAATCTTCTTTGCTTCCTCTTCTGAGAATGCTTCGTAGAATGACTTCTCTTTATGGATATTGAGATTATCCGTAACCAGTCTGATGACTTCTGCTTCAGAATATTCTTCTGTGACAAGAATCTTCATGAATTGTGCAAAATCCTTCATTGTTCTTCTTTTGGTTACCTGAGTTACCCTTTTTCCTGCTTTGAACTCTACCGCCATGAATATGTTTGCTGTTCCGTTTCTGACATACTCATAATCATATTTTTCTGAACTTCCAAGCTTCATAGGAATGCTCATTCTTTTATCCCTGAGCAGTTGCTTAGGCTTCTCGTCAAGACAGATAAGAGGTTTTTTAGGATCATAATCCTCTTCATACAGACTAAGAATGTCATACATCCTGTCTCTATATTCAGTATCGATAGTCTGAATACACCACATCCGTCTTAACCAAGGTTTAGTTTTGCTTTTTTCAAAATAAGCCTGACACTCTCTTTACCTATAGTTTCAAATCCTTCTTTTTTCCTAAGTTCTTCAGTAAGCAGGGAAAGAGACCATCTTTTGCTTCCATCAGGGGAACTGCTGCAGGCTAAAGCGATTACTTCTGCAACATGTTTTTCAGTGTATTTTATAGGTTGACCAGATCTCGATTTGTCAAAAAGAGCATTGGGGAGACCTTCATCAAGGTATCTTTTCCGTATATTCAAAGTGGTACTCCTGGAAATACCTAATATTTTCACGATTTCAGTGATTTCTGTTTGCTGGTTTGATAGAAGGAGAATACGGGCTCGAGTTAGTTCTCTTGCGCTTTTACGTCCTTTTCTCACAAAATCCTGAAGGAAATTTACTTCATTATCTGCAAGTTGAATCTGTAGCATGAAGGTATAAAAGTATTCAACGTTTATAATGATGACTAATAATTAAATGGTTGAGACACTAGTAAAAGAAATCCTGTCAATCTCTGCAAGTGATACAGGATAAAGTGTAACTGAATCAAGAATTCCTGATATTGATCTGAGCAGCCTGAATGAATTGAAATTTTTTACCATTCTAGACATCAAATAACATGTGTATTTTAGTGTACGATTGAGGGTAGTATCAATAGATAACTCATGGTAATTACATGGGATAATATGCAAGCGTGCGGGATTTGTATAGCGTCTTGTGTCTATTCTTTCCCTGATAAAACGGAGCTCTTCAGAATTTTTGATATACTCTCTTCTCTGAGTCGATTTGATTAATTCATTTAAATTCTTCGCAAAAAAGTAGATAAAAATTTCAAAGAAATCAAGTTCTTCTGTATCAAGGTCTGCCGAATCTATCTCCTTTAATGACAATTTTTCAGAATATGAAAGCATTTTGAGCAGGTTTCTTGCAATAACGGCCCTATGCTGTTCATATCTGTCATCTTTAAACAGTTTAGGCAATATTTCGATTGTGATACTACCAGCTTTTACGACTCCAATACAATTCCGTGGTTTGAGGGTTTTTCTTCCGATATCCAGAAATTTATTGGTTTTGTTAATCTTTTCAAGTTCATTAAGAGTTTCTTCAGTTAAATGAAGGGTCCTTGAATTTTCAGAATAATAATCTTTTTCTGTTGACAGGACTACATTATAAGTAACGTATTCAAAAAGAGTTGCAATCGAAATGGTCAACTTAGTCACCTATTTCGTTCTGCCTCTTTTCTGAATTTACCACTCTCTGGATGGTTTTTATGAACTCTTCCCCCTCAAGGTTATCAATAAAGGAAAATGAGCGATTCTCAACTACTATAAATTCATTCCCCAAAACCTGTTTGAGTTTTGCAGGTGCGTCATAGAAATATTCCTGCATAAGCGGAAGGATTTCATAATACCAGATGAAACGGAAATCCTCAATTGCATCATTGCGTGATTTAGAGTCTTTGAGTTTTAATAAATAACTGTGTCCTATTTGATGATCCCTATCGTAGGTTTTGAGGATATTTTCATTGACTTTTTTAAGCGCTTGAATTGAAAGATCGAATACTTCCTTGATATCTTTATCCTCATTTACTAGCTTCTCTTCGAGTACACTATAATCAGGCATCATTTCAATAAATCCAAAACGGCGCCTGAGTGCAATGTCAATTAGAGCAATTGATTTGTCAGCTGTATTCATGGTGCCTATAAGATAGAGATTAGGTGAAACTGCAAATTTTGTTTTGGAGTATGGGAGAGTGATAATTAGTTCATTGTCAGCTGTAAGGCGCTTATCTGACTCAAGAAGTGTAATCAATTCTCCAAAAATACGCGAAATATCTCCTCTATTGATTTCATCAATTACAAGGTAGAATGAAACTTCTCCAGCGGCTTTTTTGGCTTTTTCTTTTTCTTCTACGGTCAGTTGTGGAATATTTTCCATCTGCCCCCATTCTTTTTCGATTTCTGCTTTAGCCATGAGAGCATTGAAAGCAAATCTAGAATATCTTTTAAACAAACCTTCGTCTACCTTATAAGATATCTGACCATCATCATTGTTAAGAGGGCGTAGCCCTTCAATGAAATCTTCATATGAAAAGCTGGGATGGAATGTAATAAATTCGTAATAAGTGATTAATTCATGATTCTTTGAAATTTCTGGTTCGGCTATTTTCTCAACCTTTGAGAATTCATGATTTTGCACAACTTCTGGTTCAATTATATTCTCGACATTTGAATTATCAAGTGAAACCTTCGATAATTTCAGCAGTCTTAAAGCTGCATCTTTATTAATTGGATTCAAGTTGCCTTTTAATTCATTTATAATAGGTTCAGATTTTGATAATATACTGTCATTTCTAAGATCCTCCAATGTAGGACCATTTCTCATTTGTTTTAGATTTTTGATTCTAAAAATTAGTTTACCATCCCATTGGAGTTCCTTTTGAATAAATTCAGCAATACCAATAACTTTCTTTCTAGGACTGGCAGCATAAATAAAAAGCATATCTCCAGCCTTTATTATATCAATTGTCTCTTTTCTATGCATGTTACTATTAATATCTAGTGTAGATTCTGATTTGTTCCAAAGCTCTTGAATTTTCGGATAAGTAAGCTTAGACCCATAAAAGAAAAATTTTCGATCAATAGAGATTTTTTCTTTGGTTGTCTGGTCAGATGTATCTGATTTTATTAAATTAGACGTAACAAAAGTATCATCTTTTTTAGAAGAGTCATAAGGAATAGTCTGTTTTTCGTTGTATATCTGGTCAGAAGTATTTGATTTTATGAAGTTGGATGCAACGTAGGTTTTACCTGTTCCAGGTGGACCATATAGAATAACCTGTTTTTTGTTGGATAGTAGTTTTTTCATTCGAAGACATTCATTCTTCATTGAAGCAGAATCTTCCTCAATTATAACAGAACCACGTCCTTTTACATATACAGACTCAATTTCAGATATCTTTAAGAATACTTCAAAAAGATTATCCAATGTATTATATATCCTATTCTCAATATTGTCCGGAATTTCGCTTTCTTTTACTACACTAACTAGCCTTATATTCTCTGTCCAGTTATTATCTATATCTTCATATTTTCTTAATTCAACTTCATAAGTTTCATTCTCATCAAAGACATGAATCTCTTTATTGGAATTTACTAATTCAAGAAGTTGCTTCTTCAATCCTTTATCAGATTTAACAAATTGAACACATTTGTCACTGTTTTGGACATGTTTTCCATAGCGTAAGCCAAAGAGAATGTAAGAATCAGCGATCCGTATATAAAGCTGAGGACATTTAGAGGCCTTCATGTCATCAATTGAGCTATCTTTTTTTGTGATAGCAGCCCAAACATATGAATTAACAACTTGACCTTTATAATGAAATCCTTTTACGTCAAATTTGTCGCTGTATCCTTTTTTACTTATAAACACTTCTAAATACAATTTTAAAAGTTTATTTGGCGTATTTCCATCGTTATTTGATTTAAATTCTTCAATTTTAGGTTTAATAGTCGAGTTATATCTGTTTTTTATCCTTATCTCTTCATCATCTCTTTCGTATAATTGGCTCCCTACCAAATTTTCATCAACAATTAATCTGGCAATCGAGATAGCTTCCAATATATTTTTCTTAGTCAATTTCATTAATTAACACCGTCACAGTACAATCTAAACCCGCACTCCTTGCAGATTTCCGGATCCTCTGTCCCTTCAAAACCATGCTCATAATCATGAGCAATCCTTTGTGCAGTCTCCACCATAGAGTCGATTGTTCCTCTATCAAGTGGACTTACTCTGCCTTCAGTACCCCTGTACTCTCCGTCCTCCTGCAGCTCAAAACTCCTGGGTTTTTCTAGAGCCAGCATGTCAAGTGTGAGCTTTTTCGCCGTGTATCCGGGGTACATGTGTTCAAAACCTTTTGCGTAGAGTAGAAGCTGCCTTGAACGGTCTTCGGGACTCACATCATATTTCCCAGTTTTGTAATCAATTATCTCGACCTCTTTTTTGGAGGGGTCAAGCAAATCGATTCTATCAATAATACCCTTGAAAACGAAGCCGTCTATAGGGACTGAAAACCACTGTTCTACCATGAGGTTATTTGAGATCCGGTCTTTGTTTCGGAGCCAGAATACTTCAAAAAGAGGAAGGGTAGATTCGAGATCTGCATATATCCATTCTGGCTTTTTATGAAGAGTTTTAGCTATCTCATATAGTGCCTGCTTTTCTGCAACCTTTTCTTTAACTGCGGTTTCAAGTACCTTATGTACGAAACTCCCCCTTGTCATAGCTCCTGTGGAATCTTCATTCTTCCGGCTTGGCATGCGCAGGATTTCCTGCAATTCATACTGTTTCGGACAGTTTTCATATGCCTTCAAAGCGGAAAAGCTGAAACTGAATGCTTCCGGACTGAACCTTAAACCATTATTTCTGACCTTTATTTTTGTGAGGATCTCTCCTGCTCTCATAGCAGGATCTATCGTACTCCATTTATGCTGTAATTCTTCAAGGTAATTCCCGCATCCGCCGTCCCTGAGGGCTCTGTATACCATCAGGTAGTGTACAGCTTCCTCAAGGTCCTTATCAAGGGCTTCAATAAGCTGTTGTATACACCTGTTTTTCTCCCTTTCAAGCTCATCGTCTCTCACAAAACCTGCAGTTTTGATCTCAAAGTCTCTCCGGTAAGACAGGTCAAGAGCATCAAAAGTAGTCTCCATTTCTGTGTTAGCGTTTGCTTCCCTGTCCAGAGGACTTTCTAGGTCTCTCCAGCGATCATATCCAATTTCCATCAAAAACTCGGATGGCTCCCGCTCCTTACCGCCATACTCAAGAGAAAGAGTAAGTATAAGGTCTTCTTTTGCTCGCGTAAACGCGACGTAACAAAGTCGGCGTTCGTCTTCAAATCTTATTTCTTTTTTTCGTTCCTTAATAGCCTTCTCGAGCTCTGCTTCACTTAACTTCGCTGAGAAAAGATCACAGTACTGTTCCATCATTTCCAGTGGAATTAGAAAATCTTGCCCACCCCTTAATAGAGGGAATTTATCCTTTGCCATGCTGGTCACAAAAACAACCCTGAATTCGAGTCCTTTTGCTGCATGGATGCTCATCAGGCTTACAGCATCGTCTTCCCTGATTTTTGCAGATTCAGGGTTGCCCCCCATCTCGTCAAGGATCTCAAGGTAATCGATGAAGCCAAAAAGCTCTCTATTATGAAATTGTTCAAATTTCTTTGCCATTTCATGCAGGTTTCGGAGGTTAAGAAAAGCTTCCCTGGTTTTCAGCGTATCCAGCCTATTAAGGTGTCTTACAATTCCACTTAGATCGTAAATTTCAAGAAGAAGGTCGGAGACATCCAGCAGTTTTTTCTCGCTAAGAACCCTGATTGTTTCTTTTACTTTTTCGACAGTCTTGCATCCGTTTTCGCTTAACTCTATCTCGTCAAGATGGTGGTAAATGGCTTCCTGAAAACGAACTTTGTTTCGCTGGGTGTACTCTCCTATACGAACTGAATCGCTATTTTTAAGGCTGTTATTGTAATGAAAGAGTCGCCACCAGGCCTCTGTGCCTCTTGGAGTAGGATCCATGAGATTGTTTAATATGTAGAGATAGGAAAGTACGGTCTTGATTTCGGGTTGTTTCAAATAGTCTGCATCATCCTTCACAATCACAGGAATTTCGCGCCTCTGGAGCGCCTGTCTGATATGTCTTCCTTGGTTATGGGTTCGATAAAGGACTACAATTTCTTTAAGGGGAACATCATTTTCAATATAGAGTTCAATCTGTTCTACTATTTTTCTTGCTTCTTCGCCATCATCTTTTGTTTCCTGGACGACTACATTTTTGCCCTCGTTATCATTACAGTTCTTGAGAAGGAGACATTCGCCTTTTCGGTCTTCTGGGTAATTATGTGAGATCAGTCTGTGGGCTACCTTGAGGATCTTATTTGTTGACCTGAAACTCGTATCAAGGGATACAACATCTTTTTCTAAAATCCCGAACTGCTCTTTAAACTCTTCTATATTATTCGCGTATGCTCCCCGGAAAGCATAGATGCTCTGGTTTGCATCTGCAACCACTGTGATATTTTTCTCCCTTGCAGTCAGGTGTTTGATAAGTTCGAACTGCACGTAATTAGTATCCTGAAACTCGTCAACAATAATATGGGTATAGGTGTCATTCAACTCTGCTGTGCCATAGGTGTTAAGGAAATCAAGGGCAATTTTATTAAGATCCCCGTAATCAAGGCAATTCAGGGTTTTCTTTCTCTTTTCATACGTTTCCCAGGCGTTGATGAAATCAGCATATTTACGATATTCATCATAAAGTCCGATAAATTTCTGCCATTTTTTCTTTTCATCTTTCAGGGCTTTTTGCTGACTACTATCCTTTAAATGAAATGTGTTCAGGTTGACCTTGCACTCGTTATAAAACTGCTCAAATCTGCTTTCTTCAGCAAAGTTAAGTAACGATTCCTTTCTTGTTTCAAGATAATCTTTGAACTTACTAATAGAAATGTTCAAATCCTTTGCTTTTGCGATTGTGCTGGAGTATAAAGTTGCATTTCTCGATGTTGTACCCAGATCCTTATAAATCAGGATAGCTACATCAATTTCCTCAAAAATGGTAAATTGCTCCGAAATCCCACACTTTTCAGAATTATCTCTTATCAATTCGGCACAGAAGGCATGAAAAGTACTTACCTTTACATTGGTCCCTTGCCCTAAAAGTCCATAGATTTTCTTTTCCATATTTCTGGCAGCTTCTCTTGAAAAAGTAAGAGCGAGAATCTTTTCCGGTTTAACTCCCTGTACTTTGATCATACAGGCAATTTTGCCAGTGATTGTTGTAGTCTTACCTGTACCTGCCCCTGCAAGGATTAAGAAAGGACCTGAAACATGCTCAACTGCATCTCTTTGCCTGGAAGTGAGGTTTGTGAGGAGTTCTTCTAACATGCGGATGCCCCGAAACTATTTTGTTTATTTTTGTATTTCAGAAAGACAGGCATGTATAAAAATATTAAAGTTATTAATCTTCTGGAAACCAGCGATACATGTCATCTTTATCAAAACACGCAATAAAAAAATATAGTAAGTGAGATATTAAATATTTATTAGTTATAACCTGAACCTTAATCAGAAATGAAAGAAGGAAATGTAAAGCATGGAGGAACAAGTTTTAGAAATACTTGAGCAATATGCAAAAAAAAGAGTTGAGATAAAATACATAGTTGGAGAACTGAAAAACGGCGGTATAAACTTAATTTCAGATCCATGGCTAAACAGGCCGTTTATTGATGTAATTAAAAAACTGATCGATGAGAATGTGCTGGTCCCTTTGAAAAGCGCAAAAAAGCTGCAACAGTATGAGGGATTACCTAGCAAGTATGAGATTAATAGACATTACTTCAGACAGTGTGATGAAGAGATACCAGCAGAAGAACTGAGAGGACTTTCATGCAAACTCAATATGAGCTACTATTTAAAGCACATTGAGGAATATCGTGCGCATAGGGAGTTTATACGCAGGATTAATGATTTAATGATGGATAATGATTGTGAAGTCCTTACTGCTAATGAAAGATCATATTTGATATTCGGGGATGAAAAAGCAATTACTTCCCCAAAAAATGCATCTATTGACGGAGAAATTATTTTAAACCGACTGAACCTGACAATCAAGGACATAAAGGCTGAGAAAAAACCAGAACCATTTTTCTATATTAAAGCCAAAGAGTATGAAAGTTTAAGTGATATATTAGCCCGGAAAATTCTTATTGTGGAGAATAAGGATACCTTCTGGACGTTCATGGATGCAACTTTAAGCAGAGAACTTACAGATATTCATTTACTTATATACGGGGAAGGAAACGCCGTTGTAAGTAAGTTTGAGTTTATACAGATGGTGGGCGGTAAGACAACTGATCATTATTATTATTTTGGGGATATGGATCAGGAAGGAATACTTATTTTTAATCGGTTAAGGAGTACCTTTTCAGAGTATAATATTCGTCCAGCAGTTTCATTATATGAATATATGTTGAATAAATCTGGGCAGGAAAACGCCAAACCTCTGCGGAAATGCCGTAAAATAAACGAAGAGTCGCTGTCTCCATTCATCGATTTCTTCAGCCACGAGACTAGAAAAGTAATTGAAGAGATTATATCTGCTCAAAAATACATTCCTCAAGAAGTTGTCAATAAAACAGATATGAGGAGGCTGCGTATGATTGGAATACGCTAAACATTTCCAGGACATTAACGAACGGATGAGGCATTTAAAATGTTATTATCCATTTTTCCGGATCTATGCGTATTCTTATCGGAATAATCTGGAATATGATTTACCCTATATCGCACTTAGTGTTTTGACCTTATTAATCGAGGAGGGAAAACTACGTGGACGTTCCCTGAAGGTAGATGAAATTGAGGTACATATAAAGAATATACTCAATGAAATGTATATGGATTATGAGACTAACAGCAAACAGGTAACACGTACATTATTGACTATTCTAGAAACGGACAGAGACGGAGAATCGTATCATTTTGAATATATGGACCCTATCCGTAGAAAGAAAGATGGTCATTATGTGCATCTGATAGAATATGATGTAAGTAACAAGGCTTACCAAATCAGTGATGCAGGACTTGATTTCATGATAAGCATCAAGGAACTGCCAGAGGAATCAAAAATTTCTGTGAGCTTAATCCTTTTTAAAAAGCAGATTGAAAATGGTTCTTTCGTAACTGCATTGAATACGGTAAGAGAACTCAATCTTGAGGTTCTTCGCAAAAAAGAAAAAAAACAGAATTTGTTAGAGAAAATGCTGTATGGAGGAGCCGATGTAGTTGAGGATTATTCCATTTTCTCAGAGGGAGTTTTTAGCCAACTTCAACAAGAAAAAATTTTATTTGAAGAAGTCAGAACCACTCTTTTAGAATTAACAAAAAATCACGAAGAAATCATCAATATTTCCAACAAAAGTGCGAATGAAAAGGATTTCTTGATCCTTAAGCAAATTTCTACTGAGCTCGACCGTGGTTATCAGCTTCACTCCGGATTACTGAAGGAGTATACAGACCTGCCGGGAGAGTATGAGAAAATTTGTCGGATCAGGGTAAACTCGTTATTCGATAGAAAATGGCATTTTAAGGAAATCCTCGAAAACAATATTAGGCAAAATTATCCAAATGATGTTCATGTTATTGGAATGCACCCTATGTTCCTACCTAAAACCACTAGGTCTTTTAGTTTATACAAAATATTTGAATCGCAGATTGTAAGCCGTAAAAAATCTGAAGTTTCCGAAACAAGGCAGAATGATGAATGGAGTGAAAAAAAGCTTATTGATGGAACAGTTGATGAACGGCAAAGAAACAATTTTAGAGTTTATGCTCATGCGTTACTCGGGTGTGTAGAGGATCATGGCGGGGATTTAACCCTTGAAGTATATCTTAAGACAGTTGAAGATACACTTGGACCTGAAGCACTGCAAAATATGGATCTGATTCCCTTCCTGTTTTCGCTTAATGTTGATATTGATGATGTAAACGCGCAAGCCTCTGATAATTCTCAAAAACTGAAAAACAAGGAACTAAACGTCACTCGGTTTGAATTTAATAAACTAAAATTATCGTGCCACTCCAATCGTGAACTGATCCTAGAGGCGTTACTATCCGCACATGAAGCACTCGGTCTTTCAAGTTCCACTTTTATCGTTACATCCTTTCCGGACGAGATAATAAATATTAAAAAAGGGTTCAGTGCTTATATATCAAACATGAAATTTATTATGAAGTGATTATGTGAAATTTGAAAAAGAGAATCTAGTGTCATGACCATTTAATTATTTCACATAATACTTTGACATTTTCTCATCTGCATTCTTCCTTGTAAACTTCCATTCAATTTTCCTTTTGTGTTCATTCCTTCTCTTTGTCCATGAATCCACTTCATTTTTAAGCGTCTCGATGTCCCCGATCCTTCTTCCTGTACATTCGATATCCATGACATTGATCTCGATTTCAGCAGCATTGAGCCAGCTTGCATGTTTTGGCGTGTAATGGAACTCTATCTTGTCCAGAATCTTCTTTGCTTCCTCTTCTGAGAATGCTTCGTAGAATGACTTCTCTTTATGGATATTGAGATTATCCGTAACCAGTCTGATGACTTCTGCTTCAGAATATTCTTCTGTGACAAGAATCTTCATGAATTGTGCAAAATCCTTCATTGTTCTTCTTTTGGTTACCTGAGTTACCCTTTTTCCTGCTTTGAACTCTACCGCCATGAATATGTTTGCTGTTCCGTTTCTGACATACTCATAATCATATTTTTCTGAACTTCCAAGCTTCATAGGAATGCTCATTCTTTTATCCCTGAGCAGTTGCTTAGGCTTCTCGTCAAGACAGATAAGAGGTTTTTTAGGATCATAATCCTCTTCATACAGACTAAGAATGTCATACATCCTGTCTCTATATTCAGTATCGATAGTCTGAATACACCACATCCGTCTTAACCAAGGTTTAGTTTTGCTTTTTTCAAAATAAGCCTGACACTCTCTTTACCTATAGTTTCAAATCCTTCTTTTTTCCTAAGTTCTTCAGTAAGCAGGGAAAGAGACCATCTTTTGCTTCCATCAGGGGAACTGCTGCAGGCTAAAGCGATTACTTCTGCAACATGTTTTTCAGTGTATTTTATAGGTTGACCAGATCTCGATTTGTCAAAAAGAGCATTGGGGAGACCTTCATCAAGGTATCTTTTCCGTATATTCAAAGTGGTACTCCTGGAAATACCTAATATTTTCACGATTTCAGTGATTTCTGTTTGCTGGTTTGATAGAAGGAGAATACGGGCTCGAGTTAGTTCTCTTGCGCTTTTACGTCCTTTTCTCACAAAATCCTGAAGGAAATTTACTTCATTATCTGCAAGTTGAATCTGTAGCATGAAGGTATAAAAGTATTCAACGTTTATAATGATGACTAATAATTAAATGGTTGAGACACTAGGAATCGCTTTTGATATGCTTTATCAGATGTTGTCAACTGGCTCAATTGAAAGATTTGTGTATCCAAAACACTTCATGCGTTATGAACAAGAAAGCGAAATAAGGGAAGCGCTTGATTTTTGTGCTGAAAAACTCGGACTATACGTTTGCGGACGCGGAGATTCAATATTTTTGAGTGCCGGAGTTGGAAACCGTGTTTTTGGTTATACTAATGAAGATGTTAAAAATGAACTCGGGAGAGGATTCAAAAACCCCGAAATGTACACAGTCTTTTTCATAATGAATGTAATAGTAAGCGAATTTTACAAAGAATCCTTTCATGACACACTTCGCATAAACCTTCCTAAAAATTACCTTATAGGAATTATAGAAGCAAAAATTCGGGCATTATCTGATTTTGAAGATCTGGATAAAATCAGTGAAGAGTATAAATTTAATTTCAGGGAAATTAAAGACTTATGGGATAGTTTGCCAAACGTAGAATTCAGAGATGATTCAGATATTGAGATCAAACAAAAAGGTACCAGTTCAAAGACTGCGATCATAAATGAAACTGTTATTTTTATGAAAAAACACAGACTGGTAGATGAGCACAATAATGCAGTTTATCCTACGGAAAGATTCAAAGCAATCGTGTCTGAAGCGTATAACAGGTCAGACGTTCAAACAGACATAATAGAGTTCATTGATGATTTGACTTGTTTGGAGGAAGAAAAGAATGCCGAAACTTAAAAACCTCCGAATTATTAATGCCCAGTTCAATGAAGGCAAGGGCATATACCAGGATTTTCTCATGCCTTTTGACGGTCTTAGCGCAACGTATGAACTTGTTAACGGTGGTGGCAAATCCGTCCTTGTAATGCTATTATTGCAGTGCATCATACCGAAATCACATCTTGATTCAAAAAAACCTTTTAAGGCTATGTTTGAAGGAGGGGATCCAAATAGGACAACGCATGTTCTGGCTGAATGGGAACTTGATGAAGGGTTATATGAACACAAGTACTTGCTTACAGGATTTTGTGCGAAAAAGAAAGATGACCCTGATGATCTTCTCGAGAGTGGGGGTGTGAACCATTTCAGCTACATCCATCTCTACGATAAGTCAAATGACTTGGATATCTTTAGAATCCCCTTATGTAGATGGGAAAATAACGAGTTTGTGGTTATGGATTTTTCCAAAACACTTTCCATGTTAAAAGAAAAAAGTGGAGATTTCAATATATGGATAACTGAAACTATTAGAGAGTACAAGGAACGAATCAAGGAATATAATTTACTCGAGGCAGAGTGGCGATTGGTTCAGAGCATCAATAAAGATGAAAACTACCTGAAGACCTACTTTGGAGGTAATTATGGCACCTCCCGAACTCTTGTTGAAAAACTCTTAATAAACACTACAGATGAATGTTTAAGAGATAAACGTCGGTTCAGTGGAGACAATTCTGAGGAAAAAAGTAGCGAGTCACTTGCGAGTGCACTTTATCAGTCCCAGGAAGATTTAAAGAGGCTTAAAGAGGAAGTCGAGCACGTCAAGGAGTATACAACACTTAATTCAGAAGTCAATAAGATAATTGATGAAAACAATAAAGTAATCGAATCCCATCAGAAATTTGATGAGGCTAAACTTATTGCCTCTTCTCAGTATAAGGCTCATGATTTGAAAGTAACTGAGACGCTTTCTAATCTTGAAAAAGCTGAATTTGACCTTAACGAAACAAAGAGATTGCACGAGAAAGTCGAACATGATATCGAAAGATTCGAATTAATGCGGCTTAATATAAAAGTGAATAAAAGCAAAACTGTTTTAGAAGAGCTGAGGGTCGAAAAAGAAGGGGTTGAAAAATCACTTCAAGACCTAAAACATAAATCGAATTTTGCAACTGCCACAAACAAGTATCTTGAGATTCAAAACCTCAACAGTGAGATCCGTGAATCCCAAAACACTCTGGAAAATATAAGAAAGCAGAATAATGAATTGTTTGGTGAGCGAGACACTATTGGAAAAAGTTTGTTCTTACGTATTTCGGAAGACTTGGATATGGTTTCTGAACAGTATGAAGCTGAAATGAAAGCTAAAAATGAAATTCAGGAGAAAATAAGTGACTGTCAACATATCATCGGACAGCTTCATAACGAATTGAATTTTTTGGGTAAAGAAATATCCCGATATGATGACGAACTTAAAAACCTGAAAAAACGCGAATCTGTACTTAATAACCAATATGCTCAATATTCAAGGATCACTTGTGGCCTGATTATAGAAGACGAAGTCGAAGCAACAGGAGAACTTATAGAGGAACTTGAGGGCAAACTCAAACAGTTAGCAGATGAAATAGAAACGTTGAAATCTAGTCTTTTAACTAGTGAAATTGAAATTAAATATATTCAAAGTCAAATTAAAAACACTGAAGAAAACATCGAGAAGGTAAGAGCCAACATCCTCAAGTTTGAATCGGATAGAAGAGCAGTGCTAGATATTGTTGAAGCCCGTGAAGGGACTGACATCGAACCCTGTCTCCTTACAGTAGATAAAGAGATTAATGACACTCAGGAACTGTTGTCAACAGCCAGAAAAACCCACAAGGAACTTAAACAAGAATTGAAGATGGTACAGGAATACGGTTTTGCCTTAAGCGAAGATTTTGAAGATGCGCTCACCTTATTAAGAGACCGCTTTAAATTTGCTCGGAGCGGAGCTGAGTACCTCAAGGATCTAGATACTGATGGTCAAAGAAAGCTATTGAATAATGTCCCGTGGCTTCCTAAAGCAATAATTCTTGCTAATGATGATTTCGACGCCCTTGTTAAAAATCCGCGAAATCATTTATCACCCAAAATAATGGATTCCTCAGTAATTCTTACAGGCATTTCAAGTATCCAGGAAAATAAAAAAGTCTCTCTCGAAAATGTGTTTATACCTTCAAGAGATGCTGAGTATTACGTTAATGTTCTCAATAGAGAAAACACGATTAATCGCATAGAGGAAAAGATCAAAGATGTCGAGCAACAAATCGTTCGCTGTGATAATTCACTTAAAGTTGCTAAGAACGACAGAGAAGCTCTTTCCTTTTATCTCTATACTTATCCTGTAACTTATGAATCTGAACTGCATGAGAGGTTGTCAGAGTACGAATCTCTGAAAAAAGAGGAAGGAAACAATTTGGTCAGTATCCGAAAAAAAAATGAAGACGATAGTGTAGCTCTTGAGCAGGCTAAATCAAGTCTATTGACTACTCAAGAAAAGCAGGAAAAGCTAAAAGAGAAACGTGATCTGCTCATCGATCTAAATAAGATAATGGATGAAATTGTAGAAAAAACAAGAGCTCTGGAACAGAGCAAATTGACCCTGAATAATGTAGAAACTCAGCATAGGGAGAAAAAGAACCTAAAATACAAGCTGGACATTGACTCTAAGGAAAAAGACAGTTCTGTGCGGTCTCTTTACTTACAAAAGAGCATGCTCGATAAAGAGGTAAAGTCATTTGTTCAGTATCGAAATGTGAATGTAGATAAATTGCCGGAAAAGGATACAGACACACTCCGCTCAAAGTGGATCTCAGTTAATAGTGTACTCAACCAGGTTAGCGGGAACATTGAACAAATTGATCATAGGATAGAAAAGAACAAATCTCTAATAGAAGTGTTTTTAAAAGATATCAAAAACTTAGAAGTGTCAATTGAAAGCATCAAAGCCAATAGTAGAAGTCAGCCGTATCCCGACGATCATCTGGAGTTTCTAAAGAAAGAAATAGAAAATGTACAGGCTAATTTGGAGGATATGAATTCCAGACTTCACAAAGCGAGTGATAACCTACTTCTTCTCACGAGAGAGTTTGAAGAGAAGTGTCATAGATTTAATGCCAAATCTGGAAAGGTTTACTTAGCGGACTCCTTTCTCATTGATTCAACTCTGGTAGATGAAGAACTAACCAAAAATCAAAAAGAGAGCTATCGTCTAGTTGAAAAGATAGTAGGGCTAGAAAATCTATGCAAGAAAACGGAAAAGGAACTAGAATCTCTTAAAAATAGCCTGGATCATTATAAGATCTTGAGTGATGTTTATAAAATTGAAACACAGGCTGTTGAGATAGCTGTAGAACTTATCAGTCACAAGGAAATAGAGAATCTTTTGAAAAATACTAAGGAAAACGTTGAAAACAGAAAAAGCAAATTCAACGTTGCTAAAGAACAGTTCCTGAATAAAATCGTTGATTTGCCAGTTGCTTCTTATTTTAAAGATGTTGTGAGACAGAAACTCCTAGTTGCAAATACCCTAAGAGAGGCAGAAAGCAATGCAAATGCTCTGCAAGACTATTCCTGTACCATAACTTCAAGAATGGAAATGCATCAGAAACAGGCGGACTCTCTTAAAAGTGTCGAAGAGAATATAGTTGCTCAGGCATTAGGTATTGCAATGTTGTATAGGGATTACTTGCACAAATTTGTCAAGTTGTCAAAAATAGATGTGGATGGGACCCTGGAAGAGATGGTTCGAATAAACTTCAACGATTGTGAATACTCTGAAGAACGTGCTGAATCTGAAATGAGGTACTACATCCAAGAACTCATCCAGGAAATTGAAGTCGGTAATATTGGCAAAAAAGAGTTAATAAATAATCTTACCCCTGCGTATTTAATAAATAAAGTTCTGGACATGAAATTGCTTAAGCTGGACATACGTAAAATTGACAGAAACTCGCTTAAATTCCAGAGATGGGAAAGGATACAGGCGTCCGGAGGTCAGGAAAATGCCATGTATATCATATTTTTGGTAGTGCTCATGTCATATATCAGAGATATTGTGGTTGACAGAAGAGATAAAAATACGTCAAAAGTCCTAGTGATAGACAATCCATTTGGGACAACCAGTTCATATTATCTCTGGGAAAAAATATGGGCAATTCTTGAGAGAAACAATGTTCAGTTAATCTGTCCTGGACACAAAATTGGTACAAATGTAATGGAATTTTTTCCAATAAATCATCTTCTTACAGAGGAATTATCTACAAACGATCGAACTCGTATAGGCATCCAAGTAAGGGCTAGAAGCGAGATTTTGGATCGTATAGAGCGCCAAAAGCGCGGAGGACAACTGTCAATATCAATGTACTGAGAATAATTAAAGTACCTCCTTTAGAGAGTAGAGAAGATGATATCTTGGAAATTACCATGATGATATATGAAAAAGACAGAATGCTACAGAAGAGTTAGGTTTCAAGACTTTCTGGGTCCGTGCTAAGTACCTTTAAATCCACTACAGTCTTTATTGTAGTTTCACATCAAAGAGATAATTAATTTTTATTTGTGGCTTATCAGGGTTCTCTGCGTTCCATGCAGCCCTTAAGAAATTATGGTTCGCATCCATGACTTCAGCATCACAGATAAAGTCCATGCGTTCATGTTCAAGTAATTCGGATTAAGTAATTCGGATTCAGATACCCTACTGTCTACTAACCGCGAATTCTTCTTTCGAAATATATAAATACAAATTTAACATCAATAGCTTTTAATATTTATTAAAAACTGTGAAAGGAATAAGCATGGAATGGATACTTTTAATAATTGCAGGGTTATTTGAAACCGGATGGGCAATCGGACTAAAATACAGCAATGGATTAACCAGATTCTATCCAGTGGTATTTACGGTTATTACTTTAATTTTAAGCATGTATCTATTGGAAAAAGCTCTGAGAACATTGCCTGTTGGAACAGCTTATGCAGTTTGGACAGGTATTGGTATTATTGGGACAACAGTATTGGGAATATTCCTTTTTAATGAGTCAATGAATATAACACGGATTTTCTTTATTGGATTAATTGTCATTGGTATTGGCGGATTAAAACTGGTATCAGCCTGATTATTCTGATCATCTAACTCCTGATATTGATAGGAAATAATCTGATTTATGTGTGAGAGATGAGTGAGAAAAATGAAGGATATTGAAGAAAAGATAATTGACATCGGTCATGAGATTTTTAAGGGTTATGGGGTTGATGACATCACTGCACAAATCCTGTCGATACTTAACTTTGAATCAGATGAAATAAGTATGGAGGAATTGGCACAGAGAACAGGATATAGTCTTGCTTCCATCAGCCTTAAGATTAAAAATATTGAACAATTCTGGAGCATAAAAAGGATATATAAGCCAGGGTCTCGCAGGACATATCTATATATGGAAAAAAACCTGTTAGACGCTTTTGCTATCCAGATCAGGAATGGATTTGAAACCGAACTGGACATTGCAAAGAAGAAAATAACTCCCCTTATAGAGGAATATAGAGAAAATGCAACTACTCAGGAACAAAACACTAAACTCCATACGTATGAAAATTATCTATCTGAAATTAATAAGTTTGAAGAATTGATCCGCTATGTATACTATCAAATAGATCGTCTGAAAAAGAATCAAGTTTAGTTATTGCCAACTCCAGATCACATAATGAACTCGGTGGCAGAGTGCTCTAGCCCAGGACAGGTGTAGCCGGAGTGGGATACTTTGCAAAATTGAATTAAAAAGGACTTACGCGGTTGGGCTTGGAAATCAATATAATTAAACCTTCAGCTATCTAAAGTGCAACCCTGCCCACGACTTCTATTGTACTTTATTTTGATCCTCAAATAGAAGCCCTAACTAATAGTTACCATTTTATCCAAATCTTTTTATTAACAGATGATCAATTTAACATAAATTTCAGAATATCGAAAAAGCAATCATTGAATACGTTCTTTTTATGTGGCACTAATTTAAGAAAGGTTCCCTGACCCGGCAGCACTAAAACTACCTCCTTCAGCAATGTGAGCTATGAATTTTTTTTGAAAATCCAAATCAATAAAAAATAATTGACATTTGGAAGGATATTATAAGCATGCTTTCTAAAGGGGCAAAAGAACAGGAGCCTGTATCGTATCAGGCACTGTTAGATGAGAATCACGCCTTATTAGATGAGAATAGCGCTTTACAAGACGAAGTACAGAGCCTGAAAAGATGTCTAACAGAAGCTGAAGAACTTAAAAGCGACATTAATGAGCGCAAGAAACCAGAGGAGGCACTCAAAGAGAACGAAGCGCGTTGTAAGGTTGATGAGGCCGTTAAAGCCGGACGGGAGCAATTGAACAGATTGCTGGATATATTGCCGGCCTACGTGGTACTGCTCTCCCCGGATTACCAGGTGCCGTTTGCAAACCATTTCTTTGAAGAGCACTTCGGCAAGTCTGAGGGCCGGCGTTGCTATGAATATCTCTTCCAGCGCGTTGAACCCTGCGAAAACTGTGAAACCTACAAGGTGCTCAAAACGGGTTTACCTCATCGTTGGGAATGGACAGGGCCAGACGGCCGCAATTATGACATCTACGACTACCCGTTCAAGGATTCAGATGGTTCCACACTCATCCTGGAGGTAGGTATAGATATCACCGAGACCAAACAGGCACATGCGGCAGTTCAGGCAGAGAGGCAGCGGCTCTTTGACGTGCTGGAGACGCTGCCGGCAATGATATGCCTGTTAGTACCTGACTATCACGTCGCCTTTGCCAACCGCAGTTTCCGTGAAAAGTTTGGCGAGTCAGGCGGCAGACGCTGTCATGAATATCGTCATGGACTTGCCGAGCCTTGTGAATTCTGCGAATCATATAAGGTGCTTGAAACCGGTCAACCCCACCATTGGGAAGTCACCATCCCGGATGGAAGCGTGATTGATGTCTATGATTTTCCGTTCACGGATGTTGACGGTTCTCCTATGATACTCAAGATGGACGTTGACATCACCGAGCGTAAAAAAGCAGAAGAAGCTTTGGTAAAGATTGAAGAGGCTCGCATAAAAGAAATTCACCACAGGATTAAGAACAATCTGCAGGTTATTTCATCCTTGCTTGACCTTCAGAAAGAAAAGTTTTCTCACCGTGAAGTTTGTAAAGTTTCGGAAGTTATCGAAGCTTTTATGGAAAGCCAGAACCGCGTAATCTCTATGGCTCTTATTCACGAAGAGTTATATAAAGGAGATAAAATAGACACCCTTGAATTTGGAAGTTATCTGAGAAAGCTAACTGCAGACCTCTTTGGTTCATATAATATTGGGAATAAGGACATCAGTTTCAAGTTGAACCTTGAGCAGGTTGACCTTGATATGGATACAGCAATACCTCTTGGGATTATTGTAAACGAGCTAGTTTCAAACTCTTTTAAGCATGCCTTTCCTGCTGGAAAAGGTGAAATCCAAATAAACCTCCTCAGAACTAAAAATTCTGCCTCTAAGAGTGACATTCCTGTCTCAGATAAGGACTGTATG
The DNA here is from genome assembly GCF_000744315.1 of Methanosarcina soligelidi. NCBI lineage: Archaea > Methanobacteriati > Methanobacteriota > Methanomicrobia > Methanosarcinales > Methanosarcinaceae > Methanosarcina > Methanosarcina soligelidi. Next base: position 3,584,118 of record NZ_JQLR01000001.1, read on the forward strand.
GGAAAAAGTGGCTTCAATTACATACTCGAGCTATCGGATAACGGGAAAGGAATCCCGGAAGAGATAGGTCTCGAGAGTTCGAATTCTCTCGGACTCCAGCTTGTAAATATTCTGGTTGAACAGATAGACGGTGAAATCGAGTTAAAAAGAGATAAAGGTACTGAGTTCAAGATAAGTTTCATTGTACAGAGATAAGTTTCATTGAACAGAAGAGTTGATTGGGATTCAGATGGTTAAACGATGAATTCAGCATCGATATCTTTATTTACAAGAATTAAGATGTCCAGATAACCGATTGAGTTTTTAACTATCAAAAATTTCTTATGGGTTTCGATTGATAAAAAATGGTTTTTGGGGCCAGCTCTGATAATTAAAAGTTAATCTGTTGTGGTAATTATAGATACGGCGCTATCAGCGTTATTAAATGAGCGTATATGTTCTAGACTGACAAAAGCTCGTTTACTATATATAATCTAGTTGAATAAAGAAGTAAATAAACTCTGGCGCAGGCCTGGAGCCATTTTATTAATTATATTGAAATATGGGGTATGAAAAAATGAACTCAGTCAGAGGCATCCAGAAATGGCTGGCATTTGGGTTGAGTGCGGAGCAGGAGGATCGCTTCCGACAGGCTAACTTTGGTGAGGACATATCTCAGGCCCGGATTTTTATTTTTCTGGTCCTCCTGCCCTTTGTAGCTCTTCTGGTCAATGACTATGGTTTTCTTGGGTTTTCAGGTAAATTCTATGCGCTTTGTAACTATTCAGGTTATAGTTAACGGCGCTCCCTTGAGCGCCGCTATAATACCCTCCAAAACAAGTAATCCGTTCTTTCTAATTGTAGAGATGTAAGCTCTCATTCTGCAGAAAGCTTGCGCTCCTTGTGTTGTTCTGAAAGTTCCTGATATCTTTTGCTGTAGTTTCATCATCCTGATATCTCTTTCTGCCTGATTATTCTCAAACGGAACTTTCAAATCTTTCAGGAATCTCAGGATCTTTTCTTTGTGTTCTATAAACCTATCCAACAGATTCCTTGCTTTTGTCTTTGGATTCTTTCCACGTTTTCCTTGTTTTTCAGGATTTAGAGATTGTGGATTTTCCTCAATCCCTTTCATGATTATAGCATCAAACCTTTCTTCCAATGCTTTAATTTGCTCAAAGTCCAGTTCTTTGACTTGCTCCTTACATTCATCAGTATACTTTTTCATCTCAGTGAGTAATTTATTCATTTCTTTAGCCCACTGCTGTTTATAGTTCTCTTCAATTCCAGTAAGTTCTCTCTGTAAATGAGCATTACAGAGAGCATGATCACAGTCATAAACGTTGTAAGGTTTCCATCCGTCGTGAACTGCTACTCCCTTAAACTCCGGAAGAATTCCCATAGCGTCTATTGCTTCTGCTCCTCTTTTTGAGTGAGGTAAATAACAGGTGTATTTGTCATTAGAAGCTACATGAAGCCAGTGTCTTTTTCCTTCGATTTTCATACCAGTTTCATCAAAATGGACAACATAAGAAGTCATTAATTTCTCTCGAATAATGTTTTCAAAACACTCTAAATTCTGGAAACATTCTTTTTCTGCTCTAATTATCGTAGCAGGACAGATTTTTATTCCCATAATATCCTCAAAAAACTCAGAAATTCTTTCATAGGGGATAAAATGGTGATTTTTACAGTAAATAGCTGAAGCTAAAATATTTGGACCATACTGAACTGGATATTTTACTGATTCAGGAAAAACAGCTTTATTTATTCTTCCACAGTGAGGACAGGTCTTAATCTGGCTTTTGTGTTCTGTAACAATCAGGTTTACAGGAGGAATATCAAAGACCTGTCTTTTCTCATAGGCTTCAACTTCAACATTCTCAAGAGTATGGCCACATTCTTTGCAGCAACTCAAAGAATGTTCTATTACCTACTCAGGATCATCAACCATTTCAAGAGTTGTTCCAGGATGACCATCTTGACCTCCAGGTTTCTTTCCGCTCTTTTTACGGAGACTCTTGGGATTAGGTTTCTCCTTGACAAAAAAATCAGTAGAAGGAGGGCGACTGCTGTTACGACTGTTTTGGTTTAAACGAGATTCTAAGGCTATCAACCTTTCAGTAAGTTCTTTAATTTGAGTTTCAAGACTCACAATGTAAGCAATGACTTCAGGGTTTGAAGCACACAAAGCAAGAATCTCTTCACGTGTAAGCATGATAACGAAACAAAATAGGATTCAATTTATATCCAATTTTTCCTCGAAAAGAGGAAAAATTGTAGCCTTTAAAAGGCTGCCTGAATAGTTACTGCGCTTTTAGCGCTTAGACTTGTTTTTACTGCGTACACAGTCCTGTTCCTCAAAAGCCTTAAAGAACTTTCAAACTATCACTCCTATGACCGGGCTGTATTCTTTTGGGTTCTTTTTTTCGCGCTTGCCAACATCGCGATTAATTCGACCCGACCTGAAAACTTTGTCGCTCATACAATTGTCACAGTCCTCGCGGTCTTCATCATAGTTCTCGCTATCCCAAACCGGTTTACAAACCAGGTTATTATGGCTCTGGTGTACACTATCGGGCAGACATTAATTATTGTACCCGGTCTGAGGGTATCGCCACAAGCTTCCTTTGTGGTGCTCCTCAGCATGTTAATGGTGAATGCCATTGCCGTTATATCTAGCTGGCTGCTTCATTTCTGGCGCAGGCGGGAATTTCTGACTCGCGAGGAAATACAAAAGTCAAGGGTGGAAACTGAAATACAGCTTATCGAGCGCAAGAAAGCTGAAGAGGCGCTACGTGAGAGTGAAGCATTACTTTTCGCTTTTCTCGAGCAGCTACCAGTAGGTACCGGACTCTTTGACCCCCAAGGACGCCGGTTGATCAGCAATAGTTTACTCAGCGACCTCGTGAGTGGCTCAATTCCATCGCGTGACTCTGAAAATAGCTGGCGTTGGCGAACATGGGGAGCTGATGGTCACCTGATTCCGCAATCCGAATGGCCCGGAGCAAGAGCACTTAAAGGCGAGAACGTAACTCCAGGGTTAGATTTTCTCTATACTTTCGACGGTGGGCTAGAAATCTGGACTCGCGTAAGCTCTGTACCTTTCCGCAACAAGTCTGGGGAGATCAAAGGCATTATTACTGTTATCCAGGACATCGACAAGCAAAAGCAGGCCGAGGAGGCATTAAAAAGAAGCGAAAAAGGCCTTGCTGAAGCTCAGAGAATATCTCACCTTGGAAATTGGGATAGGAATCTTGCAACTGATAAATTGTACTGGTCTGATGAATTGTATCGTATTTTTGGACTTAAACCTCAAGAATTTGAAATGACTTATGATACATTCTTAGATTATGTACATCCAGAAGATCGAGACTATGTAGATAAAGCCGTTAAAAAAGCTCTAAACGAAGGTTCCTTTGATATTAATTATAGGATTGTATCAGCTAATGGAGAAGAACGAGTAGTCCATTCTCAAAGCAAAGTTGTTTTTAGTGAGAAGAATACCCCTGTTCGGATTAGAGGGATAATCCAGGATATTACCGAACATATAAAAGGAGAAGAAAAAATTCAGCACCTGGCAAACGTTGTGGAGTCATCAGATGATTCTATTTTTTCACAATCTCTTAAAGGCATTGTTACCAGCTGGAATAAAGGAGCAGAGCAGGTATATGGTTATTCGGCTGAAGAGATTCTGGGGAAAAATGTCTCAACACTTGAGCCAGAGAATTTAAAAGGGGAAATAAAAAAGCTGATTGAGAGAGTTAAAAATAACGAGAAAATAAGATACTACGAAACTTTACGATTAAGAAAAGACGGCACATTAATAAATGTTTCAGTAACTCTTTCTCCAGTTTTCAGTTCTTCTGGAGAACTTATGGCGGTTTCAACTATTGCCAGAGATATTACTGAGCGCAAGCGGGCAGATGAGGTTTTACGGAAGAGTGAGGAGCGCTTCCGCGCTCTTGTGACAGCCAGTTCGGAAGTGATATACCGCATGAGCCCGGATTGGAGATGTATGAACCGGCTTTGTGGCCGGGGTTTTCTTTCCGACACGGAAAACCTGAACCCCACCTGGCTTCAGGAATATATCCTCCCGGAAGACCAGCCATACGTGACAGCCGTCATCAATGAAGCCATTCGGACGAAAAGCATTTTCGAACTGGAGCATCGGGTCAGGCAAGCAGACGGCAGCATTGGATGGACTTCCTCACGTGCAGTTCCGCTTCTCGATAAGAATGGCGAAATAATTGAATGGTTCGGTGCCTCCAGCGACATCACAGAGCGCAAGCAGGCAGAGGAAGCTCTGGCAAAAATGGACATTGCCCGCCAGAAGGAAATTCATCACAGGATAAAAAATAACCTGCAAGTTATTTCTTCCCTCCTGGATCTTACGGCTGAGAGATTCAATAACAGAGGGTGTATTCAGGATTCCGAAGTCCTTAAAGCTTTCAGAGAAAGCCAGGACAGAGTTATATCCATGGCTCTGATACACGAGGAACTGTACAAAGGTGAAGGGTTCGAAACTTTGAACTTCTCATCCTATATTGAGGAACTTGCTGAGAACCTTCTACAGACTTATGTAGTCGGAAATCTCGATATTAACTTGAAGATGAATCTGGAGGAAAATGCATTCTTTGATATGGACACTGCAGTTCCTTTAGGAATGATTGTCAATGAACTTGTTTCGAACTCTCTTAAACATGCATTTCCCGATAGAAAGGAAGGAGAAATCCGGATAGAACTGTATAAAGAAGAAAACGGAGAATGTACAAAAAGCATAAACGAAGACTGTAAGATTACCAATTTCGTTCTGACCGTTTCAGATAATGGCGTGGGCATTCCTGAAAAATTCGATATGGAAAGTATTGACACTCTTGGCATGCAGCTAGTAACTTCCCTTGTAGACCAGCTTGATGGCGAGCTTGAATTGAAAAGAGACAATGGGACAGAATTCTCTGTGCGTTTTACGGTGACAGATAGAGATAATCAGTCATCTGCGCAAGGAATCAAACAATCAATTGAATAATATCATTTATATTGAGATCATCCATATTGAGATCATCCCAAAACTTGATTTAATCTCATTATTGCTGCTAATATTATAACTCCCAGGTAGGATATTTCTTTTATTTCATACCTTGTAAACACCTTTTTACATGCCTCTATCCAGCTAAAGAAATTTTCGATCATACTCTTCTTTTTGAACTCATTCCATCTACCTTTATCGGACTTTCTCTCTTCTTTTTCTTTCTATTTCTAATGTTTCCTGGTATATGGACTTTATTCAGTGTCTAAATTCCTATGTTGAATTCCTATGTTGATCTTAACTATAAGAGGGTCGCCCGCAAAAGATCAAAGGAAGGTTCGGAGATTATCCGTATGGAGGTTATTGCGTTTGAATTGCAGCACTTACACCAGATTCTAATTGAACCTTAATATTTTTACAGTTCTTTTTTACAGTTCGTTTATATCTATAATTTTAAGGAGTGGTAGAAAACAACTTCAAATTTCCACTCTGGAAATAGCTTTATAATCCCAATTTTCAAGTCATATCACAGACAAATCAGCATATAATGGTTTGAAATTATATTTTCTTCATTCCTTAAGCATGATGAAAACGAGAAGATAAGATAACGGATTCTGGAAGAGCTCCCGAGACCGACGTATCCCCCAATGTTAGAAGCTAATATGGAAGGATAAGGAATGGACTTTTCACCCGAGGACAGGGCGTGGTTTGACAGTAATCCTGATATTAAATTCGGCTCTAAGGAGTTGGGCTTTGGCGGTGCTGGTATAGTTTATGAACTCGATAATAATCCTAATCTTGTGATCAAAGTACCAAAACGGTTCATACCTTATACTGATACTGAAAAAATGCAAGATATTGATACAAGAACTAAGTTATTTAGGGTGCTGCTTCTTAAAGAAATCGAAACTTACAACAAACTTAAAAAACTGAAAATTATTATCCCTACTCGAGTTGTAAAGCTTGGAGTAAAAACAGCAAGCGGAGAGGACTATTTAGGATTAGTTCGACCCAAATTAAAAACTTCTTTATCAGATTTAATAAAGCTATCAGATGAACAACTTTTCGAGTTTCGAGAAAATCTGGTCGAGCTTAGCGAAGCGGGCTATGAGGTTGCAGGGTGGCTTCAGGTGGGGATAGACAGTCTGGGAAAAGTCCAGATTTACGATATTGGGGATATAAAACACTGTGAAGATAAAAAAAGTGCGTATAGTAGAAATGGTAATACGTGGTATACATTTTTATATTGCACTGAAAAAGTAAAATATTTTTTTAGTGATCCATCAAGGACAAAGACTTTTTTCAAGCTTTACAAACTCTATTAACTGATTTTCCATTTATCCTTTTTTTAGCATCGACCTTTTTTTCCGGTCATCTCTAGAAAATTGAAGACTCTATGTTCCATTGGAACTTTATCTATATCTTTATCTTTCATCTTTATTGCCGGCTGCTTGTTCATGTTTAATTCAATTTTTCGTAGAGGGTATTCATGATTGTCGCTTAGATTCGCTCAAGGACCCGAGGCTCCCCTACGTCTTCTACGAAAATGCGAAATGCCGCCAGTTGTTTTCTAGCAGCCGCCGCCAGCTCGCTTTTTTCCTGCGCTCGTACTCATTGAGTTTCTCTGGCGTCCAGCCCCATCCATGCCATATCTCTTTTCTGACCCTGTATTTCACGGCAGATATGTCCAAGACTGTTTAATCCCCGCTCAGGTATTTCCTGGTATGCTTGTGGAAACGTGTGGGTATAGACCGGCGTGTAATTCCTGCCACATAGATTATGTAACCAGTTTCTTATACAGAGGTCAACAAGTGGACGCCACGATTTTCAGGAATCACGGGAAGATTGGATTCTGTCTCAAATTTTGGCCATGCGTATGGGCCTGTCCGCTAAATGTCTATAGTCGTTTCTGTTTCAGTCGGAATATTATCGTAAAAGAAAACCGTTTTATTCTTTTTTTCGTTTTTATCATCATATAAATAGTAAATAATGTTTTCTGGTATCGTTTACATTCCAAATATAATCTCCTCTGGAAAATTACCCCAACATTCGCACAACCAGCCGCAAATCAGATAAAAAAACATTAGCATCCAGCATCAGACAATAATAAAAAAATAAATAAATACATTAAGAAGTACGTAATAAAGAAACATAGTTATTTTTGTATTTTTGTTGTCTTATAATACCTGAGAGGATCGAATAAGAGAACTGGAATCTAATACAAAATATAGGCGATTATCGTGGGTTTGTTTGATTTTGCACCGATCTCGAGAGAGGATGTCTGATGGCACACGAAATTCCAAAACAAAATGAGATAGATTTTGAACCGGCATTGGAAAAAGTCTATGGAGAAGACAGCATAGTTGAGATGTTTGCAAACTCTCTGGAAATTATTGAAAGAGCCGAACCAGAACTCATAACCTTTTTAAAACAACTTGAAATTGATATTAAACCAGCATTGGAAAAGGTCTATGGAGAAGACAAAGTAGATGAGATGTTTGCAAATATCCTGGAAATTATTGAAAGAATTAGATCGGAACGTACAGCTTCTTTAAAAATGGAAGATATCACAAGAGATAGCAGCTGGTATAAAGATGAAATAATGTACACGTTTTATGCAGATCAATTTGGCGTAAAAAATGAAAATGCTGCCAATACATTTAAAGATTTAATAGAAATGCTCCCTTATCTTAAAGATCTGGGAGTAACAACACTTTATATTTTGCCGTTTATGGATTCTCCGATGGGCGACGCGGGCTTTGATGTTCGAGACCCTCAAAAAATTAGAGAAGACCTTGGTGGGATGGATGAATTTGATCAGTTTATAGGAGAAGCGAAAAAATATGGGTTTAAAATCCAGGCAGATTTAGTATTGAATCATTTTTCGGACCAGCATGAATGGTTCCAGGACGCTTTAAACGGTGATGTCAGTAAACTGGGTTATTTCATATTTCGAAAAGAACCACCGGAGTATGAACGTTCGCAGGACGGTACGATAATTAAATATATTGAAGAAGACTGGACCCCTCCATCAGAAAGGAGGATGATTTTTACTGATGCCTGTGAAGAAACTCACTATAGAAAAATCAGCATTGGTGGAGAGGATTATTATTTCTATCATACTTTTTATCCTTTCCAGCTTGATATAAACTGGGAAAATCCTGAAGTTCTTTACTATGTCTTGGAGAAAATGATAGGTTTTTGGAGCAATAAAGGTATAGATATATTTAGATTAGACGCTATCCCTTTTCTTATAAAAGAAAAGGGTACAAATGCTGAAAATCAACCAAAGACCCACTGTATTATCAAAATTCTAAGTTCATTTAATCAGGCAATCGGCCCCAGATCGATTTTCCACGCTGAAGCTTGTGAGCCCCCGGAAGAGGTTCTTAAATATTTTGGTAAAGAACGCACCTTTAATATTTATGGAGGCGAAAATTTAACTCGAACAGATGGGGTTCAGGTTGCTTACAATTTCCCTCATATGCCTGCGATTTGGGCAAGTCTGATTACAGAAAATAATGAATTTTTTTGGAATGTACATGAGGAAACTCCTGCTATCCCGGAATCCACCGCATGGGCTCAATTTTTAAGAGTACATGATGAATTGACCGTTGAAATGGCTGATATTAGTACTCGAGAAATTATTTATGGTTCATTAATTTCAAAAGGTGAAGAATTTAAGGGTCTTGGAATTAGCGGCAGAATGGCTAATTTCTTAGACGAAAATCCCGCGAAAATCAAACTTGCTTTTGCTATACTTCTTTCTCTCCCCGGGATACCTGTGATTTACTATGGAGATGAAATTGGAGCCAAAAACAACACGGAATATGGAAAAAAAGCCGAAAAAAAGCGTAAGGAAATTCTAAATAAAATAAATATAAACTTAAGCTGTTTTGATAGCCGTGATATTAACCGTGGTCCTATTTTAAAGAGCGACTTCTATAGTTCAAAGAAAGATAATATAATCTACAAAACAGTCAGGAACTTAATAGAAGTGCGAAAAGGGATACCTGTTTTAGGAAGAGGAAAATTATCCAGGTTAGAATCAGACAAAAAAGAGATTTTTTCCTATCTGATAGATAGTGATGATCAGTATGTAATCATTGTAAATAATTTATCTGGAGAAGAATTGGAGACTTCTCTTACATTATTAAATGATTTAGCTGAAAAGATCAATAAAACGACATGTATGGTCAATCTTATTAACCGTGAAAAAATAAACGTTTGTTTAAAATGTGAAAAATTAATCGTTTCTCTTGAGCCGTACCAAACCCTGTGGTTGAACTAATCCCAAAACCTCTAATCTTAATTAAAATAAAGAAGATGGTAGATGCTGGAGTTGGTAGATGCTATGGTCTCTCTTTTAAGGGAACTGAAACTTTCGGATAAACAGCAAAGCAAGAGTACTTTCCTGGATATGGTTAATTGTATTTTCCTAATGTGTAGAATTCAAGCATATAGGCTGTAATCATCGTCATATAGGTTATCACAACCAGCAAGAAGTGTCCGGTGGTACTTGCTGATAATGAATTAACAGTTGAAGATATTAACATCGCTTCTTAATCAGGCAAGTGCATAAAACAGGTGAAAATGAATACTTACTCCAAAAACTGTGCAACTCTTGGACCTTACGAAAAACTAGCACTTATTGAGATCTTATAAAAACTAGCGTTCATTGAGATTGATTTCATATGTAAAAAACTCTGCTTACGCCAATAACGATGAAAAGCAGATTCCCTGGATGTGCGACCAGTCCGACTATGCAGTTTTTGTAAGAAGCGACCTTACGGCAGAGCCTGTCCTGAAGGCTGCAGCCACTATATAAAATTGATATCATGTTTTGAGGAATTTGCATGCTAGAGCTTTCTGAACGAGAGAAAATCCCTGAAGCATGGGACATATACAAGAGACATACCCTGTCCAATAGCATCATCAACAGTATGGTCATAAGGGATAATGGGCTGACGTTCGTAACGCAAGAGAATGGCGAGATACCTATTATAGAAAATTACGGATATGGCCTCTATTACCGTGACTGCAGGTACCTGAGCGGTTTTCTCATGCGGCTCATGGATATGCCTCCAACGCAGGTTCTATCCAGTGACGTGAGAGGGTTTAGATCAACTCTTATGGTCACCAACCCGGAAATGAAGGATTGCACGGGCACCACCGTCCCCAAAGAAACGCTTCTTGGCACTATTGCCACGGTCATACCGGGCTGCATCCGGCACAGCCAGACTATCCGGAACTTCAACACGTTCCCTGTGACCCTGAGCCTTACTTTTGAATTCAACGCAGATTTCGCAGACATGTTCACAGTCAGGGGCATCGCCCCACCGACCTCCGGAGAAGTGTTGCCTACCAGGTTCGATGGCAAAAAGCTTTACTTATCCTACGAGGGAGAGGACAAACTTCATCGCAACACAATCATTGCATTTGATCCATTGCCCACAAGGGTCGAAGGAAAAAAATGCACATTTGAACTGGATATATCCCCACGCGGGTCACAGACAGTTGATGTGGAAATCTCCGTAGAGGAGATCGAGCCCGGCCAGGAACCTGAGCGGCCAGTGAAAGATCCCGATGAGCGAATGAACCAGATTATAAGGTCCTACGTCAAGGCCCTCGAATACAGTGACAGCATACCAACCAGCAACAACATTTTCAACAGCATCATGGTGCGCTCACTGTCTGACCTGAAAATGATGCGCATGAGCCTTAACGGTGATGTGTTCCATTCGGCCGGGGTGCCCTGGTATGACACATTATTCGGGCGAGATAGCATAATCTCAGCTCTCCAGCTATTGCCTTTCGATGCAGGGCTGGCAAAAAGCACACTGCTGGTGAACGCAAAATTCCAGAGCAACAGATCAGATAACTGGAGGGACCAGGAGCCCGGCAAAATGCTTCACGAGCTGAGGCAGGGCGAGCTAGCGAACCTGAACCTGATCCCGCATTCGCCTTACTACGGCACTGTCGATGCTACTCCTCTGTTCCTGATCCTCCTGGCCGAATACGTAAACTGGACCGGGGACATCGAACTGGTCAAGCAGCTGGAAGGCAATGTGGATATGGCCCTGGAATGGATCGATGTCTACGCCAATCTGGAAGGAAATGGTTTTGCCTACTATGCGGTGAGATCCCCAATGGGCATTTACAACCAGGGATGGAAGGACTCTCCCGATTCCATCAGCCGCTCGGATGGCACTCTGGCGAAACAACCGGTCGCCGTTGCCGAAGTACAGGGATACGTGTACATGGCGAAGAGGCAACTTGCACCTCTATTCAGGCAGCTGGGACGGGAAAATGATGCAGCAAGGCTGGAAAAGGAAGCAAGGGAACTGAAAGAGAGGTTCAACCGTGAATTCTGGATGAAAGACAGTCAATTTTTCGCCCAGGCACTGGATGCGGAAGGCGTATGTGACGTGATATCGTCTAACCCGGCACAGTGCCTGTGGACAGGAATTATCGATCAAAAATACGTAAAATACCTGGTCGACAGGATCTTCAGAGACGACATGTTCACCGAATGGGGCATTCGCACGCTATCATCTAAAGAGCAGCGGTACAACCCGCTGGGATATCACAACGGCACGGTCTGGCCGCATGACAACGCAATCATTAGCATGGGCTTGAGAAAATACGGGTTCATCAATGAAATGTCCTTATTGTTCACAGGCATATACGAGGCGGCCAGGACGTTCGAGGGCTACCGCCTGCCGGAATGCTTCAGTGGGCTTACTCGCTCTGAGTACGACATCCCCGTGAAATACCCGATAGCCTGTAGCCCGCAGGCATGGGCGTCTGGAACCATACCATGTATGCTCACAGCCTGCCTGGGCATAGCTCCTGATGCCCTGAACAACCGGCTGATTATCAACAAGCCACATCTGCCTTCTTGGCTGGACAATGTGCAGTTCAACAACATGAAAGTTGGAAACACATTGACCGCTCTGAATTTCAGGAAGGCCGAGTACGAGACGCTGGTCAACGTATCAAAGAAGATCGGGGACATCAATGTGCTCATCGAGTATTAAATTTTGGGAATGAATAAAAAAGAAACTAATTGAAAAAAAATTGAATGAAACTGGATAACAATAGAATTAGAGCGTATGGCAAAAGTAACAATATACACCACAGGCACCTGCCCGGTGTCTACAGAATCAAGACCATTACTGAGGTGGAATTAATGTTGGCCAGCTTTGTCCCGTGTCCAGGCTTCCTTCCCAGCTTACCTCCGACAAAGATTGTGCATCCGGTTTTTTGTGAAATTGAATTTTTATTATTAAGGTACCCACATCGAAACTGTCTCCTATATATGAGCCACTATCGTATAGAAAATAGTTCCCTAATGTATTTTACAGATACATTCTACAAATATAGTACACTACACCTCAATGATTCAGAAACTGGATCTGCAGATATGAAAGAATGAAAAAACCGGGAGTAAACTGAATAACAGTTTTAAAGGTGATAAAATATGTTTTGTAATCAATGTCAAGAAACTTTTAAGTCAATAGGTTGTACGAAAAATGGAGTATGCGGCAAGAAAGGGGAAGTTGCAGATCTTCAGGACAGATTGATCTATGTCCTCAAAAGCATCTCTTTTTATAATCTTAAAGCAAGGGCTGCAGGTCTGAATGAAGAAGCAACAGATCGTTTTATTCTTGACGGCTTCTTTGCCACTCTTACTAACACTAATTTTGACAAGGAGGAAATTGAATCCTATATAAAGAAAGGATTTGAGCTCAGAGACAACATTAAGGCAAAGCTTCCTTCGGGAATAATAGATGCCGAAAAAGACCTGCCTGCAGTGGCTACAGTTACCCCTGAAAACATAGGAAATTTGGATGTTGCTGTTCACTCAACTGCAGATGAAGATATCCGATCCCTTAGAGAACTTCTCACCTACGGGATGAAGGGAATGGCCGCTTATGCACACCATGCCTATATTCTGGGATATAAAGATGAAGCAAGCTTTGAGTTTATAGAAAAAGGACTGTTTGCAACAACAGACGACAGCTTAGGAGTAGAAGCCCTAACCGGCCTTGTCCTGGAGTGCGGACAGAAAGGTGTCTCTGTCCTCGCCCTGCTTGACAGAGCAAATACAGAAACATATGGAAACCCTGAACCGACAGTAGTTAATATAGGTGTAAGAGATAGGCCTGGAATACTTATCAGTGGGCATGACCTGAGGGATCTCGAACAGCTCCTTGAGCAGACAAAGGGTACCGGAATAGATGTTTATACCCACGGAGAAATGCTGCCTGCAAACTCTTATCCTGCATTTAAGAAATATGACAATTTCGTAGGCAATTACGGAAATGCCTGGTGGAGACAGAACGAAGAGTTCGAAAAGTTCAACGGCCCCATCCTGCTGACAACAAACTGCATAATCCCACCAAGGGAATCATACAGAAACAGGATCTACACTACAGGAGTCGTGGGTTTTGAAGGGCTTACCCATATATATGAAAAAGAAGATGGCACAAAGGACTTTACTCCGCTTATAGAACAGGCAAAAATGAGCAAGCCACCCGAGCAACTGGAAAGTGGAACAATAGTCGGAGGTTTCGCACATGATGCAGCCATTTCTGTTGCAGATAAGATAATAGATGCCGTAAAAACCGGAAAGATCAGCAGGTTCATGGTCATGGCAGGCTGCGACGGCAGACATAAGGAAAGAGCTTACTACACAGATTTTGCAAAAGCCCTACCAAAAGACACCGTAATCCTGACAGCCGGCTGTGCAAAATACCGCTACAACAAACTGGATCTTGGAGATATAGAAGGAATCCCAAGAGTAATCGATGCAGGTCAGTGTAATGATTCATACTCTCTTGTAGTAATAGCTCAGAAACTTGCAGAGGCTTTCGGCCTCAAGGACATAAATGATCTCCCTGTTTCCTACAACATAGCATGGTATGAGCAAAAAGCCGTGCTTGTTCTGCTTGCCCTCCTGAGTCTTGGAGTAAAGAACATCACCCTGGGTCCTACACTCCCAGCCTTTGTTTCGCCGAACGTCCTTAAAGTGCTGGTTGAAAACTTCAATATCAGGCCAAACACAACCGTTGAAGCTGATATGAAAGTACTTCTGAATCAAGCTTGAACTTTATGAAGAAACTGGTGTTGCGTCAACAGCAAAATATCGCATAGATTAATTGTGATTTTCAGAAATTAAATCTCTGAACATTGACGCAACACTAACTAAATTATTAAAATATACTGAATAACATAAAATTATGGTTAAAAGAGGGAACAATATGAAAGTTATTGATATGGAATCTTCACCTGAAAAGCCGAATCCTCATAATGTAAGCGTTAGAATGCTCTATGATACAGAACATGCCCAAGCAGTACATATAGAACTAAAGCCAGGAGAAGCCTTAAAAAAGCATAGCACTCCAACAAATGTCTTTTTCTATATTCTTGAGGGGAAAGGCATTGTTGAGATTGGGGATGAGCAACAGGAGGTCAGCATGGATACGTTAATTGAAAGTCCTGCAAAAGTTCCTCACCGCCTTTTGAATCCCGGAGATGGAATCTTTAGAGTACTCGTTGTTAAAGTCCCGAGACAAACCGAATCCACACGCTTGCTGTGAAGCAAAATCACACAAACAGGATAAATAAAACAATAGAGGAGAAATATGTCTACAGAAGAGAATAAAGCAATAGTCCGTCGATTCTTTGAGGAAGGGCCCTCTAAAGGAAATCTAAATATTGCCAATGAACTGCTATCATCTGATTTCACTCTTCATGTTCCTCTTCCTGTATCTTCAGGAATAAATGGAATAAAAGAAGTAATCACCTCATGCAGAGCAGCCTTCGAACACCTCAATGTTACAATAGAAGATATGATTGCCGAAGGAGATAATGTGGCTGCTCGCTTCACAGCCCATGGTATACATAAAGGCGATTTTATGGGTCTGCCGGCCACAGAAAAAACAATAACCATGACTGGCATAGAGATCTTCCGTATTAAGGATGGTAAGATTGTCGAGTTGTGGGGTGAGGCTAACCTTCTCGGCCTGATGCAACAGTTAAGGAATTTTCCTTCACCTGGGAACCAGGGTTAATTTACTGGAAGGATGGCATATCAGAAAGGTCCTGACCTGCTAATAGAAGCTGCGGCAAAGGTTCTGAAAAAAGAATGCACAGTTTGTACTCACAGGAGAAGGGGAAATGCGCGCCCTTTGTGAATATCAAGCTCATAAACTTGGGATCGGAAATTCCTGTAACTTTCTTGGGTATGCCGCGGATAATACTGTGATAGACTGGTTTAATGCCTGTGACCTTGTTTGCATTCCTAGCAGGAACGAGCCTTTCGGAATTATCGTACTTGAAGCCTGGGACGCAAGTAAACCGATAGTTACAAGTGATCCTTGTAGGAGGCGCAACAAGGATGCTCGCCGTGGTTGAACTTGTGGAAAACTTCAAAACAGGCATTATTGCTTATAAAGAACCCTCTTCTATTGCCTGGGGCCTAAATTATATCCTTGAAAGGCTTGGTCGTAACAAGATGGGAGAAAAAGGGAACTATCTTCTTAAACAGAAATACAACTGGAAAACCATAGCTGAAAAAACTTTGAAAGTATATGAGAAGCTGGTTGAAAAGCACAAATCCAGTTTCTGAAAATCAAAAAACTGATATTTCTCTTAAAGCTATCAAGGTATTTTCACCCAAAAATGGGAACCTTTACAAGCAATTGCCTGAAAAAGGATCAGTATAATAAAATTTAAAGCCATCAAATTTAGATCTTCAATTTGCTGAGAATGAGTTTTCGTGTATATAAACTCACATTGGAAACAGTTGGTAGTATTTAAGGGAAAATATTGAGAGTCGAAAAGTTACGTGCGGAATCGGATCTTGAAGAATCAGAACTTTATGAGAGTTGCAGGACGGAATTAAAGCAGCTGAGGTGCGAGCATCTAAAATGAGAGACAAACTGATCTCGGCCAAGCAAGAAATGATGGAATTGAAAAGGAAATAGAACTATTAAAAAATAATATGCTACAAACTGCAATATTAGAATCAGCAACTCAGACTTCGGGCTATTGCTTTTAGTCGTTAAATCTGGACACGTAGAAACCATTTAGAGCCCATCCGGAAAGTAAAAAGTGAGTAGAGGAAAAAATGAACTCAGAAAATGTTTAAATAATTAAAAGGGGGGGAAGTAGTTGATTCGACTAAAAAGGATTTACGAACAACCATCAGACCATGATGGATTCAGGGTACTTGTAGACAGGCTTTGGCCCAGGGGACTTCGAAAAAACGAAGTCAGGCTTGACCTGTGGTTAAAGGAGATAGCTCCCAGGGACGAACTTAGAAAATGGTTTTCCCATGATCCTGAAAAATGGGAAGAGTTCAGGAAATGCTATCTTGAAGAACTGGAACTAAAGGAAGAATATGTACAGAAACTCATGGATAAAGCGAAAGAAACTGACCTGACCCTGCTCTATGCCGCAAAAAATGAGGATTTAAATAACGCCGCAGTTTTAAAGGAGTACCTGGACTCAAGATTAAAGAGATAGTGATCGCGAAAAATTGAATAGACAAAACTAGCTCTCCGATTCCGAACCATTTTAATAAAACTTGATGTTTCAATCTACCCAACGATCAAGAATTCTATTCTGAAATAAGGAATTTATTTGGAATCGCAGTACTAGTTACACAACATCAGCCGCAATTCACTGAAATTCTTTAAATGGAATGTTCATGGTTTTATCCGTTAATGACCTTCATTTTCCTGGTATATTATTGATGGCGGCGCCCGTATGAGATAACATAGGCAGCGTTACGAAACTGGATCATAGGGTCGGCCGGCTCGATTCCCTCGGGTAATTGGGCGGGAAGGAAGAGAAGATCACGTTCCACTGCATCAGTATCTGGGATAACTTTTGTGATCTCGATTAGGCCTATATCGGCGAGCCTGCGTGTGCCAGGCCACGCAATTGAAGGATCGTCTATTTTATCTCCCGGTTCCGATATTTGAACGCGTAAATCGAACTTAACTGGTGCGCGTGCCAGACGCTGGCGAATCTCGTCTGCAAGGTAATCAGGAGAAGCTTTTTCAATCTCCTCTGCAGACAAAAACTGGTTTCCCTCCTCAGGCTCGATGCGGTAACGACCAAAAACAACCTGATCCTGTGCATTGGTGAACTTGTAACTGTTGACTCCAAAATAAGTGAGCGTTGCATAGCTGACTGGCGGAGGCTGTTGTGATTCCAGGAACGACTTCGCAACTGGATGTGTTGCAAGGTAAGTGTCAGCCGGCGTCGGAGTAGCAGCTCCGGGTCCACTTGAGCCAATTGCAATCAGGAGTTCCCGAAACTCATCAGTAGTGGCGGAGGGAAATCCATTGAACGAATGTATCACAAGATCTGTCTCCGATCCGTCCGGTAGATGAAACTTCACTGCCATACCTCGCGGATTTGCAAGATCATCCGTGTCTGATATTGTAGGTATGCCTGCAAAATCGGAAAAACGAACTGTCACGGGGACTGCTGCGTTCTGAAAATGCGGCGCCTTACTCAATGCTGCCGCCGAAGGGCTGGGGAGAAATCTTCCCTCTAACACGATGCCCTTCGCATGGATTGCTCGATTATAGGTTTGCTTGCCGAAAACCAGATTGATTGCATCGACTAATTCAGCCGGTGTCGAGCTTTGGGGCGATGAAGCTTCTAGCTCTTCTTCTGCCCGTTTCTCTCCAATTTCGTCATTCAAAAAGGTATGATGCGCATCATCCAATGGCATTACAGACTCTCCTTTCAATTACTTTGCTTATTAGCTTCATGTTGAAAGACCTCCCAACCTTCTGTATTACAACGCAACCCAATATCATAGGTTAGCAACTCTTTGGGTGATAGCAATTCTTTATGGTGCTTTTTAATCATTGTTTCTCTAAAGAATGTTTATTCCAAAACTCACCAAAGACTGGCAGTTTTGCCCCTGTCTGATGTATTGAAAAAACCGAGCGAATCCTCGTTCACTGATCTTTAAGAGTCGTGCACATACTATTCGACGCATCCCTGCAGGTCTCAGCGTGATGTCCTTGACGATCTTGAAAGAGAGAAGAGTCGAGATGCCGATCGGGACTACCTGCTCCTTGTCTCCATGCAGAATCAGCTGGCACATCGAACTTCTTTGAGGAACCAGCTGATCACATACGCCTTCTTCCCCTCCTCAAAAATGCAAATAAAACATTGACAATTCTACAAGAGGTTGAACTGCTTCAGACAACAATATCGTAATAACTTCTTTTATGAACTAAAGTTTATTTCTGCCAATTTACTGTCTGCTTCCAGATATAGCATTTTTATTTTCTAATTATAAATCAGGTTGCTTTACCGTTCTGGCAGAAGTACATAGACGGCGTTCCTTCTCCGAGATTGTACTCTTTCCAGACTGCACAGGTATAACAAATGCATTGCTGGTTAGGGTTAAGATCCTGACAGGTGGTTTTGCCTGTGGAACAGTATACTCCTGGAACGTTTTGAGGCTCCGGAACATCTCCTTCCCGTGCAGTTTCCAACCCTTTCATAAAACTATCAAGTTTATCCATTGCACATTTGCTGTCAGCCTGGACAGGGCACTTTGGGCACATACATTTTTTGACATTCTCTAAAGTGTATGCAACTTTCGAATTCCCTCTCTTATCCATTTTATCCCCCGAATAATATTAATTAAAAAATATTCATTCTATATCTTAAATTTAGAACATAAAAGCCTTTTCAGTTTCCGGAATAATCACAACTTATGCGGTTGGAATGAAAATAAGTTTTTAGTACTCAGGTTAATTCAACAACGTAAATCCTATTGCATACGTGTGTCATATGTCGATTTACCTAAATTATACGGGATCAATTTTCGAGTAATCATCGATTAGTGGGGTAAAAATGATTTTTTGAAACAAAAGTAGTTGAGACTATTCAGAGAACACCTGATATAAAGAGCGTAAGGTTTGAGAAACCTCAGGGATTCCATTACCTTGCATTCAGACGGAAAACCCAAACATAAAAGTAATTGAAACAATTACTAAACCCGGATCAGACTGGAAGGGTGTGTCAGAGAGAGTCAATGCAGAAATGGTCAAAAGATTTATACCAGATTTTATAGAGCGCACTTTCTATACAAGTGGCCCTCAGAAGATGGTAGACGCAATCGTCTCTCTTTCAAGGGAAGTGGGAATTCCGGAGAAAAGGATAAAGCAAGAATATTTTCCGGTTATGATTAATTTACGAGCAAAATTCACAAAAAGAAGTAGAACTTACAAATGATCAAACGGCGGTCGAAAAGGAAGAGAAAAGATATGAGAAAAAGGGTCCAGAATTAGGCTGAATAAAAAATATTTCCTTTTCCATGAATCTCACTACCTATTAACCGCTACCAGGCTCGTGCTTTTGCCGTCTCAAACCTGTTTTGTTAAGAATACTTCTTAATCAGCTGCCTATATCCCGGGATGCAGCCCTGAACGGTTTGTAAAGCTCTTTCTGAACTGAAATAAAAAAAGTTTTGACTAAATGTGTCACGATCCATGGCAAAGATTACCCGGATTTTTTTAGTGAGATGTAAGTAGATTATCTTTATCCCATGAACCTCCACCAGAGTTTGGAGAAATCAGGTAGCATTATTGAGAGAAGTTAATATGAGAAAAGTTATATTCATGTCTCACGTTTACGAATCCTATGAAAAAAAGATTTTCCAATAAAGTCCTGATTATTGGTTATGGTTCAGTTTCACAGTGCACCCTGCCCCTTTTACTGGATAAGCTCGATATCCCGCTTGAAAACATCACCTTAATTGATTTTGAAGACAAGTCAAAAGCCCTGAAAAAATATACAAATCAGGGATTAACGTTTGTCCGTGAAAAGATTACCCCGAAAAATCTGGATCAGGTCCTGTCACAAAATATGGAAAACGAAGGAATGATCATTGATCTTTCGTGGAATATCGATGCCAATGAAATCGTCAAGTGGTGCCATGACCACGATGTACTGTACGTTAATACTTCGGTTGAAGTATGGGACCCTGCTGAGAAATTTCTGACTCAAAGTTTATTGGAAAAATCTCTTTATTTACGGCAAATGAGACTGCAGGAACTTTCCCGCGACTGGAAAGATGCTCCGACTGCTGTTGTTGACCATGGAGCAAATCCGGGCCTGATAACTCACTTCGTAAAACAGGGCTTGCTGGATATTGCCGCCCGCACCTGTGAAGACAAAAAAGTATCACCCGAAGACGAACAGGAAATTACTCTTCTTGCAAAAAACAGGGACTTTGCCCGCCTGGCTCAGAAGCTGGGAATCAGGGTGATCCACTGCAGCGAGAGGGATACTCAAATTGCCAGCCGGCCAAAGGAAGTTAATGAATTTGTAGGAACATGGAGCATTGAAGGATTAAGAGAAGAAGGAATTGCTCCGGTTGAAATAGCCTGGGGTACCCATGAGAGCAAATTGCCTCCCCTCGCACATATACCACCTTACGGACCGAAAAATGTAATTCTCCTTCCTCAGATGGGCGTTAATACATGGGTCAGGTCGTGGATACCTGACGAAGAAATTGTAGGTATGGCGATCCGTCACGGAGAATCATATGGCCTTTCAAAACTGCTAACTGTCTGGGAAGGTGAAAAAGCGGTCTATCGCCCCACAGTACATTATGCTTACATGCCCTCTCATGATACCCTTTCCTCTCTTTGCGAATTGCGTGGCAGGAATTATGAGCTTCAACCCAGGCTCAGGATCATGACAAATGAAATCGTATCCGGCGAAGATATAATGGGAGCACTCCTGATGGGCCACTCTTATAATTCCTGGTGGACCGGGAGTGCGTTGAGCATTGAAGAAGCAAGGTCCCTCGCTCCCGGCCAGAATGCTACAACTCTTCAGGTAGCTGCAGGCATTGTTGCTGCCATACTATGGATGCTTGAAAACCCGCGGGAAGGCGTTAAAACACCTGAGGACCTGCCCCATGATTTTGTCCTGGATATTGCCAGACCGTACCTCGGGAAATTTATTTCGACACCTTCGGACTGGACACCACTCAAAAACCGCAAAATATTTTTCAAAGAAAGCCCCGCCGTGAAGCACGACCCGGATCCATGGCAATTTGAGAATTTTATTTTCGTAGGTTAATCCGGAGTGAGATATTCCAGGTAAACCCTTTCCAGAGCAGACTAATCAGAACAGACTGATCAGAGCAGACTGATATCTGGCCCTGGAGGGAGCTTACCTGATTTCTGCGTTAAAATTGCATTTCTCATTATCTTTTTTCGGCTTTTGCTGTTATTCAACTTTCGAGCCTCAATTTTTATCCTGAACTCAGTTTTTATCCTGAACTCAATTTTTATCCTAGACTCAATTTTTATCCTAGACTCAATTTCTATTAGAGACTCAATTTCTATTAGAGACTCGGTCTTAAAAGCCCCGGTTTTAAGAGACCCGATTTTATAGGGATGCGGCTTTTATTTTGAGTCCTTAACTCACTAAAAACTGAATTCATAGTTCAGAGCATCTAATTGTTATTACATAGAATTTTCATCACATATGAAGATATAAAATAAATTAGAGCATTCCCGGATCTCAGTTTGTTATTGTTTGTTCAAAAGCATCATTCTTTTAAATATGAGTATTTTTATATAGGACAAATTAGAAAGAAAAGCTTTATCAATTAATTATACAACTAAGGACAGATGAAGCAATTTTCATTTGATCCAAGTATTCCCATATAGGACATATAAGAAAAAATGTATATTAATTATTTAAAAAATAAAGAGATATAACCCACGGTCTTTAAAAAAATATCGTAAGTAGAGGATGCGGATATAACGAAAACAAAAGAAAAAAACAGATTAGATTGCTTTAGCTTCAACAAACCTTCTTTTAAACGCTTAACAGATACTGAAAATTAAATCTTCTTCTATGAATTTCAGATGAGCATATAATAGTCAATAGAGTATCCGATAAAAAAATTGTTTTAAAAAATCTTATTGATCTGGAGTAATCATGTCAGAAAAGCATTCCAATTATCATTCACACGGGAAGAAGGAAAGTTCCGAACAGTCACATAAGAGTTATGAGCACGCCTGTACTCATTCCAGAACTCACTCCCACAGGCACAGGCACAGTCATACTCACGGAGCTGTAGATCCTTCAATAACTGCTACCAGCAGAGGGCTCTGGGCTGTCAAATGGTCTTTCATAGGGCTTATGATCACAGCCGTCCTGCAGATTTTCATTGTGTATGTCTCGGGCAGTGTTGCCCTTCTTGCTGATACCATCCATAACTTCGGGGACGCATCAACAGCGATCCCCCTGGCAATCGCCTTTTCCCTGGCAAGAAAAAAACCGAGCAAACGCTTCTCTTATGGTTATGGCAGAGCAGAAGACCTTGCAGGTGTGATCATTGTTATCCTCATCCTTTTCAGTGCAGCAGTTGCGGGCTATGAATCCCTGACACGCTTCTTAAACCCTCAGCCCGTAGATCATTTGAAAGCTGTAGCAATTGCCGCAATCATAGGCTGTATCGGAAACGAAGTTGTTGCAGAGTTCCGCATGAAAGTTGGAAAAGAAATTGGGAGTGCAGCCCTTGTCGCAGATGGATATCATGCCAGGGTGGACGGCTTTACCAGCCTTGCTGTCCTGTTAGGGGCAATCGGTGTGTGGTCAGGATTTCCGGTCCTTGACCCTCTTATAGGCATGCTGATAACAATAACCATTCTCAAAATAGTTCTTGATTCCAGTAAACTCGTATTTACTCGCCTGCTTGACGGCGTTGAGCCTGAAATCATCGACAGGGTAAAAAATATTGCTGAAAGCGTTGAAGGTGTCTGTGAAGTAACAGACCTCAGGGTGCGCTGGATAGGGCACAGGCTCCATGCAGAGATCAAGGCTTCCGTTCCTTCTTCACTTTCCGTTGAAGAAGGGCACGAAGTTTCCAGCGCAGTAGAAAAAAAGCTTCTGGAGAATTTTTCCTATCTTTCCGACATCATTATCCGCGTAGACCCCCTAAAAGCCTCAGGGGAATGTTGTCACAGTGAGACTGAAAATCCAGATATGCAACATGGAAAACAAACACACGTTGTAAATGTCTATCCCCAATGAGTTTCCAGATAGTTGGTTTCATTGAACCCTTTATAGGATTTCTACAACTGAACTGAAAAAAGGGCTTTATATTTATTTTTAGGGATCATTGCTTAAGTATATCATATTCTACAAGGACAAAGACACGAATTCCATTCATATAAATGGATTCAGAGTCCAGTTTGTAGGAATTAGTGTGTTTGAATAATCCCTCGCACCAAACTTTTTTATCCGTTTTTTTGTGATTTTAAGCCTGCATGAGCCGGATTATCTTTTTCTATTACTTTAAACTTGACGGTGAATTCCGTACCCTGTCCCCGCTTAAGTTGGAGTTCTCCATCAAGCTGGTCAACAAGGATATTTACTAACTGAAGGCCAAGTGACTCGACGCATTTTAATTCCATGTCATCAGGAAGCCCTTTCCCGTCGTCCGAGACTGTCAGGCTAAAAAGAGACATGCCCATCTCACTATTCTTCTCTTCCCTGCAGAGTTTGATTCGGATTTTCCCTTCTTCGTCTTCGTTAAATGCATGCTTGAGGGAATTTGAAACTAACTCATTAACAATTATTCCTAACGGGACAGCAGTATCCATATCAAAGAAAGTGTCTTCTTCCAGGTCCATGCTCAGACTGATATTTTTACTGCTAAGGTTGTATGTCTTGAAAAGGTTTTCAGCTAACTTTTT
Organism: Methanosarcina soligelidi; assembly: GCF_000744315.1. Classification (NCBI taxonomy): domain Archaea; kingdom Methanobacteriati; phylum Methanobacteriota; class Methanomicrobia; order Methanosarcinales; family Methanosarcinaceae; genus Methanosarcina; species Methanosarcina soligelidi. Next base: position 3,607,896 of record NZ_JQLR01000001.1, read on the forward strand.
AAAGTATGCAGAAAAGTCCAGTGTATCGGTCCCTTCTCCTTTATAGAGTTCCTCATGGATGAGGGACATTGAGATTACCCTGTTCTGGCCTTCCCTGAAAGACTCTATAACATTTTCGTCCTCGAACTTTTCAGCCTGGAGATCCAGCAGGGAAGAGATTATCTGCAAATTGTTCTTGATTCTGTGATGAATCTCTTTTATCCGGGCTTTATCCATCCTTTCCAGAGCTTCTTCAGCCTTTTTACGTTTGGTAATATCAGTGAGCATGCTCACCGTACCCATAAACTTGCCATCTTTATCAAAAATGGATTTAGCATTTATGAGTGCCCATAAGGATGAGCCATCCTTACATATTAATTTCAATTCGTAACTCCCATTGATACCCTGCCGTCTCTTTTCCAGACTCTGTTTGAGGATAGTCTTACTTTCTTCATCGGCAAAGTCCCATACCGGTCTGCCAAGACCTTCTTCCAGAGTGTATCCGAGCATATCCGCCATTTTCTTATTAGCGTAAGTGATTATGGCTTCATCGTCTATTATGAGTATACCTTCGTTTGCTGTCTCTACAATGTTGCGGTACTTTTCCTCACTTTCCCGAAGTTTTTCTTCTACTCTTTTTCTTTCGGTTATATCTCTAGCAATGACTGAGACAGCAGTCAGCTTTCCAGAGGCGTCAAAAACCGGAGAAAGAGTTAATGAAACATTTATTATTGTGCCGTCTTTTCTTAACCGTGAAGTCTCATAATTATTGATTCTTTCTCCCTTTATAACCCTGTCAGTTAATTTTTTTGTTTCTTCACTTAAATGGGGTAGAGTCAGGATGGACTCAGTCTTTCCAAGAATTTCTTCCGCTGAATAACCATAAACCTGCTCTGCTCCTTTATTCCAGCTTGTAATAACGCCCTCAAGGGATATAGTGCCAATAGCATCACTTGATGATTCCACGATATTCGCTAAGTTTCGAATTTTCTCTTCTGATTTTTTACGCTCAGTAATATCCTGGACTATTCCCTTCGCTCGAACAGGAACATCATTCTCATCAAAAATGACTTCGCTCTCCGCATGGACGTTGCGTTCTTCCCCGTTAGCCAGTACAACCCTGTAATCAATGCCAGATGGCTTTTCGTTTAAACCTTTCTTGATAGCACTATCCACAAAATCTCGATCATCGGGATGTATATAATTTAAAAGTTCATGGTAAGTTGCGCCTGATTCTTGAGGATTACGTCCAAAAATCTGATATAACTCATCAGACCAGAATACTTCACCAGTTACAAGATCCAAATCCCAATTTCCAATGTGAGCCATCTTTTGAGCTTCAGCAAGACCTTTTTCACTTTCTTTCAAGGAGGTATAAGCTTTCTCAAGCTCCGCTGTACGTTCTTTAACCAGTTTATCTAAATTGTCATATGCTTTTTTTAGAGCTTCTTCTGCTTTTTTGCGCTCGGTGATGTCACGGGCAGCCCCTATCAATCCTATGATGTTGCCCTGTCCATCATAGTACGGTGCTTTTACAGTCTGGAGGATGCGCCATCCATATGATGTAAATATTCTCTCCTCTAAGGTTGTCCCTTTTCCGGCCTCCATGACTCGTTTGTCGTCCTCCGCTAGCTTCCTGGCGATCTCAGGAGGGTGAAAATCGGCAACGGTCTTACCGAGGACCTCTTCAGGGGGTTTGCCCATAAGCCTATAGAAAGCTGTATTTGCCAGGATCATCCGGGCTTCTCTATCCTTGACGAAGATGGCGTCTGAGACGTTCTCCATGATGTCTCGGAGGAAGGCCTCGCTCTCCCGAACCTCATTCTCGATGCGGCGCAGCTTCATAATCTTGTGAAGCTCATTGGCCACCAATTGGAGTTGCATAACATCGCGGTCGTCGTACTCATCCACCTTGTTGCCCACACCGAAGATAACCCTCACCTTGCCGTTCTCGGTGACCGGCACGCTCATGAATCGATTCACTGTAGCGTGTCCGGCAGGCAGCCCTTTTTGGTTCGGTGAGGAAGGAAAGTCATTGTAGACCACCGGCCGCTTGAGCCGGACGCAATCGACCCAGTTACCTGCCTTTTCAATAGGGTAGTGCCCTTCGTTCCCTGCCGTGCATGACCTCAATGCTTCCTGGTTCCAGGTGGTGAGGATGATCTCTTTTTCGTCCTCGGAGACGAGGTGAAAGAAGCCGATCGTGCTATCGGTTATCTTGACGGCTTGATTGAGTGCGAAATCGTAGAGCTCGCGGTCTGATAGGTTCGATGATCGGGTATAGAGCTCATATAAGCCGGTCGCTCGCGCCAGTTCGTTACTGAGCTGGTGCTCCGCCCTCTTGCGCTCGGTGATGTCACGGGCAGCCGCAAAAACACCAATAACCTCTCCATTCTCGTCTCTATAGACTGAAGCATTGTACAAAACAGGGGTTATGTGTCCATCCTTATGCTGAATCTCAAGGGGATAATCCCGGACTTCACCATCTGTAAATACCTGCTTATAGCCTGCACGAGCATTCTCAGGCTCAGTAAAGTAATCTGAAAAATCAGTTTTAATCAAATCATTTCTGGAATATCCGGTAACCTGTTCTGTAGCACAATTCACATCCGTAATTTTACCATCACGCCCAATGGTTACTAAAGGATCCAAACTGGATTCGATAAGGCTACGATTATAAATATTTGATAACCTGAGAGCTTCTTCCGCCTTTTTCCTCTGCAGAGCCTGCACCACCGCCGGCGCGATAGCTTCGAGATCCTCCTGCTGCTCAGAGCTGTAGCCCCCTTCACGATTTGCAACCGCGATCAAGCCAATCGTTTTCCCGTCCTGGACAAGCGGTACGCCAAGAAACGATGTGAGCGGCGGATGACCATATGGAATCCCGATACTGTCGGGATGTGATGGCGGATCGCTGGTAAAGAAGCCTTTCTCATTGATAATGACACTGCCGTACAGGCCATGGACAGCAAAAAAGCTCGGAGGACGGCGATGTCCGGTCTTGTCGTACATGAAGCACCGTTCCCATCCCAGATCGCTTTTTGCAACATCATGGAGAAGGCCGTCGGTACCCATTTCATTAATGAAACCAAACTCGCTGCCGGTCACTTCCAGGGCTACAGATAGACATGCATTTCCCACTTCTTCTTCTGTTTTTGCCTGCACTACATTGCTGAAGATCCGGTTGATTCCCTTAAGGATACGATTGTATCTGCGTATCCTGTGTTCTTCCTGCTTGCGTTCAGTTATATCATCAAACAGGGTGTATACCTGGAAGGGCCTGTCTTCTCCAGTCCGGAAAATGGGCACAGCATTAATGTTGATCCAGCGATAGAAGTTCTCCCGGGGATTGTAAACTCCCATCACCACGCCCTGCACTTTCTGCCCTGTTCGCAGGGACACCATAGCTGGATGCTCGAGTCCCGGGAACATAGAGCCGTCCTCCCGGATAGTAAGATACTCTTCACCCACAGAAGAGCTACCCAGGAACTCAGCTGGAGTTTTACCAAGAATTCTCTCAGCTGCGGGATTCATGGAGATTATCTTACCGCTTGCATCCTGGTAGACCACACCTTGAAGCATAGTCTCATGTAAAAGTCGATAATGTTGCTCCGACCGGAGAAGATCCTCTTCTGTCTGCTTGTGCCTGGTGATGTCGCTAAAGACCGCAATGAAACGATTACTTCCCATCGGGCTTGCAAATACTTCGAACCATCTGTCAAGAGAAGCGTTGTATTCTTCGAAGTGCATTCCCATACCTGTGCGAACAACCTCTCCGTAGCGATCCAGCCATCTCTGCTCAACGATGGGGAATATCTCTTTGAAACCCCGACCGATAACCTGTTCTCGCCTGAGACCTGAATGCTTCTCATACGCGAGATTAACATCAAGAATTATATTATCGATTGACCGACCGTTTTCATCAAAGACGATCTCGCCAATCTGTACCGCCTGTTCAGTCAAATTGAAGAGATCCTGATATTTCTCTTTGCTCTCCAGAGGCTTTTCTTCAAACTCTTTCTGACCACTTATATCGAATCCAGAAATGTTTACGCACTCCTGCATGGATAAGGGGTGAAAAACAATCAGATATACGCTTTTTCCCACTTTAACTTCGATTTTTTCCGGGTTATTCCGAGAAATTACCCTTTGCGCAATATATCCGATACTTGAAGGCAATTTTTCTCCGACTCTAACGCCCCACTCATGCAACAAGGGCTCCCCAGCCTCATTTGAGTAAAGAACAGTCCCATCCATTCCAACACTGAGCACAGGATTAGAGATATTTGTCGGAAATTGCTTCATTTTTGTGTCCATATTCCCCTCTGGCTCCCTCTCTTAGGCAGCAATATGCCTAACTTATTCTTTTATACTGCTGGATGTGACGCCTGATTACTTTTTTCTCTTACTGAAAACTTAATAATAAATTCAGCTCCGTTATTCCTATTAAGTTCAAGTTCCCCATCTAACTGATGAACAAGGGCGGTTATCAGCTGTATGCCAAGACTACCAGCAACTTCAATTTTGAGATTTTCAGAAATGCCTATACCATTGTCTGAAACAGCCAGAATAAAACTGGTGACCTTATTACATTCCTTTTTGTGCTTTCCATTTTTTTCTCTGCGGAGTTCGATTCGGACTTCTCCACTGTCTCTGCCCGGAAATGCATGTTTGAGGGAATTGGAAACGAGTTCATTGATAATTATTCCCAGCGGGACAGCAACATCCATATTAAATAACGCATTTTCTTCCAGATCCATATTCAGATGGATGTTTTTGCTACTAAGGCTATAAGTCTGGAAAAGATTTTCAGCTAACTCTTTTATGTAAGTTGAAAAGTTAAGAGTATCGGTATTTTCCCCTTTATAAAGTTCTTCGTGGATGAGAGCCATAGATATAACCCGGTTCTGGCTTTCTCTGAAAGCCTCAATAACTGTCGGATTATCGAACTTATCAGCCTGAAGGTCAAGTAGTGAGGAAATTACCTGCAAATTATTCTTAATCCGATGGTGGATTTCCTTTTTACGGGCAGTCTCAATATTTTTCAGGGTTTCTTCTGTTTCTTTACGCTCTGTAATATCCTGAATTATTCCTTTGATCCGGATAGGGTTGTTTTTTCCATCAAAAATGACCTCAGATTGCATATGGACTGCACGCTCTTCCCCATTACCCAAGACGATTCTATATTCAATACTGTGAGTTTCTCCTTTTACAGCTTTCTTAAGGACGCTATCCAAATAATCTCGATCTTCCGGATGTACGTAATTTAAAAATTCGTTATAAGACGGTGCTGATTCTCTAGAATCGCATCTGAAGATACGATACATTTCCTCAGACCAATATGCTTTACCAGTTACAATGTCCCATTCCCAGTTTCCAATATGAGCCATTCTTTGAGCTTCAGCGAGGCCTTTTTCACTTTCTTTCAATGAAATATAAGCCTTTTCAAGCTCTGATGTACGCTCTTTAACTAATTTTTCCAGATTATAATGTACTTTATTTAGATCTTCCTCTGCCTGCTTTTGCTTAGTGACATCTATTTGAACGCCATCCCATATCGTTCGGCCGTCGGGAAGCCGGCGAGGACGAGAGTGAAGTCGCATCCACTTCTCCTGACCATCTGGCAGCCGCATAGGTACTTCCATATCAAAATCCGACAACTCTCTCGCACTAAGCGCCTCTGCTTCAAAGACCCGTTCTAAATATTCCGGCGGAACTTGCCTGTACAGTGTGCTGGGGTCACACAGCACATCCTGGACATTGATGCCGTTGAGCCGTTCGATACCTGTGCTGAAGTACAGAAACCGGACACTGCCGTCGGGCTCATGGATATACTGATAAACTGCACTGTTCGGTAAGTTGTCGCCCAGGAGACGCAGACGCTCCTCGCTTTCACGAAGTGCCTCTTCGGCCCGTTTGCGCTCGGTGATGTCGCTGGCGGCACCAAACCATTCAACGATTTCGCCGTTAGCATTCAGCATAGGAACCGCACGCGAGAAGATCCATCCAAGGCTGCCGTCTGCTAGCCGGACCCGATGTTCCAGCTGATAAATGCTCTTTGTACTTATAGCTTCATTGACGACGGCTGTCACACGAGGCTGATCTTCCGGAGGGACATATTCCTGAAGCCATGAGCTACTTGGGATTTCCGTATCTGCAAGAAAACCTCGACCATAGAGCTGGCGCATCTCGCTCCAATCAGGACTCACACGATATACCACTTCTGAACTGGCCGTTACAAGAGCACGAAAACGCTCCTCACTCTTCCGCAGCGCCTCTTCAGCCCGTTTGCGTTCGGTAATGTCATGGTAAGTGCAGATTATCCTGTATATATGGCCATTTTCTTTCATGACCGGTTCGGCGCTTATCAGCATCCAGGTGAGTTCGTTTTCCTCGGGATTCCGCACGGCTACGAGCTGGTCTTTCACGGGCTTACCGGTTCTCACAGCCTTTCTAACGGGATGGTCATCGACATGCAGTAGTTTACCATCCTCTCCATAGACTTCCCATCTGCTCCATTCCTGACTATTAATATTTAGAATGTCGAGCTCGCTATCCAGGCCAAAAATCTGCATAAATGATGGGTTTACCACTGCGAACCTGCCAGTCTCATCAATAAGCGCAACTCCAGATTTTACATTCTGGACTAGTCCCCGAAACTGATCCTCGCTACAGCGAAGCGTTTCCAGCGCCTTCTTACGTTCGGTGATATCGCGTGCAGCAGCAAAAACACCAATAACCTCGCTATTCTCGTCTGTATAAACTGAAGCATTGTACAGAACAGGAGTTATATGCCCATCTTTATGTTGAATCTCCAGAGAATAATCCCTAACTTCACCATCCATGAATACCTGCTGATAGCCTGCACGGGCTTTCTCGGGCTCAGTAAAGTAATCTGAAAAATCAGTACCGATTAAATCATTTCTGGAATATCCGGTAACCTTTTCTGTAGCATTATTTACATCAGTAATTTTGCCATCAGGCCCAATGGTTACTAAAGGATCCAGACTGGCTTCGATAAGGCTGCGATTATAGATATTTGATAATCTAAGAGCTTCTTCTGCCTTTTTGCGTTCGGTAATATCTATGAATGCAGAAATAGATCCGCGCGGGTTACCCTGCTCGTCACACAGGGGTCTTGCATTGCCCAGAACATGTCGTATCTTGCCTTCCGAAGATACAACGTTTAGCTCGAAATCGTTTACCTCTCTACCTGCAGCTGCCACCTGTGAGGGCATATCTTCAGGCTGCATCTCCACCCCGTCCTTGAATAACTTAAACAACTCGGGTCTCTCTCCTTCAGGAGCGGACTTGGAGAAGTTTGTACCCTCAGGAGCATGCACCCATTCATAGGAGAGGCGGTTGCCGGTTATCTGAAGAGCCTTGGGATCGTGTGCTATATAAACGGAGACCGGAACAGCATCCAATACTACTGCCAGCTCATCCGAGCGAGCCCGCTCACGTTTCTCGCTCTCTCTCAGCGCGTCTACCACAGCATCACGTTCAGCCAGGGATTGAGACAGCTTGATATTGCTGTAGCTTAGTTGTGAGATCATATTGGCAAAGGTCATGAAGAAAGCCATGCCTGTATCCACAGCTTCCCTGCTCAAACGCGGGACCTTTTCAAGCACTTTTATATACTCTTCCTCATTGAAGCCGTATTTTCTGGCCTGGGACAGGAAAAGACCGTAGTCAAGAGGCTCATTATCAAAAAGGAACTGCCCTGAGAAGATATTGCCTACATGTTGCCCTTCCACCATAATGGGAGTCACTACGTCCCACATATTGTTCTTGCACCTGTACAGCTTATATTCTCCCGGAGCAACGTCAGCAGTTAGATTTATGTCACTTTCTATGCAGTACTTGCAGGTTTCAGGATTAACCCTGTGAAATTTTGTGCAGATATCCTGCCATCCAACACTTACCAGAATATTGCCCTTAAGATCAAGCAGGGCCATGGGGATATGAGAAAGCCTATAAAAATCATTCATAAGGGACTGGATTGCTTTAGCGTCAATAATCTCGGCAAGTTCCAGGTTCACCTTTTCTTGAGTTTCACCTTCAAGAAGTTCTTCCTCAAGATTTTTACTGTCACTTATATCAAATCCGTAAATGTTTACGCATTCTTGTTCGGGTAAGAGGTGAAATACAACAAAGTACACTCTCTTGCCTATTTTAACTTCTATTTTTTCAATAGCTTCCCGGGAAATTGCCCTTTGAACAAAAATTTCGATATGTGGAGGTAATTTATCTCCTACTCTCACTCCCCACTCATGCAGTAAGGACTCACCTGCCTCATTTGAGTTAAAAACGACACCATCCTTTGCCACAGCCACACTGAGCACAGGATTCGAGTCTGTTGCTGGAGATTGCCCCGTTTTCACTTTTATTTCCCCCTTAAATCTCCATTACCTAGCCGACAAAACACCTGCCTTCAACAATCAGCGAATAAATTATAGTTTTTTGATTTCCATACTCTTTTACTTTCTGTTATATAACAAGACATCATTTGTATTCAGTTGTATTGATAACTTTAAGACATTATATTATAGTATATTATAATGCCATTTCCTTGATTTGCATTATTTGAATTTCTTTTTTTATATTGCTAACAAATTATAAGTTAACATAATAAGATAAATTTAAACAAATATTGGCTAATACAGCTGTATCAGTAACCCATCCATGAAGGAACGAATAGTACCAGGTATCCGTATGTACCGCCTGACCCTTGTCCAGACTGCATGGATAGAGCTATGGAAAAATTAAGGCATGAAGTATATGAGCAAATGTGGGTCCAAGCAAGTTTACAATTACAGGAACGCTTAAAGTCTACAAGCGAGAAGATCGCCTGAAAGAAATATCCTCCCAACCCTTTTCCCCTGCGGGCGTTATGATGAGGCTACCCCGTTTACAACTGAATACTATCATCATACTTCCGGTCTCTGAGATTGTTATCTTTGAGGATGCATCGCATCAACACCACCTTGAAAAAACAGATGAGTACCTTAAGGTCGTGCGTAATTTTATAGATAAAGCAGAGAAAAGACAGATGTTCACACCCCTTAAAACTCCAATCCCACTAAAATAAAAGTGTTTTTTAGGTTTTCCAAATCAATCAGGAATTCTATGCAACAGGTATTCATATATCATAAGAAGCCGGGATTTAGAGCGAAGAAAAAAGTAAAATGAGAGAAAAATAAGAAAATAAATGAAAAGCCGAGATTTTTAAAAAGGGCTACAAATTACCAAACATTTAAGAACCAACTCAACCACAATCAGCCCCAGCATTACAAAAAATAAAAGAATCAAAAGGTTGAGAATGATCGGGTCAATTCTTCTTAGAACTGCCCCCAGTTCATCCATACCAATTACCATATATAATAATGATAAATTAATATATTTAAGTTTCGTTTATTATTTTATTAGAAATAGAATTAACATCTCTTTTCTAATTCTATAGTCTATTTTAACAGTTGAGAAAGATGTCCTGGTTTTTCAGCTGTTTGCCTTCAAGATTAACTCTTCGCTTTTAAGATTAGCTCCTTGCCTTTGAGATTAGCTCTTCACTTTTAAGATTTTTCGGTTTTTTCAAATTATGAGTTTTTGACTTAACGAAGATGGCATTTATCAGTTCATTATAATAATTATTTATAAAACTAAAAAAATTGAAAAGAAACTTTGACATCAGTAAGAATTACCGTACACTGCATAAAGAGTCTGAATGTAATGCTATACTTATCCGAGAGGACCGGAATACTTAATATAAAATCTCGTAACCTTATGTAACGAGTTTGGAAAATATTATCTCACAATACTATCTCGCAACTCGCCACCTATATGAAATATACATCCTCTTTAAAAACGGAGCCCTTACATGCAATACCACATAAAAGACCAGACACTCATTATAAAAGGTGATTTTGAAGCCGTAAGCACCGGATTAAACGGCGGCCGTGCGCGGGTAGAATACATTTTTAATAAACAGGTGCCAAGGACTTTTAATCCCCCAAGTCCTGAGGAGTTCATAAGAGAAGAAGCTCGAAAAGACGGAATAGAAACAGCCAGTCTCGGTCTTCTGACAGCAGTAAATATGGAATACCTCCAGGTCATTGAAGACGATTATATGACAGCTTTTATAACAGCTGGCGTAAGCAACGGCTCGGAATTCAGGGCAAAGGCAGGGACCATAAACATAATTCTGGTCTCAAAAGCAAGGCTATCAGAAACAGCTCTCTTCGGTGCAATCATCACAGCTACTGAAGCTAAAGGGCTTGCTCTTCTCGAAAAAGGATACAATTTTCTGGGCACCAATACGGATGCAGTTATTGTTGCATATAAGACCTGCTCAGACGCGAGCCCGAAAAGTAAGACAAATCAGGAAATCCCTTATGCAGGCTCGAGTACGGAGTTTGGAAAAAAGATTACTGGAGCAGTTATAAAAGGAGTAAAAGCAGGGCTTGAGCTGAGAGGAGAATAACACAAAACTGTTTTAGTATACAATATAAACTAATCAAATTTCCCACCACTCATGCCCTATTTAAGATACCGTGAGGTGCGCGCTCTTTAGATCTGAAAACGCGGCTCCGGAAGTAAGAATGAAAGTTAAGGAATGTCTCAGGCATATGTCTTGATTTATCGACAAATATAGCTTAAAAGCTTGAGACTGCAAGTAGTAAACAATTACAATATTTGATAAACGAAGTTCTGAAAGACAGTAAATGATTAAAACAAGAATAAGATCAAAACAAAAAACCAGAAAAATCATTCAAAAAGACAATATTAGAAAAAACAATTTCAAAAATCGGTTTTAAAATTAAAGTATTATAAGGTGAGCTTGGCAGCGATCCAGAGTTCCCGAAGGCTCGCACACTTCAGTACAGTAAGGAACGCGGGCAGGCTTATCTTCTGTGTTCGGGATGGGTACAGGAGTTGCCCTGCCGCTATGGCCGCCAAACTCAACCTATAAAAAGGATAGGGGAATATGAAAGTCGTGTTAGTGCTGCATACTGAATTTCGCCTGGACCTGAATTAGGGAAAGGAACGGATAGTTAGTGAACGCGGACTGAACACCTCGTTGCCTTGGTGCTTACATCCCGTTTCTATCAAACCGGTCTTCTACCGGAATCCTTAAAAAGGTCTCTTTTTAGGTCAGATTTCGAGCTTAGATGCATTCAGCTCTTATTCCTTAGCGCGTAGCTGCCCGGCGATGCCTTGTCAGACAACCGGTACACCAGTGGCGCCGCTGCTTGGTTCCTCTCGTACTAAAAGCAGCTTACCCGCAGACCTTGTGCACCTCTAGTAGATAGTAACCGACCTGTCTCACGACGGTCTAAACCCAGCTCACGATCTCCTTTAATAGGCGAACAACCTCACCCTTGGCCGCTGCTGCACGGCCAGGATGGAAAGAACCGACATCGAGGTAGCAAGCTGCCGGGTCGATATGTACTCTTGCCGGCAACGACTCAATTATCCCCGGGGTAACTTTTCTGTCATTTTTGGCCCCCACCAAGGAGGCTCAAAAGTTCGCTAGAACCGACTTTCGTCTCGTCATCCACTGCTGTGCTGAATAACGTCAGGCTGACTTATGCTCTTGCACTCTTCAGTGAGTTTCCGACCCACTTGAGTCAACCATTGCGCGCCCTTGATATCTTTTCAAGGGCGTCCCGCCCCAGGCAAACTGCCCACCTATCGGGGTCCTCTTCGCAGAGTTAGGGTCGTAGTCCCAGAAGGGTAGTGTCCCAATTGTGGCTCCACGCATGCTGGCGCACACGCTTCGATGCCTCCTACCTACTCTGTACATCCAGAACCACAACCCAGCGACAGGCTGCAGTAAAGCTCCACGGGGTCTTCACTTCCCCCTAGAGGTCTCTAGACTGTGCACTAGAATGTAAGCTTCACCGGATTCCAGTTAGGGACAGTAGGGCTCTCATTGATCCATTCATGCAAGTCGCCAATTAAGCGACAAGGTACTACGCTACCTTAAGAGGGTCATAGTTACCCCCGCTGTTTACAGGCCCTTCTTCCCGTTGAACCGGGGTTTCAGGTACCTGCACTGAGCAGGATTCAGAGATTGTACTAGCCCTTACGGGTTTGCAATCTCCTATGTTGGTATTAGACAGTTAGAGCCCCCTGGTCACTGCGACCTGCTGTCTTCACAGCAGGCACTCCTTATCCCGAAGTTACGGAGCTAATTTGCCGAATTCCCTTAACTGAAGTACTCCGACACGCCTTAGCCTTTTCAGCTAGGGGCACCTGTGTCAGTTCTCGGTACGGACATTTAGCTGCCTTTTCACGGGTCCCTGGGTGCAGCCGACTTGAGCCATTACAGATTCGCCCGATTCTCGCCATTACGGCTCTCCACGGGATTCGCTGCTTAGACGGCGCGACGGCGCCGCTCGGCCTGCCCTGAGACGTCAGACTCAGTGCTAAATGGTACAGGAATATTAACCTGTTTCCCTTTTGGCGTACTCGAATTACGGTACGTCTTAGGACCGACTAACCCTCGGCTGACGAACATTGCCGAGGAAACCTGGCCCCTTCGGCGGCAGGGATTCTCACCCTGCTATGCTGCTACTATTACCAGGATTTTCGTTTGTGAACGGTCCACAGGACTTCACAGCCCTGCTTCAGCCCGAACACAACGCCTTCCTACGAGATTACCTTACGGTACTCCGTGGTATCGGTGGTCGACTTGAGCCCCGTCAATTTTCGGGGCCCCAAACCTCGACTGGTGAGCTGTTACGCACTCTTTGAAGGGTAGCTGCTTCTAAGCTAACCTTCCAGCTGTCTTGGGCTTGGGACGCCCTTTAGTGTTTACACTTAGTCGACACTTGGGGACCTTAACCACGGGCTGGGTTGTCTCCCTTACGGACTACAAGCTTACCCCAGCAGTCCGGACTCCGACTATCTTTGATGACAGTGGGTTTGGAGTTTGACAAGCGGGCGAGGGGTTTCCCCCCCGGAACCGCCAATCAGTGCTCTACTCCACCGACAATCTCCAGTCAGGTCATGCTGCGACATGTTTCGGAAGGAACCAGCGGATGCCGGGTTAGATTAGCATTTCACTACGAGACGCAGGTCACACGAATGATTTGCAGATCAATACCGCTTGCGGTCCTCCACGTAGCTTTCGCCACGCTTCAACCTGCCCACGCCTAGATCACCCGGCTTCGGGTCGTACCCCGATGACTCCACGCACTTGTATACGTCGTGCCTCACCCGTAAGGGTTGCGCACATGTTGCTTTCGCTTCGGCTGCCCAATTAAAAGGTTAGCCATTGCCATCAAGATACACTCCCTGGCCCGTTCTTCAAAACGTAAGATACGACACTGGCAGTGATATTCGTACAACACTCTCGCGAGTGGTTCCTTCATATCAAAGATCCTTTCATGCCGTATCGTTCCATCACTATCAGGTTTCAGGCACTTTGCACCTCCCTTCTCGGGGTACTTTTCAGCGTTCGGTCACCCTACTATTTCGCTATCGGTCTCAAGGAGTATTTAGTTTTGGAGGTTGGTGCCCCCCGGATTCCCGCACGATATCCGACGCACGGTACTCAGGGACATGTTCCCGTCTTCTGGCTTACACCTACGTGACTGTCACACTCTATGGTCTGCCGTTCCAGGCAAGTTTGGTTTTGCCGCGAGACTTTTGAACAGCCCTACAACACCACATTTCCCCGAAGGGATTCGGTTTGAACTGTGCCGGTTTCACTCGCCGTTACTTACGGCATCTCGTTTGATTTCTTTTCCAGCTCCTACTGAGATGTTTCAATTCGGAGCGTTCCCGATCATGACTGATCACTATGGAGAGGTCCCATTCGGAGATCCCGGGTTCATTGGATCCATGCACCTACCCCGGGCTTATCGCAGCTTGGCACGTCCTTCATCAGCTCTTGAGCCGAGCCATCCACCTGATAGCATAATTCCTGTATACCTAACCAGGTCCAGTTAGCGTTCAATATACAGCACCTATACACGACTTCATGTGCCTGCGGTTCCGCGCAGGCTATCCATCCTTCCCCGAAAATTTACTTTCCGGGTGCACAAAAATGGACTTGCTGGGACTCGAACCCAGGGCCTCTGCCTTGCAAAGGCAGCGATCTTCCAGCTGATCTACAAGCCCGAGAGAGACAAGAGATCCAAATGGATCTCAGGTTTGAGGATTTGTTCGGTTTATCGGCATCTGGGTGACATTGTTTTATGCTTAGGAGGTGATCCAGCCGCAGATTCCCCTACGGCTACCTTGTTACGACTTAACCCCCCTTGCAAAGCACAGGTTCGAACACGGCACAGAGTCCGTGCCCTCACCCATACCTCACTCGGGTGGTTTGACGGGCGGTGTGTGCAAGGAGCAGGGACGTATTCACCGCGCTATATTGAAACGCGATTACTACGGATTCCAGCTTCACGAGGGCGAGTTACAGCCCTCGATCCGAACTACGAATGGGTTTGTGAGATTACCAGCCCTTTTCAGGGGAGGGACCCATTGTCCCATCCATTGTAGCCCGCGTGTAGCCCGGGAGATTCGGGGCATACTGACCTACCGTGGCCCGCACCTTCCTCCGATTTAACATCGGCGGTCCCCACAGAGTACCCATCGTCCCGGAGGACATGCTGGTAACAGTGGGCACGGGTCTCGCTCGTTGCCTGACTTAACAGGATGCTTCACAGTACGAACTGGCGACGGCCATGCACCTCCTCTCAGCGATTCAGGCAAAGTCTTCAGCTTGGCCTACATATTGCTGTCGCCCCCGGTGAGTTGTCCGGCGTTGAGTCCAATTAAACCGCAGGCTCCACCCGTTGTTGTGCTCCCCCGCCAATTCCTTTAAGTTTCAGCCTTGCGGCCGTACTTCCCAGGTGGCTCGCTTCACGGCTTCCCTGCGGCACCAGACACGGTCGCGCCATGCCTGACACCTAGCGAGCATCGTTTACGGCTGGGACTACCCGGGTATCTAATCCGGTTCGTGCCCCCAGCTTTCGTCCCTCACCGTCGAACCCGTTCTGGTAAGACGCCTTCGCCACAGGTGGTCCCACAGGGATTACAAGATTTCACTCCTACCCCTGTAGTACCTCTTACCTCTCCCGGTTCCAAGTCTGGCAGTATCCCCCGAAAGCCTAATAGTTAAGCTATCAGATTTCCCGGAGGACTGACCAAACCGGCTACGGACCCTTTAGACCCAATAATCACGATCACCACTCGGGCCGCCGGTGTTACCGCGGCGGCTGGCACCGGTCTTGCCCGGCCCTTGCTAACGGATGTATTTTACACATCCGGACAGCCAGCATATGATGCTGGCACTCGGTGTCCCCTTATCACGGTTTCCCGCATTGTAAAGTTTTCGCGCCTGCTGCGCCCCGTAGGGCCTGGATTCATGTCTCAGAATCCATCTCCGGGCTCTTGCTCTCACAACCCGTACCCGTCGCTGGCTAGTAGGTACATTACACCCACTACTACCTGATAGGCCGCAGACCCATCCTTGGGCAGACGAATCCTTTTGACGCATAAAGCATTCCAGCAAATATGCGTTATCCGGAATTATCCCCAGTTTCCCGGGGTTATGCCGGTCCCAAGGGCAGGTTATCCACGTGTTACTGAGCAGTACGCCATGTATTGCTACATATGACTCGCATGGCTTAGGCGAACACCGATAGCAGTAACCTCTGGCAGGATCAACCAGAATTGTTATTGTATCGCACACTTCAAAATTAAAGGTCTTGGTCGCAGAAACTTGCACTAACAACTATCAATTCAGTTAGTTCATGTCGCGATAAATGTAGTATAACAAATATCACCCAGAATTAACCGAACCGACAAATCCTCGTCAGTCAGGAAATAACTCCTGACTCCATTAAAAGATGAAATTGAATTTGATTTTCAACCCACACATTTGACCTGTGTGAGGGATACATACAAGACGCTTCTTGTATATAAAGCTTTGTATTGTCAGGTTCACAACATTATGGATGTGAAGAACCCATACAAGACATTTCTTTGAAATAAAGCTTCTTATGACTTTCACACATTTGAGCTGTGTGAAGGATACATAAAAGACAGCTTTTGTATATAAAGCTTTTCCCACCTCGCAGCTTTTCAAAGCAGATACCATGCAAAGAATTTTGCCTGAACCTGCAAAGACAGCGCATTTCCGATTAGTGAAATCGGAAGAAGGCGAGACTTGCACATTAACTGTACAAGAGGAATATACAAGACCGTTCTTGTATATAAAGCTTTTTGCTTACCATACACTTGCATACAGATTTTATTGAAGAAGTAATAATTCAACAAATCCATAAGCGTATGCCGCCTGACCTCTCGGATCAGGGAATCTCCTAAACGCAGCTCTCGTATAAATACTTTTTGCGTGAGAATAAAAAACTGCCGTATAAGAGAGAATGGAAATTGCTTTTGGAAATAAAGGCATCAGAAGAATGAGGGGACAGTATATAAAGAAATATAAAGTGATCTGGATATTCGTTAATAATTTCTTTTCATAACTAATATCTTTTCAAATATCTTTTCAAACATCTTCAGCTATGATTACCACTATTTTCACACTAAAAACATGAAGTCCTGTACCTGTTGTAAAAAAATACAGCCTTATAGGCTGGAAAAAAACAGTATCGTTAAGGACTGAAATTACTTATTTTCAGTCTTAGAACCTTAGACTTGCTCAGTGAATTTTATATATATAGAATCACAATTAAATTAAGGGGAGTTGTAAGTCCCTTTAAGAAATTGGGAAGATTCTGGGAATTAATACCTGATTAGATCATATTTAGGTATCCTTATCAAAAAATGGGGAATTAGAGGGTATCTCGGTATTTTATAGGTCTTACCAGGAACTTTTTTAGCCCGACCTTTACCCCTACTTAAACCAGGGATTGCTCCTCAAGAGCTTAAATGGAGGTTAAATATTTGATAGAAATAGATCCCAGTATGATTCTGGTGCGTTATAATGTAAAAATGGAAAAGCAAATGACACCAGAAGAAGCTGCAGAAGAACTTTACCCAAAAGATGAATTAATTTATCCGATAGCAAAGGCCATTTTTGAAGGCGAAGAAGATGACGTTGTAGAAGGACTGGAAAAGGCCATTAGCTCTGGAAAGGACCCAATCTCCCTAATAGATGACGCATTGATGGTTGGTATGGGGGTAGTCACCAGACTTTACGATGAAGGAATTATTTTCCTGCCAAACGTTATGATGTCTGCTGACGCTATGCTGGAAGGTATCGACCATGTTAAGCAGAAGGCAGGAAAGGCACCCACAGTAAAAGGAAAAGTAGTATGCCATGTTGCAGAAGGTGACGTCCATGATATCGGAAAGAATATTGTGGCTGCACTACTGAGAGCAGCTGGCTATGACGTTGTAGACCTTGGAAGAGATGTTCCTGTAGATGAGGTCATCGCAACTGTTGAAAAAGAAAATCCCATGATGCTAACAGGTACTGCTCTGATGACCACGACCATGTATGCATTCAAGGAAGTTAATGATAAGCTTATGGAGAAAGGCTACAGGATCCCATTTGCATGTGGTGGCGGTGCTGTGAATCAGGATTTCGTGTCCCAGTATGAGCTTGGGGTTTACGGTGAAGAAGCAGCCGATGCCGCTAAAATAGCCGATTTCATCAAGGCAAATGGGGACAACGTTGTGAAACTAAGGGAGAAATTCCATAGACACTGAGGAGGTGGAGTAGATGGCAGTAAACAGATGTACTAAAATGTCTTATGCAAGCGCAGATGAAATGATCTTTGGAAAAGCCGTCAAGCCCGTCAAAGCAGGGCTCGGGCTCGAGATCGGGGCCGGCTACACAACTCCTGAAGTAAACTACGCTCCCAGGCCTGAAGCAGGTGCATCCAAAGAAAAGCTCATAAAAGAATATGAAAGGATCACTACCGACATCATGGCAAGGATGGTCCAGATCGGTGCTCCAGCTGTTGTTCTGGAAACCGAACACGTCCAGCAGATGTCCAACAATCCCGAATGGGGTGCAGCTGTTGCACACGCCCAGAAAACCATCATGGAAGACTACCATGATGAATACGGCATCAAGTGTGCTCTCCGTCACACCATTGGTGATATTCGTGAGAGCAGGGACTTCCTCGAGCTCAGAGGGGGAGACAAGTACAACACCTTCCTAGAAGCCTTTGAGCAGTGTGCAAAGAGTGGCGCAGACATGCTTTCTGTAGAATCAATGGGTGGAAAAGAAATCTTTGACTATGCCATTCTCAGGAACGACATGGCCGGCATACTTTTCGGTATAGGCGTTCTGGGTAGCATGGATATGGAAATGATCTGGAAAGACATTTCTGACATTGCAAAGAAGAATAACGTGGTGTCAGCCGGCGACACAGACTGTGCCCAGGCAAACACCGCAATGTTCATTGCAGGAGGTCTTCTTGACAAGAACCTTGCCCATACAATAGCAATAATTGCCAGGACCATATCAGCAGCGAGATCTCTCGTGGCATACGAAGCAGGTGCAACTGGCCCTGGTAAAGACTGCGGTTATGAAAACACAATTGTCAAGTCAATTGCAGGAGTTCCGATTGCTCAGGAAGGTAAGACCTCAACCTGTGCCCACTCTGACCTGATGGGTAACATCGTCATGCAGTGCTGTGACCTCTGGTCCAATGAATCTGTCGAATACCATGGTGAATTCGGCGGTACCACAGTTCAGTGCTGGTCTGAGACCCTTGCATATGACTGTTCCATGATGAACGTCGCTCTCCAGTCGGGCAACGAGAAAGTACTGAGAGACATACTCGTGGCTTCCGATATGTACAGAGACGCGCAGGGCTATGTCCTCGCATATCCGCATGCCTACAGGGTAGGAGAGGCAATTGTCAGGAACGGAGACGACATCTACCTCCGTGCAAAGAATGCCGCTCTCGAAACCATCAAAATCGTCGAAGAAGGAGCAAAAGGTAAGCTCGAACTCTCAAGGTTCGAAACAACTGCACTTGCAAACGCAAAGACATCTTTTGAAGCTCTTACTGACGATGCTGACAAGTTCATGAGCGACTGCCTTACAAAATATAAACAGGAAGTCAAAGTATTCAAGCCAGAGAACTACGGCCTCTAACCAGGCTGTAACTTTTTTCTTTTTCTTTTTCTTATCCCGAAAGCCTGTTAAGATATTCTACAGCGGTTTTCTTCAGTATACTTTACGAATTTTTCATTCATGACTGGATTTCTTTAGTATGCTCTCAGGTTTTTACCAGTACTGGGTTTTCGTTCAGCATTCAGAACACTTATTTTATCTTTGCACTACTGTCAATAACTGAGAAAAATGATAACAATATGAACAATAAAGACAATAATAATAATAATAATAATAATAATAATAATAATAATAATAATAATAAACGAGATAATAAAAGGAAAAGTAATAATAAAAGGAAAAAATATAAAAACAAAAATTTTTAAAAATCACATTCGATTAAAAGATGAAATTAAAAATTAAGTGGAGATATATTTCAATTAATCAGGCGTAATATTCATCCCTGGCTTCTACCATTGCTTTAATGTGTGAAACAGGGGTCATGGGCGCAATTCCACATCCCGGTGCCAGCACGTCAACTCCGTCATCAAGAGCCTGCCTGGCTTCGGTTTTTATTTTGTCAACCGGGCCCGGAAGCAAAGTGAACGGGCTTGAAATGTTTCCTACGAGCCTGGTTCTGTCCCCGAGTATTTCTTTGGCTTTCTTTACGCTCCCTATTTTCTCTTCAACACTCAGACCTTCGAAACCACAATCTGCCATATAGTCAAGGATAGGATTTACATTGCCGCAGACGTGCAGGACTGTGACCGAATTCACATTTGAGGAAAACCTCTGAAGTCTTGATTGAAGTATATTTTTAAAGGAGTCAGGACTCATCAGGTCAGGAGATGCAACAGGGTCCGCAATGGCAACAACGTCTGCTCCTGCAAGAGCCATAGAGTTTGCGTAGGCTATTGTGGCTTCGGTAGCAAAATCAAGTACCTGCTCAAAAAGATCGGGTTTTTTCAGAGACCATTTCATAAAAGTCTTTACACTTGAGAGGTCGGAGGCAAGGGTAACCGGACCTTCCATACCGCCGATAATAGGCACATCAGGTCCTACCTTTTCTCTGATGATTTTAATAGAGCCCAAGACAGCCTGGATCCTGCCCTTATCAATCAGGTTCTCAGGCATTTCCATACCTTCGAGATCTTTGGGGTAAGGGTGAGCTGTGACAGAAGGCTGCCTGTTTTTTGTCCCCATATTGACCTCACATCCCATTGCTTCTGCAAGCACTGTCAGGCAGTATGGAACCCTCACAGCTTCGAGCCCGCTGACCTCATAATTTGCAATCGCCAGCTTTGCCATCAGTTCAGGTTCTGAGTGAGCTTCTGGCCAGGGTGCTCCCACCTGATCCATCAATTCTACAATCCCGGTCTGAGTCACGGAACAAACAGGCACTTTGTCAACCTGCTTTCCTTCCAATGCGTTTAAAAGTCTCTCCTTAAGTGTCATATCACCCATGGTAATCTCCCCGTTGAAATGATTCGAGATTTATTCTGCCTCTGTCCAGCCACGGTCAAGAAATATATTTAAGAAATTTTCCGGTCCAGTTTTTAACCGTTGATTTATTTAGTAATTTATACTGACCGTTTAGGTTCTGGTTTTTAAGCCATTTTTATAACAGGATTGCCTCGGTAACCCCAGGAGGCGTATAAGAGCGGTTAGAGCTTATTAAGCGGGCAATTAAGCCTGCGGGTCACCGAAATCCCCGTTTTCGGACTGACTACTATAATCTGGGTTTTATGCTATATCATTGTTTGGGAGAATACGAATTAAAAATGTGAACTTTAAAAAATACAAATTAAAACTACGATTTTTAAAAAAGTGAAAATAAAATAAGTCAGAAAAATAAGTCAGAAAAATAAGTCAGAAAAATAAGTCAGAAAAATAAGTCAGAAAAATAAGCTTCAGAAAGTCCGCTACCAGAAAAAGACTCTAAACCAGAAGAAACTCTAAAATACGGGATAAATCTCCTGATAAACCAGGTGAAAAATCAGAATACCAGAGTAGAAGAAGGAATCCGTATGGAGCTAAACATAGATAGAATAAGGATATTCGAAGGCGATATAGTGAAAATGAGAGTGGATGCCATTGTTAATGCTGCAAATAATACACTCCTGGGAGGCGGAGGAGTAGACGGAGCAATCCACAGAGCTGCAGGTCCTGCATTACTTGAGGAGTGTAAAACTCTTAACGGCTGCCCTACAGGAGAAGCAAAAATTACTTCAGGATACCTTCTGCCTGCAAAATACATTATACATACAGTTGGCCCTGTGTGGCAGGGAGGAGAAAAAGGAGAGAATGAACTTCTGGCTTCCTGCTACAGAAAAAGCCTTGAACTTGCCAGGGATTACAAAATAAAAACAATTGCTTTTCCAGCCATAAGCACAGGAGCCTATAGTTTTCCTTCCGAAAGGGCAGCAGGTATTGCAGTTTCTCAGGTGAAGGAGTTTCTTCAGAAAAACGAGATTCCTGAGACTGTTTATCTGGTCTGTTATAACAAAGACAGCTGCAAAAGCATCAAAAAAGCCTTGAGCAAAATCTTGTGAGCCCGTGATAAGAGAATTCAGATGGAAATATCTTATACATATTTTTTAATAATTTAACTGTCTTCAAAGAGATTGCTCAAATGCGTGGTAAACAATGAGAAAATTAAATTTTGAAAGTTTTCTCCCACACACACTTATGGGAGATTCTTTATATAGTATGTTAGAAAAATAGGTTCTAAATAAAAATTATAATGATAAAGATATGATAGCAAATTATAGATCCAAAGGCATGATAACAAATTATAGATGCCATTAACACCTGCACAAAAAAGCGGGAATTAAACACGTATTCCTAATATGGATCAGTAAACGCATATCAGTAAAAATGTATAAAAAATATATCGATACCATATGTAAGTATCAAAAATATATCGATACCATATGTAAATAACATTCATTAATAACATTTATCAAAATGAATTCGCGGAATAGTTGATTGATATAAATTTTTTTGAAATACACTCAAAGGAAAGTAGCAAATAATAATAAGATAACACTCAAATGAGCTGCAGGATTTATTGCAAAAAAGGGAATCGGAGGAATTATTATCGTTTACGATGAAGCCTTTCAAAGAGGCCTTGACCTGGTTAAACATAAAAGATATGAAAAAGCTGTAAACACATTCAATAAGATACTGGATAAAAACCCGGGACATACAGGAGCCCTATTTAACAGGGGTCTTGCTCTTCTTGAAATTAAAAAACCCCAGGAGGCCCTCGATTCATTTAATGAAGTCCTGCAGCTCGAACCCGGAAACTCCGATGCCCTCTATAGAAAAGGAACCTGTCTTGCAGCTCTCTTAAAATTTGGAGAATCCCTCGAAGCCTATGAAAGCGCCCTCGAAACTTCCCCTGACAACCCTGAAATCTGGTATATGAGAGGGCTTGCATTTGCCGAAATAGACAGGACTGAAGCTTCAATTCTTTGTTTTGAAAAAGCTCTTGAACTCATGCCTGAATATGCAGCCGCCTGGTGTGCAATGGGGACAGTGACTGGAAAGGCAGAGAGGTATGAAGAAGCTCTTGAGAATTTTGAACGTGCACTTGAAATTAACCCAAAGGACTCCGAAGCCTGCTATGCAAAAGGTCTTGTCCTTGCAAAACTTGAAAAATATGACAGTGCTCTGGAATGCTTTGATTCCCTTATAAGGGAAAATCCGAGAAATGAAAACGCCCTTGAACAGAAATGCCTTTTGCTTGCAAAGATAGGGAAAAAAGATTTAGCTCTTGAAGCTCTCGAAGATTTCTTAAAGAAATATCCTGCAAATGAGGCTGCACTTTACCATAAAGGTATCCTCTTAAGCGAGCTTTCAAGATACGAAGAAGCAGAAAAAACCTTTTCAAAAGTATTGAAACTCAATCCCGATAACAGGGAAGCCTGTTTCAGGAAAGGTTTTGCCCTTGTACAGCTTCTCAGGCTCAATGAAGCCATAAAAGCTTTTGAAGAAGCCATTAAGATCGATCCCTCTTATTTTGAAGCCTGGAGCTGCAGATGTTTTGCACTTATGAAACTCGAGGTCTACGAAGAAGCCCTTGAAGCTTTTGATTCCATGCTCAGAATCTATCCTGATGCGAAGGACATCTGGTACAGCAGGGCACTTGCTCTTCTGAAACTGCAGAACTATGCCGAAGCTGTCCAATCCTTTGCCCGTGTTACTGAACTTGACCCTGAAAATAAAGATGCATGGCTCCAGCAGGGGCTTCTGCTTGCCAGAACAGGGAAGCACGAAGAAGCCCTGAATGCCCTTGAAAAACTGCTTGAATATGATCCTGATTTTACCGAAGCCCAGAAACTAAGGGGTACAGTGCTTGCAGGGCTCGGACGTTTTGAAGAAGCCCTTGGACCCCTTGAGAAAAGTCTTGAAAAAGAGCCTGAAAACTATAACCTCTGGCTTCAAAAAGGACTTATTCTCCTTGATACAGGCAAACTAGAACCTGCAATTGATGCTTTTGAAAATGCTGCACGCCTGAAGCCTGATAATGAGACCTGCTGGATGAACATGGGTTTTGCCCTTTACTCCCTGGAGTGTTATGAAGAAGCTCTTGAAGCTTTTAAGGAGGGACTGCGGCTGAACCCCTACCTTGAGACGGGCTGGAACAGGAAAGGAATAGTTCTCGGAAAACTTGGAAAAACAGGAGAAGCCCTTGAAGCCTTTGAAGAAGCAATAAAACTCAGACCTGATTTCGAAGATGCCTGGAAGAATAGAGGGCTTTTACTTTTTGCCTCAGAAGAATATGAAAAAGCTGAAGAAGCCTTTGCCGAAGTCCTTAAGATAAACCCTGAAGATATCGATTCGCTCTACAACCGGGGCATATCCCTTCTTAAACTGGGAAGAAGAGAAACTGCCCTTGAATACCTTGAAAAAGTCGTTTCCCTCAGGCCCGATTACCCTGACCTGTCCTACAGCCTTGGTGTGGCATTAACCGAACTTGGAGAATATGAAAAAGCTCTGGAAACCTTTGAAAAACTTGCTTTAGAGAACCCCTATGACCTGGAAATCCAGTGCAGGAGAGGAAAGCTTGCAATGGAGCTTGGAAATTATGAAAATGCCCTGCAGGCATTTGAAAGGATATTGACTGAAAAATCCGCGTCAAGAGAAGCCTGGTACAGGAAAGGGCTTGCTCTCCTGAAGCTGGAAAACTTTGGGGAAGCTGTAAAAGCTTTCGATGAAGTAGTTACAAAAGATGCGGATTACGAAGATGCCGGAGTCCTGAAGGGCTTTGCCCAGATGAAACTTAAAGAATGCGCATCTGCTCTTGAGACCTTTGAGAGAGTGCTTGAGAAAAAACCCGACTCTGACACTGCCTGGTACTACAGGGGCATGATACTTTACACCCTTCAAAGACAGGAAGAAGCTGCAAAGGCATTTGAATCAGCTTCTCGCCTGAATTCTGGGCTTCATACAGCTTTTGAATACAGGGCAAAGTGCCTTTTCGAAACAGGGCAGTATGAAGCTGCTTTCGAAGCTCTTGAAACTGTACTGGAAAAAGACCCTGAGAACCTTTCAGTCCTGGAAAACAGGGCAATTTGCCTCTTTGAACTGAAGAAGAATAAAGAAGCAGTCGATGCCCTCTCAATCCTGCTTGAACATGACCCGGAAAGGAAAGACTCAAAACTGAGGCTTGAAGAGGCAAAACTCAGGCTGGGAATTGAGTATTTCGAGCTTGGACAGTATGAGAATGCTCTTGCACTTTTTGAAGGGATAAATGAAAAAGCTGAAGGAATATGTGAAAAAGCCCGGGACCCTCAAAAACCCAATTCCGTACTTTACTTGAAGGGGCTTGTGTTTATCCGGCAGGAGGCTTACGAAAAGGCAGTTGAAGCATTTAAAAGGATTACTGATCAGGACCCGAACTTTGCGGAAGGCTGGTACTTTACAGGGCTGTCATGTTCAAAACTTAGAAGATATGAGGAAGCTTCCGAAGCTTTCAAAAAAGCCCTTGAAATTAATTCTGCATTACGTGACACACACGACATATGCTATCAGCTGGGGATTTCGAATTTTGAACTGGGAAAGTTTGAGGAGGCTCTGAAAGCTTTCGAAAAGGCTTTTAAGACGACTCCTGATCGGGAACAAATCACGGAAACTGCTTATACGGACCTTATCTACATGAAGAGTCTCTCCCTGCTCAGGCTTGGAAGATATAAAGAAGCTGAGGTGGGTTTTAAGGAAGTTATTTCCAGAGACCCGGAAAATGCTGAAGCCCTCGCACACCTGAGCACTGCATGTTTCAAACAGGGACACTACGAAGAAGCCCTGGAGATCTTTGAGAAGGTTCTCAGTCAGACCCCTGAAAGAAAAACTGTCCTTTTCCGGAAAGGAGTTGCCTTAAAAGCCCTCGGTAAAATACAGGATTCTCTGGACATTTTTGACCTTGTCCTGAAGCTCAAACCTGACTGTTCTTATGCCCTTGAACAGAGAGGATACGCTCTCTTTGAACTGGGAAGGTATGGAGAAGCAGCGGAAGCTTTTAAAGAAGCGCTTGAATATTGCCCGAAAAAGACATACATGCAATACCTTAAAGGGCTTGCCTTTTTCAGGATTGGAAACTTCACCGAAGCTCTGGAAGGGTTTGGAAAAGCCCTTGAGCTCGGGTGCCAGAAGCCTGATATTCCTTATTACACAGGGCTTTCCTGTTTCGAAACAGGAGACTATGCAGGAGCTTTAAAAGCCTTTGACAGACTCCCTGAAGCAGAAGTACAGAACCCTGATGTCCTGCAAAAAAGAGCTCTTGCACTTTTTGAACTTGGCAGGCAGGAAGAAGCCGTATCTGCAGTAAATTTCCTTCTAGAACTTTCCGCAGAAAACTTAACCCTGGGAGAAAAAGGAAATGAGCCCGAGAAACGCCCGGAAGAAAATACCCGGATCTGTCAGGAACTGCTTGAAAAGTTTGCATCCGCTCTTATAGAGCTGGGAAAACCTGAAGAAGCTCTCCTGCCTCTCGAAAAGCTTGCAAGAGAAGGGTCGGCTTCAAAAGAAACCCTTTATGACAGGGGGATAGCACTTCTGGAGCTGGGGAGACAGGAAGAAGCCTTTGAAATATTTTCAGACCTGATTGAGATTTATCCGGACTTTAAAAAGGCATGGTATGGAAAAGGGCT
Organism: Methanosarcina soligelidi; assembly: GCF_000744315.1. Lineage (NCBI taxonomy): Archaea > Methanobacteriati > Methanobacteriota > Methanomicrobia > Methanosarcinales > Methanosarcinaceae > Methanosarcina > Methanosarcina soligelidi. The sequence goes on from NZ_JQLR01000001.1 coordinate 3,634,077, forward strand.
GGTGCTGTTTTCACAGGAACATTACGAAGAAGCCCTGAAAGCCCTTAAACAGGCTGTCCCGGATTGGGAAGAGTCGAAAGTAGGCGAACCTGAACTGGAAGACGCCTTGACCAAAATGGGGCTTTCCCAGCTCAAAACCGGGAAATACGAAGATGCCTGCGACACCTTTGAAAAGGTTCTTGAGAAAAATCCAATGGCTGCTGATATATGGTACTTAAGCGGCCTTGTTATGAGGGGGCTTGACCAGAATGAGGATGCAGTGGAAGCTTTTAGCAGAGCTCTGGAACTCAAACCTGACCTGAGAGCTGCCCAGGAACAGAAAGGGCTTGCCCTTCTTTCACTTTGCAGGTATGAAGAAGCCAGGGATGCCTTCAGTTCAGTCCTTGAAGAGAGCCCTGAAAATGCAGACGTCCTTTACAACCGTGCAGTGGCAAGTTTTAGGACCCTCAACTTTGAAGATGCTGCAAAAGACCTTGAAAAAGTGCTCCTTTTTGCCCCTGACTCCCCTGATTATACCGAAGCCTGTTATATGCTGGGAATTGCCAGTATAGAGCTTCAGAATTACGAAAGAGCCCTGCAGGCACTTGACATGGTTCTTGAATGTGAGCCTGAACACGAAGAAGCACTTTATAATATGGCTCTGGTCCTTTTCAACCTCGAAGAGTACGAAGAAGCTGCCAGAACCTTTGAACAGCTGCTTGAAACATCTCCTGAAGACCCTGAAAGCCTTAATTATCTGGGCCTCTGCCTCCTGGAACTGGACAACCTCAAAGAAGCCCTGAAAGCCTTTGAAAAAGCAGCCCTCTTCAACCCGAAAAACGAAGAAGCCCTGTATAATGCAGCCACAACCCTCATTAAATTAAACAGGGCCCAGGAATCCCTGGGATACTTTGACCGCATCCTTGAGATTTCCCCTGATAACCTCGATGTCCTGAACTATAAAGGAGTTATTTTCTGCATGCTGGACCAGTACAGGGAAGCTCTGCGTGCCTTTGACGGAGTGCTCAAAAAGGACCCGGATAATATAAAAGCGATTTATAATGTAGGGGTTGTCTGCTTTAAACAGAAACTCTACGAGACCGCAGCCAGAGCATTTAAAGAAGCTCTGACCATAAACCCCTGGCACGAGCAGTCCCTGAGGTACCTGGGCATCTCCCTTGCAAAAATCGGAGAATATGAAGAATCCCTGAAAGCCTTCGAAAAACTACTCAGGATAAACCCGCAGGACGTCCAGTCCATGAATTACAGGGGGGTCATCCTCGGAAAACTGGAAAGGTTCGGGGAAGCTATAAGGGCTTTTGATGAAATCCTGCGCATTTACCCGGATATGGCAGACGCAAGGGAAAAACTTGAGGTTTTGAAGTCTCTTGAAAATGATGAAGAATTATACTAATTATACTAAGTTTGAAACCTGATTCCAGGCTTAATTATAATTTTTAAATTAGTCCTCTTAAGCGAGCGGAGCGAGTGAAAAGGACAGCGGACTCCAGAGGCGCAATTCGGGGAGTGAAAAGGACTTCTTGCTGTTGTACTTACAGTTCAACTCACAGAAAGCCTGAGATTTCTCTAGATCCCGAAACGCAACCTGGGCGGAGCACAATTTAAGAAACTGCAACAGGGTGAAGATCCAACAGGATGAAGAGAAAAGTGGAAAAATTGAGAAGTATTTTTGAGAAGTGTTTTAGAAGTCGTAAAAACCAGTTCGGTTTGTTAGTTTGACCCGCATATTAACGTTTTTTGCGGGTCTTGCAGGTCTGTTCGCATTAGGGATATGATTATTTCTTTTAGCAAGAAAAAATAAGCAGAAATTGTATTTAAGGTTTGTCATATGATGGCATGGTACACACAGTCATGATAATGAAATAATATAAAAAAATGGCAGGTTTTTAAGTTTAAGAAATTTTTAGCCTTATATTTTCAGGGTTTTTCTGAACATTGTTTCTTTAAAATATATGCCCGTATGAAGAGAAAAGAGAAACAATACTTAACTTTGCTGAGTGTACTTTTAAACCATGTACAGATTGATTGAATATAATTCTAATTTATTATTAAAGTGAGTGCATATTAAAGAAAGTGCAAATTAAAGAAAGTGCAAATTAAAGAAAGTGCACACTAAAGAAAATGCGCATTAAAGGGAGTGCAAGGAAAATGTTGCTTATGGACATAATAACCTGGGAGCCGAAAGACTCGTTAAAAGTCGCGGAATTCTATGCGAATTATGAGTACCCGAAGGGCATAAAAGTGATCGATGAATGGACTGACCTTACGGGCTACCGGACGTTTGTGATCTACGAAGCTGATGATGAGAAGACCTATGCAGCTTCAGTCCTCCCTTTTATGGGGCTATGCAAATTCGAGACTTTCCCGATAATGAGACTGGATAAATTTATGCAGCTGGCTCAGGAACTAACAGAGGAAGCAGGAGAAAAAGGCATGGGAACTGCTCAGGGTAAAGAGGGATCAGAAGAAATTTTTGAGCAGATAGAAGGGCTTGAGAAAAGAGTGGAACGGCTTGAACACCACTCTTTCATCCAGCAGGAAGATACAACCTGAATTTTAAAATACCCGCCCTGAATACAGGAAAGCTGGAGAAAAAATTCTAAAACTTATTTTTCAAGCGCACTTTCGAACTTATCCGCACTCATGCGGTAGATATGCCAGCCGTCAACAGGCCCGGCTCCGAAGTATTCGTAGAATTCCCTTGCAGGATTCCAGTCGAGCACCGCCCATTCTATTCTCCCGCAGTTCCTTTCTTTCGCGAGATTAATGCAGTGCATAAACATTGCTTTTCCGATACCTTTACCCCTGAACCCGGGCTTTACAAAAATGTCTTCGATATAGAGCCCCTGCTTTCCCACGAAAGTAGAGAAGTTGTGAAAAAAGACCGTAAAACCAGCAGGCTCTCCGTCAAGCTCGGCAAAGAAAACCTCAGCATAAGGCTTTTCACCGAACATGGATTCCTCGAGGGTTTCTTCCGTGGCTGTAACAAGGTGAGTAAGTTTTTCAAATTCGGCAATCCCTTTTATAAACTCAAGGATAAGAGGGATATCTTCTTTTTTTGCAGAGCGGATGTTCAAAGCGGGTTTCTTCTCAGTGTCAGGCATCTTCATTCCTTTTTCGTATCAGTTTGTATAACCCTGGAAAATTTACAGAAATTTATGGATGTATACAATTAATTTTATAATAATCTGTTTCATAATAGTCTGTTTCATAATAATTTATTTCGAGATAATTAATTTCATAATAATTAATTTCATAATAATTGGCTTCAAGATAATTGATTTCAAGATAATTAATTTCATAGTAATTGAGTTCAAGATAATTGATTTCAAAACTCAAATCCGTAAACCTATTAAATTGAAGATATATTTTAATATGATTTTAAAAAGTCAAATATACCTGCTCAGTCCATGATAATTACTATCCGGCATAACTTCTGATAAAAGATTTACCAGGGAATCAGTGAAGAAAATGATTGGAGAGATGAAAACAGACCCCGTACGCTGTACTTACAGAGCATTCCATTTACGAAATTCAGGGGTCCCCTGATGCTCTGTGAGGAAGATTTCAAGCCTGTCACTCTTGCCGACAGGGAATTTTTCGAACGGCACAGTGAACTTTACCCACAAAACCATAGCAGTAACACGTTTACAAACATGGTCTGCTGGAGCCATTTTACACAATACCGGTATGCATACGTGAACGGAAATATAATAATTTCTGGCACCACCGGAGGGATTACGCGGTTTCACCCTCCAATCGGCCCGCGTGACCCTGAACTTATGCGTGAGCTTATACAGCTGGCAATGGAAGTAAGCGACAATACACCTCTTATATTCATAGATCCTGATACTGCACTCTGGATACGTGAACTCGAGCCGGATCTTGAGCTGGTGCCGGATAGAGATAACTTTGAATATGTCTACAGAGCGTCCGACCTTGCAGAACTTCCCGGAAAGAAATACCAGAAAATCCGCAGCCATCTTAACAGGTTCCGCAGAAACTGCATGAGCACGGTCGAACCAATTACACCCGAAAACCTGGAAGAGGTTATGGAACTCCTGAAAAAATGGAGAGATTGGAAAGGGTGTGATAAAAATCCGGTTCTTTCCCACGAGGTAGAAGCAGCCTTCTATGCAGTTGAACATTTTATGGAACTTCGCCTGAGAGGCTTTCTTCTAAGGGTTGATTCGGAGGTTGGTGCCATTTCCATTTTTGAGCGGCTCAACGCAGATACGGCACTGATCCATTTCGAGAAAGGACTCCCGGACTGCGAAGGGATATATAAGGCTATCAATGCAGAAACAGCAGCTTCTCTTGCAGGTGAAGTGGAGTATATCAACCGGGAGAGCGATCTCGGGGTTGGCGGTCTCAGGGAGGCAAAGCTTAGATATCACCCGCACCACATGGTTGAAGTATATTCGCTCAAACGCCCGAGTCCCGTCTCGGGAGGACGGTGTCCTTCCCGAGTTTCGTTTCGGGAGCACGAGGTCCTTCCCGAGTTTCGCTTCGGGAGCACGAGGTCCTTCCCGAGTTTCGCTTCGGGAGCACGAGGTCCTTCCCGAGTTTCGCTTCGGGAGCACGAGGTCCTTTTCGCTGCGCTCAAGAGGACTAATTGATGGGGCACCCAAAATGACTATCCATCTCGACGCAGGAAAACGGTTTTTCCAAAAAAGGGAAGAGGAGACTGAAAAGAAGAAAAAATTAGATAATTGAAAGAAAAAGGAAATAAAAGAAATTGCTTCTTCTGCCTTTACTCTTTTCTGCCTTTACTCATTTCTGTCTTTACTCTTTTCTATCTTTACTCCTCTTCCTTCTTTTCCCCGAAAGCTTCCTTTACGATTTTAACTGCGCAGAGCTCACCGCACATGGAGCAGGCATCACTTTCCGTCTTTCTGGCGTCCCGAATTTTACGGGCGCGATCGCCGTCGATTGCTAGCTCGAACTGCTTTTCCCAGTCAAGGTCTCTTCGGGCATAGGCCATGGCTGTATCCTGCTTCCATGCACGTTCTCTTGGCCCTTCTTTTATGAGGTCTATGGTGTGAGCTGCAAGCTTTGTTACAAGCAGTCCCTCTTTAATATCTTCGATAGATGGAAGAGCAAGGTGTTCTGAGGGAGTTACCATACAGAGGAAGTCAGTTCCGTGCATACCTGCTACTGCTCCTCCTATTGCGCCTGTGATATGGTCAAAACCGGGAGCAATATCAGTGACAAGCGGGCCCAGAAGGTAAAGGGGAGCTCCGTCGCAGAGTTCTTTCATGCCACGGACGCTGAGTTCAATTTCGTTTAAGGGGACATGCCCGGGTCCTTCAACAAAAGTCTGGACATTTGCCTCCCTTGAGCGCTTTACAAGCTCTCCGAGGGTGATAAATTCCATGAACTTGGGACGGTCGGAAGCGTCTGCTATACATCCGGGGCGCATGCCGTCTCCAAGGCTCAGGGTCATATCATATTCTTTTGCGATTTCAAGAAGATAGTCAAATTCGGCATAAAAGGGGTTGTCTTCCCCGTTGTGCAGCATCCAGGCAAGGGTAAAAGAGCCTCCGCGGCTGACAACATTCATAATCCGGTCACTCTGGCGAAGGCGCTCCAGGGAGTTCAGGTTGACCCCGGCATGTACGGTTACAAAGTCCACTCCCTGTTCGGCATGTTTCCTGACAGCATTGAACATGTCGTCAGAGCTCATTTCCACCACAATTTTCCGGGAAGCTGCAGCCTGATAGATAGGGACAGTCCCTACAGGGATGTTTACGGCTTTAAGGATGCGGGTGCGGATCTCGTCCAGGTCTCCTCCTGTTGAGAGGTCCATCACTGCATGGGCTCCGAAGGCTTCTGCAGCTTTTGCTTTTTCAATTTCAGCATCTATATCGATGCAGTCCCTTGAGGTCCCTACATTTGCATTTATTTTTGTGCTCATGTACTTTCCAATACCGACAGGGAAAGTGTCTCGCCTGGCATTCTTTGGAATGGCGACCAGCCCTTTTGCAACGCAGGAACGGACAATCTCGGCGTCTATTCCTTCAGCTTTTGCCACGGCTTCAATTTCAGGGGTGATGACCCCCTTTTTTGCATCTTCCATCAGCGTCATTTTTTGCTCCGTATGTGAGGTGGATGAGTAGTATTCCAGTCCTGAAGTACTCAGGTCCTGAAGATTCCAGCCATAAACGTTTAAGTCCTGAATCTGAATGTTTAAATCTTGAACAGGATGTACCGATAAGGACATACCAGTAAAAAAATAAGAACTACCGGTAGATGTACCAATAATAATGATAATGAAATAATCTGATTGGGTAAACCTTCTAGCCGAACAAACTTCTCTTTTAAATGATTAAAATTGATTAATCCGGAATTCTCTGTTAAATGATTACAATTGATTAATCCGAAAATTCCAGTTTGTCGCTTAGAACAGAGAGTAAACTGGTATATAGCTTTTTACATTCGGAAAAGTCTCCCAGTAATGTATAAATAGACAAATATATAAATAATGTATCCCTATTAAGTAGAGCATACATGTGCAGGAAATCCACGCCTGTTATTTATAAAGCGAAGGATTTTTACAGAGGATAGGGGCTTAATAAGCAGCGTGGATACATATAGAAAGTCAATTAATTAGAAAGTTAATTAATTAGAAAGTTAATTAATTAGAAAGTCAATTAATTGGAGCAGTTGACCGATTAGAGTCAAAAATCTGGCCAAAAAACATTTCATACCATTACATGCTTCTTTAATATACCATGCTTAATTCGTCATCTTTAATGTTTTGTGCGGAACATTTTTACGCACAAAGTTCATTAAAATTTTAGAATTGTTCCGTTACTTTTCCTTACGAAATTCCATATCACATTAACAGAGGTTAAGGTACTTTATATGACAGTTGTCGCATTTGCAGAAAAAAACAAAGCAGCAGCCCAGATCGCCAGCATCCTTGGCGAAGGGGAAGTGGATAAAATATCAGTGGAAGGGCTGCCTGCTTACGAGTTTAAATGGAAAGGAGAAGAGTGGCTTGTGATGGGGCTTTCCGGCCACATCATGAACTACGACTTTCCAGAAAAATATAACAAATGGAGTGAAGTTGACCCCGGGACACTGCTTGGAGTTGACCCGGAAAAATTTGTGACCAGGAAAGAGTATGAAGCTGCAATAAAAAACCTGGCAAAAAGGGCAGACAAAATTATCCTTGCATGCGACTATGACCGGGAAGGGGAAAATATAGGGTTTGAAGCAAAAACCCTTGCCGAAGAGGTCACTGATGTCCCTGTTGCAAGGGCACGCTTTTCAGCCCTTTCCCCAAAAGAAGTCAGGAAAGCCTTTGAAAACCCTGTAGATCCTGACCACAACCTTGCTATGGCTGCCGAAGCCAGGCAGATTCTTGACCTGAAGATGGGGGCTGCATTTACACGTTTTGTTACGCTCTCGGTCAGGGAAAAAGCAAGGACAAAAGACGTCCTTTCAATAGGGCCCTGCCAGACTCCTACCTGCGGGTTTGTTTACGAAAGGGAAAAGGCTATCCGGGCTTTTGAGGCAAAGGACTTCTGGAAGATTACTGCGGTTTTTGCTGCAAAAGGAGGGGAATTCGAAGGCACCCACAGGGCAGGAAACATCCATGACAAAGAAAAGGCAGCTGAAATCTTCAAGAGGCTGAAAGGGGCAAAAGAAGGACTCGTTGTAAAGAAGACCGTAAAAGAAGCAAAAACCAGCCCTCCAAATCCACTTAACACCACAGAGTTCCTGAAGCGGGCTTCAAAGTTCCTGGGGATCAGCCCCGAAGTTGCACTCGAAACCGCAGAACAGCTCTACCTTGCAGGGTTTACGAGCTACCCGAGGACAGAGACCAATAAATATGCAGATGACTTTGACTTCAAGTCCCTGGTCTTTGATTTCGCAAGGCAGAAAGAGTATAAGCCATTTGCAGAATCAATCCTCTCTGCCCCGATAGTTCCAAAGAATGGAGAAAAAGACGCACATGACCACCCACCTATCCACCCGATCAGGGCGGCTGCAAGGGGAGAGGTCAGTTCTGCAGTAAATATACCGCAGGCTGCTGAAGTTTATGACCTTATTGCAAGGCATTTCCTGGCAAACCTCATGCCTGCAGCAGTTTTCGAAAAAACCCACCTCCACCTGCAGGTTAAGGAAGAGCCTTTCGACTCCTCGGGGACCGTGCTTAAAGAACCGGGATGGCTTGAGGTTTATCCGTTTGAAAATAAAAAAGATAAGCTTCTCCCGTTTGTAGAGGAAAAAGAGAGAGTAGACGTAAAAAAGCTGAGCAATACAAAATCCAAGACCAGCCCTCCGAAAAAACTGACAGAAGCCGAACTCCTGACCCTTATGGACAGGCACGGGATAGGGACAAAAGCAACAGCCCCTACACATATAGAAACAAACAAAAAGAGGGGGTATTTCGAGAATAAAGGAAAGACAATTTCAATCTTAGATACAGGTTTTACCCTTATGGAAGGGCTTTCCCTGTCCGTCCCTATCCTTGTAAAACCTGATATCCGCTCAAAGATAGAAGCCCTTATCCAGGAAGTTGAAGACGGGAAAAAAGAGTTCGAAGCGGCTCTTGCCGATGGTACGGTCCTGATTAAAGAGATGTATGCCCAGCTTGAAGCAAACAAAAAAGAGCTTACCTCAAACATTGCAGGCACAATAAAGGATGAAGCCGCCCTCGAAGACAAGAAAAATTACATCGGGACATGTAAGGCTTGCGGGCACGTTCTCAGAATCATACAAACGGATTCCGGGCGTTTTGTGGGCTGCACAGGCTATCCTGACTGCAGAAACTCCTTCTCTCTACCCAAGACCGGAGCCCTTACCGTGCTCAGGAGCAAGGAATGTAAAAAAGAAGGGGCAGCCGTCCTGAAGGTGGGAAACAAATACAACTGGGCTGTTGGTATTGGACCCTGCTTTAAATGCGAGTTTGAAAAGGAGTGCTATCCCCCTGAAACCGTGGGACCCTGCCCTGAATGTGACGGAAGCATGTTCCTGATATCTTTCAAAGACAACCGCTTCCTGGGCTGTACAAAGCGTTGTGGATATACCCATTCCGTTCCTAAAACCGGAAAACTGACCCTCCTCGACAAAACCTGTGAGACCTGCGGCTGGAAGCTGTTCAGGCTGAAAGAAGAGGTAGAAGGAAACGAAAGCCTGGAAGAAGATATCTGCATAAACCGGCGCTGCACTGAAGGAATAAAGTACTGGAAAAAAGTGGGACCCAGAAGTGGAGCAAGAGCACAGGGCAAGATTTCTGCAGACTCTGGAGCAGAGCTCGGGGCGAGAAGTACGGCAAGAAATAAGGAAAGGACGACGGCTCGCAGAGTTTCAAAAACTGTATCAGTGGCAGACAGCAGGAAAGACCGGAAGTGAAGGATTTTTAAGAGGGCCGAAAAATGAAGTTATAGAGTTATAATATCTCTACCGTGCAACCTTACTGGCTATACAGAGCCGTTCCTGTACGCTCGACGAAGGATAGCGGCCTTTCCCGCAATAAAAAAGAACAAAAGAAGAATAGACTAATAATTACTTCTGACTAATAATTTATTTCTGCTCTTATCACATTTCCAAACGTCTTCCACTTTCTATTTGTTCTACTTCTCCCTTCCTACAAACTTTTTCTTCTTTTTGGGCAGAACCGTCAGATGAGCTGGCGAAGGCTTTTGTATTTAACAATGAATTTAAAACCGGTTTTCGGGAGGAGAGGAACAGTTCTCTGGATAAGGCATTCTCGATCCGTATCCAGAAGAAACGGACAAAATAAATTGGAAGCCTTATAATGATAATTTAGAAAAGAGAAGAGTGTTCCGAAATAACAAAATTCAAAAGAGAGATAAGAAAATCCTTTCGGATTTTCTCCTGCTTCTAATTTTCAGTCGAAAATAATTATGCTGCGGCAGGTGCGGCTGGTGCAGCTGCGGGCATTGCTTCGACCTGGGTCTTCCTGATCTCAACTCTGCGGAGCGGATAGATGAACTTGGCCTGCCTGTAGATGGCTGCTGAGAGCCTGCCAAGGATTGCTTCCTGCATAAAGGTCTCGAAATCGGTTTCTGATGCGCGCTTTTTGACGATGTCAACCATCATTTCCCTGATAGCCTGCATCTGGCTTGAGCGTGCTCTCTTGATGGTGAAGCAGGTTGGCTTGACGCGGATAACAAAGCCGTCTTTGGTCCGGACATCGACGTTTGCATCGATCCTGGAGGTCTGCCTCTTTACGATAGAGCGGACATAGTCGGTTGTGAGTTCGTGGCCCATGAGGTCGGTGGTGGCTATGTCTCCGACAACGTTGTTGACCCTGAGGATGACCTTTGTGTTGTTCTTGGTCATGTCGTTTGTGAGTTCCCCGACTGTGGTCTCAACATTGCGGCCAACAAGCAGGGAAGGGTCTCCTGCCATTGTAGTTCCGACAATAACCCTGTTTAAGTAAGCAGGGGCTTCAATGTTATACCATTCCTTGGATTTCCATCCGTCAAGCTTTCTCTGTACTTTCTTTCTTGCCAAGTAATTCCTCCGAAGTAAATTTCGTGTATGTAGTTTTATTTTGCTTTGACCTGGCGCCCTCTGGCGACTTCAGGTTTTTATCTTCCGGATGCTCGGATGAGCCTTTCCATAATCAGTGAGCGTGAAAGGTTTTCAGGCGCTTCTGCGCAGTTCCGAACTGCCACAGGAATCGCTCCAGCGCAACCTTCTCCATGCAATACAAAAATCTCTGAGCCTCTTAGCATTTCCGGACTGGGGCCCCATCCCATCTGCCGACAGCCACAGGCTCCTGATAGTCAAAAATGTGACCGGAAATCGGCCAGATATTCTCAGAAATTAACGGATACTAACTAGTTAATGGCTCCACTATACACATCATTTCCGTATATAAAGAAATCGGTCAGAAACATGTTCTGCTTTCCTGTTCACAACAGCAAGGAAAGCAAAAAGGAAAAAATAGGTTGAACATCATTGAAAAGTTTAAAGGTAAAGGCAAGAATAAAAAATGAGAAGAAAATTTAGAGAAAATAGATTCATTTCGACAGCTCACATACCCTTTTCCTGAATTCCTCAGGCCATTTTTCAGGATCAGGCATCTATGGATGAGGTTGATTACGAGACTTTCATGAAACGCCAGTACAAAAAACTGGAAGAAAAAGGAAGTCCTTATCTCTGGATAAAATCTGATGGTTTTAAAGTCAGGCTGCACAGTGCTGGAGTAAAACCCCATCTTGACCCGGACAGGATAAGAAAAAAGTATAACTGAAGCGAAAGACGGAATAAAAAACTGCAAGTCACAGAATCGTTTATGCAGTGAAAACAACACTGTTTTTTTGAAATATCCTGGAGAAAAAGGATATGACGGGTTTTAAGAGTTACCTTCCGGAGTAAAAGGTTTGGATTTTACAGAACTTTCCCACACTGCTGTTTTAAATTGAGATCAACAAATCTAATATAACCATGTGACTCATAACTATGTGACTCATAACTATGTGACTCATAACTATATGATTCCAATATACAGTGTTCCTTTTTTCGTAAGGGGATAAAGAATAAGGAGGGTTAAAATGAAAAATCTATTTGATTTAACTGGAAGAGTTGCGATTGTAACAGGTGCTTCATCGGGCCTTGGAGTTGAGTTTGCCAGGGCTTTGGCAAACCAGGGTGCAGATATTGCTATAGTTGCACGCCGTGAAGAAAAATTAAAGGAAGTCCAGAAGGAGATCGAAAAAATCGGCGTAACCTGCCGGTATTACATTTGTGACGTGATGCAAACAGACCAGATTAAAAGTGCGGTTGAAAAAATAGAGAAAGACTTCGGCAAAATAGATATACTTGTAAACAATGCCGGTCTCGGGCTTGTTGACGCTGCGGATAAAACAAGTGATGAAATGTGGCGCAATATGATTGATACCAACCTGAATGGTGTTTTTTTCTTTGCGCGGGAAGTCGGGAAAGTAATGCTGAAGCAGAAATACGGAAGAATCATTAACATAGGATCGATTCATTCGACTGTGTCGATGAAAGGAATGCCGGTCACAGCCTACTGCTCTACAAAAGGCGGAGTTTTAATGCTCACCAAGTCCCTGGCAACCGAATGGGCAAAAGAAGGCATTACCGTGAATGCGATCGGACCCGGTTATTTTGCCCTGGGAATGGCTGAAGGGGTTGTTGCTGACCCGGAATTTGCAAAAATTATTGAATTTATGTGCCCTATGGGACGTGCAGGACAGACAGGAGACCTGGATACAACGGTTGTTTACCTCGCGTCCGAAGCATCAAAATATATTACAGGCCAGATAATTACGGTTGACGGCGGCTGGACGGCACTTTAAGGTAATTGAAGATTAATCCTTTTGAAGGATTCGCGTTTTTTTCAGCTGCCTGAGGGCAGTTTATTCTTTTTTAATTTTCGACTGCATACCGAGATAAGACTGATCCGAAAAGCTGGTTGAAAGCCAGGTAAAAAAGAAAAAGCGATTTCTTCTTAATTATTTGCCTGGTGGTCTGTATTCCAGTTCCAGCTTCGCTGCTTTCTCCATAGCCTCCATGCCTTCGTTGACCGACATCAACGGTGTGGTCCTGACCATCTTTACGGCACCTCCAGCCAGGAGAACCATTGTTAGGGCTTCTGCACTTACATTATCAGGTAATGTCGCAATTTCTACCAAGTCATATTCACCAAATGAAACCCAGAAACCTTTAAGTTTTCCCCCAAGTTTTTCCATTAAAAAACGTGCCACTTCTTCGCGATTTTCCGGATTTTTTACTAATCTGGCTACCGCTTCAGGCGTATAGGATATTTGAATCAGGTAATCTTGCATAAATTCCCCTCCCAATTACTTGGATTAATATTTCTATAGATAAAATATATACATATCTATTAAAGGTTTTAAATAAAATTGAGTGCTTTTGTAGAATAGCACATTTTGGTTATTGTAAAGTTACAGCAGGTTGTAACACTTTTCGGATGGGCTCTAAATTGGGACCAAGTTGGAACCAAAACTGCAGAAAAAGAATATACACATGAAATATTATATCAGTATAGAGAAAAGTAGCCATATAATTCCAGCAGTGAAAGAAATATAAGAGACGGATATTATGGAAGATAAAGAAATACACATTGATGTCAATCAGATCCGGCTTCTTATCCTGGAAAGAAAGGATGAAATAAAAGAAAAATTCAAAGCTGAGATCATTGGAATTTTTGGTTCATATGCACGTGGAGAGGAAAAAGAGGGAAGTGATATTGATGTCCTGGTAAGATTTGGAGAAGGAGCATCCCTTTTTGAGCTTGTGGGGCTTGGAGATTACCTCGAAGATCTTTTTGGAATCTCAGTGGATGTTGTTTCGGAGAGAGCTCTTCACCCGATGATGAAGGATGACGTGCTAAGAGAACTGGTGCCGGTATGAGATCTCCGCTTCTATACCTTTCTGAAATGCTCGATTCTTCCAGAAATATAAAGGATTTCTTGCAAGGTATGGAAAAAGAGACTTTTTTAAAGGACGAGAAAACCAGGAGTGCAGTTGCTCATCAGTTACTGATACTGGGAGAGGCATCGAAAGCCATCCCCGCAGATATAAAGTCACGAGCCCCAAACCTTGATTGGAAAGGTATGGCAGGTATGAGGGATCGCTTGATACACGCCTATTTTAATGTGGATTATGATCTCGTCTGGGATACCGCTAAAAACAGAGTTCCAACAGTAAAGAAAGGACTTGAAAAACTGATTGAAGAGTTGAGTTTTAGCAATTGATTATTTAAAAGGCATGTGGAAACCTCCTTTTTACCTTAAGCTTCTCTCCGTCAATTTTAAAAAAATGGCAGTGAAAAAACGATAGATAATTAGATTACACTTAGAAGAGATTACAAATGAAGCCTGAAAGGTGCAGTTTCTGTAAAGGCAAACTCGTTGAAGGGAAAACCGAGTTTGTGGCAAAAGTCGGAGAGCAGATCATCGCCATTAAAGACGTTTCCGCCTATGTCCGTGAAAACTGTGGGGAAGCATATTATACTCCAGAGGTTTCAAGAAAAATCGATATAGTTATGAAAAAGTTCCATGAGTCAAAACTGCTCCTGCACCCTGTAGCTGCCGGAGAATTGAGTTTTGACGAAATAGTTGCGTGATGCCTCATTACGTTTATTCTTGCCCCTATTCGAAAAGCTGATTGAAAGCCAGGTAAAAAAGAAAAAGCAATCTTTTCTTAATCATTTGCCCGGTGGTTTGTATTCCAGCTTCGATGCTTTCTCCATAGCCCCCATGCCGTCGTTAAGCGTCAGCAACGGTGTAGTCTTGGAGATCTTTATAGCACCTCCAGCCAGGATAGCCATAGATAGGGCTGCTGCGCTCACATTATCAGGTAATGTTGCGATTTCCACCAGATCATAATCGCCAAGTGAGTTCCAGATACCTTTAAGTTTTCCCCCAAGTTTTTCAATTAAAGAGCGTGCCATTTCTTCACGATTTTGGGGATTTGCTACTAATGTAGCTACTGCTTCAGGCGTATATGCTATTTGAATAAGGTAATCTTGCATTAATTCTCCTCCCAATTACTCGGGTTAATATTTCTATGGATAAAATATATACATATCTATTAAAGGTTTCAGATAAAATTGAGTGTTACCTGTCGAATAGCACATTTTGATTATTGTAAAAGTTATAGCAGGTTACAATGCTTTTCGGATAGGGACTAAGCTTGGAACAAACATGGAAAGCCAGTACAAAAAACTGGAAGAAAAAGAGAAGTTCGTATCCCTGGATGAAATCTGATGGATTTTGAAGTCAAACTGCACCCTGATGCAGTAAAATTCCTGCTCGACTTGAGTCTAAAAATCGATATTTTTATTCTTGCCCCTATCCAGACAGTTGATTGATAGCCTAGTAAAAAGGAAAAAGCGTTTTTTCTTAATTATTTGCCTGGCGGCTTATATCCCAACCCCGATGCTTTCTTCATGGCTTCAATGCCTTCGTCCATCGATAGCAACGGTGTAGTTTTGAACGCTTTTACAGCACCTCCAGCCATTACGGCCATTGAAAGGGCTACTGCACTCTCATCATCAGGCAATGTTGCGATTTGCACCACATCATAATCACCAAGTGCGAACCAGTAACCTTTAAGCTTTCCCCCAACTTTTTCAATTAAAGAACGGGCTACTTCTTCACGGTTTTGAGGATTTGCTACTAACGTAGCTACTGCTTCAGGCGCAAATGATAATTGAAGTAAATAATCTGGCATTAATTCCCCTCTCAATTACTTGGGTTAATATTTCTATGGATAAAATATATACATATCTATTAAAGGTTTTAGATAAAATTAAGTGTTTCCTGCCGTAATAATGTATGCTTTTTTTGTAAAATTTACAGCAGGTCAGAATGTCTTTCGGATAGGTTTAAAGTTGGGACCAAGTTTGGAACAGACATAGATCATCAGTACAAAAAACTGGAAGAAAAAGAAAAGTACGCACCCATGATGAAGTCTGGATTTTAAAGTGAAGCTGCACCCTGATGAGAAGAAATTTCTTCTCGACCTAGATCAGGATATGAAAGGAAGAATAAAGGAGCATAAAAAATCCGCAAGCAAACCCCTTTAAAAGCTACTCCCGTTCAGGAATTTAGTGATAGTGTACAATTATGAGTTTTCAGGGGTTATTTGAAAAAAGAAGAAAAATTAGGATGAAATAAGTGAGCAATATTTTTCAATGATGTCTTCCACATCAGATGGATGGCGCGAAATATCTTCATGCCATTTTCCAAATCCACCATGATTGTTCACCGCTTCAACCCATTCTTTTAGGAATACTCTCTTTGTTCTATCCTGGTCATCGTCTTGTCCTTTCGTTTCTAATACTAAAAATTCTCCGTTTACTAGCTTTATTATGAAATCTGGATAGTATTTTTTGATAACTCCTTTATAGTTATATAAGATCGTAAAACCCAAGTGGTCATTTTTTACCCAAGAATCTACTAAAGGACGTTTATCTAACACATAGGCTTCTGATACCTCCCAGGTGCTATCCGCCACTATGAGGTTTATATGAGATTTCTTGGTGTGTTCACAAGGCTTTGTGGTATACCATGTACGCATTTGTGCTGTTGACCTGATAGGATTTTCCTTATCAAATACAGGCAGTAATTTTTCTGTGTTTTCTGCGCGAATGGCATTCCAAATATGTTGTACAATTTTGTTAATGTTAACTGTAATTAATACCCTTTTTTTCAGCTCATTTTCCCTGTAATGACGGCTACTAATCACAATTTTCTCACCATAAATAAAATCACTTGTTATCTTTATAAGTTGGGCAAGGAAGAGATCTTTGTTTCCTTTTAAACTGTCCTTTTCGCTATTAAATATTCTTTTCGCAGCCTCAAATATGACTGTTTGAATCCTGAACTTATCTGCAATTTCTTGCAGATCTATTTCGGACAATGCTGCAGGATTAGGTTTGCCTGCAATAATTGCAGCCATTTCTGCCTGAGTTATATTTTCATAGGGATCCAATATAATTGGAGTTACTTTTTCCATGTCAAGTTTTAAAACTGGACGGTATACATGATCTATTCTCAATATGTTTGGCCAAGAGATTTCATACTTTTGTTTATCTTTTACCGGCTCGATTGCTGTTCTAGGCTTCGTTGGTTTCGGAATTCCCTCTCCTCCTTCATGAGGAAGGAAAGTAAAAGGCACTCCAAAAATATTTACATATTCAGGCTCAAACAGTCCATCGTCTTCTACTTCATAAGAAGTTCGCCTAAGACCTCTACCCACAACTTGCTCACACAAGAGTTGACTTGAAAAAGCACGTAAACCCATAATATGGGTTACAGTCTTTGCATCCCATCCTTCAGAGAGCATCCCGACTGAAATGACATTTTGAACCTGCTCTCCAGGTTCTCCTATCTTTCCTATTGTATTAACTTTCCAGCGAAGCAACTCTGCTTGTTCTTGTTTTGTTAATTTAACTTCTTGTTCATCAATATCTGAAGAAAGATCAATATTTTCTTCTGCACTTTCAGCTTCATTCAGGATTTTACTATCAATTTGAAGTGTTTTTTCGGGATCGCACAACTCAGGAATGAGAATTTCTTTATGATCAAAAGCATGTTTAATTCTGGCAGAAGTCTCCGTTCTATTTGCAACAGTTATCATAACTGGAGGAATCTTATGACCTTCTTTCTCCCATTCTTCTTTGGTTTTTAGCCAGTCTTTACCAAGGAGATAATAAGCGTTAATTACAAAATCGTGGAGAGGATATGAAGGGTCTTCT
The DNA here is from genome assembly GCF_000744315.1 of Methanosarcina soligelidi. NCBI lineage: Archaea > Methanobacteriati > Methanobacteriota > Methanomicrobia > Methanosarcinales > Methanosarcinaceae > Methanosarcina > Methanosarcina soligelidi. Next base: position 3,651,316 of record NZ_JQLR01000001.1, read on the forward strand.
TTTAAGTTCAAGTCGTTTTGAATATCAGGGTCCTTGTATATATGGTATAATCGGGATTTAAGTTCCTCACTTTTCCTGCCATCATCACGGATAACTATTCTGGGGGTTTTTACTAATCCTGACTCTATTGCATCGTTTAATCCAAAATCACTTACAATCCATTCAAAAAGTGCTTCATCAGAAGCTTTTTTTCCTGAAGGAGCAAAAGGAGTTGCGGAAAAATCAAAACATCGAAGAATACCTCTTTTACGATTGATTCTGTCTAATCCACCAACCCAGATTGTGCTTTCTTCAATTTCTTCCTTTTTAACTCCTTTTATCTTGCTTTCAGCAGGGACACGCCATGCATGATGCGCTTCGTCATTTATGACAACGATATTGCTGGCATCTTTTAGTTCCCCAAGCACTTCTCTAACATATGCTTCATCACTCTTCGCTCCACGCTTGTCTACGCTCTTTCTTTTTGCTATCTTTTCTTCGTTTTCCCAAGCGAGTTTGTGCCAGTTGATAATCTTTACTTTACCCTGTCGTAACCTTTCAATCAAACCTGGAGGAACAACATTGAATTCTTCATAATAATTATTAGATTCGTTTGGATTAAGAACAGAAAGTCGATTTTTAACTGTTATGCCTGGAGCTACTATTAAAATATTTTTAGAAAACTTTGTATCTTGAGGGTAAGCTACTTTATTCAATACTTGCCAGGCAATGAGCATAGCCATAACTACGGTTTTACCTGAACCTGTAGCCATCTTGCTACACCAGCGAGAGAAATCTCCTCCATCTGAAGGAATCTCTATTCCTATTTTTTCAGATTCTGAAGCTTCGGTAAGCCAAATAAGGGTTTCAATAGCCTCAAGCTGGCAGAAGAAAAAACGATTATTAGTACGTTCTTCTTTATCTTGCCAGTATTTTAGTAATCTTTTTGTTACTCCTGTTACTCCTGGATAATCATTATCTTTCCAGTCTTTTACCTTGCCACGTATTTTTTCAACGAGTTCTATTTTTATAAAGACTCCTGGATCGTCAAAAGACTCGCTTCCCTGAGTGGCTATTAGATAACCTGGAGGTCTTCTACCATCTCTCTTTTCAAAAAGGCGCCTTTCCCTTACGTAAAACCAGTACTGTTTAGGCTCTTCATAGGGGGAATTAATAATTAGCTTGTCTATTACTTTTTTCACTTCCATATACAATCCCCCTTTACAGTTTGAGAATTCTCAAACTTTCGATTCCACGGTTATCGATTATCTTGACAGCAATTTTCCAATTTCGACCCGCTTCGAACGGAATCGATATGGTGTTTCTGAACTTTTCCAGTTTTTCAGTGTCAATATCAGCTTTAAGATTCTTGGCAAGTTTTGCCCATCCATCTTTAGCTCCAGCCATAGGTAAAAAGACCTGAGACGGGAAAAGACTCCTATCATCATAATCTGTATCCAGCATCCACATGGCTATATTACTTTTTCCACCACTCTCTACGTCCCCAGTCTTAGGATTATAGTAATCAAAACCAAGTACTTCTACTTCATATTTTCCTGCATAATCGCCTTCGGTAATATGTCTGAGTTCAATGTCTGGCTGTCCTACCAACCAGAAACTTTCATTGCCAGATTTTTTCTTTTTCAGGTCTTCAGTAAAGAGATCAGCATTCATCTGTGCCTTTAAAAGTTGCATTCCTGCAATCTCCGGCTTCATCTCATCTATATCTTTAGCAGCCTCTTCTTCAAACTGGAAAGCACAGAAAAGAAGTATATCTGGTCTGAGAGTCCGAGCTTCCTGCCAGGCATTTTCTACTGCCCTCTGTTCAAGAGGTGCATGTTCCGGCCCGAATACTATAAGGACCTTTTTAGGTTGATCTTCCTTTGTTTCTCCCTCAGCCTGAATATAACGAGTTCCAGAAAGTGCCTCAACTCTGGTGAACTCAATCTTTTTTCCGCCCTTAGCTCTCACTCCCACTCTTAATAATTCATCTCTCCACTCTTCCTGCCTTAATGTTTCACCCGAGCGAGATACGCTTAAACCAAATCCACTGTTTTCCTGCTCAATTTCTCCTAGAGATTTGGCTGTCATTGAGGGTACTGCCTCCACTGTAAATGGACCTGTAATACGAGTTTTCTTATTGTCAATCAAAGGCTGATCATAAAGAGTTTCGTCTGTTGAAGGCTCGTTATTTGCAATAGACTTAAGTGTGATGTGTGGAACTGTTTGATATAGGAAACCACTGCCTACACCTTCATCTGGATGGACAAGCTGATAGTAATCAAAAATAGCTGTCATTAACCTTTGTTTGGCAAGAGTCACTGCCACACGAGAAGTATCGCATGTGATCCATCGGCGTCCCCATTGTTCTGCAACATAAGCAGTCGTACCTGAACCACAAGTAATGTCAAGAACAAGATCTCCAGGATCAGTAGTCATAAGGAGACATCTAGAAATTGGTTTTGTTGACGTTTCAACAACGTAACTCATATTTGTTGGCGCCGAAGTATCGTCCCACAGAGCAGTAATTGGAGAGACAGGATAGTCAGATAATTTTAGAAGATACATCAATCTGTCTCCTTTTTCGTACGGAACCAATCTTTCATCTTTTAATAATCTTTTTGCACCCTCTTCGTTAGTTTTCCAAGATTTTCCTCTCGCTGGGAAATACTCTCTTCCATTAACTTTTATTGGAAAAACACGGTTGGGATCAAATCCTATTGGAGACATTAAAACTAATCGACATGGAGTAAATTCTTCACCTACAAGTGAATGGTTATTAATTTCATCTTTAGTTAATTTTCGACGCTTTTTGTCCTTAAACTCGGCAATATTCCAATGGCTATCTCCCTGAACATCAGTTGGCTTAAATAACGAATGATACTTCAGGTTTTCTTTCTGTTTTGAATAAAAAATTATATAGTCACATGTTTCTTCAAGGTATTTAGCACCTAAAGGCATTGTTTTCTTACGAAATGTAATTAAACTTACAAAGTTTTCAGATCCAAAAACTTCATCCATCAAACATCTAACAAGATGCACATTTTCATCTGAAATCTGAACAAAGATAGAACCGGAATCTATCAGTAACTCTTTAGCAAGCAATAATCTATCTCTCATATAAGCAAGATATGAGTGAATGCCGAGCTCCCAGGTATCTCTAAAAGCTTTAATCATTTCGGGTTCAGTTGTTAAATCCTCATCTCCGTCTTTGACATCCCTTTTACCTACAAAAGGCTGAAAATTAGAGCCATATTTAATTCCATATGGAGGGTCAATGTAAATCATCTGAATCTGACCACCCATTCCTTCTTTTTCCAACAAGGAATTCATGACGAGCAAACTGTCCCCAGCTATCAAGCGGTTGGTCCAGCCCTCCTTGTGTTTATAAAATTCTACAGCTTCTCTGAAGGGTTTCTCGTAGACATCGAAAAGTGATGCTTGTACTCTTTTTTTCCCTTTTTTGAATGAACTTATAATTGTTTTCGGATCAATTCTCTCGTGCACGTGTAAGGAAACGGTCGGAACTTCAAAAGAAGTGTGTTCTGTTTTTCCTGCCCATTGAAGTTGAGGGTCAATATGCGGATCATATTCGTATTGTTTCTTTTCACCTGTATCAGGATCAGTTATTGGAGTTACTAGTCCTACTTGAGGGTTATTTATCCTTTCTTTACCCAGATGATCATATTGCTCAATGGATTTTTCTTCAGTGTTTGCCATGAGAACACCTATATTGGAATCGTTCTTCAAAATTTTAGATCTATTTCTAGCCCTTGAATTGTGGGATTATTGTAAGACGTATTAAAATATTATTCAAAATAATGTTTTAATTAATTAAGTATTTTCGTATGTAGAAAGCAATATTTGAATAAATCTTAATATCTTAAAAAGGGAAGATATTTTTATAATTGCATATTTGTTGATGATAAAAATCTTGGTCAAATAAGTTCTAAGCAATTTCACAATATAATACTTATTTATTTCTTTTTCAATTGCCTTTTCCACAAGAGAGGTTGATTTCAAATTAAAAAGTCAAATATTATCTAGCAATTAGATATGCATATGTAACGATGAAAATCGAAATCAAAGCTGCTAATAAGAAAAGACTAAAACCTATTTTACTAAATTTAGAACGCCTTGCTAAAATAGAACATCTCTCATTCTCAATCTCATCTGGTATATCCAATGAAAAATTAGCTGATTTAGGGTAGTAACCAATTGAGAAAAAAATTGAAGAAAAAAGGAAAATTATACTCGGGGTTGTTACATAGAGAATTTGTTTAAAATTAAAAGTATAATCTTTGGAAACTATGAAATTCAAAATTGTAAAATAAACAGGAATTGCTCCAGTGCTTAGAGAAATCATAAATTTACAAAAATCTCTACTGGTCTCAATCGAGTCAGTAAGCATAGTTTTTCCAGCTTCATACAGAGCCCTATTGTGGGGGGAAATAGGAAATACATCTTCTATTTCGATTTCCTGTATCAATGAGTTGTTTTCATTTCTCATTGCTTTTGCCAACCTTAACGGACTCGATCTCCGATGAAGGATACTCGGTCAAATAAAAAGTCACTTGGAAATCCTGATTTTTATTAGGGCAATGGAAAAGTCTTATAAACCTCTTTTTCCTCCCCTGTGCTCTTGGAATTTCATAAGAGAATACAAAAGAACGTCTAATCTCCAGCTCATATTTATGAGAACCTCCACAAATAGGGCATTTTTTTATATTAATATATTCTAAACTGCTTGACATTGACATCATCTCAATATCTTTTTATTCACTTACACAAAGACTTATTTGAATAACTAGTTTACTTTTTCCATGGCGTCACTAAACTATAAAAACACTTTTAGCTTAAAAATACTCAACAGTGAATACTCTAACTTCCAATCTAAAAATTATAAGAAATAATTGTCAACTCTCCCTCAACTATACCGTATAGTCCGCTCTATTGTTTTAATTTCCTTAATACAAAAAAGATACAATTTAGAACTACCTAATCTACTCGGGGCTATTTTCAATTAATCTTTAATCAAGGCAGCGAAAGAATTAATGAATAAAAATTACTATATAATTAGGCCCAGAGAAAAGAAATTTCCTTTTTTATGAAAACACACCTGAAAAAACTCGTCCTCAAATATCTTAACTTCCACCCCTTTACCCTTAAAATTCAACACATCTTTACATCCTTTCCTTTTCCTTATTCAACTCATCAATTTTTGCCTGTATTTCATCCTTCTGCTGCTTGTACCTGATTTTGATTTCCTTAACCTCTCTGTAAATAAGCATGCTTTCAAAACTGATTCCTGTCATTGCTTCTATATGTATTACGAGTTCATCTACTCCTTCGTCCAGTCGCGGTTCCACTTCCCGCCATTCTGCGTACTTGAATTCATGACTTAGAGATTTTGTCGTGGACCGGATTGGTGAAGGATCAAAAACTAATAAGAGGTAGGTGGGGGAGAGGGGAGCAGCAGGCGCGGGAAATATATTTTTACAGAAATAATACATTACTGTTATCAACAAAAAAGATCTAAGACTATGAATAGAATAAGACGACATTTTAAATTTAAAGCAACCTTGAGGTCACGGGATGGATGTAGTCACTTTATTAAACTGTTTATCTGAAATTGAAACAGATAATCTACATGCTACATATCATTTTCAAGAAAGAATTCGGGAACGTAAAAGTGAAATACATCCAGACTTAAATGAAATATACAACATAATCCTTAAAGAACAACCTGTTGGTATCCTTAAACAGGAACAAGAAAAATTCAAGCTCTATTACGAAAGAACCGAGAGTTATGACCTTATTGTCATAGTAAGTATTAAGAGCATAAATCCAACAATACTTAACCTTGTAACCTGTTTCCTTGAAGACGCAAAAAAGAGGAGGAGGCCGGATGAGGCAAGAATCTCTGGTAAATAAGTACGATTACGATTTCGAAAATGATAGCATTTTCTTTTACGGAAGCAACAAGAATTACAGGTCTTCAATAGATCTGGACGGAATAATCCTTGATATTAGTGAAGATAACCAGATCATGGCTATTGAGATACTTGACGCTTCAGACAGGTTTAACCTTGCAAAAGAAGATCTACGCAATATCAAATACTTTGAAGCTCGCATCGAAGTTAGCGAAGAGAATATCAAACTTACAATGAAAATGAGTGTCAATAAGAGAAATAAACTGGTTGACAAAGGTCTTGATGCTCTCGGACTGAACAGCATGAACCTTCCAAAAAGTACTCAAGGGATAGCACTTAGCTGTTAATTTATTTTTTTAAAGCCAAAAGCAATTTAGCCAGCTGAAACCTCCACTGTAGCGATTTCTCCCAGAACCTGAGCCTGTTCTCTTGTCACTTCAAGAACAAGCTGGATAGCCTCCTTAATGTTTTCAAGCGCCTCCTCTTTAGTATCTCCTTCGCTGATAGCGGCAGGAATTTCGAGGCACTGGGCTGTATAGCCTCCTTCCTCGGATTCTTCAAGTTTGATTGTAAACCGCATAAAGATTAATTGGTGATTTTGAGATTTAATATACTCTACCTCTGACGATTTTAGCGTGTAAATAAAAGGCAGACTTCCATCCTTCCCTCCTTGAAACTCACACGTCCTTAAATCCTTTCTTTCTCTTTATTCAGCTCACCAATTCTTGCCTGTATCTCATCCTTCTGCTGCTTGTACCTGACTTTGATTTCCTTAACTTCTTTGTAGATAAGCATGCTTTCGTCACTGATTCTTGTCATTGCCTCTATATGTATCATGAGTTCATCTACCCCTTCGTACAGTCGCAGTTCTACTTCCCACCATTCTGCATACTTAAATTTCACGATCTAGATATTCTGTCGCGGACCGGTTTGGGGCAGGATCGAAAAACTAAAAAACGGCAGGTGGGGAGAGGGGAGCAGCAGGCGCGGGAAATATATTTTTACAGAAATATTCTGACTATTTTGACTTTTATTAGATTATGAGCCATCATGAACCGTTTATGAATTAATTTTCCTCTAATTCACAGATCTCAAACTCAGCCAGGAAATCCTGAACTTGGATTTTAGTCACAAAAACGTTACCTGAGTAAGTTAAAATTAGAATCATAGAAACCGGAAATGTGAATTTTAAAATCTCGCACCAATGGTGCGAGAAATTTACTACATAAAGCTGAGGATCTCAGTAAAGGAAAATACAAGAGCCTTTGAAGAAGCACAAATATTTAACCAACATGCACTAAATTGACAGCAGATAAAAATGTCCATCCTGAAACTTCTAGCAGCTTCTGAGGGCAGAACCCTGGAATTCAAAGAAAAGATGCCAAGTGCTCTTGCAATTGCAAAGACAATATGCGCTTTTTCAAACGGAGCTGGCGGCTCGATAATAATAGGAATACGGGACAGGGATAAAACCTTGATAGGTATTGACGAGCTGGAAATCCATGATGTTGAAGAGCAGGTTGCAAATATTACCTATGAAATGCTTGAGCCTATTCCCTCCTTCAATACAACGATCCATAACATTGAAGGGAAGCTGCTCCTTAAGGTTGAAGTTTATCCTGGAAGGCTTAAGCCGTACCACCTTAAAGAAAAAGGGGAGATGGAAGGAACCTTCGTGCGCGTAGGGTCTACTAACAGGAAGGCTGACCCTGAAATTATTGAGGAGCTCAGGCGCCAGCGGATGAATATTAGTTTTGATGAGACCGCTGTTCAGGATGCAGGCATGGAAGAACTTGAGCCTGAAAATCTTGCTTTCTACTTCAGGATGAGGGAAAAGGTAAGGGGGATTCCTGAAAACGAAATTAACAATGATTTCTTTAAAAAGAAACGTTTTGCCCTTCAGTTAAACGGCAGCATTTTCCCCACAGTTGCTGGAATTCTTCTTTTTTCAGATGAACCTGACACTTACCTTCCTGGCGCATTAATAAGATGTGCCCGCTTCAAAGGCAATGAAATGGACGAGTTTATCGACCAGCGTATTATTTCCGGCCCACTCTTCAACCAGGTAGAAGAAGCAACTGCTTTTTTCAAGCGGAACATCCGGAGAGGAGCAAAGATTGAGGGCCTTTACAGGAAAGAAGCATACGAATACCCGGAAAAAGCTATAAAAGAAGCACTTGTAAACGCTGTCTGCCATAGAGACTACTCAAGAAAAGGTGCAGACATAAAGTTTGCTATATTTGATGATAGAATTGAAATTACAAGCCCTGGTCACCTTCCTCCTAGTATCACTCTTGATGATCTGGGAAAAGGAGTATCGGAACATAGAAACAAAATAATAGGCAGAACCTTCAGTGAATTGGGACTGATAGAAGGGTTTGGAACCGGTGTTTTCAGGATGAGAAAATACTGCAAAGAGTGGGGAATTATTGACCCGGAGTTCAGGGAAGACAGTGGATTTTTCAAGACGATTTTTTACAAAAAACGGATTGAAGAAAAAAAACTGATAGACCAGAACCTTATTGAGCTGGACGAAGATGAAAAGGAAGTTTTAACCTATATCGAGAAAAAAGGTAAAGCAAGTACAAAAGAACTAGAATCTATACTGGGTAAGAGTAAATCGACCGTTAAAAGAAAAATAAAGAAACTCACTGAAAACAAATACCTTATTTGGCAAGGAAAAAGCCTGCGAGACCCATCAGGATATTATGAACTCAGAAAAGAAGAATAAATATACCGTGTCTCACTATTTAAGTCATTGATGTCAATAATCACAGATAATTACGTAAAGAACAGACATTTTTAAGCCAGTAGTGAGCTAGTAGTGAGCTAGTAGTGAGCTAGTAGTGAGCTAGTAGTGAGCTAGTAGTGAGCTAGTAGTGAGCTAGCAATGAGCTAGTAATAAATTACCATGAAAGGTCTTGAGAAACCTTAAATCAAAAACGTTCAAGCAGTTCCTCAGTAAAACATATGTCGCACTGGCTGAAAAAAGAAGGCATGGACCAGGAGGCTTATATCCGTCTCGGTTCCATCAACCGAAAATCTGATAGTGATCTGATTCAGAAACTCCGCCGAAGTGTGATGGGTCTTGCTTTTTATGACAAATCCTCCCCAACAGAGATGTGAGGATCTTATATTGAAGCTTCAACGACCTGTTTCCTTGAAGACGCAAAAAAGAGGAGGAGGCCGGATGAGGCAAGAATCTCTGGTAACTAAGTACGATTACGATTTCGAAAATGATAGCATTTTCTTTTACGGAAGCAACAAAAAGTACAGGTCTTCCATAGACCTGGATGGAATAATCCTTGATATTAGCGAAGATAACAAGATAATGGCTATTGAAATCCTTGATGCTTCAAACAGGTTTAACCTTGCAAAAGAGGATTTGAGGAACATAAAATACTTTGAGGCTCGCATCGAAGTTAGCGAAGAAAATATCAGGCTGACAATGAAAATGAGTGTCAATAAGAGAAATAAACTGGTTGACAAAGGTCTTGATGCTCTCGGGCTGAACAGCATGAACCTTCCGATAAGTACTCAAGGGATAGCACTTAGCTGTTAATTTATTTTTCCTGAATCTGAAGGCAATTTAGGGCAGTGTCACGAATTTGCTGTAAATTCAAAGTAAAGTTATTGTGTACTGTGGGGAAAATGGATCTTTTGATATGGAATTTTTGACTCAAAAACTTATTGAAATTTGTGATTTTACAGAAAAATCGGCATACTGCCCAATTTAGCCAACTGAAACCTCCACTGTAGCGATTTCTCCCAGTACCTGAGCCTGCTCTCTTGTTACTTCCAGGACAAGCTGGATAGCTTCCTTGATGTTTTCAAGTGCCTCCTCTTTAGTATCTCCTTCGCTAATAGCGGCAGGAATTTCAAGGCACTGGGCGATATAACCTCCTTCTTCAGATTCTTCAAGTTTGATTGTAAACCGCATAAAGATTAATTGGTGATTTTGAGATTTAATATACTCTACCTCTGATGATTTTAGCGTGTAAATAAAAGGCAGACTTCCATCCTTTCCTCCTTAAAACTCACACGTCCTTAAATCCTTTCTTTCTCTTTATTCAGCTCATCAATTCTTGCCTGTATCTTATCCTTCTGCTGCCTGTACCTGATTTTGATCTACTTAACTTCTTTGTAGATAAGCATGCTTTCGTCACTGATTCCTGTCATTGCCTCTATATGTATTATGAGTTCATCTACCCCTTCGTCCAATCGCGGTTCTACTTTCCGCCATTCTGCATACTTAATATTCAGTTTTTCTTTGCTTCTGTCTTCGAGATCAAAGATTTCATCCCAGAGGTCCATAATCTGGCTGTCTATCTCTTCTTTTTCAGGCATTGTTTTCTCCCCAATTCATTAGATCTCTCTATAAGGGTATCCCTATTAATTTCTTTTAGCAACTTTTTTCTGTCGGTTGTAAAACCAGTTTTCAACCATTATTGAAAATCAATAACACTTTTATTTGTTCAAAAGATAAATTTGTCTTGTGGGAGAATCTCAAATGTTGCCGGTCCTATCAAGATTATCTACTCCAGATCCGATTTGAGGATTTTATGATTTCCTGAAAAGGCGAACAACAATCACACAGATCTTTGCCCCGGAGATCAAGGCATCAGATTTGAAAAAGTAAATTTAGCAATATTTATTATATAACGAGCTGATAATAACCAATTAAGATAGTTACTTATATTCTACAATTCTATTTTACTCATATTCTATAATTCTATTTTGTAAATAAGGAGGAAACAATTGTGGCAAAGCCAATTGAACTGGGTCTTGTCTTAGAAGGTGAGGACGCCAGGGAATTCTGGGAAAACGAGAAGAAGCCTGCAACCAGACAACAAATAGAAATGTTTAAGCGGGCAAGGAAACTTGCAAGTACAGTCAGGTTGTAAGCGTGCAGCATAAAATACCGGATCTGGAACTTGTTACTTATTCGCTTTCTAAGAAAAGTGATGTTTCATCTTTTTGCTGTGAAAACGCCGATCTTAACGATTTTTTAAAAAACGATGCCCTGATAAATCAAGAACAGCTAATCAACAAGACCTATGTCTGTTACTATCAGGAACAATTGGTAGGATACTTCACTTTAACTACTGATACCATACAGGTTAAAATCAATCGATAACTCAGATTGTGTAGACGGATTCCCATATTCAAAATACCCAGCCCTGAAACTTGCAAGATTAGCCACACACGAAAGTTTTGCAGGCAGGGGAGTGGGGTCATACATGCTGCATATTGCAATATATTTGACTCAAAAAGTATCGAATATCGCCGGATGCAGATACGTCACAGTCGACTCAAAACCGGAATCTGTGGGTTTTTACATAAAGCATGGTTTCAAACTTGTTAAAGGGTCGAGTAAGAAGGAATATCCCGTGCTCTATTTGAACATGCAGCCAATTGTAGAAGAGCTTGAGCCAATCGAATCTCTGGATCCATTTGTGTAACTGCTTTTCTATTGCAGCTCAACTTTCCTTTATAAATAGTTGTTCAGACACTCTTTTTTGCTATCCCCCTAAAAAAATCAACACATCTTCACATCTTTTCTTTTTCTTTACTAAACGCATCAATTCTTGCCTGTATCTCATCTTTCTGCTGTTTGTACCTGATTTTGATCTCCTTAACCTCTCTGTAAATAAGCATGCTTTCGTCACTGATTCCTGTCATTGCATCTATATGTATTATGAGTTCATCTACCCCTTCGTCCAGTCGCGGTTCTACTTTCCGCCATTCTGCATACTTAATATTCAGTTCTTCTTTGCTTCTGTCGTCAAGGTCAAAGATCTCATCCCAGAGGTCCATAATTTCGCTGTCAATCTCTTCTTTTGTAGGCATTATATTCTTCCCAAATCGGTAAACTTCTTTATAAGGGCATTTCTATGAATTCCCTTTAGAATTGCTTTCAGCAGCTTTTTTCTGTTATATGTCAGGCAAGTTTCTCAACCAGTGCCGGTGAAATCAATAGTATTTTAATCTCCACAGATGATAAATTTGTCGTGAAGATGAATCTCACTTATTCCCGGTCGCTATCAAGAATTTTCCATTCAGAGGTCCGGTTTGAAGATTTCATGATTTGGAGATTTTGTCGCGGACCGGTTTGGTGCAGGGTCAAAAACTAAAAAAACGGTAGATTGGGAGAGAGGGGAGCAGCAGGTGCGGGAAATATATTTTTACAGAAATATATCAAAAATCTCCTTGAAATCAGCTTTTCTATAACTTCTTCCTGAAAACAGACCTGCAAAGAGTAAACGAGAAAGTTAACACAGCTATAAATCAACTCATTGGAATATGATTTATATCTGAAAACCGAGGCCAGTCAATGAGAGAATTTACTGTTGTTATCGAACAGGACGAAGATGGAATTTATGTAGCTTCTGTGCCTGAACTTCCGGGATGCCACACTCAGGCAAAGACGCTTGACGAGTTAAACAGGAGAATAAAAGAAGCAATCGAACTGTACCTTGAAGTTGAAGCCTAACAATTTATAAGGAACTTTTAGATTTGACTATGTCACACAAAAGAGACGTTTAAATTACGAATTTCTTTGCCCCGAATTTTTTAAATGAAAGAACCAAACTTATTAAAGATAGATAAAAATCAAATAAAAATCACAGAAGTTTGATAAATTCTTCATCAGTCATTCCTGCTTGTCGAATGCTTGTCGAATAATAGACTTTAAGGTTCCTGCAGGGATTTCTGAATGATCTGGAATAATAACAATACGCGTTTCAGTCAAATCTACCTTTTTCATTTTGATGTGGCGGCCCCTCTGAGATACCACCTGAAATCCCTGACCGCTGAGAGCCCTTATGACTTCACGAGCTGACGGGGTGGGAAGTTTTGGCATGGGAAGAAACCTCTACCGTCGTGGTAAAAACCTGTCCAGCAGCCGGAGTCTGAGCATCTTCGTCCTCAAGGTAAAGTTCAATTGCTTCCTTCAGGTTCTCGATGGCCTCTTCAATTGTTTCTCCCTGGCTTGCAATATCAAGCTCCGGACACCAGGAAACATACCATTTTCCTTCCTTTTGAACTACAGCTGAAAATCTGTACGTTTCTTCCATAATAAAGAGATTTCCGCAGTAGTGCTATAAAACGTTTCTCTTAAGGATTCCCTTCTGGATTCTTAAGTGTTAACTCTTTCGTTATGAAACCTCCTATGAAAGGAGAAAAAAGCTAATAGACCAGAGTCTTATCGAACAGGACGAAGACGGAATTTACATAGCTTCTGTGCCTGAACTTCCCGGGTGTCACACACAAGCAGAAACACTCGACGAGTTAAACAGGAGAATAAAAGAAGCAATTGAACTCTACTTTGAGGTTGAAGCCGAAAAATAGAAATGAGGAATCTACACTCCTTACCCTTCAAGCCAAACCGAAAAAGTCGCCAAAAAGCCTGATTTCCTGCTCACCTCCGCAGCAGCTTTTCATTTGCAGTCAAAATCTCGACCCCGAGTTCGCTGAAATCCTTATCATGTGTTACAAAAACCATTTCCCCTGAACGGCAGATCTCTGCAAAAACGAGGTCATTAAAATCATATTTTCCCTGCTCGAAAAAGCTCATGATTTCAGGCAGGTCTATTACTTTTAAATCATTATCACAGGCGAGAGTATTTCTGAGGATCTTTTTCACGTTTGAGGCGATATCTTCAGCAACCGGGCGGAAGCTGATGGAGTTCCTGAAATCCTTATACCTTGAGTGAGTGGTCTGCTGTTTGAACTCAATTCTCGAAAAGGCATTGATGAACTCCGAGATTATCATGCAGTTAATATAAATCGTGCCGTTTGAATTCCTGATTTCCCTTAAAGCCCTGGAATAGACAGCCGACTTCTGGTCAGGCCAGCCTATGGGACCGTAGATGTAGAGCCAGATATTGGTATCAAAGAAATAACTCCTTTCTTCAGGAAAGTCATAGGTCTCTATTGAATGGATAGGAGCAGGACCTGGTTTTACAGGCAGGATTTTACCGGGGCGGAGCCTCGCACTGCGCCTTACAGGATAGACCGTTGCGCGGTGGACACTCTTAGGCATCTTCGCCCCCGATCACATCCCTGAGTGCTTTCCTGCAGGAATATGCGTGTTCAAAATAGCCTTTTGCCCGCTCCATTACCCTCTTAAGGACGATCTCATCTTCGTGGTCAAGGTCAGTAAAAGAAAGGCTTTTTTCAATAATCTCAGCCTGAAAGGTCCCGTAAAGCTGCCCCACAGCCGAATTTAAGAAGGCAGGAGTAAGTTCATTGGTTTCTGCAAAAGAAAGCTCAACAACCCTGTTTTTGCGGAAAGCGTCTGCAATTTTATCGTGCACTTTCTGCCCGTCGCAGGCTGCAACACAGCAGTTAATTCCTGCAGTCTCAATAATCTTTATTTTTACCTTTTCTTCCGTAGCCTTCCCCATCTGATCACTCCTTTGCCAGAGATCAAGAGTCAGAGTTTTGAGCCGAAAAACAGCCGACGAAACCTCTCTTCTCTTGCCTGTTATCCTTCTGTATTTTGGAAATCATCCATTTATCCAGTACTTCTTATCGGTCATCTCTTTTATCCAGTACTTTTTACCGATAATCTTTTTTATCCAGCACTTTTTACCGGTAATCTTTTTTATCCAGCATTTTTTACCGGTTATCTCATTTCACTGATTATTCCTCTAACACCTTTTCCTTTTACCTTCAATAACTTTGTCGGTTTACCCTGGTTAAGAGTATTTCCTGCATTAATTTCTCAAGGAATAATGTCTCGATCGCTTAACTTCGCAATCGTTTAAATTATTAAATGCGTGAACTTCTCCTCCCTGAGTTTTGATGAAGGCGAGGAAGGGACTTCACGCTTCAGAGTTAAATCCTCAATAGCTTAACCGGTTTTTTTCTTGAAAAATAGCCACCCTTTATCCTCTTTTCCGTACTTTGTTTTTATCAGTACGTAATCTCCTTCAAGTTCTTCCCCGTGAAGCGTTATAATAATCTCTTTCTCGTTGTGTTTTAGAAGTTCAAAAGTACCCCTGTCCCAGATCTCAACTCTGCCGGCTCCGTACTGTCCTTCTGGAATTTCCCCTTCAAAGTCTGCATATCCGAGTGGATGGTCTTCAGTCTCGATAGCGAGCCTCCTGGTTCCCGGGCTTTTCGGAGGCTCTTTAGGAACTGCCCAGCTCTTAAGGACTCCGTCCATTTCCAGGCGAAAATCATAATGGAGATTGGTCGCATCATGGCGCTGAACCACAAAAACAGGCTTATCGGAATTCTTCTCTTCCCCTCTGGCAGAGGGTTCGGAGGTCTTATTAAAATCCCTTTTCTTCTCATATTCTTCAAGCATGGGAGATCAATAGAAAATATGGCAGCGCAGGATATAAATGGTTATGCGGCACAAAGCTTGAAAAAAGACCGTAAATTTCGGAATCCAGCCTCTCCGGAGCGGCTTATGCTCTCATTCCGATCGTCTTCACGCAGGCGGTTTCAAGAGAAGTGCGATGCGTATATGAAAGGAATTGAAGTGTGACGCATGTATAAAAGGGTTTGAGATGTAACCTGCGGTCATTCAAGGATACCAGTTAACCACAAAAATCGGGAAATATTCTTCTTTTATTTTCTGGCAAGTGCATAATCCGCATAAATCTTTAAAAACTCCTTATCCGCCTGCAGGAGTACGGTTTCAAACATGGCGACATGGATCTTTTCTTCACGTGCAATATCAAGCAGGATAGTACGTATTTCTTCGTTTTTTGTCAGGTTTGCCATCTGTTCATAGAGATTGACAGCATCCAGTTCTGCGATCATTGCGGCTCTCAGAATTTCCTTATCAAGGTCTTTTTTGCTGATATTTTCAAGATCTGCAAGTGTTTCCGAAAACAGACTTTTACCCCCTCTAACTATGCCCTGTTAGAATATGGAAAGGCAAACTTAATGTCTCTTTCTATTGCGACTTTTTATATTTATTGGAAACTTTTATTGTAGTTTTATTAAGGTATTTTATTGAGATTTATTGAGATTTATTGAGGTTTATCGAGGCGTATCAAGGGTTATTGAGGCACATTCAGATCATTGAGACGTATAAAAGTTTATTGATATTTATTGAGGCGTATCAAGGGTTATTGAGGCATATTCAGGCTATTGGGACGTATCAAAGGTTACTGAGGCTTATTAAGGTTATTATTAGCCCTGTTTACACTGAGCAAATATCCATGATTATTTTTAAAAAATTTACTCAAGGAGGCTCTATGAAAAAAGACACTTAAAAGCATAAATTCTGGATTGGACAATAAAAATGAATTATGTTAGAGAATAACTTATACACAAATTTTATAAACTAATCATGTGAATAGATAATTAATGGGGGTTTACTGGGGGTCATGCTGATTGCAATGATAGTTGTAGAAGACCGGACTGCTATTGGCGGACAGTATAAAAATTAATAGTTAGAGATATGCCTGCTATGCCAGTTACTCCATGCTGTCTTTCATCTAACTGAAAACCAATCCATCCGAGGCCGAGAATTTTTGAAAAAGATAAATTCCTTTTTGCTTTCAATGATAATCTTATTTTCGTCTCTGTCCGTCAGCCCGAACCTCGCAGCCGGAAGTGCCGAAAACTTAGAGCCGCCCCTGAACAGCACATCAATTTCAGACACTGCAATTGAAGAAGCACCTCTGAACCCGGAATTTCTGAACCCCGGAAAATCAGAATCATTAGAGCCTGTTTCATCCTGTGACTACGGGCATGCCTCAGGCCCGGGGTATACCCCCCCTCCGGTAAATATACCGGCACTCTCACAGAAGGGGGGAAAGCTTCTGCTCAGGGCGCAGGGTTCGGAACTCCCTTCAACGTATGATTTGCGTGAACAGGGAAGGATTACATCTGTAAAAAACCAGGGAGACACCGGAAGCTGCTGGGCTTTTTCAAGCCTTGCATCCCTTGAATCTTATATTCTGGGGACAGAGGGAAATAGTAGAGACTTTTCCGAAAATAACATGAAAAATCTTGTCACAAGGTACTATTCCGATGGTTTTGACCTGACTCCCGATAACGGTGGAAATTCTTTCATAGCCATGGCATATCTTACCCGCTGGTCAGGGCCTGTAAATGAATCTGCAGACCCATATAATGAAAATTCGGTCAATTCCCCTGCAGGGCTTCCTGTGCAGAAACATGTTCAGGAAGTAATTGTACTGCCTGAGAGAACCGGGCCTCTGGATAACGAGTTAATTAAAAGGGCACTTATGGATAAGGGAGCTGTGTTTTCTACAATATGCTGGAATTTGCCGGATTATCATGATAAGAATTACACCTACAGATACACCGAATCAAATTCTGCAAATCATGCGATAACCATAGTAGGCTGGGATGATTCCTTTGACAGACACAGGTTCAAACAGGTTCCATCAGGAAATGGAGCTTTTATTGTAAAGAACAGCTGGGGAGAATCCTGGGGAGAAGATGGATATTTCTATATTTCCTATTATGATACCAGTAT
Organism: Methanosarcina soligelidi; assembly: GCF_000744315.1. Lineage (NCBI taxonomy): Archaea > Methanobacteriati > Methanobacteriota > Methanomicrobia > Methanosarcinales > Methanosarcinaceae > Methanosarcina > Methanosarcina soligelidi. Next base: position 3,668,698 of record NZ_JQLR01000001.1, read on the forward strand.
TGGATACAGAGAAAATGCAGTCTTTACGGCTTCGGAAAAAGAGAATTTTGACTATATCTACCAGTATGACCCCCTCGGCTGGATAACCCAAATAGGTTATTCCGAATTAACCGCCTGGGGAAGCAATGTTTTTACCACGGAAAGAAATGAAAAACTGGAAGCTATAGGGTTCTATACTACAGATCTCAATACGGCCTATGAGATCTATGTATACAAAAACCCGACAAACGGCCCGGTTAATTCATTAAAAAATTATGCTGTAAAGGAAAGCGATACCTGCTCATTTCCCGGATATCACACCCACATACTTAATTCTCCTGTAAACCTGATTCCGGGAGAGAAATTTTCTGTTGTTATAAAGTGCAGGAATCCTTCTTACGTATACCCTCTTGCAGTTGAGAAACAGTACCTCGATTACAGCAGTAAGGCACAGGCAAATCCCGGGGAGAGCTATGTAAGCCGGGACGGAAACAGCTGGAAGGACCTGACATCAGTTGTCGAATACGCGGAAACAAACCTCTGTATAAAGGCGTTTACAACTGTCAATGAGCTGCCAGAAGCTGGATTCTCATCAAACATTACCAGCTGGGTTTCTCCTCTTACAGTCCAGTTCACTGACCTTTCAACAGGTGCCCTGTCATGGGAATGGGATTTTAACGGGGACGGGATTACAGACTCAACAACCAAAAACCCTGTCTGCACCTACACATCTTACGGAAATTATACCGTTTCATTAAATGCAAGCAACAGGAAAGGTTTTGACACCGAAATAAAACCCGGTTATATAACAGTAAGCCCTCTATCAATTATCTCTTCAAGTCCCGGAGGAAATATCACTACCTATGAAGGGGAAAGGCAGGAATTCAATATCAGCACAAATCATAACACCAGTGCAAACTGGTATGTTAACGGAACGAAAAAACTTACCGAAACCGGTGTTAAAAGCAGTTCATATTCGGAAAGTACTCTGTTTCCAGGAACATATGATGTTACCGTGCTTGTCATAACAGGAAACGAAAATGTTATGCTTACCTGGAACTGGACAGTCGTTGACTGGAACCCATGGGACGATTTGACCTCCCTGGATGGGAAAAACATAAGCACGGAAGAACTCCAGGAAGCAATACACATCTATAAAAACGGCCTACCTATCCCAGGGACAGAAACCAGGCTAACAGACGAAGGACTCATAAAACTGATAAGGCTCTGGAAAGAAGGAGCTGCAAATTGAAAAGAGAATCACAAGAGGGAAACTGTAAAATGAGAGGGAAACTGTAAAATGTTTCCCGTTAATTTGGCATGAAAGTGCTCTCAAGTACTTTCATTTCTTGGGCATGTTATTCGAAGAATATCATGTGTGTTTTTTGTTTTTATTCCACGCCTTCAGTTGCTCAATTATTTTTTTATCTCTGGCTTCTTACCTTTCTTTTTCCAGAGTCTGCTCGACCCCTTCCCCGATCTTAACATTCATGAGAAAATCATCAATGGTCGCAAGGAGAGAACCTATTTTCTCAGAATGAAAACGCACAGCAATCCTATCATTGCTTATCTCGCTTTCCATGCTCCTCAGATTATCCGGGGCAAGGGCTTTCAGTATTCTGGCTGCGGATTTTCTTGATTCAGGGTCAGGAAACTCAATTGTGCCTGTAATTTTCATAAATTCGCCTCTGCGTTTTTACACCAGTTCTATGCCTCTGGTTATTTTAATTTTGCTTACTCTGTTTTTACCATTCAATTTCTGCCGGCTGGTTTTCAGGATCAATTTTTGTTCATTATTTATGCTTATCACGTTTACTTGCTCTTCTTTCCCATTGAAATTATCACTTTACTTTCCCACTGGCGTTTTTCCTGAGCTGCTCCCCGATTATACGGTCTGCAATGCTCAGGAACTCCTCCGTACTTCCCAAGGGTATTGAAGCTCCGGATGCAACACTGTGCCCTCCTCCGTTTCCGCCTGCAGCACCAGCAGCTTCCCTGAGGGTAAAGGCAAGGTCAAGCCCTTTTGAAACGAGTTCACGGGTACCCCGGGCAGAAACCTTTAAAATGCCTTCAGATTCGTTTACACAGATAAAAGGAAGCTCGGGATGGAGGTATCTGACTACGGTTGTTGCAAGGTCCCCTGTTGAAATGGCTTCAACCGTGCTGATATACCAGAGGTTTTCCCCTTTGCGAATATTTTCCACATTTTTCCGGATATCGATGGCAAGATTCTTTTCATGCTCCTTTGTAAGGGAAAGGGCTTCATCAAGGATAGTTGCGTCTTTCAGGCAGAGAGCGAGGGCAAGCCCGTAAACCTTTTGCTTCCCGCAGGTATTGAGTATGGAAATGAAATCATAAACATTGTGGACAAGTTCCCGGTTGAGCAGGAAAACTTCCCCGATAACCGCTTCAATTGCTTCAGGGCTTGCCTGTTTGACAAGTTTCAGGGCAACAGCACTGGCAAGTTTTGAGGTTTCTTCTTCGGAAAGATCTTCAATGTTTCCGGAAAGCCCAAGCTGATTTAAGAATTCCGCCGCTTTTTCCGGGTAACCGGTTACATCCAGAAAAGGCTCTTTGCTGTATGCGAGCACGTCTGCAAGATTTCCATCCCCGACTTTTAACCCTTTTCTGATGGAAACAACCCCTGATTTTAAGGCTTCTTCCAGGATGAAAGCATTTGCAGTCCGGAAAAGCTGCCTGTCTCCAACTGCCCCTGCAATTGCGAGCCCTGCAAGGTCGATGTTTCCTGTCCCGAGTTCCCGAGCTACAAGATAACAGGTTCCTGAAGCCGAGATATCCGTTGCCCCGTCTATTCCTACCATATGTGCGTTTACCACAGCTTTTGCGGGGGACTGACCTACTGGCTGGTGGTGGTCAAGTATAACAACATCCGCGCCCACTTGTTTAATAAGTTCTGGATGCCCACTGCCCATATCACAGAAAATGACAAGTTCTCCTGAAGAGATGCTCCTGTTCACTTCTTCAATTACAGCCCCGTCCAGCTTGCCGGCTATTGAAAGCTGAAAAGGGATGCCAGCCCTCAAAAGGGCGTGGGCCATTATTCCAGCTGAAGTTAGCCCGTCAGCATCGTTATGTGAAATCACGCGCACAAATTTATGCCTGCGTATTTTATCGGCTGCATTTTTTGCAAGATTTATCAGTTTTTCAAGCTCACTCAAAGCTCATCACTCGTAAAATTCAATATCAAAGTAAGAAGACAGGTACAGAAATCAGTATATTACAGAAATCAGTATTACAGAAATCAGTATATTACAGGGATCAGTTAAAAATTTAGCTGCCAGCTCCCGGAAGATGCCGTCTATACGGGCTTAATGATATAAAACACAATTCCCGGAAAAATGTATAAAATCAACCTGCGGGTGTCCACCCAACCCAAAAAAGGATGTCTGATAATTCTATTTCAGGGCAAAAGCACATAAAAAATAAGGCATATAAAGCCTTTAAATCAAAAAAAGGAATTAAGTTATTACTGGCAGTAATTATAAGGCAGCCTCATGAATGGAAGGGCATTCGTGACCCTACGCTCTCCCCTGTAATTGAAGCTGGTCAGATTTTCGGGGCTTGACTATCAGGTATTTGTTTAAATCCAGTTCCATCATATACTATAGTGTTGTTATCTACAACCGTATAGTATTCCAGGCTGTATTCATAACCAGATTCCACAACAATATGCCCATCGGTTACTATATACCATGAACATCCTGCTCGGATATATTCGTCATAAGAACCCGAAGGGGCTGTGACTGTGCGCGTTTGCCCTGCAGGAATATTCACCTGGAAAACAGCTTTTTGGGAACCTTCCTTTGCCCAGGATACGACGATATCATTTCCAACCCTATTTTTTATATGAATAACAGCGCCACCTGCATAATCTGGAACATAATCTTCTATCCCCTTACAATCGGTTTCTGTGTCTTTACTGGTGTTGCTTGCTGTTACTGGTCCCCCTATAAACTGACCCAGGGTGATGGGCGTTTTTCCCACAGCCACAGTGACTGTAACGTTGTTGGTTATGGTGTCAATTACAGAAGTAGTGTTGTCACCGGCGTTCGTTACGTATAACTTTGATCCATCCGGGGTAACTGCAACTCCACAAGGAGCGATTCCTACATTCACAGAGTCTGTAACTGTGTTTGTAGCGGTGTCAATAATAGAGACATTGGAGCTACCCAGGTTAGCCACATATACTTTTGTTCCATCAGGTGCAATTGTAACTCCAACCGGACTCCATCCTACGGGCACAGAGGCTATAACGTTGTTTGTGGCTGTATCAATTACAGAAGTAGTATTGCTGCCATAGTTCGCCACATATACCTTTGTTCCATCCGGACTGATCGCAACTCCATAAGGAGCAATTCCTACAGGCACCGTGAAGGTAATACTGTAATTAGACGTATCGATTACGGAAGTAGTGTTACTGCCGTAGTTCGCCACATATACCTTTGTTCCATCCGGACTGACTACAACTCCAGAAGGACTGTAATCTACTGGAACACTGGCGATAACAGTGCTGGTCGTTGTGTTAATTACAGAGACACTGCTGTCGTTTTGGTTCGCCACATATACCTTTGTTCCATCCGGACTTACTGCAACTCCATAAGGAGCATGTCCCACAGGCACCGTGGAGGTAACAGTGCTGGTTGTTGTATCAATTACAGAGATATTATTGCTGTCATCGTTAGCCACATATACCTTAGTTCCATCCGGACTGACCGCAACTCCACCAGGGCGAATGCCTACGGGTACCGTGGAGGTAACAGTGTTTGTTGCGATATCAATTACAGAAGTAGTGTTGTCGTCGTAGTTCGTAATATATGCAAATGGCACTGCGCCTGCGACACTCGCCAGCATTAAAAAAGCCAGGACAGTTATCCCTAAAATTATTATGAGGACATGTCCTCCGGGTATTTTATTATATGTTGTTTCTTTCAATTTAAGCCTCCAAATATAGGGCCTTTATATTTAGATAATTGGAAGAGATATAAATTCAGTCGAATAAATTTTCCTTATATTTAATAATTAAAAAAAAGAGAGGAAAATAAAAATGAGATTAAAAGATTTTATTTGATATATTTTCGATAAATCTCCAGATGCGCCGTTGTTAGAATGTTTTCGTATTTCTTCGTTTCACATTCTACCCTATTTCTGCTTTATAATCGAAAAAAGATTAAAAACCGTTTTAAAAATTAATAATTTTCGATGTTACACACACGACATCAATAAGTTAGTTCAAACATTCTAATGCGTAAAAAACGTATATATGCGTTGTCTCTGGTAGGTTTCTCTTTATATATGAATGTAAAAATAACACACCTGATACAGAATTATTATTAGTATATGTTAAAATATGAAGGTGTTGTAACGGACAAAAGAATAATAGATCCAGAAGAGGTAAAAAGTCCATCATACATAAAATCTGAGTAACTTCCCATCTAACAGCATACTAAAAAATCCCTCAGGGATTAACTTAATTAATAAAAAAATCCATAATAAGAAAAGCGGCAGGCACCCTGTCATCACAGAACATCAGTAGTGTAGCGGTCATCACTGGGCGTTGCCAACGCTCGAACCCGGGTTCGAATCCCGGCTAATGTATATCATTATATAAAATGACTGTATCAGTCCCTTAATTAAGGTCACTTTTTTCTTATTTTTGCTTATCTTTTATTTTTCTTCGGTCGATAACCACAAAATAGTCCTTTTAGTGAATCTCACTGTTTAAAACTTCAAAATTAGTCCTCTTAAGCGAGCGCAGCGAGTGAAAAGGACACCGTAATCCCGAGACGGGACTCAGGCGAGAAGGAATTCGGGTGAAAAAAGAGAAAAAAGCAGCGTTTAAAGCTGCTTTAAACCGTAAATTTATCGGGCATCAAAACTTCCTTCTCATGACGCAATATGCAGCTCCGACTGCTCCCAGAAAAGCAGCAGATTCAAATCCAGGCATAGAACGCCAGTTCCTTACAGGCTTCTGTGGCTCGGAAGAGATAGTGCCTTCCGTATCTTCATCAACAGGCTCGATTTCTATTGAAGAGGGTTCGGCTGCAACAATTGCAAATGACCCGAATCCCGGAGTCCTGGCTTCATAATAGACATAGGTACTGTCACTCTCATCCAGTTTGGTGGTTTCGAGTTTAGTCCATCCTTTGTCATAATACCAGAGGTTAAGCGAATCTTTGTCATCCGTGTCAACCCCATATTTATCAAGCCAGGTTTTTTCAACCCTGAAGCCAACTACCGCGTTTTTGATATTATCGGAATTTGCGATTCCTCCGGAACCCACCCAGATGTTTACGTTTTTATAAACCGTGCCTTCAGGCAGGCTCGGGACCAGCTTCGACTGGCCTTTAAGCATTTCAACGATAGTGGTGATCTTCCCGAGGGTCTTTCTGGCATCAAACTCCACATATCTTATGCAGGTTACACCATTGGGGAAATCGAACCTTACGTGTTTTCCGTCAGAAACATACGACTGGGACAGTTCCTTAGCCTCAACATTGTTCTGAGGTTCCGGGGAACCTCCGGCTCCGCCGCCTGAACTGCTGCCTGAACTTTTTGAGCCGCCGCCTGAACCCCCGCCAGAGCTTGACCCGACCTTAATGGAAGAGCTTGAAGGGAGTATAGGGAATTCAGCTTTGTTTATGTCCCTTAAAATACCCGAAAATTGGTATGTCCCGGATGATGCAGGAGCTTTAAGGGTGTAGCTGAAGCTTTTTTCTGTCATCAGCAGGAAGGAGACCTTATCTCCGTTTACAGTTACAGCTTTTTCCGGAAGGGTTGAGCTGACAAATGTGAAACCTGCAGGAAGCTTTTCAAGCACCTGACCTGCTGCGCCGTAATCAGCTACATTGACTGTTACCTGAAACACCTCATTAGCACTGACTGAAGACGGAAGAACCCTTTCTGCACTGCCTGCAGAAGCCGGAACTGCACATAAAATCAAAGCCATGAGTAACGCAAACGCAATTTTAAACTCAGGCTGCCTCATATCCTATCCCACCCGTCAGCATAGTAAATGTTCAGAATTGCATATTTGACCGCGCTGGAGATTTTACCGTCACTTACAATATTTTTGATTTCTTCGGCAGAGAAGCTACTGTCAGCCCCTCCGAACTTTGCTATAAGCTCATTTTCTTTAACTGCAGTGATCAAGATGCTATTAGAATCTGTAATTTTATTACCGAAGTAATCCGTTGCTGTAAGGGTGAATTTAAATTCTCCTGCCTGAGTGCTGTCCACATTGCAGGTATAAATGCCTCCTTTTTCAGGTGTCATTGATACTACTCCTCCACCTATGGGGGTAAGATCGAGGGTTACTGACATAACTCCGGACAGCTCATCCGAAACTTTTGCATTGACAGTTGAGTAATCCTTCCCGTCGTTCAGGATATAAACAGGAGATGCATAGCAGCTCTCTATAACCGGAGGCACAAAATCCCCCTTGAAAGGAAGGTCAAGCGTAACCGGGGAAGCTCCATGCTGATATGTTGCAGAAACAGGAGATTCCACAAGACCCAGCTTGAAAACTATTTTTTTCCCGTTGTCCTCTTCTGTACCTGATACATCTAACTGATACTCACCTTCTGTCTCTATAGTTTTCAAGCCAACAAGCTTTGAATCTATATAAGCTGAGATTATAGTTCCTTCAGGTACATCTGCGCCTTCTGTGATCAATTTTCCTTGGAATACGTTGGGGATAGAAGGAATATCGCTGGCAGATGCAGCCGGAATAAGGGATATACCCAGTACCAGGATAACCAGGCACACTAAAGTTCTTAAGTGTTTGTCCTTGATGGTCATCATATCACCTTGAGGTTTTTACGTATCCGAAAAACCCATTAAGGAAAATCCTTCAGGGCTTCCTTTTCGAGTCCCTCCAGAGCTTTGACCCGAAAGTGAGCAGAATGATGCCTGCAACTGCATAAATTATCTGGAAACCCGGAGCACTGCCTTTTTTAGAAGACTCGTCAGAGGATCCTTCAGTCTTTTCGACCTTTACTTCATCATCTGCATTTTCCTGTACAGTTTTTTCCTCGTCCGCTACTTCCGGAACCTCGACATCCGGTTGAGTGACTGCGCTATTTTCAATAATATCCCGGTCTTCTTCCTTATCCCCGGACACTGCCAGTGATCCTGAACCCGAGTTTGAAGTTGAACTCTTTTTAGAACTCCCGGAATCGCCGAAAGAAAGTTCAACGGATGAAATTACTGTTCCTGACTTCCAGGTAAAACTCTTGCCAGTATCCTTTTCATCAATTGTAAAAGTAACAGGTTTTCCTTCATCTTCGGCTTTACCTGAGATATAGAAAGTGAAATTTCCCGCGGGATTATTAATCAGAAATTGTTCTACGTACTCTCCGTTAAGATAAGCTGCAACAGCAGTATCTACAGGAGCAGGAGAGCCATCAATAAAGGCAACCCCATTTACTGTCATAGGGAGAGGAGGGACATCCTCAGCCATACCTGGATGGGCAGCTATTAAGAAAAATAAAATTAGTACAGCTGTTCCTAAGAAACTATTTTTCAATATTTTGTTCATAATTTACCTCCAATTGCTAGCAAGCAAAAAAAGAAAAAAGAACCTTTCAGCCTCAACTGGCTGAAAAGTACTTGCTTTTAAAATTGGCCCTTCACCGGGACTTATTCAGCCTGATAAAGTTCTACATTTTCAATGGATGCGTAAGTACCGTCTTCTTTCATGAAAATCCAGTATCCCTGTCCAGGGACCATAGCACCGCTGGACTCAAGAGTCTGAACCGGGTATGGGATCTCAGACTCTGGTTGAGCGAATAGATCCAGGAATCCAAGATTAATCGTGCCTCCCCAGCCTTCATTTTGAGAATACGTGATTATGTTGGAGAACTTATAGTTTGCAATAATCTTATCACTCTGCAATGAACCCAGAGTCTCAGACCAGTGAGCAGGCTGAGTTGAAGTGTGTCCTATCATCTGCCAGCCTGCACAAAGGTCGAGAGAAGCAGGAACATCCGGTGTTGCACTGCCGACAGGCATTGGCTTGAACTTTACATTGGTTTCACAGGCTTCCGGAGTGTAGACCCAGTAACCCTTACATGGTTCTATAGTCTTCGGGAACTGCCAGCAGGCACCGTCCCAGTAAATTACTGTGCTGCCTTCTCCAAAGACCGAGCATGTGTCAGCATTGAAAGGAGCCAGTCTCCTGGGTACGGATTTCAGGTTCCAGCCTGCATCAAGTGTAAGATCCATATCTTCGTATGTCTGGACAGGCCCGCACATAGTAAAGCATTCATCATAGTTGCCAGCTCTATCCAGAGCGATAACAGCAACCCAGTAGTCTTTACCATAGACGAGGGGTTTTCCTTGATACATTCCGATGTGCATAAACAGAGCCTTATTGTCTATAGTGTCATAGATGCTGCTTACAGGCATTGCCAGTTCCATTTCTTCAATGCCTGAAGGCTCAAAATCGCTGATGAAAACCGCATATGGAGTCCCATAGTAAGCGTCTGCTCCATCGTACAGGTCTTCTTCAGTATTTTTATCCCAGCAAACGTAAAGCCCGGGCTCATCGTATGTATAATACCATGTAGTATCACTGAAAGCATCGACAACAGTCAGGTTCGATACAGGAGCAGGGGCAGTGGTATCAACAGAAATGAAAAACGGATCAGGCTGATAGATTCTGCCTGCACAGTCAGTGATGCGCACGGTCCAGGGGATGTTCATTCCGTCAGCAACCGTTGCATCCACGGAACAGAAGCTTATCCCTTCTTCACCGATAACTGAAGTGCCGTTCTTAACTTCCGTGCCATTGATGAGCAGTTCGTACCCAAAGGGCAGCCCTGCTCCTCCCATTACACTGAAGTTAAACTTCTGTTCTGCAGTGACAAGCTCACCGTCAACAAGACTATTCGGAGAGATAAGCTCGACAATAAGCCCTTCAGTATTCACGTAGAAGTTCCTGACTTTACCTGAGCAATTATTTCCTGCTTTGTCCTCAACAAGGACAGACCAGTTGTATGCGCCGTCAAAGAGGGCTGTATATGGAATTTCTGCATATTCCCCTGAAGCTATTTCACCGGAACCCAATAATAGTTCAGGTTCTCCATTTATATACAGCTGGTAATCAAGGTCAAGGCCGCAGTTTGCGGACAAAGTGTCCCGGCATGTGAAATTAAAGTTCAGAAGTCCTGTTGTGTCAACGAATCCATCTTCTGGAGAAACAAGAGTTACGCTCGGATCCTTGGTGTCCACATACAGGTCCTGGAGTCCACTGCCACCGATATTTCCGGCATCGTCCTCGAGTACGATTTCCCACTGGTAATAGTTGTCGGATTTTTCAACCTCGTACTTTACACTTCCGTTGGAATTTATAATTCCTGATTTCTTTTCAGTACCGTTGATAAAGAGAGAGTAGGCAACTGTATTGTCCAGTTTGTCAAAAGCACTGAACTCGAAGACAACACACTCCGTATTTACATATGTGGAGCTGGGTTGAATTCTGTCAAATCTCGGAGCTTCATTATCAACCACGAAAGCATGAATATCGGTTTTCTCAATTAAGTCTACGGTTCCACCTATCCCATAGACCGTCACATTCACAGCATCATTTATACCTGCCGGGACTTCGTAGTCATAAGACCAGACAGTGTTGCTGAGGTTGGTCATGTTAAAGTAATCGGGCGTGAGAACGCTATACCCAACTATTGCCACTGCATCATATACAGGTTCACTGAAGGTTGCAGTGATCTTTACAACATCTCCCATCCTGAAAGGACCGGTTTCGTTGTAGGCAATGCTGACGCTCGGCTCGGTCATCCCGGTCGAGACAGTATCTGTATTTTCTGCTTCTCCAATTGCACCTGCTGTCCCTGCCAAAAGGGATATGATCAGCAGTGCACTGAATAATATTAATTTTTGTTTCATGTTCTGCACCTAGATTCCGCACATTTTTGATTAACTAAATCTTGAAATTTCATTTTTATCATAGTGTAAATAATATTTTAAAGTAGGCGAGTTGTAGCAGATTCCAGTTAGTAAGTATACAATCCCATAAACAGTCAAGAAATTATTAGATATATAGAGTGGTTAAGAAATAAACAAAATAAGACTGTAATAAGTTTGCAATTTATATTTTACTAAACTGCTTTGCCCTTCACCCCCTGAATTAAAGTGATCTGATTAACATTGCCTTTAATTAATATCTAAGAAAGCCATCACTTTTCTGAAACCCTTTCGGGAGGAAATATGCTGGCTTTTCCTCTGGAGCAGCAAGAAAATTGACCCCGTTAGTTCTTGTGCATCAGGGGAATTGTAAGTCAACCCCGTTTTGATACCTGGCCGACCGGTCAGATTGGTGCATCAGACATATACTTATTAATCCTGAACAGTGAATTCACTAAAGAAAACCACCAGGGGATAATAAATCAGCATTAACCAGGTACATGTCTTTTCATAATGTCTTTTAATAATGTCTTTTCATAATGTCTTTTCATATTATCTTGTGACGATAATATGACATAACTTACGCAAATATTTGATATAAATCTTTCTAAAAAAATTTATTTTTTAATAAAAGTATCGGTAAAAAATAGATTAAATAATAGTGATTTTAAAAAATTAAATAATTAAAAAAGAAATCAGACTATCGAATAAAAAAATTCATTTTATTAATTTAAGTGGGTAATTCTTCCATCCCAGGGTATATGCTCACAAATTTAAACATAAAAAACATAGTTTTCTAAAAAGCAATTTTTCCAAAGGGGAGGATTTGAAATGAAATATACCTTTCAGGACTCAACGGAATTTCCCGTTCAGAGAGACTTTATTCAGGATATTCAGGACTTTATACGGATTTCTAAAGAAGTAATCCCTCTTGAAAAGTCAATTAAAGAGATAAAACAGGTAAATATCGAAGAGACGGGGACTACTCAGGCGGGAATTGAAGAAATAGACAGGTTCCAGAAAGAAATCACTGAGTGTATAGAAGAACGTGCACTGGGATATGAATCCGGAGAAGTTCTTGAGATAAAATCCAAGACAATAGAGACCTGTGCGAACATATCGCTATTGAAAAAGAATGAAAAACTTGAAGATATAGACAAACAGAACAGGCTGGCACTTATAGAAGTACGGCAGCTGGAAGACAGGATACTTACAGCTCTCAGCCCTTTTTTTGAAAATAGCATTTATGGCTCCGAACACACCTGTTATGCTTCAAGCGAAGACAGGAAGCTTAAAGGGTGGCAGGTAAGCTCTATCGACGGCATGAGATACGAATTTGAACTGAGTTTTATACAGGATACACTGAAAGTTGAAGACCTCCAGAAACTTACTCTGCCCGTGCGGTCAAAAAGCGGATTCCTCTCAAAAGAAGAAAAGGTAAAAAAGCTGGACGTGTCAGGTTTCTACGTTACCAATATCGAGCACGGAAAAAATACTACGAGAACTGTTATAGAAGATAAGGATGCGGAAAACCGGTTCATAATTACTTCAGATGGCGGGACATTTCTGATAATGTATGGAGACAACGAAATAACAGGTGATGAAAAGCTGGCTCCCGCTCTGGATAAAGATTCCATTTCCATATTTATGGAAAAAATTAAAGATTTCGTAACAGACTCAGTGGTTTTCAGAAAGCTCAGGCTGATCCTTATAGACGGCAAAAATGCTGTTGAAGAGAATGTTATTTTTGACTGCCTTAAGATTATAGCCGGAATATACGGAAAGCTCGCAGGGGAATGCATTGAGAGAGGGTACATGGAAGGGGAAATAACGATTAAAATAGAGGAGCCGGGAAGTATCCGGACAGAAAAATACATTTCAAAGTCCGAAGCTTCGAGCGAACTATCATCCATAGGACCTGAAGGAAACGAGATTGCCCGCATCCTCAGAGTCAGCGAAGCTTAAAAGATTTTCCAGATATTAGTTTGAAAAGTTTTGAAAATCATCAGATAGGATAAGACCTGAGTAATCAGGATTTAAATAACTTTAATATGGACTCCCTGTTTGCAGGGACAACTTATTTTTTCAATTTATTCTTCCCTGTAGCCTTCAAGGTTTTCAATTTCTTTGTAACCTGTTCCTTCAGGTAAATCTGTTCCTTCCGGAAGAAAGGGCGTGAAAAAAATAACCGAACAGAGGAGCAGGAATGTCACGAACAGTCTGGACTGCTCTTCAAAAGTAGCATAAAGAATTAAAATTCCAAGCATGACCCACAAAATAAAACTCAACTGAAGAGCAATCTTCACTCTATGTAAATTTTCTGTGCTATCGCTCAAGCAAATCCCCCAAAAATGTCCCATTTAGAATGATTTGGGATTGAATAAATAGCTATTTATTAGAAAAATTCCGAAATTCAAGTTTTAAAATTTAAGACTGTTGCATATAAGAGAAGGAATTGTCTGAAAAAACATCAATTTAAAAAATAGAAAAAAGACTGCAGTTATACAAAAGTTATACAAAAGTTATACAAAAGTTATACAAAAGTTATACAAAAGTTATACAGAACCAGAAATAACTAAATTCGAAAAAAAGAAAAAATAGCAAAAGTGAAAAAAGATTAACTCAGGTTTTGGGTATGCTTATCCAGAGCAAAAATTAAAGGCATCAGCCTGAAGAACCGAAACATCAGCCAGAAGAGCCATACGGCAGAGTACCACACCTTCTTTCGAGCATTAAATTTCAATAAAGTCGATGACCTTTTCTCCCTCGCTTACTCTTTTAAGAAAATCATTCCTGTTTGAATAGGGAATTCCGGCAGCTATGGAAGCAGCCGCTTTTTTACCGATCCCTGGAAGAAATCGAATAAGAGTCGGGGGAGCAGAGTTAATGTGCAGTGGATAAGGAATTCCGGTAATCGAACGCATACCGTGCCCTGTGACAGTGATATCTGTGAATTTCCGCAAAGGAAGGAGGGAAGGGATCCCCACGAGCAGAGGATAAGAACCGATCTGCCTTCCAAAAGTAAGATCCCTGTCGTGAACCTCGCACATCACGTCTCTCAGTACCGTACCTTCCGGCACGACCTTCCTGAGCATTGGAAGGTCGATATTCTTCCTGACCCGTTCTTTATAATCCAGAAAGAGTTTTTTGTGCTTCTTTGCAGCTTCGTCCCTGCCGTACATTGGAGTTCCGGGAAATGCCATGACCTGCCTGATGTTAATTCTCCGGAGAAGAAGCCCCGAATCAAGAACTTTTTGAAGGAAAGCATAATTTAACTGGAAAGTCTTTTTAGTCTCGCCCATAAGGCCATGAACAAAATTGATGCCCGGAAGAATTTCCGGAAGCCCGTTTGCCCCGCGCACAGCTCCAAACCTGTTGACCAGCCTGATCGCTTCAAAGACTTCTTCTGAGGTCGCCTTGAGGGAATTTGCTGCAACCACTGCGGGATCGGCAGTCTCCATACCAAAAGCTGCCACATCTCCCGGCGTATGGAATTTGACAATTGTCTTCAGAATCTGCTCTGATTCTTCCGGATATGTTGCAAGAGTAATGGGGTTTGCGTTGTCCATGTGGAGTACGGAAAGTCCGGGTGCGGAATTCCTTATTCCTTTATAGAGCCTTTCAAGGACCTCAGGCACAGGCTTCGGCACTGGTCCACCTGCGTCTGTCCCATGATAGGAAAAGAGGTCAGGCTGCCTTCCGATTCTGAAATAGCGTGCTCCGTAAGAATAAAGTGCGGAAACTTCAGAAACAACATCCTCCACGGGCCTGTAGTCCGAAGACCCATAAAAAGGCTCAGTGCAGAAAGAACAGTGAACCTTCCTTCCGCAGCCCCTGTATGTTTCAAGCTCACACATGCAGTGAGGGTAATCCGGGTGCTGCCTGATCAAAAAAGCCCCTCTGACACCCCAGCATCCGATCTCGGATGTTGTCCTGAAACGGTGCTCAATAGACTCCTGATCTTTCAGCCTGACAGGAAAGCTTCCAGTACTTCTTTCCCCTTCGATCCCGTCCTCAAAAAGGTCGTAAATAAAAGCCTCAATGTCCATTTTTGCAAGTACGGCATCTCCGAGGCTTATGCCGCTTTCCGTGCCCTTTGCAGCCCTCCCGCCTTCGCTGCTGAAGCCGAGCCTTATAGGGCCGCCCATAACTTTTATTCCCTTTGCAGCCCCGAAAATTGCTTCAATTTCTCCGGGAGAGATGGGAGATGCACGCAGATATTTGCCGGGCACGGTCATGCCGGCAATAATAACCACAAGGTCTGCCTTCCCAATAAGCTCGCCAGCTCCGGGAATATTTTCCCTCAGGGTGTCAATAGTCAGGTAATGAATGTCATTTTCAGAAAGCCCGCGTTCTCTCAGAGCTCCTGCTATATACCTTGGATAAGGGGAAAGATAGGGAGGGACTCCCAGACAGGCGGGTTCGTCTACGTAGCCGTCTATAATAAGTGCTTTCATATAAGTTCCTGTTTCCTTTGTTTGATAACCGGAGATTGAAGTATAGAGCGCAGCTGGATATTAAATTAAGGGTAATTAAAACAACACAGAAGCAGAAATAAAGAGAGGAAACCAGAAAAGAGAAATCAATAATAGACAATTAAAAAATAATTGAGGGCCGGGACCGAGAATCGAACTCGGGTCGTAGCCTCCACAGGGCCACAGGATGGACCTCTACCCTACCCCGGCCACAGGGTCTGGTACTTCAGGTTTGAAGCAACCTATAGAAGGAGTTTTTTTATATAAAGTTTTTGCCGGGAAAAGCAGCTGACCTTTTTAAGAGAAGGAAATCTTACCGTTTTCCGGCATAAAAAAGTACCGGAATAATAGAAAAAATCCGGTTTCTCTCAGGGGTTTCGGCCAGATCAGATCTTTTTAAGCCTGTCAAGGGCAAGTTTTGCAGCCTTTTCTCCGGAAAGGAGCATCCCTCCAAAGACTGGACCCATTCTTGGGGCACGGGTTGCGGCATTTGCAGCCATGCCTGCCACAATAAGTCCTGGATAGATCTCCTGGGTTGCATCCACAGCCAGGCGCTCTCCTACCTCGGACCACATAGGCTTTTCTCCCAGGATGCCGAATTCCCCTATTTTTGCGTTTGGGATTTTCCGGAGAATGGTATTGCAGACGACTGCATCATGCCCTGTACCGTCAATCACGAGTTTCGTGCGGATCATGAGAGGATCCACATGCAGGCGCTGTGTTGTGACAGGTCCCCAGTTAATTACTATGCCCGTAACCCTGTCATTCTCCCGGATCATGATGTCTTCAAAGCTCACAAGGTTAAAGACCTCAGCCCCTGCAGACGTTGCCCCTGCGATCAGTTTTCCCACGGATTCCACGGAGTTTGCCACAAAATACCCGGGCTCGTACTCCTTATACCTGATCCCGAAGTCGTCCAGGACGCGGCAGGCTTCTTCCTGTACAACTATGCGCGGAAACATCATGCCTCCAGCCCACATCCCTCCCCCGAGGGACAGTTTCTGCTCATAAATAGCGACCTTTGCCCCGGCTTCAGCCAGGTACTTTGCAGCCACAAGGTTTGCAGGTCCGCCTCCTACGAGTGCCACATCAATGTCCGTGTATTCAAGGAAGGTTTTAGAATACTCTTCAAAAATTGCCCGTGTAATTATGACTTCGTCGAGTTCCATTTTAATCTCTCATAAAGCTTATGCGGTTGAAAGACCGGAAAAAAATCCGGGATTTTTCAGAAATAAATCAGGAATTGTTAACCCTGATCCGTAACATTAAATTCACATTTTGATACAGGGCATTGTTTTTAAAGTTGTTGGAATCGGTGGGAAAAAGCAAAAAGAAATAGTAGTGTCGCAAAAGAATCGGCAGTGTGCTAGTGTCATGAACATTTAGTTTTTGGTCATTTTATAAGTTAAGAATCGTTATGTATTGACATAGAAATACTATAAATTATGCTCAATAATTAAATTGTCATGACACTAGTTTTTCTGAAAAATTACAAATTTTAAGAGTTTTTGAGCCAGGAATTCAGGATCATTAGCATGGTTTCACATGCAGTATCCTGAAATGCCCAGAAAATTGATTTTGAATTTACAGAAAATTCGCGGCACTGACCAAAAAACAAAAATAAGAAAGAAGCTCAAAAATATTGGGGCTTGATTAACCAGATCTAAGCCTCAATTAACCAGGTCTGAACCTCAATTAACCAGGTCTATTTTTAATCAAGCATTTACCGTTCAGCCTTCCCCCCATTAATAAAGAACATTTTGTCACCTTCATTTCCGGGGTAAAGGACAAGCTGACCGTCCTCAATGGCTGCTGCCTCTACAGTGGGTAAAAGAGACATATATTCGCCATTCATGGACTCAGGACCGCAGTCAACAAGAGTTGTTACCGGCAGGTCAAGGAAAAGCCTATTTCCTTCCAGGGAATATGTCCCGCTGCCGGTGTTGCAGTCGGCTTTAATATAGTATGTGCCGTCAGCGAAAAAGGAAAGCGTATAATCTTCAGGGCTGGGCACTTTTATCTGGCTATCAGGGCTGTCAGAGTCCTGGAAACCGGTCCACTGCCATTCGGTATCCTGGATATTGCCAGCAGAAATTGGTTCCAGGTCCTCTATATCGACTCCTGAGCTTTCCGGGCTTCCCGAAGACTCTTCAGGGACGACTCCTGCGGATTCGACAGGAGTGTTCTCTACAGGTTCAGCAGAAGTTTCCTCTTCGGTTTCTGCAGGAGCATCAACAGAATCATTATCTGCAGGTTCAGCTGGAGCGCTTTCTACAGGTTCAACGGGAGTATTATCTGAAGGCTCAGCAGGAGTTTCTTCCTGCTCAGTACAGCCGAGTGAGAAAGAGACTGCGGTTATAACCCCTATGGTAAGGAGTAAAACAAGAGTTATAGATGCACTTCTGGTTTTCATCGTACGCCTCATAACTTAATTTCATGAAAGTATTAATTACATGGATTAATTACACGGAAAGATGTGCCTTTTCAATAAAGCTTTTGTTTTAACTGCAATTTGACCTGCAGTCATCCAGATGTTTCTTTCAGTCCGTTGCCGGGAGTTCTGAGCAGATACTGCCCACAAACAGCACTTATCAAACAAAAACCATAATCAGTGATCTTTTATTCAGTAAAATCAGCGATTTTTTATTCAGTAAACAGGGCTGGCAGTTAAACCATACAGGAAAACCCGCATGGAGAAATTTTTAAAATAGGCAAATTCAAGCTGCCAGCAAATCGCTACCTGACAGATCAGCTACCAGGTAAATCAACTGCCGGATACAGGCAGAATATATAGTGTTATTCTCCATACGGACTTCTTATTCAGGAATATGAAAAATTTTCTGAATAGTGTTATCTGAATATTGCTATCTGAATAGCGTTCTAAACAGTATCATCTATATTTCACCTGTTATAAAAACACCTTCTAACAGATTATTTGCCTTCGGAGACGGCTTTTATTTGAGAGATTAACAAAGATTAAAATTCAGTAATTAAGTTTCGAAAACCAGATTCCTATGCATCTATAATTCACAAGACTAACCTTATTGATAAGAGAATAAAAATCAATAAATAAAAACCGAAATATGGGGAATAAGATGAAAATAAGCGCGCGCAATGTCCTTAAAGGCAAAGTCAAGAGCATAACACACGGATCGGTTAATTCGGAAATCGTGGTCGAACTTCCGGGAGGTACCGAGATTACTTCGATCATAACAAAAAACTCGGCTGAAAAGCTGGGTTTAAAAGAAGGGCATGATGTCTATGCAGTAATTAAAGCCTCAAGCGTCATGTTAGCCTCAGACTGAGATGCATGACTCCTGGACTGCAAATAATGTTATTCAACTAATGTGTCATAATAAACCATAACTTCAGGAACCCATACCTGTCAGAATGAAATTAAACAGGAACTCATAGCCACACGAATTATACACGAATTGATAAGAGGGCAATACCTCAAGGAAATCAAAAACACTGACAGGAAATTGTCCTTAGAAGATTGTCCTTAAGAGAGCATTTTAAGTTATATTAGAGGGGGGAATCATTTTGCCAAAAGAAGAAAAAGTACCATCTTTTCAACCTGAACCTATGCCTGAACCCGAACCACAGCCGGTTCCTTCACCCGAACCGATACCCGAGCCTGAACCGGAAACCGAACCAGAACATAAGTCCGGAAAACAAGAATTGTGAACCAAGTCAGCAGGCATGATAACAAAAATTTACATATCTCATTGCGAGCAAGATGAATTGCTTGCCCGGGAACTGGCAAGGACTCTCTGGGCAGTTGAAATAGAGAGCTATTCATCCCTGTACAGGAAAGCTCGTATTCTTTCTCTTGCCGAAAGGATACGTTTTGGAGTCCGCCAGTCAGACTGCGTTATTCCTCTAATCACACAGGATGGAGTAAGCTCTCCGGAAGTGAACCAGGAGATCGGGCTGGCTGCAGGACTCAACCAGCTGATAATACCGCTTGTAGAATCGGGAATCGAACTGCCTGTACTTATCCGCCATCTCCAGCCGGTTATCTTTTACCCTGATACCTATGAGGATGCCCTGGGAAAACTCATACAGGGCATAAGACAGCTTACTAAACTTGACTGGCTGAAAATAAAATGTCCTTACTGCGGGGAGGAAATGACGCAGTATATCTCTCCGGAAGAGGAGGTTGATAAGGCTCTTCTTGCAGGAAAACATCTCGAGACCATCTGCAGTTACTGCCAGAGGAATATCTACCTTGACCCGAGAACCTTCAGGCCCGTACCCTGACCAGAAGAGAGGCGAATTCATGGAAGAGGAAGGAAAATTCATACAACAAGCCGGAGAAGAACCCGGAGAACCAGCAGAAGCAAAATCAAAATTGGGAGAAGCTGCTGTCCGTGAGGCTGAAGTAAGGGGCATAGAAGAACTTACCCTTGCAGAAAAGAAACACCTGCTGTTACAGCTTTCCAGGGACAGAGTAAAAGACAGTTCTGCCGGTCCCTGGGAAATTATCGACATCCGCAGGGAACAATGGAGAGCGGTTAAAGATACACTTGTCGAACCTGTAGAAATAGACGTGAGGGACAATGGAAGGAATGAACTGTTAAGGGTACTGTTTGATATAACAAAACTGGAAAGGGAACTTGAATCAATAAGCTGAAAGAAAAACTTGAAAGAAGAATAAAGGGAGATAGATATACGTCAAAAAGCAAATAAAGCAAGATCAAAAATTAAGTGATATAGATTAAAAAATTAAGTGATATAGATTAAAAAATTAAGTGATACAGATAAGATTTCGAAGCAGCTTAGAAATCGCCTGTACGAAGCGTATCTGTTTTATCTGTCAAAATTAAACTATCAGATAACCCATTCGGTTTAGAAGTTTCTACTTTTTCTCTTTGCATAGCACTGCCTGCAGTAGACTGGTCTGTCAGGGTCCGGTTTGAAGGGCACCTCGGTTTCTATATCACAGTCAGAACATTTTGCTGTGTACATCTTTTGCGGTTCTCTGCCGAAGCCGCCTTCTTTTCCGGAATCGCTTTCTCTGCTCTGGTCCCGATCTTTACTCTGGAAACTTTTTCGTTCCATTTATTTCCCCCTCGGTTAATCCTGGTTTTATATCAAGTAATTCAAGAGCCCGCACTCACCCATGGGTTATTCCGCAGTGTGTCTCAATGAACTAATTGAATAATAAATATCCGGCATGTTGGTATTTATTGTTGTTGCAGCTGTTTGAACTATTATGAAGTCTCCCGCAGTTTATTTCAGGACTTTAAAAGGCATTTTTTGCGATCCTCTATGCAGTAAATAAGACAGTTGTTTTTAAAACAGTTATTATGACCCGGGAGAAAGTTCAATATAAAAGCCTGTGACATGAAAAGTCCAGAAAAGTTAATCTCACAGCCAGAAACGGTCAGATCGCATAATAATTGAGGGTAAAAGTCTGAAAATATTAAGAGCCTGAAAGGATAGGTCTGAAAAGTTAGACTCTGACAGTTTTATATTTTCTCAGCCTGATCCAGGGGCCAGTAAAGTGAAAATAAGAAGAAAGAGGAAAAAATGACGAGAATAAAACTATAAACCAAAATATTTTTGAAAATGGGAGGCATTTAACCTCCGGAATCTTTTCCTGCTCCAGATGAGAGGCTATAGACATTTCAGGGGTTGTCTTGATGCCACAAACTCCAGAATCTGGACCTTCTCCTGTTCTGTATGTCTACCAGTTCATCATGTTTCAGATAACCAGACAGCCTGAAATCCCTCAACTTCGACCAGCATTAAAGCTTATAACTCGCCTCCCATCTAAGTACTGTTTATTCAGAAGTTATTTGCCTGCGAACTCCCTGCTAACATCGGCAGCATTGGAGTATTCATGGTCAGGAAGGTCCTCGAGGACTGACATTACATCCTTACCTGCTTTATGCTTCTTGGCATGTTCAATAAGATCTTTCTTCTTTGCAGGATAATCCATACCCTTCAAAGCCTTCTGAACTTCAATCGGACTTGTCTTCATATTTTTCCCCCATAATAGATTATTTATCGTAAACCTTCGAACGCTTTTGGACCCTTACCAGATTTGCTGTTGCAAATTTCCTTTAGATTCGGTACTTATTTCGGTTATCTTCGTTCAAAAAGTTCGAGTTTCTGGTAATCAGCAGGAGGCATCTATATCCCTGAAGGCAGGGCCTGACACCGAAGCTGAATCTTTCCTCTGGCACATTCCAGGGCATCTTTAGCCAGATAATCTGTGCCTGTAATGGACTTCTCAATCTGGTAAGGACTCCTTTTTTACAGGTTCTCCTTGCAGGATTAAGGATAGCCATTACCTAATTTCCCTTATTTGCCCACCCTCCATTCAGTATTATGCAATAAATAATATAAAAAATAATTCAACTAAAACGTTTGTTAGAAGATGAATATTTTGCTTTAGAAGCCCTTTATTTTTTATTAATATGAGATCTGGCATTAATGAAAAATAGAAAAGATATAAAATAATCCCGATTTTTGTTTAAACCCCTGATATAGCCCTGTTATAAGCTTTATGGACAAAAGAAAATCCTCTCCAAAAGGGCTATCGAATCGGAAAAATTACTTTATCAGGAAATAAACATACGACTTATGAAGAAAAACTTCCCTGAAAACGGCCATGCCTTGCAGGCTATTAAGAAAAAAAATCTATATGTGACCGAATTTTAATTGCGAGGCATATATTTTGAGTTCATATACCCGAGTTTAACCTGCCCGAAACTCTGTTCATTTCTCTGCTATCGGTCTGAAAAGTTACTTTCCAAGCCGGAATGGCTGTCAGCAGGAATATTTAATCCGTGGCCAGAAAAGTTTTAGCTTCCTGAATAAGCAAAATCTTTAATTTCTTTTTTAACTGAAAACCTTTAATAAGAGTTCTGCAGATTAAGGTCCAGATCAAGAACTAGAGTAAACAGAAAAAATCGATCCGACGTTATTTTATGGTCATAACAAATTTTCTCATTCTTTTGCTTGGCCTGGTTTTTCTGGTCAAGGGGTCAGACTATTTCGTTAAGTCTGCATCATCGATTGCAAAGAAGCTTGGAATTTCGGAATTTATTATAGGGCTGACCCTTGTGGCAGTCGGTACATCGATTCCCGAACTTGCTTCTTCGATGGCTGCTTCTATCCAGCAGGCAAGTGGTATAGTAATAGGAAATGTTGTAGGTTCAAACATTGCAAACATAGGTTTGATTGTTGGAATTGCTGCATTTCTTTCTCCAATGAAAACCGAAGTTGAGATGCTAAGGAGAGACGGCTATATAATGCTCTTTGCAGCTTTACTTTTCTTTGCCTTTGCACTCAACGGGGAATTATCGAAAATCGAAGCCGGCCTGTTCTTACTGCTGTATATAGCTTACACATTTTTCCTGTTTGAAGAAACAGACAAACATGAAGGTAAGCTCTATTTCAAAGAATTCATAAAATATTTCGTTAAGTTCCAGTATATAAACAGTGCAAGACAGAAAATCAATGGCATAAATAACGGTGTTAGCCGCACTAACGGAGATTCAGGCAACAAAAACTGCCAGCCAAAAAATAGCTTTTCAAAAGATATCCTTGCCCTGATATTGAGCTGTGCAGCCATTATAATAGGAGCAAAGTATTTCGTCAGTGAGTCAATATTTTTTGCAGAGCTCCTCGGAATTCCGGACACCATCATAGGCACTACTCTGGTTGCAATAGGGACCTCCCTTCCCGAACTTGCGGTAACGGTATCCGCAGCAAGGCAGGGTTACGGAAATATTGCACTTGGGAATATAATAGGCTCGAATATCACAAATATACTTATGATCCTTGGAGTTTCCGGTCTCCTCTTTCCGATCGCCGTTGCAGAGATAAGCCTCGTCTTTACAGCTCCTGTAATGATATTCATAAGCGTGGTCCTGCTTATATTCATCAGCACAGGCTGGGAAATAAAAAGATGGGAAGGAGCTGCATTGATGTCTCTATATGCAGCTTTCCTGTTTGTACTCTTCAGAATCAGCTAAAGTACCTGAAAAATTGACAGGACATTTGGAAAAAAGGACATTCGGAAAAAAATATTTGCAGGAAAGGCCGGATAACAGACGGCAAGCTTAAAAAAATGCATTTATCAGGAAAAACCATGGAGGTGCCTTATGGCTAAAAAGCAGAGCAACTGGGGCATGTCTGTGATACGTTTATCTGATGATTTTCCTTTCCCTTTAAGCCTGCTATCGGGATTTATATTTTTATTCGGACCTGTATTTTCGACCCTGATTTCTGTTTTTATTTGAAGTTGTAGTTATTATCCGGATTTATATTTATATTCGGATTTCCATTTTATCCGGATTTTCAATTTATTTGGATTTCCATTTTATCCGGATTTTCAATTTATTTGGATTTCCATTTTATCCGGATTTTCAATTTATTCGAATTTCCATTTTATCCGAGTGGAATATTATTTATGATTTCTATTTATGCAGTATAAGCTATTTTTTAATGTTTGACTATCGAAGAGAAGTTTCAGGTTTATTATTTTCAATTTATTTCCAGTTACATAGAAAATATCAGCTATCCGGCATGCTGCCGTCTATCCGTCCTCCAACTTCTCCCGTAACTACGCCGGTAAAAAACTGAAGCGCTCTTTTCCTGCCGATTAAAGCAAGCTGAGAAGTAGCTGAATAAGTATGATCAGAATAATCAATCCTATAATCAACCTTATGATCCCTGTCACTTGTTTACCCCCCATTTAAAGATATATAAGATCTAAATATATTTTTTAGTTAAATAAAATATATACTTCATGCAATTTAAAGCTTGGGCATGGAGGAGTGTCAATTAAAAAAGTCCGACAATAAACATAAGCAGGCCTGAAAATACAGGGATTAAAAAATTATCATTTAAGAAAAACTTGTAAGCTGCCTGAGAATTAAGTTCTTTTATTGTCTGCAAATCCACAACGCTTTCCAGCAGCATTCCGCCCGCAGACCCGACAAACGCCTGAACAGGAGTTACAAAAAACATGGATGTGAGGAAGGCTGCCAGAATTCCTGCAAGAGTTCCTTCGATACTCTTATTTTCCGAATAAGGCAGTTTATGCCTTCCAAGAGTGACGCCTGCAATGGTTGCTACCGAATCTCCAAACCCGACCACTGCTATGGAAGCA
The DNA here is from genome assembly GCF_000744315.1 of Methanosarcina soligelidi. Taxonomy (NCBI): domain Archaea; kingdom Methanobacteriati; phylum Methanobacteriota; class Methanomicrobia; order Methanosarcinales; family Methanosarcinaceae; genus Methanosarcina; species Methanosarcina soligelidi. The sequence goes on from NZ_JQLR01000001.1 coordinate 3,693,223, forward strand.
TATACGATCTCTTCAGGGAACAATATAAGAGAGACTACTATCCCGCAAACCAGAAGGATAGTCCCTTTAAGAGGGATATTCTGCTTTCCGGGCCTTCCCCACCTGCACAGGAAAGCGTAAAGTGGGGAGGGAAGCATTTCATTTAGAATAACATAAATTACTGCCAGATAAAAAACCAGCAGGAGGAGGAGAAGGGTTAGTGCGTGGTCCCCCGTTAAGTAAACAAAAATTATAAAAAAAATTCCTGTAAAAAGGTGTATTAGCTGGCGTTCAAGCTCACCTTTAAGAGAAGCCTTTTCGTCGCGATAACCGCATTTTGCTCCTTCCTGATCCAGTTTTACCATAGAATCACTTCATAAGTTTACATCTTCTTAACCCGATTAATTAACAGGATGAAAGTCTGCGGAATAAATCAAGAAAGGTGAGCCAATACATGGTTCATGTGTGCCGCGATCCAATATATGATTCATATGCTCAGTAATTTATTATTAAATCAAACTGCGGGCGGCCACCCCACCCTAAAGGATGGGGTATGCTTCGGGCCGCCCGCCCGGTTACTCGGGGACAGATAATTAAGCATCCTCTAACAAGGTTTCATGAACATAAGTGATTGAAATTTGCCTCGGTTTCCGGTCCGATTTACGATTATTATACAAGGAAGCTATGATTTAGAGATTTAAAGAGAAAAACGAAGAGGCGAGGGTTCACTTCATCCCCTACCTAAAGGAAGGGGTATTCGTGACCCTCTGCGCTCCCGTTGTAATAAAGAATTATTCATTGAATATAATAAATATATACATAATAAATTTGCAGATCAGGCTGTATCACTGACAAATCAGGCATTTTCCGAAACGCCCTCTCACCAGATGTCCACTTGAAATTACCTATGGTAACTTCTTTACCTTAAAAACTAAATCTTTCAAAGTCCAGTATTATTGTGATAACATGCCAACAATAGTTCACTTTGATATCCCGGCGGATGATTCTGAGAGGGCAAAGAATTTTTACTCCAGATTATTCGGCTGGAAATTTGAGAAGCCTCTGGAAACAATGGATTACTACCTGATTGAAACCGAAGGACCTAAAGGGGAATCCGGACCCGGAGGAGGCCTCAGGAAAAGAGAAGGAGCAGACCAGAGAATAATGAATTACATTGGAGTTCCTTCAGTGGATGAATACCTGGAAAAGGTGGAAAAATTAGGGGGCAGAGTGCCGATGCCAAAAACTGCTATCCCTGGCTGGGGAAATCTTGCAATCTGCATGGATACTGAGAATAATGCTTTTGGGCTCTGGCAGGACGAAGAGAAATCAGAGTGATTTTGCGTATCAGGAATTTTCCATCCTATGGATTCTTTCCATCCTGTAGATTCAAGGTAATTTTGAAAAATAGAGAACAAAAACGTTTTTTTGTTTTTTATCATAAGAAATTCAGACTTCCAGAACCGTCTGTATTTAGTCTGTAGCTAAGCACTGTTAATAGCCTGCAATAGCCTGCTGTTAAAAATTAAAGGAAAAAGATTTCATAGAAATTCAACTCACCTGGTTATTTCAGTCCAGAAGCTTGGTCCAGGAGCGAAAAGTACATTCTCCTGTTACTTTTCCCTTTGTTCTGGAGTTTTTCAATCTTTATTCCTTTAATCTCTCCTGTATTTTTAAGGTGTGACCCTCCACAGGCTTCAATTGTCACGCCCTCGATTTCAACAAGGCGGACTTCAGTTATCTCTTCAGAGAAACCTTTGGCAAGCGTGGTAAGCCTTGATAATCTTTCTTCAGCTTCTTTGCGGCTGACAAGGTAGAGATTTACGGAATGGTTTTCGGCTATTATTTCATTTGCGATTTTTTCGTATTCTGCGAACTTTTCCCTGTCAAAAGCCTCAAGGCTGAAATCAACCCTGCTCTGGTCAAGCCCCAGCTGGTTTCCGGTAATCTGGGCTCCTGCTTCTTTTTCGATCACATTTGCAATCACATGGGTTGCAGTATGCATGCGCATATGCCTGTAACGGCGGTCCCAGTCAATAATACCTTTTACTTTATCTCCAACCTTAAGACCTTCTGCTCCGGTTTCGCCTTCAGGAGAGATCTCGTGGCTTATGTCTCCATTGAACTTGCCCGCATAAACAACCTTAAATTCAGCCCCGTCCCTTTCCCGGACCAGTTTACCGGTATCACTGGGCTGCCCGCCGCTCTCGGGATAGAAAGCAGTGCGGTCAAGGACAATATACTTGCCTTCAGTCACTTTTTCAACGGTTGCTTCGAATTCTTTCAGGTAACAGTCAAGGAAGTAAAGCGCTTCTGTCATTGGTAAACCTCTCCGGTCAGGAACTTTTATAGACTCATCTTTAAAAGCGGCATTCAAGAAGCCGGCAAATCTCAAATAGCCACATCTCAGTACAAATTATAATCAAAATAATGCCTGCACATGAATCAAAAATATACTATCAGGTAACTGGATGCTCCTTTAAAAGAGTTTCCAAATATAACTTATTATTCCGGAGATAAGTTATAGGTTCATAGTTAGAGGTTCAAAATTAAAGATTCAGGGCCTGGAGACAGCCTTTATTCATTGCACCCAGATTTTTGGATCTCCATTTCATTTCCTAATATTCATTTCATTCCCTTTTAATGCACAGTGCACCTGTAAGCAGGATAAAGATAGATGTCCCTGACGTGAGAGAAGGGACATTCCTGGGAACATTTCTGTCCTCTCCGCTTTCTTCTTCTGATGAGCCGCTTTCATTTTCACGTGCGACCCAGAGTTCCGGAGCCCCGTCAGGACCTTTTCCAGGAGAATTATTCTGCGCGGTATGAGAGGAGAACTGCAAAGGCTCGCCCTGCTCCTGACCGGCGGCTGAAAAAGGTGAGGTACCGGCTGTTCCCCTGTTCTCGACATTACCCGAAGGCTCAGGAAAACTGGAAATCCCGCCGCGTCCTTCGCCCGCTTTCCCTCCCGTACTCTTACCGCCATTCCCTTCATAACTGATGCTCCTGATTATATTATCTTCACTCACATTCCCGGATGTGTTTGCCCCTGTTTCTGCAGGATAAACAGTCCAGTTCCAGCTGTGTTGCAGGAATGAAGAGCCGTTTGCTGCAATAACTGTCAGATTGTATTTAGACCCGGGAGGATCGGTGTCGCTGTTTTCTGTAATTATGCCTCTCAACTCCCCAGTATTAATTGAAAAAACAGCAGAAGAAGCAGATTCATTTGTCTGCACCAGGGTTCCGTTTATAAGCCAGCTAAAAGTGCAGTTTCTCGTGGACCTTATTCCAAAATCCAGCACATCCCCTTCAACTGAGGCTGAGTCCCGGGCAGGACTTATATTCCCTATCTCGAAACCCGTGGAATATGATGCAGGTCTGGCAGTAAGTGGGAAGGAATCACTGCCGTAAGGAAGGTCCCCTATCCCGCTTCCGTCTGCATCCGGGCCCCGGTAATCAGAGTAAAAGTTTCCAAAACGGCTTTCGTAAATCCCGCCGTTATAGAGATATTTTATACCTTCAGCCGTGTTCCAGTTGTTTGGAAGACCTGAAAACCTTTCTTCCGGAAAGTTTTGACTTAAGCTTTCATTGACATTGATTCCATTTTCAAATTCATTCTCGAAGATTGTATTGAGGAAAGAATCCGTTAACCTGAGCCCTTCCGTATTGTTTGAGAGATTATTGCCCTGAAGGGTGTTGTTTGATGAACACTCAAACAGGACTCCCTGCGTGCAACCTGATATTCTGTTATTTTTAAGTTCACAGCTTCCCGCACTTTCGAGATAAATGCCAGCTCCCGAAGGCCCGTTTATGCTGAATCCGGTGATGTTTACGGAATTTGCAGTCACATGAAGAACAGGCTCTTCGAAGTTTTCTGCTTCCAGAACTGTGTCTTCAGGCTTCCCGGAAGCAGAACTTAAGTTAAGGGACCAGGGAAGGTCTATATTTTCCCGGTATATTCCCGGATATACGAAAATTGAGTCTCCCGGTCTGCTGTAGTTTACCGCATCTGAGATTGAAGAAAAATCCCCGTCCCCGCCAGGCTTCACAGTAAAAGTGGAAGAAGCTCCTGATGCCTGCTCATACATTTTTAAAGCGTCCACAAGCCCGTGGCCGAAAATAGTATCATAGCCGGGATTACCGAGGTCTGTCGAAGAAGTATAGAGCAGCCTCCTGATATCCATAGCCGACTTTTCCGGGAAAGCGCTCCAGACAAGAGCTGCAATACCTGCAACATGAGGGGAAGATGCACTTGTACCGAAAAACTGCTCTGAAACCCCCTTTGCACCTGTGACGTTTACACCGTCAGGCCCTGAAATGTCAGCTTTCTGGCGGACCTCAGGAGAAGGGTAAAAAATCGTAGCAGGACCAATGGAAGAAAAATTCTCGATCTCATAATCTCCTGATTCTCCCATGCCGACCGCTCCCACGGTTACCGCATCAGGAAGGGCAGGATGTCCGAAAATCGAGTCTTCAGCAATTATGTTTTCAGGATTGACTTTTACTCCAGGCCAGTAGTAAATATAGAGTTCAAGTTCTCTTGCTCCCCCTGAAACTTTTTTAACTTCGATAGAAGCGTTGAGGGTGTTTTGTCCCTTATTGGTGTACATAATGTATTCAAGGGGAAGATCGTCCCCGTCCTGATGGACTTTGCTGGATGCGATAATCTCTGAAGTTTCCCGATTTTTAAGGTAGAGGTCATAGTTATTTCCCGATTGTTCCCATCTGTCGTTCCACTGAAGAAAAACCCATGTCTCTCCCGATGGCCTGATCTCTAGCTGCAGATTCTTCACCTCCCCCTGTCCGCTGCTGAAATCGTGCCAGCCACTCCCATTGTCATAAAATAGGCCCTGGTAATGGCTGTCTCCTGAGTTTCCTGCAGCGCTTACGTAGAGGAGGTCGTGCTTTTTTATGATTTCATTAATATGGTTTGCAACTATCCCGTCTTCAAAAAAAGGTTCTGAAAGCCAGCCAATATCATCACAAATGACTGTACAGCCTTCATTAACAAGGGCATCTACAGCCCTGTTAAATTCAAGCCTGCTGGACCCGCAGTCATGGAAATACAGCTCCGCACCTGGGGCGATATCCTGGATAATCTCAAGCATGGCAGTGCCTTCATTTCCTCCTATTTTATTGCTCAGAATATTCACACCATAGGAAATATTGCCTGCAGCCTGCGAATCCTCAAGACTGTCCACGCCATCGGATATGATACCTATTTTTATTCCTGTCCCGTTTACACCGTAAGAATCCCTGAGGCTGGAGGATTTAAGGATAAAGTCTCCCTCTGAAACCGCGTTTTCCTGACTGACAAAAGGGGGAAGAACCGTTTGAATATTTTTTACTTCAGAAAGGGAAGCCAGGGTTTCAAGTGATTTAAGAGGGACCCATGATACAGCAATATGGTTTTCTTCGTCTCTTTCCTGAATTTCGCAATACTCTTCAAGTACGCTGCTGTTTGCAGAAGGCTTCAGATAGATGTATACATAGACTTTATCACCTGAAAACAAAGAGGGTTCTGAAGAAGGGTCTGAAGACTTGCTGGCATTTTGCCCCGAACCTGAAAAGACTTCAGCGTCTTCTGCAGGACCGGCTGCCCTTCCCCTTACAGGATCTTTCTGACTCAACTGCCCCAGATTTATCATCCGGGCTCGCAGGGACGCTGGAGACTCTTCCCCTGAAAGATAGCGCTCGTCACAGAGCTTCAGCAGGTCTTCTGAAAGCTTCTTCTGCGCAGGGGTTATGGATTCTTCGGAATAAATAACATCTTCCTTCAGGTCTGTAAGAAAAAAGTCTCTGTTTTCACTGCCATTCCCGCTTTCATTTTCATCCAGAACCATTTCAGCCGCAGAAGCCTTCTGCACATCCGAAATACAGAAGATCGCAGCCCATGACAGAAAAATAGAGATCAGAAATAATTTAACAGATAAACGCAGCAACACCTTACTCATAGTAACCAGCGCATCAGCTTTTTAATCGCCCGAAAAACTTTCAGCAGTTACATAAAAAGCACAGGTAACAGACAATGATCTGAAAAAGCTCCCGGTCCCCGTAAGATTAAGTCCCCAGATTAATTAAAGAGCTGATGAATTATAAATTCATAAGATATACAGATAAAATAAACTGTTAAGATCAACCTGAAGGGTGAACTCAATTAAACGGGCTAAAAAAAGAAAAATTATAAAAATTCTGACCGGTGTGACCTTATACGCGATAATGAACCATTCCTGCGCGCTCGACACCGGAGGCGGCCTTCCCGGAAAAGAGAAAAAACCAGAATTAAGTCAGGATGGGAATCCTATCTTGACGCCGCTATCAATTGCAGCAACACTGGCTTGAAGTTTTTCTTCTCTGGTTTTGAGATCGTCTCTTAAGGCAGCCAGTTTCTTTTCGGAACTTTCGGTCTCTTCTTCAAGCAGGAGGGTTCTCGAAAGAAGTTCTGCTTCCTTATGTTCGAGCGAGGCAAGTTCTCCGGTATCCGAGCTTGCAAGTTCTGATTTTCTGGAGTCAAACGCCTTCCGGGCTTCAATATACTCTTTTTTCTTCTCTTCAAAACCCGAGGCTGCGGACCTGACCTGTGCCAGAGCTTTCTCTTTTTTCTGAGCCTGTATATCAAGAGCATGGTCCTCGAAAACTTTCTGGAGCTCCGGGAAAAAGGAAGGTTCAAGGTTTACAGGGTTTTCAAGGCAGATATCGAGCTGTTTCTTTACCTCAGGCTTCAGTGTATATTTGCCGCTTTCATGGAGTTTCTTTATTCTTGAGAGGTTACCTGAAAAAGGCAGAATCAGGGAGTTCAGGCCTGCTTCGGCTTTTTTGAGCCTGCCTTCGGCAAGAGTTGACTCTTCCTGAAGTCTTTGCAGTTTTTGCCAGGCTTTTCCCTGTTTAAGCTCTTCGAGAGCCCGACTGTTGCTGGCTATTTCATCTTTCAGAGCCTGGAGTTTCCGGTTTTTAGCTTCGAGTTCGCCCTCTTCAGCTTTTATTAAAGAACAGGTTTCTCTGACCTCTTTTATGCCTTTAGAAGCTTCTTCAATAGATTCCATTTCACGCCTGTGACCCTGGATTGTTTCCCTGAGCTCATTAAGGACCTTGCCAAGCCTGCCGAGGCTGTCAGTAACGTCCTTTGACTCCTGAGGAAAGACAGGCCTGGTATACCGGAAGCTCCTGTTCATATGTTCAAGGCAGGTGTTCAGGCTCTGCATGGCTGATTCATGAAACGCTTTAAGGGATTTAAAATCCGTGTTTTCCGGAATCCCAAGCTTATCTATAAATACTCCTACCTGTTTTGTTACGTTTTCACGGTTACTCTTCGCCCGCTTAACAGCTCTTATGTCGAAATTTCCCTCAACTTTTGCCTCCAGAAGATTGTCATTGCTTTCCCTGAGCTCGGAAATCGCAGCCTCAAGCTCTTTAAAAAGCCCTGAGACATCCCCCTTTATTTCTGAAGATATTTTTTGAGAGCTTTCCTCAAGCCATGCAGGCAGTTCATCAAAACCGATCTCGATAGAAGCATTCTTCTCGTGTGAGCTTTCCTGCTTTCCGAAGAGCTTTTTAATCCATTTCAATATAGGCCTTCCCGGAATTTGATAAGATAGATACAGGTTAATAAATTTAAAGGCAGAAAACTTTATAATATTTGTGATTCAGTAAGATTTAATACCTGAAATAACAAATAATTTTAGAAAGCTGAGGATTTAGTAAGTCAGCAATCCTGCAGTAAATTGGGGTACAGATAATAATTCAGGGCATAAGCAATTATTCAAGGTATATTTCTTTAGTCCCTGTATATGTTAAAGTTTGCTCTATCCAGTCCTGCCCATACTTCTCCGCTGATTAAGGTCAGGAATCACTGGATGTAAGATAAAAACGTTTCCAACTTTTCTGATTTGGGATAAAAGATCTGTGAAATAAAAAGGAGATAAAAAATGGACGGCGTAATAAGCAGTGGAATTATAGAACATGTGATTCCGTATACTGATATAACAGTGTCCAGAGTGATCTTTTCACTGGCATTACTGGTTGCCGGGCTTGTTCTGGTAAAACTTCTTGTGCGTATTTTCAGGAGAGGGATCGAAAAAACAAAACTGCCTGCCCTTACCACGCAGTTTCTTGGGCATTTTCTGAAAATCCTTCTGTGTGTTGTGGTTGTCCTGATATTTTTAAAGAGCCTGGGTTTTGATGTGGACAGTTACGTGGTAGGGCTTTCTGCGGTTATAGGTCTGGTCCTTGGGCTTGGTATGCAGGACACCTTTACAAACATAGCAGCCGGGGTATGGGTTGCTGCGATCAGACCCGTTGACACCGGAGAAATGGTAACTGTAAACGGGCAGACGGGAAAAGTAAAATCCGTAGGAATTATGTCAACTGAACTCCTGACGCCTGACAACCAGCTTATAACAATCCCGAATAAGCTTGTCTGGGGGAGTTCAATTGTCAACATGACCCGTATGCCTACAAGAAGAGCTTCAGTGGATGTGGGAATCAGCTATAATTCAGACCTTGAAAAAGCTGTCAAAATAGCCCTGGACCTTATGAAAGGTTACCCCCCTGTACTTCAGGACCCGGAACCCTCAGTGGTTACTACAGAGCTTGCGAATTCTTCCGTAAATCTGCAGCTCAGGGCATGGGCAAAGACCGGGGATCTTATGGCGGTAAAGAATTATCTTACTGCCGGAATTTTTGAGGCTTACAGAAGAGAAGGAATTGAAATACCCTTCCCGCAGATGGACATTTATATAAAAGAATCAAAGGAAACAAGAAAAGAGATTATGGAAATTCAAACAGCAAACTCCGGCATAAGAGCATACGAATAAAATTAGAAAAAATTAGGAAGAATCGAAAAATTAGAAAGAATTGAAAAATTAGAAAGAATTGAAAAATTAGAAAGAATTGAAAAATTAGAAAGAATTGAAAAATTAGAAGGAATTGGAAAAATCGAAAAAAATTGAAAATACAAATGTGAGAAACTGAAAGCAGAGCTGTTTCAGCAGGTTATATGAAACATTGCAGAAACCCTGCCTTCGATTTCATTCCAGCGTTCAATCGCCCAGGGAGTTGGAAAAAGCTCTATCCCGCATCTTTTTCCTCTGAAAAAATCTTCAGCTTCTTCAGAAAGTTCCACAAAACCCGTCTGCCCGGTTCCTATGATGATTTTCTCCGTGCCTTCTTCGTAAATATGTTCGGCTTCTTCAAGAGAGACCTTATGGGAAGTCCCATACTTTTCTTTCGAAAGCATTTTTTCCCTTTTTTCTACCCTGCCGTCAAGCCGGATAATAATATCATAATCAAAAGCCTCTCCTTCTACAGTAATTGAACCAAAACTTGTGGAGTCGATCTTTGGTTTCATGGTTTGCCTCCTGAAACTAAAACTGGAAAACCAGATCTTACATTATACAATTGTTTTGCATTATATAAATAACAGGAAGCTTGCTTAAATTGCTAAGGTTGCCTGAGATTAAAAAACACAGGAATACTTATTTATATTTATTGGAAACTATTAAACACTTAGACAATAATAAAAAAATAAAAATATACCCAGAGGTAAAAAGATGGGCTGCTACTTATTGGAAGATTTTATCAAAAGTATGGGAGAAAGAGCCCCTGGGCAGGAAAATTTTGAACTTGAACGGGACCATCTGCTGCGAGCGAATCTTAGAGGTGCGGTATGGACCAGGATAGGATCCATGGTGGCATATACCGGAAACATAAAGTTTACACGGGAAGAAGCTCTCGAACACGGGATTAGCAGAAAGGTAAAGATATCCCTTGCAGGAGAAGGTGTCAGTTTTATAAAAGCCGAAGGGGTGGGAAAGCTTTTCCTTGCAGATAGAGGAAAGAAAGTCTCAATTCTGAAACTTGAAAATAACTCGATCTGCGTAAACTTCAATGATATCCTCACCATTGAAGACTCCATTAGCTGGGACATCAGGATGATTAGAAAGCTTTCAGGGATAACGGAAAAAGAGATTTACAATGTAAAACTTGAGGGAACCGGCGTATTCGCCATTAGCACTCACAATGAGCCCCTGGTCTTCAGAGTGACCGGAGAGCGCCCTCTATTCACCGACCCTGGCGCCACAGTTGCCTGGACAGGGAACATGGAGCCGGAAATAAAAAGCGATATCTCCCTGAAAACTATTGTAGGAAGAAGCACAGGGGAATCCGCCCAGATGGTCTTCAGAGGAGAAGGGTTTGTGGTGGTACAGCCCTGCGAAGAAATTAATTCCCAGGAGAAAAATGAAAAAGGCGTCTCGAACGTGAACGTTTATACCTGACGCACGTGAACGTTTTATACAGAACTCAGGTGAATGTTTATTTAATTCGCCGGAAGCTTTTTGCCAGGTAAAAGAAGGGAAGGCACGGGAAGGAGTGCCTTCATCGTTTCCGGTTTAATTTTCAAAAGCCAGAGCCTGGGCTTCATCACTGCAGGCTGTCGAAAACTTTTCTTTCTCCTTTTTTGCGCATTCCATGCCTTCTTCCACAGCCTCCCTGATGATATATCCGGCTTTGTGCAGGATGGTATCTCCGATCTGGGGATCTTTGTCCATGCTTGCTGTGCAGGGGTAAGAATGGTGGGCGCCTGAGATGGTTTCTTTATATCCCGAAACATCGGTCCAGCCGAGTTTTTTTGCGACAAACCAGGTTGAGCCGCAGGGTGCGTCCCTGAGTACACCCGCTCCTATGAACATTTTTCCGTCAGGGCTCATCTCTATCCTCAGTACAGGCCTTCCGAAACCGAGGTCCACGAAAGAGTCTATTACCGGCTTTCCGGTCTTATCAAGAGCACAGAAAGGTTTTGGAGCCTCAAATTCGATACCCATGGCTTCGAGTTCTTTTCTGAGCTGCTCAAGGACGCCGGCAGGAGTCTTCTTTGAGTCCTCGGACGGTGCAATTACGGCTTTTGCCCCCGTTTTCTGCACAACTTCGGGAATGGCTGCAAACAGGTCGGGGTGTATGCCTATTGCAAGGATCAGATCACATTCAGGAAGATTCGGAGGCATATACTGGGCAGGCTCTTCAATAAATGCCGGAAGGTCATCTGCAAACTCATGGATTCCTACGATCAGGTTCGCATAAGATTTCCTTGCCTGACGACAGTGGTTGCAGAGCTCACCACAGGACACACAGAAACTTGATGAGTTCACCAGATTCTGGATAACTTTTTTTCCCAGTTCGCCTGAATAAAGCACGAGGATTTTCATATTATTATTCCCCCTTTCAAGGATTTCAAAGCCATTTCACAAATTCGTTTTCTTCGTGAAAATTACCTCCACTTTTTATCTCCCATAATGAAAAAAATATAGAGAAAAAACCTGTTTTTAAGGAGGTCGCTGATAAGTTTTAAAATGCAGTTCTGGAAGAAGATGCTTCAGACCGCACACACTTCTGGCAGAGATGACTTTATCCTGTTATCATCCTACGTTATCATCTTACTGTACATTATAATTATTTGTTTCAATCTATAAATAATGGGAGTTTCGAAATAGAAATTGGTATACACTCATATACCCTTATCTGAATTTTATGAACTGGATAGAAAGCTGAAAAAAAAGAGAAAGGAAAAAAGAGGCACAAAGAGGGAAATAAAAGAAACTACAAGGAGAAAAAGAAAAAAGGACATAAACGGGAAATAAAAAATGAAAAGGAGAGAAATGAAAAAACTGGGGCTCAGTTTTTCATTCTCCCAGCTTTAAAGCCCCGTGCGGGCACATCTTGATGCACATGCCGCACTGGATACATTTCTTTTCGTCCACGCAGAGGCTCCAGTCCTCATCAAAGGCATAAACATTCATAGGGCAGACAGAAATGCAGGCTCCGCATTCAACACATTCTTCCTCGTCCCTGTGGATGGGCCGGTCAAGAATTGCAACGATTGCCCCTCTCGACTCGAGAGCATTTTTAATTTTATCGAACCTGGAATCTTTAACGTCTGCAATGAGTTCTCCGTAAGTTGAGTCAATGTTTGCGACCATAATATTAAGCAGGATCCCTGTTTCTATGATGGACTCGGAGATAATTGGGTTATGTATCCTTTCAGTAGGGATGCAGATCTTTATTTTCATGCTCAGTACCTCCTTGCAAAGAGCTTGCTTATATTGTCGCTTGTGATAATCCCGAGTACTTTCTTCTGCGCATCAATCACCGGCATTGCTGAAACTCCGTAGCGGTCAAGCCTGCGGGCTGCAAGGTCCACAGGTTCGTTAGGGGCGCAGGTAAGGACCTTTTTCGTCATAACGCTTTCTACGGAATCGAAAATGTTTTCCGCGACTGCCTTTGAGATATCCCAGGCTGTGAGGATCCCTACAAGTTCACCGGTATCCGAAACTACTGCAAGGTGGTTGAAAGAGTTCTCCCAGATTTTCTTTGCAGCGTCCTGGACAGTCTGATCCTTTTTGATAGTGACGATGAAATCGGACATAACGTCTTTTACAAGAGGCACTGCCTGAGTCTGCTTCATGGGCTTTGCCGAGCCTTCACTGCAAAGCTTTTCCACAGGCATGCTGACAAAGAACTTTCCGTGTTTTACCCATTCCTTCAGCTCATTTGCAATCTTTCTGGCGTTCTTGAAGCTTGAAAGGGAAGATGTTGGAACATCCTTTCCTTCAATCTGCACAGATCCAGATCTGAGTTCGGCATAATTTACCTGCCTGACCACAGGCTTGTCCCTGCTTCCGATAGCATAGTCAAGCACACTGGTGGTGATGTCCTCGTCACGTACTGCAGTTGCAGCTGCAAGCTTTTCATTCAGGATAGGAATAGGAATCCCGATTCCCATGTAAAGGGTTGTCCCGTAACCTGCAAAAGAGGCGGCTCTTAAATAATCAGGGCTCATTTCCTTAAGGTTCCCTTTAAGCATGAGGGTTCCAAAACTTCCGGATGGGGAATGCTGAGTCCCGTTGCCTATGACATAACCCTGCGCACCTCCAAGAAAAATCCTTGTGCCTGTTCCTATAGTTTCATATCCCGGGTCGTTTGACAGGGGAGAAAGCACTCCTGCTCCGGAATAAGTGACGTTTCCGAAGTTGGGCAGAAGCTCACCCATATAAGTATTCAGGATCCTTTTAGAACTGTTTGTTGCAGCGTTGTATTTCTGGTATGCGTTCCTGGGGTTGAGAAGAACGGCTTCGTTTAAGTCTTCAAGGGTGATCGCCGTATCAAGCACTTTTCTCGGGTAGCAGTCTGTCCCGTAGGAAGTTGCATGAACATTGATTTCTTTTCCCCTGAGAAGGTCTTCAATAACGTGTGCTCCTCCATACTGAATCCCGCGTGTGTCCGAGATCTGGGCAGCTCCGAGGTAAGCATCAACAGCAGCAATCCCGCTGTACGCCTCAACATTATTGAACCATAATTTCTGAATTTTAATCGGGGGTTCTGAATGACCCAGATTGAGCATCAAACCTGATGAGCACATGGCTCCGAAAGTGCCTGTTGTCACCACATCCACTTCTTTCGCAGCACTTTCCACGCCGAGGTCTTCAACAATTCCAACCATTTCTTCGGCTGTGACTACATTGACGCTCCCATCTTCAATTTTTTTATTAATCTCATGAATTGATTTTTTTACCATACGGGTTTCCTCTTGCTATAAACTTATCTAGATGGTAATTTTTGCCAGAATTATATATTACTTGTGATAATCCCGGGGGTAACAACCAGCTCTATAATAACCCGGAAATTCCGACATTGCATTATCTGGCTTCAGGCTATTGCTGTCAGGTTTCCATTTAATAATTATTAGTCATATTTACAAACAATATATATTACTTGCGGTAATCAGAGGTTCATCAGGTCTAAGGTTATTTTCGGAAAAATCAATGACTGTTCACATTATCTACAAGCTGTATAACATGGAATTCTTACCTGCAGGGAAATGAAGTTATTTTCAGTAAGTTTCTTATGCTTGCAGGATATTACCCGAGTCCAGGTGATTTATTGACGCGTGTATTGGCTACCGGAACTTTTGATATTCTCCATCCGGGACATGTTTATTTCCTCGCCCAGGCGAAGGCTCTCGGAGACGAGCTCTTTGTCATTATTGCCAGGGATTCCAATGTGACCCATAAGCCGAAACCAGTGATTCCCGAGGAACAGCGGCTTGAGATGGTAGATGCACTCAAAGCGGTAAATAAAGCCATTCTTGGCAGTGAAAAGGACATGTTCGAACCTCTCAGGGAGATCAAACCGGACATCATTGCTCTGGGCTATGACCAGCGTTTTGACACAGAGATTCTGGAAAAAGAACTTACAAAAAGAGGGCTTCCTGCAAAAGTAGTAAGGATCCCGCTTTCAAAAGAATGCCCCCTTTGCAGTACCGGCACAATTATAAAAGAAGTCCTTAAACGGTACGGGTAAACTTACCCATACCGCCTGCTGTTTTATGCAAACACTTTTTCAAGCCTGTCAAGGGCTTCACGAATTCTATCAATGGACGTTGCATAGGAAATCCGGATAAAGTCCTCGCCCGAAGACCCGAAAGCGATTCCGGGAGTTACTGCCACATGAGCTTCTTTCAGGAGCTTTTCAGCAACTTCAGTCCCGTTTCCATAATCGCTTACATTGGCAAAGGCGTAAAAAGCACCATCCGGCTTCTTGCATTCCAGCCCCATTTTATTCAGCCCGTCAATAAGGATGTCCCTGCGCATTTTAAAGCGGTCTACCATTGCCTTGACCCCTTCCTGAGGTCCCTGAAGGGCTTCAAGCCCGCCGTACTGGACAAAGGTGGTAGCGCTGCTTACGGAGTGCGACTGGATCTTCTGCAGTAGCTTGAAAATCTCAGGAGGGGCTGTCAGGTATCCGAGCCTCCAGCCGGTCATTGCGTATGCTTTGGAAAAACCGTTTACAGTAATGGTCCTCTCCTGCATCCCATCGAAGCTGCCGATGCTGATGTGTTCCCTGTCATAGATGATTTTCTCATAGATCTCGTCCGAGACTACCAGAAGGTCATGGTCAATTGCTATATCGGCAATGCACTGAAGGGTCTTTTTCCCGAATACGCCGCCTGTCGGGTTGCCGGGGCTGTTTACAACAATGAGTTTTGTTTTATCATTTATGTATTCGGCAAAATTGTCAGGCAGGAAACCTTTCTCAGGAACTGTGGGAACCCAAACCGTATCTGCCCCTGCAAAACGGATGCAGGCATCATAAGTTACCCATGCAGGATCAAAGAGGAGGGCCTGATCCCCGTCGTCGAGGGAACCCATCATTATTTCGAAAATCCCCTGCTTTGCACCCGGAGTGACCAGCACATCTTTTTCACTCACATCCAGATGGTTCTCAGTCCTCAGTTTTTCGGCAATAGCAGATCTCAGTTCCGGAATGCCTGCAGAAGGGGCATAATGGGTTTTTCCCTCATACATAGCCTTTGCTGCGGCATCGCAGATATTTTTCGGGGTATCGAAATCAGGTTCGCCAAGGCTAAAGTTGATAACGTCTGTACCCTCTTTAATCATTCTGGTTGCAATATTGGAGATCCTGATCGTTGCGGATTCTTCTACACGCTTAAGCCTTGCGGATGTCATAGGGATGGTCCTGGTTTATTACATTTTGCTAGCTTATCAGACGTTAAAGAATTTCACAGCCGCCGCACCAGCTTTACCGCAGCTTCGACAGCCCTTTTGGCATAGTCGACACGTTCATGTGCGGCCATCCTGGTCATACCCGGGCCGGGGATTCCAAGAGTTACCGGCTTGTTGAACTCAAGGGAAAGATCCATAATCTTTCTTGCGGCATGCTGCATAACCACCTGGTCATGGTCGGTTTCGCCTTCGATTACCGACCCTATGGTAACCACTGCATCAATATCTTCCCTCTGGCAGAGCTTTTTGATTGCAAGAGGCATATCAAAGACCCCGGGCACGAGAATAGTCTCTTTAACTGTTGCCCCAAGGAACTCTGCATGCTCTCTTCCAAGCAGCTCCATCTGATAGGTAAGATCCCTGTTAAATTCAGCTACAACAAATCCTAGGCTGATAGTCATCGAATAAGGTCTCCAGTCTTGTTTTTAATTTAAAGTTACTAAAGTCACATCACATTCTTAAAGGGCCTGCATCTTCAAACCCCTGTCTTTGACCGGTGCCGGCTTCCCTGACCAGTTTTTCCGGCTTGAAGAGCAGTTTTATCACATTTAAAGCATGTTCGCGGGTCCGCCTGTCCATCAGAAATGCGAGTTCTTTCTCATCTTTTCCTTCATCCTCATGGACAAAGACCTCAATAATATGGGTATTGGTCATGAGCTGGGCCATAATAAGACCCTGAGAAGCTTCATGAGCGCACATTTTGTCTTTTTCTTTGCCGCCAGGCATGCCAAGGGCCATTACTATGTCGCAGCCTTCTTCTTCGATAAGCTTTTTGGCTGCTACCGGAAGGTCCTTTATGCCGGGTACGGTTACTCTTTTAATCTGTGCGGATACATTTTTCTGTATCTCGTCAATTGCTGCACGCCCCATATTATAGCGCGCAAACGTTGTATCTGCAATCCCTATTGTAGGCATGTGAATCCGATCGGAATTTAAGATATGTTCTTCTGGTATTCCTGAAACGTTTATAAACTCTGGCATGGAGAATTTTTAAAATCCTCTCATAGCCTGTCAATAACGCGTGTTGCAGCTTCAGTACCTGCTCCCACGCTGTCAATATAACCGTGCTTATGAAGCACGATTTCCAGCTGCTGGATAGTGGATAGAACGTCCCTTGCAGTTACATTACCCATGTTTCCAATCCTGAAAATCTTGCTCTTCAAGCGTTCCTGCCCGCCAGCGATGATTACGCCGCGCTTCTTCATATCATTTTTGATATCTTCTCCGTCAATCCCTGCAGGGGATTTCAATGCTGTGATTGTGTTGGAGTACTGGCTGTACTCATTGAGCTGAGGGAACATCTCTATATTCAATGCACCAGCTGCTGCCCTTACAGCTTCGGAAAGGGTCCTGTGCCTTTTGATTCTGGCTTCCATTCCCTCTTCTTTTACGATGTGAAGAGCTTCCTGAAGTGCATAGAAAAGAGGAATCGCAGGTGTATAAGGTGTTTCCGGCCTGGGCTTGTCCCCGCTCTTTTTATATGCTTTAAGATCATTATAGTAGAGCCTCTTCTTCATGCCGTTCATAGCCTCAAAGGCTTTTTCGCTTACTGAAACGGCTGCCATTCCCGGTGGAGCTGCAAAGCATTTCTGTGAGCCTACGATTGCAATGTCAACACCCCATTCATCGACTTTGACTTCATCTCCCCCAAGAGAGGTTACACCATCCATTATAAAAAGGGCATCGTATTTTTTAGCAAGTTTACCAATTTCTGCAGCAGGGTTCATAATGCCTGCAGAGGTCTCATTGTGGACGAGGGTGATGGCTTTTGCCCCTTCTTCGAGTTTCTCCTTAACCTTTTCGAGGTCAACAGGAAGGCCCCATTCAAATTCCAGCGGCACTACTTCAGCATAAAGAGCTGCAAGGTCTTTAAAGCGCTCTCCGAATTTTCCGTTTTCTATGGCAATGACTTTGTCCCCGCTTCCGGCTACAGACCCGACAGCAGCTTCCATTCCTGCAGTCCCGGAGCCACTGAGTAAGAAAATGTCATTTTTTGTCTGGAAAACATCTGCAAGAATTCCCCTGCAATCAGTATAAATTCCGGCAAATTCGGCACTCCGGTGGTTGATCATCGGTTTTGACATCGCCCTGAGCACCCTGGGTGCAACAGATACGGGACCAGGCATCATCAGAAGGGTATCTTCCAGATCCATATTTTTTATGCTCCACACTTTTTCAAAGATTAGCTCACAATTTTGTTTGTTTTTTATTGGGAAAACTTAGTGAACCTGTAATTTTCAATCATGCAATCCCGAAATAATTCAGGGTAATATTTCCATCAGATCCAGTGTGTTAGAAAGGCTGGAAATCTTTCATACCTCTGAACCACACATATTATGATAATTTGATCATTTCAGACAGGTCAAGCACTGAATTAAACTAAGGATTCAGGTTTAATTGAATCCTAGTATATAACTTATGTGTTTCCCTGCTCAAACTCAACTCCTGAACTCATGAAAAAAGAAAAAGAAATTAACTCATTGACCCTGAAGGAGCTTCATCACGTCGTGTTTTGTTACAACTCCCACGACTGTTCCTTTTTCTACCACAAGTACAGCAGGATTTCCTTCGAGTATATGCGAAACTACTGAAATAGATATTCCGGGAGATACTGTAGGGAATGACTCCCCCATTATCCCTGAAACTTTCAACTGAGAGATTGGTTTTTTCTTGCTCTCGCCCATCAGCCTTACAATCATATCTTCAGAAACACTGCCAACAGGTACACCCCTGTCAAGCACGGGAATCTGCGAAAAACCATGAACATGCATAAGGTTCACCACTTCTTCTACCGAGTCTTCAGGCGAAACATGAAGAACCGGGGAGTGCATAAGGTCCCTTATAAGAATCTGCCTTTCCTTTTCAGCTTCCTCAAAAGCATCAAGAATTTTCCTGACCGTTGAGAGTCTCGGGTCTACGTCTCCAGATTCTATGCGGGCTATAAGTGGCTGGCTTACACCTGCTCTTTTAGCCAGATCGCTCTGGGTAAGCCCGAGTTCATTTCTTCTTTTTTTAAGATCTTCGGGTGTTGGAAGCAGCATATATATTACCGATAGTAATTATTATATTTAATGCCATTGGTTAACATAATTTTAAAAGTTTATATATAAATTGCTTCCGCATGCCCTTAATTCAGATCCGGAATTACTATCTGTAACAGGTTGTCAATAATAAATTTAATTAAAAAATTAACCATGTTTTAACAAAAATAGCATGAAGACATTATTAGAGAATTTATGGCGCATAGATAAAAAAGAGCCTGGAGGATAAAAAATCTTTATTGAAGATAAAAAATAGAGAGTTGAAATATAAATCTAAATAGAAACATAAATATAAATATATATTTATACATACATATATACATATAAACATGAAGGGACAATAGAAGTAACTAAAGTCAAACAAAATAAACCGATGAGCAGGCAGAGACAGGAAAATAACAAAAAATTCAAAGAAGGAAATAAAAACAGAATTTTCCCCTTGAGCCTTTTCACCCGTATTCAGATACAATCGGCAATATGAATTCAGACAAAACCTGCCATACAAATTCAGATATAACCTGCCATAAGAATTCAGGTACAATCTGCAATATGAATGCAGGTATAACCTGCCATACGAATTCGTGTACGATCTGCAATATGAATGCAGGTATAACCCATTATCTGTACTCAGATATAGTAAGGGCTCTCTATTTCCTTCGATTTTCTTTTTCTCAGCTCTCCTCTTATTGCCTGGTAATATTTCATTGTGTCCGGGGTGACCGAAGGCCCTGTCTCTTCAATTGCCTGAAGGAAGTGTTTTTGTCTGACGTTTTTTGCATGCAGATCTTCACGCAGAGCATACCGTCCCGCTTTTTTGCATACAGCTGCAATATCCGCACCCGTATACTGGTCTGTAAGAGAAACAAGTTTTTCAATATCAACGTCTTCTGCAAGAGCCATATTCTCGGTATGTACCCTGAAAATCTCCCTGCGTGCCCCCTCATCAGGTACAGGAACAAGGATCAGCTCATCAAAACGCCCAGGCCTGAGAAGGGCAGGGTCTATCATATCAGGACGGTTGGTTGCCCCGATTACCACAACAGCCCTGAGCTCTTCAAGCCCGTCCATTTCCGAGAGGAGCTGGTTAAGGATTCTTGCTGTGACCTGAGGCTCACCTGTGGAAGCCCCGCGGACCGGCGCAAGGGAATCGAGTTCATCAAGGAAAATTATAGACGGAGCGACCTGTCTTGCGCGCGTAAATACCTCTGCAATCCTTTTTTCAGACTCACCGTACCATTTGGAAAGGAGATCACTTCCTTTGGCTGTGATGAAGTTAGCATCGGACTCGTGGGCAATAGCTTTTGCAAGGAGGGTTTTCCCGGTACCCGGAGGGCCGTATAAGAGCACGCCTTTAGGAGCTTCAACCCCTATATTCCTGTAAGACTCTGGACTCTTCAACGGCCATTCCACAGCCTCTTTCAGGAGCTCTTTTACCCCTCCAAGCCCTCCCACGTCATCCCAGCCAATATTGGGGACCTCTATCAGGATCTCTCGTATGGCAGACGGCTGGACATCTTTCAGGGCATTTTCAAAGTCTTCCCTTGTGACCTGAAGGGAATCGAGTATCTCACCCGGGATTTCAGGCTCGTTGAGGTTGATTTTCGGCAAAATACGCCTCAGAGCACTCATGGCTGCTTCCCGGCACAGTGCAGCAATGTCTGCCCCCACAAAACCGTAGGTTATCTGGGCAAAATCCATAAGATTTACGTTGTCCGCAAGGGGCATCCCTCTTGTATGAATCTGGAAAATCTCAAGCCTGCCTTCCGTGTCCGGAACTCTGAGCTCAATCTCCCGGTCAAACCTTCCAGGACGACGGAGTGCGATATCTATGGCTTCAGGGCGGTTGGTAGACCCTATAACAATCACATTCTTGCGGGCTTTAAGCCCGTCCATAAGGGAAAGAAGCTGGGCGACCACCCTCCGTTCAACTTCACCCGTGACCTCAGCCCTTTTAGGGGCAATAGAATCAATTTCGTCCAGGAAGATAATCGCAGGAGCATTCTTTTCTGCGTCCTCAAAGATCTCCCTTATTGCCCTCTCGGATTCCCCATAGTATTTTGACATGATCTCGGGGCCGTTAATTGAAATGAAATAAGCATCCGATTCATTAGCAACGGCTTTTGCAAGCATAGTTTTGCCCGTCCCGGGAGGGCCATGAAGCAGCACTCCCTTGGGAGCGTCGATTCCGAGCCTGTCAAAGAGCTCAGGGTGTTTCAGAGGCAGCTCTATCATTTCCCTGACCTTGCCAATGGCATCTTTAAGCCCGCCCAGGTCTTCGTACATTACAGTTGGAATGTTTTGCTCAGGAGTTATTTCCGTTGCTTCCGGCAGAAGTTCCACCTGCGTCATGTCCGTAATCTTTACTATCCCGGACGGAGATGTGGATACAACCTGAAGTTTTATTTCCCCAAGACCGAAAGATTGCCCAAAACCCTGTCCGAAGAAGTCCTGGAAGAAATCCTCGAACATGACCCCCTTGCCGAAAGTTTCCCTTTCCCGCGACCTCCGAAGGCTTGTGGTAGAGATAAAGTCCCCTTTTGAAACCGTGCGGTTCATGAATACGGCTTTGAGGGTCTCACTGGGAGCGTAGATCTGCATGCCCTTGGCTACAGGCGCAAGGGTCACACTCTTTGCTTCTTTCCAATCAGCTTTGCGGATGTCCACATATTCCCCTATGCTGGTCTTTGCATTCATACGGATAAGCCCGTCCATGCGGACAATATCAAGCCCGGAATCACTGGGATACGGACGCCCTATCAGAGCAGAAGTTGATTTTCCACCTCTGATTTCCACAACATCAAAAGGTTTCAGTCCCAGTTTCTCCCGGAATTTCTCGTCAATCCGGACAATTCCTTTTCCCACATCGCGTTGATCGGCTTCTGCAACCTTAAGTTTTATAGTGGATTTATCCCCCTCAGTCAAATACTCCCCTCCATCTCGATCAGTAAAATGCTGCCCAGCAAAACTTGTAAAATAGTGAAGATTAATCTGGTGCTTTCAGGGCAGTTTTAGCCCTTATTACTTACTCTTTTTGCCTCCTCATCAAGCTTTTTCAGGCTGGTTGGAATAGGGTTTTCTTTCAGAAGCTTTGCGAAATAAGTAAGGTTATGCACCATGTACCTCGCTGTCCGATTAGTATAAAGGTGTCTTTCCCCTCCTGCTTCTATATAGCTGGGACCCGGACCTGCATCTCCAACCCAGTAGCAGTCCGCATTGGGAGGCACGGTACATCCGAGGTGCGTGAGGTTGTAAAGTATGGTAGAACATACATCATGTGCCCCGTCTTCATTTCCCGTAACCATGACCCCTGCAACCTTTCCGTATAAAGGATACTGCCCGGTTTCTGGATCTCCTTCCATATATGTCCCATCCAGCCTTTCGATCACCATTTTGGCTACAGAAGAAAGTACTCCAAACCAGATAGGGGTAGCTATAACCAGAATATTGCAATCTTTTATTTTTTCAAGTATGAAAGGCCATTCATCCCCGTTTCCTTCATCCGAAGAAACCCCGAAAGCTATATTGTAGTCAACAACCCGTATGACTTCACTACCAACACCAAGTTCTTTAAAAATAGCCACAGCCTTATCAATCAGAGCATGGGTGTTCGATATCTGTGGCGATTTTTTAAGTGTGCAGTTCAAAAAAAGTGCCTTTATCGCCATAATATATATGTTTCTAAAAGCGGTTATATATACGGGGAAGTAAAAATGTTTAGAAAAAGTATTACTGAACTAATATAATTATAATTAAAGATATTTTAATTAACTGCCATATATCACCAGGGTGCAGGATTGCTTCTGATCCTGAAATTTATCTGATCTGATTTTCAGCCAGATTTTCAGCCAGATTTTCAGCCAGATTTTACCATTAAGCTCGACAAATAAAGAGAGAATAAGTAAAATTCAGAGATCCAGAGCCTGAAAAAATACAATAATTTAAAGTATATAATCTTGAAAAAGAAAAAAGGGCAATTTAAGGACTCTGTATACTGTACTTATGAAAAGGAAAAAAGTAGAAAAATTGAGCCGATAACCTGGTCAAAAAAAGAATTAAAATTAAAAAAGAATAAAAAAAGTTAAGTTAAAGAAAAAAATATGCTTATAGCTTAAGTTCTTTAGCCATTTCCTGGAAAACTTTTCCCTTATCAGTCGTTATAAAAACACCGTTTTCATGCCTGATAAGCTCTTTTTCTTTCAACATTTCCAGATACTTCTGAGCAATGTTAAAGTTCAGATTTACTTCATAAACAATATGTGTTTTCTTTGCCCCGTTCATCGCCACTCTTAAAATATCTACTGCAATATCTGTCCTGCTTCTTCTCTTCAATACTAACTCCTCCCCCACTGTGATTTGAAGTGATCTTTGTAAGGATTAACGCTTTCAAAATATATTAAAGCGTATCTTTTTGTAGGTAACAAAGATTCTAATTCTTTATCGTTCTCCTTTCTATATAACGATATCAGTATTATATAAAGTATTAAGTTTGAAAAAGAAAAAATTTAACCTGAAGTTTTTGTGGACAAGATAAAGATTAATGACCCTTCATATAAGAAAACTACCCTGTTTCGGCAGAAAAAGGACTGAAAAAGAGAGAAAAAAAACCTTTATTAATCTGATAAACCAGATTCAGAAGAGAAATGATAAAAGTGGGCCCGCTGAGATTCGAACTCAGGATCCCCGCCGTGTAAAGGCTGTATTCGACCAATGCGACCAGTTAAACCCTTTAAATTCAAGAACTGATTGCGATAGCACCTTACAAGGAAATTATTTACCAACAACAGAGACTAGTGAAAAAAGCTTAACGCTCAATAGTATATGGGATGAACATAAAGATTTTGTCAAAGATTGGTTGAGCTATAAAAATATATCGGCAAATACCCAGAGAGACTATCTTAACGCCCTGTTAAAATTCTTTGAAAATAAAGTTGTAAATAAACCCATAGAATTTAAAAGTATACCCTTGAAGGATAAAGAAGAACGTGGGTTACGCAATTTGTTTAACTATTTTGAAGATAAAGAAATCGATGAGATATGCGGCTACAGCCTTGAAAAATGGAGACGATTTATCAAGATCAAAAAATCAGGCGTCGTTGAAATTTACGTAAATAATGAAGAAATCAAAAAGGGATATGAAGAATGCCCTGAAGAGATGAAATTAGTATATAGCTTATTGGTCTATTCGGGAAACCGCTTAACTCATATCCATCGAATGCTTGAAAACTTCGATGAACGCAATATAGTTATTGAAGGTGAAGTTGCCCACTGTCCAACTTCTTATTTATCAAGCGGTACAAAGAAGACATTTCACCTATTTTTCCCTGCTTCATATATTCCTGAATTAAGGAAACTATGCAGGCTCAAGTCATATTGTAGCGTCATGAAAGAAATCAGAAGCGGACGTGTAACTGCAAAAACCATTCGAAAATGGCATTTAAACCTCATGATTAAGGAAGGGATTACAGAAAGCGTAGCTGATTTCATTCAAGGTAGGGCATCCGTTACTGTGGGAAGTGCTCATTACCTAAATAAAGTGCAACAGGCGACAAATCAGTACAGTAGGCTTATCGGGAAACTCCCCATATAATTTCAGTAAATAAATAGTATAAGTAATGTTTTAGTAGTTAGGACTTAAGCAGTTGAACTGAAAGATTAACTGCTTAAGTCCTAAGTAGTTTAAGCTGTGCTCTATTTAGTGCAGTACCTTCATCACCAATTAATTGAGTTATGGTTGTTTTTACTCTTTTTCAAATCCCTGGTTAGTAAATTTTAGTGTCCGACTGTTTTCGGTAACGACCCTAACCACATGGTATGGAGCTCCCGATGGAATATCGGCCTCAATCTCCAGTGTCACAGTCACTTTTGAACCTATTAACCCGGCAAGATGTGAGATTACTTCATCAGCTATTCTTCCAGCATCACGGCCTACACGGGCTGGATCAAGAATTTAACATAGAGGACTATATTTCATTTAACAGTAAACAAGCCAACATGCGAGAGTTGCCCAGCCAGGTCAAAGGCGCCAGATTCAGAGTCTGGTCTTGTAGGAGTTCGTGCGTTCGAATCGCACCTCTCGCACTCAAACTTTGGGATATAGGTATCTCAAAAAAACGCAACGCAAGTGTGTGAGTTATGCACAACCATATCTTTTCTAAAGTTGCCTTAACTAAGAAACATTTTACGATTGTAAAAAGAGATCCTCAGATCATAGATGAGGATAAGTTCAGATTTGATATGTTCATAATCCTCATTAAATAGCTCCGAAAAAAGTTAAGGATTAGCTTAGTGGTGGAGCGTCTGAGGTAAATGAATAGGAGAAAATATAGAAGAGGGATTTTTAGCGGAGTACTGCCATTGCTTGGGCAGTTAGCCCAAAACTATTGTGGTCAAAAAATAACTAATCCTTATCATACCCAATCTAACTAAATTATAGACTCTTTTGCTATTGGAATTATTTGTTTTAATATAATATTCTCTTCTTTTATCACATTTTCAGTGTTTATTGCCTTTTTTTTATAAGACTCGTATTCTTTAATTGGGTCAAAAATACTGAAAAAATTTACAAACATAAGCATAATCGCAGGAAGTAATAGAGGACCTAATAACCCCCCTATTATACCAAGTATTATTGCACCCAGTATAAATTTAACAGGATCAAAATCCAAACCCGAACCCGAAAAAAATACGTTATAAAACCAGAAACAGCCATAAATAATTATTAGTGGTGTAAAAACCCCCAAAACCACATTAATTAACATATCTTTGTGATATTTACGGCGTTTGTTAGATAATTCGTATGAGGTATCTTTTAATTTTTTTTCATTAGATATAATACGATCTTCTGAAGACGTCACCGTGTTTTTGATTGACAATTGAATTTTCCTTAATTCTTCATTCGCTGAAGATGCAAGTTGTAAAGCATCAACATAATCAAAATAAGTATTCAAACTTAATTTTGAATAAATTTCTTTTATTTTATGTTTGATGCTATTATATAATTGCACTTCTCCACTAGATGCATAATTTCCAGAAAACCATTTTTCCATCTTTTTCATGTATTTTTCCAGATTAGATACTTTAATCTGGACATTTTTTTTTGTTTCTTCAAGTATATCATTAAGTAAAGAATCTATTTGAGATCTAATTTTTTTGAACATCGGATCTATTGCCGCTTTTACAAAATAATTTCTATCTCTCGATATTGCATATCTAAGAGATGAAATCATTTCTTTTTTCTCAAGGTTTGATATACTATCACCTCCTATAATTATGGAATTATCTCTTCAAATTTCAGTCTTGCCGGTCTTAACTTCTGAGCTAAGTAAGTAGAATAATGGTATTGAAATTCCGGTTCTTCAGGAGATGTTTTAATGGCTAATTTTATGTATTCAATTGCTTTTTCCAGATCTCCCAAGCAAAAATAGACGCGACTAATCAATGAAAGACTATAACTTTTATAATCATTTGTACGAGCATTTTTATAAGCATACTCAAATCTATCGAGAGCATTTTTCAGGTCATTCATTTCTAGGTATGCATGACCCATTACAATATATATTCTATAATCCAGTGGATTGATCTCTACCGCTTCTTGTAATTTTTTCATACCTTCCTTGATCATTCCTACCTTTAGACTATTAATCCCCATATGCAACTTTTCTTCTGAAAGTGTAGCCTGTGAGTTTTTAATCATATCTCCAATTCCTGTCAAAACCCCTAGCTGTTCTTCCATTAGCCACATAGTTTCAGAATGTTGTAATTCTAAAACATCCACAATTTCCCTTTGAGAAGAAACAATTTCCCTTAAAGAATGAGATATTTCGCTATTTTTTTCCTCTAAGCGAGATATTTTGCCACTCATTTCATTAAAATTGCTTGACAACTCTGTCCCAATTTCATCAGCTTTTGAAACCAGATTATTTATCGCGGATAGTTGTTTATATCCCATTTCTGTAATCGCATTCGTGGTTTTTTCTTGAGATTTAATGGGACATGAACTCGAATTATGATTTCCACCACAATGAAAGCATTTAAACATAATTTGTCCATCCATTTAAATAGTCCAACTTGTCCAACATTTAAAGTTATTTGCTTTAATATAATGCTCAACGTTATAGAGCCAGATATTATATTTTAATGAGTTAAGCTTGGTTTCCTCAAAAATCTTATAAATCTCTTAATCACTTTTTGCATGTCCGTATAAAAAATCAGACTAATATAAGAGAAATTTAAAGACGATGTATTATAATGTTTTTATTCGGTTTTATAGAAAAGACAGGTATTTTTTTGAATCTTCAATTTTTTTCTAATTTTTCCTTTATTTTTTCCTATATTCCAGATATGACTGCTTGTTTATGTGTATTTTTCATTTTGCTAAAAAGCCAAATAAACTTGGTAATTTTTCCTTAAATCTTAACCTTTTCCCCAAAACCAAGTTTTCCCAAGCCTTAACCCTTTCCAATTTGAGCTATATCACCAAATTTTACTAACATATGAAAATTAATTAAATTTTACAATTCCTTTACAGCCTCTCATTAAGCTATTTTTACTATATTATTGTAAAATTTACAATTGCTCTTGTTGCCGTTTTACTATTCTACTGTAAAATTTACAATTTCTTCTGATGCTGTTTTACATTTTTACATGTAAATTTACATTTTTACATTTTACAGTAAAAACATACACATTTTTACTTTTGACTTGAAACCAAAGCTTCCCACTCATTCACCTTCTCCCGAGCACAACATGAAAAGAATCAAAAGGCCTGATTAGAAAGGCCTCAGAAACATTGGGTCGATGTATTCGGTTGCTCCGTCCCCTTCCTTAAAACCGAATTCGGTATTTCTGAAATTTTCTTTGCTCTGAAATCTGGCTGAAATTTTTAAACAAAAAAGAGGCAGTTTTAACATTATATAAAAAGTTACAATGTTAGACCAACCTTGGATTAGATGTGGCAGTATTGGCATAGAAGTTTTGTTATCAGTAGAAACATATAGTAAAACGGCATGTTTAGATGAAGTGGGAAAAATAATTGAAAAGAATTACTATGAATAGACAAGGCTTAACTTGAACATATGAACTGAAAGTGAAAAAACAGAGTAAAAGAAAAGTTGATTATAATTCCAAAACAGTGGGCTCTGAGGAATGATCTTGCAGACCCTGCAGGATAAAACATCCGGACTTTTTATGCTGATCTGATCAGAGATCTTAGATACAAATTCTGGCTTAATCTCAGGCTCACCATAAGGATTTCACACACATCCTTGTATGTTCCCATTCAAGAAAATATATTATATACATGCGATTTAAAATAGCATAAAGATAAAAATAAAAGTATTTTTGTGCACCTATTCCCGCCACTCCCATAGAGAGTAATCCTTCCTTGTGGAAGATTCAATCTAATCTCTTCCAGAGCCATATCTTAGCAACACAGCACCGCACAGCCTAGCACAAAGGCACGTATAAGCCCATATAGGGCACTGATAGAAGAGTATAAGAATAACCCACACATGCACATAGACAGTATAGAGAGCCTTATAATAGAGCCACTATCGAGCCAAAAAGAGCACAAACAAAAAAGACAAAGTGTACTGTGGTGAAAAATGTAAAGAGGATAATTACAATAAGAAGAGAAGGGACGAAAGGAAGGAAAAGAGGGAATCCCTCAATTCAACCACTTAAAAAATTTATACCTCAAGTATTCCAGAGTCTTATTGAAAAAACTAAATTTATATACCCCAGGTCCCTTTTTCTAAACTGTTGCTCTAGAGAGTCCTGAATGTCTCTGTATAGGATGTCGAATAAACATGAACTATATCAAAAGACATCAAATCAAAAGATATCAAATCAAAAGACATCAAAGAGACAGAAAGAAGCGCATGAAGACGCTATAAGCAGAAAGCTAAAAGCGCATGTTAATGCTTCGAAGTAAAAAACGCATAAAGTAAAAAACACATATAAACTTCGGAGTGTGAAATCACGACTATTGAGTTTGAACCAAGGGAGCTTTTAGAGCTCATTATGGTTACAGTCGTTCTCGCAAGAATGATGATGTAATCACAAACAGGGCTCTCCGGACATCACTTTTTTTTGAAAAACATATAATATAAAAAATGAATTTTCAACTAGCGAGGTAAACTTATGACATTTGAATTAAAAGTATATTCTCGAAGAGATCATAGATACATGTATTATCGCATTGAAAAGATTGAAAATGGATGGGACATAAAATATCTGCAAACACGCTTTGATACTTCCGTGTGTGATAAAACTGGAGCTCCAAACTTATATAAACAGTTAAATCAGGATTCAATAAACTATCCTAAAGATCTAGGGAACTATATGGAGTATCTATGGGACCAAGCTACCGAAGAAGACATGACTGATACAGAAATACAAGACCACCTTAACGAACTTGGAGCATGGATCAGTACAGTAGAAAAAGAATCACCCAAAGGAACTTTGTGGGAGGGTTATAACTAATACACGAGCCTATCCCAAAACTCAGAGCTATGTCACCGTATCTGGAATTTGGAATAATCAATCACTCTTGTAATATAGAAAATAGTTTTCAAATTCTTATGATGTCGAATAAATACTGGTTTTGGGATAAGCTCTATGATCAAGTTTCTAACCAAGCACATAAATTGTAGGTACCTGTGAGTGTATATTCCAGTGTATGTGGAAATGAAAAAAAAGTTTCTGCACTGAAAATTAAGCAATTATAATATGATAATGAATTTAATGGCCCTGTTTGATATATATATGCAAAAATAAATATAATTATTATAGCAATTGGACTAGCTAAAAACAAACTATTTACTAAATTATTGAAAACATGCTTATAAACTTTTTCAATGTCTGCAATTTGTTTCATTATACCTACAGTGACGGTGTGATATAAATTGCAAATTATGTTAAGCTCTGAATATATTCACCAAACTCTGGTATTTTTTCGATTTTAACTGTATCTCTGTCTGAAGTTTCTATCGATTTATAGAATTCTACAGTAACTTCATAATTTTCTCGTATAGTTTTGTAGACTAATTCCGCATTTTCACGGGTTATCCTCGAGCCAAAAATGATTCCTCTTAGATCACTTTCAAAATAATTAAGTATATCATTTTCAAGTACGTGCCTGCTATAGATTATTCTGCATTCCTCTTCGAATATATAATCGTTTTTTTTTGTACGTCCACGATCAAATGCTTGGGTGTGTCTATAATTATTTGACATATCTATTGCATCCGGATCATTAAATGAAGGCACGTATATTACGTCATAAAGTGGACATACTACTCCCTGTTGCGTAAATATGTACTTATTGTAGTCTCCGGGATTCGTTTCCTCGATATACTGAAAACAAAGGCAAATACCTTGGTGATTATCAGCATGCTTCTCCCACATTTTACGACTATTACATGTTTTACTAAAACAGCAAACTCTAGTCAATTTTTTTACTTTTTGATAGTAGGTATAAATATTCCCTTCTTTTTTTACAGTTCCATTATTTACATAATCGTTTAGTATCTCATTTGCTTTAGAAGGATCACACTTCTTCTTCAAAGCGATCAATTCTATAATTTTTTCTTCCGTCATAGTCTCATATATCATGATATTGAAATCATCATTATCTTCAAATGCATCTGGATCCCTAAAATATAATTGTTTATGAGACAAATTATCTACTGTGTGATTGTCATCGTGTTTCAAAATATGCTTGTACTGAAAAACTAAATTTTTATTTGTCATATAAACCACTGAGTAAATACTGTATTTCTAATACAAATACTTTAAAAATAAAACAACATTGATTTACTGGAAATACTTCATTGTTTTACTTTGTCTGTTTTACCTATGCTTCTCTGAATTCAATTATTCCATAGTATACAGGAATGTACAGTATTCCACCGCTTAGGCCATGGGAAAATGAAAAGCCACTCAAAAAATACACATAGGAAGTATGGTAACCGATAGCGAGAGACACGATTTAACCGTATTTGTTTTCGTTCTGACTTCCTTAAAAGCTTATAAGAAGTGAGGCGAAAATCAGCCTTTTATTCAGGCTTAACTAAAATAAGAATGTGAATTCTTTTGATATGCATGACCTTTCTTTTTATCGAATCCTGCCAGACCGGGACATTTCCATTATCCAGAAAGGGCAGTTTTTTATCCTATACGGGAAAGTTCACCATTGTGATTATCCAAAAATCAACTACTCTCTAACAGTATAACAGCCTAAAGAGAAGACCATGCAGGCAGGAAGGGAAAAAAGACCAAAGAGAACAGAATAGAGATTTTAAAAGAGTGAGCCACAAAGGGCAGGCTTAAGAACCCTTTCTTTCGAAAGTTAGTAGCCGTCCTTAAGCCTTTCATATATATGTTTCAAGGGAATAACTATCCTGTAGGTGTAAGCAGGATAATTCTTCATTTTTCCAATTAGTAATATAAAGTATAAAATATTAAAAACAAACGATAAAACCATTTCAGATGATATAGATAGATAAATAGATAGATTCTGATAGATATATCATATATACATATGGTATATCAGCAATTATCTACCGTCTTTAGACCTTTTTGCAAGGAAAATTAGTGACCGATTCTAAGGCGATTTAAGACCTTTTTTATTTTGTGCCTTAGTGGTTTTAGTCCTGTCCTGTCCTGAAGTCCTCACAGAGAGCCTGAATTAAGCCCTATGCTATCCTGAGAGAATTATTATCAAATCTCTATGATGAGCGAAGCACCGCACCGCCTGCCAGAGTAGAAGTAAGGTCTTCCTGTCAGAGTAGAAGTCAGAGTAGAAGTCAGAGTAGAAGTCAGAGTAGAAGTCAGAGTAGAAGTCAGAGTAGAAGACAAACTGCTGGTCAAAGGAGGAAACAACTTGTGCTGTGTTCAATGTGGAGTCACCTCCATGTCAGCAGGAAAAACAGATTATTATCAAAAAACCTGCGTACCAGGTCGTCAATAAAGCTAAAACTTAACAGTACTGCTAAAACCACCCAGGAAAAGTATACAGTAACTGCTTTTTACAGCTTCGGAACTCCGAAAGGGAACCCGAACACATAAAAACGTTATCAGTAAAGATTTATGTTTCCGAAAAATAAAAGGCTCAAAAGCAGACTAAGCAGGCTATAGAGCCGTTTTAAATGCTTTATTTAAGAAAAGAAGGACTCTAAGCCCTGTGATTAAATAGAATACATTGTATGTGACGAAAGGGAGAATAATAAGTACACTGTTAACTGTTTTTTACCCCTGTTATACTAAAAAGCATAACATGAGCAGTTTTTAACACCGGCTACTTTTTTATTCTGTTATGAAAACAGAAACATGATTGATATTTAAATAGATACTATTTAATAAAACTAATTCAGCCCCCATCTATAAAAATTAAATCGCTTACGCCCAGGGCATGTATAGTATTAATTTTCAATTCTTGAGTTTCAACTGTCTAAAAATATGTAAAGTTTGTTTTACATTTTGTTATAAATAGTTAACATTGCTATACATGCACAGAGTATTAAATTCTTTCAAAAGAGCGTTTGCCTTTTATATGCTGACCCTAGAGTTCTTAGTATGCAACCGGAAAATGTTGTTTATGAAAGCGGAAACATAAAAATCCTGAAGTGCAACCGGTGCGGGTATACGTGGCCGCAAAGGTTCCCAAACGTAACACCGAAGAACTGCGCGAATAAAAAATGTAACAGTCCACTCTGGGACAAACCGAGAAAGTACAAACTGAAGAACAAAAACTAACAAAAGAAAAAGAAAAAGAAAACAAAGGCAGAAGACAGTTTTATAGTTTGGCGACCCTAAAACTGCTTCCTGCGGACTGACTCAATAGTAAGAGTAAGTTAAAAACCATCTCACAATGGAATATTTATTACTTTTTTTCTATTTAGTCTTTTCGCTTGATGGTGAAAAGTTTCCCCCCTTTGTTTTCGGGAAAAATGATGAAGATGAAAAGATTAAGTGAAAGAAACCCAACACAGAAACCTATAGAAGCCTGTCCTCGGAAGAGTCAGGACAGAAGGACTGTTTCAGCTTGGGAAATATACGAGATGTTCCAACAGGGACATATAGAAGTTTTTAAAACCACAAGGGCAGGAGCTACAACTTCCTTAAACGCAGAATCGGGAAACAGAGATGAAAAGTTTACTTGTATAGTTCCCACAAATAAGATAGCGGACGAGACTATTGTAAGGGACTCTATAAACTTCTGTGAGAAGCCGGGACTCGATGTTATACATATCCAATCTAACATGAACTGTATAAAAAATCAGGAACTCTGCGAAGAATACCCCGACCTTAAGGAATTGCAATACCTGCCACTTGCGGATAAGTGCGAGGACTGCGAGCACTATGATTACTGTCCTATCACAGCCCCGGAGAGAAGACCAGAGGCAAAGGGATACGTATTAACTTATGCTAAGATCGCCGCCTTAGAGCTTGCGGTAATGTTCCGGGAAGGGACGACCGCAGAAAAGATATTAAACCGTATTGCAGGAAGCAAGAATATTATCCTCGATGAAGTCCACGAACTGCAATACGGCAGGCAACAGGAATACATAGTCTATGACAGCAAAAACGGATACAGGACAGACTTTAATAAATATAACTCTGCCTGTCAGGACTTCGAATATATCAAGAACGTTATAGAGCAAATGAAAGCAATAGCAGAGGACGACACTTTTAAGATAAAAGTTCATGAAGTCCTCGGAGGCGCGGAGAGTCCGAAATACTGGAACCACCGCCTTAGTCTTGATTATCAGAATCCAGCTTTCAAGGGACAGGAGAGAGCCGCAAGAGGAAAGGAAACAGCAGGCTTTATTAAAGACCTTATCGAGCTTACGAAGCACAGAGAGGACTATAATCTAAGTATGGAGGAAGTTAAAGCCCTTCTCCAATTTAACGCAATCGGAAAAAGCCAGAAGCTGTCTATCAATGCTATCAAGGATAGAGGGATTATTCAGATAAAAGTATCCGCTCTCGATTTCTTGTATGTGGACACTATAAGAAACTTTACCATGAGTATGCAGGGAGAAGGCAGGCGAATAATATTAACTACTGCTACCTTTTGCAGTAAGGACTATTCAGATTTTTTTATTGGGAAAGTCTCACCTCTTAGAATCACATTCGGCAGACAAGGTGACCCGACAAACAATAATGAAAAAATGCTGATTCTTGCAGATAATAAGAAGTATAACGCCATAGGCGACAGGTCACGCTATAAGATGCGCCCTGAAATTATCAGCAGATGTATAGATATTCTGGAATCCTACGAAGGCGAGGAAGTCCTTATAATTGCACTGAGCGAGAGGGAAGCCCGAAGTATTGAAAAAGGACTCAAGGAAGCAGGAAAGCCCCACCCTGTAATTTATTATAAAGGCTCGGATACTATCGGAGTAACAGCGAAAGCCCGGATAATGATTGCTATAGGAATAGCAAACAAACCCTTAAACGCCTTCGACTCAATCACCGAAACAGTAGATGAGTCTAAAAAACTTTTATACGAGTCGGTACACTGCGACACATGGCAGGCTTGGAGCAGAGTAAAAGACCCAAACGGAAAGAACCCCTCTGTAGTATTCGCCCTTGGATGCTGTATAGACGATGTAAGAGCCTGTGTTAAGTGGGGATTTAACAGGCAGATAACCGGGATAGAGGAACACCGGAACGGATGCAGGAACAAATTAACCATAGAATATGAAGGTTCAGGAATTACTCAACCAAAAATAATTCACTGCAAAAACTTTGAAGAGATGGTTACCCATGCAGGAAACCACCGTCAACTGTCTAAAAAAGTCTTTCTAAATTCAAAGAACCGTCTATGTAATATTATAGACGGTTTTTCCGATTTTGAGAGCAAAGTTTACACAGTTAACGAGGAATTCATCAAATTAATCATTAACAGGGAAGATCTTTATAAACTTTATAACCCTGTAACAACTCGATATTTTGATGTAAAAAAGAGCATTTCCAGCAAAGACATTAAAGACCACCTTTCCGGGAAAATGACTATAGGAGGCTACCAGATCGACAACAATACCAATCTTGTAAAATGGCTTTGTTTCGATGTGGATGCACACCCTAAGCCGGAAGCAACAAAGGCAGAGATAAAAGCCTGTATAGAGGAAGCAGAGAAGCAGAAAGGACAGCTTGAGGAATTCCTGAATAAGTTGAACATTCCTTTTGTTCTGGAACTTTCAGGAAGGGAGCACTCTTATCACTTCTGGATATTCCTTAAACCTGTGGACGCTTCAGCCGCTTATGCTTTTGGCAGGGACATTATAAGGGAATTGGGATATAAGCCGAATACTGATATAGAGGTATTCCCGAAGCAGGAGCACATAAACCCGGACGAGTTCGGGAACTTTGTTAAGCTACCCCTCGGAATTAAAAGCGGGCAGAAGTCGAAGATAATGCAGGGTGGGAAGTTTCTTCGGAAGATTTCAAACCTTGAGATAAAATTCATTGATATTGCAGGTTACAAGGCTTATGTAGACGAAGCGAAGGAAGCTCGGAAGAAAGCCGCCAGAGCCACAGAGAATCCCACAGTAAACACCGTAAGCATAGGAGAGTACAAGGTTAAGCCCTGCGTTTTAACAGCTTCTAAGATGCTGTTACACGGTGAGGGAGATGCAGGAAACTTCACCCGCGTATTCATAGCAAGGGAGCTAATAAGCGCAGGGATGCAACCCGGAGATATCTGCAAGTTCTTTGAAACTCAGCCGGACTATAACAAAGAAAAAACCCTGTACCACATCGGGCAGATAATGAAAAAGGATTATCCCCCTATACCCTGCCACACTGTTTATGAGAAGGTTAACAACTTTATAGGCTGTGAGGACTGCCCGAACTTCTGGAAGTGTGGAGTTTATTGACTCCCTCTTCCCGGCACTTATCCGACACTTTCCAGCCCTTACCCTGTAGGCATGGCGGTAGGGAGTGACCGAAGGGAACGGGTGTCTGACCCTACAGATTGATACCTAACTATCAATAGGCTTGGTTGTTAAAAATTAGTTTTTACCTCCAAATTCTAATCATATATCAGAAAATGCAAAGTTACATAAATATTTAGTAACCTTTTGTTTGATATTATAGAGGTAGAAGAATGAAATTACTGGGAAAATCCAAAGTCATGAAACATAAGGTAAAACCAGAGATTACATATCCTTTAGTAAGGCTCCCACAATCTGAAATAAACCTTGCCGGAGAAACAGCTTATGTTTTCAAAACGGAATTAAACGGTAAGTCTGTTTATGTGATTTCTTTGGATGAAGAGCTGAACTGTGAACTTAAAGTTACACAATCAGAAGTGAAATCTGACCTTGAAGCAAGAATAGAAGCTTTAGAAAAGGAGGTCTATAAAACCTCTAAATCAGAAAACAAGGAAGAAACAGAAAGTGGGCCCGCTGAGATTCGAACTCAGGATCCCCGCCGTGTAAAGGCGATGTCATAACCGACTAGACCACGAGCCCAGTTTGCTGCTAATAACATTCCTTATGATAGCCTTAAAGGCAACCGCTTGAAATGCAAGTCCAACATGTCACTAGTTATATATATGTCTTTTGTTCGGAGAAAACTGTCAAAAATCAGCACAAATCAGAAATCGTTATATACCAGTTAATTTTCACATACCGCCATAAAAAGGCTGGCAAGGAGAAGAAAAGAAGCAGGAAATTAAT
Source organism: Methanosarcina soligelidi (assembly GCF_000744315.1). Taxonomy (NCBI): domain Archaea; kingdom Methanobacteriati; phylum Methanobacteriota; class Methanomicrobia; order Methanosarcinales; family Methanosarcinaceae; genus Methanosarcina; species Methanosarcina soligelidi. Next base: position 3,729,505 of record NZ_JQLR01000001.1, read on the forward strand.
ACAGCACAGCATGCGTGTGAAAAGTTCTGCATTTAATAGCCATCTTTCAACACTTTTTAAGCAAGAATACATACAAGCAAAATATATTTATAAGAGATTAGCATGATGTAATATGTGAGCGGGTCTCTCTTTTGTAAGATAACCCCAACACCCCCAATTCATACTCCCCAACCCGCTCATACTAATTCTTAAATCAGCTTTATTCAGTCTACTACCTTCATAATAATTCTTACCAGCTTCATTGATATCATCTTCATACCAATTTTTATATTAGCTTATTGAGCCTGTTGCCTGAAAGATTTTCTCTGTCCTTTTAAATCATTTTATCGTGTTCTTTTAACCATCTTGAGAATCAATGATCAGTACTACTAATTCTTATCTATGTTTCTTTTAATGTGAATGAGTGTTCGGATTTCTTACCGGGAGGAAAGTAGATTATAAAAACACCATCATAAGACACTATTATATAAAATTTTAACAATAAGACTGTAATTATAAATTAAGTGGAATATAATCGAAAGTTATTTATAGGATGTATGATTACTGATGCTAAGTGAGCGGGTCTCTTTTCCATAGTATAACCCCAAACCCATATCCCCCAACTATTCCCCCCAACTATTCCCCAAACTCCCCAAACCCGCTCACAACTTTTCTAACGGCTTTTTTCTCAACTTTGTTTAACACTATCCCGTTTTATCTCATTAGTTCCTAATGTTAACCGGGTTTTTCTCAACTTTAATTACCCGAATTTTATCAACCTCAATTACTCGAGTTTTACTCAACTTTAATTACCCGAATTTTATCAACCTCAATTACTCGAGTTTTACTCAACTTTAATTACCCGAATTTTATCAACCTCAATTACTCAAGTTTTACTTAGCCTTACCCCGCCCTGTAGCAATAACTTCTTCCACTCAGTCACTTTTAGCCGGAAAAGTACAGAAAAATCATTTATGTTTTGCGATTCCGGTAAATCTGTAAAATAAATCAGGGAAACATCTGACAAATGACCAGGCAAATATAACAGGGATGAGATATACTAAATATATTAAAAAAGTATTTATAACGGAAGTTGCATAGTGATATTTGTGAGCGGATTCCAGTCCAAACTTCCCAAACACACCAGCAACTTCTTTTTCATTAAAAGTCAACCCCGTAATTCCGCTCACAAAAATCCTCACACTCTTCTGTATAAGTGAGAATTTGCATAATACACTCATAGATATTTTATATAATTACACTGGCAATGAAAATTTAGTTCTGATGTTAACAGGGCTTGGAAAAGTAAAAAATGAAAAACACTTTCTTGACTGTAGAACCACAGGGGAAATAATTGATTAACTGGTTTATAATCGGTTGATTAATTGGCTGGTTGATTAATTGGCTGGTTGATTAATTGGTTGATTATGGATGAGTGAATTGATTATTATTTAAGAAAGAAATTAAGACTCAAAAAGTGTTTTAAAAGTCAAAAAGTGTTTTCTGATTTTTAGGTTCGGCTTTTTTCGAACCATCTTCCATGCCTCCCTGCGTATCTGCAGCAGGCGAACCTTTTTCAGATGCTCCCTGTTTCACTCCCTGTTTTGAAGCTTCTTTATTGGCCGGACTCATCTTTTTTAACGGTGAAAGAGACGGCTTCTCTTCTTCGAGTTCAGGAAGGGACTTTTTCCCTGCGAAGTCAGGAATTGGACCCTTTTCGGGCAGAGGCTCAGAAAGAGAGAACAGATTATTTTCTGCAGGCTCAGGATTTTCAGGCAATTTCATTTCTGAAGACCTTTTTTTCTCAGGAAGCTTTTGAGGTGTGTCAAATCCAAGGTCAAGGGTTTTCTGCTTTCTTTCCGGAGACTGGGGACCGGGAGATTCGGGTTTTTCGGCTGAAGCGTTCCCTTCTTTTTCAGGAATATTAACCGGACAGTGGAGAGTTGCCTGTTTATCATCTGCCGCAGGAGCAGGAGCCTTAAAAAATTCCTGTTCTTCAGTTCTATCCCTTTTCGTTTCCAGAAGGTTCTGGGCTTCATCGTAAATTTTCTGAAGTTTTTTGCTGACCTTTGCGCTTCCTGAAAGGTACATCAGTTCTTCAAGCTCAAGCCCGAGGTTTGCAGTAAGTTCAACAGCAGACGCCTCATCCTTTAACAATATTGAATAAAAACCTAAAAGGTTGTTCCTGGAATAATGCATCGACTCAAAGCTGTGCTCCCCGATCTTTGAAGCAATATTATCCCGCATATCACGCCTGGAACGGGTCTGCCCGAGCCTTCTCCAGAGTGAAGGCTGCTGGTACTTAATAAAGCCAGGATACGGTCTTGTCTTTGAAAGGGCAGCCCCGCAGACCATGAGCATGCTGGCATACCTCCACATCCTGTAGTTCTGGCGTTTCTTCACGCGCCCGAGATAAATGTCAGCCTTTGAAAGGTAGCCAAAACCCGTTTTTATATCTTCGAGGTCGCCATCCTTCCGCGCGTACTGGATTGGCAGGTTCTCGTCTATCCAGTGCACAAGATCCTCAGGACTCTCATCAAGCCCGTATGCGGATTCAAGAGCCCTTTTGCAGTCAGTGCTTTTAAAGATCTTCTGCATCGCCTTAAAGATATTCTCTTTAACATCTCTGCCTGCAGTGCTGATATCTTCAGCTTCGAGAGCCTTCTTCCCGTTAGCTGCAGCCTGAAGATCATTGATAGCGCTCCTGAAGTCTCCGCCCGCATTTTCTGCAATTTGCAGGACAGCTTCCTGGCTGCAGGAGACTCCCTCAGATTCACAGACCTTCTTCAAAGCGGGAACCATGGACCGGCTCTGCACGGACCCAAACTTAATTTCCAGACAAATGTTCCGGACTGTGGGAGTTAACCCGTAAATATCATTTGCAATAAGTATTATCGGCTGGAGCGTGGATTTTATGATCCCGGAAATAGCCTTCATCCCGCCCCTGTCTGCAGTCCCGTGGAGATTGTCAGCTTCATCAAGTATAATGAGCCGCTTACCCCCAAAAAAAGTATTCATTGACGCTGCTGAGCCGGCTATCTTCTCAATAACACCTGCAGTCCTCTGGTCGCTTGCATTGAGCTCTATAACCTCCCATTCCATATCCCCTGCCAGTGCGTGAGCGCTTGAAGTCTTCCCTATCCCTGCAGGCCCGTAAAGAATCACTGCCCTTTTCTCAGGAATCCCGGACTGCCATTCCTCAGCCCACTTTCTCAAATCCTGCACTGCCTTCCTGTTCCCCACGACATCTCCAAGGGTCCGGGGTCGGTATTTTTCAGCCCATTCAATTGCCGACATCATCTTAAACCATACCAATAAAAAGAGAACTCATTATTAACTTTATATGTTTTAATTTTTTTAAAATGACCCCTGCCCCCTGTTTTACAATTTCCTCAAACCTTTCATGGATAAATAACTTATAATTCAATCCTCCAACTTAAAAGAAATCAACTATCTATAAACCAGCTCTCCTTAGCAAGTCAACTATAATTAGACCTCCTGAGCAAGTCAACTATAATTAGACCTCCTGAGCAAGTCAACTATAATTAGACCTCCTGAGCAAGTCAACTATAAATTAGTCCTCTTGAGCGAGCAAAGCGAGAGAAAAGGACACCGTCCTCCCGAGACGGAACTCGGGCGAGACGGAACTCGGGCGAGACGGAACTCGGGAGGGGCAAAATTAATTAATATGTGTGTTTGTTTTTCTTTGAACTACTTAAGCATTAAATAAAAGCTGGATAGATATGGAAAAGAACGGCATGTATGCCCTCCTTGAAGCTATCGAAGCACGAGCCCGGGCGAACAGAGCAAGAGTGGCTATGGGAATAAGAGACCCCAATCACAAGACTCTTGAGAGTGCATGGAAAGCCCAGGAACTGGGATATGCACAGGTAGTCCTTGTAGGAAGTAAAAAGGAAATCGATAAAATAGGAACCGGGCTTGAGGTTATAGATACCGAGGACCCCGAAAAAGTCCTTTCAGAACTCCTGGTTTCAAGAAAGGTGGATGCAGTAATAAGAGGCACTGCAAAAGCATCAGGAACCCTTTCAAGCCTTAAAAAAGCCCTTGGAATGAAAAGGATTTGCAGGCTTGCCCTTCTCCTGACAGCAGACGGGACACCCTTTTTCCTCGCTCCTGTCGGAATAGATGAAGGAAACACGATTTCGGACAAGCTTCGAATGATCACGCTTGGCGCAGAGCACATCAGGAGGCTGGGAGTCGAGCCTGCCGTAGGAGTTCTTTCCGGAGGAAGGATGGGAGATATAGGAAGGGACAGACGTGTGGACAGGACTCTCGCAGACGGGGAATTTATAACAGGGAGAGCTCTGGAACTTGGAATTAACACCAAACACTACACAATCCTTATTGAAGATGCCGTAAAAGAATCTAACTTCATCATCGCTCCTGACGGAATTTCGGGCAACCTCATTTTCCGGACAGTTGCCTTCCTTGGTGGAGGTGACGGGCTTGGAGCACCTGTTCTGATGGACGATTACGTATTTGTGGACACATCAAGGGTTGGCGGGCATTTTACAAAAGCCATTATGCTCGCAAGTGCGCTGTCCCACCTGAACAAGGAAAGAAAAAAGGTGATTCACTGAAGCTTATCGCAGAAAACTGGCCCCCAGTAAAAGGGGACTATGTTACAGGAAAAACCGATTCAAGAATTGCAGTGGTAACTCTTGCAAGCCACCTTGATGCCTGCCCTGATGCTGCTATCTGGGGCAGTTCAAAAACCGAAAACCTGGGAGTAGAAAAGATAATAGTAAATGTAATTTCAAACTCCAATATCAGGTACGTCCTGGTCTGCGGAACCGAGTCAAGAGGCCACCTGGCAGGGCATTCTCTCCTCGCAATCCATGCAAACGGAATTGATGAACAGGGCAGGATTACCGGTTCACAGGGAGCAATTCCCTTTATAGAAAACATATCCGAAACTGCAGTCGAACGCTTCCAGCAGCAGGTCACAGTTCTCAATAGAATTGGGCTGAATGACCCTGAAGAGATCAGGAGGATTGTTGAGGACTACAGGGATAAAGGAGAAGCGTACCCTGAAGAGCCCATGCTCGTCTGCGCTCCTAAAAAAAGGCAGACTTCTTTTGCAGTCCCCACTTCAGGAGATGTAATAATTTCAGGGGAATTCGTAATGGATTCAAAAGCAGGAATAATCTATACTGCGGAAAACCTCTGATCTTTTGAAAAAATAATGGATAAAGAGAAGTCCCGGGTCAATAAAAGTGAATTCTAAATCTCAATAAATTTTAAACATCAATAAATTTAAAACTTCAATGATTTTTTATTTTTTATAAACGTGGATTTCGAGGGTGCAAAAATGTTTAAGTTCCAGAAAGAGCAGGAAATTGCCAATATTGCAGGAATAAAAGTGGGCGGACAACCTGGAGAACTCCCTACCGTACTTGCAGGGACCATATTTTACAACAGGCACGAGATTGTCGAAGACGCCCCAAAAGGTCTTTTTGACAGGGATGCTGCCGAAAAACTCGTAAATCTGCAAGAGTCGGGTTCGGATACTACCGGAAACCCTCATATGGTTCACATCTTTGGCACAACCGCAGAGAGTATCACGCGTTATATTGATTTTATTGCAGAGGTTTCGGATTCTCCTTTTCTCATAGATTCTCCCGAAGGGCCTGTACGTGCGCATGCTGCCGGATACGTGAGTGAGATCGGGCTTGCGGACAGGGCAGTATATAACTCCATAAATATGAGCATAAACACATCGGAAATAAAAGCCCTTGAACAATCCGATATAGACAGTTCCATTATCCTGGGCTTCAATGCCAAAGACTCCTCCCTTCAGGGCAGAATGGAAATGCTCGAGACAGGTGCAGGACTGTTAGAAGAAGGCCTTCTCTCAATTGCAGATAGGTGCGGGATAGTAAACAAACTTATAGACCCGAGCATAACCCCCATGGGAAACGGAGCCGGAATAGCCCTCAGAATGACGATTGCCGCAAAAGCAAAATGGGGCCATCCCACAGGCTCAGGAATCCATAACGCCCCCTCGGCCTGGAATTGGCTGAACCGCCAGAAAGAAAAAGACCCTGTCCTGTATAAGATCTGCGACATAGGCTCTACCTGCCTCCAGCAGGCTGCAGCCGGAGATTTCATCCTCTATGGCCCTATAGAGTACGCAGAATATATCTTTCCCATGGCTGCTATGAGCGATATTATGATTGCCGAAGCCGTAGCCGACCTTGATATAGAGCCAGTAGAAAGGCACCCAATTAACTTTCTCGTTTAATTTATTAAAATACGGATTGATATCCAGAAAGCAGTTTAATCCACCCCTGAATCGAAGCCTGGAATCCTGAGTGAAAATAAGTTTCTTTTTCAGGAAAACCGGCTTTAGTCCACAGGGCAAATAAATTGACTCCATAAACTTGTCCGGCGGGCTGCCAGAAAGTAAAAAAGCAGGAATATAAAAAGGCAGAGAACAGTCTGGCATGGCAAATAAGGATTCACAGGTCAAAATTAATCGTAAATACTTTTTTTTACTACCCCTTGAGAAGCCCACCTTTATTTATCATAGATTAGTCCTCCTGAATTCAGCTTAGAGAAAACACCCGGAAACTAGTCCTCTTGAGCGAGCGAAGCGAGTGAAAAGGACACCGCCCTCCCGAGGCGGGACTCGGGAGGCCAACAACTTATAAAAACTTTGAATCAAAAAGTATTTACTTCCAGGAAGTAGATTCAATATATAAATTCCTTAAAATGGAAAAATATCACCGGATCAGTAAAGGGAGAGGGGTAATGGCTATAATTAAAAATAAAACAAAGCACATAATTCGGTTTGTGGCTTACAGAGCTGACGGGAGCGAAATGCATCAGAAGGCTACGAAGATTCAGCCAGACAAAAGCCGGTATGTAAGCAGCAGTTACACGGGCGGTATTGACTGGTTTATTATTACGGCTTTTCTTCCGGAGAGCAGCATCCAGGACCATGTGGATGTGGATATACTGCCGGCTATAAGGAATGGAGATGATGCTCTTGCATTTGCAAAAGTGGGAATTGAAGAAAAGTTTGTATTCGTAGAAGATCCCGATAAAAAAGAATTTCGTTTTTACCGCGATGAGGAAGAGCCAGAAGGAGAAATTCACGGCTGGTGAGCTAACATAAGCCAGAGAAGGCTTTAAAATCCTGTTTATTTCCTTCAAAAATCCTGCTCTTATTTGATTAGCTTAATTGATACTTTATTTCTGGCTTTCAGATAGTTACGGATTTATTTGAATTCGCGGTCTTCAGAGACAGGTGAGGAACCTTCCCTTCCGCCTGCACATTTGATACAGACGCCTTTTTTATGATCCATGCACTGGCTGCATACAGGCCTTCCGCATAAATGGCATGTATGAAGTTTAGCAGGGCGCCCGCAGATTGAACACAACCCCTCTACTTCCAGAATCTCGTCCTCCCGAATTTCTCAGTATATTTTCAATAAAACGATTGCACGATTGGATTTGAATTAAAAGCCAATATAAAAGATGGTCCTTGGGCACTATAAACGTTTCCAGAAGACATATTTAACTCTGCAAATAGTGCCCCCTGATTAGAAAACTGACAGATTAAGACCCTGTAAATAAAAAGTAAGGAAAACAAAGAGTCCAGAAAGAACTGCCTGAAACGGGTTACCTGAAATTGACTGCCTTTATTTAAAAAAAGGAGGGCTAAATTCAAAAAGGGAAAAAGGAGGTTTTTACCTCCCTGAAAACGCAGTATTGAAAAGTCTCAGTCCACTATCCCGCCCGTGTTTGCGGAATGGACGGCACGCTGGTACCTTGCAAGGTAACCTGTGACTTTCTTTTCAGGTGGATTAAAGACAGATCTGCGCTTTTCAAGCTCTTCTTCAGAGACTTTCAGGTTCAATACCCTTTCCGGAATATTGATTTCAATAAGGTCTCCGTCCTTTACAAGGCCTATAGGGCCTCCTTCACTGGCTTCAGGAGAAACGTGCCCTATACATGGTCCCCTTGTGCCTCCGGAGAACCTCCCGTCAGTCACCAGAGCTACGGATTCCAGCAGGCCCATACCTCCGATTGCGGCTGTGGCTGCGAGCATTTCCCTCATACCCGGACCGCCTTTGGGGCCTTCGTAACGGATGACGACAATATCTCCCGGTTTAACCTCTCCTGCAAGAATGCTCTTCATGGCGTCTTCTTCACAATCATAAACTTTTGCAGGTCCTGTATGTACGCGCATTTTCGGGTCAACTGCAGCCTGTTTTACAACCGAACCATCGGGAGCGAGGCTGCCTTTGAGAACTGCAATCCCTCCTTCTGCATGAATTGGGTTTTCCAGAGTTTTAATGATCTCTTCATTCAGTTTCGGGTTGATTATTTCAAGCTCGCTGATGTTTTCTCCGATGGTTTTGCCGTTAACCGTAAGCTGGTCAAGGTGGAGTTTGGAAGAAAGCCTCTGCATAACTGCTTCGACCCCGCCTGCCCGATCGAAATGGAGCATGAAATTGGGACCTCCGGGCCTCAGGGAAATAAGGTGGGGCGTTTTCTTGCTCAGTTCGTCAAAGGCTTCAAGAGGCAATTCAAGCCCGAATTCATGGGCAAGGGCAGGAAGGTGAAGGGTTGTATTTGTGCTCCCTCCCACTGCCATGTCGACCATTATGGCATTTTCAAAGGATTTGTAAGTGACGATCTTCCTTGGCGTTATGTTCTGTTTTACAAGCTCAACAATGCGCTCTCCGGACTCCTTGGCGATGCGAACTTTTTTTGCGTCAACGGCATGTGCAGTTGCACACCCTGGCAGACTCAATCCGAGGGCTTCGGTCATACATGCCATTGTGTTTGCAGTGAACATCCCGGCACAGGACCCTGCTCCTGCACAGGAAAGGTTTTCAAGCCTTTCAAGCTCAGCTTCGGAAAGTTTGCCTGCCCTGAAGGCGCCGACACCTTCAAAGACTGAAATAAGGTCAGTATATTTGTCGTCCACATATCCGGGGAGCATAGGCCCTCCTGTTACAACGATTGCAGGAATGTCAAGCCTGCCTGCTGCCATAAGGTGCCCGGGAACGATTTTGTCACATGTGGGGATAAGGACCATGCCGTCAAACTGGTGGGCTCTGACCATCAGCTCGATAGTGTCCTCTATAACCTCCCTGCTTGGGAGAGAATATTTCATACCCTCGTGCCCCATTGCAATCCCGTCGCAGACCCCTATGGTGTGGAACTCGAAAGGAACTCCCCCGGCATTCCTGATTCCTGCCTTTACAGCTTCAGCAAGTTTGTTCAGATGAATGTGACCAGGAATTATATCGTTCCAGGAATTGACAACCGCTATGAACGGCCTTTTCATTTCCGCGTCCGTGACCCCTGTTGCCTTCAGAAGGGAACGGTTTGCGGCACGTTCGGGCCCCTCTTTGATAATGGCACTTCTCATAATGAATCTCCTGTTAGTCTCTCTTTGTTATCTTGACACTGAAAAGTATGAACGTAATCCATTATAATGTACAGATAGATAATGTATAGATAGGAAAAAACTTCATAGTATAAACAGCTTGGGGAAGAAAAACTGCAAAGAGGCTGGGAGAGTTACCTGAAAGTTATAAAACGGAATAAAAATTAAACAGTGTGTCGCTGGGATAAGACCTCCTGTTGCAACGTTCTGGTTTAACAATAAAAGGACATAAAAAGGACAAAATCTGGAAAAATTACCCCTGTTAAAGCCTCAAAATGGAGATTTACTATCACAAAACGGAAATTAAATATAATAATATCCAAATATTTATATAGCCAGTCATTGATGTTGATTTTAGCATAGTGAACGGGCCTGCCCCTAACTACACATTTACAAGATCACACCAACACCCGCCACAACATCTAGCCACCAGGGGCTGTACCCGTTCACCGAGTTTATTTTTCACATGTATGTTTTTTATCATGTTTTTAAAAATATGGCTTTTTTTTCACAAACTTTTGTTCAGAGGAGATTAGACTTTTTTTCCCTGATTACAGGAAAAAACTCAGCATATAAATAGTAAAAAGAATAGCTAAGAGCAGGAATATAACTAATGAAGAATATAACTAATGAAAAATATAACTAATGAAGAATATAACTAATGAAAAATATAACTAATGAAGAATATAACTAATGAAAAATATAACTAATGAAGAATATAACTAATGAAAAATATAACTCATTAATCCAATCGGACAAATGATTTTGAAATAAAAGGATCACAGTAAGGTATCCCTCAAAACCTTACTGCAGATCCTTTTATGGAGGTTTTAGGTTTTTGGACTATTTTTGCTCTAGCCTTTTTTGACTTTATCCATTTTTTTATTTTTTGCCATTTTTTAGACTTTTCGCCATTTTATACACTTTTGCCATTTCCTGGCTTTTCGCTATTTTTGCCATTTTTCAGATTTTTTGCCATTTTTTGTATTCCATGTTTGCAGTTTTTACTGCACTCCGGGCATTTCCTGAAATCCTGTTGGTTCCGCTTTTGGTCGGCAAGTATCCGGATAGAATATTGCTATTCTCCTGATGGGGTTCGTAAAGGGTTCATGAAAGATTGAGCGAATCCACAGTTTTCCGGGACATACACGGAATACGGAATCTTATTACCTTTTTTATACTATAAATAAGTTTCTATAGATGCCAAAAAGAAATACAGAAAGAAAAGGCAGCGTTGAAGAAGCCCGGCTATTTTGATATAAATATTTATCTAATTCGCAGAATGCAGCCAGACTTGAGGAAATTCCAGAACCAAAAAAACTGATATTTGATAAAAACCAAATTATATAAAAAAGGCGAATAGGAAACCAGGAGCTGACCTGCAGACATGCAAACCTGTGAATCAGGACACATGCGGATTTGCAGTCAGGCAGTCTGCTGCTTTGAAAACATCTGTAAGTAAATCATTTAGAACCTCTTTGCCAGGCGGCTGGAAGAAGATGAACGATAAGAATACAGGATATGAAGAAAAAAATCACAGGTATCCCGATTCAGCAGATGTTGCAGGCGGCGAAAGGGGGAAAGCCTTCCATGCAGCCCTGGAGAGGGAAGAGGCTCTGAAAACGATAATCAATAACAGTCAGGTAGTGGTATTTCTCTGGAAAAACGAGGAAAAATGGCCTGCAGAGTTTGTTTCCGAAAATGTGGTGAACTTCGGATATACCGTGGAGGATTTTATCTCGGGCAGGGTACTGTACGGAGACATCATATACCCCGAAGACCTGAATAAAGTTGGTGAGGAGCTTCAAAAAAGGATTCTGACGGGAGCTCCGGACTTCAGCATGGAGTACAGGATTTTTTCAAAAGCCGGGAAAATACGCTGGGTGAATGAAAGGAGCTTTATTGAAAGAGACCAGGAAGGAAAAGTAACCCACTTTCAGGGTGTTGTACTCGATATCACAGAGAGGAAAAGAAGTGAAGAAAAACTGAAAAAAGCCCTGGAAATGCAGAAAGTGCTAACTGCGGTAATCAACAACAGTCCTGCAGTGGTCTTCCTCTGGAAAAATGAAAAATACTGGCCTGCAACTTTTGTCTCTGATAATATTGTACAGTTCGGATACACAGCCAGCGATTTCATATCGCAGGGTATCCTTTACGGGAAAATAATACATCCCGATGACCTGAAAAGGGTTGAAGGAGAGCTTGAGAGGCATATCCAGAAAGGGGAAGTAAGCTTCAATTCCGAATACAGAATTTTAACAAAAGCCGGAGACCTTCGCTGGGTTAACGAGAAGACTTTCATTCAGAGGGACGGAAACGGGAGTGTTACCTGCTTTCAGGGAATAGTGCTGGATATAACCCCCAGGAAAAAAATTGAAGAAGCTCTGAGAAAATCCCTGGAAATGCAGAAGCTTCTGAAAACGATAGTCAATAAAAGTTCAGCAGTAGCTTTTCTCTGGAAGAATACGGAAAACTGGCCTGTGGAGTTCGTTTCGGAAAATATAACACAGTTTGGATACAGTGTGGAAGACTTCACTTCGGGAAAGATCCTCTATGGAGATATAATTTACAAAGAAGATATCAATTCGGTCTTTGAAAGCCTTGCACGCGCTGTCAGGGAAGAGTTAGACTCTTTTGAAATGGAATACCGGATAATTACAGGAGACGGAAATGTTCGCTGGGTTGAAGAAAGGACATACATCCAGCGGGACAGTAAAAACACTGTTACTCACTTCCAGGGAATAGTCGTTGACGTCACAGAAAGAAAAGAAGCCCGGGAAATGCTCGAGATTCAGAGGGAACTCAGTATAGCCCTGAGCAGCACCTGGAACCTCCAGTCTATGCTTAATCTTATTCTTGATTCCTGTCTGAGGATAAAGGAAATAGATGCAGGGGGCATATATCTTAAAGACGAGCTTCTTGACCAGATCAACATTGTAGCACACAGGGGGCTTTCTTCCGACTTTGTAGAAAAAGTTTATGCATACAGGGCGGACTCTCCGGAAGCAAAACAGGTCTGGACTGAGAAGCCGGTATATAAACTGAGCTTTTTTGCGGAAGAGATGGCAGGCATGTTAAGGAAAGAAAAGATCACTGCAGTCGCAGTAATCCCTATGAAACACAGGGGCGAGGTAATAGGCAGCCTGAATTTTGCCTCCCATACTGTGGACAGGATTCCGCATAATGTCCGCAATTTCCTTGAAAGCATCGCCCTGCAGGTTGTAAATTATATAGCCCCTATACGGATAGAGGCAGACTTTATATGATAACCTCCAGCGAAAACTGAACCTTAGTTAAGATGACGAAATCCTTATTTAAAACAAATTGTAACTATTCAGGTAGAGCCTTTGAAAGGCTACAATTTTTCCTCTTTTCGAGGAAAAATTGCATATAAATTGAATCCTATTTCCTTTCGTTATTATGCTTACACGTGAAGAGATTCTTATCATTTATGACGCTGGTCCTGAAGCTGTAATTTCTGTAATCCAGAGGCTTGAGACTATCATAGAAGAACAATCTATTCGTATTGCTGAACTCGAAGAACGTGTAAAGGTATTAGAATCTCGTTTAAACCAAAACAGTCGTAACAGCAGTCGCCCTCCTTCTACTGATTTTTTTATCAAGGAGAAACCTAACCCCAAGAGTCTCCGTAAAAAGAGTGGCAAAAAACCTGGAGGTCAAGATGGTCATCCAGGAACAACTCTTGAAATGGTTGATCATCCTGAGTAGGTAATAGAACATTCTTTGAGTTGCTGCAAAGAATGTGGCCATACTCTTGAGAATGTTGAAGTTGAAGCCTATGAGAAAAGACAGGTCTTTGATATTCCTCCTGTAAATCTGATTGTTACAGAACACAAAAGTCAGATAAAGACCTGCCCTTACTGTGGAAAAATAAATAAAGCTGTTTTTCCTGAATCAGTTAAATATCCAGTTCAGTATGGTCCAAATATTTTAGCTTCAGCTATTTACTGTAAAAATCACCATTTTATCCCCTATGAAAGAATTTCCGAATTTTTTGAGGACATAATGGGAATAAAAATCTGTCCTGCTACGATAATTAGAGCAGAAAAAGAATGTTTCCAGAATTTAGAGTGTTTTGAAAACATTATTCGAGAGAAATTAATGATTTCTCATGTTGTCCATTTTGATGAAACTGGTATGAAGATCGAAGGAAAACGACACTGGCTTCATGTAGCTTCTAATGAGAAATACACCTGTTATTTACCTCACTCAAAAAGAGGAGCAGAAGCAATAGACGCTATGGGTATTCTTCCGGAGTTTAAGGGAGTAGCAGTTCACGACGGATGGAAACCTTACAACGTTTATGACTGTGATCATGCTCTCTGTAATGCTCATTTACAGAGAGAACTTACTGGAATTGAAGAGAACTATAAACAGCAGTGGGCTAAAGAAATGAATGAATTGCTCACTGAGATGAAAAAGTATACCGACGAATGCAAGGATCAAGTCAAAGAACTGGATTTTGAGCAAATTAAAGCATTGGAAGAAAGGTTCGATGCTATCATAATTAAAGGAATTGAAGAAAATCCACAATCTCTAAATCCTGAAAAGAAAGGAAAACGTGGAAAAAATCCAAAAACAAAAGCAAGGAATCTGCTAGATAGGTTTATAGAACACAAAGAAAATATTCTGAGATTCCTGACAGATTTGAAAGTTCCGTTTGAGAATAATCAAGCAGAAAGAGATATCAGGATGATGAAATTACAGCAGAAAATATCAGGAACTTTCAGAACTATACAAGGAGCGGAAGCTTTCTGCAGAATTAGAGCTTACATCTCTACAATTAGAAAGAACGGATTACCTGTTTTGGAGGGTATTATAGCGGCGCTCAAGAGAGCGCCGTTAACTATACCCTGAATAGTTACAACAAATTTTATAAATAATGTCGAATTGGGGAGCGAGAAAGCCAGGGTTGTACCTTCCATCTCTGAGCTTTAGATACGCAAGTGCCGGTTTTTGCTCTCCTTGTCCGGAACTGCACTGGTATCATAATTTATTGCTAGAGGAGGAGAGAGGTTGAAAGCAATAGTAGTTTATCTGAGTACCTCAGGGAATACAAAGGATATGGCTGAAGCAATAGGGAACGGGATAGAGTCAAAGAATGTGGACGTAAAGGTCGTCAGTTTCTATGATGTAAAGCCTGAAGAACTCAAAGAAGCTGAAGCGATTGCGGTTGGTTCTTCGACTTTTTACTACAAGATGCTGCTGCCCATGGAGAAATTTATGAATGAGACCCTTGTTTCCATCAACCCGCAGGGCAAGCTGGGAGCTGCTTTCGGGTCTTACGGGTGGAGCGGGGAAGCGCCCATAATGATAGCAGAAAAGATGAGGGAACTGGGGATGACCGTTATAGACCCCGTACTCAGGATCCTTCACAAGCCCACGGACAAGGACCTTCAGGAATGCAAGAGGCTTGGAGTAGATATTGCCGAAAAAATAAAGCAGAGAAGTAAAAAAACGCAATAACGGTCAAAAGAATCCTATTCAGGAGATTCCGGCATAATAACGGAATCCTGTTAACCGGAAGAAGACCATCCAGAGCTCAAAAATAGTTGATATAAAGGGCATCTGGTGGCATCTTATTTTTTCTGCTTCCACAGATTTTTGTTACTTATGAGGGACTTCAGTAATTTGCGTTGAATCAAGCAGCAGTTCATTGAAAAGTTCTGTCCCCAGACTCAGCGCGGCAGGCTCGTGGCATATAAGGCTCTCCCTGTCAAAATGCCTCTGGTTTTTAGGGAAGAGTGAAAGCATAAAAAATTTGTCGGTAACTGTAAGGCTTGCAATTTTCAGCTCGCCCGAATATCGGAAAAATTTTACGTTTTTAAGAGCCAGCATATCCCTGAGATCTTCAATATAATCAGTATAATACCGTTCATAGACGGATTCAGACATCAGGAATGAAAATTCAACCCCTTTTTTTGCCAGCTCCTGGCAGAGAGCAATCATAGGCGGATAAAAGTAAGCTATGGCTTCGAGGATGTAAGCGGAGCTTGAAAGTCCTTCAACAACTTCAGGGTCGAGCTCGAACATGCGGTCGAGGTCAGGCTGGATCAGTTTACACTTACCGAGCTCTCCAAGCCTTTTCTTAAAAGAGAGGGTAAACGCCTGCAGATCCTTTTCCGACCAGTACTCGAAATTGTCTTCAAAAAGCTCTATAGTGCTGACGAGAGGCTGCATTTTTTCAACGAGAACTTTTCCGATAGGAGAGAGAGTATATGACCTGTCTTCCTGTAAGACCAGGGACATATCTTTTAATTTCTTAATCTGGGGAAGGATAGAAGTGGAAGTTACCTGAAGAGCTTCCGTAATTTCATCCATGTTTTTGGTCCCGCTTCTGAGAAAAAGCAATAGTTGTTTTCGTTTATCGGAAAGAAAAATCAGCTCTATGAGTTCCAGTTTCACCCTTCAGTCTCCTATCATTGCTAAAGCTAGAAAGATAAAGATAAGACTAAAAATATTACAGCCATCAAAAATATATAAGTTATTACCTTGTTTGACTATTTCATCGGATAAAAATCAGTTAAGATTTAAAATTTCATTTAAGTAAAAATTCAATTAAGGCAAAAATTCAATAAAGATAAAAAATTAGCTTAAGATTAAAGTTTCTTAAAGTTGAAAATGCAATTAAGATAAAAATACAATTAAGATAAAAATTCAATTGGGTGAAAATACAATTAAGGCGAAAATGCGATTAAGGCAATAATCCAGCTAGAACTCTGAACTATAAAACCGGATACAATAAAAATCCAGACCTTACTTCTGACGGTTTTTAAAAGGTATGAATAAATAGAAGGATTTTGCAGCCGAGAATTTTAAGAGTATACACCAAAGTAAAAAACAAAAATAGTCCAAGCAAAAATAATCCCCAGGCTCAGTCCAAAAAAAAATCCTCGGGCTCTGTAGCTCCCGCTAGCTAAATGTCGTTATTGCCCGGTTTACGGGAGTAGTTTCCAGGACTCTTAAACTGAAAACTGAATCCGGGACTGGAGAACAAATAAGGATATTTGAAAGATGTTTAATCTTTCAATATTATCCTGTTGTACATAAGAACGAAAGGAAAAATACCTTACTGGAAAATTCCTTATTTTCAGGGTTCTCAGGCAGAAGCTTCCTTGGTCAGGATATAAGCAACCATTTCAGGGTTAAGCTTGCTTTCCCTTGCAACCTTTTCTTCTATCCTCTCAGCAGGCGTGCCCTCCATCTTCAGTTCTCTGATCTTTTCGATCACAGATGATGGAATGCTGTAATATTCATTAATGTCTTTCCTGTGGCCCCAGACATCCCCTTCGATAAGCTGGATTCTCTGCATTTCAAGGAACATTTCTATAGACTTCGAGACCGTGCGCCTGTAAGATTTCGGCAGCTGAATTACCTCAATTTTCGGGCAGGTTTCTACAAGTGCAAAAATGTCCTTGTTCGAAGGCCTGAAGGCCAGGTGAACAACACGCTCATTAGGATTTAGTGTAAAGATTTCTTCCCTTGAACTAACTACTCTAATTTTCACTATGTCTTCCCCCACTGTAAAGTTTTATGTTTTTATCTCAATATTAACTACTTATACTTATTATAAATATTTGTCTACCACGCCCTCTAATTTTCAAACAGTTTTCTGCACCTTCAGCCCTCTTGCAGAACTCAAAGAGTTACAGGAAAAATCTCAAAAAGGAAATAAAAGTCAGATCCGGGTATGAGAACTCGATAACTCCTCAGTCCCTCAATAAACCTTCGTGAAGAAGAAAGAAAAATACAATCATATTTGTCGTAAGAATAATCTTAAAGTTTACAATTTATAACTCATTTTTTCCGGATCAGGCTCTTTAACAAAAGACATATGATATACGCCCTGACCTTAAAATTTACAGGATACGTGACAGGGCACTTTCTCGAAGTGTTTTGCAAGGCACAGGGTCCGGAAAATTAGCATATCCTGCGTGCGCGCAGATATTCCAGATGGAAATATATTTCAGATCGGTTTACCTGCGAGAGAACAACAACCAACAGGGAAGAACAATTCAGAAAAGAGAGAAAACTTCAGAAAAAGAGAGAAAACTTCAGGAATAAATCATAGCCTGACTTCACTGGAAAGATATTAAGACCACTATGAAAAAGAAATCCCGGAAAGGATCTCAAGTTTCCGGTTCCAGTGATCAAGCT
Organism: Methanosarcina soligelidi; assembly: GCF_000744315.1. Lineage (NCBI taxonomy): Archaea > Methanobacteriati > Methanobacteriota > Methanomicrobia > Methanosarcinales > Methanosarcinaceae > Methanosarcina > Methanosarcina soligelidi. The sequence goes on from NZ_JQLR01000001.1 coordinate 3,747,089, forward strand.
CTCTTTTCGCAGTATACCAGTCAAAGAAATCACTATCTTTTCCAATACCACCGGCTTCAAACCTTTCCCTGAGCTCACCTGAGCCGTACCCGAACTTTTTCTCGAAACCCTTACAGATCGCAGAATATCGATCGATCTTGTATTTTGCAACATGCTTTTCATGTTCCAGAGCAGAACGGATAGCCTCACGTACTTCCTGAGGTGAAAAACCAGTTTCTATATTAAGCGTGAAACTCATGTCTATCCCGGTAAAAGAAATTTCTTATTTTGTGATTGCTTGCTTCATATAAAGTAATTATGAAAATAAACAGCTGAACATAGTAGCTTATTAGCCGGGAATTTTCCCGGTTTACATTTATGGGCTATTTTCATAACTACTTTATTTTTGCCGGATTTTTATTAACGTTTCTTTTTTTCCGTAACAGCAATTCCTATAAGAAGTATTACCAGGAATCCGACAATAACCTTGATGGCTGTGGACACTCCTGACCAGTCCTTATATTCAGCAGCTGGCACGGACCAGGAATCAGGCATTTCAGCCTGCCTGCTATCTTTTAGAAGCTCAGGCAGAGGTTCCTCAGTTTCGGTCTCATTTTCTTTGTATTCAATAGCTTTCTTTCCGGTTATGATCGCAAACGGAGAGAAACCCGGAGTTCTGGACTCAAAATACATGTACTGCCCGTCTTCCCCCATTTTTCGTGTAGGAAGAGCATTCCATTTTCCTTCCGAATACCTGTACATGAAAACTGAAGGCCCCTCTGTCTCGTTTTTTGAAATTTCAGTGCTTCTGACCCTGAAACCTATAATGGCATTGGCAATATTCTGTGGAGCTGCAATGCCCTCATTCCCCACCCAGATATTCAGGTATTTATAGACCTTTCCAGGAGGTTCTTTTGGGGTCAGGACAGACCTGCCTTTAAGCTGTTCAATCATGGTTGTGGTCTTTCCCAGGGTCCTTTTGGAATCAAACTTCACATATACAATAGCAGTGGCGTTTCTGGTAAATTCGAACTTAATGCGGTCTCCTGTAGTGATGAATTCCTGAGCAAGTTCCTTGACCTCCACATTGCTTGCAGGCTCGGGAGAACCACCACCGCCGCCACCGGAAGATGACCCGCCAGAGCCTCCCGACCCGCTGCTTACCTTTTCCTCTTCACCGGCTTTAATGTAATCAGCCCATGTGACAGAGCTATAACCGTAGGCATTACTGACATTAAGGGTTACGGAATAACTTCCGGTTTCGGTATATTCATGGCTTGGGTTCTGAGAGGTGGATGTGCTGCCGTCTCCAAAATCCCAGTGCCAGGAGGTTATGTTACCCACTGAAGTGTCAGTAAACTGAACAGCCAGAGGGACACCCCCTTCCCGTGCAGAGACGGTAAAAGAAGCATGTAGCCCGTCTCCAACCATAATATATTCGGACTTGGTAATGCTGTCCCATGCAGTGCCGTTGCCTGCCCTCAAAGTAACCGTATAGAACCCCGTATCTGCAAACTCATGTACAGGGCTCTGTTCGGTTGAATCTATGGTCCCGTCCGAGTTAAAGTCCCATTCCCAGGCAGTCGGGCCCCCTGTGGAAAGGTCTTCAAACTGGACAGTAAGGGGAGCTTTGCCGGAAGTAATGTTTGATGTAAAGTCAGGGGAAGGGGCTGTATCAGAGAGCACTTTTACTGAAGATGGGACCTCAGTGCTGTTAGACCCGAAAGAGTTTGTTACGGTCAATTTCACGTTATAATTCCCGGCGCTGGAATAAATGTAAGACGGGCTCCGGGCCGTTGAAGTATTGCCGTCCCCAAACTCCCAGAACCAGGAATCCACGTTTCCGGAAGAAGTGTCGTTAAACTGAACGGTAAGAGGAGCATTTCCTTCCTGCGGGGATGCGGTAAAAGCAGCCACTGGCATATTTCCTGCCGTAATAAAGCTGGATTTTGTCTCAGTGCCTGTGGCAGTGCCGTTGACTGCATTGAGTGTGACAGAATAGACCCCCTCAGACGTGTATACATAAACGGGGTTCTGTTCAGTCGAATCCACAGCCCCGTCCGAATTGAAATCCCATTCCCAGGCAGTGGGACCGTTGCTGCTCATGTCAGTGAACTGGACAGAAAGGGGAACCGACCCTGAAACCGGATTTGCGGAGAAATCAGCTACAGGGGCAGTGATTGAATATGCATTGACGGAAGAATCAGCCGTATCGGACCCGTATGAATTTGTTACTGTTAATTTCACTGTATATTTCCCGGCTCCGGAATATGTATGGGAAGGGCTTTTACTGGTTGATTTGCCGCCGTCCCCAAAGTCCCATTCCCATTTTGTCGGGCTCCCGGTTGAAGTGTCAGTAAACTGGACGGCAAGAGGAGCCAGCCCCTCGAGCGGGGAAGCTGTAAAGCTGGCCAGTGGCCCATTTCCATCAACAGTAATGTAGTCTGATCTTGTGATATCATCACTGACAGTGCCGTTAGTTGCTCTGAGGGTTACGGAATACTTTCCGGCAGCGGAATAAGTATGGACCGGGTTCTGTGTGGCAGAAGTGGTACTGTCCCCGAAATCCCATTTCCAGGCTGTCGGCCCTCCGCCTGAGCTGTCCGTAAACCTGACCGTGAGAGGAGCTTTGCCTGAAGTTGTGTTAGCACTGAAGCTGGCTTCTACAACGGGGACCACAGGTTTTTCCTTAACAGTAATAAAATTCTTCGTGACCTCACTGTCCGAAGAAACGCCGTTACCCGCTTCAAGAGACACGGTATAGGTTCCAGCCCTGGAATATGTATGGGAAGGGTTTTTGGCGCTAGATGTACCCCCATCTCCGAAGTCCCATTCCCATGTTTCAGGACTGCCTGTTGACCTGTCAGTAAACTGTACTGTTAGCGGAGCTTCACCAGTTAATGGAGAAGCTGAAAAGTCCGCAGTGATTGATTCATTTCCACTATCTGCGGCGGAGCCTAAATCAGAACCCACAACTACCGCCAGTAATGGAGATAAAAAAAATAAAACGATTAACACCGTTATTTGCTTCAATGAACACACCCTGTTTACTTTTTACTTTTCTGATGACATCCCCTGCCCCCTCGAATATCCACTTGATTTCACAAAAGACTTTAAGCCTGTTTTAGATCCTTATTTACAATCTATCAGCAGTATTTTCTTCATAATTATAAATCCAGCAGCACGGGTCCCGTACCGGAGAATAACGCTTCAAGATGCGAATCAGGTCACCCCATCATTAAATTAAAGTAGAGTTAATTTATTTTTTTTAGAACCATTACTTTTCCAGCTCCTTATAGAAAAGTAAATATCGTAACTGTTAATCTGACTCCAGGTATGAAAAGCTCTAAGATTTACTGAAAAGAGTAGAGCATTTTCTTTTACAATATATTACCAATATATTACCAATATTTCTTTATATAAATAAGCTAACATTTTAAATGGGAATTGATATCCTGAATATTAAGCTTTATGAATTAAGACCATCCGAATAGCCTTTTTTGCCTGAACCGGAAATTATGTTTTGACAGGCCTGCCATTAAAGAAATTGCTATTATCATTCGCAGTTACATACCTGAAAATTAAAGTAGAAAAATATCTAAGGTACCGGGGACTGAAAAAAGGCAACCTGTAAATATTTAAAGTAGTTTTTTGTTTTTTCAGGAAATTATGCCTGAAAGAAAATCGAAAGTGCGGGCAGGCTACAGGAGAAATTAATAGGAAAACTGATAAGAAAAGTTTTCGGAAAGAAGAAAAAAGAAAATCGATGAAAATGCGAGTAAAAAAGCAGGAAAGGAAAAACAGGAAAGAAAAAACAGGAAAGAAAAAACAGGAAAGAAAAAACAGGGAAGGTTATTGACAGAAAACCGAGGAAAATGATTTACAGGAGTAAAAAATACATTTAAAACTCCGGTTCATAAGACCTGAACATCCGTTGCCCGGGTTGCTTCTTTCAGCATATGTGAGAAAAGGTCGGTGCCCCATTTAAGGGCTTCAGGTTCAATGCTCATCAGGCTTTCGTGTTCAAAATATTTATCCCTGGAAAAAAGAGTAATCAGGAAAAACGTGTCCGTTACTGTGAAATCTGCAATCCTGGCGTCCCCGTGGAAGGCAAATATACTGACGTTTTCGAAATTCATAAGGGTAAGCAACTCTTCCCCATAATCCTTTTTGAACCTCTGAATCACAGGGTCCGCAAGTATTAAAGAGATCTCCACTCCTTTTTTTGCAATTTCAGGGTAGAGTGTGGTAAATGAAGGGTGGAAATAAGAAGAAAAACCCAGAATATGTGTGGATATGTGAAGCCTATCTACAAATTCAGGACTGAGCTCGAACATATGGCTTACGTCCGGAACGATGAGTTTACAGCCCTTCAGTTCAAAAATTCTTTTGCTTAAAAAAGGAGGTATCCCTTCAAGGTCCCTTTTTGCCCAGTAATCGAAATTCTGTTCCAGAACGTCCAGGGTATCCAGAAATGGCGGCATTTTATCAGCGATTATCATCCCCAATAAAGTGAGCTCGTAGGCATGCCCTTTCTGTACTACAAGCTTGCCTTCTTTTAACTTCTTGACCTGGGGAAGGATTGAAACAGGGACTGAAGAAAGGTGTTCCTGAATTTCAGCCATGGTCCTCGGCTTATCTTTAAGAAAAAGAAGAAGTTTCTTCCTTTTTTCAGACAGGAAAACCAGTTCCGTTAATTTAATTTTCTCAGCCATCAGAACACCGTCAAAAAAATTTAGATGTAAAAGGATAGAGACTTAACTATTTAACAGTATCGTTAAATTTACACACTTTTACTGTACACCGGAAAAACGAAGAAATTAGGAGTGAAACCGGAGATTGAAAAGAAACAAAGTTAATAAAAAAGATAAGAATAAAGGTGAAAAATAAAAGTTAAATGGAAATGAAGATGAAAAATAAAAGTTAAATGGAAATGAATATCGGGATAACGAGGATGTTTAATTAAAGCAAAATTTTGCAGCTGGCGGCACCCTTCAAATCAGAACCTGACTGCATTAAGGACCTTCAGTTTTTTCTTCCAGTGGTCAAGCCCTTTTTTTGCGGCATACCAGTCGAAAAACCTGTCGTCGTCGAGAAATTCACCAGCCTCAATTTTTTTGATGAGTTCAGTGGATATCAGGTCGTACCGGTCTTCAAATTCATCGCAGATCGTTGCATAACGCTGTACCTTATATTTTGCAAGATGCTTCTCATGTTCCAGAGCCGAGCGAACAACCTCGCTTGCTTCCTGCAGCGAGTAATCGGTATCAATCTGCAATGTAAGGTCCATATTTATCCCTTAAATTAAAGATCCATATTTATCCCATAATAATTATTGTTGATACTAAAAATTAATCCTATATTTCTCTTTCTATTTATTAATTAGTTAAATTTTAGAGAGTTCAGGAAAATATGAGAAGCATGAAACCTGAGTAAAAAAATCAAGTATTTTAATCACAGCATAAAATTTGAAAAAATATCAGACAGACCTCTGTTCTCTGTTTCGTGACAGATCTCTGTTCTCTGTTTCGTTTATCTTCAGGGACACAGCAGGTCCTGCTGACAGCATCGTCTTACCCAGGAGGATCGTTTCTTAAAACACCCAAAAAACACCCAGAATGAAAAATGAAAAAGAGGAATATGAAGAAATGAAACGTGAGAAAAGGGGATGAAGAAGGTGAAATATGAAAAAAAGAAATTTGGAAAGAAGGTAAAATATGAAACAGAACAGAGAGCAGAGATATAAAAGTGTGGATCTGAAATTAAATCCACACGGGTCATCAGTTCCTTGTTACAAACCGGATTATACCGGAATTCTCCATGTTCTTATAGAGGAACGCTGAAGAATACGCAAGCAGCATAAACTTGAAGCCCTCTACAAAGTCCATCTCCATGAACATCAAAATCATACCCACGAAGAAGGCGAACTGTATTACGCACAGGACCATTCCGGCTGCTGTGAACATTTTCTGACGACTACTACCACTACTATCACTACTGTCTGAATCATCGGATTCTTCTGACATTTTATTTCAAACCTCGCGAATAAAGGTCTTAAAGAGTGTTTTAAAGAGTTTTTGCTTTTCTAATTTTTTCGTTTTTTCTGTCTATTTTTAAATTTCAGTTCAGGCAATTTTGTGAAGATCCAACCGGCTCGTATAGAGCAAAGGCCCCGTTATAAAACGTATAACGTAAGCCTTATAGAAAGCTCATAAAACGAGATAAAAAGTTGAAATCTTCAAAGGATGCATCTGAAGGTTCACTAGAATTGATCCCTGGGTGCAGCATTACCTGAAAAAACACTCTCCAATTTAGAGACTTTTATACAATATTACTATTTGAGCTGGAAAGTATATATAGTTTGCGTGAAAGGGAAGGTCACTGTCTTGACTGAAGCTGTTTTTGAGCTGGGAAAAAGGATTAGATATCAATTGCCCGGATGATTTCTAGCCTTTTGTTCCAGATATCGAGGCCATTGAGGGCACTTTTTGCTGTGTGCAGGTCTAAAAATTCGCTCTATCCGGTTTCTGGCTTAAGTTTTCCCATAAAAGTTATCAATTGTTCTTCAGGGTTTATTTTAAAAAACCAGTAGTATTAATACTGTAGTACAATAATCAGTAAAAATTACAATAAATCAGGCATTATGAAATAAAAGGAAAAGAGGTTTGAGGGGCAGTTATGAAGATAATGTTAAAATTAATCGTGATGCTCTCGGTCATTGCTGCTGTTGTCTTTGCAGCCGGCTGTGCCGAAGAGCCAGAGAACGCAGGAAATGAAACTCAGGGAGTTTCCGAACAAATATCGCCTGCAACCCCGGAAACAGGGCAGGTCATAACCGAAGCTGACAACGGGACAAGCATAAGCCTCAAAAACGGAGAGAATTTTACACTCCAGCTCAGGGAAAATCCGTCCACAGGCTACTCCTGGGAACTCAACGTGACTGAGGGGCTCAGCGTTCTCAGCGACGAATATATTCAGGATGAAGCTGCCGAAGATAAGGTTGGTGTCCCTGGAACTCATTCATGGATTATTCAAGCCGTGGATCAGGGCAGCCAGCAGGTGAACGGCATATACAAGAGGTCCTGGGAAAACACAACCGGAACTGAGGATAACTTTACACTTGCTGTTGAGGTTATCTGAGAAGCTTTTTGTTTCTCAGGTTTTATTTCCTTTTTTACTTTTTTTTAGTTTCAGTCAAATACATCGCCAGCTTGCGTTGGGGGTTGCCAGAAGAGCTTTGATTTTTGGTTTTTGGCAGGTTCATGTTTCAATCGCTGAGATGATTTTTAGCCTTTTATTCCAGATATCGAGACCACTTTTTACGGCGATTTCGTTATAAATCTTCTCGAAAGCAAAATTAAGCAAAATAAATATTTAAAATGAGTGCTATATATATTCAAACATCGATATTTATTATCGAGTAGGACTCAAAGCAAAGTAGTACAAATAAAGATTGATATGAGTCGGGGGTAAATATGAATCCAAATATTAAGCAATTTGAGATCGAAACGAAACTGGGTAATACCTTAAACATTACTTTTAATAGAGAGTCAAATTTGCTTATTGTTGATTTAATAGAGAAAAGTGGAGCGGTGGAAAACCAATTTATCTGGCGTTATATTGATGAAAATGCACTGCTCAAAGAGGCTTCAGGAATTGCACAACATGGAACCTGAAAATCAGCCTTGACAGCAGACGGTGATACTTATCTGATTGGGAACTTTGAGAGCTTTAAAGATGCTAAGGACTTCCTTAATAGGAGTTGAACCACTTTGAAACCCTGATGCCAAGGTGATAAGGCATACTGAAAGGACAGGCATGGAAGCGATATTCGCAACCGAGTAGAAGATTTCTTTTACCACAAACCACCTTCCTGGGATTCTCAAATATGAAAATGCTGAAAACTTATGGATTTCCGACACTGTAAGGGATGCCTTACGGAAAACTGATAATGATGTTGTAAGCTACTGCTTGGGATTATTCTGCTGCTTCTATAACTATGAAAATTGGAAACTACACAGTCTGAACACTGCTAAACCAGGCGGCTTGAAGCATGTTTCTAAACTTGATAATGAAACTTGGCAGCATTTTAGTCAAGATATCGATAATTTGAAACTAGTGTCGCGTCAGCAGTAAAGTGTCATATATAGTCGGTTACAGCTATTCAGAACCCTTTAATCCTTGAGGATTGACGCGACACTAGCAACTAACGACCTTTTGTCTAAAAACTTATATTTACACTCCAACCAAATACGAACTTAAAAATGTTAATTCGGAATGTTTACTCTTAAAGATAAATTTAATTTTCTTTAATTGTTATATCCTTAATTTTTATCGTTTTCAAAGGCTGGGTAATGGTTTCATTTTTAACATCTTGAAGTATTTGCCTCATCACTTTCCGACCCGTACGCCTGTTAGAAGTCCTGAAATATTCCATTGCAGCAGATATATATTTGTAATTATCAATAAGTTTTTGGATGCGAAATGTTTCTCCAAAAATTTTGATGTCATTGCGGTCTTGTGGTCCAATATTATATCCAGGATTAATTATTGCCGCAGTTGCTGATTCTTTGGGATCACTATCAAGCCCTTCAAACCAATTTCGAATTGTAACATAATTTCTAGAAAGACCATTATTCTTCAATAAGTTCTGCACTTCAGAGATTGAATGCTTATCAGCAACTGACGATAAAGCACTTTTCCAATCCGACACATAGTCAACTAAATCATTAAGGTTACGACCTATTTCTTTCATGTTATTAGACAATTCTTTTTGTAAATAATCAAATCGTAATTCATTTGAGACAATGGTAATTGTCTGGTTCTTTTTTACATCTTGAAGTGAAACCCAACAATAATTATTAAATAATGCTCCAGGCTTTTGGAGAATTATATGTTGCCAACCATGCAAAGAGAACTTCTCACCATCCTGTGAAGTAATAATGTATTTATTGCTATCAACAACAGCAGAGTATTCAAATGACACTTGTCCCTCAAGAACGTCATCTTTTTCTAAATACCTAATGAATCTGCGATAAGTATCATAATTAATTTTGAAATTTAAATTTGCCCAATTTTTACTGTGATTATAGGGCTTTTTAGGCTCCATCTGTTTGTCTGAGCTTGAAGAACTTAAACTTAAATTATTCAAAACACTAGAATCAAGGTTCTTATTGAGAGATTGCTCTAATATCTGCTTCTCGTGCTGATATAAAACCAAAATTATTTTTGAAGCCAAATTACTTGAATCGATGAGAATCTCTCCTGAAGGCACAAAAGGGATAAAGATGCAATCCACAATATGCTCATCTAGCAACAGTTCTCGAGATAACAATTCCGGATACCAACAAAAATTATATTTCTCAAAGGCTTCAAATTCAGTATTAATATTTTCAAGCGCCCATACAAAAGCCTCTGAAAATAACTTATTAGGGAATAATATTGCTGTTTGTTCCCCATTTTTATGACAGAACTCTGCTAATGATACTAAGTGATCAAATTTCATATTTTTTTCAAATGTTTCTTTTTCAATTTGTTTGCAAAGATATTCTATGGCCAATCTTTTTGAAGCTTCGATGTCCATACTCTTCGAAAAAGCTTCTGATGGAATGATAGGTTCGTTTTTTGGACCTCTAAATTCGTAGTCATAGTAACTGTAATAATATTTTATTGGCACTGGCAAACTTGAATAAAAATATCCGTATTCTTCAACTTTTTCTATAAATGTATTTGGTTCTAATGCAAAAGAGTCAAGATAATTAAAAAAGTTGTATATTGCTTCATCGTCTACTAAATCAATTTTAGCAACTTTTTCTTTAACAGTCTGCTTTTTTGGGAGGTGAATATATAATTCACTCCAGCTTTTTTCCTTTAAATCTGAACTAATTTCAGAGTATTCTTTGCCATTTTTTCCGTGATCGCGGCTGGTAAATATTATAATTTGTCTTTTAGCAGAACTAAAAAAACCATTAATGTCCTTGTTTCGGAAATGAACAAAGAGGGATGAATCATAATCCAATCCATTGATCTTATCAGGATGAGTTATTTTTACTCTTTGATGAGGACTTTTCATTAATAAATTATATACGTCGGTAATTCCAGTATTCAAGTCCTTTAAAGTATTGAACAAGAAGCTTTTTCCCACACCGTCAGTGAGAAAATACACATTTTGCTTCTCAACAGATAAATATGCTAATTCTGTAATTATAAGCCTTAACATAAGACTGTTAGATTCAGGCAATTGAAAGAATAATTTTAATTCGTTGTTGGATTTAAATTTATTTCCAAGTTCATCTAATATTTTCAATTCATCATCTGATAGTGTAATTGGCTTTTCCCTGAACTTTAGCCCCGAGTTTTGAATTAGATTTTCTACTATAGACATATGAATCAATCAGAGATTTTATATAACGTCATTAACAGTGAGTAGTATATATATATTTACTTACTAAGTTTCGTATAAATCGGGAACGATTGCTGGTGTTAATATGAATGATCCAATTGGAACATTTGATTCAATAAAAGATAACTTTCTACTCTATCTAAAAACAGCCTTTTTTTCGAAATTTCCTTCAGTTGAAGAGGAAAGGGAACAAATGCTCAAAAAACCAGGAACGATTGCCAAAGATCCTTGGATAGAGCCAATTCAAAAATATAAATCATCTGGAAAAAAGCCAAACCAACTTGGACAAAGAGAAACGCCTGGGTTGGACGAAAAAGAGATCACCGAATTTAAATCACTAATTTCCTGTGGGCTGCTTGGGGATTTTGAACTTTATAGCCATCAAGTTGATATGCTTCAATATGCCCTCCAAGGAAAAAATTGCGTAATTACAACAGGTACCGGGTCTGGTAAGACCGAATCATTCTTGCTCCCACTTTTTGCCTCACTTATCCATGAATCTTCCAATTGGAAACTCCCTAATGAAAAACACTTACATTCTGATGACTGGTGGAAAAACAATGAATGGAGAAAAAAATGGAGACAGGAAATAAAGGCTGGAAACAATATTTCAAGGCGCGTTGCACAACGGGGGCATGAAAGCCGAGATGCAGCAGTAAGGGCATTGATTTTGTATCCAATGAATGCACTCGTCGAAGACCAATTGACACGCCTTAGAAAAGCCCTAGATTCTGATGAAGCAAGAAAATGGTTCAAGGTTCACAGAGGAAATAATAAATTTTATTTTGGCCGATATAACAGTGGGACACCTATCCCAGGACATGAATTTAAGCCTCCGGAAAAGGGAGGTGGACCCGATAAAGAGAAAATCACCAAACTTGCAAAAATAATGAGGGAACAAGAAGAAGAGTTCAATTATGCGATAGATGCTGCAAAAAAAGTTAAAGAGGACAAAGTCAACCTAGATGAAGATTTTGATAAGATTCGGTACTTTTGGCCTAGCCTCAATGGTTCTGAAATGCGTTCCCGATGGGATATGCAGGACTGCCCACCGGACATACTTATCACAAACTTTTCAATGCTTGGCATCATGCTAACAAGGGAAGAAGATCGTGGAATATTTGAAAAAACAAAAGAATGGCTAAATAAAAGTGAAGAAAATATTTTCCATTTAATTATCGATGAACTTCACCTTTATAGGGGGTCATCAGGAGCTGAAGTTAGCTACCTTCTAAAACTCTTTTTGAACAGGCTGGGATTGCATCCCGGTCACCCACAATTGAAGATTTTAGCTTCAAGCGCTTCAATCGAAAAAGATGACCCCAAAAGCCTGGAGTTTCTTTATGATTTTTTTGGTGAAAGGAATGAATTTAGGATCATTTCTGGAGAAAAAGAAAATATAGGAACAATCAAGGGTTTCCCATTACTTGACCCACAACCTTTTATTTCTCTAGCAAAGGCTTCACCAAACATTCCGGATGATGTATTTTTAAGTTGTGCTAAATCGTTATGCCCAAAAATCAATTCAACAAATGGAAAAATCGCACTTTTAGAAGCAATTGAGTCTGAAGAAGTTGAGATGGAAAAAAGGCTTTTGCATGCATGCAATATCGAGAGAAAAGTTCCAGCAGTCCCTCTAGAAGAATTTGGAAAAAATCTTTTTGGTTACTCAATTGGTGATGAAGAGTTGTGGGAGGCCGTAAGAGGAGTTTTCATATCCCGTGGAGTTTGCGATGAAGCCCGGTCTATTGAAACTGCAACCAATAATTTTGGAAAACAGTCTCATCTTCCTTCTTTCCGTTTTCACTGGCTATTTAGAAATGTTGACGGTCTTTGGGCATCTACTATTCCTCCCAAAAATAGCAATGGCGGAAGAACAATCGGAGAACTGTATGCACATCCGCAAATTATTAGTGACTATGATGAAAGAAGAAGGGTTCTGGAGGTGTTCTATTGTGAACACTGTGGAACCCTTTATTTTGGGGGAAACAGATTCCAAATAAATAAAGACGAATTAGAAATATTGCCAACTGATCCGGATATCGAGGGGCTACCTGACAAAAAAGCAACAGCCGTGATAAATCAACGAACTTATCAAGAGTTTGCCCTTTTTTGGCCTTGTGGGGAACAGGAAATTAGCCAAAAAGGAAAGGGGGGATGGCACCAAAAAACACGGAATTCTCAAATCAAGTTGTCAGGAGGAAAGTGGATCCCTGCAAGCTTTGACACGATGTCTGGGCATGTAATAAAAGGTCACGCCAAAGCAGAGACAAATCATAGTGACTGGATAAAGGGATATTTATACCGTTTAGATACAACAGAAGAAGACAGCTATTCTGCTCTCCCATCGGTATGTGCAAATTGCGGTCAAGATTATGGAACTGGGAAAAAATTAATTTCTCCAATCAGAGGATTTAGGACAGGTTTCTCTAAAGTTAGCGAACTGTTGACAAATGAGATATTTCTACAACTGCCCGAAAAAACAAAAAAAATTGTTGCCTTCTCAGACAGCAGACAAGATGCAGCAGATCTGGCCACAGGTATCGAAAAAAATCATTTTAATGACATGTTTAGGGATGTGTTTGTGCAAAGCATCCAAAATGCAGTTGTCACAGAATATGAATTTGCAAAATATGTCAATAACCTAATAAAAAATGGGGAGAATGCGAGCGATCTTTCAATTAAATTAATAATGGGCAGGATAGCAAGTGGTACATCCAAAAATCTCCAATCAATAAAAAGGTTCGCTGAAGTTTATCCGTCTAAAGCAGAACAGATTATACAAGATTTACAAGCAATTTCTCTTCTTAGAAAATCTGATCCAGCGACTAGAAAGATTTTGGAAAAAATGACCAGTGAGGCTGAATCTCGCCTGAAAGAAATTAAAGAGAGACAAAATTCAAGGGTAATTCCCATTTCATTGTTAATTGATCGTTTTCAAGGTTCTGGGGAATATGCTTGCGGGAAATTATTGGAGGTTTTTATTACTCTTGGAGTCAACCCTGCAGGTCCTTCTTTAAAATATAGAAACTTCAAATGGGATAATGAATGGCACCCATGGCACGAATTATTTGATATGTACAGACTCCAATGGAAACCAAACCTATCCGAAGATTTTGACATTGCAAAGAAAACGATGAAAAAAGCAGTCCGCAAGAATATTTGCGGAGTTCTATTTAGCCGCTTGTACTACAATTTTGAATCTTCTGGTCTAGGATATCCAAAGTGCTTTCTAAGTGAGGATCAGTTACAGCAATATTCAAAAAAGGCGAACCTTGAACAGAATATATTTCAACAAGTTTGTGACTCAACGATCCGGATATTGGGTGATTCTTGGCGGCATGAGGGATCACCACATTTTAAAAACCTTCAAAAATATTACATATATGAGGGAGTTCCCTCGAAACTCAAAGAACACTTAAGGGCGGTATTTAAAAAATATGGGGATCTCGATGAATCAACTGCAGGTAAAGCTGTATGGGACGTGCTGCAAGAATTAGGTCATAAAGGTGGTATAATTAACACACAAGCATTATCAATGAAATTAGCTTCAAGTGATGACCCTGCTTGGACGTGTGCTAATTGTGGGAGAGTTCATCTTCATTATTCAGCAGGAGTTTGCACAAATTGCCACTCTGAATTGCTTGTAAATCCTGACAAATTGTGTGGAGATATTAGAAGATCAAATTACTTAGCCTTGCCAGCAGTTAAAGGAAGAGAGCCTACGCGTTTGAGGTGCGAAGAGCTAACTGGACAAACTGATAACCAAGCAGAACGGCAAAGGCTATTTCGGGGATTTATTATAAACAGCGAAGAAGGAGATACCCCTCCATCTGTGAGAGCAATTGATGCCTTGAGCGTCACAACTACAATGGAAGTCGGCGTTGACATTGGCAACCTGCAAGCAGTCATGCTTGCAAACATGCCTCCAGAGAGGTTTAATTACCAGCAACGGGTTGGGCGTGCTGGAAGGCGGGGGCAGGCATTTTCATTTGCACTAACCTTATGCCGCGGAGGGAGGACTCATGACGACTACCATTATTCTAACCCAAACCGTATTATCATTGATTCACCTCCAGTTCCATTTGTAACTGTAGGAGACGGTCAGATTCAGATTGCTGAAAGGCTGCTTGCAAAAGAATGCCTTAAGTTTGCGTTTTATGATGCAGGGGTTCGCTGGTGGCACTGCCCATCAGGAGGAAATATCCATGGAGAATTTGGTTATGCATGTAAAAATGATGAAAACGGTCCCAGCGTAATTGAATGGAAAGATGTTAAGAGCAAAGTAACTGGATGGCTAGATTCTTCAAACCTTGAAACTTTAGAATTAAAAAGATCAATAATTCACGCATTAGTTGGAACCGAAAACTCAGATTTGGAAGAAGACATGTTGGATTATTTATCCACATACTTGCCACAAAAAATAGATGAAGCTGTTGAGAACCAAGAATTTACAAGCCAGTCTCTTTCAGAAAGGCTAGCCGAAGCCGGGATATTGCCTTTATATGGTCTTCCCTCGCGCCAAAGGCTATTATACCACGGATTTGGGAAAAACGGAGCAAAAACAATTGATAGAGATATCGAAATTGCTATAACGGAATTTGCTCCAGGAGCACAAAAAACTAAAGACCACGCGATTCACACCGCAATTGGATTCACCCAACCGATTGTGTTGAGGAATGGTCACTGGATGACAGTGAGACCAAAAGACCCTCCGCTTCCATACAGATGGTGGATTTCCCGATGCAGAGAATGTGGTTCTGTTTCTGTGATGAAAGATGAATTTGAAGCAGAGCTTTGCCCGCATTGCGGTACAACAGATGAAGAATACTTTAAGTCCATTGAAGTTGCAACCCCACTTGCATTTAGGACAGACTTTTCTCAAGGGCAAGACACTAAAAACATGGAACAAATTAGTTTTGGAATGACATCATCCGTAGCAGATATCCGCAAACCAAATTTTGGGAATTTCAGTGGTTTAAATTGTGATGTCGCCTTTGAGAGCAACTGCCACCTTTGGAGGATAAACGATAATGGCGGGAGGCTTTTTGAAGGCGCAACTTTGAGGACTGGTCATTTTTACTCTAAGCCCGACGAAGAAGATGAAGATGAAGACCAAAAGGAAGTTCCTAAAGAATCGTGTGGTTTTAGCCCTGAAAACCAATGGATCTTCAAAGACTATATCGAAAAGGTTACAGACGAAAAGCCAGATTCATACGAACATATTGGGCTTGCAGCCAGCAAGATCACAGATGTAATAAAATTCAGGCCGCAAAAAGTTCCACTTGGTCTTACTTTAGATCCAATAAGGATAGAAAAAGGGCAGTATCCTAATTCAACTGTTTTTGGAGGCGTCAAAGCAGCAATTTATTCTGCTGCTTTTATTTTGTGTTCACACGTCTCAAGTGAATTGGATATTGACCCTGAAGAAATAGAAATATGCAATTTTCAGCGTTCACAAATCGATAACATACATGTTGGAGATATTACACTTGGGGACAAGCTTCCAAATGGGTCAGGGTTCGTTAATTGGATTTACCAAAACTGGGAACAAATTTTAGACGATATAATAGAACCTAAAGACCTAAAATCATTTTCTTATCACTTGCTTTCTGAAAACCACTCAGAGAATTGCAAATCTGCATGTTACAATTGCATTATGTCATTCAGAAATATGCGATATCACGGTCTTTTAGATTGGAGATTGGGACTCTCTTATTTAAGGACCTTGAAATCTTCTAAGTATATGTGTGGTTTAGATGGTAACTTCGACTATCCTGAATTCAAATATGGTGTTTCAGAAGGGTGGATTGATTTTGCTTTTAAAGAAGCCAAAAATTATTCCGTTTCTTTCAGTGGCAATGTGCATAAGTGTGGGGAATTGCCCTGCATCTCTACAAAAAATGGAGATATTTTAATAGTTCATCCTCTTTGGGACATTCATAGGCGAAGTGGTATCCTTGCCGAAGCAATTGTAGAGTGCAATTCACCTCCAAGGTATATAGACACCTTTAATCTCCTGAGGAGACCAAGTTGGTGCCATCAGAAGGTTGAAGGGGGGCTCTAAAATAATTTACTACAGTTTGCCGACAGCCCTACAGTTGACTCCAATCCATAGGATATCCCCTAGTATATTTTATGCGTTTAAGAAATGTGCCCTTCATGGTACACTTGTAACGTCAAAAGCTCCAAAAATGCTTCCAAATTCTCCAAATGCGTATATAGGGAATATTATACACGAAACTATAAAAATTGCAAAAGAAGAAAAAATTAGTGAAAAGAGGGATTTCGAGTCCATTTGGTCTGAACTTGTTGATAAAAAAGAAAAGGCTATGACAAAATCATGGATTGAAAAACATCTTGTGCCAATCAAGGAATATTCTACTGATTATGAAGTAAAAAAATTGTTGTGTAAAAAATTTGTAAACAACCTCTCCCTAGAAAAACAAAAATCAGGGCAGTATTCAAGTATCTCAGAAAAATTCATTTATCATAGCAGGAACGAGATTTGGCTCCAAAGTACTGATGGGAAAGTAGGAGGATATGCAGATGCGATTATTCCAACCGAAAATGGAGATATAATAATCGATTACAAAACAGGAAAATACATTGAAGAGTCCTCTTGCGGAAGCTGTGCAAAAGTGAAAGAAGAATATGAAATCCAACTGAAATTGTATTCTTCACTCTATCACTCAGAATATGGAAAATGGCCAGTTTCATTAAAGATTGCAGGAATTGATGGAACTTCTGTTGAAGTTGATTTCACAAACGCAGAATGCGAAGCAATGCTTCGAGAAGCAATTGAGATTCTAAATTACACAAACAATATAATAATAAAGAAAAACCTTACAAAGCCTGAAAAATTTAGAGAATTATCTTCTCCAAATCCCGAAAACTGCAAATTTTGTCAGTATAGACCAGGCTGCAATAGTTACCTTGAAATTATGCCACAAAACATTCTATCAGAAGATAAGTGGCCAATTGATATATCCGGAACAATTATAGATCGAAAAATTCTAGGAAATGGCAACTTATTCATAAAAATTTCTTTAGATGCCGATCCTTCGAAAATAATATCGATTCGTAACCTATCGATTGAGAGACATCCTGCCTTGAACAATATTGGAAATGAAGTAGTAATATTCTCATTGCTGGCTGATTCTGGTGAAAAAGCATATCAAGAAGGGCTTCTCACAACATCATATCAAAATAATTGAATACATTTATACAGAATTTAAATTAAAGGATACCGAAAAGGAATGGTAGATAAATTTTCCCAAGAAACTAGAAGCAGAATAATGTCAAGGATTAAAAGTAAGTGGACAAAACCAGAAAAAAAGATTCATAATATTCTGAAAGGCAACAAAATTAAACACAAAATGCACCCTTCCTTGAAAGGAAATCCAGATGTATATCTGAAGGATTTCAACACAATAATTTTTATTGATGGCTGCTTTTGGCACAAGTGCCCAATTCATGGGCACATTCCAGAAAAAAATCGAGAATATTGGGAAAAGAAAATTGGAAGTAATGTTGCTAGGGATAAAAGATATACAAAAATGCTTAAAGAGGAAGGATATAATGTATTACGTTTTTGGGAATGTGAAGTTATGTCTGAAGGTTTTAAGTCAAAGCTAACGGAAGAAATTAAAAATATTTAACTATTATTTCTGGCTTTACTCTGCTTTGATAAAAAACAATGGTTCAATTTTTAAGTTGATAAGAATGAAAGTAGTATCATTATTTTCTGGGTGTGGTGGACTAGATTTAGGGTTCAGAAATGCCGGGTTTGAAATCATATATGCAAACGACAATGATAGTGCAGTTTGGGAAACATATAAGAAAAACCACGGTATGGAAATCGATACAAGGTGTATAAAGGGAATTGTAGCTAATTCACTTCCGGATGCAGAAGGGTTTATTGGTGGACCACCCTGCCAGAGCTGGAGTTTAGGTGGAAAGCTTGAAGGGTTCAATGATGAGAGGGGACTGTTATTTTTAGAATATATTAGGATTTTAAGGGAAAAAAAACCTTTATTTTTCGTAGCCGAGAACGTTCCTGGGATAATGTCTAAAAGAAACGAAAAAGAATTTAAGAAAATCCTCTCTGAACTGAAGAGAATAGGTTATAGGGTTAATCCAAAATTAGTAGATGCACGTGATTATGGAGTTCCTCAAGTTCGCAAAAGAGTAATAATAATAGGGTACAGAAAAGACATAAAGAAAAAAATAATTTTCCCAAAAGCTACCCATGTAAAAGAACTTAATGAACTAGCAGTAAAGAAAGGTCTTAAAAAATGGGTTACACTAGAGGAGATTATTCGTGACCTCCCTGAAGCGACGCCTGCTAAGGAGAAGAACTATGCAAACCTGTCATTAAAGGTGGCTAACCATGAATACCTAAACGGCGGCTTTTCATACATATACATGTCAAGAAACCGGAGAAAAACATGGAATGAACAATCATATACAATACAAGCCTCAGGGAGGCAAGCTCCACTTCATCCTGACTCCCCAAAAATGAAATTTGTAGATAAAGATATGTGGGTATTTGAGAAAAGTGAAGGAACACCTAGAAGGCTTTCTGTTAGGGAATGCGCAAGAATCCAAACTTTTCCTGATGATTTTATATTTAATTATAAAAGTGTTAACGATGGGTATAGGATGGTTGGAAATGCTGTTCCTATAAAACTTGCAGAAGCAATTGCAAATAAAATTAAAACTGACTTTAAAAATATGGGTTATTAAAGGTATTTTATGAGTTTTTGGTCCAATTAATTGGATCCCTCTTTGTATAATAATTTTCATCTCCTTCTCCCTCCCCCTCTCCCCCAAACTACACATTTAAATCCCTCCTCTCCCTTTTCTATCCCACAACTTAACACTCATAACTTTCATCCGGTGGCATTTCATGAATAACAGGCTGTACAAATATTATCCCGAAGATTTCGGGGAACTCAGGGTTGATGTCCTGCACATGGACCTTGTGTTTGATATCTACGATGACAGGACGAATGTGAAGTCCGTTCTCAGGGTCAGGACAAAGGATGAGCCCATTGAGAAACTGGAGTTAAACTGCAAGGACCTTGAAATCAGGGCTGTGAGCTGTTTTCAGTCCGAGGTCTCTTACAGGTACAGAACAGATGATGCTATCCTTGAGATCAGCTTCAGGGACGTAATTCCGCCGAATACCGAGATTGCGGTCATTACGGACACTGTGTGCAGGCCCACAAAAAATATCCTTGAAGGGCTGTACTATGACGAGACTCCGGCAGGGGCTCCCCCGCAGCAGATCACTCAGTGCCAGCAGTGGGGGTTCCAGAGGATCGTGCCCTGCATAGATGACATGACTGCAAAATGCACTTACAGGACGACCATCATTGCAGACTCGCGCTACACAAACCTCATAACAAACGGGGATGTCGCTGTAGAAAGGCATACCGTAAAACCGGGCAGGGACAAAATCGTCTACGACAACTCGGTAACGCCCATGGCTACATATCTCTTTTTCCTCGGAGTCGGGACCTATGCGACCTTTAAAAGGGAATTTGAATACCCTGACGGGAGCACGTTTATGCTGGAACTGCTCGTGCCTCCTGATTCCGATGCCAGGGCTGCGGAAAAGGCTCTTGATATCCTGCACGACTGCGTAATGTGGGTCTATGTCTTTACAGGGCCTGAGCAGTACGATGAGGACAGACTGGCCATAAGGCAGCTTATGTGGGACCTTGTCCGCAGGCGGGAGAAGCTGAAAATCGAGGCAAAGCCCAGACCCGGACAGGGAGAAGACGGACTCGGGGGAGACGGACAGGTTGGAAAAAGAGAAGGACAAGGAGAAAGAGCAGGAGAAGGACAAGGAGAAAGAGCAGGAGAAGGACAAGAGCTGCGGAAAATCAGGGACGAGCTTTCCAGGCTTGACAGAAACATCACTCCTGGGTACAGGTACACAGGGACCGTGTACCGGGAAATCGGGATGCAGAACTCGGACTTCGGGGGCATGGAAAATGTGGGGAACACAACCATTACCACAAACCGCATCATGCCTTTCCCGCAGATAACCGACCCTGCTTTTGAGTACATGATCCGGGTCAAGGTTCATGAGTACTACCACAACCAGAACGGGTCCGAGGTTACCGGGAGAAGCCCGTTTGAAATCTGGTTAAATGAAGCTGTGACCGTTCACATAGAAGAGCAGTACCACGCTTTTCTTTTCGGTGAGGACTATCAGAGGCTCCAGAGAGTGCTTGACCTTCTTGCACCCGCTTCCGGGACTTTTGCCCTGGACTCGGGGGCTGCTTCCATGCCCATCATCCCTGATGGGTTCAATGACCCTAACGACCTGATCACTGCGGTTACGTATGTAAAGTCCCCTGAATACGTTCGCATGGTCGAGAGCCTCACAGGAAAAGACACTTTTGTCCGGGGGCTTGACCGTTACTTCAAAAAATTCCAGCACTCCAATGCTTCCACACAGGACTGGATAGAAGATATGGAAGAAGAGAGCGGAGTGGCCTTAAAGGAGATGTCTGAGACCTGGCTCAGGCAGACTAAATTCCCTGTGGCCGATGTCTCAGCCGAATACGACAAGCTTACCGGGAAATTTACTTTCTTCCTCAAGCAGCACATCCCTGCCGGAGGAAAGCCCTGGAAATTCCCATTCAGGGCAGCCCTTGTGGACGAAAGAGGAAAAGACATTGTTGAAGTGCTGGAAAGGGTAAGCGGGGAAACTGCAGAGATTGTAATTGAAAATGTGGGTATGCCTTCATTCCTTTCCCTTAACAGGGGGTACTCCTTCTACGGCAAGCTTGTATACAGGGCAAGCCAGGAAGAGCTCCTCATGCAGGTCAGGAAGGACAGCGATATTGTGGGCAGGTTTACCGCCTTCTACACCTTTGTGGACCGGGAAAAGCTGAGGCTCCTTAGAGTTCCGGGGTCTGCCCCCTCCGAAGACTTTATAGAGCTTTACTACAGGCTCCTCAATGACCGGCAGCTCCTTGAAAGGGCTGGAGGGCAGTTTCTGACCATTTTCGAATCCGTAGAAGACGAAGAGTTTGCCCATCACTACCAGGCACTTTATGATGTAAAGCAGAAGCTCCTTAAAGCGGTCGCCGGAAAGTACAGGAGCTCCCTCATCTCTGCCTACAATTTCTTTGAAAACGCCTCGGTCCCGAGGGACGGGTCACTGGAAGAAACCGCAAGGGTGATCAAGAGCAGGCAGGCTAAAAACATCTGCCTGGGAGTCCTTGCAACCCTTGATGCCCCTGACATCCATGCCCTTATAAAACAGCAATTTGAGACCGCGACCTGTACGACCGACCGGCTGAGTGCTTTTGCCGCTTACCTGAACAGTTCGGCTCCTGACAAAATAGAAGTCCTGAGAGCCTTTGAAGCCGAATCGAAAAAGAACCTGATCGCCTGGGAAGCCTTCCTCTCAGTAATAGGAAGCAACAGCAGCGTTGATGCGGTGGAACTGGTCAGGGAAATGGAAAGGTCGGATGCTTTCAGGATAGAACAGACAAACGACCAGCGTGCACTTTACGGGAGCTTTGCCCGCAACCGCAAGAAGTCCCTCGAGACCGAAGAAGGCAGGGTTCTCTTTGCAGAGGTCCTGAGAAAACTGGCTCCGGTAAACGAATATACCACGGTCAACCTCCTCAACGCCTTTGCGAACATAGACCAGATGGAAATAAAATACCATATCCCGCTGGTTAAAATCCTTGCAGACCTCCTTGCGGAGCTTGACCCTCAGAAATACCCGAGTGTATATAACAGGATCAGGAAACTTCTTCTCGGAGCTCCCGCAGCCGTCGAAGCCTATGGGATAGTGCAAGGTAAGATTCCGGCTCTGCAAACGTAAAGTTCTGAAAGAATGTAAATCCAGAATTAAATCTACAGTTAAATCTACAGTTAAATCCACAGTTAATCCGAAATTAAATCCGAATTTAACTCAACGCATAGAAGTACAATTTTGCTCCGTTGAAAAAGACTTCATCGGAGCTTCTTTATTACAGGAAAACTTTAGATCTATTCCGGTCCTTTCCGGGATTTATGTTTAGTCCGGGATTTATGTTTAGTCCGGGATTTATGTTTAGAGAGTTATGATTGGAGAGTTATGATTGGAGAATTATGATTAGAAACATGCAGGAATAGATATATTGTGCAGGAATAAATTAAATGGAAGTATTAACCGGCAAAAATGGGAAAAACTGACAGACTGCGGTCTATTAAAAAGTTCAGTTTGAACCGAACGGATCTGGGGGATATTTCTGGCAGGGTAAAGGATGGTATCGGAACTTGCTGCTGTAATCCTGGGGATTTTCGTACAGTTTTTTGAAATTGTCAGTGCAGTCCTGATAGTTTTTGGGGGGTTAAGAGCTGCACTTGAAATCTTACTTGTCGAGGCTTTCAGGAAACCTTACAGTTATGAACACATAAGGAAGAAGTTTACAAATAAAATATTTTTCGGGCTTGAGCTTCTGATAGTTGCAGATGTGCTTGAGACCCTGAGAAAGCCTTATCTGGAGGAACTGTTCCTTGTAGGAGCTATCGTGGTAATAAGGTCTTACCTGGGCTACTTCTTAAGTAAAGAAGCCGAAGAGTACCAGTTTGACTGAAACCCGGAATCCGGTGAAATATAAGAAAGTGTCGTATTTAAAGGATAAATGTCGTATTGAAAGGGTAAATGTCGTATTGAAGGGATACAGGATGGTTTCGGATCTGTTCAGGAATATTCTGCAGTTTTTTGAATGGGTTTTCGAGGCAATCGGGACGGTTATTATAATCTATGGGGGGCTGAGAGCGACATTTGAGCTCTTATTGTATGAAACTCTAAAAAAGCCCTGTTCTCTGGAAGAGATAAGAAAAAAGCTTACAAACAAAATACTCTTCGGACTTGAGTTTTATATTGTCGTTGCCATTCTCGGGACCCTGAGAGACCCTTCTTTATCCGAACTAGTTCTCCTGGGCATTGTCGTACTTATCAGGACAACTCTTGGCTATTTCCTGAGTAAAGAGGTTAAAGAATACCAGTTTGATTAAGCGGAAATATCCGCGGAGACCTTAAAACCCGTATATTAATATCGAGGAGATCATACTTCTCCGAAAGTTCATGGACGTGCTTCGTGCAGTGGAGCATTTCCTGTTCCGTTCTTTTATGTTTTTATCCTTATAAGCCGGCACCAATAAAAAGCACATATAAGAATTGAAGCTTACACCCCCTGAACCGGAGACCGGGGTTGCTCTCCCTAATATAAAAGCCAGAAACAGTATAATTTAAAAGCAAGTAGCGTGTTAAGGATACAAAATATTATTAAACTCTAATATTATACTAATCCGAAATCCAGATTCTCAACCTGAAAATCCGAAGTCCGGGTTATACTGATCACCTTAAATTTAGATCGGGTCTGAACAGGGTCCCGGCGTTCAAAAAATTTGAAATCACATACAGGAGCAATTTAATGTATCATCTAAAATGTATCGAGTGCGGTGCAGAGTATTCAAAAGATGAAGTAATCTATACATGCAGCAAATGCGATGGGCTGCTTGATGTTATTTATGATTATTCCTCAATTAAACTCGACATGGAAAAATTAAAGACCGAATGTCCTTCGGTCTGGAAATATGCAGAACTTCTCCCCATAGAAAGAGAACCTGTGACCATACAGGAAGGCGGGACCCCACTTTACAGATGCGACCGCCTTGCCGAAAAGATAGGAGTTAAAGAACTCTATGTAAAACACGAAGGAATGAACCCGACCGGCTCTTTCAAGGACAGGGGGATGACTGTTGGGGTTACAAAAGCACTTGAACTCGGAATGAGTACCGTCGCCTGTGCATCAACCGGGAACACCTCGGCAGCCCTTGCAATCTACGGGGCAAAAGCAGGAATACCTGTGGTTGTGCTTCTTCCGGCAGGAAAAGTTGCCCTTGGAAAGGTAGCCCAGGCACTTATGCACGGGGCAAAAGTCCTCAGCATCCGTGGAAACTTTGATGATGCACTCGCTCTTGTGCGCACTCTCTGCTCCCAGGAAAAGATCTACCTCTTAAACTCGATCAACCCTTACAGGCTGGAAGGCCAGAAGACCATCGGCTTCGAGATTGCAGACCAGCTCGGCTTCAAAGTTCCTGACAGGATTGTCCTGCCCGTAGGAAATGCAGGCAATATCACTGCTATCTACAAGGGTTTCAGGGAGTTCAAGCTCCTTGGCATCACGGACTCTCTCCCGAAGATGACGGGAATTCAGGCAGCAGGCTCCTGCCCTATAGTAAAAGCCATTAAAAACGGGGCTCCGGAAATCACTCCCGAAGAGAACCCGGAGACGGTTGCAACGGCAATCAGGATAGGAAACCCTGTGAACGCAACAAAAGCCCTGAACGCTATAAGGGAATCCGGCGGTACTGCGGAGTCCGTAACCGATGAAGAAATCCTTGCAGCCCAGAAAGACCTTGCAAGGCTTGAGGGTATAGGAGTCGAACCTGCAAGTGCAGCCTCGGTAGCTGGTCTTAAGAAACTCGTTGACATGGGAGTCATAGGCAGGGACGAAACAGTAGTCTGCATTACCACAGGCCACCTCCTTAAAGACCCCCAGACCGTTATTGACATCTGTGAGGAACCTACTGTCGTTGATGCAAACATCGAGTCCATCCGGGAAGCGATTTTCGGGAAGGGAAAATAAAGCCTGAAGGACAATCTGGCTTAAAAAAACAATATGCGGCAAGAAACTGCAACTGTATCAAAGGCCCTTTCGGAAGGATTCGAAGATAAGTACTAAGATAAGTATAAATAAGTACCATAAGTACCGGAACAGAAAAAAGTTGAAATATTATCGGTCTGGTCCGGTACTCTTCAATTCTTTAAGGTTTTCCGGGAGCCAATCAGCTTCCCCTGATGTTTACTGTTATAATTAACATCCCTGATGTATCCAGATCCTTTTAAATCATGATAATTATCTGTGGGCGTGACACTAATGGAGCAGGACTATAAGCCTCACGAGATCGAGAACAAATGGCAGAAAAAATGGAATGAGAGCCGGATTTTTCAGGCTGAACCTGATAAGCGGGAAAAGTTCTTCATAACAATCCCTTACCCTTATCTTAACGGGAACCTGCATGCAGGGCATACCCGCACCTTCACAATAGGCGACGTGGTTGCAAGGCACAAAAGGATGCTCGGGTACAATGTGCTTTACCCCATGGGCTTCCATGTAACAGGCACACCGATTGTCGGGCTTGCCGAACTGATCGCAAGCCGGGACCCGCAGACCATGGACGTATATGAGCGCCTGCACGGGATCCCCGGAGATATCCTGCCGGCCCTCGATACTCCGGAAAAGATTGTGGACTATTTCAAGGTAGAAGCTGAGAAAGCCATGCGCATGATAGGGTACTCCATTGACTGGAGGCGCAAGTTCACAACAACTGACCCTACCTACAAAAAATTCATAGAATGGCAGTACACCCGGCTTGAAGAAAAGGACCTCATCGTAAAAGGTTCCCACCCTGTAAAGTGGTGTCCTAACGACAACAACCCTGTGGAAGACCACGATATCCTGCACGGAGAAGAAGCCACAATCGTGGAATACACCCTTATAAAGTTCAGGTACAGAGACCTCGTCCTCCCCTGCGCTACCCTCAGGCCTGAAACGACATACGGAGTGACAAACCTCTGGGTAAACCCGAATGTCGATTACGTAAAAGCCAGGGTTGAGAAGGACGGAAACGTGGAGTTCTGGGTCGTCAGCAGGGACGCTTTCAGGAAATTGACCTTTACGGACAGGACAGTCGAGTATGTTGAAGACATGCCTGCAAAGTCCATCATAGGAATCAAGCTCACAAACCCGGTAACCGGGGATGAGGTAATCTCCCTTCCGGCGTCCTTCGTAAAGCCTGAGAACGGTAGCGGGATAGTAATGAGTGTCCCTGCCCATGCGCCTTTTGACTACCTTGCCCTCCGCGACCTTTACGATGCTGACCTGAGTGAATATGGAATTACCGAAGACCTCAGGAAAATCGAACTTATTTCCCTTATCCAGGTCCCCGAATTCGGAGAGTTCCCTGCAAAAGAAATTGTGGAAAGCATGGGAATTTCAGACCAGAAAGACCCTAAAGCCGAAGAAGCAACAAAAATCGTATACAGGAGAGAGTTCCACGGAGGTGTCCTTAAGGAGCTCACAGGGAAATATAAAGGATACCCTGTTTCAAAGATAAAGGACATACTTACCAGGGACTTCCTGGCTTCAAACGCAGGCGAGACCTTCTATGAGTTCAGCGAGCCCGTGGTATGCCGCTGTGGGACTCCATGTGTCGTGAACATGGTTAAAGGCCAGTGGTTCCTGAACTACTCAAACCCTGACTGGAAAGCAAAGGTTTACAAATGCCTCGGCCAGATGCGGGTCATCCCGACAGAGTACAGGGTTGAGTTTGAAAATAAGGTTGACTGGCTCAAAGACAAGGCATGTGCACGCAGAAAAGGTCTAGGGACCCGCCTTCCTTTTGATAAGGAATGGCTGATTGAATCTCTAGGGGACTCGACAATCTACATGAGCTACTACATCATTGCAAGGTTCATCGAAAAAGGCGAGCTTGCCCTTGAACATCTTACACTTTCATTCTTCGACTATGTCCTTCTCGGAAAAGGCGATTCTGCGGCAGTTTCTGCGGAAACCGGGCTTAAACCTGAGCTAATAGAAGAAATCCGCAGCCACTTCAATTACTGGTACCCTGTTGACCTGCGCTCTTCCGGAAAAGACCTTGTTCCGAACCACCTGCTCTTTTTCCTCTTCCACCACGTAGCCCTCTTTGAAGAAGAAAAATGGCCAAAAGCCCTTGCAGTAAATGGTTTTGTTTCCCTTGAAGGGCAAAAGATGAGCAAGTCCAAAGGTCCCATCCTGACCCTGGAAAGTGCGGTCAGCTCTTACGGAGCAGACATAACAAGGATGTATATCCTCTCGACAGCCGAACAGACTCAGGACGCAGACTGGCAGAAGGCAGGGATAGATTCTGCCCGCAGACAGGTCGACAGGTTCTATGCCTTTGCAAAGGATGTTATTGAAAGCGGGAAGCGCGGGACCCTGAGTGCAGAGCTGAAGCAGATCGACCGCTGGATGCTCTCAAGGATGCAGAACTACATAAAGGAAACAAATGCTGCCCTTGACTCCATCCAGACCAGGGAAGCTATCCAGAACTCCTTCTTCCTGCTCATAAATGATGTCAGGTGGTACCAGAGGAGAGGCGGGGAAGCCCTGCTCTACTATGTGCTGGACAACTGGGTCAGGCTTATGGCTCCTTTCACCCCCCATCTCTGTGAGGAGGTATGGGAAGCCATGGGGCACGAAGACCCGGTTTCCCTTGCGCAGTACCCCCTCTACAATGAAGACCTCATAGACAACGGTGCAGAGCTTTCAGAAGAGGCTGTAAAGAGTACACTGAACGATATTGAAGAGATCATAAGGGTTACGAAGATGACACCTCAGAAGGTCTATCTCTACACAGCCCCTGCCTGGAAAGCAGAAGCCATAAGGTGTGCCTGCGGACTTCAGGTCGAAGCTCCGCTTGAAGTCGGAACCCTCATCAAAACCCTGATGGCAAAACCTGAACTCAAGCGCTTTGGCAAGGAAATTCCGAAGTTCGTCCAGAAAATAGTGCCAGAATTCAAGAGCGGAGGTGCGGAACGCTACGAGACCTTTGCTTACCTCGGCCTTGATGAAAAGGATCTCCTGAAAGAATCAGCCTCCTTCCTCGAGAAAGAAATCGGCTGCCCTGTTGAGATCCAGAGTGCAGATTCTCCGGAATATGATCCGCAGAAAAAATCCAGGTTTGCAGAACCCCTGAGGCCTGCAATTTATATCGAGGAAAAGAAGGAAGAATAAAAAACTTCTTTATAAATGAAACATTCCTCATCCGGGCAGGTAAGAAAGCCCGGAATTTCTTACTTTTTTCTCTGGCATGAAAGTACTCCCAAATACTTTCATATTTTGTGCCTCTTCTTCGAAGAATTTCATGTTCGTTTTCTGGTCCTTTCCGGTTAACTCTCCGGTTAATTTACTGTTATCTATTTCCTGAATGACAGCAAATTAATCGCAGGTTCTTTCTGTAAACGTGCCGCGCTCCTCTCGAACCATCTGGTACTGGATATAAAATTGAAAACATTAGCCGCGCCGGAAAATATCCAAATATGGAATATCAGCCAGGCAGCTGGAAATGACCGGAAAAAGGTTAAGACTGTATCAGTAAAGCTCCACTCTTCTGTCTTCAAAAACAGGGATTAATTTTCGGACCTCATCTTTCTGGGACATGTCAAGGTCATGAACTATTACACATTCTTTGCTTCCTGCATCGGCTTTTACTTCTCCCCAGGCATCAATAATCATCGAGTGCCCGAAATAACTGCAGTCAGGGGCAGAACCTGTGCGGTTGCAGGCGATGTGAGGGATCTGGTTTTCTATTGCTCTTGCCTTTGCAAGGACCTTCCAGTGTTCGGACCTGGGATTCGGAAAAGCTGCTGTGGTTACAAGCAGGTCAGAGCCGGCAAGAGCCAGTTTTCTTGCGACCTCGGGAAAGCGGAGTTCATAGCAGATCTCAAAGCCGATTTTCAGGTCTTGTTTTTTCAGGGAAATGGGCTCTATCGAACTGCCTTTTGAGAAATACTTATTTTCGGCTTTGAAAGGGTGAGTTTTGCGGTAAGTGCCTGCAAGAGCCCCGGACTCGAAGCAGAAGCCGAGGTTATAATAAGGAGAATTTTTATTTTCAGCGGAATTTTTATTTTCAGTGAAATTTTTATTTTCAGTGGAATTTTTATTTTCAGTGGAATTTTTATTTACCGGCATCTCATTTTCATTTCCTGAAAAACCGGTATCTTCCTCTCTAAAATATTTTTCTTCACCTGATTCGTTGCCATCCTTCAGAATGATAGAACCCAGGATGATGCAGTCGTTGGCTTCGGAAAAACACGCCAGGTTCTCAAGAAGAGGAGAGGGAAAGGTTTCTGCTGCATGGTCAATATTTTCATAGCAAAAGCCTGTGGAAAAAACTTCGGGAAAAACGACTAATTCTGCCCCTTTCTTAACAGCTTTAAGAGCCATGCTGAGGGCTTTTTCAAGGTTTTCCTGCTTCTTACAGTTAAGCACATCCATCTGGATACAGGCAACTTTCATATTTATGACCATGAGGTTTGATTAAAGATCGTTCCTGATTCGGACAGTTAAAAAGTTTCAGGGTTCGGGGCCTGCAAAAGAATCTGCATAAAAACTTTCAGGGCAGCAGGGTAGTTTGCTTACTTTTTGCTACGAGCCCTTCAAGGTCTATCCTGTGTTTTATCATGCCTGCAAGCACTTCATTTGCAAGCTTTGTTACCTCTTCCCTGTTTTCGCGTATTTCATATGCAGGGTCATCAGGAGGTATCTCAATTTTTGTGATATCGGCTCTGGCTTTTTTCAGGTGCGAGTCAGAGGCTTCACAAACAATCCCGGGTTTTTCCATGTACCGGTCAAGGTGCTTCTGGGTAATTCCTACAAGTTTTAATTCCCTGCGGAAACACGGCCTCTCGAAAAGCCGGGAAATTACATACACTCCGACAGGAATCCTGAAGTCAAGGTCAATTTTGAGGAGCTGGTTCCTGAAAATGAGATAAATGTTTTCGGGATCAGATGGGTC
This sequence comes from Methanosarcina soligelidi, assembly GCF_000744315.1. NCBI lineage: Archaea > Methanobacteriati > Methanobacteriota > Methanomicrobia > Methanosarcinales > Methanosarcinaceae > Methanosarcina > Methanosarcina soligelidi. The sequence goes on from NZ_JQLR01000001.1 coordinate 3,777,120, forward strand.
CGCAGACCCTGCTTCCCTGCCTTTATCCGGCAAAGGATCCTTGTTTTTTTCAGGCAGAGTATAAATTTTCGAAGGAGGGACCTCAACTTCGTCCAGTAATTCAAGATCTCTGAGTGCCCTGAGGTAGCCCGTGAGAACCAGCCTGTGTTCTTCTATTCCCTCAGCTTTCAGTTCCCGCGTGAGCCCGCTTATTGAGAGCCGCCTGCCATTGAGCAGTTCCATAACTTTAAGGTTGAGTTTCTCTGCCATTTTCTCTGCCTTTATATCAAGATGAAGGTTATTTAATGGTAGTTGTCTTCAGGCCCGGGGCCGGAAAAACACAATCTCCTGCTACAATAACCAGGTAATCAGATCCGCACTCCGGAAGCTTTCGGAAAAATAAAATTTTCCCGGATAAGAAAGCTGCGGACAGGAAAATTGCAGGGAGTAACACACGATGTAATTATCCTGCACAATATAAAGCTTATGAGAGATTTTGCAGAAAGCTCATAAAAAGAAATAATCTTAACAAAAGATGTGAAAATAAAAAGAAATTAGTAAGAAAGTAAAGAAACAAATAAAGCTTGAAAGTATCAGGCTAATATTAGAGAATATTCCTTTAGCAGAAAAAGTGAACTGCCACCAGGCTGAAAACCTGGAGGTTTTAAGCTTCTTCCTATCAAAAGAAAAGAACTGAAGATTAGAAAAATCAACGTAAAGATTATCTGAAAAGAAAATAAGAATTAAAATTAAAATAAAGATATATAATTTTAAAGTCCGGCCGGGACCAGGAAAACAAAAAAATAGCTTTTTTCAGCTAAATTGAAGGGCAACGCTTAAAAATGATAATTGCTATCTGGTTTAGGCTTAAACTGAGGATATTTTAAGGATGCAAAGATGATTACAAAGTTAATTCCAAAAAAAGTGTTCTTTACAAGTGGTGCCGGTACACATCCCGAAAAACTTGAATCATTTGAGGTTGCCCTTCGGGACGCATGTATTGAAAAGTTTAACCTTGTAACTGTGAGTTCCATCCTGCCTCCGAGATGTGAAATTGTAACAAAGGAGGAAGGTCTGAAAGAACTCAGCCCCGGAGAGATAGTTTTCTGTGTAATGTCCAGAATCTCTTCGAATGATCCCGGAACAACGTTAACAAGTTCAGTGGGCTGTGCTCTTCCAGTGGATATCAGCAAACATGGTTATATCTCCGAATACCACGCTTATGAAGAAAGCGCGCAGGACGCAGGTGCACACGCAGTAAAACTTGCAGAAAGCATGTACAGCACCTGGACAAAAGAAGAGCCTCTTAAAACCTTCAGCATCCCCAGATCGTCAACAGTAAAAGATAGCGGCGACTGGATGACTGTAATATCCGCAGCAGTTTTTGTTATTTAAATAACAGGATATCCTGTACAAACGGTAATACTACTGTTTCATATACATTATAACAGTACTGGTTACACTGGTTGTTTACAGTATATTGTTTGTTTGCGATAAGTCTGCTATTGATGTCCCTTTACAGATTACCTGACCATTATCTGGTATACGACTATCACAGGAGTTCCCAGTAATCATTATCATTCATTATATGCATTTCATTTAACTTATGACTTTTAAACACAGAAAATAAAGCTTATCCGGGAGTAGCCGCTCTCTGTGAAAAGCCGGCAGGCAAGAGGGTCTGCATATATTGATATTTAATAAAAAATATATAATCCCTTAACGCTGTTTGCGCCTCTTACCGTATATTGCCAGGTACCTGCGGGAAGGCAGTAAGGGCTACAGGCAAAACATATCGCAATCTGTTATATTTATATGGAGAATGGTATGCATCACAATGTATTTACTAACACCCCGACAATTCCGATTGATGTAAAGGACAGGGCTGTAAGCGAATTAATGGACGGAATGCTCAGGACAGGTTTTCAGGGCAGAAAGCTTGCGGAATCTGTTCAGGCATGGAGCAACATGCTCAAAGAAAAGGACACTACCGTACTCATGGGCCTGTCCGGAGCCATGGTTCCTGCCGGCATGCGCAGGGTTATTTCTTACCTTATCCGGGAAAGAATGATCGACTGCCTTGTAAGCACAGGAGCAAACCTCTTCCATGATTCTCACGAAGCCCTCGGGAGAAAACATTATGTGGGCTCTCATCTTGCCAATGATGAAAAACTCTTTGAACACGGTGTGGACAGGATTTATGACGTCTTTGCAGTTGAAGAAGAGTTCAGGAACGCAGACAACCTGATTGCGGATTTTGCAGAGGAAATCGGGGAGATAAGCTGTTCTTCAAGAGAGTTTATGTACCTTCTTGGGAAGGAGCTCGTAAGGAGAGGAGCTGCCGAGGATTCGATAGTAGTAAGTGCATACAGGCATAACGTCCCCATATTCGTGCCCGCCCTATCGGACAGTTCCATAGGTATAGGGCTTACCATTGCAAGGAGAAGAGGGCTCAAACTCGAAATAGACCAGATAAAAGACGTTGACGAAATCACACAGATCGTTGAAAAGTCAGGGCATACGGGCGTGGTCTATGTAGGAGGAGGAGTCCCGAAGAATTTTATCCAGCAGACCGAAGTGATAGCTTCTATTCTGGGAATGGACGTTCCGGGGCATGAATATGCTATCCAGTATACCTCGGACTCTCCTCACTGGGGTGGGCTCTCAGGCTGCACTTTTGACGAAGCGGTTTCCTGGGGCAAGGTTGCAGCTCAGGCAAAAAAAGTGCAGGTTTTTGTGGACGCTACCATTGCCCTTCCTATTGTTGCCCATGCTTTGCATGAAAAGACGCGCGGAGTTAAACGCACTGCCCCTGTCTTTTCCTGGGACGGGCCCGAAGGGCTTGAGATTGCTTATAACGAATAATTACATTACAAATCTTTATTATATTTGAAACTGATAAGATAAGGCGAGAAGGAGAGGACATAAATGGGTAAACGAACTCGAATAATTAACGATCCTTCCTATTTAGTACCATTACTCAGGACTTTTGGATCCAGAACCCATAAAAAAATATTCGACGCACTTTCTAACAAATGGATGACCAGAGCGGAAATCGATGAGTTTATAGGCACAGACTCATCAAAAAGCCTTCATATTCTGAAAAAAGCCGGGCTCCTTGAAAGCCAGTGGAGAGTTCCCGAAGCAGGGCAAAAACCCTCGAAAGAATACCACAGTTCTTATTCAAAGGTCCAGGTGAACTTCCAGTGTTCTTTTGAAGACCTCAGCGACATTATTATGCTGACCTTCAAGCCTTATGAAGAGGTTAAGGACGCTATGGAGGAACTTGAAAGACTGGTAGAAGAAGGCAATACCTCGATGAGCAACCTCACCAGGACTCTTAATAGGAATCCGTTCTATATCTGTGCTGTTGCCCGCAGGTCCGAAAGGCTTTCAGTAATGGGGCAGAGATTAAAATTAATTGAAGATGTAGAGGAGAATTACGATTGATGATTAAAATCCTCCAGACCAAGAGCGGAGTCACCAAATTTCAGGTCCTCATTGAGATTGCAGCCCACCAGCCCAATGTAAGGCAGAAAGAAATTGCCGCAAAAATAGGAATAACCCCCCAGGCAGTTTCCGAATACATTAAGGAGCTTGTGAATGACGGGCTGATCGTCACCGAGGGCCGTGTCCGGTACAGGATAACGAAAGAAGGCGTAGAGTGGGTTCTTGAGAATGCAACCGAAATGAAGCAGTATGCCCGCTTTGTCATGGAGGATATAATCAGCCATGTCTCTACCTGGACAGCCATTACAAGAGAGGAGGTCAAAGAGGGCCAGCAGGTCTACCTGAAAATGGATCACGGACTCCTCTATGTAAGCAGCAGGGAAGTAACAGGCGCATCAGGCGCCATTATATCCGACGCTGCTGAAGGAGAAGATGTGGGAGTAACCAGCCTCAAGGGCCTTATAGACCTGGAAAATGCAACCATCACGATCTGCAAGGTTCCAAGGGTTGAGCGCGGAGGGTCAAGAAAAGTTGACCTCGAGCGCCTGAAGATGCTGGCAGACGCAAAACCCTATATAGCAGCAATAGGCGTTGAGTCTTTAATCGCACTCCGCAAGATAGGCATAAGCCCGAATGTAATGTTCGGGACAAACGAATCCGTTATTGAGGCTGCATATCACGGGCTTTCATCCCTTGTGGTTTCTGTGGACGAACAGGTCTCTGCTCTTCTTAACAGGCTGGAAACCGAAAACCTCGAGTATGAACTCGTTGACCTGACAGTCGAATAAGAGTCTTTTTAACGTTTTATATTTAATTTTGGGTTCCACGTATCCGGAACTCGAAACTTACTTTTTTAATGTAAATTAAATTGCAGGTTCCAGTATGAGTTACAGGTCCTGGTATAATTTCGGATTCAAGTATGGATTACAGGTCCCGGTATGATTTCGGATTCAAGTATGAATTCCGGATTTAAGCCTGGTTCCAAGGCTTCCCGAAGTTTACGCTGTACATTTTTATCTTAAAATGGTATATTTTACTTATAACGGAGGTTTTCCATGAAACTGATTATACTTTCCGATACCCATCTCAAGACAGGAGAGATCCCGGGACAGCTTCAAACCCTTCTCGAAGACTGCGACCTTATTGTCCATGCAGGGGATTTTAGCACTGTAGAAGCATACCGGGCTTTTACTGCCAGCGGCAAGCTGAAAGCCGTTTCCGGAAACGATGACAGCCCCGAACTCAGGAAGCTCCTTCCCGAAAGGATGAAATTTGAGGTTGAAGGGGTAAGGATAGGAGTGGTACACGAGGCAGGGCTCTCAGTGATGGACACGACCGCACAGGGCTACCTGGCAAAAGAAATGGAAGTCGATGTCCTGATTTTCGGGCACCTCCACCGCCCTATAATTGAAAGGAAGGATGTAATGCTTGTATGCCCGGGTTCTCCTACAAAGCCCAGGATGTCAAACCCAAGTGTTGTAGAACTCATAATCGAAAAAGGGAGCATAGAAGGAAGGATAATTACCCTGGAAGGAGACAGCTGCGGATATATAAAGTTCCGGGATGCCCTGAAAAGGCAAAAAGAAGAAGAGGGCCATAAATAAAAGTGAGAGTAAAAATGGGGGTGGAAATTTAAAACTCGAGGGGGTCTTAAATGCCAGATTCCGGGATACGGAAGGAATCTTAAATGCCGGAACTAGGCACATGCCTCGCTAGGTGAGGTCTCTGGAACTGCTTATTCAGTAAACCAAAAATTTACATAGTCTCCAGTTTGAACATTACACCGGTGCCCTGAAGGCTCAGATAAACTTTGTCCCCAAACTCGAGAATCTTTTCAACACCAACATTGCTGTTCCAGTTATATACAAAATCATAGCTGCCCTGCATGGGCTCAAAGCCCAGGGACAGCAGCCTCTGGTTGACCTCAGACGGACGGACTCCCTCGCTACTAAACCAGACCACAAGATAGGTTTTCACAGGATCATCTCATTTTATTGATTGACTGATAAATTTTAGCACAGGTTCTAATTCAAGCACACAATACTTATTTTATATCTGCTTCGTTTATTTATCAAGATTTTGCCTTTTACTTTTCTAATCCCGGAAAAAAAGAAGTAATTCCTTCAAGATATTAATTTTGGGAAACTATCTGGAAAGAAATCCGGAAAGGAATAAGAAAAACAGGTAAAAAAAATAGGCAATAAAATAAAGTTTCGTTATAAAAAGTAAAAAAATTCAGGATAAAAATTCCCTGAATTTCCCACTGTTTAATATAATTTTTATTCAGTTAAGGCTTTACTTTTTTCAGGTATTATCTTGAAGTGATTCCAGAGCTTTTTTCACCATTTCGCGGTAAATTTCAGTATCAATGGAATAGTGCTCTTTTGCAAGCCTTGCGTTGGGGTCTTCCTGTGCCTCAACAGCTCTTATCCTTTCAAGGGTCTGCTTTGCAGTATCAAGTACCCAGAGATTCCTCGTCAGCTCGTCTACCTGCTGGATAGACTCAGGGCGGATTGAGGTCAGGACATTTCCGTCGTCCGTGGTATAGGTACTGGTCTTGCCGATTACGGCAACAAAAGCCGGAAGTTCGCATTCTGCAAGGAACTGAGCGGCTTCTGGCTGGTACTGTCCTGCATAAATAAGGAAGGAACCTGTTGGGTCGGAAACCCTGCCCCTCCAGTATTCGGAGTCGGTCCCGATGTCTTCTTTTTCAATGAGTGTGCCCACAATAAAGATGCGGTTCACTTTTGCCCCTGTGGGGGTAAGGAGATATTGAGGGGCATACTGGTCGCTTTCATCCTTTGAGGTGAGGTTCGAGTCTTTCAGCTCCCGGGCAAAAACCCTGCGAGCCGCTTCTCTGAAGAAGCCTGCCATTTACTCCACCTCCGGCTGAGCAATCGGTTCAGCAAGCATCTGGTCAAGGAGCTCCCTGTCAAGGGAAGTCCGTGGAGTAATCGATTCTACAAGGATATAGCGGTCAAGCTTGTGACCGGTGATGGTATAATACCTGCCGACAAGCTCGTGTTTGAGCTTGTCCAGTACGACTCCCGGATCAAGAGCGTCTGCAGCCATTGCAATGGCGCTGTCAAGAGAGATGCCTGAAAGCTCTTCCGTAAGTTCCCTGTTGATAAGGGCGTCCTGAGTGGAAGTCCCGGAATCGAGGACCGCTTTTATCCTGAGGTCATATTCCCCTTTAACTTTACCGTGTTCTGCACATGCCCCTTTAACAAGAGCCCTTTTACATTCAGGGCAGCGTTTTATGAGCCCGGAACCGGTCTGTATATCCACCATTGCCCCGAAATAGGAAGACATGGAGGTCCTTACTTCAATATCTTCGTCGAGCTCTTCTATGGAACTTGACCTGTTAAGCTGGACCTGAGCCTTGCCGTTCCATTCGTTAACAACAACATTCTTCAGCAGGTAGCTCCTGCCCTCTTCCATATCCGGAAGCTCGGAACTTGCCCAGTTAGTAAATTTGATGACTCCGGTCTCATCCCCTATAAGCCCTGCCTGTCCTATAGATTCGTGGGAGTTCTCCCAGAGCTGGATAACTTTCCCTCTTACTGTTGCCCACTGGTTTCCTGTAAGGTCAGCAATATTTCTCAGCTCAGCTTCCCTTGCTGCTGGAGTGAAATCGCCGCCTCCAACTTCAACGGGCTCGGAGAGCTTCTCTATGGAACTGTTCTTGTTAACCTGGACCTGGAACCTGTCATTGTATTCCCCGACAACTATGCTTCTTAGAAGGTAGCTTTCCCCCTGTTCAAGAAGGGGAAGTTCGGCATTTTTCCAGATGGTAAACTTTATGATTCCTGTCTCATCCCCAAGAAGCCCGACCTGAGAAATGGATTCATGAGTGTTTTCCCACAGCTGAATAACCTTTGCTTTAAGGTTTGCCCACTGCCCGTTCTCTACAATGTCCACAATTTTGGTGAGCTGGGGTTCAGCCTGCCTGACATAAAACTCATTTTTAGGAATGGAGTATTTCTTCAAAAAGTAGTTTGTTACGCTGCGCTGCGCTTCGTTAGAAGGTACCTTGAACTTCTTAATCAGCTCGTCGAGTCTGCTTTCGATGTCCTCAACAGGAACATCGATGCCGAGTTTCATAAACCGGTCTCTAATGGATTCTGCAGTTTGTTTCATATTTCATTCTCCGCAAGCCTCATGGTTATCATAATTTTATTGTGAGGCACTCTAAATTACTGCAGCAGAGGATATAAAGTTGAGTGATGCGGGGTGAAAGTATTCGTATGATATGGAGCAAAGTCGTCCCTTAAAAATTGTAACAATGAACTGCAACCTGAAAAGACGCCTGTTCCATAGTCTCAACCCGGTTTTGAGAACTGAGTTTGCCCCATTTAAAGCAGTCCCGTCCTCTCAGAGCCTCAATTTTCCTTTTCCTGTCTCTGCTCGAAATTAGCCTCATATTCCTCAAGTATGTATTTTATTAATTATTCAGGCAACCGGATAGTCATTATGGCGGTGGAATAATTCGTCCGGTAGATCTATTTTTAGATCTTATTTATATTGCCAGTAACTATCCAGTGGCCTATCCACAAGGCACTTTCTGGTAATAAATATTTCATATTGTGATTAACATTATTAGTGGAATCAGTCGCTTAATAGAAGTTTTTTAGCAACTTTAGAATAGATTGTGCATTCATATTAATAAAGTTTGGGATGTTAGGCTCCTCCCAGGAGCTAAAAATATATTAAAATATTATATCAAATTCCATTTCCGGACCTTAAAAATTGAATGTTTTGTGTTTATCCTATAGTTTCATGTTTGTTTTACAGATTTATGCCGGATTTACAGATTTATTTTTTCACGGATTTATTTTTTCACAGATTTATTTTTGTCTTACAGTTTTTCCGGCAGAGGAGATCTCACATATTAATCGAAATTACTTATAAAGTGTGCTGGCAGTCTGCTTGGCTGCGTCTCCTTCCCCAATGATGGTTACTATATCTTCATATTCAAGTACAAGGTTTCCGTGAGCGATAATAGAATCACTCCCCCGCTGAACCATAACCAGGAGACTTTTTTCAGGGAACTGGATATCCTTGATAGCTCTTCCGACCACCCTGGGATTCGTGACCTTGACTTCCATTATGTCTCCCTCGCCCCCTACTTCGCACATGGAAAATAGATGAGGCCTTCCGATCATATTTTCAAGCATCACTGCAGTGGTCATTGAAGGGCTAATGGCGCGTATTCCCAGATTCCAGAAAGCCTGAAGGTTTTCTATCTCATTTACCCTGGCTACCAGCTGATCACCCCTGAATCCGAAACAGGTTTTGGCAATCTGGCAGAAGAGAAGGTTGGTATCATCCTTATTGGTTGTTGTAACCACATATTTGGCATGCTCTATTCCTGCCTTTTTCATGATATTTACATCTCCTGCATCGCCCTGGATTGTCCGGATCCCAAGTTCCATACATTTCTTGCAGTTGCTCTCTGAAATATCCACAACAATTACATTTTCTCCTCTTCTGTCAAAACGTTCGGCAAGGATTCTACCTACCTTTCCTCCACCAATAATAAGAATTTCCATAGGGATTACCTCCAGCATTTCTGCCACTTTTTTTGATAGGCTTCCACTCAAAAAGACCGTGATAATAACCGTAAGAAAAACAAGCCCTACAAGGCTCTGCCCACCCAGAATTCCCATAGAATCGAGTTTGATTGCAAAATAAGTCGCAACCGAAGTCGGGACAACACCCCTGGGCCCGATAAAGGACAGAAAAAGTTTCTCGTTTGTGCGGATCTGAGAGTTCCACATGGAGATGAAAACCGCCATAGGGCGGATAACAAATACGAGAAGCAATACAAGGACTATCCCGCTTACCCCTATTCTCTGGATATCTTCAAATTCAAGCATTGCCGCAAGCAGGATAAAAATAAGAGAGAGCATCACAGTGACGATATCGCCTTTGAACTCCTTGATAGTCTCCTTATAAGGGAACTCCGAAGTCCCGAGTATGATCCCAAAGATAGCTACCGCCAGAATCCCTGACTCATTACCCAGGTATTCCGAAAGGACGAAACAGGCAAATACCGCAGTCAGGGAAACCAGCCTTACAGTCTGCTTGCTGAACGCTATCTTCCGGGTGAAAAACCATCTAAGGGCAAACCCACTCAAAGACCCCAGCGCAATTCCTATCCCTAACCTGTAAAAAATAAAGATTACAGCATCAGTCCCGGAAAGTTCTGCTGCAACCCATTCGAAGACCATGGCCGCAAGGATTACACTTGCAGCATCATTCAGCACCCCCTCAAGTTCAAGAATTTTACCAAGCCTGTGGCTAATCTGGATATTTCTGACAATAGGAGTTATCACTGTAGGTCCTGTAGCAGTGACGAGGGCTCCGAATAGGGCTGCAATTTCAAGAGGGATATCTATCAGAATACTGGTCAGGGCTGTGGTCCCCAGAAAAGTCACAAGGACTCCTATTGTTGTCAGTTTGAGGACGCTTTCCTGAACCATCCTTATATGCTTCAGGTCAATATGGAGCCCTCCATCAAAAACAATCACGGATATTGAGATTGCCACGATGGCGCTCAACCCTTCGATATAGAGTGCAGGGTCGAGCAGGTTGAGGACTTCGGGCCCGGCAATAATTCCTTCGATCAGCAGAAAAATGATAAAAGGGAGCCGAAAATAGTAACTGAGTGCCCTTGCGGCAAGAGACATAACGAGCACAGCAACTACAAGTCCAAGTAAGAGTATAGGATCAAGCATGAGACTCCCTGCAAAGATGTATTACTCACTAAAAGATTAGGAAAACATCAGGGATAAATTAAACGGAAGGATATCAAAGAATATCACCAAAAAAACATAAAATATCTGATGATTATGCATATTTAATCATACGATTTTCCATAGAGGTCCGGATCCCGACTGTTGGCAGCTCCCGAAAAATTTCTTCCCGGAACTCCAGTTTAAAAGAATAATGTATAAATTTAGCCTGTTATTAAAAGATTCATAAAACATCTGGTTTTTATTTTAACCTGATTTTTTAAGATATTCCGGAGTTAAGCGTTTTTCCAGTGCTGAAAAGAAAAAGTCAAGGAAAAGGGCTATGAGTATGACAGGGAGGGTCCCTGCAAGTATTTTGCTGGTATTAAAGTTTGTAAGTCCTTCGAAAATCATGGACCCCAGGCCCCCACCACCTATAAGGGCTGTAAGGACCGCAATGCTGTTGGCAAGGATAGCTGCAAACTTTATGCCCGCAAAGATGGCTGGATAAGCATTTGGGAGCCTTACATATCTGAGAACCTGAAAATCGGTCATCCCTATGCCTTTTGCGGAGTCCAGCAGGGAAGGGTCCACGTTGAAAAGGCCTATGTATGTATTTTTGACTATGGGGAGCAATACCCTTAACATTATGGCTATAACAGCTGGAAAAAAACCAATCCCGATTAAAGGCACAACCACAGCCACGACCGCAAAGCTGGGAACTGCCTGAACAAGGTTGGAAAACCTCATTACGAGAGAAGCAAGTTTTGCATTATAGAGGGACAGGAATATCAGAGGAACGGATACAAGGGCTCCGACAAGAAGAGCCGTATAAGCAAGGAAAAGGTGCTCAAGCGTTGCCTCAAGAATTTCTGCAGTTATGACCATGTCCCGTACCTCGCTTTAAGAATTTTTTCTATTATACCTGCAATTCCGTCCAGAAGCACTGCAAGAAGCCCCACCCAGGCACCCGTAACAAGGATTGTGCCCATATCATAGAGTTGAATTCCGTTCTGAAGGGCAGCCCCAAGCCCGCCTGCAGCAATCAGACCTCCAAGGGTTACAACCCCCATTGTAAATACGACCGCAATCCTGACGCCTCCGGCAACCAGTGGCAGGGAAAGGGGAAAACGGACTTTAAAAAGGACTTCTCGGGGAGTCAGTCCCAGGGCTTCGGCAATTTCTATGTATTCCCTGGGCACGTTTGAAAGGCCTGTATAGGTATTTCTGGCAATAGGGAGAATGGAATAGAGGATAGAAGCAACTATTGTCGGTGCGGCACCTATCCCGAATATGGGAAGCAGAAGGACAAGCAGAGCCACATCAGGGACTGTTTCCACAACGTTCAGGCCGTTAAGGACCGGGCCTGCAAGTTTCTGGTTCCTGTAGGTAAGAACTCCTGTGACTACACCAATAAGGATAGAAAAAAAGAGGGCAAAGAAAAACATGTAGAGATGTTCAACTGTGCGGAGGGAGAGCATCTGAGTGTTCCAGACTCTTATTATTTCTGCAGTGAAATCATTCAGACCTTCAATAATCATACGATCACCTCAAGTGGTATATGCTCCTGTACCTCTGCACATGGTTTGGTTTTAAACCGGATCATCTCTTCAGTATGCGGGTAATTATTTTTGCTATCACTGTGGGGAAGGGCTCAGGCGGTAAGCCAGGAAATAAAGAAGTGGCGTCCAGCCCTTCCAGCCTCATAGAGAAAGTATCTCATGTTTCGGGCAGGCTGCTGTTTTTCACCTTGATCGCTACTGAAAAGGCTCGAAGTAAACTCAAATAAGATTCTGGAGAACCCGGTCCGAAAAAAGGACACCGACAGGTTCGTTATCTGCGACTACAAGCCCCATAGATTCTCCTCTGGACTTGAGCTCTGTAAGGGCTTCGAGAAGCGGAGCCCCGGAGGAGAAAAGGGGCAGGGGCTTTATGGCTTCTTTAAGTTCTCTCCCTTCAGATCTGGCTTTCAGGACATCGTTTAAACCAATCCGTCCAGAAATTTCCGGGGACGTGACAAAAGCAAGTTCAAGCCCGTTCCTCACTATAAGGTCAAGGGCAGTTTCTGCAGGCATTTCGGGGTCCAGAGTTAATTCTCTATTAATAGGCTGCATCATGTCACCGGCCTTCAGTGCATCTATATGCCTGTACTTCCTTTTTGAGTCCGCGATTTCAGCAACAAGGTCACTGGCTGGCGAAAAAATCAATTCTTCGGGGGTCCCGACCTGAACGAGCTCGGTATTATTCATAATTGCAATCCTGTCTCCAAGCCTGAAAGCTTCGTTAATATCGTGCGTGACAAAAACAATGGTTCTCCCGAGCTCTTTTTTTATCCTGAAAAACTCATCCTGAAGCTGAGTCCTGAGGAGAGGATCAAGCGCGCCGAAAGGTTCATCCATAAGAAAAAGAGGAGGGTCCATAGCCATTGCTCTCGCAAGCCCGACCCTCTGCTGCTGGCCTCCGCTCAGTTCATGAGGGTAGCGGTCCATAAAACTCTCAGGAGGAAGGGAAACAAGGCTTAGCAGTTCACCCACTCTTTTTCTGATCCTCTCTTCTTTCCAGCCCTCAAGTTTAAGGAGCAGGCCGATATTTTCCGAGATCCTGAGGTGAGGGAGTAGCCCGATATTCTGGATCACATAACCGATATTCCGCCTCAGGCGGACAGGGTCAAACTCTCTCGTATCGACCCCATTTATAAACACTGCACCGGAGTCAGGCTCTATAAGGCGGTTTATGGTCCTTATAGCCGTTGTCTTTCCCGAACCGCTCCTTCCTATAAGAATAAGGAGTTCTCCTCCCTTGATTTCCAGGTTCAGGTTTTTTACGGCAAAATGCTCCCCGTATTTTTTTGTAATATTCTCAAGTCGGACTGAATCTATCCGGTCAAAAAGTTTTGTGAATGACATGGGCAGAGCCTTAACATGCGGTGTTCAGGAAGATATCAGGCCTTCTTCTATCAGGTAATCCCTGGCAATGTCTTTTGCAGACCTGCCTTCAATGTCATATTCTCCATTAAGGCGCCTCATGGTGTCCTGGTCAATCCTGCCATTAAGCTGTGAAAGTGCCTCCATGGCTTCTGGATTATCCTCTGCAAAGGACTCGGTAACAAGAACAACGGCATCGTAAGGAGGAAGAGCGTGCTTATCGTCTTCAAGCACTTTCAGGCCGTAGAGGTCGTTTCGGGTATCCGTGGTATAAGCGCTTATAGCATCAACCTCATTGTTCTCCATAGCTTCGTACATTATGCCCGGAGCCATTGAATTGTAGTTTTTGAATGAAAATCCGTAAACGCGGGCAAGCTGCGGAAGCCCGTCTTCTCTTGTGGCAAACTCCGGGTCAGTGCCCACCGACATTTCCGAAGCATAGGGCTCAAGGTCACTTATCGTGTTTACTCCCTGGTTTTCAGCCCATTCCCTGTCAACAGCTATAGCGTAGGCATCTTCAAATCCCAGGCTTGATGCGATTACTACTCCATCGCTTTCAAGCATGCCCTTTTCTGACTCTTCATATACCACTTCAGGGTCCCACTCCTCAAGAGGCGGTTTTTTCAGGATCTGGCTGTAAATTGTCCCTGTATATTCAATATAGGACTGGATGTCTCCTTTTTTCAAAGCCTCGTAGTTTACAAGCGTGCCTCCGAGGTTCTCTTTGACCTCAGTATCATACCCCTGCTCTTCGAGCAAAAGCGAAACCATATGAGCAGTAATATAGGATTCCTGGAAAAGTTTTGTTCCTATCACAACTTTTTCTGCAGGCTGCGTATTATTCTCTCTATTTTGATTATTTTCCGCGCAGCCGCTGAAAAAAAGAGAGGCTGCAAGCAGCAGGACTATAATAAAGCGAAATTTCATTTGATTCCCCCCTCAGTATCCGACTCCCGGTCAGTATCTATTTTCCTTTAAATAAATCAGCGGATTTATTTGTAGATTTACTGTCGATGGTAGTTATAGCTTCTTATGAGCAAAAAACTTATAAAGTACTGCAAACGGAAACCGTTTAAATATATGATATACCTGTTGTAAAGGATTATATTAACCTGTTTCTGGCCCTTCCTATCCTACCTGATATAAAGCAGACACTTCATTCAGTTCATTAAAGCTATCTCAGGGCAGAAACTGTCTTTATGGGCCTGAAAACCGCTTGAAAAAAGCTGAAAAATACAGATAATATTCTAATCATGTTCGAAAAAACAGCAGAAACTTACTTTATATTTTAGAAGAGAAAATCACTGCTTTTTATATATATTTTTCTCCTTTTGTTGAACCGCTTTTCATTTGTATATTATATACAATGTCTTTAAAGAGTCATTTTGTATAAATATAGTTTTATATATTAATCCATCAGGTTTTGAAGGGAATGTATAAATTCTAAAAAATGTTTTTTAACTCTATGAAAGCTATTATCCTCGCAGCAGGGGAAGGACTGCGCTGCAGGCCTCTTACACTTACTCGTTCCAAAGTAATGCTTCCTGTAGCTAACAGGCCCATTCTGGAACATGTCATATCTTCGCTTGAAAAAAACGAAATCAAAGAGATCATCCTGGTTGTCGGGTATGAAAAAGAGCGCATCATGAACTATTTTGAAGACGGGCTTAATTTCGGGGTAAACATATCATATGTGGAGCAAAAGGCCCAGCTTGGAACAGCTCATGCAATTGAGCAGGCGAAAAAACTGATAGGGCCCGAAGATTCCGAATTTCTTGTTTTGAACGGGGACAACCTTGTAGAGCCTAAAACCATCGCCGACCTCCTTAATAACTATGAAGGTGATGCAAGCCTCTTAACCGTAAGAATGGAAGATACGGCAGGTTATGGAGTGGTATTGAAAGAAAAGAAGAAAGTTACCCAGATTCTGGAAAAAAGGCCCGGAGGCTTAAGCCGCCTTGTAAATACAGGAATTTATATTTTTACGCCGCAGGTCTTTGAAACCATTGAAAAGACCCCAATATCCGAAAACGGAGAATATGCAATAACCGACACTCTCCAGCTTATGATCGATGAGGGGAAAATGGTTACTTCAATCCCTACAGAATCAAAATGGCTGGACGCGGTTCACTCGTGGGACCTCCTGAAAGCGAATGCAACCGTATTAAATGCCTCCAAAAACCTGAAGCAGGAAGGAGAGCTCGAAGAAGGAGTAATAATCCGCGGAAATGTCGCAATAGGGAAAAACACAATAATTCGTTCCGGAACCTATATTGTAGGTCCCGTTGTAATCGGGGAAAACTGTGATATAGGACCTAACGTAGTAATTTTGCCCTCCACTACTATAGGAGACAACGTGTCCATAAGGTCCTTTACCGAAATACAGAACAGCATCATAATGAATGACTGCAGGATTTCTTCCCATGGACAGATTTCAAATTCTATAATTGGAAGCAATAATACACTTGGCCCAGGTTTTACCGCAGAGGAAAAGGAAAACCTTGAGATAAACATAAACTGCAAGGTCCATAAAGCCCCAAAGCTCGGCACTATACTCGGGGACGACAACCGCATAGGAGGCAGAGTGCTTGTTAAAGCCGGAGTAATGATAGCGGTAAACTGTCAGGTAGAGTCCGGAAATACAATTTACAGAGACCTGTCCCGTGATTCGGTGGTCCTCTAAGCTCGTAAGAAGGAGATAAAAAATGTGTGGAATTGTAGGGTATGCAGGGCGAAATGCTGCTGCGCCGGTTATAATAGAATCTCTTAAAAAACTCGAATACAGGGGATATGACTCCGCAGGGGTTACTGTCCTTGGAAGCGGAGTTGAGACATACAAAGCAGTGGGAAAAATCATAAATCTTGAATCGGAAATTCCGAAAAACCTGAAAGGAGCTATCGGGATAGGACATACTCGCTGGGCAACTCACGGCCGCCCAAGTACGGAAAATGCCCATCCCCATAATTCGGGAGGAAACCCTGTAAAAATCTCACTTGTACATAACGGGATTATTGAGAATTACATGGCGCTAAAAGAGCGGCTTATCGGAGAAGGTTATGAATTCAAATCCGAAACCGATACCGAAGTTATCGCACATCTTCTGCACAAACACATATATGGAAGCCCGGATGGAAAAGAAGCCCGGAATAATCTTCTTGCAGGGCTCAGGGAAGCTTTAAAAGAGATTGAAGGGTCATATGCCCTTGCAGTAATCTCTGCGGACGAGCAGGGAAAAATTGTTCTTGCCCGCAAGGATAGCCCTCTGGTTATAGGGCTCGGGAAAGGGGAAAATTTTGCTGCATCTGATGTGACTGCTTTTCTGATTCATACCAGAGACGTAATCTTTGTCGATGACTTTGAGACCGCAGTCCTGACACCTGACAGCGTGGAGATATTTGACAGGGAAGGAAAACTCAAAGAAAAGAAGATAGAAAAAATAGAGTGGGACTTTGAAGCTGCGGAAAAAGCAGGTTATGAACATTTCATGCTTAAAGAAATCCATGAGCAGGTCAGCGCAATCCACAATACCCTGGCAGGAAAGGTCTCGGAGCTTGAAGGAGCCATATACTTAAAGGAGCTGAACCTCAATGATGACGAAATAAAGAAACTGTCAAGGGTTCAGATTCTCGCCTGCGGGACTTCCTGGCACGCAGGCTTGCTGGGAAAATACCTTTTTGAACAGCTGGCAGGAATTCACTGCGATATTGACATCTGCTCCGAATACAGGTATAGAAACCCTGTTATGCATGAAGGGACCCTCGCAATTGCTATTACCCAGTCAGGAGAGACTGCAGACACACTTGCAGCTGTTCGGGAAATCATGTCTTACAACTGCCCCACCCTTGCAATCACAAATGTGGTGGGAAGCACAATAACAAGAGAAGCAAACAGTGTTCTCTATACCCGGGCAGGTCCAGAGATAGGGGTTGCTGCCACGAAGACTTTCAGTACCCAGCTTATCCTCCTTTATCTCCTCGCTGTAAAATTCGCTCTCGTCAGGGGCAAACTCAGTCCTGACTACGTGAAAAGTTTTATTACGGAAATCAGAAAGGTCCCGGGGGAGATCCAGCAGATCCTCAACCAGAAAGAAGTGATAAGGGAATGTGCTGAGAACTTTGCCTGTTCAAAGAGCTATTTCTTCCTTGGAAGGCACCTGAGCTACCCCATAGCACTCGAAGGAGCCCTGAAGCTCAAAGAGATCTCATATGTACATGCCGAAGGCTTTGCTGCAGGGGAACTGAAACACGGCCCTATTGCCCTGCTTGACGAAGGGGCTCCTGTGGTTGCGATTGCCACGAAAGGGCAGACTTATGAGAAGATGCTCAGTAATATAAAAGAAGTGAAAGCCAGGGACGCGTATGTAATAGCAGTTGCCAATATCAATGATACTGAAATAGGAAAATATGCTGACGTTGTCCTGAGAGTTCCCTCGTGTGACGAACTTCTGGCTCCCCTTTTGAGTGTTGTCGTACTTCAGTTGCTTGCTTATTACACTGCTCTTGCCAGGGACTGCGCTATTGACAAGCCCCGTAACCTTGCAAAGAGTGTAACTGTAGAATAAATACACCACTATTAAATGATCGGTTAATTAAACCATAAACAAGCTTTCAGAAAAAATAGAACTTCAGGAAATATGGAGTGGGATTTATGAAACTCTTCGGATCTTCAGGAATTAGAGGTATAGTCAATACGGAAGTTACGCCCGAACTTGCACTGAAGGTGGGACTTGTGCTCGGAAGCCGGAAAAAGACTGCTGTAATAGGGAGAGACCCAAGGGTTTCGGCTCCCATGATAGAGCACGCCCTTGTTGCAGGGCTGACCGCGGCAGGCTGTAACGTAACAAAAGCAGGCATGGTAACCACTCCCACCCTTGCTTATGCAGCCAGGAAATACGAGTGTGGTGTAATGGTTACAGCTTCCCACAACCCCTCGGAGTATGTTGGGATAAAGCTGTGGAACCCTGATGGGATGGCTTTTGATTCAGCCCAGCAGGAAGAGATTGAAGAAGCTATAGAAAAGGAAAACTTTTCCCGGGTTACCTGGGACTTAATAGGTAAAATTGCTGAAGACGAGAATGCCATCATAGACCACATGGACATGATTGAGGGTCTTGTAGGAAAGTCTAAGCTGCGTGTGGTTCTTGACTGCGGGTGCGGGGCTGGGAGTACAATCACCCCTTATCTCCTCCAGGAACTCGGCTGCGAGATAATAACCCTGAATTCCCAGCCTGACGGGCATTTCCCGGCAAGAAACCCCGAGCCAAATGACCAGAATCTTTCCCTGCTTAAAAAAGCAGTTGTGGCATTCGGAGCTGACCTTGGGATAGCTCACGATGGCGACGCAGACAGGATGATGGCAGTGGACGAAAAAGGCAATTTCGTTTCCGGAGACGAACTGCTTGCAATATTCGGGCGTTTTGAGTGCGGGGACAAAAAAGGGTCGGTTGTTGTGCCTGTGGATACCTCTCTTATGGTAGACGATTACCTTGAAGGCTCGGAAATCATAAGGACGAGAGTAGGGGACGTTTATGTCGCAGAGGGCATAAAGCAGTGCAAAGCAATCTACGGTGGAGAGCCCTCCGGAAGCTGGATTTTCCCGAAGATCTCTTACTGCCCGGATGGGATCTATGCAGCTGCAAAACTTGTTGAAATTGTCAATGAAAAGAAATTAAGTGAATTAAGGGCAGAACTTCCGGTCTATGCCACAAAGAGAGGCGCTTTACCCTGTGCAAACGAAAAGAAAGCCGAGTTTATGAAACGGGCAAAATCAAAACTGGAACCTCTTGGAAAAGTCCTTGACATTGACGGTATCCGCGTTGAACTTGAAAACGGCTGGGTACTTGTCCGGCCTTCAGGCACAGAAGCAAAAGTCAGGATTACTGCAGAAGCCCGGGAAAATGTGGATGGGATCTATGAGATGGCAGAAAAAATAGTGAAGGAGGCGCTTAAATGAAAGCTGTTGTCCTTGTGGCAGGAAAAGGCACAAGGATGGAACCTCTTACTTCCGACTGCCCGAAGGTGATGCTTCAGGTAGCAAACAAACCCGTACTCGAACATATCCTTGATTCGGCTGTTGAAGCAGGCATTGAAGGTTTTGTCTTCATTACAGGATACCTGGAAGATCAGATAAAAACTCACTTCGGGGACGGAAGCAGATGGGGAGTGAGCATTGAGTACGTGCAGCAGAAAGAGCAGTTAGGGACTGCAAATGCTATAGGCTATGCCAGAGGGCACGTTGAAGGAGCATTCCTTGTGCTTAACGGAGACATGCTCATAGAAAAATCTGATTTAAAATCCCTGCTTGAAAGAAAAGAGGAAGCTGTTATCTGCGTAAAAGAGGTAGAAAATCCCTCGGATTTCGGAGTGCTTGAAACTGAAGGAGAGAGAGTAATCAGGATAATTGAAAAGCCAAAAAACCCCCCAACAAAGCTTGCAAACGCCGGAATTTATCTCTTCCGGGAGTCAATTTTTGGCTTTATTGACAGGACAGAGCTTTCTGTAAGAAAAGAACTTGAAATAACAGACTCCATCCAGATGCTGATCGACAGTGGAGCGCCTGCAGGTTACAGCCTTCTCGGAGACAGCTGGATTGACATAGGTTACCCCTGGGACCTCCTGAAAGCAAACGAGCACCTCTTAAAAACCCTGAAAGGATACTGCCGGGGTAATGTTGAACCAAACGTTACTTTAAGAGGGGAGGTCGCTATAGGAAAAGGCTCACTTATCCGGAGCGGGGCTTATATCGAAGGACCTGTGGTAATAGGAGATTACTGCGATATAGGGCCTAACTGCTTTATCCGCCCATCAACAGCAATAGGCAACAAAGTAAGGATAGGGAATGCCGTTGAGGTAAAAAATACAATTGTTATGGAAGGCACTCATATTGGTCACCTGAGTTATGTGGGTGATAGTGTTATAGGGCGCCGCTGTAATTTTGGAGCCGGCACGAAAGTTGCAAACCTCCGCCACGACGGAAAGAACATAAAAGTAATGCTGAAAGGAAGGATTATAGATTCGGGCAGGCGAAAACTCGGTGTGATAATGGGGGATGATGTGCATACAGGCATCAATACAAGCATAAATATTGGGGTCGTAATGGGAAAAGGGAGAGCCACAGTTCCCGGAGAAGTGGTCAAGCACTGAGAATCCGATAAAAAGATATAAAAAAGGAGTTTCGAAAACTCCCTCTTTTTCTCTTACAGGTTAAGGAGGGAAATTTCCTGTATTAATTTTTGAAGTTTATTTCGTTTTTGAGTTTAGTCCGTGAACCGGTTTTATATACTGATTTGACTTTTTGAAACTCATAAATATATTGTCCGCTTACGAATATAGCTGCTTTATGCTCCAGAGCACGGTTTTTCGGAAAAAACCTTCTATTTCTACCTTAAGCGATCCGTCGTTCATTTTTTCTACAGATTTTCTCAACCGGTCATCCGAATTAAGGATCTCTCTTATTGTGTCTTCATCGGATTCAACGGTTATGGTAGGACCGAACTTAGAATTAGGATCGTTAGGAGTATCATATCTGTAAAAGTCTCCTACTTTTCCACCGTTCATAAGTAAGGTTACATAGAGCATCTCACCATTGTTGAGCTTGATTCTCCCGGCAATCTCTTCACTTCCAACCAGCCTTTGAACAAGCGAGGGCACATTATCAAAGTTCTCGTTGTAAAGCTCCATCTGCGCGCTTAATTCGGAATAAAGATCGTTCTCTGCACTGGAATTAACAGAAGTTTTAAAGGTGCTGGCAGGTTTAACATCACCGGCACTGGAAGCTACCCCTGCCGAAGAAACAAGCAAAAGCATAACCAGAAATAAACTCAGGATTCTATTTTTACTGCAAGAAATCATAACTGAAAATAAGAGTCCTGAATATAAAAAAGTTCTCAATAGACAGAAACGTTCAAAAAAAGTAAGATAGCAGAGGATGAAATTCCGGATAATGTATAATAGGCAGTACAAATATTTTTAAAAATAATTGGCTTCCGGGTATGCAAGAACTGAAAAAGAGAAAAAAATGGAAGAAAAAATAGAAGGAAAAGTGGAAAAAAATAGAAGGAAAAGTGGAAAAAAATAGAAGGAAAAGTGGAAAAAAATAGAAGGAAAAGTGGAAAAAAATGGAAGAAAAAATAGAAGAAAAATAAAAACTTACCGGGATAAGTGCTATCCAGCGGCAAGGTTTAAAGTTTAAGAGATGGTCTGAATATTTCAGAACAGTACTTGTCGAAAACCTGATCCTCAACCTGTTCACAGATTTTTTTATAATTTTTCGACTTTGGGTCGTGCTTGCTCATACTCTTTTTGACTTCAGCGTTCATTTTGTCAAGAGTTTTCTGGTCGAAACCTTCCGTATTCTCCATAGTAAACATACAAATCATACTCTGGAAGCAACTTAGATGCTTAACTTTTTTTACGTTGTTTAACTTTCTACATTAATACGATACAATACAAATGTGTTAATCAGATAATATACTGATAATTAATTATCAGCTTTCACTATTATAGAAAATAGTTTCAATTTGATAATTAAAAGATTTATATTATTGCCCTAATATATTAGCTTTCCCTTTGGTTTATTTCATCATACATTAAACGAATAAATCAGGAAATTTGCAAAGAACTCTTTATGAAAGCCTTTTTACTCAAACAGCTAATTAATAAGGCCTGCATAATCATTTATCCAGTCGGGTTCTAAACAATAAGTTCTTTATTCGTACTCCTATAAATATTTTACATCAACGTGATATCATTCAGGATTCACATCTGTAGATTAAATATCTGAATATATAATGTTTACCTGAATTTCAATGATAGTTTACAGATATAACATAAAGAATACAGTAACTTTACAGGTCATAAGGATACGGTAACTTTACAGATCATAAAGAATACAATAACATCACAGAAGTAGTAGCAAAAAAAACAGTTCACCAGAAAAACAGTTCACCGGGAAGAAACATTTACCAGGAAAAAACATTTTTGAACAAAGAATATTTTTTTATATAGAGTTAGGAGAAGGCTTTCGCAATCGAATCCAGGGGCAGGATCATGGGTTAATTTTATTAGCCCTTCATGTCAGTATAGGATATAGAAAAGTATTCGAGTTGATAACAAAGTGCGACCAGTCTCACAACGAGTGAATGCGAAAAAGACTCATGAAAACAATACCGAATTTACGAAGTCCACATCCGAACTTCTTATCCTGAAACCTGAAGGATACCCCCTGAGCGGGATGATGGAAGAGTATCCGGTTATTGAAAACAGGGATGTATTTGAGTTCTATGCACGGGAACAGTGGAGCGGATATGTCGCCCGCAAAGGGGACTATCTCTTTGACAGGAGAATGTTCCCTGACTTTGCATACCGCATTATAGATGTGGAACCCGCAGAATCCATGATAGGCAGCTCAACTTCAATTATAGTAACCGAAGAGGAAAGCGGAATTCCTTCTTCCTCAGAGATTAAAGGCGATGTCATATTTGAAGATGTCATAGGGCAGGAACTTGCAAAGCAGAAATGCAGGCTGATCGAACGCTTCCTTGAAGAGCCCGAACGATTCGGAAAATGGGCGCCAAGAAACATCCTGTTTTTCGGACCCTCCGGAACGGGAAAAACCATGCTTGCAAAAGCCCTCGCAAACAAAACCGATGTTCCGCTCATTCCTGTCAAAGCCACCCAGCTGATAGGAGAATATGTGGGAGACGGAGCCCGCCAGATCCATCAGCTGTATGACAGGGCAGAGGAGATGGCTCCCTGCATAATTTTCATTGATGAGCTTGATGCAATAGCCCTTGACAGAAGGTTTCAGGAGCTCAGAGGGGATGTCAGCGAAATTGTAAATGCCCTCCTGACAGAAATGGATGGGATTATCGAACGCGACGGAGTCTGTACCATCTGTTCGACAAACCGGATAAATTCCCTGGACTCTGCAGTAAGGAGCAGGTTTGAAGAGGAAATAGAGTTTGTCCTTCCGGGAGAAGAAGAAATCGTCCATATACTGGAATCAAATGTGAAAACTTTCCCTCTGGGTGTCGAAGAGTGTGATTTTCAGGCACTCGCAAAGAAAGCGAAAGGGCTTTCCGGAAGGGATATTGTCGAGAAAATCCTTAAAACCGCCCTGCACCAGACAATTATCGAAGACAGGGAAATTGTCACCGGCAAAGACTTTGAAAAAGCCCTTGCAAGACTGGGCAGGAAAGATTTCATGCCGGACCCGACCCACCTGTACGTATAACCTGTACGTATAAATTAAAGAGAAGTGTCCTCTATTTCTTTTTATAAAAAGTTTCAAACACCTCTCTTATATTTTATTTTTTTCAGACACCTCTCTTATGTATTATTTTTTATAAAATTTAAAAAAATTAAAGATACTTTTTCCGTTGAATCCTCTGGGATAGTTTTATGTATGGAGATCATTATTTTCTATCAGAAACCATATTTCAGTAAAGTCTTAACGATATCCGAAACAAGATTTAAAAGGGATTCCCATGAGTGAAATACGTGAAGTCGACCGTTTTGAGTGCAGTGTTATAAGTGTGATCAAGAATCTGGCCTGGAAAGGTGTGACAGTTGAAGAAAAAGGCACACAAGGAAGGGTGTACTTCGGAAGGGTTAACGGGGATATTGAAATAAACCCTGGAGACACATTTTATCTTGGAATCAGGCCGATTTATGAAATAGAAGATAAGACCATGAGAGTTACACTCTACAACTCTGAAGACAAACCGCTTGACTGGACACTTGTTTGAACAGGTGATGGTAAAGCCGGGAAGTAATCCGGATAAAATAAAGATTCTTTCTACAGGTTTGTTTCCTGAAGAGAGATTTAATCTACTTTTTAAACCTGGAATCGACTTTTTAAATCATATACCTTAAATCCTGTAACCTATTTTTTAAATCCTGTACCTTAAATCCTGTAACCCATTTTTTAAACCTGGAATCTACTTTTTAAATCCTGTAACCTGAATCTCAATCTTTGTTTCTAAAAATTAAATTATTAATATCCTCAGCAGTGGACTCAATCAGGTCTGTAAGGGACTTCAAGTTCCATCAGGTCTTCGGCTACAATAACATTTTCAAATACTTTTCTCGAATCATTCAGGATAGGTCCCACATCATCAGTATAACGTGAACTGATATGGGTAAGGACAAGTTGCCTGACTCCGGCTTCTTTAGCGAGAGATGCAACCTCGCCTGCTGTCGAATGCATGGATTCTTCCGCCCAGCCTGCCATCTCGTCTGCAAAACTGCCATCATGAATCAGGACATCAGCATCCCTGCTGGCTTCGAGCACTGCTTCACAGGGCCGGGTGTCTCCTGAGTATACAACCGTCCTTCCGGGCCTTGGAGCTCCCACAACTTCTTCGGGCTTTACAAGCTTTCCATTTACTTCTACAGGGTTGCCTTTCTGCAGTTTCGCAAAAAGAGGTCCAGGAAGAACTCCAAGCTCTACTGCCTTTTCCCTGTTGAAACGTCCGGGCCTGGGGTTTTCAATAAGAGAATACCCGAGGCTCGGAGTGCTGTGTTCGGTCTTCAGAGCACGGACCACATAATTTTTTCCTTCCACAATGTCCCCAGGACTCAGTTCGACACCTCTGACTTCGTATTTAAGGTTGCAATATCCAAGGACCTTAAAAACCTCGGTGAACTCCTTTGTCCCTTCAGGTCCGTAAATCGTCAGCGGCTCTTTCCTGCCGAGGAAAGACATTGTTTGAATAAGGCCGGGAATCCCGAGGAAATGGTCAGCATGAAAATGGCTGACAAAAATAGAAGACAGGCTCATCATTCCTGTCTTTGCCCTCATCATCTGCTGCTGGGTTCCTTCACCACAGTCAAAGAGGAGGAGCTCCCCTTTCAGGTTGACAATCACTGCAGACGGGTTTCTGTTGCGGGTCGGGAGAGAGCCTCCAGTGCCGAGAAAAATAATGCGAAGCATGATGAACTCACTGATTTATGCTGAATACTGATGTGATGACCATTCATTTATGATAAAACGGCCATTTGTGATAAACTGGCTGGTAATAAAGGACTCATAATTACATCAGGGGTATTTATTGATTCCTGCCCATCTGCAGGTACTTTTTCAGTATACGCAGTGAACAGGTGTGATTGATATTGAATTACAAAAATATGAGATATAATATATAGAAGATATGTAATAAATCTGCATAAAGATGGGATACTATTTATTATAAAAGCTCTTTAAAACCTACAGATTTGCATTTCTGTTAACATCTCTTCTAAGAATCTTACCTTCCCCAGAAGCTGCCTGCTATGGAAAAATTCCATTCGGGTACGAATAATCTCCCTGGGTGTATATGAAGAGAATTATTCATCAAAGAAGAATCCATCACCAATTATAAATAAAGAAAAAAGGAACCGTTGTTACATGTCAGGAAATTACGGAAAAGTCTATCTTGTGGGTTCCGGTCCAGGTGACCCTGAGCTTCTTACCCTGAAAGCCCGCCGGCTGATCGACAGTGCTGAAGTCATAATCTATGACCAGCTTCCGGGAAAAACAATTTTAAGCTCAATGCCGGAAACCGCAGAAAAAATTGATGTAGGAAAATATGCGGGCAACCATACCATGACTCAGTCTGAGATCAACGATGTACTTGTGCGGAAAGCAAAAGAGGGCAAAATGGTAGTCCGCCTGAAAGGGGGAGACCCTTACGTTTTCGGAAGAGGAGGAGAGGAAGCCGAGGTACTTGTAGCAGAAGGTATAGAATTTGAAGTCGTGCCAGGGATCACTTCCGCAATCGCAGTGCCTGCCTACGCCGGAATTCCTGTAACCCACAGGGAAAGCACTTCAATGGTTACTTTCATAACCGGCCACGAAGACCCAACAAAGGAAGAAAGCGGACTCGACTGGAAGACTCTGGCAAAGTTTAACGGAACCATTGTAATCTTCATGGGCGTAAAGATGCTCAGGCGAAATGCAGAAGAGCTCATAAAGCACGGCAAAGACCCTGAAACCCCTGTGGCAGTCATTGAAAGGGGAACCCGGCCTGACCAGAGGGTAACCGTGGGCACCCTTGAAAATATCGCCGACCTGGCGGAAGAGAGAAAAGTAAAAGCCCCTGCCATCACAGTCGTAGGAGAGGTAGTTAACCTGCACGAAATTCTAGGGGAACAGCTTACAGGGGCTGAGTTTTAACTTGCTGAAGTGACAGGAGAAAGAAATATGGCAGAAGAGAAAATTCCCGTGCTTGCGATCATGAGGCCGGAAAGTTACCGCGAAAAATCCGAAGCTATTGCCAGGGACTATGGATTTGAGCCTTTATGTGTCCCGATGATAAAGCTTGAAGGCATAAAAGATGACGGTTTCGAGCCTTTTATTCAGAGGGTCATTGACGGGACTTCGGACTACGTTGTTTTCACAAGTGCAAACGGGATAACTTTCACACTGGATAAACTAACGGAAGATGAAAAGAAAAACTTCATCACAGCCCTTAAAAAAAGAAAAGTAATAGCAATCGGTCCCAACACGGAAAAAGAGCTTGTGAGAATAGGAATTGAGAACTCCTTCATGCCTGCGGATTACAGTTCCGAGGGAATCGTAGAAGCTCTCTGTCCTGAAGTGAAAGGAAAAACTGTTGACCTTGCAAGGAGCGCTTATGGGGCAAAACTCTTAATAGACGGCCTTGAAAAATGTGGGGCAACGGTTTACGAGACCCATGTATATACTCTCAGCATCCCTGAAGGAGCAGCCCAGAAAGAGCTCATAGAGCGCACCCTTTCGGGAGAGGTTGACGCCTTTGCCTTTACAAGCTCTATGATGGTCAGGGGATTTATGAAGCACGCAGAAAACCTGGGAGCTTCAGAAGCTGTAAAAGAAATTCTCAGCAGGGCTGTTGTGGGCGCAATTGGGACTCCGACAGGAAATACCCTGAAAAAACACGGGGTCAATGCAAACGTGATCCCTGATGAGTTCACCTTTGAAGCCCTTATAAAGGCTATGAAGAAAGAGTTCTGAAAAGTCGGTTCCAGAGCCGGTTAAAAATATTTCCAGTTAAAAAACAATATTTATTATAGTTCTGTGGAACAATCTGGTTCTGGAAAACAATCTCACTTTTAAGGATCAATATGATAGGAATTTCAAAACTTTACTGCGGAACCGTGGAACCTTCTGACGCCCTTCGTTATGGAAGGGACTCAAAGAAGCTCCCCTCTCACCTTCTGCAGTTTTCAAAAGATAAAAAGCCGGTTGTGGTCTGGAACATGACCCGCCGCTGCAACCTGAAGTGTGTCCACTGTTACGCTCAGGCAAAGGATGAAGAGTTCAAAAACGAGCTCTCAACAGAAGAAGGAAAAGCCCTTATCGATGACCTTGCAGCTTTTGGGTCCCCGGTTATGCTCTTTTCGGGTGGCGAGCCCACTATTCGAAAGGACCTGCCCGAACTTGCAGCCTATGCCCGCGAAAAAGGTATGAGAGCTGTAATCTCAACAAATGGCACCCTCATTGATAAGGACCTGGCAAAAAAGCTAAAGGAAGTCGGGCTTTCTTATGTGGGGATCTCGCTTGACGGCATAAGGGAGACTAACGATAAATTCAGGGGCATGTCTGGAGCTTTTGATGCGGCTCTCAGGGGCCTGTACAACTGCCAGGAAGAAGGCATAAAGGTAGGTCTTCGCTTTACAATCAACAAACAAAATGTAAAGGATATTCCTGCGATCTTTGACCTTCTTGAGAAAGAAAATATCCCCAGGATCTGCTTTTACCACCTTGTCTATGCCGGCAGGGGCTCGAAAATGGTGGATGAAGACCTCTCTCTTGAAGATTCCAGAAAGGCTGTTGACCTGATCATGCAAAGGACCAGGGAACTGCACGAAAAAGGCTTCCCTGCAGAAGTACTTACCGTGGACAACCACTGCGACGGCCCCTACATTTACCTGAAAATGCTGAAAGAAAACCCTGAAAGGGCTGCCGAAATTTTTGAGCTCCTTTCAATGAACCAGGGAAATTCCTCAGGAATAGGGATAGGATGCGTTTCCTGGGACGGTTCGGTCCACGCCGACCAGTTCTGGAGGCACTACTCCTTCGGAAATGTGCGGGAAAGACCTTTCAGCGAGATCTGGACCGACCTCAGTGACGAACTTATGGCAGGGCTCAAGTACAGGAAGCCCCTCATCCAGGCTAACGGAGACCGATGTGCAAAATGCAAATGGTTTGATGTATGCAACGGAAACTTCAGGGTAAGAGCCGAAGCAGTATACGGAAACGTATGGGCGGATGACCCGGCTTGCTATCTTACAAAAGAAGAAATAGGATACGATGAAGCCTGAAAACAATTCAGGCTTTATTAAATTTCAATGTTTCTTTTAAATTTCAATGTTCCTTAATTCCTGTTATTTTTTGAACTATACCATTCTGGTATGAATGTTTCAAATCCATCATACCATTTCAAAACGGTTTCGGCTTGCCTGAGCATTGTGTTGACTTCTTTCTATCCAAATTGAATTGCCCAGGGAATTGATGAAAGCTGGTTACTTGCAATATATAAAGCCATTAATCTGAAAAATAAAGCAGGTACATCGTGTTCAAAATATCCATTTATGCGTCCTGAAGCAAATGAGGCACTTATATCCGCACACCATGTAATACGGTTGAATTCTTCCCAGGGGTCACCATAATCAACTCTGTTAAAATCAATAATTCCCAGCTCTCCAGACTCTGTAATAATCATATTTCCGGCATGATAGTCACCATGTTGAAAACACTGAGGCCGATTATCCAGCAAATACCGGTTCTGTTCTATGTATTCAATTATCTTCTCTGCTCCCTTCAGACGAATCCCGCAAGCTTCATAAGCGGCAATATTTCTGTTTATTTTCCGATTAAACCGCTCCGACCATGAGATTTGATTTTTTGCCGTAGATACTTGATGTATTATTTTTAAGATTTCACCCGCTTTAACTCCAAACTGGTATTGCTCTTTTCTGTCAAGTCTCGGAAGAAGATATTCTGCATCCTTACCTTTAATCCAGGTTAGCAAAGAGTACACTGATTTTCCGTTATTACAAATTCCAAAATCAACCGGATGCGATATCAAAATATCAAGCTTATCAAGCTGTTTTATTGCTTCAAAGTCCCGTTTTCTGTTCTCGTATTGCGAGACGTCCGATACTCGGAGTAATAGTTCTCTGCCGTCTGTAGTTCGGACATAATATTTCTGATCATCTGACCACCCCCTGTTAATGGGCTCGACTTTTTGCCATTTACAGGAGTCAGGGATTTCATCAGGGAATTTAATCACGTTAACAGCTCTATGAATATTGTAACCTGTAGATTGCCGTTTATTAAGGTTAAAACTTTAGAGTTTTCTTTTATAAATAATCATTTATCATTCCGGATACGTATTTTCAGAGTAGAAAATAGGAAAAAATGGATAGTAAAGATCG
This sequence comes from Methanosarcina soligelidi, assembly GCF_000744315.1. Classification (NCBI taxonomy): domain Archaea; kingdom Methanobacteriati; phylum Methanobacteriota; class Methanomicrobia; order Methanosarcinales; family Methanosarcinaceae; genus Methanosarcina; species Methanosarcina soligelidi. The sequence goes on from NZ_JQLR01000001.1 coordinate 3,806,611, forward strand.
AACTGAGCAGCTCGCCTTACAGAGCTTACCGGCAAAAACACACACCATAACATAGCTGGTCCGGCAATAACATAGCTGATGTCGGCGGGCCTGCTTTTGAAAGGTAGATAAAAACATTTATTGAAACACCAACAATAATATAAGATACACAGGCTATAGTATACTTCTGGCAGTATTGAAGATTTAAAACCGGAAAACAAGCTATGTAGCTGGTTATGTTTGATTTCATATGTTTTGATCATAATACCTTTTATTACTCCATCTTTCGAGATACTGAGGTTTATGCCGATCTGAATTTCATTAAATGCCTGTGTGGATGTCTGCTTTCATAATCAGGTAAGGTTTCATGCCCTGTATTTATCCACAATACTATCAAAATTCAGGATTATAATGATTTAAATTTAGAATTATAGACTTTAAGTTAGGATATGTAGCATAGACTTCAAGTTAGGAGATGTAACCGCTTAAGTCAGGAAATATAGCATAGACTTTAAGCTGGGAGATATAGCCGCTTAAGTTAGAGATGACTATGAAGCAAAAGACTGTCGATATTGTTTCTGGAAAAATGGGGGTAAGTTGAAGTGGCAAATAGCCATGTTAACACTTTAAACCCTGGAGACCCGTTCAGGGACTGGCTTGTAGAAGAGGTTGTTGCAAATAGGATTCGGGATAAAAAATGCTGTGTAAACGTTTTTAAATACAACTCTTCCCACACTGTTTGCAGGTATCAGTTTAAAGGGGAACATTTCAGCGTAATGGCAAAGTTCTTTGCCGAACCGACAGGCAAGCTGAAAGCATACAATCCCTATAAAGGCATGATGAACGAGTACAGGAACCTGAAAAAAGCAGCTTCGATAATAAATGTTGCAAAGCCTCTTGCAGTAAGAAAAGACTTCAATTGTGTCCTTGTAACCGAACACATACCCGGAAAATCTCTTGGCTGGTACCTTAAACGCGAAGAAGACCTTTACGGAAGGCTGTCTGCTGTGGCTCACATGCTCAGGAATCTACATGACAATACAAAGTCTTCTTACAATAAAGAAAATGAGTTCAGAAACTTTCATGATGTTCTGGACCACCTTAAACTTGATTACGGCACGAGAGAGACTTTCAATAAACTTCTGGGAGAATGGTGGTACAGTTCATTGCTCGACCGGGATCATGGCTGTATGGTCCACAGGGACGTTACTCCTTCAAATTATATTTTTTGCAAAGAAAAGCCCTATGCCATCGATTTTGAGAGCTCATGGTTTGAGGCACATCCCATAAGAGACCTCGGGGTCCTTACTGCAGAACTTAAGAATGAATTTGAATTGCACAAAGGGGGAGGCTGGAAAGCCGAGCCCTATATAGGAAACTTCCTCTGGGAGTACAGCCGCGGGGAAAAGGACTTTTACAGCATTACCGGAATTTTGCCTTTTTTCATGAGTATAGGGCTGCTCCGTTCCGCAAGGCTTCACCAGGGAGATTACAGGAATTACCTGATAAATGAAGCGCGTGAATGTCTGGGTGCAATTTATAGAGGGAATTAAGTAAAATAGGAAAGCTTTAAGATAGTAAACGAGATAGGAGACTGAAAGTAAAATCAAAGATATTGAAAACATCACAAGGGGGACATGGGAGGCAAGAACATTTCAAGGAATGATGAAGCTGATCCTAAAGGAGGCACTGTCACTTTTCTGGGCGATCCTTTAGAAGCCGGGGAAGATGTATTTGAGAGCTGCCAGATCAAAGGGGTTATTTTTGACTGCTACCAGACGCTTATTGATATCCATACCGAAGAACACAGAATCGAGACATATGAGACCGTAAGCTCATGGCTTGCCTACCATGGGGTAAAGATTAAGCCGGAAAAGCTCTGGGATACTTACATATTTAAGGTTGAAGAAAGGATGAAAGACTCAAAGGAGATATATCCCGAGATAAGAATTGAAGAAATCTTTGCCGAGATCTGCCAGGAAAACTCTATCTGGAAAATCGACGAAAAAAGCCTGGGAATTGAAACGTCAAGGGTCTTTCGGGCGGCTTCAATCCGAAAGCTGCGCCCCTTCCCTCAGAGCATAAAACTAATCGAGCAGTGCATAAACATCCCAAAGTGCATAATCTCCAACGGGCAAAGGGTCTTTTCCGAACTTGAACTGAGGTTCCTAGGGCTTTATGACTACTTCGATTTTGTAATATTCTCGTCAGATGTGGGATACAAAAAACCCGACCTCAGGCTTTTTATGACCGCCCTTAAAAGGATGGAACTCGAACTCGAACCCAAATGTGTTATGTCCCTAGGAGACTCTTACGAAAATGAGATCCTTCCGGCGAGAAAGCTCGGGATGCAGGCAATGACGATTGGAGAAGCCTGGAAACATTTCGGGATAACAGACTGAACCGGAATACCTGCCATGCAAAATACTTTTTTAACCCATTTTACCTGATCTCCTGGCTTCCAGGATTCTTTTTTGCCTGCCAGCTTTTTATTGTCTTTTTCTTTCTTTTTCCTCTTTTTTATTTTATCTCTCCTTCCCTTTCATCTCTTTTTATTTTCTCTCCTTCTCTTTTCTTCCTTTTACTCTAATTCTTATTTTTTAGAGAATTGCTTCTCTTCATAAAATGAGACATCGCAGAAGGAAAAATCTTGAAAATATCCCGATTAATCTGAAAAATATATAATTCCAGCATAAAATATAGATATTTGCACAACGACTATATACTAAAAAAGCCATAACAATATTTATAGAGAAAAGAATAGAAACAAAGTTCAATCTATAAAATAGAGCTAATAAAAACATATAAGAGGATGCTTTATGCTCCAGAATGGAAAAATCAAAGGTCTGATCTTTGACTGCTACAAAACCCTTATTGATATCAAAACTGACGAAAAAAGCAGGGAGACAAACAAGAGAGTAAGCAGCTGGCTGCTTTACCAGGGAGTGAGGATTGAACCTGATAGGCTAAGGGAAGAGTACAGATGGAAAGTTGCAGGCAGGCTGGGCAACTCAGGCCAGCAGTATCCGGACATCCGCATAGAAGAGATTTTTGCCGAGATCTGTGCAGAAAATGCCTTCAGAGCAATTGACCCGTACTGGCTCGGTATTGAAACTGCAAAGGTCTTCAGGACCGCTTCATTAAGAAAACTTGAAGCTTACCCTAAGAGTTTCAGGCTTCTTGAAAAATACAGAAACGTTCCTAAATGCATTGTCTCTAACGCCCAGAGGGTTTTTACAGAACAGGAACTCCGCTTCCTTGGTTTATACGACCGCTTCAATTTTGTAATCATGTCCTCAGACCACAGAATCAAAAAACCTGATACAAAGCTTTTCAAAATGGCTCTTGACCGCCTCGGGCTTGAACCATGGGAAGTGCTCTCAATCGGGGACACTCCGGAAAACGATATATATGCCCCTCAAAGCCTTGGCATGAATGCGATGCATATCCGGGATGCCTGGAGATATGCATAATTATTGACAGTATAGCATAAAATCCACGTTAATATTTTGATACATTTTCGCTTGTGCTGGTTCAGTAAATATGATCCAGTAGATGCAATCCTTACAAAATTACACATGCAGATTAAATTTATTCATTCCTGCACTCGGGTGTCAAACTACTGGACAGATTTATTTGAAACTTAAATGTCCGGCAACTCTGGAATATTCGTTTTTATTGCTACATTCTTTTTATTGCTACATTCATTTTTATTGTTACATTCTTTTTGCTACATTAATTTTTATCGTTCCATGCCAGTAAGCCCACCCGCGCGTGCAGGACTCCGGATAATAACCAGTGAGTAGCGGTCAGGATACTCAGGAGTATTATCTAACTGATTTTTTCCCGATTTTCGCGGACCTCCTGAAAACCGGCATTCAGGCAAAAAACGTAATCAACAAAAAACAGGTTTATGACAGGCTTACATTCCTGGCAAACACTGAAAAGCAAGAAATTTACATTCTGCTCGAAACCAGATATATTTAAATAATCGCAAGCACTCTAAAACCAAAGAAATTCTTACACTCATTTCTCATCACGGAGTGTCTTTATGACAGAATCAGAAATTCCAAAAGAATATAATGCAAATGAGGTTGAGAAAAAGTGGATGGAGAAATGGAACCTCTCCATGTACCACTTCAACTGGGGAGAAGATACACGCCCCCAGTATATTATTGATACCCCACCTCCATATCCAACAGGTAATTTCCATATTGGAAACGCGCTCAACTGGTGTTATATCGACTTTGTTGCCAGGTACAAACGCATGCGCGGATATAATGTGATGTTCCCCCAGGGCTGGGACTGCCACGGCCTGCCAACCGAAGTCAAGGTTGAAGAAACTCATGGGATTACAAAAAACCAGGTCCCCAGGGCTGAGTTCCGCAGAATGTGCAGAGAACTGACTGCTGGAAACATCGACAAGATGCGCCAGACAATGCTTCGCCTGGGATTTTCAGTGGACTGGAGCAACGAATTTGTCACCATGGAGCCTTCGTACTTTGTAAAGACACAGAAGTCCTTTGTCAGGATGTACAATAACGGGCACATCTACCATGAAGACCACCCTGTAAACTGGTGCCCCCGCTGTGAAACTGCCATTGCTTTTGCGGAAGTAGAGTACGATCAGGGGCAAACAAAACTCAATTTTGTCCACTTCGACAAAGTAGATATTGCAACCACCAGGCCGGAACTGATGGCAGCGTGTGTTGCGGTTGCTGTAAACCCTGAAGACGAGCGTTATAGCCAGTATATAGGGAAAGAAATTAAAGTCCCGCTCTTCGGGCAGAAAGTAACACTTATTGCTGACGAGGCAGTCGAGCCCGAGTTCGGTACAGGCGCTGTGATGATCTGTACTTTCGGAGACAAGCAGGACGTGCGCTGGTGGGCAAAATACGGGCTTCCACTGATAAAAGCCATTGACAAGCAGGGCAGGATGACAAAAGCCGCAGGCAAGTACGAGGGCATGAGCATCCCTGAGTGCAGGCAGGCTGTAATTTCCGACCTGAAAACTGCAGGCTTCCTCTACAATCAGAAGCCCCTCGAACAGAATGTCGGGCTCTGCTGGCGCTGTGATACTCCTATAGAAATCCTTTCCGAGCCCCAGTGGTTTGTAAAAATAAACCATGAAGGCATCCTGAAAGCCGCAGACGAGATAAACTGGTACCCTGAATACATGAAGGTCAGGCTCCAGAACTGGACAGGCACCATGGAATGGGACTGGTGCATCTCCAGGCAGAGAATCTTTGCAACCCCGATCCCTATCTGGTACTGCAAGAAGTGCGGCGAAGTCATGATTGCCGAAGAGAGCTGGCTCCCGATTGACCCGAACGAAAACGTACCAAAGAAAGCCTGTGCTTGCGGGTCAACCGAATTCGAGCCTGAAACCGATGTCCTGGACACCTGGATGGACTCTTCGATTACTGCGTTACACGTCTCTGGCTGGGAAAGCGAGCACGACCTCCGCCTTCCTGCACAGATCCGCCCCCAGGGGCATGACATCATAAGGACATGGGCTTTCTATACGATTCTCAGAAGCCTGGCGCTTGAAGGAAAGAGGCCCTGGGACTCCATAGTGATTAACGGGATGGTGCTCGGACCGGACGGACACAAGATGAGCAAGTCCCTCGGAAACGTTATTTCCCCCGAAGAAGTGACCACACAGTACAGTGCCGATGCTTTCAGGCAGTGGGGTGCTGTTGGAGGTTCAACAGGCTCAGATGTAATGTTCCGCTGGAAAGATGTGGTTTCAGCTTCCCGTTTCCTGCAGAAGATGTGGAGCATTTACAGGTTTTCGATGTCCCACTTAAAGGACTTTGATCCTGCAGATGCCGAAAACTTCCCTCCGGACTCCCTATATACAATTGATAGGTGGCTCCTGAGCAAGCTTAACAGGCTTGTAGAATCCACAACAAAGGAGCTTGACGGGTACCAGTTTGATTCCACATTCAAGGCTATAAGGGGCTTTGCCTGGGAAGTCCTTGCAGACAACTACCTTGAACTTGTGAAAGGCAGGCTCTACGGGGAAGATAAGGAAGGTAGGAAAGCAGCCCAGTATGTGCTTTATACCACAACCAGAACACTTTCCCTCCTGCTGGCTCCGTTTATACCTTTCTTTGCAGAAGAAATGTACTCCAGGTTCGACAGTGCGAGTGTCCATACTCGGGCATGGCCTGCGGTCAATGAAAACCTGATGAGCGAAGAAGCCGAAGCAGCAGGCGAAATGATCAAAGATATCACAGGTGAAGTCCGCAGGTATAAGTCAGACCTTGGAATGGCTCTCAACGCTCCTCTGAAAAAAATAGAGATTTATAACGCGCAGATCGATACAGGGGATATTGCAGGGGCTACAAACTCCGAGGTTGAGCTTATGGAAGGTGCCCCTTCGTTTGATTATGTGCCTGTGGAAGTTAAACCCAATATGGGCATCCTCGGGCCGCGCTTCAGAAAAGATGCAGGAGCCATCGTGAAAGCCCTCAAGGCAGAAGACCCTACTTCAGTCGAAGCCCAGACAGCATCAGGCAGGATAACCGTTACCGTAAACGGAGAAAAGATTGAACTCGAACCTGAAGCAGTCGAAATCCGGAAAGAAGTAATTTCCGGCGGCCGAGAGGTCGATGTTCTGGATATAAAAGGCGCAGTAGTTGTAATTGTAAGGTAAGGACCTCAGGCAGGGTTTTCAGGCGGGTTAAGAACATCTCTTACCCGCACAACCTTATTCACTGCACTGAACCTTTCTATTTTTTCTTTTTCCTGCTTTTTCCTGCTTTCCGGACTTTACGTTACGCTCCGCACAGATAGCTTGATTTTACAGGCGTGTGAAACCCCAGAAAATATTTTTAATTAGTTTCTGATGTTTTGCCTCTTACCAGCATTAGAGAAAAAGAAAAGATCAGAAGCGCTGCATAAAACATTACGCTTGGATCAAACCGGTTATAAAGGGACAGCCAGGTGTACACCAGCATTGATCCTGAAAACACTGCTAAAATTATAAGTCCTATGTATTTTGCGTCTACCATTTTTCATCACTCGCTTTGTTTTTCTACAAATTATTTTTTTTAAAATTGGAATATTAGCTAGAAGTACGGCAATTTATTCTGTATCAGAATAAACGATTGATCAGTTTCGATGTGAATACTGTCTGTACTTTTTAAGGTCCTTGAGAACACATTCAAGGTCGGATTTCATCAGCTTCAAATCCAGATTTTCTCCCTGCATATTATCCATGAAATTGATCGTTTTCTCTTTTTTAATTATGATATCTTTCTTCAGTGAAGCTAAGAAATTATCACTTTCGTCACCAAACTTTATCTCTTCAGTGTTCCCGCTAAATTTGAAGTTATTTTCATCAGGTTCATCATCCAGTCCATCAACTTTAATCGCAAATTCATTTTCATCTAACTTAAAATCGGTATCAAATGATGCATCTAGATCCAGAGACATACTACCAAGAGACGGCTCTACAGTCTTAAGTTCAGGACTGCTGACTGTTAAAGTGTCTGAAGTAGACATTTTAGTTAGAAGGTCGTCATCAAAATCTAATTCATCTTTTTTGGATTCGACTACTTTATCAAGAGTGTTAGCTTTGTCAGCAGCACTGAAATTTAGATCTGCTTTCTGGGTATCAGATAAAGAAACAAATTTTTCCTTATCTTTACTGCTTCTGCGGGGTAAAGCTGATGAAAGGGATAAAGTTTTACTGCGGAGGTTAACAAAAAGATTCTGAACAGCATTTTTTGCTTTAAAGAGTATTTTTTCCACTCTTTCGAAGGAATTATTATTGGAGTTACTCCGGATTGAGGTGGATTTTTTCTTCATTGAACTGGACTTTTCCTGACCTGAGATGGACTTATTCAGGATTAAACTGCTAAATTTTTTACTGTAATCAGAAAACTGTTTCAAACTTTTAGAGCCGAAAGCTGCTGTTTGCTGGTTCTGATTCGAAAAGAGTTTAATTTTCATAAGATCGAATGAGGCTCCTCCTTTACTTTCATATCTATCGTATAGAGTTGTTGTCCCCATTACAGCCAGAGTTACAAAAATACCTATGAATATTGTAAAATTTGTTTCGTATATCGTTATTAAATCCATATCACATACCTTCTGCTAGACTATCGAGTACTCCATTAAATGAAAAGGCCATTTCCACTAACGGAGGGACTATAATCATCAGTATTCCCGAAAGTATGAACATAAATATACCATAGTAGATCGCCAGGTACATCGGTCCTCCTTTTACGGCAACGATCGCAAGTAGGTTGGCAATTGTCAGAATAATAGTAACTATCACAACAAATTGCCCCAGCAATTCGAGGGGGACACCCCCGAATATGCCCATATTCATGCCACCCATGCCACCGGGTATGCCCTCGAGTTCGGAACCGTTTATTTCAAACTGGGTAAAAAGGGAATTTATAATGGTTGAAAAGATAGTAAGGATCTGCCCTATGAAAAGAAGAAGGCCAACCATCGATACATGGAGAGGAATAACAAGACTGGAAAATCCTTTGGCTATGCGTTCTCTTTTCATTCTCAGAAGAACAAGTTCAAGGTTTGACGAGCTCACGAGCTCGCCTACCACTTCTGCATTACCTCCGAAATTGACAGCGTCCACAAAAACGCTTGTAAATTTGTAGATCAAATAACTGCCCGTTTCTCCGACAAATCTCCCCCAGCAAAGGGCAGGGTCCAGCCCGGATGCCAGTTTCTTATAGAGCTCCTGGCTCATATCTTTAAGCTCTCCAAGGTTCTTGGGGTCAATCTTTAAAAGAGCTTTTGGAACAGTCAGACCGGACCCACTTATAATAGACCCGAGGCTTCTTATGAAAGTTGTATAACTTTCATCCCTTTTGTTAATTTTTTCAATATCTCTTTTTGCCGCAATCCCTACAGGAATCATGGTAACTCCTGCAACAATCATCCCGACTCCTTTAATATCAATAAAGAAATCAGCAGCTGAGCCGGTGAAAGCCGGCAGAACAGTTAGCAATAAAACAGCCAGGGCTGCGATAACAAGCGTAAGAGGAGTCCACTTATAAATATAAGTCTGCTCTTTTGATTTTACACTTAAATTATGGACTTTAGTGTCTTTTGGAGAACATCTAAAAAGCAGGCCTACTCCAAAGAAGGCCATAAAAAATATGATAAACATTGTGGAATAAAGCGTATCAGCCGGATCCCCGATATTGTATAAAATCACTGAAAGCAGTATAATTATAGCTACAAGCGATGTGGAGACAAGCAATGCTGTGTATGCGTTTGACCATTCTTTCGTGGTATCAAGGTCTCTTTCGAATTCATCTTTTCTTTTTGTCTTGAATAGTCTCCATTCCTTGGTGAGAAATTCACTATCAGGTTCTCCTGCCGCTATGGCGTTTGACAGCCTGTTGAGAAGTTCCCTCATCCTGTCATGCTTTACTTTTGTGGATATAAGCTCACAGGCATTGGCGTAATCATAATGCCAGTGCTGAGCCAGCTCTTTAATCAGGTTAAAATATTTACCCGGGCAGTACTCTTTCTTTCCAGATATGCTTGAGAATATTTTGTCCCTTGTAAGATTGGCAGTCGAGATCGAAGCCATATAAGTAAGAGCAAAAAGCATATCATTGCTCATATAGAGTTCTTTCTGGTAGTCTTGATATTTAACATAAAGCTGGTCTAAAACGGATCCTGAATTAGACTTTTTGCTAAAAATGTTTTTTATCTTATTGACACCCATCTAAACCACCATTTAGAACTGAATCCTCAGCATACCGGACTTTGTAATCTTTGCGATTGTGTTAAAAAATTCCCAGTAGTTTACAATTCCTTCATCGCTCAGTCTTTCCAGAATTTTTGCCCGTTTTTCAATCTCATCATAAATTGCTTTCTTTTTCTTACCCGGAATTCCAAGCCTTGTGGCGATTTTATTCTCAAGGATATAAGAACTTCCCATAGCACTGAAAACATGTGTATCAGTAACAGGATCCCAGGAAAAAGCTTCAATAAAGGAAATTCCCCCTTTATCCGGGTTGTATCCGAGAACCTCATTTATACTGAGGACTCTCCTCACAAGCTTGCCGTCAGGTCTCCGGACAGCAGATTGGATTATAACAAAGTTGAGGTTGTCCACATACGTTTTAGGAATGTTTATAGGATCAGCAGTAAGCCTCTGGATCAGTTTCTCAACGGTTGCGGCGTGGAACGTTGACATAACAGGATGGCCGGTCTGCATAGCCTGGAATGCGACATTACCTTCAACTCCTCGGATTTCTCCCACAAGGATATAGTTTGGCCTCTGCCTCAATGCTGCTTTGAGAAGGTCGAACATTGTAACATCCGAACCGCTGCCTTCTCCGGTTCCTGCACCCCTTGTACTGCCTCTTGTTGTTTCCCGGGTCCAGTTTTTGTGAGGAATCTGCAGTTCGGGCGTGTCTTCGATTGAAACCAGTTTTGACTCGGGGTTTACAAAAGCTGTAATTCCGTTCAATGTGGTTGTCTTACCACTGGCGGTTTCTCCGCATATGAAACCGCTCATTCCTTCACCAATCAGGATCCAGAGATAAGCTGCCATCCTGTAATCCAGAGTCCCTCCTTTTATGACCTGAAGGATGCTGAAAGGAATGTCAGCGAATTTACGTATAGTGAAATTACTCCCGTTTTTACTGATATCGTCCCCAAAAACAATGTTAATCCTTGACCCGTCCGGGAGTGTGGAGTCAACTATAGGGTTTTTGAAAGTGATGGGCTTTCCTATCCTTTCTGCAAGCCTGACAATGTAATGATTGAGGGCGTCGTTGTCATTGAATTCTATAACGCTCCTGAGACCCTTGAACACCTTGTGTTCAATAAAGATGGGCCCGAGACCATTACAGGTTATATCTTCAATTTTGTTGTCATTTATGTAAGGGTCAAGAAAACCGACACCGATTTTGTCCCTGATAACCGAGTATTTCAGAGCTTCATACTGCTCTTTTGTTACGTATATATGATTTTTATCAGGATCTTCCTTTGATGGGAAAAAACGTGACCCCAGTTTTTTGATCCCTGATTCAGCCCCTGCGGCAGAACTGGCAGCCGGATTTTTTTTGCCAATTATGCAGATGGCATCCAGGGATTCTCTCAGTATACGTTCTTTTTCCTCTAAATTTTCAGGATCAAATTGAATCCCTGTAAGGTGGTCTACAAGCTTTATTTCCAGTTCTTTAATAAGAAATCCGACTCCGGTAAGAAGTATGGGCTCAATAGGAATATAGAAATTCCTCACATCGTTTTTGTTCGGATAAATATGGACGTATATCTGGTCATTGACCCTGTATATCAGATTGGGATCTTCTATATCACCATGCTTGGATTCAAGCTTTGGAACATATCTGGGTATGCCCATTGTATCTATGGGCAGGATATGCAGGTACTCCAGAAGATGAAGGTTTTTTTCAACTTCCGCCTTCATTTCCGGAGGGAGGAGTTTGTAAAGGTTACACGTTTTCAGGTTTGAATGGTCATGTCCGTCGTATTTTTTTGGCTTAAACGGAAAATTTGTGTATACTCCTGCATTAAGTACATGACCGTCTTCAGTACCCAGCTTTTCCTCGATGCTATCCATGTCAACCCCATGCGCGGCTAATAATGTTCAAATTTATTTAGACTTTAGCCAGTGATATTGGAATTATCTTTAAACCGAACCCAGGCTGGACTTCAAAACTCACTATATTACCTGTACTCTTCTTGGCGCCTCTTATTTTTGAGACTTCCATAACGCTAATATAGCGGTCAGTGAGCTGTTCCTTCCTGAGGAACAGGTGACAGTCACATGAAGACCGTATTCTGACAAGAGTGTCTTCTTTGAAAGCATGTTGATGTAAAGTAATGAAAATGGTATACCCTTTGTCACACAAAATTTTCAAACTTGTAAGGAATTCAAGGATATTATCCTCATCAGAATAAGTAGTAAACATTGTGAGAGAATCAATTATGATGACTTTTTCCCTGACGCTTTTTATGTGAGTCGTAACAAGGTGCAGGGTACCTTTCATTTGCTCGGAAGTCCATTCGACACCTTCAAGGTGAACCGGAAAAATCCTGAAATACCCCCAGCTGTAAAAATCCGAGATATCAAGGCTCAGGCTGTCCATTTGAGCCAGCATGCTTTTAACTGTGTTCTCGGTTGAATAGTAAGCTATCCTGTGAAGCTGATTCAATCCACCATACACCATTTGCTGACAGAATACACTCTTTCCGGTATCATTTTCTCCTTCAATGAGCACAAGAGAACCCAGAGGGATGCCCTCACCTAACTTTTTATCAATTTCATCATTGCCGCTTGAGATAATATTCTTTTTATCCTCTATTTCTCCCATATTACTCACCTACAATATGCTCTGCGGAAGAGACGATACCATTTTCCGTGATGATCTTTACAATGAAGCTGTCACCGGATTCAAGCTCGGTTAAGAGTTCAATGTTAATACTTTCGTGAGGATCCAGGATTCTGGGATTTATGAGATCTATTTCAGGCTTTATGCTGTAACCGGACCTGTTCAAGTAAGAAGCCTGGCCGTCTTTAACCAGGAAAATGTCCCAGTGGTCGAAATTGTGTAACCTGGTCTCCCCTGTATTCACAACCGTAAAGCTCGCATGATTTGTTGAAACGTTGAATGTTATATCCTCGATCTCAATTCTGGTCTGGAGCCGGTCCATCATGCTTTGATGGGCTGAGACGTATCCGTGATAAGAAGACTCAACAAGGTTATTGGTCCCCATTGTCAGAGTACCTGCAACAACCAGAACCGTCCCGATTACAAAGAAAGCCACGATTATTGTATCAAGGCCCATGATATCACCTGGAGAACGTGTCTGATGTCGATACCCCGTTGTAAAGGAAAAAGGTGATTTTGTAAATGTCAGCCGGCAGGGTATCAATCGCTATTGATGCCTTAATAGTCTCGCCGCGGTCCCAGGTATCTCCGTTCCCATTTTCAAGCGTGAAATCCCATGAGGGATTTGATTCCGATTCGAATCCCGGGTTCCAGTATCCTGAAGAAGACATGATGAAGATGTCACAGTATTGAAGCTGTGAAAGGGGTATGTTTGAGGACCCGATATTTTTTATCCAGACGTACACATTGTTTCCTTCAGGATAGATAAAGATAATATCGATATCTGTTTTGAACTGGTCTTCCATGCTCTGAGCAACTGAACTGTAAGATTCGGAGAGACCATACACAGAAGGAAGGATGGCATTAACAAAAGCCACTGCAGCTATTACACTCACTATTACGAGTATCGCTGAAGTTATCACTTCCTTTGACATGCGTTCTTCACCGTTTATCTTTCATTCAGGATGTGATCCAGCACCTTGGAGTCAAGAGACATGTCTTCTGGATAAAGTATGTGATAAAGTCTGTACAGGTCCACAACTGCATCATCAAGGTTGTTATTTTTGATCAGGATCTCAATGACTTTAACAATAATTTCCTTAATTTCACCTGGAATATATCCCAGGAGAGAGAACACTTCAATTAATTCCTTTATGGCGTTCTGGTCGTATTTCTCCACCATGTCCTTGCTCCAGACAATGGTCCTGTAGAAGGAAATGGGATCAATTAGTTTCGAGTCAGCCCTTTTAGGCTGGTTTTTAGCAGCCTTTTTCAGGTCTTCAAAGAGGTTTTTTGGTATTTTTTCCATTTCCAGGTCTTCATCTTCAGGCTCGTCCTCCTCTTCGATTTCTTCATTCTTCGGAGGTTGAGGCTGATCTTCCATCGACTTTGGATTCACTATGGCACTGGAAATATTGGCAATACCCTGAATATTCTGGAAAGGATTTTCCAGGACCCCCATCGTTTCCCTGATGTCCATGAGAAGAGTCTTTATGGAGCCTTTGATCTCGGTTACCTCTTCTTCAAGGCTTGCAACCTTGTATTCTATAGTATCGCTTTCAGCTGTAGCTACAAGTTTATCAATCATGGACTGGTCAAACGATTCCCCACTATTCATCATATCACCCAACTGTAGCGTTAAAAAAATAAAAGATAATGGCACCCCGAAGAATGTCATTATTGCTTTAATTTTAATTTTAGACGAGTGTCATTATATCAGAGATTGCTGCTGGTGCAGTCCTGTGAATGGTATAGGTTGCTCCCTGAGGTGGTTTGATTTCAAGCTGAAACTCGCTATTAGCTCCAACAGATGTAGGAGTAGCAGCGTCAGCAGCCACTTGATCCAAATCAATTGTTATTTGAAATTTTTCAAACCTATCTATAAGGTCATCAGTATTACCGTTATATCTGGCTGCTATAGCAAATTCATCGCCATCAGCGACAGCACCAAGTTTCAATTCACTTGGCTCGATATCCGGAGCTGAAACAACTATGAGAGTTTTAGCCATATCCACTGGAGAGCCGCCTGAAGTCAATTGAAGGAATAAAGTGACAGTGTCAATTTCAGTATTACCGTCGTCACTTTTAGCAACTACATCTCCACTCAGTTCAACACTGCTACTTGCTTGCTGTACACCGGTGTGCACAACCTCCTGGCTTTTCTGAGTAGTATAGAAACCTGCTCCGAGCATAACGTAGCTGAAAACTGCAGCAACTACTACAAAAGCTACGAGAACAATTGCAGCTTCAAGCCCGGTAAATCCTTTTTCATCTTTTGAGAACATTTTCCACATCGAGAATCACCTCAGTAAACTGTATAATACTGCCCAGCAGTAATTGAAGGGGGCATTGTTCTTTCAAGAATAAGGACTGCACCTTCTGGAGGTTTTACCTCAATCTTGACTTTTTCGTTTACTACAGGCTTTGAAGTGAGACCAAGAGGATTATCAGGTACACCAGTATCACCAGTTTGGAGAAGACTGAGTTCAATCTTATATTTTTCACCCTTTTCAACTAGGTTCGACGCACCAGTTGTGGTCTCAATTATTCCTTCATAAGTCCATGCTCCGTCCTCAACTCCCGCAGTCTCTAAGTGTGCTTGTGTTGCAAAGTCATCGAGATCTGTATAGGTAATTATCGTTTTATCAAGATCTACAGCTGATCCACCTGCTGTGTTGGTTATATAGAATGTTATCGAATCTATAGCCGGAACGTCAGGCTCAGCAACGACATCAGTTCCTCCTAATACAATTATATCCCCGGAAGGTGCAAGGCTACTGCTTGCCTGCGCTACACCGGTGTGCACGACTTCCTGGCTTTTCTGGGTTGTATAGAACCCCGCTCCCAACATGACGTAGCTAAAAACTGCTGCTACGACTACAAAGGCTATCAGCACTATTGCAGCTTCAAGCCCGGTAAACCCTTTATCATTTTTTATAAATCGATTCCACATAATAAATCACCTTTATGGTGTAATTATTATAACAGTAAATAGAATATCAAGTAATATTATAAATGTTTCGGCAGTGTACCGAAAGTTCTGTAAAATATGATTGACTCTGTATCCTTTTCCTTTCACCACAAAAAAAAGAGGATGCAGAGTCAATGGTTAATTTATTCCCACTCATAAAAGATTATCTTGTCGATCAGGAAGATGGAATTCGCCATTTAATTACGTGGTTTTTAAACCTTGTAATGGAGGAGGAAGCCCTCCTCCAAGCTGGTGCACAACGTTATGAGAGGACAGATTCACGTAAAGCCAGTAGAAACGGCTACAAACCCCGAACTCTCCTGACCAAGCATGGAAAACTCGAATTGTTAAAGCCTCAATTCCGTGAGTTTCCCTTTGAAACTCAGGTTTTTGAGAAATATTCAAGAGTTGAAAAGGCCATCTTAACCGCTGTAGCTGAATCTTACCTTCAAGGAGTTTCCACCCGAAGGGTGAAAAAGGTCATGACTGCATTAGGAGTAGGAGAAATTTCAGCCTCTTGTGTTTCCAGGATTACAAAAGAACTGGATGAGAAGGTTGAAGAATTTCTCTCAAAGCCAATAGAACATGAAATCCCTTACTTGCTTATCGATGCGACTTATTTCAAGGTAAGAGATGGACTTCATTACGAAAACAAAGCTCTCTTTGTAGTTGCTGGGATCAGGGATGATGGTTACCGTGAGATTCTTGGAACAAGATTAGCAGACAGTGAAGCCTCTATGTTCTGGGAAGATCTATTCGATGATCTGAAAAAAAGAGGGTTAAGAGGTGTCAAGTTAATTATTTCTGATGGTCATAAAGGAATACAGAAAGCAGTCCAAGAGTCTTTTATTGGATCAAGCTGGCAGATGTGCCACGTACATCTGACAAGACAAGTTCTCAAGAAAATGCCAAAAAAGAAGCAGAAAGAAGTGGCTGAGAAGATAAAAGAAGCATTAGTAGACCGTCAGAAGTTGAATGACCTGATTATGGAACTGGATAGTATGGGGTATGAAGGCGCAGCTGATACCCTTGAAAGTTTTCAGTATGATGCAATGAACTATATGCAGTTTCCAGAAAAACACTGGAAAAAAATAAGGACAACAAATATGATGGAGAGGACCAACAAGGAGCTCAAAAGAAGAAGCAAGGTAGTTGGAGCATTTCCTAACCAGGACTCAGTATTGAGACTGGTAGTCTCAATACTAATTGATATAAATGAAGACTGGATCACAGGAAACAAGTATATAGTAATGGAACAGTAATCAAAAAAGAAGAGTAAGGGGTAGAGAGTAGATTTTACAGAAAATTAAACACACTGCCAATGTTTCGGCTGTTATAGAGTTTACTTTATGTAAAAATTATAGATATATAGGAGTGTTTTAAGATACTTTAAGTGAATGAGAAAGTTACATTGAAAAATAAGATAGTGAAAAATATGAAATTTAAATAAGTCTACTGATTACTATTTTAAAAAAAATAAAAAATGAAAATAAATATAACTTTATTTACAAAAGCGATTTATCCAAACAGTAATAAAAAGATACATAATACAATAATTAATGAAGAATTTTGTAAACAAAATTAGAATGTATTATTAAAAAACTGGTCATTAAATTAATTAATTTCTCTTCTATGATAATTTAAAGGCGCATGATCATTTTTTATCGTTAATGCCGTGACATATAGAAAATAATTACATAATTAAGAAAAGAATGATAATATTTTATTATATCATCTCCATTCTGCCCGACGATTTGAGAATATAAAATAAAGATTGTTGTAGCTGATAATATATTATAATACATATACTTACATATTATAATATATATTAAACTGAATATTACAGACGGGTTTTCATAACAATGAACAGAAGTATGTAAGCAAAGCAAATAAAAAATAACAGAAATAATTACAGATTCACAGGAAGAAAATCATTCTTAGAAATCTTCCTGTGAAATAAGAATGTCTACCTTGTGGGAAATGTAAATGGGCAGTCAGGCCTGGACGTCATTTAAACCTTTTTGAAAATCTTTTCTTTCACGCTTACATGGGCAAACAGCTCTCTAATTTCAACGGGTAGGGTTTCGGATTTGCCAATAATAAGGTAGCCGCCATCCGAAAGAGAATTATAGAAATCTTTCAACATTTTTATTTTCTGGTTTTCATTAAAATATATCATAACATTTCTGCAGAAAACTGCATCAAAATGCCTTGATATCGGAGGTTCGCCTGTCAGGTCATGCTTCTGGAACCTTATTGACAGTTTGCTGATATCTCTTACTTTGAAGTTTTCCCCCGAGGGCTCAAAATACTTAATTACAAGGGAGGGGTCAAGGTTTTTTAATTGTTCTTTACTGTATGTTCCCTGTGAAGCACCTTTCAGGCATTTTTCATCAATATCAGTTGCATAAATTGACACGGTCCATTCTTCAGGCAGGACCTCTTTTGAACAGATAGCAATCGAATAAGGCTCTTCCCCGTAAGAGCAAGCTGCACTCCAGAACCTGACAATATTGCTTTTACACTGCTTTTTTCTTTCCATTATATTCGGCAGGATCTCTTCCCGGAAAAAAAGAAACGGAGTTCTGTCCCGCATAAACTCAGTAACGTTTACTGTAAGCGTATTTATGACTTCTTTCATCTCGTGCTTATCCCTTTCCAGTAGACCGCTATAAGACGTATAGTTGTCCACTCCTGCAGCTTTCATCCTCAGGTCAATTCTTCTTCTGAGATAACTGTCCCTGTACCCGGTCAGGACAATACCGGAAGATTTTGAAATCTTTCGCACAAGAAAATTGAAGTCGTCATCAATATTTACAACCACAGTACTTCCCCTTTAGCAGTATATTTAACAATCATGCTCCCGTCCGCAGGATTAAAAATAACGTTCCTGCCAACTTCCCCTCCGACATCTTTTGCCAGAATCGGGATATTCTTTTTTATAAGAGTTTCTTCAACAGAGATTGCGTTCCTGTCGCCTATTTTGAGAATATCAAGGCTCATGTGCTTGAAAACTTGAGCCCCGCCTGCAAATTTTGCAGTAATCCTGCTCCTTCTTGCCCCCATTTTAACCATATCTTCAACCATTTTTTCTATCGCTGTTTCAGCATACTTGGTCTCGCCTCTATCCGAAGCTCCCGGAAGCAGTACATGTGCTATCCCGCATATCCCAGTAGAAACATCGGAAAGAATAACGCCGATGCATGAGCCGAGGCCCATGACTTTTAAAAGCACGTTTTTTCCGATTTTATATTCCCCTATGCCGGCGGACAGTTCCCCGTCCAGGGTTTTAATTCTTGAGTCTGGCGCAGTGCCTGCAAGATAATTTTTTGCAGCATTAAGCAGGGAACACGACGGGCAGGAATCCTGAAATGAGCATGTATCCGAAAGTGAGCAGAAGGACTTTACCAGTACGTCCCCGCTGATCAGGAAAATCGCTTTTCCGCTTTCATTCGAAACGAACAGGAAGACGCTGCTCATAATCGTCCCATTATCTTCATCATATCATCAAGCAGGCAGGGTTCAGGGAGCAAGGCCAGATAAATCTCTATATCCGAATCAGAGCTTAAAGAGGTCTCAAACAGGATAATATGGTTGGTGTTCTTTGCCATCTGTGAAACTACAGAATCAATGACTGCAGTGGGGACATCGACTGCAAAACTTGGAGGGGAAGGGAGTAATATGATGTTCATAAAATCAGCTGACGCATCACAGAAGGACGAAGAAAGTATATTCCCGACCTCCATGATTGTGGACGCATACATCTCTTCATCAAGCTCATCCATTCCGAAAAGATCGCCTGCAATTTTTCTTGCAGACCTTTCCGGAAACATGATGTACAGATATCCGGATTTCTTTTCATCGAGGTCCTGAAGTGCTATAATCACTCCGGCAACAACTTCACCAATGAATTCACGGGAGAGGTTTTTTATTTCCCCCACCTTAACTTTTGGCACTGAAAGATAGACGTCTTTATTAAGCAGCTTGGAAAGAGATGTTGCAGCATGTCCGGTTCCGATATTGCCGAGTTCCTTCAAAACATCCATTTCCTCTTCACCAAGCTTATCCAGATCAGTCATCAATATCACCTTTTATAAGCATTGAAACATCTATAATCGGTATCACACGCCCATCCCCCAGTATGGTGGCACCGATGAATCCTTTTGAGTTCGATAAAACATTTCCGAGTGGTTTAATGACGATTTCCTGCTGGTCAATGATAGAATCAACTATCAGGCCAACTTCCTCGTTTTCTTTTTCAACGATTATGGCAATCTGTCGGTCGCGTTTTTCGCATTCGATATCGAAAAAATCTTTCAATTCGAGAATCGGTATCAATTTATCCCTGATATAGAGCAGGGGGGTTTCTTTAATGAGTTTATAATCACTGCTGCCGACGCTCAAAGCTTTCACAACATTGGAGATAGGAATAGCATAGGTCTCGGGACCGACATCTACAAGCAGGGATTTGATTATAGCAACTGTTGGAGGCAGGTCAATTCTGATTTTTGTAAATTCCCCTTTCTTTGAATATATCCTGACCTTTCCACCAAGTTTTTCAACAGCAGTTTTTACTGCGTCCATACCCACGCCCCTGCCTGAGATCTCTGTCGGGACGTCCTTTGTCGAAAACCCCGGAGCAAAGATCAGCATCCTGACTTCTTCTTCGCTCAGGCTCTCCACATCAAATGAAGACAATAGTCCTTTCTCAACAGCCTTCTTCTTTATTACTTCAACATCTATGCCTCTGCCGTCGTCTTCTATCTCGATGATTACGTTGTTTTTCTCTCTTCTTGCAGAGAGCTTTATTTGCCCGACTTCACTTTTTCCGGCTTTTGAACGCTCTTCAGGAAGTTCAATACCGTGGTCAACCGAGTTTCTTACAAGGTGAACCAGAGGATCACTGATATCATCCAGAATAGTCCTGTCAAGTTCCGTATCCTGACCTTCAATTTCAAACTCGATATTTTTGTTGAATTTCCTGCTCAGGTCTCTTACCATACGCGGAAACTTGCTGAAGACCCTCTCAATTTTTACCATCCTTATTCTCATTACCTCATCCTGAAGGCTCGAAATCGATTTGTCCAGAGTCCCGGTTGCCTCCCCGAGTTCAGGAAGGTTGTACTGCTGGGATATCTGGAGCAGGCGCCCTTTGTTTATGACGAGCTCACCCACAAGATTCATTATATTATCCAGATTGGAGGTCCTGACACGGATGGTTTCCTGCCTTTTTGGGTCAAACATCGCTTTTGTGGAGGATTCTGATTCGGAAAGGTGGTTGTTTGAACCCGGTTCGGATTCTTCAATCCCGGAAGCTTCGCATAACTCCAGTACCTGAGGAGAAGAGCCGTTAATATTTTCTGCAGGAGATTGGAATTTATCCGACTTTATCTCCGGACCATCAATGATCCTGTCCGAGATGTTCCAGTCCGGAAGATCCTCCTCAGAAACCTTTTCTGGAACATGATCAGGAATCCCGAATTCTTCTATCTGCAGCTTTTGATCGGAAACTGCAGGACCCAGTTCAATATCCAGTTCGGAAGCTGGAGTTTTCTGCTGCTCTAGAGTTTCCTGTTGCTCTAGAGTTTCCTGCTGCTCCGGAATATCTCCCCTAGAATCCTTACATTTTTTCTTCAGGAGCACTCCGGCGGATTCGGTCTTTTTAAAACAGTTTACGGATTTACCAATTCCGTCCAGAATGCGGTGCATCCTTGCTATTAAACCGTATATGTATGAGTGGAGTGAATTTCTGCTGTTCACCTCCGAAACAGACATTGTATCAGAAGGAACGGAAAGGGTTTCAGACGGCAGAATAGTAGTTGATATGACATCCGGCTGAGACTTCTCCGAAATAGAATTATTACGTTTTATTTCTTTATCAGAGGCACCATTAAGCGGTTTAATTTCAGAAATATTAAATTGTTCGATTTCTGAAATTCTATCCATCAGTTCTTCTACCTTACTGTTGTCCCCTGAAAGGAATACTTTAAAGCAACCGTCAAAGCCGTTCTCCATGTCGTTTTCATCAGGCTCTGTTTTAGCCAGTTTACTGATATCTTTGAGAGACTCTATAATCAACGATGCTCTCAGACCTTTCATGGCACAATCCTTAACAAGGGTTACATCAAGAACAAGGTTGCACTCATCCGTACTGCATGTTCCTCTGTTCATAAGGTTGCAGCCATCCGTACCGCATGTTCCTCTATTTTCGGCTTTATCCTCCTGATATTCCGGACTCGGGGAGATGTTTTCCTCCGAATTCTGTGAGGATTCTATTGCAGGAGATGGGACACTGTTTTCTGCGGATAAAGGGCAGAGAGATTCATGTTCTACGTTCTTTATTTTATCATAATTTTCAAAAGCTTCTACCAGGTCGTCAATTTTTACATTATCGTTATCCGCATTCTCTATCTGTTTGACAATATCCGTGATCCGGTCGACTGTTGAAAGCAGGATATCAACAAGTTCGCCATCTATCTCTATATCTCCATTTTTTATGCCGCAGAGGACTTCTTCCATGGTATGGCACAGATGTTCGAGTGAAGCATAGCCGAGAAATCCAGCCATTCCTTTTATTGTATGGGTTATCCTGAAGATTTCATCAATTGCAGCAGTGTCCCCATTTTCCAGGTCCACAAAAGACTGGTTGAATATATCAAGGCACTCGTATACTTCCTGAAGGAAATCGCTTTTATAGGCTGCCATATCACTTTCCATTGCATTTCACCTCCGACATCCTTACTATTTCTTCAGGGATCTCAAAAATGGGTTTTACCGTATCAATACCGCCGGCTGCTATTGCAGCTTTTGGCATTCCGAAAATAACGCAGGTATCTTCACTGCATGCAATTGTGGAGCCGCCTGCATCCCTTATCTTTTTAAATCCTGCAGCTCCATCAAACCCCATTCCCGTAAGAATTGCAGCGACTATGTTCTTTCCGTAAACATCCAGCATGCTTTCAGCTATCACATCAACTGCAGGCATTACCGCATGAACAGGCTGGCTTTTTATGAGCTTTATTCTGGTTACACCCAGAGCCTTTTTAACAGTCATGTGATAGCCGCCGGGGGCTATGTAAACAACACCAGCAGTTACTTTTTCATTATTTCTGGCTTCCTTTACTTCCAGCTCTGAAAGGAAATTCAGCCTCTCTGCAAGTTGTTTGCAAAAATTGCCTTCTGGCATATGCTGGACAACAAAGACCGGAGCAGGCAGGTCACCCGGAAGCCTTGGGATCACCTGTTCAAGAGATGAAGGACCTCCGGTAGACGAACCTATAAGGACCGCAAAGTCTCCAGCGCAGCTCCATTTCCCTCTGACAACCTCGCCTTTAAATTTCCTCATATTAATTAATCTTAATATGCTGGGGTTTGAGCTGTGAATGTTTCTTATTTTGTCAACAAGCTCTTTCTCAATCTTATTCACATCGTGGTGAGATTCGGATTTCGGGACAAAATCTATTGCTCCAAGCTGCAAAGCCTCTAAAGCCTCTTTTGAGCCCTCTACTGTCAGGGTACTGAACATGATTATCGGGACAGGGTCCGTACTCATAATGGTTTTAACGGCTGTAAGCCCGTCCATGACTGGCATGTTAACATCCATTATGATTATGTCAGGGTGTAATGATTTTGATTTATCTACAGCCTTCTTTCCATTACACGCATCTCCTGCTATCTTTATATCCGGGCTGCTGGCAAGCATGCTTCTTATTGCCATCCGCATGAAGGCAGAATCATCAACAATAAGAGTACGAATCATAATATCCCCGGACTTATTCACCGACTACTTTCTTAATCTCTTCAATGACCTTGGGGGCCTGGAAAGGTTTTATGATGTAGCCTCTTGCCCCCAGTTTTATGGCTGTTTTTACAATATTCTCCTGACCTATGGCAGTGCACATCACGATTTTAGCATCTTTGTCAGCAGTCTTAATATGTTTTAATGCGTCAATTCCGGTCATTTCCGGCATGACAACATCCATGGTAACAACATCCGGCCTTAGCGTCCTGTACATTTCCACAGCCTGCTTTCCGTTTTCTGCCTCCCCTGCGATATCGAACCCTGCACCGAAAAGAATGTTTTTCAGAAGTTTTCTCATAAAAGCGGTATCATCAACAATCAATACTTTTGCCATATATATCCCCCAAAATTATCTGAAATTATCTTTTAGAAATTTTATCTACCATACTTACCCCATGAGGAGTCAGTTCAATTTCTTTTCTGATTTTTACAACTTTAGCAAGCCCGGAATCTACAAGGCGGTCATAATAACTGTTTAACTCATCCGTTGACATTCCAGCTATGTTTTCAATTGATGCAAAATCCAGCCCGGAATATATCAGAGTGAGAATCTGCATTTCATCTTCGGACAGTTTAATTGCCGGCTTATGCTTTTCGAAAAGCCGCTGAAGGTAGCCTTCAAGCATTTCCAGCGTGCTTTCAGGACAAAGTACCAGGCTTGTTACTACGTTACTTTTTTCAACATGAGAGAGGACAAGAACCTTCCTCTGTTTCCCGCCAACATTTCTAAGGTCAGTCTTAACAGATCCGAGATTCTCAATAGGGATCCTTTTCTGGTTTCGGGCGGATAGAAACCAGAAACCTTCATCTGTTACACTGAAATACCCTTTTTCCCACTGTGCATCCGATGAAACAACGCCCCCAACAGTTGCGGACGAGAGGAAAAACACTGCAAACTTATCTGCTTTGAGATTAAATGCAATGTATTTGAAGACCTGATGGTGGAGGTTTTTAGGAAGCTGAAGGACAATTTTGCTTTCTTTTTTAATCTGGATACAATTAACGCCCTCGATTTCAACATCTTCCAGGTCTTCTATTTCCCGCAGGGAGATGTTCCGTTTTCCAATAACGAGGCTGCTGTCGGTGACTACAAGTTCTACATCCACCCATCCGTCATCATAAATTTTAACAGGAGCTCGGAGGTGGACTTTATCGGTCATCCCCGCATCTCCTTCAGCTCTTCCTCGCTGAATAACTCTTTAAGGTCCATTAATGTGAGAAGCCCATCCTCAAGTTTTCCCACTCCCTTTAAGAACTTAGAATCGTCTCTTAAAGCCAGGAATTTGGGTATTTCTTCAATATTCTGAGAAGACAGGTACTTGACTTCACTTACACTGTCAACCATCATCCCGATAGTTGCATTATTGTATTCAATAACTATAATCCGGGTATTTTCATCGTTCTTCTTGGATTCTTTCCCCAATCTCTTTCTGAGATTGATGATTGTTGCTATCTGGCCCCTGAGGTTCAGCACTCCCTCTACAAAGCCAGGAACATTAGGAATTCTGGTGATTTGAGTTGGCAGGATAATCTCTTTTACCTGAGAAATTTCGACTCCATATCTCTCTTCTCCAAGACTGAAAACAATCACCTGAATCGTATTATCCACATTTACGATCTGACTATGATAACTCATATTATCACCTTAAAGTGGCTTAAAGAAACAGCAAGTTAAAACTTCTGCACCTCATCACCCCTCAATCAAACAGATTCAACATTCAGTATATTTTTGATACCTTGTTTCTGTCAAAACCCTGCGGTTTTCCGGGAGAAGGCTGGACGTTGTTCTTTTCCCCTGACACATCGAAGTTTTCCAGGAGAGTATTGACCGTTTTCTGGGCAAGCCCACTGACATTCTGTACAGACGTGCTCACCTGCTGCATGGCAGCTGTCTGTTCTTCAATTGCAGCAGAGGTTTCTTCACTGCTTGCAGCATTTTCTTCTGCTGTTGAAGCGGTCTCACTTATGCTTTTCTCGATATTCTCAACTCTGCTTAGACCTTCATCCGAGAGCTTATCTAACTCAGCAAGCATGGAGTTTATAGTGGCAACCGCATCGGCGATCTCATGGCTCTTATTCAGGGCCTGTTTGATGTTTTTGCTTCCTGTTTTCGCCTGTCCGTCTGCGGTGTTGATGGCTTCTGTCACCTTTTTGGTCTCTTTCTGGACGTTTGTAACGATCTCATTTATTTCGTCAGTGCTCTTTCTCGAATCTGCTGCAAGTTTCCTGACCTCGTCAGCAACGACAGCAAAACCTCTGCCGTATTCTCCGGCTCGTGCTGCTTCGATAGCTGCATTTAAAGCAAGGAGGTTAGTCTGGTCGGCAATGGACTTGATTTTTCCTGTGACAGCTCCGATGTTATTGACAGCGTCATCAAGGGAGTGGACAATATCTCCGAGTTTGGAAATTTCTTCAACAAACTGTTCCACCCCTTCCAGAGCCACGTTGTTGAGATCCTGGGCTTCGTCACTGATTTTACCAGCCTGGGAGGCATAACTGGAGGATTTTGTAGAAGAGTCACTGAGCTTTTTGAAGATTTCCTGAGAGGCTTTTATATCAGAAGCTGCTGCGCCTGCATGCCTGGAAAGGTTCTCGGAACCGGTTGCAATCTGCTCTGCAGCGGTTGAGATCTGCTGCATTCCCATGTTCATCTGGTTAACGGCTTCTTCGGACTGGCGGGCTTCTTCAAGAGTAGTAAGCATATCCTCAAGGACATTCTCAATAACTGATTTTAGAGTAAAAACAAGCTTATTAAATTCATCAAAAATCCTGCCAAAATCATCGTCTTTAACCTTTTCGAGCTGGACATCAAGGTTGCCTTCACCAATTATTCTGATACCTTCTCCGAGATTCTTCAGGCAGCTGTTAGTATATTCCAGCAAATCCTGGATTTCTTTTTCCTTCTCCTTCATCTCTGTCATATCAGTAATAATAGTAAGATTTGCAACAATTGCTCCAGTATCATCTTTTATCGGCACGGAGGAAGTTACTGTATGCAGTGGTTTATCCTGAGCCTTAAGTTTCAGCGCCCTTCCAAAATTGAAAACTCCTTCTCCGGTTTCCAGGACTGTTTCAGCAATTGATTTTTTGTTACTGCTTTCCATAAGGTCAGCTGGGGACAGGCCGATCGCTTCACTGGCACTTTTGAACTTACACATTTTCACGAAATAGTCATTGATATATTTTATTTTTCCAGAAGCATCTACATAAAGAGCAAGTGATGGCTTGGGTATGCTGCTAACAATTGCCTTCTGAGACTCTTCTCTACGTATTATTTGTTGAGTGACGTCCAGAAACACACCGTCAACATAAGCTAAATTTCCCTTATCATCATTCACCGGATGAGCCTGTTCCTGAATGAATACTGTACTGCCATCTGCTTTTTTAATTCTGTATTCAACCTGATAGGGAGTCCTGTTTTTCGTCGCTTTCTGTACAACCTTGTTGAGTGCAGGAATATCCTCCGGACAAATAAGATCGGACCAGGTCAGTTTCCGGGTAATAAAATCCATTTTGGAGTAACCGGTTAATTGTTCTACACTCTTGCCTATATAGTGTATTGCCCAGGACGATTCATTTGAAATTCTGAAAACAGTTACTGGAAGACTGTCTATTAACAGGCTTATTTCCTTTGCTTTTGAATCAGTATCTTCAAGAATATTTTTTATACTGTTTTTTGGTTTTGTCTTTTTAAAATCAGAAACTATTGAAGACATGCTCAATCAATCCCCTAAGAGTATATATAATAACTATCATTATAATTGTATAAAGTATTTAAATGTATAGGTAATAAAAAGAAACTTTCTGCCAGAAGATATTCCGAAAGAATGGACAGTTAATTTATTAATAAGAGATAATGAAAATTAATAAGAGATAATGAAAATTAATAAGAAATAATGAAAAACAGAATTAATATAAAAATAGAATTAATATAAAAATAGAATTAATATAAAAATAGAATTAATATAAAAATAGAATTAATATAAAAATAGAATTTCAGAATTCGACCCTATTATTAGCATAGGACTTTATAAGTTTTTTTAGATTTGGGGTTAAATCATTTCAGAAGAAAAAAATTAACTGTGATTTTTGGAACGGCAGTAAAATCAATTAAATTAGTATATGCAAAGGTTTTGCAGGTTTTCGAAGAGTTAATAAATTTATATAAATAGAGTGAAAAAATGGGCATACCCTCAATTTCAATGTGAAACTTTATATACATCCAGGTAATCTGTTTCAGAAAAGTATTATTCAGACCTGGGGTTCTTATGACAAAAGTAGAAAAGGTTTTACTATTACTCAAAAACATGGTGTACGAAAGCACCAGCCCGCAGGAAACTCTCAAATTTGCTAAGTATTATAGAAGTAAAGGGCTCGACGTTCTGGTTATTCTGTGGGGACCTATGGGAGTGTTGCTTGCAAAGAAAGATAAAACGAGAGGTTCACCGAAATACGATGCCTCGGTCCAGGAATGCATAGACATGGGAGTAGAGTTCCGGTGCTGTCAGCTCGCCTCAGATATGATCGGACTTAAGAAGGAAGAATTGATCCCGGGAATTGAGTTTATTTGCTCAAAAGAAGTGGCTGAACTTTTTCTAACATACAGTGAAGAAAACCAGCTGATTATAAATTTCTGAATCTGGCGGTTTGTCCGGAGTCAACTTTAAAGGATATTTAAACTTACTTTAAAATCTCTTTTAAAATAATTACTTAAAAGGTATAAGCTTATAATTATTTTTTTAAAGACTTCCTGCAGTATATTATAGAAATACATAAATTAAATAAAAAAATAGTTATTGTCTTCTTGCATCTCTTTTTCAAAAGTCCAGTCCAGGAATAAAGCCCCTGCAGCATCTTGAAAGCGCTCTTGCCAGGATAAAAAATGATATGAAAATGAAGAATTAACTGTTTTAGGCGAGGTAATAACTACTTTAAACGAAGAATTAATGTTTTAAACAAAGAATTAACTGTTTTAAGCGAGGTAATAACTACTTTAAACGAAGAATTACTACTTTAAACAAAGAATTAACTGTTTTAGATGCGGAATTATTGCTTTAAACGGAGAATTGACTGTTTTAGAGTAAGGGATTTACTTTTTTAGAGGAATGAATTATATGTTAATATACGGATATTTAAGATAAAGGGAATCTTATCTAACATAAAGGCTTCATGTTTAAAACGATAATATATTCGAATTTGCATTCCTTATTGCGGCACCACAAGACTTTAATTTTTAGTAGAAAGTAAAAGGATCAGGTGATATCATGTTTACGGAAGCTTATGAACTTACTGAGGAAGAGAAACTTCTTTTACAAAAGGTTCTCGATGGAGATATAGCATTTCGCAAGATTGAAGAATTTGCAGACCCGCTGACAGCCGTAAAGATCCGAAGGCTTGCTATTCAGGAGTATGGAAAACTGGAATTTGAGCATATACAGAATTTCTCACTGGACGTGGAAAGCGTAACAAAGAGAAATATCGAAAACATGATAGGCGCAGTCCAGATCCCTCTGGGAGTTGCCGGGCTTCTGAAAGTAAACGGAGAATATGCAGCAGGAGAATACTATATTCCTCTGGCTACAACGGAAGGAGCACTTGTTGCCAGTGTAAATCGCGGCTGCTCGGTAATCACCAGATCAGGAGGAGCAAATGTAAGAGTTTTTGAAGACGAAATGACAAGAGCTCCGGTCTTCAAGTTTGAGAGTCTTGAAAGAGCCAGAAAGTTTTATGATTGGGTGAAGAGCCCGGAAACTTTCGAACAGATGAAACAGGCTGCTGAAAAAACGACCCGGTTTGGAAAACTGCTTTCAGTAAAGCCCTTTGTGACAGGAACATACATCTATCTCAGGTTTTCCTATGATACAAAAGACGCAATGGGCATGAACATGGTGACCATAGCAACGGATGCTGTAATGCACCTAATAGAAGATGAGTTCGGCGCACACCCTGTTACCCTTTCAGGAAATATGTGTACTGACAAAAAACCTGCGTCCATAAGCGCCATCCTCGGGAGGGGGAAAACCGTAGTTGCTGAAGTGACCATTCCTCAGGAGATAGTCAAAGAGACTCTCAAATGCACGCCTGAATCAATGTTTGAGG
The DNA here is from genome assembly GCF_000744315.1 of Methanosarcina soligelidi. NCBI lineage: Archaea > Methanobacteriati > Methanobacteriota > Methanomicrobia > Methanosarcinales > Methanosarcinaceae > Methanosarcina > Methanosarcina soligelidi. The sequence goes on from NZ_JQLR01000001.1 coordinate 3,835,817, forward strand.
TAAATTACAGTAAAAACCTTCTCGGTTCTGCAAGGGCAGGAGCCATGGGGTTCAACGCTCATGCTGCAAACATTATTGCTGCTGTATATCTTGCATGCGGGCAGGATGCTGCTCATGTTGTCGAAGGCAGCACAGCGATTACAAGTATGGAACTTACAAAGTATGAAGAAATCCATTGCTCTGTCACTCTTCCAGCCCTTCCCGTGGGTACGGTGGGAGGAGGGACCGGGCTTGGAACACAGAGAGACTGTCTCAATATCCTTGGTGTAGCAGGAGCAGGAGACACCCCCGGAATAAATTCGCGGAAATTTGCAGAAATCGTTGCCTCTGCAGTGCTCGCAGGAGAAATTTCCCTGATAGGAGCACAGGCAGCCGGACACCTGGCACGCGCTCATGCACAGCTCGGCCGCGGAAAGTTCTGAAGCTGGCAAAGGTGCGGGATAAAACAGGTTCAATCTACTGGTAAAATAAGAAACAGCAATAAAGAAACACAGTACTGTACTGTACCTAATGACGGCTTTCATCCCACATGGCAGGTCGGAGAAATCCGATCTGTCGAGGAAGAGGGCTTTTCTTTCCGGGTAAAAAATAAATTAATTTACATCCAGACTCAATTTTTATATTTATTCAGAAAAATTAAAAAATTGATTGATTTTTTATCTATCAATTACGATTATTCCTTCAACACTTTTTATTATTAATTCTCTATAACTCTTTTTTTCAAATATCTTTCTACTAAACGAATAAAACTTCTACAAAAACACAGAAAAATATTTAAATATTGCAGTCTAATAAACTTCATTCAGTACTTAATTTAAACTAGGGTCTGGGGAATAGTATGAAAATAAGAGTTGTAAGTTCGAGAGATGAAATTCTCTCCTTAAACCCGAACGAAAAGGTGATTCATCTTGCGTTCAGGCCTTCGAATAAAGATATTTTTCTGCTTGTCGAAACATGTCCCAAACTCGAGATAGTCCAGCTTCCAAGCTCATATCAGCGAACTATGTCAAAATCAATGGAGATGTTTTTAGAGATGCAGAAAATACAGCTGATTGAAGGAGACGTCTGGGGTCACAGAAAAGACATCAATGAATACTACACGGTCCCTTCTTCAGTGATGAATAAGATAAGGAATATGAAAGTCGATGGAATCCCCAATGATAAAATTGCAGAGAAAATGAGCAAAGAAAGCAAACTCAACCAGAAAATGATCCTTTATATCCTGAACAAAAAACCTCTTGAGTTATAAAAGAAATTTCCAGGATTTCTCAAATATAGAGATGCCCTGAGGCATCCCTGTTATATACTGTTCAGTTATATATTTTAGCCTGAAAACCCGGGCATCGTTCGGGTTCATGTTTCAGGCTATGTTTTTTTGGCACCATTACTTTTATCCAATTACTTTTATCAGATGTTTTCCTGATATATGCAGATCACTCAAGTTCTCCGCTGAAATATTTGTCGTAGGAAGCCATGTCAAAGTGCCCGTGCCCGCTAAGGTTGAAGAGAATTACCTTTTCTTCTCCTTTCTGCTTAGCTTCAAGGGCTTCATCAATCGCACAGCGTATTGCATGGGAAGATTCAGGTGCAGGCACTATTCCTTCCGTCCTGGCAAACTGGACAGCTGCATCGAAGACCTCTTTCTGGCCATAAGAAACCGCTTCCATGAGCCCTTCGGCACAGAGTTTGCTTATAATGGGAGAGTCGCCGTGATAACGGAGTCCTCCTGCATGGATGGCAGGTGGTATGTGCTTGTGTCCGAGAGTGTACATCTTGAGAAGAGGCGTCATCTCGGCAGTGTCTCCGAAGTCATATCTGTATTCTCCTTTTGTCAGGGAAGGACATGCTGAAGGCTCGACTGCGACCACTCTTGCATTGTGCTTTCCTTCAAGCCTGTCTTTTATGAATTCGAGCCCGATCCCTCCGAGGTTGCTCCCTCCTCCGCAGCACCCTATAACCACATCAGGATACTCTTCGACCTGTTCAAGCTGTTTTTTACATTCAGCTCCTATCACGGTCTGATGGAGAACAACATGGTTCAGCACGCTTCCAAGCGTGTATTTTGTATTATCATGGGCTATTGCGTCCTCTACAGCCTCACTGATTGCAATCCCGAGGCTCCCGGGCGTGTCAGGCTGCTCCTTCAGGATTTTTCTTCCAAACTCCGTATCAGGACTCGGGGAAGGCACGACATTTCCTCCCCAGAGAGTCATAAGGGATTTTCTGTAAGGTTTCTGGTAATAACTTGAACGAACCATATAGACCTTGCATTCGAGGTCAAAGTAGTTGCAGGCAAGAGAAAGTGCACTTCCCCACTGTCCTGCTCCGGTCTCAGTTGTGAGCCTTTCCGTGCCTTCTTTCATATTGTAGTAGGCCTGGGCAATGGAGGTATTTGTCTTGTGGCTGCCTGCGGGGCTGACCCCTTCATACTTATAATATATTTTTGCAGGGGTCTTGAGGTCCTTTTCAAGCTGGTGAGCCCTGAAGAGAGGGCTTGGCCTCCAGAGCCTGTAAACATCGAGTATTTCTGCAGGGATATCGATGTACCTGTCACTGCTCATTTCCTGCCTGATCAGTTCCTTTGCAAAAATAGGCTCAAGAGCCTCAGGGTTTATAGGCTGCCAGGTTCTTGGGTCCAGAGGCGGGTCTATTGGAGATGGCAGGTCGGAAAGGACGTTGTACCATCTCTTCGGCATTTCATTTTCGTCAAGGATAATTTTTGTCTGCTCCATGAAAATCTCCTGCGTAACGTTTCTGTACAAAATCGTACCTTGATGTATTTAAGTGTTATCTGTTTCCCATCTATATCCGATAAACTCCATCATTATACTTTATAAAAATTCAGGAAGTTATTGAAGCTGGAAAGTGCGAGAACAAAAGGGAAAAGAGAAAATGAATAAAAATAAAGATGAATGGAAACAAAAGAGAATAGAAATAAAAAAGAATAAAAATAAAGATGAGAAACAAAAGAGAATAGAAATAAAAAAGAATAAAAATAAAAAGGAAATTAGGAAAAAAGAAAAGATAAAATATAAAAAATAAGACATAATATTAGGAAAAAAGAAAAGATAAAAGATAAAAATAAGATAATAATATTAAAAATTATACAAAATTGAATATATCTGAAAAAATGTTTAAAATAAAGAAAAATTGGGAAGAAAAATTCCTGGATTTAGCTGGCGTTATGCTCAACGGGTGTTATTTTACTCTCCTGGCAAGTTCTACGGCAAGCCTTGCGACCTCTGAAGCGCTTTTGCCAAGCAGCCTGATAATGGGTTCTTTTCCTACTGCTCCTTTATCATAGATTACTTCAGGCATTCCTCCGTATTTTCTAATTGCCTCCGATGTTCCCCATTCCATGGTGCTGGCATCCCCCGGATCTTCAGCCCTGTCAAAGGAAGAGATTCCAGGATTTATTTCTCTGCATGCTTCAAGAATTTCTTCCGAGAATTTCACATTCATGGCAGCCCTCATTTCAGGATTCTCGCGGAGAGCTGCTAAAATAACCCTGGCAACATGCTGGCTGGCTCCGAAATTAACGCATCCGACGGGAATTGCCTTTTCCCTGAACCTGATTATCCCGCCTTCGACAGCAGCTATGTCATTATAAGTCCTGGTACATGGGATTGCCATTCCTATATTACAGCCAACCTCAGGGATTAGTTTTGCAAAATCAGGGCTGTATGTGAGGATTGAAACCGCTTCTTTTACGTCCTGAAGAGCCAGGTACCGCTCTTTTTCTTCAAGTGTATTTGCCAGAGGATTTACAGGTCCCACCCCCTTTCCTACAGGCACGCTCCTCAAAATCGCCTGTTCCACAAACGCCTTTGCTTTTCTGGCAGCGGTTTCCGTGCTGTCACCCCGGGCAAGGCAGGCAGCCATTGATGCAGAATAGGTGCATCCAGACCCATGTGTCCCTCCTTTTACAAAAGTGCCCGGAATGCGTGTAAAGGTGCCGGAAACAGGTTCATAAAGGAGGTCAGTTGCGTCGATATGCCCTCCCGTAACAATAACGGATTCAACCCCAAGGTCTGCAATTTTTCTTGCCGCAAGTTTTGCATCTTCATGGGTCTTGACAGTGACACCTGCAAGTGCGCCCGCCTCTGAGGCGTTTGGAGTTGTAACCTTGCAGAGAGGTAACAGTTCTTTAATAAGGACTGAAAGGGCTTCTTTTTTCAGCAGGTCTCCTCCGGCTTCAGCAGCCATTACAGGGTCGAGCACGAGGGAGAGATTATGTTTTTTTACCTGCTTTGCAACCTCTTTTATTATCTCTGAAGAGGCAAGCATTCCGGTTTTTGCCCACCTAACATCCATGTCGGTGCAGACAGCCTCTATCTGGCTCGCAACGGCTTCAGGAGCAAGATCAAATGTTTCAAGAACCCCTGTGGTATTCTGGGCGGTTACGGAAGTAATGGCGCAGGTCCCATGGACTCCGAATGCTGCAAAAGTCTTGATGTCAGCAGCAATTCCTGCTCCCCCTCCTGAATCAGAACCAGCGATAGTCATCACAACAGGAGTTTTAAACATCGAGTTTTTTTCTGTCATTTTATTCCTCATTTCGATTTTTATTTTTTACGGCTTATTATGCTGGTGTATCTAAATATAAGGCACTTATAAGGCACTTATAAAGCACGTATACGACATTTATACAGCACTTCTCATTTTTTGTCAGAATTACACTCTTACCCCTTCTGCGGGGCTCTTATTTCATTCCGACCATATTTCTGAATTCTCCGGAAATCTATAAGACGAAAGGTACAGGGTTCTTATGAAACTTAATTTTGGAAGTCCCGATTCCGAAAAACCGGGGAACTCAGGGATTTTCGGTATTATGAAAGTTTGTTTTTTATGACGTCTTTTAGAAGAGTTTCTGAAATATTTTTTAGAGAGTTGATAGAAAGTGTTTCAATAATACAGTATTTTTTCCTCAGAAAGAGCATTTTTCTTATATTTTGCCTTCGTTTATATACCTGAATACCAGAATTGAGTCATTTCTTCGATACATTTATATATTGTATTTACGACTTTGATGCAGATAATCGAATACTTAAGCGCGGCGATCAGTTTAAGTCTGGATTAACTATTTATATTGATATAGATAATGACTTGATTTATAATGTTTTAAGGGGATTGTAAGGATGGCAAACCGACCTCTGGATATTTTGAACAACGCACTGGACACACCCGTTATCGTAAGATTGAAAGGCGCACGTGAGTTTAGGGGCGAGCTGAAAGGATACGATATTCACATGAATCTCGTGCTTGACAATGCTGAAGAATTAAGAGAAGGAGAAGTAGTAAGTAAATTCAGCAGTGTCGTTATTCGCGGTGACAACGTCGTATACGTATCTCCGTAATCTATATCAAGCACTTCATCTATTATCGTTAAACTCGGTAAGCAGCAAGACTGTATAGCTGAGATGAATTCAGAAAAACGAAATCGCTTCGAATTATCGAATATTACATGCTAGATTGATTTTTATCAGGAGATTTAGGAATGAGTAAAGGTACGGCATCAATGGGAAAAAGGCAGAAGCGCACTCACGCCAAATGCAGGCGCTGCGGCAGCGTTTCGTTAAACGTGCATACAAAACAGTGTACTTCATGCGGCTTTGGAAAGACATCCCGCATGAGAACTTACAAGTGGCAGGCAAAGTGCAAATACTAAACCTGCCTGCTCAATTTTCTCTATTTTTTACCTGCACCGGAGGTCAAAATTGAAAGAAGAGTGCGGGGTTGCAGGCATAATTTTGCCTGATGACAGACCCGCGTCAAATGCTGTCGCATTCAAGCTTTATTATGCCCTTTATGCCCTTCAGCACAGAGGACAGGAATCGACAGGCATAATGGTGCACAACGGCTCATGTCCGCTTTCCATCAAAGGAATGGGGCTTGTACCTGATGTATATAACAAGGATTCCCTCGGGCGTCTGGTCGGTAATGCAGGAGTTGGGCATGTCCGTTACTCCACAACTGGCGGGTCAAAGATTGAAAACTGTCAGCCTTTTATCCTGAACTTCAAGGGCGGAACAGTTGCCATTGCTCATAATGGGAATCTGGTAAATGCAAGGGAACTGAAGGATGAGCTGGAAAATGAAGGCAGAATTTTTATCAGTGATTCAGATACTGAAGTTATTGGCCATCTGCTTGTAAAAGAACTGATAAAACACGAACCTATCGAGTCTATCAGGACTGTAATGCGCAAGCTTGTTGGCTCTTACTCTCTTGTCATTTTCATTAACGGTGTTATCTACGCCGTAAGGGATCCTTTCGGTTTCAAGCCACTCTGTTTTGGAGAAGTTGACGGCGGATACGGAGTATTCTCCGAGAGCGTAGCCATTGACACCCTGAACGGCACCCTTATAAGGGACGTCAAACCAGGCGAGGTCATGGTCTTTACCGACTCAGGCTTCGAAAGCTACCAGCTCGCAAATGAGCCGCATCCGGCACATTGCGTTTTTGAGTTCATTTACTTTGCAAGGCCAGACTCTGTTATAGACGGCAAGCTTGTCTATAAAGTAAGGGAAAGAATCGGAAGGGAGCTTGCCCGCGAACATCATGTGGACGCAGACATCGTGTCTCCTGTCCCTGACTCCGGAATCACTTCCGCAATCGGCTATGCAAGGGAATCAGGTATAATGTACCTGGAAGGGCTCATGAAGAACCGTTATATCGGGCGCACCTTCATTCTTCCGGGACAGGACCTGCGTGAAACTGCAGTTCGGCTTAAGATGAACGCTATTCAGGACAATATCAAAGGCAAACGTGTTGTCCTGGTAGATGACAGCATTGTCCGCGGGACTACCTCAAGGCGTATCATAGATATGGTCAGGAAGGCAGGCGCGTCAGAAGTCCACGCAAGGGTCGGAAGCCCGGCAATTATTGCCCCCTGCTACCTGGGAATCGATATGGCAACCCGGCAGGAACTTATCGCTTCATACAAGACCATAAAAGAGGTCGAAGGGCTGATAAGTGCTGATTCTCTCGGCTACCTCAGCATCGACGGGCTTATGAGAGCACTTGAGTGCGACAAGAACGACATGTGCATTGGCTGCCTTACAGGAGAATATCCTGTAGAGATTCCGGGAGAGAAATGTAGAAAGAAACAGACCCGTCTGGACGATTTCAGTAAGGCTGAAAGACCCTCTCAGGCAGTATCTCCGGATAGCCTTTAAGGATTTTTTCACATTTCTTAATTTCTTCTTTCTTAATTTTTTATATTTTTATTTTTTATTCCTTAATTTTTTTACTCAATTTTTTTCTGCCCTTATTCAGTTTTTAAAATCGTCAGATTTACCGCCCTGTTCCTTGGCCCGTCCATTTCGGCAAAAAAAATGCTCTGCCAGGTGCCGAGTTCCAGTTCGCCCTTTACAATGGGCAGGGCTTCGCTTGATCCGAGCAATATTGCTTTAAGATGCGAATCAGCGTTATTGTCTATTCTGTCGTGCCTGTATCCTGCCCCCTGAGGTACAAGTCTTTCCAGCATATTCAGGATATCCTCCCGGAGCCCGTTTTCATTTTCATTGACAATTATCCCCGCAGTCGTATGTCTGGTGCTGATAATGCATACACCTTCCCGTACCCCGCTTATCCTTACCTCTTCCTTTACCTCTGAGGTGATATCTATCAACTCTATGCGCCTCGAAGTTTCTATATTAAGATTCAAGTCTTTCCCTCTGAACCGATAATATCTGCTGTATTTCTTTGCCTGAAAACCTTTTTGAGTAAATATTATCTCTTCGCTTCAAATCTTTTTGTCTTTCCAGTCTCTTTTTATTTCATTCTTTTCCGGATCTCCATCATAGTTGAGCTACCGGATCAATAATTCTCATTCTCCTGGAAACAGGTCTGAAATATCCCCCTATAAGGGATTTTAAATTCGCATTGTATCGAAGACTTCGCCAGTTTGTCTGGCGATCTAACCCAAAGAAGAAGTTAAAGGGAAAAGGAGTAGAAGAAGTAAAAATTAAAAAAAGGTTGAAAATTAAATGAACAATATTCATCTGTTTTTTCTTCTTTTTCATGGGAGAGGCCGCTCTCCTGTATTGAGCGGGACAAAAAAGGTTTAGTAAAGAGAAAGCAAAAAATAGTAATATAATTATGTTTTTTTGAAAGAACCGGAAATGATTTCCAGTTCATTCTTTTATCCTCCCCATATGTCCGTTTTTTGGGAGAGTTTTCCTTTGTACCGCCGTTTTTTGTATTTAGTTACTCCAGGGATGGAGATGCTGGTGTCCTGATTTGTTTCTTCAAGGTGTTCTGGCTTAAAGATCTACTTTTCTCGTTTTTAAATATGTTTTTTGAAACCAGACTTGAAGATCTTTTAGGAAATACTGTTTATCTGAACTGTTCTTGAGTACGTTTTTAGTATATACGGCGTTTTTCTTCTGTTTTGGGAGGTGTGTTTTCCAAGAGACTTTTCCAAGAGACTTTTCCAAGAGACTTTTCCCAGCGGTTTTTATTTCATGAGTGCTTATTTGGGATTTCTTCGGAAATTTTACATTATTTATACTTTTAAAGATTGAATATGGCAATTTTGACTTATGCTTTTTCTCTCTACTGACTGGTCAAAGAATATTCGGCGTTTTTCGGTGGAGGAAATTTATCTTTGTCTGTAGAATGTATCCGCCCCCCGAATGTTTTATTAAGCACTTCATGCGGGAGACAGCTGTTCCTGCATTTCAGGTCTCCTCCGACTTTATGCTTCCTGTCTCAAAAAGTCCGAAAATGTTCAGGACTTTAGATTTTGAGGCCGGGACAAACTTACGGTCTTTGAGAAGAAACCCGTGAAGAACTGGTCTCAGAGGCTTTTGCGTAATAATTTCTTTCATTCTGGCTCACCTTTGATTGAACTTTTGTTTTTTGGTTTGCCGGCAGACGGTAACTTATTACCTTCTACATATATATAAATATTTGGTACAAAATTTACGATTTATTAGAATTCTTTCTATAAATATTTGCTCAAAAAAGTTTAAATCCCCTGCTCGAAGGGTTTATGCAGGGGCCCTGTTTTCAGAATCGTACTGAGATAAAGCTTTACCCAGACATAGACCACCCCGGCTCCAATAGCATTGCCTGCAACGATCCCCCACCAGGCACCTACCTGGCCCATATTCAGATTGAAGGCAAAAAAAGCTGCAAAGAGCGGGGTAAATACTATGGTTCTCAGGAGATTTGCGGTAAGCGCGCTGAAGCCTTTTCCAGCCCCCTGGAATAGGGATGTCGAGAGCATTCCGAGAGAAACTGTTGGATAGAAGAGGCAGATTATGCGCAGGAACTGGATAAGATCCGGAGCTATGTGAGCGGCTTCTTCCGTCTGCGTGAAAACGGCTGCAATCTGTGGGGCGAATATAAAAGTAAATGCAGCAACCCCGCCTTCTATAAGGAGTCCGGCTTTCACTGCATAGGTATGTGCTGTTTTTGCTTTTTCAAAGTCTTTCGCCCCGAAGGCGGCTCCGGAAACAGAAACTACTGCAGTTGCTATCCCTACAAGTGGGGCAATTGCAATTGTAGCAACACGCCAGCCTGTGGAGTACACTGCAACTCCGTCAGTACTGCTCACGTTCACAATAATCAGGTTGAGGACGAGCATGGATAACGACATTGAAAGCTGCTGTGCGGAAGCCGGGACTGAAATCCGGAATATGTCGTTTATTATGCTTTTCTCAAAGCTGAAGTCTTTAAAGTCAAAAGAAACGAAAGTGTCCTTTTTGAAAAAGAGCCAGTTCAGCATCATGGCGGAGGAGACCGCAAGAGAAAGCAGTGTGGCCCAGGCTGCACCTGCAATCCCCATTTTAAAGGTGTATATGAAAATGGGGTCAATAACGATATTCAGGGCTGCCCCGAGGACCATTGCGTACATTGCCCGCTTTGAATCCCCTTCGGACCTGAGGATAGAGTTCGCTACGTTAGTAAAAAAGATCACTATGCTCCCGAGAAATATTACCCTCGCATAAGCTACCGCAAGATCGGTTGTTTTCCCTGCTCCTACAAGTGAGAATATATGAGGGGCAAAAACATAGAAAGGTATGGTAAATATGAGAACGAGCAACATCATTATTATAATCGTATGTACAGCTACGTTGTCTGCTCCTGCCTTATCCCGCGCTCCGATTTTTCGGGAGATGGCTGCTCCTCCTCCTATGCCCAGACCGTTGGATAAAGCCATGCTTATGAAATAAAATGGAAATACGAAACCCATTGCAGCAAGTGCGTCTGCTCCAAGCCCCGAGACCCAGAAGGTGTCTATGAGCTGGTAAAGAGTCTGAACGGACATTGCAACAATCATAGGGACTGCGAGTTTGATGATTGCTTTTTTGGGATCGCCCTCAAGAATCCTTACGCCTTTAGTTTCCGGGCTTTCTTCAGATTCAGAAAAATTTGAATCTGCTGCTGTTTTAAGCTCCATTTACTGTCTTCCTTTCAATATGTCTTTTTACCTTTTCTCCTGAGCTGTATTTTTTCAAGGGTCCGGGAAGACATACCGAAATTAACAGCATTTATTCTTCATCCCGTAACCCGCAGAATTAAGTTCCTCTAGTGTTTCATTAAGTGAGAAAAGGAATTCGTCTCTTAACCTTTCTAACAGCTGTTCCGGATCAATGCTTCTGAAATATGCCGGAGTACCTTCTATGACTTCTATGTATTTCTTCTTTGACATTCTATTCAGAGTAGAATAAATCTTCGTTCTCGGAACGTGAGTGAATTCATGAATTTCCCTTGCTGTTGCCTCTCCCTGTCTCAGGAGTCCTATATAGATTTTTGCCTCGTTTTCGGTAAATCCAAGTTTCTGAAGTTTGCCTGTTAGCTCAGTTTGCATTGAAGACCTCAAATCAGTGTTTAGAAGCCGTTTTTCCTTATCAGATGCTCTCGTCCAGCTTTTTTAATGTGTCCAGAATTGTTTTCAGGCCTTCCTGATAAGCTGCAATCTCTTCTTCAGTTAACCTGCTTAAAACTTCTGAATTATTTTTTTCAAGCTCTTCTATAAGCCAGTTCCTGTAATCCTCTCCTTTTTCAGTAAGAGAAACCAGGATCTTTCTCCGGTCTGACGGGTCTCCTCTCCTGTAGACAAGCTCCTCTTTCTCCAGAGCATCTATCATGCTGGTCAGGCTTCCTTTCTGAAGGTCAAGGCATCTTCCCAGAGTTGTGGGCATTATTTCACTAACCGCACCTATAATCAGGATTGCCTTATTCTGATTTTTATTAAGGTTATAGGAACCGCTGCCTGTTTTATGAAAAGCTCTGGCAAAATTCTTATGAAAAAGATGAATCATGTCAAATTGAAGCTTTACCGTCTCTTTTATTCGTTCTTCTTTCATCGGTATCACAATGAGGCACTTTTTTCAGTCCTGACCCGGATAATAAAACCATATTAAAATCCGTCAGAGGTCTTTTTGCGAGGCGTTTATGATCCAGTCAGTCTTCTTTTGCGAGGCGTTCAGTGTTCAATCTGACTGGTTTTGACAGGTTTTATTGGATTTGACAGGTCTGGTCTGTTTTTATCATCCGGATCTGACCGTCTTTAATCGTACTATTCTCTTTTCTTATTGTTTGATTCCAAACGAAAATAGGGTAAGGTTTATTTATATTTTATGATTTTATATTGTGATATGGACTCCTTTCTGAGTTCAGGAAGGAAAGTTAACATTTTTAAAAAAAAGCAAAGAAAAAAGAATTGAAGTAAAGAATAAATGAAATTCATACTGGCAACTTAATACTGTGCATTTAGATACCCGGTAAGATTTGTATCCTTCTTTTCACTCCATGTGGCAGTCAAAGTAAGGCTCAGAGTAAAGCCTGTTTTGTATTTGAAAGGAATCTGCTGGCCTTTCGTAACCCCCTGCCGGTCGAAAATAATGTTATTGCCATCTTTTGCGACGAAGTGCCAGTTGCCTTCATCGGGGCCTGTAATTGTGGCATAACCGGAAATAGTTACCCAGAAACTTGTTGTTGAATAATTATAGCTGCCGCTACCGTTAACGATAGGCATTGAAAAGTTTTGATCAATAGAGCCTCCAAGACCGTCTTTTGACAACTGCTCTAATTTTTTAATTTGCACTTCATTTATTCCAGTTTTCTCCATAAATATTCTATTTAAGTCCGTTTGAACCATAACCGTCATTATTTTGCCTCTTTCTTTGTTTATCGAGATATAAATCCTATTTTTCAATTTTTACTGTTAAATAGAATCCATCCTTTCTTTTTACTCCAGGAAGTCCATTTTAACAGTCACATTATGTATTTATTTAGACTTTCCAGTATATAACATCTGACCACACTATAAAATTAATTTTATTGTTGAGAGAGGAGAAAAATTCCGGAAAAAAAGCACAAATAAGAAAGTAAAAAAGTTGTATGATGCTGAGCAGGATTATATGGGATTGAGCGGATAGACTGCACGTGAAGTAATGGGAGGACTCTGAGTTTTCAACACTTCTCTCCCTCTCCTTCTACCTTTATCATGCGCCTCAAATAAACCTGCGCCCACGCAAAGGTGACCAGCGACCCAACAACTGTTCCTATAACAAGCCCCCACCAGACTCCGGACAACCCCCAGCCGAATGTAAAGGCAAAAAGCAGGGCAAATACCGGCGTCAGTATCAAACTTCTAAGGAGTGTGGCAATAAGTGCGCTTGTACCCTTTCCCGCACCCTGAAAAAGAGAGGCTGAGAGCATTCCGAAAGCAACAGCCGGATAAAATACGGTCATAATTTTAAGCAGCCTTGTCAGTTCAGGGGCTATCTGGGCAGTATTTTCTGCCTGCGTAAAGGCGCCAGCAATATACGGAGCGAAGATATATACCGCAACTGCGACTGCTGCTTCTACCAGAAAACCTGTCCTTGTTGCATAAAGAAGAGCGCTTCTTGCTTTTTTATAACTCCTTTCCCCGAAAGCTGCTCCCGAAATCGAGACCACGGAGATTGAAATCCCTATTAGAGGGGAAACCGCAATGCTTGTAATCCTCCAGGCTGTAGCGTAAACAGCAACCCCGTCAGTATTGCTGACATTCACTATAATATAATTCATTATCAGAGCAGTAAGGGCAAGAGCAACCTGTTCTATTGAAGAAGGTATGGCTACCCTGAAAATGTCTTTTGTAATATCCCGGTTGAATTTGAAGGAACGGAAAGCGAATGATATATAGGTATTTTTTTTGATAAAAAACCAGTAAAACATAAGCAGTCCGGAACAGGAGAAGGAGAATACTGTAGCAAGGGCTGCTCCTGCAACTCCCAGATCCAGCACATATATAAAAATCGGGTCAAGGACGACGTTCAGGAGAGATCCAAGGACCATCGACTGCATAGCTCTCTTTGAATCTCCTTCACTCCTGAGTATGGAGTTTGCGACATTTGTAAAGAAGAACACAAAACTGCCTGCAAAAAGTACCCTTGCGTACGCAACTCCGAGTGGAGTAGTTTCTCCTGCCCCGCTGAATACGAATAAGTCTCTCACAAGAGAAAGCCCTATCCCTGTGAGGACAACTGTCAGTACCAGCATAATTACAAATGTATGTACTGCAACATTGTCCGCTCCGGCTTTATCCCTGGCCCCTATCCTGCGGGAAATTGCAGCACCGCCACCGACTCCAAGCCCGCCTGTAAGAGCCATCTGGATTACAAAAAAAGGGAATGCAAAACCTACGGCAGCCATGGCATCCGCACCAAGGCCTGCGACCCAGAAGGTATCGGTGAGGCTGTAAATGGTCTGTACACCCATTGCAACTATAATAGGAATGGAGAGCTTGATTACAGCTTTTTCGGGGTCCCCAAGGAGGATATCCACGCCTTCTGTAACTTTATGAGGGGATTTCGTTTCCGTTTTTCTTTCTTGATCCCTGTTTTCCTTTGAGTCTTCCTCCCCCTGCCCCTTTTGTTCTACTGCTTCCCTGCTCATTTTCCACACCGTTTTTGGACTATCATATTTTCATTCTAACAAAAGTTTTTGCCCTATTCTTCTTTAGTCTCTCAGCCTTTAACATTTTCTCATATGTAATGAAAAACTTTTCGTAACTGCTCAGAGTATAGTTAACGGCGCTCCTATGAGCGCCGCACGAATACCCTCTAAAACAGGTAAACCGTTCTTTTTTCCTGTAGAAATGTACGCCCTAATTCTGCAGAAAGCTTGCGCTCCCATTGCTTTTCTGAAAGTTCCCGATATTTTCTGCTGTAGTTTCATCATCCTGATATCTCTTTCTGCCTGATTATTATCAAATGGAACTTTCAAATCTGTCAGGAATCTCAGAATCTTTTCTTTGTGTTCTATAAACCTATCCAGCAGATTCCTTGATTTTGTTTTTGGATTTTTACCGCGTTTTCCCTGTTTTTCAGGATTTAGAGAATGCGGATTTTCTTCAAGCGCTCTAATGATAATTGCATCAAACCTTTCTTCCAATGCTTTAATTTGCTCAAAATCAGGTTCTCTTAATTGCTCTTTACACTCATCAGTGTATTTCTTCATCTCAGTGAGCAGTTCATTCATCTCTTTAGCCCATGTCTGTTTATAGTTCTCTTCAATTCCTGTAAGTTCTCTCTGTAAATGAGCGTTACACAGAGCATGATCACAATCATAAACGTTGTAAGGTTTCCATCCATCATGAACTGCTACTCCCTTAAACTTCGGAAGAATTCCCATAGCATCTATTGCTTCTGCTCCTCTTTTTGTATGAGCAAAATAACATGTGTATTTTTCATTAGAAGCTACATGAAGCCAGTGTCTTTTTCCTTCAATCTTCATACCAGTTTCATCAAAATTGATTACAGGCGAGGCTAATAACTTCTCTCTAATAACGTTTTCAAATTCCTCTAAATTCTGGAAACATTCTCTTTCTGCTCTAATTATCGTAGCAGGACAGATTTTTATTCCCATAATGTCTTCAAATAACTCAGAAATTCTATCATAAGGAACAAACTGGTAATTTTTACAGTAAATAGCTGAAGCTAAAATATTAGGGCCATACTGAACCGGATATTTCACTGATTCGGGAAAAACGGCTTTATTCAACTTTCCACAACAAGGACAGGTTTTAATCTGACTTTTATGTTCTGTAACAATTAGATTTACGGGAGGAATGTCAAAGACCTGTCTTCTCTCATAAGCTTCAACTTCAACATTCTCAAGGGTAGATCCGCATTCTTTGCAGCAGGTCAAAGAATGTTCTATTACCTACTCAGGATGATCAACCATATCAAGAGTCGTGCCTGGATGACCTTCCTGACCTCCAGGTTTCTTCCCGCTTGGTTTACGCAGACTCTTGGGATTAGGTTTCTCTTTGACAAAATAATCAGTAGAAGGAGGTCGACTGCTGTTACGACTGTTTTGATTTAAACGAGATTCTAAGGCTACAAGTCTTTCAGTGAGTTCTTTAACTTGAGATTCTAAACTCTCAATGTAAGCTACAATAATTTCAGGATTTGAAGCACAGTAAGAAAGAATCTCATCACGTTTCATAAAGCTAAAAAGGAATCATTTTATATCCAATTTTTCCTCGGAACGAGGAAAAATGTGTAGCCTCGTTAAGGCTACCTGAATAGTTACAACTTTTCATTTGTTTTTCTCGTGCAGTGCCAGAAAGTGCGATCTGAGGATATAATCTTAGAATAATCAGGCAATAGGATCTGAAAATAGGATCTAAAAATAGGATCCAGAAATATGATGGCAGTGTGCCAATTTTCCTAAAATTATGAATTTTTAAAGGTTTTAGAGTCAAGAGAACTCGAGATCATTAGTTTAAGGAATGGTAAAAATATAATTTCTAATATTTACTCTAGGAATGACTTCACAGCCATTGCTGAAGACGATATCGAGAACAAAAATAATGAGATTATATCTTCTTTATTCCTTAGTTTCACTTGCAGCATACGAAAATTGAACCTCGAATTTATGACAAATTCGCGATTAAAGAGCCAACTGCGGAACTCCTATGGTATTTTTGATCTGATCGGTTAATTATTCCCGGACAACATGAATGACATTTTACATGTTTTTCTGTACTGTCATCATCAGTCATAGCTGGAGACGTAAACATGATATAAAGAAGCTATTTTTGCCGCAGGTTCTGGCAGTAAATTTATTAAATAAGGAAGAAATGGAGAAAAACTTACCCAATCCGACGATTAATATAAAATTCATTCTATTTGGAGAATTAGTTGGAGAATGTATGATGAATAATGATGGAATGTGCTGATTATCCCTAATAAGATATATACTTGAACCAATTACATTATACAATTATTAAAATCCAGATTTTGGGCTCCTGCTTTTTTGTACCAATTCATTCTACAATTCGGCATGTTTGTTTGCTGAATACGTATAAAATATCAATATCCAGCAAATAACTTCCATTTGTGGGTACTGTTTTAAATGAGGGTTTTAATAAAAATTATAGTGTTTCAATGAAAAAACTTTGACTTTCAGGTTTATGAATTTAATGAATTACAGAATGTGGAGGGATGTAACTGAATAAACGAACTATGTTTTATTTTGCTGCGGTCCTTATGGCATTTCTCATGATCATTCCGGGAATTGCCGCCGCAGAGACCTGTCCAGATGGATATAAAAATGTGAGTGTTTGTAAAGCTGAAAAGATGGTCGAAAAAGAAGACGTATTTCTTCTGGATGTGCGTACTCCTGCTGAATTTAATAAAACACATATTGAGGGCGCGATACTTATTCCTGTGAAAAATGTACCTGCACAGGACCCTGTAGAATTATCCTCTGATGAACTGCTGGAAGTGAGAATAAATGAAGTGCCAGCCGATGAAAAAATACTTGTTTACTGCAAGAGTGGTGCCAGAAGTGCCGCTGCATGCAGTTTACTTGTCAGCAACGGATACAGGAAAGTCTATAATATGAGAGGAGGCATTGACTGCTGGTTAGCCAGAGGGTGTACTGTAGATGTAAACGCCGATAAAGCTGATGAACTGCTCGGTACAGGGGAGTTCTTCCTTCTGGATGTGCGCACTCCGGCTGAATTTAATGCAGGGTATATTGAGGGGGCAATATTGATTCCACTGAAAAATGTTCCAAAGGAAGACCCGGTTGAATTACCCCCGGAAAAGCTCTTAGCTCAATGCCTCTGTGAAATTCCGGAAAATAAGCCTATTCTGGTTTATTGCAAGAGTGGGACAAGAAGCGATGCTGCAAGAGATTTACTGGTAGATTCAGGTTACAGGCATGTCTATAATTTGGAAGGCGGCATCCTCACCTGGAAAGCTGAGGGATACCCTACAGTTTGTCCAGCTATTTGAGATTAAAAAACTCTTCAATTTTTTCCTTTTTTATATTTTTATAATCCTTTTCCTAATCCTTTTCCTTTTTACTTTTTAAAGATTATTTTATCCGAAGTATAAAGTTTCATTTACCGATTTTTGAATAGTTTCACTTTCTCATTCGCTCCATTTTTGTAATACTTAAATTGATTTTCATATGAGAAAATATTTATATCTTTAAATTCAATATTATTTGGTATTACATAAATTAAAAATAGTAATACGAATTGAATCAGTAATACGGGGAAAAAAGGGTCGATTAACAGGGGTGTCTTAATGGAGCAGGAAACTCAGACAGCAGGAGCAAAAAAGGCTTCCTCCAGGGAAAAAGCCGGTTCGCAAGCATACAGCATACGGGAAAAAATGTCCTCTTCAGCTTCACCTTTCCCGTATCTTGCCCCTGCGTTTGCTCCAGTTTCGTTTCCTGCTCCCGAATACCTGTTTTATTCTCCGACGCTTCTTCAGCTCGACCTTAATATCTACCGGGAGCCTGTAATAAAATCCCTCATTAAAAAGCATAGCGAAGACCTTTACAGGCTTATAAAAAAGACACATTTTGACGGAAAATATTATCAGGTAAAAAGCGTGCGTTCAGGGGGATGGGAATACTGCTGGGAACTGGCAGTCAGAGTAGAGTTTTTCGGAAAGCTTCAGGGTCTGGCTTTCGAACCTGAAAGGGTCATTTCCAGAAAAAGGAAGAAAATAACCTTCAGGTACCTCATCCTGGTAAATCCCCATGAACTGTGGGACGAAGAACTGGTAGAAAGGTTGTGGAACATTCAGGAGAGGATCGAGTTTCTGACGGCAAAAATCCTCTTTCACGAATGCATCCATGTCTTTATTTCACTGGAAAAAACCCTGCCATCAGGTCTTGGGCAGACGGATATTTCTCTCGAGTTCAGGGAAGTGCTTGAGTTTGCAAATTCCGGAAAACTCTGCCCTGAAAGTTATGGGGTCAAGCTTCACATCCAGAATCTGTCTGCTCTTTCCCCAGCTTTTTCCGAAAGCTCTGCAGGAAAGCCGGGCATTGTTTCCGAAATCTATGAGTTCCTGATCCATGAAAAATACAGCATCAAAAAAACCGATCAGGCTTTCGGTTTTTCCTGGAGCAACCGGAAAATTTCACGCAACTATGCCCGGATGGCTGCCCTTAAAATGGCTCCGTATTCGGATTCTAATAAAAAAGACTGGGAGAAGGAAGTTTTCAGGCTGAGCAGGGATGTGGAGGAACTGTATGACAGAATTGACAGCACTTACGTTTTCTTATTATAAGGCAGCACTTACGTTTTCTTATTATAAGTTACTCCTTTTAATGCACATCTTCCCTCCGTCTTCCGAAAAAGCCTTCAGATTTTCTTTTTCTCTCGCATATGCAGCCTTATATATTCAATCTTCTTCCCGGAGGCTCTCGAAAGCAGCCCGCCAGATAGGAAAGGAAACATGGCAATAAAAATCGTCCCGCCACTGAAAGGCTTTATTTAAAAGGAGCTACCTGAACAGATAACGGATTTCAGGAACAATACCTTATACTCAAACAAATCAAGGTGCCTTTTTCAAAATTTTTCCTTTAGCTCACCTGGCAGGTAAATGGCTTCCATGTCAGTCTCTGTATTTTTCAGCAAAATGAGCAACCACTCGTGAGAAGTTCTATGCTGAAAAGTAACCGGAAAAGGATTGGTAGAAAGAGGGTAACAAAATAAATTTAGAATAAAGGTAAAAGAAAAACCATGATAATTTTGTATGTTTACGCTCGCTATCACATTAAAAAATAAGGGAAATTAGTTCCCCTTAAGATGGAAATTAATTTCCCTTAAGATATGCGAGAATCATTTCAAGTATGTGTATAATCTCACTTCTTGTTATGCCACTTTTTTCTTCTGTATCATTATCCGGAGATGTTGATGTAAGAGTACTATTTACAGTTATTGTTTTGCTAGTAATTGCAAATGTAGAATATTCTGATACTTTAGCTGTAAAGTACACATACGTTGAATCCTGCCCTGTTATTGTAATTGGCACTTTTACCCATTTACCGCTATCATACATGTTCAGGACAATGGAGGATTCATCAATCCCATTTGCTTTAAGCCATGTCTTTTCAACTTTAAAATCAACAGCTGCATTTTCAATGTTATTTACATTATCACTGTCGATCCATATATTAAATGACTTGTAGACATCACCTGATGGTTTCTCAACCAGGCCTGTATCATCTTTCAGATCTTCGATAACAACTTTTGCCTTGCCTGAATCCTTTGTTGATTCAAAATATATATTGTTGACAACTGAATTGTCATTTTTAACGTCAACAGTTACCGTCTGGCTATTATCCATGTTTATCTGTGTTGTTTCTATATACTGGATATTAGTCTGCGACGAATCAGTTATGACTATGTTATCATCTGAAGATACAACATTCCCGTCGTATACATTAGAATTGTTAGCTGTGATAATATCGTCATCTGTGTTTACGGATGTTATAATATCATCATCAGAATACACATAGTCATCGTCAGAATTGTAAATATCGTTATCTGTTGATATTACCGTAGTATCAATTACAACAGAATCATCTGCAACGATATTGTCTTCTTTTTTAATTGAATTTTCATTGGTGTCATCAGAAACATCAACAACAGTAGTCTCATCTTCAATAGTCGAATTATCTCCTGATGAAATTGCCTTCGCCCCTGCAGTAGCGCACGGGAGTACAGCCCCAAAAATAAGGACTGAAACTAATAGTATTGACAGATATTTTTTCATCCTCTATACCTCTTCCAGGGGATTACCTGTAGAATTATTTTCCCAAATATATTTTTCAAAATTTTGTCTGTTGGTCTCACCAGGAACTATTTTTCTCCAATAAGTACGTCCTGGGTTTATTGAGCCTATGCTTTAATTCCCTTTCGGCTGGCTTACTTTAGTAAAATTATGTGAATTTTGCCTTCCAATTACGATATTTATAAAAATGGATAACGGCTTCTGACCTGTCCCTGGATTTTTCTGCATGCCATTTGTAAAACCTTTTTAAAAAAATAGGATCAGAGATATCAGCACTGCTGGCAGTTTATTAAAAATTGAAAAATATGCTTTACTCGATTTTTTTTCAGGTCTGCATCTTACCTCAAAAGTATTTTTGAGAAAAATTGTCCAGAACATCGCAAAAAAATAGAAAATAAAGTAAAAATCACAACTCTTATCTGTATAAATTATATTTATTTGATAGGTAGTGTTTTGAGGGCATAAGGAGAGGAGTACAAATGTATGGGATGACTTTTCGAATGAGGAAGCTTTTCCGTTGCTATCGTCACCGGTTACCCTGAAAAACCTGTCATCATTTCCTTTCCCTGTGCTGTGACTTTTAGCCGTCTGGCTTATTCTTACTGTTTTACACTGCTATCTTTAACGTAAAAACGGGAATAACAGGTCTTCTTTTAAAAAGAAGTCTAAAACGTACACTTTCTCAGGTCTGTATTTTAGACAAAAATATTACAAAGGTGAGCTCATGAAAATGCGAATAATGTTAATAGCTGCTTTCTTTGTCCTGTTAGCTATTTCTTCTCCGGTTTCAGCCGTTGTTCCTGATTTACGGATGAGCAATATCTTCAATCAGGAATTCGACCAGGAAACTTCCTGTACTTCTTCTCAGTATGAGGTTTTAAAATCAAAGTTACCTCCAGCTGAATGCAGCAGAATAGGGCTTGTTTCCGGAGACGTGGCAGAGTACAGGATCAGAATAAACGTTGGACCCGGTGAATATGACTACATCACCCTTACCAACTATGTGAAGGAGAAAAAACCCTGGAAAATAAATACAGGTAAAAACCTGGTAATTCTTCCGGGACAGGGACTGACTGAAAAGTTCTATTCTGACATGGCAATATATTATGCCCAGCGTAAATACAGCGTATATATCGTGGACAGGAGAGAGACTAATATCCCTTCAAATGAAGAAGATTTCAGTTTCATGGAGTACTGGACTGTTGAAGAACACCTGAATGACACATACAAAGCTATCAATGCTTCAAGAAGCCATACTTCTTTCTTAAGCAAAAAACCTGCAGAGAATATAGAGGTTACAGCTATAGGCCACAGCCATGGAGCATTAATCCTTACAGCTTATGAGGCAAGCCAGTATGATGACATGCCCCTGGGGACTGTTGACAGGATAGTACCTGTGGATATTATCATTAAATACGACCCCCAGTATCCCGAGTTGATATATAATCAGACACAGGAATTTAATATAATATCCAGTGATATCGAAAATGAAGTCTATGAAGGCACTGGTATGGCTTCTATGATTTATGTAGCCAGCATGGCTTACTCAAATCCAGAAGGAAGTTCCCCTTACCCGGGGCTTACAAATATCCAGTTGTTCAGGCTCATGGCCAGTCAGACATATATTCTTTCCTCATACCCCTACACTCCGGACTATCACTACTGGAGCGGGGACCTCAGCGGCCTTTCCTATGTCAATGAAAGCAGGTTACTCTATCTGACTCTGAGCGGAGGAGCTGCACCCTTCACGCCAAAGTATATGGATCAATATATGGCCGGGCTGATGGGCAATGTGGACGGGTATGAAATAAACTCTTCCAGTGTGGATTCTCCAGTACTTTATGTCGGTCTCGGAGGAGGATTTGGCGATTACGGTTCCTGGTGGTATGAGAACGAGGTTGGGAATACGAACAGCAGAGTTACCTCTATGATCTGGAATAACCAGGGGCATGCCAGTCTGCTGATCGATCAAAATTCTCCTGAATTATGGGCGCTTATAGATAACTGGATAAAAAACACAGAAACCTGAAAAAAAGATAAAAATCCGAAAAAAATGAAATCGAGTAAAAAGAACCCGAAAGAGAAAAACATGAATTAAAGAAGAGAAATGTCACTTGAAAGGAGAAAAATTACTCTGAAAAGAGAAAAATTAGAATAAAAAGTTAATTTGTCAGCTTTGTTAACAGCTCCTGGATTTATGTATTTTCAAGGAGATAAGCAATGGAAGGGTAAATGGCTCTGGCTCTTTAGCTGCAAGCTTTTTATTCTTTCAAAATTTTTTGGTTTTAAAAGATTCTTAAAAACACTTTCCCTGCAAAACGGGCAGTTTAAAATGTCCTGAAACTTCATTTGCTGGTTTGAAAATGACTGGTTCAGGATGAGTTTGAAAAATCGCCGAAAACATCCGATCAATATGAATGTAATTAACTTAGGAATGGTTGAAATATGACTTCAAGTTTTCACTTGGTAATGGTTCTATAATTGCACTTCCCAACATCATTAATGGCAATATAGGGCATAAGTGTTTGAAATTAAATTTTCACCATTCCTTAGCAGTTGAATGTAATTAACTTAGCAGTAACTATAATAGGTCTCTGTAACATATCTTTCTTAGTCTGAGGTTCATACAGCATTAGAACCTCGGAATACAGATCATAGGGGGACAGGGTAACGGAGGATATGTTCAGATTTGCAGATGAACTGGGGCCATTTAAGATAATTCACATTTATGAACCGTCTATTGACCTGAAAGCAGTGCTCGTTGTTGATAATATTGCAAGGGGACCAGCCCTTGGAGGGGTAAGAATAGCTCCGGACGTGAGTGCCGAAGAATGCTTCAGGCTGGCGAGGGCCATGACCCTTAAAAATGCGGCTGCAGACCTTCCTTATGGGGGCGGTAAAATTGTCGTTTACGGGGACCCGAAAATGCCTTTCGAAAAGAAAAGCCAGCTACTGAGGGCTCTTGCAGGTGCTCTCCGATATACCGAGGAATATATCTTTGCCCCTGACATGGGGACAGATGAAGTATGCATGGCCTGCATAAAAGATGAAATCGGAAGGGTTGTGGGCCTTCCCTGTGAGATGGGAGGCATCCCTCTTGATGAGGTTGGAGCTACAGGCTGGGGGCTTTTTAATGCAACAGAAGTCGCACTTAAGTATTGCGATTTTGAGCTGAAAGGAGCCAGGGTAGTTATTCAGGGCTTCGGCGCAGTCGGAAAACACGCTGCCCGCTTCCTTGTAAGGAAAGGAGCTGTCCTTGTAGGAGTCGCCGATTCCAGAGGTGCAGTCCATAACCCTGAGGGGCTTGATGTTGATGCTCTGATCGCACTTAAAAATGAAGGGAAAAATGTGTTTGAATATCCCGAAGGCAAAAAGCTAGCAAGTGATGAAATTGTCTCTGTTCCCTGCGACATCTGGATTCCGGCAGCCAGACCTGATGTTATTAACGGGAATAATGTCCATCTTCTGGATACGAAACTGGTAGTTGAGGGAGCAAACATACCACTCACTGAGGAGGCTGAAAAAATTCTCTATGATAAAGGAATTCTTTATGTGCCGGACTTTATTGCAAATGCAGGCGGGGTGATCTGTGCTGCCTCGGAGCACCAGAAGGCTACCAGATCCATAGTTTTCGGTTTAATTGAAGAAAAGGTTAGAAGCAATACGGAACAGGTGCTGGAAGCTTCAAAAACCAGAGGAATACTGCCAAGGGAAGCTGCTGTTGAACTTGCCATAAAAAGAGTTAACAGGGCAATGAAATACAGGCGCTGGTCGATCTTTTCTTCTGCTCCGGGATTTGTATAACTTTAAGCTATTTTCCAGTAGAGCCTTTAATTTTTCAGGCTTCCCGGAATTCTTAGCTCTTTTATCTTTCAAGCTCGATTTCTACTTACATTGATTTCTACTTACATTGATTTCTACTTACATTGATTTCTACTTACATTGATTTCTACTTACATTGATTTCTACTTACATTGATTTCTACTTACATTGATTTCTACTTACATTGATTTCTACTTACATTGATTTCTACTTACATTGATTTCTATTTACATTGATTTCTGCTTATCTTTCATTACAGCTTAACACTTTATTTCTGCCTGCCATTCCCTCCGCACAGCACTGCTGCAGCCCTTACTGCACTTTCAGGAGAGAAAAAGACCGGCATTCCGGTTTTTGTAAATGCCGAAGCCAGTTCCCTGCTGAATTTCCCACCCGGTGAACTGATAATTACAGGTTTTCCACAGCTATCAGCAAAGTTTTTGATTTTTTCAGCAACGCCTTCGGTAAGAAGAGGCGGGCCCCATAGGAGGCTTACAATTGCCAGGTCATATTCCTCGTAAGGGGTTTCCTGAAGGGCAGCAACATAATGTTCATCCCTCACACTGCCTGTCAGGTCAACAGGGTTTCTTACGGAAGCAAAAGCCGGAAGTTTTTCTTTCAGCTTCCTTACTGCGGCTTCTGAAAGTTCAGGGACCCTGAGCCCTGCTTCCTCACATGCATCGGCAATGGAAATGCCTATCCCTCCCCCGTCAGTTATTATGAGGACTCTTTTTCCATTTACAGGGGAATACCTGTTAAGG
This sequence comes from Methanosarcina soligelidi, assembly GCF_000744315.1. Lineage (NCBI taxonomy): Archaea > Methanobacteriati > Methanobacteriota > Methanomicrobia > Methanosarcinales > Methanosarcinaceae > Methanosarcina > Methanosarcina soligelidi. Next base: position 3,860,451 of record NZ_JQLR01000001.1, read on the forward strand.
ACTTTGCAGGCGTCTTTCAATTCTTCGTAGCTTGCAACCTCGATTATGCCTGTTTTCCGAAAAGCAGCTTCATACGCTTCATACATCCCGCTGATAGCGCCTGTGTGCGAGCTTGCTGCCCTTGCTCCGGGCTCCCGCTTCCCTACCTTGAGAGCAACTACGGGTTTCTTTTTTACGCAGCCTGAGGCAGCTTTAAGGAACTTTCGGCCGTCTGATACGGATTCTATGTAAAGGGCAACTGCTTTCGTGGCTTCATCTTCTGCAAGGAATTCAAGGCAGTCACTTTCGTCCACGTCCACTTTATTTCCGTAGCTCACAACCCTTGCAACGCCTGCCCCTTCGTTAGCCAGCTCATCCATTATCATGGCTGCAAAAGATCCGCTCTGAGTAAGTACGGAAACCCCATCCCTGACAGGCCTCTCTATCTTTTCCCGCTCGATGAAAAAAGTGTCCACATTTGAAACTGTATCATATATGCCGAGGCAGTTGGGTCCCATAGCCCTGATCCCTTTTTCTTTTAACAGGTCCCTCAGCTCATCTTCCATTTTCATCCCGCCAGGCCCCATTTCCCTAAAACCTGAACTTACAATTACGGCTCCTTTTATATTTCCTGCAGGCTCTTTCAGTGTATCAAGGACTGCTCTGGCCGGGATCGCAAAAATTGCGATGTCAATCCTGTCATTAATCTCCCCCGGTGCTGAATAGCATTTGAGACCCTCAATCTCCTCGTAGCCCGGATTTACAGGATAGATCTTCCCTTTGAAATTCATTTCCCGGAGGCTTTTCAATATAGTGTGGGAAAGTTTTTCAGGGTTCGGGGATGCTCCTATCAGAGCTATGCTTTCAGGCTTGAAGAAAAAATCAAGATTATTTTCAGTGCCAGTTTTTTCTTTATCCGCTTCCTCTATATCCATTCAAAACCTCACCGGGTTTTCCTTCCAGATATGTGATAATTCTTATTTAGAATAATTTATGGACTATTTATATAAAAGAATTCTAATTTCAGGTAATCGGAGTCTGACTCCCCTTTTCGAGATAAAGAAAACCCGAAAAACTTTGCTGACCTCTTCAGTGGGGAGTCATTTATTCCGTCTCGAAGTAGGACTGCGTGTCTTTTACTTTAGAGGTCACAGTATTTACAAACAGACCTGTCACACTCATTATTGCTGAACTTCCACTTTGAACCCCATTTTTTAATTTCCTGAATTACCTTTATGAATTCTTCCCCGCTTTCCGTAAGATAATATCTGGATACGGCAGGGAGTGAAGAATCATCTGTTTGTTTTACAATAAGACCTTCCCTTTCCAGTTCTATCAGCCGGGCAGAGAGGATTCTCGGGGTGACGCCTCCAAGTCTGCGTTTGAGCTCGTTAAAGCCTTTTTCCTTCTTTTCTCCTTTATAAAGCTCCAGCAGGATGTGTATGGTCCAGCGTTTTCCCACAATATTGACTGTTTTGTAAAGAACACAGTTTTTCATAGTATAAACTATGATACTGTCCTTATATAAGCAGCATCTTTTAAATAGTACTGTTAAAAAACGCCTGATTCATAGAAGTATGCATTTACCGAATATCCATCTGGAAAGATAGGATAGGACAGTTGTTCGGTCGAGAGGCGATACCATTGAAAAGCACCATACCTGAAAAAAATGCAATTATTCAGCGCGACGGAGAAACATATGTAATAGCTCCCAGAACCCCTGGAGGAATAGTGGACCCCGCAACCCTCAGAAAGATTGCGGATGTGGCAGAGAAATACGGGGCTGCAACCCTGAAAATGACTTCCGAACAGAAGATGGCAATTGTAGGCTTGAGAGAAGAAGATATTGACGCCGCCTGGGCAGATCTCGGCATGGATGCCGGAATTGTTGCCGGACCTTTTGTAAAAGCTGTTAAGTTCTGTCCGGGCACCACGTTCTGCAGGAAAGGACAGCAGGACGCTGTAAGCCTCGGGACTAAACTGGAGGCCAGATACAGGGGAGTAAAGCTCCCTTACATGATGAAAATGGCTGTATCCGGCTGCCCCAGTTCCTGTTCCGAACCTGTGATTAAGGATGTGGGGGTTATGGGTACGGCAACAGGCTATACCCTTATGGTGGGCGGCTCCGCAGGGCTGAAACCAAGGCTTGCTGACGTTGTTGCAAAAGGTCTCTCTGAAGATGAAGTCCTGGCAGCTGTTGACAGGATAGTTGAGTTCTTTAAAGACTATGGAGAAAACAGGAAAAGACTCGGGACCATTATAGACAAGATCGGTCTTGAAGAATTCAAAAAAGAAGTGGGCCTCTGGGAAAAATAAAAAGCATTCTTTCCTCAGTTTTTTCCCTCATTTTTCTCTTTTTTCATGTTTTTGCTTTTAATGCTCACAGTACTTGCAAACCAATCTCTCGCACTCTTCATTCTGGAATTTCCATTTTAACCCCCAGCGTTTTATTGCCTGTATTATTTTTACAAAATCAGTTCCGCTTTCAGTAAGGTAATATTCTGACTTCGGAGGGTTTGTAGAATCATCAATTTTTTTTGCAATCAGACCTTCATTCTCAAGCTCTGTAAGCCTTTCCGAAAGGATTTTTGGAGTTATGTATCCGAGTTTTCTTTTCAGCTCATTGAAGCGCTTTTCTTTTTTCTCTCCTTTGTGCAGCTCAAGGAGGATATGAATTGTCCACCTTTTCCCGATAATATTCATGGTCTTGTAGACTGTGCAGTCTTTCATGGTATAAAGATAGAAACTGTCTGATATATAAATTAGTATCTCTAATATACTGGTATCAAAAGGATACTATTATAAAACAGTAATTTATAATAAAATCCTTTAAACTGTCATGACCTATTAAGCACACAGTCCGGGCTTGCTCTTATAATAATATCTGGCTGCATTTACGAATTATTGAGCGAAAGCCTGGAGACCTGCCTGATTTATTGTAAGCTGCCTGGCAGGTCAGCACACTGTAAAACTTCATTATACATCCAAGGAGAAAGGATCAACCGTGAAAGACAATTTACCGGAAAAAGGCGCAATCGTTCAGAGAGACCGTGAGACATACACAATAGCTCCCCACCTCCCGGGAGGAATCGTAGACCCCGATACTCTTATCAAAATCGGTGAAGTTGCGAAAAAGTACGGGGCAGCTGCCCTGAAAGCGACCTCTGCACAGAGGATTGCAATAGTGGGCCTGAAAGAAGAGGACCTGGATAATGCCTGGGCTGACCTTGGAATAAAACCCGGTGCAGCCATAGGACTCTGTGTAAGAAGCATTAAATTCTGTCCCGGAACAACTTTCTGCAAGCAGGCTAAACAGGATGCTGTAGGCCTGGGACTCAAACTGGACGAGAAATATCACGGGATGTCCATGCCTTCAAAATTGAAAATAGGCGTTAGCGGTTGTCCGAACTCATGCGCAGAACCTGCTATTAAGGACATAGGGTTGATGGGCACTGCGAAGGGATACAACCTGATGGTGGGCGGCTCTGCTGCTGCAGTCCCCAGGCTTGCCCAGGTCGTAGCAAAAGACCTTTCCGAAGACGATGCCCTTGAAATCGTGGACAGGATCCTTAATTTCTATAAAAATTCCGGCACAAAAAAGAGGCTTGGAAGGTTTATTGAAGATATGGGTCTGGACGAGTTCAAAAAGCAGGTTGGGCTGTAACTTACTGGCAAATCATTTGATTTGAAGTGGAGTGCAGGGCTCTGATATCATTGTTTGGCCGCTGGCAACTGTGTAATTTGTTTCCTCCATAATCTCAAGCCCCTAAAAGAAAACGGGGCTTGAGGTCAAAATCCTCAGGTCTCCTGCCAGAGCTGAATTCCAATGAAAAATCCGGTCTGCAGACCTGTTCAACAAGTTTGTAGTGGTCAGGCATATATGAAACGGATGCCAGTATGTATATACTGGATAAATCGGTGCCCGGCTAAAAAATAAGGGCACTCTGAAAAATACAGCAGAAAAACAAACATAAATGGTCAAGGGGAGAGTCATATGAATGTTATTGAGATGAAATCTTCGCCGGAAAAACCCAATCCTCACAATGTGAGCGTAAGGATGCTCTATGATAGGGAAAATGCCCAGGCAGTACATATCGAACTCAAGCCAGGGGAAGCCTTAAAAAAGCATATCACACCAGTCGATGTTTTCTTCTATATTCTCGAAGGAAAAGGCGTGGTTGAGATAGGGGATGAACAGGAAGAAGTAAGCAGAGACATGCTGATTGAAAGCCCTGCAAAAATTCCCCACCGCCTCCTGAACCCCGGGGACGGAATCTTCAGGGTACTTGTGGTAAAAGCACCGAGGCAAACTGAGTCCACTCGCCTGCTATGAAATTCGAGATTTAAGTTCATCAAAGGGCTGTCAAAAAGTGACTGAGGAGACAAAGCCAATAAAAATCGCAGTCATACGCTGTGATATCGTCTCGGAAGCCTGCCCCGGAGTGGGATGCTTCAAAGCCTTCAATGAGAAAAAGTCATACTTCAAGGAATATGACGAAAAAGCTCAGATGATTGCTTTCTTCACATGTGGAGGCTGCTCTGGCAGGAGGGTTTACCGCCTTCTAAAAGCTCTAAAAAAACATAACCCTGATGTGGTGCACCTGAGTTCCTGCATGTTAATGGAGGATAGCTATCCCAGATGTCCAAATATAGATACCATCAGAAAGACAATTCAGGATGCAGGCATAAAAGTGGTTGAAGGAACTCACCATTAAAAGGAATGCACCATTAAAAGGAATGCACCACTAAAAATGTCATTATCAAAAAACTGCCTGAAAAATCAGTTCTGACCGGCAAAAACCGCTTTCTGATTGAAAAAATAATATTCAAAGTTATTTTTTTCAAAAATAATATTTGGGACAATAAACTGAAAATGCAAGTTTCAGGACAAGAATCCGAGTTAAGTGTATACCGGGTGATAAAATGGACAATAATACATCACAGGATAGGGGCAGCAATTCGGGAGAAGAAGAAATCTATGAAGGCACAGACCCCGAACTCCAGGACCTTCCCCTTCCTAAAACCGACAGCATGCTATATTTGATCCTGAACTCTCTAAATCAGAATATAGCTAACTTTAATGCGTATCTGAAATTTAAGCACTATATTTCAGAAGATATATTAAATACAGAACTCTTAAAAAGGAGCATGGGCATTCACAGGGATTTTTCTGCCCTCTTTTTGCACACTAAAGAAGAACTGGTATTCATTTATCCGGAGCTTCTGGAGAAAGCAGAAAGAATATTGTTCAAAGGAGATGTGGGCGCAGACTTCATAAAATATACCTGTAAAATGAGCAAATTAATAGACGATTACAAAAATGTCCTGTACAGGGAAGGCTATTTGCCGGATTTCAAACGGCAGCTATTCCTAACAGACGCCTGATGACATATACCTGAACTGCTCCATTCTCAAATAATTTTTCCTTAAATGCATAAACACCAAGGGGGTTAATTTTCATGGTAAAACGAATGATTATTAAAATTGATGAGGAAAAATGCACAGGATGCGGAAAATGCGTTGCACCCTGTGCAGAAGGCGCTATCCAGATAATCAACGGAAAAGCAAAAGTCGTATCCGAAGAACTCTGCGATGGTATGGGCTACTGCATCGGCATCTGTCCCGAAGGAGCCCTTTCTATCGAAGAAAGACATACAGTCGAATTTAACAGGGAAAAAGCCGAGTCCCAGCCAAAAAAACAGGACCTCTCAATCCGCTGCTTCCAGTGCGGCGCAGGAGAAGATACCCATTACCTCATGCCCCTCAGACACAATATGGAGAGCATATGGGTTTGTACTCGATGCCTTCCACGTTTGATTCACGGCTGATCGGTTAAGCATCTTTCAAAATTAGTCCTCTTGAGCGAGCAAAGCGAGCGAAAAGGACACCGTACTCCCGAGAAGGAACTCGGGATGGAGAGCATATGGGTTTGTACTCGTTGCCTTCCACGTTTGATTCACGGCTGATTCATAAATATTTCAATTAGTCCTCTTGAGCGAGCAAAGCGAGCGAAAAGGACACCGTACTCCCGAGACGGGAATCGGGCGAGACGAGAATCGGGCGAGACGAGAATCGGGCGAGACGGGAATCGGGCGAGATTTCACGCGGACTTTAAATATATATCTTTGAGCTCGTGCAGGAGCAGGTGGAATTCTTCATGCTTGCCTGCACCTATTTCTTCATCCTCTACACGTTCAAAAGAGTCAAGTAACTCTTTCTGCACTCCCGAATCAAGGTATGCGGCAGCTTTTGGGAAAAGGCCATTATTCTCTTTCTCGATATGCTGCGCCAGAAGTTGAATATATGCCCTTGAGTTCTCAACTATTCCAGAGCCTTTTTTATTCCATTCCTTTCCGGAAACCGCTTTTTCTATCCTGCCGACATATTCCCTTGCCTGGTTATGTTCCTTCAAAAGGGAATCAATTAATTCTCCTGTACCTGGAATTTCTCTCTTTACCATTTCAGGAAAAAGATGAGCCTCTTCCTTTGTGTGATGGCATTTATCAACGAATATTCTCATGAACTCCACGAGTTTCTCAAGATGCTCCTGTTCAACACTTTTTCCTGACTTTATATTCGTGCATACGCTGTCAAGTATTTCCAGCATCAGTTCGACAGCCCTGTGTTCTTCTCTCAGATCGTCTGTTGGCCTCATATTTTCCCCACCATTTTCCAGTAATTTGAAACCCGGCTTCTTTCGGATATCCGGTTATGTTTATTCTCCTGCTGCCTGCTTTTTTGTAAGTTCTAATTTCAGAGCTTCAGGAATAGATAAATAATAAGCATATAGATTTTAATGTAACATCAAACTGGGGGTTAACAAATATGGAAGAGCACAGAGACCTTGAACATGAAGAATTACTGGAAAGTATGAGTGAGAAACTGGGTTTTACTCCGCACATTCTTGAGATACTTGGATGCCTTGACAGCGATTCCCTGAAAAAATATAACAGATGCAACAAAAAACTGCTGTCAGATGGCGCCCTGCCCGCAAAAGTCAAGATTCTAATAGCGCTTGCAGTAGTTGCATCCAAGCAGTGTGAAAGATGTACCGTTGTACAGATGCAGAGCGCCCTCAAGAACGGTGCTACCAAAGAGGAAATAATGGAAGTTATGGATGTTATATTCATAACCTCGGGAGCCCCTGCCGTAGCTGCCTGCAGAGACGCATTGAAATTACTCAAATAAAATAGGAATAAAACTAAAAGCATAAACTAAAGCCGCTTCAGACCTGAACATTTTTCCGGAAATTTCCGACCGAAAAAACGTTTTTTGCATAAGAATCAGCATTTCTGCATCTTATGCGTATCTTTTTTCGAAACTGTTTTAAGATATTAAATCCCAGATTCCAATATGCAGAATGAACAGCTCCTGCAGGAAGTTGGTCTTAATGCTTATGAAGCGGCTGCCTACCTTTCTCTGTTGAAGCTAGGTGTTTCCGAAGCAAGTGACATCTACAGGGATTCTGAGGTGCCCTACGGAAAAATCTACTCTGTGCTTGAGTCCCTGGTCGGCAAAGGCTTTGTGGAAGTTCAGGCTTCAAGGCCCAAAAAGTTCAGGGCTGTAGACCCTGAACTTGCTCTTGATACTTTTTTTGAGAGGAAAAAAGCCGAAGTCGAAAGAGAAATGGCATTATTAAAAAACTCTGTAGAAGAGGCAAAAGAAGCTCTGAAAGCTGTCCCCACTCAAAAAAGAAAAGATGAATTCTTCTGGACAACAGCTATCACCGAGTCCGAAATTAAAAAATTTGCCGTTTCTATTTACAGTGAAGTAAAAAAATCGGTCTGTGTCCTCCCTCCCGTTTTCGGAATTTCCATCGTCTTCTACCTGCTTCCGGAAATCACAAAGGCTATTGACAGGGGAGTCCAGATCAAATTGATGATTTCCCCGCGTTTTATGGCCCTTGCCTCCATGCTTTCCCATCAGGAGGGAGAGATTCTCGAAAAATTGAAAAAAGGCCTTGATATCAGGCTGGTCCAGAACTCCAATTCCTGCTTCGGAATCGTTGACGATAGCATAGTTGTTCTTTTCCAGCCCCATCCCACAGACCGTGACAGGGTACTTTCAGTCGTAAAAGTCCGGGACAGCGGTCTTGCAAAAAACCTGAAAGAAGAGTTCGAACTTCTCTGGAACGCCGGCAAGAAACTTGACCTTCAGGAAGAACTGGAAGATAAACAGAATCCGGGGAAAAATTAACTTTAATTACTCACAAATTCGTCCTTTTGAGCTAAGCTCACTTTCATAACCCATCAATTAGTCTGCTTGAGCGAGCGAAGCGAGTGAAACGGACCGCATACTCCCGAGGCGCAATTCGGGTGCTATCAAAAATTATTATTACCATCCCCCCAATTAACCTTCGGATGAATATAGGCGTCATGGGGCCGGAAGGCTCTTATTCGGAAAGGGCTGCAAAATTATGGGCTCGGAAAAATGGGCTGAGGGGCTCAGAGTTTCACTACTTCGCAGATATAGAAGATGCTTTTCTGGCTGCAGTGGGAGGGAAAACAGATGTCTCAGTAGTCCCTGTAGAAAACTCCATCGAAGGTTCCGTAGGAGTCACTCTTGACCTCCTTCTTGAAAGCGAGGCTGTCATTATTGGAGAAATAGTCGTCAAAATCGAACACTGCCTCCTTTCTAAAGGCGAGCCTGAGAAGATCAGGGTTATTCTTTCCCACCCCCAGGGGCTTGCCCAGTGCAGGCATTTCCTGAAGAAACATTTTCCTGAAGCTGAACTCAGGAGTACGGGCAGCACTTCCCACGCAGCCCGGCTGGCAGGAGAGTTTGAGGAAATGGCAGCAATTGCCTCTCCTGAAGCTGCGGAACGTTACGGGCTCAAAATCCTGCTCTCAAATGTTCAGGACAGGAAAGAAAACCATACACGTTTTATTGTAGTCAGGGGCGGAGAAAAAGTTTTATCCGGGAAAATTAAGGGAAAAGCAGATTCCGGTGAAAAATTGAACACAGTTCTCGGCAGGAATGCAGAGCATAAGTTAGGTTCTGAAACGGAAAGCGGAACAGAAAATTCCAGTTCTTCTGCATTCAAAACATCTCTTATAGTATATCTGGAAAAAGACAGGCCAGGTGCTTTATACGAGCTTCTGGGATTTTTTGCAAAAAGAGGGATCAACCTTACAAAAATAGAATCAAGACCTTCGAAAAAAGAGCTGGGGGATTATTATTTTTACATAGATTTTGAAGGTAATACGGGCGATGCAATTATAAAAGATGCCCTGGAAGATATAAAATCAAAAGCCGGCACAAAATCCAGTACGTTAAAAGTGCTCGGATCCTATCCGGCTTTCAGGAATTCTGAATAATCAAAATCCCTCGACATTATAAAAGAGCAGTCGGTTGCGCAAAGGTTTCATATCCGAAAAGAAATCTAATATTGATACAGTACGGAAGACAATCACGGAAGGGATCTGCGTCTGAAAAGCGTACCTTATCTTTATATAGTACCTTTATATAGTATCTTTCCTTAATATCTTTCAATAGTATCTTTGTATGTCTCTATCTAATTATAGATAACACTTTTAAGTGTAATAATACCGGAATATCCGGTTGCAGAAGGGAGCAAAATGGCTCTGGAGATTGAAAAAATTGTAAACAAACATGAATCGGCTCTGAAAAAATATAGAGGACTCTATGTTTTCGCAGACCTTCTTGCAACGTTTCTGGTTCTCTACGCCCTTTTTGTGCTCCTTAACATGAGGGATATTTTCTTAATGTTCCCCACCTTCGAACCCTATACAGGTGCAAAATACAGCATCCTTGGTTCCGAAATTGTCTTTGAGACTCTGGGGCTGATTATTACCGGCTTTATCCTTTCCCTCATACTGACAGCAATCAGGCATCTCAGGGCTGAAAAGAAAGACGCGATTTCCTTTATCGAAGAAAAATATCCTGTACTTAAAGAGAGAATGAGGACAGCCTATGATAACCGGAATACAGATAACATCATTGTCCGTGACCTTATAGGCGGCGTCATAATTGATTCCAGGCCTGTGAACTCCTCTGTCTTCCTCAACAGAAAAAAACTTGCAAAGGATGTTCTGGTAACCGTATTTGCTGTTGTGGTTCTGGCATATGTTGCCCAGACAGGATACCAGACAACTTTCAGCCCTACCGACTTCAGTGAAGTGATTGAAAATCTTCCTTTCTCGGGATCGAATTCGGATCTGGTTTCTGTGGAGGAAAACGGCGGGACCTCCTCGGACCCGCAGGACAACAGTGAACTTTTTGGAGAGCCGGCTGTTATCGTGGTCGAGGGCAAGGATGTAGACCTGAAGATCCCTCCTGGTGCAGGTCAGGGCTTCACTAGCCAGGAGGAAGGAGAACAGAATAACGAATCATTCATCCAGTCGGATATCTATAACCCTGAAGCCATCGCTTCTCAGTCTTATTATGAGAACCTTCCCGAAGGGTACAGAAGTGTTATCCAGAGTTATTTTGAACAACTAGCAGAAGAATGATATAAAAATCGTCCCAAGCTGGTTATAATTGAATCCGGACTTGGTTGAAGTTGAACTTAACTGAAGACAGACTTACCCCTCAATTTAATCGAAAATTATCGGAAAACAGTTTTTGAATAACAAACTGTATAAATTAACAGCTGTATCTGGAGTAACAGTCAGACTGTTTTTGAAAGTATTTTGTTACGTTAACGGATAAGGTTCAGCAGGAGCGGGCTCGGGTCCCGCAAAAACAGCAACTCTAAGGGTGAAGCAGACATGAATGAGATTAATACCGATTCGGGGCAGGCCGCTACGACCTACCAGAACGCAGGCAGGATTTTTAAAAGTTTTTTTGAAGAGATAGGAAATGTAATAGTGGGTCAGAACAGGGTTGTGGAAGAGATCATAATCTCCATCCTCTGTGAAGGGCATGCCCTGGTAGAAAGCAACCCGGGGCTTGGAAAAACCCTGATGATTTCCACCATCTCAAAAGCAATGAACCTGAAATTCAGCAGGATCCAGTGTACCCCTGACCTGATGCCTTCTGACATTACAGGTACCAACATGATTCAGGAGACAGATAATAAAAAGGAGTTCAGGTTTGAACCCGGGCCTGTCTTTGCAAATATCGTGCTTGCAGACGAGATTAACCGTGCTTCTCCCAAAACTCAGTCTGCCCTTCTTGAAGCCATGCAGGAAAAACAGGTAACTGTCGGAAACGATACATTCCTGCTTGACCGCCCCTTCTTTATCCTTGCTACCCAGAACCCCATAGAAATGGAGGGGACCTATCCCCTTCCCGAAGCCCAGTTAGACCGTTTCCTCTTGAAGATCCTTGTAGACTATCCATCCTTTGAAGAAGAAATGGAGATCATAAACCGATATACGAAATCCGAAACCCCGAAGATCACCAAGGGCCTTGACAAATCCACACTTCTCGATTTGCAAAAACTTACCCGGCAGGTCCCCATTTCAGAAGAACTCAAGCAGCGCGTCCTTTCTATTGTGTCAATGACCCGCAAAGATAAGGAACACATTGAGTACGGGGCTTCTCCGCGTGCATCCATTGGACTCATTCTTGCAGCAAAAGCAAGAGCCCTTATACAGGGCAGGAACTTCGTGAGCAAAGAGGATATTGACTACATGGCTTACCCTGTCCTCCGCCACAGGCTGATCCTGACTTTTGAAGCAGAAAGAAGCGGGATGACACCTGACCAGGCTATCGAAGAAATTATTAAGAAGGTTAAATAAAACAGGCAAAGAAATTAGATGAATGGAATTTTCCGGGATATCGGAGTCTGAGAGGACTGTAATTGAGCAGGTTCTTAAAATACAACCGTACAGGATGCAGGAAAAAAATAAAAACCAGAAAGGTTTTCCAGGTCCGGCAGAACCGGGCTTTTCGGCTGACGATCCAGAATGACTCGCACAAAACAAAAAATCGAAACGGACTTTTTCAAGCAGCTTGACCGCTTTACCTTTTCGGTGCGGAAGAGGGTATCCACGGTCTATGCCGGAAACCGTCCGTCAACCCGAAGCGGACACGGCATAGATACTATCGGGTTCAGGGAATACGACTCAAGCGACGCTTTGAAAGATATAGACTGGAAGGCTTATGCGAGGACTGAGAAGCTCTATGTAAGGCAGTTTGAGGAAGAAAAAACCCTTACAACCCATATCCTTCTGGACGCCAGCAAAAGTATGGACTATCCTGAGAAGGGGACTTCAAAATTTGAATATTCTGCCATGCTTGCTGCGGGTTTTGCTTATATGGTGACCAAATACAATGACAGGTTTGCCATATCCACTTTTACGGATGAGATTGAGATAAATAAACCCAGCAGGGGCAGAAAAAACCTTATGCGGGCAATTGACCGACTGAGCGAACTTGAACTGTCCGGAATGACTTCTATCGGGGAAGCAGTTACAAAGTACAGCCGGGAAATCAAGTCCAGGTCGCTTGTGATCCTTATCTCGGACTTCATGCAGGAACCTGAGGCAATAGAAACAGCTCTTCACAGGCTTTCCGACCACGACCTTATCGTTATCCAGGTTCTTGACCCCACGGAAAAAGTGCTCCCTCTTCAGGGAAACAGCAAGCTTGTAGACCTTGAGACCGGAGAGGAAATAAGGACTTATATCAGTGATAATTTCAAGGAACGCTACACCAGAAAGCTTGACGACCACAGTGCAAGAATAAAAAAGACCTGCATGAAGGTCGGAGCCGAGTTCTATACCTTTACAACCGACACTCCTGTTTTTAATGCTTTCTACAATACTATCAGGAGAAGGAGACGCTAAAAATGCCTTTTCAAAACCCCCTTGCTCTTGCCGCTCTCCTGAGTGTCATCCCGCTTATAATTATTTACATGCTCCGCCCAAAGCCAGCAGTGCTTTCTATTCCCTCGTTGATGTTTGTCCTCAAGCTTGATAGGGAACGAAAACGGGTTTATGCTTCTCTTACAAAAGTCGTTCGTGACCCACTTTTCCTGATCCAGCTCCTTATGCTGATCCTACTTTCCATTGGAGCGGCTGGTTACTATTATACTTCAGAAGAGCCTCTTAGCGGAGAGCATACCGTACTTGTACTTGACACTTCGGCAAGCATGCAGGTAGATTCCCGTTTTGAAGATGCTGTTCGAATTGCCGACGGCTATGTTAGCAAAAAAAACAGCATAATCCTTGCTTCCAACATCCCCCAGCTTGCCCTTGAAGGCGGAAGCGCTTCAGCTGCTGAAGACATTTTCAATAAGGTCAAACCCGGAGCCGGTACTGCCGATTTGTCTGCAGCCGTTACTACAGGTATGCGCCTCCTCTCTGAAGAAGGGGGCAGGATTATTGTCATTTCAGACTTTACTAACTGGGTAGGGGATGACCCTGTAGCCTCCAAAAACCTGGCTGAGTCCTACGGACTTAAGGTTAATTTCATAAAGGTCGGAAAGCCCGCGGAAAATATAGGGATCATTAATGGGTGGATTGAAGCCGTTGACGGAGAATACGGTTATACGGGCGTAGTTAAAAACTACAGGAGCGAAAGTAAAACCGTTGAAATCATGACCGGAAGAGGGACTTCTGGAAATGCTTCAAAGTCCTTTACCCTTGACGTCCCTGCAGGCGGCACAAACCAGTTCAAACTTGCAAACCTGGGTCCCGGCACCACCACAATCAGCCTGAATGTTGATGATAGCCTGGACGTTGACAACAAAGCCTATATCTCCATTCCGGACACTTCCGGACAGCATATCCTCTATGTCACGGATAATGGGAAGCTGCCTTCAAAAACAGCACTTTCCCTGGTCCCGAATATTGATCTTGAAATTCGGAAGTCTCTGCCTTCTGCCCTTGACAGCTATACACTTGTTGTGCTTGCCCAGAAACAGAACCCCATTGCCAACAGCTCTGTGGATAAAATAGAAACTTACGTGAGGAACGGAGGAAATGCGGTCTTTATTGCAAGCGAAGCCCTTTCCCCTGAGAAAACCGAGGTCGGCCTTGTTAAACTCCTGCCTGTAAAGCCTCTTGGAGTAGAAGAAGCAGAAAACGGGCTTAAAGTTAAAGAAACTCTCAAAAGCAGCATCACGGAAGATATGAAAAGTGAAGAAATCTCAGTACGCAGATATATGAACGCAACGGAAAGGACAGGTTCCACAACCCTCGTAGCCACGGAAAGCGGCATACCTCTACTGAGCTACTGGCAGACAGGTAAGGGGACCGTATTTTATATGGGTCTCAATGACGAGCTCGGAGACGGTGCCTGGAACAACTTCCATAACCTGCCTGAATACCCGGTTTTCTGGATAAAGCTTGTTGAATGGCTCGGAGGAATTGGTGACATCTCAGAGTACAACCTTGAAGCAGGTACGGTCACTTCCCTTTCAAAAACCGAGGAAATCCGTACTCCCTCAAAAACCCTGACAGCAAACAGTTTGCTTTACGACGAAGTGGGGATATACGAAGTATCAGGCAAGAGGATTGCAGTCAATATGTATGATGACAGGGAATCAAATACCACAGTGGACTCCTCGGAACTTATCAGCCGTTCACTTGAAAATGATGAGCCCAAAACCATGAAGTCCGAGACCTATACTGCAAGAAACGAGATTACCAATTATCTTATAGGAATCCTGTTCCTGCTTATGTTGCTTGAAATCCTTATCGTCCGCGGGAGGGGTGAACTGTGAACATAGCCCTTGAAAGCCCTGAGATGCTTCTGCTTATAATTCCGGTCATTATTGCAGGCTTTTATCTACTGCGGAAAACGAAAACAAAACTTGTGGAATGGAGAGTACTTGTTTCCCTTCTCCTTATCCTTGCCCTGGCTTCGCCCTATACAACGGTTACCAGGACTGTCAGTGAAGAAGATCCTTCGATTGTGCTTGTTCAGGACCAGACTGCAAGCATGGGGATTTTCCCTGAAGGAGCAGGTACTGACCTGTATGAATCCCTGACGGCAAAAACCCCAACCGCTCTTGTGCAGCTTACCGGGGAAAAGACCACTCTCGGGGATGCTGTGACCCAGTATTCCGGCCTTGGAAACCAGATAGTTCTTGTTACCGACGGGAACAGCAACTCAGGAAAGGACCTGACCGAAGCCCTGGAGTTTGCAAAAGACACCAATACCACGGTTTACCTTGTCCAGCCCGAGCTTGAAACAAATGACCTCAGTGTTGAGATACTCGGGGATAAGAAAGTGGTTGTGGACAACCAGAACGAGTTTGAGATAGTTGTCCGCCAGGCTTCAGAACAGAGTGTCAGTTATTTCCTTGAAGTTTTTGTGGATGGAAAGATTTCCCAGAGCAGACAATTCACTCAGGATACAAGGAATAATACCATCCCGATTAACCAGGCTTTTACCACTCTTGGCGCCCATAATATGAGTGTAAAGATCAGTGATATATCCGGAGGGGATTTAAAAGAAATTAATAATGAATTCTTCAAGTCCATTTATGTGATACCAAAACCTGAAATCACTCTTGTCACAAATGAGACAGGTTCCCCCCTGGCTAAAGTCCTGAGCAATCTTTATGAAGTCTCGGTTGCAAACGGCTATCCCGGAGCAGGGAATATTACAGATAGTAAGGTTCTGGTTCTTGATAACCAGTATATAAACTCTTTTTCCGACGCTGAGATAAAGGAGATCAAAAATTACGTCAGCAACGGAGGCGGACTTATCATCGTCGGAGGAGACCGGGCTTACAACTATGGAAACTACCTTAACTCTTCCCTTGAAGAAGTCCTGCCTGTGATTTCAAAGCCTTCCGAGTTTAAGGGAGGTAGAAATCTTATCCTTCTCCTTGATGTATCTCCAAGTACAGTTGCCCACAAGACTCAGGGAGATATTCTTTCAAATGCTGTCAGGATCCTTGAGGAAGACAACCTGAAGGATGCAAATGTTGCAGTTATAGCATTCGGCAATGCAGCTTATGATGTTTCCGGCGGATTTGTGTTTATGGGGCTGCCTCATAACGTTGCAATTCTGAAAGAGAAAGTCTCGAAGCTGACTCCAACTAACGAAACCCAGACCTCTCTTGACCAGGGGCTTGGCATTGCAAAACAGATGTTTGAAAGTGAAGATGGCGAGCTTGATGCTATTGTGATCTCTGACGGAGGAATTGAGGAGTCCTATGGCCAGAGCGTTCAGATTGCACAGGAGCTCAAGGACATGGGTGTGAATCTTTATTTTATCCATATCCGCTCTTCTGCTCCATCACAGGCTGACAGGACCCGGAACTACTATGCTGAAATGTTGATGCAGAAAATCGGGCTTGAAGGCAATTATCAACATATAGAGATGGGCGAGAGGGCAAACATCGTATTTGAAGAGCCTGCAGAAGCTCCTGACGAAACTGAGGAAGAGGAACCCGAATATAACGGGACCTATCCACTTCTTGAATATTCCCCTGACCACTTTATTACCAGAAGTGTGAACCTCACCAATGCGAGTATTACAGGATATAACCAGGTTACCCCTAAAGCCGGAGCTGAACGCCTTGTTATCACGGTTACAGGGCAGCCTGTGCTTACAACATGGCGTTTCGGGCTCGGGCGCGTTGCAGCCTTTACCACGGATAACGGGGAAGGAGGAGGTGTTCGATGGTCTTCGGTTCTGTACAACGGGTCAAACAGCAAACTTATTTCAGGCACGGCTAACTGGGCCATAGGAAACCCACAGGCAGAAGTGGGCGCTGTTGTCGATGCCCCTGATACCTGGCTCGGCACCCCTTCCGACCTTACCCTTATTATGTACGATGAGGGAATCCCGCAGCTCAAACTGAACGGAGCCCAGCTTGACCTCGCCCTCACAGGCAGGAATACATATGAAACAAGTGTCAACCCTGTAAATATCGGTATTCATGACATCTCCGGCTACCCCCTTGCAGTAAATTATGCTCTTGAGTACCTCGAGGTCGGGCACAATAAGGATATTGAATCCTATATTGTTGCAACAGGGGGCAAGATCTATACTGAAAAGGAAGCAAGAGCCTCTCTTCTGAAAGACGCGAGGCAGAACTCGCAAAAAGAGTCAAATGAGCCGGTTAGCCTGAAAATGCACGTGCTTCTTGCAGCTCTCATCCTTTACCTTTCAGAAGTAATAGCCAGGCGCATAAAGGAAATGAGAAGGCTTACGCAGGCACAGGGAGAAGGAACGGAGGAAAAAGCAGCATAACCCCTCCTTCTCCCCTTACTTTGGCATGAAAGTGCTCTCAAGTACTTTCATTTGGCATGAAAATGCTCTCAAGTACTTTCATTTTTTGGGCATGTTATTCGAAGAATATCATGTGTGTTTTTTATTACTTTACTTTTTTTTAACCTGTTTTCTTCTGTTTCATTCTTCTTTTAAAAAACGGGCTGTGGGCAAGCCAGAAGAGCTGTTTTTCACTACATTTGAGTTATAAATACGCCAGCAGAAACAGGATCATCTGCCCTGAAAAACCGGAGAATACTGGAATTACAAGGTTATCGTCTATCCTGTTTACTGCGGTTTCCGTTAGGGTTGCAATAAAAGCCATAACAAGAGATACAATTGGGTTTCCAGTTATAACGAGCCCGACCAGCAGATCTGTGATAAACTCGGAAACTGAGCCTTCAAGGGATTTGTCGTTTTTAAAAGTTTCTCTGAAAATCCTTCTTTTTCCGTAAGACTTTCCTATAAGGGCTGCAACAAGGTCTCCGAATGTAGTCATAAGGACTGCGGCATAGGCAATTTCCCTGCTGAAGAGGGATATCACTGCAATTGCTCCCAGGGCAAAATAGATGTGACCCCCAGGGCGGTTTGCTTCCTCTTCCCTGTACATCATATAAAAAAAAGGAATCCTCATGCCTTTTTCAAGGCGGAGATATTCAAGGAAAAGGACAGTTACAAGAAAGACCATCAGCACCCAGAGAATTGCGTCTTTCCCCAAAAACTCGTAAATAAGGACTATAAAAATGGAGACCAGATGAACACTTTTTCTCAGAATTTCAAAGACGAGTTCTCTGGACAGCATAACATAAATTTTGTGAGAATAAAATATAAATTTGTACTGGTCTGGATGCAGGAGTTCTCTCTGCTGACAACGGTTTCTATGCAATACGGATATGTTCTCTTATTCACTGTTCCGGGTCAGGCAGTCTCCATTTATTTTACTTATCAGGTCAGCGTCTTTAATCATTTTCAGGCTAATTATCCCTCCGATAAAAAGGTTCATGTGGTATGTCAGGGCTCTCCATGCGAGTACCGTAATCCCCAGCACTGATGAATCCACAAAAACAGAAAAGATAGAAGCCGCTCCCAGTTCGGCAACTCCACTTGCCCCTGGGGTTGCAGGTATTATCATTATGATTGCCAGAAGAACCTGGGCTGCAAAGGCGGTTAGAATTGAAGGAGTATTTGAAAGGCCCATGAGAACCAGGACGAGCAGTGTAAACTCCAGGGTCCAGAAGATAAAAGTATAGAAAATTCCCCAGAGAAGCCCTTTTTTTCCTTCCGAGAAAAAGATTCTGACACTGTCATGAAAATGATCTATTTCCCTGTCTATCTGCTCCATAAGGTGTGAAATGGCTGTATCGGTTTTTTTCCCGAAAAAAGGGGCAAGTTTCCCTGATATCCTGCGAGTTATATGCTTCATTTTCTGGGGTTTCCAGACGCCGTAAATAACCAGTACAAAAATTATGAACACAAGCAGGTTTGCTGTTAAGAAAACTGCATCGAACTTATAATCCGAAAGGACGTCTCCAAAAATGTAAAACGCAAAAGGCAGACTGGAAAAGATGAAAATCGCATCAAGGAGACGTTCCCCTACGACGATTGCTGTAGCTCTGCCAGTGGGAATTCTGTTCCTGTTCAGACTGTGGACTCTGAGGAACTCTCCGCCTGCGGAAGAAGGAGTAATTCCAGCCACAAAGGTGCTCGAAATAACTATTTCAGTAACTTTGAGGATGCCTATCCTGTGCCCAAGGGCTTTGCACAGAGCCCGGATCCGAAGCCCCCATATAAGGTAAGAGAAGGCATGGAGGAGCACGGCTCCGAGGATATATTCCAGCCTAATCTCTCTCAGAGCTTCTATTGTTTCCGAATTATAAGTCAGGCACGTAACCAGGGCAATTGATATTGCGCTGATAAGCAGCGACCCTATAAACCATTTTTTATACCTGCCCATTGAAATCTCTTATATTATTTTTTAGTAGCTATAATCCTGTATAAGGAAACTACTTTTTACAATAGAAACTACTTTTTACAATATATACTGAACGACACAGGGATACAGGAAAAAATAAGAAAACGATCATAGACCTTCCTGAAACAGGGACACAGGAAAAAATAAGAAAACGATCATAGACCTTCCTGAAACAGTAACACAGGAAAAAAATAAGGAAATGATCATAGCCCGTCCTGGATGAAGAATAACAGGACGGAACTGCTTCAGGATAAAATCCCTTTATTATATTTTTATTAAAACATTTATTAAAAGTTCTCCTTTTTAAACCCGAAACAACTATGAAAACACATTTTACCGGAAATATGCACCTGATCCTGGACACCCGGCTCTTAAGCCCTGTTCACGACCCTTCCTGTGAGGTATCATAATTGAGGTTAACAATTGTTTCCTCTATACTGGAACCATTATCAATTATCACTTCAGGCCATATTTTAACTCCCGAATATATGGTGGAGTTATCTCCTATGGTCACTCTGTGCCCGATCACTGTCCCGTTTTCAAGGCTGCATTTTTCCCCTACAGCTGTTTCATCGGCAACCACTGACCCTGAGATATTGGAGCCTTTTCCTATAGAGACATAATCAAAAAGATAGGATGAAAGAATTTTTGCATTGTCGTCAATAGTGCAGTTCGAGCCTATTACGCTGTAAGGCCCCACAAGGACGTTGTCACCTATTACAGTGTTTTCCCCTATAACAATCGGTCCTACAAGGGAAGAATTCGAACCTATGCAAACGTTGTTTCCTATGGATAAAGGCCCGCGTATTCTTGCGTTTCTTGTCGTAAAGTTTCCTTCTATAGTGGTCCCGGGAAGAGCGTCAAGCATCCAGCGCTGGGCCTGCCTGTAAGCTGCCGAACTCCCTACATCAGTCCATTTCCCCCGGACAAGCATGCCGTTAATTTTTTCATCTGCTGCAAGCAGGGAAGGGAAAAGGTCTTTTGCAAAATCATACTTTTTATTTTCGGGTATCCAGTCGAAGATTTCAGGGTCACAGATGTAAATGCCTGTACTTGCAAGGTTGCTAAAAATTTGCCCGGACTTGGGTTTTTCGAGGAAGCGGTGGATCCTGTTATTTATATCCATATCCGCAATCCCGAATTCTCTCGGGTCATCAATTGAAAGTAGCCCTATGGTCACTATTGCGTCATTGGTCTCGTGAAAACGGTACATCTCCCTCAGGTCAAGGTTAAGTACGTGGTCGCCCCCAAGCACGATAAAAGGCTCATTTTTCAGATACTCCTCTGCATTTTTAACCCCGCCTGCAGTGCCCATCTTCTCCTTTTCATACACATAATCAATATGTACCCCGAATATGTGCCCGTCCCCGAGCTGTTCTTCTATGCGCTCTCCCATATATCCCAGGGTCATAACTATTTCATTGAACCCTTCTCTTGAAAGGTGCTCTATCAGGTGCCTTACTGACGGTTTATTGAGAATCGGTATGCTGGGTTTAGGGTGTTTGAAGGTCAGTGGTCTGAGCCTTGTCCCTGCACCTCCGCACATGATACATGCTTTCATATTTTTCCCAATGTTGTTCTATGGATATATTGTTAACGATATATTGTTCTATTTTAAAGTTTATTGATAACGGTTATTCCAGAGAGAGGGTGATACCGTAAAATTTAATGATAAAATGTCGGTTTTCATAGCAAGGTATTACTTCAGCGTGATATCTTCTTTCTTTTCCACATTTATCTCTTTTTTCCCCTTATATTCTGAGACAGTACCTGTTATGCTTATTAGGTCCCCTTCATGGATCATGCTGTTCAGGGCTTCAGCTCCTGCGTTCTTCGGGATAAAAACGCTCAGGACTTCCGAGTCGAAATCCACATCTAAAAGGAGGTGCTCTCCGGTGTATGTAAACCTCTTGCTTAAAACCTCAGCGTCAAGAGTTACTTTTTCCCCAACACCTGATTCGTGGGTGTATTGAAGGGCTCTTCCTTCTGATTGTCCCGCACCTGCAAGTTCCGAACCGAAAAATACGTATGCTGTCGAAAGAGACGACAGTGCCATAATAAGCAGCACCACCACGACTTTCTCTTCCTTTTCCATCTTTCATCACTGTCCAGTCTTGGTTCCTGAATTAACTTATATTGAATTTTAATGAAGATAAATCTATTTCAAGAACCAGATTAGACCTCAGGATGAGTAGAATTTCGCATCTTTATATTTCATGCAGGTTATACATTTCGGACTCTGTATCCCGGAACCGCTTTACGTTTTATTCAGGGATCGGCTCACATTTCAGGCCTGTTCACGATGGAGACGAGCTTTATTTCAAGGATCAGGGTTTTGCCTGCAAGCTCATGGTTAAAGTCAAGGATTGCGTAAGTTTCCGTGGAGTTAAGCACCTTAACTATCCGTCCTCCGGGGGTTATGATTGTCTTTCCCGGCTCCGGAGGCTCCTTCAGTTCAAGCCGGAGAAGAGGGATTTTCTGGACGAGATAATCTTTATGTTCTCCGTAGGCTTCTGCGGGAGGTATTTTAAGGGTTTTTTCTTCTCCTTCCCGCATCCCAAGGACGCCTTCATCAATGCCTTTTATCACCTGCCGGGTATCTGTCCTGAAAAAGAAAGGCCTGTAGTCCTTTTCTTCACCATATATCCCAGCCTCAAGAGCTTTCTCTTTTAGAGTGGTGTCAAATACCGTTCCATTTTCAAATTTTCCAGTGTAATCAATAAGGACATAATCTCCCTTTTTTACAGTCCGGGGGTTCTCCATTCTCCCTTCTCCTGTTATTTTTTTTCTCTGAAGCTTTTCCGGCAGCCATGAAAAATTCCGGAATGCCGGACAGATGAATCTAATTAAAGAAATATAAACCGGTTCTGGACCGGTTCAATTAACTTAACTTCACTCGATTGATACGAGCTTTACATCGAAAACAAGAGTCTCGCCTGCGAGTTCATGGTTAGGGTCAAAAGTAACGTGCGTCTCATTTACGGCAATGACTTTGAACTGGCCTCCGTATATGCTGCTGTATACCTGCCCTACTTCAGGCTTTTCTGACATATTGAGCTCTTCAAG
Source organism: Methanosarcina soligelidi (assembly GCF_000744315.1). Classification (NCBI taxonomy): domain Archaea; kingdom Methanobacteriati; phylum Methanobacteriota; class Methanomicrobia; order Methanosarcinales; family Methanosarcinaceae; genus Methanosarcina; species Methanosarcina soligelidi. Next base: position 3,882,607 of record NZ_JQLR01000001.1, read on the forward strand.
AGGAACTGCCTGAACCCAGCTTTCATTGTATTCCCCATAGGCTTTCTCAGGAGGAATAGTCAGGGTTTTCTCTTCGCCCTCCTTCATTCCTATCAGCCCTTCATCAAAGCCCTCAATTACCTGGCCGGAACCAGCAGTAAGGTTCAGGGGTACATACTCTCTCTGTGCATTGTATATGCCTGCTTCCTGTGCTTCTTCTTCTATAGAAGTATCAAAAACGGTGCCGTTCTCAAATTTTCCCACATAATCTACCTGGACCGTATCTCCTGCTTTTACAGCCCTACCGTCTCCGCTGCCGTTATCCGTGCATCCGCTCCCTAAAACCATACTTGCCAGAAGCAGTATTGTCAGGAAATATATTGTGCTCTTCCCGACCCTCATTTTTTTCATGCCTCCACTGAAATGACCTTTACTTTGAATGTAAGGGTCTTGCCTGCAAGTGCATGGTTGAAATCAATAACAAAATTTTCCTCGCCTACTTCTGTCACAGTGCCTCTGAGCCCGGTTTCCGTAGCCAGCTGCATCCCTACTTCCGGAACGAAATCCACAGCATCACGCGGAAGTTCCCTTGCATATTCTTCCACGTATTCCCCATATGCTTCCTCTGGAGGGATTTTAAGGATTTTTTCTTCCCCCGCTTTCATTCCGACCACACCTTCGTCAAAGCCTTTGATCATCTGTCCGGCTCCGACGGTGAATTTCAGAGGTTCATAGTCCCTCATTTCGTTGTATATGCCTGCCTCCATGGCTTCTTCTTTTTCCGATGTGTCGAATACCGTTCCGTCATCAAGTTTACCTACATAATGGACGGATACAGCATCTCCTTTTTCGACTACTTTATTCGAATTTTCAATTATATCCTCAGTCATAACAATCAATATGACAAAACGAAAGCATGTTACATAAACGTACTGATAAAAGAGGCGCTGGAAAACGGTTAAAATAGGACTTCAGTAAATAAAAATTACGGAAATCTTTAAATCGTACTTTATGGAGTTCGGCTCAGGATTTGGATTCTTATCCATCTTCTCTACTGGCTGTTTTTTAACTCTGCTTATTTTTCTTTAAGTTCTTTTTTATATTCGAGATATGAGTAAACAACAGTAATCACGACTACAATGACTGCAGGAACAAGGATGAAGTAGATTGCATATTCAGGGAAAAAAACTCCTGAGAATGCGGTTATTCCTGCTATCCTGAATAATTTCCCTCCAAGACAGTTTGTCCTTTTCCATACATTCTCACTGCTAAGAGTCCAGGGCGTCCTGATGCCTATAAACCAGTTTTGCTCTGCATTTTCCGTAAGAACCCCTGCATAATAGAATAGAAGCCCCATACCGAGCGGAATCACGGCATTGGGACTTATCTGAGTTCCTGTGTTCCAGAGAAGTATATGGAGATGGACCAGGACCAGGAAAATGATCAGTACTAGCCTGAATCCTTCATAGTGTTTCCTGAACATTTCTATGTTTTCTTTTCTCGGGTCAATTTTCGGAATTACCAGGAACAAAATTACAAGCCCCGTAATCAGGAGGGGCATGAAAAAGGACCCCCAGAACTTTGACATATAGCCGTTTACCTCTCCCTGAGAGTCCCAGTGAGTAGCCATCTGGTCAGGGACGTGAGGATAAAAATAGATTGAAAGAATAAAAGAAAAAAGAACCAGTCCTATTATCGCTGCAGTAACTTTCCGCATATATGCCAGTTATATTTTTTAAATATTTAAAATGTAGCGTGCTTCAAATCCGGCAGCTCTCACAGGATGGCTGCCATGACTGGTAATTCTGTGCTGCACATCAAGCCGGAAGAGCTCCTTACCTTAATTTTCCGGTCACACAGATAAAATTAGTTAATTTTATATCTTATTGCCAATTTCGTAAAATAAATTATTTCTGAAACTTAAAAAGTATGTTTCAGGTATTTTTACCCTTCAAATTAAAAATCGTAACCATGCTGGTACTTATTCGGCTGGAAATGGGATTTGAGTTACCACTGCAGTTCATGTGCTAAGAAGTTTTCAGGGGTTTTTCTCGTGTGGAAGATGAAAAGAGAATTATCTATCTTATTCACGCTGGTTCTTGCATTTCAGGTTATTACTGGCAGTACGGCAGCTATGACGCTTTATGTTGATGACGACGGAACAGGAAACTATACGACTATCCAGTCTGCGGTAAACGCCGCAGTTAACGGGGATACTATAATTGTAAATCCCGGTACTTACGAGGGGGATATTACCCTCGATACATCCAGTTTAAGAATTCAGTCTCAATCAGAAAATCCTGAGGACACGGTAATTCAGGGAAATGGCTTTTATCTTACGCAAAACGCACAGAGAATAGCCATTAAAGGTTTCACTCTGAAGGGCACTGGCAGTTCTTACGCCATAGCACTTGAAGAATACGCTGACAGTATAATTGAAAATAATATAATACTGGACCACGGCACCGGCATTGACACGAATATATATTCCACCTTTACAATAAATGATAATGATATCTCAAGTTGTGGGACTGGAATTTATGTCGGCGAATGTTATTTCAACGCTATTATCAACAACAACAGGGTTTCAAAATGTGGCACAGGCATCACTGTGGGAGATTTAGGGTATCCACAAATTGAGAGCAATATAATTGCGGAAAATGGTCAGGGTATAGCCCTGATGTACGAAGGCGGTGCCACAATTGTGGGGAACACTATCACGTCCAATAAAGAGTCTGGAATTTTCCATAACGGACACGGTGGTAGTACGATTTACAATAATAATTTTTATAACTCTAACAATATAATTTTCGGGGAGTATCATGATTTTCCAGACATGTGGAATACTACCAGAACCGCAGAGAATAATATTGTAGGTGGCCCTTATATTGCAGGAAATTACTGGGCAAAACCTGATGGCAAAGGCTTTTCCCAGACGCATTACGATTTAAATGGAGATGGCATAGCCGAGCAACCATATTATATTGATGAAAAAGAGATTGATTATCTGCCCCTGGTAACCCCAGGGACGGAGACTGAGCCTGTACTTCCTGAAGCAGATTTCAGGGCAAATACAACGTATGGGAGTGTCCCTCTTACTGTCGCGTTTACAGACCTTTCGAAAAATGCGGTTTCCTGGAGATGGGACTTTAACGACAATGGGAAATATGACTCTGTAGAACAGAATCCGGTTTTTGTGTATGGATACCCCGCAGACTTTACTGTCAACCTGACAGTAATCAATGAAAACGGGACTTCTACAAAAACCGCTGTAATAACCGTGCTGAAAAAAGAAGCTCCTATCCTCCCTGCAGCAAATTTCAACGCCAATACCACCACCGGTTATCCTCCCCTGTCTGTTTTATTCACAGACCTTTCACAAAATGCAGCTTCAAGAAGCTGGGACGCTAACGGTGACGGAATAAAAGACTCAGGTGAAGCAAGTTTTGTTTATGTGTATAATACTGCAGGAACTTACACCTCGAATCTGACAGTAAGCAATTCCAATGGGACAGCTTCAAAGACTGCTACAATAATTGTGCTGGAAGCGACCAATTCAGGAGGAAGCAGCAACGATGGGAGCAATGAGGGAGGAAGCAGTAGTGGAGGAAGCAGCAGTAGTGGGAGCAGCAGTGGAGGGAGCAGCAGTGGAGGGAGCAGCAGCGGAAGCAGCAGTGGCGGAGGCGGTGGTGGTGGATCTCCCGAACCCGCAAGAAACGTTAAAACAAAAGAAATTTCACAGACTTTCATTCAAAACGGCAAGGCTGTAAAGTTTGATTTCACAAAGAATGCTACTTGTGTAGTATATGTGGGATTTGACCCCAAGAAGAATGCAGGAAAGACCACAACAATCGTAGAAGAATTAAAAAGCAAATCCACACTTGTTTCTAAAATACCTGGAGGAGAGACTTACAAATCATTTAACGTGTGGGTGGGAAACAGCGGGTTTGCAAGCTCAAAGAATATTGAAAATCCGGTTATCTGTTTCAAAGTTGAAAAATCCTGGATTCGGGATAAAAACATTGACCCGGACTCGATTGTACTGAACAGGTACAGCGATAAAAAATGGTCGAAACTTGAAGCTAAACTCTCAGAGGAAGATGATAAATTTCTGTATTTCATAGCCCATGTCCCTGGCTTCTCCTTTTTTGTGATAACAGGTGAGGCGGCAGGTAGTGCAGGGAATATTTCCAGAGAGGAAAACGGGCTGGAAACGCGGGCTCTGCAGGGAGAAGATGATGGAACTGCGGGACCGAATGCCGGGCTGAATTCGGGACAGAAAGAAAAAATGAAATTCCCTGATGCTTCTCCTGTATACAGCATAGCAGGCATTCTCTTATTAAGCCTGATATGTATATTGATTTATAAAACGATTCCAAAATGATAAGGCGAAAAGTAAAATGAAACGTTTCACTGCGTTTCATTTTTCATACTTTTTTGTTAAAAAAGGTATTCTTCCGGAATTGACAGCTATAAAGTGAATCATTCTGTAATCACTGCAAACTATAGTAAAACAATTCCCAGGGAGATAATCTTTAATAATAATCTAAAAACGAATTTTAAGACACAATGCCAAAATCTAGTGATAACCATAAAAATCAAAAATCACTAGATTTTGGAACTGAGTCAATTTTAATAATAATTCAAAAAAGAAATCGAATTTTAATAACAATTTAAAAAGAGAGATCAAATTTTAATAACAATTTAAAAAGAGAAATCGAATATAAATATTTTTAAGTGGACCGGTCGGGAATTGAACCCGAGGCCTCTACCATGCCAAGGTAGCGATCTTCCCCTGATCTACCGGCCCATGTTGTGCTTTTGCTTTGTCAGCACTCCTCATACACTCAATATCGTATATAAAACTGTCGCCATAGGGGCTCAGCTTCCTGTAAATAAAATTTAGGATATGCAGAATCCCAAATATTCGAGCAAAAGTTATAAGTAGTAAATCGAGTATTAGAAGTGTTGTCGGATTGGGACGCTTTCCCTAAAAAAGCCTTTCAACTCTGATAATTCGAAATAACCTGACATCTGGGCCCGTAGCTTAGCCTGGTGGAGCGCACGGCTGATAACCGTGAGGTCCTGCGTTCGAATCGCAGCGGGCCCACCACAATTCAATGACCTCTTTTCGGAGAGTTCAGGGTATTAAATTATATATGTATTCCTTTCGGGCCCGTAGCTTAGCCTGGTGGAGCGCACGGCTGATAACCGTGAGGTCCTGCGTTCGAATCGCAGCGGGCCCATATACTTTTTTACTATATTTAATCCCGATTCCCTGTAAATTTTCTATCCTGGTCTAAATTTTCTATCCTGGTCTAAATTTTCTATCCTGGTCTAAATTTTCTATCCTGGTCTAAATTTTCTACCCTGGTCTAAATTTGTTATCCTGATCCTGTAAATTTATTATTTTCTTTTGCATCATTACAGGTATTTTAGAATACCCTTCTGCTGGCTTTGACTCAGAAAGTATCGGGATTGAAAATCTATTGCTGGCCATAATTTTGAATCAATAACCTTGGCAATATAGAAACTAATGTAGAAAAGTTACTGAGAAAATTGATGTAGAAACGTTGTGAAAAACGATTGATGTAGAAACATTATGAAGAAAAGTTGTTGCAAGAAAATTGCCCTTAATAAAAAAGTTAGGGTAGGGGTAGTCCCCTTAATTCAGAATGGCTTTCAGATAAAGTGGTTAACGCAATTTGCTGTATGGGAGCTTGCACCCGACTCTGACCCCATTCCGTTCCCTTTCATAAATTTCAGGCTATGTGCTTCAGGCGTTCTATGTTCCTCAGCACAAGTTTGCTTTCGGCTATGATTTCTTCTTCGATCTTGCTGACAATGCGGTCCATAGGGACTGTAAGTCTATACAGCTTGATCGGTCTGCCCTTACCTTTTGATTTCTTTTCTTCCCGGATATCAATCCAGTTGTTTTCGCGGAGGTAGCGCATTGCAACACTGACTTCCGGCTGTCTCAGGCCAGACACCATTTCAATGCTCTGGGAAGAGATTTCCCTTCCCTTTGCAAGACAGGCTAGTGTCATGGCAACTTAATTTTGAGTCATTATTATAAACTTTGAATCCCATCTGTATCTTCATTCATGGCAAAAATAAAACTTGAAGAAGATGAGGTGCAGTACCTCATAGACTTTGTTAAAAAGGGACAGAAAAGTGCACGAGAACTAACAAGAGCACGAATCCTGTTACTTGCCAACAAGAATAAAAAGAACACCGAGATCGTAGAGATATTGAATGTTAGTAGGAATACTGTTGGGCGAATCAAGAAAAGGTACTTGGATGAAGGTCTCCAAAGCGCTCTTGAAGATAAAACAAGAACTGGCCAGCCTATAAAATACACCGAAAAGCACACGGCTGAAATCATAGCGCAAGCATGTACCAAACCTCCTGATGGAAGAAAAAAGTGGACACTTGTACTGCTTACTGAAGAACTGAAGATGAGAGAAGGGTTTGAAACAATAAACAAGGAGAGCATCCGGCTTATTCTAAAAAAAGCAAAACTAAACCTTGGTTAAGACGGATGTGGTGCATTCAAAAGATAAATGCCGAGTATAGAGAAAGAATGTACAACATTCTCAACCTCTATGAAGAAAAATATGACCCGAAAAAACCTCTCATATGCCTTGACGAGAAACCAAAACAACTTCTTGGAGATAAGAGGAAAGCTATCCCAATGAAACCTGGAAGTCCAGAAAAATATGATTACGAATATGTCAGGAATGGAACCGCAAATGTATTCGTGGCAGTAGAATTTAAAGCAGGAAAAAGGGTGACTCAAGTCACCGAAAGAAGAACTATGAAGGATTTTGCACAATTCGTGAAAATTCTCCTTACTGAAAAATATTCTGAAGCTGAAGTCATCCGACTGGTTACGGATAATCTCAATATCCATAAAGAAAAGTCATTCTACGAAACATTCAGCGAAGAGGAAGCAAAAAAGATTCTGGACAAGATAGAATTCCATTACACACCAAAACATGCAAGTTGGCTTAATGCTGCAGAAATAGAGATCAATGTAATGGATATTGAATGTACAGACAGAAGGATCGGAGATATGCAGACACTTACCCACGAAGTGGGTGCATGGACAAAGAGAAGAAATGAACATGAAAGTAAGATCAACTGGAAGTTTACGAGAAAAGTTGCTGATGAGAAAATGTCCAAGCATTATGCACCATAATTAAGTTGCTAAGACACTAGGGTAAGAGCAATTGGCCTGCTGACATTAATCTTTCTGAACAATTCAATCATTTCGTATTCGCTTGACCCCATACATATAGGGGTTTCATTTGTCATGTCAGTAGTTTCTATAGCTGAACCACTTTCATCTACCATTAAAATCACCCGAAGAACCATTATAGAGTGAATTAATATAAATATCTACTTATGTTTTAAATTTAATATATTCTAAATTATAATTATATCTTATACTGTTACTCCGGTTAACATTACTTTGAATAAGGCTATTCATCATGTTTTATTCAATTAACAGAGGTTAACCTTTCCAGGGCATTCTTCTTAATAAATATACTTAAGTGCCTCAACCTAATTCTTATTAATATAATTTAGTCATATATGAAAATATCTATGCGTAAAATTTATATTTTTGCGTAATTAAAAAGCTTTATTTGCCTTAAAAAACAGTTTTAGTTCACTAAAAATTGCATTTAAGAATATTTTTCTCTGTTTTTCTAAAAAGCTGCTTTTAAATACATTAAATAAAAATAAAACTGAATTTTCAGAACCTTTCATAGAAATAAATTTTCTGAAGAAACTTCTAAAAGATGAAAATGTGGATGAAAACCATAAACTTTTTTGATTAAATACTTGTGATCCCGAAGTAATGCAATAATATTGATTATGAAGTTAGCGCTATTGATATGGCCTGGAAGTAGTGATAAGAAGTTAATGATGTTAACAATGAAGTCATAATGGTAGACAAACAGATGGCAGATAGACAACTGAATGAAAAAACTTTATTAAATAGCTGGTTTGAGTAAATGAAACGTTAAACTGTTTTAACGGGATAAAAAATGTATAAAATGGAATGGATAAAAAATGTATAAAATGGAATAAATCAAAAATATATAAAAATGGAATAAAACACAGGTGATTACTGGAACTCCGGGTGGTTGACAAATATTTTTCTGGTATCTCAAAACAGCACAGAAGTAAAAAAGAGATGGTAAAAAAGAATAAGAAGGTTTTAATTAACCTCTCGGGTGTGGAGAGGAATTTCCCATTGATATAATCGTATTTTTGATTTAAGAATATACTTTTTGCATATGTGATTTTAAAGAAAAAACTGCTTTAACCTGTCTTTTTCGCCGATTTTTCAGGATAGATGCTTGAGACGTTCTATGTTCTGGAGAATAGTTTTGCTCTCAGCAATGACGCTTTCTTCAATTGTGTTGATAATCGTTTCCATCTGGACCGTCAGCCTGTAGAGCTTTACAGGTCTGCCTTTGCCGTGGTTCTTTTTTTCTTCCCTCATGTCTACCCAGTCGTTCTCACGAAGGTAACGCATTGCAATGCTGACTTCAGGTTGCCTTAGACCTGATACCATTTCTATACACTGGGAAGAAATTTCTTCCCCTTTTGAGAGACATGCAAGGGTCAGGGCGACAGGCCTGTTTATATTGAGCCTCCTTAGAAGCTCGACCATTTCGTACTCTACCTCTCCCATTTTAAAATCATTGCCTTCTAATGTTAGCCCATTATCTGCCACAACTATCATCTGCCGTTTATACCGGTAATTTCCTTGAGTCTATTCCGGTATCTTATCTTATCCAGTATCATCAGATAAATAGAAATATATTATTTTAAACGAATAATTTTATGGTTTACCGGACATTTAAAAATTGCCAGTGATTTTTTAACGGCAATTCAAATGACTATTTTTGTTTCTGTGCTTAATATATTTCTATTTTTAAATTTAAAATCTGAGACAGTGCCTGAAAAACCTGGCATCTCAGTTGGTTTAAATAATTATAATACTCTCTCCCTATATATAATAATATGTATATAATAACTTTTTGACAATGGGAAACACTAAATTAATTTAAAAGCTTTAGTAATCAACTGGTTAAGGAATAGTCATTAATAATGGTTTTAAGCGGAACCTTTTTCAGTTCTTTGTTCAGGTATATATAGGATTAAAACAAATATCTTATACTTATCCGGTTAAGATATTTCCCGGGATAGCTGTTCAATTAAGATGTTTATTAAGAAAGTTGACCTGAGATTAACACTGTACATAAACATCAAAATTCCTCTTTTCTTGCCAAAACTGCCCTGTTTCTGCAACAACTATCAAAAAATTGTCCTTTTTGAGACATTCAGTATACCTTTTCTGGCAAGTCTTATATACAAATCCCTGAAAGATTTAGTATAATGACTGACGGGACTACTGACGGGTTGAACAAAGCTGCTGTATTTATCTGCCACTGCAGCGGGAATATCTCGGAACACGTTGATATCAATACAGTGAAAAAGACCCTAAAGGCAGAAGGTTTTTCAGTTTATGATTATGAATACCTGTGTTCAAGCCAGGGACAGGCTCTGATTAAAAAGAAAATTTCGGAAGGGCATGTGGACAGGGTGGTAATAGGTTCATGTACTCCTTCCAAACACGGCACTCTTTTCAAAAAGTGCATACAGGAAACCGGATTGAACAGGGCAGGGCTTGAGATTGCAAACCTGAGGGAACAGTGTGCCTGGGTGCACCCTGACAGAGAAGGAGCTACTGAAAAAGCTCTCTCCCTCCTTAAAGCCAAGCTGAAGCGCCTGGAAAACATAGAGCCGCTGGAAGATATAAAAGTAGACATTGCCCAGCAGGTTCTTGTTATCGGCGGAGGGATTGCAGGGATCACGGCTGCTCTTAACCTTGCAGATAACGGGGTTCCCACTTTCCTTGTGGAGAAAGACTCAAGCATAGGCGGGCAGATGGCTAAAATCGGGAAAATCTTTTCTCCTGATAAGCTTGCGGAAGAGTGTGCGATGTGCTCGCTCAGCCCCCTTATGAATGAGGTTGCAGCCCACCCAAGGATTACTCTTTTGACCTGGACGGAAGTAGAAAAGCTTAGCGGAAGTGCAGGAAACTTTACTGTCAGGCTAAAAAAGAAACCGAGATATGTGAAAGACAACTGTATAGCATGTGGGAAGTGCAGCAGGGTCTGTCCTGTCTCTGTTGAAGACGAGTTCAACTGCGGCTATATGGACAAAAAGGCAATTTCTCTTCGTTTCTCTCAGTCAGTCCCAAAGGTTTACTTCATTGACCCTGACAGCTGCCTGCGGTTAAAAGGGGAAAACTGCGGAAAGTGTGCAGAAGCCTGCAAAACAGGAGCGATCGATTTCTCCCAGAAAGAAGAAATCATAGAACTGAATGTGGGTGCAGTTATCGTTGCAACAGGCTTTGAAGAGTATGACGTTTCCCAGAAACCCCAGTACGGGTATGGAATTTTTGAAAATGTTCTTACCCAGATGGAACTTGCAAGAGTCCTGGGCATCAATGGACCTACAAAAGGGGAACTTCTCAGGATCTCCGATTTCAGCAAAGCTTCCAGCGACCCTGCTCCTTCAACATGTGATTCAAGGTGCGAAAGCTCGTCTGACCACCCCTTTGAGGTTGAAACCCCAGAAAGGATAGTCATGATCCAGTGTGTTGGTTCAAGGGACGAAAAAGAAGGAGGAAACCGCTACTGCTCAAGGTACTGCTGTATGGCAGCCCTGAAGCATGCAAGCCTGATAAAGAAAAGGTATCCGAAAACGGAAATCACGATCTGCTATATTGACATGAGGGCTTTTGGCTTTTACGAAAACTACTACCGTGCAGTCCAGGAGACCGGGGTTAACTTTGTGAGGGGAAGGCCTGCAGAAGTCATTGAAAAACCGGATAAGAGCCTTGTTGTAAGGGTTGAAGACACCCTTAGCCAGAAAATAAAGGAAATCCCTGCTGACATGGTAGTACTTTCCGCAGCTATGGTACCATCTCCGGGGACAAAGAAGATTGCCAGTGTATTGAACCTCAGCCAGGACGAAAGCGGGTTCATCAAAGAGAGGCACTCCAAACTAAAGCCAGTGGACTGTTCTCTTGACGGGATTTTTGTCTGCGGCACTGCTCAGAGCCCCAAGGATGTTACTGACACAATTGCGCAGGCAGGACTTGCAGCCGTAAGAGCAAGGGCTTTCATTACAGACAGCCCGAAGGTGCTGGATAACGAAATTGCAACCATAAACCAGCTGCTCTGCACCCGGTGCGGGGAATGTGTTAAGTGCCCGTTTGATGCCCTTTCTATAAATGAAAACGGAAGGGTTGTTCTTGACCCGCTTATATGCACAGGCTGCGGGTACTGTACCGAACTCTGCAGGGAGGGGGCTGTCCAGATTGCAGGTTTTACGAAATCCCAGCTAAAGGCCGAGCTAGAAGGCGTTCTTGAAGAAGGGGACGTACTTGGCTTTGTGAACAGCGGGATATCTTCCCTTACCTGTGACAATATCGGCAACAGTGTGCTCACATATCCTTCAAGTGTTAAATTGATCAAGGTTCCTACCTGCCTGGTAGTTGACAGAGACCTGGTGCTGCATGCATTCAGGCATGGGGCGTCTTCTGTTCTTTTTGTGGAAGACCCGCCTGACAGCCCGAGAGCTGAAGTGATATATCCTCTTACTGTCAGCCATTTCGAAAAACTCAAAGAAGAACTTGGAGATTCAGGAAAGAGGATCCATTTCAAAAAAGCGTATGTTCCGAATATCAAAGGGCTTGCAGGAACTTTTACCAGCCTTGCCCGGGAAGGAGAGATGATAAAATGATTCCATATGTAAACGAATATGATACTCCTAACTGCAGTACTCTTGCAGAGACAGCAAAAAAGAGCATCAGAACCCCTGAATCTCTGGGACTTGACCGCTGTATCCAGTGCGGAGCCTGCACAGCCTCCTGCCCTGCAGCCCGGTTTACGGATTACAGCCCGAGGCAAATAGTAAAAAAAGTGCTGGAAAACGATCGCAGTGTACTTGAATCAGAGATGATCTGGTCCTGCTTTTACTGCTATTCCTGCAATATGCGCTGCCCGAGGAACAACAGCCCTGTCACAATCGTGCAGGTACTGCGCCAGATGGCCATCAACGAGGGTATCGGAATTGAGAAGCTTGCCTATTTCCTTGAGATAGGAGAATGCCTTGGAGAAAATGGAGCCAGCAAAGTCCCGGGTGCAGGCATAAAGAATATGGAAAGAGACCTTGGAGAGCGCTGGATTGGGATTAAAAGAAACCTTGAGCCAATCCGTTCCGAGCTAGGGCTCAGCCCCAGGGATGTTAGGGACACGCATGGAGAGGTTCAGACTATTCTTGAGAGCACAGGTTATTTTGAAAGGGAAAAGTGGATTAAAGCAGGGATACAGGAAAAAAAACTTCACGGGTTCCTGAAGGCAGACTGCAGTGATAAAGAAAAAAAGAACGGAGACTTTTGCTTTGAAAGCGATAGAGAGTATACCGGACAGGAAGCTATTACTGTTTAAAAGCTGCATGGTCGGACAGGAATATCCCGGAATAGAAACCGCTACAGCTTACGTGTTTGACAGGCTTGGGGTGGATTACTGCATAAACGACGAGCAGTCCTGCTGCACAGGTATAGGGCACTACACAGATGTATTTGAAGGGCTCACAACAGCAGCAATTGCAGCCCGAAACTTCGCAGTCGCCAGGAAGTGCGGTTATCCGAACATTACCTGCCTCTGTTCAACCTGTTATGCAGTAAACAAGGAAGCATGTGAACTCCTTAACAACAATGCCGAGGTCCGGGATAAGGTCAATTCCATATTTAAAGAAAAAGGCTTTGACGACCTTATTTACGAAAAAGGCGATATGGACCCGCGGGCTAACTTCTATCATGCCGTTGAGGTCCTCCTGAGTAAAGCTGGTCAGATTAAGGAAGAAAAGAAAGTCGACTTCTCAGGGGTTAAAACAGCTGCCCACCACGCCTGCCACTACTATAAGGTCAAATATCTTGATGTGATCGGAAATCCGGAAAACCCCCAGCTTATTGATACAGTGGCTGCCGCCTGTGGGGCATCCCCTGTCAGGTGGTACGAAGACCGCTCCCTTACCTGCGGGATGGGTTTTTCGCAGATCCACCTTAACAAAAACACCTCATTGCAGGTTACCAAAGCAAAACTGGACAGCCTCCAGAGAGCAGGTGTGGAATTAATGCTCCATATGTGCCCGAACTGCCATATCCAGTACGACCGCTACCAGCCTGTGATTGAAAAAGAATTTGGGGTAAAATACGATATGGTCCACATGAATATTGCCCAGTTCGTAGCCCTCTCAATGGGAGCAGACCCCTACAAAGTATGCGGTTTCCAGACTCATTCCGTGCCTCTGGAAGGTTTTCTTGAAAAGGCCGGTATAATCTAAAAACCTGATTTAAAGTTGAACCGGTCACTTTTTTTATTTCGATTTTTTTATTCCGATTTTTTAATCTTTTATTTTGATTCACATCACTTTTGAAAACTCAGATCGAGTTCTCCCAGCCCTGTCCCATATCAACGAGAGGCCTTAGCTCAATGACCTCGAAGGTAACCGTTGCATTCATCATCTGTGCAGCCTCCTCCCCGGCCATTTTTGCGATCTGGCTTTTAATCGTATCAAGCATTTCCCCTGACGTTGCAGATTCCTTCATCTTCATATAAACCCTGATCCCTTTCCATTCCGTATCTTGTTCCATTATCAGGTATATCGCGTAAGGGTTTTCCTGAAGGTTTGAAAACGTGCGATTCTTACCTGTTGCAACTACAACGGTCTTTTCATCGATCATATTGGGTGAGCCGAAAATAGCTGAATCTACCTTTCCGTCTTTACTCGCTGTACTGAGAACTCCAATTCTTGGCTGCTTATTAAAATAATCCATCAATTTTGATGTCATATCTAAACCTCTTCTAATAGCCTGTTTTAGCTCTTTTTCCTTTAAGAGTTGAGTTTGTGAAGCTGTCTGGTCACAAAATATTGTCATGAAAAGGACCATAATTAATCTGCAGGCTGCAATAATAATCGTCTTAAGTATGCTTAAAACTTTTTACTCTGCTAATCTGTATACCAGGAAGGACTTCGATGATCTATTGATGAAAATATGATCAAAATCCATGAAGGATAAGATAAAGTCGTTCAATAAAAACAAATTTACAAATATGGACAAAAAGAATATATTTCTTTTATGTTGATTGTGGTTCCAGTTGTTAAAGTAAATGTTGCAGGAGTAAAGAATGAAAGGTATTGAATACAAAACGAGTCCTCCTACCTTTGAGGAGTATTTTCAATTATTCTCAAGCACAGGCTGGATGCCAATTCTGAGAGTTTCTGAAGATGAATTGAAAAAAGTGTTTGATAATACCTGGTACTGGATAACAGCATATCAAAATGAGAATATTGTTGGCTGTGGTCGTTTGCTTTCAGACGGAGTCCTGTATGCTTTTGTCTGCGATATAATTGTAATGCCAGACCATCAAAATAAAGGAGTAGGAAGTATAATCTTAAGACAGCTGGCTAAAAAGTGTCAGGAAGCAAATATAAAAAGGGTCTGGTTGTTTGCAGCACCCGGAAAAGCCGAATTTTATGAGAAGCACGGCTTTACAGTCCGTCCGGGAGAGGCACCGGGTATGCAACTGGGAGAATTTGAATACGAAAAGTAAAAGTGCCGCTTTTTCTCTGCACTCCGTATATTTTTGAGTTTACTTTGTTTTTCTGCAAAAATGTAACCTGTAGATAATTCAACTATACTATTTCCCAGGTTTATAGCATATTAAGATCTGCGTTAAATTTGTTAACCTTAAAGTTTGGAGTGAGATCCATGTTGGAAAAGATCAAAATTTTTCAGGTGACATTTTAAGACGCTATCGAAATCTTAGACCTTCAGAAACTGGCATATCAGAGTGAGGCTCAAATATATAATGATTGGACCATTCCACCTTTACTTCAAACCGTAGAAGAGATCCAGAGGGGTTCAAAACTCATCTGTTCCTCAAAGCCGTCAGCGAGCACTTAATCATAGGATGTGTAAGAACTCGTATTATGGGTGATACCTGCCACATAGGAAGGCTCATTATGCACCCGAAATGGCAGAATCAAGGGATAGGCACGCATTTGATGACAGAGGTTGAACTTATTTATCGGGATATAGCTCGATTTAAACTCTTCACAGGATCGAATAGATCAGAAATCTTCACCTCCATCATAAACTGGGGTAACAGGAGTTCAGGCGGGAGCTGCTGGGCAGCAAAGTTGAACTTGTATATTTGGAAAAGATAGGGATTGAAAAAAAGAAAAATATCGGATATAAAAATTCTTGATTTTTAATAGCCACTATAACCAGAACGGTCGCATGATACCCGTTACTTGCAGCCGGGCGCGCCACAACAACTTTGATTTGTTATTTTTATCTATATAATTTTTGAAAACTTAGATAGAGTTCTCCCAGCCCTGCCCCATATCAACGAGAGGCCTCAGCTCAATAATTTCGAAGGTGGCAGTTGCGTATATTATCTTTGCCGCCTCTTCTCCGGCTATTTTTGCGATCTGACCTTTGATCATGTCAAGCATCTCTCCGGAAGTCGCAGATTCCTTCATCTTCATATAAACCCTGATCCCTTTCCAATCCATAATCTCAGCTCCTGGTTCCATGATGAGGAACATTGCGTAAGGATTTTCCTGAAGGTTTGAGAATGTCCTGTTCTTGCCTGTTGCAATTACAACGGTATTTTCATCAATCATATGGGGTGAGCCGAAAACAGCCGAATCTACCTTTCCGTCTTTAGTCGATGTGCTTAGAACCCCAATTCTGGGCTGTTTGTTAAAGTAGTCCATCAATTTTGACGTCATATTAAACCTCCTCTCACAACCTGTTTCAGTGCTCTTTTTGAGGACTTCAATTAGCAGACCGCTTCCGAATTACTATCACGAGAAGATCCCCATTAAAAGAGACTTACTAATCTCCAGGCTGCAATAATAAGTGTTTTGAGCAGGCATAAAACTTTTTACTCCACAGTATCCCGGCGCTCAGAACACTTCGCAGGGCAGATTAAGAGAAATATAACTTAAATTTCTTTTGAAGCGTCTAAATCCCCAAATCCATTAAGTATATATATTTCGTTATAATGAGTTCTAAAGCCTTAATTTCTTCACTATACCATTCATTATTATTTGATTATCTGAAATTATCATTTCACTATCGTAAATTATCATTTCACTATCGTAAATTATCATTTCACTATCGTAAATTATCATTTCACTATCGTAAATTATCATTTCACTATCGTAAATTATCATTTCACTATCGTAAATTATCATTCAATATTGGAAAGGAGGCTTACTTCTGGGAACAATCAGCGAAAAAATCTTTTCCCGGGCAGCAGGAAAAGAGGCAAAGGCTAATGATTTTGTGCTGGCAGATGTGGACTACGCAATGGCGCACGACGGCACATCAATACTTGCGGTAAATGCTTTTAAGGAAATGGAGATGGAAAAGGTCTGGGATCCTTCAAAGATTGTGATCCCCTTTGACCACATAGCACCTGCAAACACCGAGACCTCAGCTACATTGCAAAAAGAGATAAGGGAATGGGTAAGGGAACAGAGCATACCCAATTTCTATGAAATAGGAGAAGGGATCTGCCATCAGGTTCTTCCTGAAAACGGCTTTGCACTTCCTGGAAAACTGCTCGTCGGGGCTGACTCGCATTCCTGCACATACGGGGCTTTCGGGGCTTTTGCAACTGGAGTCGGGGCAACCGATATGGCTGAAATCTTTGCTACGGGAAAGCTCTGGTTCAAGGTGCCGGAAAGCTTCAGGATGACAGTTGAAGGAAGCCTTAACAAACACGTTTACGCAAAAGACCTCACCCTTTACCTGATAGGAAAAACCGGGATTGCAGGTGCAACCTATAAAGCAGTTGAGTTTTACGGGCAGGCAATCAGCGAACTTTCTGTTGCCGGCAGGATGACGCTCTGCAACATGGCAATCGAGATGGGAGCAAAGACCGGAATAGTCCCTCCCGACGAAAAGACCTTTGATTTCCTGAAAAACAGGGCAGTTGCTCCTTATGAACCTGTGTATTCAGACCCTGATGCTTCTTATCTTAAAGAGTTTGTTTATGATGCCGGAGACATAGAACCCCAGGTCGCCTGCCCGCACCAGGTGGATAACGTAAAGCCAGTAGGGGAGGTTGAAGGGACTCACGTGGACCAGGTCTTTATAGGGACATGCACCAACGGAAGGCTTGAAGACCTCGAAGTAGCAGCATCAGTCCTGAAAGGAAAAAAGGTTGCAGTCAGGACAATCATAATCCCTGCATCCCGCTCAACCCTACTTGCAGCAATCGAGAACGGGACAATGGAAATCCTGCTGAAAGCCGGTGTGACCCCTGCAACCCCTGGCTGCGGGCCCTGCCTTGGCGCTCATCAGGGCGTTCTCGGGGAAGGCGAAGTCTGTGTTTCAACCGCAAACAGAAACTTCAAAGGCAGGATGGGAAAAGACGGCTTTATCTATCTTGCGTCTCCCGCAACCGCAGCAGCTTCTGCACTTACAGGCGAAATCACTGACCCGAGGAAGATCTAAAAGAAGAAAAGATCTAAGAGAAGAAAAAATCTAAGAGAAGAAAAAATCTAAGAGAAGAAAAAATCTAAGAGAAGAAAAATCTAAGAGAAGAAAAAATCTAAGAGAAGAAAAATCTGAAAGGCAGTCTTCACGGCTGCCCTCTCGATTCTTCCTGAAACCGGTTTTTGTCTCAGATCCGGGTTTGATTACCATATCCAGGGATTTTACCAGCTAGCCCGGAAGTTCTCCAAAAAAATAAGAAACAAATCAACGGCTTTTCCACTCTATATTTATATTTCCTTTTTTCTTCCGTGGTAACAGTATGAAAATTCATCTTAAATCCAGATAAAATTTATACCATGAATTCCATATTTCTAAACAGGAGGGAATAACAATAACTGAAGAACTTAGTCACGATAACCTTTCCCATTTGATTGAACACTGGATTGAACATAACGACAGCCATATACAGAGTTTTAGAGAATGGGCCCAGAAAGCCAAAAAAGATGGTTTTCTTGAAGCTTCAGAAGAAATTCTTGAGGCTGCTAACAAAATGGAGGAAGCAAACAAACTCCTTGGCAAGGCAAGGGAAGGGCTTTTCCATCTCCATGAACACAAATAACTTTGATATTTAAATACCTGCAAAGAACATATTTTTAAAATTTATGTGCCGGGTTTGTTCCCGTCATCTTTTCTCTTTTGTTTTTTTATTAATTTCGGCTCTTCACCGGGTTTAACATGCAATTTTTTCCCTGGTTAGAAGAGACTTTATGTCCTTTAGCTCTTTAACCAGCTCTCCTATTTCCGGTTCCTGCAGGTATTTAACAAAACCCTGCTCTTCTTCAGGGCACAGGTCATCACTGCTCAATAGCTCTTCAATCAGATTTTCTCCAAGCAGGCATGCTGCAGGGTTGTTCTTACTTTCAGTATTTTTCATTTCAGCTGGACTGGTGCTGGAATCTCTATCCGGGATCTTATTTTCACTTAATTTCACTGCTGAGAAAGAGGACACGGTTTTTGATTTATCTTCTTTCTGCGGAAAAACCGTATCTTCGTCTTTTTTCCCGATTACGTTTATCCTGTCTCCTTTTCCCTCAATATCTACAGTCACAGCCTGGATAATATCAGATGCCATATCTTGTGAGACCTTTTCTTCAGGTGTACTGCTTTCAGGTGTCTTATCCTCAGGTGTGTTAATTTCAGATACATTATCTTCAGGTGTGTTAATTTCAGATACATTATCTTCAGATGCATCATTTTCAGATATATTATCTTCAGATTTTTTATTTGCCTCTTCGGCTTTTATTTTCATCCCTTTGTCTTTTGCCTCTGAAATTTCAAAACCTTCCCCAGGTGCAGAATCTCCCTGAACTTCAGGAGTTTCGGCTATTGTTTCAGGTATTTTTACATATTCTTTTCTCGGAAGAGGGGGAAATATTTCTTCTCTCCAGGGATATTCTGTTATTTCTTCACATTTCTCTTTTCCTGTTTTCCGGATAAGATGAATCCGGGTTTCTATTCCCTTTTTCTCCCGGTTCAGTTTTTCTATTTCTTTTTTAATATCTTCTCTCTTTTTTACCAGATCCTCAAGATCTGCAATGCCTGTGCATTCAGTTCCGGGCTTTTCCGGCTTAACTATTAAATTCTTTAAGCCGCCGATTTTCAGCCCCTTGAATCCGTTTTCCTTCAGTTCCCTTAACCCGCCTATGCTTATATTTTTTAAACTTTCCATTTCTTTACCCCCCAACAATTCTGATTAATCCCGATTTCAAAAATCTTTTCTGCCGCTTTCTTTAATTCTCTTTAAACTCCTTTTTCATAACTCCTTTTTTCATAACTCCTTTTTTCATAAACTCTTTTTTCATAAACTTTTTTTCATAAATTCCCTTTTCATAAACTACTTTTTTTATAAACTACTTTTTTCAGGCACATTTTTATTTTTCTGAATAAAACTCCGTTCATATCTGGAATGTGAACACCCTGGATACTACCGGAGGGATAAGGATCATGCAGAGCCCTGAAATTCCGGACATCAGCCCCCCATAGAATAAAAGTTTGTAATTTCCTCCTCCTTCTACAATCTTCACCACGAGCGTATTTGAAATTGTCAGGATAATTATCACGGAAAAAGTGAATTTGTAAAGCAGGGGCACGCTTTCTGCCACATTAAACATGCTCATGCCCATTCCGGACATCCCGTTCATACTCCCTTCTGCGGACATATAAGCCTCGCTCATCTTTGAGACAAGCCCGCTAAACCTTGAAATTATTTCCATTACAAAAATAAGAAGCCCGACCATAACAGCATGAAGGGTTAAGGCAAGACCCTTGAATCCGGAACTTACAAGCTGCCTCTTCATCCTGAGCAGGACGATTGCCAGGCTTGAAGCTGAAACTATATTCCCTATTTCAGCGGGATCGCCTCCCAGCTCGACCGCATCGTTAAAGATCCTTGAGGACCTGTTTATCAGCTCTGATCCTGTTTCGCCTATGAATTTTTCCCAGCAGAGCCTGGACTTAAACCCCATGGAAAGGCCTTTGTGAAGTTCTTCGACTCCTGGCTTGAGACAGCCTATAGTTTCCCGGTCGAGGTTTTCCATAGCACTCCTTATAGTGATTCCTGTTGTCCCGGCAAGGGTTCCCAGAGTTTTTATAAATGCAGGAAAACTGCTGTCCCTTTCATCTATTTTTCTGTCATCAGCCACCGCAAGGACGCCTATCGGAAGAGTAAAGAACGGAACTCCAAGCAGGATATACTCTTTTCTGGTTCCGAGCAGAATCAGGACAGTAAGAGAAAATGCACCCAGAGGAAGCAGGACCCGGCTCAGAAGCTTTATCCGTTCCTGTTCCCTGGACTTACGGCTGAGGGCATGTAATTTCTTTTCTGCCGGAGCCGCCTTATATATTATGTAAAGGGCAAGCCCGCATATGAAGAGAGTCAGCAATACAATAAGGAACGCAATGGTTTCTATGTTCTCTATATTGTAGATCATGACCGAAACAAGGATTATGGTGACAACAAGAGTTACTGAAACCATCAGGGCAGTATACCCGTCAGTCCATTTTTTCAGGGATTCTATGCTCCTTTCGTATGCGTTGGAATAGATCTCTTCCCTTGTGATCTTTTCCTGTTTGAGGAAATTTTTCTCAGGCTCTCCTGACGAAAGGATGTTTGCCATCCTGCCGAACAGTTTTGAAAGATAAGCATCCTTTAATTTCTGGGAAATGTACTTGCATGCTTTTGCATACTCATATCCCCATTTTGAAGCAAGGATATGTATCTGCCAGAAATATTTTGAAGCTTCATACTCCTTCTGTCTCCCTGCATAATCAAATATCCTGTCCCTTTCGATATCCGCGGTTGAGATAGCTGCCATATACGTCAGCAGGAAGAACATATCATCATTGACCCTTTCAACGACTTTTGTGCTCTTCAGTTTTCGGGCAAGGCTGAAATACCCTTCAACTCCCTGTTTTGCAGAATTTATTTTTAAGTACGGGGCCATCTCTGCATAATTCATGATATTACCCCCGCTTCCTCAAGCTGGATCAGGGTAGTAAACAGGTCATAGAAATTCGTAATATTTGCCTGGTGGATTTTTCTCAGGATTTTTGACCTCCTGTCAAGCTCAGAGTATATCTTCCTGACCTGAGTTTCGGGAATCCCCATTCGCGGGGCAATTTTATGTTCCAGAAGGTAGGAGTTGTTTTTTCCCGTGAATTTGAACGTGTCTGTCGAAGGGTCCCATTTGAAAATATCCATAAAATTAAAAGCCTGGTTCACAGCATCATAGCCAACTATCTCGTTTATGCTCAGTACCCTTCTCCCAAGCCCTTTCCCGGGGACGTTTACAGCACTCTGGATAATAACCACATTCAGGTTAT
Organism: Methanosarcina soligelidi; assembly: GCF_000744315.1. Taxonomy (NCBI): domain Archaea; kingdom Methanobacteriati; phylum Methanobacteriota; class Methanomicrobia; order Methanosarcinales; family Methanosarcinaceae; genus Methanosarcina; species Methanosarcina soligelidi. Next base: position 3,904,079 of record NZ_JQLR01000001.1, read on the forward strand.
CCACATAATTTTTGGGCACATTTATGGGGTCTCCGGTAAGCCTCTGGATCAGTTTTTCAACCGATGCTGCATGGAACGTTGACATTACCGGGTGCCCTGTCTGCATCGCCTGAAATGCTATACTTCCCTCAACCCCGCGGATCTCTCCTATCATAATCTCATTCGGGCGCTGTCGCAGGGCTGCCTTCAGGAGGTCAAACATGGAAACATCAGACCCGCTGTCGTCCCTCGTAGTCCTTGTAACCTCACGGGTCCAGTTCTTGTGGGGAACCTGCAATTCCGGTGTGTCTTCTATAGAGACTATTTTTGAATCCGGGGAAAGGAAAGTAGTCACAGCGTTCATCATTGTGGTCTTCCCGGAAGCTGTTTCTCCCGAAACAAAGCAGTTCATCCCTGCCCTGAGCATCATCCACATGTATGCAGCCATCGTATAGTCAATTGTACCGAACTCTACAAGTTCGAGGATTGAAATTGGGACTCCCATGAATTTCCTTATGGTAAAATTGCTCCCACGTTTTGATACATCTTCTCCGAATACGATATTAATCCTTGACCCGTCCGGAAGAGCCGTATCTACTATAGGGTCCCTGTAGGTGATCGGCTTTCCTACTTTTTCGGACATCTGTATGACAAAAGAATTGAGTTCTTCAATTTCCTCAAACGAGATTGTTGTTTTAAGGGACGAAAATACCTTATGCTCAACAAAGATCCTTCCAAGCCCACTGCAGCTTATATCTTCTATGTTTGAGTCAAGCAGTAAAGGTTCGAGCACTCCCATCCCCACCTTATCCCTGACCATCCGATATTTGATTGCATTGAATTCCTGAGGAGTTACGGAAATTTTCTTCGGTTTTCCTGAACCGAATAATTTACCGGCTCCCTTAAGGTTTCCGAGAAATCCGGTTTTTCCGTCATTTTTTCCTTCTTTCAGGGAATCTTTTTCCTTATTTTTTTTCTGATCTGTATCTTTTTGATTTTGTCCGCCTTTTTCTTCTGATTTTCCGGGTTTTTCCTTCAAATTCTCTTTTACATCACAGGTCTTTTCAAGAGCCTTTACGAGAAGTTTCTTTTTTTCCTCAGGGTCATTTGTATTAATTTCCTGGTCATGTATCACGTCAATGAGTAATTTTTCCACTTCCTCAAGCATGCTGTCCAGTTTTTGGAACAGGCAGGGCTCTATGGGAATGTAGTAATTCCTTACATCTTCCTTATCCGGATATATATGAACAGCAAGCCCTTTTCCGGCAGGATAAATCAGATTGGGGCGTTTAATGCTTTTCATGGACCTGGAAATTCTCGGGTAGAACTCCGGAAATCCTATTTCTTCCGCTGGAAGCCTGCAAATATAATCAAGGACATGGTGATTTTCTTCCCTGCCAACGAACTCCTGCATTTCCGGAGAAAGGATTGCATATACCTCTTTTCTGGAACGCCCCCCATTCTCCGGTGCAGGCAACGGGTTAAAAGGCAGAGCTTCCATCTAGATTCCTCATTCGGGTTTTTCTTTCCGGGAACCATCTCTCCGGACGCTTTTTTCATTTTTTCAGGCTTTAATCTTTGAAACAGGAATTATTTTCAGCCCGAATTCACTGTCCACATCAAAGCTAAGCAGATTTCCCGTAGTTTTCCTGGCACCCCTCAGTTTCTGGATTTCCATAGTTTTTATCCACTGGTCCCCAACCTGCTCTATCCTGAGTTCCAGACAGGCGCTGCAAACTGACCTCAGCCTGTAGAGTACCGCCTGCGAAAAAGCGTACCCGTGCACGCTGATGAGAATGGTTTTTCCCCTGTCACAAAGTTTTACACATTCCGTAAAGAAGTTTAACACCGCATTTTCCGAGGCATTAACTGCAAAAATTGTAAGGGAATCTATAAGGACCAGTTCTTCTTCACATCTCTGTATGCATTCGAGAAGCACCTGCAGCAGGCTCTCACTTAAACGCGGGTTTTCTTCAACATAACCTGCATTGATTTCAAATATCTTTGACCTCCCTATTATGAAATAGTCCGAAATCCCGCGCTTTAAGCTCTCCATCTGGTTAAGGACTTCTTTTGAGGTCTTTTCCGTTGTCAAAAAAAGCACAGTTTTATCCTGGTTAAGGGCTCCCCATATTATCTGCTGCAGAAAAATAGATTTGCCACTGTCATTTGCACCTTCAAGGAGGCAGAGTGAACCCGCAGGAATACCCCCTTCCAGTCTCCTGTCTATTTCCAGATTTCCGGAGGATATAAACTCCAGAAGCTCTTTCTCTTCCTCTTCTATCAGGCAGCCAGGTTCCTCTTCACAAAAAAATTCTTTTCCTAATACTGCTACTTCCCCTTTGTTTATTTCCATGTCTCTCCCCCCTTCTCAGACCTGTCAATCCCTGAGGTCCCTTAAAAGTCCCTTGGCTTCTCGCATCTGGCTTTACAGCCAGCTTTACAGGAACAGGTTTGTTGCCTGTGTGAGTTATTCGCAGAATATTACTATCTCTAAATATTACTATCTTTGATTATTACTGTCTTTGAAATTACAATCTCTGAAATTACGATTTCTGAAATTAATGTCTCGGATTATTACTATCTCTGAAATTACGATTTCTGAAATTAATGTCTCGGATTATTACTATCTCTGAAATTAATATCTCGGATTATTACTATCTCTAAATATTAGTATATTTGAATAATGTTTACTCGACTTGAAAGATCATCCTTTGAAATACCATGAAGCTTTTACTCCATTCGGGGCAGTCACAAGAAGCCATTTAATGCTGGAATAGCCGGAAAGGTCTGAAGCGTTCAGCCGGACAATCAGTTCCATCTCCTCTCCCGGGTCAAAAACTCCGGGGTTTATGAGATCCGGAATGATTCCCATTTTTGTCCAGTTGTTTTCACAAAGGACTTCTTCCTGATAGGGAATCCATACCGTCTCCATGCTGTTCGATTCATTTTGATAGGCAACTATTATGTCCATATAAGTGAAGTCCCCGATTTTTGTCGAGCCTGTGTTTTTCAGGGATACAAGAATGTCCACTCCATCTGTGGAGACGTTTTCAGCACCTTTAACCTCTATTTCGGTCTTCAGAATTTCATTTCTGTTTTCCTGCATTTCAATAACCGAATTTGAGAGCCCGTTTGCCATGTAAAACCCCCCTTTAGAGCAGACGTAAGAGGCTAGAAGGATGGTTGCAACCGAAATCATTGCTGCAATTATTGACCCGAACCCCATCACTCGAACCCCTTATTAAACCGTGAAATAGGCCTCTTCAGAAACCCCGTTGTATGTATTGAACTTAATGAAATATTTTTTCCCGCTTACAGGCAGACCTGAAGGTTTAATTTTTACGCATAGAGTTTCCCCTTTATCCCAGTCACTGTCCCCCCCCTGTTCGATAAGATAACTCCACCCTGGGGCCAGATTCCCGTTTTCGTCATAGGGGATATGCTCAAAGTTCCCGACCTCTCCGAAAAAGAGGTCTGAATCGGGAAGTGTGTATGAGGGTATTTCCTTACATCCCACATTTTTTATCCATACATGAATTTCCGTACCTTCAGCCCCTCTTGCTTCATGCAGGATTTCAATATCTGTCATAATCTGGTCTCCCATAGAGTCCGTTCGGCTCATTATAGGGTCTCCGGCAGAGATGACGGAGGGGTAGACAGCTGAAACAAACCCGAATGCACAAATGACGGATGCTATTGTCAGAATTGCAGAGCTTATCGATTCCCCACCCAATTTTCGACCCCCGCTTTACTTTACCGATCTTTGGACCGGAGAAATTGATTTTGATTTTGATTTTGATTTTGATCAGCCGGTTTATCAGGCTGGCCAATGTATGATTTGAAGCTGTATCAAACAGGACAATGCTAAATGGGCAATGCCAGATGATACCGTTAATAAAGATGACAATTTCTCAATTATAGAATCTTAATTTACGAAGATTTGATTTTAGTTTATGAAAGTTTGATTTGATTTACGAAGATGTATCTACCTGCGTCAAATGCGCCGCCTGGTATCAGATTTACCGGAAGCGGCTCGTTTTGACCTCTCAGCTTTCTGAGGCTTAAATTCAACTGAGACAAGCCCTGTTTTTTTCTCATTTTCTTTATCTCTCCAGCCCGGAGTTTCATAAAATGGCTGGATATTCTTCCTGAAGCCTTCAGGGCTCAGGATTGCACTCAACTGCGAAAGTACAGTTATGTTATCTTTCATACTGACCCTGTCTTCTTCAGCGGGCTCTTCAATTGAGAGGTTTGCAATGTTTTCGATAATCTTTTTTGTCTCTTCAGGGAGATGTCCCGTAAGAGCATAGAGGTTCAGAAGTCCTTCGAGGTTCTCGTGACCTACTGTCCTGACAGCATAGTCCACCCAGCGCATAAGTTCGACAAGCATAAACGTATCGATTTTCCGGAAGCTCTCAGGTTCAGGTCTGTGTTCTTCCTGTTTCCTGATATTTTGTACAGGACTTTTCCGGTCTGATATGACTGATTGCAGGGAATCTTCGTTCTTCTGTATAGTTTGATTCTCTGTTTCCGAAACTCCTTCACAAGGCCTGCATTCTGCGTCTTCATTCCCGGCCACGTTTGGCTGGTTACATTCAGTTTCATCTTTAGCCGGTGCCGGGTTTTTTAATGTTTCAGGGCATGGGATGCTGCAGAACGGATTTTCATTTTTATTCACAAGATCTCTTATGTCAATAAGTAATTCTTTGATCTCCCCTTTCATGATTTTAAGGTCAGTTTCTATTTCGTCAACTCTTTTATCAAGTTCCATACTTACCACCTGATAACGAAAATAAAAATTTTCGTTTTTATAGCAGTAAAAGGGGAAGTATCCCCTTACTTACGGGGTTACTTCAGGTTCATAACCGGATCAATCTGTGGAGGTGTAACTCTAGAAAATGGGAGTATTGCTCCAACCTTTGGTTTTATTTCAATTCTGAACTCTGCGTTTTCCGGTGAAGACTTATTTATCAAACAACTTTCTGGAGTGAAAATAGTCAGTTCCACTCTCTCATGTTGTTCTAGTACACTGTCTCCATCATTGGCTCCGATAAAATTCTGTGACCAAGTCAAATTATTGCTATACTTTGAACTGTCTGAATAAGAAACTACCAGCATTCCATCGTCCTGAGTATTTCCTATATCTACTGCGGATTGCCCTGCTGTGAGCTGAAGAGTGACAAGAATTTTCTCTACTGCGTCAGCTGTTTCATTGTCTTCATTTCCTTCTATTGCAATCACATCACCTGCAAGCTCTACAGAAGAAGTAGTCTGTTTGACGCCTTCGTCAATGGTCTTCTTGGCGGTATCTGAGGTTGTAAAACCAGCCCCGAGCACGACATAAGAGAAAACTGCTGCCACCACTACGAAGGCGGTCAGCACTATTGCGGATTCAAGCCCTGTAAAGGCTCGATCGTCTTTTCTAAAGATACTAAAAATCCCTTTCATTCTGTTTTCACTCCATCATTTCTTTTGAATGAAGGTATATAGAAAAATCAGAAGGCCCCATTCCCCCCAGCACCTAATATTATTTTTTCAATTTTGATCTACTATAGGGAATATATGTTCAGGAGCTGATGCTTATGGTTCCCATCACCGACTCTCCATATACAGGTTTATAATTTTACAACAGATACTACACCCTCTTAATTTATTAACTTTTGCTAGAAAATTATAAAGTTTTTATATTAGTGCTTATTTAATTTATAGAAGTTATGATTAAAGATTAGATTATTTTCAGACAGAGTATTTTGAAGAAAAACAGGGATTTTGGACCTTATCAGAATAATAAAGGTCTTCAGATTAAAAGCAAAATAAATAGACAAATAAATAAATAAATAAATAAATAAATAGAAAAAGAAATAGGAAGTTAGTGAAGTTTTCAATAAAACTTCTCAATCTCGTGCTTCACGTCTTCGGGTGAGAACTTTTTCCTCACGAGAGGCATTTCATGAAGTGTCGGCATCATTTCTTCAAGGGTTTCCTTGTCGCTTTTGTAAAATATGCCGTTGGGTATTTTATCTCCCCATTCAAGGGCTTTTTCGAAAGCTTTTGTCTGGTTGTAAGGGTCATAATCGCTCTCGAGACTGTAAACCCTTTCACGGTACCATTTGAAGGTATTCACTTTATTAAACGTTACACAGGGCTGGAGGATATCAAGCAGGGAAAAGCCCCTGTGAGTAATTGCGGCTTTAATAAGCTCTTTCAGGTGCTCCTGGTCTCCTGCAAACCCCCTGGCTACGAAACTGCAGTCCTGAGAAATTGCCAGGGCAAGCGGATTAAATGGGTGTGCAAGGTAGCCGAAAGGCTGGGCTGGCGTATGTGTCCCTTTAGCTGATGTCGGAGATGCCTGCCCTTTGGTCAGCCCGTATATCTGGTTGTTGTGAACAAAAAGGCTGATATTCGGGTTCCTGCGGATTGCATGAAGGAAGTGGTTTCCGCCTTCGGCATAACAGTCCCCGTCTCCTGCAACCGCAATTACATGCAGGGAGTGGTTAGCAAGCTTTGCAGCAGTGGCAACAGGGAGAGTCCTTCCATGCAGCCCGTTGAAAGTATGGCACTTTATGTAATGGGGCAGTTTACCTGCCTGTCCTATTCCCGAGACCAGCAGGACTTCCCAGGGCTCGATGCCAAGTTCGGCAAGTGCCTGTTTGATGGTTGATAGTATCTGGAAATTTCCACATCCAGGACACCAGGCAGGGACCTGGCCTTCATAATCTTCAGAGGCAGGCATCGATTTCCTCCTTCAGTTTTTCTATGGTAAAAGGTCTTCCGTCATATTTCAAGATCTGGCGGGCAAATTCGAAGCCTGTTTCGGCTCGCATGAGTTTTGCAAATTGCCCTGTGGCGTTGTTTTCAACAGAAATAACAAGATTTGCATTCTTAAGGAATTCTATGTAATCAAACCTGTCCCTTTCGGGAAACGGATAAATCTGGCTGAAGTGCATCATTGCAATTTTTTTATCCTTTGAAAATATGTCCACTATTTCTTTTATCACACCGTAAGTAGAGCCGTGCCCTACGAGCACTATTTCCGGAGAGGAATCCCCGTACAGCAACGGAGCTTCGATTTCTTCCTTTATTAGAGGCAGTTTTTTCAGCAGCCTTTTCTGGACCATTTTTATGCGCGTTTCGGCGTCCTCTATAATGTGCCCTTCTTCGTCATGCTCATCACTATCTGCAACAACGAGATGCTTTCCTGCTTCTCCGGGGACTGCGAGAGGAGAGATTCCAGTGTCCGTGTATCCGTAGCGTTTATAATCCTCTGCCCCCTCCAGATCTTTTTCCCTGACCCTGTAATCATTATATATAAGGCGTTTGAGGTCAAAGCTTTCAAAAGTCCATTCAGACTCTCCGAGATACTGGTCTGAAAGGATAAAAACAGGGATCTGGTACTTTTCTGCAAGTTCAAAGGCTTTACTGGTAAGGTAAAAAGCCTGTTCCGGGGTTCCCGGCTCAAAGATCACCCTTGGAAATTCTCCGTGCCCTGCATTCAGGACAAAAAGCAGGTCTCCCTGTTCTGTACGTGTGGGCAACCCGGTAGCCGGTCCAGGACGCTGCATTTCTGCGAGCACGAGAGGTGTCTCGGTAATCCCTGCAAGGGAAATGCCTTCCGACATGAGGGAAAAACCTCCTCCGGAAGTGCCGGTCATAGCTCTGGCGCCTGCAAAGGAAGCCCCTATTGTCATGTTGATTGCCGCGATTTCGTCCTCAGCCTGCTCAATCACAAGACCGTATTCTTCAGCCCTGGAAGCAAGATAGTTCAGAATCCCTGTTGAAGGTGACATCGGGTATGCCGAGTAGAAAGTGCAGCCTGACATGAGGGCTCCCATCCCTATTGCCTGAACCCCGTCTATTAGAAGGAGTTTTTTTGCTTCAGGCTCGGGAATTCCGAAAGCTTCACAACGGGAGCAGTTTGAATGGGCATAATTATACCCCGCCTCTGCACAGGCTATGTTTTGTTCTATAATTTCCTTCCCTTTGTCTTCGAAAGTCACCCTCAAAATATCGTTCAGAAGATCCAGCCCAAGGTCAAGGAGTCCCAGCACTGCCCCCGTTGCTACGGTATTTGCCATGACACTTTTCTTTCCGACGTCGAGAGCTATTTTTCTGAAAGGGATATCTATAAACTGAGGACCTTCAAATTTCTTTTTCATGCTCTCGGAGTCATATAGAATAAATCCGTCTTCTCTAACACTATTCTTATGGATTTCTATCGTATTAAGGTCGAGAGCCAGAAGAATATCAACTAGCTCTTTAGAAGCCATTACTTCCCGGTCAGAAAAGCGGAGTTGATAGAAGTTATGTCCGCCGCGTATCCTGGACATATAGTCCTGGTGCGTGAAAACGTGATACCCTTTTCTGGAAAAGATTTTTGCAAGGGCTCCTCCTATTGTCTGTAACCCCTGTCCGGCTTCTCCCCCTACTCGAAGTGTGTAGTCCAGAAACTTAACCTCCAAACTTCCTGTATGTTTATAATTGCTCAGTGCTTTTCTATAATTTATTTCAGTTAATCTTCACATCCCTGCCTTCGACAGCTCCCGCACATTCCTTAAATATAATTTAAGAACTGCGGGACTATAGGATTATGAAAAACGGAGCAATAATTTTCTAAAACAATTAAGTAAAACAGGAACTTCTTTTATTTCAAATTCTTTCGTTTCCTGTTCTTTTCTGCCTTTTAAGGCTTTTATCCCCTTTAGCTAAAAGTATTAATATTAAACCTTAAATAATCTTGCTTCGGGGTCCGATCCTGAATTTGGGAGAAATACTGACGATAATACGTGGCATTGAACAATAATAAATAAGTCCGTTTATATGCACAAAATTAAGGCGAATCTTATAATCAGGAACTTACCGGATGCCTTACAGGACTGACCTGTCCTGAAATATTTGTCCTTACAGAGAGAAGCATTTTCAGGAATAGAATTTCACAAAAAACACACATGATATTCTTCGAATAACATGCCAAAAAAATGAAAGTACTTGAGAGAACTTTCATGCCAAATATTAGAATAAATAAAGCATCTTTCCAAAAAGGATGCAGCCTATCAATACAACTCCAAGTATAAGTATGTCCGTCTGAAGTACGGCATATAATATGAAAAAACAAATCAATGAGGTAACTGCACAGGCCAGAACATCAACAGGATTACTCATGCCTGCCTCCATTAATTATTACATAGAAGTTTACAGTGTGATAAGCATTTCTAATTTGAACCGAATTTTATATTAATCTACATATAATTAGAGATATGCATTTAACTTGGAAAACGAAAAGTCATTTCCCTCAAAACTGAGCCGCCAGACGAAGAATTCAGGAAGAAATAGTTCACGTTTTATTATCCTAAAATTCTGAGTTTCATTTTTACTGGATTTGTTTATCCTCTGGATTTGTTTATCCTCTGGACTTCTTTATTTATGCAATTTATTCAGGAAGCGGCCTGTTGTTGCTGTTAAAAAAACATGGAGAGTATTGGAAAAAACTAATAAAACATGTAGAATATTGGAAAAAACTAGTAAAACATAGAGAATATTGGAGAAAACTGGTCAAAGATAGAAATACCAGCCCTGAAACCTTGCCTGTTAATAGTCCGGAAAATAAATATCCAAAATAGAAAAAACTTTTTAAGACATGGTCTTAAAAAGTTGCCTGCCCTTTCAGCAAATCATTTTTTACGGGTTAGAAGAGAATAAGTCTTTTTCCCTGAAAGCTGTGAAAAGGCAAAAACGCGTGCATCAGGACAGTTCGCCTTTTCTGCTGAGGATATAGAGAATCATATCCGAATTCAGCTTGCTTTCTCTTGACAGCTTCTCGGCAATCATTTCATTTGAAAACCGATCGGCTTTTAACTCCTGAATCTTCTCCAGGACATTCTGAGAGACATTATAGTATTCATTTATATCCTTTCGGTGGCCCCAGACATCCCCCTCCAGGAGATTTATCTTCTGCATCTCCAGAAACATCTCTATTGACTTTGAAACCGTCCTCCTGTAAGATTTAGGAAGCTGTATGGCTTCAATTTTAGGACATGTTTCAGCAAGCATGAATACATCCTTGTTAGACGGCCTGAAAGCAAGGTGGATAACCTTCTCATTCGGATTAAGGGTAGGAATTTCCTCCCGTGAACTAACCACTCTGATTTTCATATTATAGTCCCCACTCATTATTTACGAATTAAATTTTTATTTATTTAAAAATCAAATTTTGTTTACGCATTAACATTTTATATACGTATCGATTAGCAGAAATATTATTTAGAGGGTCTGTATCCGAAACGAGCCCTGATAGAGTCAGCATGTGCCTTCAAACCTTCTTCCTCAGCTAATGCGATTACAGTTTCTTTCAAACTTTCAAGCCCACTCTTGCTGATTTTCTGTATACTGGAATACTTGAGGAAGTGATTTATGTTCAGCCCGGAATAGATCTTCGCATACCCTGCCGTAGGAAGCACATGATTGGTACCGGAAGCGTAGTCTCCGACAGGAACAGGAGCATAGTTCCCTATAAATATCGATCCTGCATTTTTAATTCTGTCAAGCACAAAATCGGAATCTTCCACCATAATTTCAAGGTGCTCAGGTGCAAATTTATTGCTAAAGTCAATGCACTGATCAAGAGAGTCTGCAATCAGAACTGCTGCATTTTCAAGAGAAATTTTCACAATTTCACTCCTTGCAGTACTTTCGGCCTGGGCGAGCACTTCCTGCTCCACTTCTTCTGCAAGAGTTTCCGAAGTCGTCACAAGCACGGAAACCGCATTCGGGTCATGTTCTGCCTGGGCTATAATATCCGAAGCAGCCATAGCAGCATCTGCAGACTCGTCTGCTATGATAAGGACCTCACTCGGACCTGCCGGAAAATCAATCTCAGCAATATCCCTTACCTGCATTTTGGCAGAGGTCACAAAAACATTTCCTGGACCGACAATTTTGTCCACCCTGGGAACGGTTTCAGTCCCGTAAGCCATAGCCCCTATTGCCTGCACTCCCCCGAGCTTGAAAACCTTATCCGCACCTGCAACCTTTGCAGCAGCAAGGGTAAGAGGGTGTACGGAACCGTCAGCCCTGGGAGGAGTACACACAATAACCTGCTCAACTCCTGCAACCCTGGCAGGGATTACTGTCATCAATACAGTCGATGGATAGGAAGCCCTCCCTCCGGGAGCATAAGCCCCTACACTTTCAAGAGGAGTTGCCTTCTGCCCGAGGACAACCCCTGGCTGGAGTTCCATAAACCAGGTAGTTTCAGGCATCTGAGCCCTGTGGAAAGCCCGAATATTTTCAGCTGCAATTTTAAGGTGTCCAAGCAGTTCAGGCCCGATCTCGGAGAGAGCTTTTTCAAACTCTTCTTCACTTACTTCAAAATTTGCAAGTTCAACTTTATCGAACTTTTTTGTATACTCCCTGAGGGCAGCATCTCCTTTCATGCGCACGTCAGAAAGTACGGCTGATACGGTTTCTCCAACATCTGCAAGCCCGGACCCCCGGGAAATTAACCTCTGCATTTCAGCTTCCGAAACATCAGACAACTTTTTGAATAACATTATAATCATCTCTGAGATTACCCAATAAAACTGAATATAATTGATCCTGATCGGATTGAATAAATTCGGTACTAATTTAGAATTTGATATAATCTGCTCTCATTAAATCTCTGATCTCATTTAATATTTTACCCTGGATTCAAGCAAAAAAGCGGAGAAATAAGAAAGCAGTGCTTTATAGAAAAGGGCTGATTCAATAAGAAAGACCTGTAAACACCATAACCCGTACAGCCATATTCGCTTTACTAAACCTTTCTTGTCCCGATCAACGAAGGAGAGCGGCCTATTTCCTTTTCCTTTGGAAAGAACCGCCAGAAAAACTGATGAGTTTCTACATTTAGCTGGAAATTTAAATCCAATTTTGGGAACAAAGAAAGATAGCAAAAATATTACTTCAAGCCAGGGTGTACTTCTTCAGCATTCTCTTTCATATAATTGCGGCACCGGTTCAAACCTATTTTTAGATCTGCTGACTGTCATCCTGTTGGCCCGGCGCAGGGCAGGTAGAGAAAATTAGGCAGTGTCGCGAATTTGCTGTAAATTTGAAGTCAAGTTTTTGTGTATTATCGGGAAATTGATCTTCTGATGTGGAATTTTCTACTCAATAACTTCTTGAGATTTGTGATTTTACATAACTTATGTTACACTGTCGAAAATTAAAAATTCTCTCGGAACTCAGGGATAGAGAAAACAATTAATCCCAAAAAGCAATAAATTAAAAAACATGAAAGAAATCTCAAAGTAACCGGTAATCATTAGTCAGAATCAATAATCACTGATTGTCCTCTGCCCATCGGAAGAACCTTTTTCCAGAGGCTCAATATCAGAAAATTCAGATACCGCTTCTCTACGACCGATCTGCTTGAAAATCCTTTCAGCAATCTTTGGTCCTACAAGTACGGCTATATGTTCAGGAGAAGCTGCTGCGAGCTCAGCTGTGGACTTAAAGCCTGCCTCATAAAGTTTTCTTGCTCTCACGCGCCCCACACTTCTGATATCAAGCAGGTCCATAAGTTCCGGGGCTGCTCCGTACCTGATTCTCTTTTCCAGTTCTGAGGCTTCTTTTGCACCTTTAAGGTCGAGGAGCCCTGCAAGCTGGGCTGTAACATGCATTATCCATTCGGCAATATCTGCAGTTGCATGGATATCTCCTTCCCCTATCCCGAACTTCAGACAGATCTCGTTTTCGGGCTTCTCATGTATCCAGTCCATCAGAAGGAGAGAGGTCTTTACCTCACCAAGGAACCATTCGTACTCGGCGATATTGAAGGGATTCGGAACCTTTGAGAACTCGTCTGCATGAGCCATTACGTAGTCGTTGACTTCCTGGTAGTCCTGGCTCCGCATATACATAAGACGCATATCCGGAGTGCTGCATATCAGGTGCAGAAGGGTAAGCTCGGTAAGGGTACCTGCTTCCCTCAAGCCCTTTGCAATAAGAGCTGCAGAGAGAGGGTCGATGTAGAGCCTTGATACGAGTTTTCCGAAAACCGTGGAAACAAGGGCATCGGGGTCTTTTTCAAGCATACCTTCCCGCCTCAAAAAGTCCAGGCATTCGTCCACAACCGCGGAGAGCCCGAAGTTTGAGTACTGGAAAGCGAAAAATGTTGCCTCGAGGAAATCCATGAGTTCTTCCCTTGTCCGGGCAAACCCGTTCGAGATCGTAGAAAGTATATGCGTCCTGAGGGCATTTTCCGTACCCAGCTTGGACCATATATCTTCAGCTCCGGCTTCGATGTATTTTTCGAAAAGGAAGACAAACTCCTCGTAAGACTTTGCAAGCAGGACAGCTTCTCCGTAAGGGTCAAGCCTCGGCCTCCCTGCCCTTCCTGCCATCTGCTTGTATTCAAGTACCGGGATTGGCTGCATGCCCGAATCTGAAGAGTAACGCCGGTAACTCCTTATTATCACACGCCTGGCAGGAAGGTTCAACCCTGCTGCAAGGGTAGGAGTGCTTGAAATAATTTTTATACGCCCTTCACGAAAGCCGTTTTCTACAAGCTCCCTCAAAGGCGTTGTAAGGCCTGCGTGGTGGAATGCTGTCCCTGAACGGACACAGGTGGCAAGAACTGATGAAACATCGGTTTCACTGTTTTCAATGATCTCGTCAGCAATGCCTGCAAGAGTTTCACGGTCTTCATTAGAAAGAGTCTTTTTTACTGCAGAAACTGCTTTTTTTGCAAAACCCATGCAGTTCTTCCTGCTGCTCTCGAAAACAAGGCACTGTCCTCCTTCCTTTATAGTATCGAGAACCAGGTTTACTGCCTCATCTTTTGTTGGCTGCCCAACAGGCTTCTCCTTATCCTTGCAGTAAAAAATCCCGTTATAAAACACCCCTTCCATAAGGTCGGTGGGCCTCCACTCGCTTAATACAAGTTCGGCATCAAGCCAGGCTGCAAGCTCATCGGCATTTCCTACTGTTGCCGAAAGTGCAAGGACCTGACAGGAAGGGTTCATTCGCCTGAGCTTTGAAAGGGTGATTTCAAGCGTCGGACCCCTGTCTGGAGAATCAATAAGGTGAACTTCATCTGCCACAACAACAGAGATCTCCTGCATCCAGGCAGTCTCGTTCCTGAGCAGGGAATCTGTTTTTTCAGAGGTTGCAACAATAATATCATTTATGCCGAGCCCTTCGTCTCGCCTGTCGTAGTCTCCTGTTGAAATCCCGACCCTCATGCCCAGTACGGAAAATTCCTGAAACCGCCTGAATTTCTCGGAAGCAAGAGCTCTCAGGGGCACGATATAGAGTGCCTTTCCTCCATTGAGCACAGACTTCAACATCGCAAGCTCGGCAAGAAGAGTCTTTCCCGAAGCCGTAGGAATTGCAGCAAGCAGGTTTTTTCCTTCAAGCAGGCCTTTCTCAACAGCTTCTGCCTGTGGCGGATAAAGTTCAAGAATCCCGGAGTTTTCGTAAAAACGCTTTATTTCATCGGGCAGGTCGAGGCTTTCTATCTTCATTGAAAATCAGAAACTCACACATAAGATAAAACTATTTTGAAACCGCAGTGCAAATGCCGGAGCTGTTCCCCTGAAAAGGTTGAGGTTTTCATTGAGTAAACCTTAAAGCATTTCATAATCTGGAACAGCAGGCTTTTGCAGGATCAGTCCCTGGCAAACTGGCTCTTAAGAGGTCACTCCTTAGCAGAATAATAATAGTTTCCACTTTCTTTCTGCTCCCGGTCAAGCCTTGAGCCAAGGTTGTTTACACGGGGACGCCTTGTTTCTTCATCCCTTCGGAAGGTTATGCCGAGGTTTTTCAGGAACCTGTTCATGCCGCCTTCCATGCTGAAAGGACCGTGGGCTTCACCGTAAACTGAGGGTTCTCCTTCAAAAACAAGGAGACGCTGGCTGAGCATATCTATCATGTAAATATCGTGATCAACCACCAGGGCGGTTTTCTGGTTGTTTTCGGCAAAACGGTTGATGACTTTGGTGACCATGGAACGCTGCTCAACATCAAGGTGGGCGCTCGGCTCGTCAAGAATATA
Organism: Methanosarcina soligelidi; assembly: GCF_000744315.1. Classification (NCBI taxonomy): domain Archaea; kingdom Methanobacteriati; phylum Methanobacteriota; class Methanomicrobia; order Methanosarcinales; family Methanosarcinaceae; genus Methanosarcina; species Methanosarcina soligelidi. The sequence goes on from NZ_JQLR01000001.1 coordinate 3,919,095, forward strand.
GAGGTCTGCTTCCTGGGAAAGGCAGGCAGCAACTGCTACCCTCTGAAGTTCCCCACCACTGAGGTCTGTAAGCAGGCTGTCGTAAATTTTCTCAAGCTGGAGAGGGTTTGAGATCTCAACCTCATAATAACTGCTTCCGAACTGCTTTGAAATGCCCCTTAAGAAGTCCTGGACACTCAAAGGAATATCGGCTTTGATGTACTGGGGCTTGTAGGAGATTTTTACCTCGATTCCCGGGTCTCCTTCGTCGGGCTTTATTTCACCCGCCAGAACTTTTACGAAAGTTGATTTCCCTATCCCATTAGGACCAACTATCCCGAGCACCTCGCCTTCACGCAGGTTTCCTCCTGTGGCTTTGAGGGAGAATCCGTCCCCAAACTTCTTTGAGAAACCGTTAAAGGAAATCATGGACCTGAACTGGGCATCTTCCCTTGGAGGATGGATCTCAAACTTGATGGATTCAGGGCGAATCCTTATGTTTTCTTCAGGGAGGTAGCCTTTAAGGTACTGGTTAATCCCCACACGCACACTTTTCGGAAGAGTAACCACACCAAAGCCTGCGGGTTCACCGTAAGCTATGTGAATTACATCTGTAAGCATATCAAGAAGTGCAAGGTCGTGCTCGACCACAAGTACTGCCCTGTCCTTTGAAATTTCCTGGATAAGGCGAGCTGCGTTGATCCTCTGGTAAATATCAAGATAAGGGCTTATTTCGTCAAAGAAATAGAACTGAGCATCTCTTGCCGCACAGGCAGCAATAGCAACCCTCTGCAGTTCTCCACCGCTCAATTCGGTAATATTTCTTCCTATAACACTTCTCAGGCCAAGATGGTCGATAAGCTCGTCCAGAACGCCTCTTTCATCGGTTTTCTCAAGCAGCTCAGAGGTTTTTCCTTTGAAGGCTCTGGGAATGAGGTCAACATACTGGGGCTTCTGGGAAACCTTTACCCTCCCATCCACAACGTCCTTGAAATAATCGTGAAGCGCAGTTCCGGCATAATGCTCGAGTACAGTGTCCCAGTCTCCTTTTCCCTTCCCGAAATTGGGGACCAGGGCTCCTAAGAGGATCTGGACCGAGGTACTTTTTCCTATACCGTTAGGTCCCAGAATACCGGTTACTTTTCCTGTCCTGGGTACCGGAAGCCCGAAAAGGGCAAAACCGTTTGGTCCGTACCTGTGAGTTGGTTCCTGCAGGGCTTCAGGGAGCCCTATGATCATAATGGCTTCGAAAGGACATTTGTTGACGCATATTCCGCAGCCCACACAGAGTTCCTCGGAGATGACCGGCTTTCCGTCTGCCTCAAAAACAATGGTCTCATCTCCTGTCCTGACTCTGGGACAGTACTTTTCGCACTCCTTGCTGCACCTTCTGGGCTGGCACCTGTCTTTGTTAAGTATAGCTATTCTCATATTAGTCCCCGGAATTACGTTTTTGATTGGATAAGTGTAAGTAATTCAGCAATGTGGAAAACATAAATTAGTTCAGTAATGTGGGCTTACACAGGTAAGCCACTGTGAATTCCATAATATGGCTCAGTCATTTGATTTCAGTTTTGTGAGTTCTTTTTCTTATTCAATCCCGGTTATGAAATGCCTGATCTGGTATATGAAACGTTGGAATGCTGCAGGCATGAAATGTCACCGTGGAAAGGATTTACACATAAAAATAAAAATAAAATCAATAGCAAAAGAGCCCGGGTAAAAGGTTCTCTTTTTTTATAAAAGCCTTTTCTGAAACCCGGGAGAAGATTTTTTTAATTCAGGAGCAGAGTCCAGGTTACAAGGAAGAAGTCAATAACCATGAATTCGACATAAAACCAGTCTTTAAACTTGAATTCCTTTACATTTATCTTAAGAGACGGATATATAAGCTTCTGGACGTAATACGTTATTCCTATCACGATCATGAGTATAGCATACCACATCCGGTCTTCGCCTGTACCGTACTGGCTGTAGAGTATTAACCCGGCAAGTATTCCGAGTATTGAAGAAACAATAGTTTTTATAATTCCTTCCCTGTGAGCTTTCTGCTTCTCTTCAGGGGTCAGCTGTTTGATAAAGCTCTTTTTTTCAGGAACTTCAACATCGGCTGCAGTACCTTCTATGGAAGCCTCGGCAGCTTTTGTTAACTCCTTCCTGGACTTTGATTTTGGGCTTTGTTTGCTCAACCTGTATTCTCTCCTGAACGACAATTATCTTCCCGGGGATATATTATTAACTGAAGTTAAAAAGGTTAAAACCGGATTACCAGATTTAGATTACCAGATTTAGATCATCAGATTTAGATCATCATATTTAAATTTTTAGAATTAAATTTTTAGGACTGAGTTTCAGCGACTTAAATAAATTCATTGCTTAAAACATTACCGATCTGATCTATTGATATCGAATCGATCCCTATAGAATTTAAATGTTTTGAAAATTTTGAGGGTCTGTGCCCTCCAGGGTGGTAAACAACCGTGACTTCGGGATTGAGTTTTCTGACCATAGCCTCAAGCCCGCAGGCATCAAGGTGGTCGCTTATTTTAATAATCGGATAGGAATAATCTGCCCGGCAACTCAATACATATTTTTTCACGTTCCATGGGAGCCTGTCAAGTTCCCAGGGAGCCACAACGAAAACTTCATCATCTCCTTCGGATTCAAGCCCTGCAAGTTCTCCAGCGTCCTCAAGCATGCTCCTGGTAAGCGCTCTTACCCTTGCTTCCATCCGGATCGCTCCATTGTATCCAAAGCCTCTCATCAGTTCAACCGCACGCTGTGCTTTTCCGAACTCATAAGCTCCAAAGGCTACGGGGCCGCTCTCAAAGAGGGCGCATTTCATGCTGTCAAGATCATCTGCAAAGTGACACGACGGATCGTCAGGATCGCCGTAGTTAGCCTCGGTGATAAGGACATCACACGGAGGAAGTTTGCTGGCGTCTTTAACGTCCCCTGTGACCAGAATTCTTGTCCCTACATCGTTCTCCCAAAAAAAAGCAGCTGCACCGGCAGTATGCTCCGTCGGGTAAGTCTTTACAACTGTCCCTTCGATTTCAATTTCATTTCCCAGCCTGCATGTGCTGCCCACGTATTTTTTGTCGTGCCTGATTTCAAGAGCGGCTGCCGTTTTGTCCGTACAGACCGCCCTGGGGGAGAGCATGGCTGATTTTCCGTGATGGTCAGAGTGAGCATGGGTGATAAGATAAGCATCGGGCTGGGGGTGTTTTCCCGGAGTCCGGGTCGTATCAATGGAAAAGGTACGTAAATCTCCTGCATTGTCCCGGAAACGGATGGAGATGTGGGGTTTAAAAGTACCTCGCGAGTTGCGTTGCCTGAGCGCAAGCACTCCAAGGTCAATAAGTTTTTTAGAAATCACGCCAATCCCTGAGGAGATTACACTTAAGTTATTTAAGCTTAGGGAAAACACTGAATTTGCAATACATCATTTTTAAAAAAGAATAAAAGGTGCCATCTAAAATGTGAGCCGTCACTACTTAAACAGAGTTAGACAAATTTTAGGAAATCATTTATATCTAAATTCATATTTTGAATTACAAGACTTATTAAGTTTACACGAATTTTAAGTCAGGTTATACTACGGCCAGGATACAATATTCGGTGTGTAGTTCAGCAAATTTTGCGCTGAAAAACACAGACTATTAAGGTCAAAGTGCCAATTATAGCTGATACATCTACCTATAAAATATTCATAACTGATTATTTCATTATTTTACCAGGTCCATTTACAATTCAATAACGGAAGGCATTAATAATGACTGATATTGAACAGCAATTTTTAAATGACCTCGACAACCAGCTCTGGAGAGCCGCTGACAAACTGCGCTCTAACCTGGATGCCGCCAATTACAAACATGTGGTGTTAGGGCTTATTTTCCTTAAATACGTGTCCGATGCCTTCGAAGAGCGCCAGCAAGAACTTACTGAGCTGTTTCAAAAAGACGATGACGACAATATCTATTACCTGCCCCGCGAGGATTACGACAGCGATGAAGACTATCAGCAAGCCATAGCAGAAGAGCTGGAAATTGGTGACTACTACACTGAAAAAAACGTCTTCTGGGTACCCAGAACCGCCCGCTGGAACAATCTGAGAGATGTAATAACTCTTCCCACTGGCAGCGTTATCTGGCAAGACGAACAAGGCGAAGACGTTAAACTGAGATCCGTGTCATGGCTGATTGATAATGCTTTCGATGACATTGAAAAAGCCAACCCAAAGCTCAAAGGCATTCTCAACCGCATCAGCCAGTACCAGCTGGATGCGGACAAGCTTATTGGCCTGATCAATGAATTTAGCCTTACCAGTTTTAATAACCCCGAGTACAACGGCGAAAAACTTAACCTTAAGTCCAAAGACATTCTCGGCCATGTTTACGAATACTTTTTGGGCCAATTTGCTCTTGCAGAAGGCAAACAGGGAGGCCAGTATTATACACCCAAATCCATCGTTACCCTGATCGTGGAAATGCTGGAACCCTATAAAGGCCGTGTGTACGACCCAGCCATGGGCAGCGGTGGTTTTTTTGTTTCCAGTGACAAATTCATTGAAAACCACGCCAATGTAAAACATTACAATGCTTCCGAACAGAAAAAACAAATCTCGGTATACGGGCAGGAATCCAACCCAACAACCTGGAAGCTCGCTGCCATGAACATGGTGATCCGTGGCATTGATTTTAACTTTGGCAAAAAGAACGCCGACTCCTTTTTAGACGACCAGCACCCCGACCTGCGAGCCGACTTTGTCATGACCAACCCGCCCTTTAATATGAAGGACTGGTGGCACGAAAAGCTTGCCGACGATCCACGCTGGACAATTAATACCAACGGCCAAAAACACATCCTTACCCCACCGACAGGTAACGCCAACTTCGCATGGATGTTGCACATGTTGTACCACCTGGCTCCCACAGGCAGCATGGCACTTTTACTGGCTAACGGTTCCATGAGCAGTAACACCAATAACGAAGGGGAGATTCGCAAAACTCTCGTCGAGCAAGACCTGGTTGAATGTATGGTGGCATTACCGGGGCAACTCTTTACCAACACCCAAATCCCAGCATGCATCTGGTTTTTAACGAAGGATAAAAGTGCTAAGAACGGCAAGCGTAACCGCCACGGCCAGGTGTTGTTTATCGATGCCCGTAACATGGGTTACATGAAAGATCGCGTACTGCGAGATTTTAAAGATGAAGATATCCAGCAAATGAGCGATACTTTCCATGTGTGGCAGAGAGAATGGACAGAGGAAAACAACCAGGCAGGCTTCTGTTTCTCAGCTGATCTCGCCACAATCCAAAAACATGACTTTATACTCACCCCCGGCCGCTACGTAGGTGCAGAAGTAGAGGAAGACGACGGCATTCCCTTTGCCGACAAAATGACCGCACTCACCAGCCAGTTGAAAACACAATTTGAAGAAAGCGACAAACTGGAAGCACAGATTAAACAGAATTTGGCGGGGTTGGGTTATGAGTTGTGATTGGCAAGAGCTGACATTGGCTGATATTGCTGAGTCTAAAGGGGGATTAGTAGACGGACCTTTTGGTTCTAATCTACCTGCATCTTGCTATGTTGAAGATGGTGTTCCTGTCATCAGAGGTAGCAACTTAACAGTGGGTTTGGAACGTTTTAAGTCTGAAGATTTTGTTTATGTTTCAAGCGAAACTCTAAAACTCATTAAAAGAAGTGAATGCTTGCCTAATGATATTGTTTTTACAAAGAAAGGAACGTTAGGGCAAACAGGGCTAGTACCATCTGATTCTCGTTATGAGAGATATCTATTGTCTTCGAACCAGATGAGATTACGTGTAAATACGAATCTGGCGGATCCTGAATATGTCTATTACTATGTCTCTTCAAAAGCATCTGTTGAGAAGATAAAGCGGGATTCCGAGTTTACTGGAGTCCCAAAAATCAATTTAGATTATTTGAAAAAATTTCCAATTATAGTCCCCAAGTTGACAGTACAAAAAAAAATATCCAAAATTTTGTCTGGCTTTGACTACAAAATCTCAGTCAACCACCAAATCAACCAAACCCTCGAATCCATGGCGCAAGCCATTTTCAAAAGCTGGTTTGTGGATTTTGAGCCTGTCAAAGCCAAAATAGCTGCCGTTGAAGCAGGTGAAGATGCAGAGGGTGTAACCCGCGCTGCCATGAGTGTCATCTCCGGCAAGGCTGATGAAGAGTTAGACCAATTGCAGGCCGAGCAGCCAGAACACTACACGCAACTCAAAACTACCGCAGAACTGTTTCCCGCCGCCATGCAGGATTCGGAATTTGGAGAGATTCCGGAGGGGTGGAGAATTAAGAAAGTCAATGAGATTCTGGAACTTGCTTACGGAAAACCGTTGAAAGAAGACGTGAGGCTTCCAGGGAATATTCCTGTATATGGTTCAAATGGTCAAATTGGCTGGCACAATGAAAAATTAGTTGATGGACCTGGTATCGTAGTTGGGCGTAAAGGAAATCCAGGAACTGTCACTTGGGTGCACACACATTTCTATCCAATAGATACAACTTTTTATGCAATGCCTAAAGGTCCAGTTAAAAGTCTTTATTATCTCTTATATACTCTCAAAAAACAGAAATTACCTCTTTTAGCAGCTGATTCTGCAGTACCTGGACTGAACAGAAATATGGTTTATATGAATAAGATGATAGTTCCGCAAAGAGATATTTTGGATCTCTTTGATATCCAGTTAACTAAAATATATCAAAAAATTCAAGTGAATAAAGAACAATCAGAAGTATTGGCGGCAATCCGCGACATTTCGCTCCCCAAACTTCTATCAGGCGAACTTCCTGTTGACGCGGCAGAAGTTGTGGGAGGTGACTTATGACGGAGCCATTGGAACATTTGGTGAGAATTCCTGAATGGTCGGAAAAAGCGACTGAAAGGAGTTTTGTCATTTTTAACAACGAATTTATTAAAGAGAATATACCTGTAACACGTATTGAGTATTGGAAAGATTTTTTCAAGTTAGTTGATAGTCGCCTATTTGATCGAGCTGGTACCGAACTTATTTTTAGAGGACAGAGGCGCTGGGATTGGCAGTTATCGCCTACATTAGGACGCGAGCCGTATTCAAAAGACGGGAATGTGACTAAAGAAAAAGCAGAGAAAATGCATGCTTTATTTCGTCAAGCAGTAAGGGGTAGACTTAATGATTCGAGTCTCGTTAATGATTCAAATCCGGATGAGTTGTGGGCAATTGGCCAACATTACGGCTTAAAAACACCTCTGCTGGATTGGACTAGTTCGCCCTATGTTGCACTTTTTTTTGCTTTTAATGAGCAAGATCCATCTTCTGAAGGTAACGATAACTACTACCGAACAGTATATGTACTGAATAAATCCTTCGTGGAGAACGAATGCCCAGAAATTATTGTCGTAGAACCTAAGCGTGACGACCATGGCCGATTGGTTAATCAGGCGGGACTATTTACAGTTTGTCATGATGCAACGATTGAAAATCAGCTGCTAGCATCATTAAGTAAAGACAGTAATTTTACTCAAGAAAAATTAATGGATGAAGATGAAGGTCGCTTTCCTGAAATTTTTGCAGATTATATTTGCAAAATATATATAAAAAACGAGTTTCGGCATGAATGCATTAAACATTTGAGAAAAATGAACGTACATCATGCCAGTTTATTTCCTGATCTAATTGGAGCTTCTGATTATTGTAATCTGATTATGGCTGAATGGATCGAAGCCCAAGAGATTAATAAACAACATTCTGCTGACGCAGAGCCAAAACTAGAAAGTAATGGTGTTATTTCCAAGCTAACTCCTAAGTTAGACGTTTCTGAGCAAGAAATAGATACAATTGAGGAAATGTTACGCTTCCCCATATCCCATAAACAAATGGAAAGTGTAAAAGTTTCTATGTTGGCTAAAGATTTGGCGAGTGAAATAAAGAAGTATCAATACACTGACTGGCAAAATAGAGATAGTGTAAAAGCTAAGCTACGTATTATCATTAAAAATTACTTGCGAAAGGCAGGATATCCAGAATCAGCGAGAGATAATATTATTTCAAATATTTTGAGTTTTTATGAGTTAAGGGAAGATATGCAGCAGGAAATGAAGGATGAATGAAGAAGATCTAGAACAACACTGTCTCGACTGGTTCCGAGATAACAGCTGGGAAGTGGAGTATGGCCCTGACATTGCCCCCGATTCAGACAATCCCGAACGCAAAGATTACCGCGAGGTAATTTTAAAGCATTATCTACAGGAATCACTGGAGAAAATTAATCTCCATCTCCCTTTTAATGCCATTGAGCAAGCCATCGCTCTTGTTTTAAAGCCCGAAAGTCTGGATTTGATAACCAATAATCGCGCCTTCCACCGCCTGTTATTGGAAGGTGTACCGGTTGAATATCGTAAAGATGACGAGACGATTCACGACCGCGCTTTTTTAATTGACTTTGAAAACATTGCTAATAACCGTTTTTTAGCAGTAAATCAGTTCACCATTCAAGGAACTAAAAGACCACGCCGCCTTGATGTGGTCTGTTTTATTAACGGCTTGCCCATTGCAGTATTAGAGCTTAAAAGTCCTGAAGATGAGAACGTCGATATCTGGGATGCCTTTAATCAGCTGCAAACCTACAAAGATGAAATCAGCGACCTCTTTGTTTTTAATGAAGCACTGGTTGTAAGTGATGGTTATAACGCCCGGATTGGTGCGCTGACGGCAAACAAGGAGCGCTTTTCACCCTGGCGTGCTGTAAAAAATGAAGATGATAAGCCACTGCTGGAATGGCAGCTGGAAACCCTGGTGCGGGGTTTTTTCGACCGCGAGATGTTGCTTGATTACATCCGCTTTTTTGTGCTTTTTGAAAACGACGGTGGAGCAATCATCAAAAAAATAGCCGGTTATCACCAGTTCCATGCTGTGCGAGAAGCAGTAAAAGCCACGATTATTGCTGCACAGGACCCGAAAGGTGTGGCAGAAAAGCGCGCAAAATACGGGGATGAGGTGGTGCCCGGCAGCAAAAAGGCTGGTGTGGTGTGGCATACTCAGGGCTCGGGTAAGAGTATTTCTATGTGTTGTTATGCCGGGAAGCTGTTGCAGCAGCCGGAAATGAATAACCCGACCCTGCTGGTGGTGACGGATCGCAACGACCTGGACGGCCAGCTGTTCCAAACATTCTCCAATGCGCACGAGCTGTTTAAGCAAACACCGGTGCAGGCCAACGACCGGGATGAACTGCGCCAGTTGTTATCTGAGCGGGAATCAGGCGGCATTATTTTTACTACGGTACAAAAGTTTTCACCCTTTGAGGACGAAGGTGCCCACCCGATCTTAAACGGCCGCCACAATATTGTGGTTATTTCCGATGAGGCACACCGCAGCCAGTATGGCCATAAAGGCCGCTTTATAAAAGTAAAAAATAAAGACGGCAATGTTACAGGTAACAAACTGGTATTCGGCTTTTCCCAGTACATGCGTGATGCCCTGCCCAATGCCTCATTTATTGGTTTTACAGGTACACCGATTGCCCTTGAAGACAAAGACACACGCTCGGTATTTGGTGATTATGTTTCTATTTACGACATCCAGGATGCAGTTGACGATGGTGCAACCGTAGCCATTTATTACGAGTCCCGCCTGGCAAAGCTCGATTTAAATCATGCCGAAATTGAAAGGTTGTCCGATCAGGTTGAAGACATCGTGGAAGACGAAGAAGACGCGTCTAACCGCGAGAAAACTAAAGGGGAATGGAGCCGCTTAGAAAAACTGGTAGGGGCTGAACCGCGCATTCGGCAGGTAGCTTCCGATCTGGTGGGACACTTTGAAGCACGCACTGAGTCGATAGATGGCAAAGCCATGATTGTGGCCATGAGCCGGGAGATTTGCGTGCATTTATATGATGCCATTGTGGAATTGCGCCCTGATTGGCATGATACCGACCCCAGCAAAGGCGCAATCAAAATTGTGATGACAGGCTCGGCATCCGATCGTGAGTTGTTACAGCCACATATCTACAACAAGCAGACCAGAAAAAGATTGGAAAAACGCTTTAAAGATAATAATGACCCTCTCAAGCTGGTGATTGTGCGGGATATGTGGCTCACAGGTTTTGATGTACCCTGCTGTCATACCATGTATATTGACAAACCGATGAAAGGCCACAACCTGATGCAGGCCATTGCACGGGTAAACCGGGTATTTAAAAACAAGCCTGGCGGCCTGGTAGTGGATTACATCGGCATTGCCAATGAATTAAAGCAAGCACTGAAAACCTATACCGATGCCAGAGGGAGAGGCGAGCCCACGCTACGCGCCGAAGAAGCGTTTTCGGTATTGCTGGAAAAAATGGATGTCGTACATGGGCTTTTCCATGGTTTTGATTACAGTGAATTTGTAGACCAAGCTTACAAACTGCTGGTGCCAGCATCAAACCATATATTGGGGCTTGATGACGGTAAAAAACGCTTTTTAGATGCAGTGCTGGCGATTAACAAAGCATATTCATTGTGCGGCACCCTGGACGAAGCAAAAGAACTGCGTGCAGAGATCGCTTTCTTTTCAGCCATTAAAGCCGCCATCAGTAAATTCACATACGTCGATAAAAAGCGCACCCAGGAAGAGATGAACTCGGCTCTCAAGCAGATTCTGGATAATGCCGTGATTGCCGAAGGTGTTGTCGATGTGTTCCAGCTGGCAGGGTTAGAGAAACCTGATATTGGCCTGCTGTCGGATGAGTTTTTAGAAGATGTCAGGCAGATGCCTTACCGTAATCTGGCAGTGGAGCTGCTGGAAAAATTGCTGAAAGACAACATAAAATCGAAAACCAGTAATAACGTGGTGCAGGAGAAGAAGTACAGCGATCGTTTGGAAGAAACCCTGCGTAAGTACAACAACCGTGCCATTGAGACTGCCCAGGTGATTGAAGAACTGATTCAAATGGCTAAAGAGTTTCAAGAAGCACTCAAACGCAATGACGAACTTGGCCTGCAACCGGATGAAGTGGCTTTTTATGACGCCTTAGCGAATAACGAAAGCGCAGTTCGTGAGTTAGGTGATGAAATTCTCAAAAAGATCGCTGTAGAAATTACCGAGAAACTGCGTAAATCCACTACGGTGGATTGGCAGGTACGTGAAAGTGTAAGAGCTAGATTGCGTATTCTTGTTCGCCGTACATTGCAACGTTATAAATATCCACCGGACAAGGCACCGGAAGCTATTGAATTAGTACTGAAGCAAGCTGAAGCACTTTCAAATTCGTGGACAAATTAATAAATATTCAGCTCGAGAAACTAACATTTATATGATTGCACATCCATTTATTACTTACTAATAAGTAAGTGTGCTGTTATGAAAGATATAAACCAGACCAATCAACAGATACTCTATTACGCAAGGAATTTTCTGCAATGCAGAGGTTATAATGGATTCAGTTATAGAGATATCTCTCAGAAATTGGGAATAAAAAATGCCGCAATTCACAATTACTATCCCAAAAAAGAAGATCTGGTTGCAGCCCTGCTTGAAGACAGCAGAAAGAAATTAGCTGAAAATATTGCACAAATAGTTGAATCTGGAGGCTCAGCCCGTGAGCAACTTCAATACTATTTTGATTATGCGTTGAAGGAGTTTGATGAAGGCAAAAGTATCTGCCCTCCAGGCTCTGTGATTCTCGATTTTAAAGAACTTCCTGAGAAAGTTAAAAAGCAGAATCTGTTACTGCTGGATGATATCTTGACCTGGATTTCTGGAGTTCTTAAAGCCGGTCTGCAACAGGGAGAATTTAGTTTTTCTGATTCTGTAGAAGCACGTGCAGAATTAGTAGTTGAAGCCTTAATGGGTGCCAGGCAACTATCCAGCATTAAAGGGAGAAAAACACTCGTGAGATCCATTTCTCTAATTAAATCCGACCTTGGGTGGAAGGACTGATTTTTTTCCCAACCACTACTTACTTATATGCAAGTAAGTATATTACCCTAATATAATCAATCTACTGCTTGAAAAAAATCAGGTTTTCTGAATAAGTTCTTAAGAGGACGACCCAATGCCCAGTATGAGTATTATTTCATGCAAGATAATGCAGGACGAAATTATCTGGATTCTTGAAAATGACTCTTCCATTGATGAGATCATTATAGTTGACAGCAAAAATATCCGGGAATTCGTAGAAAAACTGGATAAAGTAAACCTCCGGTATAAAGTGCTCTCTCTGGAAGATATTTCCTCACTTGCAGAAATCAGAAGTGAATGCAAAAAATACACAGTTATGATTCATCTGATGGAACTGGGTCTTCATAGAAGTCCTAAAGAATTGAAAATCAAGGTATATGAGACTATAAAGACTCTTGCTCCTTTTTCTTCGGGAATTTTGCTCTTTTACGGATTGTGTGGGAATGTGCTGGGAGATGTTGAAAAAGATTTTGAGCGCAGTTCAACCTCATGTCCGGTCCGTATTCTTAAAGACAAGGATCACAGGATTGTAGATGACTGCATAGGAGCTACTGTGGGAGGAGTTAATAACTATCTAAGGATACTTAAAAGTGTCAGTGACGCTGGAACATATCTTTTTACCCCCATGTACAGCAAGGGCTGGAGGGAACTGCTTGACCTGAATAAGCTAAACAAAGACCCCTCTAAAGCATTGCAATTAATGAAAAAAACCCATGAGATGATCGGTTACAAAAGAGTTGCTAAGATTAATACCGGTCTTGAATACACTGAAAACTTCGATGCTTCTATTCAAGAATTTGCAGAGTTATTTGATTTCGAAATCCTGGAATTTGATGACGGCAATCAGAAAATTTTTGAAGATTGCTATAACGAACTCAAAGCGGAACTTTAGGAAAAATCAAAAGGTTGAATAGATTTTGTATTTATAAACGAATGGTGAGAGGATGTCTGTACTCAGCATAATTGCCTGTGAAATGCTTGAAGACGAACTGGTGTATGTCCTCTCAAAAGACCATGACTTAAATCAATTAATCGTAATTGAAAGCAGGCAAAGTTTCATGCTTGTTCGAAAGCTTAAGTCAAGAAATTGTCAGCCCAGAATTCTTTCTCTGGACAGGATACCTATTTTTTTAAAAGAGGCAAATAACTCTCTATCCATGAACCTTATTAGACTTTTGTTGAAATTTCCCTTTTTTAAGATAATACCTAATATAACAGGAAAGTGTAAAGAAAAGAACAAAGAAAAAACGACTGTAATTGTAAACATTCTGAAACTTGGCCTGCATGCAGATTGTGACCTTTTAAAGTCTGAAATCTACCGAAATATGAAGGAAATGGTAGAATATTCAGATGGAATTCTTATATTTTATGGGAACTGCGGACGCCCGTTAAGGGGCCTGGAAGTTGAGTTCAAAGATTTTAATTGCCCTCTGTATTTCCTCGAAGATGAAAAAGGAAATATTGTAGATGACTGTATCAGCGTAGCTCTTGGAGGCAACGATAATTATGCTGAGGTTATGCAGAGTGGAAACGGTACAGGTATGATATACCTGACACCTATGTGGGCTTCCAGCTGGAAAGAAATGAGAATGGAACCCAGTGACACTTCTGACTTCAATGTAAGCTTTTTGAAAAGACATTATAGAAAGGTTGTCAAAATAAGTAATGAGATTTCTATGGGAAGCGAATTTGATAAAAATGTCTTAAATTATGCCCGGACTTATGATATGAGTATTATTGAAATGAAAGGCAGTATGGAAATTGCAATGAAGTCCTATATGAATGCCAGGAACGGAATCTGCAAAAAAGATCCGATTCAGAAAAGCAGCTGAGTGATCCCACTTAGGTCTTTTTCCAATTAGCTTAAAAAATTAAACTGGAGATTAGATAATAATTGTGGAATCGTTGAAGTTTGTGGAACCGATTATCTCTATAATCCAATCTCCAGCCAGGAAAAATTAAATGCACGGAATCAGCTAGAAACTTCCTTGTTAAGTATATAAGCGACCATTTCAGGGTTCAGTTTACTTTCCCTTGCAACCTTTTTCTCAATTTCCTCAGTGGATTTTCCTTCATTCTTCATTTCTTTTATCTTATCGATCACTGAAGACGGAATTGCATAGTATTCGTTTATATCTTTCCTGTGTCCCCAGACATCCCCTTCAAGGAGCTGGATCCTCTGCATCTGAAGGAACATCTCTATGGACTTTGAAACCGTCCGCATATAGGATTTGGGTAACTGGATTACCTCAATCTTCGGGCAGGTTTCAACCAGTCCGAAGATGTCCTTATTAGACGGCCTGAAAGCCAGGTGAACAATACGCTCATTCGGATTAAGTGTAAAAATTTCTTCCCTTGAACTAACCACTCTTATTCTCATGTTTTTTCCCCCACTCTAAAAATATTTTAAGTTATTTTTATTTAAGTTATTTTTTTTAAGTTATTTTGATTTTAAGTTATTTTGATTTTAAGTTATTTTGATTTTAAGTTATTTTGATTTTAAGTTATTTTGATTTTAAGTTATTCCAGGTATCAAGCTGAACTTTTTTAAGTTATTCCAGGTATCAAGTTGAACTATTTTTTAAGTCATTTTATGTTTTTAATTAATCCAGGTTTTAAGTTATTTTGTGTTTTTACTTTATTAGAAAGTACTTATACTTATTATAAATAGTTATCTCATTGCACTAACATTATTTAGATAGTCTATCAGTAGATACATCCTTATAATAGTTCAGAAAAAAGTATTAAAATGCCTTAAAAATGATTAAACCCTTTTTTTCCAGGCAAATATTTAACTGTTCTGGCAGTTTTCGCCTCTTTTCGTAATAAAAAAATTTTAGGATACTATTTGAATTATTCAGACTGTAAAGTTTAGATTTCCTGTTTTTAGCTTGAAGTTTAACTGAGGTTTTACTGAAAGAAACAAATATTAAACCCCAATCAGGATTTAGAAAAAAGTTATAGAATTCAGTCATGTAGAGAGAATTTTAGAAGAGTGTTACGATAAATTACAGTAAGGAAACCCCAGAAAAATTCCGAAGATAGAAACTCCCGTCTATGAGTACTTCAAAAGAGTATCCTAAAAAGAAATCGGGAAAAAGTTTGGCGCCCTCAGGTTCCCCGAACCAGGGCAGCTTTTTCAGAAGAATAAAGGGTCAGAGAAGCTTATCGAGTTCAGCAGCCAGTACACTGCCCTGAGTCACACCCATAAAACGCTTCACTTCAGTCCCATCCTTCTGAATGATCAGGGTCGGGACAGCGTGTATGCCGTACTTTGAGGCAAGCTCCTGGTTTTCATCCACATCGACAACTTTAAACTCAACTTTATCCCCGTACTTTTTCTCGAGCTCTTCAAGAATAGGTTTTTGCATTCTGCAAGGTCCACACCATGTTGCGGAAAAGTCCAATAACATCGGTTTCATAAAATCACCTGCAATACTTGAAACGTCTGAGACTTTTTCTGTTCTTAGCTTATCTACTCCGGTCAGCGCACGAAGGGATCGTATACATGCGTCCGTACGGCACAGCTACCGAAACCCAATCCTGAATATAGAGGTATATAAAGTAAATTACCAGATACAGGGTAGGGGCTCGATTTGTATATATTATCTTCGAGCATATATAATGCTTATCTAAGTCCTTCGAGCCTGTATTTAAAGTTATTCCGAAAAGGGAGACATAGCAGCTCGTTATTGATCTCCTTTCTCGCTGTCTTCTTTTCGACATTTAATAATGTTGCCGAAATACATACACCCTTCCATAGAGATCGTGGGCATCTCAGGAGATTCGTCAACCATTTTTACAGGAGCTCCACGGATAAGCACACAGGGGACTCTTTCTCCGGCTTCTCCCATCAGGATTTCTGCAGCAGAAACAAGGTTGTCTGCCGCTGCTTTGTAAGTAAGGCGGAGAGGCTTTCCGTAAATATCAAAACTGCCCCTCGCGTCCTCAACAGGTATAAAACCGGAAACTCCAAGTGCAATTCCTGTGCAGCCAAGCCGCAGGGGCTGTGTCCTGCTATCTCCTATAATTACTCCCAGCCTGCAGGAGTAACGCTTCTCAAGCCTTTTCCGTATGTTCTCGGAACTTTTTCTCGGGTCTCTGGGGAGCAGGACCACATGACCATCAGGAGCATTCGAGGCGTCTATTCCGGCATTGGGAGAGAGAATACCTTTTGTGATGGTAAGTGCGGCTCCAGGAACACCCCCGAAGAGCTCGTCACATTCCTGAAGCACAAGCTCCATTTCCCTGGGATCTATCCCATACTTTTCTCCGAGGAACAGAGCCTTTTTTCCGGGGGTAATGCTGGCAAGATTGACAATCCTGTTTTCTGCCGTACCAATAGCAGACTCAGCCAGTACAAAAATATCCCCATCAACCGGGACAAGACATGCTTCCTGAAGTGAAGCTTCAAGAATCTGTACGATGTCGTCCCCTGATTTAATTATAGGGGTCTTAATCCCGAACATCTGGACGGAAGTGATTTCTGGACTCATTTTCATGCCTTAAAAACTGTGGTTAGTCTCGGTTTTAGAAAAAAATAAAACCAATATGAATAGAATTAAACCGTAAAATACCGGAAGATATTGATAAATGTATCCAAAGGTTTGGATACTCCTTCGAAGGATAAAAAAGCTTTGAAATATAGATATGTCCGGGGAATATCGGATTCGAGCAGGACCTGAGGATATCTGGAATCAGAACTGTTTTCCTGTTCGATCTGATGCAGTTACACCAGCCTGCCAAAAAAAGGAGAAAAAAAGATATCAGGTAATAAATAAACATAAAAAGAGTGCCAGCTAACTTTACTGTTTTTATTTGCCGGTTTTTCTGAATTAATCACTTCTGAGAAATTCCCGCCAGAGAAAGCAATCTTGCTGTGTTTCTATGGGACCCTATTGGCATAACGTGAATTCCCCGCGAAAGTTTTGTCAGCTCCTTTATGGTTTCGGAAGCTATCAAAAGCCCTTCTTCCATAGGGGATGATGCATCTTTCATTCGAAGCATAATTTCTTCGGGCACGTGAATCCCTGAGATGTTTTTATTCATAAATTCAGCCATACCCAGAGACTTGAGAGGAATCAGACCTGCAATTACAGGCACCTCAAGATAGTTTACTGCGTCCATAAACTCCTCGAACATACCTATATCGTATACAGCCTGCGTCTGGATAAAATCCGCCCCGCATTTAACCTTTTTCTGGAGCTTTATCAGCTGCATTGTCTTTTCAGGGTCTATTCCCGAAACTGCTCCCGCACAAAATGAGGTCCCCCCGTCCAGTTTGTTTCCTGCAAAATCGACGCCCGTGTCGAGTTTTCTCACGAGTTCTATGAGCTGCACGGAGTCAACGTCATAAACAGGCTTCGAGCCCGGATGGTCTCCACAGGTAGGATAGTCTCCGGTCATAAGGCAGATGTTTCTTATTCCAAGCGCATATGCTCCCAGAAGGTCAGATTGGAGCCCTATTCTGTTCCTGTCCCGGCAGGTAAGCTGCATGATAGGCTCATGCCCTTCATCAAGCAGAAGCTTGCTAAAAGCCAGAGAACTCATGTGCATAATTGAACACTGATTATCCGTAACATTAAGAGCATCTGCAATACCTTTTAACTGGCTGGCATCTTCCAGAGAAGCTGAGAATCTTGTACCCTTGGGAGGAGAAACTTCAGCAGTAACCAGAAATTTTCTGGAATTCAGTTTTTCACGAAAATTAAAAAGCATTAAATAAGAATATTAGGTATGAAATTATTTAAATCCATGCTCCTGTGGAGCATAAGGACGTAAAGAAATCAAGCCCCTTATTATATAAAAAGTGGTATAATTTATGAAAATTGCGACTCAGTTCCAGAGTCTCATGATGAGATAAAATTAAAAATCACTATATTTGCAACTGAGTCGAAAAGTTAATTAAATTATTTAGTCCCATGTTCCTGGGGAGCATGGGTGACATAAAGAAGATCCAGCCTGTTTATTTTATTCAGACGATCATAAATAAGATACCAGACACAGTCTTTATCCCTGTTGACCTCACACATCCCTTCCACAGACCCTCCGCAGGGTCCGTTGAGAAGGGCTTTGGGGCACTGAGATTTCGGACAGAGCCCCCCGTACTGACTTATAGTACAGTCCCCGCACATAACACACTGGTCAGAAAGCAATTTTCCTCCACTGGAGCCGCCAAGCGAAAGCGTGTTGTTTGAACCGTATATAGGCAGGTCCACAACAGTCGCAACAGCAGAAACTCCACTACCGCAGCCCATAACAAGAACACAGCTTGCGTCATTTATTTTCTCGCTTTTTTCGACAAGAGAATCATAAGAACGTATGCTGCAAGCAGCGGTCGGGAGAGACCAGCCCACCACATGCTTTCCGCTCTCTTCAAGTTTTCTGCACATCTCCCGGACTTCAGGTTCTCCTCCTGTCTTCAGTTTTGCAGCGCACACGTTGCATCCGACAATAAAAATATTATCTTCGTCTTTTAACATGTCCAGGATTTCTTCAAAGGGTTTTGCTGAAGTTATGATCATAATTACCTCAAATATCTGTATTCCAGGTTAGTCCGATTAGATATGCATTCGCGAATCATCTCGGCGATAAGCGGCAAAGAACGGGCCTGCCCATCCAGTTTACGTGCAAGACGCTCAAATTGCAGCAGGGTTCCCATAACAAGAACATCGGTAGCTTCCGTTTCATGGGAAACAGCATCCCTGGCGAGGGCTGCATCTCCTCCCCTTGCAAGCATCTCCTGTTTAATTATCAGAGCTTCCGTGGTTGTAAGGTTCCTTATTTTTAAAACAAGATGAACGCTTTTTCCCTGCATAACCTGTGAACCGACTCTTGTGGCTCCGATATTTCTCATTGCAATGCCCGCGTCCTGCGGGGTTTTCACTTCAAGCACCGAAACTTCATACCTGCCTTCCTTTACAACACTTGTGCGGCTCCTCAGGGCTCCTGAAAGCCTGACAACGTCAGAAGTTGCAGGTACATCGTGTGTACGGATAATATGTGCGCCTTTATAGACAGCAATCGCCGCTGCAGCCAGGCTGCCATAGAGCCTTTCATCTGCCGGCTTTCCAAGGACTTCACCTATGAAGGATTTTCTTGAAAGGGCTGCAAGCAGAGGTTTTTCAAAGATCTTAAGGCGCTCGAAATCGTCCAAAGTCTCAAAGTCGTACATGGGCTGCTTCTCGTCCATCCATCTTCCTATCGCAGGGTCAAGGATGAGGCTTTCAGACGCTATGCCCCTGGACTCAGCAGCCTGTATAATGGAATCAAGGGCTTCAATAATGGCATCCATGCCCAGGAGGTCTCCGGGGGCTTTTTTGGAAGCCATAACCACAGCCGGACAGCCGTTGTCTGCCACCACTTCCATCATCCTGGGATCCGCCGTAAAGCCGGAAACATCGTTTATGACCTGTGCCCCTCTTTTAAGAACTTCCTCTGCTATTTCGGAAAACATGGTATCAACTGAGACCACAGCGTCCACATTGCCTTCCAGAGCTTCAAGCACGGGAAGTAAGCGGTCAAGTTCTTCTTTTCTGCTAATAGGTTCTGAAAAGCGCCATGTTGACCGGGCACCTATGTCCAGGAAAGTTGCTCCGTCTTCAACCATTTTTTGGGCGGTCTCAAGTGTAGAGTCAGGACTTATAATTGAACCATTGTAAAAAGACTCAGGGCTCAGATTAATAATACCCATTACATGTGCAGGATACTGGTCTCCTACTTTTATACCGCAAATATCAGTATTAATTACCATTTTTGACAACCAGGTTATATAGATACTAAATCAGTAGCGCAACAGCGCTGATAAATATGACAATACTCGTCCGTGGATATTGCTGAAAGCCTTCCACTCCGCCATCTGAAAGACTTTCTGCAAGCAAGAAAAAAAATTCCGGCTGCGAAACGGGCACTGGGGGATCTGAAAGGGAAATGGAACTTATATTTGGTTAAGCTTGAGAATAAAGGAATTCAGAATTCCTGAAAACCATATATGTGGAAACTGAGGGATCTGGAGATTTTGTTTCGGGTTAGAGGAACAATATGGAAACAGTGAAGACTGCCTGTGGGAACAGTAACTGTCACTATATCAGGTATCCATACTGTCAATATATCAGGTATATTTGTTTAGGGATTATAAACACCAGTTTAACGCCTGGAAACTTTATGAGAGCCAGACTATTTATTTAAGTTTTCATCAATAATTTTGATTGTTTATTAATGGCGAACAGGAATGTTAATAAAATAAGCTTCAATGATAGATAAAAATATTGATGTGTAAAATTAGTTTATCACAATAAGGAAAAGTCAATTTCAGAATAATAAAAAGCATTTATAAAATATGAAAAGAATAACCCGGGCTGACAGACTAAGAAAAAATAAAATTTGGCTCCAGTTCGATGCAATCAAAAAACAAACTTACTTGTTTTTTCCGGAAAATTGAACCGGCTCTTTTCATCATAAAAGGAAAAGCCTTAAATTAAAAAATTAAAGGCTTTTCTCAGCACACATAAGTACGTGCTTCATAAGCATGGCAACTGTCAGGGGTCCTACACCGCCAGGGACGGGAGTGATAAGGGAAGCTTTTTTGATTACATTTTCGAAATCCACGTCCCCGTATACACCGTCCTCTTCTTTGGTGATTCCCACATCGAAAATTACAGCCCCTTCCTTAACCATGTCGGCTTTAATAAGGTGTTTGACTCCTGCTGCAACAACAAGGATATCGGCACCAAGGGTGTATTTCTTCAGGTCATCGGTGAAGATGTGGCAGACAGAAACGCTTGCATTTCTATTAAGAAGCATTGCTGCCATTGGTTTTCCCACAACATTGCTGTGTCCGACAATAACCGCATTTTTCCCCTTGACAGGCACATTATACTCTTCGAGTGCCCTGATTACCCCGTGCGGAGTACATGGGACAAGCCCTTCATCCCCTATCATGAGTTTTCCCATATTATAGGGATGAAAACCGTCTGCATCCTTTGCAGGAGATATGGCTTCCATTGCTTCCTGCGGAGAGAAATGCTCTGGCAAAGGCAGCTGAAGCAGGATGCCGTGCACATCCTTGTTATTGTTAAGGGAATCGATCAGGGCAAGAAGTTCTTCCTGGGTAGAATCTGCAGGAAGAAGGAAGTCTTCTGCTCTTATGCCCACACGCTCACAGGCTCTGTGCTTCAGGCGGACATACATCTTTGATGCAGGGTCATCCCCTACAAGGATGGTGGCAAGCCCGGGAGTAATTCCCCTGTTGCTTTCAAGGTCTTCTACTCCTGACCTTACCTCTTCTTCGACCTGCTGTGCAAGGACTTTTCCATCTATGATACGTGACTCATAGCTTTCATCTAACAAATGGTAAACCCCCTATCTCCTCAATTATTCGTAAACAGGGAACTTTGAACAGAGATCCCTTACCTTAATATTGATTTCCGACAGAAGAGCATCGTTTTCCGAATTCTTTATTGCAGCCTCGATGTAGTCTGCAACCAGTTCCATTTCCTTTTCTTTCATGCCCCTTGTGGTGCAGGAAGGGGTCCCGAGCCTTACCCCGCTGGTTACGAATGGGCTGCGGGTCTCGAAAGGAACTGTGTTTTTGTTGGCGATGATCCCGGCTTTGCTCAGTGCAGCTTCAGCGTCCTTTCCTGTAATATTCATATTATTGAGGTTTATAAGCATAAGGTGGTTGTCGGTGCCGCCTGAAACAATATCAAAACCTTTCTGCTTCAGACATGAACAGAGGACCTTTGCGTTCTTTACGGTCTGAGCCTGGTCCTGCCTGAACTCTTCGCTCATGGCTTCTTTGAAGGCAACAGCTTTTGCAGCTATGATATGCATGAGAGGGCCGCCCTGAATACCCGGGAAAACCGCTTTGTTCACGCCTATTGCAAGCTCTTCAGTCTTCGAGATAATCATCCCGCCCCTGGGACCGCGCAGGGTCTTGTGGGTGGTTGTGGTAACAAAATCCGCATAAGGAACAGGGCTCGGGTGTACGCCTGCAACTACAAGCCCTGCGATGTGTGCAATATCTGCAAGGAGGTAAGCTCCGACCTCATCAGCAATTTCCCTGAACCTTTTAAAATCAATCACACGGGGATAGGCTGAAGCTCCGCATACTATCATCCTGGGCTTGCATTCTTTTGCCAGTTTAAGGAGCTCATCGTAATCCAGGGCTTCGGTCTCTTTGCTGACCCCATAGGGCACGATGTTATAGAGTTTTCCTGAGAAACTTACAGGGCTGCCATGAGAAAGGTGTCCGCCGTGAGAGAGGTCCATGGACAGGATAGTATCCCCTGGCTGCAGCACAGAGAAATAAACAGCCATGTTGGCGCCTGAACCTGAGTGAGGCTGGACGTTTACATACTTTGCCCCGAAAAGTTCCTTTGCCCTTGCAATGGCGAGATTTTCGGCAACGTCAACGAAATCGCAGCCTCCGTAATAGCGTTTACCGGAATATCCTTCGGCATACTTGTTGGTCATGATAGAGCCCTGGGCTTCCATAACAGCCCTGCTCGCATAGTTTTCTGATGCGATCAGGTTCAGCTTGTGTTCCTGACGATCGGCTTCATTTTTGATAGCCTCGAACAATTCCGGGTCAATTTTTTCAATATAAGACATCACTGTCACCTTATAACTCATGCATTTAAAACTTGTTTTAAGGGTTTCTTGATAGAGTTAATTGAATTTCTTCATAGGCAGATTTATCAGGAGGTTTTCAACCTTCTGGATTTAAAAGAGCTCTGATTAAAGGAGCTCTGATTGAAATAAACTTTATACTGAGATCAGGGATCTCATTCAGACTCATTTAAAGGTTAATGAAAAATTTTCTGAGTAATCTTTAGACTCAGGAAATTATGTAATATTGAAAGCTTTCGGTTGAAGGGGCAATTTCGCGTGAGTAATATAATTTCATGTACTTATAACCATCAGGGTATTGATGAAGATACCAGCGGATGAATACACTAATGAAGATACTAATGGGTAAAATCTGTTCCGTTTTGGTGCGCCTTCTTTTTTTGAAAGAAGTTTTCTAACCTGCGAAGCTGAAATTGCTATATGGAACTATGTTTTCCGGAAAACTTTACTCCATGTCAGGGTCTGATTCTCTCCAGTCTTGCACCTCATGATAAAACTGATGAAATCCCGGGTTCCTTTATCTTCCTTTTCAAAGGTCTTAATCAGGGGCTGTTACGTTCCTGCCCTCAACTTTAAGTTTCCCCTCGACAAAAAGCCTGACAGCTTCGGGATAGATAATATGCTCCTGCTCAAGAATCCTGTCAGTAAGGGTCTCTTCGGTATCTCCCGGGAGCACAGGCACGCATCTCTGGATAATAATCGGACCTGAATCGAGACCTTCGTCTACAAAATGAACAGTGCAGCCGGCAACCTTTACCCCATATTCAAAAGCCTGTTTCTGGGCATGAAGCCCTTTGAAAGCCGGGAGAAGAGAGGGATGGATGTTCAGTATCCTGTTCCGGTATGCATTAATAATCTCGCTTCCCAGAAGCCGGAAATAGCCTGCAAGCAAAAGGAGGTCAGTATCATACTGTCTGAGCACTTTCAGGATTTCCCTGTCATATTCAGCTCTGTCCCGCCCTCTGGAGTCAAGAAAGACAGCACTGATACCGTGGTTTTTTGCACGTTCGAGCGCATAAGCATCGGCTTTGTTGGAGATAACTACATTAACTGCCGCGTTTTTTATGTAGCCCTTTTCAATGCTATCTATGATCGCCTGGAGATTTGAACCCCGTCCAGAGACCAGCACTGCAATCTTTACCGTCATTGAGGGATTTAGATTGAAACAGTGATATATTAGGTTTTTGGAGCTTTACCGCACCCTTAAAAACGGAAGTAAATCCAGAGGAAGAGAAAAATAGTTTGTCTCAGGGTCCTCTCCGAACCTCAGGAAAAAGAAGTAGTTTATGCCTCATGAGTATCCTTGCGTTCCTCTATAAAATCGAGGAGTTCCTGAGAATCACTTATAGTGTCTAGTTCTTTCTTTTCTATAAGCACCGTATTTTCAACGGATTTCAGTTTGGAACGCCCGTTAATTATGAACACGGACTGTGTTTCCGTAATGCAGGAAATGCTGCTCATAAGGTGAGCCCTCTTGATTACGGTTGTATTGAATTCACTCACACCTGTAAGGATAACCGAAGACTTATCCCTGGAGATGGCTTTGAAAGGTGCCTGAGCTGTAGGGAGCACATCATACCCCAGCATTGAAATTGTATTCAAGATAAGGTCTTCGGGCAAAAGCGTTCCGGGTTTCCCCTTTGGCTCCTCCTTTTCAGGCTCTGCTTTTTTCCTCGGCTTTCTGCTCCCGCAGGACTTCAGGATATCAATGGGTTTTGCCAGCTCTACCCCGAAAATGTCCTCAAGATGGAGCACGACGTCAATGGAAGCGTCCATGCCTTCTTCTTCATACTTGCTGATAGTTCTTCTTGAAACCCCCACCATGGAAGCCAGAGTCCCGAGGGACATGGACTGGGTGGTTCTTGCCTTCTTAAGGAGATCTCCCTCTATTGAGACATAAAGCCCTCCAGGTGCTGCCGATACCAGAGGCCTGATATTTTCAACAAAGTAATCATACAGGGTCTGGACGCTGAGGGCAAGGATATCATAGCGCATGTAGACAACGCTGTCTTCAAGCATCTGGTCCCTTGTCTTGGCTCCGACCACGATAGCGGAACCTCCCAGATACTCAGCAAGATATTTCATCTCCCTTGCTGTTTCTTCGTTCAGGCCGTCAATATTAAATAAAACCTTGCAAAGTAATAGTGTATCATCTTTTCGTGCGGCAACGTCAAAGCTCCTCGGGCGTATATTACAGCGGTCAGAGAGTGCAAAACCCGCACGTGCCAATACATCAATAATTTGATGTATGAGAACCTCTTTTGTCATTCCGCTATTAATTTCTGTTTGAACATCTATATATATATTTCTCCAACATTGTCAGCGAGTAGATGGGGAAAACAAGCCGGAGAATCCCGAAAATGCTGGTTTCCCCTGACCGCAATTGCAGAAATATTAAGGGAGAAAACTGGATAAGGAAAAAAATGATCATCGGAATCGACGATACGGACTCAAACGAAGGCATGTGCACCACATATCTGGGAGCCCTGCTGCTTGAGGAACTTCAGGAATACGGAAATATAGAAACCCTGCCTCTCCTCGTGCGCCTGAACCCTACAATCCCTTATAAAACAAGGGGAAATGCAGCAGTAGCCCTGAAACTTAAAACCGACTGTCCTGAAAAGGTAATCGCACATGTAACATCCAGAATAGAAGAACTTGCACGCATGGAGTGCGAGAAGACCAACCCGGGTGCGGTATTTATTCAGGATAAAGATTACGGAAGGCTCAGGCCTGTACTCATGCGTTTTCTGGAAGAGGCTGTAAGAGACGTAATTGAAATAAAAAAAGCAAAAGACCTTATCTCCATACTCGGGATCGCCTCAAAGGGATTCAAAAACGGGAGAGGACTTATAGGTGCACTTGCAGCCTGCGGGGCAATGCTCGATCAGGATGGGTTGGACTTCACTTTTGAGCATCTGGCGTACAGGCAGAAAGATAGATGGGGAACTCCGCGTGAAGTGGATAAAAAAAGTTTTTTTGAAGCTGATAAGGAAACATATCCCGAAACATGGGATACCGTGGACCTTACAAACAGGCTAGTAGTCTGTGTTCCCCATTCAGCAGACCCGGTTTTGTTCGGGATAAGAGGAGAAAGCCCTGAGATAGTAAATAAAGCTGCATCTCTCATCCGGGCTGAGCCTGTCGAGCGCTTTGCCGTGTACAGGACTAACCAGGGAACTGACATGCACCTCCTTCCGGCTCAGAATATCGCTGAGACCAGGGATATGCACTCCTACAGGCTTGAAGGCACGGTTTCGGCAGCCCCGAAAACCCTTGAAGGTGGACATGTCATTTTTGCAGTCCGGGACAGGGAGGGAGCAGAAATTGATTGTGCAGCCTTCGAACCGACAAAGAATTTCAGGTCGCTTATAAGAAAACTCGTCCCCGGAGATCTTATCTGTCTCTCAGGAAGTGTCACTTCCGGGACCCTTAATATTGAAAAAATCGAAATCAAATCTCTTGCTCCGGTGTCCAGGGAAGAAAACCCCATGTGCCCTGAATGCGGAAAACATATGAAATCCTCAGGCAGGGGGCAGGGGTTCCGCTGCAAAAAATGCGGAACGGATTCCCCTTCAAAAGTCAGATCTGAAGTGGACAGGGACCTTGACCCCGGCCTCTATGAAGTCCCCCCCTGCGCCAGGAGGCATCTTGCAAAGCCGCTTGCAAGAGAAAAGCGCAGGGACATAAGACTTAATCCTGCTCGATAAATCCTGCTCGATAAGAGGAAAAAATTCCTTTTTCGCCTCTTTTTCGTCTTCAATCCGGCGGGTCTGGTAAAGTCAGTCCATATATTCAACACAGCTATTCCGGCAAATTCGACATAGATAGCAGGTAAATTCAATGGAGCTAACCGGTGAATTCAATAAAGTTAACCGGTGGATCCAATGAAGTTAACCGGCGAATCCAATGAAGTTAACAAGTCAGTTCAATGGAGTTAACCAGCAAATTTAATGGAGTTGACCAGTAAATTCAATAGAGTTCCGGCACCGGAGGAGCTTTTCTTTTGTGTTCATTTATCTCAATGCGCCTGGTGACAGAGTTAAGCTGATCTGCGGAAACCCCTGTCTTATCCAGAATTACTTCCGGTTCTACGCCATCCTCAATCATTTTCAGAACTTCATCAACCTTCACGTATGATATGCCAAGATCTGCTTCATCTGTCTGGCCTGCCCATAGACCTGCGGACGGTTTTTTGGTGATGAGAGATTCCGGGATTCCCAGCCTGCTGGAAAGCTCCCATACCCCGGTTTTATAAAGCCCTCCTATAGGTTCAAGGTCAACGCCTCCGTCCCCGTATTTCGTGTAGTAGCCGAGAAGGATCTCGGTTTTGTTTCCTGTCCCGATAACCATGCGGTTCAGCCGGTTTGCATGGAAATAAAGAAGAGACATCCTGGTCCTTGCTTTCAGGTTGCCTTTCGTGAGCCTGTCTGCAGATTCGCTCTCCGGGACTGCAGCCATAAAAGCCGAGATAATGCCTGAGATGTCAATTGTCCTGTACTCTATCCCGAGCCAGCCTGCCAGAGCCTCAGCGTCCTCACTGTCAACTGCGGGGGTAAGGCTGCTCTCAGGCATGTGGATGCCAAGAACCCTGTCCTTTCCGAGAGCTTTTACGGCAAGAGTTGCGGTAAGGGCGGAGTCAATCCCTCCGCTGATGCCAACGACTACCCCTTTTACGCCTGCTCTGCCAGTCTCGTCCCGGATAAAATCAATAATCCTGTTCTGTGCGTTTTCAAGGTCCATAATCTTAAATTCCTGAAATTTGTGAATCGTGTGAATTCAAATATTTTAACCTAAAATTTAAACTAAAGGCTGCTTTGCTGGAGAGTCTGAACAATAACATCAAAAAATTTGATTCAGACCCTGTTAAACAGTTTTATACACAGAAGCTGTAAATATATTAACCTTCCAGAGAAAACAGAGTGAAAGGTAAACTTATTTAATAAATGGGGAATATAGGAGGCGTGTCTTCCGGACATTTCAATATAAATACCTGAGTGTTAAAATATACTGAGCTATTTCCCGGTCCTGAGCATCCAGTAGTCCTGTGTCCAGAAAGCCAGAAACTGGCGAAAGTATGTTTTCCGGAAGAGAAAAGCAGAAACATGTGTAGATATTAGAAATTTGAAGCTAGAAATTTGAAGCAAACGAAAATTACACCATATCCGCGGCACGCTCCAGCTTAAACGCATACAGGATAAATTTTCCGGAGAAAGGCATTAAAATAAAAAGAGAATCTAATATAGAAAACAGATAGTTAAGAACTCTATCCGTAGAAAACGATAGTTAAGAAGTATTCGATCCGGAAAATTCGGAAAAAACGGTATCCTTTCATTTTATACCATTACCAGATAGAATAATAATCAAAAAGACAACTATTTTCGGGATGATCCATGGAAGAAATACAGTTGAAGGTTGAAAAGGCATATCCTATTGACCTTGGAAGAGGAATTATCCGGCTTGACCCTACAGCTCTGCTGAAACTTCAGCTCTCTCCCGGTGACATTGTGGAGATAAGGGGGAAGAAAAAGACCACTGCAAAGGTATGGAGAGCGGACCGGCAGGACTGGGAACAGGGAATTGTGCGCATTGATAATTTCATCCGGCAAAATGCCGGGGTCTCCATAGGGGAGAAGGTGACAATTAAAAAGGTTGAAGCCCCGGAAGCAAAAAAATTGATCCTGGCGCTTCCGGAAAGCATGACACAGGGAGGGCCCGAACTTCAGTTTGGAGAACATGCAAATGAGATCATAAAACGGCATATCCTGAAAAGACCTGTGTTCAAGGGGGACATAATTCCAATAATAAATTCAATGTCTCAGCCAATGACAGAGTCCCTGACAACAAGCCAGGTAATCCCCCTGGTTGCTGTCGAGACTGACCCTGCAAATACAATTGTCCTGATTACCGAAACAACAAACATTGAACTCCGGAAAAAACCGGTACAGGGCTACGAAAAGGCAACAAGAGGCGTCACCACCTATGAAGATATAGGGGGCCTGGGTGACGAGATCATGCGTGTCCGTGAAATGATAGAGATGCCCATGAAGCACCCTGAACTTTTTGCCCACCTTAACATTGAGCCTCCGAAAGGAGTCATCCTCTACGGCCCACCGGGAACCGGAAAGACCCTGATTGCAAAAGCCGTGGCAAACGAGTCCGGAGCAAGTTTCCATTACATTGCCGGGCCCGAGATTGTAGGAAAGTTCTATGGGGAAAGTGAAGAAAGGCTGAGGAAGATCTTCGAGGAGGCTACCCAGGAAGCCCCTTCAGTCATCTTCATCGATGAAATCGACTCCATTGCCCCCAAGAGGGAAAACGTGACAGGGGAAGTGGAAAGGCGTGTGGTTGCCCAGCTCCTGACCCTGCTTGACGGGATGGAGGAAAGAGGACAGGTTGTGGTTATAGGGGCTACCAACCGTGTGGACGCAATAGACCCAGCACTCAGGAGACCTGGCCGCTTTGACAGGGAAATCCATATAGGAGTGCCGGATACCAAAGACAGGTATGAGATTCTGCAGATCCATACAAGGGGCATGCCGATTGAAAAAGATGAAGAGTCCGTGACAGGTGAGCCTGCGCCGGAAGTCGAAATTGGAGCCCTGGATGAATTCGAGGTTGAAACAGGGACTGAGATAGAAGTCGATGAAGCTGCCATGGAGAGGGAAAAGAAAGAGAAGACAAACCTGTATCTCATGTCCCTGGCTGAGAGGACGCAGGGATTTGTGGGTGCGGACCTTCTGGCTCTTGTGCAGGAAGCAGCAATGAGGTGCCTAAGGGAAAACCTGCCTGACCTCGACCTGGAAATTGACACAATCCCACCTGAAAGGCTGGAGAAGATTGTTGTAACCAAAAAGAACTTCGAAGATGCACTGATGGAAGCCGAGCCTTCAGCCCTGAGAGAGATCTTTGTTGAGATGCCTTCTGTCAGCTGGGGCGATGTTGGAGGTCTTGATGAAGCAAAGCATTCTATCATCGAAGCTGTTGAGTGGCCTATTAAAAACCCGGAAAAGTTTGTCAAGATGGGAATAAAAGCTCCTAAAGGAATCCTGCTTTACGGACCTCCGGGAACAGGAAAGACCCTGATAGCCCAGGCTGTTGCAAAAGAGTCAAATGCCAATTTCATAAGCGTTAAAGGGCCGGAGATGTTTTCAAAGTGGCTTGGAGAATCGGAAAAAGCAATTCGTGAAACCTTCAAGAAAGCGAGGCAGGTCTCTCCCTGTGTTGTCTTCTTTGATGAGATCGACTCTATTGCCGGTATGCAGGGTATGGAATCCACGGACAGCCGGACTTCTGAAAGGGTACTCAACCAGCTGCTCACCGAAATGGACGGGCTTGAGACACTCAAGGATGTGGTAATTATTGCCGCAACTAACCGCCCTAACCTGCTTGACCCCGCAATCCTGCGTCCTGGCCGCTTTGACAGGCTTGTTTATGTGGGGGCGCCGGACAGGAAAGGCAGGCTGAGGATCTTCAAAATCCATACGCAGAATACACCTCTTGCAGAGGACGTGAACCTTGAGAACCTTGCCGATACGACAGAAGGATATGTGGGTGCGGATATAGAAGCGGTATGCAGAGAGGCTGTAATGTTTGCTCTCAGAGAAAACTTCGATATTGAAGCGATTGAGATGAGGCACTTCAGAGAAGCCCTTAAGAAAGTTAAGCCCACAATTAACGAGAACATTGCCCAGTTCTATGAGAAGATAGAGGAGCAGTTTAAAGGAGGCCAGAGACCGGTCGAGACAGCCGGATTGGTGGGATACAGGTAAAAATTTAAATTAGTAACTCTTAAAAAGGAAGAGTTTATAAAGTATACGGATTCAAACTGAATAAATGTAAAAAGTAAATGTATTTAAACTGAAAAGCCGGCTTTACCTAATCCCGCATAACACTGAGCACGGAGACAAGATAAGAATGTCTAAAGTATTTGCAAGAAACCTCCTCTTCAATAAGCAGGTGATGGCTACCGACGGAACAGAAATAGGAACACTGAGCAATATTGTAATCGAGATCAAGGGAGGGCGCATTATTGACCTTATGGTCAGCCCGAACCCAACCTTTGATGCTTCCAGATACAAAAAAGAGGACAACTACCTCCTGATTCCTTTCGATTCCGTAAGCGCCATCAAAGACTATATTATCATAGACAAAATGAAAGCAAGGGCATGAATTGAAAAACAGGGAAAGGGAAGAACTCATTTACTTTCCTTTTCAGACCCTATTTCACTTTTTTTGCTCACCCGAGTTCCGCCTCGGCACCCGAGTTCCGCCTCAGGAGGGCGGTGTCCTTTTCGGTCGCTTCGCTTCCTCAAGAGGACTAATTTTTGGGTTAAGATGGGTTAAGATAATAGTGATCTGACCCGAGAGGACCAGAAGAGATTAAGTTATGAATATCTCTAGCCTATGCAATCTCATTCACTATACTAAACCGTTCTTGTTCCGCTCGACGAAGGAGAGTGACCTTCTCAAATATAAAAAAAGAAGACAAGCAAATGATAATTCACTTCTGCTTTTATCAACTCCGAAGCTTTTTCTGTTTTTATCTTTTCTATTTTTATCCTTTCTATTTCGTCTACCTTCCGTTATCTTTCTGCTAAAACAAGAAAAAGAAGCAAATATAAAGAACAAGCTGTATAAATGGTGTGAAAAAGATAAAACAAAGAAGGTCAAGACAATGTTTACAAAATCCAGCAAGTATGATACTGCTTTTTTGAAAGAGAACATGATGGGACCGAACGCAATAAAGATCATTGAAGAATTGTTGGAATCCTTGAAACTTGAAGAAGGCATGAGGGTACTTGACCTTGGCTGTGGAAAAGGATTAACTTCAATCTTCCTGGCAAAAGAATATGGAGTTACTGTTTTTGCTACCGACTTATGGATCAGTGCAACAGAAAATTATGACAGAATTAAGTCAATGGGACTGGAAGATAAAATAATACCAATACACGCGGAAGCACATGATTTGCCGTTTGCAGATGAATTTTTTGATGTCGCCATAAGTGTGGATGCATACCACTATTTTGGAATTGAAGAGGATTACTTAACAAAACACCTTGCCCCACTTGTTAAAAAAGGAGGAAAAATAGCGGTTGCAGTCCCGGGACTGAAGAAAGAGTTTACAGACGGAGTTCCTGAAGAGATGCAACCGTACTGGTTTGAAGACATGAGCATGACTCTCCACTCCGGCGACTGGTGGTATAATTTATGGAAAAAATCTGATCTGGTCGGTATAGATGAATGTAAGGAAATGAAGTGCCTGGAAGAAGCGTGGAAGGACTGGCTTTCGTGTGATAATGACTATGCCCGCAGAGATATTGGAATGATGGAAGCTGAGGGTGGAAATTACTTCAATCTGGTTTTAATTATAGCTACCAGGTTGTAAATTTAATTTTTTTCATAGAGGGGCACGCCATTTTATCTGGCCGCAAAACCGTTGAAATCATTGTAATGTTTGCCCTGCAAGGAGCATTTAATATGAAAATCTATCAGGTAGACGCATTTACTGAAAAGCCATTTTCGGGAAACCCGGCAGGTGTATGTGTCCTGAATGAGAAGCTGGATGAGAAAATAATGCAGAACATAGCTCATGAGATAAACCTCTCAGAAACCGCATTTCTTGTAAAAAGCAATAAGGAATATGATCTGAGGTATGACCTGAGATGGTTTAGGAAGGAGAAATTGACCTATGCGGGCATGCAACACTGGCAAGCGCCCATATTCTGTGGGAGAAAGGATTTTTGAAAAACGACCAGGAAGCAAGATTCAGTACAAAAAGCGGCTTATTGACGGCTATAATGAACAATGGCTGGATCGAATTAAATTTCCCGGCGCTGCCTGAAGAAAAAACAGAACCGCCGGCAGGACTGCTTGAATCACTCGGAGTAGAAGCGACTTATGTCGGGAAAAATATATTTGACTACCTGATAGAAGTCGAATCCGAAGAAACAGTGAGAACAATGAAGCCGGATTTCGTGAAACTTTCAAAAGTGCCGGCAAGGGGAGTAATCGTTACAGCCAGATCCAGAACCGGAGAATATGATTTTGTATCCAGGTTTTTTGCACCTGAGATAGGGATTTGGGAAGATCCGGTTACGGGATCGTCTCACTGCTGTCTGGGACCTTACTGGCAAAAGAGACTAAACAAAGACGAGTTTATTGCGTATCAGGCTTCGGAACGCGGCGGGGTCCAGAAAGTAAAAGTTGCCGGAGAAAGGGTTTTAATTTCAGGAAAAGCTGTGATGGTGCTGGAAGGAGAATTACTAATTTAAATAATCAACAGGCACAGCAGGATCGAAAAATATGGATGCGAAAATGAAAGGCATTGTAAGAGTTGTGCCATACAACCCTGAGTGAAAAACCGAACTGTTGAAAATAAAATTCATGTATTTTTGTAACTATTCAGGTAGCCTTAACGAGGCTACACATTTTTCCTCGTTCCGAGGAAAAATTGGATATAAAATGATTCCTTTTTAGCTTTATGAAACGTGATGAGATTCTTTCTTACTGTGCTTCAAATCCTGAAATTATTGTAGCTTACATTGAGAGTTTAGAATCTCAAGTTAAAGAACTCACTGAAAGACTTGTAGCCTTAGAATCTCGTTTAAATCAAAACAGTCGTAACAGCAGTCGACCTCCTTCTACTGATTATTTTGTCAAAGAGAAACCTAATCCCAAGAGTCTGCGTAAACCAAGCGGGAAGAAACCTGGAGGTCAGGAAGGTCATCCAGGCACGACTCTTGATATGGTTGATCATCCTGAGTAGGTAATAGAACATTCTTTGACCTGCTGCAAAGAATGCGGATCTACCCTTGAGAATGTTGAAGTTGAAGCTTATGAGAGAAGACAGGTCTTTGACATTCCTCCCGTAAATCTAATTGTTACAGAACATAAAAGTCAGATTAAAACCTGTCCTTGTTGTGGAAAGTTGAATAAAGCCGTTTTTCCCGAATCAGTGAAATATCCGGTTCAGTATGGCCCTAATATTTTAGCTTCAGCTATTTACTGTAAAAATTACCAGTTTGTTCCTTATGATAGAATTTCTGAGTTATTTGAAGACATTATGGGAATAAAAATCTGTCCTGCTACGATAATTAGAGCAGAAAGAGAATGTTTCCAGAATTTAGAGGAATTTGAAAACGTTATTAGAGAGAAGTTATTAGCCTCGCCTGTAATCAATTTTGATGAAACTGGTATGAAGATTGAAGGAAAAAGACACTGGCTTCATGTAGCTTCTAATGAAAAATACACATGTTATTTTGCTCATACAAAAAGAGGAGCAGAAGCAATAGATGCTATGGGAATTCTTCCGAAGTTTAAGGGAGTAGCAGTTCATGATGGATGGAAACCTTACAACGTTTATGATTGTGATCATGCTCTGTGTAACGCTCATTTACAGAGAGAACTTACAGGAATTGAAGAGAACTATAAACAGACATGGGCTAAAGAGATGAATGAACTGCTCACTGAGATGAAGAAATACACTGATGAGTGTAAAGAGCAATTAAGAGAACCTGATTTTGAGCAAATTAAAGCATTGGAAGAAAGGTTTGATGCAATTATCATTAGAGCGCTTGAAGAAAATCCGCATTCTCTAAATCCTGAAAAACAGGGAAAACGCGGTAAAAATCCAAAAACAAAATCAAGGAATCTGCTGGATAGGTTTATAGAACACAAAGAAAAGATTCTGAGATTCCTGACAGATTTGAAAGTTCCATTTGATAATAATCAGGCAGAAAGAGATATCAGGATGATGAAACTACAGCAGAAAATATCGGGAACTTTCAGAAAAGCAATGGGAGCGCAAGCTTTCTGCAGAATTAGGGCGTACATTTCTACAGGAAAAAAGAACGGTTTACCTGTTTTAGAGGGTATTCGTGCGGCGCTCATAGGAGCGCCGTTAACTATACTCTGAGCAGTTACGTATTTTTTAACGTTAATTTGTAACATACTGTTTATTTAGGCCTTTTACTTTCATCGGGTTCCTCTTCTATGTTTATTTGTTCTGCTGTATCTTCTCTTTTTTCTTGTATTGACTCTAGTTTTTCCATTAGTTCTTTTTCTTTATTATCATTCTTTACTTTTCTTGCCGGCATTTGTTCACCTCAATAATTTGATGTCTGCTAAAGCAATAAATATACTGAAACGCTTACTGATGCTGAATTGTTTATGGCAATACAAACCTGTGTTTATGTTAAATAAAAAATCAATAGCATAAAATATTAAGGTATTCTTGCAATTACTGCTTTATGTTGTTTCAATTTGCGAACAGGGAATACAAGTTCTCTATAAGTTGTTTTTTGATTTGAAGTTACAATTCATACATTGATTTGATATTATATAAATTAGTTAAATGCTGGGAGATTTCGAACATGAAAGATTTTCCGGATTTTATGAAAAGCAAAAGCAATCATATCAGCAGTAAGGAGCAAAATACTGAAGATATTGACGGCTATTTTTACGAAGGCGCAGACGGCAGCCAGATGGCTTTCTGGACCTGTTATTCTGACAGGGCTTCCAGGAAACATACGCATGAATTTGACGAGTGGATGGTTTGCGTTAGCGGGCGATATACAGCGTTTTTAAATGACGAGGAGTTTGTCCTTAATCCGGGGGACGAATTATTCATCGAGAAGGGGACAGAACAGTGGGGAAAGTGTATCGCAGGAACGAGAACTATTCATGCGTTTGGGGGAAGAAGGATTCGTAGGGACGAAGAATGAGGAATTTCTAAAAGTAAAAAAATGTTACACTCCTTATTAACAAAAAATTGAGAAAATAGCTCACTAAAAAGAAAATATAAGAAGATATTTTGAGAGTTTAATCCGTACCTTCCATGTTTTGTCTTCCATTATCATAACTGTTAACTATGTTTCTCAGTTTATCTGCATAGTTATAAATACAGTTCAAATCTTCTATTGGAACTTTTTCTTCATCTTTATTTTCAGAGAATAAGCCCAGATATTTTTGCTTTGTATTGAAATACATACGGCAGATTGGCTTTCTGTTATTGTCGTCTAATAGTACACCGCAGTAAGATTTCTTGTCCCTGATAGCAATTCTTTTAAGGTCCAGGCTTTCACGAAGAATCGATTTTATAATATAGTAGCCTTCCAGTTCTTCTCCAGTTGTTAGAATTCCCGCAGGACTAGTATTTGGAACGTCAGATAAAGGCAACTCTTTACTTTCCCCCGAATTTGGAGCCTGTATATACTCTGCTGGATTGGATGAAAGTGACTCATCGGACATAGCAAGTTTTAACCTGTCATTTATCCGGTCATTAATGAACTGATTGAGAGCATTTTTTGTGAAAATTGTAAACTTTTCACGGACACTCTGAGTAAAAGGAGCATTATTTACTTTCTTAGTAAAATATTTAACAAATTCTTCAGAAGGAGAATTAATTTCATTAGCAAGAATTAGCTTTATTTCCCTTGTATATTTTAATTCGCAGGCTATATTCGCCAGATCATCAATATTGAAGGATTCTTTCTTAAATCGTTTTAATTCATTTATCAAAGGCTCTTTGATATCTAACAGGTTAATCTCCAAAAACGCTTTATCATCCATTTTATTTGGAGTGTCGATATCGGTAAAAAATCGATATACAATTCCATTTGTTAAGATTCCAATTTTTGCTTCACTTACGCTAAAATACCTGAATAGTTGGGAAGCATGTTCTTTATCCAGATCGGCATCAATATTTTTACACTCAATTAGTATTATTGGCTTACAGCCCTGAATAATGGCATAATCAACCTTCTCACCTTTTTTTGTGCCATAATCGGTTGTAAATTCAGGAACAACTTCAGTAGGATCAAAAACATTATATCCCAGTATATTTAAGAGAGGCATTACAAGAGCATTTTTTGTAGCTTCTTCAGTTTTTATACTTTCAGATAATTTCGGAATTTTTGCAGCTAATACTTTTATTTGATCTATGAAATCCATTATTTCCATACTCCTTCATAGAAATTCATCAAAACCTAAAAGTATCACACCATTCTTATAGATATATTTGATGCTGTGTATATATATTTACTAAATATTTTAATAGAATTTTTTTATTTTCTATATTGTTCTGAAGAAAGTTATTAATGTTCAATTTATACCTCATTAGATAGAGTTTAAATATACAGAGTAATGGCGGAGTTAATTATTATTAAATGGATATATGCATCTGATAAAAACTTAGCATTAAATCTTGAAAAAAATAGATTGCATAAAAGATATAAAAAATAAAAACAATGTTGGGCGAGGATAAAATTACCTAACCCACAAACGTTTAACTGATTTTATAATCTCAATTCTTATTTCTTCAGATACATATATTTTTGTTTTTAGGTTTCATTTTTAGTAATTTTATATGAGAATATTACTTACATACAAATATATACTGTTACGAAGATGAATAAAAGTATTAATTTTTAGTATTATTTTATACAAACATGTTAAGATTTAAATAGTAAATCATCCATGATATTCTTACTAACAGAAGAAGTTAGGCTTCCTTCAGAAAGCCTGGAAATGTATCGATTTTTCCTGCAGAGAAGGAAAAACCTGTTAGCTCCAGGGTGATGATGCTGGAGACGACATACGGGATAGAAATTGTCTCCTGAAAAGGAGCAGGCAAATTATGTGGACGTCGCAGGGGATTTAAAGAAAAATAAACAAAAATAAAGGAGGAATAGTATGGAAACCGAGAGCAAAGACTTATTTATTACAGAGCTTCCTGTAAAAACTCAGGAAATATTGAAAAATATGGATTATCCTGTAAAAAGAAATGAAATTATTGGACGAGCGAGTAGGAGTGGGGCGATCCCTGACGTAATGCGGGAACTTGGCATGCTTCCGGACAGGAAATACTACAGCGATGAGGATGTCGCCGAGGAGCTTCATAAAATTTACATGGGAATTCCGGCCTGAAAATCTTAATTTAAAAACCGTAATTTATTTCTTCATTTATTTTGAAACAGTGAGAAAAGGATAATTTCTTACTCACACTGGAAGTCTTAGATTCTCCTCTTTTTCTTTTTTTATAATCTGTCTTTTCGGTTATGGAACTATTAATTGATTATTTTGTTATATTATCAGGATAGATACCTTCGAGAACTATCAGGATAAATACCTTCGAGAATTGAATATTAGCAACATTACTATCACGACGAATCCGGAGGAAAGCACAACAGATATGCCACGATGCTGTGAAAAGTGATTGAGAAGGGATGTAAGTCCAAGTGCGATAAAAGTAAGTGCAATTACATAGTAAGTTTTTTGCCTTGAAATATTGAAATATAATTTCAAATTGTTATTTACCAGCTCATTATCCTCTCTGTATCCTATCATGTCACCCTTCCTTACCAGCCTCCTGTGGTTGAATATTGCCAGCACATTAATAATTGAAATTAAAAAAGTCATGAATAAGCAGAAAAAAGAAAAAGAGATATGATAAGAACTGAAAGCTGCATGGAAACTGGTGGCCCCTCTCCCAAAAATAAAAGTAAGAGCCGTAATAAAGAAAGCAAACGCTGTAAATGTTAAGGTCATCAGTGAATAAAATCTATCCAGAATTTTGCTCTGTTCATCGAACAGATCTTTTTCAACATTTCTTTGCATAGTTCGGATTTCGTCTTCTGCCATACCTTTTTCCCCAAATCATTCCCACATCAATCCTGAATCATTCCCACATCAATCCTGAATCATCCCTGCATTAGCCCTGAATCATTCCTACATCATTCCCATACCATTCCGGAATCGTTCCTGAATTAATGTTTCCTTTTCAATTTAAGAAAATCATAGTATTTCATACGTATTTATATATCAGAGTCAATAAAAAAATAGTTTCCGTATCAGTTTAAATTTTATAGAGATTTTATTGTATTTACTGGCAGTACCGGCAGGTGAATAAAATACACGCTGAAAGCAACGACATTCAGGACTACCTCAAAAAGAGTGAAGTGATAAACTACGATCATAAACTGATTGTTGGAAAGTGCCGTGAATTAGAGAAAAATATGGTAGAGGAGGGAGAGAAGAGAGACAAAAAAGAAATCAGCCTGATCAGGAAGATTTACGAATTTGTCCGGGACGATATCCATCATTCAGGAGATATTGGAGCACAGGAGGTCACCTGTACGGCATCCGAAGTTCTTGAGTTCGGGCATGGGATCTGCTGTGCCAAATCCCACCTGCTTGCAGCCATGCTGAGGTATTTCGGGATACCAGCCGGGTTCTGTTACCAGAAACTCTGTTCAGGTCAGGAAGGAATTGACAGGAAAGTCCTGCACGGACTGAACGCTGTATACTTGAAAGACCTGGACAGATGGATAAGGCTGGACGCAAGAGGCAATAAGCCGGGTGTAGACTCTCAGTTTTCCTTATATGAAGAAAAAATTGCCTGGCCGGTTAAGAAAGAGCGTGGGGAAGAGGATCACCCAATAATATTCAAAGAGCCGAGTCCGACTGTTATTGAGATCTTAAAGAAAAGCAACAGCAGGAAAGAAATGTGGGAACAGTGGGATCTTGGGCTGAGGGACCTGTTCCATGATTAAGAATTAATCCTGAATTAAAAAAATTAATCAGGAGCTTCTCAGGGAAAGCGTGTCAGTTGTGGATATCATATCCAGCCATCATATCCAGCCATCGTATCCAGCCATCGTATCCAGCCATCATATCCAGCCGTTGGATTCAAGGAATTCAATAGCTTCTACAGCCCCGTCCCCAAAAGATGCCTCTGTTACGTAATTGGCAACCTCTTTTACTCTTTCATCCCCGTTCGCAACAGCAATTCCGAAGCCTGCCGCCTCAAACATTTCAGCATCATTTGCCGAGTCCCCTATTGCCACAAAATCTTCGGCTTCAAAGCCCATCATCCCGGCAAGCTTCTGGAGCCCTATCCCTTTATTGATTTTTATGCTTTTGATATGGATTGCATATTTCGTATCAACAAGCTCGATGTCAAAGGGCTGGGTTTCGAGAAGGGATCTGGCTTCTTCAAGGTCAAAGTCCCGCCTGAGAGCGATCTCGGTCTTGCGGTACGTGGGGTCGAGTTTTGTGAGCTTGAAATGCTGAGAGAGGAAAGAAAAGGCTTTTTCACATTCTTCCAGGCTTCCTTCAAAAATGCCATTCACATCATAGCGGACAGTAACGGCTCCCCCGTTTTCAGCAATCACAGCTCCTCCAAGCCCGATAAGCCTTGATGCTGTCCTTGCATAACACAGGATGTTGCCTGTGGCAAGAACTACAGGGACATTAAGGGTGCGCATTTTTTTGACGGCACCGAGATGGAGTTCCCTGTTCTCGCAGGTAATTGTCCCGTCAATGTCAATGACCAGAGCTTTAAATTTCATTAAAAAAATATGGGGATGGAGGAATAAAATGCTTCCCCCATTAATTGCTCTTTAAGTGCAGACTGGGTTTCAGGTGTGATGATCAGAATAAGATCGGATTCGATTCAGATCGATTCGATTCTGGTCTTATTCGATTCTGATTGTATTTTGATCGTATTCTGATCACAGATCCTTACTTATTCTAATCTTATTTTAATCGTATTCTAATCGTATCCTGATCGTATTCTGATTGTATTTTGATCAGAGTTTGATTCCAGGTTTACTGGTCAGTAAGCCCGGCTGTGGTTACTGCAACAACAGCTTCTCCTTCCGGGAGGCTGGGCGAGTCAACGAGGCGTATAATTCTCTTTTCTCCTTTGGATTTCCTCAGGTAAAGCCTGAAGGTTGCCGTGTGCCCGACTATGTGCCCTCCGATTGGCCTTGTGGGGTCTCCAAAGAAGGCATCGGGCTTTGCCATAACCTGGTTTGTAACAACAACACAGGCGTTGAACAGGTCTCCGAAGCGGAGAAGGCCATGCATGTGTTTGTTGAGTTTCTGCTGCCTGTCTGCAAGGGTTCCTCTTCCGACATACTCAGCCCTGAAGTGAGCCATAAGGGAGTCAACAATTAAGAGGCGAACGGGTTTGCCCATTTCCTTGAGTTCGTTTGCCAGGTCCACAGCAGAGTCAACAAGAAGTATCTGGTGATTGGAATTGTAAGCTCTCGCTACATGGATGTTCTGCAGGAATTCTTCAGGATTAAGTTCCATTCCGTACTTCTCGGAAAGCCCGTCTACCATCTGGGTGATCCTTTCCGGCCTGAAGGTATTTTCAGTGTCGATAATAATGACGGAACCGCCGAGACCTCCGTGTTCCCTGTCCATCTGGACATTTACTGCAAGCTGGTGAGCCACCTGCGTCTTTCCGGAACCGAATTCTCCGTAGAGTTCGGTAATAGCCTGAGTTTCGACACCTCCACCCATCATTTCATCAAATTCGGTACAACCGGTGGTAAGTTTGCCTACAAGCTTCCTTCTTTCAAGGACAAGATCTCCGGTCTCAAACCCCCCTATATCAGCAGCCTGTCTTGCGGCATTAATGATTTTTGCGGCAGTCGATTCCCCGATTTCGGCTGTGGTTGCAAGTTCAGAAGGAGACGCTACAGCGACTGCTTCAATTGTGTTAAATCCGGCTTCCTTGAGTTTTTCTGCAGTAGCAGGGCCAACTCCTGGCAGTTCTTCGAGTGCTATTTCGCTCATTACAAATTCTCCTAGATGCACATGTTTGTATAAGGTGCATGACAGTGGCTCAACTATGGTTTTGCACGTATATATAACTAGAGGAGACGGGGTGAAAGTATTCTTAACCGCTAAAAATTGCGCCAATTTATTCGAGAGAACCTGGCAAAAAAGTGGATAAAAAGAGTTCTTTTCAGGCACTTAAACTTGCAAAAGAAAAGAGGAAAAGAGAGAAAAAAATACAGAAAGCCCTCAAAAAACCGAGAAAAACCAAAACTTCTTTTTACTTAGCAGATTATCACCAATCATGCCAAAGGTCGCCGTAGGCGGTACGTTTCAGTATCTTCATGACGGACACGCCAGATTAATTGAAAAAGCGTTTGAGATAGCAGGCAGTGGAAAAGTCTACATAGGGCTTACTTCGGACGAGATGCTGCAAAAAAACCACAGCGTCGAGAGCTATAAAATCCGAAGGTCACGCCTGCTTGAGTATATAAAAAAAATGGGGGTTCCGGAAGAGAAATACGAAGTTACAAGGCTGAACGATCCCTGCGGCCCAACTATTGAAGAGGACTTCGACCACATAATTGTCTCCCCTGAGACCTATCCGGTTGCCCTGAAAATTAACACTATAAGGGAGAAAAAAGGAAAGAAACCTCTGGAAATTGTATATGTTGAGTACGTGATGGCTGAAGACGGGATACCGATTTCTTCTACCAGGATTTCAAAAGGAGAAATAGACAGGCACGGCAGGTTAAAAAAAGAAGCTTGAAAAAAAGGTTTGAAATCCTGAACTCCTTTTTTTGTAAATTCTCCCTGCAACAGATATAATCGGGCATCAGATATAATCGGACAACAGATATAACCGGCCTACAACAGGTATAAATCAGGATAGAATAATAAAGTGATAACATGCCCAGAGAATTTACACAAAAAGACATCGAGATCTTTAATAAGCTCGTCCCGGAAGCGGGAGGAAACACAATTTCAAGAGAAGCAGGGCACCACTTTCCCTTTATACTTCGCCCGGTTTCTCATAAATTTGCCGAATCCCCCGAAGACTTCAGGGAAAGGCTCGAAAGGCTGGACGCTGATGAGATTGATTACCTTGTAGGGCTTGCCCTTGAAGGAAAAGAAGATGTCCAGTCACTTGACGAAGATCTTGAAGAACTGGTCGCGGTGGTCGAGAAAAAAGTATCTCCTGAAAGGGCAAAACAGCTGAAGGACTTTGTAGGAATCTTCTAAAAAAGTTGCTGGTAGA
Organism: Methanosarcina soligelidi; assembly: GCF_000744315.1. Taxonomy (NCBI): domain Archaea; kingdom Methanobacteriati; phylum Methanobacteriota; class Methanomicrobia; order Methanosarcinales; family Methanosarcinaceae; genus Methanosarcina; species Methanosarcina soligelidi. The sequence goes on from NZ_JQLR01000001.1 coordinate 3,961,491, forward strand.
TAAAATAGCTGAAAAGCTAGTAGATAAAATAGCTGAAGATAGAAAAATAGTGTAAACAAAAACAGCTGAAAGACAGATTTTCAAAAAGCCCAACTAAAAGCACCCTGAAAAAATGCATTAACATGTTACCTGAAAAACTTATTTTTGGGACTGCAGGAATTCCCAGAAGCACGAAAGCCAGCAACAGCGTTGCAGGAATAGCTAGGGTCAGAGAACTGGAGCTTGACTGCATGGAACTTGAGTTCGTGCAGGGAGTACGTATGAGTGAAAAAGGGGCAGTAAACGTCCTGGAAGCAGCCAGAAGAGAAAATATAGCCCTGAGCGTACATGCACCTTACTATATCAACCTGAACTCTTCTGAAGAGGAAAAATTAAAAGCCAGCATGGAAAGGATATATCAGGCTGCAAGGATAGGCAGCCTCTGTGGAGCAGAGTCGATAGTTATGCACGCAGCCTTTTACCAGAAGAGCAGCAGGGAAGCCGCTTATCAGAACGTCTCAAAAGCCCTCAGTGAGCTTGCAGGACGGCTCCGGGATGAAAGCATAGATGCAGTCCTTCGCCCTGAGACCATGGGCAAACGTGCTCAGTTCGGAACCCTTGATGAGGTGCTTTCTTTAAGCGAAGAAATCGAAGGGGTCATGCCCTGCCTTGACTTTTCCCATCTGCACGCAAGGGAAGGAAAGGAAAACTCCTATCCCGAATTTACGTCAATCCTCTCGAAAGTGGAGGAAGCCCTTGGAAAAGAAGGGCTTGAAAACATGCATATGCACGTATCAGGAATAGAATACGACAGAAACGGGGAAAAAAAGCACCTGACCCTTAAAGAATCCGATTTTAACTATCCCGAACTTCTGAAAGCCCTTAAAGAATTTGAAGTTAAAGGGCTTGTTATCTGCGAAAGCCCAATAATGGAAGAAGATGCACTTCTTCTGAAAAGGACTTACGCGGAATTATAATCCAGAAGTTCTTACTAAAAACAGGCTGAGAATGTCGTTTTAAGGATTAATCTCAAATTCCTTTCTGAAGATTAATCTTACAATTTTTTAAGGCGTACACGGGGTACTCACAGCCGAATAAAAAGAAAGGTCTCAACCCAATTTATTTGTTATTTATTCTTTCTACATTAAATTCGTTAACAGCTTTTGCCGTATTCTCAAGAAGCCTGAAAGCAAGTTTCTGGTCCGGCCAGAATGCAAGCCCGCAGTCCGGGTTCGCATACTTTATGCGGTCCCCGAGAACCGAATAAGCTGTTTCAAGCCTCTTTTTTATAATATCCGGAGTCTCGAGTTCGGTTACTATTTTTTGCATGTATTCCTTATCCTTCCAGGCATTAATTCCATACTTTTCATTGACAATACTTATAAGGCTAAAAATATCGGTCCTTGATATCCCGACCCCCGCATATGTATTAGAATCTTCCAGCACTTTTCTGTCCAGAAGGTCAATATAGGAAGGGTTTCCAGCATACTCAAATCCTATGACATTGATAGGGGTCTCGCATATAAGCTCATACTTCAATGGAGAATATAAATGAATTTCAACATCTGTTCCCTGCTGCCTGGCAAAGGTAGAGGCAACGGTAAGAGCCGATATAATTTCATCGTCGGAAAACTGAATTTTATTATTTAATCCAAGGCCGATTTCATCCAGAGCTATAACTTTAATTTTGAAATTTTTTGCTGTCTTAAATGCCTGTTTGATGAATTTCTCGATATCCTCAGCAAGGATATTATATACGTCTACAAAAGCCGTTGCTCCAAAAGCCTGAAAATACATATCCGTAGGGCCTGCGATACAGACCCTGACTTCGAGAGTTTTTCCGGTCTCTATTTTATACTGCTTTGCAACTTCATCAATTGCTTCCAGCTCAAGGATAGTCGCACGTTCCTCTTTCAACACATAAGGCTCATGACAGTTTTTTTCGTCTTTTATGATATCAAAAAACTGCCCTATCATATCTCTGAACTGGGGATATGTGGGAACTTGCACTCCCGCATCAATTTTTATCTGAAAAGCCTCTCTTATTATTGAAAAGAGTTTTTCATCTTCATCCCGGTTTTCCGCCGCACCCTGCACCCACTCCCTTGTGACACCTTCAGGTGTGGGGAAGCTGCCTTCATCGATAAAAATAATCTCCTGCATGTTGTATATTAAGGAAGATAGAATCTTAAAGATATTGAAATTGTTCTGGTGTCACAATGAGAATTTCCTAATTTTCACACTGCTAGACGCTAAAGAAAAAAACGCTCATGATATCTTGGAATAACATGCCCAAAAAATGAAAGTATCTGGAAGTACTTTCATGCCAAATCGTAAAAAGAAAAAAATTGTGGAAAATTATGTCTTAAGCTTTTCAGGGCTTCCCTCGGTTTCTTCGAGCCACTTACATCCTCCGTCCCTGTTAACCACGCCAACTGTAAATTCTATCCCGCTTTTATCCACGTACTCCCTGGTTCTTTTCAGGGCATGGTCCACCATTCCGCCTGCTGTAAGGATAAGACAGCGTTTTCCACAGAGAGCCATAAGGATTGATTTGTCTATGACGCCTGAAGTGACGTCCAGGCGAATTCCGTCCTGTTCGGCAAGGGTTTTGCTCTTCTTTCCCATTGCCCCCACGAAAGCGATTTCTCCTTCTTTGATAATCTGCCTGACCTCATCCGGGGAATATTTATCAGTATCGTAAAGCAGCACTCCGCCGGCTTTGATGCCCTTGCGCTTGAGCTCAACAATAGCCCTGCCGTTGGGGTGAATGTGCAGGACAGTGGCATTAATCGCCTCGTAAGGGGACTGGGTGGCATACTCTCCGTACATGACTCCAATATTCAGGTTATCTCCCTCCCTGACTCCGGGAGCGACGTCAACCCACATAAGGTCAAGTGGCTTCAGGGTATTGACAAGGTCAGGGATGGTTTTGGGGGAGTTTCTGCCATATGCAAGGCCTCTTCTCTCAATTTCATGATAAATCTCAAGCGTAGTGGGCTGGCGCAGGCCCGCTTTTTTAAGGAGTTCCTGCTCTTTGAACACCTCTGCGGGTGTACCCTGCCCTATAAGTTTGCTGTTTGACATAAGGAAAACATAGTCAGACCAGCGGTATGCAAGGTCCACATCATGAGTTGATATGATAATGGTGCTCCCGAAATGGTTGAATTCGTTGAGAAGATCCATAATCTCGTCTGCCCCTACGGGGTCGAGGTTTGAGAGGGGCTCATCAAGGATGATCACTTCAGGCTCCATTGCCATAACACCGGCAATTGCAACCCTTTTTTTCTGCCCACCGCTGAGGTGGTGAGGAGGCCTGTCCTTCAGGCGGATGAGCCCGACATACTCAAGGGCACTCTGCACACAGGCATCGACTCTTTCTTTTGAATAACCGAGGTTTGCAGGCCCGAAAGCTACGTCCTGGTATACTGTGGGAGCAAAGATCTGGTCATCGGAATTCTGAAAAACGATTCCTACGGATTTCCGGATTTCCCGGAGGGATTTTGAATCGTACTTAAAAGGAACCCCATGGAAGAGAATTTCACCTTCCTGTGGCTTTAAAGTCCCGTTAAGGAGCAGGAAAAGGGTGGACTTACCGGAGCCGTTCTGCCCTACAAAGGCAACCTTTTTTCCTTTTTTGATCTCTATGTTTATGTCCTGAACAGCTGCAGTCCCGTCAGGGTAAGAATATTTAAGGCTCCTGGTTTCAAGAATAATCATGATATGTTCCTCAAATGATGGATATGTTTTTTGTAAAATAAAAAAGTGCAAGAGCTGAGAGGAAATAAGCAGAGGTCAGCAGGAGTTCCACCGCCCTTACAGGCCTGTGCACTTCGAAAAGGGTCATTTTTCCGTCATAACACCTGGAATTCATGGCAAGGAAGAGCTTATCTCCCTGCTCCCAGGACCTGATAAAGAGCGTGCTCCCGAGCATGGCTATTGAATTGAGTGACCGCCTGAAATTCGAATAGCCCAGCCTCACTGTCTGGGCATATTTTATGCAAAGAACCATGTCCAGGAAAACAAAAATATACCGGTAAATCAGCATGGATAGCTCTATGAGTGATTCCGGTAGCCTGGAAGCCCTGAGCACGGCAAAGAGTTCTATCATCGGGGTTGTAAGCGCAAGGAAGTAAAGGCAGCACATCCCGCTTAAAGACCGTGAAAGCACAAGGAGGGCAAGCTCAAGCCCGTCTGCAGTTACCGCAAGAGGATAACCCGCGAGTTTGAAGGAAAACAGTTCCTGCCCCGAGCCTGAAAAGAAAGCGATAATAATCACACCCGTAAGAGCGAAACCTGCAGGAGCGAGCAGGAGTTTCAGGTAGAATTTGAGGGGAGTCCTGCCGAGAACAACAGTTGCAAAGCTCATGCAGAGGGCTATGAAGAGAGGAGCTATGGGAGACGTGGATGAGACTCCCACAAGCAGCCCGAAAAAGACTATTGCAAGCTTTAGCCAGTTGTTTATGTGCCTGAGTGGGCTCATAAGCGCATAATCATCAAGAATATTTGTCATATAGCAAACCCGCAGATTGTGGATTTAAGCAAAAATCAAAGGTTAAAAATAATAGGCAAAAGATAAAAACTTTCCTGCAATGAAGGCAGGAAAGTAAAGGGGTAGAAAAGAAATTATAAGGAATGTTTGTCACTTTCTGACTTTTTTTTATCTTTATATCCAAGATCGTTTTCGTATCGGCCTTTTGCCTTGTAGTAGCCAAGGAAATAACCGATAATCCCTGCGCCGATAGCTGCCTGAAGGCCAAAGAGGAGGCTTTCAATTTCACCACTTGGAGGCTCCCAGAAAGGTTCTGCATTTGGCTCATAGGTTCCGCCGGTGATCTCATTGATAACATTTTCAGCTTCCCCGTCAGCTCCTCCGTATTCGGCGTCTGACGTGGATGACATATAAACGAACTGCACTGCAAAGACCAGGAAAATTGCGAGTACAATAAGTTCCAGTTTTCTGCTCATGCGGAAATACCTCTCAGTTTTCTTACAACAGCATCTTCAATGACTTTCATTTCAACCAGGATGTCGCTCTTGACGTTGACAACGTACTTGAAGAGCAGGGCACTGATAGCTCCCTCCATGATCGCAAGGGGCACCTGAGTAACTGCAAAGACTGTGGCGAATTTGCCGAATGAACTCATGAAACCTGCAATAGTAAGCGCTCCACCTGCAGGATACGCCAGAGAAAGTTGCACGGATGTAGTTAGATAGGTTGCCCAGTCCCCAAAAGCCGTAGCAAGGAAGACCACGACAAAGAAGTTGATATTAGCTTTCATACCTGCTTTATAAACAAGGTATGCTACCACAGGCCCTACGATGCCCATGGAAAAGACATTTGCTCCAAGAGTTGTGAGTCCCCCGTGCGCAAGGAAAAGTGCCTGATAGAGAAGCACGATAGTCCCGAGCACTGCGGATATTGCCGGACCGAATATAATTGCTGCAACTCCGGTTCCTGTAGGGTGGGAACAGCTTCCGGTTACCGAAGGCAATTTCAGGGAGGATAACACAAAAATAAACGCACCTGCGACAGCAAGGAGAGGCAATATTTCGCGTTTTTCTTTGACCAGATTGTTCATTTTGTAAATGCCGTACAGTATCACGGGAATTGATACTGCAAACCATAACTGCCACCAGGGAGTAGGTAAAAAACCTTCCATTATATGCATAGGATCACCGCAAGGATATCAAGTAAAGATTATTGGGATTAAGTAAAGTTAGATTGAGTTATAGAATACATAAAGGTTACGGTGGAAGAGAAACGGGTGCACAAGAGCCTATAAAAATTAATTTGAAGGTAATACAACTCTTGAAAATCTGGACAGATAAGACAGAACAAGCAAACTTGAGTAATATCAGGCATAAACTGGCAGGAACATTATATATTATAAAGAATAAATAAAAATGAATCAATAACTTGAGACGCTGTGAAAAATATCCTGACAAAGGTAGAATTTAATATCAGTATCAGTAAGCAGGGAAAAAGAGATAATAAAGTAAAGTTGTATAATGATTAAAAAGATAATAATGAAAATAAAAAAAATAAAGTAACTGCTCAGAGTATAGTTAACGGCGCTCCTATGAGCGCCGCACGAATACCCTCTAAAACAGGTAAACCGTTCTTTTTTCCTGTAGAAATGTACGCCCTAATTCTGCAGAAAGCTTGCGCTCCCATTGCTTTTCTGAAAGTTCCCGATATTTTCTGCTGTAGTTTCATCATCCTGATATCTCTTTCTGCCTGATTATTATCAAATGGAACTTTCAAATCTGTCAGGAATCTCAGAATCTTTTCTTTGTGTTCTATAAACCTATCCAGCAGATTCCTTGATTTTGTTTTTGGATTTTTACCGCGTTTTCCCTGTTTTTCAGGATTTAGAGAATGCGGATTTTCTTCAAGCGCTCTAATGATAATTGCATCAAACCTTTCTTCCAATGCTTTAATTTGCTCAAAATCAGGTTCTCTTAATTGCTCTTTACACTCATCAGTGTATTTCTTCATCTCAGTGAGCAGTTCATTCATCTCTTTAGCCCATGTCTGTTTATAGTTCTCTTCAATTCCTGTAAGTTCTCTCTGTAAATGAGCGTTACACAGAGCATGATCACAATCATAAACGTTGTAAGGTTTCCATCCATCATGAACTGCTACTCCCTTAAACTTCGGAAGAATTCCCATAGCATCTATTGCTTCTGCTCCTCTTTTTGTATGAGCAAAATAACATGTGTATTTTTCATTAGAAGCTACATGAAGCCAGTGTCTTTTTCCTTCAATCTTCATACCAGTTTCATCAAAATTGATTACAGGCGAGGCTAATAACTTCTCTCTAATAACGTTTTCAAATTCCTCTAAATTCTGGAAACATTCTCTTTCTGCTCTAATTATCGTAGCAGGACAGATTTTTATTCCCATAATGTCTTCAAATAACTCAGAAATTCTATCATAAGGAACAAACTGGTAATTTTTACAGTAAATAGCTGAAGCTAAAATATTAGGGCCATACTGAACCGGATATTTCACTGATTCGGGAAAAACGGCTTTATTCAACTTTCCACAACAAGGACAGGTTTTAATCTGACTTTTATGTTCTGTAACAATTAGATTTACGGGAGGAATGTCAAAGACCTGTCTTCTCTCATAAGCTTCAACTTCAACATTCTCAAGGGTAGATCCGCATTCTTTGCAGCAGGTCAAAGAATGTTCTATTACCTACTCAGGATGATCAACCATATCAAGAGTCGTGCCTGGATGACCTTCCTGACCTCCAGGTTTCTTCCCGCTTGGTTTACGCAGACTCTTGGGATTAGGTTTCTCTTTGACAAAATAATCAGTAGAAGGAGGTCGACTGCTGTTACGACTGTTTTGATTTAAACGAGATTCTAAGGCTACAAGTCTTTCAGTGAGTTCTTTAACTTGAGATTCTAAACTCTCAATGTAAGCTACAATAATTTCAGGATTTGAAGCACAGTAAGAAAGAATCTCATCACGTTTCATAAAGCTAAAAAGGAATCATTTTATATCCAATTTTTCCTCGGAACGAGGAAAAATGTGTAGCCTCGTTAAGGCTACCTGAATAGTTACAAAATAAAAAAATAAAAATGGAGGTTATAATGTATATAGATCCTGTTTTTAGACCTGGAAGACAGGTCAGAATGGCAAGCAAAGCAAAATATAATCAACTAAAATTGCTTTAGCAAAAAAGTATTGTATCCTGAAATATATAAATATATCCATTTGGTTCGTTTAGAAAAGAAGTCTTGAAATAAGATCGTCAGGAAGGGTATACTTTTGAATAAAAATAAGAAGATTTAAAAGTAAGGCTTTTTTAAAAAGAAAATTTCGTTTGGGATAGAATCATGAAATCATAGAATGTTCCTTTTCAGTGAATTAAAGCTCCTTTCCACTGAATTAAAGCTCTTTTTCAGTGAATTAATGCTTCTTTCCACTGAATTTTTCCCGGTGAAGGCATTATTCCCACAATTGCTATGAACCTAATTTACGAATTCAAAGCCCGTGACTGAAAAATACTACCGAATAAGCAATTGCAAAATAACGCCCGAATTTCCCGATAAAAACCAGGACTGAAAAAGACCTGAAAGACAGCTGCATAAGTCCTGCAACCATTGTAATTACATCTCCTATGCCCGGAACCCAGGTAAAAAGGAGAGTATAAACCCCGTATTTATTGAAAAGCCTCTCACTTTTCTCGAGCTTTTCCGGAGAAGGAGAAAGGTATTTTTCAAGCACATGCCGCCCTTTTAAGCCCAGATAATAAGTGGTGCATGACCCCAGGAAGTTTCCGGTAGTGGCCACCATAACCACAGAAAAAGGGCTGAACCCCTGGTAAACAAGAGCGACTACCAGAGCCTCTGAGCCGAAAGGCAGGACTGTAGAAGCCAGAAAACTCAGGACAAAAAGGTTCAGGTAACCGTAATCGGCAATAAAAGCACTCAGGGTTTCAAACATGGTAATCCTTCTCTTACACTCCTGCCTGCGATTCTATTTAAAGTGTTTCTTGCCACCCGAATTTCATTTAGAGCACAGGAAATTGAAGATTTTCTGAGAATTATGGTGCAATTTCAACACCACGCTGTCCTTTTCACCTGCCCGGCTCGCTCAAGAAACTGATTTATGACAATGGTATTGGACTGGACCAGGGAGGACCGGGTAAGAAGAGTATGGAGTAAATTTTTCATAAAGGGCTAAAAAAATTAAATTACAAAAATATCTCTTATCCTGAAGCCTTACTCTATTTACCGGACCTGGCATGTCATGCCCGACCAGGATAAACAGACTGCACAGAAAGAAGAGAAAGGGCAGATAATTTACTTTTGACTTAAATAAGTCCTAAATGGTGCTTAAAAAACAAAAAAGAAGAAAAAGACCGGAATCAAAAAATATTTCCGGTCCCTGCTAAGAAAAAGAAGAAACCTGTTCAGTCCCTTCTTTTCCTTAGCAGTATAAATGCTGTGGCAAGTATGCCGATGGTTGCAGCGCCGGTCAGGAAGGGAGTTGATTTCGTTACTTCGTAAGTTCCGCTCAGGTCTCCTATCTCAATCGTATAGTCGCCCTGTTCCTTTTCAGTGTGCGAGAATTCGACTGTTGTGGTCTCGCCAGCTTCCAGGCTTACGGTTTCGGAGTCCACGGTTTCATTGTTGACCAGAAGTTCCACTTCGGTTTCTCCTGCAATGTTACCGGTGTTTGTAACATTTACCTGGATTGTGACTGCATCTCCGCCCTTAACAGAAGCAGGTTCAATTAAGAGGTCTGAAAACTCGAATTCGGCTTTGTCTTCAGAGACTTCAACAATAATTTCTCCTTCTTCATAACCTGCTTTTGTAGTATTTACTGTGAATGTGCCCGGAGCGGTTACCCAGTAAGATACAGTGCCGTCCGTACCTGTCTGACCTTCAACTTTCTGCCCTCCAAAGAATACATCTGCTCCGGGGACAGGCTGTTTCTCTACAGAATCAGTAACCCTGATGCTTATCTGGTCTCCTTCCCTGATGTTTTCAGGAGAAACTGAGAGCAGCAGTTTCAGGACTCCGGCTCCGACAATATCCACATCCTTACTTCCGGAGAGGTAGCCTGCCTTGTTTGCATATAAAGTGAAATCGCCCTCCAGGGTTGGGGTGTAGGCAAGGATCCCGTCGTCCCCTGTGGTTCCGATGCTCTGGTTGCCGAGCCGGATTTCAACGTCACTGACTGCAGCATCCCTTGCGGTTACAGAGATTTCTGCAGCCTCTCCGACCACAAAGACATCAGGGGTTTCTATCCTGAGCTGGTCCTGTGGCGCGCTCTTGACTTCAACGAATGGATAGAAACGCAGGACATTTGAATCAGCTACCTTGAAGCTTACATTGCCCATCAGGCTGATCGTATTGCCCCTTGAAAGGGAAATTGAATCCTCGTTCTTCATTATAATTCCTGAACTGGATATGGTGCTGATTTCCATCTTGCCGAAGGAGTCGCCCTGGGAAAGCTCAAGATAATCATCTGAGACCTGGAAGATGCCTTCTATAAACACAGCGTCAGTTTCACGTGAACGGAAGACTGTGCTTATGTGGGCTGCGATCATGGGGACATCTTCCGCCCCGCCGATATCCGCTTCGTAGATGTAGTCCCCGTTGCTGGAAGTTATCCCGGAATCCACAAGCTTTCCGTCCCTGTACAGCTCGAGAAGTACTCTGTTACCGTTTACATCGACCTCTGCGGCTTTGAGGGAGTAGCCATTTTCAAGAGCTATGGAGGAGCCCGTGAACATAGACCTCTTGTTATCGTCATCAATCAAAACTTTTGCAAGGATATCATCTGAAAGGACACTCACACTTCTTGAATTTCCGAAGGTATTCGCAGGGTAGCCTGCAAAATACTTCTCTGCCATGAAGCCAATGACCTGATAGGAACCCCAGCTTTCCTGTTCGAATTTCACGAGTGCAGGGCTGGTTGAATAGACAAGGGCCTCGTCATCAATCGACCTGCCGCTAATCTCTTCTGTCAGGGTCAGGCTTTCGGTTGAGACATTCTCATCTATGCTGTAATAGAACCCTTCAAAGTTATAAGGCGTCCAGACAGTGGTATTAAATGTCTCGTCATGAACCGTTCCCCTCAGTTCATAGGTTCCTGGTTCGGAAATTTCAACTATGGGAGCAAAGCGAAGCTCGCTGGAGTCAGCCACGACAAAGCTGAGTTTTCCCATAATGTCAACCGTATCCCCTCTGCCCAGAGTAAAAGAATCACGGTTTCTCATTATGATTCCGGAACTTGAAGTGGAACTTATCTCCATTTTCCCGAACCTGTCCCCATTCTCGATCTGGACATATTCGTCCGATATCTGGAAGATTCCTTCTACAAATATAGCATTTGTCTCAGTGCCCCTGAATATCTGAGCTAAATGGACCGCAATCAGAGGTACATCATCTGCGTCCCCGAGATCAGTTTCATAGACATAGTTACTGTTGGAAGATAGGAAACCGTTGTCTATCACATCTCCGTCTTTCTCGAGCTGAACCCAGACCGTGTTTCCGTTAACATCGACTTCCACGATGTTCAGGGAATAACCTTCTTCAAGTATAAGGGAGGAGCCTGTGTAGAGGGATTTCCTATCATCGCTGTCAATCAATATTTTTGAAAGCTGACCGTCCGAAATTACGCTGATATCGTCATTTACAAAATTAGAATTTTCAGTATATCCAGCGAAATACCGTTCAGCCATAAATCCTATAACCTGGTAAGAGCCCCAGTTCCTATATTCGAAGTTTGTTTCGATGGGTCTTGTCTCATACTGCAATCCGTTTCTCTGGACACTCCGGCTGCCTTCTGTAAGCTGGATAGTCATATTTTCCGAGCCTTCCCCGGTATCCAGGTCATAGTAAAAACCTGAATATGTCTGAGGCGTCCAGGTATAGGTAAGGTTCTGGCTTAAATTTGCATCCCATATGCGGTTGCCTGATGAGCCTGAAACCTGTGCAGCTGCGGATTCGCACAGCAATCCGAGCATTAAAAATAGGCATAGAATTTTTAAGTAGTTTTTATTCCCCAAGTTAAACCTCCTTTTAATGGATTGGAGCAGGGGTTTGGCCGTAAGGAAGTCCGGGAGAAATAGAAACAAAAAAGTTCCTGAATACTCCCCTGGATTTTTTCCCGTATCCGGATACCCCATATCACTTTGAACATATTGAAATATTCAACTATATACAGTTCTAAGTATTGAAGTAATTAGATAAAAGTTTTTGGGCTGTCCTGTATGTATAAAACGAAAAACTGAAAAAAATAAGGTCTAAAAAAGGATTAAAAAAGAATTGAGGGGATATAACAGCTCAAAAATAAACAAAGGAAGATATAAAAAAATATTATATATTTAGCTGTTAAATTTAGAACTTATTTTCAAGAATTTTAATTTTTAGCAAGTATTATTAGTTTTCAAGTATCCGTATGTGTTAAAGAGTTGGTATTTTTATCCGTTATATTTTTCAACAATTTGCGTGTTTAACCATTTGTATTTTTATTAAGCAATTTTTTGTAGAACACAAACCACGGGTTATCCAGAAAACCTATAACATTTTTGCTGATGAGCTGCCCTATAATCAGAGGAAGCACAGGCATAACTCCATAATAAGCAATAAAGACAAATATCACAGAGTCCAGAGTAAGGTTAACAAAGTCGCTAGCCCCTGAACGTAGCCAGATATAAGGGTTTATCATGGTGTCATGCTTGAAGTTCTTTTCTTTTTCCGAAAAACGCTTTTTAAGGGATGCAAAGATCCAGGCATCAAGGTTCGAGCAGACCAGAAAAGAAACCCAGCTTGCAATGGTAATCCTGATACTCAGCCCGAAGAGACTCTTCCAGGCATCTTCAAGTTCAAAGAAAGGTGCAGGACTGAGGTTTGTAACCATGCCTATGAAGAGTACAAAAAGTACCTGGGTAGCAAAAGCGATAAGGATGGATATATGCGTCCTTTTCTCCCCGTAGACTTCGTTAATCATATCCACGACCTGGGCAATAAAAGGATAAATGAAAACCGCTGCGGGCGCGAAAAAGGAATAGAAGCCAAGGTCAAACACGATAATGCGTGTAGCAAGTACCTGCGAAGCTGCGAGGTAAACTACATAGAAAGCGGTGAGGGCTGCAAATCCATTCTCAGGCATTTTTTTAATAATATACACGGATGCATAGGTAGCAATTGTTAGAGTGATGATCCAGTAAAGCCAGACAAGCATATTTTTTCACAACCGGATTTATAGGGAATGGGAAACTTATGAGGTGGCAGATAGGAGTTAAAGTAAGGCAATTTGATATAAGCTGCAGTTAAACTGAAATCAAGCCGAAATTAAAATAAAATTAATTGAATTAAGACACAATTTCATAATTTAGTGATTTCTCATTTTTTTCTTCCTTAAATCTTCACTTTTCTCTGCTAACTGCCCAAATAAACTGTAATATTCCTTGAGAAACAATTTCTTTGGCATGAATGCCAAAGAATTCTTTTATTCCTTTAACTTTTCACTTTATTTTTTGCCTAAAATCGATACGCTCCGCTACATAATCCTTAACTCCTCTCTCAAACTAGATTACTAAAGCTTAAATGGATTAAATAATCTGAACAATTCCAGAAATGACTTTTGTGGTTTCTTGAGCAAATTTAATCTTCTCATTTGAGTAAGTTTAATCTGGTTCCCAATTCCTTTATCAGTCCTGAACTGCTTCTTGTTATCAGTTTTTAGACTTTTAGAATAATAGCTTTCTATAGGGTTATTTGTCGCTGGCGCTCCTGGAAGATAATGGAACAAAGTAAGATTTAACCAGTGTTTATTGATCATCCATAATCGTTTTTGAATCGTTTGATCGTATGTTCTTATATTTTCCATTAATTTATCGAAGTTATCTCTTGCTTTTTCAAGACTATTAAGTGGAAGATTTTCCTTTTTTCGTCTTCTTTCAAGCTTTAATTTACGTCTAAATTGGTTAAATTCCTTTTTTGCTTTTTTACTCCATTCTTGATGTTTTTCTTCATTATTAATTACGTTGAGTTCTTCAGATTGAAGTTCTTCCAAAAATTTAATTTCATTCTCTCGATTGTAAAATATATTCAATAACCTGTACTTCAATAGTTCCTGTTCAATCGTTGTATTCTTTGGGAAATCACTAACTATAAGCTTGTTTAAGTGCATCAAACAATATTGATGAACTAACTTATCTCCAAAAATTTCCTTTAATATATCAGGATATCTCTTATCAAAATCCGTAACGATAAATACAGGTTCTGATGCATCAAGATTTTTCCGTAGAAATTCCTTGATTGTTTCTGGACTCTTATCATCAAAAAGGTCATCTGCTATTGTTGTTTGAGTTTTTGCGTCCAGTAAGGTTAAACGGTATTTCTGACATCGTCCTTCTTTTGGATGCTGTTCGTCATAATGCACCATATGTATATTTTCTGAATATGGAACAGTTTCCTTTTCCATTCCATTGTAGAATGCTCTTAAGACAGTGCTTTTTGATCTTGGAAAAATGAAACCCATTACATCAGAAATTCCATCGTATGAAACGTTATGGTATCTGAGTAACTTGAAGAAATTATTGAATGAATCAAAAAGTAAAGTCTTCAAATCTTCCCAAAAACTATGATCTTCTTCGTGTGTACTACCACAATTTGAGCATTTATATCGACCAATGATGATTTCTCCAAGACCTTGTTTGGTATGGGGATTATAGCCATTATGAACCATTGGAGTACTACAAATAGAACAGATTGGAGGAATTTTTCTACGAAAAATTCCTCGTGTAGTATATTCATAATCGTTTCCAAAACAACCAAAAACGTCTAAAAGAGCAGGGAGCTCCGAAAAGTTATTAAGAGTAAGGTTTATAGTTACCATTGTTTGTGCCGTAACATCATTACATAATTATAGAATTATAATTTTGTGTAGTGATGTTATACTTACTTTTATCACTAGATTTTGGAACTGAGTCTGAATTAAGCTTGAATTAAAGGTAAGGCAAACCAGCAAAACTGCCGGATTCGGGGAATAGAAATGCAGTTCATTTTATTTAAAGTTCACACTCTATTCTTATCCCAGGACTCCTCAAAGAGCATCCAGCGACATAGGAACAGAAACGTGTAAATGCCCGGATGAAAGAAAATTTTCCAGCCTTACAATCCGGGAAATAACCAGTATTTCAAAATTTTATATTCTATATTCTATATAAAGATCCACAAAATATAAGTTAAAAGAGAAGGTTTCTGACCTTTGAAATTACAAGTCCAGTAAAACCACGAACTAATTAACTGAATTTACCAGCAGGTAACCAGAAAGTCAGTACCAGTTAAGAATCATTATAAAATTAAGAATCACTGCAGATTCGAGAATAAATTGCATATTCAATAATTTACTGTCATAAACGATTAATAACGTATGGAGCCGTCCCGGCATGGATACAGATACCAGTATTTCAGAAGACCTGAAGCTTGCCGTCCTTGAAAAGATTAAACCCACGGAAGCCGAAAGGAAAGAACTCATGGCTGTTCAGGATGAGCTTGCCGCAGAAGTAAAAGCAGCAGCAGAGAAACTTTGCGTGCCTGATATTTTTGTGAAGATGGTGGGTTCTGCTGCAAGAGGCACCTGGCTCTCAGGAACTCACGATATTGATGTTTTTATCAGCTTTCCCGAAGAAACTTCCAGAAAAGACCTGGAAATAAGAGGAATGGGAATTGCCAGGGAAGTTGCAAAACACGCGGAATATGCCGAAGACCGCCATGCTGAACACCCTTACCTGAATATCGTCTACAAAGGCTTTGATGTGGACCTTGTCCCTTGCTTCCGGGTCTGTTCTGCATGCCAGCTAAAATCCGCAGTCGACAGGACACCTTTCCATAATGAATTCATAAAATCCCGCATAAAAGGCAGGGAAGATGATGTCCTTCTCATGAAGCAGTTTATGCGCGGGGGCAGAGTCTACGGCTCGGAACTGAAAACACAGGGCTTTTCAGGCTACCTGACCGAGCTCCTTATCATTTATTACGGCTCTTTCGAAAAAACCGTTAAAGCAGCCTCTTCCTGGAAGCCCGGCAAGAAAATAGATATTATGCAGCACTCGGAAATGGAGCACAGCGAACCCCTGGTAATGGTGGATCCGACCGACCCAAAGCGGAATGTTGCAGCAGCCCTCTCCCTTGACAAATTCTGCATGTTTATAGACCACTGCAGGGAGTTTCTGAAAAGCCCGGAAATCAAATTCTTTTTCCCTGAAACCCCCCTGCCCATGGGGGATAAAGAGTTTCTTGAAAAGCTGGAAAACCGGAAAACTTCACAGCTTGCAATCGTCTTCGAGACGCCTGATGTGGTGGACGACGTACTCTACCCGCAACTGTATAAAATGGAACAGGCTGCAGCATCTCTCGCGAGCGAGTTTGATTTTTCAGTGATCAAAACCGGCGTCTGGTCAGGGAAACCCGAAACCGTAGTTATGCTCGAATTAATCTCAGGCACCCTCCCCAACGTCAAAAAAAGAATTGGTCCTCCGGTATGGGTCAGGGAGCATGCTGAGAAGTTCAAAGACAAGTATGAAGGAGCTGAAAATGTTTTCGGAGGATATATCGAAAACGGGAAGTACGTCTATGAAGTCCAGCGAAAATATACAACTGCAAAAGGGCTCCTTGAAGAACAGCTTCTAAACTGCTCCCTGGGAAAACAGGTTTATCAGAGCGTGAATAAAGGCTTTGAGCTTCTTGAAGATGCAGAGATTTGCAGGCTGAAAGATCAGGATTTCAGGGTTTTTTTGAGGAAATGGGTGTAAATTTACCATTAAGCATAAGTAGCCCCTCAAGATTCGGTTTTTTATATAAAGCGGAATTTTTCCGCACAAATCCTTTTTATCAGCCCTTTTTCGTTAATCCTAATTCTAAAAAGAAATCGTTTTAAGCTTTAAGTTTTATCGGAACTTATGGTGTTGGGCAGTTGATTGATCAAGAGGAGATTCGTACTCAATGTCTTAGTAATGATCCAGAGGAGCGTCTCAAGGTATTAGATCAATTAAGACTCAACTTCCTATTATTTCCAAATAAACAGCAGGCATGGAATGATTTAATTAGACTAACCATTGATCAAGACAGTTCCGTGAGAAGGAGTGCAGCAAAGTCCCTATATTCTGTTTTTCCTCATGTACCAGATAAAGAAAAAGCATGGGAAGACTTGCATAGACTGACGAACGATAAAGACAGGGATATGAGAATGGGAGCTATCGTTGTTTTTATCTCCTCGTTTTCTCAGTTGCCCAATAGGCAACAAGCATGGAATGACTTACATAGACTGCTCAGTGATGAGGACGTGAATGTAAGAATGGGGGCAATCGCTGCTCTTCGCCATTCATTTTCTGAAGTGCCAGATCAACAACAGGCTTGGAAAGATTTGCATAGACTGACGAACGATAAAGACAGTTCTGTTAGAGGATGGGCAGCGAATATTCTTAGTTTTACTTTTTCTCAATTACTCGATAAACAGCAAGCATGGGAAGACTTACATAGACTGACCAGTGACCAAGACAGTTCCGTGAGAAGGAATGCAGCAAAGTCTTTTGGCTCTTCATTTTCTCATATGCCTAAAGAAGAGGCGTGGAAAGATTTGCATAGACTTACGACTGACGATGACAGTGACGTAAGATGGGAAGCAGCCCTTGCCTTTGGTTCTGCTTTCTTTTATGTGTTCGAGAAACAACAAGCATGGAGTGACCTATGTAGATTGACTAATGATGACAGTAATGTCAGATGTGGTGCAGCTCTTGCTCTTGGTTCTGCTTTCGCTTGTATTACAGATAAAGAACGGGCATTTGAAAACTTGTGTAGATTGACCACTGACGAAGATTGGATAGTGCGATCCTATGCAAATCACTCTCTTGGAAAAATATCTATATTGAAGGCTTCCCAAGCACAAACCGAAGAGAACTACAGAAAGAAACTTGAAAGCGCTATAGAGTTTTTTGAAAACGCATCAGAGAGGGGGTCTTCCTTAAGTATTTCTCAATTTTGTCTTCCTTTTTACCGTTCTTTCTATACAATAATTTTCAAGAAACAGGACGCAAATGAGGAAGTGAACAAATATCTTGCAGAAGCGAGAGAAGCAATTGAAAATTCAAAAAGCAAAGAATTACTCTTTGAAGCTGTTGAAAACCTTGCAAATGCCTTAAAAGAAGTCCAGAATCTGGGGAGTATAGATTTAGAGACAAAAAAATGCGAGCTCAACTTTTATAGAAAATACTGTGATCGTGCAGCAGAACTCATGAGAGAAACCGAAAAAACAGCACCTTTTGCAACAGCTACGTTGAAAAGAGGTCTGCCTATCCTAGACAGAAATCTAAAAGAGCTTCTCGAAGAGATTCAAAAGAAAACAGAAGTAATTCGTAAGCAGACAAAAGGAACTCCATTTGAAAAATTAGGTTACGACTTAAATGAAGGAAGTTTATCTCTTTTACAGGTTCGTGATCTGGTAGGTTTTAAAAAACAGGTTCAAAATTTAGAAAATAAACTCAGTTCAATGTGTTCTAAATTGCCTGAAGGTCAAAAAGATGAAGCTTGTGAGTTACTCAAAACCATACATGAAGAACACTCAATTGAAGATAAAATTCCTCTTATTAATGATATTTTAAGCAAATTTTCTTATCAACTGGATATGATTACTTGTGTAAGCAGAATTGATGCAAGTCTGAGTTCTATCAATAAAAAAGTTGAGGAACTCATAATTATTTCAAGACCTGGCATCAGTGAAGAGATAGTAATTTCAACTGGTTTCCAACTTGCTGGTTCTGGATTTCAGCATTCTATCGTTATTCCTTTACAAGAAATTTCGTATTCAGAATTGCAAGAAGATCTGAAACAAATAAGGGGGAAAACAATAGACAAATTATCCAAACTACCAAAAAGATTAGCTAACAAAGTCAATGGTTATTTGCTTCTGCATGATGAAGATGATATCCTTGAAAAGTTAACCTGAATCCTTAGTTTTAATTTGAAATCCTAGAAACCATAATCAAAAGCAGGTTTTAATATAGCGGAACAAATCCCTCAACCCTTTTCTGATAATAAAGGTACTCCTGGGCATACCCGCAGTAGTGTCCGAAGTATTCCCGCCCCCAGTCTCCCATACAGCTCAGGTTTGTGCAGGTTTCAAAGTATCTGTCATCGATATGGTAATGCTGGATGATCTGCCTGACGTGGGTATCTACAGGGAAAGATTCCATTTTCTCAAAAGCGAAGAGGAGGACACAGTCCGCAACTTTTTCTCCTATGCCGCGGAGCCTCATAAGACGTTCCCTGGCGTATTTGTATTCAAGGCGGAAGAGTGCATCAAAGTCCAGTTCTTCTGAGCAGACTTCCTCTGCTGCCATTTTTATGCGGTCTGCCCTGAAGCCCAGCTTACAGAGGTCAAGCATGGACATGTCAGCGTTTGCAAGAGTTTCAGGGTCCGGAAAGCTGAAATATCCGTCTTCGAGCTCCTGTCCGAAAATCTGGCTCAACAGGTAGATCCTTTTCTGAATTGTCGGGATGCTCGAAGCCGTGGCAAGCATGTAAGAAATCAGGCATTCCCAGGGATCCTGACGGATCAGGCGCAGGCCCTTATATCTTTTTATTGCCCTGTCTATCAGAAGGTCCCTGTTGATGCTCTCGTAAATTAAAGGGAGGTCGTCGTCAAGGCGAAAATAACGGGAGAAAAATTCGGGAGGGAGTTTGGAGTCTATTAGCAGTTCCCGGCTGTCTTCCTCCTGGGAAAGACGGATAACATTGTTCCCTACAACCCCTGTCCACCAGTCTCCATTCTTTTCCCAGCGGAAGACCTGGCCGCAGTCCAGGGTATAATCAAGGTTGAAAAAATTGGGATCAAGTCTGTACATCCAGCTCAAGCCCCCTCAAAAAAGTTCCCGCAGTTAGCGTGTCCCCGAGCCCAACCGTAGTTATCGGGGATTTGCAGAGCAGAGTGGGGAGAATACAGAGCATGCAGCCTTCCATTAAAGCATATGCTCCCCGTCCGCAGGCAGCTCCTCCGAAGGCTTTCAGGAAAAGCTGCAACTGCTTTATTCCAATCTCGCTTTCCTGAAGTTTCAAAGCCTCTTTTTCCATAAATCCCCGCCCTTCGAGCTTCCCTGAAGCGGCATATGCTCCTGCACACTTCTGTCCAAAGTTCATGGCTTCGATTATTTTCCCGGCTTCCTTCAGCAGGGCTGGACTTTCTCTGTCTTTCCATTTTATTTCATCCCATTTTTCTGAAATTCCCGAACTGTCAGGATTTCCGGAATCCGGCCCTGATACGGCCAGAACAAACTCCCTTGTATGAATAAAGAGTCTCTCAAGCCCGTTCATAGAAGCAAGTTTACAGGCTGCCTTTCCTATGGACTCGGCTTCCATGCGCAAAAGACCTTCAGCAGGTATTCCGTGCAGGTGATTAAAGATTGCAAGCTCGTCTTCGTTCATTCCGATGCTGTCCGAAATTGCGGCAGATTTTAAAAATACAGAGTTTGCTATATCCCTGCTTGCGAAATGTCCCAGTTCCACATGAATCCTGAGATTTTCATTTTTTGATTTCCAGGTTTTAAGCCTGGAAAAAGAATTTTCAAGATATTCTCCGTAAGTGCTGCCGTCAGGATAGGTATCAAGAAGGAGATGGAAGCCTGATATGAGTGCCCCGTCCATTTCTCCTGCATTGTCCAGGGCATAATTCTCAAAAGCAGTGCTGGTAAAGAGCCTGAAGTTCAGGTGGTCGCAGGTCGCAATAAAGCGGTTTTCCCTGGGGACCCGGATTTCTTTTCCATAAAGGGAAAAAGTTTCGCCTTCTGAAAAATCAAAAACGAAATGGATAGGGTCCTGGGTTCTGGAAGTACCTGTGCTGCCTGTCCGTGAATTATGTGCATCTTCAGATTTATGTGCATCTTCAGATTTATGTGCATCTTCAGATTTATGTGCATCTTCAGATTCCTGAGTATTTTTTATAGATTCGTCTTCAGGGTTTACTTTTCCCGGCTCTTTATCTGCCTGAAGAGGAGTGCCCGGAAAATAGACTGCTTTTTTTGAGAATAAAGAGAGCTGGGTTTCCGAGGGGACAGCAACATTCGGGACGACTTTCGAAGCCCCCATCTCGGAAAGGACGTTTGCCATAATCCCTGCATTTCCGCCCATTCTTACAATGGACTTTTCAAGATAACGGTTCTTCAAAAACGCAAAGACTCCCTGTTCAAAAACAAGCCATTCGGCTCCACAACCATTTTTCATACAGTAAACTAGCCCTGCCACGAAATCAGACTCTGAAAGGATTTTTCCGGGAGGGTTCTCCATTTTTTCAAGAATTTGAGCCTTTTCAAACGACTTCAGCAGTTCCGAGATTTCAGCTCTGTTTATCCTGTATACGGAGTCTATATTAACATTATAGCCACAAAGTATTTTCATCTGACCTGTTCCTGCAAATTAAACGGAGAGGGAGCCTTTTTCAGGTTTCCATGCTGGGAATCATTTAATCCGTTATAAAGCGTGGAAGATAAGAATCTATCCTGGAAAACCTATCCTGAAAATAGTTCCAGAAAAGTCTCTTCTCAGAAATTTCTGGAAATTTATAACAAAACTTATTTCCCTGAGTTTATCTGTTTCATCCTTGCAAGCATGGCTGCAAAAGCCCCTGCAGAAATGGTATCTCCTATCCCTACCGTTGCTTTTGGCCTGTCCACCACTTTGGATGGTATGAGGATAGCGTCATGATCTGACCCGTATATGTACCCGTATTCAAATTCATCCGAGCTGCATAGTTTTCTTCCCGTACAGTAAAGCTTGAAGGTCTCCAGATCTTCCAGGCCCTGGGCTGAGACAGGCACGTCCAGGCCGGTTTCGGCTTCATCAAGGTCTTCGATTTTTCCGTGAAGAGCCCGGGCAGCTGCGAGGACAGAAGAGAAGAGCAGGGCATCCCTGTGTTCTTTCAGGGTTAGAGGATGGCCTTTTGCCAGGATACAGATATAGAAGCCAAGAGAGTGAACATGTACCCTTTCAAGTTTAAGATCCTTCATTAACTGGACAGCCCCCTGGTAAAGGGACATAATTCCGTTTTCTCCCTTCCGGATCACGGAATATGAAAGCTCTTCATATCCGAGCACATTAAGGGCATTTGCAACTTCCACAGTGTCAAGCCCGAGAGAATGGACATGTCTTGCAACAATTTCTGTAAGGATAGCCTTTCTTATAACCCGGTTCTGGATAGAAGTGAGCTCCACATGGATACGGAGGTCGGGGTTCAATGACTTCAGCTTATTAATGACTTCTAAGGAATGCTCAACATAATCTTTGTAGGTAGACCCGTCCTCATATTCTTCTTTTATCATCTGATAACCGGAAAGCATTGCCCCGTCAACCGGAAAGATGGTCTCAAGCTGGTCATATATCGCTCTGTCCATATCAAGGCGGATCCATTTGGGGCGGGAAGAGATAATCAGGCGGTTGTCCCTGGGCACTTTGAAAGTGCTCCCTGCGCAGGACACTTTGAGGTCTTTGGAAAACTCAAATATCCAGTTGACCTTTGACCCCATCCCGGGATTGAAAGCCTCTGCAGGAGGCTTGAGGACGACTTTTCCATTTTCTACTTTAGGGTGAAGGATGTTGCCGTTATCTTCAAAGTATTCTGCCTGCTCTGCGGAAAGCCAGGGAATATAAGCCACAACCTTTTTCAGGTCTAACCGGGCAAGAAGGTTTGAAATAATTCCTGCCTGGCCTCCCATTCTGGCATAGTCGAAACCAAGGTGTTCTTTCAGCCACGTATGGATTTCTTCGGTATATGTGGGCACTTCTGCGGCTTTCCCTTCCCTCATAGCTATGAGCAGGCGGGCGATGAAATCCAACGGATCGGCAATTTCTCTCGGGTATACCGCAACCCTTTCCTGAATTTCAGCCTCATCGAAAAACCCGATAAGCTTTGTCAGGGCTTCTTCATCCAGGTGCCTGATAGCATCAATATTGCTGTTGTAAGCTACAAACATCCCGTCCAGATAAGGAAGGGCTTCTTTAGCATCGTAAAATGCTTCTTTATGGCGCTGTTCCCATTCTTCCATGTCCACGTCAGTAAACCCCCTGGGAATAAAATAAAGTATCCAGAATCAAGAAACATATTATTCTGGAATAATGAAATAAATAAACCAGGATAAATCCCTGGTTTTGAATACAGGAGTTATCTGCTGTATTTACTCTATTTCCCATTCTACGTTATTTTATTTAACATTGTGTAGATTGGGAGTCTGAGGGCAGTCCAGTCTGACCTGATGCCGGCTTCCAGACCCATAGCAGGCATCAGAAATAAAATTCAGGCATAACAGGCACATAAAACTGCATATGCCAGGGTTTACCCTGTGCACCCAACACCCGTGCCCTATACCCGTACACAATACCGTTCTTTTTCGGTTCAGGTTGTGTATTCGGCATTGATCCTGACATAATCGTAAGTCAGGTCGCAGCCCCATGCAGTTGCGGATTCTTCTCCCATTGCAAGGTCAAGGTTAATGATAATCTCATCGTTTGCCATTATTTTCTTCAGGAGGGAAAGATCCGAAGCCGTTGATATTTCCCCGGCTTTTACAAGTTCGACCTCCTCTCCTCCTCCTGAGAAAGATAGAGTGAGCCTTTCCTGCTCAAGCTCGGCACCCGAATACCCTGCTGCAGCTACAACCCTGCCCCAGTTAGGGTCTTTTCCGAAAATGGCAGACTTCACCAGAGGAGAGCGGACAATGGTTTTTGCAACAAGTCTGGCATCTTCGTATTTTTTTGCCCCTGTAACTCTGGCTTCTATAAGTTTGGTCGCACCTTCCCCGTCTTTAGCCATTTTCTTTGCAAGGTCGGTAAACACACAAACAAGCCCTTCCTCAAAGTCGTCAAGGCAATCCAGGCAGGGCTTGACTCCGGACTTACAGGTGGAGGTAAAAAGCACCATATCATTCGTGCTCGTGTCCCCGTCCACGACAACCATGTTGAAGGTTTTGTCGACAGCTATCTTCAGAGCCGCATCCAGAACATCGGCAGGCACCTTTGCATCGGTATATGCAAAGCAGAGCATGGTTCCCATATTCGGTTCTATCATGCCGGAGCCTTTTGCAATTGCCCCTATCCTTACCCCGCAGTCAAGTTCCACAGCAGATTCTTTAAGGGCTCTGTCCGTGGTCATGATAGCCTTTGCTGCTGCACGGCTGCATTCGGGAGAACTGCCCAGCCCTTCAAGGACTTCAGGAAGGTGTTCTTTTATAAAGGAGACATCAAGCCTCCTGCCGATTACTCCTGTCGAGGCAACGGCAACGTTATCAGGGTTCATGCCTAGCTTTTCAGCGACCATAGAAGCCATTTCCATAGCGTCCAGAAAACCGTCATCACCAGTAAAAGCATTGGCGTTTCCACTGTTTGCAATCACAGCAGACAGCCTGTGTTCGGTTTCAATCCGTTCCCTGCTGAGTGTAACAGGAGCCGCAACCACCTTATTCCTTGTAAAAACACCTGCCGCAGGGCCTTCCGCAAGGATAACAGCTATCCCCATTTTTCCGGGTTTTATCCCGTATGCAGATACGCCCCTTACTGCACAAATTCCGCCCTCTATTTGCTTCATGAAAACTCTCCTTAGACTCAAAGTTTTGCAAGTCCTTCTATAATGTCTCCGCGCGTGACAATTCCGACAACATAACCATTTTCAATCACAGGAAGCCTGTTGATCCTGTGCCTGACCATAAGTTCTGAGGCTTCTTCAACGGATGCCTCGGAAGAGATTGTGTGCACATTCTTTGTCATCATCTCTTCCAGCTTTGTAGAACCAACATCAGAAAGCATCTTTTTGGTTTCCTCCCAGCTCAGGAGTTCCCTTATGGGCACCTCTATTATTTCAAAAGGGCTCGGGAGCCAGAGGTTTCCTTTTTCCGGGATCACCAGCAGCTCAAGAAGGTCAGCCTCACTTACTATCCCTACAAGCTTTCCGTCCTCAAGGACAGGAGCTCCACTGATGTTGTTTTCCTTAAGGATCTTTGCAGCTTCCCGAACTGTAGTTTCAGGCTTGCAGAATACAACATCAGGATTCATGACATCTTTTACTTTCATCGGACTACCCCAAAATAAATTCCATTCTTTATTTTTATCCGTCACCAGTTATATATTCTCGCCTGCTCTACGTTTATGGAGCTGTGGCAGGCGTCCAGAGACCGCAGGTCTCAGCCAGCCCGAACATAAGGTTCATGTTCTGGATAGCCTGCCCGGATGCGCCTTTGACAAGATTATCGATTGCCGAGAGTACAACAACCCTGTTATTCTCTTTATCTGCTTCAAAGCCAATATCACAGAAGTTAGAACCCCTGACCGCAGTAAGGGACGGGACTCCTCCCGGGAGCCGGACAAAAGGCTTATCCCTGTAAAATTCCTCATAAATTCCCCTGACATCTTCGGTCGAAAGAGGCTCTTTTGTAAAGAGGTGTGCAGTTGTAGAGATCCCTCTGATGGTCGGGATTACATGAGGAGTGAAGCTGATGTTCCGGAGATTTCCGTCAAGCCTCGTGAGTTCCTGGACGATCTCAGCCCTGTGCCTGTGGGCTGTAAGTTTATACGGGACAATATTTTCTGCAAGATTCGGGTAATGCGAGGTTTCAGTTGGAGAAATTCCTGCCCCTGAAATCCCTGTTTTGGAGTCGAATACCGCGATATCTATCAGCCCGGCTGCGGCAAGCGGGGCTGCTGAGAGAATCGCTCCTGTAGGGAAACAGCCCGGGTTTGCCACAAAATATTCTCTGGCTGCTTCAGGGTGAAGTTCTACAAGCCCGTACACTGCATTCCTCGGGTCGCTGTGTTTTATTCCATAAATTTTTTCAAATACCGGAATATCAAGCCTGTAGTCCGCGCTGAGGTCGATTACCTTTGTGCTGCCGTCAAGAAGTTCAGGCACATAGTTCATAGCAGTCCCGTGGGGCACAGCCACAAAAACTACGTCACAGCGCTCCCTGATTTCTTCAAGCCCGGGGTTTTCGTACTTCAGGTCCAGAAAGCCTTCGAGGTGCCTGTGAGTGCTTGCCACGGGTTTTCCTGCAAGACTCCGGGAGGTCGCCAGTTCAAGACTGACATCGGGGTGGCTTACAAGTAAGCGCAGGAGTTCTCCTCCTGTATATCCGGAAGCTCCTATAATTCCTGCCTTGATCATGGTATTCACTGCCAGTGTAATGTCAATACAAGATAATTAAGCTTGTTATCGAAAAAAACAAGAGAGAAGGATCTGGGGGTTGCTGGCACGCAGATAATGGCTCATAAGATCTGTTTTGATCCGGGCTCATTCCGGCTCTATAAGCATCTGTCTTTTAACTTCAAGATCATTTTCTGCGATAATGCTGCCACTATCATAATCAACTACCTTTACCGAAACCCATTCTCCTGGCTTCAGCTCCATTGAAGGCAGCAATTCGCTTTTATTCAACGCAAGAACTCCTTTTTCTCCGGTTTCGAGAGCCCCCAGTTCGGAGTCATTTAGCGGATACGAGCTGCCGTTAATGTCCATAATAACCGATATCGAAGGACTGTCGAAAAAAAGCTGATCTCCGCCTTCATGTTTGAACTCAAGGGAACTCTCGTCCCCGGTAAAATAGATCTGCAGTTTTGCTGTTGGTGATATCTTATTGGATGGATTGCCGTACTCCTCAAAAAAGACTGAGGAAACCAGTCCTGCAAGAATGAACACGATGACTATTGTAACTGCCGTCCCGATAACAGGAGCAAGCCCCTTTTCATCTGAGCCCTTCAAGGCTGAAAATTTCTTTACCATCATATCCCCCGGGAAGAGAAAAGTCATATAATTAATATTAAGACAGTAAAGTTTAAATTTCCAGATATATAAGGATATTCCAGAATATTCCGGTCAGGTAATACCAGCTTCAATCAAGCAAATGCCTCTGAGGAAACCGAATAATAAGGTAAAGTATTTTACCTTTACCAGCCTTTTTTCCTGCAATAAAATTCTTATGAGTGCTGACTTCCGGAGGAACAGGAGGAAAGAATTTGAGCGAAAAAAAGTTAGTTTATCTTGCAGGCCCTCTCTTTACGCATGCCGAACTCGAATATAACAGAAAATTAAGAGATACGTTGCTCAATAATGGTTTTTCTGTTTTTTTGCCCCAGGAAGACGCAGAAGATGCGGCACAGGAGCGCGAAAGGCAGAACCAGGAATGCATATTTCTAAAATGTGTGGAAGGCATTGATGCCTCGGACATTATTGTTGCAGTCCTTGACGGTGCAGACGTGGATGCCGGGACAGCATGGGAGGCAGGTTATGCCTATGCAAAAGGAAAGCCGGTGATAGGGCTCAGGACGGATTTCAGGGAGCTTTCGGACGGGATAGTTAACCTGATGCTGGAGATGGCTATAGTTGCCCTTGCCAGAGACGAAGAAGAACTCATCAAAATAATTGAAAAATACCAGTGAACTATAACCGTCTCTGAACCTTTTTTTACCTGTATACAGCTTATTTTTCACCGATATGATTGCGATTTAATTTTAAATGATGAAGCCTGTTAACTGAGTTATAAAAATGACTTTTATATTGAGAGATATTTAAAACTTATTTTATATAAGTGAAAATATTATTATACCTGAATTGAAAGAAGTCTAAAACAGATTCATCCACAGAAGCCATAATTCATAATGATTATTAGGTAAAAAAATATTAATATGGAATGCCATACATAATAACAAGTGGAGGTTAAATCAATGACCTTTGCTAAAGGATATAATTTTACAAAAGTAAAAACTTCACATGGGCCTGACATGTACGTATCCAGGTATGGGAAGCTGGTGAGAGTCGTACCATGCGGTCCACATGTGGAGTTATCCGAAAGATACGCCACTGACTTGATCCGCCAGATCGAAGCCATGGATTAAAATATAAAAACTTTTTCCGACTTTTTATTTTTGATTCGGACCCGTTTTTCGTGAAAGCCCCTTTACAGACCGAAGCCCTTTCGGCCTGGTATTTTTTAAACATTTTTCTTTCTATAAATAACTACCTTTTTTCTTAATTTTTTGTCTAAAGTCTTTAAATAGCCTTGAGATAACCTCTATCATCCAATACTTTAGAGCCCTCATGATCTTGCAGTGGATACTTTTGGTGTCCGCTATGTTATAAGATTAGATTTATTTGAGATTCGGTTCATTTGAAATTCAGTTCATTTGAGATTCGGTTTATGTGAAATTTAGTTCATTTGAGATTCGGGTTTAGGCAGTGTCGCGAATTTGCTGTAAATTTGAAGTCAAGTTTTTGTGTATTATCGGGAAATTGATCTTCTGATGTGGAATTTTCTACTCAATAACTTCTTGAGATTTGTGATTTTACAGAACTTATGTTACACTGTCTTCGGTTTATGTGAAATTCGGTTTATTAAAAATCGCTTCAGTTGCTATTCAACTCAGTTGAAATTCAATTTATGCGAATATGCTTTCAGCTTTAGACCAGTAAAAGCCTTAAAACAGAGAAAACTTAACACTGGGCCAGTAAATTCTCTACAAATCAGATAACTTGAATTTACAAAACAGGGAAGCTTGAAAACAGGAGCCGGTGCGTTGATCAGAGTTTACAGGGAAAACGACCTGGAAGACATGGTAAGAATATGGTACGATGCCTCAGTTATTGCCCATCCCTTTGTGCCAGCCTCTTTCTGGGCTTCGTACAGACCTGCGATGAAAAAAGAGTACCTCCCCCTTTCAGAAAATTATGTTTACGAACAGGAAGGTGAGGTCGCAGGCTTTATTTCACTTACAGGAGAGATAGTATGTGCACTTTTTGTAGCTCCCGAAGCACAGGGAAAAGGAGCAGGAAAAGAACTGCTTGAGCATGCAAAATCCCTGAAAAAAAGGCTTTTCCTTAAAGCCTACAGGGATAATAAAAAAGCCATCCTCTTTTACGAAAAGAATGGGCTCAGGGCAACAAGGCAGGAAGTTGACGAATATACGGGCTGCGTTCAGATTTTAATGGAGTGGGAAGATTCTTAATATGGATTGGGAAATTTGGCGCTAAAGAGAAGGGAAAAGAGAAAAAGAAAGAGGAATGAGAAAAAGAGGAGAGAAGAGAAGAGGAAAGGGAGAAAAGAAGAGGAAAAAGAAAAGGGAAGAGAAAAGAAGAGAAGAGAAGAGGAAAGAAAGAAAGAAAGAAAGAAAAGAAGAGGAAAAAGAAAAGGGGAGAGTTAAAAAGGGGAGATGAAAAAGGAAAAAGCAGGGAGTGAAGGAGGGGAAGTTATGAATCATAAAACTGAGGATAAATCCGTTGGAGAGGAGGAAGGCTCGCTTTTCCTTTACCTTGCACCCGATACACCGGAAGCAAAGAAAATAAAAAGCCTGCAGGGAAAGGAATACGAGTATGCCGGGTATATCGGAATGGTTGAGTATTCGATTGCCCGTTACTATTATGAAGTTGACAGAAAAATAACGGATAAAGACGCAGTAGCAGCACTGAAGAATCTCAGGAAAAACTGCAGCAGACCCATTTCTTTTTTTAACCGTGGCCTTGAAAAAGAGATTATTAAAAGCCTTATAGAAGTCCTTGAAGAAAAGCAGATAACAGTCCACGAATTAAACCTGGTAATAGATTACGTTCTGGAAGTTATCAGTAACAGGTCCTGGATGGGAGACAAACAGGCATACATAAAATGGGTAGCCTATATAATGGACCTTTTCACAGAGGGAGAAAAGGAAGAATATGAAAAAGAAATAAAGAAGCTTGCCGCCGAAATTGGCCTCTCGGATAAGCACGCAGACCTTATGCTCATGAAAGGGGAAGAGGAAGATTATTTTGAATTTATAGAAGAATATGGGGAAGAATATAGGGAAGAATACAAGGATATAGAAGGGCTTCGGGGAGAAGATGCAGGAGAAAGACAAAAAAAGGAAGTAAAAATAGAAAATAAGGCTGAAAAAAGGTTTAAAGAAAAGGAATTAAGCGATGAAGAGCTGGTGGCGGAAATGGAGGACAAATTCCGCCTGATGGAAGATGAAGAGAAATTCGATTTCCTGCTGGAAAACGGCCCGGAATTTTATGAATTTGCAGGAATTTACATATCAGAGCTGGCAGAAAAAAGGAAATATGACAGGATACAGGAGCTTTACAGCAAACTCACAGAGAAATATGATAACTTCCTCTACCTGTATGTGATTATGGGAGCAACCTATCTTGAAATAGACCCTGGCCTTGCAAAGTTCTATTTTGAACAGGCACTGAAAACCCTTGATAAGCTGGATGAATTTTCGGACGCGACAAAAGAAAAATTAAGAGCAAGCTTCGTTTCTTTTATAGAGAAAATAAGTTGAGTGCACGCCTGAAAAATTCCTGGATTTATTATGTAAACTCAGCTTGCCTGGTGAAAGTTTAGTTTTCGTTTATTCACTCTTTTTCATTTTCATTCTCATTTTCATTCTTATTTCACTGATCTTCAGTCTCGGTAATCAGTTTTTTCTTCTGCAGAATAAAGTCATCCGGTAAACTCCTGAGTCATCTGGTAAAATCCTGAGCTCTTCAAGTTCACAAAAAAGCCATTCCATCTGCAAACTCTGATTTTTTCCAGAAAAATAACCTGCTATGAATAAATTAAAAAAAGAGGCTGAACAAAGAATTTAAATATAATGAATACTAACTAAATGTTATAGTCACCATTTTAAATAATGCGACATCTTGTGCGTGAATACATGCTTCTCCCAAAACTCATCTAGTTCTTCCTTTAATACTTTAATATTCTTGAATGATTTTATTGACGTTAACTCTTCTCTTGTCGTTTTCCAACAATATTCTGTTGGGTTCCTATCTGGAGTAGCTGGAGGGAAAAGTAATATTTGCAACCAATATTTGTTATTTTGAAAGAATTCTCTTGCTTTTTTCGATTTATGCCATGTTGCTCTGTCCAGTAGAAGAAATATTTTTCTTCCTATGTCTTTTTTAAGCTTTATTAATGATTTTAAGAAAGAGTCTGTATTCTTTTTAATCCCTAAATCATACCAATAAAAGTCTCTGTTTTCAGTGTAGAATCCTCCAATATTGATTTTTGTTTTTGAACCACTTATAAATTTAATAGGCTTAGAGCCTTTTTTTGCCCAACATTTTGATCTGTTTGAGTCTAAATAAAAACTACTCTCATCCTGAGTGACAAATAAATAGTCAGGATTTAAGAGTCTTTTTTTTGATTTCAGCAATAAATTCGTTTGTTAATGCCTGATTTCGTCTTTTTGATTGAGGTCTACATGTAATTCTACTAAATCCTAAATTTTTAATAATTTGTCTCATTCTTGATTTGGAATAAGATATTCCAAATTTCTCTCTGACAAATTGAATTGCATCCTTAGTTTGCCAACCACGAGAAAAGCCATCATCTGTTGGTATTGGCTCTGATAATGCTTTCTTTAACACAGAAAGTTGCTCTTCAGTTAAAAAAGACTTTACTCCTCGACCAGGTCTACATTTAAGGCTGGACAAACCTTCTTCTTCAGCTCTTTTCATCCAACGATGAACTGTTGAACGATGAACTGAGAAATCTTCTGCAACTTTAGCTGGACTCAAACCATTTTTAACTAACAGCAACGCTTGAAGTTTTAACTTCTCATTCTTGTCACAGGAACTACAGATAGCTGTGGCAACATCAGAAGTAGTAAACATTTCCAAACTCATAATTAAAATAATATAATTACTTCAATTATATAAATGTTGCATTATATAGAAGGATCACTATAGTAACTGAGCAACAATACGAACTTACAGTAACCATAAATTACTAACTGTAAGGGCAACGTCACCAGTTACATTTCAAGACCTGTAAACAAGATCTGCGAACAGGCTGAAGGTGAACCCGTGAACCTTTAAAAACGGATTTCCTCCCTCCACGAGCAAGCAGATGAAAGTTTAAAGCTCTCATCTATTTTGCCTGCAAGTATGGACAGAGATAAAAGTATCTCCACCCGACAGGGTTTCCATGTCTTTCAGGCAGCTTCCATTGAGAAAGGAAATAAACTGTTCCACACCTCCAGAAAACCTACAGATAAGATCAAAAATTACTAACCAACCTCAATAAACCACCAGAAGTAAACTGAGTAATTTGAGCAAGGAGGAATTTGTACATGAAACTGCCAATTAAGAGACCATCACGTGACGTGTACAGCTGGGACCCGTTTGATGAGATCAAAAGGATGCAGGAATATATGGAACAGATGATGAGAGCATTTCCTGCACTTGAAAACAGATACGTAAGCGATACCTTATCCCCTCTGACCGATGTTGCGGAAGAAGACAATAAAGTAATTGTTACAACAGACCTGCCAGGCATTGACAAAGAAAATGTCGAGCTGAACCTCAGGGAGAATTTACTTGTAATCAGCGCACAGAAAGGAAAAGAGGAGGAGACGGAAAAAGAAGGCTATCTCAGAAAAGAGAGGTCTTTCATGCGCTACTACCGTGAGATACCTCTTCCTGATAACGTAACCGAAGACGGGGCAACTGCCCAGCTCAAAAACGGCGTCTTAACAGTCACGCTTCCAAAGACGAAAGACGTAACTGAGAAAAGAATTCAGATTGAATGATTCAAAATTAACGATTCAAAATGAACGATTCAAAATGAATGATGAGAGTCTGGTAAATTATTCAAACAGACAAACAAACCACCAATAAAACGGATTAAATTCAGAGCTGCCATTTCCTGAAATTAGCCTGAAAAACTAAAAGTCACCTCTGCCTAAAAAATCTTTTTGAGAAACTGTAAACAGACTGTCCAGAAGTCCTGGCTCTCCGAGCCTGCAGGTTCTCAAAAAGATCACTCTACATTTGAATTGTAATATCCAGATTTCTAAAAGTATTCAAGATCCCGTAGAGATAACTCCAGATTCTCAAAAAAATATTCAAAAAGTCAGGATTCAGTAAAAAAATCAGATTCAGTAAAAAATCAGATTTAGTAAAAAATCAGATTTAGTAAAAAATCAGGATATCTCTTTCAGAACTTTTCTTTAGAACTTCTCTTCTATAACTTCCCCGTCAGGCTCCTTTTCTTTGAATATCTGCCCTTCGAAACAGTAGACTTCTGCCCCTTTAACCCAGGCATCCGGAGAAAGACCTGCTTTCATGCATGTGTGGCTCAGAAAGTCAATGGAATCCATGTCATTCTCAGGCGCCACCTGTGGAAGCAGCAGACCCTGGCAGTAGCCCTGTTTTACGATAAGCCCGTGCTTGCCGATCTCCACCTTATCCGGAAGCTCCTTTGGAGAAGCATTGATTTTTTCAGGCTGGGTCAGTATAGTAACCTCAACCAATATATTTTTCATCTCGTCCTGTTCAACAGTAGGAAAGCGAGGGTCACGGGTTGCCGCAGAGATTGCGGAGTCCAGTATTGCTTCTTTAAGGGTTGAATCAGGGTAAGGATGACCTATACATCCCCTCAGGAGGCCGCCCTCGGTTAATGTGACAAAAACGCCCCTATATTCTTCAAAGACCGGAGAAAGCTCAACACCTGACGCGTCAGGTCTGGGAGACTTTCCCTTCGACAAAAATATTTCAATAGTTTTCCTTGCAAGCTTGACTGCAGCCCTGCCTTCTGTTTCTGTAAGCATGCTTGAACCAACACCTGTAACTGCATTTAACCTTTTATAAGCTTAAGCTGTTAATCATATCTTTAAGCTGAAGACCAGCCAGATTATAAGTCATTATCAGCTTATGGGTATCTGTTTACTTGTATGTCTGTGCGCCGGTGTAACAGTATGTTTATCGAAGCTGGTTAAAGTAGGTTTCTGGCATTGCCGGAAGCTGCAGAAAACAGGCCTTTAAAGCTTTTTAGCTTCCTGATACTTATTGTAAGCAGCCTTGAGAGCTTCGACGCCTGGCAGCTTTTCCCCTGCAAGGAAATCAATACAGGCTCCTCCTCCAGTGCTTATGTGTGAAAAGCGGTGTTCAAGCCCGAGGTGTGCAACTTCCACAGAGATATGCCCGCCGCCAATGATAGAGAAATCGGATTTAATAGCAGCTTTTATAATTTCATGGGTTCCGAGGGCAAAGTCCTCAATCTCTGAAACCCCGGCAGGGCCGTTCAGGACAACTGTTTTGGCATTCTGGATTTCATTGGTGTAGTCCACAATGGTTTCAAGACCTATATCGTTAATGGGCAGAGAATCGGAATTAAGTTCGGAAATAGGAGCTTCAACACGCTTTTTGTTATCATTTAAAGCAACGTCTTTCGGAAGTCCGATTTTATCTTCGAACTTCGCAAGCAAACCTCTCGCCCTTTCTATCTGGTCTTCGTAGCCCTGGGATTTAATAAAATCCAGATTGGCTTTTCCTATATTTACTCCGGAAGCGGCAAGGGCAACGTTTGCAACTACCCCTGTAAGGAGGACTCTGTCAGCTCCCCCGTTTGTGAGGACATTTTCGGTTACTCTAAGTGAGTCGTCCACTTTTGCCCCTCCCAGCACGAAAACGCTTGGCCTCTCTCCACTTTTAACTCCTTTTTCCAGGGAAATAAGTTCTTTTTCCATTACCCTGCCTGCTCCGGAAGGGAGGACTTCGGTAAAGCCTACAACAGAGAGATGAGACCTGTGAGATACCGCAAACGCGTCATTAAGGAAAATATCAACAAAGGGTGCCAGTTTTTTAACCATAAAGGTATTGGCCTGCTCGGCTGTAGTCCTCTCGATGCTCTCTTCAGAATAGAACCTGACGTTTTCGAGCATGATGACGTCCCCGTCTTCCATAGAAGCGATCTGAGTTTTCGCAAAAGTCCCGAAGATGTCGTCCACATAAGTAACTTGCCTGCCCAGATACCTGGACAGCAGGTGAGCATGAGGTTTCATAGTGGTGAAGTCTTTTTTCCCGGGCCTGCTCTGGTGCGCAAGCACAACGACTTTTGCACTCTCAAGGTCTTTAAGAGTCGCAATATGACTCCTGATCCTCATATCGTCCAGAATGTGACCCTGGGTGTCCATAGGAGAGTTCATGTCGACCCTTAAAAGAATCGTCTTTCCGCGTATGTCAAAATCATCGATCGTAAGAAAGTTTCTGGAAGTCATTACCCTCAGCACACCTTTGTAAACAAAATTTTATATATATCGAAGAATAAAGCTTGATAAATAAAATTAAAGAGAATCTTATTCTTTCAGTATTGGTTATCTTGTCATGGAATTTTTTCCATAAATAAGTTTGTCCTCGTATACATCTCAAGAGATAGATTACTATTTTTATATGAAAAATAAGAAAAGAATAAGCCAGAGAGGAAGTCGATATGGTAGCAGAGGAAGAGAATTGCGGAAATCGTGAAGAAAGGGTTAGAAAACTGGTTGAAGCAGGGTATGAGACTGTAGCACGGGAGATAATAGCATGTATACGGTGCCCTCTCCATGAAAGTGCAATTAAAAGAGTGATAGGAAAAGGATCCTGCAACCCGAAAGTTTTCTTTATAGGAGAAGCCCCCGGAGAAAGTGAGAACAAATCAGGAATTCCCTTTTACGGCAGGGCGGGAAAAAAGCTGGACCAGATGGTTGAGTATATGGGGCTTTCGGAAGAAGACTGGTTCGTAACAAACACAGTTAAATGCCGTCCCCCGGGAAACCGAAAGCCAAGGGTACAGGAAATAGAATGCTGCAAACCTTTCCTTATTGCCCAGATAACCCTTCTTAACCCCAAACTCATAATTCTCCTGGGCAACACAGCTGAAAAGTCATTTTGCCCGGAAAGAAAACTGGAATGGGGAGTCCCGGTAGAACATGAGGGAAGGACAATCCTTAAACTTTACCATCCTGCAGCCCTGATTTACACAGCTTCGAAGATAGAAGTCCAGCGCGGTTTCATTGATAAAAACAGGGAGCTCTGGCAGTAAAGAAAAATAATTGAAAGAAAAAAAATAATTGAAAGAAAAAAAAATAATTGAAAGAAAAAAAAATAATTGAAAGGGAGAAAAAAATAGAAAGAAGAAAAATGGAACTGAAAAGGCGGTTATTCCTCATAAAATATAAATAAAGCGATCCCGCTATAATTATCTAGATTTGCTTTATAATTATGTCACATAAATAAGAATTATTTTACAATACCGGGGGGTAAGAAATGTCAATGGTGAAAATGTCACCTGATGTGCTTTCATGTTCTGATGATGAGGGAAATCTGCTTATAGAGGTAGATATGGTCGGGGTAAAGAAAGAGAATATTGAATTGAAAATGGTTGAAGAAGGCTTTTTCATAAGGGCAAAAAAGGAAGAAACCGGAGTTGAATACGCTGGAACATACGCATTTTGCTGTAATGTAGTCCCGGAAAAAGCTGTTGCAAAATACACTGATGGAAAACTGTATGTGAAAGTGCCCTACAGGGAATCTACAGAAACGGTAGATGTTAAAATCCAGTAAAAAACCGATTAAATGGAGAAAATATGCATCCAGTAATTGATTATAGCAAATGTAACGGCGCTCTTGCCTGTTATGAGGTCTGTCCTGCAGAAGTTTTTGATATTGAAGAAATGAACGGGGTAAAAAAAGCAGTTGTAGCCCGCCCGGAAAACTGTATAGAATGCGAGCAATGTGTGGAAGCCTGCCCGATAGATGCTATTGAGCTGGTAGAGGAGTGAATTTCAGACCTCCGGAAAGAATTGCCAGGAAAAGCAAACAGAGTACCCGGCAAGAGCTCAGCAGAAAAAAAACGATAGAGATTCCGGAATAAGCCGAAAATCCTGAAGGGATAAAAGTGCACCCAAGAATTGACTATAATAAATGCATTGTTCACTTGAATGCTATGATACATGCCCTGTGGACGTTTTTGACGCTAAAGAAACGGAAGAAGGAAAAAGAGCATTGGTCACACGCCCAGAGGACTGCATAGAATGCGAACAATGTGTGGAGGTCTGCCCTACCGACGCGATAGAACTGGTAGAAGACTGAGTGTATCCGAGCCAGAAATCTCAGAATTCCGAAAAGAAAAAACCTTCAGTTCTGTCAGTTTTTCTTCAATGTAAGTCTCATGTCCACTGCAAAAGCTCCCTTCCCTTCTTCCAAAACCATCATAGGATTAATCTCAAACTCCTCAATTTCCGGAAAATCACAGACAAGCCTTGAGATTCTTAAGATGGCATCCACCAGAGCGTCAATATCCGAAGGCTTTGCACCCCGCGCTCCGGCAAGAAGAGGATAGGCTTTGATCCCTGTAATCATCTCCCTGGCTTCCTTTTCATTCACAGGGGCAATGGCAAACCTCACATCCTTGAGGATTTCCACGTAAACCCCGCCAAGCCCGAACATTAACATAGGCCCGAATGTCGGGTCGCGGATCATCCCTATAATTACTTCATTTCCCCCTGAGAGCATTTTCTGTATCTGTACTCCTTCAAGAACCGCATCCGGCCTTTTTTCAGGAATCTTTTCCATCATCCCCAGATAAGCTGCCCTCACCTCATCTCCACTTTGCAGAGAAAGCCTGATCCCTCCAACATCCGATTTATGTGATATCTGCGGAGAAACAACCTTCATCACCAGAGGATAACCTATCTCCTCAGCAGCTTTCACGGCTTCCTCTTCAGTTTTTGCAAACACAGTTTTCACCACTGGAATACCATACGCTTCCAGAATGCCTAAAGACTCAAGGCCCAGTGTTCGCCGCTGAACATCCAGTGCAGCTTTGAAAATTTCATCCGCCAGAGCCTTATCTGAACCGGATACCGTAAAGGCTGGATCTACCTGCTTCATACTCATATGACGCCCTCAGAACAGTTATTCTTTAAGATAATTAATTTAATTAATAAGTTAAAAATTGTGAGGTCTTAACTTCAGATTGAAAATAGTTTACTTTAATCCTCTGGAGTGAGTTTTACTTCGAAAAATCAGAATATAGTTTCCTGAGCAAAGTCACTGCTATAACTTATAAATCAGTCCTTTCAAGTGAAACTTGCTTAGAAAACCAAAAATTAGTCCTCTTGAGCGAGCGGAGCGAGTGAAAAGGACAGCGTACTCCCGAGCCGCAATTCGGGAAGGACAGCGTACTCCCGAGCCGCAATTCGGGAAGGACAGCGTACTCCCGAGCCGCAATTCGGGAAGGACAGCGTACTCCCGAGCCGCAATTCGGGGCTAAAAAAGATAATAAAAGGCAAAGGAAAGGTTCCTTTACCATCAGATAGGCACTGAGCTTCTCAGCTTTACTTCGGTTTCACAGATTTCCTTTGTGTCCCTTGCAATGGTCAGTTCTTCATTGGTTGGGATAACAAGGACCCTGACTGTTGCATCCGGAGTGCTGATGTCGATTTCCTGGCCTCTGATCTTGTTCTTCTCTTCGTCGATCTTGATGCCAATTCCGTCAAGGTCAGCAAGGATTCTCTTTCTGATGCTTGCGCTGTTTTCTCCGATACCTGCGGTAAAGACTATTGCGTCTACACCATTGAGAACGGCTATATACTCACCTATGACTTTCTTGATCTTATATGCGAAGATCTCAAGGGCAAGTTCAGCTTTCTGGTTGCCTTTGGAAGCTGCTTCGTCAAGATCTCTGAAGTCGTTACTCAGAGTGGAAACTCCAAGCACACCCGACTTCTTGTTCATAAGGGTATCAATCTCTCTGGTTGACAGTCCTTCCTTTTCCATGATGAAGGGGACAACTGCGGGGTCAATAGAACCGCACCTGGTTCCCATTGCAACTCCCTCAAGAGGGGTAAAGCCCATAGTAGTTTCAATGGATTTTCCGCCTTTAACAGCTGTAATGCTTGAGCCGTTACCAAGGTGGCAGGTGATTACCTTGACATCCTGTTCGGGTTTTCCGAGCATAGCGGCAGCCCTCTTGGCAACATAGAAGTGAGAGGTGCCGTGGAAACCATATTTTCTGATCCCGTACTTTTCGTACAGTTCATACGGCAGAGCATACATGTAAGCATATGGCGGGATTGTATGGTGGAATGCCGTATCAAAGACAGCAACCATCGGGACCCCAGGCATAATTTCCTGACAGGAAGAAATTCCCATCATGTTTGGAGGGTTATGGAGAGGTGCCAGTTCGAAGCAGTCCTTGATTGCTTGTTCTACGCCTTCATTGATCAAAGCCGAGGAATTGAATTTTTCCCCACCGTGCACAACTCTGTGCCCGACAGCATTGATCTCATCCATGCTCTTTATAACACCGAATTCAGAATCTGTGAGAGCCTTGACAACTTCTTCGAGTGCGATCTTGTGGTTGGGAAGATCGGTCTGTTTTTCCAGCTTTTTGCCGTCAAACCTCTTCTGGGTGATAATAGAGTTATCGATACCTATTCTCTCACAGAGCCCTATTGCAAGAGCGGACTCATTTGTCATATCAATTAATTGATATTTGAGAGAAGAACTCCCTGCGTTTATAACCAGTACTTTCATTTGTGAACCCCAGTTCAATCCATTACTTTCAATTACATTTAGAGTTTCCGGATAAATGTTACTATATATGAAAGTTAATAAAACGCTGTTTTAACATCTAATATTATTTATCCTGCGCTGCCGCCTGCACACAGGTAATTGCAACGGCACCGACAATGTCTTCGTCACTGCAACCTCTGGACAGGTCGTTAATTGGCTTTGCAAGCCCCTGGGTAATAGGTCCGTAGGCCTCAGCTTTGGCAAGTCTCTGAGCAATCTTGTATGCAATGTTTCCAGCATTCAGGTCAGGGAAGATAAAGACATTGGCTTTTCCTGCAACAGGGCTTCCTGGGGCTTTTGAAGCTGCAACTTTGGGGACAATTGCTGCATCTACCTGCAGTTCACCGTCGATTGCAACATCAGGAGCAAGTTCCTGTGCAAGCTTTGTAGCAGCGACTGTTGCCTCGGTCAGTTTGCTGTGTGCGCTTCCTTTGGTGGAGTAAGAAAGCATTGCAACATATGGCGTGTCCTGTACCAGCAGTTCAAATGTCTTTGCAGAAATGACAGCAATGTTTGCAACATCTTCTACACTTGGCATTTCGACCATTCCCGAGTCAGCAAAGAGGAATGTCCCGTCGGACCCGTATTCACAGTCAGGTACGGCAATAATGAAGAAAGCTGATGCAAGAGCTGCGCCTGGAGCAGTCTTAACTATCTGGACAGCAGGTCTCAGGGTGTCCGAAGAAGAGTGGGCAGCTCCTGATACTACTCCGTCTACTTCTCCGAGTTTTGCCATCATGACAGCAAAGTAAACGTAATCGCTCATTATTTCAGCTGCACCTTCGAGTGTGACGCCTTTGTGCTTTCTCAATTCGTAGAAAGCGTTAATGTATTCATCCTTTCTCTCATAGGTCTTGGGATTTACAATTCTGGCTTTTGAGAGATCCAGATCGCCTGCAAGTGCCTTAATATCGGCTTCATCACCGACAAGGACAACTTTTGCAATACCTCTTTCAAGGATCTTGGCAGCTGCCTGGAGGGTTCTTATATCTTCAGTTTCAGGTAAAGCGATTGTTTTGTTGAGTTTCTTTGCTCTCTCACTGATTTTTTCTAAAAATGTTACCAATCAACCAACCTCCTATATAATTAGAGTAATTAACTTAGCTGGCTCTTGATATATAAATTTACGTAAAAAGCATAGAGGGATATATAAAAATCAAAAATATATATTTTAAGAGCCCGTGTATATATCTATATTAAAATATTTATCCTAAAGTATATGAAGACCGAAGGCAATCTCTGCTGAAATTTTTTATAACTTGAAAGATCTGTTACAGATGTCTGAAAGATCTGTCATTAATATTTGAAAGATCTGTTACAGATGTCTGAAAGATCTGTCATTAATATTTGAAAGATTTGTTATGAATATAAATGATAAATAGATATAAAAGAATTCCGGAATGAAACGAATGAAAATATTGGGAATTTCAGGAAGCCCGAGAAAGGGCCAGAACTGCGAGAAAATGATTGCAAGCGCTCTTGAAGTAGCAAAAGAAAGAGGATTTGAAACAGACACCGTTTTCCTCTCCTGCTCTGAGGTCGCTCCGTGCAAAGCTTGCGGGGCTTGCAGAGAAAAAGACTGCTGTGTGATCGATGACAGTATGGAAGAAATTTATGAGAAAATGAGGGCAGCAGATGGTGTAATTGTTGCAGCTCCCGTATATATGGGAAATTACCCTGCCCAGCTCAAAGCCCTTTTTGACAGGAGTGTACTGCTCCGCCGTAAAGACTTTGCACTTAAAAACAAAGTTGGAGCAGCTCTTTCAGTCGGAGGCTCAAGAAACGGAGGACAGGAAAAAACTATACAGTCCATTCATGACTGGATGCATATCCATGGGATGATAGTGGTTGGAGACAATGCACACTTCGGTGGAATAATCTGGAACCCTTCAGAAGAAGACTCCGTAGGAATGCAGACCGTTTTCGAAACTGCAAAAAAGCTGTGCGATGTCCTGGAGCTGGTTCATAAAAAGAAATAAGCAACAGGCTTAACTAACAGCTTTTATTGACCAGAGAAGTTAGTGTAAATTAAACAGGCTAGAACAGAAATAAAAGAAAAATGAGTCTCTCAGAAATTTGACTGGACCCTGAAACATAGACATATATTTTAGAGAGATACATTTAAATAAATGCTTGAAATCTTCTGGGCAGAAAAAGAAATTCAGGCAGATTAATATTAAGAGTTATTCAGAGCCCTGAGGATTTACTTTTTTCAAAAAAAGAGTTGAAGCGTAAAAAACTCCTGAGAGGCGCGAACATTTGGAAGTTAAGCCAGAGTCCAGATTCGGTATCCATAGAATAAAAGAATACCCCAGGCTAATCGAGTACATTAGCAGGTTTGATACAGAAGCTACCAGGGTCAATTCAATTGCCATTTTAATAGGACTCCTGACAGGGCTCGTTATAGGAGTTTATGACCGCGCTCTCCAGTACAGCAATACTCTTTTTGGGATGCAGCAGGGGTTCTCTTTACACGAATTCCCGCATTACTACGTAATCTTCATGCCCGCCCTCGGAGGGCTGGTGGTGGGGGCGATCTCTCACTTCCTGATAAAAAAGAGGTACGGTGTAGAAGGTCTTATAGAAACCGTAACCCTCAGAGGAGCAAGAATAAAGCTCACTGATGTTTTTCTGGAAGTATTCACTTCAATAATTACTATCAGCTCCGGAGGCGCTCTCGGAAAGGAGGCTCCGGGTGTACTTGCAGGAGCAGGGACAGGCTCTTTTGTCGGGAAAATCCTGAAAAGCCCGGAAAGACAGCTCCAGGTCCTTCTCGGGTGCGGGGCTGCCGGAGGGATTGCAGCTGCTTTCAGCGCTCCGCTTGCAGGCGTGGTCTTCGTGGTGGAAGTGATTTACGGGGAACTTGAAACAAAAACCTTTATTCCGATAGTAATTTCATCTGTCTTTGCAACCCTTGTCTCAAGCACTCTTTTCGGGATAAAACCCATAGAGATCTCTTCCTACCAGCTGGTCAGCCCCTATAAAGAGGTCGGGCTCTGCCTTATCCTCGGGCTCCTTGCAGGAGTGATCTCAACTATCCTTATCCAGGCTCTTTATTATATGAAAGACCTTTTTTCGGAAATCCCTGTCCACCCCGTCTTCAAGCCTGCCCTTGGCGGTCTTGCGGTGGGCGCACTCGGCCTATTTTATCCCAGAGTTCTCGGGATGGGATATAACGTTATCATGGATGCCCTGAACAGCCAGCTTGCCTTTAACCTCCTGTTAATCCTTCTCTTCCTGAAAATACTCGCATTCTCCCTGAGCCTGGGATCGGGAGGTTCAGGAGGAACAATTGTACCCTCTCTTTTCACAGGCGCAATGCTTGGAGGAGCCTTCGGGACAGCTGCAAATCTCCTCTTTCCGGGGACGATAGCAGAGCCGGGAGCCTATGCCATGATAGGGATGGGGGCTGTCTTTGCCGGAACTGCGAGGGCGCCACTTACCGCTATCCTGATCCTTTTTGAGATGACCAGAGACTACAGCCTCATTCTTCCACTTATGTTTTCCTGCGTCCTGAGCAACGTGATGTCAAATGCCCTGTACCCTGAGTCGATTTTCACGGAAGGGCTCCGCAGGAAAGGGTTCAAGATTCGGAAAGGCAGGGAAGTGGATATTATGGACTCCATGCTTGTGAAAGATGCAATGGTCACACATGTCCAGACCGTCTCAGAAGAAAAAAATGTGGGGACCCTTATCGCCCTCATGCAGGCGAGCCGTCATGCCGGTTTCCCGGTGCTGGATTCAAAAGGCAAACTTTCAGGGATAGTAACACTTTCAGACCTCCGCAGCAAAGTAAAGTATGGAGAAGTTGACAAGAAAATAGGGGACATCGCTACCCGCACCGTAGAAGTAGCCTATCCCGACGAAACCCTTGAAGCTGTTCTCAGACGCCTTGGATCAAAGCAGATAGGCAGGCTTCCTGTCGTGGACCGCGAGGAAAGGACAAAACTCCTGGGTCTCATTACCCGGAGCGACGTCGTAAACTCATACAACAAGAAAGTGATAGAAAAAGTTAGGGATACGGAATAATTGCTTCACCCGTAAAATACAGGCATTTGAAAGTGGTGAACAAAAAGCCCCTCACACAAGAGATATTCTAATCATACTCGATTCATTAAAAAATGGATTTATTCCAGGCTTTTTATTAATGAGCTCTTTTTATTAATGAGCCCCCCATAACCCTTAGTTTTTCCTCTAAATGCTGGATTGAAGTTATAAATCGATTTAGGATTATAAAAATCATTTTTGAAAACTTTGCTTGTATTAGAACTGAATTATTTGGAATTAATCCCGTTTTTAAGCCTGAGAAGAAATAATCAAGTAAATGTTAGATTCTGAGAAGAAATAATCAAGTAAATGTTAGATTCTGAGAAGAAATAATCAAGTAAATGTTAGATTCTGAGAAGAAATAATCAAGTAAATGTTAGATTAATACTGTAGATCAGGATGTGATCGCATGGATGCATTCGTCAAAGATAAAATAAATCAAAGTATGAATGATAGAAAACAATATCATTCCCGATTTTTAGAAAATTGCAGTACTTATAACTCATTTCTGGAGTTAGAAAAGAAAGCATTTGAAGCTGGCAGCCTTTCACGGAAACATAAGGAACTCATGGCCCTGTCTATTTCTATTGTTACCAAATGTGAGCCCAG
The DNA here is from genome assembly GCF_000744315.1 of Methanosarcina soligelidi. Classification (NCBI taxonomy): domain Archaea; kingdom Methanobacteriati; phylum Methanobacteriota; class Methanomicrobia; order Methanosarcinales; family Methanosarcinaceae; genus Methanosarcina; species Methanosarcina soligelidi. Next base: position 4,005,010 of record NZ_JQLR01000001.1, read on the forward strand.
TATAGAATGGCATGTCCAACAGGCCTGTTTAGCAGGTGCATCAGATAAAGAGATATATGAGACTATAGATGTGGCCATCGAAATGGGAGGAGGCCCTGCTGCTGCTTATTCACGATTTGCATTGAATGCACTGGATTTTCACAAAAAACGCACATGAAATTCTTCGAATAACAGGCACAAAAAATGAAAGTATCCGGAACTACTTTCATGCCAGGAAAAAAATAGAAAAACTGTAACTTCCTTTTTTAATTACTTTTTTGGCTGAGTCTGCTTTCAATGATAAGGGATCAGTCCCAAAAATCAAAAACTACTTTTTGAACCTCGGTTTTTAAATAATCAGTCTTGCTACCGGTGAGGAAATTTGATAAAAGTTCCTGTGAATATAAAAACAAAAATGCGCTCTGTATCAGTTCAATTGTAGACCTGAACATACACTTACTATAGACCTGAGCATATACTCACTATAGACCTGAGCATACACTTTGCCAAACGATTTAGAAATACCTCCATTTAATACGGTAGCCTTTTTGTAGGACGCGACTTATAGTTACATGGGAAAGGTGAATGAAGCACTGATTGGAAAAAAGGCTTCATATTTTCTGTTTTCAAACTACGGATTAGCTCATTGAAGGGGTATGGGGAAATGGCAAAAAATAATCCTACCAAGATTACTGCAGAACCTGGAAAGCAGGAGATTATTATCACACGGGAATTTGATGCTCCGCGAGAGCTTGTTTTTAAAGCATTTACAGACCCGGATCTTTATACACAATGGATTGGACCCAGAGGGTTCACAACGGCTCTTAAGATATTTGAACCGAAAAACGGCGGTTCATGGCAGTATATCCAGAAAGACCCGGAAGGAAATGAGTACGCATTTCACGGGGTAAACCACGATGTTACAGAACCGGAAAGAATAATCAGTACCTTTGAATTTGAAGGGCTTCCGGAAAAAGGGCATGTCATCCTTGACACAGCGAGATTTGAAGCGTTGCCAGGTGACAGGACAAAATTAACATCTCATTCTGTCTTCCAGACGGTTGAAGACCGCGATGGTATGCTTCAGTCAGGCATGGAAGAAGGTATCAATGATTCTTATGAACGTCTTGATGAGTTGCTGGAAAAAATGAAAAAATAAAACTTCCATTGAAAGAAAAAACTGTTTAAAATAATAAGTCCGGAGAAAAATACATGCAAAAAATCACCCCATTTTTATGGTTCGACAGCCAGGCTGAGGAAGCGGTTAACTTCTATATTTCCATTTTTAAGAATTCAAAAATATTAAGCACTGTGCGCTATGGAGAAGCAGGGCCCGGGCCGAAAGGAGCTGTGATGTCCATGACATTCCAGCTTGAAGGACAGGAATTCATTGCGTTAAACGGCGGCCCAGAATTTACTTTCTCACCATCCATATCGTTTTTTGTCAACTGCGAGACTCAGGGAGAAGTAGATGAGTTGTGGGAGAAACTCTCTCTGGACGGAGAAAAACAGGGTCCTGCATGGGTTAAAGATAGATACGGCATTTCGTGGCAAATAGTTCCCACTGTTCTGGGAGAACTGTTGAGTGACTCTGATACTGAAAAATCTAGAAGAGTTATGGAAGCAATGCTTCAGATGGATAAAATTGACATAGAAAAGCTAAAGCAGGCACATAAGGGACAATGAACCGGACTTTTGTGGATATTGTCCAGCAGCTTTCTTAAAGGACATTTCTGCAAAACAGCAAACCGTTTGTTATTTTCTCTGTGAGGTAAAACATATGTAATTGGGGGATTTTCAACGATGATAGATTCAACTAAAGGGCAGGTTTCTTATATAAATCCTGACGATCTGCACAAAAACCCGGCATTCACAAACGTAGTTGCAGTAACCGGTCTGGTAAAAACGATTTACATTGGAGGTCAGGACGCAGTAGATGCTTCCGGGACAATTGTTGGAAAAGGGGACATCAAAAAGCAGACTGAGCAGGTTTTAGCCAATTTGCAAGCAGCACTGAAAGCTGGCGGCGCTGAACTGGAGAATGTAGTCAAATGGAACTTATACATAGTCCAGGGGCAACCTCTCCAGCCAGGTTTTGAAGCGTTCCAGCAATTATGGGGTAGAAGACCTGACCCACCGGTCATAACCGCTATATTCGTATCAGGATTGGCAAACCCTGATTTTCTGGTAGAGATGGATGCAATTGCTGTTGTTCCTCAATGAGTGCTATCCCCGCTACGAAGGCCGGCAAAAACTCTCCTCAAAGATGTTTAGACATATCTGAAGAGCAGAAAAAAACATTTTCGACATGGACGAAATAAATATTAGAGGTCACAGGACATGAGCAGCGATGTATCATCGGAGAAGTCTCCTTTAACCTTCTTTGTATTAATTTTCGCTCTTTCAATTCCGTTTCTGTTGTTTGGCGGACGGCCACTGCCTCTCCCGATAAATCTTCCTGTGAGTTCTTTTATGTTAGTTTGCCCGCTCATAGCAGCTTCGATACTTGTTTATAAAGAAAGCAAATTTGAAGGAATAAATGAGCTATTGAAAAAGACTCTCAATTATAGAAAAATAAATCCAAAGATCTGGTACCTGCCTATCTTTTTGTTGATGCCAGCCATTATGCTGCTATCTTATCTGGTAATGCGTTTTATGGGAAAGCCGCTTCCCGAACCTCACATTCCTGTTCTGGCGATTCCTCTGTTTTTTGTCATGTTCTTTATTGCTGCTGTATTCGAAGAAGCAGGCTGGATGGGATATGCAGCTGACCCCATGCAGCATCGCTGGGGCGCATCAGGAGCTGGAATTCTCATGGGGTCGATATGGGGGATGTGGCATGTTGCGGGATGGCATTTTCAAACTCACCATACTGTGACATGGACTGCAGGACAATTTATCTCTACAGTAGCACTTCGAATCATTATTTTCTGGCTCTATAACAATACTGGAAAAAGTGTATTTGCAGCAGTTCTCTTTCACGACATGATGAATGTCAGCGAGTTTCTGTTTCCAAATTATGGTTCACATTATGACCCGGTTATTACCGGAGTGATCACTGCAATTTTAGCTGCGGTAGTGACGTTCCTATGGGGTCCCAGGACATTAGCCAGGTTCAGATATTCCGGGCAAAACATAAGGCTGCCATACTAACCCATACTAACGTTAGCAGGGAAAATAAATAGCTATTTTATAACATAATGTTTATAAAAACATAGAGTAAAAACCAAGCCTGGAAAAATTCTGCAGAATCTTAACAGCATAGAGAGTGTATCAGAATGAAAAGTAAGCTCGTGGTTGTTTCTGTCTCTTATAATAATGGGCTTTACCGCGAAGTGCTCAAAGGAGAAGAAAAATGAAACCTGAGGATTTTGATGGTATCGTCCTCCCTGAGCATGTAATCGAGATTTATCGGCTGCTTGGTGGAGAAGTAGCAGGGGATTTCATCGGTCTTCTACAAATGATAAATTCTTTAAGAAAATGATAAACTCTTTAAGAAAATGATAAACTCTTTAAGAAAATGATAAACTCTTTAAGAAAATGATAAACTCTTTAAGAAAATGATAGAATCTTTATGAAAATGCTGGGATTCTTATGCCTGAGACTGGAATAAAGGTAAATGAGGAGCTGGAAAATTACCTGAAAAACACAATACTGGAAAAAGAGGCGGTAGAAAACAGAAATAAAATATGCGATTTTTATGTTGAACTGTCTGCCAGGGAGACGTTGACAATCACACGCCGGCTTTTCGAAGAAAAACTCTCTCTGGTGCACGAATTCAGGATTTCACAGCTTGTAGAAAAAGAAAAAAACCTTCTAATTTGCGGAGAGGCAGGTTCGGGAAAAACATTCACGCTTAAATGGCTTAATTTTATTTTTTCCCGAACCTGCCTTGAGGAAAAAGAGGAATACTTCCCTCTTTATGTGACTCTTGATTCCTATACTAAAGGCTCATTTTATGACTACCTGAAATCAGAAGCGAAGGAAAAGGGGATATCAGGGACCGATTTCAGGAAATTACTCCAGGGCAAAGCCGTACTGCTTCTGGACGGGCTGGACATGCTTTCGCCTTCAGATCATTTTTCCCCTTTTAAAGAGATTTCTGACTTTATTTCGGATCATGAAGACTGCAGGTACATTATTGCTTCAAGGCACGGACCTTCGGGGAATATAAAAAGCACATTTGTGGTCTGCGAACTTGAAAAATTATCAGATGAAAAAACAGGGCTTTTTATAGATAATTACGTCCCCAATAAGAGGCAGGCTAAACTTTTGAAAGCCAGGGTCCTGAATAAGATTAATTCACATCCTTTTCTCCGTAACCCCTTTTTGCTCCAGCTCTGGATAAGGATTTCAATCGCTCAAATGGAGAACGCGGGAAAGAAAAGGTATGACAGGGAGCCTGCTCCTTTTGATTCTGACTTCACTCCTTCCGGCCGGGCAGAACTTTACATTGATTTTATTTCAGAACTTTTCATGAATTATCGGATAAAAGCAGACTCTTCTGGCTCTGGAAACACTCACCCCGGGAGTATAAAAACGAAAGGAGCGGATGTATGGAGAAAAGAGCTGGAAAATTTTCTAATGGACCTGGCATTTAAAATCCAGCGCCGGAACGAGATTTCATGCAGGTACGGTTATGCCCTTGAACTGGCAGAAAAATATGCCAGGCCCAGCATGCCTGTCAAAAGAGAAACGCCTGTTAAAAGAGAGAGTGAAGAAATAAGCACCGGCGAAGAAATAATAATTAAAAAGGCAGAAGCAAAAAAAGCAGAAGCCAGAAGGCTTCTCAGAACCTGTTTTGAACTTGGCCTGCTGTCGAGAACCCGTTCAGAGGTAAGGTTCGGAATAGACAGGTCTTTTCAGGAATTTTTTGCATCTTTAAAACTGAAAAAACTCCTTGATGAAGGAAAGGATATTTCAGAATCATACCTGCACCCGGAGTGGAAAAATACGGTTATATTTACATCTGAGATGGTAGAATCAGGGGATGAACTGGTAAATTCCATGATTTCCTGTGGGAATTTAGACCTTGCCTCAAAATGTGCAGGAAAAGCAAGCCCTGAAAAAAAAACGAAATTATGCTTAACACTTGCCTCCAGGCTTGACAGTAGATATACAGTGGAAAAAATAAGGACAATTCACAGCCTGGGAAGCCTTGGTGCTTGTGGAATTGAAGCCAGTTCAAAAGTACTTGAAAATAGGGATACAGGCATAAAAAGAGAGGCTGTAAGAATTCTTGGAGAAACGAAATCCGGGACAGCGCTTGCCCCTCTGACGGCTGCACTTGTAGATGAGGATTATTCCGTGAGAATAGAAGCCGTAAAGGCTCTTAGCTTGATAGGGTCCGAAAAAGTAGTGGAAGTACTTACAGATGCTCTCGGAGACAGGAACCGGGCTGTCCGCCTGGAGGCTACGGACGCACTGGTGAAGATTGGGTCAAAGAAGGCGCTGGAAGTTCTCGTTCTTGCACTCGGATCCAAGGATGATTTCGTTCGCTTTGGAGCTATAGGAGCTCTTAGCCGAGCAAACCCGCGGGAAGCGGCAGACCCACTTATAAAAGCGTTTCAGGAAGAGAATAAGCTCGTAAGGCTCGGGGCTGCAGAAGCTCTTGGGCAGATGGGGTCTGAAAGAGCCGTTGAACCGTTCCTTGTTGCCCTTCAGGACGAAGATGAATTTGTCAGGTGGATAGCTGCAAAAGCTCTTGGAAAAATAAAATCGGACAGAGTTTCTGAGAGATTCACGGATATACTGGAGGATAAAAGCCATTACGTCAGAAGGGAAGCAGCAAAGGCTATTGGAACGGCGTGTTCGGATAAAGCACTCGAGCACCTTATTTCCGCACTTTCGGATGAAGATGAATTCGTGAGAAAGGCGGCTGCAGAAGCTCTGGGCGAGATAGTACCCGAAATAGCAGATTCAGGAACGGCTGCCGATGCACTGGTAAGAATGCTCAACGACAAAAGCCATTTCGTCCGCCTGGAAGCTGCAAAAGCACTGGGAATGATAAGATTCAGAGAAGCAATCTACCCGCTTCTTTTTGTGCTGGGGGATGAAAACCGCTTTGTACGGAAAGAAGCAGCAAAGGCTATCGGCCAGCTCGAGTCCGAAAGAGTCCTTGAGCTGCTCAGCCAGGCACTTATGTCAGAAAACCAGTTTGTAAGGCAGGGGGCGGCTAGAGCCCTTGGACAGATGAACCCGGACGGAAACCGGAACCAGATGTCGGATAAAGTCTTCGATTCCCTTGATAGTGCCTTTGAGGATAAAGATAAACTTGTAAGGAGAGAAGCAGCAAGGTCTCTGGAAAATATATCAAAAAACATGCCTGAAAGAGCCTTCAAGTCCCTGATTAATGCTCTTGACGACGAAGACGATGAAGTAAGGAGGCTCCTTGCCGGAATACTGACATGCCTCGGTTCCGAAAAAGCCGTCCCCCGCCTGGCCAGTGCTCTCAAATCCCATGACCCTGTTGTAAGGCGCTTTGCAGCCGAAGCCCTCGGGCAGACGGGGTCCGAAAAAGCGATTGAGCCCCTGATAGATACAATGCTTTCCGATACTATTGGTTTTGTTAAGGGTGAAGCCGCGCGCGCTCTCGGGAAAATACATTCCGGAAAAGCCGTGGAGCCTCTTGTTAGCGCACTCCTTGATGAAAACAATGAAGGAAAATGGGGAGCTGCTGAGGCTCTTGGCAGGATTAAAGCTGAAAGTGCAGCTGCTCCTCTTATTCTTGCTCTTGAAGATAAGGACGATTTCACACGGCTGGCTGCTGCAAAAGCTCTTGGCAGGATAAAACCGAAAAAAGCCATAGAGCCTCTTATAAATACACTTTACGACCAGAACCGCTTTGTAAAAGCAGAAGCTGCCGGAGCTCTTATGAAGATCTGTACAAAGGAAGACAAAGAGCAGATGCAGAATTTACTTGATTCGGAAAATGAACTTGCAGCAAACCTTGCTTTTGAAATCCTGGAGGAAATTGAAATGGAGGAACTATCAAAAACCAGAGTTTTTCCGGATTTGCAGTAACTACAAAAAGAGAACAGATTTGAATGATGCAACCAGAATAAAATAAAAATCAATTTAAAAATGTTCCTTTGAAAAAAGTACTTCTTTGGAAAAGGTATTCCTTCGAAAAGGGTACTCATTTGAACAGTACCGGAGCCAGAAAAATGGAAAAAAGCCTCAGGAAAAACTTTCTTAACGCCCTTCACGGAAATCCTGTTAACAGGATCCCTGCCCTTTCTGTTACCCAGACCGGAACCGTAGAGCTTATGGACATGACCGGAGCAGCCTGGCCGGAAGCCCACTCAGACCCTGAAAAGATGGCAAAACTGGCAATTGCATGGCACGAAATAGCAGGCTTTGAAGCTGTCCACTATCCTTACTGCCTGACCGTTCTCGCTGAAACCATGGGCTGTGATGTAAGAATGGGTACAAAAGACATTCAGCCCTCGGTTCTGTCTCACCCTTTCTCAAAAGGGCCCGAGAATCTAGGGATTCCTGAAAACCTGCTCGAAAAAGGAAGGATCCCGGCTGTCCTCAAAGCAACTGAAATTCTGGTAGATATGATTGAAAACAAAAAAGGAAGGAAAATTCCCCTGATTGCAGGCATGGAAGGTCCTCTGACAGTTTTTACTCACATTGCCGAAATTAAAAACTGCCTTATCTGGGCACTAAAAAAGCCAGACTATTTTAATACATTTATGGAAACTTGCACCGAACTCTGTATTGAGTATGCAAGCACACTTTTCGACCACGGAGCAGATGCCCTCTGTATGCCCGACGGCGGAATAGTGGGATCAAGAATGATGCCACCTTCAGTCCTTGAAGATTCGGTAAAACCTTTCTACAAACGCCTTTGCAGAAAAGTAAATGGTCCCGTGATACTGCACATCTGCGGCGATGCTGGAGATTCCCTGAGAACTCTTTCGGAATGCGGTTTCGAAGCTATCAGCATAGAAGAAAAAGTGAGCTTGAAAGCTGCAAAAGAGGCTATTGGCGACAGGGCAAGGTTAATCGGAAATGTTTCTCCCTCAAGAACTCTGCTTTTCGGAACCCCGGATGCCGTGAAGGCAGAAGCAAAACAATGCCTTTCAGCAGGTGTGGATATTCTTGCGCCGGGATGCGGGATCGCACCAGGGACTCCGCTTTCTAATATAAGGGCGCTTGTGGAGGCAAGGGACGAGTGGTATGTGGAGAAAGGTTGAAAATTACGATGGACAGGTGTAAAAATGACAAAAGAAGAAAACCACTGATCATTTCATCAATTCCGTATCCTCATGCGAATACGCCGGCGCACAGCAGCAGAGAATTTTCAGTTCTTTTTCACCGGTGTTCATTATCCTGTGCGGAGTTCCGGGTAGAATACAGACGGTATCTCCTTTACGGATTTCAAACTCCTGCCCGCCGAGGGTCATTATCCCGCAGCCTTCCGTGATGTGATAGATTTCCTCAGCCACTGCATGTTTGTGGAGCATTGTTTGTCCTCCGGCAGGCACGGTAGCTTCGGCAAGGCTCTGTCCGGAATTTCCGTGGATTGCGGGGTGCATGAGTTCACGGATTATTGAACCGTCTTTTGTAATATAGGGATCTATCTTTCCATATTCGGTTTTTAGCTGCATTCAAAATTACTGGGGCTGGCAACTATATATTTATTTTTACTATTTTTTTCAAAGGGGAGGCGAGGGTTCTTCTTGCCATAATTCGGAAAAAATAAGGGAGCATTCAGGGATTTTCTCGGCACTTACTAAAATCATATTAAGGTAGAAAGGCCCCCCGCGTTTAATTTCTAAAGGGGCAGGGTCTACGAATTCCAGGATGTCAGCCGGATGTTTGAGATAGAATTTCTCGCGCTCCGGACGGTTCATGTTTTCTTTACAGGGAAGGCCAATTGCAAAAATTCTGGAATCAGGAAGGTTTCTGGCTCCTGCGTCAAGAACAAGCGCAAAAAAGTAGTAAAGCCCATGAGGCAGGTCAAGCATGCACCTGATGTCTGCTTCAAGCTCGGCTAATAAAAGACTCCGGGTTTCTTTCCTGTATACCATTAAAAACAGCACTTTATCTCCGGAAAAGAGTTCCTGGACAGTGTCCGGCAGGAATATGTTTCCGAAGACAAATTCGCATTCTTCGTAAGCCGAAGATGTAAAATCGTTCCTGACAAACAGAAGGCCTTCCTGGTCAGAAAGCGAATAACCCATATTACCTTCAAGGTCAATTATCGGATATTTGCCTGCAGAAGTATCCTTCCAGAATCTGTCAAGAGCCTTAGCCTCAATTCGGGACAATATGCCTATACATTTTCCAGCAGCCATGCCTTCCAATACTGAGCCCCCAGTACCCTGGCTCATTTTCAGCAGCCAGGCATTCCCGGTTTCGGAAAAAATGATTTTTAAATCAGAGGTTACAGAAGATTAATCCCTGAGTAATATATAAAAAGCATTGTATAAATTTATAGTCATGAAAAGGAACTGAATAATCTGGACTTCAAGAAAACAAATCAAGAAAATAGATCCGGATAAAAAGTCCGAAAAATAAATCCGAAAAATCGGAAAAAATCCAGAAAAATCCAGAAAAATCTAGAAAAAACAGATAAGGGTAAAAATAAAGGAAAATCAAGCAATATTAGAACAGTTAATACTATCTAAAAAATTAATAGTTCCAGTCGTTTTTTAAGATTTTCCGAATAACTTTCTCTTTATTTTCCTTTTTGCGCTTCCTGACATCTGTTCAAGGATAATTGAAGTTGGAGTGTTTTTCCCTGCAGGGGCGACTTTCCCTTCCCTGATAGCCTTCAGTACTGCTTCAACCGTATTCTCTTCAGCGTCGATTTCAGTATATGCCTGCCCCACCATCTCGGGAATATGGGAATCACTCCCGGCCACTCCGGGTATTCCGAGCCTTTTTGCTTCTTCCAGGGCTTTCCTGTTGGCCGAGTTAAAAAGGCAGCGAGAATTGAAAACCTCAACCGCATCAATATCAAGCCCTTCGAAACTTCCTATCCCATGGGAACTGCGTTTGAATGGGTGGGGGATAATAACTGTGCCGCCAAGTTTCCTTGCCTTCAGGATTGTTTCTTCCGGGCTCAGCAGGGGCTCGATATTTTCCTTTACTCCCAGAACCAGAATATGCCCTTTTGAAGAACTCACTTCCACCCCAGGAATTACTGTAATTTCAAGGCCGAGTTCAAGGGCTTTTTCCGCGCAGGCGAGGCCGCCTTCCACAGTGTCGTGGTCACAGATAGCAAACCCGTCGAGCCCCCGTCTGCGGGCAACCTCAATAATGTCCCTGTGGCTTGAATTGCTATCCTTTGAATGCTCGGAATGTACGTGAAGATCGAATTTCATGATAATATAAAATTGCAAGTAGAATTTATATAAATTTTGAAGGGGAAAAGAAAAAAGAAACCAGACGTCTGTAAAATCTCCTGCTTATACGTTTGTAAATCTCCTGCTTATAATAGAACAGGAAAAAAGTGTTAAAATATAGGAAAATAGTATGAAAAAAATACTTTGAAAAAATACTTTGAAAAAATAGTATGAAAAAAGTCAACTAACTGCGGCAGGATTTCAGGATACTGGGTTCACACTTTAAAGAAAAGAGGCGCTACCTCCAGAAAGAGAAATCTTCCCGCATTTTATAGTGACGGCAGGATAAAATAAAAGCATTTCGATTGAATACGAATAAATTAAGATTTAAGCAAAAATCAGATAAGAGGCAAAAGGAGGAATCACGAACGGGCACACTTATTTTAAAAAATCTGGTGTAGGGGTAGTTTAGGATATTAGGAGGGTCTGATATATTCAGTAGACACCCGTTCGCAAATAAACAAACGACTTTTGGGTATAAATGTCTTTCGTAGACATACGAACAATATTCAAATTATGCAAAAAACTTTCTGAGAAGAAAAATATTGGCAAACATAAGTTTAATATGCCAATGATTTTTATATAATTGGAAAAGTTTATCATAATTCCGTGCTGCCTGAAAGGGCATTAAAAACAAATTTAACCCTGCTCATAAGGATTAAGTTCCAGAGATTTTATCCTGTTAATTATGTCTTCTCTGGCTTCATAATCCACTGAAATCCTTTCTCCGTACTCGACCCTGTGCACAATGCCTTCATCGTAGAGCCAGGAGAGGACTGACATCCCTTTTTCCGAATTGGGGAGAGAAAAAGAATAGAAAGACCAGGCAGGCAGATGTTTGATTATTTCATCTTTTAACTCCTGCATTCCGATCTTCTTTTTTGCGGAAACAAATACAGGATTGGGAGCCATATAGCCAATTTCTTCCATAAGAGCTTCAAGCTGGGCTTCTTCAAGCAGGTCGATTTTGTTAAGCACTGTGATTATCGGAACTCCCTGTATGCGGTCCCAGAGAGTGTCGTGGGACGTGGAGAGCTTTTGCAGGATTGTTTCGGGTTTTTCACCTGCATCAACCACCAGCAAGATGAGGTCGGAAAGAAAGATTTCATCAAGGGTCGACTTGAATGCATCGACAAGCCAGTGAGGAAGCTCCTCTATAAACCCCACGGTATCCGTCAAAAGTGCTTTTCTTCCTCCCAGGTCAAGCGCCCTGGTTGTAGGAACAAGGGTTGTAAAAAGCATGTTCCTGGCTTCAACGCTTTCATTAACAATCGCATTGAAAAGTGTGCTTTTTCCGGCATTGGTGTAACCTGCAAGAGCGACAAGGGAAAAGCCTTTCCTGTGCCGAAAAGCCCGGAGAGACTCGTCATCTTTTCCTGCAGACTCGAGTTCATCTTCGATCCTGGCTATCCTTTTCTTCAGGTCCTGCTCGTAGGCGTCTTCATAGTCCCCAAGCCCCATAAAACCTGCTCTTTCCTCTTTTTTCACAAGGGAAACAATAGCTCGCGCTCTTGGAATTTCATATTTCAGCCTGGCAAGTTCAACCTGAAGTTTGGAACGGCGTGTAGTAGCTCTTTTTGCAAAAATCTCCAGGATAAGCTGGAATTTGTCCATTACCTGGCACCCGCAGATTTCCGAGATATTGAAAAGCTGAATTGTGGAAAGTCTGTTATAGAAAATTACCTTTCCGGCTCTCTTCTGCCTCACAAGTTCGGCAAGTTCCTCTATCTTTCCTTTCCCGAGCTGGTACCTTGAGTCAGGAAACCTTGTCTGGGTAAGCTCACCGACAGGGATATAGCCTGCGGCTCTTGCAAGCTCTTTCAGTTCCTCAAAGAGGTATTCACTGCGTTCTGGGTCAGCCCGCGGGTTTGTCCTTTTTACCAGAATTACCCGGCTTTCAGCCTCTGTTTTCTTATCTGCTGGAATTTTTACGCCTCGATGTTGAGTTCTTTAATAAGTAAATTTCGCGCACTCAGAGAGATGTGGTGGGCAAGCTCGATAGCTCTCCTCTCAGCCATGGACTCCTGGTACTTAAATGCCTGCGAAAACATGCTTTCAGGCACCCAGAGGGGCTGGTTATACATATCCCCTTTTTCTGCCACAATCGTGCCCTCAAAGGAAAGCTGGTCAGCCGTATCCTCAATTAACTGGACAATATCAAGGAGACCTGGAGCTTTTTTAAGCCAGACTGGAAGAATTTTTACCTGTTTTACCTTTTCTATGTGGTCAGCAGAAACAGTGAGAGCTGCTGCTGCACAGACCATGTAGTAGCCGCCTTTTATCCTGTGCCTTCCTGAAATGTCCACTGCAATAATATCCCACATTTTTATACTTCACCCTCTTTACGGGATGAAAACGTAACAAGCCAGAAGTAAAGTCAATAAAACACATTCGTTCTTTAAGAAACAATACAGAAGCAATATGAGATCAATAGAATCAAACGGAATTACATTTTGACCCTGCCTATATCAAGGTACTCGACTTCTTCCCCTTTCTCGACCGCAAAGAGCATTCTTTTTCTTACGCTGTTTGCGAGCCTTACAGCCCCGGACATGACCGGAAGCCTGAACTCGTAATCTTCAGGGATAACGTTCACAAGGTATTCTGAGTGGGGAATTTTTTCTATTGATTCGACTTTCCTGTAGACTCTGAAATGTGTCCCGAACTTAAATCCTGTCTTGACCACATGCCCTGAGTCCCTGAGGGCTTTATATGCGCTGTATTTGCGCAGGAAAGAGCCTTCGATTTCCGAAGCTTTTTCAACAAACTCATCGAATGAGAAGATTTTTCCTTTCCTGTCCCTGACGACTATAACCCCTCTCGAAAAAAGGTAGAGGGACTCAACCAGCGAAAGCTGCAGCCTTTCAGGATCAAGCATTTTCCCGTAAAAGCCCCTGGAATAAAGTGCCCCGGAGGCTTCTGCATCCCAGGCTATTACCCTGTCTTCAAGGAAAGTTGCATCGGCTTTGACTGCAGGGAAGGGCTCAGGCATTTCCCCTTTGGGAGAAGCGGATTTGATTTCGTAAAAGGTGAGGTCACTTTCTTCGTCCACAACAGCCAGGATGAACTGCTTGTGGACATTTTCTGCAGAAGCGACGGATTCCTGCAAAAGTTTTACAGAAAGGGGCTGCCTTTCGGAAAGGACGTGAACAAAAATTTTTGCTGCGCTTTTTCCCGGGTGGCTGCCTCGAGGGTACACCCTGAAATCCGCGGCTGAGGGCTGGACATAATATCCTCTTTCTTTGAGGTCCTTGTAAACGATGTACTTAAGCTCGAAATTCTGCTGCCTCAGAGAAGCCTGTTCAAAAAATGCCCTGAAACCTAGCAGTTTTCCTTCAAGCTCGATGTCGAGTTTTCCTCGGGACTGAAGGTACGCAGCCTCCACAAGTGAAAGTTCAAGCCCGTCGTCTTTTGGACGCCCGAAATAACCTGTTTTGTAAAGTTCGGCTACAGCTTCCTTTCCTGCGAGGACCCTGTCCCCTTTAAGTTGTGTTTTCAATAGATTCACCTGAAAAGAAAATGGGATGAAAATAAGTTACATAAAAATTTATTTCGTAAGATCCCGGTTTTTAACAGTCTGATTTGCACCGGACCGGATTTTTATCCTGGCATTTAAAAATCCGGCTCTTATTAATAACTGGTGTATAATAATCTGGCTTAATATAATATTGTTTTTTCTACCTGCAGAGGAGGCAAGTTGCTCACAACTCTTTAGCTGGAAACCCTGGAATCCCTGAACTTTCTTGCAGCTTCGACTAGAGAGCCGGCAAGCTCCCTGTATGCAACTCCGTGAAGGTGGGCATAAGAGCCAATGGTATTGTTAACTATAAGCCCGTCCCTGTCGCCTCTTATCCCCGTGCCCCTTGTGAGTGCTATTGCAAATTCCGCATCATCCGGAATTTCAAGGATTTCAGAGTGGTGGAACTCGTGCCCCTTGAAGCTGTTGCCTTTTTTCCCTATAGGGCAGTCCCTTGCAAGGGTCCCGATATTGTAACTGACAACCCTTGTCTGTCCCATAATTGTGTGGCCCGGAAGAGCCCCGACCATTGAATAGGTGGACTCTGGCATGGAAGCATCGTGATAAGTGCCTTTCCCGGGGACACCGGTGCTGATTTTTTCCGTAAGGTACATGAGCCCTCCGCATTCGGCATATATGGGCATACCTGCAGCGGAAGCTTCTTTGATGGATTTCCGCATGGTTTCGTTGGCTTCAAGTTCGGCTGCAAAAAGTTCGGGGTAGCCGCCTCCTATGTAAAGCCCGTCAACCTCAGGAAGCCCGGGGTCATTTACAGGGCTGAAGTAAACAATCTCAGCACCTGCAATTTCCAGGAGGTCGATATTGTCGCGGTAGTAGAAATTAAAAGCTTCATCAAGAGCAACCCCTATCTTCGGTTTTTGAGAATTTTCATTTACGGCAGGGGAAAAGATGCTGTTTTCCAGGGCTGTCAGAGGTTTTGCACTTTCTGCAATTCCCAGAAAACGGTCCACATCAATTCCTTTATTGATAATCTCTTCAATGCCCTGTAGCCTGTTCTCAAACCCTCCGTCTCCGAGCCTCCGCCTTCCTTCCAGAGCCGGCATAAGCCCGAGGTGCCGCATGGAAATCTGCATCGAAGGGTCCCTTGGAATGATCCCTAAAACAGGCACGCCGGTATAATGTTCTATTGCCTCTTTTGCCTTCTGTGCGTGGCGGCGGCCTCCGATATTATTGAGGATTACTCCCGCGATCTCAACATCGGGGTCGAAGTTCTTATACCCGCCTATGAGAGCAGCAGCTGAGCGTGTAATGCTGCGAGCATTGATTACGAAAACCACAGGGCATTTAAGGATCTTTGCAATCTGGGCAGTGCTCCCGACGTCGCTTAGACTTTCAAAACCCTCAAAAAGCCCGCGAACACCTTCAATAATTGCAATATCGGCCCCACCACCGGTTTCACAGGCATGGGTGTAAACATCAAGAATTCCGTGCTCATCCATAAGGTATCCGTCAAGGTTCCTGCAGAACCTGCCCGTGATCTCGGTATGGTAACTGGGGTCGATATAGTCAAGGGCGACCTTGAAAGGCTGGACTTTATACCCTCGTGAGACAAGGGCAGCCATGAGCCCCATGGAAATTGTGGTCTTGCCTGAAGAAGAGCGGTCTGCGGAAATCAGGACTCTGGGAATACTCCCGGCATCTTTTCCGCCCGGATGGTTGCTTTGGGACATGTTTTCACTACCCCTGATGTGGTTTTTCTATTTACTGCGGCACAGGTAGTTTTTACGGATAGTTTTGCAGTTATGATGCTTTTAAGAATTTATTTTTTCATGTTTCGCTTATTTTCAATTATTTCCAGTTCGCGTTCCAGAACTTCCGGTTTACTTTGTCATTTCCCTCAGCCGCTCATCGCTCAGGTGGTCTGCCATAACCTTTTTTTCATTTTCCAGGATTGCTTTTCCAAGCTGGCGGTAGACTTCGGCAATATCGGAGTCAGGAGCTTTCTCCATAACGGAATAGCCTTCCCTCTCCCAGTCCTGTACTGCCTGCCTCTTTGGAATGAAAGCCATTAACTGGCTGCCGATTTCTTCGGAAAACTTTCTGACAATTTCCTCTTCCCTGCTTGCGTTTCTTGAGTTGCAGATAACTCCGCTGAGAGGCATCCCGATTTTGGAAAGCCCTTTACAGATATTGTTTGCTGCATAAAGGGGCATGTACTCTCCCGAGGTCAGGACATAAGCCTCGTTTACAAAGCCTTTCCTGACAGGGGCAACAAACCCGCCGCAGACGATATCCCCGGGTACATCGTAGATTATGAGGTCCTGTTCTTTCAGAAGGTCTCCGGTGACGCTCTTTAATTTCTGGATTGCGACTATAATTCCGCGTCCTGCACAGCCTATTCCAGGCTCCGGGCCTCCGGCTTCCACGCATTTGACGCCTGCATACCCTTCAAAGACAATGTCTTTTTCCTTAACATCCACGCCTTCGCGGAGGAGGTCAAGAATTGTCGGAATTCTCCGCCCTCTGAGAAGGGTTATCGAAGAATCGCTTTTGGGGTCACAGCCTATGATCATAACTTTCTTGCCTTCTTCCGCACAGGCGGCTGCAACATTTGAAGCTGTGCTCGACTTGCCTATGCCGCCTTTTCCGTAAATTGCAATGATCTTTTGTTTTTTCAAAGGATCTTCCTCCCGCTATTGAATATTTTCCGGCTTTATCCTGATTTATCATGGACTCTGGTTTTTTATCCGGTCTTTCTTTCCCATTTCAGGCTTCCTTTGCAACTTCCCTTAATGTGGCTCCGAATTCGGACTCCACGATCTGGCTTACTCCAAGGGTCTTTGGGTGGAGGTCAATCTCAACCATAACATGCTCATGCCCCATTTCTTTTAATGGGAGAACCTGCCTTGGACCATTTGTGATCGAGATCAATTCCATATGCCCTATGTTTTCCATGGGAACTGCATGTGGGACACCTGTGATAACGGCAAAATCATAATCACTGTATTTTTCTTTTATCAGCTCGCTGACCTTTTCCCCTGCAACAGGGTATTCGTCCATGCCACCGATTATCTCGTGAATCTCGACCCCGTGGGCTTTGAAGTCCCGCATAATATATTCTGCATGCTGCCTGACACGGGGAAGCCCGAGCTCAGGGTCAATGTTTGCCATGTTTACCAGGTTTTCCTTTTTCCCGAGAGCCTCTGCAACCTCATTGACTGCAAGGGTAATATCTGCAAACATATAGCCGGTTTCTTTTTTGGCGTTCATTATGACCAGGCCTTTCTTGCCTTCCTTCAGGAGTTCAACAAGCCTCTTTGCAACTTTATATTTGACGTCGCCCCTGGAGGGAGCAAGGTACTCTTTGCTTGCAGCCCCGAATTTCTTTTCAACCTCTGTGGCTTTCTGGAGGAGGTATTCCTGGCGCTCGAACTCTTTATGGTCAATTATCCCGGCATCGAGTGCGGATTCCAGAGCAAAAATCACGCCTTTTGTGTTGTTGTGATAGCCTGCGTGAACTTCGACTTCAATTACAGGGATGTCCGGGTTTGCTTCAAGCACGGCTTCGTGCATTTCCTCTCCTATGATCATGCTGGCGCAGGTCCCGACAACGCCCAGGATTTTCGGGTTGAATAACTCGATTGACTTGTTGATGACCTGCACAAGCTTATCGTGCCCACCGAACACAAAACCGTTTTCGTCAAGCCCTGTGGTTACCACATGGATCCCGTCTTCTTCAAGCAGCCTTGCATGTTTGAAAGAACAGCCTGGAGGCCCGTGCAGGATTGCAACATCTACGTTTAAGTCCCTGAGAGTATAAAGAGCCGCAACGATTGAACTCGGGCGGGGATGGATAATTGAAATCTCTTTTTGAGTCATGACAAATCCTCTTTCTGATTATACGAATACCGGTATGGGTTCCATCCGGAAAATTTCGGAGTCCCGCAGGACAATTACCCCTGCATTAACGGGAAAGGTGCCCGAAAACATGATTATTTGAATTTTAATACAGTTAGACAGGTGAAATAGCCATATAAATTAAACAGGTGACGGTCGGCTAAGGGTTAATGAATGATAGTTAAATCAGTGATGAAATCAGACAGGCAACGGAAACGAATACAGATTGGAAGACCCTGTATAAAATTGTATCATAAAAATTCTGCAAAAAGCCTGCTGCCCGAAACGAATCCTGAAACGTAGACAACCACACATGTGTTCCCTGTTTTCCAGATTGGAGAGGAAAAGTTTCGAAAAAACAGCACACATTTGAAGCCACCTCAAAACATTTCTCAGCGGAAACATTTCACAGAGGAAAGGATAATATCTTCAGTTCCCGCAAGTTCCACAGCTTTTGAAAGCCCTTCCTGGATGCTGCCTGCATAGGAAGCGTTTTTAGCAGTTACTTCCTGCATCCTTTCTCCTACCAGTATAATTTGCCCGCATTTTGTACCTGATTTTTCTACAAACTTCTGCACTGAGGCAGGAGGCAGCCCTTCACAGACCTGGGAAGCTTCTTCTCCGAGGACGAGGATTACACTCCTCTTTTTTTCGTCTTTTTTCTTAAGAAGGGCATACTCAAGGGCTTTTTCTGCAGAAAGGATGTCCATCCCGGAATTTGAGTTGTCAATCAGGGCAATCCCGTTAAGTTCTTTTTCCTGCATCCTGCCTGAAAGCCCTCTGAACTCCTCAAGCACGGAAACTACATCTTTTACCTCAACCCCGAGTTCGAGGGCTGCGGCAGAGGCTGCAACAAAAGCAGTCCTGTATGCAGAGCTGCTGTATCCCGGGCTCAGGGAAGCTGAAAAGATTTCTTTTCCCCGGCTGAGAAAACGCAGGGTAGAGCCCGAAACTTCTGAAATGCCTGAAGCTTTTTCGGTTTCCAGGACAAAGTCCGGAGTCCTGCCAGTTTCAGAAATGTTTGCATGAGCCTCTGCAAGAAAAGGGTCTTTAAAGGTGAGAACCTCTGCCTGGGTTTTTTTTGCAGCTTCAAGGGCTTTTTCCGCCCCCGAATTGATGAGAAGGGCACTTCCGGGTTTTGCATTAAGGATAAGCTGGAGTTTTGCGTCGCTTGCAAGGGCTGTGTTGTTTGCGATCCCGTAATCAGGGGAAAGAGTTGTAAGAATCCCGAAATCTGCTGTCCCGGTGCCTCCGATAGAAATCTCAAATATGAAGAATTCAGGCTTTAAATCAGGCTCTACTCCCGCCTCAAGGCTTTTTTCAACGGCTGTAAGGATGCTTCCAGGAGTGATGCTCAGGCCCCTGTAAATTGAAGAGTGAAAACCGTTATCCCAGACTTCCAGTCCCCGGGAGGTGTGGAGCACAACTTTGAACCTGCGGGAGAGCATGTCAGCGAGAAGGGATGCAGTACTTGTTTTTGCTTTTACGCCCGTTACCTCTACTATTTTTGTGCCCGAAAGCCACGGGTTTTTTTTAAGGATCTTTCCCACGATTTCGTGGTGAGAAAGAATGGTTTTTCCTGCTGCTCTGGCTTCCTCCAGCATGGAGTAAGCAGAATCAAGGTGTACGGGTGCTACCAGGAGGTCAAATTCGGAAACGGGGAGGGGAGCTTTTGAACAGCGGATGCCGTATTTTTCTTCAAGCTCCCCGAGAAGCGCAGGGTCCACGGTCCCGTAAACGTCCACCCCGGACACATCATTTCCCAGGGCTGCAAGCTTTTTTGCGATTGGAATGCCACCGTGAGTAAGGTCAAGCACGGCGAGCTTCTTCCGCAGCAGGCCCATAATAAAACCGGACTCGAATATTATTCCTACAGGGACTCCTGGACCCTCTTGAAGACGAGTTCTGCGATCAGTTCGTCAGCACCGAGAGGCTTTGCGTAGCAAAGGGGGACTTCCTTCCCATCGATTTCAAGGATTCCGCACCCTTCTTTGTCAAGGCTCAGGATTTCAGGGATGTCCTTTGTGATGTGGACGCCTGAAGCCAGAAAAACAGGCACTGCTGAAATCTTTGTTACTCCTGTACCGGAGAAGCCTGCAATTGCCTCTTCAAGGGTCGGCTCGCTGTTTTCCATAAATCCTGCTCTAACAACAACATCAGAGTGCTTTTGTGCGATGTAATTTGCGATCTGGGTTACTACTTCCTTGTTGTAAGGCAGTTTGCTCCCGTGGCCGATGGCCAGAATTCCAAGTTTCTCGGTCATTTTTAAAACCTCTTATATATAAGCTAAACATTGTTCAGAATCTGCTTAACACAATTATTCTGATTTGTAACATCACAGAGTTTAACATAGTTAGAATTTATCCAATATATTCTCTTCGTTTCTAAAAAATTATATATATTAATTAATTTATGAAGTGACCGAAACTGTTTCATATGATAAAAATAAGAGAATTTAAAGACAGTTTAAGAGATGAACCTGAAAAAGTAGTTACCATCTATATCCATTTGGCATCGGTTAACGAATTTTACGCACAACTTCGAATACCAAGTATAACTATTTTCCAACAAAATTCATAGATATATGGCATAAAAAATAACACTTTTTGACGTTTTAATCCTCAACCGAATCCAAGTGTATATATATCTTTTTCGATAATAGCTGCTATCTAATTTTCGATAGACCATTGAGTTACAGTTTGTCCTGAATTAGTCGGGAGCCGCAATTATCGTACGAGAATTCGATTTTACTTTATATATATAATTTATATTCATTTGGATTCGGTTAAGATACGAAGTGCCAATAAATTATTACCTTTTATGTAACTATCTCTAAATTATACCGGAAAATCGCTATGCATGGTATTCGAAGTTGTGCATAAAATTCGTTAACCGATGACAAAAGAATTTATATTTGTACTGTAAATCTTATAGTAAATTCAGTTCCGGAATCTCTATTTAACTCAATCTGGCCTTCTAACTGGTCAACCAGGATTTTTACTAACTGTAAGCCAAGAGAGCTGGAATCTTCCAGATTAAAGTCCTCAGGAATACCAATTCCATTGTCCGAAACTATTAAAATAACATTAGTGCCACCATAACTTTCTTTTATGACTCTCTGCTCTTTGTTTTCGTGTTCTGCAGAGTCTTCCCTGTAAAGTTTGATTTGAATTTCCCCATAATCTCTACCTGAAAATGCGTACTTCAGGGAGTTGGAAACAAGTTCGTTAACGATAATTCCCAATGGGATAGCAGTATCCATATCGAAGAAAATGTTTTCTTCCAGCTTGATGTCCAGGCTCGTATTTACATTTTCAAGTATATAAGTCTGGAAAAGATTTTCAACAAGTTTTTCGAGGTAAGGCGAGAAGTTTAATGTATCCGTTCCCCTGCCTTCGTGCAGCTCTTCATGTATAAGAGCGATTGACATTACTCTGTTCTGACTTTCTATGAAAGCGTTAAGAACTTCCATATCCTCAGCAGATTCTCTGCTTCTGAACTTTTCAGCCTGAAGGTCCAGAAGGGAGCAGATTACCTGAAGATTATTCTTTATCCTGTGATGGATTTCCTTTTTACGGGCAATTTCGAAATTCCTGAGGGCTTCTTCGGCTTCTTTTCGTTTTGTAATGTCAGTATGAAGGTTCATAGTTCCAAAAAACTTACCATCCTTATCAAAAAGAGATTTGGAGTTTGTATATGTCCAAACTGGATAGCCGTCTTTATGTATAAATTTAATTTCAAAGCTCTCATTGACATTTTTCCAACCTTTTTCTAACATCTGTTTGATAATAGTCTTACTTTCATCACTGAGAAGATCCCACATCGATCCGCCAATGAGTTCTTCCGAACTGTAACCAAACATATCTTCAATCTTCTTATTGACGAAAGTAATTCTTTCTTCAGCATCAACTATGCTTATGCCTTCATTTGCAGTCTCCACGATGTTGCGGTACTTCTCTTCGCTTTCACGAAGTTTTTCTTCTATTTTTTTTCTTTCTGTTATATCTCTGGAAATGAAAGAGATAGCAATCAGCTTTCCATAGGAATCAAAAACAGGAGAAAGAGTTATCGAGACGTATATTGTCGTACCGTCCTTCCTTAACCTTAAGGTCTCATAATGCTGGACCTTTTTCCCATGCATTATCTCTTCAATTAGTTTTATGGTTTCTTTATCTAAATGAGGTGGAGTAACGATAGATACAGGCTTTCCCAGAACCTCTCCCACCGAATAACCATAAACATTCTCAGCTTCTTGATTCCAGCCTGTAATGTTGCCATCCAGGGATATAGTTCCAATAGCATCGTTTGATGATTCCACAATATTTGCCAGGATCTTGAGCTGTTCTTCTACTTTTTTTATCTCAGTGATATCCTGAACCGTTCCTTTCACCTGAACAGGGTTATTTTTCTCATCAAAAACAACTTCAGCCTCTGTACGGACTATGCGCTCTTCTCCGTCACCTAAAATTATCCTGTAGTTACCTGCAACAGATTCTCCATTTAAACCCTTTTTTAGGGCATTATCTACACGGTCCCTGTCATCTGGATGCACATAACTCAGGAACTCGTCATAAGTTGCGCCCGATTCTTGAGGGGAACGTCCAAAAATGTGATATAGCTCGTCAGACCAGCATACTTCACCAGTTATAAGATTCCAGTCCCAGCTTCCAATATGAGCCATTCTTTGAGCTTCAGCAAGCCTACTTTCACTTTCCTTTAACGAAATATAAGATTTCTCAAGCTCTGATGTACGTTCTGTAACTGTTTCTTCTAAACTGTCGTGTGCCTCTTTCAGGGCTTCTTCTGCTTTTTTGCGTTCGATTACCTGTGCAATTAAAAAAGCTACCGAACTGAGAAAATAGGTATCATCTGAAGTAAACTTCCTTTTTTTCCTGGAATGGACACCAAGTACTCCGAATATTTTCCCGATACTGCCGATTGTAACACTTACTCCGCTATTAACCTCGTGCATTCTCAGTATTTCAGGTTTCTTAAAGCGGCTTTCTCCTGCAAAATCTTCCACAACCACAGGCATACCTGAAAATAAGGTATATCCCGCCTGTGACTCCTTTTCTCCCCCAATAATAGCTTTCCCTACAAGCCCATGTTTCCATCCAGACCCAGCCCTTAACAGGAAGTTTCCGTCGGGCATAAGTTCCAAAATTTTACAATATTCTACTTCAAGTATATTTGCAATCAGCTTTACGCTCTCATCCAGAAAGATTTGCAGGCTTTCGAATTCAAGAGCGACTTTTCCTATTCTGTAGAGAATGTCGTTCTGCTTTTCCTTGATACGGAGCCTTTCTTCAAGCTCTTTCTGGTCAGTTATGTCGAACCCATAAATGTTTACGCATTTTTCTTCAGATGAAGGATGAAACGCGACCAGGTATACTTTTTTCTCTATTTTTAATTCCATTTTTTCAGGTCTATTTAGAGTAATTACACTCTTCACGAGATCTCTTAAATAGGACGGCAATTTTCCTCCTACAGCCACACCCCATTCGTGTAATAAGGGCTCACCTGCTTTGTTTGAGTGAAGAACAGTACAATTATTTGCCACACTCAGCACAGGATTCGGATTCTTTGCCGGAAATTGCTCCAGGTCTGTTTTCATAATTCCCATCAGACTCCTATCTTTGACGGCAGTATACCTGACTTTATCTTATTGTTGCGACCACTCACACGCGAGAATATAAAAGTTAATCTATAAAAAGAGCAAATGCATTAATTTAAATTTTTCTCATTTAACAATTATTGCTAAAATTCTCTCTCTGTAATTTGACCGTTATAGAATTTAACTACTGATAGATATACATTTGGAATTATTCCATACCACGAAGCAAGCCTGTCTACAGGAGAATCTGCTTCATGTAATGTGAAATCCCTTAGAAAACCCTGATTCATTCCAATCAAAAAATATTCAGGACCCTTTATTTTATTTTATTTAAAATCGGTTCTCTGAACCCAAAATCAAGCTAAAACAAAATCCAGTTTTCTTGTCAGGCAGCAAACGAATTCCCAGTCAAAAATGTAACGCTAAATACAATTAAAAAATTTAATGCTAAATACAATTAAAAATTTAGTCCAGATTTGTGCATTGCAGGAATTGATTTGTATAGACTGTCATAGGTTACATTTGCGCATTTTGCAAGCAACTAAAAAAGAATTTGAAGAGTAAAGATATAGATACTCTTACTGATTTAAAACTATGAAAGATCAACTTCCCCAATTATTCCCTCAACCCCTTTATCAGTTCCGTAATATTGCCCACGAATTCCAGTCCGGCATTTCTTCCTGTCCCCGAATAGATAAGCTCGGTGCCAGAACCTTTTTTCTTTAACAAGTCCACATTGATGCTGGAATTTAGCGACTCGTTTACCTTAGCCGTCATTTCTCCCAGTTTTGGAGCAGGAAGATCGACGCCTTTCGACCTGTCCGCATCGATATCGAGCCGATATGTTTTATTTTCCAGCCGGATCCGAGTATTATCTGCGGTCACATCGAGTAAAGTGACTTTTGCCCCGGAATAAGCCGTAAATTTGTACAGCTTTTTATCGTACAAAAAACCGAAGATATAACCCGTAAAATAACTGCCAAACCATGGTATTTTCGCTATTGAGCCTGAGAGTGATACACCTTCCCGGTCGAAGTGGTTGGTCTGCATCCATATCCAGGAGGAAGGCATTGAGACGCCCCAGTCCTTTTCAATATAGCCCTTGCCGCCAGTGAAATCTGTCCTTATGCCGTCAACCTCGATGAACCCCTCGATAGAGTGGTCCATGCTCAATATGCCGTGATAGCATTCCATTCCAGGCACAAACGCATACCAGCCCATCACCCCTGGGGATAACAGTTTCACAGGCCAGGGGTAAGTGCCTTTAAAACTGATTCGGGCAGTGATCAGGCCTCTACCCTGCCCGAGGGTGAGATTCATTCTCTCGGAGCTGAAAAAGGACCCGCCAATAGAGAGTTCAAACTTTTTGTCACTCGCTTTAAGCTCATCGAGAGGATACCTGAAATAGCGCATTCGCTGCGCCCTGGCATCCAGGAACATTACAAATGCGTGGGACTTCGAAGGGTCGCCAGTTATGGAGACACCGGGTATGACTGCACAGGCATTCTTTTCGCTGTGGTCCACCACCTTAAAATACCAGCCTTCGAAAAAATTCTTCTCTTTTCTCCGGCCATGAAATATTTCCGGCTTCCAGATATCAAACATAAGTAAGCTTCCTTAACTCTGCCTTCAAACCGTCTATTTCGTACTCAAGCTCCATTATTTGAGATTCGCAGGCCCTTAGTTCGTTATCCAGAGTTTGAAGGTCAGAACTGAAATATTTCTGTGAGATTTTTCGGAAAGATTTCCCCAAAGATAAAAATAGTGTTGAAAGTTCCTGTTTACTCATCAGGGCTTTTTCAGTAAGCTCTTTTTCCAGCTCCAGCAAGGGGTAGGAATGTTCACTCCTACCTGACATATTTATCTCATTTTTATCCGACATACTTTTTATATTTTCTTTAATCCGGCCCTGGACTTTTATTTCCTTGAAATGTTTATCGTTCAGAATTTCTTTTTCATTTTTGATTTTTTCAATAGTTTTAATAATCTTTCCTGATGAACTCAAATGTGCTGCGGAAGACGAGGAATTTACGACCTTTTCTCCCATTTCAACCCATCTTTTATCCTTATTCCAGTCATCAACCTGATTAAGTCCTTTTAAATATATTATTTTTGTTTCGGTTTTTACCCTGTCGGCAAATCCGGTTTTTTTGTTTTGCAGTTCCGAAATTTTCCTGTTTCTGTTATTGGTTTCAGACAGTGTTTGAAGCATGTCAGCAAATATTCTTTTTAAATCAGGATCATTTTTGACGGCTTCCATCTCCTGTTCGAACAGTGTTTTCGTGAGCTGGTAACAGGAGTTTTTATATTCCCGGTCCAGTATTTTAAATTCCCCGTGTAATTCTCTTACTCTAGTCAGGGATTCTTCCCATTCGAACCTCATTTTTTTAATGAGAGATATGTTTTCCTCAATTGAATCAAGATATTTCTGTTTCTTCAGTACAAACTCAATCTCTTTATCAAAGCCATCAAAAGAAAGGCTATCTATGAAGGAATTCTCTTTTGAAAAGTTTTCTATAGGAAAGCTTTCTTTAGGAGAACCTTCTTTGGAAAATCTGTCTTCAGAAAAGCCCTGTCTGGAAATATCTTCTTTATATCTCGAGTTTTTATACCTTGAAAGTACTGCCTGTCCTGTTTTTCGTTCGTATTCCTCTTTTTTAGTTTCAATTTTCTGGATCTGCTTCTTACATGAGAGTATTTTCAGGTTGATGCATTCAGGTCTGAACCTTTCAACCCAGCATTCCGGTACCCTGACTTTACCTTCCCGGATTCTGGAATCGAATTCCCTGACGTACTGGATAAAAGAAGAAGGCTTTGTCAATGCATCCGGAGACAAACTGGCTCCGTTTAAGTTTGAAGCCCTATTTTTTTTCAAAAGCTCGTCAGCATTTTCTGTTATGGTCTGACCTGCTTTTCTGAGAATGCCCGTGCCCTGAATAATTTCCAGAGAATTCAAATCTATGAGCCACGTCTCAACAAATGTTCTTTTGAATAAATGCATATCATGCCCGTTATGCTCTACAAATTTTTTAGCTGTTTCAAGGCTTTCAGCATCTCTGAACCCGAAACAAAGTGTCATTACACATTGCCCTGTCTGAAGCAGTGCTAAAGAGTGCTTATCTGCAAAGTATAAAAAAGACTTATGGATATTTTCATACAGGAATTCAAAATCATTTTCATTCATAAAATCGGTTACCTTTGCACAAAAAATAAACGGCCTGCCATTTGAATAGAGTATTCCTGCCACAGGAAAATTTTTCCTGAACATTTTCCAGTGCCTCTTTAAAAGGCTGAACTCTTCTTTATTCAAATTGTTCCGTTCAATAAAAAATAGAGGCAATGGGCTGGTTCCGGGGAAATAGTTTGCAATCACGGGCTTTGCTTTCAGGTTTCTCTTTTTCTCATAATTTTCATCTTTTGTGGCGGAACATTCAATTTCTGACATGCACCCGATTCGATCAATAAAATTCTGGGCACAGCAGTAAAAAGCAGGCTCGTCTATCTTTTCACTCCCATCTTCTCGCTTTAAATTACACAAAAATAACGAATTTTATGCAGTCTGCTGAGTCTCAACGAAACCGACTCTGACCTCGAAATTTCTATTTATAGCCTCAGTGAGGCGTCTGTCTATTTGAATTGCAATATCCTCCGGGACTTCCTGTGCTGCAGGATGGGCCACAACAATATCAACCCTTACAGGTTCTTCTAAAAGGATATTGCCAGAGTCGTAACCTATAGAGACTTCGACAGGTGTCAGCCCAATTCCACTGTACATGGGCTCTTCAAACATGTAATTGACTTCCTCGTTCACCTTCTGTTCAATTACATAGGTCTGGTAGGATGAAAAACTGACAAGGATCAGAACTACAGAAAGAATGGTGATTGCAATAAGGAGAAGAGCACTGCGGGAGATCACGGCATAACGTGCATGGTTGATTGCAGAGAATTCAGGCGGCCTGAACCCGGAAAGCCAGAACAGGACAAGTGTAGAGACATTGACTGCAAGCATGTTGATGACCACAAGCAAAGCAGAAGCAAGAGCCACCCCAGGTAGTCCCCATGCAATTCCAAGCCCTGATGTTGCGGCAGGAGGGATAAGAGCAATGGCGATGGCAACTCCTACAAGAGCAGACCCTACGTTTCGAATTACGCTGATAGCGCCTGCAAGGCCGGACCCCAGGGCAAGCAGCACATAAAGGAAATTGGGGCTTATGCGTTCAGCAATCTGGGTCACATCCCGAATATCGAGGCCAGGAGGCAGGAAGAAAGATTCCTTAATAAAGAAACCTACGAGTGCAGAAACTGCAATTGCCATCACGAGACCTGTGACCTGAAGCACTACTCCGCGAGAGGCAAGCTTCCTGTCATCCACAACTGTCCCGACACTGGCAGTTATTGCAGGTCCCATCAACGGAGCCACTACCATTGCCCCTATAATCGTCGCAACCGAATCTAGCAAAAGCCCGGCAGTTGCAATGATCGTGCTCAGGATCAGAAAAGCAAAATAGGTTGAAGCTGCAGGTGCAAGGCTCCGTGCACGCGCAATCAGTTCTTCCCTTGAAATACGTTCCCCTGCATACCGGCTCTTCAGCATATCTATATGCTCGGAAATTACCGTTTCAGGAGACAATACTATGGTGTAAACTCCCCTAATTACCCCGGCTTCGCGGAGTTTGTCAAGTATGGGCTCGACGCCTATGGAGGGAATAGGGAACTGAACAAGAGCTTCGAAATCCCCTCTTCCTGTTTCATCCCAGACAGCATAGTCGATCTGTTCATTATCAAGAACGCTCAAGACAGACTCGCGTTTCCCTTCAGGTATAAGCACCTGGACCAGACGCATGATATAATATAAAGCTGTCTGGATATATGAATTGTGAAGAATAATCGGTATTAACCCGCGCGGAGTAAGAATTGTTCCGGAAAAAACACCCGGGAGCCATTATAAAATCGGAAACAATAAACGCTAAAAATAAATGACCGGTAATTTAACCGGAATCTTAAATGCCTCCACTGCTGCTCACGGCTTCTTTTTCGCTGTCCCTTCCACTTTCCTGGAAGGAAACGACATCAAAGTCTCCTCGAAGGGCTTTCAGGGCGTATTTTTCAGCTTCTATTTCTTTTCTGGTCCGGATAAAAAGCCGTCTGAATAAAGATACAGGAGGACACCAGCCCTGTATGGCATGTTGAAGCAGGAAAGTTGAAACCACAACAGGCAGGATTAACCATTTTCGGTCCTCTTTTAAGCCAAGCACCGCTCCAGTAAAAGAAAGCATAGCTGCATTGGCTTCAATATATCGTTCAATATCCCATTCATGATCAAGTTCTTCAATTCTTTCAGAAATCTCGTAGGCGGTCCTGTCCGAATAAAAACGGACAGTTGCTGCAATTTCAGCATCGATAGCTTCATTAATTTCGTGGGGAGTGTTGGCTCTTACCCTGTCTCCCCTCACAAGTTCTCCAAATTCAACCACCGGCATATTCCCCCTGGCAAAAAATACGTTCCAGATAAATTTAAAAATTAATAAACAACAAAAATTTATCTTTGAAGTTTCTGCCCCTTAAACATCATTAATTTCAGAAAAATTCTCTGCGTTTTCTGTCCTGTTTTCCTGGGAAAAAAGATCATCGAAATCGCCGCGCAAAACCCTCAAGGCATATTTTTCGACATCAATTTCCTGCCTGGTACGAATACCGGCTTTTCTGAGAAAAGGTACAGGAGGAGCCCATCCCAGTACAGCATAAAGAAGCAGGAAAGTTGTGGCTATTAAAGGCAGGACAAACCATTTTCTGCCCCTTTTAAAACCAAGCACCAGCCCGACAATGGAAATCACAGCCGCACGAGTTTCAACATGGCGCCCTATATCCCATTCACTGCAAAGCTCTTCTATCCTCCTGGAAATCTCATAGTCGGTCTTGCCCGCATAGAACCGTACGCTTGCAGCGATTTCACGGTCAATTGCTTCATTAATTTCAGGAGGCGTATTAGCCCTCACCCTGTCTCCCTTTATAATCTCCCTAAAATCAGCAATCATAAAAATCCCCCTATTAATCAAACAGATCTTCAGGCTTTACTTTCCCCTGATGCCCTGAACCGGAATACCCTTCACTAAAATAGGGTGGAGATATGATCATATAAAGTTAATCATAAAAATTTAGTTTCAATACTTACACCCATAACGAAAAAAAGATTAAGCCAGTATCAATTTCTTCAGGCAGGAGCACATAAAATAGATCTGAACTCCAGAACCAGCCGGTATTGACAGGGGCCGGGCATAAAAAGGGAGTACAGCCTCCCTGTAAACGTTAATACTCTACAAGGCCATTCGGGTAATATATAACACTCTTACCATCAAAATACACGCCTCCGGGGTGCATATATCCATTTGACCCGCTCCAGTCGAAGTTGAGCCAGTACTGTTTCATCCCATCGTCCAGTTCTCTTTCGCAATACCAGACGCTTTCAGCAAAAGGATACCTTTCTGCTATATAGTCCGTTATTCTGTAAACAGTATCAAGGTCATCCCCGATATAGATTTCGGGAAAAGCATGCCCGTATGACCCGTTATATGTGGTAACCACCCTTGTGTTAAACCCCATATTCTTCAAAAGGGCAGAGATAACAATGGAATAGTCGTCGCAGTCCCCTACATATCCGCTGTCTATAGTCTGTGAAGCCCTGAAGAAAAACTCGGCATTTTTGTCATACCTGTACTTCCATTGCCTGTTTACATGGTTATACACAGCACATGCATCTTCCATATTATATCCCGAAGACTTTCCTGTGATATTGAAAATTTCTTCCTTTATCCTTTCTTCATCTGAGTTAATGGCTCTCTGGAAACTCAGAGACATCCTCCTGCGTTCTGCAGAATAAGAGTAAGCTGGACCCTCTTCAATATATGTCGGGACTTCAGGAATCTCAGGGAGGGTAAAACTTTCATCACTTTCATTTTTTTCAGCAACATTATTCTCCTGAGTTTCGGAATTTTCTTCCCGGACAGGATCTTCAGTAAGCTGCGTATTTAAATATTCAGTAACGAGGCCCTTATTAAGGCTGCCAGTGTTTATACAACCGGAAGTTACGGATATAAAAAAAATGAGAAATATAAATGTTAAAGCCTTTTTATGGGCCACAAAATCAGCTCCGGAAATAATTTATGGGTAAGAGAAGTAAATAAACTTCTCTAAAAGAACAAAAATGGTTTCAAATTCGGGGGCCGAATATTAGATTCAATAGGCCGAATATTAAATTCAATAGGCTGAATATTAAATTCAATAGGCTGAATATTAGATTCAATAGGCCGAATATTAAATTCAATATCAAGATTTACTTTTCTCTTTTACGTTTTAAAAAGATTCCGCACTTGGGATAGTCCAGGCCCTCGCAATATTTACTGTCAGGAACGTAATGAGGACATGAGGAACAATATTTACATTTAGTATGGAAAATACTGGATAGTATCCCTATAGATATACCCCCATATCCGTATATAATTTAACGTTCCCAGGTATGAAACATTGCATCGGCCTTCACGCCTTGACCTGCTCTGCTTTCATGCCGGAAATACTTAAGTTTCCTGAATTGATCTCGGTGATTTTAAAGTACGGTAACCCTTTAACTGCCAGAAGGGCCATTGAATATTCCATATCCGGGGTATATCCCTTAACCTTTACAGGACTGGCTATGGCATTGAGCAGTTCTTCAAGATTAGGGCTATTTGATTTCCACGTCCCGTCACTCTGTGTTTCAGCAGTAAAAATTTTCCATTCTATTTTTACAGACATTAGTATCCTCCCCATGAGAAAACTTATTCTTTTACGCAACATACCAAAAAAATAAATCACTGATAATCAGACTTAATTATTTTTATATGTTTCTGTCTATAACTTTTTATTATCCTTATAATTATATATCTCCCATACAGAATCTGAAATTCTTTTCAGGGAAAACAGGAGGGGAAAACTACAAAATGGTCAGGAAAACATGACCATTACCTTTTAAAATTACAGAAGAATTATTAGGGGATTATAAAAATAGTAGATAAATACTAGATAAATACTAGATAAATATTATACAAACATTAAATAAATAATAAATAAGTATTGTAAAAATTATTATAAAGAAATTATAAAAATAATATAGAAGTATTGTAAAAGTATTAAAAAAATGTTGATCTGGAGAAATCCACCGCTTTCTATTATAAATCTCTGTGTTTTATGACCTTATAAATTTCTAAGAAAATTAAGCACAATCCGGTTGAATTCTTCAGGTTTTTCCATATTTGGCACATGAGCACAATCTGGCATTATAACTTTTTTTGTATGTTCGATTTTATTTTCAAGCAGGTCAGCAGCCCTGAGGATTTCAGGATTATCAAGGGACCCGGCAATAATCAGCACAGGGACTTTTATCTCATCCATCCTCCCGGCAGCCGGCGGACTGAGTGGGGTAAGAGGGCTGGAATCGGCAATTGCCAATGTGCCGTTTTTAACCGCAACCCTGTTCATTTCAGCTGCACGCTTACGAACTGCAGGGCTGACCTGCTCAGGCTGCCGGAAAGTGCCATCAACCCAGAGGCGGATTTGCAGGTCACTCACAAGGTCCAGATCCCCCTTTTCGAGAGCTTGAAGCATCTCCAGAATCTCAGATGGGGGCTCCCCTGTCATTTCAAAACCTCCCGGAGTCCCGCTTACAACGGTTAGAGACAGAACCATTTCAGGGTGTTCGAGCGTAAAATCAATAGCCGTTTCTCCACCCATGGAACAGCCCAATAAATGTGCATGTTTAATTCCCAGGACCTGAAGCAGGCGGTACAGGTCATATCGGCGGGAAACGGGTCCTGTTGCAGGATCGGATTTTCCAAACCCGCGCATATCAAAGCGAAGAACCCTGTAATTTCGGGTAAAAGACTCCCACTGCTCTTCCCACATGCCACTGTCAACAAACCCGGCATGGATGAGCACAAGAACCTCGCCCTTTCCCTCGATTTCATAGTAAAGCTTTCCGTCCCCAGAGTCTGCGTACCCGGTGGTCATTTCCTGTTGTCTCCTGTGTAATTAAGCCCGATCATCTTCCTGATTAGTACCTGTTCAGTCCCTGCCTTTTTCCTTCCTGAACTTTGCATATGCTTTCCGGGCATATTTTTTCAGAAGATAATTCAGGCTTTCTTTTGAGATTGGCTTTGATTTTTTAACTATCATTACCGGCTTTCTCGCGTGCCTGGCAATCCTCTGAGATAGAGTTCCAAGTAAAGAGATCTTGAATCTCTCACTGGAATCCCCAATAATTGTCAGGTCGTAACCGTTTGAGACTTCAAGTATTGCGTCCTCGATAGAATATCTTTCAAGAAGTTTGAAGCTTGCAGGTGTGGAAGGGATCTTTTTAACCAGCCCTTCAAGTTCTTCAGCTATTTTTGCCTTCTTTTCCGGATCTTCATCAGGGCTGACAATGCTTATTATTCTTATTGAAGCCCCTGTATTTTCAGCAATCTTTTTTGCCAGAGAAAGACCGTGTACGGAGTTTTCTCTTCCGTTATAGGCTACAAGGACCTTTTTGATGCTGTCAGGCAGGTGCCCTTTTAAGAGTGCAATCTGGCTTTTTGAAGAAAGGAGAACATCGTTTGTTACGTCTCCAAAAGAGTACTTGAACCTCTTAGAATCGTGCCAGCCCATTATAATTATGTCAGCGTTCTCTATTTCAGCCTGCTCTATAATCGAATTGGAGATTGTGTGGTCAAAGGCAACAATATAGTCTCTTTTATTACCGAATTTTGCAGGATACTGCTCAAAATAATCCCGGAAACGGCTGTCTATTTCTATCTGTTTCTCATGGTAGAGTTCCTGACCCACTGTAAGGGAGATCTGGCTTGGAACCTCAACAACATGAAGACAGATTATCTCATTTCCAAGAAGGTCTGCCAGTTTAAGGAGGTCCCTTTCATGCCCGGGATTGGAAACAGGCACAAGTACCCTTCCAACAGGTTCCGGTTCAGCGCTCACCCTCTCTACATTGTTTTCCAGAAGGTCAAACAGGTTATATGCAGGCATAGCTTTGTCTTTTCCATAGAACATGTACCAGCCGGCTCCGGCAAATATCATTAATACGGAAAAAAGTAAAGGCAAACCACCAAGTAGAGGGAGCAGAAGCATACTCCCGACCACCCCAAAGATCTGCGTGAAAGGGAAAAAAGGGTCCCGAAATGTCGGTTCATAGCCAGGCAGGGTCCGTTTCCTGAGGATAATCACTGCCATATTCAGCAGGATAAATATCAAAATGTTGAAAGCCCCCCCAAGTCTTGCCAGCTGTTCTATGTCAAACAAAAACAGGAGCAAAACCATTACTGACCCGGTGACCAGAATAGCATTATGAGGAGTCTCATATTTTTTATGGATACTGACAAACCATTTCGGCATCAATGCGTCCCTGCTCATTGCGAAAGGGAACCTTGAAGATGACAGTATGGCGCCATTAGCTGTTGAAAGCGTTGCAAGAAGGGCGGAAAAAGCAATAAAGAATTTCCCGGAATCGCCTGCAATAAAGCCTGCAATGTCTGCCAGGGGGGTCACTGTTGACGCACCCCCTTCAGGGCCTGAAAAACCTGCAACCACAGCCATAATGCCTGCGTAGAAAAGTGTTACCACAACTGCTGAAGCGATAAATGCCCTGGGAAGGTTCTTTGACGGATTTTTCACTTCTTCAGCAACAGCAGCGGCTTCCGCCAGCCCGAGATAGGAGATAAAAATCATACCTGCCGTGGTGAATATGGATACTACCCCATGCGGAGCTACCGGGAGAAGGTTCTCAGGCCTGACCTCGAAGGACACTTTTCCAATGAATACAAACAGTATTAGCAGCAAAATAACAACAATAAAGTTCTGGAGGGAACCACTGCTTTTTGCCCCACGGAAATTGATTATTAAGAGGAGCACTCCCGTAACAGCCGCCACCAGATATATTGGCATGGGATGAAAGATCTGAGCGTATTCTGCCAGACCTATGAGGGCAAATGTGCCTTTAAATATCAGTGCCAGCCAGGAGCCGAGACCTATCACCGCACCGAATGCAGCTCCCATTGTCCTGCTGATATAGTAATAGCTGCCTCCCGCAAGAGGCATGCCTGTTGCCAGTTCTGCCATGCTTATGGATGTGGCTATGGTAATAAGCCCGCCCAGCAGGAATGAGATTATTGCTCCTGAACCTGCGTTTGCCATGGCAATTCCGGGAAGAAGAAATATTCCTGCTCCTATCATCGTCCCGGTGCCTATTGCAAAAGTTGAGAAAAAACCCAGGCTGCGCCCCAGCCTTTCCGTTGTTTCAACTGGCGCCATTTACATCCCCATCTTGTCGGAACTCCCAGTCAGATAAACCGGGCCCCGTATAACCATGATCTTACTCTTATCTTTATTATTCAGATCACACATTTCCGCACTATGCATCCGGAAAGGCAACAAAAGCTTAAACCCCTTAATTGGGCCTGCTTTCGAATAAAAATCTCCAAAAAACGTCATTTTCCTCCAGCAGTACAGTTTAATTTCTGTTTTAGCGGATCATGCATTTGAACTAATGGATTATGCATTCGAACTAATGGATCATGCATTCGAACTAATGGATTATGCATTCGAACTAATGGATCGTGCATTAGGATTAATAATAGGAAGAAGGCATCCTCCCATGGTTATAAGTCTCTTATTCTGTCCTGGTTGTTTTTGCTTTCAAATAGTACATATAATTATCCGTTGGAGACTAATTAGAGTTTTAACTTCCGTTTTATGGATATGTTTGCAAATTAATTCTTCTGTGCATTCAATTTATTTTTGTTCCCCCGCTGCCAGTTCCGATCAGGAGACTTTACTTAAATTTCCTTCAACCTTTTTCCTTTTCTCTTTACCAGAGACGTATAAAGGAGTGGATAAAATTCGAATAAGAGAATCGGATACTTCTAATTCCTGTTCAAAGCCAGTATGACGTTCTTTTTCAGGATCAAGGGATAAAACTTCGCCTGCCGGATCCAGGAGATTAAAAGTTTTATTAAAATTATAGAAACATGTCTTTTATATCGGCAGTGTGCCTAATTTTCTGTAAAATTTGCTCTATACCCCTTAGTCTTCTTTTTTGATTACTGCTCCATTACTATATACCTGTTTCCAGTAATCCAGTCTTCATTTATATCAATGAGTATTGAGACTACCAGTCTCAATACTGATTCCTGGTTAGGGAATGCTCCTACAACTTTGGTTCTTCTTTTTATCTCCTTGTTAGTTCTCTCCATCATATTTGTCGTCCTTATTTTTCTCCAATGACTCTGTGGAAACTGCATGTAATTCATTACATCATACTGAAAATTCTCAAGAGTATCAGCTGCACTTTTATATTCCATCTTATCCAGTTCCCTTATCAAATCATTGTATTTATGACGGTCTACCAATGCTTCTTTTATCTTATCTGCTACTTCTTTTTGCTTCTTTTTTTGAACCTTTTTTAGAGCTTGCCTTATCAGATGAACGTGGCACATCTGCCAGCTTGATCCGATAAAGGATTCTCTAACTGCTTTTTGTATTCCTTTATGACCATCAGAAACAATTAACTTGACACCTCTTAACCCTCTTTCTTTCAGGTCTTCGAATAGATCTTGCCAGAACAGAGAGTCTTCGCTGTCTGCCAATCTTGCTCCAAGAATCTCGCGAAAACCATCATCCCTGACTCCAGAAACTATAAAGAGAGCTTTATTTTCGTAATGAAGTCCATCTCTTACTTTGAGATAAGTAGCATCAATAAACAAATAAGGAATTTCGTGTTCTATTGGCTTTGACAAAAATTCTGAAACTTTCTCATCCAGCTCTTTTGTAATCCTGGAAACTGAAGAGGCTGAGATTCCCTCAACTCCCAAAGCAGTCATGACCTTATCCACCCTTCGGGTGGAAACGCCTTGCAGGTAAGATTCAGCTACAGCGGATAAGATGGCCTGTTCAACTCGGGAATATTTCTCAAATACCTGAGTTTCAAAGGGAAACTCACGGAATTGAGGTTTTAATAATTCAAGTTCTCCATACTTGGTAAGGAGGGTTCGGGGTTTGTAGCCATTTCTACTGGCTTTACGAGAATCAGTCCTCTCATAACGTTGTGCACCAACCTGGAGGAGGGCTTCCTCCTCCATTACGAGATTTAAAAACCACGTAATTAAATGGCGAATTCCATCTTCCTGATCGACAAGATAATCTTTTATGAGTGAGAATAAATCTACCATTGACTCCGCATCCTGTTTTTTTGTGGTGAAAGGAAAAGGATACAGAGTCAATCATAATTTACAGAACTTTCGGTACACTGCCTTTATATCAATACATGCTCTTTGCCTTTCGTATTAATACATGCTCTTTTTGATTTCTTATCCTCAACCTGTTGAACAGTTGTAAGTCCGGTTATTTCCGGGGGCTTTATCTGAGAGTTCCTCAGCATCAGGATCAAGCAGAACTATCGATTAAAATAATTGAGGCAAACTTTCTTTGTCGAAATGAACGCTGGCAGAAGTGAGATCAGGATTCCGAATCAGAATGATAGTATTCCTGTATACAATTTTCAAATATCTTTTTGGATTTTTCGAACCCTTCGTATATTCCGTCCAGATGGTCCTGAGAATAATTTGGTTTTTCTTTAACAACGATCGTATCTATAATCAGGTTAAATCTATCCTGAAGGCTGCGTATCTTTGTTTGAGGATCTTCATCTGTAGACGTAGAAAGAAACTTTTCTACGTTATCTTCAAAAGTGTCTTTAGCTATTTCCAGGCCTTCATTTATCCCTTCTTTATAATCAGAATAAGCTCGTCTATCCTTATTTCTTTCAATTAAATCACTGAACTTTCTAACTGTCTTTTTAATTCGCCTCTGTTTCAAACTCCTCCCTCCCTGACAAAAACATAAACTGAGCAACAAAAGAAAAAATCAAATCCTGTACTGGTGGAATCTGGTTAGAGCATTTATTTTCCATTATTTATATATATAATGGGCATAAATCCTTCCCAATCTACAGGCTTCTTTTTATCATAATTATTTCTTGACACCGGGATGATCTTAAGCCTGGAAATTTTGAATATAACCAGGAATAAGCTGGAGTTTTACTGGAACTTCATCCCTGCATTAACACATCGGATTAAGCGTATCTAATTTAACACATCTGATTGAGCGTATCTGATTTAACAGATCTGATTGAGCATATCTTGATTAAACACATCGGATTAAGCGTATCTGAGGAACAGATCTGGGTGAGCATATCTGACTGAAAATATTCTGTCCGTATCTTCAAATAAGCAATTAAAGGCATATATTACATTATAACTGAAAGTAAGACTTTAACAGATTCCAACATACGGACTGCAACATAGGATAGTACCTTAATCCTGGTTCCAGGGCATCCATATCCTCATGAATCACGGTTTTAAAAGATCCGTTTCCAGATAACAGATATATTTAGAGATATTTATAATATATTGGTATTAAATAGTTCGAAATGAACATAATAAAGAATAGGGATACTGAGGAATATAGATTCAGGAAACAAATTACTGGGATGACACCGACTGCTGGAGTCATTCTACTGGAGGCATTCATTTCCTGGAGGTCAGGCTGCAGCCCTGTCTCTCTCCCGAATTTATCCTTAATGGGATAACCAGCCGCAAAGAAAATTTAACCGGAAATCCACCTGTCAGTTAGAATTTTGTTAACATCTAGCTGTAGAATTTATTTATTCGATCGTTTATTTTTGACGCGGGCTATGACCGCAGTGTATCCGCCTCCAGACCGTTCCCGGAAACCTATAATGGTGTTGCCGCCGTCACCGAACTTGCCCTTCAGTCCCGCAGGGAAAACTGCATATACTCTCCAGATCCGGTTTATAAAAGCTGATAAGAAATAAAGTATTGAGACCAGTAGAAAAAGAAAGAGAACTGATTTTTATGTAAGCCCACAGAAGACTTTTACG
This sequence comes from Methanosarcina soligelidi, assembly GCF_000744315.1. Classification (NCBI taxonomy): domain Archaea; kingdom Methanobacteriati; phylum Methanobacteriota; class Methanomicrobia; order Methanosarcinales; family Methanosarcinaceae; genus Methanosarcina; species Methanosarcina soligelidi. The sequence goes on from NZ_JQLR01000001.1 coordinate 4,043,316, forward strand.
CATTCACTGTTGCGCCTGGAAGCCTGTTTACATGTTTCCGGTAACAATGAGGTAAACTGCGCCTGTTTGCTAACCCTGCCTTGCAGGAATTAATTGCCCATCAAAACGAGGGAATCTATTTATTTATAAATTCCTCGATAAGCTTTACCCTGTCCATCCTCTCCCTTCTTCTGTTTACATTTAGCTGCAGTTCCAGAGGTGGGACCTTTATTTCATGCCCATTCCATTTTACGGTCTCAAGGTTTTGCCTTGCGTAAGGACCGCAGTCTACTGGCTCAGGAACATCCAGAATCTCCTGGGGATCAGATGCAATATCTATTCTTGCATGCAGGAAAATAACACCGAAGTCCTTTGTCAGCCATCCGTTAGTATCAATAATCGGCTCGATCAGGCAGTCTGAGAAAACTTCAGTGATTTCATCGATACACCTGGAATCAACCATAATATCAACATCATGTGGGTTCATTTTAATGCCGCGGATGCAGGCGGCACAGCTCCCTGTCAGCCACCAGTCAATATCCGTACCCTGAGCTTTCCGACAAAATTCTGTTAAAGCCTGTTCCCATGGGACAGGAGCAAAATACCCGAGCTGGTCAAACATCAGTTTCGCATTCTCAGAATATCTTTTTTTTATTTTGTCCATGTATTTGGCGTTCTGAGGGTAGACTTTTACGTATCCTCTACCATCGTTTTCATAATAACACATTTTCAGGACACTTTCGTATTTTGAGTCAAATTCCGAAATCCTGAACACTACCTTCCCGTCCAGCTCTTCAAAGGATACTTTCATCCACTTAACCTCCTTAATTTGATTTTCTGGTTAGACCACTAAATTCCTTTAATTTGATTTCCCTGGTTAAATCCATTTAATTCCTTTAATTCGACTGCCAGTGATCAATTCTTTTAGCTGTCAACTGGTCTTTACTGTTGTGGTGTGTACTTTCCAGAGCCCTTATCAGACTCTTTTTCCTGAAATCATTTACATAAAATTTACTATTTAATTCATGAACTCACAAAACCCGGTTATCCTTTGATATTCAGATTTCAGGACGTGTCAGGAAATAATAACCATAATAGGACTTACGCACTTGAGATTTAAAATCAAGACCAATAGGCATTGATGTTGAAACCATAGTTTAGATAGTTGAAGGTTTTACGCCATCGTTTTTCAGTTCAACCGCGTAAGTCCTACATAAAATAGACTACATAATCATAAAGAGAGACTATATAACCATAAAAAAGACGGAAATTAATCATAAAAAGAGATTGTATAGCCATAAAAAGAGACCGAAACCCAGATTTGTCCCTCCCAGGCAAATGGAGGAATCAATAACCTGAAGACTATACCAATCGAGGCTAAACGAGAAATCAGGGTTAGAAACCGGATATTTAAGAATAGAAACTTTAAGAATGGAGATTTAAAGCTCGATTAATTATAATAAATTAAGAGGATTTTCTTTAATTCTCAACTGGTAAAGCCTCCTGCAGGAAATCCTCAAATATTTTTTTAGACCTTTCAAATCCCATATATATCCCATCTAAACACTCTTCAGAGCAATTTGGCTTTTTTGTAAGGACAATCTCATCCAGAAGCTGGCTAAATTCATCCTGTAAGTTTTTTGCCTTTACAACCCCAGCCTCATCCGAAAAGGATAAAGAGAACTTATCTACGTTTTCTTCGAAGGTATATCTGGCTATGTCCAGACCTTTATTTATTCCTTCTTTAAAGTCTGAATAAGCCTGATGATCCTTATTCATTTCAATATAACGTCTGAATTTTTTAACAGGACTGTTAATTTTTTCTGTGGTCAAAATCCTTCACTTCCTTTTTTAAGTGACCTTCGCCAGGAGAATGGGCTCCAGGTGTTTTTCAACCACCTCCAGGCTAAAGAACCTGAATTTTGGGTTCAGGAGCTTTAAATTATTAGTTGCTATTAAAAATTTCACTCCAAAGCTGGAAATATTTACGTATATAAAATCTCGCCGCATTAAAATAAAAGCAGATATAGAAAAATAGTATTTACAGATATATTAAGCTATAGAATAAAAATTGGAAGTAGCTGAATATTTTAAGAGTAGTTGAATATTTTAAGAGTAGCTGAATATTTTAAGAGTAGTTGAATATTTGAGAGTAGTTTAATCCTTTAAAAGTAGTTGAATCTTTCAGGTAAGCATTTATGTATCCTGTACTGTCGGGATCAAAGGACGGGACAACCGGCTATAAAACTCCTTTGATAATTTTACGCCTGCCACATCAATGTACTTATAAAATAGATAGCTCAACGGTATAATAAGGAGTAAAGACAGAACAAATGAAATTAAAACAGCCTGCACATAAGAGAATACAGGATACAGGAGAAGGAACAATGCACAGCTAAAAGTGCTTATCACGGGGAAATGCACAAGGTACAGGGAATAGGATATTTTTCCGAGGAATACAGGCACACGGGAAGAAAAAACCTTCTGCAGGTCGATGCTGTTCAATAAGACATACATTACCATCCCTGCGCCTATGATATGATAGGTCATTTTTGGATCTCTGAAAAAGCCATTATTCAGGAATCCGTATACAGAATTCTCTGCAAGAGGGCTTACGGGATATGAACCCAGAAAGAGCCCTGAGATCATTATGATAAACAATACTATCCTGTTATCTGTTTTAAATATCGATTTCTTACTGCTGAATATGTCTGCAAAGACCATTCCTATTATAAAAGCAAGGTAGTAAAAATTAATTAAAGCCAGAACTGCTGCAAGGTAGAAAGTCCAGCGGTTTCGAAGAGACCCGAATAATAATGCCATTGTGAAGACGAGCATGGACCCGTAAAATTCTATTGACATTGTCCATAAAACCGGGTTATACGGAATTGCCCCTCCTACAAAAAAAGAATTCCATGCTGCCTGCCTGACTGCATCAAGAATGCCGGGCGTAAAAGTCCAGTAGTCCCGGTAGTTACTGCCTGCAGCAAACGTCATGGTTTCAATGTAGTAACGATACAACCCGGTTGATGCCAATAAGTACGAGAACATCACTGCTGCAAATACAGGAACAAACAACCTCAGGTACCGACGTGCTGCACTGCTTATGACAATACTGTTTTCCTTCGTTTGAAAAAACTTCCGGGTTAAAACATAGCCGCTCAGGACAAAGAAGATACAGACCGAAAAGTTACCTGCACCGATCAGACCGAGCGGCGTGGTAGAAAAAATATGGTCCAGGCTTCCGAAGTGTGAAGGATACTTATCACCATAAACCATAGCCGGGGCTAATGCAACAAAAAAGTGCATTATCATGACATTTATTGCAGCTATACCTCGCAGTCCGTCAAGATAGGTTATTTTCCCGGTCATTTTTATCACTCATGATATAAGGGGATCAGGAGTATTATTATTAGATAGATTCTGCTCCTGAATAACGAGAGCCACAGATAAAATAAGTCTTTCCATTTGCTTCAGTACTTTATTAATGCGTGTTAATGGACGGTGCTCCGGGCCAAAGCAGACATATAAAAAATTTGTAATAAATAAGAATAAGAGAAGACAAAAATTAGATATTAAAAAAGCTCCGGGATTACTTTCATCCCTTTAAGACCTGGCTTTGGCTTTCAGTTTCTTCTTATTTTTCCGCACCCTTAGGTAGTATTCCCGCTGTCATTGTTGGCTATAAAAACCCCGTTATTCAGAATACCGCCAGGGACGTTCATTATTCTGTCTTCTACCCAGATTCTGCAGTTCTCAGAAATTAAACACCCTTCCTCTTTCTGGAAGATTGAAGTGTGTTTGTAATAGTCGAGTTTTACAATATCAGGGGTTTCCTCGTATATCCCGCATTCTTTGAATTTTTTATTCATATAAACGTCGAATGTACCGTCATCATGGAGGACGAAATGGGTTGTTTTATTGCTGTATTTTCTGGACATGTTGGATCACACATTTTAACTGTTAAACTGCTGCACGACCTGCTTTTTTAGCCATCTTTATCAATCTGTTTTTTCAGCCATTTTTTTCAATATGCTTGTCCGGCTCACACTTTCAGCTTCGTGCACAGGGTTTTTTATGGGAGTTCTATTTAGGGAGATAGAACAACCTTTTTTATTATCCTTATAGCACTTAAAACCGCAGCAGACCAAAAGATAATAATAAGTTTCAACCCGCCTAATCCTGATTTTTATTCGACCGGCATAATGTGCAGACGAAAGATACGACTAATATAAAATTAAGGAAGCATAAAATGCAATCAATGTGTTTTCTAAAAGGAAAAAGGAGAAGAGCAACTAAAAAAGAACTAAAATAATAACTAAACGTGTAACTAAACAGATAATTAAAAAGTAATTAAAAAGTAATTAAAAAGTAATTAAAAAGTAATTAAAAAGTAATTAAAAAGTAATTAAAAAGCAACTGAGATCATTACTAAACAGTAACTAAAAGAAACTAAATAAGTGACTAAAAAGCAACTAAGATCATTACTAAACAGTATCTAAAAGAAACTAAATAAGTAGCTGAACATGTAAGTAAACATGTAAGTAAACAGGTAACTGAAAAAATAACTATTATCTTAAATAAATGGCCCCCCCGACCCATTTATTTAATAATCAGCTATTTTTATGTTTATCCTGTTTCCGATGTACTTATTGCCTATCATCCCCGGAGGAACCGCTGGAAGCTTCACACCAATATCACAGTAAGAGAATGTATTTCCGGTAATGGTCGGGCAGGTCGCACCCTCGTACATATAGAGTCCGATTCTGGCTTTTGTAATTGTATTGCCCTTGACCACGTTATCCCAGGTTTCACACAGGGTTACCGTTCCGTTAGTTATCTGATTATTCATAATAGTATTCTGGCTGCAGGTTAGCCCTGTGATGCTGACACCACAGTTATAGAAATAATTATTACGGACAGTATTATTATTGCCTGCACCCTGGAAATCGACCCCATTCTTCTGGATATTGAATCCGTTGATAACCGCTCCCCCCTGGGTTACCCTGAACCCGTTCATTTTTGGGTACCCTGTCCCATATACGTTGATGAATTTCCCAGAGATGGAAACATATTCATTATAGGTTCCACTTGCTACTTTGATCGTATCTCCGTCGCTTGCTGCATTCACAGCGCTCTGGATAGTCTTGTATTTGGCTGTACTGCCTACATAAAGGGTTGCAGCAGAGGCTGTCCCTATTAGCAGGGTTGTTATTAAGATCGCTAAAATTAGTTTTCTCAACATGTTAAGTACTCTCCTGTTAAATAAAGAAAGATGGGCTACAATTTAAAGTTATTGACGAAGTTCCCCTCCACATGCAAGTACTCTCCTGTTAGATAAAGAAAGATAGGCTGTAATTAAGAATTATTTTTATTATTCTGGCTAGAAAAATTAATTTTTTATATAAAGTGATCCTGCCCCCATTTCAATAAATAATCAGCCTTCCCATAATAAGGAAATATTGTGTTTCAATTTATATAATAACTGCTGTAGCACACAAAAGTTCTATATACAATTACCGTTAATTGAAAAACATGAAAGGATTTTCTATCAATATCGAAGATGCTACTCTGGAAAATGAAAATTTCCGCAAGGTTCTCTACACCTCAAAGCACAGCCAGCTGGTATTAATGACCCTTAAGCCAGGGGAAGACATTGGAATGGAAGTCCACGAAGAAAACGACCAGTTCTTCCGTTTTGAGGCAGGACAGGGCAAGTGCATAATTGACGGCAACGAATACGAACTCAGTGACGGAGTCGCAGTTATCGTACCCGCAGGTGCTGAGCACAATGTCATCAATACCTCAAACACTGAAGAACTGAAGCTCTACACAATCTATTCCCCGGCACACCACAAAGACGGGATCGTGCGCGCCACAAAAGAAGAAGCAGAAGCAAATGAAGCAGACTTCGACGGCGTGACCACAGAATAAGGCTTAAATTAGAATTTTTTAAGCATTAAATACACAGAATAAAACGCTTTCTAAAAATAAAGCGTTTTTACCTTTTTTATTTAGATTTTTTATTTATATATTTCTTCAAGCTTTTCGCTTGGACTCTTTTCAAGCTTTTTCCGTAAAAAGAAGAAGTCAGACCCGTTCTCAAGCGCCATCCCTGCAATTGCAGTTGCGCCAGGGCTTGCAAAAAAGCCTGTTTTTGGGAATTGTATTAATCACTGTGCTAGTAGATCTAGCTCCCGAATCCCGAAAAACTGCAGATTTCAGGAGAGTAAAAATGGCAAACTGCTCCAGAAAACTGCAGATACGGAAAGGTTTAGAATGGCAAAATGATTCGGGGAGGAAAATGCCGTTTTGCGAACAAATCAAGTAAATTTGATTTGCTATTTAATAAAAATACGTTTTTATACATAAATATTTCGCATATAGTAGAGAATTTAGATAGAAAATAAGAAAAATAAAACAAGTAAAAGTGAAAACATAGTTATATAATAAGAAGAAAATAGCCAGAAATAAATAACTCTATTGTTGGGAGATTACCCAATATGTCACATTTAATAGTTCCAGAACACGTTCTGGATGATATTAATGAGTTTATACGTACAAATTATACGAATTTTCATCATTCTCTGCCACACTCCTTAATTATTTCTCAAGCTTTCTGTCTAAGGTTTAAAGAATATGGAAATGACTTTGGTGTATCTGTAATAGCCGATGCTGTAGAATATGTAAAAAAATCATCAATAGAAAACAAAAAAGTTAAGCCGGAAAAAGAAAAGCACGATTACTGAAATTGTTTTACGGATACAGGGAAATTACAGGGCAAGCACACTTTGAATCATTTGAAAAAGAAGAAGAAGAAGAAGAAGAAGAAAAAGAAAAAGAAGAAAAAGAAAAAGAAGAAAAAGAAAAAGAAGAAAAAATGGAAGAAATTAAAGAAATAATCCATAATTTTGCGCTGGAATTTTTCAGGGATGATCAAGGATAATTATATTGATTTGTGGCCTGGCAAAAAAGCGGATTGGTAAAAATGTGTTTCCTACGCCGTTTGAGACCAGAGCCATGGTCTTATCGGTTTTCACAATTCCTGTCCTGTATTTTTGTCCGTAATAAGAAGGCACATACGGCGCCCATAACCCGAAAAATGTAATCTGCCCGCCATGAGTGTGACCGGAGAGGACAAGATCGATTTTATCTGTGGTCAATTCTTCAGCCAGATCGGGTGTATGTGAAACAAGAATCACGAAATCATTTTCTTCAGCATCTTTTACCAGCGGGTCAACATAAGGCTCAGAGTTAAAATACCAGTCCGTACTCCAGTCTACGCCTGCAATTTTGATCTTATCTTCCCCAATCTCAAGCCATTCCGCCCTGTTGCTCAAAACAGTGATCCCTGCATTTTCCATGCATTTTACCGTGAGATTGTAATCTGTCCATTCATCGTGGTTTCCCGTAACTCCGAAAATCCCCATATCTGCTTTGAGTCTCGAAAGCTCTTCAAAACAGGGACCAATATACCCCACATCACCGGAAACATAATCGCCGCCCAGAATAATAATATCCGGTTCCAGATCATTTACTTTTCTTACCAGGTCTGCAACTCTTTCCCTTTCGAAATACGGGCCGTGATGGATATCGGAAATGAAGACTATTTTCTTGTCCTCGAAATTTTGCGGCACATCACTGTCGCTAATTGTGGTTGTTTTTTCGTTTATCCAGTAAGGCTCAATAAAAATATAAACGAAAAATGCTGCAAGACATACAAAAATTATTACGAAGATTTTTACAAGTTTCAGAAGTTTCTTTTTTAAATTTTTCATAATATAACACGTACCCTTTTGCCTGTTTGAAAGAAAGAATTTGTAACAACATTCAGAAGACAGAAAGAAGACGGAAAGAAAAAGGAAATAAGGTGGAAAGGCGGAAAGAAGACAGAAAGAAAACGGGAAAGATGGAAAGAAAGCGGGAAGAAGACGAAAAGAAAATGGAAAGAAAGCGGAAAGAAGACCGGAAGTTATGGGAAAAGCAAAAACACCTTGTCAGGGCTGTTAAATAATCCTGAACTGGAAGGTGAAACAATCCCTTGCATGATAATTCAGTGGTTTTGCCCGGTTCACCCTCGAAATACGGGATTATTTTGAGCAAAACCATTGATTATGCCAGACATTGATTATGCCAGACGTTGATTATGCCAGCTCCAATGCTTTATTCACGCATTCTTTATCATTTAATGTTTTATTCTTTCATGCCTTTTAACAGAACAACCACTACCGATAGAGCTACAACCACTATCACGATGCTCAGTATGGTATTTCTGTTCTTATCAGACCCGGCTTTTTTTGCGAAATCCCCCAGTTGAAATCCGTCAGTGGACCTGCTTTCAGAGGGGACCTGATCGCTCTCTTCTTCCAGTACCTCCTGAGTGGTATTGCCCGTTATCACAAACGACGCATACCCTGGAACTTCTGAAGTGAAGTAAAGATATTCATCGCTCTCTCCTGTCAGTTCGGTGGATAGGGGAACCCAGACCTTTTTCTCATATCTGTTAAGCGTTATGGAAGCCGGGACTATGTCCATTTCCCGGACCCATTCTTTATTTACCCTGAAGCCCAGGGCACGGTTATCTATTTTGTTTGAGGTCGAATATCCTGCGTTTCCTACCCAGACATTAAAGGATTTGTAAACTTCGTCATCAGGCAGTTCCGATACAAGGACGGATTTTTCCTTTAACTGCTCAACAATGGTTGTGGTCCTGCCTGCGTTTTCGACTGCATGGAAGGCAACATAAACAACACAGGTTGCATTGTTTTTAAATTCAAACCTGACAGTTTCACCGCCTGAAATGGTTGCCCGGGAAATCTCTTTTGCTTCAACATTTCTCGGAGGCTCAGGAGATACGCCGCCTCCACCTCCACCGCTGCTACTTCCGCTGCTTCCACCACTGCTGCTTTTATTGTCATCAGGTGTCAGAGAGGGACTAGGATCCGGGGTGGGAGTTGGTGTAGGGGTTGGTGTGGGAGTTGGCGTGGGGGTTGGTTCGGGAGTTGGAGTTGGTGTAGGGGTTGGTGTAGGAGTTGGTGTAGGAGTTGGCGTGGGGGTTGGTTCGGGAGTTGGAGTTGGTGTAGGGGTTGGTTCGGGGGTGGGAGTGGGCTCAGGGTCCGGAGTAGGAGTGGGCTCAGGATCCGGAGTAGGGGTCGGCTCGGGAGTAGGCTCGGGATCCGGAGTGGGGGTCGGTTCAGGCGTTGGTTCAGGAGTCGGAGTTGGCTCGGGGTCCGGAGTGGGGGTCGGCTCAGGCGTTGGTTCAGGAGCCGGAGTGGGTTCGGGGTCCGGGGTGGGAGCCGGCTCAGGGTCTGGAACGGGATCTGGCTCAGGAGCCGGTTCGGGATCTGGTTCGAGAGTCGGCTCAGGATCTGTCTCGGGCGCAGGTTCTGAAGAAGGTTCAGGAGCAGGCGCGGTGTCATCATCTGAAACCGCCAGAGGCCCGTTATCAGCATAAAAAGCTGCAGCAACCGCACCGACGGCAATAACCTGAAGTGCAATGGCTACTGTAAATAAAATGGAGAATATTCTTTTTGCAGTCAGAATAACACCCCTATATTTTTGAATTCCGTTATGTTCGCACTATATAAATTAATATTTATTTTTTCCTCATATAACCGCTGGTTCCACTACATGGATTTTCACTTCCAGTGGTATGTAAAAAACGCTTCAGTTTATAGTCTTAATGAATGAAAAAACTGTAAATTTCTCAGTTAGATTTTTGATGTTAGTTGTTTTGTTTGAGAACCACTATCGATTAGTCTTAGTATATCAGTATGTTGTTTACTTTCAATCCTTGTTTTAATGGATCTTGCTCGCGAAAATTTGGGGACGAGTAATTATTTCGTTGAGTGTGAATGGACCCTCTGATGCGTATCAATCACCATGGATATCTGGCCATTTTTGCTTTTGCCTTTCTTACAGCTTCTGCCAGCCTTTCCATGCTCAGGAAACCACTCTGACTGAGAACTGCACCGAGATATCCATCATTTTGATTGAACACAGGGTAATGTAATGGGTCCATTGTATACCAGCTAACATTTATTTCTTCTGGATAGCCTGTCTTTTTTATGTTCATGCTTATTCACGTTTTATAGTTCACGTCCGTGAACTACCACTCAGCTAAAGACTGAAAGCTTCCTGTTTCATTCCTTCCTCTATCGAGGGTAAGTCTACAGGCTCTATTGGGAAGAAAATACGTTATTGAGTGATGGACATTTTTCTTCTAGCATAGGAAATGTCAAAGGAACCAGCAGAATATTATATACGGAATCAGGGTTTAAGTTGAAGCTTATATCCCGTGAGCTAAAGGCTCAGTGATTTTACGCGTCTTCATATAAATATGAGCAAAATCTGTGAAACAATTTTTCATAAAAATAAGAACCCCTTACCACTTTTTTACTTACCAATATACATATAAGGAAAGCATACCAAATTTTGCACCTAAGTGGTATTATGCCGGATATGCTCAGAGGTATTACGATTGATGACGTGACAACACGGGACATGGATGATGCAATCTGGGTGGAAGTCACGGAAAATGGGGGCTGGCACGTCGTGGTCATGATTGCGGACGTCGCAAAGGTCGTTCCGAAAAATTCAGAGCTTGATAGATTTGCGATGTCTCGGGTCGAGACCAGGTATTATGCAAACGGCAACAGCCCGATGTTACCCAGGCGGCTCGCAGACGGGAAGCTATCCCTATGGCCGGGAGAGGAGAAGTATGTCCTTGCCGTGGATATTATCCTCAATAGAGATTTGTCGATCCTCGAAACAGGGCTTTTACGGACTATAATGACAAGCGAAGCCCGGCTAGCATTCTCTGACGTCCCCCGTATTCTCTCTGATAGAGAGCACCCACAGCATGCTCTCATCAAGCTCATAAGCCAGCTCACAAGCGGCCTTTTAATGCAGCGCCGCAGCCATGGAGCGCTCGCATTCTACGACCTGGGGAGGGGGCTGGTGACGAGTGAAGAAGGGTCGGTGCGGCAGTTGAGATGCAGAGGGGATACCATAGGTTACGTTATCATCCAGGAGCTGATGATTCTCGCTAACATGGCCATAGCAGAGTATGCGGTCAGAAATGACATCCCTATTCTTTTCCGTAACCATACAGCCCGGAGTGCCACCCCTGAGCGGGAGAACTTGCTGAAGTTGCTCGAAAGCATGGCTTTTATCCCTGAGGTAAACATAGCTGCCGTCAGGCATACCACGTACATGATGCTCAATAGAGCAGAATACGGCCCCGTAATCATGGGCCATTTCGGACTGAACCTCGGAGCGTATACACACTTCACCTCACCCATCCGAAGGTATGCTGATCTCGTGAATCACCAGCAGATCCGTGCATACATCCGAAAAGAGCCCTTACCCCATTCTAAAGAAGAGATTCAGGCAATTGCATCGCATATCAACATGAGGCACATCGAAAACGACAGGGCTAAAAGCGAATACATGAAGGAAAAGGCATATAAAGAAGCTGAGTTGGCTATCCGGGGTAATCGGATCGAAGATGCAAACGATACAGACTTCGAGCGCATCACCAAAGTACTGATCCGGGAGGGTAAAGACTGCCCCGAGGCTTATTTCGATGCCTTCCTGAAACGCCTTGCCAAGCTGCCGGTTATCTGCGCAGGGCTGGTACTCCTGCAAGCTCCTGATGGCGAAAAATGGACTGAGCTTAAAATAGCGCTGCTGGAGGATATCGCAACCGCGCCTCAGAAAGCCGTCTCGGTCTTCGACATCGCACAACATATATCGGGCTGGCAGATGCCAGTATACGAAGTGATAGAAACTACCCGAAGCAACCTGCCGGCATTCACTGCCATGAGTGCAATTAGAATCGGTGACAGAGAGTACCGGTCCGCTGCATACGAAGACCTGACAAAGAAAGGTGCCATGCAGCAAGCGTCCGCAGGTCTGCTAGCAACTATTCTGGGCTTACCTGCTCCTAACTTGAAGATCAAGGTAGAAGATTCGCCAGCCAGTCAGGAAGAAATAACAATTAACACGTCAAAAGACCCAACAATTAACACGTCAAAAGACCCGATCTTTGCCCTGCAAGAATATTGTCAGGCAAAAAAACTTCCCTTGCCAGCTTATTCCTTTGAGATGGAAGGCGCAACCAACAGGCCAATCTTCACCTGTACCTGTACTTTTGGCTCCTCGACCAGCACCGGCCAGGCAGGAAAAAAGCAAAGGGCCAAAAGGCTAGCAGCCAGAGCAATGATATACACTTTAGTGACAGGAAGTTGATGCCGGTTTCGAGGTTGTAGTGAAAACTACCATGGTTTTTTAATTTCAATCCTTGTTTTAATGGATATGCTCTCGAATAAAAAATCTCAGCAGTTTGTATTGATTCACGGAACAGATTACAGTTTCAATCCTTGTTTTTGTGGATCTTGATCGGGAATAGGAATAGAGAAGAGATCTTGATCTACGGAAGAGCAAAAATAGTAAGAGCAGTTGAGATCTGCAAAAAGCGGAAATGAATTAAGCCATATCCACCTCTTAAAATAAGGAATGTCTCTTCTGCCAGATGTCAACGTAAACCACAGGTATTTATTGATGCAAGTAAGTTATTAACTAATAATTATTTCTTACATAATTATTTCAAATCTATGGAAGTGAATAAATGGCAGAGGCATTAAATTCTGATAAGATAAAACCTTCTCCAACTCTTAACACTATTATTATGGTAGAAGATGCTATACAAAACAGCCCAAATAGTGTTATAACTATTCCGGAACTAAAAAAAGCGCTTCCTCGGCAGGTAAACCACAATACTTTAATGACTATTTTGGAATACCTGGAAAAAAGTAATAAAATAGCTGTTGGGTTAAGAGGGATAACCTGGATTCACAACACAAATCATAATTTAAGGAATGTTGCGATTTACGGACGCGAGCTATAAAACGTGAATGGCATGAAGCATGTAAGTGTAAGATTAACTCCCGAAGCTGATGAGGCATACGAATATCTGATAAGTAAGGCTTCGGACTCAAAGCAGGAAGAGACAATTCTTAATGCTTTTTATCAGAAAATAGAGTTAATAAAAAACGATGTTCATTATGGAAATCCAGTTGCTAAAAGATTAATTCCTTCAGAATATAAAACCAAATCTGCCGTCCTTCGGATCCGCTCCATGAAGACCCATAGCAGGGTAAAGCCACAAGGAAAAAAAGGTTCCTTGTTTGGGCTCTGACCCGGCGAAAGGTACTTTTTTGGGTTTGGATTAATGAGACTGTTTCAATCCTTGTTTTAGTGGATCTTGCTCGATAATTGCCAAATACGACCGCGTTTTGGGTCAATCTGAGTTTCAATCCTTGTTTTAGTGAATCTTGCTCGCGAATTTCCCGCGTTCTGCCAGGTCTCACAGCTTCTTATCTTTTCCCGGAAAACCCCCTCACTTACATTCTTTTTTTTGTGTCAGGTCGCTCGCTCCTGCGGCTCTGGATCAGCTTGTATATCAGGGCAAGAACTGCAATTGCTCCGGCTGCAATCGCGGCATATTTCGCCATTGCAAGGAGGACTGCCAACAGTATAAACAAAAATAAGAAAGTCCAAAAGTTCATTTTTTCATGTCTCCATAAATCGGGGTTTGTGTTTGTGTTTTCGCGTTAAGTCAATTGCAGCTTCAATCCTTATTTTAATGGATTTTGCTCGCGAATAATTATCTTCTTACTTTAGTTATCATTTTGTGATTTCTCTTCATACTTTTGTCTGCTTTTCTACATAATTTTATAGTAGTTTTAAATATTTTTGATAGTTTCATATTATTCCTCTTTTTTTCGCATTTTCAATTAATCTATTAATAACTGAATTATAGGATCCTTTTTTATACAATTTAACATTATCCAATAATTCTTCAATTTCTGAGTTAATTTCTATCTCTTCCAGTAGGATAATCTGTCTTTCAAGTATATGCTCAAGTATATGCGTTTCTCATACTTTGGCATGAAAGTGCTCTCAAGTACTTTCATTTTTTGGGCATGTTATTCGAAGAATATCATGTCTGTTTTTTGTGTTAAAGGTAGGTTATCGAAGGAAAGTTTCAATCCTTGTTTTAATGGATCTTGCTCGCGAATTTGATAGAAATGAGGTGATTGAACATTTGAAGAGGTTTCAATCCTTGTTTTAGTGGATATGCTCTCGAATCTGTTTCTCAAATTAATAGTTTGCTTCTCAATCAGCGTGTTGGTCTCGTAAGACCAAATGAACAAAAACTTCAAAAGTTTTTTGAAGTCATATTATTTTCTAATGAATTTTACGACTATTTTCAGGTAGCTTCAGATGGCGGAGACCAAGGTAATATTTCGCCAAATAAGATTAATGAATATGAAATCCCTCTCCAGCCTCTCACCATCCTAAAAAATTGTGGAGGATATCGAAGCCGGGCGGATGCTCGTCGAGTACGCCAAAATGCTGATTGAAATTTACGGGCAAAAAACTCAAAAGAACATCGCCAAACTTTGGGCAGAATAATTAAAATGCTATGAACATCCAACCATAACAATATGCTAATCTATAAAATCGTCTTTTTTGTCACAGCGGTTTCGCAGATTTTCAGCATTTTTTTCTCGTCTTTTAGCGGAGGCAGTAATTTCAATGAACTGCTCATCACCCCAGCCGGGTATACTTTTGCCATTTGGGGAGTGATAATCATGTTTTCAAGCATCTACGCGCTGCTGCATCTCTTTGGCACACGGACATTTTCAAGGCCGGTGTATCTCTGGCTCTCGTCGGTATACGTCTGTTTTACCCTCTGGCTCATGGCGGCTGAGCGGGAAATGCTGCTGTTGACGGTGCTCATTTTCCTCTTTATGTACTTCGCTTTGCTCAAGGCGTTTCCCCGACTATTGGAACAGGGTTTTGCGAATATCCAGGAGAAGTTATTCCTGCAGGGCGGAGTCGGGATGTATCTGGGGTGGTCAAGCGTTGCGGTGCTCGCTAATATCGGCGTGTATGCTTTTTCCTTTGGCGTCCAGAGTAGCTCCAAGCTCGGAATCTATCTTCAAATGCTCCTCGTGCTTCTCGCGGCGCTCTCTGCGGGCTACGCACTCTATCAAAGCAAGCGCAACGCCGTGGTGTTCGCCACCCACTGGTGGGCCTTTGTCGGGATTCTCGTGGGACTTTTTTCTAGGGAGCAGACCGAACTCCTGATCGCCTGGACGCTCGTCTGCGTTGTCGGACTGAACGTGTTTTATTTCAAAAAGCGGTTGAGATCTATAAAAAATTAACAATTGAATAAACCAAAAACAAAAACCATTATTATCGCCATTATTTCCTTTTTTGTAGTTGCCCTGGTAGGTTTGTGGCTCTTCGCTGTTTTGTGTGGGTTGAAAATAATTGCCTGGTTAAAATGTGTTCAGATCAAATTGAGAACATCAAGCTTGAATGTGATTTTCAACAACATCTGTTCCTATATTTTGTGCATGCTACTTCTACACCAGGAAAATTTAAGTTAACCATTCGAAACATTGAAGAGCCGTTTTGGAGCAACTATCAGATTCAGGTCACGTTTCAATCCTTATTTTAGTGGATCTTGCTCGCGAATTATTACTTGTACCCTGTAAATCTCTTTGATTCGAGGTTATAGTATTTTTTCCGTATGTCGAATTATCCATTCTTTTATTTCTTCAATTGACATCTCATTTTCTGTTGTAGCCACTCTAATTATGAATTCTATCATCTCTTCATCTGTAGACGTAAACCTGTATCCTCCATCTTCAATAATAAAATTCATGGCTTCATAACCAGTTCTTTTATTTCCATTGAAAAACGGATGTTTTGCAACAATAGTGTAGACTATTACAGCGGCATTTTCGAAAATAGTATTGGATTCTTTTATCAAATATTCAAACATTAATTCTAAAGTAGCTAAAGAACGTATTGCGGGTGTATAATCATCCGGATCTTTAAATTTATCGTAATCTATAACCTTTTGATGAATTTTCAAAATCTCAATTAAGCTGATCAAAACATCACTTTCTTCCAAGTGCATCTAAAATGTTTTTATCTTCTACCAGCTTCTTTTCTAACCAGGCATCAAAATCATTTATATGAGATTCCTTATGTCCTTGTTTTTCTTCTTTTGGAAACATAGGACTGTAATCTTCTTTCTTTTTAACTTCCCCAATAAGTCTCTTAACTACTGAATTATAAGACTCTTCGGGAGCTAACTTTAACTCTTTGAGTGATTCCTTTACATCCGGATCTATAGCTATAGTAGACATGTATTATAATATGTTATAATAGAATAAATAAATATACATTCAATTTACCAAGGTTGAATTTTTTGGATAGGCTCTCAACCCACTCTAAAAAATGAAGAGCCATCTTCTTTATTTATATCCCCAATATACTCACGGTATATTACGTACTTGCCATTTGCTTTCTTTATGCATCTAACCCCAAGCCCACTCTTCTTTATCATGGCTTTTCTTTTCTCGGCATCGGATTTATCAAGCCCAAAATAACTGAGTTCGTCGAGCATGTAGGTTTTACCGTTAAAGTTCCTGAAAGTTTTATGCATAGCGACACCGAAGCTATATCTTTTTTGAATGAAGAGTAAAGGCTGTCACTCACTTTCTTTAATCTGATATACAATTTCGCTTCCATCTTCCCCTGTTTTCCAGATACCGTCACTACCTATTATATAATCATCAGTTTCAGAAATGTCAGAATCGTGATCTTGTATTTCTTTAATTGCCTCACCAATTGTAATAGGTCCACTTGCATTATCCGGGATATGAATCAGTTCATCCAGTCCTTTTTTCGTGATTAATGCAAGTTTTTTCAGTGCTTCTATTAGAGTCATTTCTGTCATGGTTTTTATTCCTCCTTCCAGAAGTTCTTTTCTTATTCTGCTATAATACAGTTTAGGTCTCTTCCTGTATGTCTTGTATCTTCACACTTCCTTTCAGGATGTTATTACGCTCAAGATCAGGAAAAGAGTGACTTATCTTTTTTCAGCTCTCCCCTTTTCTCTTCCGGATGTCTCTAAGACTCTTTACCACACTTAGGATATACTATTGGCTGTTATAGAAGTTTCGATAAATATTAGTGTCGGACATCTACACAGGTCACAACACTTTTCGGATAGGCTCTTAATGGACCATGCTCGCGAATTCAACGGAAAAGGCGGTTTCGGTATCAATAACAAAAGCTTCAATCCTTGTTTTAGTGGATCTTGCTTGCGAATAGAAGTCCAAGTAGAGAACGGTCTCCAAATCCATTGTTTCAATCCTTGTTTTAATGGATCTTGCTCGCGAATTCTATACGAAAATGAAATATTGACTGATGAAAGTATGTTTCAATCCTTGTTTTAATGGATCTTGCTCGCGAATTATTAGGGTTGAGAGTTGATTTTATCATCCTCCCAGTTTCAATCCTTGTTTTAATGGATCTTGCTCGCGAATCTTTTAGTTCAGATTCCTGAATAGATAAAGCCGCAGTTTCAATCCTTGTTTTAATGGATCTTGCTCGCGAATCAATCATGGATATTTATGTGACTCGAATTTATGAAAGTTTCAATCCTTGTTTTAATGGATCTTGCTCGCGAATTGTTAGGACCGCACTTCTGGGCCTTGCGGGGTCTAGTTTCAATCCTTGTTTTAATGGATCTTGCTCGCGAATAATGATCTAAAAAACGCTTTTGCGCACTTAGTAAAATGTTTCAATCCTTGTTTTAATGGATCTTGCTCGCGAATATATTTGCAGGTGAGTGTTGCAGGAGTCCCAAAAGGTTTCAATCCTTGTTTTAATGGATCTTGCTCGCGAATAGAAGACAATGCAAGAGGAAATAATCGACACCCTCTTGTTTCAATCCTTGTTTTAATGGATCTTGCTCGCGAATTATGGGACGACACGACATTAGGCGCAGACGTGGAAATGTTTCAATCCTTGTTTTAATGGATCTTGCTCGCGAATTATGAAATTAACGTTTAAGTATGCTCCTGATTATACGTTTCAATCCTTGTTTTAATGGATCTTGCTCGCGAATTACCTATTGTGCATGTTTATATTGCGAATACTTTCAAGTTTCAATCCTTGTTTTAATGGATCTTGCTCGCGAATAAACCTTTTACGGACTATGGACACCGTGAAGTTCTGCAGTTTCAATCCTTGTTTTAATGGATCTTGCTCGCGAATAACTTAGTGGAGACTTTCCTCCCTAAATTTTTTAGGTTTCAATCCTTGTTTTAATGGATCTTGCTCGCGAATTCAACAGCGACCGAGCGCGGCCTCTGGTAACATTTTGTTTCAATCCTTGTTTTAATGGATCTTGCTCGCGAATGTATTTTGCCCTTGTGAATCTGGACAAGCAGATAGTTTCAATCCTTGTTTTAATGGATCTTGCTCGCGAATGAAAAGCACGCCAAGAGACGAGCAGCTCAGAAATTGTTTCAATCCTTGTTTTAATGGATCTTGCTCGCGAATCAAACTCTTGAATAATAGCATTTGGTATTTTTCCAGTTTCAATCCTTGTTTTAATGGATCTTGCTCGCGAATCGACATTACGGACCCTGAAATTGATGACCTGATCCAGTTTCAATCCTTGTTTTAATGGATCTTGCTCGCGAATACTACCGGGAATAGCGGTTTCGGTTGCTGTTAGTGGTTTCAATCCTTGTTTTAATGGATCTTGCTCGCGAATAATAATACCATTACTGGAAATTATCATGCGGGTAGTTTCAATCCTTGTTTTAATGGATCTTGCTCGCGAATAGACCCGAAGGGGCTCTACACGTCGAATACAACTAATGTTTCAATCCTTGTTTTAATGGATCTTGCTCGCGAATTTATCTGGCTCAGGTCGCCAGTACGGCGAAGTTGTGGTTTCAATCCTTGTTTTAATGGATCTTGCTCGCGAATTCTGAAATCCCAAAAACTAATACACCTAATAAATATTGTTTCAATCCTTGTTTTAATGGATCTTGCTCGCGAATGCCGGAGTTTCGTGGCAGGTGTAGTCGCCCAGGATAGTTTCAATCCTTGTTTTAATGGATCTTGCTCGCGAATGTGCGAGTTCAGCGACTATTATGGCGACATTTGTAAGTTTCAATCCTTGTTTTAATGGATCTTGCTCGCGAATAGTGGGGCCACATATTTCATAGCCTCGCCGAGCTGAGGTTTCAATCCTTGTTTTAATGGATCTTGCTCGCGAATGCAGGATAAATGCCCGGGTGTCACTGGTTGGTCGTGTTTCAATCCTTGTTTTAATGGATCTTGCTCGCGAATTCACTCCCTTTACCGCGTAACACCAATTTATTACAAAAGTTTCAATCCTTGTTTTAATGGATCTTGCTCGCGAATATTACTGATGTGGGCCAGGCAATGAGGAGAGGCCAGAGTTTCAATCCTTGTTTTAATGGATCTTGCTCGCGAATTGTTGATAAGGTGACCTGATGGAACTTCTAACTTGTTTCAATCCTTGTTTTAATGGATCTTGCTCGCGAATTTCAGGAAATAGTACAGAAGTTAGGGCAAGATTCTGTTTCAATCCTTGTTTTAATGGATCTTGCTCGCGAATGAGAGTGTGAGCTGCTACCAGGTTAGGGACAATGATGTTTCAATCCTTGTTTTAATGGATCTTGCTCGCGAATGAGAGTGTGAGCTGCTACCAGGTTAGGGACAATGATGTTTCAATCCTTGTTTTAATGGATCTTGCTCGCGAATAGCAAAGGTGTATAACATGCTTCTAACCGTAAAGTCGTTTCAATCCTTGTTTTAATGGATCTTGCTCGCGAATGCCCCGCCGGTGAGGGCAGCCCCACCGAACCCCATATGTTTCAATCCTTGTTTTAATGGATCTTGCTCGCGAATTCTTAACGCTAATTTTGACAATAATTCAGAGGATAGTTTCAATCCTTGTTTTAATGGATCTTGCTCGCGAATGATTATAATTTTGATACGCATCCGTTATTTGGCAATAGTTTCAATCCTTGTTTTAATGGATCTTGCTCGCGAATAAAGCCGAAGCAATCTACAACTTATTGAATCATACTTAGTTTCAATCCTTGTTTTAATGGATCTTGCTCGCGAATACAAATGCAATATCCGGCTGTTCGATGCAGGTGTAGTTTCAATCCTTGTTTTAATGGATCTTGCTCGCGAATTAGGAATAATAGCCGCCAGGAACAATAACTCGCATGTTTCAATCCTTGTTTTAATGGATCTTGCTCGCGAATCATGAGTACGTTACCGCCCCTGTTTTTTCATCAAGAGTTTCAATCCTTGTTTTAATGGATCTTGCTCGCGAATTACTGTAGAACTGACGGGGGAAACATGAGGAAAAGTTTCAATCCTTGTTTTAATGGATCTTGCTCGCGAATAGTATTACAGACCTCGAATCGATTGGCTGTGCATGTTTCAATCCTTGTTTTAATGGATCTTGCTCGCGAATTTTTCAACCTGCAATAATCTGTATTTTATTGTGTGCGGAGTTTCAATCCTTGTTTTAATGGATCTTGCTCGCGAATTGATTGGTTGGAATTGCTCTATACTATACTATACTAGTTTCAATCCTTGTTTTAATGGATCTTGCTCGCGAATAAAACGGTTCCCACTTACAGCAACGGAAATCTGGAGTTTCAATCCTTGTTTTAATGGATCTTGCTCGCGAATCAATCTGCTTGACCGACGTTCGCTTTTACAAGATCGGCGTTTCAATCCTTGTTTTAATGGATCTTGCTCGCGAATCGACTCACATACTGCAAGAATTCAGACTTTTATAAGTTTCAATCCTTGTTTTAATGGATCTTGCTCGCGAATGAAAGACAGTTTGCTGAAAAAATGGGCGAACTTGCGTTTCAATCCTTGTTTTAATGGATCTTGCTCGCGAATGGTCTGAACCCGATATGGACTATTTTTTCATTGGGTAAGTTTCAATCCTTGTTTTAATGGATCTTGCTCGCGAATTTCTTCGCGTGGGATCATATCGAAGACGAAGCGATCAGTTTCAATCCTTGTTTTAATGGATCTTGCTCGCGAATTAAAATTGTTTTTCTCGACAATAATATCTTAGCCGAGTTTCAATCCTTGTTTTAATGGATCTTGCTCGCGAATCCTGAATCATACGGAAGATTTGGGAAGACGAGAGAGTTTCAATCCTTGTTTTAATGGATCTTGCTCGCGAATTTGCTGTTTTCGCTGTGTCAGAGTATAGAGCCGATATGTTTCAATCCTTGTTTTAATGGATCTT